>NZ_LMPG01000001.1:2500-994335 GCF_001423765.1 Sphingomonas sp. Leaf343
ATTGGCAGCGGTATTTGGAGCATCTGGCTCCTCTTTGACATTGTGAATGGGTTCTTAAAATCGATGCCGTGAAGGTATCGGCTTTTGAGTGGAGGTGAGCGGGCCGCAAGGCTGGCGCATCGCTGCGAGACAAGGTCGGTAATTCACTTAAACGGCATGTCGGTGGGGTTTTGCCCCGACGATGTGCCGGTACAATCTGGCTGAGATTATAATCATCCGCACCAGGCTGGCGTTTTCCGCAAGGGAGACGATCCGGCGCCACAGCGACGTCGCTCTGCCGAGTTGATGGTCCGAGAGGACTGTCCGGCGTTGATGTTGGTGGTGTGGACTCTCAAGCGTGAGGTAAGGGCAATTCGTGGATGCCTTGGCATGTACAGGCGATGAAGGACGTGGCACGCTGCGATAAGCTGCGGTGAGGTGTGAGCAACCTTTGACCCGCAGATTTCCGAATGGGGAAACCCACCTATCCGTTTAATCTCGATCGTGTGGCGACACACGGGCGAAGGTTAGGCGGAAACAGGTATCTCGAGACTGAATACATAGGTTTCGAGAAGCGAACCCGGTGAACTGAAACATCTCAGTAGCCGGAGGAAAAGACATCAACCGAGATTCCGTTAGTAGTGGCGAGCGAACGCGGACCAGGCCAGTGCCTTCAATTCAAGTAGCAGAAGCTTCTGGAAAGTAGCGCCATAGCGGGTGACAGCCCCGTATGCGAAACTGATGTTGAAGGACTCGAGTAGGGCGGGACACGTGTAATCCTGTCTGAACATAGGGGGACCACCCTCTAAGCCTAAATACTCGTACATGACCGATAGCGAACTAGTACCGTGAGGGAAAGGTGAAAAGCACCCCGATGAGGGGAGTGAAACAGTACCTGAAACGGATTGCCTACAAGCAGTAGGAGGGGTCTTGTGCCCTGACTGCGTACCTCTTGCATAATGGGTCTGTGACTTAATGTTTCAAGCAAGCTTAAGCCGTTAGGTGTAGGCGCAGCGAAAGCGAGTCTGAATAGGGCGCCATAGTTTGAAGTATTAGACCCGAAACCCGGCGATCTAGGCATGACCAGGATGAAGGTGCGGTAACACGCACTGGAGGTCCGAACCGATTAACGTTGAAAAGTTACCGGATGAGTTGTGTTTAGGGGTGAAAGGCCAATCAAGCCGGGAAATAGCTGGTTCTCCGCGAAAACTATTGAGGTAGTGCCTCGAGCGAATACCGTAGGGGGTAGAGCACTGGATGGATGCGGGGGTCGCGAGATCTACCAACTCTAACCAAACTCCGAATACCTGCGAGTACTACTCGGGAGACAGACGGCGGGTGCTAAGGTCCGTCGTCAAAAGGGAAACAGCCCTGACCTACAGCTAAGGTCCCCAAGTCACGTCTAAGTGGGAAAGCATGTGGAAATCCCAAAACAACCAGGAGGTTGGCTTAGAAGCAGCCATCCTTTAAAGAAAGCGTAACAGCTCACTGGTCTAAACAAGGGTTTCTGCGGCGAAGATGTAACGGGGCTCAAGACGTGCACCGAAGCTTAGGGTGTGGATTTATTTCCACGCGGTAGCGGAGCGTTCCGTAAGCCTGTGAAGCGATCTGGTAATGGGTCGTGGAGGTATCGGAAGTGCGAATGCAGACATGAGTAGCGATAAAGAGGGTGAGATGCCCTCTCGCCGAAAGACCAAGGGTTCCTGCGCAAGGCTAATCCGCGCAGGGTGAGCCGGCCCCTAAGACGAGCCCGAAGGGGGTAGTCGATGGGAACCACGTTAATATTCGTGGGCCTGGTGGTGTGTGACGGATGGTGTGTGTTGTACGTCCTTATCGGATTGGACGTGCTTCGAAACTGTCCCGGGAAATAGCCCCACCGTATAGACCGTACCCGAAACCGACACAGGTGGTCAGGTAGAGTATACCAAGGCGCTTGAGAGAAGTGTCCTGAAGGAACTCGGCAAATTGCCTCCGTACCTTCGGAAGAAGGAGGCCCTCACAGCGGGCAACCGTTATGAGGGGGCACAGGCCAGGGGGTAGCGACTGTTTAGCAAAAACACAGGGCTCTGCTAAGTCGGCTTCAAGACGACGTATAGGGCCTGACGCCTGCCCGGTGCCTGAAGGTTAAGTGGAGGGGTGCAAGCTCTGAAATGAAGCCCAGGTAAACGGCGGCCGTAACTATAACGGTCCTAAGGTAGCGAAATTCCTTGTCGGGTAAGTTCCGACCTGCACGAATGGCGTAACGACTTCCCCACTGTCTCCAGGACATGCTCAGCGAAATTGAATTCTCCGTGAAGATGCGGAGTACCCGCGGTTAGACGGAAAGACCCCGTGCACCTTTACTGCAGCTTCAGAGTGGCATTAGGAAGGAACTGTGTAGCATAGGTGGGAGGCTTTGAAGCCAGGTCGCCAGATCTGGTGGAGCCATAGGTGAAATACCACCCTGTTGTTTTCTGATGTCTAACCTCGATCCCTGAAGCGGGATCAGGGACCCTCTGTGGCGGGTAGTTTGACTGGGGCGGTCGCCTCCTAAAGAGTAACGGAGGCGCGCGATGGTGGGCTCAGGCCGGTTGGAAACCGGCTGCAAGAGTGCAATGGCATAAGCCCGCCTGACTGCGAGACTGACAAGTCGAGCAGAGACGAAAGTCGGTCATAGTGATCCGGTGGTCCCTCGTGGAAGGGCCATCGCTCAACGGATAAAAGGTACGCCGGGGATAACAGGCTGATAACCCCCAAGAGCTCATATCGACGGGGTTGTTTGGCACCTCGATGTCGGCTCATCACATCCTGGGGCTGGAGCAGGTCCCAAGGGTTTGGCTGTTCGCCAATTAAAGTGGTACGTGAGCTGGGTTCAGAACGTCGCGAGACAGTTTGGTCCCTATCTGCCGTGGGCGTCGAAATTTGAGAGGAGTTGACCCTAGTACGAGAGGACCGGGTTGAACGTACCTCTGGTGTACCTGTCGTCGTGCCAACGGCGCAGCAGGGTAGCTATGTACGGACGGGATAACCGCTGAAAGCATCTAAGCGGGAAGCCTCCCTCGAGATAAGATTTCTCAGAGCGGTCGAAGACCACGACCTTGATAGATCGGATGTGGAAGCGCGGTAACGCGTGAAGCTAACCGATACTAATCGCTCTATTCGCGCTTGAGAGTTCCACCATCAACATCAATCCCGGGCAACCGGCCGATGACGATGGTGCGGATGATAGGCTCGACGCCAGAATACGAACACAGGTGCATCGATTTCAGAACCCCGTGCGATAAAACGCATCCTCGACACGCACAGGCTTCATTGCCTGGTGACCATAGCGTCGGTGTCCCACCCGATCCCATCCCGAACTCGGCCGTGAAACCCGACCGCGCCAATGGTACTACTGCTCAAGCAGTGGAAGAGTAGGTCGTCGCCAGGCATTGTAGCTTGTGCGTCGTCGAGAACGCATCCCCGCACGGGAAAGAACCCATTCACATGTTACCCTCCCCAAACGGGAGGCGCGCCCAAAAGGCCATACACAGTGTCGCGGGGTGGAGCAGCCCGGTAGCTCGTCAGGCTCATAACCTGAAGGTCACAGGTTCAAATCCTGTCCCCGCAACCANCCTGCTCCGGCTCGCGGGGCAGCAGCAGCGCCCATTCACATGTTACCCTCCCCAAACGGGAGGCGCGCCCAAAAGGCCATACACAGTGTCGCGGGGTGGAGCAGCCCGGTAGCTCGTCAGGCTCATAACCTGAAGGTCACAGGTTCAAATCCTGTCCCCGCAACCAAACAGATAGCAGCTGTACCGTCTCGGGGTCTCCCGCGGCGGTTTTTTTGTGCATTTCTTCTGCGGCTTGGGCCTGGTCAAATACTAGAGACGCGCCCAGCGCTTTACGCCATGGGTGCGATGCCTCGTGATGTAGAACCTGCACGATAGACAGCAAGGCGTGATGTCGAGCCCCTTTTCGCAAGTCATCGCCTCATCGCTCGCGTCGCTCCTGCCCGGGTCGACACCGTACATCGCGTGATTGACCACTGGAGTGCCTCAATCCGGTGCGCCCCGGTACGGCCCCTAAACGGGTCCGATGCATTCCGAACATCGCGTCGTGCCATGCCGCTCGCCGCTTTGAGCGATGATGTTGCCGGCACCGACTGGGCGAAGATGCGTCCGCCGACACAGCGGCACGAACACGTCGCTGGCGTGCGATGCGCGCCATGGGTGCGTTGCGTATGATCCTGTTCGTCAGTGCGCCGCGAGACGATATCCGGTTCCCATATCAGCAATCCCTGCGCAGGAAGATGCGGTCCGCCTGCTGGTCGCTTACGGCCGGGCGGGAGCGATCAAAGGCGCTCGAATAGTTAGGGTTCTCCGTACCACCGGACAGGGCCCAGCTTCTTGCCACGCTTTTGAACCGAGGTATCGGCGTTCATGCGATGGCTCGCCAATGGTCGAGTTTCGGGGCGAAAGCGTCTGTCGCCACATCGTAGACCAAACCTGTCACCCTCTCCTTGCCGAACCCGCTTTCCCGCCACGCGCACGCCGACCGGCGACGATACCGGTGTTCACGTTATCCTCCAGATCGAGCTTGCGCCAACGATCGACGCGGGCGGGATCGAGGTCGCCATCCGCGATGGCGCGGCGGATGGCGCATGCGGGCTCATCGCCATGCCCGCAATTGGTGAACCGGCATTCCAGAGCAACCGCCATCACGTCGTCAAACACCTCCGTGACGCCGGACGCGACCTCGGACATCTGAAGCTCACGCATGCCGGGCGTGTCGATCAGCCAGCCGCCCCTGTGCGCACCGCCGGCAAGGCGGTGCATCTCGCGAACGGTTGTCGTATGCCGGCCCTTCCCGTCGTCGTCGCGAACGGCCTGCGTCGCGATCTGATCTGACCCTCTCAGCGTGTTGACGAGGGTCGACTTGCCAACGCCGGACGATCCCACCAGCGCGACCGTTTCCCCGAAGCCGCAATATGCAGCCAGCCCGGCGGAACTCGTCGGATCACGTCCGTCGACCCGCACCACATGCAAGCCTGACTGGAGTGCGCGAGCCGCATCTACGAAATGGTCCGGTGTGGCGGAAAGGTCGGTTTTCGTAACAACCACGACCGGCTGAACACCCGTCTCGCGTGCGAGTACGAGGTAGCGTTCGAGACGTGCGAGGTTGAAGTCCTGATTGCCGGACGTGACGATGAACAGGGTGTCGACGTTTGCGGCGATGAGTTGTGTCCGGCGATCGTCGCCGGGAGCTGGCCGCTTGAACAGGCTCGTCCGGGCAAGGAGGCGGACAAGATTTCGGGTACCGCGATCGATCAGCAGCCAATCGCCGACCGTCGGCCTGTCATCCGCCTCGCCACAGGCTGGCATTCTGGACGAGATGGACTCCTCGCCCGCTTCGCCTGCGATGGTCACTCTTCCTCGATGAACCGATATGACGCGGACAGGCGTGCAGGCACCGAACTCCTCGACCGAAATCTGCTTGCCGAAGAAGGATGTCCATCCGAGTTCCGCAAGAGCGGCAGAGATGGTGTTCATCGTCGTGTCAACGGTCCTGAGCATCCCCTGACGGATCGGGATTCGCGGTCACCTGCCCGCCCGCCCGCTTCTCCGCCTTGGCCTGCGCCTTTTTGGCCGCATCCGCCGTTCTGGTCTTTTCGCGCTCGCGGCGTTCGAAATCGTAATTTGGTTTGCGAGGTATGTCCGTGCTCCACACATCGGTAGCGCATCGGAGCGAAGTGCCCGGTCGCCGAATTGTTCACAACGGGGTACACCGATCCGTCGCGCGGGACCAGCCTCGCGATCCAGGATCAGGACTGTGCGACATGACAAGCGGATCTTCGGAAGCGTGGGACGGCGATCGTGTTCGCACGTGGCTCGAACGCCGGCTCACTGCGGCACGTCTCGATCAGGCGGCAGCGGACAGGCAGGGTTATGCGGCCCGAGACGATTATGACAAGGCCGCGGCCGAGGAGTGGGTCTACCGCGCCCTGCAAGCCGGCGGCCATGCCGACGGCCAGTCCGCATTCGCCGGACATGTGAAAGCGCTGCTGGACCAGGACGTCTATCGCGCCACGGGAGTCCATGACGATCTGCGGTTCGAAAGGCACGTCCGTGGCGTGCTTCGGAAGCTTGCCAAGATGACCAAGACCAATGATGGGTTCGGTAACACGTTGCGGTATCAGGGGTGACCCCGCCATGCGGGCAACGCACGCGATAACGCGATTCAGGGATGTCTATGGCTCGTAAACACCCGAAGCATGGCCCGTACCCGGACGTCGAACACGAGGATGATGCGCCGCCCGTAGCGGTGGCGTGCTGGCTGTGTGGACGCCCGACGGGCAAGACGATCGTCTGGCACCATCCCGTTCCCAAAAGCCGGGGCGGGCGGGACGTCGTTCCGATGCACTCCATCTGTCAGCAAACACTGATGGTCAACTTCACCAACTCGGAACTTCAACGCCATGGGCTTGATGTGGAGGCTTTGCTCGCCAACCCCGGGGTGCGGAAGTTCGTCGAGTGGGTCGCGCACAAGGACCCCGATTTTACGGCGACGATAGCCAGGAAACAGCGTTAGCACCTCTCCCGATCGGCCATGTTGATTTCGGCTGTTCGAACGCTCCCTGCGGCAGGCTTGACGCTGTATCGTCGCTGACGACCATGACCGGCCTGCCGTGCACGGCGGCTCGATCGGCCGGTTCGCGCACGACGTGCCGGCGCGAAAATCACCTCTGGTCGCGGCGCACGACCTATACGTCGGGAGGCCGGCAAGCGCACCCGGTCGGTCATGACGCTTGGCCGGATGCCCGTTCCGGCGTTAGCTATCGGACATCGAGCGGGAGGTGTGATGTCCGAGGCGGTGAAGCGGGTGATGGAGCGGGTCGCGCAGGCGGATCGTGCGGGCGCGCTGGCGCTGGCGGGGCAAGCCTTCGCGTCGGGCGAGCGCCATCCCCTGGTGGTGATGCTCGCGGCCGAGCAGATCGAGGCGATGGACGATGCCGGGCGCGCCATCCAGATGCTGCGCGACGGGGTCGGCGATGCGCCGCACGAGCCGGAGGCTTGGCGGCGGCTGGGCGTGCTGCTGGGGCGTACGGGCCAGCACGTCGAGGCCCGGGCGGCGCTGGAGCAGGCGGACATGCTGTGGCCGGACCAGCCGATGATCGTGGAGCCGCTGGGACACGCGTGCCTCGCGCTTGCCGATCTCGATGCCGCCGACGCGCATTACCAGCGGCTGGAGGCAATGATGCCCGGCCGGGCGGCACCGCTCGCCGCCAGGGCGGCGGTGGCGGTGCGGCGTGGCGACGTTGCCGGTGCCACGATGCTGGGCGAACGCGCGCTGACGGTCGAGCCCGACAACATCACCGCCGCACTGTCGCTGGCGCGTCTGGCGCTGGACCAGGGCGACGCCGCGGAGGCAGAAGCGCGCGCCACGGCGCTGCTCACAAGGGTCGGCGAGCATGGCGAAGCGGCGGTCGGCGTACTCGGCCTGCGCGCCGATGCCCGGGACGCCATGGGTGCTTATGATCTCGCCTTCGCCGACTATGTCGCGCGCAATCAGGAGGTGCATCGTCGCACTGCGCCGCTGCTCGCCCGTCAGGGCAAGGAACGCCGCGTCGATCAGGCGCGCCGCCTGCACCGCGGCCTGAAACCGCTGCCTGTCACGGGCAGCCTGCCGCGGGAGGAACACGGCCTTCGTGGCCATCTGTTCGTGCTGGGCTTCCCGCGATCGGGCACGACCCTGCTGGAAAAGGCGTTGGCCGGCCATGACGCGATCCGGACGCTGCCGGAGATCGACATCGTCGGCCGCGTCGCCGGCGGGCTGCTGGAGCGGGATCAGATAACGAGGCTGGACAGTCTGACTCCCGCCGATATCGCGGCGCTCCGCCAACGGTATTTCGACGCCGCCGCCGTCGAGGTCGGACCGTTGCAAGGCATCGTGCTGGTCGACAAACTCCCCCTGCACAGCGTCGCGCTGCCGCTGATCGCCAGGCTGTTTCCCGATGCGACCCTGCTCCTGTCGCTGCGTGATCCGCGCGATGTCGTGTTGAGCTGCATTCGCCGTCGTTTCCAGATGAATGCCGCGATGTTCGAACTGTTGCGTCCCGTCGACGCGGTAAATTATTACGAAGCGGTCATGCAGTTGATCTTGGCGTGTCGCCACACGTTACCCGTCACGCTGCACGAGGTGCGTCACGAGGCTCTGGTGACGGATCTGGAGAAGGAGCTTTGCGGGATATTGCGGCTGGTAGGGCTGGAATGGCAGCCGGCCATGGCGGACTTTGCCGGCCGCGCCGCCGCGCGCGCGCGAACGCCCAGCGACCTCCAGTTGACCCTCGGCCTTAACGCGAACGGCGTAGGCTATTGGCGTCGTTATACCGATGTGCTGGCACCATGGCTGCCGCGAATGCAACGCTGGGTGGATCATTGGGGCTACGCCTGAGGCGATGTAGACGAACAACAGGAGTTCACCTGTAAACTGCAAGATCACTGGTTCGTAAAAACTGAAAGACATGACCATCGCATTACTGCCGTTGTCGTTCCGACGCGTGCCGACCTTTTTGGGTCGCCCCGCGACGGCGCGTTGTGAAGTTTCCATGCAAGTACAAGCTCATGGGGTTTGCAGTACTACGATCATGACATTGTAGTGTCTGCCCGTTTTACACGTCGTCATCGATCTGGACGATGTCCCATCATCTCGGAACGGTTCACCCGGCCGGATCATCACATAGTATATAGTGATCGGGACTCTGCTTGTCGTTGACACTGTGTTAACCTTGGCATCTGGGATGCAACGAGTCGCCGGTATCTTTGGTGATGAAGTGCAGACTCAGGGGCAGGGCATCCCGATGGGGATACAACAGGGGTAATATCAATGCGCAAGACAGCGATGGCCGTAACGATGGCACTGGGAGCGTTCGCAGCCGCACCCACGTCCGCTCAGGTGGTCAGCCTGAACTTCGAAGGGGTGAACTCTACCTATCCGTCCGGCTTCGCCCAGATCCGTGATTTTTATAATGGCGGTACCAGCGGCGACGGTACGACCGGCACCAATTACGGTATCTCGTTCGGCAGCAACGCGCTGGCGATCTGTCTGAACACGCCGGGTGTGAGCTGCTCGAATACATCCCGTGGCGGTGTGGGTGATCCCGGATCGACGCGCGGCGGACTGTTCTTCATCAATGGCAGCGAGACGTTTCTGAACGTCGACGCGGGGTTCACGACGGGCTTCTCGCTGAACTATGTTTCGGTCAGCTTCGCCGGGGCCGTGAATGTTTATGATGGTCTGAACGGCACGGGCAATGTGCTGGCCAGCCTGAACCTCACGCCGAACGGCGTCGGGTGCGGCGCTCCCTATGGCGCAGGGTTCTGTCCGTTCGGGGCAGCCGGGGTGGCGTTCAACGGCACCGCCCGTTCGATCGGCTTCGGCGGCGTCGCCAACCAGATCGTGTTCGACGACATCACCTTCGGATCGATTACTCCGGGCGGAACGGTTCCCGAGCCGGCCACATGGGCCATGCTGATCGCGGGCGTCGGTATGGCGGGCGGTGCTCTTCGCCGCCGGCGTGGCGCGGCAAGGCCCAGCCTCGCCTGATCGCAGCGAAGCTGAAATACATCGTGAGGGCCGCCGGTCGAAAGACCGGCGGCCCTTTTGAATTTCCGGCATGCGGTTGCGGAACGGGCGTGTGGCGGCCCATCCGGACGGTGGAGCTACCGAAGGCCCGTCAAGCCTCGCCGCTCACCCCGCCACCGCGGGTACGTCCGTCTGCAGATCGCGCAGCCCCGGCGGCGGGGTGATGGTCAGGGTCAGGTCGGCAAGGGGATCGGTCGCATCGGCACGCAGGGCGACGAGCCGGATGTCCGACGAGACGGCGCTATGTAGCACGGAACTGAGGAACACGCTGTCGGAATAGACGGCGTTCAGGACGTTTTCCATGTCGCGCGTGAGCTGCGCGATGAGCTGTTCGCGACCGTCGATGATGAGGATGAGGCCCAGCCCCGGCCAGCGGCTCTCGACGTCGCTGGTCTTTTCGCCGTTATAGGGGATGGTCGCGGCCGCATCTTCGGGGCGATAGGCTATGCCGACGACCTTGACCCCGCGCTGCGCGGCCTGATCGATCGCCGGGCGCAGCCGGGCCGAGATGGGCGGCATCATGTCGAACAGGATGATCTCGTCCGCGGCCTCGATCATCGCGAGCGCGCGTTCGAAGACCTGCTTGACGTTCCGCAACTGGTAGACCGATTCGTGCGCGGTTGGCGCATGGATCGCCTCCAATATGGTCAGCGCAGCGTGGTGACGCTCCGCAAAGTCGTCCTTGATCGCGGCGAACAGCTGGCGTGGCGGCACGGGAAAGTAACTCGTCGCGCTTTCGGCATCTTCCGCGGCGACGATCGCGCCTTTTTCGACCAGTCCCTTGAGCGTCTGATAGATGTTGGGCGGCGCTTTGCCGACATCGCGGGCGAGTCGATAGCCCGTCGAGGGCGCGCTGCGAAGAAGCTCGGCGTAGATCAGGGCTTCCAGTTGCGTGAAACCGAAGCCGCAGAGTGCCGAGTTTGCGTCCATGTTCCCGCATTGGCACAGATGCCGTTGCCGTCAACCTTTGCAATCGCTGGCATCGGGTGCCCGTATCGAACCATGGATCGGGAACGCGTGCGGAGTGGGGTGCGAGGGCGTGGGCTTTCGGACCGACCGTCGCCGCGCTTGCGTGCGGATCGCGTGCGGATCGTCTCACGGACATGCGGTCGTAGCAGCCTTCCACCGAACGGATGCTGACATCGCGGCAACACCCGCCATAGAGTTATATGCGATGGCAAATAACCCCTTTACATCTTTTGTGGGGCGTGCTGACTTGCATTAACGAAATTGTAAGGAACCCGTCATGACGACCGCTGCACAGGAACTCTCCTATTTCGACGTCACGTCGGGTGCTCTTTCGGGCATGGCGTGCGGCTGTGGGGCGTGCGGTGGGTTGACGTCGGCGAAGGGTAGCTTCGGGTCGCCGATGTCCTCGGTCGCGGCGGGCATCCATTCTGGCGTGCGCGGAGCCGAAATGCTGCCGCAGGTCGCCAATGGCGACGGCACCTTTTCATTCAGCGGAGATCGCAACATCGATGCCGTGCTGATCGGATCGCGCTGGACGAGTTCGACGTTGACCTTCACCTTTCCCGACAATGGCGACTATGCCGATCCGAACTACGGCGCGGGTCAATTTTCGTTCAACGCGCAACAGCAGGTTGCCGCGCGCGATGCGTTCCGCATGATCGAGGGCTACACGAACCTGACGATCACCGAGGTGGCTCCGGATCAGGTCAAGGACGCGACCTTCCGCCTGTCGAACACGGTGTCGCAGGCGGTCCCGTCCGCGCAGGGTGGCTTCCCCAACTTCGTCGACGACGAAGGCGGCAACATCTGGTTCGGCCGCACCGAGCAGCCCTATTACGAAGCTCCTCAGCGCGGCAACTGGGGCTATGCCACCATGCTGCACGAGATCGGCCATACGATGGGCCTGAAGCACGGCCAGGACGATTACTCGAAGGAGGATTTGGGCGGCATCTTCGAAGGCGGCCCCACGCTCTACGGCACCCGGGCCATCGAATACGACAAGGACGGTCAGGCGTGGTCGTTGATGACCTACACCGGCGGCCCCTACGGCGTGACGAGCTTCGAGGGCGAGGGGAAGAACCAGGCACAGACCTATATGCAGCTGGATATCGCCGCGCTCCAGTATCTGTATGGGGCGAACTTCACGACGCAGGGCGGCGACAGCGTCTATCGCTGGGATGCCGCGACCGGCCAGGGCTTCATCAACGACGTCGGGCAGGGCATGCCGGGCGGCAATGTCGTGTTCGAGACGATCTGGGACGGTGGCGGCAACGACACCTATGATCTGTCCAACTATGGCGGCGGCATCACCGTCGACCTGCGGCCCGGCGCCTTCTCGACCTTCTCCGTTGAACAGCGCGCCGACAATAATGCGCTGACCGGTGGCGATATCGCGGCGCCCGGCAATATCGGCAATGCCCTGTTGTATCAGGGCGATGTGCGCTCGCTCATCGAGAATGCGATCGGCGGGGCGGGCGACGACCGGATCACCGGCAATCAGGTGAACAACGTCCTCGTCGGTCTGGCCGGCGACGATGTCCTGGCCGGCGGTGCGGGCAGCGATACGCTGATCGGCGGCAGCGGCACCGACATCGCCGATTTCACGGGAGCCACCAGCGGCATCAGCGTCGCGGTCGATCGCGACGCGACCGACTTGCGGGTCGTCAACGGCGTCGACACCGACGTGCTGAACGGCATCGAGGGCATCATCGGCACCGCCTTCGACGATCGCCTGACCGGCGACGACGGCGCCAACACGCTGTCGGGCGGCGCGGGCGGGCGGGACGTGCTGATCGGTGGCGGCGGCGACGACGTGCTGATCGGTGGCGGCTATACCCTGGCATATCGCGACGAAGCCGATATCGTGCGGGACGCGACCGCGCTCAACCGGTCGATCGCGTCCGCCATCACGCTCGACGGCGCGTTCGAACTGGCCGGTCGCGACGGCGTCTCGACGTTTCCGGCCTATGGCGGAGAGGTGTTGCCGCATGCGACGGTCGTCGCGGCAGCGGCGGGCAGTCTCGGCGTCGACTATTACAGCTTCACGGCGGTCGCCGGCGCGCGGTCGCTGTTCGATATCGATGCGACGAACAACTATACCGGGCTGGAGATCCTCGACGCGACTGGCACCGTGATCGCCTCCAACTATCTGGAATTTACGACCGACGACGGCAGCCGCCGCGGTTACGACGCACGACTGGCTTATACATTCCTGGAAAGCGGCACCTACTACGTCCGCGTCACGGGCAGCACGTTCAGCGCCGAGGCGCGCGATCTTCGTGAGGATCAGCCCTATACGCTGCATGTCTCGCTCGAAAGTGCCGCCGTCGCCGCGCCGGTGATCCGGCAGACCGGGTCCGCCATGCTGGACGGGGGTCTGGGCGACGATCTGCTGGTGGCGTCGGCGGGCGATGACCGGATCGACGGTGGCGCGGGGATCGACACCGTCAGCTACGCGAACCACTTCCGCGGCGTCGCCGTCACGCTCGGCACAACGGCGCAGGATACCGGTGCCGGCCGCGACACGATCCTGAACGTCGAGAATATGACGGGCACGCGGTTCGCCGATCGTCTGACCGGCAACGCCGGCGCGAACGTCATCGATGGCGGCGGCGGCAGCGACGTGCTGGACGGCGGCAAGGGCATTGATACCCTGTCCTTCGCATCGCAGGCGACGGCGGTGTCGGTCAGCCTGGCGGCACAGGGCGCGGCCCAGGCGTACCGGCTGGGCCAGACGGTGGACGCGCGCGGTTTCGAGAACCTGACGGGCGGTGCAGGCGACGACGTGCTGGCGGGTGACGACCGGGCGAACACGATCGACGGCGGCGCGGGCGACGACGTCCTGATGGGCGACGCGCTGGGTCGCCGGTCCGGGCTGGACATGTTGATCGGCGGTGAGGGCAACGATACCGTATCCTTCGTGACGTCGAGCGCAGGGGTCACCGCGGCTCTGCGCGACGGTGCACTGGGCAGCGCCTCTATCGGCAACCGCACGGTCGCGCGGATGCAGGATGTCGAGAACATCACGGGCGGCAGCGGCGACGACCGGATCAGTGGCAACGCTGCGGCGAACACTCTGATCGGCGGCGCCGGCAACGACATACTCTGGGGTGCGGCGGGCGACGACCGGATCGACGGCGGACTCGGCAACGATACGATCAGCGGTGGAGACGGTATCGATACGGCCGTGTACGCGGGCGCGATCGACACGACCATCGACCTGCGGAACCATGCGTCGCAGCAGACGGGCCACGGGATCGATCGACTGACGAGCATCGAGAACCTCGTCACCGGGGCCGGCAACGACACGATCTCGGGCAGCGACGGCGACAATCTGTTCGTCGACGGCGGCGGAACCGACATGTTCAATGGGCGCAGGGGCTTCGACACACTCAGCTTCGCCCAGGTCGGCACGCGCGTGACGATCGATCTGTCATCGACGCAGAGCCAGGACAGCGGCGCAACCGGCATCAAGACGCTGGTCGCCATCGAAGGACTGGTCGGCGGTTCGAACGTCGATTACCTGACGGGCAGCGCGGCGGACAACGCCATCGATGGCGGCGACGGCGGTGACGTGCTGGTCGGCGGCCTGGGCCGTGACGTCATCACGGGCGGCGACGGCAACGACTTCCTCGTCGGCGACACGCTTGGTCTGTCAGCAGACTCGAACGCCGACAACTCGATCGACACGCTGTTCGGCGGCGCAGGATCGGATGTCGTGATCGGCGGGGCCGGCAACGACGTGTTGAGCGGCGGCGACGGCGACGACACGCTGTCCAACGGCAGCTTCGCGACGACCGTCTTCAACTCGTCCTTCGGCCTCTCCGTCGATCGCGGCAACCTGATCCGCGTCGACGGCGGTGACGACGTTATCGATGGCGGCGAGGGCATCGACTTCGCGATCCTCGCCTATAATGGCCGTTCGGAGGGCATCTTCGTCGATGTGCGCGATCCGAACGCGAAGACGACGATCCTGTCGGGCGGCCGTGCCGCCGGATCGATCGTCGGTATCGAGAAGCTGGGCTTCGAAGGCGGCGATGGCGACGACGTTGTTTTCGGCGGCGCGGGATACGACTTCATCGCGACCTATGGCGGCAACGACCGGGTCGATGCCGGCGCAGGCGACGACACCGTGTTCGGCGGAACGGGCGACGACGTGTTCGACGGCGGCGCGGGATATGACATGATGAGCTTCGCGAACGCGCAGGCCGGTGTGACGTTCGACCTGATGCGGACCGACGCTCAGGATACCGGCGGCGCGGGCCGTATCACCGCCACGAACTTCGAGACGGTGGCGACATCCGCCTATGGCGATACGATCTATCTGACCGATCGATCGGACAATCTGCAAGAGCAGGACGGCGGTAGCGATCGTCTCTACGGGCGGGGCGGGGACGACAAGCTCTTCGTCCTGCGCAGGGGCGGGCCGGCGGACGACATCCTGCTCGACGGCGGCGATGGCAATGACGACCTGTCGTTGTTGTCGTTCGTCAATGATCTTCACGCGATCACCATGTCGGGCGGCGCCGGCGACGACGTGATGGTCATCGTCGGCGCCCTGTCCGCAACGCTGGATGGCGGCGATGGGGACGATTATATCGGCCTGAGCCTGGGTGGCGAGGCCGGGACCAACACCTTCCGCGCGACGTTCGGGGCGGGCAACGACCGGCTTTACTTCAACGCGGACCTGTTGACGGTCGTCGTCGACCGACACGACACGATCATCACCGATTTCTCGGTGGCAGACGACGTGCTGTCGATGAACAACCTGCTGGAAGTGCATTACGACGACAGCTTCAATCCCATCAGCCTGCTGGATGGATACACGTTCGGAGACGATCCTTTCCAGACGGGGCACTATCACCTGACCCAGAGCGGATCGTCGACGCTGGTCCAGGTCGACAAGGACGGTGGCGGCGATGAGTTCGGCACAGTGACGATCCTGACGCTGGAAAATCTGGTCGCGACCAGCCTGACCGCAGAGAATCTGAATATCCGTCCCTCGGATGTTGCGAGCACGCTGGTCGGCGATCCGAGCTGGGCGTTCGTCACGCCGACCTATGGCACCGACGGCGGCGACATGCTGTCCGGCAGCGATGGCCGCGACAGGCTGTTCGGGCTGGCCGGCGACGATACGCTGGCGGGGCTGGGTGGCGACGACGTGCTGAACGGCGGCGGTGGCAACGATGTGCTGATCGGCGACGCGGGCAAGGACCTGCTGTATGGCGGTGCGGGCGATGACGTGTTCCGGTTCGTCGGCGCCAACGCCGTGGATGGCGACGGTATCCGCGATTTCGCCGTCGGCGATGCGATCGACTTCTCGGCGATGGCGGACGGTCTGGTCTGGGTCGGCGAGGACGCGTTCTCGGGCGTCGCCGGCCAGATCCGGATCGGCGGCAGCCTGGACGGGTTGTACACTCTGCTCGGCGATCTCGATGGCGACTCGATGGCCGAGTTCACGATGACGGTGCGCAGCGACCACTTGCTGACGAGCGCCGACTTCCTGCTCTGACCGTGGCGCACGGGCCGGGTAACGCGTACGGAGATCGGCGGATGGACATCGACAAGCCCCCCTCTGCCGAACCGGCGTTCGTACAGGGTCGCGCCGCGCCGGTTCGGGCCGGTGAGGCGCAGGGTGCGCAGATCATCGCCAGCGGCGTCGGCTGGACGCTGGTCGACCTTGGGGAGGCGATGGAACTGCGGCTGGCCGGCGCGGCACCGCTGGTGGCGAACGACGGTCGCTGGCGCGACACGCCGCGCGGGCCGCGGCTGACCGCTGTCACGGCCAACGGGCCGTTGATCCTCGACGTCACCCACGGCCTGTGCCGTCCTGCGGACCTGCCGCCGGGCGCGGAGCCCGCGACGGGGGGCTTCGCGCGCATGACCCTGCCCGACGGGCGGCAGGTGCATGGCTGCATGTTCGCCGCCGGCCCCTATGTCGGCTCCCGTGGCGACCGGGCCTATCCCGCGCGATGATCGAGAAGGGTTCGATGACGGGGGAACTGGGCGTGGCCGTCGCGCGGTACCGCCTGGCCTTCGTCACGGTCGCCATTCTGAGTGCAGCGCTCAACGTGCTGGTGCTGGGCGGTTCGCTGTACATGATGCTGGTCTACGACTCGGTGCTCCCGAGCCACAGCCTGCCGACGCTGTTCGGACTGCTGGCGATGGTGCTGGTAGTGTATCTGTTCCAGTCCCTGTTCGACACGATGCGGACGCGCATCCTGTCCGACGTGGCGGCGGGTCTCGGCCGGTCGCTGGCGGCGCGGGTGCAGCAGGCGACGTCCGATCTGGCGCTGCGCGGCGGCAAGGTCGCCGGCGACGGGCTGACGGCGATGCGCGATCTCGACCAGATCCGCGGCTTCCTGAGCGGGTCGGGGCCGGGCGCGCTGATCGACCTGCCGTGGATCATCTTCTTTCTCGGCGTCCTGTTCCTGCTCCATTACTGGCTGGGGATCACGGCGCTGGCCGGGGCGGTCGTCCTGCTCGGCCTGACCTTCGCGGCGGATCGCCGGACCCGTGCGCCGCTCCGCACGGCATCGGACCTGTCGGCGCGGCGCAACGGCATGGCGGAGTCCAACCTGCGCCATGTCGAGGTGCTGACCGCGCTGGGCATGCGGCGGCGGATGCAGGATCGGTGGGAGACCGTAAATACCGCGCATCTCGTCGCGCAGGACGACATGGCGCGAACCGCCGGCGTGCTGGGCGGGGTGAGCCGGATGTTCCGCCTGTTCCTGCAATCGCTGATCCTGACGGTGGGCGCATTGTTGGTGATCGACGGCAAGGCCTCCGGCGGTGTCATCTTCGCCTCCTCGATCCTGTCGGGACGTGCGCTGGCACCCGTGGACTCGGCGATCGCCAACTGGCGCGGATTCGCGGGCGCGCGGCTGGGATGGAAGCGGCTGACCGAACTGCTGGAGCGCGTGCCCCAGCCGAACGAGCCGCCCACGAAACTGCCGGTGCCCGAACGCACCTTGACGGTGCAGCAACTGGCGGTCGCACCACCCGGTACGCAGCGCGTGACGGTGCACAATGCCGATTTCACCCTCAATGCCGGCGAGGCTTTGGGCATCGTCGGCCCGAGTGCGGCGGGCAAGACGTCGCTCGGTCGGGCGCTGATCGGCGTGTGGAAGCCGGTGCGTGGCTTCGTCCGGCTGGACGGAGCCACGCTGGACCAGTGGCATCCCGAAACGCTGGGCGGGTTTATGGGATATCTGCCGCAGACGGTCGAACTGATCGACGGCAGCGTCGCGGATAATATTTCCCGCTTCGACCCGGAAGTTGAATCCGCAGCGGTGATCGCCGCGGCTCAGGCGGCGGGCGTGCACGACCTGATCGTCCAGTTGCCGCAGGGGTACGAAACGCCGGTCGGTACGGACGGCAATACGCTGTCCGCCGGCCAGCGCCAGCGTATCGGGCTCGCCCGCGCGTTGTACCGCGATCCGTTCGTCGTTCTGCTCGACGAACCCAACTCCAACCTCGACGTGGCGGGGGAGGCGGCGCTGGAGCGCGCGATCCGGAGCATCCGTATGCGCGGCGGCATCGCCATCCTGATCGCGCATCGCCCGTCCGTGCTGGCGCAGGTCAGTCATGTGCTGTTCCTGCGCGATGGCCGGATGGAAGCATTCGGTCCGCGTGACGAAGTACTGGCGAAGATCGCCGCAAAACCGGCGCTGCCGAAGCCGAAGCACGATCCGACGCGGGCCGATCCCGCCGGAAAGGACGTTTGATGGCCAGCATCGCTCCCGCCGGATCGCCGGCGTTCGACGCCGATGCCGGCATCCGCGCCAAGACGCGCGTATCGCTGATCGCGCTGGGCGTGCTGGTGTTCGGTCTGGGCGGGGCGGCGGCGTTCGTCCCGATCGGCGGCGCGGTGGTCGGTACCGGTCAGGTCGGCGTCGAGTCCCGGATCAAGCGGATCGCGCACCCCGTCGGTGGCATCATCGAGGCGATCTCCGTCAAAATGGGCGATCATGTCCGCAAGGGCGACATCCTGATGCGGCTCGACGATACGGTCAGCGGTGTGGACGCGGAACTGACGACGCTGTCGGTCGACCAGATGATGGCGCAGCGTGCCCGGCTGGAGGCGGAGCGACTGGGCGCGCCGACGATCGACTTTCCCCGCGCCCTGCTCGACCGGGACGATGCGGGCGCGCGCAAGGCGATGCAGGACGAGCGCCGGCTGTTCCGGATCCGCCGCGACGAGGCGGGCGGGATGCGCGCGCAATTGCTGGCGCGGATCGGCCAGTACAACCAGCAGATCGCCGGCTATGCCGCACAGATCGGCGCCTTGCAGCAGCAGGCGGTGCTGATCGGGCCGGAGCGCAAGGGCGTCAAACAACTCTACGAGCGCGGGCTGGTGACGATCGGGCGGATGAACCAGCTGGAGCGGACCGAGGTCGACCTTCAGGGCAACATCGCTTCGCTGCGCGCGCAGATCGCGCAGACCGAGGCGAAGATCACCGAAGCGCGCGAACAGATCATCCAGACACAGCAGACCCGCCGGTCGGAGGCGGGAACGCAGCTGACGACGGTGAACGCGACGCTGAACCAGCAACAGGTCAGGAGCGTCTCGGCGGGCGACCTTCAGGGGCGCAGCGTCATTCGCGCGCCGTATGCAGGCGTCGTCGACAAGCTGGCGTTCGCGACGATCGGCGATGTCGTTAAACCCGCCGAGACGATCATGGAGATCGTCCCCGACAACGACACGCTGCTGGTCGAGGCGGCCGTCAGTCCCGCCGATGTCGACCAGCTCCGCCCCGGCCAGACCGCGCGCATCCGCTTCACCGCGTTCAATTCCACGGCGACGCCGGAAATCCACGGACGTGTCACGGTCGTCGCACCGGAACGCACCACCGAGGCGCAGTCGCAGCGCAGCTTCTATGCCGTGCGCGTCGCCATCGATCAGGCGGAACTTGCCCGCGAGCACATGACGCTGGTGCCGGGAATGCCGGCGGACATCTTCATCGAAACCGGCCACCGGTCGATGCTGTCCTACGTCACCAAACCCCTGCGCGATCAACTGGCGCGCGCGTTCCGCGATAATTGAACCGTACTCAGGCCGCGCGATAGTCGGCGAAGATACGCTGACGGAGATGGGCGCTGCGGCGGCGCACAGCGGCGACTTCCTCGTTCTCCGTCTTCGCGAGCAGATGTTCGATCACCGCATCGAGGTGCCGCCTCATCTCCGCACGCGCGGCATCGGTGTTGTGCGACCGCAGGGCATCCAGAACGGCGCGATGCTCCTCGACGCGCAGCAATTCGCCGCCCCCGCGGGCGCGTTCGTGGATCGTCCGCGCCAGATCGCAGCGGTCGCGCATCGCCCAGAGATCGGTGACGACCGCGACCATCGCGCTGTTGCCCGTCGCTTCGGCGATGACGAGGTGGAAGTCGCGGTCTGCCCGCTCGCTGATCGCGATATCCGGATCGGTCATCGTGGCGAGCAGCGTCTCCAGTCGGGCGAGATCCTTGTCGTCGATCCGTGGCGCGGCCAGCGCCGCCACCTCCGCCTCGATACTTCGCCTCGCCTCAAGGATTTCGAAGGCACCGATGTCGAGAGTCTCGGCCTGCTGACCGGGCAGGCGCAGGGCGGCGACATAGATCCCCGATCCCTTTCGCATTTCGACGACTCCCATCATCTCCAGGGCGACCATCGCCTCGCGCACGGTCGTACGACTGACGGCGTGATGTTCGGCGATCTCGCGCTCGGTAGGCAGGCGGCTGCCGATCTCGAACTCACCGGTGCCCAGACGCTGGAGGATGCCGTCGGTGATGCGGCGATAGAGCTTGTCGGATTGGGCCATGGCACCAGCATCGCCGGTTCTGCGTCCACGCGCAACGCTCCTCATCGCGCTGCCATCGGACTTAAATGCATGAATGTGCCCGGCCAAAATACTTGACCTGCCGGGCCAAATGGCGAAGATCGGCCGTATGTTCGGGAGGTCCGCCGAACGGGTCCCAGATTTTCCCCGGCAGCGGTCGACCCTGCCGCTTCAGGAGCAGCGTTCCGTCATGCCCCGTATCGTGTCCGCCCGCGTCATCGTTACGAGCCCGGGCCGCAACTTCGTCACGCTGAAGATCATCTGCGACGACGGCACGACGGGGGTCGGCGACGCGACGCTGAACGGCCGCGAGATGGCGGTGGCGAGCTATTTGTCGGAGCATGTCGTGCCCTGCCTGATCGGGCGCGACGCGCACCGGATCGAGGATATCTGGCAGTATCTGTACAAGGGCGCGTACTGGCGGCGCGGACCGGTGACGATGACGGCGATAGCCGGCGTCGATATGGCGTTGTGGGATATCAAGGGCAAGGTCGCGGGCCTGCCTGTGTACCAGTTGCTCGGCGGTGCCAGTCGCGAGGGGTGCATGGTCTATGCCCATGCCAACGGCACGACGGTCGCGGACACGATCGCAGTGGCACAGGCCGAGGTGGCGAAGGGGTACAAGGCAGTCCGCCTGCAATGCGGTGTGCCGGGCCTCGCCAGCACGTACGGCGTCGCCAAGGCGGGGCAGCGCTACGAACCCGCCGATGGCGACCTGCCGACGGAGAGCGTCTGGTCGACGGAGAAGTACCTGCGCATCGTCCCGGAGCTGTTCGCGGCGGCGCGCGAGGCGCTGGGCTGGGACGTGCACCTGCTCCACGACGTGCACCACCGGCTGACGCCCATCGAGGCGGGGCGGCTGGGCCGGGATCTGGAGCCGTATCGCCCGTTCTGGCTCGAGGATCCGACCCCGGCGGAGGATCAGGAGGGTTTCCGCCTGATACGCCAGCATACCACGACGCCGATCGCGGTGGGCGAGGTGTTCAACAGCATCTGGGATGCCAAGCACCTGATCGAGAACCGTTTGATCGACTATATCCGGGCGACGGTAGTCCATGCCGGCGGGATCACCCATCTGCGCCGGATCGCCGCGCTGGCCGACCTGTATCACGTCCGCACCGGTTGCCACGGCGCGACCGACCTGTCGCCGGTCGCGATGGCCGCGGCGCTGCACGTCGGATTGTCGATCCCGAACTTCGGCGTTCAGGAGCATATGCCGCATACCGACGAGACCGACGCCGTCTTCCCACATGCCTATACCTATGCGGACGGCATGATGAAGCCAGGCGATGCGCCGGGACTGGGCGTCGACATCGATGAGGAGCGGGCGTCCAGCCATCCCTACAAGCGGGCGTTTCTGCCGGTGAACCGACTGGAAGATGGTACGCTTTTCAGCTGGTAACGCGATGTATCACGACGGGATGCCATACAGATAATGCGAATTGGACAGGTTGCCTGTTGACAGTCCAATTTCGGTAGCGCTAACATCAATTCATGACAGGACGGCCAGGACAATGGCTGCCTGATGTTTTCACAGGGGAGGATCAACCATGACCCGATCAGCACTCCGCCACGTCGGCACGCCTATCGCGCTCCTGCTCGGCACCGCCTCCTGGCCGGCATTGGCCCAGAGTGCATCGACGCAGACCGTCGACCAGCCGGCACCCACCGCATCGTCAAGCAGCAGCGCCACGACCGTGCCGACGCCGACGACGCAGGATGGCGCGGGCAACACCGCCCCGACCGAGATCAATTCGACACAGGACGCCGCGGCGGATCCGTCGGCGACCGGCAATCAGGACATCGTCGTCACCGGCTACCGCGCCTCGCTGCAAAGCCAGGCCAACGCCAAGAAGAACTCGATCGGGTTCACCGACACGATCTTTGCCGAGGATATCGGCAAGTTTCCCGACACCAACATCGCCGAATCGGTCAACCGCATTCCCGGCGTGACCATCAGTCGTGAAGTCACCGGCGAGGGCGCGAACGTCGCGATCCGCGGTCTGGGCACCAACTTCACCCGCGTGCTGCTCAACGGCGCACCGGTCGCGATCGCATCCGTCCGCTTCGATGCGCAGAGCACTAATCGCGAAGTCGATCTCGACCTGATCCCGACAGAGTTGTTCACGCAGTTGACGGTCAGCAAGTCGCCGATCGCCAGCCAGCTGGAGGGCGGCGCCGCCGGTACCGTCAACCTGCGGTCGGCGCGGCCGTTCGACAATCCCAAACCGTATGTCAGCTATGGCTTTCAGGGGTCGAAGGTCAGCGGCGCCGACAAATGGGGCTATCGCGGCTATGCGCTGGCCAGCGCCACGTTCGGCAATTTCGGCATTCTGGTCGGCGGTGCGGCGGTCAAGAACCGCTTTCAGGTCGACGGATACGAGACGATCGGCTTCACCAATCCCAACCTGACGGCCGCGCAGAACACCGGAACGCGCAATGCCACCGGCGGCGGCAACTTCACGATCCCGGCGACCGTGCCGGCCAATGCGGGTAACGGGCTGGTTCCGGGTACCGTCATCGATCAGGCGTTCCTGCTGGCGCGCAATCCCGGTGCGACGATCCAGCAGATCGACAACGGCCTGCTGCCGCGCCTCAGCCGTCCCCGCAACGAGGTCGGCGAGCGCACCCGGTACAACGGACTGGTGTCGCTGGAATGGCGTCCGAGCGATGCGCTGCATTTCTACGTCGACGGCATGTATGCCAAGCGCGATACGGATTTCGAACGCTCGGCAATGAACTGGGTGGTGCGCAACGGCGCGGCCATCCCGCTGAACACCACCTATGACCAGGCGGATTGCTCGGCCGGCTGCACCGTCACCGGCGGTACCTACGCCAATTCCCAGTTCTTCCTGGAATATCGCCCCTATCGCGACCGGCAGGATTACTGGGGCGTCAATCCCGGCATGGAGTTCACGATCAACGACTCCATCAAGGGTGATCTGCAGGCCAACTACACGAAGAGCAATTTCCGTCGCGAAAGCCCGACGGTGCTGGTCATCACCCCGCCTAGCAGCGGCGTGACGGTGAACTACACCAATGGCGGCGGCATCCCGACGGTGTCGACCAACATCGACCTCAACAATCCCGCCAGCTTCGGCTGGGCGGGCGGCGGCCGCGTCAACCTGAACGGCGAGGAGCGCGACACCGAGACGAAGGGCATCCGCGGCAGCCTGTTGTTCGGCGACGAGAAGCGCTTCAGCGTCCGTGTCGGCGCGGCCTATGACGATGTCAGCCGTCGCATCACGCCGTTCGACAACACCAATCCGTGGCAGGCGGCGATCTGCGGCAACAATCCCAACGTCGTGCTGCCCGGCCCGAACCGTCAGCCGATCTGCGACGGCACCAACCTTCCCGGCACCGTCGCGCCCCCGGGCTACCCGACCTATCCGGCTTATGGCACCGGCTTTTCGGCAGGGTCGCCGCCGCTGGTCTATGCGGGTTCGATCATCCCGACCGCGGCCGTCCCCAGCTATCTGCTGCCGGGCGCGAACGGCTTCGTCACCGTCGACTGGAACAAGTTCAAGGGCGCGACCAATTACGATGCGCTACTGGCCGGCGCGACGGAGACGGGCTCCGGCAGCAGCGGCGCCAATGGCGGCCTGATCCGGGAGAAGGTGACAGGCACCTTCGTCGAGGCCAACGGTATCTTCGACGTGGGCGACGACGATACGATCCGGCTGAACGGCGGCGTCCGCTACGTCCGCACGCAGCAGATCGTCGGCGGGCGCACCAGCATCCCCGATCCGCGCAACACGCGTGGCGGGGTGACGTGCCCCGGCGTCAGCCCGAGCTTCGCGCTGGATGGGTCCTGCTATCCGGTGCAGGTCAACTTCACGCAGACCAACCGCCTGTATTCGAACTTCCTGCCGTCGGCGAGCGTCGCCTACAGCTTCGGCACCAAGGCGGTGGCGCGCGGGTCTATCTCGCGCACGCTGACGCGGCCGGACCCGAACCAGCTTCTGCCGGGCGCGAGCTTTGTCCAGCCGTCGGCGGACGTGGGGACGCTGGGCAACAATGCCCTCAACCCCTACATCTCCGACAACCTCGATCTCGGCTTCGAATATTACACCGGCGGCGAAGGCGTCATCGCGTTCGCGGCGTTCCGCAAGTCGATCACGGGCTTCACCGTGAACGGCCTGACGACGGTGCCGTTCTCGACGCTGGAGCCGTTCGGCATCACCTTCGGCTCGCTGACGCAGGCGCAGCAGCAGGCGCTGATCGACCGGGTCCGCGGCACCGGCGTCGCGCCCGAACAGGCGTTGATCCAAATCCAGCAGCAGGTGAACGCGGACGGCAAGCTGAAGGTCAACGGACTCGAGTTCCAGCTGACGCAGCCGCTCGACTTCCTCACCCAGTATATCGGCGTCCGCGGCTTCGGCTTCCAGGGCAATCTGACGCTGATCGACCAGAAGGGCGAGGGAGCCGGTGCGCCCGCGATCGCGCTGGGCGTCGCCCCCACGACCTACACGCTGACGGGCTATTACGAGGGCAACGGCCTCTCCACGCGCCTGACCTACACCTATAACGAGGGATCGCAGGGTTCGTCGCTGAACCAGAACGGCATTCCCGCGGCGGCGATCTTCGGGCGCGATTACGGACAGCTCGACTTCTCGGGCAACGTCGATCTCGGCAAGATCCTGGGCAACCCCTATCTGCCGACGCTGGTCGTCAACGTCATCAACATCACGAAAGAATCGCAGGCGAGCTACTTCCAGTTCAGCAACGCCCTGTTCAACGAGTATAATCCCGGCCGCACGCTCCTCGTCGGAATTCGTGGCCGGTTCTAGGATCCTTGGAACCCCTCCCAGGGTACTTGCAGGGGCTGGCTTTCGGGCCGGCCCCCCTTTTCCCGGATATCGAACAGAGCATCGGGGACGCGCGTGGCTGATGTGACGATCGTGGCGTGCAGCGGGTGACGGTGGCCGTTCAGCCTGCCGTTCCGGACGTCGGTCCGCCCGGCGCTCTTCCGGTCAAACCGCGGGGCAATACGCGGTGGATCGTGTGTGCCCTGCTGTTCTTCGCGGTCGTGCTGAGCTACATCGACCGCCTCGTCATCTCGGTCCTGAAACCCGATCTGTCGGCCCGCTACGGCTGGACCGAGACGGGCTATGCCGATCTCGCCCTCTATTTCCAGCTCGTCTACGGCCTCGCCTATGTCGTGTCGGGGCGCATCGTCGACCGGGTCGGGGCGCGCGTCGGCTATGCGGCGGCGGTCGCACTGTGGACGGTCGGACACGTCCTCCATATCGCCTTCACCACGACGTCCGGCATGATCTGGGCGCGGCTGCCACTGGCGGCGGGGGAGGCCGCGACGTTCCCCGCCGCGCTTGCCGCCACGGCCGAATGGTTTCCGAAGCGCGAGCGCGCGCTGGCGATCGGCATCTTCAACGCCGGCTCCAACGTCGGCGCGATCGTCACGCCGTTGTTGGTGCCCTTCATCGTCGTCACGCTGGGGCTGGGCTGGCGCGCCGCCTTCGTCGTCACGGGCGCGCTGTCGATCGTCTGGCTGCTGGCATGGTGGCGCTTCTACCGGCGGCCCGCCGATCATCCGACGCTGAGCCGGGAGGAGCGCGACTGGATCCAGTCCGAGCCGGAGGTGCCGCCGCGGCCGGTGCGCTGGTCGACGATCCTGCGCACCCGGCAGAGCTGGGCGTACATCATGGGCCGTTTCCTGATCGATCCGATCTGGTGGACCTTCCTGTTCTGGCTCCCCGACTTCTTCTCGCGCCAGTTCAACCTGTCGCTGCGGGAGTTCGGGCCGCCGCTGGTCGCGGTCTATCTGCTCGCCGATCTCGGCTCGGTCGGGGGCGGCTGGCTCAGTTCGCGGCTGATCGGGCGTGGCGCGACCGTGAACCGCGCGCGCAAGACGGCGATGTTCGCGTGCGCCCTGTGCGCGGTCCCGATCGCCTTCGCAACGGCGGCCCCGTCCATGTGGGTCGCGGTCGGGCTGATCGGCCTCGCGTGCGCCGGGCATCAGGGCTTCTCCGCCAATCTCTATGCCCTCCCGGGCGATGTCTTTCCGCGCTGGATGGTCGGATCGGTCGTCGGCCTCGGCGGGCTGGCCGGCGCGATGGGCGGCATGCTGATGGCGAAATATGCGGGCATGATCCTGGAGACGGTGGGCAGTTTCCAGCCGATCTTCCTCGTGGCGGCGGGGGCCTATCTGGTCGCGCTGCTGGTCGTCCACCTGATCGTGCCGCGCTACGCGCCGGTCGACGAGCGGACGCTGGCTGCGGAGGCGCACGCGTGACCGTCCCGCAGGACACGATACGCCAGACGATATCGGGAGAGGATGATGCGGATCGGACGTAGGGATGTCGCGGTCGCCGCGTGCGGCGCGATACTGGGCTGTGCGGGTCTGGCGTTCGCGGAGGGACGCGCGCCCGTGCTGGGACCGGCCGTGTTCGACTGGAACGCGATGACCGTGACCAGAACGGACACCGGCGAGGTGCGATCGATCGTGCGTCGTCCGACCGCCACGTTGCAGGAGCTGGAGATGCACGTCACCACCCTGAATCCGGGGCTGTCGTCCCATCCGCCCCATACGCACCCGAACGAGGAACTGGTCATCGTCGACCGGGGCGAGGTGGAGACGCTGTCGGCCGGAAAATGGCAGCGGGTCGGACCGGGATCGATCATCTTCAACGCGTCCAACACGCCGCACGCGCTGCGCAATATCGGCAAGACGCCGGCACGCTATCACGTCGTCAACTGGTCCACCGCCGCGACGCCGGCCCGATAGGAGAGCGGACATCATGGATCCCGTCAATCGACGCGCGCTGATGGGCATCGGCCTTGGCGCAGGGTTCGCGGCCGAGGCGCTGGGCCAGTCCGTCGCACAGGGCAACGCGGTGTCAGAGGTCGCGGCCCCCGCCCGGCCGGAGCCTGCCGCGAAATACCGGGTGCCGTTCGCCGTGATCGGGCTGGATCATTCCCACATCTATTCGATGACGGATGCGGTCATCCGGGGTGGCGGCGTCCTGACCGCGTTCCACGCGACCGACCCGGCGCAGATCGCCACCTTCCGCAAACGCTACGGCGCGGTCCGGCTGGCCCGGAGCGAAGCCGAGATCCTCGACGACAAGGCGATCAGGCTGGTCGCCGGCGCCCCCGTTCCGGATCTGCGCGCGCCGCTCGGTATCCGCGCCATGCGCGCGGGCAAGGACTTCCTCAGCGACAAGCCGGCGATCACCACGCTGGCGCAACTGGCGCAGGTCCGTGCCGCGGTGAAGGAGACCGGGCGGAAGTTCGCGGTGATGTATTCGGAACGGCTGGAGGTGCGGGCCGCGGTGATGGCCGGCGACCTCATCCGGCAAGGTGCGATCGGACGGGTGGTGCAGACCATCAACATCGCCCCGCACCGGATCAGCGCGCCGTCGCGCCCGGCATGGTTCTGGGACAAGGCACGGTACGGCGGTATCCTGACCGATATCGGCAGTCATCAGGCGGACCAGTTCGTCTTCTACACCGGCAGCAAGCGGGCGAACGTGGTCGCGGCGCAGGTCGGCAACCTCGCCAATCCCGATCATCCGGCGTTCGAGGATTTCGGCGATATGACCGTCGTGGGCGACGGCGGCACCGGATATGTCCGCGTCGACTGGTTCACGCCAGACGGCCTGCCGACCTGGGGCGACGGCCGCGCCTTCCTGCTCGGCACCGAGGGCTACATCGAGCTGCGCAAATATGTCGACGTGGCCGGCCGGCCCGGCGGGAACCACCTGTTCATGGCGGACCGCAAGGGCACGCGGTACATGGATTGCAGCAAGGTGCCGTTGCCCTTCGGTCCGCAATTCGTGACCGACATCGTCGAGCGGACGTCGGTGGCGCAGGATCAGGACGGGGCATTGCTCGCCGCCGAACTCGTCCTGATCGCGCAGGACAGGGCGACGCGACCGGTGCTCGCGCGGCAGGGAGAGACAGCATGACGGTCGTGATCACCGGGCAAGGCGCGATCACCCGGCGGGGCGCGATGACCGGCGCGGCGGCGCTGGCATTCCCCACCATCGTTCCCGCCAGCGTGTTCGGCGCGACGGCTCCCAGCAACCGTATCGCCATCGGTGCGATCGGCGTGGGCCGGATCAGCCGCGGGCACGACATGAAGGAAGTGCTGCGGCATGACGATGCCCATATCGTCGCGGTCTGCGATCTCGACACGAAGCGGCTGAAGGCGGGGCAGCAGTTCGTCGACGCGGCCTATGACGGCAAGCAGGGCAAGCCCTATACCGGGACGCGCGGCCACGACGATTATCGCGACCTGATCGCCGACAAGGGCATCGACGCGGTCCTGATCTCCACCCCCGATCATCAGCATGCGCGCCTCGCCGTCGACGCGGTCCGCGCGGGCAAGGACGTGTATCTTCAGAAGCCCGCGTCGCTGACGATCGCCGAAGGCCGGATTATGGCGGACGCGGTGAAGGCGTCGG
This sequence comes from Sphingomonas sp. Leaf343, assembly GCF_001423765.1. Classification (GTDB taxonomy): domain Bacteria; phylum Pseudomonadota; class Alphaproteobacteria; order Sphingomonadales; family Sphingomonadaceae; genus Sphingomonas. The sequence goes on from NZ_LMPG01000001.1 coordinate 31,296, forward strand.
GGCGCATCCTCCAGATCGGATCGCAGCAGCGTGGGCAGGAGCCGTGGCCGCAATTCCACCGTGCGTGCGAGCTGGTGCGGAACGGCCGTATCGGTCAGTTGCGCCATGTCGAGATCGGGCTGCCGGGCGATCCGTCGGGGGCGGCGGCACCGCCGATGCCGATCCCGGCCAACCTGAACTACGACGCATGGCTCGGCTCGACGCCAGAAGCCTATTACACCGAGATGCGCGTCCATCCGCAGGATTCGATCGACGCCCGGCCCGGATGGCTGCGCTGCGAGCAGTTCGGGGCGGGCATGATTACCGGCTGGGGCGCGCATCATATCGACATCGCGCATTGGGGCATGGACACCGAGCTGACCGGTCCGGTCGAGATATGGGGAACGGCGGAGTTTCCGAAGACCGGCCTGTGGAACGTGCATGGTCCGTTCGAGACGCATGCCCGCTATGCGAACGGCATGACGATGACCATATCGGGCGTGTTCCCGAACGGGATCAAGTTCATCGGCGACGACGGCTGGATCTTCGTGACCCGGTCCGGGTCGGTGACGGCCAGCGATCCGGGTGCGGCACCGGCCGCGCCGCTCGTCGCGAGCGACGCCAAAATACTCGACAGCGTCATCAGCGCGGGGGAGGTCCACCTGCGCAAGACGCCGGAACAGCATCGCGACTGGCTGGATGCGATCCGCACGCGCGGCCCCGTGTCCGCCCCGGCGGAAATCGGGCACCGGGCCTGTTCGACCTGCCTGCTCCACTGGACGGCGATGAAGACCGGCCGGCGGCTGCGCTGGGATCCGGTGGCGGAGCGTTTCATCGGCGACGACGCGGCGAACGCGCTGCTGAGCAGGCCGCAACGCAAGGGCTATGCGATTGCCTGAAAACGCCCGCCGAAACCGGCTAAGGATATCGTCGTGAACATTCCGTCGTTTACAGGAAAGTGAGAGCGGTCTTGGGCCATCGGTACGTCATTCGCTGCGTCGTCCTGCTCTTCGGGCTGGTCGCCTTTCCGGCCCTTGCCCAGCGCGAGCGCATCCGGCTCGATGACGACTGGCGCTTCACGCAGGGCGATCCCGCCGGGATCACGACCGACCTGCGCTACGATGTCCGCCCGGAGATCGTGATGAGCGCCGACGGCAAGGTCGCCGATGCGCCGCCGGAGGCCGCGGTGGCGGTGCAGGCGAACGGTGCGGGCACGCTGAAGCGGTGGATCCTGCCCAGCGCCAACGCGCTGATCGCCGACCCGGCGCGGCGGCACGTCCGCCCGGCCGGCGATCCCGGCGGCGACGTTGCCTATGTCCAGCCGGGCTTCGACGACAGCGCGTGGCAGCGCGTCACCCTGCCGCACGACTGGGCGATCGCCGGCCCGTTCCTGAAGACCGGACCCTATGGCGGCATGGGTCGCCTGCGCAGTTGGGGCATCGGCTGGTATCGCCGCACGCTGGACGTGCCGGCATCGGACCGTCGACGTCGCGTGTTCCTCGATGTCGACGGGGCGATGTCCTATGCCACGGTGTGGCTCAACGGGCGTCTGGTGGGCGGCTGGCCCTATGGCTATAATGGCTGGCGACTGGACCTGACGCCGTTCCTGCGTTTCGGCGGCTCCAACCAGTTGGCGATCCGTCTCGACAATCCGGCGGAGTCCGCGCGCTGGTATCCGGGTGGCGGGCTGTACCGCGACGTGTGGCTGGTCAAGACCGCGCCCGTCCATGTCGCGCAATGGGGCAGCGCGATCGCGACCCCCGCCGTCACGCCGGACGCCGCCACCGTGTCGCAGCGGCTGGCCGTCGCCAACGACGGCGAAGCCACCGTTACGGTAGCGGCGACCACCGAAATCTATGTCGCCGCCGCCGCCGGTGCCCGCACCGGCCGGCCGGTCGCGCGTTTCGACCTGGGCTCCGCGCCGCTCGCGCCGGGCGGCACGGCGACGTTGCAGGGGCAGGGCGGGGTCGCCAATCCGCGCTTGTGGGGGCCGCTGCCGACGCAGCGCCCGGACATGTACCTCGCCGTCACGACCGTCAGCCACGGCGGCAGGACCGTCGATCGCGTGGAAACCCCGTTCGGCATCCGCACGATCGGGCGCGACGCGAATGGCGGTCTGCTGGTCAACGGACAGGTCGTGCCGATCCGTGGCGTCAACAACCACCACGATCTCGGCGCATTGGGCGCGGCGTTCAACCGGCACGCGGCCGAACGCCAGCTCGAAATCCTGCGCGACATGGGCACCAACGCGATCCGGATGAGCCATAATCCGCCGGCTCCCGAACTGCTCGACCTCACCGACCGTATGGGCTTTCTGGTCGTCGACGAGGTGTTCGACTCGTGGGAGCGCAAGAAGACGCCGCTCGATTTCCACCTGATCTTCAAGGATTGGGCCGAGCCGGACCTGCGCGCGATGCTGCGCCGCGACCGCAATCATCCGTCCGTGTTCCTGTGGAGCGTCGGCAACGAGGTGGGCGAGCAATATACCGGCGAGGAGGGCGCGGCGATCGCGCGCCGCCTGTCGGACATCGTGCGCCAGGAGGACCCGACGCGCCAGACGATGACCGCGATGAACTATGCCAAATCCAACATGCCGATGCCCGCCGCGCTCGACACGATCGCGCTCAACTATCAGGGTGCGGGCATCCGCAGCGCGCCCAGCCAGTACCGCGCGTTTCACGAACGCTTTCCCGACAAGCTGATCTTCGAATCCGAAAGCGCGTCGGCGCTGAGCAGCCGTGGCGAGTATCTGTTTCCCGTGGCGGGTGCGTCCAGCGGCCCGGTCCGCCCCGGCTCGGGCGGTGATCCCGACCGGCAGCAGGTGTCGGCCTATGAATTGCACGCCGCCGATTTCGGCTCGACTGCCGATCGCGAATTCGCGGCGATGGACCAGAACCCGTTCGTGGCGGGCGAGTTCGTATGGACCGGCTTCGATTATCTGGGAGAGCCGACGCCCTACTACGGCGCACGATCATCCTATTCCGGTATCGTCGATCTCGCCGGATTTCCGAAGGATCGCTTCTGGCTGTACCAGTCGCGGTGGCGGCCCGACCTGAAGTTCGCGCATGTCCTGCCGCACTGGACCTGGCCGGGACGGGAGGGGCAGGTCACGCCGGTCCACGTCTTCTCCTCCGCCGACGAGGCCGAGCTGTTCGTCAACGGCCAGTCGCAGGGACGGCAGAAACGCGCGCCCTTCGCGTACCGGTTCCGCTGGGACTACGTCACCTATCAGCCCGGCGAGGTGAAGGTGGTGACGTGGAAGAACGGCCAGCCCTGGGCCACGGACACGGTGGCCACGACCGGCGCGCCCGCCGCGCTGGCGGCGTCGGTCGATCGGTCGCGGATCGCCGCCGATGGTCGCGATCTGGCCTTCGTCACCGTTCGCATCACCGACGCCAGGGGCACGACCGCGCCGCGCGCGGACAATCCGGTGCGGTTCATCGTCACCGGACCGGGCGATCTGGTGGCGACCGACAATGGCGATCCGACGAGCTTCGTACCCTTTCCCTCTGCGACGCGACCCGCATTCAACGGACTGGCGCTCGCGATCGTGCGCGGACGGGCGGGGCAGAAGGGAGCGATCACGGTGCGGGCGGAGGCGGACGGGTTGACCGGCGCGAGCACGACCGTGCGGTCGCGATGACGGTCGAGTAATAGCCTGAGCGCGCATCCGGGTCTTTAATGCGTCGTGTGCCTATAGTACGGGGGCGCAAGGGCTGGAGAGCCACGACAGGTAGAGCAGGCGATTGGCGGACCCCGAAGAAGGCAAGGCTGAAGGTCGACTCGCCGAACTCGTGCGGTCCCACCGGTCGATGCTGTCGCGCTTCTTCGTGCGTCATGCGCCGGACCAGAACGAGGTGCCCGATCTCGTTCAGGACGTCTTCCTGAAGCTGAGCAAGACCGATGTGCCCGACCCCCTGGACAATCCGGGCAACTACATGATCTCGGTCGCCCGGTCCGTGTTGATCGATCATTATCGGCGCCGGCAGGTTCGGCATGCTGCCGATCATGGCGATCTCGACAATATCGATCTGGAAAGTACGGATTTGTCCGTCGAGCGCGTCCTTGACAGCAAGGCCATGGCTCAACGGATGCAGGAGGCGTTGCTCCAGCTGCCGGAACGGACGCGGGACGTTTTCGCGTTGAGAACGCTACGGGGAATGAAGATGGCCGAAGTCGCCCGGACGCTGCAGATTTCGCTCAGCTCGGCAGAAAAGCACCATGCGCGTTCGCTGAGCTATCTCGCCACGCGGCTGGCGGATTTTCGCTGATGGCTCCGGAGCAACTGGAACAGGCGGCCTGGTGGCATACGCGGTTGGGCGAACTGGACGACGGTCCGTCGCGCAGTGCCGCGCAGGCCGGATTCGATGCGTGGCACAGCGCATCCGACGAACACCGGTTTGCCTATGCCGCGATCGTCGAGGCGGACGGGATCGCGCGCGCCTGCGCCGATGAGCCGGTGCTGCACGATCTTGGCGAAGCGGCGTTGGCACGGGCCGCCGTCCGCCGCCGGCATCGCCGCTACATCGCGGTCGTCGGACTTGTCGGGGCGATCGTGGTGATGCCGGTGGCGGCGCTGGGTATCAGCCACTTCATGCAGCCGCCGGCACCCGAAGTAACGGCAGCACCGGTGCGGGTATTTTCCACCGGTATAGGCGAGCGCAGTTCGTTCGCCATCGCCGGCCCCGCGCGCGTGATGCTCGATACGACCAGCCGGGCCACGGTTGCGGGAACGACGTTGACGGTCTGGGGACAGGCCTATGTCAGCACCCCGGGCGAGCCGATCCGGCTACGAGTACCCGGCGGCGTCATCCGTCTCCGTCTGGGCGGGTTGAACGTGAGGACGACGGGGACCGGCCTCTCCGTTTTTGCGGACGACGCGCCGCTGAACGCCGAATACGAGCGCGCCACGGGCGGCTCGGTCCGTCTCCAGCCCGGCCGATCGCTGGGGCTGGCGAATGATCGGGCGCGCGTCACCGCCCCTGCGGACGCCGCGGCGATCACCGGATGGCGTGACGGCTGGCTATTGTTCGACGACGTTCCGCTCGGTAACGCGGTCGCCGAGGTCAACCGCTACCGCCGCGTCCCGATCCGCGTATCGCCCGACGTCAGCGACTGGCGGATCAGCGGGTCGTTCCGCACCGACCAGAGCGCCGGCTTCCTCGATACGGTCGCCACGTCTCTCCCCGTTGCGATCGCCCGGTCGGGAGGCGCACCGACGATTTCAGCGCGTCGTTCGGAAAACTAAAATAAGTTAGTACTAGTAGTACGGGTTTCAAAGCCCGCCGCGTCCTCACTCATATGCTCGGCTCGGCACAGATCGGAGCAGAGCGTGGGAGCAGGGGGGTGACGCGCCTGATGGGCAAGCTGCTGGGGATGACGGCTCTGCTGACGGTTCCGACCGTCGATATCGCAGCAGCCCGGCGTGCTGCGCAGGCGTCGCCGCAGCGTGCCCCGAAGTCCGCGTCGCGCGTCCGGCAGCTTCCGCGTCTGCTCCGGATCCCGGCGACCGATCTGGTCGACGCCCTGCGGATGTTTTCGCGTCAGACGGGGCGGTCGGTGGGGTTCGCCCCGCCGCTCGTTCGCGGCAAGGTCGCGACGGCGGTCGCCGGGCGCCTCGACCCCGATCTGGGTCTCGCCCGGCTGCTTGCGGGCACCGGCTTGGCGTTCCGGGTGATCGACGGCGGCTATGTGCTGGCCGCCGTACCCGTCGATCGGCCACGACCGGTCGCGTCCCGCCCGCCCGCGGCGCACAACGACGGCGTCGACATCGTCGTGATCGGTACGCGCCTCGACGGCGGCGATCCGACGGACGTGAAGCGGCGCTCGTTGCAATCGGTCAGCGGGCTGAGCGATGACGACATCCGCAAGGTTGCCGATACGTCGCTGGCCGATGTGGTGCGGCGCATCCCCGGTGTGCAATCGTCGGTGCGGGCCGCAGGTGCCGTCATCACCATCAGGGGCCTGAGCCAGACCGAATACCGCCTCAACGGCCGTAATTTTACGAGCACGCTGTCCCGCGGCTTCGACATCGCGGCTCTACCGTCCGACATCGTTGCGGGCATCGACGTGTACAAGACGCCGTCTGCGAGCCAGATCGAGGGGGGAATCGGCGGCGTCGTCGACTTTCACACCCGGCGCCCGTTCGACGCGGCGGCGGCCAGCGCGACCGCGACGGTCAAGGGCGCGTATGGGGATCTGGACGGCCAGGTCCGGCCCTATGTGTCCGGGCATGCCGGCCAACGCTGGACAACCGACGCAGGCGAGATCGGTCTTCTGATCGGGGCCAGCCATCAGGCACAGGATGTCGCGGGCGACATCTTCCGGATCGACACCAACGCATTGCGAGCGATGGCGTCCGGTCAGGACATCGATGCGCCGGCCAATGCGATCAAGCGCTATCTTCGCGGTACGAAGACGCTGGACGCCGGCTATGCGTCGGCGCAGTGGCGGCCCGATCCGGTGATCGAGATCAGCGGCGACCTGCTCTACAATCGCAGCACGCTGGATTTCACGACGACATCCCTGACAGCGTTGCTGGCCGATGGCGTGGCGAGCGGTCCCTTCGATCTGTACGCCGACACGCGGGCGGTGCGGGGCGGCCGATGGACGCAGGTGCCGCTGGTATCGAGTACCGCGCGTGGCCAGGGCTACTTCGAAACCCGCCAATACGGGCTGAGCGGCCGTTACGAACGAGGGCCGCTCAGCCTGCTGGTCAATCTCGCGCGGACCGGAACCCGCTTCCAATATCGCGCGCCTACCGCCACGCTCCGCGCCGCGGCGCCGCAACTGGACTATGGCGTTGACGGCAACCTCCCGTATTTCACGATATCGGGCGTCGACCAGACGCGCCCCGAAGCATGGCGCTTCGCCACCTACAGCGATCTCGGTATCCGGGACGACAATCGCGAGACGAACATCCGGCTCGACGGCGTCCGGGCGTTCGACGGTCCGATCAAGGCCCTGAAGTTCGGCGGTCGTTCGGCCGGACGATACGTGGATCATCGTGTCGGCCTGTCGATGGCGCTGGCACCCGCCGGCATCGTCCCGGTGGAGGACAGCGGGGTCGTGGGGGATGGTCAGGGCCGGCTGTTCACCTCCGGCTATCCGCAGGCGCGTTGGAGCGCCCCCGCCGGAGGGGCGCTGGCGATCAGCCGGGTAGCCGCGCTGCGAAGTGCGTTCGGCCTGCGTCCGGACGCGCCCGAACGCGATCCCGAACCGGACTATCAGGCGCGAGAGATGGTCACCAACGGCTATGTCGAGGCGACGTTCGGCGTGGTGGCGGCAGGCATCCCGATCGATGGCAATGCCGGGCTGCGGTACGCCGCCACGCATCTGTCGATCAGTGGTCCGTCGACCGCGTCCGGCACCGCCTTCGAATTCGATCGCCACTATGACCATTGGCTGCCCAGCATCAACGTGCGGGCCGATCTCGATCGCCAGCTTTACCTGCGTCTGGCGTGGTCGCGGCAGATCACGCGCCCGTCGTTCACCCTGCTGTCGCCCACCGTCACGCTCGATTTCGTCAACGCGATCGGCGACGCGGGCAATCCCCGCCTGAGCGCGCTGAGCGCGTGGCAGTACGACGCCGCGCTGGAATGGTATCCGGTCCGGGGCGGCAACCTGTATGCGGCGGCGTTCTACAAGCAGGTGCAGGGTTTCATCCGCACGCGGACCGCGGCGGAGCGGATCGACGGCCGGACGTTCCTCATCAGCCGGCCCGTCAACGCGGATGCGGGCTGGATCGGCGGCGTGGAGGCGGGCTTCGCGCAACAACTGCGTTTTCTGCCCGGTCCGCTCGCCGGACTGGGATTGCAGGGCAGCTATACCTTCATCGACAGCTTCACGCAAGACAATGGTGCCGGGTTCAGCGTGCCGCTGGAACAGATGTCGCGGCATAATCATGCGGTCGCGCTGACCTATGACCGTGCCGGAGTATCTGCCGGCGTCACCTGGGTCTGGCGCAGCCGTATCGCCCAGTTGTCCAGCGGCGACGCCGTCGGCCGGCCGCTTTTCCGCAATCCCTACGGCCAGTGCGACGCGACCATCACGATACCCGTGACGGCGCGGATCGACCTGACGACCAGCGTTCTGAACGTGCTGCAACGGCGCACGCGAGAATATTTCCAGGATCACCGCTTCATCAACCAGACGTTCGACGAAAGCCGGCGCTTCTTCGTCGGTGCCAGCGTCCGGCTGGGGAAGCGACGATGACCGCCATGCGGAACGGCCCGGCACGAGGGCCTGAGTCCGTCCGATACAACATCCAGCAAGCATAAACGACGATGCGCAGCATCGCAGGGGAGAGACGTATGATGAAGAAGACCGGATATGATCGCTGGCTGTACAATGGACTGATGATGTCCATCGTGGGTCTGGGTGCGATCGGCAGCGCCCAGGCGCAGACGCAGGCGCGGACCGCGGATGCCCCGACGTCGGAGGAGCAGGTCGCACCGGGCGAGCCGGCGGCGCCGGCGGAATCGGACGTCGCCGACATCGTCGTCACCGGCCAGCGGCTGGGTTTCAGTACGACCAGCCAGATCAAACGCGACGCGCCACAATCGGTCAGCGTGCTCACCACGACCGACCTTCGCAACATTCCCGATACCATCCTGATCGACATCGTCCGGCGCGTGCCGGGCCTGCAGGTGTCGCAGGGCGGCGGCGGCGGCATCGTGTCGATCCGTGGTCTGAGCCAGACCGAGAACCGCCTGAACGGCCGCAATTTCCCGAGTGGCATCGGTCGCAATTTCGATATCGCGACGCTACCCGGGGACCTGGTCTCGGGTGTCGCGGTCTACAAGACGCCCACGTCCGACCAGATCGAGGGCGGCATCGCCGGCATCGTCGACTTCCGCACACGCCGTCCGTTCGACTTCGACGGGTTCGCCGCGTCCATCACCGCCAAGGGCGTCCACACCAATCTGGACGGCAAGGTCGACCCGATCGTCTCTGCCTATGCCTCCGACCGCTGGCAGACCGGTATCGGCGATGTCGGTGTCCTGGTGGGCGGCAGTTTCCAGCGGCAGCGCAACGGGCTGGACCTGCTGACGACCAACGGCAACACGCTCCAGACCGGCCCCGGCGGCACCAACATCGACGCGCCGACCTCCGTGTACAAGCGGTACTTCTTCAACAACAAGGAATTGGCGACCGGCTATGGTTCGGCGCAGTGGCGTCCGAACGACGCGCTGGAGATGGTGGTGGACGTGCTCTACAACAGCACGTCGAACACCGGCGGATTGCAGAATCTGAGCGTGGCGCTCGGCGCGCAGGCTTCCGATCCCGTGACCGGCGCCGCGCGCGGCGCGGTCGCCACCGGACCCTTCGCGCTGTATCCGAACAGCAATGCCTTCCGGTCGGGCAATTACCGCAACGTGCCGGTGGAATCCGGTCTCGACGTGTTCGGCGGCACGCTGAACGCGTTCCAGGCGGGATACAACGCGACCTACAAGCAGGATGCTGCGACGATCAGCTTCGACGCCGCCTATACCCGCTCCACTTTCGAAGGGCCGGGGGGCGGTATCGCGATGACCACCACCGCCCCGACGGTGGCGTACAATGCCGATGCCCGCTATCCGTCCTTCGTGATCGGCGGTGTCGATCAGACCAATCCGGCCAACTACAAGTTTTCGAACTTCTTCGAATATATCAATCGCGACAAGAGCGAGGACATCGCCCTGCGTCTCGACGGGACGTATAACTTCGAAGGAACGCTTCGTACGATCCAGGTGGGATTACGCTACGACGATCGTACGATCGGTCATACCGGCGGATTTCGCGGTGCGGGCATACCGGCGACGATCGGCAGCGTCGTCGACAGCCGCCTTACCGAACTGACCGCCAACGACCTGTACGAGAACACGCCGATATCGCAGCGGCAATGGGCGAGCTTCGGTCCGCGCGTGCTGACGCGCTACCTCGCCGGGACACGCGGCCAGTTCGGCGTCGCGGGGGGTGTCCCCGATGCGCCGGCATCCGCCTATGACGGCAAGGAGACGGTGATTTCCGCTTACGGTATGGCGACGTTCGCGGTGCCGGTCTTCGGGATTCCCGTGGACGGAAACGTCGGCGTCCGCGTGGTCCAGACCGATTTCACGCTCAACGGTACGCGGACGATCAACACCACGGTCGGCGGCGTCACGACCACCGGGCTGGCGCCGCAGAGCTCCGGCAGCAAATATGTCGACGTCCTGCCCAGCGCCAATCTGCGCCTGACGCTGGCCCGCAACCTGTTCCTGCGGCTGGCTTATTCGCAACAGGTTTCGCGTCCGGGGTTCGCGCAGCTGGCGCCGATCACCACGCTCAACTTCCAGGATCGGATCGGATCGTCCGGCAATCCCGATCTGAAGCCGTTGCGCGCGGACCAGCTCGACGCCTCGCTGGAATATTATTTCGGCCCCGACAACAGCATCTACACCGCCGGCTTCTACAAGGACGTGAGCGGGTTCATCCGCAACGAGACGACGCAGGCTGCCGTGGCCGGCTTCCAGATCACCCGGCCCGTCAACGCCACCGACGGCTATGTCGCCGGCGGCGAGGTGGGGTATCGCCAGACGTTCAGCTTCCTGCCGGGCCCGCTTTCGGGACTGGGCGTGCAGGGCAGCTACACGTACGTCGAAGGGACCAGGTCGCCGAACGCTGCCGGCTACATCGTTCCGTACGAACAGATCACGCGGCACAATTACCAGCTCTCCGGAACATACCGGAAGTACGGGATCAGCGCGAACGTCAACTGGGTGTGGCGTAGCAAGTTGCTGGAGGCGACCAGCAACGATCCGCGCGGGCGGCCGGATTATCGTACGCCATTCGGGCAGCTCGACGCGAATCTGATCTATGCGTTGAACCCGCGGGTCAATCTGATCCTCAGCGGCGTCAACCTGACCCAGTCGCTGATCCGGCGGTCGTTCCAGGACGAGCGCTTCTTCGCGCAGGATGCGCTGGAGAATCGCCGCATCTATGCCGGTGTGCAGATCAAACTGGGCGGCGGCATCTGACCGACCGGACCATCCGGGCCGTTCGCGCCCGGATGGTCGCGGCCATTCGAGGAACGGGAGATTTCGATGATCGACGACAGCATGGTTTCACGTCGCGTTCTGTTGGCGGGTGCCGCCGCGGCGAGCGGCGCGGTACTGGCACCCGGCACGGTCGCGGCGCAGGCACGCACCGCCAATCCCGCGGGGCTGCGCCTGCTGACGTCGGTCGACGACGTTCATACGCCGCCGCGCGGACCGGGGGTGATGAAGTTCAGCTTCGCAAATCCGGAACCCTCGGTCTCCTTCGGCGGCCTGATCTTCGGGTTCGAGGTCATCACGTTCGAGAATAATTACGGCATCGACCCGGCGACGGTGTCGGTCGAGCGCAGCGACGAGACCCTGCGCCTGACCGCGACGGGCCTGACCTGGGCCGGTGGGCAGCAACGCCGCGCGGGCAAGCTGGTCGCCGATCTGACCCGCGCCGCCGACGGCGCGGTCGAGTGGACGGTGTCCGCCACGATGGACATCCCCGTCAAGGCGCTGAAGACGATCGTGCGTGGCTTGCCGCGCGGACGGGTGTCGATGGCCGCGGACGACTGGCAGGATCTCGGCGATGCCGAGCGTGTGTTCGAATATCCCATGTTGATGGGCGGAATGGCCACGCCCTTCATGGCGATCGACAGCGGCAAGGGCCGCGTCTGGGGCTTGTCCGCGCTCCAGAAGGAGGTGCGGCCGGCACGTTTCGCCTTCCTGCCGGGCCCCGACGGATACAAGATCGAACTGCTGTACGAGCAGGCCGGTTGGGACCGGCGCGGCGACGTCACCAGTTGCGGCTGGCGGATCGCCCCGGATGCCGACATCGCGGCCGCGGCACGGCGACATTTCACGTCGGTCGAGCGATCATGGTCGATCCCCGATTTCGCGGGCAGGCCGGATGCTCCCGAGTGGATGAAGCACATCGCCTGCGTCGTCGCGCTGCATGGCGAACATTGGACCGGCTACGTCTTCAACGACTTCGCGCGCCAGCTGGAGATCCTCCGGTGGATCGCGCGCCAGATCGACCCCGCGACCGTGATGGTGTTCCTGCCGGGGTGGGACGCGCGATATTACTGGGACTATCCCGCCTTCGTGTCCGGCGCGAAACCCGGTGGACAGGCCGGCCTCGATCGGCTGGTCGCGGAGGGGCGCAAGCTGGGCTTCCGCTTTGCGCTGATGTTCGGCTCGAACGTCGCCAATCCCGCTTCGCCGGCGTTCGCCGCGGTGGCCGACGCCCGGCTGGTCGCCGTCTACGACGCGCCCTTTCCCGCTAATTACGTCGATTGGGACGGCGATCGCAAGGGCGACGGGTCCATGGTGTTCATGAACCTCGCGGTGAAAAGCTGGCGGGACCATCTGGCCGGTCGCATCTCGGCGATGATCGACCGGCTGAAGGTCGATGCCTATTTCCTCGATATTTGCGGATTGTGGGAGAATAATACGCAAGGCGACATGCTGATCGGTGCGCGCGATCTGGTGGATGGGCTCGCCCGTCGTCACCCCGGCGTCCCCGCGATCGCCGAGATGCAATATGATGCGCAGATGGGCTTCATCCCGATGAGCCAGGCGCCGCGTTATCCGCTCTATCCGGAGGCCAATGACGGCAGGGTCGCATCGTTCAACCATCTGAGCTGGTCGGCGCCGGGTCGCGGATCGACGGGCGTCCACGAATATGGCTTCAACACCTATCGCCCGGTGACGATCGATCAGCGGCAGATCCCGACGATCACCTTCGTCGACGACACCTTCACGACGCAACGCGACGCGGTGGCGAAGGATATCGCCACCGCGCGGGCCAGATTCGCCAAACGCGGCAATCGGACATGACACCATCGCGCTCCGCGTCCGTCGCTGACGGCCCGGCCGACGGTCTGGCTACGATACCGGAGACGCGGGGAACGGGTCGACGGCTGCGCGGGGCGGTAGCCTATCGGCTGGGCAGCGCCATCGTGTCGGGCGAGCATGCTCCGGGCGAGGTGCTGATGAGCGAGGCGGACGGGTCGGAGGCCCTGAAGGTATCGCGCGGCGCCTACCGGGAGGCGATCCGGACGCTGGTCGCAAAGGGATTGGTCGAAAGCCGTCCGCGGTCCGGCACGATCGTGCAGCCGCGCCACCGCTGGAACCTGCTCGATCCGGATGTCCTGACCTGGACCTTTTCGGGGCAGCCCGACATGGCGATCGTGCGCAGCCTGTTCGAATTGCGCATCATGGTGGAGCCATGGGCGGCATCGATGGCGGCGCAGCGCCGCACCCGCGAAGATATCAAGGCGCTGCGGACGGCGCTGGCGGCGATGGCCCGGCACGGGATGGATCATCTCGCCGGGCAGGCGGCGGACTGCGCGTTCCACGATGCGATCCTGCGCGCGACCGGCAATGATTATCTGGTGGTGCTGACCACGAGCATCGGCACCGCCGTGACCATGACGACGCAGTTCAAGCGGCGGTCGTCCACCCTGCCGCGCGATCCGATCCCCGAGCATCGTCGCGTGCTTGACGCCATTGTTGCGGGCGACGGGGCTGCGGCATCGGCGGCGATGCGAATGCTGGTCGACAGGGCGTTGGAAGACACCAGGCAGGCGATGGGATGACTGTGATCCGGAACGGCGACATCCCGACGGATCGCGAACACGGGTGCAGACGGGCGGCGCCGGACGGCCGCCGGCAGGAGACGATGCGATGAGTGATTATCACGATGATGACGCCTGTGGCCACGACCATGGCGACACGGCCGGTCGGACCGGAACCAGCCGTCGCGGGCTGTTGCTCGGCGGGGCGGGGGTCGGGGCGCTGGCGCTGTTCCCTGCGCGCGTCATCGCCGGAACCGACGCGGTCGATCTCGCGCCGGTCGCCGTGCCGACCGCGTCCACCGTGGGCGAGGACCCGCGCCTGCTGACACTGTTCGACACCAAGCTCCCGTCCGCCTCCACCGACACGCTGAAGGGCGCGTGGAGCAGTTGGCCCCATCGCGACATGCAATGGATCGATCTGCGCTGGTCGGACCCCGTCACCACGTCGCGGATCGAGGTGTACTGGGCGGTCGACGGCAGCGAGGTGATCTTGCCGCGCAGCGCCAGATTGCTGCGTTGGGACGGTGGCAAGTACGTCCCGGTCACGCTGCGCACGTCGCCGACGCTGGGCAAGGACATGTTCGACGGGTTCGACTTCGCACCCCTCAGCACCGATCGTCTCCGCCTTGAGGTCGAGCCCGCGGCAGGCAAGTCCGCCGGCGTGCTGCGCTGGCGCGTGCTGAGCGCCGGCGCGCTGCCGTCGCTGGCTCCTGCGATCGCCGCGGGGATCGACCGCAGCGTGGTCGTCGGTGGCAAGACCTATCTCTCCGCCGATGCCCGCTGGGTGCGCCGTGCGCCGGGCGACGACCTGCGCTGGACCAAGGTGAGCGGCCCGGGCAACGTCAGCTTCGCCGATCCGGCGGCATCGGACACGCTGGCCGGGTTCTCGGCGCCGGGCGACTATGTGTTGCGGCTGACCGGCAATGCGGGTGCCAGGAACGGTGCCTCGACGCTGCACGTTCGCGCCGTCGCGCCGCCGCCCGCCCAGCGCCTCGACGTCGTCTATACCACGCCCTGGTCGGTCGATAATCCGATGTGGAACGCGCGGGTGAAGTCGCTGATCGTCAACTGGATTCCCCATTGCGTCGCCTATTGCGAGCGCACCGATCTGCCGACGGGACAGGGCGGCATCGACAATTTCGTCGAGGCGGCCAAGGCGCTGCGCGGCGAACCGCACGGTACGCACAAGGGCTATGTCTTCTCCAACGCCTGGATCCACCAGACCGTGGAATCGATGTGCCTGGCGCTGATGGTGGATGCGGCCGGCGACAGGGAGATCGCGCAGGCGCAGGACACGATGCGTGCGACGCTGGAGCGGTGGATCCCGATCATCCTCGCCGCGCAGGAGAGCGACGGCTATCTCCAGACCGCGTTCACGCTCGCCGATCGCAGGGAATGGCCACGCCGCTGGTCGCCCGGGCAGCGTGCGAACCACGAAGGCTATGTTGCCGGCTATTTCCTCGAATCGGCGATCAATCACCACACGCTGACCGGCGGCAAGGACCTGCGGCTGTATGACGCCGCCAAGAAGCTGGCCGATTGCTGGGTGGCGCATATCGGACCGGGCAAGCAGGCATGGTTCGACGGGCATCAGGAGATGGAGCAGGCGCTGGTCCGCTTCGGCCGGTTCGTCAACGATGTCGAGGGCGGCCGGCGTGGCGACGCGTATGTCGGCCTTGCGCGCTTTCTGCTCGACTCGCGGGAGGGTGGGTCGGAGTACGACCAGAGCCACGTGCCGCCGGTTCGTCAGTACGAAGCGGTCGGTCACGCGGTGCGGGCCGTCTATTTCTACTCCGGCATGGCGGACGTCGCCGCCGAAACCGGCGACATCGATTACCAGAGTGCGGTGATGTCGCTCTGGGACAATATGGTGAACCGCAAATACTACGTCACCGGCGGCGTCGGCAGCGGCGATACCGCGGAAGGGTTCGGAGTCGACTATGCGCTGAAGAACGATGCGTATTGCGAGTCATGCTCCAGCTGCGGCCTCATCTTCTTCCAGTACAAGATGAGCCTCGCCTATCACGACGCCAGATATGCCGATCTTCTCGAAGAGACGATGTACAACGCGCTGCTCGGATCGGTCGACATCACGGGTAAGAGCTTCTGCTATACCAATCCGCTCGACGGGACGGAGCGGGCGAAGTGGCATTCGTGCCCGTGCTGCGTCGGCAACATCCCTCGTACGCTGCTGATGGCCCCCACCTGGGCCTACGCCAAGGCCACCGACGCCCTGTTCGTGAACCTGTTCATCGGCAGTCGCGTCAACGTCGGCAAGGTGGCGGGCACCGAGGTCGAGATGGTGCAGCAGACGGACTATCCGTGGAAGGAAGCCGTGGCGATCACTGTCAACCCGGCGGCCCCGAGCCGTTTCGCCGTGCACGTCCGCGTGCCGGATCGCGCGACCAGCACCCTGTATACGGCAAGCCCCGCGGTCTCCGGCGTGAAGCGCCTGTCGGTCAATGGCCGGTCCGTGCCGGTCGTGATCGAGAACGGCTATGCGGTGATCCACCGCGAGTGGAAGGCGGGCGACCGGATCAGCTTCGACGTGCCGCTCGCCGTTCAGCGTATCCGTCCGAGCGACAAGATCGCCGAGACCCGCGGGCATGAGGCGTTCCGCTACGGCCCCCTCGTCTACGCGTTCGAGAGCGTGGATCAGGCGAGTATCGACGGTCATGTCGCCGCGCTGCCGGTCGCGACGTGGCAACCCGATCTGTTGGGAGGCATCGTCACGCTGGAGGGGCGCTGGAAGGACGGCGCGAAGCTGCGCGCAATTCCCTATTATCAGCGCGCCAATCGTGACGGCGGTCCGCTGCGCGACTTTCCGATCGCCGACGGCTCCGTCAGCTACGCCCCCGGCGGATCGTTGCTGGCCGCCACCGCCGTCGTCGCGGAGGCTCCGGCGCAGACGGCGCGCGTCTGGGTGAGGGCTGCGCCGTCGTGACGGCCGGCCAGCCCATGGACACGTATCGGAACCGCACGTCGGGAAACATCATGAAAAGCTACTTCTGCAAATACATACCGCCCCGGCCGGACTTCTTCGCAACGATGACGCCGGTGGAAACGAACGTGATGAGCGATCGTGACGCCTGGCAGACGACGCTGCTGAACCACGGTCTGATCGCCGCGCACGGATCGGTGGACGATGCGGACGGACGTTACGACGTGGTGATCTACACGGTCGCCACTTACGACGACGTCCGCGACGTGACCGCTGAGGACCCGCTGATCCGCTCGGGGATCGGCAGCTACCAGATTTTCGATATGCCCGTATTAAGAACCCTCTGACGCCCGGCTACCAGCGCCGGCGCGACCGGCGCGCTTGGTTTTTGCCGCGCGAACCCGCATGTACGAACGATGCGGTACGGCAGCGAGCATAAGGCGCAGACGCGGACGCGGGTTCTGGAGGAGGCCGCGGCGGTCATCCGCACCGATGGCGCCGATCGCATCGGCGTCGCGCAGGTCATGTCGCGTGCCGGCCTGACGCATGGCGGCTTCTACGCGCACTTCGCGTCGAAGGAAGATCTGATCGTGCAGGCGATCGCCTTCATGTTCGAGGATGGGGCGGCGGCCTTCTTCGATCGACCGGAGGACGGCGATCCGGCCGTGGCGCTGTCGCGCTATATCGACTGGTATCTGTCGATGGCGCACCGGGACAGGATCGACCGGGCGTGCCCGATCCCGATCCTCGCCGGGCAGGCGTCGCGGTTGCCGGCGGCGGCGCGCGACCGGTTCGCGGCGGCGATCGAGCGGCTGACAGGTGCCGTCGAGGCGCTGCTGGCGCGGATGGGGCATGCGACGCCGGCCGCGACGGCCGCGGCGAGCATCGCGACGATGGTCGGCGTCGTCGCGATGGCCCGCCTTCAGCGCGACGACGCCAGGGCGCTGATCCTGCTGGAGACCGTAAGGGCATCGGTCCGGACGGCGTGCGGCCTTCCCCATCGCGAACGACTGGCGACCTGATTGCGCGTCGACGCGCGACATCGCGACCTCGAGGATCTTTCATGGCTACATCGCACTCCTCCGATCCCCCGGCACCGCCCGCTTCGCGGTTGCTCGGGACCGTGTTCGTCGGCGCGGGCTGTCTGGCTGCCATGCCCGCGGCGGCGCGCGATTATCCGACGCGCGACGTCGCGGGCTGGACGGTGGCCGCCAGCAAAGACGGCAAGGGCTGTTTCCTGACCAGGAAGTATGACCGGGCGGGCGCGACGACGCTGTTGCTGGGCATCGACACCGACGGAACCAATCATCTGACGGTGCTGAACGATAACTGGTCGATCAAGGCGAAGGACAGGCTGAAGCTGACGTTCCGCCTGTCCAGCGGAGCCTATCCGGGTCATTTCGCGGTCGGCCTGATCGCTGACGGCCAGCGCGGGTTCGTCACCAGCTTCGAGCCGCAATTCCCTACTTATTTCGCGAGGTCCGCGATGCTGGCGATCGCGCGCGGCGACACGCCGGTGGAACGGCTGGACCTGACCGGAAGCGGAGCAGCCGTCATCGAGCTGCGCCGGTGCGTCGAGTTCGTGCGCGTCAATCCCGGCCCGAAGGCGGTCGACACGGTCCGTCCGGCCGACATCCCGGAGGACCCGTTCGCCCCCGCGCCAAAGCGGACATCGCGCAAATAGCCTCGAACGGTCAGCAAATCGGCTGATCGTTCAACGGGTAACGGGTCGGGGATGCCTCGACCCACCCGAGAAGATGCACAGTCGAACAGAATCCCGATTGCTGGAACCCCGCCGCTCCGGCTTGGTTGTTGCGTTTGGTTAAGGACTGAAAGAATCGCCATGTATTCGTTTGCGTTCAAGCTGGCTCCTGCTGCGGTCATTCTGGCGGGAGCCGTCGGTCTGGGTGGTTGCGCCTCCAAATCCTATGTCCGCGAGCAGATCGCGCCGGTCAGTCAGCGCGTCGACACGCTGGAGTCGCAATTGCGGCAGACCGACGGCACCGCCAAGGCGGCATTGGCGGAAGCGCAGGCGGCGTCCGGCCAGTTGCAGAGTGCGGGCCAGCGTCTCGACCAGATCAACGGCCGCGTCGATGGCGTCGAGCAGCGGTTGCAGGCGCAGGAAGCCCGCCCGAAGCGCCCGCGCCACTGATCCCTGAAGACCATCGGGCCGAACGGCCCGTGATGCCGCCGGTCGCCCCATAGCACGGGGCGATCGGCGGCTTTCGAGTGCCGTGAATCCATGAACCTTGTCCTTCGCGGTTTTGCCGGTCTGGCGCTTGGCCTGCCGCTCGTCCTTCCGCTCCCGGCTGTCGCCCAGACCCGGTCGAAGCCGGTTGCCGCCCGGTCCGCCAAACCTGCCGTATCCGTCGCCCCGACTTCCGCCGCGCCCATTCAGGCCCCGTCGCCAGACGAGCCGATATCGCCATCGGACAGCGCCTTGCGCGTCGTCGACTGGGTCGGCGTGTCGAAGGACAATCACGCGCTGCCCTATGTGATCGTCGACAAGGTGAATGCGGCGATGTTCCTGTTCGACAGCACCGGCAAGCCGATCGCGGCGGTGCCGGTGCTGGTCGGCATCGCACCCGGTGACGAGGCCACGCCCGGCGTCGGCAGCAAGACGCTCGCGGAGATCGGGCCGGCCGAAAAGACGACTCCCGCCGGTCGCTACCTGGCGAAATTCGGGCTGGCATTCCGCAAGGAGCGGATATTGTGGGTCGATTACGCCACCTCGGTCGCGATCCATCCGATCCCGGGCGATGTCGGCAAGGCGGAGGGACGGCGCGAGCGGATGCTGTCGCCGACGCCGGACGACAACCGCATCACCTTCGGCTGCATCAACGTGCCCAGGGCGTTCTACTCGAAATCGCTGCGTCCGCTGTTCCAGAAGAAGGGCGGCTATGTCTACGTGCTGCCGGACACCAGACCGATAGAGGAGGTGTTCCCGCGCCTCCGCGTGCACGCGTTGCAGAACTCCGGCCTCTATCGATAACGATCGGGGCGACGGCAGGGGGAGGCGGGGCGATTGCCTCGCGCGGCAGGCTGGGCGAGAAGCGGCTGATCCCGAAGGAGTCTCCGATGCGTCCTGCCATTGCCCTGATGTTTCTGCCCCTGATGCCGCTGGTTCAGGCGAGTGCGCCCGACCCGCTTCAGGCGGCTTCGGCCGGATCGACAGAGGCGCAGGACGCCGCGCTGCTGCAATTCCTCGACCGCGCCTATGACGAGCAACTGGCGCTCAGTCCCGAGGCGCAGACGCAACTCGGCTTCAAAACCGATTACGGGAAGCTCGACGACTATACCGATGCCGCCGCGGTGCGATCGCGCGCGCTGGCGGAGCGGCAGCTGAAGGAGATGCGCGCGCGGTTCCGTCCTGAGCGACTGGGGGAGAGCGCGCGGGTCAGCTATCGCCTGTTCGAATATCAGGTCGAGCGGGAAGGCGAGTCCTTTCCGTTCCGCAAGCTGCGGTTCCCGGTGTCGACCAACGGCAGCCCGGCGGGCGACATCCCCGTGCTGCTCATCAACAATCACAAGGTCGACACCGTCGCCGATGCGCAGGCCTATATCTCCCGGTTGCGCGAAACCGAGCGGGTGATGCGCGAGGTTGCCGCGACGATGCGAGAGCAGGCGGCGGCGGGGATCATCCCCAACAAGGTCAATTTCGCGCCCGCCCGTGCCGACGCGAAGGCGGTCATCACCGGCGCGCCGTTCGACAATGGTCCGGATTCGACCGTCATGGCCGATTTCCGCAAGAAGGTGACGGCGCTGAAGGCACCCGATGCGACCAGGGCGAAGCTGCTGGCGGATGCGGGTGCGGCGCTGACCGGCCCGTTCCGCCGCGGCTACGACACGCTGTTCGCCGCGCTGGACGCGATCGAGCCGCTGTCGAAGGGCAACTTCGGCGCCTGGAGCCTGCCCAACGGCGCGGCCTATTATGCCGACCGGCTCAAGGGATCGACGACGACCGACCTGACCGCCGACCAGATCCACGAACTCGGGCTTCGTCAGGTCGCGGCGATTCGTCAGGAGATGGAGGCGATCAGGCGGGAGGTCGGCTTCACCGGCACGCTGGAGCAGTTCTTCGACAGCATCCGCAGCGATCCGAAATTCAAATATCCGAATACCGCCGCCGGCCGCGAGGAGTATCTGGGCGATGCCCGCGCCGTCATCGCGTCGGTGATGGTGGCCGCCCCGCGCTATTTCCGCGTGCTGCCCAAGGCACCTTTAGAGGTGCGCGCGGTGGAGAAGTGGCGGGAGGGCACCGCGTCGACCGCCTTCTACAACCCGCCCTCCGCCGACGGATCGCGGCCGGGCATCTATTACGTCAACCTCGCCGACATGAACCAGACGCAGAAGGTGCAGGTCGCCGGCATCGCCGCGCACGAGGGCGCGCCGGGCCACCATTTCCAGATCGCGCGCCAGCAGGAGATGACCGGCATTCCCAAGTTCCGCAAGTTCGGCGGCTACGGCGCCTATGTCGAGGGATGGGGCCTGTATTCGGAGCGGCTGGCGAACGAAATGGGCGTGTACAAGGACCCCTATGCGCGGTTCGGCATGCTCTCGCTGCAGGTCTGGCGCGCGATCCGGCTGGTGCTCGACACCGGCATCCACTCCAAACGCTGGACGCGCGAACAGGCGGTCGCGTACTTCAAGGCGAACAGCTCGGTGTCGGAGAAGGACATCGGCCGCGAGGTCGACCGGTATTTCAACTGGCCGGGTCAGGCGACCAGCTACATGGTCGGGCAGCTCAAGATCGCCGAGCTGCGCAAGCGGGCGGAGCAGGCGCTGGGGCCGAAGTTCGACATCCGCGACTTCCACGAAGCGGTGCTGAGCCAGGGGGCGCTGCCGCTCGCGGTGCTGGAGGAGCAGGTCGACCGCTACATCGCCGCGACGAAGGCGAAGTAGGGGGCTGCCTATCAGCGCCCATTCCCCTCCCCGGCGAAGGCCGGGGTCCAGTTGCAGCTGACCTCATGAGTCTCAATGAACTCACCGCGACTGGACCCCGGCCTTCGCCGGGGAAGTGGGGGTGGGCCGCAGCTCTCCCCCCACAAGATCACTTCAGCTCGCGGATCCAGATCGAGCGGTAGCTGATCGGCGCGCTGGGGTCGCCGTGATCCTGCAACTTGATCGGGGCCGGTCCATGCGCCTTGTAGCGGGGTGCGCCGATGTAGGCCGTCTCGCCTTTCAGCGCGACATGGTCCTGCACCAGCACGCCGTTGATGAAGGCGGTGACATAGGCGGGGCTGGTCACCGATCCGTCCGCGGCGAACACCGGCGCGGTCCAGATCACGTCGTAGCTCTGCCATTCGCCCGGCGCGCGGACCGGGTTCGCGAGCGGTGCGAACTGCTTGTAGATCGCGCCCGCCTGACCGTTGACATAGGTCTTGTTGCGATAGCTATCCATGATCTGGAGCTCGTACCCGTTGTCGCCGTCGCCGGTCGACGCCAGGAACAGTCCGCTATTGCCGCGGGCCTGTCCCTCGCCGGTGATGTTCGCCGGCACCTTCCACTCCAGATGCACCTGATAGTTGCGGAAGCTGCGTTTGGTCTGGATGTTGCCGGTCCCCTTCTTCACGGTCAGCACCCCGTCCGCGACGGTCCACTTCGCCGCACCCTTGTCCTTGGTCGAGACCCATTCGTTCAGGTCCTTGCCGTCGAACAGCACGATCGCGTCGGAGGGGGCGGGGGTCGTGGTCGCCGGGCCGGGAACGATCACCGGCACTTCGGGTGCCCAGACCTCGGTATCCTCGGGTCGGCCGGCGGGGGCGGCCTGTGCGGCGGAAGCCGCAATCGCGCTGGGCGCTGCGGGCGCTGCCTTCGCGGCGGGTGCAGCCTGCGGCTGCGGGGTAGCGGCGGCGATGCCGGTCAAGGCGATTGCAGCGGCGGCACACGCGATCATAGCTTCCATTCCTGACCCTACTCCTGTCCGACGACGATCGGTATCCGCCGCCCTTGGTAATCGCTTCGATTTCGCCGTCATAGTCGAACGCGGATCGTCTGCGTAGCCAAAGCTGCGGCATCGTATCGCCCCGCCGCCCGTTACCGTCTGGCGCGACCGGGACGATAAGCCACGATGTTCAAACGTATAGACCGTTACAGCCTGCTGCTGATCGCCACCGTCGTGCTCGCGTCGGTGCTACCATGTCGCGGCGTCGTCGCGACCGTGCTGGGCTATGCGACGGAGGGTGCGATCGCGCTGCTGTTCTTCCTGCACGGCGCGAAGCTGTCGCGCGCGGCGATCGTGCAGGGGCTGACGAACTGGCGGTTGCACCTGCTGGTGCTGGCGATCACGTTCGCGCTGTTTCCGATGTTCGGGCTGGCGGCGCACGGGGTCGCCGGCCAGGTGCTGGCGCCCTCGCTGGCGAGCGGGCTGTTGTTCCTGACGCTGTTGCCGTCGACGGTGCAGTCGTCGATCGCCTTCACCTCGATCGCGCGCGGCAACGTGCCGGCGGCGGTGTGCAGCGCCTCCGCGTCCAACCTGCTCGGCATCCTGTTCACGCCCCTGCTCGTCGCGCTGCTGATGGCCGGGCAGGCCGGAGGGGCGGGTGGCGTGTCCGGCGACGAGGTCTGGACGATCGTCTTCCAGCTGCTGGTGCCGTTCGTCGCCGGACACCTGTCGCGGCCATTGACTGCCGGGTTCGTGGAGCGGCGCAAGGCGATGCTGTCCTATGTCGATCGCGGATCGATCCTGCTGGTCGTCTACACCGCGTTCAGCGCGGCGGTGGTGGAGGGGCTGTGGACGCGCGTACCGGTGTGGCAACTGGCGCTGGTGTTCCTGTTCTGCGCGCTGCTGCTCGCGGCGGCGATGCTGACGACGAGCGCCCTGACCCGGCGTCTGAAGTTCGACCGCGCCGATGCGATCGCCATCCTGTTCTGCGGATCGAAGAAGAGTCTGGCGGCGGGCGTGCCGATGGCCGGCGTGCTGTTCTCCCCCGCGGAGGTCGGCGCGGTGATCCTGCCGCTGATGATCTTCCACCAGTTGCAGTTGCTGGTCTGCGCGAATCTAGCGCAGCGCCATGCCGACACCGCCCCACGCGAGGAGGATGTCGAGGATGCGGTGATCGCCAGCTAAAGACGGATCCTGCCGGCGACGAGGCGCGGCTGGAACGGGGCGTCGGCGCGGACAACGAGGCGGACGTCGACGAGGGTGAAGACGGCGGCGCGCGCACGATATAGATTCACGTTAGGGTCACGCTTGCCGGACTAACGCCGGCTGGGTATCGCCGCCCGTCCCGCAACCTGTCTGCCAGAGCCCGAACGCCTATGCCGATGCTGTCGGCGCGCATCGCCCTTGCCGCGCTTCTCCTTCCGGCCGCCTGTTCCAGCGGCGACACGTTCGGCAACGACACCGACGCGACACCGCGCGTCACGCTCCGCAATTTGACCGCCGCGACGTCGGCACCGGCGCGCGGGGACGATATCGGCACTTTGATCCCCACGCCGTCCGACACGCAGTCGCGCTATTACCTGCTGTGGCAGCGCAAGCCGCTGATGACGGGCAAGCTGGTGGCGGTGATCCGGCAGGAACGCGGCGGTCGCGTCGCCTATGCGCGGGTCGGGGTGAGTTGCCCGCAGCGGCTGTTCCACATCCTGGGCGTCGGCAACCGGCGGTCGTTCGCGGAAACCGCGATCGCCTATGACGGCCCGCTGCGGTCGATCGAGGGGCTACCGCTGCGCGAAGATCTGGCGACCTATGTCTGCGCCGCCGCGGGGACACCGCTCGCACCGCGATAGGTCACCCGGGTTCGTTCAGGATCGCCTCGACCGCGTCGACTGTGATCCCGAACGCACCCGCCAGCCCCGACGGCGATGCGCCGCGCCTGGCCAGTTCGCGCATCCGGCCGGCATCGACGACAGTGGTATAGGACCGCGTATCCCGCTGTTCGCGGACGACATCCTTGCGCCCCGACGAACGGTGGCGCCGGGCCGCCTCGGCGTGCGGATCGCCCGTGGCACGCAATCGTTCCTGCTCCCGCCGCTCCTCGCGGGCCTGTTCGCGTGCGACGGCGTCCGCGTCGCGGCTCGCGGTCCGGGCTTCGATGCGTTGCGCCATCAGGATGGATCGCTCGCCGGCGCGGACCTCGCGGGCTTTGGCCCGCTCCGTAGCGCGATCCTCGGGGCTGGCATTGGTTCGTACCCGGAAGCCGTTCGACGGGGACGCGCCCCAGCTCTTGTCCACGCGAAGCCTCCGCGTCCTGCCTCGATTGCGGGATGTCCAGTGGTGCGCCCGGAACGATTCGAACGTCCGACCCTCAGATTCGTAGTCTGATGCTCTATCCAGCTGAGCTACGGGCGCCTGGAAGCTGCGCGCCTAATCGCGGCGGGGCGGCGGCGCAAGTATCTTGTGGCGGATGCCGCCATTTCGGCATCCTGGCGGGTCGGCTGCGGATCGCCCCGGACGGCTACGGAACGTCCCGCCCCGTCGGGTTTTCTAATCTGAATGAATATAGGGGGTTATCAGGGGCATCGGATCGCCGTCGCATTGCCGGCGAGGGATGAGGAGGCGGATCTGCCGGCCTGCCTCGCGGCGCTGGACGATGCCGCCAGCCGTCATGGCGGGCCGGTGACGGTCGTGGTGGTCGCCAACAACTGCCGGGATCGGACCGCCGCCATCCTCCAGACCGTCCGTTTGCGTCATGCCATGTTGCGCTGGTCGGCGGTGTCGCTGCTGCCCGATCATCGTCACGCGGGCTGGGCACGGCGGCTGGCGTTCGACGCCGCCGCCGATCATCTTTGCCGGCCGACCGATATCCTCGTCTCGACCGATGCGGATACGGAGGTCGCGCCCGACTGGCTGGTGCGGACGGTCGCGCGCATCGATGCCGGGGCCGATGCGGTCGCCGGGCGCGCGCTGACCCGCCGGGCGGACCGCGCCGCGTTGGGACGTCGCGCAGTGGACCGGCTCAACCTGCTCGGCCGCTATTACACCGCGCTCGACTGGCTGCGGGCGGATACGGAGCGCGACGCGCACGATGTCTGGCCGCGCCATCATTACGAAGGGGGCGCGAGCATCGCGCTGACGCTGGACCTGTATCGCCGGATCGGCGGTGCGCCCACCCCGTCGCTGGCGGAGGATCGCGCGCTGTTCGATGCCGTGCGCCGCGCCGGCGGGCGGGTGCGCCACCCAGTCGACGTTCGGGTCTTCACATCCAGCCGCACGCAGGGGCGGGCACCGGGCGGCATGGCCGACGCCTTCGCACAGTGGATCGCGCAGGGTGACGACGATCCGCTGCACGAAACCTATGCCTTTCCCGCCGCGCTCGATCCCGCATCAGCAGGAGCTGAGGACCGGCTCAGTTTCCGGACGCTGCCTGCCGCCGTCCGGGCTGCGGGCGCGACGATCCGCGCGCGCCGGTCAGCGACGCCGCCACAGGTCGAGCCGATACTGCTCTCGTCGATCCCGGGTGACGACATCGACCGCATCGCCCAGCCGCTGCCGCAGTTCGGCGACGGCGTCGTCCCCGGACTTGGGATAGTCGGTATCCCCGGTCCAGTGGACGAGCAGCACATGCCCGCCTGACGGCAGCGCCCCACGCAGATAGTCGGCGAGCCGCGCCAGATCGGCATCGTCCCAGTAATAGATCACCTCCGACAGCAGGATCAGATCGAATCGGCCATCGGGCGCCTCCGCCGGCAATCGGCGTTGCGCGAAGCTGACGTTCGACAATGCGGCGCACCGCTCCGCCGCGGCGGCGAGCGCGGTCTGCGATACGTCGACCGCGAGCAGCCGGTCGCAATGCCCGGCCAGCAGCTCCGTCAGGACGCCGTTGGCGCAGCCGACCTCCAGCATCGATCCGACCCGCGGCTGCGGCAGGCTGGCGAGCGTGTGGTCGTATTTCTCGCGCTCATAGGGGCTGGTTGCGAAATGCCACGGGTCGCCCTGATCGCGGTACAGGGCCTCGAACCAGCCGGGTTCGATCGAGTGTTCACGGCGCATCGCGGGGCTCCAGCAGCAGGATGTGGGTCGCATCGACCAGCCGCCGCATCGATCGCGGCAGGACGAACCGGTCTGCGGCTCCGGCGATGCGGCCGCCGAGCTGCGTGCGATGACAGGCCAGCGCGCGACGCTGATGCCCGCGCCAGAGCGCGACCGGCAGGGCGACGGCCCGCATCGCGCGCAGCCGGGTCGTCAGGTCCGGCAACGTCCATGCCCAGACGCCGTAGAAACGCGGCGCGATACCCGTCCGCCGCCCGACCTCCCGCGCCAGCGCCGCCGCCGCCTCGTGGTCGCAATGCGGATCGGCATCCCAGCTCGCGACGATGTTGTGGATGCGGCGCGCACGGCAGAGCGCGACGAGCCGGCGTACCGTCGTCTCGAACGCGGTGGAGCCGGCCGGCGGCGGCGCGGCATCGCGCCATCCGAGCGCGACCGGCGTTGTCTTCAGCCTTAGCGCGCGCAGCGCGGCGCCGGCCTCTCGCGCGCGGACGCCTGCGACGCGGCGCGCGCTCCATCCGGGTGCGCCGACATGGCTGCCCGACCCATCGGTCAGGAACGCCACCGTCACCTCTCCACCCGCCGCCGCCAGTGCCGCGATCAGGCCGCCGGCCCCCAGAGTCTCGTCGTCCGGATGCGGTGCGATCACCAGCCAGCCGCCGCTCCGGACAGCCTCCGCGATCGATGACGACCGCGCCCGTCGCATCATTCGCGCCCGGTCCCGCCAGCCGGGCATCACCACCAGGGGTCGTCGCCCCAGCGATCCGCCTCCAGCCACGCGGCGGCGGCGCGGTCGCGCGCCTGATCGGGCACCGGCTGACGCAGATACAGGCCGAGATCGCGAGTGATGCGATCGACCCGGCTGCCCGCGACGAAGGACGCGGTGCCGATCGCCCGCGCGGCTCCCTCCATGACCGACAGGCCCGCATCCTCGACGATGCCGCGCGTCATCATCACGCACCCGATCGCCTCCGGCCGCGCGGCCTCCGCCAGCGTGGCGGCGCGGGCGACCCATTGTCCCGCCGATCGCGTCGCCGCCACCGCCGCGCCGAAGCGGACGCGCTGGATCGGATCGCCGCCCTTGCCGGTCGCGACCAGATGATCGCGCCAGTGCCGCACCAGCGCCTCGATCGCACCGAGCTGCACCGCCGTGAAGCGCCACGCACCCGCCGAAAAGCGCGGCTCCCGCTCGTAATCGCCCGGCTGGCCGATCAGCGCCTCCGGCGGCACGATCATCCCGTCGAAATCGAACAGGCCGCTGACCGTGCCGCGCATCCCGCGCACCTGCCACGCCGAATCGTCGACGCGATCGGTCTGCCCGGCGATGTCGACCAGCACCATCTGTTTGGTCCCGTCCGGCCATCTGGCGGTGATGAGCGCGCGGTCGAGGTGGCCGGCCCCGGTCGCGAAACTCTTCGCGCCCGTCAGCCGAAATCCACCCTCGCACGGGGCCAGCGTCATGCCCGGCGGCGGTTCGGTGTTCCACACCCCGAAGCTGCGCGACGCGGCGAGATCGTCGTGCAACACAGATCGCTGCTCGTCCGTGCCATAGGCCTCCACCAGCTGCACCGCATTGACGTGCCCCTCGTAGATGCGGCCGAGGCTGAGGTCGGCCCCGCCGATCCGCCGCAGCACGACGAGCAGATCGCGGGTCGCCGGTTCGTCGAGCAGGGAGGCGAACGCCCGCAACGCGCCCGTCCGGCTCAGCTCCGCCAGCCGTTCGGCCGGGAAGACCTCCGGTCCGTTGCCATGGTCCCATCGCGTCGCCGCGTCGCGCACATGCGCGACGATGTCGGCGGTCGGGGTGCGATCCGCGGTCGGCATGGCGGTTTCGTGGTCGATCATCGGCCGACCCTACCCGCCCGGCAGCCGGTGTCGAGAGCCGCCGACGGAACGCCTGTGCGACCCGCCGACAGCGATTCGCAATCACCCGGAAAAGCGCCGGGGAAAGGCATAACACACTGATTTTACTCTATAAAAACCGCCCGGTAATGCAAGTAACCTGCGCATGTCTGCCAGTTGAATGCGAGTAAAACAGCCGAAGACATCCGCCTGTCGAGCGGATATACCTACGATTACAACGCGTAAGCTACAGTTAATGCCGGTCTAACCTCGTCATTAACCCTGCCTTAGTCAATCGTTCACTAGAGACATCTTCGTAGCGAGGCTTTGGCGCATGGCGATTTCCCATGAGCAGCTGGCCCAATGGATGGAGATGCTCTGATGATCGCCTGGTTCCGTGCCAAAGCCCCGATCCGTCGCAAGTTCGACGTGCTGCTCGTAACCTATCTCACGCTCGGCGCGGTTCCGGTGGCGACGACCGCGATGGCGATCGGCGATCCGGCCGCCTCGACGACCCTGCTGGGTGCCGCGATGGCCGCGCTGGCGGCGATCGGGATTGTCGGCGTGGCCGCGAAGCGGCTGGTCTGCGACCCCTATGTCACCACCGTCGTGCGCATGGAGGGGCTGGCCGCCGGCGATCTGTCCTCGCCGATCGCGTACATCGATTTTACCGACTGCGTCGGCCGCATGACCAAGGCGATGCAGGTATTCCGCGAGAATGGCGAGGCGATCCAGGCTGCGGGCAAGGCGCAGGAACAGGTCGTCGGTGCCCTCGGCACCGGGCTGGCCCGCGTTGCGATCAGCGATCTCAGCCACCGGATCAACGATCCCTTCCCGGCGGATTACGAGGGCCTGCGCCTCGATTACAACCGCGCGATGGACGCGGTCGGCGCGGCATTGACCGCCGTCAGCGACGCCAGCAGCGGCATCAACAACGGCGCCAGCGATATCCGGCAGGCATCCGATGACCTGTCGCAGCGCACCGAGCAACAGGCCGCCAGCCTGGAGGAAACCGCCGCCGCGATGGACGAGATCACCGGCACGGTGCGTGAGACGGCCGCCGGTGCGATCCGCGCCAATGCCGTGGTCGGCGAGGCCCGCACCGAGGCGGAACAGTCCGGCGACGTCGTGCGCCGCGCGGTCGAGGCGATGAGCGGCATCGAGCGCGCCTCCGCCGAGATCAGCGAGATCATCAGCGTCATCGACGGCATCGCCTTCCAGACCAACCTGCTGGCGCTGAACGCCGGCGTCGAGGCGGCACGGGCCGGCGATGCGGGTCGCGGTTTCGCCGTGGTCGCCTCCGAAGTCCGGGCGCTGGCGCAACGTTCCGCGGACGCGGCGAAGGACGTGAAGGCGAAGATCATGGCGTCGTCCGAGCAGGTCGAGGCCGGCGTCGAACTGGTCAGCGAGACGGGCAAGGCGTTGCAGCGGATCATCGGCCGGATCGGCGAGATCAGCGTGCTGGTCGGCACGATCGCCACCTCTGCCGAACAACAGGCCACCGGCTTGCAGCAGGTCAACACCGCCGTGTCCGAGATGGACGGCGTGACGCAGCAGAACGCGGCGATGGTCGAGGAAGCGACGGCCGCCGCGCGCAGCCTGGCGGAGGAGGCCGATCATCTGGCGCGCGAAGTGTCGCGTTTCACGCTCAGCGGCGCGACCCGCCCGGTGGCGGTGCCGGCATCGACGTCGGTGGTCCACACCTTGCAGGCGCGGGCTGCGCAGGCCGGACGCGATATCGCCCGGACGGCGAAGCGCCGGGTGGCTGGCGGGGGCGGCGGCAGCGCCGCGGCCGAGAGCGACTGGTCCGAATTCTGACCGTTCGCCCCCGTCCCATCCGCGCCTTGCCGGGAGCCGTCCAATGACCCTGACCGCATCGACCCTCAATCTCGCCACCATCATGGACACGTCCGCGGCCGGGCCGCTGCGTCAGGCGCTGAAGCAGGCGCTGGGCCAGGGCGGACCGCTGGCGATCGACGGCAGCGGTGTGGAACGGGCGGGGCTCGCCTGCCTTCAGGTGCTGGCCGCCGGCCGATCGGCGGCGGCGCAGGCCGAGGTCGATTTCCGGATCGACCCGGTCAGCCCGGCCCTCGCCGGCATGGTGTCGCTCGCCGGGCTCGACGCCCTCCTCATCGCCTGATCCAGGAGCGTTCCCGTGGACCTCAATGCCATCCAGCAGATGTTCTTCCAGGAGTGCGACGAAGGTCTCGCCGGCATGGAAGCGAGCTTCGCCACCCTGCGGGACGGCGACCGCGATGCGGAGACGATCAACGGCGTGTTCCGTTGCGTCCATTCGATCAAGGGCGGGGCCGGGGCGTTCGGTCACGAACGGCTTCAGGCCTATACCCACCACTACGAAACGCTGCTTGACCTGATCCGCAACGGTACGCTGGAGCTGACGCCGGCGCTGCTCGACATCGTCATCGGCGCGTTCGACATGCTGTCGGACCATGTCGCCGCGGCGCGTGACGACACCGCGGTTCCCGCCGATGCCGCGATGCTCGTCCGGCTGGAAGCGGCGGCGGGCGGCGACACCGCGGCGACGCCGGCCTCCCCGCCGACTGGCACGCCGGCACCCGCGTCGGAACCGGCGTCGGCCGGGATCGGCGACGATTTCGACGACCTGATGGCGATGCTGGGCGATGTCGCTCCGCAGGCCGATACCCCGGCGGAGGATGCGCCCGCGGGCTGGCGGCTCGTGTACCGCCCGACCGCCAATGCGCTGGATCACGGTGCCGAACCGTTGTTGCTGCTGCGCGAACTGTCGCTGCTGGGCGGCGTCGTCGTCGAATGTGACGTCGGCGCGCTGCCGACGCTCGACGCGATCGATCCGGAATGTGCCTATCTCGGCTGGACGATGGCGCTGCCGGCGCAGGCCAGCGAAGACGATATTCTGGCGGTCTTCGAGTTCACCGATGCCTGCGCGATCACGCTGACGCGCGATGTCGTGCCGGCTGCGCCCCTCGCACCGGCGCCCGCTCCGGTCTCGACGGCGATCGTCCAAGCCGTGGTCATGCCGCAGGACGACGCCCCGTCGACTGCCGCCTCCGTGTCGTCCGACGAACCGAAGGCGGCCGCCAAGGGGGCGGCGACGCCACCCGCCGCGCAGACGATCCGCGTCGACCTCGACAAGCTCGACCGGTTGGTCAACCTCGTCGGGGAACTCGTCATCACCCAGTCGATGCTCGCGCAGCGGCTGACCGAGAGCCGCATGGGCGGGATTTCCGAACTCAGCGACCTTGAACACCTGACGCGCGAGTTGCAGGAATCGACGATGGCGATCCGCGCGCAGCCGATGAAGACCGTCTTCAGCCGCGTGCCGCGCATCATCCGCGAGCTGGAGGGCGAAGTCGGCAAGCGCGTGCGGCTGGAAGTCGAGGGCGAGATGACCGAGGTCGACAAGACCGTGGTCGAGCGCATCGGCGAACCGCTGACCCACCTCATCCGCAACGCCGTCGACCACGGCCTCGAATCGACCGAGGGCCGCATCGCCGCCGGCAAGTCGCCGGAGGGGGTCGTGCGCCTGTCCGCCGCGCATCACAGCGGCCGGATCGTCATCACCGTCTCCGATGACGGGCAGGGCATCAACCGCGCCCGCGTCCGCGCGAAGGCGATCGAGCGCGGCATCATCCTGCCCGACGCGACCCTGAGCGACGAGGAGATCGACAACCTGATCTTCGCACCCGGCTTCTCCACCGCCGCAACAATTTCCAACGTGTCCGGCCGTGGTGTCGGCATGGATGTCGTGCGCAAGAACATCCAGGCGCTGGGCGGCCGCATCAGCATCCAGTCGCGCGAAGGCGTCGGATCGAGCTTCTCGCTCAGCCTGCCGCTGACGCTGGCGGTGCTGGATGGCATGATCGTGACGATCGGGTCGGAGACGTTCGTGATCCCGCTCAGCCATATCGTCGAAAGCCTGCGCCCGACGCAGGAGACGCTCAACCGGTTCGGCGTCGACGGTGCGCTGCTCGACGTCCGCGGTTCCTATGTGCCGGTCTTCCCGCTCGCCGACCATCTCGGCATCGCCGATGCGGAACGTGACCCGACCAAGGCGGTGCTGATCGTCGTGGAGGGCGATCAGGGTCAGGCGGCGCTGCTCGTCGATACGATCCGCGACCAGCGGCAGGTCGTCGTGAAGAGCCTCGAGGCCAATTATCAGGAGATCGAAGGCGTGGCAGGGGCGACCATTCTGGGCGACGGGCGCGTCGCGCTGATCGTCGACATCGACACGCTGACGGCGCGTAGCCGCCTGTCGCGCGTCGCACTGGCGGAGGCAGCGTGATGGGCGCTCCGGCAACCGCCGCCTCCCCGGAACGGGGACGCGAATTCGCTTTCACCGCGACCGACCATCGCACCATCTCGACGATGGTTTATGACGAGGTCGGCATCCTGCTGCCCGACGGCAAGATGCAGCTCGTCTATGGCCGCCTGGCCCCGCGCGTCCGCGCCTGCGGCCTGTCCAGCGTCGCCGACTATATCGTGGCGATCGGCGACGATGCCGAAGAACGGGCGAAGGCGATCGATGCCCTGACCACCAACCACACCAGCTTCTTCCGCGAGAGCCACCATTTCGACGATTTCGGCACGCGGATGTGGCCGTCGCTGTCCGAACGGCTGGCGAAGGGCGGGCGCGTCCGCCTGTGGTCGGCGGCGTGTTCCAGCGGGGAGGAGCCCTATACGTGGCTGATGGCCGCGCTGGGCAGCGACCGGACCGCGGCGCAGCGGCTGCTGGGACGCGATTTCAAACTGTTGGCGACCGACGTCTCGGCCAGCGTCCTCGCGACCGCACGGGAAGGGCGTTACAGCAAGGCGACGCTGGCGACCGTGCCGGGTGCGCTGCGGACGGCGTGGGTCAAGGGACAGGGCGACCTGCTGACGGTCGATCCGATGTTGCGCGACGCGATCGCGTTCCGGCCGCTCAACTTGCTCGGCGAATGGCCGATCAAGGGGCGGTTCGATGCGATCTGCTGCCGGAACGTCATGATCTATTTCGACGAGCCGACCAAGGCGCGGCTCCAGTCGCGGCTCGCCGATCGGCTGGAAGTGGGCGGCATGCTGTACATCGGCCATTCCGAGCGGCTGGTGGGCGGCGTCGAGAAGCGTTTCGAGAATGTCGGTCGCACCGCCTATCTGAAGGTGTCGGCATGAGCGTCCGGACCCTGATCGTGGACGATTCCGCGACCATGCAGGCGATGATCCGGCGCAAGCTGGAATGCGATCCGGCGATCGAGGTGGTCGGGACCGCCGGTTCCGCGGACGAGGCCCGCGCGCAGATCAAGGCCCTGGACCCCGACGTCGTGACGCTCGACATCGAGATGCCCGGCATGAACGGGCTGGAGTTTCTGGAGCGGCTGATGCGGTTGCGGCCGACGCCCGTCGTCATGCTGTCGACGCTGACGTCGCGCGGCGCGGATGTCAGTCTGGCGGCGCTGGAGCTGGGTGCGTTCGACTGTTTCGACAAGGCGGCGTTGCCGCTCGCCGCCGACGCGAACGGCGCGTTGAGCCTGACCGATCTGGTCCGCGCCGCAGCGAAGTCGCGGCCGTCGTCGTCGCTGCGTCCGACGGCACCGCCGATCCAGCCGAAATCGGAGGTATTTCACCCCCGCGCGAGCAGCATGATCGCGATCGGCGCGTCGACCGGCGGCGTCGAGACGCTGATCGCCCTTCTCGCCGATTTCCCCCAGAACTGCCCGCCGACGGTGATCGTCCAGCATATGCCGGCCAGCTTCACCGCCAGCTTCGCCGCGCGCCTCGACCGGTTGAGCCCGCCGCGCGTGCTGGAGGCGCGGGCCGGCGCACCGCTGGTGGCGGGGACGGTCTATCTGGCCCCCGGCGGCGACCGGCATCTGGAGATCGCGGGCACCGGAACCAAACGACATTGCCGGCTGGTCGAGGATGCCAAGGTCAGCGGCCATCGGCCTTCGGTCGATCGGCTGTTCCAGTCGGTCGCCCGTGTCGCCGGCGCTGATGCGGTGGGCGTGATCCTGACCGGAATGGGCGGCGATGGAGCGGAAGGATTGAAGACCATGCGAAACACGGGGTCGACGACGATCGGCCAGGACGAGGCGACGTGCGTCGTCTACGGCATGCCGGCGGTGGCGCACCGGATCGGCGCGGTGTGCGAACAGCAGCCGCTGGGCCGCATCGCGGCGCGGCTGATCGTGGAGTGCCGGGCATGATCGCGGCCAAGCCCCGCGACGGCTTTCGCCGGATCACCGTGGCGCAGGGCGAGACGCGGGTATCGGACGAGCAGGACGTCGTCATCACGACGGTGCTGGGCAGCTGCATCGCCGCCTGCTTCTACGATCCGGTCGCGCAGATCGGCGGCATCAACCATTATCTGCTGGCGGACGGCACCTCGACCGACACCGGATCGATGCAGCGTTACGGCGTGTATGCGATGGAGGTGCTCATCAACGCGATGCTCGCGATGGGCGCGTCGCGGCACCGGCTGAAGGCGCGGATCTTCGGCGGCGCATCGATGCGCAGCGGCTTTCGCGACATCGGCGGCACCAACATTGCTTTCGCCCGGTCGTTCCTTCGCGACGAGCGCATCCCGCTGGTCGGCGAGGATGTCGGCGGCACCGGCGCGCGCCGGGTCGAGTTTCGCGCCGCGCTGGGGCTCGCCCGCTGCACCACCGTCAACGACACCGTGCCGACACCCGTCGTCCGGCGTCCCGCCCCCGTGATCGCACCTGCCGCTCTCGGCGACGTGGAGTTCTTCTGATGACCGATACCGTACCCAAGACGATCATGACCGTCGACGACTCGCCCAGCATGCGGATGCTGCTGCGCGCCGCCCTGACCGACCTCGGCTATAGCGTGATCGAGGCGGAGGACGGCGTCGACGCGCTGGAGACGCTGGCGACGACACCGGAACCGGACCTGCTCATCACCGATATCAACATGCCGCGGATGGACGGGTTCGGCCTGATCGCGGAGGTTCGCGGCGCGGGCCGGCGCAACCTGCCGATCCTGGTCCTGACCACCGAAAGCTCCGACGAGAAGAAGCAGCGCGCGCGTGATGCCGGCGCGACCGGCTGGATCGTCAAGCCCTTCCACCCCGACAAGCTCGCCGCCGCCATCCGGCGCGTGCTGCATTGATCCTCCTGACCAACGAGGCGACACCCATGTCCCGTCAACTCATCACCTTCCAGCTCGGCGACCAAGTTTTGGGCGTCGACATCATGGCGATCCGCGAGATTCGCGCATGGTCGCCGGCGACGCCGCTGCCCAACGTGCCCGCGCATGTCCGCGGCGTCGTCAACCTGCGCGGCGTCGTGCTGCCGGTGCTCGACCTGCGCTGTCGGCTGGGCTGGGGCACGACCGATCCCAGCGCGCGCCACGTCATCATCGTCGTCCGCATCGGCGAACAGTTGCAGGGCATCATCGTCGATGCCGTCAACGACATCGTCACGGTCGCGGCGGAGGATATGCAGCCGCTGCCCGAGATGGGGGATGCCGACGCATCCCGTTTCCTCGAAGGACTGGCGACGATCGACCAGCGGATGATCCTCGTCCTTGCGCTGGAGCGGCTGGTCGATGCCGTTCCGCTCGCCGATGCGGCCTGACGACCGCCGATCATAACCTCTTAACCGTACAAGAAAGATCAAGCCGATGGCTGCCACCAAGGTTCTCGTGGTCGACGATTCGCTGACGATGCGCGCGCTGATCTCCGGTGCGCTCGAACGCATCCCCAATGTCGAGGTCGTGGGTCTGGCCGATGGCGCGGCCGAGGCGCGGGAGATGGTCGCCCAGTTGCGCCCGGATGTCATGACGCTGGACGTCGAGATGCCGGGCATGAGCGGGATCGAATATCTGGCCGAGATCATGGCGACCAAGCCGATGCCGGTCATCATGTTCTCGACCCGCACGACGGACGGTGCGGCCGAATCGATCGAGGCGTTGCGGCTGGGGGCGATCGACTGCTTCCCCAAGCCGCGCGTCGCCGCCCCCGCCGAACTGAACGCGATCATCGCCAAGCTGGGCAAGCGGCTGAAGGCGGCGAAGACCGCGGCGCTGCGGGCGGCGAGCGCCGCGCCGCCGGTGCCGGTGGCGATGGGGCCGATCGAATGGAACGGCCGCGTGCTGGTGGTCGGCGGTGATGCGTCGACCACGGCGGCGTTGTTCGAGATCTTCGGTGCCTTCCCCGCCAACTGCCCGCCGACGCTCGTCGTCCAGCATCTCGGCCCCGGGCTGGTCGAAACCATGGTCGCGCAACTCGGCGAGAAGGTCGCGCCAAGGGTGGTCGTGGCGACGGACGGCATGCCGGTCGAACAGGGCACGATCTATTTCGCGCCCGCTGGCGATCATCACATGGTCGTCGACAGCTGGCCGGCGGGCAAGCTGCGGCTGCTGCCGCGCGATCCGGTGGGGGGCGAGCGGCCTTCCATCTCCCTGTTGTTCGCGGCGGCGGCGAAGGCTGCGGGCGCGGCGGCGGTCGGCGTGCTGCTGCTCGACGGCAGCGAAGACGGCGGCGGCGGATTGAAGGCGTTGCTCGGTGCGGGCAGTTACGTGTTCTCGCCGGCGCCGGAGACCGGCGGCTACACGCTGGCCCGCAACATGGTGACGCAGCCGACCGCGCGCGACGCGCTGCCGGCCAGCATCCTCAAGATGTGCGCGAAATGAGCGCGGCTCCCCGCGACGCGATCCCGCTGGCCGAGGCGCTGGCGGAGGAGCTGGTGCTGGCATCGCGGATGCTCAACGACCTGGCCTATGATCTCGGCAGCGACGAGGGCACGCTCCGCCTGCACATGGCCAGCCTGCAAAAGGTCGACCACATCACGCAGATCCAGCTCGCGGTCGCCGACCTGCTCCGCAACCGGGAGGAGACGGAGGCGTGCCTCGCCGGCGTCACGCTGGAGGGGATGGCGGACCGGCTGCGCGCGGCGATCCGTTAACGTGTCGCCGCATAGGGGCCGATCAGCGTCCCAACGAAGCCACCCGCAGTCTTCGTGCTGAGGAACCGCGCATCGATATCGCGCGCCAGCGTGCGGAGGCCGGTTCCGCCCCGATAGTCGAACGCCATCGTGCCGCCGGTCGCGCGGATCGTCAGCGTCACCGGTTCGCCGGCCGCGATCGGTGCGGAGGCGACCAGCGTCTCGCGACCCTTGTCGGCGGTGTAGAGCGCCACGACCGGCTTGCCCGCGATCCGCGTGACGCCGAACACCAGATAATTCTCGTCGCTCTGCGTCGCGGCAAGACCCGCGCGTTCGCCGTCCGTGTCGGGCGCGAAGCGGACCGACGTCGATACCGTCGCGATATGATGCTGCTGGCGGCGCGCCATGAAGGCGGGGGCGCTCGACAGGTCGCCGATGCGCGGGCCGGGCGCGAGGATCAGGTCGCCGTCCGCCACGCGGTACACGGGCCGCTTGGGCGTGCGGACGCCGATCCACTGCATTGCCAACCGGTCGCCGTCGAACTCGTCGGTGTAGGCGAAGTCGCCTGCGGTCGCGACCGCAGGCGAATGCGGCAGCTTGGGAGCCCCGGCGACGAACGGCACCGTCCGACCTTTGGGCAGGATGACCGGCCAGCCGTCCTTCCACGTCACCGGCAGCAGGAACGTCTCGCGGCCGATGTTGTAGTAATCGCCCTCATAGGGCCGCACCGCGAGGAACGTCGCCCACCAGTCGCCATTCCGGGTCTGTACCAGCTCGGCGTGGCCGGCGGAGGTGATCGGATGCGGTCGCGCAGGGTCGAGGTCGCGCTGCGTCAGGATCGGATTGCCCGCATAGGCCAGATACGGACCGCGCAGCGCGCGTGACCGCAACACGACCTGCGAATGGTTGACGCTGGTGCCGCCCTCCGCCGCGGTCAGGTAATACCAGCCGTCCTTGTGGAAGATATGCGGCCCCTCGATCCAGACCGGTTTTTGGGTGATGTCGACGCCGCCATTGACCAGCTGAATGCTGTCGCCGACCATCTTTCCGGCCCGCCTATCATATTCCTGCAACCAGATCGCGCGATGCCCGTCGTAGCGCGGCGTCTCGTTTGGTGCGCGGTTGTTGACGATGTACGCCCTGTCGCCTTCCCAATAGATCGATGGATCGATGCCCTCGAACGGCAACCAGATCGGGTTGGACCACGGACCCTTCGGGTCTTTTGCGGTGATGACGAAGTTGCCTTTGCACGCGACGCAGGTGTTGACGATGTAGAAGACGCCGTTGTGATACGAGATGTCGGGCGCGAACACCGCCTCCGACGTCCTGCGCCCGGTGAAGTCGAGCTGTTCGGGCCGGTCGATCGCGTTGCCGATCTGCGTCCAGTGGACGAGGTCCTCCGAGTGGAAGACCGGCAGGCCGGGAAAGTGCGCGAACGACGAATTGACGAGGTAGTAATCGTCGCCGACGCGCGTCACCGACGGATCCGGGTAATAGCCGGACAGGATCGGGTTGCGATACTCGCCCGGTGCTGTGGCGACCCGCTCCTCGCTCTGCCCCCGATAGGTGAAACGGCTGAACCGTGCCGGTTCGGACGCCGCCGCGGCCACGGCCACGCCGGCCAGCGCCAGAGCGAGGAATTTCAGCATCATTTCGCTCCCGCCAGATCCTGTGCGGCGTGCGCCAGTTCGATCCACATCGCGCCTTCTGGGATGACATACTCGTTCTCTCCCCAGAAGAACGGCCAATCCTCATGGTTTTCCGGGAAGTCGGGCTTGATGACCAGCACGCCCGGCACGACGCCGCCGGCGATGAACGAGAAATCGGCGCGGTTGTTGCCATAGGCGACTTCCTTCGACACCGTGCCGACGCCCGACACGAACGAGATGTCGGAGCCTGGATGATGACCGAGCAGAAACTCGATGCCGCGAAATACCGGCTCTGCGGGCATGATCTCCGGAAAGGCCTTGTGAAGCAGATACGCGTTGAGGGCGGTACCGAGCACGGTGCCGCTGCCTGCCCACCCGCCGGTCGTGATCGGTACGCCGAACGGATTGGCGGCCGCGCCCTTCTCGGTCGCGGCGGCATAGGCGCGGGCGGCGGGGATCATCCCCTGACGATAGCTGGCGGGCATCGCCGGGATCACCGCGACCGCATCGCGCAGGTGGAGGCCGAATTTCGCTTCGATCGTCGGCCATAGCGACTGGACGGCGGCGGCATATCGCGGATCCCGCGTGGTCCGCAGCAATTCCACCGCCGCGGCGAAGCGTTCGGAGTCGAGCGGCCCGCCGGTCGTGTTGCCGTGGCTGAACAGGTCGGGCGCGTGGCCCTGCTCTTCCGCCCAGATTTTCGTCGCGATGCCCAGCGCCTTTTTCGACAACGCCGGGTCCATCTCTGCCAGCGCGCGCGATGTGGCGGCCAAGGCCGCGATCGAGCCATAGTTGAGCGCCGACGCCTTGCTGGTGAAGGCCCAGCGGTCGTCGGGCGTCCCGCTGCGTCCGTTCTTCTCCTCGCCGATCTTCAGCGACGGGTCGTAGATCAGGCCATCGGTCTTGGTCGAGGCGTCGCCGAGATGCGTATATTGCGCAACGTCGGGCTCGACGATGCCGTGGATCGCATGGCCCACCGCATCAAACTGCGCGATCAGTTGCAGCGCGCCGTGGCGGATCTGCTGGAGCAGGTCGGGCGTGCCGTCCGGCACGTGCATCTCGGTGCGGCGGCGCGTCCAGTCGACGCTGGTGGTATCCCGCGTCGGCCGCCACCGCTCCCATGTGTCGACCAGCGAGCGGACGACCTGATATTGCGACTGGGTGCGAATGTCGAAGTCGCCCGCATCGAACCAGCCGCCGATCGCGAGGCCGGGAATATGCTCGCCGGGCTTGAAGCGCGTGTCGGTGGTCGGCCCCTGCCGGTAGAGATCGATATGCTCGTGATCGACGGGGGCCTGCCGCGCGTCGTCCTTATGTGCGTCGCCGTGCCAGACGCGGTAGCCCTCGTTGACGAACATGTGGTCCATCGCGACCGGAAAATACACGTCGAGCGTCGGGTGCCACGCGCCTGCATAGGCATCGGCGGCGATGCGGAACGGGGCGGTGCGGGTCGGTCCATATTCCAGCACGTACAGGCCGGGATCGCGTACCGCGCTGAAATCGAGCTGGAGATAGCTGTAGCGGAGGTAATCGCCCCAGCGTTTGGCGGGCGGGGTGCGGACCGGCGTCATCCGACCGTCGTCACCGATGCGCAGCAGGCGTGCGGGCAGCGCGCGGCGGTCA
Source organism: Sphingomonas sp. Leaf343 (assembly GCF_001423765.1). Taxonomy (GTDB): domain Bacteria; phylum Pseudomonadota; class Alphaproteobacteria; order Sphingomonadales; family Sphingomonadaceae; genus Sphingomonas. The sequence continues at coordinate 71,719 of NZ_LMPG01000001.1, forward strand.
CTGCGGTCGAGTTCGATCGTCGCGATCTTGCGCGCGTTCGGTGTGTAGCCGAGTTGCGAATGCGCGATCACCGGCGGACGCAGCCAGCCGGGAACGCTGTTGGGTTGGATCGTCCATTCCAGCACCGTGCCGGTGCGGCCGGCGGGCAGCAGCGAACGCAGCACGAACCAGCCGTTCTGCGCCTGATTGCGGCCGTCGAACAATTGCACCGGTGCGGTAGAGCTGATCGTCACGCGCCGCGCCGGGTCCTCGGGTGCCAGCACGAAGCGGTTGCCCTGCGCGATCGGTGTCGGCTCCGCGCCGGGACCCTCGTTGCGGCCGCTGGCGGCGTTGCGGTCCGGCGTCGCCGTCATCGCGTCGGCGGGATAGAGCGGGAAGGTGCCGGTACGGCCATCGGCCATATAGCTGTGGTGGAAATAGGCGGTCGGCAGGAATTCAAGGTTGAAGCCGGCCTTGCCCGCTAGCGCGGCGGGCACGGGCGTGTCGAGGATCACCGTCACGGCGACCGCCCCGCCGCGCCGTTCGGAGCGGATGCGATAGCGCCAGTTATGGTCGGGATATTCGAGCGTGACCGTGATCGTGCCGGTCGCGGCATCGACCTTGCGGTCGATCAGCCGCCCGGTCGCGTCCCACTGACCCGGTGTCGAGGACAGGCGGATATCGCCGTTGGTGGCGATGCGCGTGCCCTGCTGGATGATCTCGACACCAGAGATCTTCGCGTCCGCGAACAGGCCGTCATACCAGTTCGAGAAGACGAGGACGTTTGCGGCTGGAACTTCGTAATAGCCTGCCGCGCCCAGCGACATCGCCGGAACCGCCCGCGATGTCACGGTCTGCGCCTCTACATTGCTCGTGCCGGCCAGCAGCAGCGCCAGTACGCCGCATGCGATCTTCCCCGCCATCATCCTCTCCCTGTAACGCTCTATGCGCCTGTTTCGATAGGGTTATACCGCTAACATTAATGAGCGCCAGAGGCATCCGGCCGACTAGTGGTACCGATATCAGCCTATCTAGGGATGGTCAGCGAAAAGGTCGTCGGCATCCCCGCGTCCAGGCTCAACTCTCCACCATGCGCCTGTGCGATCTGGCGCGCGGCGGCGAGGCCGATGCCGTTGCCTTCGGCCTTGGTGGTGAAGAAGGGCAGGAAGATCGAGGCGCGGTCCGCCGGGGCGACGCCGCCACCGTCATCCCGGATCGCGAAGACGAGGCGGGCGGCCGTCGTGGTCACGCCGAGCCGGACGACGGGGTGCGGACCGACGGCGATACCCGCCTCGGCCCCGTTTCGAAGCAGCGCGAGCAGCGCCTGCGTGATCTGGCCACGATCGATCGCGGCGACGATCTCGCCCGGATCGTCGACCGCCAGACGGACATGATGCCGCCACTCGCTCTCGAACAATCGGGCGCAATCGGCGAGCAGGTCGGCGAGTCGGACCGGCTCCACGGTCGGTTCGGGCAGACGGGCGACCTGACGATAAGCCTCGGTGAAGCGTTGCAGGCCGTCGGTGCGGCGGGCCAGCGTACCCAGAATGTCCGGCAACAGCCGGTCGCGCCGCTCGGCCGGGGCATCGAGCACGTCCAGCGCGCTTTCCGCAAGCGAGGTGATCGGGGCGAGCGCGTTCATGACCTCGTGGCCCAGGACGCGCAGCAGTTCGCGGGTGGCGCGTGCTTCGGCGGCATGTTCCTCCGGCTCGACATCGACCAGCGCCACGAGGGTGCGGGGCATGCCCGGCGCATCCACGACGGCACGATCGATCCGCCAGCTCCTGCCGCCGTGACGCAGGCGTGCGGCATCCGGCGACAGCAACGCGACCGGGGCCGGCAGCACCCGATCGTCGGTGGCGAACAGTCGTCGTGCCGCACGGTTGAGGGCGCGGACCTGCCCGCCTTCGATCGCCAGCAACGCGCCGGGAGCCTGATCGAGCAGGACCCGGAGCATGATGCGTTCGTCGTCGGGCTGTTCGGCGTTCGCAGGGCGCTCCTGGCTGTCTGCCCGCGCGACCGCCACGGCCAGCAGCGCGCCCAGCCAAAGGACGACCAGCACCGCGACGGCGATGGTGCCCCAGAAGCGATGGTCGAACGCCCGGACGATCGTACCGCCGGCCGCGGCGAGGCCGATCGCCATGGCGATCATGCCGATGCCGCGGATGTAGCCTGGACGGCGTGACGCCATCAGTGCGTCCCGCGCGTCATGGCCGCATTACAACCCATGCCGCGTCATCCGGCGGTACAGCGCCTGACGGCTCAGCCCCAGCGCAGCGGCGGCGTGGGAAACATTATGGTGGTGGTGGCGCAGGGCAGCCTCGATCATCACCCGCTCCGACTGTTCGAGCGACACGTCGAGCGGCGGCGTGGCGTTGGCGGCCGGCGACACCGCCTCCACCAGTCGTGGTGCCAGTGCGGCGGCATCGACGACGCCGTCCTGATCCAGCAGCACCGCACGCTCGATCGCCTGCGCCAGTCCGCGCACCTCGTCCGGCCAGTGGCGCGCGAGAATCAACGCCTCGGCGGAGGCGGTGAAGGGCGGCACCGCACGACCGTGACGGGTCGCTGCCAATGCCGCGAAGTGGCGCGCGAGCAGCAACGCGTCGGCCTGTCGCTCGATCAGGCGCGGGACGGTGAGTTCCACGGTACCGAGCCGTGCCCGCAGGCGTGGCGACAGGCCGGCCGTATCGTCCACGATCGCGACGGTCCTCACCGTCGCGGGCAGGCGGTCGAGCAGGCGTGCCTGCTGGATATCGTCCAGCCGTTCCGGGTGGCGCAGGATCAGCGTACCGCCGACGGCGTCGATCCGCTCCCATGCCGCCGCATCGCGCACGTCGACCGTCACCGCGTCGCGATCGGCATGCGGCGATCCGTCGTGCAATGCGGCGGCGACAAGGCTGCGCCCGGAGCCGGACGCTCCCCTGACGATCACGCTGGCGGGACTGGGTGCAACCCGGCGGATCAGGTCGCGCAGGCCCGTCATCGCGGGCGAGTCGCCGAGCAATCGGTGCAGGCCGCTGGCACGGTCGGTCGAGGACCCCAAAACGGGTATCGTCGCGACAGGACGGCGTCGCTTGCCGATCGCGGCGTCGACCCGCGCGATCAGGTCCGCGTTGCGCCACGGCTTCATCACGAAGTCCGACGCGCCGGCCTGCATCGCCGCGACCGCGATGCGGATGCCGCTGTGCGCGGTGATGACGACGATCGCGGCGGTCGGATCGTCGGCGACGATCCGCGCGAGACAGGCGAACCCTTCCTCGCCGCTGGTCTGCCCCTGCGTGAAGTTCAGGTCGAGCAGGATCGCATCGTAGCGGTGCTGCGCGAGCAGGGAGAACGCCTCTGGCGGCGCGACGGCGGTGTCGACCCGGTGGCCGGCGCAGTCGAAGGCCAGGGTGACCGCCTGCGCGATCTGACGATTGTCGTCGACGAGCAGGATCCGGTGTCCGCTTGACGCGTCGTGCGGTGTCCGATCGCGGACACCCTGTCCGGCGGCGGACGATGTGCCCTCCAGAGGATCTTGCTTAGTCATTGAATTTACGTGCTTTCGGCATTTCCGGATTCCTGCGCGACACTGTCCGCATGATGACCGAACCGAACATACACGCAAACCTTTCTCCCGGCGCGGGAATGGACCGGCAGGTCGCGAAAAAGCCGCGACCGTGGTGGCGGTCGCGGGCGGCGTTGATCGCTGTGGCAGCCGTGCTGGTCGCGGTGGCGGTGTGGCGCTTCCTGCCCGCCTCCGGATCGACCGACATCGCGTCGGCGGATGTCGAGACCGGGCTGGTCGGACGCGCGCCGTTCGCCGACTATCTGCCGGTGCGCGCGACCGTCGCGCCAAAGGTGACGACCCTTGTCGGCGTGCTGTCGGGCGGTCAGGTCGAGAGCCTGCTGGTGCAGGACGGTGCGATGGTCGCGGCGGGTCAGCCGCTCGCACGGCTCGCCAACCCGGAACTGCGGCTGGAGGTGCTGACGCGCGAGGCGCAGATCGCCGGGCAGCTGGGCGACGTGTCCGGACAGGATCTGGGGATCGAGCGCAACCGGCTGGATCGCGCCAGCCAGATCGCGCAGGCGAACTACGACCTCATCAAGGCTCGGCGCGAGCTCGGCATTCGCCAGCAACTGCACGACAAGGGTTTCGTGTCGGACGCGGGCGTAAAGAGCTTCGCCGAAGAGGCCGCCTATCAGGAGAAGCGGCTGGCGCAGTTGCAGTCGGGCGGCGCGACCGAGGCGCGGATCACCGCGTTGCAGGAATCGCGGCTGGCGGACACGCGCAACCGTTTGTCCGGCAACCTGACGGCGGTGCGCGCGGGTCTCGACGCGCTGGTCGTGCGCGCGCCCACCGGCGGCCGGCTGACCAATTTCGCGATCCAGCCTGGCCAGACGCTGAAGCCGGGTGATCCCGCCGGACAGGTCGACAGCGAAGGCGCGTGGAAGCTGGAGGCGGATGTCGACGAATTCTACCTCGGCCGCGTCGCGGTCGGGCAGAAGGGTACGGCGAACGACGCGCGGCTGACCGTCAGCAAGGTCCTGCCCACGGTCAAGGACGGCCGGTTCCGCGTCGAGCTTATCTTCGACCGGGCACCGGACGGGCTCAACCGCGGCCAGACGCTCGACGTTCGCGTCACGCTGGGCAGCACCGCGCCGGCGCTGGTCGTGCAGGTCGGCGGCTGGGTCGACGCTGGCGGCGGATCGTCGGTCTTCGTCCTCGACGGCGACGGCGCGCATGCCCGCCGCCGAACCATCAGGATCGGCCGCCGCAATCCCGAGCAGGTCGAAATCCTGTCCGGCCTCGAACCCGGCGAACGCATCGTCACCAGCAACACGTCGGCCGTGAAGGGCGACATCCTCAACATCCGCTGAAAGGCCCCGTCATGATCCGCCTAGAGAATATCCAGCGCCGCTACGTATCCGACGAGGTCGAGACGACCGCGCTCCACGACATCGACCTGCACGTCCAGTCGGGCGAGTTCGTCGCGATCATGGGGCCGTCCGGCTGCGGCAAGTCGACGCTGCTCAACACGCTGGGCACCGTCGATCGTCCGACCGGAGGCCGGTACATGTTCGGCGACCGCGATCTGGCCGCGATGGACGAGGCCGCGCTGGCACGTTTCCGCGGCGAGACGCTGGGCTTCGTATTCCAGAGCTTCAACCTGATCGACGAGCTCACGATCGCCGAGAATGTCGAACTCGGCCTCGCCTATCGCAAGGACAGGAGCGGCGACCGGCGTGCGCGGGTGGCGGCGGCGATGGACAAGGTCGGCATCGCCCACCGCGCCCGTCATTATCCGCACCAGTTGTCGGGCGGTCAGCAGCAGCGCGCGGCCATCGCCCGGGCGATCGTCGGCGATCCGAAGCTGATCCTGGCGGACGAGCCGACCGGCAATCTCGACACCGAAAACGGCGCGCAGGTGATGAACATCCTGAACGGCCTGAATGCGGAGGGTGCGACGATCGTGATGGTCACCCACTCGCCCAGCCACGCGGACATGGCGAAACGCCGCATCGACATGCTCGACGGGCGCATCGTCGCCTCCGTCGCCCGCGCCCTCTGATCTTCGAAACAAGGACCACGATCATGAACCACCTCGCCTTCGCCGCCCTGATCCTCGTCACTTCCACCGCCGCTATCGCGCAGTCCGGGGAGCGCCGGTTCGATGTCGGCCGCTTCGACGCGGTCGAGCTGACCGGCTCCGATGCGGTGCGCATCGTGCCCGGCGCGGCGTTCTCCGTCGTGGCGAGCGGCGATCCGCGCGCCGTCGCGGCGCTGAGCGTCGACGTCCGGGGCAACACGCTCCGGGTCGGACGTCGACCGGGCAACTGGCGCGACAAGGGCGCGGTCGTCACCGTAACGATGCCCGCCATCCGCGCCGCGACGATCACCGGATCGGGCGATCTCGACGTGGCGCGGGTCGCCGGTCAGGGCTTTACCGGCCGGGTCGGCGGTTCGGGCGATTTGCGGCTGCACGACGTTCGCGTCCGCGACGCGCGGATCGAGGTCGGCGGATCGGGCAACGTCACTCTGGACGGCAGCGTCGGCGGCGCACTGGCGATCGACGTGTCCGGATCTGGCGACGTCGTCGCGCGCGGGACGGCGGGCGCTGTCGCCGTCCGGCTGGTGGGATCGGGCGATATCGACACGAGCGCGGTCCGGACGCCGCAGGTGCAGGTCGACCTGTCCGGATCGGGCGACGTGAAGACCTATGCCAGCGACGCCGCGCGGATCGCCGCACGCGGCACGGGCGACGTGTCCGTCGCGGGCCATCCACGCTGCACGGTCCGCAAGACCGGCACCGCCGACGTGTCCTGCGGCTGATCCTCCTGACCTCGAAATCGGACTCCGGCTCATGAACCGCTTCGCGCTCCTGACGCTCTATCGCTCGCTGACCCGCCACAAGCTCTACGCCGCGCTGAACATCGGCGGACTGGCGGTGGGCATCGCCGTCTTCCTCGTCCTGTCGCTCTATGCGCGGTTCGAAACCAGCTATGAGAGATGGCTGCCGCGATACGACCGCATCTATCTCGTCCAGTCGGTCTGGAACATGCCCGGCAGCGCCTTCAACGGCGCGATCCCGTGGACGATGGGCGGGCTGCTGGACCAGATGCGCGAGGATTTTCCCGGCACGGTGGGTACGCGGGTGCGCGGCGGCGAGGATGCCGGCAACGTCGTGCGCAGCGGTGTCGCGGTCAGCGAGGATGTCGCCCAGGTCGATTCGACCTTCTTCGATGTTTTCGACCTGCCGATGGCGCAGGGTGACGGTCGCAGCGCGCTGCGATCACCGGCCAACGCGATCATCAGCGAAAGCGCGGCGAAGAAATATTTCGGGTCCAGTGATCCGATCGGCCAGACCATGACGGTCGCGATGGACAGCGCCAACAGCTACCGCGTGGCGGGGGTGTTCCGCGACCTGCCGAAGAACAGCGATTTCCAGCTGTCGATCCTGATCCCGCTGGCGAAGACGCCGCCGAACGAAAACTGGTATCACTGGGGCAGCAGTCACCTGCAGACGTTCCTGCGCTTCGACACACCCGAGGCGGCGCGAGCATTCGAACGGAAGACGGCGGCGTTCGTCGATCGCCGTGCGACCAAGGATATGGGCAAGGATGCATCCAGAACGCTGGCGCTGGCCCTGCTACCGATCGAACGCGGGCATCTGGAGCCGACGGGGACACAAAGCGCCGGACAGAAGCTGACCGTGGTCACGCTGGGCATCGTCGGTCTGCTGACGCTGCTGATCGCGATCGTCAATTACGTGAACCTCGCGACGGCGCGGGCAGGATTGCGCGCGCGTGAGGTCGCGATGCGCAAGGTGCTCGGCGCGGATCGCGGAGCGCTGGTCCGCCAGTTTCTGGGCGAGGCGGTGCTGACGGTCGCGCTCGCCGCGCTGATCGGGCTGATGCTGGCGGAACTGAGCCTGCCGCTGGTGAACGCCGCGGGCGGGCTGTCGCTGACGATCCCGTATCTGGTGGTCGTGCCGTTGCTGTTGCTGCTCGTGCTGGTGGTGGGTGTCGCCGCCGGCTTCTATCCGGCGATGTTGCTGTCGCGCTATCCGGCGGCCGCGGTGCTGGCGTCGGCCCGGTCGCCGGGTGGCGGTCGTGCGGGAACGCGGACGCGTGAGGCTCTGGTCGTGTTCCAGTTCGGCCTCGCCATCGCCTTCATCGTCGGCACGATGGTCCTGTTCGCGCAGACGCGGCACGTCCGCCAGTCCGATCTGGGGTTCAAGCGGGACGGACTGCTCATCGTGCGCTCGCTGGCCGACAGCCTGATCTCCACCCCGCAGAAGCGTGCCGTGATGCAGGCGCTGGCCGCTCTGCCGGGCGTCCATTCCACGGCGGTCGCCGACAGTGCGGTCGGGGGCAGCGGCAACGACAGCAGCGACAATGTCAAGCTGCCGGGCGTCGCCGGGAGTGGTCCCTCGTTGCGCTGGATCGTCGTCGGCCCGCGCTTCTTCTCCGTCTATGGCAGCCGTCTGATCGCCGGACGAGTGTTCGACGACGAACACCGCGCCGACGATAGCGACGGGGTCGCGAAAGGTCAGCCAAGGGCGATCGTCATCAACCGGCGTGCCGTGCCCACGCTGGGCTTCCGGTCACCGGAAGAGGCGATCGGCAAGACGGTCGGCGTCGACCGGCCGCGCACGATCATCGGCGTCGTCGACGACATGCGGTTCGACTCGCCACGCCAGGCCAACACCGCGACCTATTATGTGTACAGCCGCAAGCCCGAGGAATTGGGGTCCAGCGTTGCGGCATTGCGCTTCACGGGCGACCCCAGGGCGATGGTCGCCTCGGTGCGCGGCGTGTGGCAGCGGATCGTGCCGCAGGTGCCGTTCGTCGGCGGCACGGCGGACCAGCGACTGGCGCAGTTCTACGAGGCGGACGACCGCGCGACGCGGCTGTTCGCGATCGGGGCGGGGCTGGCGGTGCTGATCGGCTGCGTCGGGCTGTGGGGGCTCGCCTCGTTCAACACCGCGCGACGGGTGAAGGAGGTCGGCATCCGCAAGACGCTGGGCGCGTCGTCCACCGACATCGTCAAACTGCTCGTCGGGCAGTTCCTGCGGCCGGTGCTGATCGCCAACGTCGTCGCATGGCCGCTCGCCTTCGTCGCGATGCGGACGTGGCTGGCGGGGTTCGACGACCGGATCGCGCTGTCGCCGCTGTTCTTCATCGGCGCGAGCGTGGCGGCGACGTTGATCGCGGTGCTGACCGTGATCGGCCAGTCGCTGCGCGCCAGTCGTGCCGCGCCGGCATGGGCATTGCGTCATGACTAGGTGGATCGCGACGGCGGCGGGCCTGGTCTTCGCGGTGTCCGCGCCGACCTCTGTTTCGGCGGAGACGTTGCGGGAGGCGGTGGCGGCGGCGTTCGCCACCAATCCGCAACTGGCGGCGGCGCGGGCGCGGCAGGAGGCGCTGGCGGAAACGCCGGAGCAGGCGCGGGCGCTCGGCCGGTTGACCGCGGCGGGCGGCGGGACCGCAGGCTATGACCGGTTCGGATATGGCAGGGGCGGGATCGCCACCGTATCGGCCACCCTGCCGATCTGGACAGGCGGCCGGGTGCCGGCCGCGGTCCGCGCCGCCGGTCGCGACGTCGCGGCCGGCGAGGAGGGGCTGCGCGATACCGGGGCGGCGATCCTGGAAAGCGTCGTCGCCGCCTATGCCGATCTGCTCTACAACCAGCAGGCGGTGGAGGTCGCGCGCGTCGGTATCGAGCGGCTGGATGCGCAGGTGGCGGAGGCACGCTCCCGCTTCGGGCTGGGGCAGGCGACGCAGACCGACGTCGCGCAGCTGGAGGCGCAACGGGCCAGCGTTGTCGCCAATCTGGCCGATGCCGAGGGTACGCTGGCGATCGTCGCGGCGGCGTATCGGGCGATCGTCGGCCGGCCGGCGGGCACGCTGGCGGCGGAGGTGCCTTCGCCCGTCCGTCTTCCCGCCACCCGCGACGAAGCGCGGGTGGCGTCGATCGCCGACAATCCGCTGCTGCTCCAGCAACGCCGTGCCGCGGAGGCGTCGGCGGCGCGCATCGCGCAGGAGCGGGCCGAGCGGGCGCCGTCGCTGGGGCTGGCGGGTAGCTACGGCTATGGCGGGCGCTTGGGTGGCGGCGATCTGCGCGGCTATGATGCCGGGGCGGTCGGCGGCGTGGCGCTGCGCATCCCGCTGCTGACGGGTGGCCTCGTCGCGGCGCGGGTGCGGCAGGCGGAGGCGAACAACCGTGCCGATCGCTTCGGCGCCGATGCCGCCGCGCGGGAGGCGGAGCGTGGTGCGGATGCCGGCTGGGCCGCGCTCGCGGCGGCGCAGGGCCGGCTGACCGCCAATATCGAGGGGCTTCGCGCGGCCGATCTGGCGTTGCGCGGGGTGCGCGCCGAATATGGGTTCGACCTGCGGTCCACGATCGACATCCTCGTCGCGGACCAGAGCCTGCGCGCGGCGCAGCTTGCCGTCGCGCGCAGCCGGGGCGACGTGCTGATCGCGCAGGCCGCGCTGCTCCGCGCGACCGGACGGCTGACGGTCGATGCCTATGGCTGAACGCCCGCCGTTCGGCTTATGGGCTGGCGAGAGGAGATCATGCCGATGACATCGTTCCGCCTGTTGGCCGTCCTTCTGCTGGCCGCGACCCCTGTCGCGGCCGCGCCCGCCGATCCGGTCCGGCCGGGATCGAACCCGATCGTCCGCGACACTTTCACGGCCGATCCCGCGCCGCTGGTCGTCGGCGACCGGCTGTATCTGTACGTCGGCCATGACGAGGCGCAGCGGGACGAGATGTTCACGATGCGCGAATGGCTGGTCTATTCGACGACCGACATGAAGCACTGGACCGCGCACGGTCCGATCATGAACGTCAAGGATTTCAAATGGGCGAAGCAGGACGCCTGGGCATCGCAGACGATCTTCAAGAACGGGAAATACTGGTTCTACGCCGCGGTCGAGCACGACGCGACGCATCCCGGCAAGGCGATCGGGGTCGCGGTGTCGCACTCGCCCACGGGCCCCTTCGTGGATGCGAAGGGATCCGCGCTCATCACCAACCAGATGACCCCGAAAGGCCCGCATAGCTGGGAGGACATCGACCCGACCGTCTTCACCGACGGCGACGGCACGACGTGGATCGCATGGGGCAATCGCAACTGCTACATCGCGAAGCTCAAGCCGAACATGATCGAGATCGACGGCCCGATCCGCGAGATCACGCCCCCGCATTTCGAGGAGGGACCTTGGCTGCACAATCGCGGCGCGACCTATTACCTGACCTATGCCTCGCTGGACCGCAGCACGCACCGCGACGAACGCATCTCCTATGCGACCGCGCCGTCGATCCAGGGTCCGTGGACCTATCGCGGCGAGCTGACCGGATCGGGCAAATACAGCTTCACGATCCATGCCGGCATCGTCGAGTTCAAGCGCAACTGGTACATCTTCCTGCATAATGCGGCGCTGGCGATCGGCGACCTGAACGGCGCGATCGGCCGTCGCGCCGTGACGGTGGAGCATCTCCGCTACAATCCGGACGGCACGATGATCCCGGTCGTGCAGACGGAGGCGGGCGTTTCGGGCGACCCGGCCAAGGGACACTAGCCCGGAGCGCCTCCACGCTCAGACGTTCCAGCCGCCACCAAGCGCCCTGAACAGGTCGACCTGCGCGGTGGCGATCTGCGCATCGGCCAGGGCGAGCGCCGCCTCCGTGTCGGCCAGCGTGCGTTCGGCGTCCAGCGCGACGAGGCTGTCGATCTGGCCCTCGCGCTGCTGGGCGCGGGTGATCCGGGCGGCGGCGGCGGCCTGATCGCGCGCCGATTGCAGCGCGGTGCGGCGTTGCAGGACGTTTGCATAGGCGGACAGCGCGGTTTCGCTTTCCTCGAGCGCCTGCAACACGGTGCCGTCGAAAGTGGCGAGCGCCGCCTGCGTATCGGCCTCCGCGCCGGCGATACGCGCGCGCGCCTTCGTCGGGTTGACGTTCCAGTTGATGAGCGGGCCGAGCAGCCAACGCAAAGGGCCGCCGCCGAACAGGTCACCGAGGCCGGTGCTGGTCTGGCCGATCGATCCGCCCAGACTGATCTTCGGGTATAGGTCGGCGGTGGCGACGCCGATCCGCGCGGTGGCGGCGGCGAGGCGGCGTTCGGCGGCGCGCACGTCCGGACGGCGGGCGAGCAACTGCGCTCCGTCGCCGATCGGGATCGGGCGATCGAGCCGCAGCGTCGTCGTGCGGGCGGCGGCGATCGGCGGCAGGTCGGCGGGCGCGCGTCCGGTCAGCGTCGCGAGCCGGAACAGCGCCGCCTGACGCTGCGCCCGGATCGCGGGGATGTCGGCGAGGCGCTGATCGCGCAGTGCGGCGATGCGCGCGGTGTCGAGGCCGGTGGTCAGGCCGACCTTGGCGCGGTTCGACGTGACGCCGAGCGAGCGGTCGATCAGCGCGACGATCCGCTCCGCCACGGCGATGCGTTCGGCGGCGGAGGCGGCGTCGGCATAGGCGCGGGCGGTCTCGGCGGCGATCGACACGCGGACCGCGTCGAGGTCCGCCTGCGCCGCGCCGACGTCGCCCCGCGCCGCCTCGACGTTGCGGCTGATGCGGCCGAACAGGTCGACTTCGTAGGAGACGTTGAGGCCGCCGTCGACGCGCCAGCCCTCTCGATCGACGCCGGGGATCGTCTGGATTTCGGACACGCGGCCGTAATTGCCGCTGGCGCTGACATTGCCCTGCGGCTGGCGGTCGCCGCGAACCTCGCGAAGCGACGCGCGCGCCCGGGCGAGGCGGGCGGCGGCGACGCGCAGGTCGGTGTTCGCCCTGAGCGCGTCGGTGACGAGGCCGTCGAGGACGGGGTCGTCATAGAGTTGCCACCAGCGGTCGCTGGCAGGCGCGGTCGGGTCGATCGCGGTGCTGGTCGACAGGAACGGCCCCGCCGCGGCGGCGGGCGTCTGCGGGGCGACATAGTCTGGGCCGGTCGCGCAGGCGGCGAGGGCCAGCGCTGTGGCCAGTGCGGAGACGGTGGCGAGGATGGCACGCATGGTTTGGCTCCTTATTCCGCCGGCAGCGCGTGGGGCGCGGGGCTGGCGGCGTGCCGGCGGCGGGCGAGACGATCGCCCAGCGCGCGGCACACGACGTAGAAGGTGGGCGTGAACAACAGGCCGAAGCCGGTGACGCCGATCATCCCGAAGAACACCGCGGTGCCCAGCGCCTGCCGCAGTTCGGCACCGGCACCCTTCGCGATCAGCAGCGGCACCGCGCCCAGGATGAACGCGAAGCTGGTCATCAGGATCGGCCGCAACCGGTCCTGCGCCGCGCGCACCGCCGCCTCGACCGGCGACAAGCCGTCCTGTTCCTCCGCCTGTTTGGCGAACTCGACGACGAGAATCGCGTTCTTGGCGGCGAGTGCGATCAGCACGACGAGGCCGATCTGGGTCAGGACGTTGTTGTCCATCCCCCGCAGGTTCACGCCGATCATCGCCGCGAGCAGGCACATCGGCACGATCAGGATGATCGACAGCGGCAGCACGAGGCTTTCATACTGCGCCGCCAGCACGAGGAAGACGAACACCACCGCCAGCGCGAAGACGATCGCCGCCGTGCTGCCCGCCGCCTTCTGCTGGAAGGCGATGCCGGTCCATTCGGTGCCGTAGCCCGCCGGCAGCGTCTCGGCCGCGACCTTTTCCATCGTCACCAGCGACCGGCCCGAGGAATAGCCGGGCGCGGTATCGCCATCGACCTCGACCGCGGGGAAGAGGTTGTAGCGGGTGACGCGGTACGGCCCGGTCTTGTCGCGGAAGGTCGACACCGATCCGATCGGGACCATCGCGCCGCTGTTCGACCGCGTCTTCAGGTTGGCGATGTCCGCCGTGTTCGCGCGGAACGGCGCGTCTGCCTGCGCCGTGACGCGATAGGTCCGGCCGAGCAGGTTGAAGTCGTTGACGAACGCCGAGCCGAGATACACCTGCAACGCCTCGAACACGCGTTCCGGGGGGACGCCGAGCATGTCCGCCTTGGCGCGGTCGATGTCGGCGAAGATGCGCGGCGTGGCGCTGTCGAAGAAGGTGAAGACCTGCGCCAGCCCCTCGGTCTGGTTCGCCTTCGCGAGCAGCTTGCCTGTCTCCTCGCCCAGCTTCTGGTAGCTGCCGCCGTTCTTGTCCTGCACGATCAGGCGATAGCCGCCGGCCGAACCGATGCCTTGAATCAGCGGCGGCGGAATGACGAGGATGCGGGCCTCGTCGATGTCCGCGGTGACCTTGCGCGCCTCCGCCATGATGCCGGCGAGGGTGACGCCGAGCGCCTGCCGGTCCTCGAACGATTTCAGCGGGATGTAGGCGGCGGCGGCATTGGGGGCGAGCGTTTGCGACGGGCCGTCGAAGCCCGCGAGCATCACCGCGCCCTTGACCCCCGCCAGCGGCAGGATGCGCTTGGCGACCTTTTGCACGACGGCGTCGGTGCGTTCGACCGACGCGCCGGAGGGAAGCTGGACGACGGTCAGGAAGTAACCCTGATCCTGCGCCGGGATGAAGCCCGATGGCGTCGCCCAGAACAGCGCGCCGGTGGCGGCGATCAGGCCGAGATAGACCGTCATCATCCGCTTCGGCCGGGCGACCAGTGCGGCGGTGAGCGCGGCGTAGCGGGCGCTCATCCGTTCGAAGCCGCGGTTGAACGCATCGCCGGCGCGCCGGACGGTGCGGGTCAGGCGGTTGCCGTGCTCCGCATGGACGTGCGCCTTGAGCAGCATCGCGGCGAGCGCCGGCGACAGCGTCAGCGACAGCAGCAGCGAGATGATCGTCGCCGTCGAGATCGTCACGGCGAACTGGCGGTAGAAGGCGCCCGACAGCCCGGTGAGGAACAGCGTCGGCACGAACACCGCGCACAGCACCAGCACGATCGCCACCAGCGCGCCCGACACCTCGTCCATCGATGTGCGGGCCGCCTCCAGCGGAGTCAGCCCGCGCTCCAGGTTGCGCTCGACATTCTCGACCACGACGATCGCGTCGTCGACGACGATGCCGATCGCCAGCACCAGCCCGAACAGCGACAGGTTGTTGAGGCTGTAGCCCAGCGCCGCCAGCACCGCGAAGGTGCCGATCAGCGACACCGGGATGGCCACGATCGGGATGATCGCCGCACGCCATTTCTGGAGGAAGACGAGGATGACGAGCACGACGAGGATCATCGCCTCGACCAGAGTATGCTTCACAGCGTCGATCGACTGGGCGATGAACTCGGTCGGGTTGTAGATGACGCGGTATTCCAGCCCCTTGGGGAAGTCCTTCGCCATCGCGTTCATCTCCGCGCTGACCGCCTCGGCGGCGGCGAGCGCGTTCGATCCGGGGCGCTGGAAGACGGCGGCGATAACCGTGGGTTCGCCCGACAAATAGGTGTTGGAGCCGTAATCGGCCGCGCCCAGTTCGACGCGCGCGACATCGGCGACGCGGACCTGACGACCGTCCGCATCGGTGCGGATCACGACCTGCGCGAACTGCGCCGGATCGACGAGACGACCCTGCGTTTCGACGTTGAGCTGGAACGCGCTGCCGTTCGCGTAGGGCGGTTGGCCGAGCGTGCCGGCGGCGACCTGCACGTTCTGCGCGCGCAATGCCTGGACGATGTCGCCCGCCGTCAGGTTGAGCGCGGCGGCGCGGCCGGGATCGATCCACACGCGCATCGCATAGTCGCGTGCGCCGAACAGCCGCACGTCGCCGACGCCGTCGATGCGCGCCAGCCGGTCGCGGACCTGCGTCAGCGCGTAGTTGGAGATGTAGCCGCGATCGAGGCTGTGGTCCGGTGATACGAGGTTCACGACCATCAGGAAGTCGGGCGAGGTCTTGCGCGTGACGACGCCGAGGCGCTGCACCTCCTCGGGCAGGCGGGGCACGGCGACGGCGACGCGGTTCTGGACCAGCACCTGCGCGGCGTCGAGGTCGGTGCCGAGCTTGAAGGTGACGGTGATCGTGACCGTGCCGTCGCCGGTCGACTGGCTGCTCTGGTAGAGCATGTTGTCGACGCCGTTGATCTCCTGCTCGATCGGCGCGGCGACCGTCTCCGCGACGGTTTCCGCCGACGCGCCGGGATAGGTGGCGGTGACCGTCACCGTCGGCGGCACGATGTCGGGATATTGGGAGACCGGCAGGCCCCAATAGGCGATCGCGCCGACGATCGTGATGATGACCGCGATGACCGCGGCGAAGATCGGGCGCGTGATGAAGAAGCGCGAAAAGCGCATGGCAGGCTCCCCGGAAGAGGATGAAGTTCGACAGGCATGTCGGTCTCACCCTCACCGGCGATAGGCCCGGGTGAGGGTGAGTAGGTGTTACCGGGCGAAGGTCACTTCGCCCGCAAGCGGAGCGCCGCCGCCGCCGGGTGGCGCGGCTTCGGATACGGGCGCGATGCGGCCGGGCCTGGCGGTGACCTTCGTGCCGGGCATCGCCATCTGCGTGCCGCTGATGACGACGCGGTCGGTGAGCGACAGGCCGGCGCGGATCACGCGCAGCCCGCCCAGCACGGGGCCGAGCTGCACCGGCTTGGCTGCGACGGAGCCGTCCCGCGCGACCGTCAGCAGCGTCTTGCGCGCCTGGTCGGTCTGCACCGCCGAATCGGGGACGAGCAGCGCGCGGGTCGTGCCGCCGCTGCCAAGGCGCATGTTGCCGAACAGGCCCGGCGTCAGGAACAGGCCGGGATTGGCGAGCACCGCGCGGCCACGGATCGTGCCCGACTTGGGGTCGAGGCCGTTGTCGGTGAAATCGAGGCGACCCTTCCAGCGATAGTCGCCCTCGTCCTGCAACTTCACCTCGACCGGGGTCACGTCGGCACCCGAGGCGGCGGCGCGTCTGGTCTTGAGGAACAGCGCCTCCGACCCCTCGAAGGTGAAGTAGATCGGATCGAGCGCGTTGATCGTGGTCAGCAGCGTGCCGTTCGAGTCGCCAGCGGCGACGAGGTTGCCGGCATCGATGCGGCGGTCGGAAATGCGGCCGGCGATCGGCGCGCGGACCTGCGTGAATTCCACGTCCAGCGCGCGCGAGCGGACGCGGGCCTGCGCGGCGGCGAGGCTGGCGGTGGCGGCGCGCAGGCGGGCGTTGAGCTGGTCGACGTCGCTTTTCGAGACTGCGTCGTCGGCGACGAGCCGGTTGGCGCGGTCGAGATTGGCGCGGGCGAGCGCGACGTCGCTCTGCGCGCTGGCAAGCCCGGCGCGCGCTTCGGCGAGCGAGGCGGCGAAGGGGCGGGGGTCGATGGTAAAGAGCAACTGGCCCCTCCGCACGATCGCGCCGTCGGTGAAGTGGATCGCGGTGACCGCGCCCGATACGCGCGGGCGCACCTCGACGCTGCGGCTCGCCTCGAAGCGGCCGACATAATCGTCCCACTCGTTCACCTCGCGCACCAGCGGCTGCGAGACGGTGACGGTGGGCGGCGGCGGTGCGGCGACGGCGGGAGCCTCGCGGTCGATCAGCGTATAGCCGAGCGCGACGGCGGCGACAGGCAGCAGCACCAGCGCCGGCTTGCGCCAGCGTGTTTTGGCGGGGGCGGGCGACGCGTCATCCTGCCGGGCCTCGACGGGCGAATACATGTTCATGCGCGGGCTCCCTTCGGAAAGGCGGCGGCGGAAGTCTGGTGGGCCATGATGATCTCCCTCGATCATGTCTGATGGACGCAGCGGGTCGTTGCCCGCGGACCCCGTGTCGACGGGGCGTCCGTGGCGGATGAAATTCGGCACAGGGGTGTGATCGGCTACGCAGTCGCGCGCCGTGGATCGCTCCGGCAAGGGACAGGCTGGCCCTCCCACTCCGCGAGGGCCATGCGTTACGCTGGGACGCGATCGGTCGTTGGGGCCGTCACGTTCTATACTGAACGGTATATAAACGGAGCGACACGTTCGTCAATAGCATTGTGTACCGACAGGTATGTTTCGTGTCCAGCGTGTTCATTCTCGCGTGCCCGGAACCCTCCCGACTCCCCTGACGTACTGGACCCGAACAACCGCAAGGACGTCGGCATGAGCAAATCGACCAGCGACTTCATCGTCGAGCGTCTGAAGGCGTGGGGCGTGACGCGCATCTACGGTTACTCCGGCGACGGTATCAACGGCGTGCTCGGCGCGCTGCAGCGCGCGGAAAAGGCAGGCGAGGGGATCGAGTTCATCCAGGTCCGGCATGAGGAGATGGCCGCGTTCATGGCCACCGCGCATGCAAAGTTCACCGGCGAGCTGGGCGTGTGCCTGTCGACCGGCGGGCCGGGCGCGACCCACATGCTGACGGGGATGTACGATGCCAAGCTGGACCACGCGCCGTTGCTGGCGATCTGCGGGCAGGCCGAGTCGACGGTCCGCGGGGCAGTATACCAGCAGGAACTGAACCTCGACCGCGTCTTCGCCGATGTCGCGGCGTTCGTGCAGGAGGCCGCCGCGCCCGCGCAGATCCGGCACCTGATCGACCGGGGCCTGCGCGTCGCGATTGCTGGCAACACCGTCACCGCACTGATCTTCCCGAAGGACGTGCAGGACGAGCCGTGGGAGGAGCCGGCGCGCGCGCATGGCTTTACCCGGTCCGGCCCCGGCTATTCGCGGCCATTGGTCGTGCCGAAGGACGCGGACCTGCGCCGGGCCGCCGAGGTGCTGAACGCTGGATCTAAGGTCGCCATCCTGATCGGCGCGGGTGCGCGCGAGGCGGCGGCGGAGGTCGAGCATGTCGCCGACCTGCTCGGTGCGGGCGTCGCCAAGGCGCTGCTGGGCAAGGACGTGCTGCCCGACGACCTGCCCTTCGTCACGGGATCGATCGGGCTGCTCGGCACGAAGCCGTCGTCGGACATGATGGAGGGATGCGACACGCTGCTGATGATCGGCACCGGCTTTCCGTGGGCGGAGTTCCTGCCGAAGGACGGGCAGGCGCGGGCGGTGCAGATCGACATCGCCGCCGACATGCTCGGCCTGCGCTATCCGGTGGAGGTGAATCTGCACGGCGGCGCGGCGGAGACATTGCGCGCGCTGCTGCCGTTCCTCCGGCGCAAGACGGACCGTGGCTGGCTGGACGGGATCGTCGCCGACATGGCCGACTGGCACGAGACGCTGAAGAAGCGCGCGTTCGCCGCCGCCAGCCCGGTCAATCCGCAGCGGGTCGTATACGAGATGTCGCCGCGCCTGCCGGCGGATGCGATCGTCACCTCCGACTCGGGGTCCTGCGCCAACTGGTATGCGCGCGACTATCAGGTGAAACGCGGCCAGCGATCGTCGCTGTCGGGCGGGCTGGCGTCGATGGGTGCGGCGGTGCCCTATGCGATCGCGGCGAAGTTCGCGTTTCCGCATAAGCCCGTCGTGGCGCTGGTCGGCGACGGCGCGATGCAGATGAACAATATGGCGGAGCTCATCACCGTCCAGAAATACTGGCAGCGCTGGGCCGATCCGCGGCTGATCGTCTGCGTCTTCAACAACGAGGATCTGAACGAGGTGACCTGGGAGCAGCGCGTCATGGAGGGCAATCCGCGCTTCGCCACGACGCAGGACATTCCCGACGTGCGCTATTCGCAGTTCGCGGAGATGATCGGGCTGACTGGGATCTTCCTCGACGATCCGGAGCAGCTCGGTGCGGCGTGGGACAGGGCGCTGGCGGCGGACCGGCCGGTGGTTCTGGAAGTGAAGACCGATCCGGAGGTCGCACCGCTGCCGCCGCACGTCACGTTCGAGCAGGCGAAGGCGTTCATGTCGTCGATGGCGAAGGGCGACAAGGGTGCCGGTCGCGTGATGATGGAGACGGTGCGCCAGTTGATCGGCGGCAACCCGAAGGCGGACTGACGGAATCGGAGCGGGGGTCGCCCCCGGCGTGACGGACGGTTAAGGAGAGGGCCGTGTCCCGTCGCCCTATCCCGTTCGTCGCCGCGCTGCTGGTGTATCTCGCCGCCGCGTTCCTGCTCGCCGTGCCACTGGCGGCGCAATCCGACGATCCCGTCGGCCGCGCGATCACCAGCCTGTCGACGGCATCCGGCGAAGTCCGCGCGGTCGAGCGTGCCGCCGATACCGCCGATACGCGCGAGGATCGCGCCGCGCTGACCGACCGACTCTCCGCCGTCCGCGCCACCGCCGCCGATATGGCCACGACGCTGGAGGCGGAGATGGCGCTGGTCGACGCCAAGATCGCGGAGATCGGCCCGGCCACCCCGGGCATCGTCGATGCGCCCGACATCGCCGCGCAGCGCAAGCTGCTGGCGCAACGACGTGCGACGATCGACTCCGCCGTCCGCCGCGGCAAGCTGCTGAACGTCGAGGCGCAGCAACTCGCGGACCGGATCGTCGCGGATCAGGCGGCGGAACTGGGACGAAGCTGGGCGACGCGCAATGCGTCCCCCCTGACGCCGGGTTTCTGGGCGGCGATGCTGGAGGCGACGCCGCGCGACATCGGGCGCGTCGCCCGGATCGTCGAACAGGTGATGGCGGACATCGGTCGTGGCCTGTCCGGCGGCGGCGTCTGGATCGCGCTGCTCGGCGTGGTCGCGGCGGTCGCGCTCGGCTGGCCGGCGCGCATCGCGCTGCGGGAGGCGGGTCGCCGCTATGCGATCGGTGCCGCGCCCGGCCACCGCGTCCGCCGCACCGGCTATGCGATGTGGCGGCTGGTCACGGGCACCGCGCTGCCGACGCTGGCGGCGCTCGCGCTGGTGCAGGGGTTGCGCTGGTCGGGGCTGACCGGGGCGACGGTCGATCCGATCCTGACAGCGGCCGTGTTCGCGATCGGGATGGGGGCGTTCATCGGCGCACTGGGGGCGGCGCTGTTGATGCGCAGCCAAGGTTCGTGGCGGCTGTTGCCGATCGATGACGATGTCGCGCGCGCGCTGATGCCGTGGGTGTGGGTGCTGGCGGTGCTGACCTCCGCCGACATCCTGCTGTCCGCCATCGTCGAGACGATGCGGCTGAGCACGACCGCCGTCGCCGTCACCGATGCGGCGATCGCGGCCGTCCGGCTGCTGGCGATCGGCGGCCTGCTGTTCACGCTGGGCCGGCTGCGCAGTCGTGCCCGCGCCGAGGCGGAGGCGGCGGCGACGGACGACGCGCCCGTCAGCGGTGCGGGCGCGGCGCGGGCGGGCGTCGGGATCGTCACGCTGGTCGTCTGGCTGGTGACGCTGGCGAGCGCGGGCGCGCTGTTGGCAGGCTACACCACCTTCAGCCTGTTCCTGACCCGCATTGCGATCGAGTGGCTGGCGATCGTCGTCGGCACTTTCTATCTGTTGCTCGCCTTCGTTGACGACGTCGTGACGACGGTCTTTTCCGCCGACAGCCGTACCGGCCACGTCCTGGCGCGCGGCGTCGGCATCCGGCCGGGCGCGATCGACCAGTTCGGGGTGCTGTCGTCGGGCCTGCTTCGCCTCGGGCTGGCGCTGGTCGCGATCGTCATGCTGCTGACGCCGTTCGGGTCGGGCATCGACAGCACGGTCGAGCGGTTCGGTACCGTCGCCGGCGGCATCACCGTCGGCGATGTCAGCATCTCGCCCGGCGCGATCATCCGCGCCGTGCTGGTCCTCGTCGTCGGGCTGACGCTGGCGCGGCTGTTCCTGCGCTGGCTGAACGACCGGTATCTGCCGACGACCGCGATGGATGTCAGCGCACGCAATTCGTTCGCGATGATCGCGCGGTACATCGCGATCATCCTCGCGGTGCTGTGGGGCCTCGCCTCGCTCGGCATCGGTATGGAGCGGATCGCGCTGCTGCTGTCGGCGCTGTCGGTGGGCATCGGGTTCGGTTTGCAGGCGATCACGCAGAACTTCGTGTCCGGCCTGATCCTGCTGGCGGAGCGGCCGGTGAAGATCGGCGACCTCGTCCGCATCGGCACCGACGAGGGCGACGTGAAGCGGATCAGCGTACGATCGACCGAGATCGAGCTGGCCGACCACTCGACGCTGATCGTGCCGAATTCGGAACTGATTACGAAGACGGTGCTGAACAAGACGATGTCGAATGCGCTGGGCCGGTTGCAGGTGCAGTTCTCCGTTCCGCTGAATATCGAGCCGCAGCGTATCCGCCAGATCGTGCTCGACGTGTTCGCGGCCGAACCCTCGATCCTCGACGATCCCGCGCCGGTGGCGTTCGTCGACAATATCGTCGACGGCCGCATCCTGTTCAACTGCTTCGCCCACACATCGAGCCCGCGGACATCCTATCCGGCGCGCAGCAGCGCGCTGCTGATGATCCTGCAACGGTTGGCGGAGCAGCATATCGACGTCGGCACGGTGCCACAGCAATTGCAATTGCTGCCCGCGCATCGGCGGGACGACGAGCAGGGCCACCACGACCCAATCGGCTGATAAAGCGGCGTTCCCTGTCCGTTCCGATGTTGCTATAGGTCGGCCATGCCCGGCGGATCGGTACGCAAGATCATCCATGTCGACATGGACGCGTTCTTCGCGTCCGTAGAGCAGCGCGACGACCCGTCGCTGCGCGGCAAGCCCGTCGCGGTCGGGCACGGAGCGGCCCGCGGCGTGGTCGCGGCGGCGAGTTACGAGGCGCGTGCGTTCGGAGTGAAGTCCGCATTGCCGTCGGTGACCGCGCAGCGCCGGTGCCCCGACCTGATCTTCGTACCGCCGCGCTTCGACGTGTACCGCGCCGTGTCGCGGCAGATCCACGCGATCTTTGCGGAGTTCACGCCGCTCATCCAGCCGCTGTCGCTGGACGAAGCGTATCTGGACGTGACCGCCAATCTGGCCGGGCTGCCGACCGCCTGGGCCACCGCCAGGGCGATCCGGGCACGCATCCTGGAGGAGACGGGGCTGACCGCATCGGCGGGTATTTCGTACAACAAGTTTCTCGCGAAGCTGGCGTCCGATCACCGCAAGCCCAATGGGCAGTTCGCGGTGACGCCCGACATGGGGGCGGACTGGGTCGAGGCGCTGCCGGTGTCGCGCTTCCACGGGGTCGGGCCAGTGACGGCGGCGAAGATGAAGCGGCTGGGGATCGAAACGGGGGCAGACCTGAGGGCCAAGTCGCTCGATTTCCTCGAACGACATTTCGGGAGTTCGGCGGGCTGGTATCACGCGATCGCCCGGGGCGAGGACGATCGCCCGGTCAACCCCGATCGCGTGCGCAAGTCGTCGGGATCGGAAACCACCTTCGATCGCGACCTGACCGAACCGGCGGAGATCGAGGCGGGCGTGCTGCGCATGGCCGACGATGTCTGGGCGTGGTGCGAGAAGGCGCGGATGTTCGGGAGGACCGTGACGGTGAAGGTCAAGTTCCGCGACTTCCGCCAGATCACCCGCAGCCGGAGCCACACGGGCGCAGTGGCCGACCATGCCATTTTGCGTGCCGCCAGCCTCGACCTGATCCGGTCGATCTACCCGCCTGAAACCGGCATCCGGCTGGTCGGCGTCACCGTGTCCAACTTCGAGGATCCCGCCGACCGGGATGCGACGGGGCTGCCCCTGTTCGACGCCTGACCGTTCAGATGTGCGGGCGGAACGGTCGCGGTGCCAGATCATGGCGGACCTTCCGCAGAAACGGCGGACCGGATGCCGCGGGGTCCGACTCATACGCGGTCAGCCCCGGCTCTCCGATCGCGATACGCCCGGCGTCGAGATCGGCCAGCGCCCGCTGCATGTCGCGCTGCCCTGCCAGCCAGCGAGCCCGCACCGATCCCGGCGAGAAGTCGAACGCTTTGCCGACGACCTCCTCGTCCTGATCCGTATAGGCGATGTGCAGCAGCGTCACCGACGCGGTATCGCCCCGTGCCGCGCGTTCGTCGAACACCGCCTGCCACGCGGCGATCGCGCGTCGGCTTTGCGTCGCGAAGATCAGGTCCTGCATTCGCTCGGCCGCTTCCGTCACCGTGGTGGGAGCCGGACGGTGCAGGGGCAGCAGGTCGACCGCGATGCAGAGCAAGGGTCGTTCGGCGGGTTCCGCGAGTATCGCATCGAGCGGCAGATTGGCGGAGATGCCCGCATCCGCGATCAGACGGCCCTCGATCCATTGCGGGGGGAACGCAGGCGGCAGCGCGCAACTCGCCCGCAGATGCGCAATCGAAACCGGATCATGCGCGGTGTCGAACATCACGTCCTCGCCGCTGTCCAGATCGATGGCGGTGGCGGTGAAACGGGGCGATCCGCCGTTCAGGCGGTCGAAGTCGATCAACTGCTCCAGCGAACGGGCGAGGAGCGCGGTGTCGTAGAGGCTGGGCGGCTCCATGTTCATCGTCATGGCACGCGGTGTGAACAGGCCGGGCTGTCCGGTCGCCGCCACCGAAGCAGCCGCCGCGGACCGGCGTAAAGTTTCCATTGCGGGGAAAAGCGGTGGCCGGGATGCCGGTTGCCAGAACGCCTGCAGCGCGGACAGCCGCTGCTCGCGGCGATTGCCGCAGATCAGCGCCCCGACGATCGCCCCGGCAGAGGCACCCGCCACCCGGTCCGGCTCCAGTCCGTGATCGTGCAGCGCCTCGTACACACCACCATGATAGGCCCCCAGCGCGTTGCCGCCGCTTAGGGCCAGCGCCAGATCATGGCATGCCGCCCTGTCGCTCAATGGCTGGCTGTCTCTCCGGCGGCACGGCGAGCAGCATATTTCAACGTCAGCGGCGCGTTATGCTCATCGATCCAAGCGGCCATGGACCGTTCCTCGCGCAGCGAGGTCTGCAGCAGCGCGGTCGGTCCGCCGAAGCTGCCCGCCTCCGCCAGCGCGATCAGCGACGTGTAGCTCGCCGCCTCGAAATTCTCGAACGCATAGTTAGCGAAGCTGTTCTTCAGGATCTCGTCGGGCGCGAACACATGCGCCAGCGCGGCGAGATTGCCGGAGATCGACAGCGCGAAATCCTTCACCGCCGAATGGGTTTCGCCGAAGCCGGACAGAATCTCCTCGACCCGCTGGATCTGCTGCTCCGTCTCGCCGCGATGCCGGCGCAACGCCTCCTCGACCTCGGGATAATCCGCCAGGTGGTCGAGCTGGCGGTCGATCAGCGCCAGCGCCTGATGCTCGACGCCGTGGACGTTCTTCAGGCCGGTGACGAACAGCGACTGAACGACTTGGTTGGGAAGGGTAGCCATAGGGCGCTCCTGTATCAGGTAATGGGTACGCACTTCGAACGCGGTCGCTCCCCTAAATGTCCTTGTAAAATCAATAGCATGATGTGGATCAGCATCCTGCTTGGGGCCGCCGGGCGCGCCGGCGCTGGCAATCGGCCTCCGATGCGCCGACACAGCGTGGGCACGGAGGGGAGCGAGCGTTGCAGGATGGAATATCGGGCAGGACGGACAGGCGCGTCTTCGCGGCGCCGGTCGGTGGGCTGGCAGCGTTCGCGGTGGCGAACATCGGTGGGGTGGTCGCCTATCTGCCGCTGCTGACGCTGTTGCTGCCGATCAAGGCCGATCTCGTCGCGGGCGATGCGCGGATCGGCGTATTGACCGTTGCGGTCGTGGCGGGTGCGCTGGCCGCGAGTGGCGCGAATATCCTGTTCGGCTGGCTCGGCGACCGTGCGCTGGAGCGGGGCAAGGGTCGGCGCGGCGGGATGGCGGCGGGCCTGATCGCGACGATCGCCGCCTATGCGCTGGTGGCATTCGCCGTAACCCCGATTGCGCTGGTGCTGGCGATCCTCCTGTTCCAGCTCGCGGTCAACGCGCTGCTGTCACCCTTGTTCGCGTTGATGGCGGAGGAGGTGCCGGACCGTGACAAGGGCGTTGCGGGCGGCCTGCTCTCGCTCGGCAATCCCGTCGCCTCCGCCTTCTCCGCGGCGATCGTCGCGACGTGGTTCCTGAACGAGGGCGCGCGGCTTGCCGCCGTGGCGGTGGCGATCACCGCATGTTTCCTGCCGCTGCTGCTCCGCCGTGCAAGTCCAGTCGTGGAAGCGCCGGCCGAGGCCGCTGTCCGCTCACCTGGATTGGACCGGCGCGACCTGGTCGTGGCGCTCATCGCCCGGCTGCTGGTTCAGGTCGCGAGCAGCGTGCTGTTCGTCTACCTGCTCTATTACCTGAACGGCATATCGCCCGGCGACGCACCGTCGACTGTCGCCACGCGGGCGGGTCAGGTCCTGACGATCGCCTTCGTCGCGCCGCTGCCGGTAGCGATCCTGGTCGGCCGCCTGTCAGACCGCATCCGCCGCCGCAAGCCGTTCCTGCTGGGCGCGGCGATCGTATCGGCGGCGGGTCTGCTGGGCATGGCGGCGGCGGACGGACCCATGTTCGGTGCGACGATGTTCGGTATGTTCGTGATGGGTCATGCCGTGTTCGTGGCGCTGCACTCGGCCTTTGCGATGCAGTTGCTGCCCGATCCGCGTCGACGAGGGCGCGACCTTGGCCTGCTCAATCTGGCGAATACGCTGCCCTCGCTGCTCGGCCCGCCGCTGACATGGTGGCTGGCGAGCCCGACGGATTTCGACGCGGTGCTGATGGTGCTGGCCGCATTGACGGTTTCGGGAGGCGTGATGATGCTCGGGGTGCGGGGGCGACCCTAACGACATCCCGTTGTGGGGGGAGCCGTCTCATGAGATGGTGGCGGAGCGGCCTGTTCGCGGACGCGGAAACTGGCCCCGTCGCCTTCGAATCAGCGATCGTCGCATTGACACGAAAGCTCATCCGGCCGTAATTGGCCTTGCCAAAAGGGTCGACCAATCGATGACGATCATCGCTTGGTCATTTTTTTGGCAGGTATTACAATCGTTTGTTCGCGATGGATCGAGTCGTAAGATACCGATCACGCGGATGTCGAAGGGGGGGATTTTTTATGAGCTACGCCGTGTATCCGCGTCATCGTCGACTTGTTACCTTGCTGGGCGCAACTGTCCTGACAACTGGTATGATTGCCTCGCCAGCGTTGGCGCAGGAGGTGCAGCCGAACCCGCCGACGCCGACCGTCGCGACGCCCGCCAACCCCGACCAGTCGACCGCTGCCGACCCGCAGTCGCAGCCCGAGACGCTGGACGCGCCGCAAAGCGACATCGTCGTCAACGGCTTCCGCCAGAGCTATGCGGATGCGATCCGGTCGAAGCGTAACGAGGTCGCGATCACCGACGGCATCTCGTCCGACGGTCTGGGCCGCTTCCCGGACCTCAACGTCGGCGAGGCGCTGCAGCGCGTGCCCGGCGTCCAGATCAACCGGGAGGCGGAGGGCCGCAACGCGACGATCAACCTGCGCGGCCTGCCCGGGGAATATGCCCGCCTGACTCTGAACGGCGTCGCCTTCGCCGAACCGATCCTGACCGAGGCCGCGCCGCTCGGTGCGTTCAACGCCGATATTTTCAGCGCGATCGTCGTCGACAAATCACCGCTCGCCAATGCGCAGACCGGTGGCCTGTCGGGCAATGTCGACCTCCAGATCGCACCTGCCCTCAGCCGCAAGGAAGGTGGCTTCGTCAAGGCGGCGCTGGAATACAACCAGCTCGGCGACAAGCTCGCCCCGGCCGCGACGATCGGCTACAACCACATCTTCTCCGACAGCTTCGCGGTCTTTGGCGTGCTGGCGTACAAGAAGGAGAATTTCCGCAGGGATACGGTACAGTTCAACAGCTACTCCGCCTTTTCCGCGGCGCAGGCCCAGGCGAACGCATCGACGCTGGGTGCCTATTATCCGCGTTCGGCGGCATGCCCGTCGTGCACCGGTTCGACCGCGACCACGGGCGTGCTCTACAACTCGCAGATCCGGCAATATGCGCGGCTCAACAACGGCGACCTCTATACGGGCGCGGCCGGCGCTGAATGGAAGCCCGACGATCATACCCGCGTCGGCCTGACCGGCTTCTACACCGACCGCAAGCTGCCCAAGACCAACCAGTATTTCTCGATCGTCGGCAACAACGACGTCAGCAGTCTGACGCCGACCAGCGCACCGATCCAGTTGTCGGACGGTCGCTACGTCGTCACCGACTATGATTTCCGTAACGCCGCCGATCCGCGCATGTCGACGCGCCGCCTGTCGTTGCGGCAAAAGGCGTGGGGGCTGAACGGCAAGGCGGAATGGTCGGACGATGTCTGGCGGCTGAGCACCATCCTGACCGCGTCGAAGGCGAACAACCGGTCGGAAGAAAGCTCGATCGATTTCGACCGGTTGCAGACCGCGGCCGGCAACGGCGTCAGCGGCACGATCCGCACCGGCGCGGGCGAGATCGGCGACCTGTTCTACACGATCGCGCCCGATCCGCTCGTCTCCAGCGTCGTGCCGAACGGCTGGTATTGGGGTGGCGTGTCCGACCCGACGCAATATTACGACTCCCCCGTGGCCGCCAACCGCCGCCAGCGTTTGCAGGTGACGGGCACCCAGAGCTACGCCCAGACCGACCTGCTCGCCTATCAATGGGATGTGGAGCGCAGCTTCGAGGGTAGCGTGCTGAGCGGTATCCAGGCCGGCTTCCGCTTTGAACACAACAAGTTCACGTCCGAGGGCTATCGCACCTCTGCGTTCGGTATCCAGACGCAGAACATCGACGGCACCTTCCTGCGTACCGCGCCGCCGGTTGGCGATTTCTTCGGCGGCAAGGCAGGTACGACCAGCAGCAACTGGCAGTCGACGCCGCTCGACTATGCGTTCGACAAGCTGCTGCCGGTGCAGGTGTTTCCGGGCGGGGCGCTGTCGCCGCTGGGTTTCAACATTCGCTACAACGACAACAACTACGCGCTCTACAATTTCTCGAACCAGACGGACATCGCGGCCGGCTACGCGCAGTTGAAGTACGAGGTTTCGGTCGCGGGCGTCCGTATCCGCGGCAATGGCGGCCTGCGCTATGAACAGGCACGCAACGTGATCGAGGCGCTGGATCGCATCTCGCTGACCGGCACGATCGGTTCGCCGTCGGACTTCCGCACGAACACCTATTCGCGCAACTACGGCAAGCTGCTGCCGTCGTTCATCGCGGTCGCCGACATCACGGACAAGCTGCTGCTGCGCGGTGCCGCGTACAAGACCTATGTCCGGCCCCAGCCGCGCCAGTTCACGCCGGCGACGATCGTGGGCAACCCGGTCAACGGCGTCTACTCGGTCACGCTCGGCAATCCCGACCTGAAGCCGTACGACTCCACGTCGCTCGACCTGTCGCTGGAATGGTACAACCGCCCCAACGGCATCGTCTCGGTCGCGGGATTCCAGAAGCGGATCACCGGCCTGATCGCCAATATCAGCGATCCCAAGCAGCTCTGCCCTGCGGATGCCAGCGAGCTTGGCCTGGGCACGCTGCGCGTCAATGGCGACCGGTGCGAAAGCAGCCTGATCTTCACCGGCGGTGCGGTGCCGACGCCCTTCATCGTCGCCGCGACCGGTTTTGTGAACCAGGACAAGCCGGTCACCGTCCGCGGTCTGGAGTTCAACCTTCAGCAGACGCTGGACTTCCTGCCCGGTGCGCTGCGTCATCTGGGTGGCGGCTTCAACTATGCCTACACCACGATCAGCGGCAAGACGTCGAGCGGCGCGGACGCCACGCTGCCTGGCGTGTCGAAGCACAACGCCAACCTGATCGGCTATTACGAGGGCGATCTGGGCGGCATCCGCCTGGTCTACAATATCCGCAGCAAGTACGATCTGGCGTCGGCGGGCACGTTCACCGGCGCGGCGCGGTCGGTGAAGTCGCGCGGACAGTTCGATCTGTCCGCCTCGCTCAATATCGACGAGCGGACGTCGCTGTCGTTCGATGCCTACAACCTGACGAACGCGCTGCGGATCGAATATGAGAACGACCCGCGCCTGATCCGTCGCGGCGATTATGACGGGCGCACGTTCACGATCACGGCGCGTTCGACCTTCTAGACCGGTTCCCCACCTCGGCGTCCCTCCCGTTCGGGGAGGGGCGCCGTTTTTCCGGACCGCTGCCGTTCGGTAAATGTTCAAGCCAGCCCCAGCCGGTGGTAACGCCGCCATCGGTCCATTAGCCACGATACGTCGCCGGCCCCGCACCGGCCGGGAGCACAATATGTCGACCAGCCGTCGTTTCGCCACCGCCGCCACGATCGTCGCCACGCTGGGCGTTCCGGTCATCGCGCAGGCGCAGCAGGCACGCGAGCTGTACCGTTACGTCGATCCACGCGTCGGCACGGGCAACGACGATCAGGGCGATACCGTCCCCGGCCCGACCCGTCCCGCCGGATCGATCCACCCCAGCCCGGAAACCCTGATCGGCAGCAATGCGGGGTACGACAAGGACGCGCCGCTGAGCGGATTCGCGCAACTGCATACGCAAGGCTCGGGCGGGCGAACCACCTACGGCACGTTCCTCGTCTCTCCGCAGACGGGTGAACCGCAATTCGACGAGGCGCAGCATCTGTCGCCGAAGGCGGACGAGCGGCTGGCGGCGGACGCCTATGCCGTCACCCTGTCGCGGTACGGTATCCGCGCCGAGGTGACGCCGGCCGAGAACGCGGCGCTTTACCGCTTCGCCTATCCAGCGGGTACGCCCGCGACGATGGTGTTCGACATCACCCGCAAGATCCGCGGCGAACTCGGCAGCGCCGGGGCGGAGGTGACGATCGACCCGGCGCGGGCGCGCATCGTCGCACGGGTCCGGGCCAAAGATTACTGGAACCCGGCGCAGTCCGACATCTGGTTCGTCGCGCAGCTCGACCGGAAGCCGACGCGCTGGGGCGTGCGCGCCGGCGATCAGGTGCAATCCGGATCGACCGGCGCGTCCGTGCCCGCCGACACCAGACTGAACGCCTGGTGGCAGTTCGACGCGGGAACACCGGTGATGATGAAGGTCGCGGTGTCCTTCACCAGCGCCGAACGCGCCGCGCAGTTGCTCGATCAGGATATCCCCGGCTATGATTTCGACGGGGTCCGCATCGCCACGCAGGCGGCGTGGAACCGGGAACTCGGCCGCGTAACGATCGACGGCGTGGGGGAAGCGGACAAGCGCCGCTTCTACACCGCGCTGTATCACAGCGTCATCCAGCCGCGCGACCGCACCCGCGACCAGCCTGCCGCCGACCGCGCCACGCCGCACTGGGACGACTATTATACGCTGTGGGACACGTACCACACCGGCTTTCCGTTGATGTCGCTGCTGCGGCCCGGCGTCTATGCGAGCAACATCGCGTCGATCGGGGCGACCTTTCGCAAGTATGGCGCGGCGCACACCGCGTTCATCGCCGGGCGAAACTATCAGGTCGGGCAGGGCGGCGACGAGATCGACAACGTGCTGGGCGAAGGACTGATCCGCGGCGTTCCCGGCGTCGACTGGAAACAGGCCGCCGAGGTCGCGCTGCACAACGCATGGCAGGAACGACGCCCCCGCTATCAGGTCGACGGCTATTTCGCGGTCGGCGATCGCAGCCCGGAACCGGACAACCAGCGCGCCCGATCGGGATCGTCGACGCCCGCCTATGCGCTGAACGACTTCTACGCGGCGAAGCTGGCCGGGGCCGCCGGTCGCACCGACGATGCCGCCGCGCTGCTGAAGCGCTCCGGAAGCTGGCGCAACGTCTGGAACCCGGATGCCGCCAGCGACGGATACAAGGGCTTCATCATCCCGCGCTATGCGGATGGTCGCTTTCAGGATCTGGACCCGAAGACCGGCTGGGATGGCAAGAAGTACGAGAATGTCGGCTTCTACGAAGGCACGGCATGGGTGTATTCCTACACGATGCTCCATGACCTGCCGGGGATGGTCACGGCGATGGGCGGGCGTGACCGGTTCGTCGAACGGCTGCGGCATGCGCTGGACGCCAACCTGATCGACATCACCAACGAACCCAGTTTCGCGACGCCGTGGCTGTTCAGCGATGTCGGTCGTCCCGATCTGGCGAGCTATTGGGCGAACCGCATCTTCCGCCGCTTCACGCCCGATGCCTATCCGGGCGACGAGGATAATGGCGCGATGAGTTCGCACTATGTCTTCAACCGGATCGGCCTGTTCCCGAAGCTGACGACGGACCTGTTCTATCTGCATGCGCCGCACCAGCCGCTGGCGACGCTGACGCTGGAGGAGGGGCGGACCTTCACGATCCGCACGAGGAACTGGAAGCCCGGACGCATCTACATCGCCTCCGCCCGGCTGAACGGGGTTGCGCTGACGACGCCGTTCGTGAAGCAGGGGGATATCATGGCGGGCGGGGCGCTGGAGCTGACCGTGTCCGCGACGCCGACGAAGTGGATGCGCCGATGACGATCCCGACCCGCCGCGACATATGCGCCGGTCTTGCCGTCAGCATGTTGGCGGGACCGACGCTGGCAGCCCGGTCGACGCAGCATTTCGCGTTCAGTTATTTCGCGAACGCGGATGACGGGCGCGCTGGCATGCGGATGGCGATCAGCGACGACGGCTATCGCTACCGCCCGGTGCGTGGTGGTGTGCCGATGCTGGTACCCACCGTGGGGGAGAACCGGCTGATGCGCGATCCGTGCGTCGCGCGCGATCCTCGAACCGGTCTGTACCACATGGTGTGGACGACGAGCTGGACGGGCACGACGATCGGCCACGCCGCCTCGCGCGATCTGGTGACGTGGTCGCCGCAACGGGCGGTGCCGGTGATGGCGGCGTTCGCGGGCACGCGGAACAGCTGGGCACCCGATCTGGTGTATGACGATCGTCGTCGCCTGTTCACGATCGTGTGGGCGAGCACCGTCGGGGAAGCGGGCAAGGAGGGCGACCACCGGCTGTACGCCACCGACACCGCCGACTTCGTCACCTTCACGCCGACGCGCATATTCTACGATCCCGGTTTCAGCGTGATCGACGGCACTTTCCTGAAACGCGACGGTCGCACGATCATGTTCGTGAAGGACGAGCGCAAGGAACCCGTCCGCAAGATCATCCAGTGGACGCAGGCACCCTCGCCCGGCGGCCCCTACGGTCCGTTGTCGGACGCCATCACCCCCGCCTGGAGCGAGGGACCGACCCCGATCGAGATCGACGGGGAAGTCGTGGTGTTCTTCGATCGCTATACGGAAAAACGCTGGGGCGCGGTGGCGTCGCGCGATCTGGTGACGTGGCGCGATGTGTCGAACCGGATCGCGATCCCCGCCGGCGCGAACCACGGCACGGTCTTTCCGATCGACGCACGGCGGTATGCCGCGCTGGCGGCATTGACCTGAGGGATCGATCGGCGGGATCGTCCCCGCTTCGGGCGATTAACGGCTCCGCAAGCCGGATCTTCTACGGGAGGGCCGAAGGGAACGTTCCATGCTGAGCAGAGCCAATCTATCGCGGGAACATGCCGAGCTGGCCCGGCTGGCGTCGGCGCTGGGCGCGCAGGCGCAGGCGGATCGGCCCGCGGTCGTCGGGGTGGCGGGAGTGCGGTGGGAGTTGACGCGGAAGCTGTTGCTGCACCTCGCGAAGGAGGACAAGCTGCTGTATCCGAAGCTTCGCAGCGGATCGGACCCCGTCGCGGCGCGGCTGGCAGAGCGATTCAGCGACGATATGGGCGAGCTGGCAACGACGTATAACGCCTATATCACGAACTGGTCGGCGACGCGGATGGAGGCGGAGTGGCCCGCCTTCTGCACCGAGACGCAGGCGATCGTCGCCGCGCTGACCGACCGGATCGCGCGCGAGGAGCGCGAACTCTACCGGCATATCGCCTGAACCCTCAGCTGGCGACCAGATCCGCCAGATAGGGATGCGCCAGCACGCGCGCGGCGTTCCGCACGCCGATCGCGTGGTCGGCGACCAGCCGGTGGCCGGCGACCGTGCGGTACAGCGCCACGGTCGGCTCGATCCGTGCGAAGCCGGCTCCCGCAGCCGCGGCGCGCGTGTAGAAGTCCCAGTCGTTGCAGTTGTGGAAGCTGGGATCGAACCCCGCGACCGTGTCGAACGTCGCACGGCGGACGATCGACCAGCTCGGCCCGATCACGCCGCCGGTGGTCAGCGCGCGGCGGATGTCGTCGCCATCCCAGCCGCATTCCGGCTGCCCCGGTGCCCCGCCACCCTCGACCCGCGCGAAGCGGCCGACGATCACGTCCGCCGTTTCCGTCACCGGCCATGCGAGCAACGCCGCCGCCGCACCCGGCAGCCACACGTCGTCGCTGTCGAGGAAGGCGATCCACGGCGACGAACACAGCGCCGCCCCGACGTTGCGCGCGTTCGACGCGCCGGCATTGCGGGGCAGCACCATCGCCTCGACGCTGGCGTGCCGTGCCGCCAGCCCGCGGATCACCGCTCCGCTGGCGTCGCGCGACCCGTCGTCGACGATCACGATCCGCGCGGGCGGCTGCGATTGCGCGAGGACGCTCGCCACCGCATCCGCCACGACATGCGCCCGGTCGAAACACGGGATGACGACGTCGTAAGCAGGCAGAACGGGGGCGAGCGGGATCGGATCGTTATGGGGCATAATATCGCTTGGCAGGAGAGGGGTTAACGCCCGCCGAAACGGACCTTCGCGCCCATGTAGAAATACCGGCCCAGCGAGGGAATGGGCAAATCGTAGCTGTCTTCGTCCGGTTTGCGATCCGCCAGATTGTTGACGCCGCCATAGAGCGCAAAGCCGCCCGGCAGCGCATACTGGACCTGCACGTCATGCTGCCACAGCTCGTTGTAGCGAAGCAGATCGGCGGGGGCGTAATCGGGATTGTTGGCGGTCGTGTTCTTCGAGAAACGACGGACGCGGTCGAACCAGCGCAGATTGTAGCTCAGCGTCAGACCCTCCAGCGTCCAGCTCGGCGACAAGACGAAGTTGTATTTGGGCCGCCCAGGCTGATCGACCTGATCCTCGACCTGCGCCCCCGGCGTGGCGACCGTGTCCAGCCGGTACAGGTAACCGCCGACGAACCGGATGTCGAAATCGCCGGCCCGGCCCGCGCGCAGGCGATAGGCGATGTTGAGATCGAGGCCGGCGGTGCGGAAGCGCGAGACGTTCTGCGGCTGCACGGTGAAGCCACTGATATAACCCGTGCCCTGCTGCCGGCTGATCGCGGCGCAATAGACGTTGTCGACGGTCGGCTGATCGACGCACAGCTCCGCGATCGTCTGCGCGCCCGGCGTGCTGATCGCGTTGCGCAGGCGGATGTCGTACCAGTCCGCCGCGATTGTCAGGCCGGGGACGAAGCGAGGGCGCAGCACCGCGCCGGCGGTCCAGGTCCGCGCCGTTTCCTCGCGCAGGTCGGGATTACCCTGCTGCGATCCGGGGATGAACGACACCGCATTGGGGTTGTTGGCGGCGGTGAAGCTGCCGAGCGTGCCGCCCGCCGCGGCGATCAGCGCAGCGCAATTGGCGGCGCGTGTGGCGGTGCCGTTGCCGCGCTGCTCCGGATAGCAGGGGTCGGTGAAGAAGCTGCTGGCCCCGGTCAGCGGCGTGAACAACTCGCCGATATTGGGCGCGCGCACCGCCTCCCCGTAACTGCCGCGGAAGCTGAGGTCGCGGATGGGGGCGTAAACACCGTTGAACTGGTAGGCGCGGGTCGAGCCGATCGTCGAGTAATCGGAATAGCGGCCCGCGGCGCCGACCGACAGCGTCTCGGCGAAGCGCTTCCCCTCCAGGATGGGTGCGTTCACCTCTCCGAATGCTTCCCACACGTCGAACGCGCCACGCGACGGCGACGGGATCACGAACTCGTCATATTGGTAGAACAGGCCGCGCGTCAGGTAATCGTTGGGCGAGAAGCTGCTGCGTTCCTTGCGATATTCCGCGCCGGTCGCGAATTGGACCGGGCCACCGGGCAGGCGAAAGAACTGGCCGAGATCGCCGGTGATCGACGCGTTGACGACATGCTGCTCGATCCGCGCCGCGCTGCTGTTGTCGAGCTGGAAGAAGTCGAGGCTGGCCGGGTCGGCGGTGCCCGCGCCGAACGTGTTGATCGGGATGCAGCCGCTGCTTGCGCCGGGGGTGAAAGTGACCGCGGGCGTCTGCAACGCGGCGGGGTTCAGGTTGGACCGACACGTCGCGCGGCCCGTCGCCGGATCGATCACCGCGTCCAGCGCCGCGAGGTAGCGGTCATTCAGCCGGTCGTTGATCTTGGTGATGCGGACGTCGGTGCGGCCATAGGTGTAATACATGTCGTAAGTGGCGTGGTCGGAGATGCGGCCGGTCAGGTCCGCGACGCCGCGCCACGTCTGCCGCCGGTCGCTTTCGCCGTGACGCCCGAAATCCAGATTGTCGCGCACCGACGACACGCTGGTCAGCCCGGCGGCAAGCGCGGCGTTGCGGATGCTGGCGGGCAGGAAAGCGTTGTCGAGCGTGAAGGTGGCGGGGTAATTACCGGTCGGGCTGTCGAACGTGGTCGCGCGCACCTGCACGAACTTGCCCTCCAGCGACAGCTTGGCCGCGTCGCTGAAATCGTAATGCGTCAGTATGTTCGCGCCGTGGCGGCGGATGCGCGGCAGCAGGTCGCCCACGAAGCCCGCGACCGGCGTCGCGTCGCCACCGGTGGCGTAGAAGGCGGCGGGGGTGCCGGGATTATAGAGCTGGCCGTCGCCACGGAACAGCGTGCCGGCGACGTCGATCAGGCCGAAGGGCGACTCGCCCGGATAGCGCAGATCGCCCTGCAGCACGTTGTCGGGCACGTTCGGATCGTCGCCGACATCGGCATCGTTGGGGATCAGGTAGCGGCGGCGGTTCTGACGCAGGTAGGACCGGTCGTCGTTCGCCAGCGGATCGTCGGCGTTATATTCGTACGCGACGGTGACGTTGCCGCTCCCGTCGCCGAAATTCTGCCCCGCCTGAATCGATGCAAACCGATTGGCCGCGTCGCCCCGCTGGGAGATACCGAACTGGCTGCGCGCCGACACGCCTTCGAAATCGCGCTTCAGGATGAAGTTGACGACGCCGGTGACGCCGTCCGCGCCGTAGACCGCCGACGCGCTGCCGGTCAGCACGTCGACCCGCTCGATCAGGTCGGTCGGGATGGAATTGATATCGACTGCGGCGGAGTTGATCTGGCCCGCGACGTGCCGGCGGCCGTTGACCAGCACCAGGGTCCGCGCCGGCCCCAGACCGCGCAGGTCGAGCAGGTTCAGCCCCGCCGCGCCGAACGGCTGCGAATTCAGCCGGTCCGATCCCGCCGTCTGCGTGCTGTCGACCGAGTTGGTCAGCGCGGGCACGCGTTGCAGGAAGTTGGTGACGTTGGTGTTGCCCGACTGCTGGATGTTGGCCGCATCGAACGACACGATCGGGTTGGGCGCGGCGAAGTCCGGCCGCACGATGCGCGATCCCGTGACGACGATGTCGGCGGCGTCCGGCTCGGCCTGCGGCGTCTCGGCCGCTGCGTCCTGAGCGGGTGCGGGCGCAGCTACGGTCTGGGCGTGGAGCGGCATCGCGATCACGGCGGCGGTGCCGGCCAGCCAGGCGCGGAAACGGAACGAGGTCATGTGGTCTTCCCCTGCCGACGCAGCCCCTTGGCCGTCGTCCTAGCCGCAGGGGTGGACGGTCGACGTCATGCGATCAATCAACTGGATCGTGTCCGACCGCTGCCAAATCCTTGAGAAGAAACATGGATCATCACTTGATGCTGGCCGGTGCGGAGCCTGCCTGTCACAAAGCGCAAATGGGGTGCGGGCACGAGCGCAGCGGCGGCGTTACGCGACGGGGTGTGCTGGCCGGAGCGGCGGCGACCGGGCTGGTTGCCTGCACCGCGCGCCGCGATCCGAACGCGCTGCGGCTGTGGGCGATGAGCTACGAGGGGGATTATTCGCCCCATCTGATGCCCGCCTTCACCCGCACGACCGGCATATCGGTGGAGGTGCAGTCGCTACCCTGGACCGCCGCGCACGAGAAACTGCTGACGGCGCATGCCGGTGGCGCGCTGCCCGACGTAATGATGCTGCCGAACGGCTGGGTGGGCGAGTTCGCGTTGGTCGGCGCGATCGCGCCCGTAGCGGACGGTGCGTTGCTGGCGGATTTGTTCCCCGCGACGCTGGCCACCGTCGAACAGGGCGGCGTCGCGCATGCGGTGCCGTGGTCGGTCGCGCCGCAGGTGCAATTCTATCGCCGAGATCTGCTCGCCGACGCTGGCTATGGTGCGCCGCCGGAGGGCTGGGCGGGCTGGCGCGAGATGGGCCGGCGGCTGAAGCGGCGGCGGCCGGACGATTACGCGTTCCTGATGCTGCTGAACTGGTGGGACGCGCTGTTCACCTTCGCCAGCCAGACCGGCACGCCGCTGCTGCGCGAGCGCGATACGCGCGGCAATTTCCGGAACCCGGCATTTCGCGAGGCGCTGTCCTTCTACCGCTCGCTGTTCGACGAGGGGCTCGCGCCGCCGATCGTGTCGACCGAGATGCAGGACCCGCTCGCCGCCTTCGCTCAGGGGTATTTCGCGATCTATCCCAGCGGCCCGTCGCTGCTGCTCGACCTGCATCGCCGCCGCAGCGAGATCGCCGCCGATCGCTGGGGCGTCGCGCGGATGCCCGGTCCGCGCGGTCCCGGTCCGGTGTCGGGGGTCAGTGCGGCGCTGGCGGTGTCGCGCACCTCGACGCGGCCGGATGCGGCGTGGGCGCTGGTACGACACATGACCTCCGCGGCGACGGAGTTGCGGTTCCAGACGCTGATCGGCAATTTGCCGGCGCGGCGCAGCGCGTGGTCGGACCCGCAACTGACCGCGCCCGCGCTGGCGCCGTTCGCCGCGCAGATGCTCGACGTGTCCGTCGACCCCAACATCGTCGAGTGGGAGCGCGTCCGCATCGAGGTGCAGTTGATCGCCGAACGCGTCGTCCGCCACCTGATGACGATCGACGAGGGGCTGGCGACGATGGACCGCCGCGTCGACCAGTTGCTCGCGAAGCGCCGCGCGCTGGTGCAGGCGGGGAGGCTGGCATGACGCGTCAGGAACGCGTCGCGTGGATGTTCACCGCGCCGGTATTGGCGATCATCCTGCTCGTGCTGGTGCTGCCGACCGTGCTGGCGCTGGCGCTCAGCGTCACCGACTACAGCCTCTACGCGCTGGCGGACTGGTCGAACCTCGGCTTCGTCGGGTTCGGCAACTTCACCGATCTCGCGCGGACGCCGCTGTTCTGGCGCTCGCTCGCCAATACCGCTTTGTTCGCACTGCTCGGCGTGCCCGCGGCGATCGGGCTGTCCCTGGCGACCGCGCTGCTGCTCGATGCGAAGACGGTGCGGTGGAAGCCGCTGTGGCGCGTGCTGCTGTTCGCGCCCTACGTCACCAGCGTCGTCGCGACCGCGGTCGTCTGGCGGTTCCTGCTGAACACGCGGTTCGGGCTGGTCAATTACGCGCTGGGCTGGGTCGGCATTCCGCCGGTCGACTGGCTGGGCGATCCGCACGCGTCGATCCCGGCGATCATGATCTTCGTGACGTGGAAGATCTTCGGGTACAATATGATCGTCTTCACCGCCGCGTTGTCGGCGGTGCCCGGCGACCTGATGGAGGCGGCGCGGCTGGACGGGGCAGGGCGGTGGGCACGGTTCCGTCACGTTACGCTGCCGGCGATCGGGCCGACGCTGCTGCTGGCGGCGGTGATGAGCGTCGCGGGCTTTCTCCAGATCTTCGCCGAGCCGTACGTCATGACGCTGGGCGGCCCGGCGCAGAGCACCACGACGGTGCTGTACTTCATGTATCAGGAGGGGTTCACGTGGTGGAATCTCGGTCGCGCATCGGCGGTGGCGTTCGTGCTGTTCGTGCTGATCCTGATCCTGACTTTTATCCAGGCGCGGATCGGGCGGCGGTACGAATGGCTGTGACAGCGCCCCGTTTCAGGATTGGAGCGATCCTGACCAACGCATTGGTTGCGGCGATGACATTGGTCGTGACGCTGCCGCTGGCGTGGATGGTGACCGTGTCGTTCATGCCGCGCGGGGAGTCGAACGCATTCCCGCCGCCGTTCTGGCCGAGCCGCTGGAGTCTGGAGAATTACTACGAGTTGCTCGCCCGGCGACTGATCGACGGCGCGTGGTTCGATTACCGGATCGTGCCGGCGATCGGCAACAGCCTGTTCGTGGCGGCGATGTCGACGCTGCTCGGCCTGCTACTGACGGTGCCCGCCGGCTATGCCTTCGCCAAGCTGCGGTTCCGGGGGCGCGAACGGCTGCTGAAACTGCTGATCGCGTCGCTGGTGGTGCCGGGGCAGGTGGCAATGCTGCCGCTGTTCCTGATCTTCAAGCAGCTTGGTCTCATCAACAGCTATGCGGGCGTCATCCTGCCCTCGCTGGCGGGTATCTTCGCGGTGCTGTTCGTGCGGCAGGCGACGCTGGCGATCCCGG
Organism: Sphingomonas sp. Leaf343; assembly: GCF_001423765.1. Taxonomy (GTDB): domain Bacteria; phylum Pseudomonadota; class Alphaproteobacteria; order Sphingomonadales; family Sphingomonadaceae; genus Sphingomonas. The sequence goes on from NZ_LMPG01000001.1 coordinate 111,173, forward strand.
ACGAGATGATCGACGCGGCGCGGCTGGACGGCGCGAGCGAGGCGCGCATCTTCCGCACGATCGTGCTGCCGCTGCTGACGCCGGTCACCGTCACGCTGGCGCTGTTCATGTTTCTCGGTAGCTGGAACGACTTCCTGTGGCCGCTGATCGTGCTCGCGGACCAGCACCTCTACACGCTGCCCGTGGCAGTGGCGGCGATTGCGCGCGAACATGCGGCGGACGGCGAGCTGATGATGGCGAGCGCGGTGGTGACGACGATGCCGGTGCTGCTGCTCTTCCTCGCGCTGCAACGCTATTACATCGGCGGGCTGCTGGGCGGCAGCATCAAGGGGTGAGGGCGCGGCCCTCCGCATCGAACAGCTGCGTGTCGGCCGGATTGACCCCGAACCGCAACGTCTCGCCCAGCGCGACGCGGCGATCCCCCGGCAATTGCGCGACGATCGGGTCCGGCCGCGTGCCGAGATGTGCGAACGACAGCGGGCCGAGCCGCTCGAACAGCTCCACCGCGCCGGCGATCGGCCCGCCGTCGGCGGCGAACAGATGCTCCGGCCGGATGCCGAGCGTCGCCTGCCCGCCCACGATGCCTTGCGCCGCAACGGTCACGACCGCGCCGTCCGGCAGTCGCACCGCGCCTGGGGCGACCACCGTCACCGGGATCAGGTTCATGGCCGGCGACCCGATCGCCTTCGCCACCGCCAGATTGGCGGGACGGGCATAGAGCTCGAGCGGCGCGCCGACCTGCTCGACGCGGCCCTTCGCCATCACGACGATCCGGTTCGCCAGCGTCATCGCCTCCAGCTGGTCGTGCGTGACGTAGATCATCGTCGCGCCGAGTTGCTGGTGCAGCCGCGCGAACTCGTGCCGCATTCGCACGCGCAACTCGCTGTCGAGGTTCGACAGCGGCTCGTCGAGCAGCAGCACCTGCGGCTGGCGGACGATCGCGCGGGCGATCGACACGCGCTGACGTTGACCGCCCGACAGAGCGCGCGGCTTGCGGTCGAGCAGGTCGGTCAGGTCCAGCGACGCCGCGACGGCAGCGACCCGTTCGGCGATTTCCGCATTTGCCCTTCCTGCGACCTTCAGGGGGAAGGCGATGTTCCCGGCGACGGTCAGATGCGGGTAGAGCGCATAGGACTGGAACACCATCGCCACGCCGCGATCCGCCGGAGCGGCATCGGTGACGTCGCGGCCGCCGATCGCGATATGGCCCGCGTCCGGCGTTTCCAGCCCGGCGATCAGCCGCAGCAGCGTCGACTTGCCGCAGCCTGAGGGGCCGACGATGACGACGAACTCGCCATCCTCAATCGTCAGGTCGGTCGGCGAAAGGACGTGTGTGTCGCCGAAGCTTTTCGCCAGACCTGAAACGCTTACGCTCGCCAATCCGGCTCTCCCTTGGTGCCGTCCTCTATCGGGGCGGGGCGGGAGGCAAGGGGTGAGCGGTAATGTCGGATACCGGCGAGGGTGATTTCTCATGTGTTCCTGCGAAGGCGGGAACCCAGTGCCTGCGCATATGACACTGGTCAGGCAGAACTGGGCTCCGCCTTCAAGGGAGAACGTCGATCGATGGCAGGTTACCGCATCAGTCCCGCCGCGCGCATCGCGCGGTCGATCGTGTCCTGCACACCGGCCGGCATCGACCCCAGCGACGGCATCTCCGGAAAGGCCGAAGCCTTCGCCGGCTCCTCTCCCGTCCGCTCGACGCTCACCTGCTCCGTCAGGCCCCAGGATCGCGCGATCGCCAGCGTGCTGGAGAGGCCGACATCCAGCATGTACGGTCCCGCATGTCCCAGCGCGGCGGGATCGACGGGCACGCCGTGGCCCATGCCGGCGATCGCCCATTGCTCGACCGCATCGCGCCCCGCGGCGTCCGCCCACACGCGGCGTTCCCAGCGTGGTCCCGTTTCGACCCGGCTCACGGCGGCAGGAAGTCCGTGGACGGTGCGCCATTGGCCGGTCAGGCGGTCCATATTGGCCGCGGTGACGGTCGAGTCCGCGCTGCCGTGCCACACCGAAACGCGTGGCCAGCGCGTGGCCCCGCCAGCGGCGCGCACCGCGTCGGCGGCTACATCGTCACCGGCCAGTCCGTGGCCGCGCATCCGGTCGAGCGCCTGCGACACGTTCGATGCGCTGCCATAGGGCAGGCCGCCGATGATCGCGCCGCCCGCGAACAGCTCCGGCCAGGTCGCGAGCATCACCGCCGTCATTGCCCCGCCCGCCGACAGGCCGGTGACGAAGACGCGGGCCGGATCGATGCCGTGACGGGAGATCGTCGTGCGGATCATCTGCGCGATCGACTCGGCCTCGCCGCCGGTGCGGCGGATGTCGCCCGGCTCGAACCAGTTGAAACACATATTGCCGTTGTTGCCGCGCTTCTGTTCCGGCAGCAGCACGACGAAGCCCTCTGCATCCGCCAGCGCCGACCAGCCGGTGCCGTGGTCGTAGCCCGCGGCGGTCTGCGTACAGCCGTGCAGCGCCACGACCAGCGCCGCACCCGGCTTCAGACCGTCGGGCACATACAGCCTCGCGTGCAAGTCGCCGGGATTGCTGCCGAAGTCGGCTAGCGTGTCGAGCCGGTCGCTGCCGGCGGTCGGCATCGAAGGCGGCTGGAACCTGGCGAGGCGGGCCAGCGTGTCGGAGATACGTCGCATGTCTGCTCCTCAAGGTGAGCCGCTCACGCGACCGTCGTCCAGCAGGATATGGGATTTATGTTGCGGCGCACAATAAGCGCGGGTCTTTAACGGGTGGTCAACCATATCCCGGTAGTCCGCAGCCATGCGATGCCGCCTCAGCCTGTCGATCGCCGCCACCGTGGCCGCCACGGGCTGCACCCCGGAACAGCGGGTGCGGGTGGTGCAGGCAGTGCCGCCGCCCGCCCTGTCGAAGGCGCAGGCGAAGTTGCTGGCCGATTTCGGCCTGACGCCGGACCAGCAGCCCGAGGCGACGGTCGGCACCCCTGCCGCGCCCGCCGAGCCGTTCACGTCCGCCGCCCGCTCGCTGTCGGACGCGAACCGCGCCGAGGACTGCCTGACATCCGCGATCTACTACGAGGCGCGATCCGAAACGGACGACGGCCAGCGCGCCGTCGCGCAGGTCGTGCTGAACCGGGTGCGTGACCGTGCCTTTCCGTCCAGCGTTTGCGGTGTGGTGTATCAACGCTCGTCCAAGGGGTGCCAGTTCAGCTTCGCCTGCGACGGATCGATGGACCGGCCGCGGGACATCGGTTCGTGGGAGCGCGCCCGCCGCGTCGCCGCCGCCGCGCTGGATGGCGCGGTCTATGCGCCGGTCGGTGTCGCAACCTTCTATCACACCTTCGCCGTATCGCCCTGGTGGGCACCCAGCCTGTCGCGCATCGGCCAGATCGGCGCGCATATCTTCTATCGCTGGCGCGGCGCGATGGCGGGCGCGCTCAGCCTGCGCCAGCGTTATGCGGGCGTGGAGCCGGGCACCGACACGCTGCTCGCCGCCGCCGATCCGCAGCCGAGCGGCGATACCGCGCACGGGGTGGCGATCCATCGCGGCACGGCCGAGTTTGCTGCCGCCGCAGAACCGACCGCCGCCGCCGCCGCAGTCGCTGCCGAACCCGTGAAGCTCGCCGCCATGTCCGGCGTTCGCATTCACCGCGGCGTCGCGATGCCCGGCGGCGACATGGATACGACCGCCGCCGAATAGCCAGTCAGCAGCGGGTCGCGGTCCGCACCAGGCTCAGCGTCGTGATCCCCCGCGGCGGCGCGACCGAGCGGATCGTGCCGCATGCCTGCATCGATCCGGTCGTCTCCGCCTTGTGCGCGGCATCGGTCACGATCGTATCGACGCGCCATTGGCCGGGAAGCGCCAGCACGAGATTGCGTGGCGACCAGCCGGGATTGACGTGGACCAGCGCCATCTCGCTCCCGTCGGCATTCATCGCCGCGACGCTGTCGACATCATCGACACGGACGAGCTTCATTCCTGGCCGGATATAGCGGCTGAAGTTCGCCATCGCCCAGTATTTGGGCGTGATGGTGATCCGGTGCGGCCCGGCGGCGGGGGCGCGCAGGTCCATCTTGATGAGACCCCAGTTCGATCCCGGCTTGCCATCGCGTGCGCTGTCGTCCTCGACCGCCTGCCAGAACACCCAGGCGGCCGGCTCCAGCTTCTTCAGGTCGCCGACGATCCGCTCGCCGAGCGCCAGCGCCGGGCGGATGTCGGTGAAATCCTCCACCGTCTTGTCGGCGGACAGGTCGACTTCCGACATCCACAACCGGATGTTGGCCGCTCGCGCCGCATCGCGCACCCCGCTTTGATTCAGCGTTCCGTAGGAGTGGACGTTCAATTGCCCGATCCGCGCCCGCGTCGCGGCCGGGTAGCCGGCCCAGTCGTCGAGGAACAGGTTCGAACTCGTCTCGTCGGGGGCGGAGACGACGGTCTTCAGCCCGCGCGTCTTCAGCGCCGCGTCGCTGGCGTCGATCATCATCGCCTGCCGCGCCGGCGACCAGTGCGCCCCCTCCTGCTTGTTCGCGGCGAACCAGTAATCGGTATTGGGTTCGTTGACCGGCGACAGTGTGCGGAACGCGATCCGGTGGCGGCGCTGCAATTCCTCGACCACGCGCGCCAGATAGGTCGCAAAGGCTGGCTCGTGGCCGCGGCGAAGATTGTCGTCGGTCGCCTTTTCCGCGCCCGACACCTTGCCGCTGACCGTCATGAACCAGGGGGGCGAGTTGGAGAACGCCTCGTAGATCGGCGTCTTCACGCGCACCCGGATCGCGTCCAGCCACCAGCGTTGCGACGCGTCGGCGGACCAGTCCCACATCCGCGCATCGTCCGCCCGCCACCAGTTGTTGCCCGTCGTCCCCGCGGGTTGCCGCCAGAAGCCGGGGATCGCGCCACCGACGCGCAGATAGCCCGACGTGCCCGGCGGGTTGCCACCGCCAATATTATACCGCGCGATCGTCCAGCCGAGCCCGTCCTGCCCATAGAACAGGTCCGCCAGCCGGTTGCGGGTCGCATCCGGATACCCGCCGGTGATGCTCGCGAACCATGCCAGCGCGGTGCCCCATCCCTCGAACGCCGTTCCCGGATGCTCGATATCGACGCGGATCGGCAGCGTTACCGCCGGGTCTGCCGCCAGCGCGGGCGCGGCCGTCAGGGAGGCCAGCGTGGCGGCCAGGATCGTGCGGCGTGACATCGTCATTCGGTACCTCTCCCGCCATCCAAATGGCGTCTGCAATCGTTCGGGCAGGCACTGCCTACCAGTTGCGCAACCCTATTTCATCTGTATTGTCATACAAGATCAGCAGGCTGGTGAGGCCGCGGGCAGGGAGAGACGTTTTGAAGCACTGGACCATTCTGGCGAGCGGTTCGCTCCTCGCAGTGACGGCGGCTGCGGTTGCGCAGGACGGCGCGCCGCGTGTCCAGCCGGTGCAGGTCGATCCCGCCCGTCCCGACTGGGAAAACCCGGCGGTGTTCGCGCGCGGCAAGATGCCCGCCAGCGCGACGCATTTCCCGTACGAAAGCCTCGCCGCGGCGACCGCCGGCGACATGACCAGGTCGTCGCGCTATCTGTCGCTCGACGGCCAGTGGAAATTCGCGTTCTCCCCCTCGTCCGACGCCGTGCCGGCCGGGTTCGAGCGGCCCGATTACGATGTCGCCGCGTGGAAGAGCATCAAGGTCCCGGCCGACTGGCAGACCGAGGGTTACGACCAGCCGCGCTACAACAACATCACCTATCCGTTCCCCGCCAACCGCCCGCTGATCCCCCACGCGACCAACCCGGTCGGTTCGTACCGGCGCGATATCGACCTGCCTGCCGGCTGGGCGGGGGAGGATGTGATCCTGCACATCGGCGCCGCCGGTTCCGCCTACCGCGTGTGGGTCAACGGACAGGAGGCCGGCTATTCGGAGGATTCCAAGCTTCCCAGCGACTTCGACGTCACGCGGCTGGTGAAGCCGGGCCGCAACACGGTGGCGATCCAGGTGCATCGCTGGTCGGACGGCAGCTATATCGAGGATCAGGATTTCTGGCGTGTGTCGGGGATCGAGCGGTCGGTCTATATGGTCGCCGCACCAAAGGCGCGCTTGCGCGACCTGTTCGTGAAGGCGGGGCTCGACGCATCCTACCGCAACGGCACGCTGGCGACGGAACTGGCGGTGACGGCCTCCACGAAGCCGATGACCGCGCGCATGACGCTGATGGACGGCACGACGCCGGTGCTGGTGAAGGAGGCGCGCATCGCCCCCGGCCGGGCCGAGCGCACCGTGACGCTGGCCGCGCCGGTGCCCGGAGTACGGGCGTGGTCGGCGGAGACGCCCAATCTGTATAACCTCATGGTCGAATTGCTCGACGCCGACGGCACCGTCATCCAGGCCACGCCGCAGCGGATCGGGTTCCGCACCGTCGAGATCAAGAACGGCCGCGTGATGGTCAATGGCCGCCAGATCATGATCCGCGGCGTCAACCGTCACGAGCATGATCCGGAGACGTTCCACGTCATCTCCGAAGCATCGATGCGCCGCGATATCGAGTTGATGAAGCGCAACAACATCAACGCGGTGCGCACCTCGCATTATCCGAACGATCCGCGCTGGTACGACCTTGCCGACGAATACGGCCTGTACGTGATGGACGAGGCCAATATCGAGAGCCACGCGTATATGGATTACGCGAACAAGCACCCGGAGCTTCGCCCGAAACTGCAGATCGGCTTCGACCCGGCGTGGGAGGGCGCACATGTCAGCCGCGTGACCAACATGGTCGAGCGCGACAAGAACCACCCGTCGATCATCTTCTGGTCGCTGGGCAACGAAGCCGGCATCGGTCCCAACTTCGAGAAGGCCGCCGCCGCCGCGCGTCGCCGCGATCCCTCGCGACTGATCTCGTATCTGGGCTGGGGTACGCTCGACTGGAATCACGCGCCCAACGGTTTCGTGGATATCTACGCGCCGATGTACGACGACATCGAGAAGATGGTGGACTGGGCGACGGACCCGACCCGTACCCAGCCGATGATCCAGTGCGAATACGCCCATATGCAGGGCAATTCGGGCGGCAACTTCAAGGATTACTGGGACACCATCTACAAATACGACAAGTTGCAGGGCGGCTTCATCTGGGACTGGGTGGACCAGTCGATGTACCGTTATAACAAGGAAGGCCGACGCTATTGGGGCGACGGCGGCGAGTACGGCCCGAACCCCGGCGGCGATATCGAGTTCGGCGACGGCCTGAACCAGCCCGACCGCACGCCCAATCCGCAACTGTACGAGGTCCAGAAGGTCCTCTCGCCGATCCAGTTCGAGGGGTTCGATCCCGCGACCGGCCGCGTCACGGTGCGCAACCGGCACGACTTCCGCGACCTGTCCGGTTTCGACTTCGACTGGGTCGTGGAGGAGGACGGCGTCGCCGTGGCGCAGGGCGCGCTGCCGGCGATCACGCTTGCCGCACGGTCTGCGGAGGTCGTGACGCTGCCACTGCCTGCCTTCACGCGCAAGCCGGGTGCGGAGTATCTGGTGACCGTCCGCGCCCGCGCTAAGGCGAACGCGGTGCCGCTGGTACCCGCCGGCTACACGGTCGGATGGGAGCAGTTCGCGCTGGGCAGCACGCCGAAGCCGGTCGTCGCGCGCGGCGGTGCGGTGACGGTGCGCGATGCCGCCGATGTGGTGCGGTTGTCGGCGAGCGGCGCCAGCCTGACGATCGATCGCAAGACCGGACTGGTCGACGGCTATGCCCGCGGCGGCGCAATGCTCGCGACCGGCGGCGCGCCCCATTTCTGGCGCGCGGAAACCGACAACGACACCGCCAACGGAGTCATCGCGCTGGTCGCGCCGTGGAAGGGCTTCAACGACGAGCGTCAGGTGCGCTCGATCACGGTGCGCAAGACCGATGCGGGCGCGGAGATCGTCGTCGATCACGAGATGGGGGCGGGCGCGGTGCGCTTCGTCACTACCTATACGATGGCGGGCGACGGATCGGTCGCGGTCGCGGGCGAACTGACGCCGCTGAAGAGCGATCTGCCGCCGCCGATCCGCGTCGGCCTGCAATATGCGATGCCGACCAGCATCAAGACGGTCGAGTGGTACGGGCGCGGGCCGCACGAAAGCTATGTCGATCGCAAGACCAGTGCCCCGATCGGCCTTTGGCGCGGCGCGATCGCGGAGCAGGACCACGATTTCATGCGGCCGCAGGATACCGGCAACAAGGTCGATGTCCGCTGGATGGAATTGTCGGGTGCAGGCAACGGCTTGAGGGTCGTCGGCGAGACGCCGCTGATGATGAACGCGCTCGCCTTTCCGTACACCGACCTCTACCGCCGCGCGCCGGGGACGTGGAAGTCGAGCGACATCGTGCCGCACGGTCAGGTATCGTTGCTGATCGACGCGGCGCAGTGGGGCGTCGGCGGTGACACGACGTGGAGCGACGTCGGCAAGCCGCACATGCAGTACCGTACGAAGCTGGAGCCGACGCGCGTCGCCTTCCGCTTCGAACCGTTTGCCGGCGAAGGCACAACTCCGACAAAGGCCAAGCCAGCGCGCGCGACCCAGCCGCAATAGGTTCCGTCGATTTGCCGCAAACTGAGGGCAGTACATCGCGTCGGGAGTGTAAAATGGCCACACTCCCGTCGCTTATGACGTTGATAACTCCTACTATATTGCAATCGTCCGATAAAACCGACTAGCGCAGCGGCGGGAAATCGCCGCCGTCCGGCGGCGGAACCTCCCGGGTTCAGGCAGGCCGAGAACGGCCGCGCGGTGCATCGCTGCACCGGTGGAGAGGACGAAAACGATGAAGCGCGCACCCTTATTCCTGTTGTCGAGCGCCACGATGGCGCTGGTGATCGCCGGCGCGATGCCCGCCGCGGCGCAGGACGCGCCAACACCCGCCGCGCAGGATGCTCCGGCCCCGACCGCCGGCGAGACGACGCAGGTCAACCCCGCCGCCGATGTCGCGCCCGCGCCTGCCGCGCCGCAGTCTCCGACCGCGCCGCAATCGCCCGAAGGTGGGCAGGATCAGGAGGCCGCGCAGGCGGCCCCGCCCGCCGGCTATGCGGCGCAGGGGGATGGCGGCGAGATCGTCGTGACGGGGTTCCGCCAGAGCCTCAGTTCCGCGCAGGCGTTGAAGCGCGACTCCGATTCGATCCTCGACGCGATCGTCGCCGAGGATATCGGCAAGCTGCCCGACAACAACGCGTCGGAGGCGCTGGCTCGCATCACCGGCGTGCAGGTGACGCGCACCAACGACGAGGCGACGGGCGTGCTGGTCCGCGGCCTGCCCGACCTGACCACCACCTTCAACGGCCGCGAGATCTTCACCGCCGAGAACCGCGGCGTCGCGCTTCAGGATTTCCCCGCCGGTGCGCTCGCCGCGCTGGAGGTCTATAAGTCCGGTACGTCGAACCTGATCGAGCCGGGCCTCGCCGGGCTCATCAACGTGCGCTCGCGCCGGCCGTTCGACTTCGACGGGCTGGAGATCGCAGGCGCGATCCGCGGCACGTACAACGACCAGTCGAACAAGTACGACCCGAACGGCAACATCCTCATCAGCAACCGGTGGGAGACGGGGATCGGCGACTTCGGTGCGCTCATCAACTTCGCCTACACCCAGTCGCATTACCGCAATGCCGTCCGTTACGACGAGGCGTTCGTTCGGACGCCGGTCGGCGATCTCGGCACGACCGACGACGATCTGCCCGTCACGACGCCGGGCGTCGGCAACGAATTCGCCTTCCCCGGCTCGATCGGCAATTATTACAGCCGCGGCAAGCGGTGGCGGCCGTCGATCAACGGCTCGCTCCAGTGGAAGCCTGCGTCGAACCTGGAAATCTATGCCGACGGCCTGTGGCAGGCCTATCGCGGAGAGGCCGCGAACGAGTGGTTCAACGCCAACCTCGAACGCGCCAGCGTTGCCGGCGTGCGCCCGACCCTGAGCAACGTCGTGCTGGTCGAAGGCGAGCCGAACAAGGCCGCCAGCCTGACCAAGACCGGTGGCTATCCGGCGGAGATGTACCGGTCGACCAACAACGATCGCACCGATACCTATCAGGGTGCGATCGGCTTCGTCTGGAGCATCGGTCGCGCGAAGATTTCGAGTGATTTCGCCTATACCACGTCGACCTACACCGCGAGCGAGTACAGCCTCGACTCGCAGTTCACCTCCGCGCCGACGGTCAATGCGGCGTTCGATGTCGACGGATCGGTCGATTACGACCTTGGCGGATACGACGCGCTGAACCCCGCCAACTATGCGTGGCGCGGCTATTACGAGCGCCGGTACAAGGCGAAGGGCGACGGTATCCAGTGGCGGGCCGATGTCGACCTCGCCACCGACTTCGCGGTGCTGCCGTCGATCCAGTTCGGCGCGCGCTACGTCGATCGCAATTCCAGTCTGGAACAGGGCAACCGCTACGCCAACACCTCGACGCTGGGCATCCCGCTCGCCAGCCTGCCGTCCGGCGCGCTGGAGACCGTGACGGACGGCTTCCGCAGCAACACGCTGCCGGGTTTCCAGAACTGGCTGATGCCCAGCCGCGTCAACATCCGCGAGAACTTCGCCGGGCTTCAGCAGGCGTCGGTCGCGGCGCTGACGCAGCTGGCGGCGGCCAATCCGACCGACACCGGCCTGGCCGAGAACCTCGCCCGGTTCCAGACGGCGATCATCCCGCTCGACCCGCTCGGCGGCTTCACCGCGACGGAGCAGACCTACGCCTTCTATGCGCAGGGCAAGTATGAATTCACGGTCGGGACGTTCGACATCGACGGCACGTTCGGGGTGCGCGCGGTGAATACCGACGGCCGCTATTCGGGCTTCCAGCGGTCGGTCGACGCCGCGGGCGTCGCCAGCATCGACCCGATCACCAACAAGCAGAACTACCTCGACATCCTGCCGTCCGCCAACATGCGGATCAAGTTCACGCCGAAGTTCCAGGCGCGTTTCGCCTATACCGAAACGCGCACGCGGCCGACCTTCGGCCAGCTCAACCCCGGTGCGACGGTGACGTTCAACAGCCAGACCTCGGGCGGGCAGACGACCGGGCCGGATGGACAGCCGCTGTTCAACGCGTTCGTCACGCGCGGCAATCCCAACCTCCAGCCGCTGACGTCGAACAATTTCGACGCGACGCTGGAATGGTATTTCTCGAAGACGGGGTCGCTGACCGGTGCGGTATTCTATCGCGACCTGTTCGGCTTCATCAACACGTACACGAATCCGGTCGAGAACTTCGAGGGGCTGGGCCGCGTCCAGTTGACGCAACCGGAGAATGCCGGCGCCGGCAAGGTCAAGGGTGCGGAGATCGGCATCCAGTCGTTCTTCGACTTCCTGCCGGGCGTCCTCAGCGGCTTCGGCGGACAGGCCAACGTCACCTATCTCGACGGCACCAACGAACTGCCCTCGGCACTGGGCGAGCAGGCCCCGATCGTGCCGATCACCGGCGTGTCGAAGTGGACGTACAACCTGACCGCCTTCTACGAGCGCGGGCCGATCTCGACGCGCCTGTCGTACAATCGCCGCAGCGAGTTCGTGAACAGCTTTAACCGCAACGTCAACGAGGAGCAATATGCCGGCGAGACGACGCGGGCGGTGTCGCGCCTCGATTATTCGCTGGCCTACACCCCGTTCAAGAACCTGACGTTGACGGCCGATATCAACAACATTCTGGCGACGCCGTTCAACAACTACCGCAACTATAACGCGACCCAGTTTTTTCCCCGCGATGTTCGCGAGGAGGGGCGCTATTACAGCCTCGGTGCCCGGTTTCGGTTCTGAGGTCATGATGAAAAACGCGTTCGCCATTCTCGCTCTGTGTCTTGCCGGAGCGGGGGTGGCGGCCGACGTTCCGACGCCGCGCTGGGATCTGCCGGGTGCGGGCAACCCGTTGCTGCCGGGGTATTTCGCGGACCCCTCGATCGTGCGCGACAGGGGCCGCTGGTACATCTTCGCGACGATCGATCCGTGGGGCGACGACCGGCTTGGTCTGTGGCAGTCGGACAACGGCCGCGACTGGACCTTCTCCACACCGGATTGGCCGACCAAACAGGCCGCGACCAGTCCGACCTCCGGCGACGCCAAGGTCTGGGCACCCTCCGTCGTGCAGGCGAGGGACGGCCGCTGGTGGATGTACGTGTCGGTCGGCAACGAGATCTGGGTCGGCACCGCACCCTCCGCTGGCGGACCCTGGCGCGATGCGAATGGCGGCAAGCCGCTGGTGAACAAAGCGTTTGCGCCGAAATATCACATGATCGACGCGGAGGCGTTCATCGACGATGACGGGCAGGCGTATCTCTATTGGGGTTCGGGCTGGAACTGGACCAACGGCCATTGCTTCGTCGCTAAGCTGAAGCCCGACATGATCGGCTTCGACGGTCCGGTGCGCGACGTGACGCCCGCCAACTATTTCGAGGGACCGTTCATGGTGAAGGCGAACGGCCGCTATTACCTGACCTATAGCGACGGCAACACGACAAAGGACACGTACAAGGTGCGCTATGCGGCCGGCGCGACGCCGTTCGGCCCGTTCGAGGAGGGTGTGACCAGCCCGATCCTCCAGACCGATGCGGCGCGACAGATCGTCAGCCCCGGCCATCACGCCGTCTTCCGGTCCGGCGGCGACCCGTACATCCTCTACCACCGGCAGGGCCTGCCGTTCGATCCCGCCGGCACCGAGGTGAAGCGGCAGATCGCGGTCGACGCGCTGCGCTTCGCCGCCGACGGCACCATCGCGAAGGTCGAACCGACGCATACCGGTGGGGCGGTGACGGGCTTCGCGGCCGCTCGCACGCGCGGATTGCGGTGGCAGGCGAGCGGCACGGCGGGCGATCCGCTGCATGGTCCCGAACGGGCGGCGGACGACAATTACGCGACGTTGTGGAAGCCGCTGGTCGGTCGGCCGGTGACGTTGGTCGCCGACCTCGGTAAGAGCCGGCCGGTGCGCGGGACACGGCTGCGGCCGGAATATGCGACGAAGCCGTACCGCTTCCGGGTCGAGGCATCGCGCGACGGCCGTCGCTGGACGCCGCTCGCCGCCGACGCCGTCCGCACCGGATCGCCGATCGTGGTCGCGCATCCGACGACGACGCGCTGGCTGCGGCTGGTGTTCGCGGACGCCGCCGATGTCGGTGTTTTCGAATGGACAATCGACTGATTGCGCCCGGATGAACGACTCGTTATGTCGGAGTAATCAACAGCGCCGCGACGACGGCGAACCTTGAACGGGAGAGATCGATGACACGAACCTGGCGCACCTTCGCGGCCGCCCTGCTGCTGACCGCCAGTGGCGGCGCTGTCGCCCAGACCGAGCAGGCGTCCGCTCCGGCGGCTCAGGGCGCGCTGACCGCGACCGCCACCGTTCGCGGCGACACGCCGGGCGCGACCTATGACCGCCGCGTCTTCACCCAGTTCGCGGAGCATCTCGGCAACGGCATCTATGGCGGCCTGTGGGTCGGCAACGACCGCAAGATCCCCAACACCCGCGGCTTCCGCAACGACGTGGTCGGCGCGCTGAAGGGGCTGGGCGTGCCCGTCATCCGCTGGCCGGGCGGCTGCTTCGCCGACGAGTATCACTGGCGCGAGGGCATCGGCGCGAAGGCGAAGCGCCCGGTCAAGATCAACACGCACTGGGGCGGCGTGACCGAGCCGAACAGCGTCGGCACGCACGAGTTCATGGATCTGGCCGAACAGGTCGGCGCGGACGCCTATATCAGCGGCAATGTCGGCAACGGCAGTCCGCAGGAAATGGCGGAGTGGGTCGAATACATGACCTCGCCCGCCGGCACGCTGGCGGACGAACGCGCGAAGAACGGCCGCAAGGAGCCGTGGAAGCTGCCGCTGTTCGGCATCGGCAACGAGCTGTGGGGTTGCGGCGGCAACATGCGCGCGCCCTATGCGGCGGACGTGACGCGTCGCTACGCCACCTTCATCAAGGCACCGGCGGGCACCCGCATCCTGAAAGTCGCATCGGGGGCGAACGCCGACGATTACGAGTGGACGGAAACGATGATCCGCGACACCGCGGGCCAGATCGATGCGCTGTCGCTGCATTACTACACGGTGCCGGGCGGCTGGGCGCCGCGCGCTTCTCCGTCGCAGTTCGACGAGGCCGGCTGGGCCGAGACGCTCGCGGAAACGTGGCGGATGGACGACATCATCACCAAGCATTCGAAGATCATGGACAAGTATGATCCGAACAAGCGGATCTGGCTGGCCATCGACGAATGGGGCACGTGGTACGGCCAGGACGAGGGGACGCACCCGGGCTTCCTGCGCCAGCAGAACTCGCTGCGCGACGCGCTGGTCGCGGCGATCAACCTCAACATCTTCGCCAAGCATGCCGATCGCGTGAAGCTGACCGCGATCGCGCAGATGGTGAACGTGCTGCAGGCGATGATCCTGACGGAGGGGCCGAAGATGGTCCTGACGCCGACGTACCACGTCTTCAAGATGTACAAGCCGTACATGGACGCGACGGTGCTGCCGATCGAACTGAAGACGCCGTGGTACAACAAGGACAAGTGGGTCGTCCCCACCGTCAGCGCGAGCGCGGTTCGCGACAAGGCGGGTCAGGTCCATGTCGGCATGGCCAACAGCGATCCGAACCGGTCGATCACCGTGTCGACGACGCTGACCGGCGTCACCGCCAGCGGCGTGACCGGCACGATCGTCACCGCCCCGACGATGACGGCGATCAACACGTTCGATCAGCCGAACAACGTCGTGCCGACCGCCTTCACCGGCGCGCAGCTCGGGAACGGCACGCTGACCGTGACGCTGCCGCCCAAGTCGGTCGTGATGCTCGACCTGCGCTGAGGGAAAGTCCGATGATCCGGATCGTCCTTGCCGCCGCGCTCTCCCTGCTTGCAGGGGGAGCGACGGTCGCCCAGGAGCCGCCATCGCCGCTCAACACGCGCCTGGACGGGGCGATCGCCCCGGTCCATGATCCGGTCATCATACGCGCGGGCGACACGTATTACGTCTACGGCACCGGTCTCGGGCCGGGCCAGATGCTCGGCGCGCGGACGTCGAAGGACCTGATCCACTGGACGGAGGCCCCGTCGCCGATCGCCGCTCTGCCCGACTGGGCGACGAAGGCGGTACCCGGCACGAAGGGCATGTGGGCACCCGACATCAGCTACGTGAACGGGCGCTACCGGCTGTATTATTCCGTCTCGACATTCGGATCGAATCGCTCCGCGATCGGGCTGGCGACCAGCACGACGCTCGATGCCGCCGCGCCCGGCTATGGCTGGCGCGACGAGGGGATGGTCGTCGGCTCGACGCCCGACAGGGATTACAATGCGATCGACCCGAACCTGATCGTCGCGCGCGACGGTCGCCAGTATCTCGCGCTCGGCAGCTTCTGGACCGGCCTCAAGCTGTTCGAACTCGACCCGAAGACCGGCAAGATGCTGAAGCCCGATGCCGCGCCGGTGTCGATCGCCCGCCGCCCGGCACCCGCCGGCGGCCCCGCGCCGGTCGAGGCACCGTTCATCATCGATCACGGCGGCTATTACTGGCTGCTCGCCAGCTACGACTATTGCTGCAAGGGCGCGCAGAGCACCTACTATACCGTCGTCGGCCGGTCGAAGAATGTCGCCGGACCGTATCTGGGCAAGGACGGAAGTTCGATGTTGCAGGGCGGCGGCACGATCTTCCTGCGCGCCGACCTTCAGGAGCAACAACGCTATCGCGGCCCCGGCCACGCCGGCGCGTTCCGCGACAAGGACGGCACCGACTACGTCGTCTATCACGCGTACGACAAGCAGAACAAAGGTGTGCCGACGTTGCGCATCGCCCGCATCCGCTGGGGCGCGGACGGCTGGCCGGTGGCGGAGCAGTAATCCGCTGGCCCGCTCATGCGCACCGCGTGTAGCAGGAAGCTTCGAGTGACTGAGGTCCCGAACTGTTCGTGCTGGGCCTGTCGAAGCATCTTCACGCCGGGCGTTGCAACAGGTAGCCCCATCGACAGGCTCAGGGCGAATGATAGGGTCGGTGGCGGCACAGGTGTGACCGTCCGGGCGGCGAGACACAGGACTAATGGAGAGCATCATGGACCCGATCACCCGCCGCCTGTTCATCGCCGGCTCCACCGCGACGCTGGCCGTGCCCGCGCTGGCGCAGCGGCGTGCCGCGCCGGTGCCGGTCAACCCGCTGGTCCGCCAGCGCGCCGATGCGCAGGTCTTCCGCCACACCGACGGCTGGTACTACATGACCGGCTCGGTTCCGGAGTATGACCGGCTCGTCCTGCGCAGGTCGAAGACGATCGCCGGGCTGACGACGGCGAAGGAAGCGGTGCTGTGGCGGCACGAGGCGTCGGGGCCACGCTCCGGCTTCCTGTGGGCGCCCGAGCTGCACCTCATCGATGGTCGCTGGATAATGTATTTCGCCGCCGGCCCAAGCGGCGGCGGCGAGGACGTGTTTCGCATCCGTACCTATGCGGTGGTGTGCGACGGTCCCGATCCGATGACGGGCAAGTGGTCCGTGCTCGGCCAGCTGGAAACGCCGTGGGACAGCTTCAACCTCGATTCGACCAGCTTCGTTCACCGCGGCACGCGCTATCTGGCCTGGGCGCAGCGGGAGCCGGGGATCGAGACGAACTCCAACCTCTACGTCGCCCCTCTGGCGACGCCGCTGACGCTCGCGGCCAAGCCCGCGCGCCTGACCGTGCCGACATTGCCGTGGGAAATCCGCGGCTACAAGGTCGCGGAGGCTCCGGCGCTGCTCGCGCGCAACGGGCGGCTGTTCATGACCTACTCGGCCAGCGCTACCGACGCGCGCTACTGCCTGGGCATGCTGACGGCGAAGGACGATGCCGACATCATGGATCCCGCGGTCTGGACCAAATCGCAGCAGCCGGTGATGAAGACCAGCGCCGCGCACAGGATCTACGGCCCCGGCCATAACAGCTTCACCGTCGACGAGCGCGGGCGCGACATGCTCGTCTTCCACGCGCGCGATTACGAGGCGATCAAGGGCGATCCTTTGTTCGATCCGAACCGCCACACCCGCGTCCAGCCGATCCGCTACGACGCGGCAGGCGTGCCGCAGTTCGACCCGCCCGTCGCCAACGGACCGGTGCGTTGAAGGCGCTGCTGCTGGCGGCGACCGCCGCGCTCCTGTGTGCGGCGGCATCACCGCCCGCGCTCGATACCAAGGCGATCGCGAAGGCGCGCTTCGGCAACGACGCGCCGTGGTACGAGAACCGCATCCCGTTCTTCGAATCCGCCGATCCGAAGATCGACGCGGTCTATTATTATCGCTGGTCGCTGTATCGCGCACATCAGCGTGATCTTGGCGAACGCGGCTATATCTCCACCGAATTCCTCGATGACGTCAGCTGGCAGCTCGAACCCTGGGCCAGCCTGAACGACGCCACCGGATTCCATCTCGGCGAGGGGCGGTGGCTCAACGACCGGCGCTTCGCCGACGATTACATCGCGCATATGTACAATGGCGGCAACGACCGCCATTTCACCGACTACATGGCCGACAGCGTGTGGGGCCGATATCTGGTCGACGGCGACCGTGCCGGGGCGACCCGGCATCTGGCGGCCATGCGGACGCTCTACGGCCAGTGGGACGATCATCTCGACCGAGCCAAGGGGCTGTATTGGGTCGAGCCGCTGCTCGACGCGACCGAGTACACCATCTCCTCGATCGACGCGTCGGGCGGCCAGGAAGGTTTCTTCGGCGGCGACGCGTTCCGCCCCTCGATCAACGCGTACATGTTCGCCAACGCGCGTGCGATTTCCAACATCGCATCGCTGTCCGGCGATGCGGCGACGGCGAAGGATTACACCGCCCGCGCCGCCGCGATCCGGACGCGGGTGGAGCGCGATCTTTGGAACCCGGCGCTCGGCCACTTCATCGACCGGTACAAGGTCGACAACCAGTTCGTGAAATACTGGGAGCCGATCCGCGGCCGCGAACTGGTCGGCTATTTGCCGTGGACGTTCGACCTCGCCGCCGACGATCCCCGCTTCGCCGCCGCGTGGAGCCACGTCCTGTCGCCGACCGAACTGGGCGGCGCGGGCGGAATGCGCACGGTCGAGCCCTCCTACCAATATTACATGCACCAGTACCGCTATGAGAGCGGCGTCTTCACCGGCGGTCGGCCCGAATGCCAGTGGAACGGCCCGATCTGGCCGTTCCAGACGACGCAGGTGCTGCTTGGCATGGCCAATCTGCTCGATCACTACAAACAGTCGGTCGTGACGCGCGGCGATTACATGCGCCTGCTGCGCCAGTACACGCAGCTTCACTATCAGGGCGATGCGCTCGATCTGGAGGAGGATTATCACCCCGATACCGGCCGCCCAATCGTGGGCCTGGGCCGGAGCCACCATTATTTCCATTCGGGCTATGCCGATCTGATCCTCGGCGGGCTCATCGGCATTCGCCCGCGCGCGGACGATGTGCTGGAAGTGAACCCTCTGCTGCCCGATGCACGTGATCCGCAGGCGCTGGCGTGGTTCCGCGTGCAGGACGTGCCCTATCACGGCCACCGCGTCGCCGTGACGTGGGACGCGACCGGCCAGCATTACGGGCGGAAGGGCCTGTCCATCGACGTCGACGGTCGCACTGTAGCGCAGCGCCCGACGCTCGGACGCCTGACCGTAGCCGTGACGCGCGTCGCTTCGCCACCGATCGATCGGCCGATCGACCGCGCCGTGCAGCTGAAGCGCACCGATTTCCCCAAGGGCAGCGCCTCCACCGCCGAAGAAGCGGAAAACGTCCATGACGCGATCGACGGCCGCGTCTGGTTCTTTCCCGAACTCGGCAATGGCTGGTCCTCCAAACCCAGCCCGGTGCAACAATGGTATGCGATCGACTTCGGCAAGCCTGTGAAGCTGGAGCGCGCCGAACTCGCCTTCTTCGCCGATGGCGGCCACTTCGCCGCGCCACGCGCTTACCGGATGCAGGCGTGGGTGGACGGTCAATGGCGCGATCTGCCGGCCCAGGCGGATGCGCCGCTGGCGAACGGGATCACGCATGCGCGCTGGCCGGCGTTGACGACCAGCAAGGTGCGCGTGATGTTCGACCTGACTCCCAACCGCGCGATGCGGCTGGTGGAGGCGAAGCTGTACTGATCCGACCGGCGACACGCCTTCAACTCTCTCGTCACCGCCGCGACAGCTAAGGTGACGACTGAATGCGTCGCGCCGTAGATATCCTCGTCATCCCGGGACCAGCCCGGCATGACGTTACCGACGCACTCATCCGCCGATCGAAAGCTGCGTGTCCTCCAGCGCGAGATCGACCAGCGTCCGCATCGCCGCGCTTGCGGCCGGGCCGTCGCCGGCCGCGATCGCGTCCAGCACGACGCGATGGTCGGGGATCGGGTTGCGGGGCAGGGCGCGTTGCCGCTGCTTGAACTGCGTCGTCCAGTTCACCGCCGCGCCGATGCTGGCGCTCAGCACCATCAGCGCGGGGTTGCCGGTCGCGTGCAGGATGGCGTTGTGGAAATCGCGATCCGCCGCGCGGCCCGCTTCGCTTGCGAGCGTATGGCGGGTCATCGCCGCCAGCGCATCCTTCATCGCCTTCAACTGCACACGGTCGCGCCGCTCGGCCGCAAGTGCCGCCGCCGCCGGTTCCACGATCGCACGCAACTCGAACAGGCCGCGGATCAGGTCGCGGTCGGGTTCGCCGGAAAACGCCCAGGCGAGAACCTCCGGGTCGAGGAGGTTCCACCGGTCCCGCGGCAGCACGCGCGTGCCCGCCTTGGGCCGGCTTTCGACCAGTCCCTTCGCCGCCAGCACCCGCACCGCTTCGCGATAGGCGCTGCGCGATACGTCGAGCGCCTCCGAAAAGGCGACTTCGCCCGACAGCACCTGCCCCGGGACATATTCGCCGGACAGGATCGCGATGCCCAGCTTTCGGGCGATGCCGCCATGCAGCCGCCGTCCCGTGCCGCGTGGCACCCGCACGCCATCCACCATGCGTGGAACGCCTGACCCCAGCGCGTCGGGCAGGTCGGTATCGGTCATCGGCATCTCTCCCCGCCCGACTGCTATCAGGCGATCCGGGAGCCTAACAGTCAATTGTCCGACCGGAAACGGGTCATCGCACCGGCAGCGTCGGGGCGGCTGCTCCATCGGTCATTCGAACCGGCAGAATCGTACCGTCCTTTGCGTAGCTTAACCGGTCGATCGCGACCACGCGCTCGCCCTTGAACGGGGCCGGGCCGGGGCGCTGCTCCCAACGGTGATAGACGATCAGCGTCTTGCCGTCCGGGGTCGGCACGATGCTATGGTGGCCCGGGCCCTGATGCTTCGCGTCGCTGGTCAGGATCGCGCCGCGATAGCGCCACGGCCCCAGCGGCGACGATGCCGTAGCGTAATGGACCGAGTAATCCGGCCCGTTGAAGCGACCGTGGCTGTACGACAGGTAATAGGTGCCGTTGCGGTAATCGACGAAGGCGCCCTCGGTGAAGTTCTTCGGCGTCGCGACCGGCATCTCGCGCACGATCGACACCATATCGTCCGCCATCTGCCACACGCGCAGCTTCGCGCCCGCGCTGCCGCCGGCATAGAGATAGGCGATGTTCGTCTTCGGATCGACGAAGACCATCGGGTCGATCGCCTCGAAGCCGTTGCCGCCGGTGACCAGCGGCTTGCCGATGTCGCGATAGGGACCCTGCGGGCGATCGGCGACGGCGACGCCGATGCGGCTGGGGGTCGGGTTCTGCGGGCCGACCGAGAAATAGAGATAGTATTGACCGTTGCGGGTCGCGACGCCGGGAGCCCACAGGAAATGCTCCTTAGCACCGTCATCGCCGATCCACTTGATCTGGTCGCGGCGGATCAGTTCGCCGCGCGCGGTCCACTGGCGCAGGTCGCGCGACGACCATGCCCCGAATCGGTCCGCGTCCCAGCTTCCGGCGGTGCTGCCGGTCTGCTCCTTCGGGCCGCCCGTCGGGAAGACCCACATCTCGCCGTCGATCATCATCGCGTGCGGGTCGGCGCCCTCGAACTGTGGATTGCCGGGCGTGCCGGTTGTTTGAGGCAGCGGTGTCGCACCGCCGAGGGTCAGGGCGGCGATGACGCCGGCAAGGGCAGGGCGCATGGCATTTCTCTCCCGTTCGTCTCATGACGTTTTCGACAGCATATCACGCGCCGCGAGAAGATCGAGGCTTGTTATAAGACTAATATGCCGTGATACTCGATGCTTAGCGATCAGGCCGCGACAGACGGCGAAGAGGAGGACGAGGCGCGATGAAGTTTTTGTGGGCGACCCTGCTGGCGAGCGTCGCGCTCACCGCCACATCCGCCGAGGCGCGTGGGCGCTGGACCGAGGCGCAGGCCAATGCGTGGTACGCGAAGCAGCCTTGGCTGGTCGGCGCGAATTACGCCCCCGCCACCGTGATCAACCAGATGGAGATGTGGCAGGCGGAAACGTGGGACCCGAAGCGCATCGACTACGAGCTTGGACTTGCGCAGGGGATCGGCATGAACACGATGCGCGTGTTCCTGCACGATCAGCTGTGGCAGCAGGATGCGGAGGGGTTCAAGCGTCGGATCGCCGAATTCCTGACGATCGCGCAACGGCATGGCATCAAGCCGCTGTTCGTACTGTTCGATAGTTGCTGGGACCCCAACCCCGTGCTCGGGCCACAGCATCCGCCGATTCCCGGCGTCCACAATAGCGGCTGGGTGCAGGGACCGGGCCTGCCCGGACTGCGCGATCGCAGCCGGTATCCCGGGTACAAGGCGTATGTGCAGGGCGTGATCGGCGCGTTCGCGACCGACGATCGCATCCTTGGCTGGGACGTATGGAACGAGCCGGACAATGGCGCCGACCAGTATAAGGGGCAGGAGGGCAAGGAGCCGCTGGTCCGTGCGATGCTGGCGCAGGTGTTCGACTGGGCGCGCGATGCCGATCCGTCGCAGCCGCTGACATCGGGCGTGTGGGTCGGAAGCGACTGGGCGCCCGGCGGCAAGTCGTCGCCGATGGAAAAGCTGCAGCTCGGCCAGTCGGACGTCATCAGCTTCCACGATTACAACTGGCCCGAGACGTTCGAAGGCCGCATCCGCCAGTTGCTGCCCTATGGCCGTCCGATCCTGTGCACCGAATATATGGCGCGCGGCAACGGATCGACGTTCGACGGCAGCCTGCCGATCGCCAAGCGCTACAACGTCGCGGCGATGAACTGGGGTTTCGTCGACGGCAAGACGCAGACGCGGCTGCCATGGGATAGCTGGCAGAAGCCATACGTCATGGCCGAACCGACGATCTGGTTCCACGAGGTGTTCCGCAACGACGGGACGCCGTACCGGGCTGCGGAAACGGACCTGATCCGCAGACTTGCGGCCGCGCCGAAGGGCGTGGTGCCGCCGGCCGTCGTGGCTCCGCAGCGGCGCAGGAAGCGCTGACCCGAATCCGGAACGCCGGTCGCCAAAGCTCCGGGAAACTGCGGGAGGCGGCATGTCCGCCTCCCGCGCGAGAACTACCGCGCTTTCACGAACCGCAGGGTCATCCGGTCGCTCTCGCCGATCGCGACGTATCTGGCGCGGTCGGTGTCGCCCAGCCGCAGGGTCGGCGGCAGCGTCCAGACGCCCTCCGCCCAGTCATGCGTGTCGCGCGGGTTGGCGTTGACCTTGCTCTCGCCGGCCAGCCTGAAACCGGCGTCCGACGCCAGCTTCACGATCGTCGATCGCTTGAGATAGCCGCTCTTCATCTCCGCCGCAGAATCCATGTCTTCGGGCAGGCGGTGGTCGACCACGCCCAGCGTGCCGCCGGGTTTCAGCATGCGGTGGAACGCTTTGAACGCGTTCGGCGCGGCCTGTCCGCCCTGCATGATGAGGTTGTGGACGTTGCGGAACGTCAGCACGGTGTCGACCGACCCGTCCGGCACAGTCGACGTACCCGCCGCGACGTCCAGCGCCGCCGCCGTCGCGCCCTTGTACCGGGTGCCGCCGCCCGCGAGCAGCTTCGTCAGCCCCTCCTGCCCCTTCTGACTGGTGAGGCCGACATAATGGCCGCGCGCCGACAGCATGGGTGCGAGGATTTCGGTGTACCAGCCGCCGCCGGGCTGGAACTCGACCACCGTCTGCGTCGGCGTCACGCCGAAGAACGCCAGCGTCTCGGCCGGATGCCGGTATCTGTCGCGCGCGCGGTTCTGCGGGCTGCGTTCCGGCGCGGCGACGGCCTTCGCGATCGCCGGGTCGGTCCGCTTCGCCACCGCCTGCGCGCCCGACGGCGTCGCCGCCGCGATCAGCATCCCGCCCATTCCTGTGACGGCCAGTGCCGCCAGACCGTGCTTCAGCATCATTCTCTCCCGCCGCTTCCTTGAGGGCGGGGGTGGTGGACCATAGATTGCGACCGGCCGCAACCGCGGCGAAGGAACCTGCGATGACCGACCCGAACTACGAACCGCCCAAGGTCTGGACCTGGAACCGCGAGGCCGGTGGCCGCTTCGCCAGCATCAATCGCCCGATCGCCGGGCCGACGCACGACAAGGACCTGCCGGTCGGCGACCATCCGCTGCAACTCTATTCGCTCGCCACGCCCAACGGGCAGAAGGCGACGATCATGCTGGAGGAGCTGCTGGAGGCGGGGCACGCCGGTGCGGAATACGACGCATGGCTGATCCGCATCATGGACGGCGACCAGTTCGGCAGCGGCTTCGTCGCCGCCAACCCCAATTCGAAGATTCCCGCGCTGGTCGATCATAGCGGCCCGGAGCCGGTCCGCGTGTTCGAGTCCGGTTCGATCCTCGTCTATCTCGCGGAGAAGTTCGGGGCGTTCCTGCCGACCGAGCCGGCCGCGCGCGCGGAGACGTTGTCGTGGCTGTTCTGGCAGATGGGGGCCGGCCCGCTGCTGGGCGGCGGCTTCGGGCATTTCTACGCCTATGCGCCGGTGAAGATCGAATATGCGATCGACCGCTATGCGATGGAGGTGAAGCGGCAGCTCGACGTGCTGAACCGGAGACTGGGCGAGGTGCCCTATATCGCGGGCGACGACTACACGATCGCCGATATCGCGATCTGGCCGTGGTACGGCGCGCTGGTGCAGAACAAGGTCTATGACGCGGCCGAGTTCCTGGCGGCGCAGGACTACGCGAACGTCGTCGCCTGGGCCGGGCGCATCGGCGAGCGGCCGGCGGTGAAGCGGGGACGGATCGTCAACCGCATCATGGGCGACCCCGCGGAACAGCTCCACGAACGCCACGACGCGAGCGATTTCGACGGGAAGCTGGCCTGACTTGAATCCTCCCCGTCACGGGGAGGGGGACCGCGCAACGGTGGAGGGGCAGCCACGGGCGACACCGCGTGTGGCCGCCCCTCCGTCACGCCTGCGGCGTGCCACCTCCCTGTGCCGGGGAGGAATAGTTGGCCGGCTCAACCCTCTACTGGTGAGGGAAGCCGGAAATAGCGGGGGATCGACAGAGGCCATTGCGACCGCCTCCGCCACATCCTAGGGCGATCCGCGATGGCATCGGGTTACCGCGTCTCGCCCGGTCGGCGTCGGCCCGCCTCGCTGATCCTGGCGCTGGTGGCGCATGTCCTTATCATCCTCGCGCTGTTCTGGGCCGCGCCGAAGCCGCCGCCGCCGCGCGAGGTCGATCCCGACCCCAAGACTTTCAGCCTCTATCCCGCGCCGAACGAGGTCGCGCGGCCGAGTCCGCAGAAGAGTGTCGCCCGTTCGACCAGCGCCGCGCGCAAGGCCCCCGCCGCCGCGCCGGTCGGCCCCGCTGTCGTACCACCACCGCCGCCGATCCCCGCGCCCGCGCCCGTGAAGATGCTGGCCGGCGGCATGGAGCTGTTCGACGCCGCCGACATCGGCAAGCTGGGCAACAAGGGCGATACCGGCGCTGACACCGCCGGCACCGGGAAGGGCAGCGGCAAGGTCTATGGTCCCGGCGAGGGGCCGGGCGGCGAGCGGTTGTACGACGTCGACTGGTATCGTCGACCGACACAGGCGGAACTCGACGGCTACCTGCCCAATGGCGCACCGCCCGGCGGCTATGCGATCATCGCGTGTCGGATGATCGAGAACTACCAGGTCGAGAATTGCCGTCAGCTCGCCGAATCGCCGGTCGGCTCCGGGTTGGCCCGCGCGATGCGGCTGGCGGCGTGGCAGTTCCGCGTGCTGCCGCCGCGGGAGGGAAACCGCATGATCCTGGGCGGTTGGGTACGCATCAAGATCAGCTTCGGCGAACTGCCGCAAAAATAGCACGTCACGCGTCCGTCACGGAGGCGTCACGACCCGGTCATCCGGTGGGAACATGGCCCCGCTCACCGGGAAGCATATCCGTTCAAGGGGCTGTAATCATGATCGCCAAGTTTCTGATGCTCGCGGGCGTCGCGCCTGCGGCGCTGTTCGCGCAGGCCGCCGTCGCGCAGGACATGTCCGTGCAGGCCGCCGCCGCTGCTCCTGCCGCCGCCGATATCACACCCGAAGATCAGGCCACTCCGGATCAGGCTGGCCCCGATCAGGCGGGCGGGGACATCGTCGTGCTCGGCTTCGGCCAGAGCCGTCAGGTCCAGACCGTCACTGCCAGCGATCTCGAGCGCCTGACGCCCGGCACGTCGCCCCTGAAGGCGGTTGCCAAGCTGCCCGGCGTCAATTTCCAGTCGTCGGACGCGTTCGGTGCGTATGAGTGGTCGACGCGGATCAGCCTGCGCGGGTTCAACCAGAACCAGCTCGGCTTCACGCTGGACGGCGTGCCGCTCGGCGACATGAGCTACGGCAACGTCAACGGCCTGCACGTCAGCCGCGCGATCATCTCCGAAAATCTCGCCAGCACCACCGTCGCGCAGGGCGCCGGGTCGATCGGTACGGCATCGACCAGCAACCTCGGCGGCACGTTGCAATTCGTCAGCCGGACCCCGTCCGACGCATTCGATATCGTCGGCTCCGGCACGTATGGCAGCGACGACACGTACCGCGCTTTCGTCCGCGTCGACTCCGGCGATCTGGGTGAGGGTCTGAAGGGGTATCTCAGCTACGGCTTCCTTCAGACCGACAAGTGGAAGGGCTATGGCAACCAGCGCCAGCATCAGGCGAACGGCAAGATCGTCAAGGACATCGCCGGGCTGGGCAGCATCACCGCGTTCCTGAACTTCTCCGACCGGCGGGAAACCGATTATCAGGACCTGAGCCTCGACATCATCCGTCGCCGCGGCCTGAACAACGACAATATCGGCGACAACTACCCGCTCGCGCTGCAACTGGGGCAGATCTACGCCAACCAGACGGTCCGCGCGGGCAGCGGTGCCGCGCCCTTGCCCTATCCCTCCGCGGGCCTCGCTTTCCCGTCGGGGATCGGCACGATCGACGACGTGTATTACGACGCGGGCGGCCTGCGTCGCGACTGGCTGGGCGGGGTGACGTTCGACGCCAAGCTGTCGCCGGAGCTGTCGGTCGTCTCGACCAGCTATTACCACAAGAACAAGGGGCAGGGATCGTGGATCACGCCCTATGTCGGTACCCCCGCCGGTGCGCCCGACGGCAATGGCGGCACGCTGACGGCCGGATCGCCGCTGTCGTTCCGCACCACCGAATACGGCATCGATCGCGCCGGCAATTTGACGCGGTTCGCGTACGAGACGGCCGTCAACAGGCTGGAGGTCGGCGGCTGGGTCGAGAGCAACAGCTTCAATCAGGCGCGCCGCTTCTATGGCATGACCAGCGCCGCGACGCCCAATCGCGAGACGCTGGCGTTCCAGAAGGACCCGTTTGCGACGCAGTGGAACGGCAAGTACGACACTTTCACGCTGCAATATTACGTCGCCGATACGCTGACGCTGGGCGACCTGACGCTGAACGGCGGGTGGAAGGGGATGCGCGTCCAGAACCGTGCGAACCTGACCACCGGTACGCTGGTCGCGGGTGAGATCCAGTCGAAGGACTGGTTCCTGCCGCAGGTCGGCGCGGTGTTCCGCCTCGGCGGCGGCGCGGAGGTGTTCGCCAGCTACACGGAAAACATGCGCGCGTTCGTGTCGTCGGCGACGACTGGCCCGTTCGCGATTACGCAGGTCGGGTTCAACGCGATCCGCAACACGCTGAAGCCGGAAACGTCGAAGACCGCGGAGGGCGGCGTGCGCCTGCGCACCGGCGGGCTGCAACTGTCGGCGGTCGGCTATTATGTCGATTTCTCGGACCGGCTGCTGACCTTCGCCAACGGGGCGGGCATCATCGGCAACCCGCCGACGCTGAACAATGCGGGCAGCGTCGAGAGCTATGGCGCGGAACTGTCCGCCTATTACCGGATCGCCGGCGGCTTTTCCGCCTTCGCCAGCTATTCGTACAACAAGGCGACGTATCAGGACGACGTCCGCAACGTCGCCGGCGCGGTGCTGACCGCGACCGAAGGCAGGACCGTGGTCGATACGCCGGAGCATATGGCCAAGGGCGAACTGGTGTTCGACAATGGCAGCTTCTTCGCGCGTGCCGGTGCGGATTACATGTCGAAGCGGTACTTCACCTACCTCAACGACCAGTCGGTCGGTGCGCGCGTGCTGGTCGATGCCAGCATCGGCTATCGCTTCCCGGCGCTGGGCGGGCTCGCGATCGAGGGCAGCGTGACCAACCTGACCGACAAGGAGTATATCTCCACGATCGGCTCCAACGGCTATGGGGCCAGCGGCGACAACCAGACGCTGCTGGCGGGTGCGCCGCGTCAGTTCTTCGTCTCCCTGCGCAAGGGGTTCTGACGATGCTGCGGCGTCTCCTGTTCGTGGCGGCGGCGCTGCTGACGACCGGCGAGGCTTCGGCCTCGTCGGTGCTGCTGATCTCGCTCGACGGGCTGCGGCCCGCCGACGTGGCGCAGGCGAAGGCGCGGGGCATGACACTGCCCGCGCTGACCGCGCTCGCGGCGGAGGGTGCGTCGGCGGAGGGGGTGATCGGCGTCCTGCCGACGCTGACCTACCCCAGCCACACCACGCTCGTTACCGGCGTCTCCCCCGCGAAGCATGGTGTGTCGAACAACCTGACCTTCGATCCCGATGTGAAGAACCAGACCGGCTGGTACTGGTATGCCAGCGACGTGCGCGTGCCGACCCTGTGGGCCGCGGCGCACGCGAAGGGGCTGACGACCGCCAACGTGCACTGGCCGGTCACGGTCGGCGCGCCCGGTATCGACGCCAATCTGCCGCAGATCTGGCGCACCGGCACTGCCGACGATCCCAAGCTGCTCGCCGCGCTGGCGACGCCCGGACTGTTGCCCGAACTGGAGAAGGCGGTCGGCACAGCCTATGCGCAGGGGATCGACGAGAGCGTCGAGGGCGACGCGAACCGCGTCCGCTTCGCCGCTGCGCTGATCGCGGCGCGCAAGCCCGCCTTCACCACCGTCTACCTCGCCGGGATCGATCACGAGGAACATCGCAGCGGCCCCGGCTCCGCCGCCGCCAACGCCGCGATCGAACAGACCGATGCACTGGTCGGCCAATTGGTCGCCGCCGCCCGCAAGGCGATGCCGGACGTGACGATCGTGCTGGTGTCCGATCACGGGTTCCAGCCGATCGCGACCGACATCAACCTGTTCAAGCCGTTCCTCGACGCCGGCCTCATCACGCTTGGGCCGGACGGCAAGCCGACCGGGTGGGAGGCGATGCCGTGGCTCGCGGGCGGCACCGCGGCGGTGCGGCTGGCGCGCCCGGACGACGCCGCGCTGGTGGCGAAGGTCGCGGCCGTGCTGGCGAAGACGGCTGCCGATCCGGCCTATCACATCGCCACCGTCATGGACCGCAGTGCGGTGGCGAAAGCCGGTGGCGCGAGCGAGGCCAGCTTCTTCGTCGCGCTCCAGCCGGGTTACGAGACCGGTCGCGATCCGGGGGCGCCGATCGCAAAGCCGGCGGCATACAAGGGCATGCACGGCTATGTCCCGACCGATCCGGCGATGCGATCGACGTTGATCGTGGCGGGACCGGGGATCGGGCCCACCGATCTGGGCGTGGTCGACATGCGCGCCATCGCGCCGTCGATCGCGCGGGTGCTGGGCGTGACCCTGCCGGATGCAGAGGTGAAGCCGGTGTTTTGAGGGGGGGCGTCACCTTTCCCGTTATTGCGAGCGCAGCAAAGCAATGGCCTTCGCCGCGGTGGCAGAAGATGTGGACCGGTTCCGGGCGGATGAGCAGTTGCGCTACCAAGCATCCGTGCTCCCGGGAAGGCGGGAGCCAGTGCCTTGGTTCGACAGGCGTAGACCGCTTTGGTTCACTGGGTCCCGCCTTCGCGGGGATACGGGGCCCAGCGCGGAGGGATCACGTCCGCCGGCATAACAGTGCGCTGGCGTTCGGCGGCATCTCACGCCGCCTCGTTCCCTACCGCGTCGCGTGGGCGATCGCGGCGAGCGCCACGGGGCGCATCGCCGCATAGCCCGCCTCGGTCGGATGCACCCCGTCGCTGGCCAGTCCCGGCTTCATCGCGCCGTCCGCCGTCGCCAGTACGGGGTGGTAATCGACCCACTGAAAGCCGTTCGCCGCCGCATATCCCTTGGCCCAGGCATTTATCGCGGCAATCTGCGGCGCGGGCTTCTTATCCTTGCGCCATGGAAACTCGATCGCCGGCGGCACCGAGGCGATGACGACACGGATGCCGTTCGCCTTCGCCAGCTCGGCCATGCTGCGGATGTTTCCTGTCACGGTCGCCATCGTCGCCGCGCCGGTGTTGCCGGCGATGTCGTTGGTTCCGGCCATGATATGCACGGCCTTCGGGTGGAGGTCGATCACGTCCTGACGGAAGCGGACCAGCATCTGCGGCGTGGTCTGCCCGCTGATGCCGCGCCCGACGACGCCGTTCGCGAACAGCGCCGGGTCCTTCTGCGCCCATCCCTCGGTGATGGAATCGCCCATGAATACGATCCGCACCGGCGTCTTCGCCGCGATCAGCCGGGCGTCGTCTGCGGCATAGCGACACAAGCCGCCGAAATCGCGTGTCTGCAGATGCAGCCGGTAAGCCGCCTTGGCCTTGTCGTCGATCGGGGCGGGATGCACGATACAGGGTCGATCGACGATGCCGACCGGGTCGGACGCGTAGTCGTCGGGGGCCACGATCTGCGCGCAGATCGGAGAGATGAACGGCACGCCCAGCAGCAGCGACATGGCGGTGACAGGGCGACGAAGCATCAGGCTCTCCTTCGAGGTAGTGGCGATCAGGATTCTGGCCGGTTCAGCCGCAATCGCAACGCGACGGAGCGGGCATGGGCGGGCAACCCTTCCGCCTCCGCCAGCGCCACGGTTGCCGGGCCGAGTTCGGCGAGTGCGCTCTCGTCCAGCCCCAGGAAGCTGGTGCGTTTCATGAAGTCCAGCACCGACAGCCCGCTGGCGAAGCGCGCGCGCCGGCCAGTCGGCAGGACGTGGTTCGGTCCCGCGACGTAATCGCCGATCGCCTCCGGCGTATGGCGGCCGAGGAACACCGATCCGGCGTGACGCACCCGGTCGAACAACGCCTGCGGATCGTCCACCGCCAGTTGCAGATGCTCGGGCGCGAGACGGTCGACCAGCGGCAGCGCCTCGTCCAGATCGCGGACCACGACGATCGCGCCGTTCGCCTCCCATGCGGTTCGCGCCACGATTTCGGTCGCCAGTGTGGTCAGTTGCGCCTCGACCGCGGCGGCGACGCGATCGGCGAAGGCGGCGTCGTCGGTGAACAGGATCGACTGCGTCGTCACGTCATGTTCGGCCTGACTCAGCAGGTCGGCGGCGATCCAGTCCGGATCGTTCGCGCCATCGGCCACGACGACGATCTCCGACGGTCCGGCGACCATGTCGATCCCGACGACGCCGTAAAGCTGGCGCTTGGCCTCCGCGACCCAGGCGTTACCCGGTCCGGTGACGACGTCGACCGGCGCGATCGGCCCCGCGCCGTACGCCAGCGCAGCGACACCCTGCGCACCGCCGACGCGGAATATTTCGTCCACGCCCGAAAGATGCGCGGCCGCGAGGACCAGCGGGTTGATCTCTCCGTTCGGTGTCGGCGTGACCATCGCCAGCCGCTTCACGCCCGCGACCTTGGCCGGGATCGCGTTCATCAGCAGCGACGACGGATAGGCCGCGCGTCCGCCCGGCACGTACAGCCCGGCCGCGTCGACCGCCGACCACCGCGCGCCCAGCCGGACGCCCGCCGCATCGACATAGTCGCTGTCCACCGGCCGCTGACGCTCGTGATAGGCGCGGATGCGGGTGGCGGCGAGGTCGAGCGCGGCGCGCAGGCCCGGTTCGAGTGCGTCATAGGCGGCGGCGCAGGTCGCGGCGTCGATCCGCCAGCCGGTCTGGTTCAGGTCGTGACGATCGAATTGCAACGTCAGCTCGGCGACGGCGTCCGCCCCGTGCGCCTTCACGCGCGCCAGCATCGCCGTCACGTCGCGCGTCACGTCGGCGGCGGATTCGCGCCGGCCCTCGACCAAAGCGTCGAATGCTTCCGCAAAGCCGGTGTCGGTCGTGTCGAGCCGGATCATGCCGCGATCGCTCCGGCAACGGCGCGGCGGAACGCCTCTACCAGCGGCACCACGTCCGGCCGCGTCTTCATCGCGGCGCGGTTGACGACGAGGCGGCTGGTCACGTCCATGATGCGCTCGACCTCGACCAGCCCGTTTTCCTTCAGCGTCCGGCCCGACGACACGAGGTCGACGATCCGCGGCGCGAGGCCCAGCGTGGGGGCGAGTTCCATTGCGCCGTTCAGCTTGACGCATTCCGCCTGCACGCCGCGGCGTGCAAAATGGGCGGCGGTGACGTGCGGGTATTTGGTGGCGACGCGGACGTGGCTCCACCCGCGCGGGTCGTCGCGCTCGGCCATCGCGACCGGCTCCGCGACCGAGAGGCGGCAATGACCGATGCCGAGATCGACGGGCGCGTAGAGTTCCGAATAGTCGAACTCCGCCAGCACGTCGGACCCGACGACGCCCAGTTGCGCCGCGCCGTGCGCCACGAAGGTCGCGACGTCGAACGCGCGGACGCGGATCAGCTCGATCTGCGGCACGTCGGTGGCGAAGCGCAGCGCGCGGCTGTCCTCGTCGGCGAAGGCGGCTTCGGGGCGGATGCCGGCGGCGGCGAGCAGGGGCAGCGCCTCGCTCAGGATACGCCCCTTGGGCACGGCGATGATGAGGGGTTTCACGTCCCGCGCCTTACCGGTGCGCCGCGAGGGGCGCAACGCGCCTCACACCACCAGCCGGTATCCGATCCCCGGCTCGTTCCGGATCAGCACGGGGCGTGACGGATCGTCCTCCAGCTTCACGCGCAACCCGCGTGCGGCGACGCGCAGATAGGCGATATCTTCGACATGCGCCGGGCCCCAGATCGCCGTCAGCAGCTGCGCGTGCGTGACGATCCGCCCCGGATGCGTGGCGAGCATCGCCAGCAGCGCGTATTCCTTGCGCGTCAGATGCACCTCCGCGCCGGCCTTCGTCACCGATCGCCGGTCCGCATCGATCGTCACGTCGCCGGCCGTCACGACCCGGGCCGGCACTGCGCCGCGACGGCGCAGTGCCGCACGGAGGCGTGCGAGCAGTTCGTCGCCGTCGAACGGCTTGGTCACGTAATCGTCCGCACCCAGATCGAGTGCCGCGACCTTCTCCGCCGCGGCCTCGCGCGCCGATACGATCAGCACGGGGGCGGTGCTGATCCGGCGGATGTCGCTCAGCACCTCCAGCCCGTCGCGGTCGGGCAGGCCGAGGTCGAGCAGCACCGCCTCCGCACGCGGCACCAGCCCCATCGCCGATCGCGCATCGCCCGCCTCCGCCACGTCGTACCCGCCGCGCGACAGGATCGTCGCCAGCAGCCGCCGCACATGCGGTTCGTCATCCACGATCAGGATCATGCGATGCGGAAGCCCACTGTGAAGATCGCGCCGCCGCCCGGCCGGTTCGCCGCGGTCACCCTCGCGCCGAACGCTTGGGAAAAGGCGCGGACGATCGCGAGGCCGAGGCCGCTGCCGCCATCGCGGTCCGAGCCGGCGAACCGGCGGAATCGGGTGAAGACATCGTCTTCGTGTCCGGCCGGAATACCCGGTCCCGCGTCGGACACGGTCAGCACCGCGCCCTCGACCACAATGGCGATCGGCCCCCCTGAAAACTTCGCGGCATTGTCGATCAGGTTGAGGAGGACGTGGTGGAGCAATCCCGGATCGGCCTGCACCAGCGGCGCATCGGGTGCGATCGTCACCGTCACGTCGCGTCCCGCCAGCATGCCCGCGGCATCGTCCAGCACGCTGGCGACGGCGTCGGTCAGGTCGACCGGCTCGATCGCGACCGCCACCGCCCCACCCTCGACCCGCGCCATGCCGAGCAGATTGTCGATCCGCCGCGCCAGCCGCTGCGCCTCCGCCACGATCGTTCCTCCGCCCGCCAGCGCGCGTCCCTCGCCGAGAATGACCGTCAGCGGCGTGCGCAGGTCGTGGCCCACCGACGACAGCAGCGCGGCGCCCAGTTCGCTGCGCCGCCGTTCCTCGCGGATCGCCGCCTGTTGCTCGGCCAGCCGCAGCCGGCCGATCGTCTGCGCCGCCGCCGCGATCATGCCCCGGATCAGCGAGCGCCGCCCCGCCGGCACCGGTGGGGTGCCGTCGACGCGGGACAGCGCGATCAGCGCCACCCGCTCGCCCCCGGCGACCACCGGCCAGTAGAGCCGGTCGGCGCTGTCGATCACGCCGCTGCCGCGCCCCGCCGGCTCTCCGTTCGCCAGCGCCCATTCCCCCGCCGCGCGGTCGAGCGGCGCGGCGACCGCGATATCGGGTTCGCCCAGCGCCGCCGCGTCGACAGCGAAGGCGGTGGTCACCGCATCGATCAGCAGCGCCAGTGCCGCACCCTGATCGCCGGCATCGGTCATCGCCCGCTCCAGCATGGCCAGCCGCCGCTGGTCGGCCGCCAGCGCCTCCGCCGCCTCCCGCGCCGCGCGCAGCCGTCCGGCGAGCTGGCTGACCGCGCCGGCGACCAGCAGAAGCACCAGCGTCGTCGCGACGTTGTCCGGATCGGCGATGCGCAGCGTGAAGCGCGGTTCGATGACGAAGAAGTTGAACGCCACCGCGCCGCCGCCCGCGGCGACCAGCCCGGCGACCAGTCCGCCCCGCGCCGCCGCGATCATCACCGGCAGGATGAACAGCAGCGCCAGACTGCCCGGCCCCAGCCATGGCGACAGCAGCATCGCGGTGACGCCGACCGCCGCCACGCCGAGCAGCGCCACGGCGATGCCGATCCGGCGGCTGACGATCCCATCGGTCATGCGGGCGTCCTGCCGCCTCGGATCGCCCACGTCTACACCTCGATCCGGCTGCCGAGTTCGACGACGCGGCCGGGCGGAATGCAGAAGAATTGCGTCGGGTCGGTCGCGTTCTTTTGCAGGAAGAGGAAGATCACGTCCTGCCAGAACGGCATCCCCTGACCCTTCGCCGCGCCGATCGAGTTGCGGCCGATGAAGAACGACGTTCCGCCCTTGTCGCGGGGCCAGCGCGGATCGCTCAGCAGGTCGGCCGGGATGTCCGGCGTATCCATATAGCCATAGGTCAGGGTCGCACATTCGAACAAATCGCCCAGCGCCGTCATCCGGAGCCGGTCCGGTGCCGCGACATAGGGAGTGTCGGCGGTCCGCACCGTCAGCACCACGTTGTGCGCGTGCAGCACCTTGTTGTGTTTGAGGTTGTGGAGCAGCGCGGCCGGCGCCTCGTGCGTCTCGCGCGTCAGGAAGACGGCCGTGCCCTCGACCCGTTCGGGCGGCCGACGCCCCAGCGCGGCGGCGATGTCGGCCAGCGGCACGCTGTCGCCCGACGTCCGCTCCGCCACCAGCGCGCGCCCGCGCCGCCACGTTGCGATCACCAGCCCGACCAGTGCCGCGACCAGCAACGGCACCCAGCCGCCTTCACTGACGCGCAGGATGTTGGCCCCGAAGAAGATCAGGTCGATCGCGAGCAGCGGCACGATCAGCGCCAGCGCGGTCGCCAGCTTCCACTTCCACAGCCGCGTGACGACGATGAACGCCAGACAGGTGGTGATGACCATCGTTCCCGTCACCGCGATGCCATAAGCGGCGGCCATCGCCGACGAGCTCTGGAAGGCATGCACCAGATACAGCACGCCGATCAGCACCAGCCAGTTGATGAGCGGGATATAGATCTGCCCGGCATGATGCTGCGACGTCTGGCGGATCGCCATCCGCGGCAGCAGCCCGAGCGCGATCGCCTGCTGCGTCAGGCTGAACGCGCCGGTGATGACCGCCTGCGACGCGATGATCGTCGCCAGCGTGGCGAGTACGACCAGCGGCGCGCGAAGCTGGTCGGGGGCCATCAGGAAGAACCAGTCGGCGTTGGCGAACGGCTTGCCCGCCGCGGTCGCCGTTTCCAGCGTCGCGAGCGCGAACGCGCCCTGTCCCAGATAGTTGAGCACCAGCGCCGGAAAGACGAGCGCGAACCAGCCGATGCGGATCGGCTGCGCCCCGAAATGACCCATGTCGGCGGTCAACGCCTCTGCGCCGGTCACGGTCAGGAACACCGCGCCCAGTACGAACAGCCCGGCGGTGCCATGACTGGCGAGGAAGGTCGCCGCATGCCACGGGTTGAACGCCATCAGGATACCGGGCCGGTCCAGCACGTGCCACGCCCCCAGCGCCCCGATCGCGAGGAACCACAGGACACAGACCGGCCCGAACACGCGCGCGACGCTGGCGGTCCCGCGCGACTGCACCGCGAACAGCGCGATGAGGATCACGACGGTCATGCCCATGATCGCGGGCAGCGACAGCCCGCCCAGGCCCGGCACCGTCTTCAAGCCTTCGACGGCGGACAGGACCGACAGGGCCGGCGTGATGATCGCGTCGCCGTAGAACAGCGCCGCGCCTGCCGCGCCGAGCAGCAGCACCAGCCCGCCGCGCTGCGCCGTGCCCGATCGGCTGGCCAGCGCCATCAGCGACAGCACGCCACCCTCTCCGTTGTTGTCGGCGCGCAGCAGGAACAGCACGTATTTGACGGTCACGATCAGGATCAGCGCCCACAAGGCGAGGCTCAGCACGCCGACGATCTCGCCCGCATCGATGCCACCCGCCGCCGACTGCGCCAGCGCCTCGCGAAACGCATAGAGCGGGCTGGTGCCGATATCGCCGAAGACGACGCCGATCGCGCCGAGCGTCAGGGCGGCCGTTCGGCCACGGGGAGAATGCTGGTCCATCCCGCCGCTGAACCACGCAGGGGCGTAAAGCCGCGACGGGGAATACCGGCTGCCGGCATAAAGATGTCGTAAAGTTCATTTGACTGCCCAGGCAATGGTAGCCAAGGCAACCATTATATGGGCTTCTACACCGACTCGGATTTCACGCCCGACTGCTCGATCGGCTATCTCGTCCGCCGCGTGCACCAACTGGGTGGCGTGCGGATCGAGGGCATTTTCGCGGCCGAGGGGCTGACAGCGATGCAGTGGCAGGCGCTGGTCGCGATCTGGTACGGGCGCGGCAACACCGCCGCCGAACTCGCGCGCGATCTGGGCCATGACAAGGGTGCGATGACGCGGCTGGTCGATGCGATGGAACAGCGCGGCTGGATCACGCGCGAACGCACCGCCGAGGATCGCCGCTGCATCAATCTCGCGCTGACCGCGGAAGGCGAGGCGGTGGCGCTCCGATGCAAGCGACAGGTGCTGGCGTGCTGGAACGAATGGCTGGCGGACTGGGAGCCGCAGGAGGTGGAGACGATGATCGCCCTGTTGCAGAAGCTGCGCGACACGCTGGTGACGGTGTCGGCATGATGCGCGTGTCCCGCCTTATGCCGCTCGCCGCCGCGCTGCTGGCCGGGTGCACCGTGCCCGCGACGCAGCAGGCGGTGACGCCGGTCGCACCCGCCGCGCTCGGCCTGACCGGCGCACCCGCGCCGTTGATCGCGGGCGACTGGTGGCACGGCTTCGGCGACCCGCAGCTCGACCGGGTCGTCGCCGACGCGACCGGCGGCAACCCGACGCTCGCCGCCGCGCTTGCCCGCGTCGCGCAGGCGCAGGCGGTGCTGTCGCAACGCCGGGCGGAGGACGGGCCGGACCTGACCTTCGACGGGCAGGGGCAGGTCAGCCGGCTGAGCGGCAAGTACATCATCCCGCCGCCCTTCGGCGGCTCGGTCCGGTTCGTCGGCACCGCGCTCGCCAATCTCAACTGGAACCTGGACCTGTTCGGGCGGCAGCAGGCGGCGATCGCCGGCGCGCGCGCCACGGGCCGGGCGGCGGCACTCGATCTGGAGGCGGCGCGGCTCGCGCTCGCCGGGTCGGTGGTCCAGACCTATCTCGATCTCGCCCGCGCCGAAGCACAGGCGCGGATCGCGAGCGACACGATCGCCACCCGCTCGCGCTCGGCCCGGCTGATCGACGTCCGCATCCGCAACCGGCTGGCGAGCAACCTCGATGCGCAGGGGGCGGCGACGCTGCTGGCGCAGGCGCGGCAGGCTTTGGTCCGCGCGCAAGCGGCGCAGGTGCTGGCGAAGAATGCGCTCGCCGCGCTGGCTGGCCGCGGCGTCGATTACCCGCAGACGATCGCGCCGACCCGCCTGACGCTCGACGCCGCCCTGCCGCTGCCAGCGACGGTACCCGCCGACCTGCTGTCGCGCCGGGCCGACATCGCCGCGGCGCAGGCGCGGGTCGAGGCGGCGGCGGCAGGGCGTCAGGTCGCGCGCCGCGCTTTTTACCCGAACATCAACATCTCCGCCGCGGCCGGGCTGCAGGCGATCGGCCTCGGCAATCTGTTTTCCCCCGATGCGGGCAATGCCGCGGTCGGGCCGGCGATCCACCTGCCGATCTTCGACAATGGCCGGTTGCGTGCCGATCTGGCGGGCGCGACGGCGGCGGTCGACCTCGCCACCGCCGATTACAACGACCGCGTCGTCGGATCGGTGCGGCAGGCGGCGGATGCCATCGCCCGCATCGGCGCGCTGGAGCAGGACCGCGCCCGCCAGCGCGAGGTCGTGCGCGGCTTTGCGGAGACGGGCCGCCTCAACGCCATACGCGTGTCGAGCGGCCTCGAAAGCCGGCTCGGCCTGATCGACAACGACGTCCGCCAGCTCGCCGCCGCGCAGGACGATGCCAACCTCGCGGTGGATGCGGCGCAGGCGCGCGTCGCGCTGGTCCTCGCGCTCGGCGGCGGCTTCTCACAGGACACGACCCGATGACCGACACGACCGCTCCCGCGCCGGAGGCTCCCGCCGCGCCGGCTCCCGCTCCTGCCCCCTCGGCACCGCCCGCCAGCGGCAATCCGCGCGCGCGGCGTCGCGGCCTGATGCTGCTCGGCCTCGTCGTCGTCATCGGCGCGATCGTCTGGGCGGTGTTCCACTTCCTGCTCGCCGCACCGGAGCAGGAGACAGACGACGCCTATGTCGCCGGCGATATCGTCGCGATCACCGCGCGCGATCCCGGCACGGTGCTGTCGATCCATGCCGACAACACGCAGATGGTGAAGGCCGGGCAGCCGCTGATCGATCTCGACGCCGCGACCGCCGATGTCGGCCTCGCCTCCGCCGAAGCCGATCTCGCCCGCGCCGTCCGCGCGACGCGGTCGGACTTCTCGAAGGTCGACTCGGCGGGTGCGGAGGTCGTGCAGGCGCAGGCGCAACTGGCGCGCGCGCAGAGCGATTACGCCCGTCGTCGCGGGGCCGCCGCCGAGGGGGCCGTGTCGGGCGAGGAACTCAGCCACGCCGCCGACGAGGTCCGCGTCGCGACCGCGAATCTCGCGCTCGCCCGCACGCGCCAGCAACAGTCGCGGACCGGCGTGCAGGGGACGACGGTCGACACCAACCCCGCCGTCCTCGCCGCGATTGCCGCCTATCGCCGCGCCGCGATCGTGCGCGGGCACATGCACGTCACCGCGCCGATCGACGGCGTCGTCGCGCAGCGCACGGTGCAGATCGGCCAGCAGGTCGCGGCGGGGACGCCGCTGATGGCGGTCGTGCCGCTCGACCGCGTGTGGGTCGACGCCAATTTCCGCGAGACGCAGCTCAAGGACCTGCGCATCGGCCAGCCCGCGACGATCCATTCGGACATGTACGGCGACGACGTCGTCTATCACGGCCGCGTGATCGGTCTGGGGGCGGGCAGCGGCAACGCCTTCGCGCTGCTGCCGGCGCAGAACGCCAGCGGCAACTGGATCAAGATCACGCAGCGCGTGCCCGTCCGCATCGCCCTCGACCAGCGCGAACTGAAGGCGAACCCGTTGCGCGTCGGCCTGTCGGTGGCGGCGACGGTGGATACGGCGAACACGTCGGGGACGCGCATCGGCCAGCCGGCGCGCGCTTCCTATAAGGGGCTGGACACCGCCGCCAACGACCCCGCGGTCGAGGCACGCATCCGCCAGATCGTCGCGGCCAACCGCTGATGGCCGGCCCTCCCGCCGCCGGTGGCGCACCGCCCCTGCAAGGGGGGAAGCTGGCGCTGGTCGCCTTCGCGCTGGCGCTCGGCACGTTCATGCAGGTGCTGGACGGCACGATCGCCAACGTGTCGCTGCCGACGATCGCGGGCAATCTCGGCGTGTCGAGCGACAATTCGACGTGGATCGTCACGGCCTTCGCGGTCGCCAACGGCGTCGCGGTGCCGCTGACCGGCTGGCTGATGGGCCGGTTCGGCGTGGTGCGGACATTCTGCACGTCGGTGTTTCTGTTCACGATCGCGTCGTTCCTGTGCGGGATCGCGTGGAACCTGCCCTCGCTGATCGGTTTCCGTATCCTTCAGGGGGCGGTGTCGGGGCCGATGATCCCCGGCAGCCAGGCGCTGCTGATCGCGATCTTCCCGCCCGACAAGCGCGGCACCGCGCTTGGCATCTGGTCGATCACGACGCTGGTCGCGCCGATCATGGGGCCGATCCTGGGCGGGTATATCAGCGACAATTATCACTGGAGCTGGATCTTCCTCATCAACGTGCCGTTCGGCCTGTTCTGCGCGGCGACGTGCTGGAAAGGTCTGAAATCGCGGGAGACGCCGACGCGCAAGCTGCCGATCGACCAGGTCGGGCTGGTGGCGCTGGTCATCTGGGTCGGCGCGCTCCAGATCGTGCTCGACCTCGGCAAGAACGACGACTGGTTCGCGTCCGAACGGATCGTCGTTGCGACCGTCGTCGCCGCGATCGGCTTCGTCTTCTGGCTGATCTGGGAACTGACCGACGCCAACCCGGCGGTGAACCTGTCGCTGTTCAAGAGCCGCAACTTCGCGATCGGCACCATCGCCTTCTGCCTCGGCTATGCGGTGTTCTTCGCCAACACGCTGCTGCTGCCGCTGTGGTTGCAGACGCAGCTCGGTTACACGGCGACCTGGGCCGGCCTCGTCGCCGCACCGTCGGGCGCGGTCGCGGTGCTGCTGACGCCGTTCGTCGCCAAGTTCAGCGGGCGGATCGATGCGCGGATCATGGCGACGATCGCCTTCGCGGCGTTCGGCCTCTCCTATTACCTGCGCTCCGGATATACGACGGGGGCCAGCTTCCGCGACCTGATGCTGCCGCTGCTGGTGCAGGGGATCGCGATGAGCACGTTCTTCCTCGCGATGCTGACGATCTCGCTCGATCGTATCCCGCCCGAACGCCTGCCGTCGGCGACCGGAATCTCCAACTTCGCGCGAATCACCGCGGGCAGCTTCGCCGCCTCGCTCATCACGACGGCGTGGGACCGGCGCGAGGCGCTGCACCAGAGCCGGCTTTCCGATGCGGTCGGCACCAACATGCCGTACCGGATGGCGTCCGGTGCGCTGGGGAAGATGGGCCTGACCGACGTTCAGTCCGCCGCGGTCGTGACGCGGCAGATGGTCGGGCAGGCGTATCTGCTAGCGTCGACGGACCTGTTCCGGCTGTCGGCGTGGCTGTGCGTCGTCATGGTCGTCGTCGTCTGGTTCACCCGCCGCGCGTCGCCGCCGCAGGGGCCGATCGCGGCGGATTGACCGTCCCAAATCCTCCCCGCTCGCGAGGAGGATTTTGGAGACGCCGCGCGCACGACCCGCTACCCTCCGCATCGTGAACCACTGGACCCCCAATGTCGTGCATCAGGGCGAGGAGCGGTCGCCTGTCCTGATCCTCGACGGTTTCGCGCCCGATCCCGCCGTCTTCGTCGCCGACGCCGCCGCGCGCGAGTTCGCGCCGATCGGCCCCTATTATCCCGGCGTCCGCGCCACGGTCCCGGCCCCGTTGATCGCCGATCTGCTCGCCGCGCTGGAGCCGCTCGCGAGCGAAACCTTCGGCACAGGCGCGCTGTCGGTGGTCGAAGCCTATTACTCCATCGTCACCACGGCCCCATCGGCGCTCGCGCCGATCCAGCGGCTGCCGCATATCGACGGCGTCGGCGAGGACCGGCTGGCGCTGCTCCACTATCTGTCACCCAACGAGCGGGGCGGCACCGCCTTCTTTCGCCAGCGATCGACCGGCTACGAGAGCGTCGATCGTTCGCGCTACCCGTCCTACGCCTCCGCGCTGCAACTCGACGTGCGCGAGCACGGGTTGCCGGATGCCGCGTATATCGACGGCGATACGCCGCTGTTCGCCTGTATCGCGCGCCACCAAGGCCGCTTCAACCGCGCGATCCTCTATCGCAGCAACACGCTCCACTGCGCCGATCTGCCCGCTGACCTGTCGCTCTCGCCCGATCCACGAATAGGGCGGCTGACCGTCAACACCTTCCTGAGCGCGGCATGAGCGCGCCCTTCACCGTCACGATCGCGGGCGGCGGCACCGCGGGGTGGATGACCGCCGCCGCGCTGGCGCGGTTCGCCGGGCCTGCGACGCGCGTCAGGCTGATCGAATCCGACGCGATCGGCACGGTCGGCGTCGGGGAGGCGACGATCCCGCAGATCCGCCTGTTCAACCACGGTCTCGGCATCGACGAGGACGCGTTCCTCGCCGCGACGGGCGGCACGTTCAAGCTCGGTATCGAATTCGTCGACTGGCTCCGCCGCGGCCACCGCTACATGCACGCGTTCGGCACCGTGGGTCGCGATATCGGCGTCGTGCCGTTCCATCATTACTGGGCTCGCGCCAACGCAGCCGGAGTGGCGGCTCCGCTCGGCGACTATGCCCTGAACGACGTCGCTGCGCGCGCGGGCCGCATGCACCGCGGGCCGTCGATCACCGCGCCCAATTTGCCGCCCGTCCCCTATGCCTATCATTTCGACGCCACGCTCTATGCGCGGTTCCTGCGCGATTATGCCGAGGCGCGCGGCGTCGAGCGGATCGAGGGCCGCATCCTGTCGGTCGAGCGTGCCGACACCGGCGACATCGGCGCACTGCGGCTGGAGGGGGATCGCCGCATCGACGGCGACCTGTTCGTCGACTGCAC
Source organism: Sphingomonas sp. Leaf343 (assembly GCF_001423765.1). GTDB lineage: Bacteria > Pseudomonadota > Alphaproteobacteria > Sphingomonadales > Sphingomonadaceae > Sphingomonas. The sequence goes on from NZ_LMPG01000001.1 coordinate 153,330, forward strand.
CGGTTTCCGCGCCCTGCTGATCGGCGAGACGCTGGGCGTCGGCTACGAGACGTGGAGCCACTGGTTGCCCTGCGACCGTGCGCTCGCGGTGCCGAGCGAACCGACGCCGGAGCCGGTTCCCTACACCCGCTCGACCGCGCATAAGGCGGGCTGGCAATGGCGTATCCCGCTGCGCCACCGCACCGGCAACGGTCATGTCTATTGCAGCGCGCATACCAGCGACGACGAGGCCGCCGCGACGCTGCTCGCCGGGCTCGACACGCCGGCGCTGGGCGATCCCCGCCCGCTGTCCTTCACGACCGGTCGTCGCATCCGCACGCGCGAGGCCAATGTCGTTGCGATCGGCCTGTCGAGCGGCTTCCTCGAACCGCTGGAATCGACCAGCATCCACCTGATCCAGTCCGCGATCGCGCGCCTGCTCAAGCTGTTTCCCGGCCGCACGGTCATCGCGGCCGAGCGCGTCGAACATAATCGCCAGACCGACTTCGAGATCGAGCGTATCCGCGACATGGTCATCCTCCACTATCATGCGACCGAGCGGCCGGAGCCGTTCTGGCAGACCTGCCGCGACATGACGCTTCCTGACACGCTGGCGGCGAAGATCGACCTCTGGCGCGCCCGTGGTCACATCGTTCGCGAGCATGACGAGCTGTTCACCGAACCCGGCTGGCTACAGGTGCTGGCGGGGCAGGGGATCGCCCCCGCTGCATGGCACCCGCTGGCGGAGACGCTGCCGGATGCCGACCTTGCGGGCTTCATGCGGATGCTGGCGGACCACAATGCCCGCGAAGCCGCGGCGATGAAGCCGCACGCGGCGTTCCTGCGCCCGCAATGACGGAACTTCAGGCGTTGGGCAGCCACTCGGTCGCGACTTCGCGGTAGCGGTCGACGAAGCCGGTCGCGGCGATCATCCCCGCCTCGTCCAGCATCGTCACGCGCCGGCCGTCCCGGCGGATCATCGCCTTGGCCTCCAGCGCGCGGAACGTGCGGTTGACGTGGACCTTGGTCAGGCCCAGCGCATCGCCGAGATCGGTCTGCGTCAGCGGCAGGTCGATCGTGTCGACGACGCCCCCGGCGGTGACACGCAGCCGCGCCAGCACGTCGAGCAGCAGCATCGTCAGCCGCTGCAGCGCGTTCATCCGGCCGATCGTCGTCAGCCGGTCCGCCATCGCGACCTTTTCCGCGCAGGCGACCGCATAGAGCAGCCCGCCGATCCGCGGATGCGCGGCGAACAGCCGGCCCAGATTGGCCTTCGGCACGACCGCGACGATACAGTCGCTGACCGCCGTCAGCGACGCCGCGGCGACCGACCACGCGATCGACGACGTGCCGATCAGGTCGCCGGAATAATGGAATCGCAGGATCTGCCGCCCGCCGGTCGCCAGCCGCTTCGACGAGTGGAGCCAGCCCTGCTGCACCACGAACAGCCCGTCGACGGGGCCGCCCTGTTCCTGCAACAGCTGCCCGGCGCTCAGTCGCCGCTCGCTTTCGATCAGCGCGGCCAGTGCGTCGCGCTCATGCCCGGTGAGGTCGACATAACGCGCCAGACGCATCGTCAGCGCATTGCGGGGTGTTCCTGGCGGATGCAGCAGCATGATGCTGAAACATCGCACTTACGCAGCGGTGCCGCAACGGCTTTACGCGCCCGATGCGTGATGCCGTGCGATATCAGCAACAGCGTCCGCCGCCCTTGCCGCCGTAACGCGCCTGCTGGCGATCCCGGAAGAACGCGACCTCGTCCATCGGGGCGGTTTCCGGGTGCCGTTCCGCCATATGCCGTCGATAGGCGGCGTAGGACGGCATTCCGACCATCGCCCGCGCGGTTTCCGCCAGCAGCGCGATCAGCGTCATGCCGCGGCCCCGTGCGCCGGAATTTCCCGGACGGTCGGCCGATCGACTCGCCGCGCGGCGAGGCAGGCGCGGATGCCGAACACCAGCATCGTCGCCACGACGGCGAGGAACAGCGCGCACAGCCCGGCGTCGATGCGATCGTTCAGCACGACGCGGCTCATCTCCGCCAGCGATTTGGCGGGGGCCAGCACGCGTCCCTCCGCGGCGGCGGCGGAGAACTTCGCCGCATGGGCGAGGAAGCCGATCGCGGGATCGGGATGGAAAACCTTCTGGAAACCCGCCGTGCCGGTGCACAATACCAGCCACGCCGCCGGGGCCGCCGTGACCCAGGCGTAACGGTCGCGTTTCATCCGGAACAGCACCACCGTCGCGAGGATCAGCGCGACGGCCGCGAGCATCTGGTTGGCGATCCCGAACAGAGGCCACAGCGTATTCACGCCGCCCAGCGGATCGGTGACGCCCTGATAGAGGAAGAACCCCCACGCGCCGACGCACAGGAAGGTCGCGACCAGCCCCGGCCCCCAACCCACCCCCTCGCGAAAGCGCGGCACCGCCAGCCCGAGCAGGTCCTGCAACATGAACCGCCCCGCGCGGGTGCCGGCATCGACCGCGGTCAGGATGAACAGCGCCTCGAACAATATGGCGAAATGGTACCAGAACGCCTTCATCGCCGATCCGCCGAGGATGTGGCTGAAGATCTCCGCCATCGCCACCGCCAGCGTCGGCGCGCCGCCGGTGCGGCTGATGACCGTCGCCTCGCCGACGTCGCGTGCCGCCTGTGCGAGGGCGGCGGGGGTGATCGGGAAACCCATCGCGGTCACGGCGGCGGCGGCGCTTTCCGGGCTGGTGCCGACGATTGCGGCGGGGCTGTTCATCGCGAAATACAGGCCGGGGTCGAGGATCGACGCGCCAACCAGCGCCATGATCGCGACGAAGCTCTCCGCCAGCATCGCGCCATATCCGATGAACGGCGCGTCGCCCTCGCTCGCGATCAGTTTCGGGGTGGTGCCGCTCGCGATCAGCGCGTGGAAGCCGCTGACCGCACCACAGGCGATCGTGATGAACAGGAACGGGAACAGCGTGCCCGCCCAGACCGGTCCGCCGCCATTCGTGAACTGCGTCAGCGCCGGCATCCGCAGCGGCGGGGCCATGATCGCGATGCCCAGCGCCAGCGCGACGATCGCGCCGATCTTCAGGAAGGTCGACAGATAATCGCGCGGCGCGAGCAGCAGCCACACCGGCAGCAGCGCCGCGACCGCACCGTAGGCGATCAGGCCGAAGCAGAGCTGCACCGGCGTCAGCGTGAACCACGGCGCGAGCGACGATTGCGCCACCTGTCCGCCCAGCACGATCGCGGCGAGCAGCCCGACGATGCCCAGCACCGACACCTCGCCGATGCGTCCCGGCCGCAGCCAGCGGGTGTAGCAGCCCATCAGCAGCGCGAGCGGGATCGTCGCCGCCACGGTGAACAGCCCCCACGGGCTTTCCGCCAGCGCGCGGACGACGATCAGCGCCAGCACCGCGAGGATGATGACCATGATCGCGAACGCGCCCACCAGCGCGACCGTCCCCGCCACCTGCCCCATCTCGGCGCGGACCAGTTCGCCCAGCGAGCGACCGTCGCGGCGCATCGACACGAACAGGATGCAGAAATCCTGTACCGCCCCCGCCAGCACGACGCCGACGAGGATCCACAACACGCCCGGCAGATAGCCCATCTGCGCCGCCAGCACCGGCCCGACCAGCGGCCCCGCGCCCGCGATCGCCGCGAAATGGTGGCCGAACAGCACGCGCCGGTCGGTCGCGACGTAATCCAGCCCGTCGGCGCGGCGCACCGCCGGCGTCGGGCGCGAGGGATCGATGCCGAGCACCTTCGTGGCGATGAAGCGGGCATAGAATCGATAGGCGATCAGGTAGGTGCAGAGCGCCGCGGTGACGATCCACAGCGCGTTGACGCTCTCGCCGCGCACGGTGGCGACGACACCCAGCGCGGTCGCCCCCAGCAGCGCCAGCGCGCCCCAGCCGATCCTGTCCTTGGTAGTCACGTCGCCTCTCCCGCTTCGGGAGAGGTTATCGGTGCCCCCTCGCATCGGAGCAACAGTCTTTTACCGGTCGCCGACCTTCCACGATATCGCCCAGATCAGCAGCCCGCCCAGCGCCAGCGCACAGCCGACGATGCCGGTCGACGTCCAGCCATAGCCCGCCGCCAGCACCAGTCCCGCCAGAAACGGCCCCAGCGCATTGGCGGTGTTGAACGCCGAGTGATTGAGCGCGGCGGCCAGCGTCTGCGCCTCGCCGGCGACATCCATCAGCCGCGTCTGGAGGACGGTGCCGAGCGCCCCGCCGACCCCGATCGCGAACACGTCCAGCGTCAGCCACGTCAGGTCGTGCGCGGCGAGCGGGAACAGCGCCAGCATCGCCGCCGACCACAGCAGCAACACGCCCGCGGTCGGCATCAGCGCACGGTCGGCGAAGCGCGGTATGAACAGGTTGCCCGCGGTCATGCCGCTGCCGAACGCCACCAGCACCAGCGCGAGTGCGGCGGGGCCGCCGCCGGTCACCGCCGCCAGCGTCGAGGCGAGATAGGTGTAGACCGCGAACATGCCGCCGAACCCGACCGCGCCGGTCGCCAGCGTCAGCCACACCTGCCGTTTCTTCAGCGCACCCAGTTCCCGCATCGCGTTCGCGCCGGGCTCAACCGTGTCGCGCGGGGCCATGATCGCCACCGAAACCGCCGTCGCCGCCGCCAGCACCGCCACCACGCCGAAACCCCACCGCCACCCGATCCACTGGCCCAGCGCATTGGCCAACGGCACGCCCGCCACGGTCGCGACGGTCAGCCCCAGCATCACGCGCCCGACGGCGCGCGTCCGTCGCTCGGCCGGCACCAGCGACGCCGCGACCAGCGACGCGATCCCGAAATATGCGCCGTGGGGCAGGCCGCTCAGGAAGCGGAACACCAGCATCGATCCATAGCTTGGCGCCAGTGCCGACAGCCCGTTGGCGATCGCGAACACGGCCATCAACGCGATCAGCATCGTCCGCTTGGGCCATTTCGCGCCCAGCACCGCCAGCGTCGGTGCACCGACGACGACGCCCAGCGCATAGGCGCTGATGACGTGCCCCGCGGTCGGTTCGTCGATATGCAGGTCGCGCGCCATCAGCGGCAACAGGCTCATCGTCGCGAATTCGGTCGTCCCGATCGCGAACCCGCCCAGCGCCAGCGCAAGATGGACGAGGCCGACGGCGGGGGTGCGCCGGACGGGGGCGGATAGCACGGTAGCGGTCATCCTGCCGGAGGTGAGGGCGCGCGGCCCCGAGGGCAAACGCATGTTGCGTCAGGATGATTGCACCGCGTGCATCTGAAATCCTCCCCGTTCACGGGGAGGATTTCAGATCAATCGTAATTCTTCAATTCGTCCCCGACGATCCGCGTCACATGGATGACGTTGGTTGATCCCGGCGTGCGGAACGGCACGCCGGCCATGACGACGACCTGCTCGCCCGCCTTGGCGATGCCGTGGCGCAGCGCCATGCGCTTCGACTTGGCGACCATCTCCTCGAACGATTCGACATCGCGGGTGTGGACGGCGTGCGTCCCCCAAAGCAGTCCCAGCCGCCGTGCCGTCTCCAGCTGCGGCGTCAGGACCAGGATCGGCACCGAAGGGCGCTCGCGCGCGATCCGGCGCGCGGTCGATCCGGACGAGGTGAAACAGATGATCGCCGTCGCCGACACCGTGCGCGCGATGTTCTTCGCCGCCTCCGCCAGCGCGTCGGCGGTCGTCGGGTCGGGCTTCATGACGGTGAAGTGGACACGGTCACCATGACCCGGATCGCGCTCCACCGCATTGCCGATCGCGTTCATCATCGTCACCGATTCGATCGGCCAAGCGCCCGCCGCGCTTTCTGCCGACAGCATGATCGCATCCGCGCCGTCGTAGATCGCCGTCGCGACGTCCGACACTTCGGCGCGGGTGGGCGATGGCGACTGGATCATCGATTCCAGCATCTGCGTCGCCACCACGACCGGCCGCCCCATCCGGCGCGACACCTCGACGATGCGCTTCTGCAGCGGCGGTACCTGCTCGGGCGGCAGTTCGACGCCCAGATCGCCGCGCGCGACCATCACGCCATCGCACTGCTCGACGATCTCCTCCAGCCGCTCGATCGCCGCCGGCTTCTCGATCTTCGCGAGCAACGCCGCCTTGCCGCCGATCAGGCGGCGGGCCTCCATCAGGTCCTCGGGCCGCTGCACGAACGACAGCGCGATCCAGTCGACGCCCTGCTCGACCGCGAACGCCAGATCGCTGCGATCCTTTTCGGTCAGCGCCGCCATCGGCACGACCACGTCGGGCACGTTCAGCCCCTTGTTGTTGGACAGCATGCCGCCGACCTCGATCGTCGTGACGATCTTCGTCTCGTCGTGATCGGTGACGCGCAGCACCAGCTTGCCGTCGTCCAGCAACAGGCGCGCACCCGGCTCGATCGCCGCGAAAATCTCCTTGTGCGGCAATTCGACGCGCGTGGCGTCGCCCGGCTCCGGCGAACGGTCGAGCGTGAAGACGGCGCCGGTCACCAGTTCGACGCGCCCCTCCGCGAAGCGGCCGACGCGCAGCTTGGGTCCCTGAAGATCGGCGAGGATCGTCGTCGGACGCCCGAACTGCTTCTCCAGACCGCGGATCGCCTCGATCACCGCGATCTTCGACTGCTGGTCGCCGTGGCTCATGTTCACGCGGAACGCGTCGGCTCCCGCCTGGAACAGGGTGGCGATCATCTCCGGCGTGTTGCTGGCGGGGCCGAGCGTCGCGAGCACGCGGACCTTGCGCGTCCGGGGGGCGATCTCCGTGGGGGCGTGGGCCTGGGTCATGGGATGGCTTTCATCAGGTGCGGCTGGGGGGATGCGGTGCCACCTCCTAAAGCCTATTATACCTCGATCAACCACGGAGCATACGAATGGACCCGCTTGACAGCGTCGACGACGCCACCGCCGCCGCGGTATATCGGCGGCTCGTGCGCCATTTGCGGCATCGGACGGACGCGCAGAACGTCGACCTGATGGGCTTGGCGGGATTCTGCCGCAACTGCCTCGCGGACTGGACGCAGGAGGCGGGCGGCCTCGACCGGGATGTCGCGCGCCAGGCGATCTACGGCATGCCCTATGCCGACTGGAAGGCGAAGCATCAGGGCGACGCCACGCCCGAACAGCTCGCCCGCATGAAGGACAGCGTCGCCCGCAATGCTCCGGCGGACCCGGCCGACGCCGAGGCGGCGCTCGACGAAGCACTGGACGAAAGCTTTCCGGCCAGCGACCCGCCCGCGATAACCGAACCCGGTCGGGGCTGAGGCCGGGTCAGGCTACAGCCGGGCCGGGCTTGAGCCGGTAAAGGTAAACGCCTAGACGCGCCCCCCTGCCGGTGATCCGGCATCCTTTCATCGAATCAGCAAAAGGCCGCGCACGGGCGCGGGCGGGGTGGGACTATGGCCGAAGAGCGTAACGAAGGCATGGGCGGCGGGCACGTCGCGGCGGACGAGCTGCGGCTCCTGATCGAGCGCGCGGAGCGTCTCGAAGAGGAAAAGAAGGGCATCGCCGACGACATCAAGGACGTGATGGCCGAGGCGAAGGGCCGTGGCTACGATCCCAAGGCAATCCGCAAGATCCTGTCGATCCGCAAGAAGAAGAAGGAAGAATATCAGGAGGAGGAGGCGATCCTCGAAGTCTACATGCAGGCGCTGGGCATGATCTGAACCGTTACATCCTCCCCCTGGAGGGAGGATGAAGTTCGCCAGCGTCAGGCGGCGCGCACGCCGATCAACGGGATCGCGCCGCCGAATAGCTGTCCCGTCACCGGCTCGTTCGCCAGCACGCGCGCCGCGATCATCGGCCAGTCGCGGCCGAACCAGCGGTCGCCGTCTTCCGGCCGCAGGATCGCGTCGCCGTGCGGCGCCGGCTTCGCGACGGCATCGCGCAGCGACAGGAAGCGCGAGTCCGGCACCGCATAGAACCGCCGGATGCACGGCAGCGTCGGTTCGTCGGCATTGGCGGCGATGACGATGCCGAGCTGGCTGTCGGCCATCTGCACCAGCGTGCCGATCGGATAGATGCCGATGCTGCCGACGAACGCGGACAGCACATTCGGGTCGAAATGCCCCTCCCACGTCATCATTTTGGACAGGGCGTCGGACGGCGACCAGGCCGGCTTGTAGCTGCGGTTGCTGGTGACCGCGTCGTACACGTCGCACACCGCGCCCATCCGTGCATGGACGCTCAACTGATCGGCGGTCAGCCCGAACGGATAGCCGGTGCCGTCCACCCGCTCGTGATGATGCAGGCACACGTCGCGCGCGATCGGCAACAGATCGTCGCCGTCGCCGCCCAGCAGGCGGATGCCCTCTTCCGGATGCGTGCGGATGATCCGCGTCTCCGTGTCGTCCAGCTTTCCCGGCTTGTCGAGCAGCCCGTTGGGCATCGCCATCTTGCCGATGTCGTGCAGCAGCCCGGCCATGCCGATGTCGCGGATCTCGCGCTCGTCCAGCCGCAGGTGCCGGCCGAGGTTTATCATCAGCGCGCACACGGCGACCGAATGGAGATAGGTATATTCGTCCTTGTTCTTCAGCCGGCAGACCGAGATGATCGCGCCGGGATCGCGCGCGACGGACGCCGCGATCTCGTCGACCAGCGGTGCGACGTCGGCCGGCTTCACCGCCTGGCCCAGCCGTGCTTCCCCGAACATGCGGCGGACCGCCAGCTTCGACTTCTGCACCGTCTCCGCGGCACGGGTGGCGGCATCCTCGCGGCGGCGGACCGGAGGACGGGGGCGGGGGGGAGCGGCGATCGGCTCGTCGACCGGTTCGCCCGGCGGCGGAGTCATCTCCGCGACGAACGAATCGTCGGGCGCGCTTTCGGCCGGGCGGGCGTCCGGCGTCGGTGACAGGCCGCGCTCGGTGTCGATTTCGATCCGTTGGAAATCGCTGGCGACGATCTTGTCGAGATCGGCCTGCCGTCGCAGCAGGAAGCTGCTCCGCCAGAAGGGATGTTCCCACCACGACGTGTCGATCGCACAGATATACATACCAAGCCGCAACTGGCTGGCGGTGATCGTCACGCGCATGAAGTTATCCTCCCGCCGCTGCTGATACGCAGCGGGAGTAAACAATGTAGAACCAAACTCGTTTTTCCGAATAAAATAACCTGGATCAGGCCGCGTCCGCCGACTCCGTCGTCCAACCGAGGCGCGGGATGGTGATCGACCGCTTGCCGGACAGATCGACGCGCGTGACGAACAGTTCGCGACTTTCGATATAACCGATCAGCCGCCGCACCCGTCCCAGCGAGCTCGTCCCATAGGTCGTCGCGAGTTCCGAATCGGAGGGACAGGGTCGTCCCTCCTTCGCCGCCCGGGCGACGAGCAGGAAGGCACCCATCATGTCGTCGGGCAACGTGCCCGCCAGCGCCAGTGCGTCCTGCCACTCCTCCGCCGCCACGTCGAAGATACCGGCCCGCGCGCAACTCAGCCGCCGGGTGAAGCCCGGCAGGTCCAGCGGCGGCCGCGCCAGCCCCGCCATCCGGCACCGCACCTGGAAATCCTGAAACAGCGTCGATGGCGACCGGAACGCCGCATCCGCATCGGCGACGATCGCACGCAGTGCCTCCGCATAGATTGCCTCGACCTCCGCCTCGTCCTTGTCGGGCACGGGCGCGAGGGGGGCCGGGGCAGGGCGGCCGATATCCGCCGCCAGTTCCTCCGCCGGTACCAGCCGCGGTCGCGATTCGAACGCCATCGGCAGCATCGGCGCGTCGACCACCCGCTCTGCCAGCATGTCGACCAGATCGAACGGCTTCGCCGCCGGCAACGGTGTCAGCTTGGGGCTGCCCGAGCGCGCGGACGTCTCGACGGTGCCGATCCTGACGGTGATCGGCCGCCGCGACACCGCTGGCCCCAGCGCCATGAAGGTGCCACGCGGCAGGTCGCGGATCGCCTCCGCCTGTCGCCGCTCCATCCCCAGCAGGTCGGCGGCGCGCGCCATGTCGATATCGAGGAAGGTGCGGCCCATCAGGAAGTTCGACGCCTCGGCGGCGACGTTCTTCGCCAGCTTGGCGAGTCGCTGCGTGGCGATCACCCCCGCCAGCCCGCGCTTGCGGCCCCGGCACATCAGGTTGGTCATTGCCGACAGCGAGGCGCGGCGCACCTCCTCCGTGACCTCGCCGCCGGTCGTCGGGGCGAACAATTGCGCCTCGTCGACCACGACCAGCGCCGGATACCAGTGTTCGCGCGGGGCATCGAACAGCGCCGACAGGAACGCCGCGGCGCAGCGCATCTGGCCCTCCGCCTCCAGCCCTTCGAGACTCAATACCACCGAGGCGCGGTGTTCGCGGATGCGCGATGCGAAGCGGGCCACCTCCGCCACCGAATAATCCGCCGCCTCGATCACGACATGCCCGTAGGGGCCGGCGAGGGTGACGAAATCGCCCTCCGGATCGATCACCACCTGCTGCACCTGCCCGGCGGACCGCTCCAGCAGGCGGCGCAGCAGGTACGATTTTCCCGATCCGGAATTGCCCTGCACCAGCAACCGGGTGGCGAGCAGTTCCTCAAGGTCCATCGCCACCGCCGAGCCGCGCTCGTCGGTGCCCATATCCACGCTTACCGTCATCGCGGTGCCGTTTGCCGGAAGGGGACGATTGGCGAAAGCCCTTTGTCGGGTCTAAGGACGCTGCCATCTTCCAAGAGGCGGACCGATGGCAGGCCATTCCAAGTTCAAGAATATCATGCACCGCAAGGGCGCGCAGGACAAGAAACGGTCCGGCATGTTCTCCAAGCTCAGTCGCGAGATCACCGTGGCGGCCAAGATGGGCCTGCCCGATCCCGACATGAACCCGCGCCTGCGCGCGGCGGTGAACGCCGCCAAGGCGCAGTCGATGCCCAAGGACAATATCCAGCGGTCGATCGACAAGGCGTCGCGCGGCGACATGGAGGCGTATGAGGAAATCCGCTACGAGGGGTTCGGCCCGGGCGGCGTGTCGCTCATCATCGAGGCGCTGACCGACAACCGCAACCGCACCGCGACCAACGTGCGGACGGCGGTGGCGAAGAACGGCGGCAATCTCGGCGCGTCCGGATCGGTCAGCCACGCCTTCGACCGCGTCGGCCTCATCAACTATCCGGCATCCGTGGGCGATGCCGAGAAGGTCTTCGAGGCGGCGCTGGAGGCGGGTGCGGAGGACGTGACCTCCACCGACGACGGCCACGAGATCTGGACCGCGCAGGGCGACCTGCACGAGGTCGCCAAGGCGCTGGAGCCGGTGCTGGGCGAACCCGAAGGCGCGAAGCTGGCATGGCGCCCGCAGACGATGGTCGGCGTCGACGAGGGCGACGCGGCGACGCTGTTCAAGCTGATCGACACGCTGGACGACGACGACGACGTCCAGACCGTCTGGGGCAATTACGAAGTCTCCGACGAGGTCATGGAGAAGCTGGGTTGAGCCACGCCCCCTCTCCGGCACGGAGAGGTTCGGGCGAGCGGCGGGATCGTCCTCATCCTTCCGTCGCTTCGCTCCTCCCTCCCTCTCCCTCTGGGAAGGGTGAGGCCGCACATTTCGCGGGCATCACGGCTGGCGAGCACACGGGCCGATGATCATCCTCGGCCTCGACCCCGGCCTCGGCACGACCGGCTGGGGCGTCATCCGGGCCGATGGCAACCGGCTCAGCCACGTCGCCAACGGGCAGATCCGCACCGATCCGTCGATGGCTTTGCCCCGCCGCCTGTCGCTGCTCTACTCGGCACTGGTCGACGTCATCCGCACCGAGCGGCCGGACGGCGCGGCGGTGGAGGAGGTGCTGGGCAACACCAATGCGCAATCGACGCTGAAGCTGGGGCAGGCGCGCGGCGTCGTGCTGCTCGCCGCTGCCGCCGCGGGGCTGCATATCGGCGAATATCATCCCTCCACCGTCAAGAAGGCGGTCGTCGGCACCGGCGGTGCGGAGAAGAAGCAGATCCAGGCGATGATGGCCGTCCTGCTGCCCGGCGCGAAGCTGGCCGGACCCGACGCCGCCGACGCGCTGGCGGTGGCGATCACGCACGCGCACCATCTCGCCAGTGCGGAGGGCATGGCGCGGCGTTCCCGCATCACCGCCTGAATACTTGCAACCCGGCAACGGATGTCGGAAATGCCGCTGCGACAGGGAGGGAATTGATGCGAGGACAGGTACTTGGTGTCGATGCGCGGACTGGGGCGGGGCAGGTCGCGGGCGATGATGGCCGCCGCTACACCTTCGGCCCGGACGATTGGGCGGATCGCGGCGAGCCGGCGATCGGCGCCTATGTCGATTTCGAGACCGCCGACACCCGCGCGCTGAGCATCTTCCCGCTGCCCACCGCGACGCAGGCGGTGGCCGTGCCGTCGCCGCCGGCCCGTCCCCGCACCGATCGCAACAAATATGTCGCGGCGATCATCGCGTTCCTGTTCGGCACGCTCGGCATCCACCGCTTCTATCTCGGCCGAACCGGCTCCGGCATCGCGATGCTGGTGCTGACCTGCACGCTGGTCGGCCTGCTCGTCACCGGCCCGTGGGCGCTGATCGACATGATCCGCTATCTCGTCATGTCCGACGACGATTTCGCGGAACGCTATCCGCGGTAGGTGCGCGGGCGCGGCATCGGCCCGATCAGGCGTTCATACTCCGCCTCCGGCGCGCCATAGGCATCGCCCGCAAACTCCTCCAGCGCCGGCCGGTCGCGCATCACGACCTGCCCGCGCAGCGACCGGATCAGCCCGCTCCCCTCCAGCGTCTGCAACGCCAGCGTCACGCTCGATCGCCGCGTGCCCAGCATCAGCGCCATGAACTCATGCGTCAGCGCGATGCCGTCGGTCGGCACCCGGTCGTGGCACATCAGAATCCACCGCGCGAGCCGCTCGTTGATCGTGTGCAACGCATTGCTGAGCGCGGTATGCGCCACCTGCACCGCCGACGCCTGCGCATAGCGGAGCATCAGCGCCATCAGCGTCGGACTGGCCCATGCGGCATCGGCGAACGCACCGGCGGGCATCCGCAGCGCATCCCCCTCGACCTGGATCAGCGAGTCGTGCGGCGATCGTCCGCCCGCCAACAGGACGGGAAGTCCCGACATCCCTTCCGCGCCGAAGAGGCCGGCCTCCACCCGGTTCCCGTCCGGCGATACCGCCAGCAGCGACGCGACCGCCGTCTGCGGGAAATAGACGTGGTCCATCACCTCGTCCTTGTCGCCCATGACATGGCGGACCGGCAGCATCATGCGCTCCAGCGAAGGCACCAGTCGCGCGAAGTCCTCCGCCGCCATCATCGCCAGCAACCGGTTGCCGATCGTCGCCTGATCCAGATCGGGCATCGTTCCACCCCCGTCGTCCGGCCGGAAGCGCCTGTCTTCCGGGCGTCCACACCCCGGATGATGCGAGCGGACGCGCGCCTGGCCTAACACCGGAAGCGCGGCACCGCCTTGCTGTGGATAATGCTGCCACGCTAAAATGTTCGCTTTCCGACCAAGTATTCTGGCGCGTGAACATGATCGGTATCCGGTCGGCGATACGTGAGACAAAGGAATATCCCGATGCCGGCAGGCGAACCCGTCCTCATGCCCATCGTCCGGAAACTGACACGGTCCGGCCCCCTCGGGGAGGACGACCGGGCGGCGATCCTGTCGCTGGCGCAGGATAGCGTGATGCTCGATGCGGGCGTGGCCATCGTCGCCGATGGCGGTCCGGTGGACCGCTGCTGCGCGCTGCTGTCCGGTTTCGCGTCGCGGTCCAAGGTCACGGGGGAGGGCAAGCGCCAGATCCTGTCGCTGCACGTGTGCGGCGACCTGCTTGATCTGCACGGCCTGATGAGGGGTGTAGCCGATCACGACATCCGCACGCTGACGCCGTGCCGCGTCGCGTTCCTCCCCCGGTCGGCGATCCTCGACCTGATCGATCGGCACGCCGCCATCGCGCATGCGCTGTGGCTCGATACGCTGGCCGATGCGTCCGTGTTCCGCGAATGGATCCTCAACGTCGGCCGGCGGGGCGCACGGACCCGTATCGCGCATCTGCTGTGCGAAAGCGCCCTGCGGGTCGCGGCGGCCGATCCGGATGCCCGATCCGGATTGCCGCTGACGCAGGCGCAACTGGCGGATGCGACGGGACTGACGCCGGTCCACGTCAACCGCGTGCTGCAGGCGCTGGTCCAGGAACGTCTGATCGACCGTGATGACGGCACGATCACGATCGTCGATTTCGACCGGCTGGCGATCCTGGGCGAGTTCGATCCCGCCTATCTCGGATCGCTCGCCCACGGCTGACACGGTACCGCTTTCGTTCCCCGTGCCCTTGCACTACGCCTCGCGGCCATGATTGCGCATCTCAAGGGACGGCTGGAGTCCACCGGCATCGACCATGCCGTCATCGACGTCGGCGGCATCGGCTATCTGGTCGGCGCATCCTCGCGCACGCTGGCGGCGATCGGCCCGGTCGGGGAGGCGGCCACGGTGTTTACCGAGATGCTGGTATCGGAGGATTCGATCCGCCTCGTCGGCTTCGCGAGTGCATCCGAACGGGATTGGTTTCGTCTGCTGACGGGCGTGCAGGGAGTCGGCTCGCGCGTGGCACTGGCGATCCTGTCGACGCTGGAACCGGTCGATCTCGCCCGTGCGGTCGGCGCGCAGGACAAGGCGATGGTCGCGCGCGCCAACGGCGTCGGTCCGAAGCTGGCGGAGCGCATCGTGCGTGAGTTGAAGGACCGCGTCGGCGCATTTCCGGCGGGAACCGGTGCCGCGCCGGGAATGGTGGCCCCCGCGGGCGCGGCGGCGGATGCGGTGTCGGCACTGCTCAACCTGGGTTTCCGGCCCGCCGAGGCCAGCACAGCCGTCGCTGCGGCGGACGAGGAACTGGGCGCGGGTGCCAGCCTCGATGCGCTCGTCCGACTGGCCCTTCGAAAAGCCGCGAAATGACACATAAATCAATCATTACGAGTGAAACCCATTTTGGATTCGTAACGGATGGGTAAGCGTTTGCTCGTAAAACCGGGATCATGGACACGACCCGCGCACTTCATCTGCTGCACGAGCATCGGCAGGGCCTATCGAACCAGTTAACCGCCGCGGAAGCGGTGGTGAGCGTCGCGGGGTCCGATGGCGGTCCGGCCCTCGCCCGCGCCCATTGGGATCTGGCGCGGCTGCTGCGCTCCTATCGCCTGTTCAAGCATGCGGAGGTGTTCTGCCCGGCCATCGCGCAGGGTGACACCGACGAACGGCGGTCGGCCGCCGACATGATGGTCAACTGCGACAGGGCCGCTGCCCGTTTCGACGACTATGTCCTGCGTTTCAGCGGGATCGGCGGCACCGTCCCCGTCGGGGAGCCGGATCGGCGCGCGGCGATGCTGGCTCTGATCGCCGGCATCCGCGCCCACCTCGACAACGAGGGCCGCGCAATCGAACGGTTGATGAACGACTGGCGCGGGATGCCGGTGGGTATGCCGCCATCGCAGCCTGCCGCAACCAGTCTCTACGCCCGCCGCTGAAGCGCCACGCCGGTCAGGTCTTCGATCCGATCAGTCCCGCGCCGACGGCGACGGCGACACTCGCCAGCATCATCGCGGCGATCATCAGTGCCCCGTCACGCACCAGCAACGCCAGTCCGAACGCCGCGATCGCCGCCATCGGCGCGGTGCTGGCGAACGGCAGCAGCTCCAGCGGCGGCACCGTCGCCGCCAGCACGATGCAGCACACGCCCGCCACCCGCACGAACGGCCCTCGCGTCAGTGCCGGCAGTCGCCCGTGGAACCAGCGATCGGCATGGTGCGCCGCGCCACGCAGCGTCTGCGTCGCCTTGCGGACCGTGTCCGCCCTGGCGCTCCGCCGCGCGAGGAAACCGGGCAGCCAGAGGTGATCGCGGCCCAGCACGATCTGTACCGCGAACAGCGCGATGATCGCCGCCAGCACCGTCGGCAGGCCGGGGATGCCGCCGATCGGCGACATCTCGATCAGCGCCGGCACCAGCAGGAACGGGCCGTACGACCGGTTGCCGAACGCCTCCACCGCATCGCCCAGCGACACGCGATCCTGTTCCCCGGCCAGCTCGTCCAGTCCGTCCAGAATGTCGCCGATGCTGTGGGGATCGTCCGCCATGGAGACCGAACCGCGCCACGCCGGAACGGGTTCCGCTGTCCTACAGGTGCCGCCGGTGCGATAGTGAGGCGATGTTCCGGCCGACACTCCCCCGCTCACCTGATCGGTCGTATCCGGTGGTGATGCGGGCGAAGTGGAGGCCGGTGCGCCGACGCCTCCACTTCCTCCACTTCGATCCCCTCGACTTGGGGCTGTCCGGTCCGCTACGGAACGAATCGTGACCGATGACCGCCTCCTGACCGCCAGCCGCCGCCCCGAGGACGTCGATGCCGCGCTGCGCCCCAAAAGCCTCGACGAATTCGTCGGGCAACAGGCGGCGCGCGAGAATCTGCGCATCTTCATCCAGGCCGCGCGCGGTCGCGGCGACGCGCTCGATCACGTCCTGTTCTTCGGCCCGCCGGGTCTCGGCAAGACGACGCTGGCACAGATCATCGCGCGCGAAATGGGCGTCGGCTTCCGCGCCACCTCCGGCCCGGTCATCGCCAAGCAGGGCGATCTCGCCGCCCTGCTGACCAATCTGGAGGACGGCGACGTCCTGTTCATCGACGAGATCCACCGACTGCAACCGGCGGTGGAGGAAGTGCTCTATCCGGCGATGGAGGACCGCGCGCTCGACCTGATGATCGGGGAGGGGCCGTCGGCACGTTCCGTCCGCATCGACCTGCCGCGATTCACGCTGGTCGGCGCGACGACGCGGCAGGGATTGCTGACGACGCCGCTGCGCGACCGGTTCGGCATCCCCGTGCGCCTGCAATTCTATACCGTGGAGGAACTGACGCGCGTCGTGTCGCGCGCCGCCGGGCTGCTCGACCTCGGCATCGCACCGGACGGCGCGGCGGAGGTGGCCCGCCGCGCGCGGGGCACGCCGCGCATCGCCGGTCGCCTGCTGCGCCGCGTCCGCGACTTCGCCAACGTCGCCGGGGTGGAGACGGTGGACGCCCGAATCGCCGACGCCGCGCTCAACCGGCTGGAGGTCGACAAGCTCGGCCTCGACGCGATGGACCGGCGCTATCTGCACATGATCGCCGACATCTATCGCGGCGGCCCGGTCGGGGTCGAGACGCTCGCCGCCGGCCTGTCCGAACCGCGCGATACGATCGAAGAGGTGATCGAGCCGTATCTGATCCAGCTCGGGCTGATCGCCCGTACCGCCCGTGGCCGCTTCCTGAACGCCGGGGGGTGGAAGCATCTGGGACTCAACCCGCCGGCGGGGTCGCAGGACGGATTGTTCGACTGACGGAGTAGAAGGGGGGATCACATGGGGGGAATGGTCGTCGATCCGGCGGATGGGGGCAATGTGCCGTCGCCTGCGCCACCCGCGATATCGTTGCCGGCGCTGTTCCTGCGTTTCCTGCGCTTTGGCTGCCTCGCCTTCGGGGGACCGGTCGCGCAGATCGCGATGATCCGGCAGGCGCTGGTAGAGGACGATCCGTGGATCTCCGGCGCGCGCTTCAATCGCCTGCTCGCCATCCTCCAGATCCTGCCGGGGCCGGAGGCGCACGAACTCTGCGTCCATCTGGGCATGGTCGCGCGCGGCCGCTGGGGTGGACTGCTTGCCGGGCTCGGCTTCATGCTGCCCGGTCTCGTGCTGATGCTGGGCGCGGCGTGGCTCTACGACGCGTGGCTGCTCGGCCGGACGGGGGCGTCGGGGTTGCTGCTGGGCGTGCAGATCGTCGTCGTCGCGATCATCGTCCGCGCGGTGCAGCGGATCGGCAGGCATGTGCTGGAGGATCGCCTGCTGTGGCTGATCGCGGGCCTCGCGACGGTCGCGACTTTGCTCGGCGTGCCGTTCTGGATTCCGCTGATCGCGGGCGGTCTGGCCTATGCGGTCGCGGCGCGGCGCCGGGCCGCGGCGGCGGTCGCGGTGCTGGCCGTCCTCGTCGCGATCGCGCTGCATGACGGCACGGTGGCGCCGGTCGGCGCGGTGGCCGCGTCACCCGGCGTGCAGGCGGGCATCGCCGCGCTGTTCGTCGCCGGGCTGAAGGGCGGGCTGCTGACCTTCGGCGGGGCCTACACCGCCATTCCGTACGTACGCGCCGACACGGTGGGGCGCGGCTGGCTGGCGGACGGCACGTTTCTCGACGGCGTCGCGCTGGCGGGCGTGCTGCCCGCGCCGCTGGTGATCTTCGGCACCTTCGTCGGCTATGTCGCCGGTGGGCTCGGCGGTGCGCTGGCGCTGACCGCGGGCATGTTCCTGCCCGCGTTCGCCTTTTCGATGATCCTGTTCGAACGGCTGGAGGCGGTGGTGGAGAACCCGGCCACCCACCGGCTGCTTGCGGGTGTCGCGGCGGCGGTGGTCGGGGTGATCGCCGCCACGTCGGTGCAACTCGGCTGGGCCACCGAAGCCCGCGCGCCGGCGCTGTGGCCGGTCGCGACGATCTTCGCGCTGGCGCTGGCGGCGGCGTGGTTCGGCAAGGGGCGCTGGCTGATCCCCGCGCTGATCGCGTTCGGTGCGGCGGCGGGGTGGCTGCTGTTTCCGTGATCGCGCCGCTACCCGGCCCCCGGACAATCTGATAGCGAGTCGCATCATGCCCACGGCCGCCGCCTCCGCCCGCGAGATTCTCGTTCGTCTCCACGACGTAATGGCGTCGCGCACGCCCGCGCAGGCGAAGCTCAATCAGGTCGTCGGCATCATCGGCGAGGAGACGGACAGCGAAGTCTGTTCGGTGTATCTGCTGCGCGAGGGCGTGCTCGAACTCTTCGCCACCCGCGGCCTGGCGCAGGAGGCGGTCCACGTCACCAAGCTGGCGCTGGGCGAGGGGCTGGTCGGCACGATCGCCGAGCGGGGCGAGGTGCTGAACCTCGACGAGGCCGCTTCCCATCCCGATTTCCGCTACATGCCGGAAACGGGGGAGGAGCGCTTCCACAGCTTCGCCGGCGTGCCGATCATCCGCCGCGAACGCGTCGTCGGCGTGCTCGCGGTCCAGCATGCCGAACAGCGCCGCTACGCCGATGTCGAGATCGAGGCGTTGCTGACGGTCGCGATGGTGTTGTCTGAACTGATCGCCAATGCCGGCCTGATCGACACCGGCGCGGTGACCGATCGTCCGCAATCGACCGCCGCCGTCCGCATTCCGGGGCAGAAGCTGGTCGAGGGCATGGCGTCCGGCGCGGCGGTCTTCCACCAGCCGCGCATCGTCGTCGAGCATACTGTCGCCGAGGACACCGATGCGGAGCGCCACCGCGTCTACGCCGCGTTCGACAAGATGCGCGAGCAGATCGACCGGATCGCGCGGGAGGCCGAATTCGGCGTCGGTGGCGAGCATATCGAGGTCATCGAGACCTACAAGATGTTCGCCTATGACGAGGGCTGGGCGCGGCGCATCAACGAGGCGATCGACAGCGGCCTGACCGCCGAGGCGGCGATCGAGCGCGTGCAGCAGCGCACCCGTCAGCGGATGCGCCAGATCGACGACCCGCTGCTCGCCGATCGCATGCACGATCTGGAGGACCTCGCGAACCGCCTGCTGCGCATCGTCTCGGGCCAGATGGGCACCGCCGCGCAACTCGGGCTGCGGCAGGACACGATCCTGATCGCCCGCAATCTCGGCCCCGCCGAATTGCTGGAATACGACCGCCGCCGTCTGAAGGGCGTGATCCTGGAGGAAGGATCGCTCACCGCGCACGTCACGATCGTCGCGCGCGCGATGGGCGTGCCCGTGCTCGGCCGGGTGCGCGACGTTCGCCGCCTGATCGCGGAGGGCGACCAGTTGTTGCTCGACGTGACGGAGGGCAACGTCTTCGTCCGCCCGTCCGCTGCGATGGAGGAGGCGTTCGACGCCAAGCTGGCGCTCCGTCAGAAGCGCAAGGCCGCGTTCGCCGCGTTGCGCGACGTGCCGCCGGTGACGAAGGACGGCCACCGCGTCACGCTGATGATAAACGCCGGGCTGCGCGACGATGTCGGTGCGCTCGACATCACCGGCGCCGACGGGATCGGCCTGTTCCGCACCGAATTCCAGTTCCTCGTCTCCGCCACCCTGCCGCAGCGCGAGCGCCAGCAGCGCCTCTATCGCGAAGTGATGGAAACCGCCGGCGACCGCCCGGTCGTGTTCCGCACGATCGACATCGGCGGCGACAAGGCTTTGCCCTATCTGAAGCTGGAGGGCGGGCACGAGGAGAATCCGGCGATGGGCTGGCGCGCGCTGCGCCTGTCGCTGGAGCGCGACGGCCTGATGAAGGTGCAGGCGCGCGCGCTGCTGGAGGCGGGGGCCGGCCGCACCCTCAACGTCATGTTCCCGATGGTGTCGGAGGCGTGGGAGTTCGACGAGGCGAAAGCCCTGTTCGAGGCGCAGCGCGACTGGCTGACCGGCCGGGGCAAGCGCGCACCGAATGAGGTCCGCTATGGCGCGATGCTGGAGGTGCCGGCGCTGGCCGAACAGCTCGACCTGTTGTTGCCCGCGGTCGATTTCCTGTCGATCGGCACCAACGACCTGACGCAGTTCCTGTTCGCCGCCGACCGCGCCAACCCGAAACTGGCGGAGCGGTACGACTGGTTGTCCTCCTCGATCC
Organism: Sphingomonas sp. Leaf343; assembly: GCF_001423765.1. GTDB lineage: Bacteria > Pseudomonadota > Alphaproteobacteria > Sphingomonadales > Sphingomonadaceae > Sphingomonas. Next base: position 173,826 of record NZ_LMPG01000001.1, read on the forward strand.
TGCGCTTCCTGCGCCGCGTCGTCACGGCAGCGCGGGAACAGGGCGTGCCGGTGGCGGTATGCGGTGAAATGGGGGGTCGCCCCTTGGAGGCGCTGGCGCTGATCGGTATCGGGATCGACCGGCTGTCGATCACGCCCGCCGCGGTCGGTCCGGTCAAGGCGATGATCCGGTCGCTGGACCGGACGGCGGTGACCGCGGAACTCGACCGGCTGCTGGCCCGCCCGCCGCGCGACATGCGTGGTGCGCTCGAAACATGGGCGGCGGCGAACGGAATCGAACTGGCCTGACAGGCAATCGGATGGCGGGCGCGGGTTGACGGGGCTGGAGCGCTCTGAAAGATGCAGGGGCGGGCGGGATGCCCGGGCGGAGTGAATGGATGAGTGACGTCGTGCCCGACCAGCCCGTGCCGCCCGCGCCGTCCGAACGCGTGGGCGATCGCCTGCGCGCGGGACGCGAGGCCGCCGGCCTGTCGATCGCCGAAGTGGGGCAGCGCACCCGCGTGCCGCTCCGCCATCTGGAGGCGATCGAGGCCACGGATTTCACCGCTCTGCCGTCGCCGACCTACGCTATCGGGTTCGCCCGCGCCTATGCCCGCACGCTGGGGATGGACGAGGTCGCGGTGGCGCACGATGTCCGGCTGGAATTGCGCAACGTCACCCGCGCGCCGGAATATGCGCCGTACGAAACCGCCGATCCCGCCCGCGTCCCTTCGCGCGGGGTGGCGATCGTCGGACTGGGACTGGCGCTGGCGGTCATCATCCTCGTCGGACTGTGGTATGGCACCGACCTGTTCCGCCGCACCGGCACCGGCACGATCGCCGCGACACCCGCCGCGCTGCCGAGCGCCGGGCCGACGCCGGCCGCAGCCCCCACGCCGGTCGCGCCGCGTCAGGTGACGCTGGCCGCCGGTGACGACGAGGTCTGGCTGCGCGTCTACGATGCGGACAATACGACGCTGTACCTCGGCACGTTGAAGCCGGGCGAGACGTTCGACGTACCGCCGACGGCGAACCGCCCGATGATCAACGTCGGCCGCCCGGACGAGTTGAAGGTCAGCGTCGACGGTCGCGCGATCCCGCCGCTCGGCGACGGCCGCCGGCCGATCAAGGACGTGCCGGTCGACGCCGCCTCGATCGCCGCGCGCCTGTCGGGTGCCACGCCTGCACCCTCATCCGGCGCGACTCCAGGCTCGACTGCGGGTCCGGTCGCCGCCACCGCCCGGCCTGTGCGGACCGCCGCTCCGGCGCAGCCTCGCTCGCGCCCGACGCGCGTTCTGACCGAGACGCAGCGCGCCAACCTCAATTCGGCCACCAACCCGCCCGCGCCCCGGCCGACCACCAGCGAGTAACCGCCAGTGACCCAGCGTATAGTGACCCAGCGTAGCGTATCTTTCCTGCCCCTCCTGCTCGCCGCAGCGCTTCCCGCCGCCCTTTTTCCCGCCGTCGCCAATGCGCAGTCCGGGCTCGACGGTCGCGTCGGCCGGCTGGAGAGCGAGATGCGCGCGGTGCAGCGCAAGGTGTTTCCGAACGGCCAGCTTCTCCAGCCCGACGTCACCGCCCCCGTCGCGCCGACCGAGGTTCCCGGCGCTCCTGCGTCCAGCGCGGTCGTCGACCTGACGGCGCGTGTCACGTCGCTGGAGCAGCAGCTGGCGACGTTGACGGGTCAGGCCGAACAGAATGGCTATCAGATCCGCACCCTGCGCGAGCAGTTCGAGGCCTATCGCCGCAGCACGGACGCGAAACTGGCCGCGCCGGTCGCCGCCGCACCGATCGACGGCGGCGAACCCGCGCCGATCGCTCCTGCGCCGGCTTCGCGTCCGCTGGGCTCCACCGGCGGTGCTGCGCGTCCGGCTCCGGCCGGCCCCACCGTCACCGACGAACGCGCCGCGCGTCTCGCGGCGCTGGAACGCCCGGCCAGCGGCGATGCGGCCGAGGACGCGTATCTCTACGGCTATCGCCTGTGGCAGGCGAAGCTCTATCCGGAAGCGCAGGCGCAACTGAAGAAGACGGTCGCGGACCATCCGAAGTCGAAGCGCGCCAGCTATGCCCAGAACCTGCTCGGTCGCGCCTATCTCGATGACGGCAAGCCCAGCCTCGCATCAATGGCTTTCTACGATAATTACAAGAAGATGCCGGACGGTGAGCGTGCGCCCGACAGCCTGCTTTATCTGGGTCAGGCTCTGGTCAAGCTCAACAAGCCTGCCGACGCCTGCAAGGTGTATGACGAACTGAGCGATGTCTATGCCGGCAAGCTGTCGGCCGGGATGCAGGCGGATATCGCCCGTGGCCGTACCGCCGCCAAGTGTAGGTGAGGCCCGGACGATCGACGCCGCGCAGGTCGATCGCTTCCGCACCGATGTCGGTGCGCTACTCGCCGATCCGCCGGGTATCGATCGTCCGCTCGCGCTGGCGGTCTCCGGTGGTCCCGACAGTATGGCGATGCTCGCGCTGGCTACGGCCGGCTTTCCCGGCCGGGTGATCGCGGCGACCGTCGATCACCGCCTCCGCCCGGATGCGGCCGACGAAGCCGCGATGGTCGCCGGCTGGTGCGCAGACGCCGAGATTCCGCACCGCACGCTGACGCTGGAGCCGCTGCCCGGCGGCAATCTGCATGCCGAAGCGAGGGCGGCGCGGTACGCCATACTGGCGGACTGGGCGACGGGGCAGGGGGCGCAGCACCTCGCCACCGCGCACCACGCCGACGATCAGGCCGAAACCTTCCTGATGCGGGCGAACCGCGGCAGCGGACTGGCCGGGCTGGCCGGCATCCGCCCACAGCGCGCGTATAGGAACCTCACGATCGTCCGCCCGCTGCTCGGCTGGCGTCGTGCCACGCTGCGCGCCGTCGCGGAGGCCGCCGCGCTGCCGTTCGTCGACGATCCCGCCAACGATGCCGATCGCTTCGACCGCACGCATCTGCGCCGCCATCTCGCCGGCCAAAACCTTCTCGATCCCGCCGCGCTCGCCCGCAGCGCCGGCTGGTGCGCCGAGGCGGACGCCGATCTGCGCGCGATGCGCGACTGGCTGTGGAGCGGGCGTGCCCGGTCCGGCGACGAGCTCGCGATCGATGTCGCCGACCTGCCGCGCGCACTGTGCCGCCTGCTCGTGCGTCGGGCGATCGAGGGGGTCCGCACGGCTCTTGCGATCACGCACCCCACCTTCTCCGAATCGACCAATGTCGAGGCGCTGCTGGATGCGCTTCAGGCCGGCAGATCGGCGACGCAGGCGGGCGTGATGGCGTCGCCGCGCGGTACGACGTGGTATTTTCGCGAAGCACCGCCACGTCGATCACTCTGAGCGCGGTTGTTCCATTGCCATTAACCCATCCCGGCTTATCTTGATGGTCGAAAGGTACAGCGCGACCCATGAACGACAACGACAAGCAGAACGGAACCGAGGGCGGCGGGCCCAACCCCTGGATGAAGAGTCTTCTCATCTGGGTGGCGATCCTGCTCGGCCTCGCGCTGTTCGTGACGATGATCGACGGTCGGACCACGACCTCGGGCACCGGCAACCAGATCGCCTATTCGGCTTTCCTCGACAAGGTCGACGAGGGCACGGTGCGTGACGTCAACATCAGCCGTGACATCATCACCGGCACGATGACGAGCGGGGAGAAGTTCCGCTCCTATCCGATTCAGGATGCGACGCTGGTCCCGACGCTGCGGAAAAAGGGCGTGACGATCACCGCCAAGCCGGAGGAGGGTCCCTCGGTCTGGATGGTGCTGCTGTATCAGTCGCTGCCGTTCCTGCTGTTCCTCGGCATCGCGTTCTTCGTGCTGCGCCAGATGCAGAAGGGCGGCGGCGCCAATGGCGCGATGGGCTTCGGCAAGAGCCGGGCGAAGATGCTGACCGAAAAGCACGGCAAGGTGACGTTCGACGATGTCGCCGGCATCGACGAGGCGCGTTCGGAACTGACCGAGATCGTCGACTTCCTGAAGGACCCGACCAAGTTCGCGCGCCTCGGTGGCAAGATTCCCAAGGGCGCGCTGCTCGTCGGGTCGCCGGGCACCGGCAAGACGCTGCTCGCCCGCGCCATCGCGGGTGAGGCGGGCGTCCCGTTCTTCACCATCTCCGGTTCCGACTTCGTCGAGATGTTCGTCGGCGTCGGCGCGAGCCGCGTCCGCGACATGTTCGAACAGGCCAAGAAGTCCGCGCCCTGCATCGTCTTCATCGACGAAATCGACGCGGTCGGTCGTCATCGCGGTGCCGGCCTCGGCAACGGCAATGACGAGCGCGAGCAGACGCTGAACCAGCTGCTGGTCGAGATGGACGGCTTCGAGGCGAACGAAGGCATCATCATCGTCGCGGCGACCAACCGCCCTGATGTGCTCGACCCTGCGCTGCTGCGTCCGGGCCGCTTCGACCGTCAGGTCGTCGTGCCGCGACCGGATATCGAGGGGCGCGTCAAGATCCTTGAAGTGCACATGAAGAAGGTGCCGCTCGCCCCCGACGTCGATGCCCGCACGATCGCGCGCGGCACGCCGGGCTTCTCGGGTGCGGACCTCGCCAACCTCGTCAACGAAGCGGCGCTGACGGCGGCGCGCAAAGGCAAGCGTCTCGTCGCGATGGCCGAGTTCGAGGAAGCCAAGGACAAGGTCATGATGGGCGCGGAGCGTCGCAGCATGGTCATGACCGAGGACGAGAAGCGCATGACCGCCTATCACGAGGCTGGCCACGCCATCGTCTCGATCCACGAACCGGCGTCCGATCCGATCCACAAGGCGACGATCATCCCGCGTGGCCGTGCGCTGGGCATGGTGATGCGCCTGCCGGAGCGGGACAGCTATTCGTACCACCGCGACAAGATGTACGCGAACCTCGCCGTGGCGATGGGCGGTCGCGTCGCCGAGGAAGTGATCTTCGGCTATGACAAGGTGTCCTCGGGCGCGTCGGGCGACATCCAGTACGCCACTGGGCTGGCCCGCGACATGGTCACCAAATGGGGCATGTCGGACAAGGTCGGTCCGGTCGAATACGCGCAGCCGGAGGGCGAGAGCTTTCTCGGCTATTCGTCCTCGCAGCCGGTGCGGATGTCGAATGCCACCGCGCAGTTGATCGATGACGAGATCAAGGCGATCGTCGAGGGTGGTCTGGCGCGTGCCCAGCATCTGCTGACCGAGCATGTCGACCAGCTTCACCTGCTGGCCGGTGCGCTGCTCGAATACGAGACGCTGTCGGGCGACGAAATCAAGAAGCTGATCGCGGGCGAGCAGCTCGACCGCAGCGATCCGGGTTCGAAGACACCATCGGTCCCCGCCGCCGGCACCTCGATTCCCAAGACCCGCCGCCCGACCGGTTTCGGCAACCCAAGCCCGCTCGGCGCGTAAGCGCCGGGTCGACCGCTCCGAAGCGGAAGTGGAGGAACTGGTGCGCCAGCGCCTCCACTTCCTCCACTTCGCCGGCTGGCGCTCCACCGCGCACCCCGCTATCCGGCGCGCATGACCAAGCCCGGCCTGCTTCCGGAGGGGTTCCACGACCGCCTCCCGCCTTTCGCCGATGTCGCCGCCGCCGTGGAGGCGCGCGTGCTGGAGGCGGCGCGGCTCTATGGCTACGAACGCGTCGATCCGCCGCTTGCCGAATATGCGGAGGAACTCGCCGCGCGGCTGAAGGCCGGCGGCCTTGCCAACGCCGTACGCTTCGTCGATCCGGTCGGGCAGGCAACGCTCGCGATCCGTCCCGATCTGACCGCACAGGTCGCCCGCATCGCCGCGACCCGCATGGGCCACCACCCGCGTCCCGTCCGCCTGTCCTATGCCGGCTCCGTCCTGAAACTGCGCGCGACGCAGCTCGCCCCGGCTCGGGAGCGCCGCCAGCTTGGCGTCGAACTCATCGGTCTCGATTCGATCGCTGCCGCCCGCGAAGTCGTGGCGGTCGCCGCCGACGCGCTGACCGCGGCGGGTATCACCGACCCGTCGGTCGACTTCACGCTCCCCGATCTGGTCGACACGCTTGCCGCCGGCGCGCTGCCGGTCCCCGCCGGGCAGATCGATGCGTTGCGCGACCGGCTCGATGCCAAGGACGCCGGCGGTGTCGCCGCGATTGCGCCGGCCTATTTGCCGCTGATCGAAGCGGCGGGTGCCTTCGCCCCCGCGCTGGAGCGGCTGCGCGCGTTCGACACGACGGGCGCGCTCGCCAGCCGGCTCGACGGGCTTCGGCAGATCGCCGAGTCGCTGGGCGATCGCGTGGCGATGACGCTCGATCCGACCGAACGTCACGGCTTCGAATACCAGTCCTGGCTCGGCTTCTCTCTGTTCGCTGCCGGCGCGGCGCGCGAGCTGGGGCGGGGCGGCACCTATGTGGTCGTCCATCCGAACGGCAACGAGGAACCCGCCACGGGCTTCACGCTCTACGCCGACGCACTGCTGGCCGGCGATGCCACGGTGGAGCGCCGCCGCCTGTTCCTGCCGCATGGTACGCCCGATGCCGAAGGTGCATCGCTCCGCGCGCAGGGATGGGTCACCGTCGCCGCCCTCGATCCGGCGGATACGCCGCAAGCGCAACTCGCGACGCATTGCTGGGTGGCAGGACAGGCGCAGGCCCTGTAGAGGGCACGCGCATCCGGGGAGAAACGCATTGGCGAACGTAGCGGTCATCGGCGCACAGTGGGGCGACGAGGGCAAGGGCAAGATCGTGGACTGGCTCGCCGAGCGCGCCGACATGGTCGTCCGTTTTCAGGGCGGGCACAATGCCGGCCACACGCTCGTCGTGGGCGACGCCGTCTATAAATTGTCGCTGCTGCCGTCGGGTATCGTGCGCGGTACGCCGTCGGTCATCGGCAACGGCGTCGTGCTGGACCCATGGGCGCTGAAGGCGGAGATCGAGCGTCTGGGCGAACAGGGCGTCGTCGCCACGCCGGACACGCTGCGCATCGCCGACAACTGCGCGCTGATCCTGCCATTCCACCGCGACCTCGACGGTCTGCGCGAGGATGCGAGCGGTGCCGGCAAGATCGGCACGACCCGCCGCGGGATTGGCCCCGCCTATGAGGACAAGGTCGGCCGTCGCGCGATCCGGGTCTGCGATCTGGCGCATCTCGACACGCTCGATGCCCAACTCGACCGTCTCTGCGCCCACCACGACGCGCTGCGGGCCGGCTTCGGCGTCGACCCGATCGATCGCGACCGCCTGATCGGCGACCTGCGCGAGATCGCCGATTTCGTCCTCTCCTTCGCCAAGCCGGTCTGGCGCGACCTGAACATCGCGCGCGCCGCCGGCAAGCGCATCCTGTTCGAGGGCGCGCAGGGCGTGCTGCTCGACGTCGACCACGGCACCTATCCGTTCGTCACCTCGTCCAACACCATCGCCGGCACCGCGGCGGGTGGCTCCGGCCTCGGGCCGGCGGCGGTCGGCTTCGTGCTGGGGATCGCCAAGGCGTACACCACGCGTGTCGGTTCCGGCCCGTTTCCGACCGAACTGGACGATCCGACCGGCGAGCAGCTCGGCATCCGCGGCCACGAGTTCGGCACTGTCACCGGGCGCAAGCGGCGCTGCGGCTGGTTTGACGCGGTGCTGGTGCGTCAGTCGGCGGCGGTCGGCGGGATCACGGGGATCGCCCTGACCAAGATCGACGTGCTGGACGGCTTCGAAGAGGTGAAGATCTGCACCGGCTATCGCCTGCGTGGCGAGACGCTGGATTACTTTCCGTCACACTCCGCCGATCAGGCGGCGGTCGAGCCGGTCTACGAGACGATGGAGGGGTGGCAGGAGTCGACGGCGGGAGCGCGCAGCTGGGCCGACCTGCCGGCGCAGGCGATCAAATATATCCGCCGTGTCGAGGAATTGATCCGCTGTCCCGTCGCGCTCGTTTCGACCAGCCCGGAACGCGCCGACACGATTCTCGTCCGCGATCCCTTCGCAGACTGACACGCGAAAGGGCCGGACGATCGCTCGCCCGGCCCTTCGATAACGCCCGAAACCGGCTTATTGCGGCGGGGTCGTACCCGTCGTTCCGCCAGCCGTTCCGGTGGTGCTGCCACCCATCGTGCCACCGGTCGTTCCGGGCGCGCCGGTGGTTTCACCCATCGTCGTCCCGGTCGTGCCCGGTGCGGTCGTGCTGTCGACGCCGGTCGTGCCTGCGCCGCCATACGTGCCCGGTGCGCTGGTCGTCGGATCGACGGTCGTCGCGCCGCCTGTGGTTCCGCCGGTCGCCGAGCCGCGGCGCGCACGGTTGGGTGAGCGGGTCGTCGTCGAACGCGTGGTGCTGGTCTGGGTATCCGGCGTCGTAGTCTGGGTGCCGGTCTGACCCATCGTGCTGCCGGTCGTGCCACCCATCGTGCTGCCAGCCGTGCCGCCCATCGTGCCGGCACCCATCGTACCGGAAGTGCTACCGGCGGTGCCGCCGGTGGTCCCGGTCGTCTGCGCTCCGGCGAGTGCGGGAAGGGCAAGAGCGGCGGCTGCCAAAGGAAGGATCATACGCATCGTCATTCTCCTAAAAGTCTCCGTCCAACGAAGACCGATAGGAGGCGTTCCATTTCAATTGTTTAGTAGGTTAACATTGCGCCAGTTTGACCGCGATGAAGCAACGCCTGGTCGGCCAGCACCAGTGCTACCATCGCCTCCACCACGGGAACTCCACGAATACCGACGCAGGGATCGTGCCGGCCTTTGGTGGCGATCTCGGCAGCTTCACCCGCCGGCGTGATCGTCGGCACCGGCGTCAGGATGGAACTGGTCGGCTTGAACGCCACGCGAAGCCTGATCGGCTGGCCGGTGGCGATCCCGCCCGCGATCCCGCCCGCATGGTTCGCCAGAAAGGCGGGGCCGTTTTCGCCCGGCTGCATCGGATCGGCATTCTGTTCGCCCGACAACGCCGCCGCCGCGAAGCCGTCGCCGATCTCCACACCCTTGACCGCGTTGATCCCCATGCACGCCGCCGCCAGTTCGCTGTCGAGCTTGGCATATAGCGGCGCGCCCCAGCCAGCCGGAACGCCGGTGGCCTCGCACGCGACGACTGCACCCAGCGACGATCCCGCCTTGCGGGCGCGGTCCACCAGCTCCTCCCAGCGGACCGCCGCCGCCCGATCCGGGCAGAAGAAGGGATTCTCGTCGATCGCGCCGTCATCGAACGCCGCGGGATCGATCGCGTCGCCGCCGATCGCCTCGACCCAGGCGCGAATGCGGACGCCGGGGATCACCGCCCGCGCGACTCCGCCCGCCGCAACCCGGCTGGCCGTTTCGCGCGCCGATGATCGGCCGCCGCCGCGATAGTCGCGAAAGCCGTATTTGGCGTCATAGGCGTAATCGGCGTGGCCCGGCCGGTACGCCTTGGCGACCTCCGAATAGTCCTTCGATCGCTGGTCGACATTCTCGATCATCAGGCTGATCGGCGTACCCGTCGTGCGCCCGTTGAACACGCCCGACAGGATGCGGACCAGATCCGGTTCACGTCGTTGAGTGGTGAAGCGCGACGTGCCAGGTCGCCGCCGGTCGAGCCACGGCTGGATATCCGCCTCGCTCAGCGCGATGCCCGGCGGGCAGCCGTCCACGACCGCCCCGATCGCCGGACCGTGACTTTCGCCCCACGTCGTGAACCGCAGCATGCGGCCGAAGCTGTTGACGCTCATGCCGCGCTCCGAGCCGCCTGCGTCATGTCACCGCGGCCTGCGATCAGGCCCTGTACAAAGATGTCTTTGTCGAAACCAACGCTGATCGCGCGTTCCAAGAGGGTCATTCCATGCATCCACGATCTCTGGCCGGCGAAGGCTCACCTGTTCGACGATCCATCGCAAGGTGCGGGCGTCCAGTCCATGATTATCGGCGATCGCCACGTCCGCGTAAGGGACGTGGGTTGGTGCCCGCGGTTCGGCCTCACTGGAATAGAAGTGGAAGCGATTATCGGTCGAGGAAAACGACAGGCACCCGCCCTTAGACCAGCGCGATGTCCGGCGCGTCCTCCGCCTTCATGCCGATGACGTTGTAGCCGGCATCGACGTGATGCACCTCGCCCGTCACGCCGCTCGCCAGATCGGAGAGCAGGTACAGGCCCGCGCCGCCGACATCCTCGATCGTGACGTTGCGCTTCAGCGGCGAGTTGAGCTCATTCCACTTCATGATGAGGCGGAAGTCACCGATGCCGCTCGCCGCCAGCGTCTTGATCGGACCGGCGCTGATCGCGTTGACGCGGATGTTGTCGCGGCCCAGATCGACCGACAGATACTGCACGCTCGTCTCCAGTGCGGCCTTCGCCACGCCCATGACGTTGTAATGCGGGATCACCTTTTCCGCGCCGTAATAGCTCAGCGTCAGCAACGCGCCGCCATCCGGCATCATCTTCGCCGCCCGCTGCGCCACCGCCACGAACGAATAGACGCTGATGTTCATCGTCATCAGGAAATTGTCGAGGCTGGTGTCGACATAGCGACCGCGCAGTTCGTTCTTGTCCGAAAAGCCGATCGCGTGGACCACGAAATCGATCGTCGGCCAGTCCTTGGCCAGTTCCTCGAATGCGGCGTCCAGCGCGCCCATGTCGGACACGTCACACTCGATCAGCCGCGCGGTGCCGAGTTGCTCGGCCAACGGACGAACCCGCTTGCCCAGTGCCTCGCCTTGATACGAAAAGGCGAGTTCCGCCCCCGCCTCGGCCAGCTTCTGCGAGATACCCCACGCGAGCGACTTGTCGTTGGCGAGGCCCATCACGAGCCCACGCTTGCCAGCCATCAATCCGTTCACGCCGATCCCTTTTGTCACATCAAGCCTTTACGCTATCGCCGCTCCCGCCGGCGTCGGTTCGTTCTTCTCTAGCGAAGATTCGGGCGGTTCCGCCAGTGCCGCGTTCAGATGCGCGCCGAACACGAGGCCAAGCCCGATGAGATAAAAGAATAACAGCATGACGACAACGCCTGCCAGGCTGCCATAGGTCATGTCGTATCCACCGAGTTGCGCCAGAACGACGGGCAGCAGCGCGGTCATGCTGACCCACCAGACCGTCGTGAACGCTGCGCCCGGCCATTTGCGGCAGTCGGTGTAGCGATATTTCGACGGCGTGACCGAATAGAACAGCATGTACAGCGCGCCGAACATGATGAAGCCGGGAATGAAGCGCGACAGGCCGATCACGCCGACCCAGTCCTGCGCGAACGGCAGCAAGCGATACACGAACTGTTCCGCGGCGGTCAGTATACCCTGCGCGAGGAACGCGAACAGCGCGACGACGACCGACAGGATGATGACGCCGGACGACGACAGCCGCGATTTCCAGAAGGGTGCCGTCGCCTTGATACCATATGCGCGGTGGAAGATGTCGCGGATCGTCTCCACGAAGCCGCCGACCGTCCACAGCCCGACGAGGCCACCCAGCCACAACAGGTTGCCGGTGCGAGATGCCAGCACGTCGGCGATCGGCTTTTGCAGGATCGTGGACACGTCGGGGGGCAGGACGTGGAGAAATCCCTCGACCGTCCGGACCGTCTCCTCGCTCTGCCCCAGCAGCGACAGAATCGCAGCGGCAACGATGAAGAACGGGAACAGCGTCATCAGCGCCAGATAGGCGAGGTTGCCCGCGTGCGTGAAACCGTCGTTGAACACGCCGACCGCCGCGCGCTTGAAAACTTCGAACGCGTAGCTGCCAGGTCGAACCTTCGCCAGTTGCTTGTCGAGACGGGCGCGGGCGCGACCGTGATGGTCGGCCCGTGCTTCCGGGGTCAGTTCGCCAATATCATCCACAGGGTCTTCAGACGCCCATCGCCGCCCGCGGGTTCCCCGCGTCGCGCCCGGCCCATGCCTCGACGAACGTCTTAAGCGCGGCGTCATCGGGAACGTCGACCATCAGCGTGACGAGCTGATCGCCGCGGTCACCCGCCTTTTTGTGGAAGCCTTTGCCCTTCAGGCGCAGGACCTTGCCCGACGACGTGCCGGCAGGGATGGTCAGCATGACGGGGCGTTCCACGGTAGGCGCCTTGATCTGCCCACCCAGTACCGCCTCGGCCAGCGAGATCGGCAGGTCGACGCGAACGTCGTCGCCGTCGCGCACGAAGAAGCGGTGCGGCTGCACCTCGATCGTCACCAGCGCGTCGCCCGCACCCGCCGGCCCCGGCTGGCCCTTGCCGCCCAGCCGCATCTGCGTGCCGGTCTCGACGCCCGCCGGCAGTTTCAGGTCGATCGCCTTGCCGTCGCCCAGCGTCACGCGTTGCGGCGCAAGCGTCGCGGCATCGGTGAAGGGCACCTGCAACTTATACTGTACGTCCGCACCCCTGGTCGCACCGCGCCGCCCGAAGCCGCTCGCGAAGCCGCCGCCGCCCGGTGCCCCGCCGCCGCGCGATCCGCCGCCGAACAGTCCTTCGAAGATGTCGCTCATGTCGGGCGCATCGGCTCCGCCGCCGCCGAACTCGAATCCCTGACTGCGGAACCCCCCGCCGCCCGCGCCGGGATGCGGCGAGCGACCACCACCGCCGCCGAAGCCGAACGGCGCGGCGGGGTTGCCGTCGCCGTCGATCTCCCCGCGGTCGAACCGCGCGCGCTTGTCCTTGTCGTTCAGCAGGTCGTACGCATTCGTCACCTGGCTGAAGCGTTCGGACGCCTTGGGATTGTCCTTGTTACGGTCGGGGTGCAGCTCCTTGGCGAGCTTGCGGTAGGCTTTCTTGATATCGGCCTCGGTCGCGGTGCGTGCCACGCCGAGTGTCTGGTACGGATCGGCCATCGAATTCCCTGTAATCCGGGTCGGTGTATTATCCGCCTATGTGGGCGCTTCGCCGCAAGAGCGCAACGCGCGAGCGGAACGGCGCGTTGTCGGCGATGAAGGAGAGAGTTCCATGTCCGATCAACCAATGCAGGCCGGTGGCGGCGACGGCCGCAAGGGCGCACCCGACGGGGTATCCGACACCCCCGCCAAGGATGGCAGCGGTGAGAGTGGCGGCGGTGCGTACCCGAACCCGCAGACCGGGAAGAAGCCCGAGGGCGGCGGATTCTTTGGTCATGGCGGCCAGACCGACAATCGCTATTCGGGGCCGGGCGACAAGGACGATCCCGATGGCGGCGACCCCAACGCCGTGACGAAATAGCGTCGTGATGCCGGGGTATTCCCGGCATACCAGCTCAGCGCCGCATCGTCCTCTGCGCGAAGGTCCAGCCGATGTCGGTGCCGATCGCCATCAATGGCAGCACCAACGCCCAGTCCGGCAGATCGCGTCCGGTCATCGCCCGGAACAACCAGTAGCTCAGGCCGAACAACGTCACGACGATCAGCATCACCAGCGCGAAGCGTTTCACGGAGCGTCTACCGGCGCGACATCGACGCTTACGGCCATGTCCTGCGCCCCCGACCCCAGCACGACCCCGTCGACCGGCGCGATCTCCGCATAGTCGCGGCCGACCGCGGTGACGATGTGGTCCGCCGCCATCCAGATGCCGTTGGTCGGGTCCATGCCGACCCAGCCGCGTGCCGGTCCGCACCATAGCAGCACCCACGCATGCGTCGCGTCCGCACCCACCAGCCGCGCCTGCCCGGGTGGCGGGATCGTGCGGATATACCCGGACGCATAGGCTGCCGGCAGCCCGGCGGCGCGCAGCCCCGCGATCATGATCTGCGCGAAATCCTGGCACACGCCGCGCCGCTGCCGGAACGCGTCGATCGGGGCCGTGTCGACGAAGGTCGCATCGGCATCGAACGCGAACTCCCGCTGGATGCGCCGCGCCAGCGCCATGCCCGCCTCCAGCGATCCCCGCGTCGGATCGAGGTCCGCCGCGCACCACGCGCCGATTTCCGGGTCCAGCGGGATCAGCGGCGAGGGGTAGATATACGCCGCCGGTCCCGCCGCCGAGAGGTCGCTGCTCGCCCGCGCCAGTCGCGCGATGTCCGCCAGCGTCGGATCGTCGACGGCCGGGATCGGCACCAGCCGATCCACCGTCACCCGCGCCACGCTCTCGATCGTCAGCGTGCGGACAGGGCTGTCCACCACCAGCCGCGTGACATTGGCGAGGCCCGCTTCCGCCCGCGCCGGGCTCGTCCGCCCCACCGGGGACACCGTCAGCCGATAATCGTCCAGCGTCTGCCCCGGCCAGTCGATCGGCTTCAATCGCAAATTGCAGCGCGCGAACTTGACCTGATTGCCGTAGTCGAACGTCGTGACGTGCCGGATGTCGTAGATCACGCCGCCACCCTCATGCGAGCGTCAGCCCGACAGCGCGCAGCGGCTCCGCGCCTTGCAGGAAATAGCGACGTGCCACCGCCTCCGACAGCGCCACCAGCCGGCTCTCGACATCGCCCAGCGTATCCACGTCCAGCGTCGTAGCATCCGCCGTCGTCACCATCGCCTTCAGCCGGATGGCCTGCGCCTGCTGCGCCTCCGCCATCTCGTCGTCGCCCAGCACCGGCAGCGCGGCGAGGTGACTGGCGATCCGTTCCGTCTGGAAACCCAGGCTGCGCGGGTTGTTCGGGTCGAGCGCAACGAGATCGACCACCGCGACGCGGGCCAGTCCGGTCGGATAACGCTGGCGATAGCTGATCTGGCTGTCCCCCAGATCGAGCAGCGTCGACAGATCGTCCACCGTCGCGCCCGGCATCCCGAACAGCCGCACTGCCCGCGCGATCGCCGCCGCACGCTCGATCCGCCGGCCGAGATCGTGGAACCGCCACGCCGAGGTCCGCACCATATGCTCCGCCGACAGGCCGACGATCGCCGCATAACGCCGCTGCAGCGACCCCGCCCGCTCCAGCATCCCGCGCTGCGTAGGGAAGGGTGCTTCCAGCAACCGCACCATGTCCGCCGACAGCCGGTCGCGCGATCCCTCGCCGATCGCGCGCGCGTTGCGGTTGATCGCCGCCACCGAATGCCAGTCCGGGTCTTCCATCGCGGTCCGCGCGAACTGGATCAGCGCGGGCCGGTTGAGCGACGAAGGTGAGGGGGCCGCACCCGATCCCGCCAGCATCCCGACCAGCCGCGCGAGCGTCGCGGTCGGCAGCACCGCGCCGCCGCCGTCCGCATCGATCGAATTGCCCAGCAGCACGCGGATCGCGCCCAGCAACGCTTCGCCCCGCTCCAGATACCTGCCCAGCCAGTAGAAATTGTCCGCCACCCGGCTCGGCAACGTCCCCGGATTCCGCCGGACGTGGAGCGAATCGGGCGCGGTCAGCAGCGACACCGGCGCGACCGGCTCCGCGCCGTAGATGCAGACGTCGGCCGACCACAGCCCCTCGCCGATCGCCGCCACGGTCGCCTGCGGATGTTCGCCGATCCGGCCGAAGCCGCCCGGCATCACGGCCCATTGGCCGTCACCGTCGCGCGCCGCGAAGACGCGGAGCATGAACGGGCGCGCCTCCAGCCGGTCGCCGACCACGACGGGCATGGTCGAAAGCCGCACCTCCTCCTGCCCGACATAATCCTGCGGGCGGCGGACCATGTCGGCGATCAGGTCGGCGCGCGACGCGTCGTCCGTCAGCCCCAGCGGCAGATGCCCGAAGGCCGGCGCGATCGTCAGCCGGTCGAGATTGGCGGCGACATGCGCGCACTCGTCCGCCCCACCGCACCACCACGTCGCGATCGTCGGCAGTTTCAGCGGCTCGCCCAGCATTGCCCGCGCCAGCGCCGGCATGAATGCGTGGAAGGCGGGGGCCTCCATCACCGCCGCGCCCGGTGCGTTGGCGAGCACGACATTGCCCTCCGCATAGGCATCGATCAGACCGGGTACGCCGATCTGCGAATGGGTGTCGAACGCCAGCGGATCGAGCATGCGCGGGTCCAGCCTGCGCCACAGCGCATCGATCCGCTTCAGCCCGCCGATCGTGCGGACATAGACCTTGCCCTCCAGCGCGGCGAGGTCCGCCCCCTCGACCAGCAACAGCCCCAGATACCGCGCGAGGTGCGCCTGTTCCGGATAGCTCGGGTTGAACCGCCCGGGTGTCAGCAGGCCGATGCGCGGATCGTCGCGCCGGCAGAGAGCCGCCAGCCCGCTGCGGAATGCCGCGAAGAACGGCGCGTGCCGTTGCACGTTCAGTCGCGCCGCCAGCCCGCCCAGCGTGCGTCCGACCGCCAGCCGGTTCTCCAGCGCATAGCCCGCACCCGCCGGCGCACGCAGGTGATCGGCCAGCACCCGCCACTCCCCGGTCGGCCCGCGCGCCAGATCGAACGCCACGAATTGCAGATGCTTGCCGCCCGGCGGCTCCAGCCCGACCATCGGTCGCAGGAACAGGCGGCTGCCGGTCACCAGCGACGCGGGCAGCACGCCCTCCGCAACCAGCCGTCCCTCGCCATACAGGTCGGCGACGACACGCTCGATCAACTCCGCGCGCTGCGCCACGCCTGCTTCGATCCCGGCCCATTCCGCTGCCTCGATCAGCAGGGGGACGGGCGATACCGGCCACGGTCGCTCGTCCGCCTCGCCGATGATCCGGAACCCGGTGCCGATGTCCGCCGCGTGCCGCTGCACGCGCTCGCGCGCATGGCCCAGATCGTCGCTCGCGACCGCCGCCAGTTCCTCCAGCATCGTCGCCCATGGTTCGGTCGATCCCGTCGCGAGCACGTCATGCGCCGGCGCCCGCGCGGCATAGTCGTCGATCCACCGCCGTGCGTTCACGCCGGCATCGAAAAGAGAGGTCGACTGCGTCGCCATGACCGTCGCGTCGCGTCCTTTGCTGGGGCGGAGGGTGCAGGCGCGCGTGGTCCCACAGGCGGACGGCGGCGGCAAGCCGTTTCGGTTTGGGAACGCGGGTGTGGGTATTGCCTGCCGCCTCCTTCTTAACTCCCCCAACCCTTGCCAAGGGGAGGGGAGCAGAAAGAAGCGGGGGGCGAGCGCATGGAAGTGCGCTCGATCCCCCCTTCAAAAATCCGGCAACACCTGATCCGCCACGCCCCAGCCCTGCAGCCCGCGCCCACTGGCACGCTTTGCCAGGGCGGCGAGGTCCGTCACGCTCCAGCGCGCCGCCGTGTCGATATCGCGCAACTCCGTCCATGACACCGGCACGGCCACCGGCGCACCTTCGCGGGCGCGCGCCGAATAGGGCATGATCGCCGTCGCCCCCCGCTGGTTGCGCAGCCAGTCGATGAAGATACGACCCTTGCGCTTCGCTTTCGCCATCGTCGCGACGAACCGGTCGGGCTCCGCCTGTGCCAGCGCCTGTGCGAAGCGGCTGGCGAAATCCTTCACCGCCGGCCACTCGGCTTTCGGCGTCAACGGAACGACGACATGCACACCTTTGCCCCCCGACAGCAGCGGAAAGCTGACCAGGCCCAGTTCCGCCAGTTGCTCCTTCAGATGCTCCGCCGCCTTTTTCGTGTCGGCGAAATCCAGCCCCTCGTCGGGGTCGAGGTCGAAGACCATGCGGTCGGGCTGTTCGACACTGGCGACCGACGATCCCCAGCCATGGAATTCGATCGCGCCCATCTGCACGCATGCGACCAGCCCGTCGGCCGTATCGACGTACAGATAGTTCTTGGTCGATCCGTCCTTCTCGCGGATCGGCACCTGATGCACCGTATCGCCGAAGCTGCCCGCATCGTGCTTCTGGAAGAAACAGGCGCGGGCGCGACCCTGCGGACAGCGGACCAGACTGACCGGGCGCTTGCCGGCCCACGGGAGCATGACCGGTGCGATCGCCGCGTAATAGTCCGCCAGCTGCCCCTTGGTGACGTTCGATTCCGGGAAGATCAGGCGGTCGCGGTTGCTGATCTTCACGCTGGTCGCAGTCTTCGCATCGGGCGCCGGCGCAGGAACCTCCGCTACCACCTCGTCCGCGCCCTTGTCCTCGCGCAGGCCGATGAAGCTCGCGTGGCGCAGCATTCCGTCCGGCGTCACCTCCGCATAGGCGATCTCCGCGACCAGTTTCGGCGTCACCCATTTCGCGCCGCGCACCATGGCCCGCGGCGCGCTGACCGTGGCGGTCTTGCGTTCCAGCGGCGCCAGCTTCGCGACCACTTCGTC
Organism: Sphingomonas sp. Leaf343; assembly: GCF_001423765.1. GTDB lineage: Bacteria > Pseudomonadota > Alphaproteobacteria > Sphingomonadales > Sphingomonadaceae > Sphingomonas. The sequence continues at coordinate 191,678 of NZ_LMPG01000001.1, forward strand.
CATCGTCCCGGCGTTGAAGCCGGTGCCGACCTTGCCGCGATAGGCGAAGCCGTCTCCCTCATGCACCGCCAGCAGCAGCGACGCGAAGCCGCGCCCTTTCGGCGACGGTTGCCAGCCGACGATCACGAATTCCTGCCGCTGGATGCACTTGGCCTTGAGCCACGCCTTGGTGCGCCCCGACCGGTAGGGCGAATCGGCGCGCTTCGACACGACACCCTCGAGCCCTTCGCGACACATCTGTTCGAACAGTGCCTCGCCCGATCCGACGACGTGCTCGGAATAGCGCAGCGTCTCCGATCCCTCGCCGATCAGCGCGCGCAGCCGCTCCTTGCGCTCCATCAGCGGCAGGTCGGACAGGTCCTCGCCGTCCTGTTCGATCAGGTCGAACGCGAACAGCGTCATGCCCCCGTCCGCCGCCGCGATCGCATCCTTCAGCGCGGCGAAGTCGGGTTTGCCGTCGCGGAACGCGACGATCTCGCCATCGATCAGCGCCGTCCCCGGCAGCGCCGCCACCGCGTCGGCGATGCCGTCGAACTTGTCGCTCCCGTCGAGCCCGCTGCGGGTGAAGACCTTCGCCGACTTGCCGTCGCCCGCGACCAGCGTGCGATACCCGTCATATTTGATCTCGTGCAGCCACGCCGACCCGGCCGGCACCGCATCGACCAGCGTGCATAATTGCGGCTCGCGAAACACGGGCGCGACCTTCCTGGCAGCCGCTTTCTTCGGCGCAGCCTTGCGCGTCTTGGGCGCAACCTTCGCCGCTGTCTTCCCCTCGGCGATCTCGCTCATCGTCCGGCCGGTGGCGACACTGGTCAGCGCTTCCTCAACCAGCGTGTCGGTGCCGCCGGCGAACCCGTCCTCCACCTTGCGCAACAGCCAGTTCTCGCCGCGATCCTTGCCGCGCGGTTTCAGGCGGATCAGTAGCCACTCGCCCCGCATCCGCTCGCCTTCCAGCACGAAATGCAGGTGGCCCTTGTCGATGTCCTTCGCCGACTTTCCGGCGATCGGCGACCACGTCCCGCGGTCCCACAGCATCACCGTGCCGCCGCCATATTCCCCCTTGGGGATCGTCCCCTCGAACGTCGCATAGGACAGGGGATGATCCTCGGTCCGCACCGCCAGCCGCTTTTCGCCGGGATCGAGGCTCGGCCCCCGCGTGACCGCCCAGCTTTTCAGGACGCCGTCGATCTCCAGCCGGAAGTCCCAATGCAGCCGCGTCGCGTCATGCTTCTGGACCATGAAGCTGTTGCCGTTACCGGGTTCCAGCGTTCCCGCCGGCTCCGCGGTCTTCGTGAAATCACGCTTGGCGTTGTAGCGTGCAAGTGCGTCCGTCACCGGTTCCCCTCCCCACCAGAGAGGGGAGACGGCCAGCCCCTAAGCACGCTTCTTCGCCGCGGGTTTGCGGGCTGGAGCCTTCTTCGCCGCCTCCTTCTTCGCCGGTGCCGCCTTGTCGCCCATCGACTTTCGCAGCGCCGCCATCAGGTCGACCACGTTCGACCCCTTCGCGTCTCCCGTGTCCTTCTCCTCGATGATCTTCTTGCCGTTCGCCTTGCGCTTGCGCTCGATCAGTCCTTTCAGCGCATCGACGTAGCGGTCGTGAAATTCCTGCGGATCGAACGCCGCCGTTTTCCGGTCGATCAGCGCCTCCGCCAGATCGAGCAGTTCCGCGTCGGGCTTGTCGTCGGGGATCTCGCGGAAATAGCCCTGCGCCTTATGCACTTCGTCGGCGTAGCGCAGCGTCTCCAGCACCATGCCGCGTCCGCACGGCTTCAGGCTGACGACATATTCGCGGCCGCGCATCGCCAGCTGGCCCAGCCCGACTTTCTTCGTGCGCCGCAACGCCTCGCGCAGGACGATGAACGCTTCTTCCGCCAGATCGTCGGCAGGCACCACGAAATAGGGCTTTTCATAATAGAGCACGTCGATCTCGGACGCGTCGACGAACTGCGTCAGCTCCAGCGTCTTCTTCGATTCCAGCTTCACCGCGTCGATCTCGTCCTGCTCCAGCAGGACGTATTCGCCCTTCGACACCTCGTACCCCTTGACGATCTCGTCGACATCGACCGGACCCATGCCGGTCACGACCTTCTCGTAGGATATGGGCTTGCCGGAGGGCTCGTGGATCTGGCGGAACGAAACCGCCGCGCCGCTCTTGGTGGCGGAGTAGATTTCGACAGGAATGGACACCAGCGCCAACCGGATCTGCCCCTGCCAATATGCGCGTGCCGCCATGTTGTGATCCCCGATTATCCTGAATGAATGCGGAGCCTGCGGACTCGTTCCGTTCGCCGCGCGATTGCGGTAAGGGCGGGGCATGACCGACGACCCTTTCGCCCTGTTCGATACGTGGTTCGCGGAGGCACAGGCGTCCGAACCCAATGATCCCAACGCGATGGCGCTCGCCACTGCGGACGGGCAGGGGCATCCTTCGGTGCGCATGGTCCTGTTGAAGGGCCACGGTCCGGGCGGCTTCGTGTTCTACACCAACCGCGACGGGCGAAAGGCTGGCGACCTCGCCGCCAATCCGCACGCGGCGCTGCTGTTCCACTGGAAGTCGCTGCGCCGGCAGGTGCGGATCGAGGGACCCGTGTCGCTTGCCACCGAGGCGCAGTCGGACGCCTATTATGCCAGCCGCGGTCGCGACTCGCAGCTTGGCGCATGGGCGTCGGAGCAATCGCGGCCTCTCGACTCGCGCGAGACGTTCAAGGGTCGCTTCGACGAGATGAAAGCCCGGTTCGAGGGGCAGGACATTCCCCGCCCGCCCTTCTGGGGCGGCTATGTCGTCGCGCCGAAACAGATCGAATTCTGGCAGGACCGTGCGCACCGGTTGCACGAGCGTCGACTGTTCGTGCGCCAGGACGGCGGCTGGACGGAAGGGTTGCTCTACCCATGACTCAGGAAGAACGTCGTCTCGCGCTGCCGCTCGCCACGCGCGCGGCGCTGGCCAGCGTTGCGATGGCGCTGTTCCTGCTGGCGCTCAAGGGCTTCGCCGCGTGGCACACGGGCTCGGTCGCGATGCTGGGTTCGCTGGCGGATACCGGGCTCGACCTGCTCGCCAGCCTCGTGACGCTGTACGGCGTGCGGCTGGCGGCGACGCCGGCCGATCACGACCACCGGTTCGGCCATGGCAAGGCGGAGGCGCTGGCGGCGCTGTTCCAGGTCGGCCTCATCACCGCGTCCGCCGCCGGCATCGGCTGGCGGGCGCTCATGGCTCTGGGCGAGACCGCACCGACGCAAGATGCGGAATTCGGCATCGGCGTGTCGATCGTCGCGATCGGCGCGACCGTGCTGCTGCTCTGGTATCAGCGGCGGATCATCCGCCAGACCGGATCGGTCGCGATCATGGCGGACAACGTCCATTACCAGTCGGACGTGTTGCTCAACGGATCGGTGATCGCCGCCCTGATCCTCGACCAGTATCTCGGCTGGCACGGTGCCGACGCGCTGTTCGGCATCGCCATCGCCGCGTGGCTCGCCTGGGGGGCGTTTCAGGCGTCTTCCAATGCGATCGACCAGTTGATGGACAAGGAGTGGCCGGAGGATCAGCGATCCGCCTTCCTCGACATCGCCGCGCGTCAGCCGGGGCTACGCGGCATTCACGACTTCCGCACGCGCCGCTCCGGCAGCCACGATTTCGCGCAATTCCATATGGAGGTCGATCCGACCATCACCGTCGCGCGCGCCCACGACCTCGTCGAATCGGTCGAGCGCAACCTGAAACGGGCCTTCCCGAAGGTGGAGGTGCTGATCCACCTCGATCCGGAGGGCCATGTCGACACCGACAACCCGCTGGTGGAGGCCGACGTGACGCCGCACTGGTTCAGCAAGCGCGTGGGATATTGACGATGCGGATACCCTTCACTCAGGTCGACGCGTTCGCCGATGCGCCGTTTACGGGCAATCCGGCGGCGGTGATGCCGCTGTCGGCGTGGCTGGCCGACGACGTGCTGCTGAAGATCGCGCAGGAGAACAATCTCAGCGAAACCGCCTTCCTCGTCCCTGCCGAGGACGACGATGCCGATTTCGAGCTGCGCTGGTTCACCCCGGGCGCGGAGGTCGTGTTGTGCGGCCACGCCACGCTGGCCAGCGGTCATGTCGTGCTCTCGTCCGATCCGGCGCTGCTCAAGGTCCGCTTCCGCACGCGCAAGGCGGGGATGCTGGAGGTTGCGCGGCAGGATGACGGCTACACACTGTCGCTGCCTGCCTGGGGGCCGTCGCCGCGTGCGATGCCGGGGCTGGTCGAGGCGCTGGGGATCACCGGCACCGCCGACATCCTGTGGCACGAACATGGCTACGCACTGATCGTGGTGGAGGACGAGGGAGTCGTCCGCAATCTCGATCCGGACCAGCGTGCGCTCGCCGCGCTGGAGCCGATGGTTGCGGTCGTCACCGCGCCGGGCGCGACCACCGACATCGTCAGCCGCGTGTTCACGCCCGCTTACGGCATCGACGAGGACCCCGTGACCGGCTCCGCTCATGCGCTTGCCGTGCCATATTGGGCAGATCGCTTGGATCGTGACACGATGACCGCGTTTCAGGCCAGCGCGCGTGGCGGGCACCTGACCTGCCGCCTTGCCGGCGACCGCGTCGTGCTGGGGGGGCAGTGCGTCACCGTTATCGAGGGCACGTTCCTTCTGCCCTGAGTATACGATTGCAACATTTGCAACTATGATGGATCAAGTTGCACTTGCGAAGAGCCGCGCTGCGCTGCACAAAGAGCGTGCCTTTCAGGCATCCTCTCCTAAAAACTTACACAGGCCGGCTTGTCCGGCCTTTTTTTTTGCCCGACGCTGATCTACGCAGCGCCCGACTGTCGCGGTCGCCGTCAAAAAAAGACGAATTCTGGAGCGGAGCCGCCGGCAAGACCGGCACCGGCGAACACGACAGCGGCGGGAGATCGAGCGCACCGGCATGCGCTCTCTCCCGCCTGAATCCCTGATGTTATGCGGCCTGTAGCGCCGCCTCCGTCGCGGCGATCCAGCCGCCGCCCAACACGCGCTCGCCCGCATACAGCACCGCAGCCTGACCCGGTGCGACGCCATATTCCGCCGAATCGAAGCTCAACCGTCCGCCGTTCAGCTGCGCGGGCACCGGCCGGGCCATCGATCGCACCTTCGCCGTCAGCGGTCCGGTATGATTTCCGCCGATCCAGTTGACGTTCTCCAGCGCCGCCGCCGTCACGGCCAGCGCCGCGCGGGGGCCGACGACGACGCGCTTCGATTCGGGTTCCAGCCGCACCACGTAGAGCGGCTCCGGCGTGCCGCCGATCTCCAGCCCCCGCCGCTGCCCCACCGTGAAGTGGATCAACCCGCGATGCCGCCCGAGTGTGCGGCCCGACAGATCGACGATCTCCCCCGCGGTATCCGCGTCGGGCCGCAGCTTGCGGACGAGGCCCGCGTAATCGCCATCGGGCACGAAGCAGATATCCTGACTATCCGGCTTGGCGGCGACGCCCAGCCCCAGTTCCGCCGCGATCTCGCGCACCCGCGCCTTGGGCAGGCCGCCGAGGGGAAAGCGGAGATAGTCGAGCTGCTCCTGCGTGGTCGCGAACAGGAAATAGCTCTGGTCGCGCGCCGGGTCCGCACCGCGATGCAGTTCCGCGCCGCCCTGACCGTCCACGCGGCGCACATAATGGCCAGTCGCGAGGCAATCCGCGCCCAGCTCGCGCGCCAGCGCCAGCAGATCGGTGAATTTCGGTCCGGTGTTGCACGAAACGCACGGGATCGGCGTGCGCCCCGCCAGATACTCGTCGGCGAATTTATCGACCACGTCGCGCCGGAACGCACTCTCGTGATCGAACACGTAATGCGCGATGCCCAGCCGGTCGCATACCGCGCGCGCATCGCGGATGTCGCGCCCGGCGCAGCAACTGCCCGCGCGCCCGACCGCCTCGCCATGGTCGTAGAGTTGCAGCGTCACGCCGATCGTCTCTGCCCCGGTGCGCGCCGCCAGTGCCGCCACGACCGAGCTGTCGACGCCGCCGGACATGGCGACGACGATGCGCCGTGCGCGGATATCGCCGCCCAATTGAAAGTCGGTGTCGTCCATCGTTCCCGCCACATAGGGGCGGGGGGCCGCAATGGCGAGCCGTACGGCCGGTCGGCTAGCGTGCTTTACCGGACCTTCATGCCCCTCCGCTACAGGTTGGCGACTACCCACCCGCCTGTTTCGGAAAGACGTGCCGCCTTGGACCTCAGCTTCTCCTTCGATCGCGATGCCGAGCCGGTGGCGTGGCAGGGCGATCTGGCGGTGTTGATGATCGGCGTGCGGGCGCGCCAGTCCGCCAGCCGGACGGCCGTGGCGCAGGCGGCGGGGGATGCGGTGCAGCGTCCCGCGCCGTCGGCGTTCGCGCCGGAGAACGGTAGTTTCAACGGCCAGGTGGCGGCCGCGATAACGCGTTGGAAGGACGAATGAAGAGCGCGTTTACCGTGGGATTTCAGGCGATCTTCAAGACCAGCCCTTACTCCCAAGTCATCGAGTTCGTGAAGGGGGCCCCCCGCCCCGACAGAGGTTGAGTATGATCGAGAACCAGAAGATCCGTCCGGCGAAAGTCATCGGCCCCCTTGGAGAGCCGTTGACGCTGGACACCCTGCCGCCGCCGGGCACGACCCGATGGGTCGTGCGTCGCAAGGCGGAAGTGGTCGCGGCGGTGAATGGCGGCCTGTTGTCGGTCGACGAGGTGTGCGAGCGTTATGGCCTGACCATGGAGGAGTTCGCCGGCTGGCAGCGGGCGATCGATCGTTCGGGTATGCCGGGCCTGCGCGTCACGCGCATCCAGCACTATCGTTCCCTGTACGAGCGCCAGCAACGCTATTAAAAATCCCCGTTACGAATCAGATCGCAGGCGGAACATAAATCAACGCCACCGATTTGTACCTTCATCGCCCGTATGATGGGCATAATGGAGGGAAGTAAAATGGGTATCATCCTTTGGCTCATCATCGGCGGCGTCATCGGCTGGCTGGCCAGCATCATCATGCGGACGGACGCGCAGCAGGGCATCTTCCTGAACATCGTCGTGGGCATCATCGGCGCCTTTATCGGCGGGCTCATCATCAGTGGCGGTTCGATCAACAACGCGCCGCTGAACGTCACGTCGTTCCTGGTGTCGCTGCTGGGTGCGGTGGTCCTGCTCGGGATCGTCAACTTGGTGCGTCGCGGTAGCGTGCGCTAATACGGACGCATCACCGCCAGCCTGGATGGCGGCAGATCGTCACTACGGGAATAGGGGCCGCCGGCTAAGCCGGAGGCCCCGTTTTCATCTATTAATGTCCGAGCAGGAAGCGGACCCGCAGCGTGGCGGTGATATCCTTTTCGCCGGGCACGATCTTCGTCGCCGAATCCATCATCTGCGCGCGCGCCGCGAGGAAGATCGGCGGCCGGTCCGGGCCGCCGGCATCCTGGCCCGCCTCGTCGATCGACACGATCCGGACGACGCGCATCCCGGCCGCTCTGGCATAGAGCTCCGCGCGTGCCCGCGCCCGCTTGACCGCGTCGGTCCGTGCCTCATCCAGCGCAGCCTCCGGCTGATCGACTGACAGGTTTGGTCCGTCGATCTGATTCGCGCCCTGTGCCACCAGCGTGTCGAGAACCGTGCCCGCCTTGCCGATGTCGCGGAAACGGATGCTGACGCTGTTGGTCGCCTGATACCCGGTGATGACCGGCGGCTGGTTATCCTGATAGCGATATTGCGGCGACAGCTGAACCGATGCCGTCGCCAGATCTCGCGGCTGCACGCCCGCCTTGCGCAGGGCGGCGACCACCTTCTCCATCGCATTGCTGTTCGTGGTCAGCGCCTGCGCCGCAGTCGTCCCCTGCGTCACCACGCCCGCGCGAATCGTCGCGAGGTCCGGGACGCGCGTCGTCCGCCCCTCCGCCGTAATGTCGAGCACGGTCCCCTCCGCCGGAATCATCGGCGCGACGCCGGGCACCGTCTGCGCGGCAGCGGGGGACATCGCCACCGGCGTCAGACCCGCGGCGACGAGGGCGAATGTGGTAAGGCGCATGGACTTCTCCCGAGGGTCACGAAACGGATACACACCCCATGACGCGACCACAGACAACCCGCGATGAACGGGGAAGACGCCATTAGGATATGATACTGGCCCCCTATTGAGCTTGGTGACCTATTCCGATAATACAGCCAAGACATTGACCAAAAGGGTCGTGTGGGGGGAAGACGAAAGCCGATGAACTACGAGACGGGCTCTATCGCGCAAGAACGGCTGCCGGGTGTCGAAGCGCCGCCGTCGCGTCGTAAGTTCCTGATCGCCGCGATCGTCGTGGCGGTGCTCGCCGTCATTGGCTGGGCGATGTTCGGCCGCGGCGGATCGGACGATGCGCCCAAGGCGTCTGGTGAACAGCTTGCCGCGATCTCCGTCATGGTGCCCGGCCGCACCGTCGTCGCCCGCGACGTGACCACCACCGGTTCGCTTGCCGCCCGCCGTGACATGCCCGTCGGGATCGCCGGCGAAGGCGGCCTCGTCACCCGCGTGCTGGTCGAACCCGGCCAGTGGGTCGCTGCCGGCCAGGTGCTGGCGACCGTCGACCGGTCCGTGCAGACGCAGACCGCCGCTTCGCTCGCCGCGCAGGTCAGCGTCGCCAGGGCCGATGCCGACCTCGCGCAGGCGGAACTCGACCGCGCCGCGCAGCTCGTCGACCGCGGCTTCATCTCCAAGGCGGATCTGCAGCGCCGCGCCGCCACGCGCGACGCCGCCTCCGCCCGCGTCAAGGTCGCACAGGCGTCGCTCGGCGAGGCGCGTGCCCGCAACGGCCGCCTCGACATTCGCGCACCGACCGCCGGCCTGATCCTGACGCGTCAGGTCGAACCCGGCCAGATCGTCAGTTCCGGCTCGGGCGCGCTGTTCCGCATGGCGCAGAACGGGCAGCTGGAGATGCGCGCGCAGATGAGCGAAGGCGACCTTCAGGGTCTTCGCGTCGGATCGCGCGCCACCGTCACGCCGGTCGGCTCGGCGCAGAGCTTCCCCGGCGAGGTGTGGCAGGTCGCGCCCGTAATCGATCCCTCCACGCGTCAGGGCATCGCCCGCATCGCCGTGAAATACGACCCGGCGCTGCGTCCCGGCGGCTTTGCCTCCGCGACCGTGACCGCCGGCACCGCATCCGAGCCGCTGTTGCCCGAATCGGCCGTGTTGTCCGATGCTACCGGCAATTTCGTCTACGTCGTCGGCAAGGACGACAAGGTGGAGCGCCGCTCGGTAAAGACCGGCGAGGGTGCCGATAACGGCATCCCGATCACGCAGGGACTGAACGGCACCGAGCGTGTCGTGATCTCGGCGGGCGCATTCCTGAACCCGGGTCAGAAGATCAAACCCGTCCTCCAGGCACGCAAGGGCTAACCCACGATGGGCTTTCGCAACATGTCCGCCTGGGCGATCCGGAATCCGGTCGTCCCGCTCGTCCTGTTCATGGCGCTGACGCTGGCGGGCATCATCTCGTTCAACCGGATGCAGGTGAACGACAGCCCGGAGATCACCTTCCCCGCGGTCTACGTCCAGATCAGCCAGCCGGGTGCCGCCCCGACCGAGATCGAGACGCAGATCACGACCAAGGTCGAAGCGGCGATCCGCGGGCTGGAAGGCGTCGACGAGATCAATTCGACGATCAGCGAAGGCTCCAGCGGCACCTTCATCCAGTTCGATTTCTCGACCCCGGTCGACCGGGCCGTCACCGACGTGCGCGACGCGGTGGCGTCGGTGCGCAGCGAATTGCCGGACGGCGTGATCGAACCGCGCGTCGAGCGCGTCATCATCAACGACGATTCGATCGCGACATGGTCGGTCGAGGGTACCGACACCACGATGGAGGGTTTGTCGGAATTCGTCGACACCGTCGTCGTCAAGCGCCTGCTCGGTATTCCGGGCATGCAGAAGGTCGACCTTTCGGGCGGCGTCGATCGCGCGATCCGCGTCATCCTCGATCCCGCCAAGATGCAGTCGCTCGGCATCACCGCCAGCCAGGTGAACTCGGCGCTGCGTAACGTGAACCAGAATGCGGCGGGCGGTCAGGCGGAGATTGGCGGGTCGCAGCAGTCGCTCCGTATCGTCGGCAGCGCCAAGACCGCGTACGAGGTCGGCCAGCTTCAGATCCCGATTGCCGGAAACCAGATCGCCAATGGGGGCCAGACGCTCCAGACGATGAGCCGGATGGTCAAGCTGGCGGACATCGCCCAGATCCGCGACACCTCGCTCGAACAGAAGCGCTTCTCCAAGGTCAACGGCCATCAGGTCGTCGGCTTCGGCATCCAGCGCGCGCGCGGCGCGTCCGAGGTCGCGCTCTACGACGCGACCGTGAAGGAGCTGGCGAAGATCGAAAAGGAGAACCCGAAGTTCCGGTTCATCCAGCAATTCACCAGCGTAGATTATACCAAGGCGCAGTATAAGTCCGCCGTACACGCGCTGCTCGAAGGCGCGATTCTGGCGGTCGTGGTCGTCTTCCTGTTCCTGCGCGACGGCCGCGCGACGGTGATTTCCGCGCTTGCGATCCCGCTGTCGGCGATCCCGACCTTCTGGATCATGTCGCTGATGGGGTTCAGCCTGAACTTCATGACGTTGCTGGCGCTCAGCCTCGTGGCGGGCGTGCTCGTCGACGATGCGATCGTGGAGATCGAGAACATCGTCCGCCACATGCGGATGGGCAAGACCGCGTATCAGGCATCGATCGACGCCGCCGACGAGATCGGGCTCGCGGTCGTCGCGACGACCTTCTCGATCGTTGCGGTGTTCCTGCCGGTCGGCCTGATGCCGGGTATCGCCGGTCAGTTCTTCAAGAATTTCGGCATTACGGTCGTCGTCGCGGTGCTGATGAGCCTTGCCGTCGCGCGCTTGATAACGCCGATGGTTGCGGCCTATTTTCTGAAAGCGCACGGCCACGCCGAACATGGCGAGGGCAAGGCGATGGACGTCTACATGGCGATCCTGCGCTGGACGCTGCGCAATCGCTGGTGGACGATGGCGATCGGCGGCCTCGCGTTCCTTGCCACGATCGGCGCGTTCGCGACACTGCCGTTCACGTTCCAGCCGCCGCGCGACAATGATTTCAGCCGCGTCTCGATCACGATGACGCCCGGTACGACGCTCGCGCAGACGGAGGCGGTCACCAGCCGCGTCGCCGATATCCTGCGCCAGCAGCAGGAGGTTCGCTCCGCCGTCGAGAACGTCCGCATCGGCAATGCCAGCATCGCCATCACACTGAAGAAGGACCGCAAGCGTAGTTCGATCGATTTCGAGCGCGAGACGGCGGTGCTGCTGAACGAGATTCCGGATGCCCGGATCAACTTTGGCGGCGGCGGCGGCGGTGGCCGCGCGGTGTCGCTGATGCTGGCGGGTGCCGATCCCGACGCACTGATGAAGGCCGCCAACACGCTCGCCAACGAGATGCGGACGCTGCCCAATCTGCGGGCGCCGCGAGTCGAGGGCGATCTGCCGCGGCCTGAGCTGGTCATCACGCCGCGGCTCGACCTCGCCGCTGATCTCGGCGTGACGACGGCGGCGCTGAGTCAGACGATCCGGATCGCGACGCAGGGCGAAATCGCGCAGAACGCGGCGAAGTTCTCGCTGCCCGATCGCCAGATTCCGATCGGCGTCGCGCTGGACGAATATAGCCGCCGCAACCTGTCGACGATCCAGAACCTGCCCGTTCAGACCTCCCGCGGGGGCACCGTGCCGTTGCGCGTCGTCGCGGAAATCGGCTTCGGGGCGGGGCCGTCGGAAATCCGTCGCTTCAACCAGGAACGCCGCATCATGATCGGCGCCGACCTCGCACCCGGCGCGATCGCCGGCGAGGAGCGGTCGAAGATCATGGAACTGCCGATCATGAAGAACCTGCCGCAGGGTGTGCACTACGCCGCCTCCGGCGAGGCGAAATGGCAGGCGGAGATGATCCAGAACTTCGTCATCGCCGTATTTGCCGGCGTGCTGCTGGTGCTGGCGGTGCTGATCCTGCTGTATCGCCGTGCGATGCCGCCGTTCGTGAACCTCGGCTCGCTGCTGCTGGCGCCGCTGGGCGGGGCGATCGCGCTGCACCTGTGCGGCATGCCGATCTCGCTGCCGGTGCTGATCGGTCTGCTGATGCTGCTCGGCATCGTCGCCAAAAACTCGATCCTGTTGATCGACTTCGCACTGGAGGAGATGCGCGTCGGCGTGCCGCCGCTGGCCGCGATCCTCGATGCCGGGCACAAGCGGGCGCAGCCGATCGTCATGACCACGGTCGCCATGATCGCCGGCATGATCCCGACCGCGTTGGCGCTGGGCGGCGACGGATCGTTCAACCAGCCGATGGCGGTGACCGTGATCGGCGGGCTGTTCCTGTCGACGATCCTGACGCTCTGCATCGTGCCTGCCAGCTTCAGCCTCGCGATCGGGATGGAAGAGTGGATCGGGCCGAAGCTGGGCCGCCGCCTGCTCACCTATCGTCCCGGTGACGAGGATGGCCCGGTGATTGCCGGCCCGTCCGCGCCGACGCCGCTCGGCGCACCGGCGGGCAAGATCGGTTACGATGCGGATCGTCCGCATCCCGCCGAATGACGCCGATCGTCGCGAACACCGGAACGGCTCCGTCACGAACCGGCTGAACCAAGTGGCCGGTTCGGGTATTGTGCAAGCGATGACGTTCGCCCCCCGATCCCCGCTGGCGACCCAGGCGCCGCCACCGGGACTCGTGCGGATGCGCCGACTGGCCACCGGGCTGCTGATCCTGATGGCGGCGGTGTTCCTCGCCAGCCGTCAGTTGGTGCCGCTCCATCCCGGCTGGGGCTATATCCGCGCCTTTGCAGAGGCGGCAATGGTCGGCGCGCTGGCCGACTGGTTCGCGGTGACGGCGCTGTTTCGCCACCCGCTCGGCCTGCCGATCCCGCACACGGCGATCGTCGCGCGCAACAAGGACCGGATCGGCGACCAGCTCGCGCAATTCCTGCGTGACAATTTTCTGATCCCGCACGTCGTCGCGCGCCGGATGCGGCGACTCGACGTGGCGGAAGCGGTTGCACGCTGGCTGACCGATCCGCCCGAAAGCGCCGGCGGCCGGTTCCGGCAGGGCGCGTCGGCACTGGTCGCCGGCATGCTCGACGGTCTCGATCCCGCGCGGCTCGGTGGCATGGTCAAGGCTGCGGTGGCAGGGCGGCTGCGCGATACGCAGGTATCGCCGCTCGCCGGCCAACTGCTCAAGGCGGCGATGGCGGAAGGGCGGCATGGGCCATTGCTCGATGCCGCGATCCGCTGGGGCGCGAATGCACTGTCCGGCAACGACACGCTGATCCGCCAGATGGTCCACGACCGCGCCGGCGCGATCCTGCGCTGGACGGGGCTGGACGAGACGCTGGCGGACAAGCTGATCGGCGGCCTCGAAAAATTGCTCGCCGACATGGCCGACGATCCGCAGCATCCGATGCGGGTCAAGGCAGAGGAGGGGCTCGATCGCCTGGCGTGGGATCTTCAGTACAATGCCGCCACCCAGGCTCGCGTCGAGTCGCTGAAGGAGGAACTTCTCGCCAATCAGGCGATGGCGCGGTGGCTGGACGGGTTGTGGGAACAGGCCCGGGGTGCGCTGCTCAACGTCGCACGCGATCCCGAGCGCGCGATGGCGGGAAAGCTGGGCGAGGTGCTGCGCCAGCTTGGCGCGACGCTGCGCCAGAACCGGGCGCTTGCGGCCCGGATCAACCGTTTCGTCCGCCGCACGGTCGTCGGTATCGCCTCCGACTATGGCGATGGTATCGTTCGGCTGGTATCGGAGACGGTGCGAAGCTGGGACGTACGGACCATCACCGGCCGGCTGGAGAATGCGGTCGGACGCGATCTCCAGTACATCCGCATCAACGGCACGATTGTCGGCGGGCTGGTCGGTCTGTGCCTGCATCTCGTTGACGGTCTGCTTTGATCGCAATGGCCGGATGTTTTCGGAAACGGTCCGTCGCGGTGGCAAGCCGCCTTGCCGTTCAGCAACGATTCGCCCAAGGAGTGGTCCGATGAGCGACGGTGCCACTTTTGATCGAGATCAGGATACGGTCCGATTCGCCGGCGACCTGTCGCTGGCGCGGCTCGGCACGCTGCCCGACCGCCTCGATCGCGTCGACGGCAAGGTCGCCCGCGTCGACATGAGCGGAGTCGATCGCATCGACACCGTCGGCGCATGGGTCGTCCACCGCTTCGCCGCCCGCCACGATGCCCCTGTCGAGGGGTTGAGCGCGGACGGCCAGCATCTGTTCGATCAGGTCGTCCAGTCCGACACGCCGGTTTCCGTTCGCCCCGGTCATCAGTCGAGCTTCAAGCGGGTGCTGGGGGAGGTCGGGGATGCCGTCGTCACCGCCGGCCGCACATTGTATGGCCTGCTCGGCTTCATGGGCGCGACGGTCATCGCGTTCGGACAGGTCATCCGTCACCCGCGGCGGTTCCGCTTCAACGCCGTCGTGCATGAGTTCGAAACGGTCGGCGTGTCCGCGCTCGCGATCCTGGGCCTGATGGGCTTCCTGATCGGCATGGTCATCGCGCAACAGGGTGCGGTGCAGCTTCGTCAGTTCGGTGCGGAGGTGTTCACGATCAACCTCGTCGGCCGCCTGACGTTCCGCGAACTCGGCGTGCTCATGACCGCAATCATGGTCGCCGGGCGCTCCGGCTCGGCCTTCGCCGCGCAGCTCGGAACGATGAAGCTGACCGAAGAGATCGACGCCATGCGGACGATCGGCGTGTCGCCGATGGAGGCGCTGGTGCTGCCCCGCACCCTGGCGGCGATCGTCCTGATGCCGCTGCTCGGCTTCTACACATCGATGATCGCGCTGATCGGCGGCGGCTTGCTGTCCTGGGTCACGCTGGAGATTCCACCGGTCACCTTCGTCGCCCGCATCCGAGAGGTCGTGCCGATCACCGACCTCTATATCGGCCTCATCAAGGCACCCGTGTTCGGCGCGATCATCGCCATTGCCGGCTGTTTTCAGGGGATGCAGGTGGAGGCGGATGCGGAGCAGGTCGGACTGCGCACGACGTCGGCGGTGGTGCAGGGCATCTTCCTCGTCATCGTGCTCGACGCGTTCTTCGCGGTGTTCTTCACGTGGATCGGGTGGAACTGATGGCCACCTCCAACGCAGCCCGGGACAGCCGCCGCGACGACGACATCATCGTCGACGTAAAGGGTCTGCGGAACAGTTTTGGCGAATCGGTCATCCATGAGGGTCTCGACCTCCAGGTCCGGCGCGGCGAGATACTCGGCGTCGTCGGCGGCTCGGGCACCGGCAAGTCGGTGCTGATGCGCTCGATCATCGGCCTCCAGTCGCCCGACGCCGGCGACATCACCGTCTTCGGAGAGCCGACGATCGGCCGCGACGAGACGGAGGCGACCAATATCCGCAAGCGCTGGGGCGTGCTGTTCCAGGGCGGTGCGCTGTTCTCGACGCTGACGGTGGCGGAAAACGTGCAGGTGCCGCTTCGCGAATTCTATCGCGATCTATCCCCCGCGTTGATCGACGAAATCGCCGCGTACAAGGTCGTGATGACCGGCCTGCCCGCCGATGCCGGGCCGAAATACCCCGCCGAACTGTCGGGCGGCATGAAGAAGCGCGCCGGCCTCGCCCGTGCGTTGGCGATGGACCCGGAATTGTTGTTCCTCGACGAGCCGACCGCGGGTCTCGACCCGATCGGTGCGGCGGCGTTCGACGGCCTGATCCAGTCGCTGCAGCGGACGCTGGGGCTGACCGTGTTCCTCATCACCCACGACCTCGACACGCTTTATGCGATCTGCGACCGGGTGGCGGTGCTGGCCGACAAGAAGGTCATAGCGGTCGGCACGATCGACGAGCTGAAGGCGCTCGATCATCCGTGGATCCATGAGTATTTCGAGGGACCACGCGGCCGCGCCGCCGCCACGACGCAGGAACTCGGCAAGGCCGATACACCGGCGGAGGCGCATCCGACCGAGGTCGCTGCCAACGAGACCGGCCAGCGCTCGCAAGGTGCCGCCGCCGACAACGCAGCAAGGGCAAGCTGATGGAAACCCGTTCTAATCACGTCCTCGTCGGTGCCGTCGTGCTGATCCTGCTCGGGGTGCTCGCGCTGTTCACCGTCTGGATCGCGCGGCTCGGCAGCACCGAGGCGAAGGAATACGACATCTTCTTCCGCCAGTCGGTCGATGGGCTGGCTCGCGGCTCGGCGGTGACGTTCTCGGGCGTGCCGTCGGGTCAGGTGAAGCAGATCGCCCTGTGGGCTAACGACCCGCAGTTCGTGCGTGTCCGCATCAGCGTCAACCACGACACGCCGATCCTGCTCGGCACCACGGCCAGCATCTCCGGCGTTGGCTTTACGGGCGTCAGTCAGGTGTCTCTGGATGGTGCGCGGAAGGGTGCGCCGCCGATTGCGTGTCCGGAAACGCCGGTCGCCGACAAATGCCCGTACGGCGTGCCGGTGATCCCGACCAAGCAGGGCGGCCTCGGCGCGATCCTGAACTCCGCGCCGCAATTGCTGGAGCGGCTGTCGACGCTGACGGAGCGGCTGACGGGTCTGCTAACCGATCGCAATCAGGCGTCGATCGCCGGCATTCTGGAAAATACCAACCGTCTGACCGATGCGCTCGCCGATCGCGGGCCGGAGATCGCGGCGACGCTGGCGCAGACCCGCGTGGCGATCCAGCAAGCGGGCAATGCGGCGGAGCAGATCGGCGCGCTGGCGGCGACGACCAACGGTGTGCTGGCGAACGACATTCAGCCGACGATCCGCAACCTGAACGGTGCGATCGCGGCGGCGCAGCAATCCGCGGAAACGCTGAATGGGGCGATCAACGACGCGCGGCCCGGCCTCCAGACCTTCTCGCGGCAGACGATCCCGGAGGCGAACCGGCTGGTTCGCGATCTGCGCACGACCGCGGCGGCGCTGTCGTCGGTGGCCGAAAAGGTCGACCAACAGGGCGCGAGTTCGCTCATCGGGCAGCAGAAGCTGCCGGATTACAAGGGTAAGTGAGGGGTATCGGCATGAAGACGCTCTCGATCGCGATCGGCCTCCTCGCCGCGCTTCCGCTCGCCGGCTGCATCAGCTTCGGGGCGACTCCGCCCGACACGCTGCTGAAGCTGGAATCGGCCGCACAGGTGCCGGTCGGTCAGGTCCAGAACTCCGCGACCGCCAAGTCGATCGTCATCGGCGTGCCGGTGACGCCGCAATCTCTGGCGACGCAGCGCGTGCCGGTGGCGACCAGCGCGACCAGCGTCGCCTATGTCAAGGACGCCCAATGGTCGGAACCACCTGCGCGCCTGTTCGCGCGGCTTGTGTCCGACACCGTTGCGGCACGTACCGGCCGCGTCGTGCTCAGTCCCGTCCAGGCGATCGCGGAGGCGAATGACGATCTGGAGGGCGAACTGCGCAGCTTCGGCCTCGACGCGGCAACGCGGGAGGCGGTGGTGACGTTCGACGGCGCGCTCCAGCGGGCTGGCCAGCCGGCGACCGAGAAGCGCCGGTTCGAGGCGCGCGTGCCGGTGACCGCGATCGACGCGGCATCGACCGGACCGGCGCTCAATCAGGCCGCCAATCAGGTCGCCGCCGAAGTTGCCGACTGGATCGGCCGCTAGGGCGAACGACACGGCGCGCAAGGCGGCGTAGCGAAATCGTGTTGATCGAAGTAAGTATCTCGCAAAGCTAGGCATTTTGCCCTGATCGCAGGGGAACTCCGCAACCCGGCGGAGGATTGCACCGCCGGTCGAACCCGCCCGCGCAGCATCGCTGCCACGGCGTTTCAACAGGAGAGATACGATGATCCGCACTTTCAGCATCGCCGCCGCGCTCGCGATCATGCCCGCCGCGGTCCACGCGCAGGCCGTGACCCCGAACACCTACGTCGCCAAGGCCGGAGCCAGCGACCTGTATGAGAAGCAGTCGAGCCAACTCGTCCTCGCCTCCACGAAGAACGCCAAGGTTCGCCAGTTCGCGAACCAGATGATCGCTCATCACACGAAGAGCACCAACGACGTGAAAGCCGCCGCCGGTCAGGCCGGCGTCCCGGTACCGCCGCCTACGCTGGAGCCGATGCAGGCAAGCAACATCGCCAAGCTGCGCGCCGCCAATGGCGCCGCGCGCGACCAAGCCTATATCCAGCAGCAGAAGACCGCACATCAACAGGCGCTGGCGCTGCATCAGGGCTACGCGTCGAACGGCGCGTCCGCGCCTCTGAAAGCTGCCGCCGCCAAGATCGCCCCCGTCGTGCAGATGCACATCAACGAACTGCAGCGGATGTGATGATTTAGGGCGGGTGGTGACATATCGCCGCCCGCCCCGCGAGCAGGACTGACATAATTTCCGCGCCGCTAGCTATTGGACTATCGCCAGCACGCGTTGCGCCTCGGCAAGGTGAAGGCGCTCCACCATCTCGCCGTTCAGACTGATCGCCCCGCGCCCTTGTGCATCGGGGGCCGCAAACGCCGTAACGATCGCCCGCGCCCGGGCGATCTCCGCCTCGCCCGGCCCGAATGCAGCGTTGGCCGCGTCGATCTGCGACGGGTGGATCAGGCTCTTGCCGTCAAAGCCCCAATCCGAGCCCTGACCACATTCCGCGGCCAGCCGCGCCGGGTCGTCGAACACGTTCAGCACTCCGTCGAGCGCCAGCATCCCGCCCGCCCGAGCCGCCGTCACGATCGCCCCCAGCGCCGGCAGCAACGGTGCCCGATCGGATCCCGGTCGACACCGCAGGTCCAGTGCCAGATCGTTCGTCCCCGCGACCAGCGCCGTCAGCCGCAGTTCCGCCGCCGTCGCGGCGATCTCCGGCAGCGCCACGATCCCGCGCGCCGTCTCGATCATGGCCCATAATGCCGGGCCATTCTCACCCAGCACCGTCCGCGCCGCCCGCAGGGTCGGGGTTCCGTCGACCTTGGGCAACAACACCGCATCCGGTGGCGCGGTCGCCAGCATCGCCAGATCGTCCGCGGCCCAGTCCGTGTCCGCACCGTTCACGCGGACCACCAGCAACCGGTCCCCGAAGCCGTCATCGCAGACCGCCGCCCGCACGGCCTCCCGCGCCGTAACCTTGGCATCCGGCGCGACCGCGTCTTCCAGATCGAGGATCACCGCATCGCACGGCAATCCGCGCGCCTTGACGATCGCCCGTGCGTTCGATGCAGGCAGGAACAGTGAGCTGCGACAGCGAGGCATGGGAGAGGGGGTCATCATCTTCATGATCCATGTTGTCCGGCGGCGTTTTTCACCATCCTCAGCCTAGCAGCGGATCGTCGGCAGGCGTAGAGCCAAGCCGTGATCGCCGGTAAACCTCGCTCGATCCGCATCGCCGCGCTGGCCGCCGCGTTGCTGCTGGCCGCCTGCGAGCCGGGCGTCCTCAATCCTGCCGGGCCGGTCGCGGCCGGTGAACGGACCGTGCTCCTGAACTCGCTCGTCATCATGCTCGGCATCGTCGTTCCGACGATCGTCGCCACGCTCGGCTTCGCGTGGTGGTTTCGCGCCGGCAATGAACGCGCGACGTACCTGCCGACCTGGACCTATTCCGGCCGCGTCGAACTGCTCGTCTGGTCGGTGCCGGCGCTGGTCGTCATCTTCCTCGCGGGCATCACCTGGATCGGCAGTCACGATCTCGCGCCCGAAAAGCCGATCGCATCGAAGGTCGCACCGATCGAAATCCAGGTCGTCGCGCTCGACTGGAAATGGCTGTTCATTTATCCCGGCCAGAACGTCGCGACGGTTAATCGCCTCGTCATCCCCGTCGGCACGCCGATCCGCTTCCGCATCACCAGCGGCACCGTGATGAACAGCTTCTTCGTGCCGCAGCTCGGCAGCCAGATCTATGCGATGTCGGGGATGGATTCGCGCCTGCATCTGCAAGCCGACCAGGCCGGCCGCTATCGCGGCATGTCCGCGCACTACAGCGGAGAGGGGTTCGCCGACATGAATTTCATCGTCGATGCCATCCCGCCCGCGCAGTTCACCGGCTGGGTCGCGCAAACGCGGGGGGCGGGACCGTTGCTCGACGGACCCGGTTTCGCCAAGCTCGCTCGGCAGGCATCGTCGGTGAAGACGCCGTTCAGCTACCGCGCGGTGCTGCCCGGCCTGTACGATCGTATCGTCGCGCATGCCGGTGCGTCGGTCCGCGACACCGCCGATTCCGGCCGGGAGGACAAGAAGTGAGCCCGCTGCACCCCGTCGAGACGGGGCAGATCTCGCCGATCTTTGGCAAGCTGAACTGGAATTCGATCCCGTTCGACGAGCCGCTGCCGCTGGTGTCGTCCGCCGTCGTGGCGATCGCGATCCTGAGCATTCTCGGCTGGGTGTGGAAGAAGGGGCTGTTTCCCTATCTGTGGAAGGAGTGGATCACCTCCGTCGATCACAAGCGGATCGGCGTGATGTACTGCCTGCTGGCGGCGGTGATGCTGCTCCGTGGATTTTCGGACGCGCTGTTGATGCGGTCGCAGCAGGCGATCGCGTATATGAATCCCGGCTATCTGCCGCCCGACCATTACGATCAGATCTTCTCCGCGCACGGCACGATCATGATCTTCTTCGTCGCGATGACGTTCATGATCGGCCTGATGAACTTCGCGCTGCCGCTCCAGCTCGGCGTCCGCGATGTGGCGTTTCCGACGCTCAACTCCGTTAGCTTCTGGCTCACCGCCAGCGGCGCGCTGCTGCTTAACATCAGTCTCGTCGTGGGCGAATTCGCGAAAACCGGCTGGGTCGTCTATCCGCCACTCAGCGAGTTGCGCTTCTCGCCCGGGGTCGGTGTCGATTATTATCTGTGGGCGATCCAGATATCGGGCGTCGGCACGTTACTGTCCGGCGTCAATCTGGTGACGACGATCCTGAAGATGCGCGCACCCGGCATGGGATACACGCGCATGCCGATGTTCTGCTGGACATCACTGGCGGCCAACCTGCTGATCGTCGCCGCCTTTCCGATCCTGACTGCGACGCTCGCGATGCTGACGCTCGATCGGTATCTCGGATTTCACTTCTTCACGAACGAGGCTGGCGGCAACCAGATGATGTTCGTGAACCTGATCTGGGCATGGGGCCATCCGGAAGTCTACATCCTGATCCTGCCTGCATTCGGCATCTTCTCCGAAGTCGTGTCGACCTTCTCGGGCAAGCCGCTGTTCGGCTATCGGTCGATGATCGCGGCGACGATGGTCATCTGCATCCTGTCGTTCATGGTCTGGCTGCACCATTTCTTCACGATGGGGGCGGGGGCGGACGTCAACGGCTTCTTCGGCATCACGACGATGATTATTGCGGTGCCGACGGGGGTGAAGGTCTTCAACTGGCTGTTCACGATGTATGGTGGCCGCATCCGCTTCACGTCGATGATGATGTGGTCGATCGGGTTCATGGTCACGTTCGTGATCGGCGGCATGACGGGCGTGCTGCTCGCCGTACCGCCGGCCGACTTCGTGCTGCACAACTCGCTGTTCCTCGTCGCGCATTTCCACAACGTCGTGATCGGCGGCGTGCTGTTCGGCGCGTTCGCGGGGCTCAGCTATTGGTGGCCCAAGGCGTTCGGTTTTACGCTGGACGAGCGCTGGGGCAAGCGGGCCTTCTGGTTCTGGATCGTCGGCTTCTACGTCGCCTTCATGCCGCTCTACGTGCTCGGCCTGATGGGCATGACGCGGCGGCTGGGCCATTACGACGTCGCCGCATGGCACCCGTGGCTGATCGCCGCGGCGGTCGGCGCGGTGCTGATCGCGATCGGCATCGGGTGTCAGATCGTCATGATCTACGTCTCGATCCGCGACCGGGAGCGGCTGGCGGACACCAGCGGCGATCCGTGGGACGGCCGGACGCTGGAATGGATCACCACCTCCCCGCCGCCGCCCTTCAACTTCGCCGTGCTGCCGAACGTGCAGGGCGAGGAGGCGTATTGGGACATCAAGTCGCGCGCGCTGGAAAAGAAACAGCTCAGCGACCAGCCCGAATACGAGCATTTCGAAATGCCGCACAACTCGCCGACCGGCATCGTCACCGCCTTCTTCGCGACGATCATGGGCTTTGCCCTGATCTGGCATATCTGGTGGATGGTCATCCTCGGCTTTCTGGGCGCGTGGGCGACCTTCGTGGTCTTCGCGTGGCGGGACGAGGGGGAATATGAGGTGCCGGCGGAGGAGGCCCGCCGCCGGGATGCCGAGCGCCGTCGCGCCAAGGCGATCCTGCTCGGCCTGCCCGAGGACAGGATAGCATGAGCGCGCATGCGGCACCCCGGCGCGGCGGGCACGGTCATGGCCATGGCGGGGGCGATCCCAACCATCTCGGCCACGGCGACACGCCGATCAGCGAGCAGGGACCGGCGTCGAAGCGGATCGTCGTCGCCTATGGCTTCTGGATTTTCCTGCTCTCCGACTTCATCATGTTCTCCGGGTTCTTCGCGGCCTATGCCGTGCTGGTCGGGGAGACGGCGGGCGGGCCGGGCGGACGCGATCTGTTCGAACTGCCGCTGGTCGCCGGGGAAACCGCGCTGCTGCTCCTGTCCAGCTTCGCCTGCGGCATGGCGGGTATCGCGATGCACGCCCGCTCCACCAAATGGTTTCAGGTCGCGATGGCCGCGACCGCGTTGCTCGGCGCCGGCTTCCTCGCGCTGGAACTCTACGAATTCCTGCACCTGATTGGGGAGGGTGCAGGGCCGGGGCGCAGCGCGTTCCTGTCGGCGTTCTTCGCGCTGGTCGGTTGCCACGGCGTCCACGTGGCGCTCGGCCTTGCATGGCTGACGACGATGATGGCGCAGGTTTGGACCAAGGGTTTCCGCGAGGACATCGACCGGCGGATCGCGTGTTTCATGCTGTTCTGGCATGCGCTCGACATCATCTGGGTAGCCCTGTTCACCGTAGTCTACCTTCTCGGCGCGGGAGCGGCGGCATGAGCGAACGCGACATGGAGATGGAAACCGGTCACGAGCCGGGCGATTCGGCGCCGGGTGAAAGCGACGAGCATGACGGCGCGTCGGTCGCGATCCAGGTCCGCAACTATCTGGTCGGGCTGGGGCTGGCGACGCTGCTGACCGCCGCGTCTTTCTGGGCGGCGGGCACCGGCCTGATCTACGGACCCGGCATCCCCGTCGCGCTGATCGCGCTGGCGGTCGCGCAGATGGGCATCCACCTCGTCTTCTTCCTGCACATCACCACCGGGCCGGACAACAGCAACAACGTGCTGGCGCTGGCGTTCGGCGTGCTGATCGTCGGGCTGGTGCTGATCGGGACGATCTGGATCATGAACCACCTCGACCACAACCTGATGCCGATGGGCGAGATGATGCGGATGCAGCGCTGAACGCAGGATCTCAGGGCGTCTCCGCCAACAGTGCGCGGGTGACGCCGTTGGTCCAGCCGAAACCGTCCTGATTGGGGTATTCCCCACCGCCTCCGGGCTTGCGTTCGACCACGTCGTATTTTTCCAGCAGCTTGCCCGACGCGGCATATTCCCGCTGCACGCCCGCCAGCCAGCCGGCCTTGATCCGGGTCGCCAGCGCGGTTTCGCCATAGCGGCGCAGGCCGGTGATCGCGATCCACTGGAGCGGAGCCCAGCCATTGGGTTCGTCCCATTGCTGGCCGCTGGGCGTGCCCGTGGTCATCACGCCACCCTCGCCGATCAACGGCTGGAACGCCGCCGCGGTCGCGCGGCCCTGATCGGGCGTCGCGGCCCCCACGAACAGCGGGAACATCGTCGCAGCGGTCAGCACGGTGTTGGCGCGGCCGGTGTCGAGATCATGGTCGGCGAAGAAGCGCCCGTTCCACAGATGCCGGCGGATCGCCCGCGTCCGCGCCTCCGCCCGCTGGCCAAACTCCGTCGCACACGCCGTATCGGTCAGTGTCCGGCAGTTCGTGGCGATCGCCTGCTCCAGCCCCAGCAACAGGCTGTTGAGATCGACCGCGGCGAAGCGTGTCGTCCGGATCGTCGCCAGCGTCCGCCCGTCCGCGAACCAGCGCGAAGAGAAATCCCAGCCGCTCTCCGCCCCGGCGCGCAGGTTGCGGAACAGTTCGGCCCGATCGCGGTCCGGCGTATGATCCGCCAGCGTGGCATCCTCCCGGTAACTTTCGTCGCGCGGATCGTCGCGGTCGTCCCAATAGCGGTTGAGCAGCGATCCATCGGCCAGCCGCGCGACGCGGCGATGCTGCTGCCCCGGCTTCAGCGCCGCTTCGCCATCCATCCAGAACGCATGTTCGGCGCGAAGCTGGCGGGTGCGGGTAGCCAGCGTCATGGCATCGCGCGACAGGCCGGACATCAGGTAGAAGACCGGCGGCTGCGACCGGCTGAGATAATAGGTGCGTGTGCCGTTGGGGATATGGCCGTAACGATCGATCAGGCTGCCGAAATCGGCGACCATCGTCTCGATCAGGTCCTGTCGCCCCGCCGCGGGCAGGCCCAGCATCGTGAAATAGCTGTCCCAGTAGTACAGCTCGCGAAACCGCCCACCGGGGACGACATAGGGCTT
Source organism: Sphingomonas sp. Leaf343 (assembly GCF_001423765.1). Taxonomy (GTDB): domain Bacteria; phylum Pseudomonadota; class Alphaproteobacteria; order Sphingomonadales; family Sphingomonadaceae; genus Sphingomonas. The sequence continues at coordinate 216,080 of NZ_LMPG01000001.1, forward strand.
GGGCAGCGACAAGGCCGACGATCCCGCGGGGCCGCTGGTGGTGGTGCGCGTCAGATGAGGCCATAACGTGTCGATATGCTCGGAGAGGCTGCTCGTCGGTTGCGGCGTCACCACGCGTTCGGCGGGCAACGTAAAATTCCCGGTGACGAACGCCTTCAGCGCCGGATCGGTGTCGCAGTTGCAGCTTTTGTACGCGGCCATGATCGCCGCCGCCGGCCGTTTTGGGACGGCATCCGCGAACGTCTTTGAATCTGGGAAGATCTGGCGCATCTGCACCGCCTCGTAGAGCGGGCCGTACACCTGCGCCGGCGAGGGCGGGAACGGTCTGGATGGCACAGCGGCGATGGGGGCGGCAACGGCGGCGGCGGCCAGCATCATCAGCATCACAGTCGACTCTCCAGCATCGTCGCCCGCGCCAGCGTCACCCGCCGTTCGCCGCGATCGACGCGCAGGAACATCGTCTCGTCACCGGCAGGCAGGCGCAACAGGAAACCGCCTGCGCCCATCCACCGTTCCGGGGTCATCGGCCGGTCGCACAGGTCGCGCCAGTCCGCCGACGCCAGCCATGCGGGGTCCGCGAGCGGCCAGTCGCGCCGGAACGCGGACAGCGCCGCGACGAAATCCTCCAGCGCCACGTCGCGATGCTCCCAGTCGAGCCACGTCGTCTCGTCCTGCGCATAGGCGTTGTTGTTGCCGCGCTGCGTCCGGCCGAACTCGTCGCCGGCGGTCAGCATCGGCGTGCCCTTGGACGCGAACACCGTCGCGAGCATCGCACGCACATCGGCATCGCGGCGGCTGCGGATCGCGGGATCGCCGCTCGGCCCCTCGACGCCGCTGTTCCATGCGACTTCCTCGGCATGGCCGTCGCGGTTCTGCTCGCCGTTCGCCTCATTGTGGCGCTGTGCGTAGGCGACGACATCGCCCAAGGCGAAGCCGTCATGCGCCGCGACGAAGTTCACGGATCGCGATCCGGGCGCGCCGCCGAACACATCCGACGATCCGGCGATCCGCGTCGTCAGCACGCCTGCGCCGCCATCGCCGCGCCAGAAGCGGCGCACGTCGTCGCGGTACCGGTCGTTCCATTCCAGCCAGTTCGCCGGAAAATGCCCCAACTGATAGCCGCCTGGGCCGGTATCCCAGGGCTCCGCGATCATGATCCGGTCCCGCAGCACCGGATCGCCCGCGATCGCCGCGAAGATCGGCGCGGCGGGATCGAAGCCGGGCCCGCGCGCGAGGATCGGGGCGAGATCGAACCGGAACCCGTCGACACCCAGGGACGCGAAATGCCGCAACGACGCGAGCACCAGCTCCCGCACCGGCTCCCGCGAGCAGTCGAGCGTGTTGCCCGTCCCCGAATCGTTGATGAGCCGCCCCGCGCCATCCCGCGCATAAGCCGCCGGATCGAGCCCGCGCAGGCACAAGGTCGGCCCCGCCGCATCGCTCTCCCCCGTGTGGTTGAACACCACATCGAGCAGCGTGCCGATCCCCGCCGCCCGCAACGCCGCGACCGTCGTCGCCAGTTCTTCGACCCCGCCGGGACACAGGCCCGGATCGAGCGCCATCGGCGCGACGGGGTTGTAGCCCCAAGCGTTGACCAGCCCCAGCGGCGGCAGATGCCGTTCGTCGATCCACGCGATGATCGGCATCAACTCGACCCCCGCGACACCGATCTTCGTCAGATGCCGCAGCACCGCCGGGTGCGCGAGCGCCGCGATCGTGCCGCGCTGCTCCGGCGGCACCTCCGGATGCCGCATCGTGAAGCCGCGCACGTTCAGTTCGTAGATCAGCCCGCCCGGCGCGAAAGCGGGCGGCGGCGGTGGCCCGCGCGACGCGACGGCGGGCACGATCGCCTTCGGTACCAGTGCGGCGGTGTCCTCTCCGAACATCGCCAGTCGCGGGTCACAGACGAAGCGGCGGTCCAGCTCGATCGCCCACGGATCGACCAGCAGCTTGGCAGGATCGAACCACAGGTTCGCCGCGGGTTCGTACCGCCCATGCGCGCGATAGCCATAACGATCGCCGGCGCGCACGCCCGGCACCGTCAGGGTCCAGCCGTCACCGCTACGCTCCATTGGCAGCCGCCGTTCGCCGTCATCGTTGGGGGCGTCGCGGTCGAACAGGCACAGGAACACCGCGCTCGCATCCGGTGCAAGAACCGCGAAGTGCGTGCCCGAGGCGTCCGGACGAGCGCCCCAGGCGGGCACGCTCACGTCACGACGTCCGGACGCTCGCGACCCGTATGCCGGACGATGCCGGCGATCGCGTCGGCGGCGACGGCGATACCGGCCAACATCTTCGTCGTGTCGCCGTCGATGGCCGTCGCTTCGTACCGTTCGAGATAGACGCGCAGCGTCGCGCCACTGGTGCCGGTGCCGGACAGGCGGAACACGACGCGGCTGCCGCCTTCGAACAGCACGCGGATGCCCTGGTTGCGACTGACCGAACCATCGGTCGGGTCCTCATAGGCGAAATCGTCCGCCGCCTCCACGATCAGGTCGCCGAACCGCTGGCCGGGCAGATCGCCCAGTTTGCCGCGCAGTTCGGTCATCAGCGCATCGGCGCGGTCGCTCTCCACGCCCTCGTAATCGTGACGGGCGTAATAGTTGCGACCATAGGTCGCCCAATGCTCGCGCGCGATCGCCTCGACCGACTGGCCACGCACCGCGAGGATGTTGAGCCACAACAACACCGCCCACAGCCCGTCCTTCTCGCGGACGTGATCGCTGCCGGTGCCGGCGCTCTCCTCGCCGCAGATCGTCGCCAGCCCCGCATCGAGCAGATTGCCGAAGAATTTCCAGCCGGTCGGCGTCTCGAACGACGGGATGCCCAGCGCGGCGGCGACGCGGTCGGCGGCGGCGCTGGTCGGCATCGACCGCGCGATCCCCTTCAATCCGCCACGGTATCCGGGCGCGAGGTGCGCGTTGGCCGCCAGCATCGCGAGGCTGTCGGAGGGCGTGACGAAGATGTTGCGGCCGATGATGAGATTGCGGTCGCCGTCGCCGTCCGACGCGGCCCCGAAATCGGGGGCATCGGGTGCCATCATCGTCGCGTACAACTCATGCGCGTGAACGAGATTGGGGTCGGGGTGGTGCCCGCCGAAATCGGGCAGCGGCGTGCCGTTCCGCACCGTGCCCGCCGCGAAGCCGAGCTGCCGCTCCAGTATCTCGGTCGCGTAGGGACCGGTCACCGCGCTCATCGCGTCGAACGCCATCGTCAGCCCGGCGCTCCGAATCGCCTCAAAGTCGAACAGCTTGCGCATCAGTTCGGCATAATCAGCGACCGGATCGACCACCTCGACCGTCATCCCCGCCAGCATCGTCTCGCCGTCGGCGTCGAGGTCGATGTCGCCCGCCTCCACCGTCAGCCAGCGGTCGATCGTCAGCGTGCGCGCGTGGATCGCCTCCGTCACCTTTTCGGGTGCGGGGCCTCCATTCGCGATGTTGTACTTGATCCCGAAATCCTCGTCCGGCCCACCGGGATTGTGGCTGGCGGACAGCACCAGCCCGCCGAGTGCGCCGCGGATGCGGATCATGTTGCTGGCGGCGGGCGTCGACAGGATGCCACCGCGCCCGACGACCACGCGACCGAAACCGTTGGCCGCGGCGATGCGGATCGCGATCTGGATCACCTCCCGGTTCAGGAAGCGGCCGTCGCCGCCGATCACCAGCGTTGCATCGTCCTTATCCTCGACCGCGTCGAACACCGACTGGATGAAGTTCTCGGCGTAATTCGGCTGCTGAAACACGCGGACCTTCTTGCGAAGGCCGGACGTGCCCGGCTTCTGGTCGGTATAGGGGGTCGTGGAGACGGTGATGGTCATGATGATCCCGTTAGATCGCGGTAGAGGTCGGCATAGAGTCGGCCGCTTCTGCCCCAGGAAAAGTCGGCGCGCATCCCGTTTCGCTGCACCGCGCGCCAGCGATCGGCTTGGGCATATAGCGCGACGGTGCGATCGATCGCATGAGTGAGGGCCTCGGGCCTGACGCCGTCATGCACGATGCCGGTCGCGACGCCCGCCGCCAGCGCCGCTTCGTTGGCGTCGATCACCGTATCCGCCAGTCCGCCGGTCCGTGCGACGACCGGCACGCAACCATAAGCAAGACCGTAAAGCTGCGTCAGACCACAGGGTTCGAAGCGCGACGGGATCAGGATCGCGTCCGCCCCGCCCTGCAACACATGCGACACGCCCTCGTCATAGCCGATCCGCACGCCGACCCGCCCGCGATGCCGCTCCGCCGCCGCGAGGAACGCATATTCCAGCGCCGCGTCCCCCGACCCGAGCAGGGCCAGCCGGCCGCCGCGCTCGACCAGATGGTCCAGCACCTGTGCCAGCACGTCCATGCCCTTCTGCCATGTCAGCCGGCTGACGACAGTGAAGATCGGGCCGGGCGCGGGGTCGAGGCCGAACGCCTGTTCGACCGCAGCGCGATTGGCGGCGCGCCGATCGAGCGTTGCGACGCCGTACCGCGCGGGCAGGGCGGTGTCCGCATCGGGACTCCAGACCTTCGGGTCGATCCCGTTGACGATCCCATGCAGCGCCCCCTGCCGCGACCGCGTGGCGATCAGTCCCTCCAGCCCCATGCCGAACTCCGGCTTCAGGATCTCTCGGGCATAGGTGGGGGACACGGTGGTGATCGCGTCGGCGGCGTTCAGCCCGGCCTTCAGAAATCCGACCTGGCCGTAATATTCGACGCCGTCGATGGTCCAGTCGGACGCGGGCAGGCCCAGCGCGGGGAAGATGCCGGCGTCATAACTGCCCTGAAACGCGATGTTATGGACGGTGACGACCGTCTTCGCCCCGACTCCCAGTGCCCGCGCATAGACGGGGGCGAGCGCCGCCTGCCAGTCATGCGCGTGCAGCACGTCGAAACGGTGACCGTCGATCTGCCCGGCCGCAAGGTCCGCCGCAGCCCGGGACAGAGCGGCGAAGCGCCGCCAATTGTCGCTCCAGTCGCGCCCGTCCGCATCGGCATAGGGACCACCCGGCCGCGCGAATAGCTCCGGCGCGTCGAGGACGAGCAGCGGATGTTCGCCGATCCGCGCCTCGATCAGCCGCGCCTCGACTCCGAGCAGGTCCGGCCACCGATGGGCGACCCGCCCGTTGCGGGTGGCGGCGGCCAGCGTCGGATAGCCGGGCAGCAGCGTGGTGGTCGCGATGCCATGCGCGGCCAGCGCGGCGGGCAAGGCCCCGACGACATCGGCGAGGCCGCCGGTCTTGACGAGGGGATAGGCTTCGGACGCGACGGAGAGGGTCTGCATCACCTCATCCCCTCTCCCACGGCGAGGGGGAGATCCTTCGACATCCTCACAATCCCAGCCGGTCGATCATCGGCTGCGTAATCAGGCACACGCCTCGATCCGTCCGCCGGAACCGCGACGCGTCCAGTACCGGATCGTCGCCGACCACCAGACTGTTGGGGATCTGAACGCCCGCATCGATCACCACTCTCCGCAACCGCGCGCCGCGGCCGATATGGCAGTTCGGCAGCACCACCGCCTCGTCCAGCATGGAGAAGCTGTGCGCGCGCGTGCCGGTCGACAGCAGCGACCGGTTGATCGATGCGCCCGACACGATGCAGTTGCCCGCCACCAGACTGGCGACCGCCGACCCGCGTCGGCCGTCGATGTCGTGGACGAATTTGGCGGGGGGCGTGATCTCCGAATAGGTCCAGAGCGGCCAGCTATTCTCGTACAGGTCGAGCTCGGGCACGACATCGGTCAGGTCGATGCTCGCCTCCCAATACGCATCGATCGTCCCGACATCGCGCCAATAGGCCTGCGGCTCCCCGTCGGACCGCACGCATGATGCGCTGAAACGGTGTGCCTGCGCGTGGCCGTGCCTGACCAGATAGGGGATGATGTCCTTGCCGAAATCGCGGTCCGATCCTTCGGTCGCGGCGTCTCGGCGCAGTTCCTCGATCAGGAATTTGGTCGCGAAGACATAGATGCCGAGCGACGCTAGCGCGATCTCCGGATTGCCGGGGATCGCCGGCGGATCGGCGGGCTTCTCGACGAAATCGACGATCCGGTCGTTCTCGTCGACGTGCATCACGCCGAAGCCGACCGCCTCCATCCGTGGCACTTCCATGCAGGCGACGGTCACGTCTGCACCGCTGTCGCAGTGCTGCTGGAGCATGATCTCGTAATCCATCTTGTAGATGTGGTCGCCAGCCAGGATGACCATGAATTCGGGACCATAGCTTTCGATGATGTCGATGTTCTGGAACACCGCGTCGGCCGTACCCTCATACCATTGCGTCTCCGAGACGCGCTGCGATGCGGGCAGGATGTCGAAACTTTCGTTGCGTTCCGGGCGCAGGAAGTTCCAGCCGCGTTGCAGGTGCCGGATCAGGCTGTGCGCCTTGTACTGCGTCGCGACGCCGATGCGCCGGATGCCGGAATTGAGCGCATTCGACAGGGCGAAGTCGATGATCCGCGCCTTGCCGCCGAAATACACGGCCGGCTTGGCACGCGTGTCGGTCATCTCGAACAGGCGGCTGCCACGTCCGCCGGCCAGTACATACGCCATGGCGTCACGGGCCAGCGGCTGTCCCCGGCGGTGGTGGTGATCCATCCTCATCCCTCCTGTTAAGCCGCCACTGTTCCACCCGTTTCGGGGCGTTGTCGAGGGGGGAAGAAGCTGTTCTGCCCGCCTTTACCCCTCATACTCCAGCATGATCGTGGCGAGCGGCGGCAGCGTCACCCACGCGACCCCGTCCTTCGCTTCGACCCCGCCCATATTGCCGAGGCCCGACCCCCAATAGTCATGGGCATCGGAGTTCAGCACCTCGCTCCACCGCCCGTCGTGCGGCAGGGGAAGGCGATAGGGTGCCCGCGCGACCGGCGTCATGTTGGTAACGACCGCGACGGGTTTCTCGCCCGGTGCCTTGCGGAGCCACGCGAAGACGGAGTTGACACTATCGTCCGCCACCAGCCACTCGAACCCCTCCGGCTCGCAGTCGCGGGCGTGGAGTGCGGGCTTCGCGGCATAGAGGTGGTTCAGGTCACGGACCAGCTTGCGGACGCCGTCATGCGCGTGGCTGGAGCGCAGATGCCAGTCGAGGCCGCGTTCCTCCGACCATTCGGCGCGCTGGGCGAACTCCTGCCCCATGAACAGCAGCTTCTTGCCCGGATAGCCCCACATGAACGCGTAGTAGAGGCGCAGATTGGCGAATTGCTGCCAGTCGTCACCCGGCATCTTCGCCAGCAGCGATCCCTTGCCATGAACGACCTCGTCATGGCTGAGCGGCAGGACGAAGTTCTCGGAAAAGCTGTAGACCAGCCCGAACGTGATCTCGCCGTGGTGGTGTCGCCGATGCACCGGCTCTCGCGCCATGTAATGGAGCGTGTCGTGCATCCACCCCATGTTCCACTTGAACCCGAAGCCTAGCCCGCCATCGCGCTCACCCGGCGGTGGCGCGGGCTGGGACACGCCGGGCCACGACGTTGATTCCTCGGCGACGGTGAAGATGCCGGGATGCTCGCGATAGACGGCCCGGTTCATCGAACGGAGGAACTCCACCGCCTCCCAATTCTCGCGGCCACCTTCTTCGTTGGGAATCCACTCGCCCGCCTGACGGCTGTAATCGCGGTACAGCATCGACGCGACCGCATCGACGCGCAGTCCGTCGAGGTGGTAGCGTTCGGCCCAGAACAGCGCGTTGTTGACGAGGTAGGACGACACTTCACGCCGCCCGAAATTGTAGATCGCGGTGTTCCAGTCGGGGTGATAGCCGAGCCGCGGGTCCTCATGCTCGTACAGTGCGGTGCCGTCGAACCGCGACAGGCCGTGCACGTCGGTCGGGAAATGCGCCGGCACCCAGTCGAGCAGCACGCCGACCCCCGCCTGATGCGCCCCGTCAACGAAGCGCGCAAAGCCCTCGTGATCCCCGAACCGGGCGGACGGGGCATAAAGGCCGGTGGTCTGATATCCCCATGACGGATCATAGGGATGCTCGGTGATCGGCAGGAATTCGATATGGGTGAAGCCCATGTCGACCACATAGGGGATCAATCGGTCGGCCAGCGCGTCCCAGGTCAGATACCAGCCGTTCGCGTCCTTCTCCCACGATCCGGCATGAACCTCGTAGATCGAGATCGGCTGGCGGCGGGGGTCGACCGCGGCCCAATGCTGGCGGTGGCCGTCGTCCTGCCACGCGTGCGTGAACGCGCCGGTGGTGACCGACGCCGTCTTCGGGCGGAGTTCGGCGGCGAAGGCGAACGGATCCGCCTTTTGCGGCACCATCTCACCATGCGGGCCGATGATCTCGAACTTGTAGCCTTGGCCGGCTGACAGATCGGGCAGGAATATCTCCCAAACCCCGACGTCGACGCGGCGGCGCATGACGTGGCGGCGTCCGTCCCAGCCATTGAAGTCGCCGACCACCGATACGCGCCGCGCATTCGGGGCCCAGACGGCGAAGTGCATGCCGGTCGCGCCCTGATGCTCGATCAGGTGCGCGCCCATCTTGTCCCACAGGCGGTGGTGCGTGCCTTCGCCCATCAGATAATCGTCGGTCGGGCCAAGAACGGGGCCGTAGCTGTACGGATCGCCGACCCACCACTCTGCGCCATACCCTTGCGCCTTGTAGCGGAGCGGCTGCGGATCGCCCGCGACCGGCCCCTCGAACATATCGTCGCCGACCGGCGTCAGATCGCCGAGGCTTTCACCGGCAAGATCGAACGCCTCCGCCGTCTCCGCTCCGGGAATCCAGGCCCGCGCAAAGCTTCCCCCGGGGCCGGGGAAGACACCGAGGAGGGAGAAAGGGTCGTCGTGACGCCCTTCCAGCAGGGCGGCGATAGCGTCACTCGATGGTTTCACAGGACTCCCCAGATGTCCTTCGCGTATTCGCGGATGGTGCGATCCGACGAGAACCATCCGACGCGCGCGACGTTCCTTATCGCGGCGGCGTTCCATCCCTCCCGGTCCTGCCAGCGCGTATCGACCTGACGCTGGGCGGCGGCATAGGCATCGAAATCGGCGGCGAGCATGAACCAGTCGCCGTCATAAAGGCCGCCGATCAGCCCCCTGTACCGGTCGGGATCGTCGGGGGAGAAGACGCCTGACGCGATCCCGGACAGCGCCTGCGACAGTTCCGGCGACGCCTCGATGGCGGCACGCGGATTGTAACCGCGGGCGCGCTGGTCGGCGACCTCGTCCGCGGTCAGGCCGAAGATGACGATGTTGTCGTCGCCCACCCGATCGCGGATCTCGACGTTCGCACCGTCCAAGGTGCCGATCGTCAGCGCCCCGTTCAAAGCGAACTTCATGTTGCCGGTGCCCGACGCTTCCATGCCCGCGGTGCTGATCTGCTCCGACAGGTCGGCGGCGGGGATAATCTTCTCCGCCAGCGACACGTTGTAATTGGGCACGAACGCGACCTTCAATAGCCCGCCGATCGCCGGGTCGGCGTTGATCCGGCGGGCCACGTCGTTGGCCAGTTTGATGATGAGCTTGGCATTGTGATAGCTCGACGCCGCCTTGCCGCCGAACAGCTTCACGCGCGGCACCCAGTCGCGTTCGGGATGGCTGCGGATCTGGTCGTAGAGCGCGACCGTCTCGACGATGTTGAGCAACTGGCGCTTGTATTCGTGAATACGCTTGATCTGGACGTCGTACATCGCGTCGGGATCGATGCGGATGCCCATCAGCTCCTTCAGGTGCTGCGCCAGCGCGACCTTGTTGGCGCGCTTCACGCTCGCGAACTTGCTGCGGAAATCGGCATCGTCGGCGAACGGGTCGAGCGCCGACAGCTTCTCGGCGTCATCGAGGAAATCGTCCCCGATCGCTTCCCGGATCAGCGCGGTCAGTCCGGGGTTCGCCTGTTGCAGCCAGCGGCGCGGGGTGATGCCGTTGGTCTTGTTGTTGATCCGCTCCGGATACAGCGCGTGGAGGTCGGCGAAGACCGTCTTCTTCATCAGGTCGGTGTGCAGCGCCGCGACGCCGTTGATGCTGTGCGATCCCGCGAACGCCAGATTGGCCATCCGCACGCGCCGCTCGCCGCCCTCGGCAATCAGGCTGATCGCCGCGATCGCGCGATCGTCGGCACCCTTCGCCTTCGCCTCGCGCAGCAGCTTGGCGTTGATGGCGTAGACCAATTGCATGTGCCGGGGCAGCAACCGCTCGAACAGCGGCAGGGGCCAGCTTTCCAGCGCCTCGGGCAGCAGGGTGTGGTTGGTGTAGCCGAACGTCGCACGGGTGATGTCCCACGCCTCGTCGAAGCCCAGATCGTGGAAATCGACCAGCAACCGCATCAGCTCCGCCACCGCCACCGCAGGGTGCGTGTCGTTGAGCTGGATCGCCGCCTTGTCGGGCAGCGTGCGAATATCGCCGGTATACTGGATGTGACGGCGGACGATGTCCTGGATCGACGCGGAGGAGAAGAAATACTCCTGCCGCAGCCGCAGTTCCTGCCCGGCGGCGGTGGAGTCGTTCGGGTAGAGCACGCGCGTCAGCGTCTCGGCGCGGGTCTGTCCGGCCAGCGCACCCTCGAAATCGCCCGCGTTGAACTGGTCGAGCTTGATCGGGTCGAACGCGCGCGCGGTCCACAGGCGCAGCGTGTTGACCCGCTTCCCGCGCCAGCCGACCATCGGCGTGTCGACGGCGGTCGCCTCGACGCCCTCGCCCGCCTTCCAGTGGACATGGCCGGTCTCGGTGCCGACGACTTCACCGCCGAAGCCGATGAAATACGCGCTCTCGCGGCGCTCGAACTCCCACGGGTTGCCATGTTGCAGCCAGTTCTCGGGCAATTCGACCTGAAAACCGTCGTCGATCCGCTGCCGGAACATGCCGTTCACGTACCGGATGCCATAGCCATAGGCGGGCAGGTCGAGGCTCGCGAGGCTTTCCATGAAGCATGCCGCCAGCCGGCCGAGCCCGCCGTTGCCCAGCGCCGCGTCCGGCTCGATCTCCTCGATCATCGCCAGATCGACGCCGAGCGACGACAGTGCGCCGGCGATGTCGTGCGTCTGGTTCAGGTTCGACAGTGCGTCGCGCAGCAGCCGCCCGATCAGGAATTCTAGGCTGAGATAATAGACGCGCTTGGCCCCCTTGGCATGGGCTTCGCGCGTGGATTCCATCCACTTCTCGATGATGTCGTTGCGAACGGTGAAGATCGTCGCCGCCAGCCAGTCGTGCGGCCGTGCCGCCTTCTCGTCCTTGCCGATGCGGTGGACGAGGGTGTCGAGGATCTGCGCTGCGAGCGGCGTCAGCGTCGGCTTGTCGGCGGCAGGGGACAGCAGAGTGGCCAAGAGATGCTCCGGGATGATTGATCCGGATCAGCGATAGCGTGCGCGCCTTAAGGAAGTCACGCGATCATACGTATGTGGCTTGTTCGATCCTCCCCGCGCCGGGAAGGAGCTTGTGGATTAAACCATCCCGTACAGCAACGTACCGTTCAATCCGATGATGATCGCGGTAATCACCCATGCCAGCCCGCGCAGCCATGCCGGGCTGACCAGATCGCCCATCACCGCGCGCCGGCCGGTGAACATCACCAGCGGCACGACCGCGAACGGCAGTTGCAGGCTCAGGATCACCTGGCTCAGCACCAGCAACTGCGTCGCGCCCGAATCGCCGCTTGCGCCCACCACCAGCACCGCCGGCACGATCGCCAGCGCCCGCGTCACCAGCCGGCGCGCCCAAGTCGGCAGGCGCAGATGCAGGAACCCCTCCATCACGATCTGCCCCGCCAGCGTGCCGGTGACGGTGGAGTTCTGACCCGACGCCAGCAGCGCTACGGCGAACACGATGCTCGCCGCGCCGACACCCAGCGACGGCGCGAGCAGGCGATACGCCTCGTCGATCTCCGCCACGTCCGTCCGTCCCGCGGTGTGGAAGGTCGCCGCGGCGAGGATCAGGATGGCGGCATTGATGAAGAAAGCGAGGCCGAGCGCGACGGTCCCGTCGATCGTCGCCATCTTCGCGGCTTCGCGCTTGTCCGCCGGTTCTGTGCCGAACGCGCGGGTCTGCACGATCGAGGAGTGCAGGTAGAGGTTATGTGGCATCACCGTCGCGCCAAGGATGCCGATCGCGATATACAGCATCGCCGGATTGGTCAGGATCTCCGGCGTCGGCACGAAGCCCCGCATGACCGCCTGCGGATCGGGCCGCGCGAGGAAAAGTTCGTATACGAAGCAACCGGCGATGATGCACAGCAGCGCGATGACGAACGCCTCCAGCCGGCGGAACCCGAAGCGTTGCAGCGCGAGGATCAGGAACACGTCGACCGCCGTGATGAGCACGCCCCATGTCAAAGGCAGGCCGAACAGCAGTTTCAGCGCGATCGCGGTGCCCAGCACCTCCGCCAGATCGCAGGCGATGATCGCGATTTCGCACAATACCCACAACGCGATGCTGACCGGCTTCGAATAATTCGCGCGGCATGCCTGCGCCAGGTCCATGCCCGACGCCACGCCAAGCCGCGCGGACAGGGCCTGCAGCACGATCGCCATCAGATTGGACAACAGGATGACGCTGAGCAGCGTATAGCCGAACGCCGATCCGCCGGCGATGTCGGTCGCCCAGTTGCCGGGGTCCATATAGCCGACCGCGACCAGATAGCCGGGGCCGGCGAAGGCCAGGAAACGGCGGAATGCGCCCGCGCCGGCGGGCAGCGCGACGCTGCGATGGCTTTCCGCCAGCGATCGGAAATCGCCGCGGGGCAGGGTGTCGGTGGCGGAAGGTGGCGGCATCGCGGTCACAGGTGGCGCAGGTCGGGCGCGGCGGCAAGCGACTTGCATTAGGCCGGCGGGCAGGACAACGATTGCAGCGATGCAAAAGACCCTGATCCTGCTGGCGTCCGCCGCCGCTGCCACCGCCACGCCCATCCTTGCCACGACGCCGATCGCAGGTCGCTGGATCACCGAGGAAAAGACGGCGATCGTCACCATCGGCCCGTGCGGCGCGGCGATCTGCGGACGCCTGACGACGCTGCTGAAACAGCCGCCGTCGGGACCGCCGGTCGACTCCAACAACCCCGATCCGAAGCTGCGGCAGCGCCCGCTGGAGGGACTGGTGATCCTGTCCGGCTTCACCGAGAAGGGCGACGACTGGCGCGGCAAGATTTATGATCCCAGATCGGGAAAGACGTACAAATCGATCCTGAAGCGGGACGCGAACGGAACGCTGAAGGTGCAGGGCTGCATCGCGTTCTTCTGTCGGACGCAACGCTGGTCGCTTGTAACCCGTTGATCTTGGCCGGAACGGCCCATTAATAATTGATGAACGCGCCTTGACCGTTAACGACGAATGGTCATGATGACCCCCGGCTGATCCGACCAGAGTCGGGCGAAGTCAAAGCTATCTCGGGGAGATCACCATGAAGAATGCGTTGAAGCGTGCGAGCGCTGTCATGCTGGCGGCGACCAGCCTTGCCGCCGCCGCGCCGGCGTCCGCCGTGACCATCAACCTGATCGATGTCGGCGGCGTCGCCGGTTCGCCCGCCGCACGCGGCTTCGCCGCTGCCGCCGCTTATTGGGAGAGCGTGTTCACCAACGATGCGGTGCTGAACTTCGAAGTGGGCTTCTCCCCGCTCGGGCCGAACGTGCTGGGCGGCACGCGCAGCACCCTGCTGACCGACGTTGCGATCTCCAGCTATTACGGGGCCCTGCGCGCCGGTGCGTCGAGCGCTCTGGACCGGGCGGCCGTCGGCGGCCTCGCGCCGCTGACCGGCGGCAGCGTCAACGTCACGGTGCCGCAATATCTCAACCCGACCAACCGCACCGGCATCGCCGACAACGGCACGCGCATCGCCCCGCTCGGGCAGGAGATCAGCAGCGAGATCGCGATCTCGACCGCCAACGTGAAGGCGCTCTACGACGACAACGCCGCGTACGAGGCGGATTACGGGGCCGGCGTGATCGACGGCAACATCCAGTTTTCCAGCACCTTCAACTTCGATTTCGACCCGACCGACGGCATCACCGCCGGCTCCTACGACTTCATCGGCGTCGCGATCCACGAACTCGGCCATGCGCTGGGCTTCCTCAGCGGTGCCGACGATTTCGACTATTCGACCGGTTTCGCGGGTCAGGTCGACAATGTCTGGTGGGGCTATGCGGGCGACATGTTCCGCTATTCGGCGGAAGGCCAGCTCGACTGGACGTTCGGCACCGATTCCTATTTCTCGCTCGATGGCGGCAAGACGGCGTTCATGAACGGCTTCTTCTCGACCGGGGAGAACAACGGCGACGGCTGGCAGGCTTCGCACTGGAAGGCGCCGGGCGGCTGCACCGACCTGCTCGGGATCATGAACCCGTATATCTGCAGCGGTCTGGTCGACAAGGTCGACGCGCTCGATCTCGCCTTCTTCGACGCGATCGGGTGGAACGTGAACGTCGATGTGCTGGCCAATTCCGGCTATGCGTTCACCACCGGTCAGGCGTTCGGGCTGGTTCCGGAGCCGGCGACGTGGGCGATGATGATCGGCGGTATGAGTCTGGTCGGCGGTGCGATGCGCCGCCGCCGCACCTCCGTCCGTTTCGCGACGACGACGGCCTGAGCGAGCGAAGCCCGGCGGTTCCGACGGACCGCCGGGTTGATCGAACAAAAAAGGGAGCCGGACATCGCGTCCGGCTCCCTTTTTTGTCGCTCGATGAAAGGGCGGTTCATCGCGGTGATCCGCCTGAACCATCGGTCAGTGCTCCGCACGGCCCCGGCGCGAAATGCCGTATCGAAACCCCAACCCCTGGCCTGACTTTCCCGCGATCCCGCTCCCGTCCGGGCAGCGGGATCGTACCGGTCAGGCGACCAACTTCGCGCGGCTGGCCTTCTTGCGCTCGTTGGCGTCGAGGTGGCGCTTGCGCAGCCGGATCGACTTCGGCGTCACCTCGACCATCTCGTCGTCGTCGATATAGGCGATCGCCTGCTCCAGCGTCGCGCGCTTGGGCGGAGTCAGGCGGACCTGATCGTCCTTGCCGCCCGAGGCGCGGAAGTTGGTCAGCGCCTTGGTCTTCATCGGGTTGACCTCGAGGTCGTCCGGCTTGGCGTTCTCGCCGACGATCATGCCCTCGTACAGCGCCTCGCCATGCCCGACGAACAGGATGCCGCGCTCCTCCAGCGGTCCCAGCGCGTAGGAATTGGCCTCACCGGCACCGTTGGAGATCAGGACTCCGTTCTTGCGGCCCTCGATCTGGCCCTTGTGCGGGCCGTACTTCTCGAACAGCCGGTTCATGATGCCGGTGCCGCGCGTGTCCGACAGGAACTCGCCGTGATAGCCGATCATGCCGCGCGACGGCGCGGAGAAGGTGATGCGCGTCTTGCCGCCGGTCGACGGGCGCATGTCGGTCAGCTCCGCCTTGCGCAGGTTCATCTTCTCGACGACCGTGCCCGAATATTCGTCGTCCACGTCGATGATGACGGTCTCGTACGGCTCGGTCTTCTTGCCGTTCTCGTCCTCGCCGAACAGCACGCGCGGGCGGCTGATGCCCAGTTCGAAGCCCTCGCGGCGCATCGTTTCGATCAGCACGCCCAGCTGAAGCTCGCCGCGGCCCGCCACTTCGTAGCTGTCGCGGTCGGCGGCCTCGGTCACCTTCACGGCGACGTTCGACTCGGCTTCGCGGAACAGGCGGTCGCGGATCATCCGCGACGTCACCTTGGTGCCCTCGCGACCCGCCATCGGCGAATCGTTCACCGCGAAACGCATCGACAGTGTCGGCGGATCGATCGGCTGTGCGTGCAGCGGCTCGGTGACGGTCACGTCGGCAATCGTGTTGGCGACGGTCGCGATCGACAGGCCGGCCAGCGAGATGATGTCGCCCGCCTTCGCCTCGTCCACCGGCACGCGCTCCAGCCCGCGGAACGACATGATCTTCGACGCGCGGCCGGTCTCGACGATGTTGCCGTCGTTATCCAGCGCGTGGATCGCCTGGTTGGTCTTCACCGTGCCGGAATTGACCCGGCCGGTCAGCACGCGGCCGAGGAAGTTGTCGCGGTCGAGCAGCGTGACGAGGAAGGTGAAGGGAACGTCCTCGACCTCGACCTCGGGGGCGGGGACGTGGCTGACGATCGTCTCGAACATCGGGATCAGCGTGCCTTCGCGCGCGTCCATGTCGGTCGAGGCGTAGCCGTTGCGGCCCGACGCATAGAGCACGGGGAAGTCGAGCTGTTCGTCATTGGCGTCGAGCGAGACGAACAGGTCGAACACCTCGTCCAGCACTTCCTGGATGCGTGCGTCGGGACGGTCGACCTTATTGACGACGACGATCGGCTTCAGGCCGAGCGCCAGCGCCTTGCCGGTCACGAACTTGGTCTGCGGCATCGCGCCCTCGGACGAGTCGACCAGCAGGACGACGCCGTCGACCATGCTGAGGATGCGCTCCACCTCACCGCCGAAGTCGGCGTGGCCGGGCGTGTCGACGATGTTGATGCGGATGCTCTCGCTGGCGCCCGGCGGCGTCCAGTCGACCGAGGTGGGCTTGGCGAGAATGGTGATCCCGCGCTCCTTCTCGAGGTCGTTGGAGTCCATCGCGCGCTCCTCGACGCGCTGATTGTCGCGGAAGGTACCCGACTGGCGGAAGAGCTGGTCGACGAGCGTGGTCTTGCCGTGGTCGACGTGCGCGATGATCGCCACGTTGCGGAGGCTCATGGGGAATCCTGGATGTCTGGAGCGAAGTTGCGCGCCCCATAGCCGAAATGGTGCGCCGCGGGAAGGGCGGGCATTGCAGGGCGGGTCGGCCGTGCGTATTATTCGCCTAATACGCTTGCGCGGCAGCACCGGCCCGGCCACATTGCCGCTCCTATCCGAGGACAAGACGCATGGCGACGACGACCGAGACGATCACCGCTGAAAAAGAGCTGGTGCTGACGCCGCCCGATCCGGTGCCGACGGTCGCGCCGGCCAGGGCGGCGGGGCTGGTGCCGGTGGACGACACCAAGAAGTCGGAGCTGGAGACTAGGGTCGACAGCTTCGTGACCGATCTGGTCGCGCAGGACGTCAACAGCCCCGAATTCGGCAAGCGCGTCGATGCCATCACCGCGATGGGCGCGAAGGAGATTCGCGAGGCGGCGGGCCAGTCCAACCGCTTCCTCGACCGCCCGGTCCGCGCGATGGATCAGGAGACGGGTGTCGGCAAGGATCTGGCCGAGCTTCGCCGCGTCGTCGAGGACCTCGATCCCGGCAAGAAGGGCAATTTGACCGCGCCGCAGAAGCTGTTCGGGATCATTCCGTTCGGCAGCAAGATGCGCAATTACTTCGATGGCTACAAATCGTCGCAGACGCATATCAGCTCGATCCTGAAGAGCCTCGCCAGCGGCAAGGACGAGCTGCTGATGGACAACGCCGCGATCGATACGGAGCGCGCCAATCTGTGGAACGCGATGGGTCGGCTGGAGCAGATGATCCACCTGTCGCAGGCGATGGACGCCAGGCTGGAGGACAAGGCCAACGAGCTGGATCACACCGATCCCGCCAAGGCAAAGGCGATCCGCGAGACGGCGTTGTTCTATACGCGGCAGCGCACGCAGGACCTGCTGACGCAGATGGCGGTGACGGTGCAGGGCTATCTCGCGCTGGATCTGGTCAAGAAGAACAACGTCGAACTGGTGAAGGGCGTCGACCGCGCCAGCACCACGACGGTCGCGGCGTTGCGCACGGCGGTGACGGTGGCGCAGGCACTGACCAACCAGAAGCTGGTGCTGGAACAGATCACGCAGTTGAACACGACGACGGCGAACATCATCGATTCGACCGGCAAGTTGCTCAAGAGCCAGACCGCGCAGATTCACGAACAGGCCGCCGCCTCGACGATCCCGCTGGAGACGCTGCAACGCGCGTTCCAGAACATCTACGACACGATGGATGCGATCGACACGTTCAAGCTGAAGGCGCTCGATTCGATGAAGACGACCGTCACTACGCTGGGCAACGAGGTTGAGAAGTCGCGCGGCTACATCGCCCGCGCCGAAGGTGCGAGCCAGGGGGCGATTGCCGCCCCGACCAACCAGTACCGGCTGGAGAGCCTGTAACCGATGAGCGACGTCGACGACGCCATCTCGGCCGCGCGGTCCAGCTGGGCACGGATCAGCGATACCGGTGACGGGGTGCCGACCCGCGCCCGGCGGCGGCGGACCGCGAGCATCGCCAAACGGCTGACATGGATCGCCGGCGCGATCGTTGCGATCCTTGCGGTGGCGATGGTGTGGGGCATGATCGTGCCGCTGGGCATCGCCGGTGCGATGATAGTGATGGCGATACTGCTCGCGGCCGTGCTGCTGCTGTCGTTCATCCCCGGCGAGCGCGCTGCCCCACCGCCCGAGAAGCTGAAGACGGTCGATATCCGTGCGCTGCCCGCGCAGACCGAGCGGTGGCTGGGCGCGCAGCGCGGGGCATTGCCGCGGCCGGCGCAGGTGCTGGTCGACCGGATCGGCGAGCGGCTGGACACGCTCTCCCCGCAGCTGGCGCGGATCGAGCCGCAGACGGAAGAAGCGTTCGAGGTCCGGCGGCTGGTCGGCGAGCAGTTGCCCGCCTTCGTCAACGACTATGCGCGGGTGCCGGATACCCTGCGCACCGTCGAGCGGAACGGGCGGACGCCGGACGCCGAACTGGTCGCCGGCCTGCAACTGATCGAGCGCGAGATCGCCGACATGACGGCACGGCTGGCGCAGGACGATCTCGACAATCTCCAGACGCGTGGACGCTTTCTGGAGATGAAGTACAAGGACGGCGACGAGCCACGCTGACCGCAGCCCGGCGTCAGGCGAGGCCGTCTCCCTCCACGATCAGGCCCACGCCGATCGTGTTCCGCAGCGTCGTCGGCAGCGTCACGTCGAGGCCGCTCGCCGTCTGGCGGAACGTCAGCGGCGCGGCATCACCCGGGACGGTCACCCGCGCGACCTTGCCGGTGCGGCCGAGTGCCGGGAAGCGGGCGATATTGTCGTCGGGCCAGCCCAGCGTGAACGCGTGCACCGCCGATCCTTTGCGCATGTAGCGCACGTCGCGGGCGGTGTACGGGGACTCGTTGGTGCCTTCGTTGAAATGGCCCTGCGCGCTGGCGGTCGGACCTTCGCCCGCCAGTGTCCAAGGGCGCGTTCCATAGATCGCGACGGCGTAACGCTGCATCCACACCGCGATGCCCTCCACGACGGCGCGTTCCTTCTCGTCGATCGAGCCGTCGCCGCGGATCGGCACCGACAGCATCAGGTTGCCGTTCTTGGCCGCGACGTCGCACAGCGTGTGGATGACCTTGCCCGCGGTCTTGTAGCCGTTCCGGTCGTAGAGATCGCGGTCGTAATGCCAGTTGCCGATGCACGTGTCGGTCTGGAACGGGTAGCGCTGGATGTCGTCATGGCCGCCCCGTTCGACGTCGTCGACGATGCCGGCGCGCCATTTCTCCGGAGTCGACTTGGCGGTGACGACCGCTTCGTTGCGGCCGCCATGCCATTCCATCGACTTGTTGTAGAAATAGGCGGTCATGTCCAAGCCGGTCTGGCCCAGCGGCATGGCCATGTTGTCGAAGTAGATCATGTCCGGCCGGTAATTGTCGATCAACTCCTTGCAGCGGTTCGTCCAGTTGCGCGTGAAGGCCGGGTTGCTCGCCGGCGCCTCCTCGTTCCAGACGCGGTCGTTCTTCTCATGCCACGCGTTGGCCGCGGAGATCGAGCGGATGCCGTCCGGCATCGGCATGGTCCGACCGGTGTAGAGCTGTTGCGGGTCCAGCCCGTCCCACCACTGGCCGCGGCCATCGGCCTTTGTCAGCCGCCACGCATCGTAACGCTGACCTGCGCGAGGCCCCTCGGGGTCATAGCCATAGGCGGGCTGATACCAGTGCCAGGCATGGGCGGAATGGTTCGACACGGCGAACCGCATGCCGCGTTCGCGCGCCAGTTTCTCCCAGGTGCCGACGATGTCGCGCCTGGGGCCATAACGCGTGCTGTTCCACGGATTGTGGCTGGACGCATAGCTGTCGAAATTATCGTGATGATTGGCGAGCGCCATGAAGTATCTGGCACCGGCCCGCTTGTAGAGGTCGAGCAGATCGACGGGGTTCCACCGCTCCGCAGTCCAGCGCGGATACATCTGCATGAAGCCGACGTCCGATGGATGTCCGTACGTCTTCAGATGATGATTATAGGCGCGCGTTCCCTGAAGATACATTTCGCGCGCATACCAGTCGCCCGCCTCCGGAACGCATTGTGCGGACCAGTGCGCCCAGATGCCGAATTTGGCGTCGCGGAACCAGTCGGGGGCCTGATAACCGCCGGTCAGCGACGCCCAGTTGGGCTGGAACACCCCCTGCGGCGCGGCCATTGCCGACGCACCGACGAGTTGGCTGCCAAGGCCCATGCCTCCCATTGCGAGAAGCTGCCTGCGATCGATCGACATCCCGTTCTCCTATGGAGCCGAGACTATCTGCGAGGCGGGGCGGCGACAATGCCATATGTCGGACAAACTCGGGGGTGTCTTCGCTCCGTCCCGACCGTGGGGCGGGTCGCGGCGCACACCGGCCTCGTCAGTCGTTTTGCGCCTTCGGCCCTTCCAGCAGCGTCACGAGGTCGTAGCTGTCGAGCGGCTGAACGAACTCGCAGCCGGTGATGTCGCCCTCGCTCCACACCACGCGGGCATGACGCTTGTTGTTGCCGGGCAGGCCGATGTTGATGAGCGTACCGATCGGCAGCGGCACCGACAGCCGCGCCTTCACGCCCGTGGCGGAGGCGTCGATGATGTCGATACCGACGGCGATGCGCGCGCTGCCCTTGATGTTCAGCGAATGACGCGTGCTCTTGCGCACGTCGGGTCGATTATCTTCGATGGGCTGAGTCGCCACGTAATGTCTCCTGACCGATGCCGCGTAATGAACCGAAATGGTCAATATCGGCTTACCAGACGCACGATGCGGTGAAGAAACCAGCAAGCTGCTGTTCGATCTTGCTAAATTCAACGCGCCGCGACGGCACGCCCCTCCAGCCGGGTCACGGCGGCGGCGTGAAGGCCCGGTGCGGCGACGAGGACGCCGAACGCCTGCGGGCGGGACTTGTTGAAGATCAGGGGTTGGCCGTGCGCGTCGGTGGCGGCGGCTCCCGATTCGGTTGCGATCAGCGCTGCGGCGGCGATGTCCCATTCGTTGCCCCAGCGCAGCGTCGCGACGAGGTCGGCCTCGTCGGCGGCGACCATCGCCATGCGGAGCGCGATCGAATTGGGCTTGTGGACGGCGACGAAGTCGCGGTCCGAACGGGGCAGCGCGTCGGCGGGCACTCGCGCGCCGGTCAGGTCGCTGCGATCGCCCGCGGTCAGGCGCACGCCGTTGCGCCACGCGCCCCGGCCCAGCGTCGCGGACCAGCGCTCCTTGCGGGCGGGGGCGTCGAGGAACGCCAGCACGGGGCGACCATCCTCGACCAGCGCCACGGAGACGGCCCAGCCCTCGCGACCGCGGATATAGTCGCGGGTGCCGTCGATCGGGTCGACTACCCAGACGCGGCGGCGGGACAGTCGGTCGGGAGCATCGGCCGTCTCCTCCGACAGCCAGCCCGCATCGGGCAGCAAGGCGGACAGGCGCGCCATCAGCATCCGGTCGACATCCAGATCGACCTCGCACACCGGACTGCCCGGCTCCTTTTCCCAGCGACGGAAATCCGTGCGCCACCGGGAGAGCGCCATCTGCCCCGCCGCCGCGGCGATCTCCGCCACCGCGGGAAAAAGAGTGGCGGGGTTCAGGTCAGCCACTCGCGACCGTCATGCCGTCCACGCGCACGGTGGGGACGTTGGTGCCGTAGCGGAATTTCAGGTCGTTGGCCGCGGTCAGGTTCGCGTACATATCCTTCAGATTGCCCGCGATCGTGAACTCCGCAACGGGACCGGCGATCTCTCCGCCGACGATGCGGAAGCCGGCGGCGCCGCGGCTGTAATCCCCGGTG
Organism: Sphingomonas sp. Leaf343; assembly: GCF_001423765.1. Taxonomy (GTDB): domain Bacteria; phylum Pseudomonadota; class Alphaproteobacteria; order Sphingomonadales; family Sphingomonadaceae; genus Sphingomonas. Next base: position 237,930 of record NZ_LMPG01000001.1, read on the forward strand.
ACGCCATTGACGCCCTGACCGATCAACTCCGTCACGTAGACGCCGTCGGCGATGTCGCCGATCAACGTCTCGACCGGCAGCTTGCCGCCGTCCAGATAGGTGTTGCTGGTCGTCACGCCGGGACCGCCGCCGATGCCCCGGCTGGCATGGCCGGTCGGCTCCAGCCCCAGTTGGCGGGCCGAGGCGGAGTCGAGCAGCCATGTCTCCAGCACGCCGTCCTCGACGATCGCGGTGGGGGAGACGGGCAGGCCCTCTCCGTCGAACGGGCGTGAGCGCAGGCCGTGCGGGCGGTGCGGATCATCGCGGACCGACAGGCCGTGCGGCAGGATGCGGGTGCCGAGCGCGTCGAGCAGGAAGCTGGTGCGGCGGGTGATCGAAGACCCGCCGATCGCGCCGATCAGATGGCCGAGCAGCGACGATCCGACGCGCGGATCGAAGACGACCGGCATCGCGCCGCTGGCAAGGCGGCCGGGGTTGAGGCGCGCGACGGCACGCTCCCCCGCCGCCCGCCCGATCGCGTCGGGGGCGTCGAGGTGGCGGAGGTGGCGCGCGCCGTGATGGGCATAGTCGCGCTGCATACCGGCGGCAGCGTCGCCGGCCAGCACGCTGGCGGACAGGCCGTAGCCGGTGGCGGCATAGGACCCCGCGAAACCCGTCGATGTCGCGAGCGCCCAGACGCTGCGCGAGCCGCTGGCGCCGCCGCCCTCCGAATTGGTGACGCCGGCGACGGCACGCGCCGCTTCCTCGGCGGCGAGCGCGAGGTCGCGGAGACGCTCGGGTGCGGGATCGTCGTGGTCCGCCAGATCGAGCAGCGGCGGTGCACCGTGGAGCAGGCGTTCGGCGGGCGCGAGGCCGGCCCACTCGTCCTCCGGTGCTTCGCGCGCCATCGCGACGGCGCGTTCGACCAGGGTCTGCATCGAGTCCGGCGTCAGGTCGGAGGTGGAGACGCTGGCCGAGCGGCGGCCGACGAACACCCGCAGGCCGAGTTCGGCGCTTTCGGACCGGCCGACATCCTCCAGCTTGCCGAGCCGGACGGACACTTCGAGTGCGGCGTCGGCGGCGAAGACGGCATCGGCGGCGTCGGCCCCGGCGCTGCGGGCGCGGGCGACGATGTCGGCGGCGCGGTCGCGCGCCTGATCGGTGGTGAGCATCGCGCAGACTTAGGGGGGTGGGCCTGCGGATGCTAGGGGTGGCCGGCCAGGGTCAGTCCAATGCGGCCGTTCGGCGATCACCCGTCCGACAGGCCGGGCGTGCAGGACAGCGTGTTCAGACCGTCGATCCGACGACGGCACAGGCGAGGAAGACGAGCAGCCCGGTAAAGCGGTTGGCGCGGAAGCGGGCGAGCGCACCCGTGCCATCCTCCGGACGCAGCGTCGCCGCCTGCCAGCCGAGATGGAGAGCAGCAGGGAGCAGGGCAAGGAGCGCGAGCGGGTCGGGCCGGATGCTCCACAGCGCCATGCCCCAGAGCAGCAACGCCAGGACATAGAAGGCCGCCACGCCGCTCCGGACTTGGCCACCGAGCGCGAGCGCCGACGAGCGGACGCCGATTAGCGCGTCGTCCTCCCGGTCCTGCACAGCATAGATCGTGTCGTACCCGATCACCCACGCGATCGAGCCGGCATAGAGCCACCACATCGGTGCGGACAGGTCGCCCGCGGTGTCCGCCCAGCCGACGAGCAGCGCCCAGCTGAAGACCAGGCCGAGCCATGCCTGCGGCCACCAGGTGATGCGCTTCATGAAGGGATAGGCGGCGACGGGCGCGAGGCTGGCGAGCGCGACGACCTTCGACAGCGTGCCGAGTTGCAGCAGCACGATCAGGCCGATCAGGCTGAGCGCGACGAGCCAGACCCATGCCGCCTTGACGGAGATCAGGCCGGCGGGGATCGGCCGGGCGGCGGTGCGCGCGACCTGAGCGTCGAGATCGCGGTCGACGATGTCGTTATAGACGCAGCCCGCGCCGCGCATCGCGATGCTGCCGAGCAGGATCCACGCGATCAGGTCCCACCGCGCGACCGTGCCGCCGGCGAGCGCGACGCCCCACGCGCCCGGCCAGAACAGCAGCCACCAGCCGATCGGCCGGTCGAATCGCGCCAGCAGCGCGAGAGCGCGCGGCGTGGCGGGCAGCCGCGCGACGAGGCCGCGATGTTCGCTGTCGGGGACGATCTGGGGCGGGGTGGCGGGCATCGCCGTCCTATGCCGCAAGGACCGGCGGGGAGGAAGGCGGGGGCTTGTGGCTTGGAGGGACCTTCAGCCGAAGCTCAGCTTCAGCGACCGACGACGCAGGCTACCGCCCGCCAATCCGATCCCGGCGATCATCAGCGCCCAACTGGCGGGTTCCGGCACGGCACCTGCGGCGGAGGCGATGGTCAGCGTATAGCGGCCGGTGCCCTGATATTGGGTCAGCGCGAAACTGCCGGTCAGGAAGGTCGGCGCATCGACGGTGCCGGTGAAAAGCTGCGGGCCATCGGCGACGAATACCGCGTCGAAAGTGGCGGGGTCGACGATGCTCATCCCGCCGCCGAAGCCGCCCTCGAAGAAGCCGAGATCGAAGACGCCGGTGTCGGTGCCCGTGACGGGAATACCGTAGAGGACGAGGCCGAGGCCGGGGATGAATTCGTCGGGAATCGGGCTGGAGTCGATCGCGAAGCTGGCGGTGTAGTCGCCGGACAGCGTGAAATTATACAGTTCTGCGCCGACGGGAGCAGCCGCCAGCGTGGCGGCGGCGGCGACAGCGGAGGCGAGCAGGATCTTCATCGGAACTCCTTGATCGGAACGCGCAACATCCGCGGCGTCGGGCGCAGGATGGGCGGAGTATAGCCATGACGTCAAGCAACATGAACGGCTGTTCATCCTTTTTTCTCGCGGCGCAGCAAACCGGGATACGGACTTGCCGACTGCGCCGCCATCGCTATCCCGATCGGATGCCGTGGTGCGCGCCTTCATGATCGGTCTGTCCGTCGCGGTCGGGCGCTTCGTGGAGGCGCTGTTCTGGGCGATCTTCCGCGTCGCCGGCGTGGTCGCGGGGATCGCGATCCTCGGCGTGCTCGGGCTGGCGGCGGCATGGGTGATCGGGCGGCGTATCTGGAAGAGGAAGCGGTGATGGCGGCGACGCCGGCCTGGCCGCCGCGATCGACGCCGCGGCTGTTCGTGGACGAGGAACTGGCGGCGGGCGCGCGGCGCGTCGACGGCCCGGCGGCGCATTATCTCGGCTCCGTCATGCGGATGAAGCCGGGCGATCCGGTCAAGCTGTTCGACGATCGCACGGGCGAGTGGCTGGCGGTGGCGACGGCGGTCGGCAGGCGCGACCTGATGCTCGACGTGCAGGAGCGGCTGGCGGAGCGGGAGGCGGTACCCGATCTGTGGCTGTGCGCCGCGCCGTTGAAGAAGAATCGCGTCGACTGGATGGCGGAGAAGGCGTGCGAGCTGGGGGTCGACCGCTACGTTCCCGTTGTCACGCGGCGGACGGTGGTCGACAAGCCCAATACCGAACGGCTGCGCACGCAGATGATCGAGGCGGCGGAGCAATGCGGGCGGACCGCGTTGCCGCAGGTGGCGGAGCCGGTGAAGCTGATGGCGCTGCTGCGCGACTGGCCTGCCGACCGCGCGCTGTTCTTTGCGGACGAAGCCGGCGGCGAGCCGGCGGTGGCGGCGATGCGGGAGCGGCCGGGCGCGGGCGCGATCCTGATCGGGCCGGAGGGGGGCTTCGACGACGACGAACGCGCGGCGATCCGCGCCTGCCCGGCGGCGGTGGGCGTGACGCTGGGTCCCCGCATCCTGCGCGCGGACACCGCGGCGGCGGCGGCGGTGGCGCTGTGGATGGCGGCGGCGGGGGACTGGTGAGGCGGCGAAGTGGAGGAAGTGGAGGCGCCGGACGGGGTCCTCTACTTCGCCCGTGATCGATTGCGATGGCGGCGGTCGACGATGTCAAAGAGCGGTTCGACTATCGCGCAAAACCGGCGTGTAGGACAGGGTGCGAACCCGCCGCGCGCCGTCACCGCACCGACAGGACGCCGCGTCGATCCACCTCGATGCGCGCGCCGCCGTTGACGACGCCGCCGGGGATGAACCGGCTCTGCAGGCGTGCCCAGTCCCAGCCGCTGGACGACGGCGAGATTGATGAGAATTCCTTGGGAAAGCTGGTGTCGCCGTCACCGGTTTCTTTGGTCGGGAACAGGACCGGGCGTAGCGATTTGTTCTTGATCGACCCCAGTCCGTTGGGGAGATGCTCGTCCCACAGGCGCAGGCTTTCTTTGTTGCTGACCTCTCCGCAGATGCGGCGCTGCTGATCCTGCGAATAGCCGTGGAACGCGGCGTAGAAGCCGATCAGGTCCGACACCAGATCCTCGGCGCTGAAGCCGCTGTCGGTGACGAGCGAGAAGGGGAAGCTCGCCTGTGCCCCCTCCAGATCGTAGGACGCCGACAGAAAGATACCCAGTGCCGCGCTTTCCCGCGAAGCACGGGGCAGGCCGCGGCGGATGACCCAGTGACGCGCCGCGCTGAACCCCGTCATGCCCTGACCGTAATGGATGGCGAAGGCGGGATGGCCGTTGAGCGTGACCGTCACCTGAGACAGGCCGGGCCATGCCGCGCGTTCGGATTCGAGCTGGGTCCTGAGGCCCAGCGCGTTGCCGGGCAGGGCATGGCCCCAATCAACCCAGCCGCAGCGGCGGGTGTAGCTCAGACGCTTCCAGCCATTCTTGTTCGGCAGGATATCGCTGCGTTGAGTCATGTCCGTCTCCCCGGGATCACACCAGACGGGTTTGCAAATAGGCGGTGCAGGTCTTCGTGCAGCGCAGGCGGAGGTGGATGCTGTCGCCGGGGCGGCTCGATCCGCCGACGCACGCCACATCGGCCTCGATCGCGCGGCGGCGAGCGTCCGGGGGCCGAAATCCCGCCGTCCGGCACGCCGCGACGATACGGGTGGCGATCGTCGCGGCGCCCGCGTCGATGACCAGCGTGCGGTCCGCCATCTCCGGCATAGGGCCGTCCGGGGCGGTGCGTTCGATCGGCCCCCGGTCCGATACGGGCAATGCCGCCGCCTTTTCGATGGCAACGAGCAGGGATGCCGCGCGATCGGCCCGGACGAGGCTCACGTCGCTGGTCCATGCGACCCACGCCGCGATCGCCAGCGCTGCCGCGGCGGGAATGGCCCAGAACCACAGTCGGAGCCGGCGTTTCGATCGATCGGGTCGCGCGGTCATCCGGTCCCCTTCCGATGCGGCCGCGTCGAACGTATTGGAGCCGTGGCATGCGGTCAACGACGGCGTCCCGCGCGCGCCCGGAATCGGCGCTCTGGAAGAACGGCGAGGGGGCTGGTAGCGTTGGCGATGCAGAATGTTCATCCGGTTCGCGTCCGTCGGCTTCTTTTCGTTCTGGCTCCGCTATTTGCGCTGTGGGAACCCCTCGCCGCCAAAGATGGAGCGGCACCAGGAGGCGTGATTCTGGTCGAACCGGTCGAGACGGTGGCGCAGGCCAGCCTGCCGCCGATGCTCGCCGGCAAGTTCGCGAGGCTGGCGAGCATCGATCCGCGGAACCCGCTGGCGGACGACGGCGACCGCCAGACGCTGAGCCTGTTCGGGCGGGAAGACCTGATCGCCGCCGTCAGCGACGATTACAGACCCGGCCGCTGCTCCCCGGCGATCGGGGTGGCAGGTGTGTTCGAGGAAATCGAGACGCGGGCACGTGCCACGTCGATCGTGATCGTCAACGAAAGTCACGAACGGTCGCAGCATCGCGGCTTCACGGCGGAGGTCGCGCGGCGGCTGCGGCCGCTCGGCTACGACGTGCTGGCGATGGAAACGCTGATGAACGATCCGCCGGGGCTGGCGGAGGACAAGCGCTCGACGTTCCTGAAACAGCCGACACTGCCGTATCTGGCCGACGAGGACGGTTATTATCTGTCGGAAGCGGGCTTCGGCCGGCTGGGGCGGCAGGCGAAGGCGCTCGGCTATCGGCTGTTCCCCTACGAACCGAACGAGGACGGCCCGGCCGTGGAGCGGACATGGGAGCAGCGGATCGCCCTTCGCGAGGAAGGGCAGGCAAGTGCGCTGGCGGCGTTCCTGCGCGATCATCCCGGCACGAAGCTGTTGATCCATGTCGGCTATTCACATGCCGCCGAAGTTCCCCGCGAAGACGGTTCCCGGTGGATGGCCGCGCGCCTGAAGCAGAAGACGGGGATCGATCCGCTCACCGTCTCGCAGATCAGCTGTCGCGGGTCCGGCAATAGCGTCGGGCTGTCCGCCCTGCCGGCCGACGAGCCAAAGGGATCGTTCGACCTGATCGTCGACCATCCCGATGCCCGGTTCGAGCGGGGGCGGCCGGAATGGCGGAAGCAGGCGGGCGACAGCGTCGTCAGCATCCCCTATCTGCTGCGTCCGACCACGGGATGGCGCGTCGTCGAGGCGCGGCCGGTGGGGGAGTCGACCGCATCCGTGCCGATGGACCGGGTCGCGATCCGGCCGGGCGAGGACGTGGCGCTGATGCTGCCGCCGGGACGCTATGCGCTGCGCATCATCGATCCGGTGGCGCCGGTGGCGGTGGCGAAGACGCCGGTGAACGCCGCGCACTGAGCATGTCGCGGCCGGATGAGATGCGGCGCGGCGGACCGGGTCGCCAATCCATCTGGCGCGGGTGCCCGCGCGCGCGTAGAGGCGCGGGATGACGACCAAGATCGATGCGCCTGCGCCCGCGACAACGACCGCGAAGGCATCCCCCATCATCGAATCGCGCGATCAACTGATCGCCAGTTTCGCGCGCGGGGAGAAGCCGGCGGAGCGGTGGCGGATCGGGACCGAGCACGAGAAGTTCGTCTATGCGACGAGCGATCATCACGCGCCGTCCTATGACGAAAAGGGCGGCATCCGCGACCTGCTGATGGCGCTGACCGAGCATGGCTGGGTGCCGGTCGAGGAGCTGGGGCCGGACGGCACGACGAACGTGATCGCGCTGACGGGCGCGGACGGGAGCGTCAGTCTGGAGCCGGCGGGGCAGTTCGAGTTGTCGGGCGCGCCGCTGGAGAATCTGCACCAGACCTGCGCGGAGACGGGCCGGCACCTGCGGCAGGTGAAGGAGGCCGGCGACCGGCTCGGCGTCGGGTTTCTGGGGCTGGGAATGTGGCCGGACAAGGCGCGCGCCGACCTGCCCGTGATGCCCAAGGGGCGGTACGGGATCATGCGGCAACACATGCCGCGGGTCGGGTCGATGGGCCTCGACATGATGCTGCGCACCTGCACGATCCAGGTGAATCTGGACTATGCCGCCGAGGCGGACATGGTGCAGAAGTTCCGCGTCGGGCTGGCGCTGCAACCGCTCGCCACCGCGCTGTTCGCGAACTCGCCCTTTACGGAGGGGAAGCCGAACGGGATGCTGTCGTACCGCAGCCATATCTGGTCGGACACCGATCCGGCGCGGACCGGCATGCTGCCGTTCGTGTTCGAGGACGGCTTCGGGTATGAGCGCTACGCCGAGTACATGCTCGATGTGCCGATGTACTTCGTCTACCGCGAGGGGCGCTATATCGATGCCGCCGGGCTGTCGTTCCGGGATTTCCTGAAGGGCGAATTGTCGGTCCTGCCCGGCGAGAAGCCGACGCTGGACGACTGGACCGACCACCTGTCGACGGCGTTCCCGGAAGTGCGGCTGAAGACGTTCCTCGAAATGCGCGGCGCGGATGGCGGGCCGTGGAACCGTATCTGTGCGCTGCCGGCTTTATGGGTCGGGTTGCTGTACGATAGCCAGGCGCTCGATGCGGCGTGGGATCTGGTGAAGGGCTGGTCGATCGAGGATCGTCAGAGCCTGCGCGATGCGGTGCCGAAGCTGGCGCTGGATGCGCCGCTGCCCGGTGGCGGCAAGCTGCGTGACGTGGCCGCGGAGGTGCTGGAGATCGCGCATCGCGGACTGGCGGCGCGGGCGCGGACCAACGCGGCGGGCGACGACGAAACCGGCTTCCTCGATCCGCTGCGCGAGATCGTGCGGCGTGGGAAGGTGCCGGCCGAGATGCTGCTGGAGCGTTACGAGGGCGCGTGGGGTGGCGATATCTCGCGCGTGTACGCCGAAGAGAGCTTCTGACGGACGCGCGCGATCGGACCGTGCCGGGCGATCCAGTCGCTGTATGCGACATAGGCCGGATCGCTGAGGAGGTGGCGTTCCTCCGTCTTCGCGCGCCAGTAATAGATGCCGCTGACCGCACCCAGCGTCAGCGTGGCGCGGATCGCGTCCACGGGTGATCCGGTGGTGAACCACGGTAGGACCGACAGCCACCAGAACAGGTTCTTCGACCAGTAGGCGGGGTGCCTGGTCCACGCATACGGCCCGTGCGTCAGGATGCCGCGGTGGGTGAGATTGGAGAAGCGCGGCCCGAACGCCAGCGTCGCCCAGGCGTAGATCGCGGTCAGGCCGACCAGCACCGAGCCGAACGCGGCCAGCAGGAGCGGGTGGTCGCCCAGCCAGTAATCCCATTGCGCGGTACCCTGATGATAGTCGAACGGCCCGCCGTCGATCATCAGGATGAAGGGCGGGTAACAGATCAGCGCGGGCATCCACGCCGCCGCGAACGGGTTGGCCGAGCGAATATGCGCGTCGAGCGGGCGGAACGTCAGGATATAGCCGACCGTGGCGATGCCCATATCGATCAGGAACATCGCGCCGATCAGCATCTGCGTCAGCGCAACCGGGTGTGCGAGTGCCCCGGCAAGGTCGGCGCGGACGAACGCGCCGAAGCCGGAGGGAACGCCGCCGAGCATGAACGGCAGGAAGAACGCCTTCACGCCCCAGCTCAGGAGGTGGTTCCGGATGGCGGCGCGGTCGACGCCGGACTGGCCGGTCAGCCATCCGCCGAGATGCCACGGACCGTCGCGCGGTTCGAGCATGTGACGGTCGATCCAGAGGACGTACGGGATCGACAGCGCGAACAGGGCCGGCGCTCCCCACAGGAAGCACCACATCGCGAACTCGAAATTGCCCTGCCAGTAGAAGCGGCCGGTCGCGTAGACCACGGCGATGCCGCCCCATGTCAGCCAATAGCCGGCGAGTTTGGTCAGGCTGATGTCGAGCGTGATCTTGAGCGGCCGGGGGTGCTGCCAGTCGAGGCCGGTGGTGGGCGAGCGGTGGACGCGATCGATCAGCAGCGACCAAGCGATCATCGCCAGCGCGCAGGCGGCGAGACCGACCAGCGCCGAATACGGCCCGTCGAGGAAATTGGCGCGCGCGACCAGCGTCCAGCTCGTGAGGCCGGCGAACCCGGCGAACCCCGCGCCGCCTGAAACGGCGGAGGCCGGACGCGTCACGCGGGTGGCGGCAGCGAGCGCTGGGTCGTGGTACATGGCGCAAGCGTAGCGCGCGGATGGTTAGGAGGGGGTTAAGGTGCGGCCGTCATGCCGGGCTTGTCCCGGCGTGACGAGAGCTACAGCACCACGCGCGGAGTTGCCGCGTGATCGATGGCGGTGAGGATCATGCGTTCCCAGATCGCCACGTCGCCGGCCTGCGCCATTTCTTCGTCGGGTTCGCGCAACGTGCGGAGGACGGCGAGCGCGTCAGGCAGATGGTCGCGCCAGTTCGCATCGATCGTGGCGGCGGCGGACTCTTCGTCGCCGGCGGCGTTGGCGCTGATCCGCTGCGCGGTCAGGACGCGGGCGATGCGTTCGGCGATGGGGGTGGTGGAGATGTCCATGTCGCGCTCCCGGTCACGTTCGTCGTCAGGGCGTAACGGGCGGGAAGGACTTGGTTTCCCGGATTTTTGAATGGTGTACGTCCCTCGCCTTGCAGCGGAGGGGGTGCAAAAGAAAAGGCGCCGCGACGGTGGGTCGCGGCGCCTTTTTCTAATGGTCGTGTGTCTTACCGCCCTTGCGTCGAAGCGCCGGCAGGCCGCCCGGCACCGCCGCGCCCTGCGCCGCCGCGACCGCGGCCACCGCCAGCACCCGTGCTACCAGCGGGACGCGCGCCGCCGCCGCTACCGCCGGCCGGGCGACCGCCGCGGCTGGCGTTGGCGTAGTTGCGGCCGGTCGCGCCGGTGTGCTGCGGCGCGTGCGTGGCGCGCGGCTTGGCGGGGCCGCGCTGCTGGCGGGGGCGGTCGGCGCGGGCGGCGGGGTCCTCGCCGATCGCCTTCACGCGCTGCGACTTGATCGCGTTCGCCTTGTTCTGGAAATCCTCGGGCAGGGCCTGAACCGGGATCTTCTGGCGCGTCGTGCGCTCGATATCCTTCAGGTACGGCCGCTCGTCATCGGCGCAGAACGCGATGGCGATGCCCGATGCGCCGGCGCGCGCGGTGCGGCCGATGCGGTGGACATACTGTTCCGGCACGTTGGGCAGTTCGAAATTCACGACGTGGCTGACGCCCGAGACGTCGATGCCGCGCGCCGCGATGTCGGTGGCGACGAGGATGCGGACGCTGCCAGTCTTGAATTCGCCCAGCGCGCGCTCGCGCTGGCCCTGACTCTTGTTGCCGTGGATCGCGTTCGCGGCGATGCCGTTGCCGGCCAGCAGCTTCACGACGCGGTCGGCGCCATGCTTGGTGCGGGTGAAGACCAGCGCGCGGTCGATCGCCGCATCCTGCAACGTCAGCGTCAGCAGCGCCTGCTTCTCCGCCTGGTTGACGAAGATGACGTGCTGGTCGACGCGCTCCGCCGTGGTGGCGGCGGGCTTGACCGACACGGTCGCCGGCTCGTGCAGGAACTGGCTGGCCAGCTCGCGGATCGAGGTCGGCATGGTCGCCGAGAAGAACAGCGTCTGGCGCTTGCGCGGGACCATCTTCACGATGCGCTTCAGCGCGTGGATGAAGCCCAGGTCGAGCATCTGGTCGGCTTCGTCGAGGACGAGGATCTCGATCATCGACAGGTTCACGAAGCCCTGCTCGACGAGGTCGATCAGGCGGCCCGGCGTGGCGACGAGGATGTCGACGCCGCGGCTCATGTCCTGACGGTTCTTGTTGATGCTGGTGCCGCCGAACACGGTCGTGACCGACATCTTCGAGAACTTGCCATAATCGCGCGCGCTGTCGGCGATCTGGCTGGCGAGTTCGCGGGTGGGCGCGAGGACGAGCATGCGGCAATGCGTCGGCAGCACGCGCTTCGGCGCGGCGGCCATGCGCTGGATCGACGGCAGCGTGAACGCCGCGGTCTTGCCGGTGCCGGTCTGCGCGATGCCGAGCAGGTCGCCGCCTTCGAGGACGGTCGGGATGGCCTGCGCCTGGATCGGGGTGGGAGTCGTATAGCCCTTGGCTTCGAGCGCGCGGACGAGCGGCTCGGACAGGCCGAGATCGATAAAGGACATGGGGTAACCTTAGAACAGATGCCAAGGCCGCGCGCACGGATGCGCTCGCTTGGCGGGGGAAGTTGACACCCCGCGTGAGTAGGGAAGCCGTTGGCTGGACCGAGACGGAGCCCGAACCGATAAAGGTCCGATCACGCTGCATGACGCCTCGATACTGCGGCAGATACGCTGCACCGCGGAAAAGTCAAGCCGCGCTTGTCCCGGAGCGGGGGCGGAACTACCCTCCGCATCAAACAAGGAGAGGTCCCCCGCATGAAACTCGCCAGCCTGAAGCATGGCCGTGACGGCAAGCTCGTCGTGGTGTCGAACGACCTCGCCTGGTGCGCGGATGCCGGCCACATCGCCCCGACGTTGCAGGCGGCGCTGGACGACTGGGACCGGCTGGAGCCGGACCTGCGCAATCTGGCGACCGATCTGGAACATGAGGTGATCCCGCGCGATCGTTTCCACGAACACGCCGCCGCGGCGCCGCTGCCGCGTGCCTATCAGTGGGCGGACGGGTCCGCCTATGTGAACCACGTCGCGCTGGTGCGGCAGGCGCGGGCGGCGGAGATGCCGGACAGCTTCTGGCACGATCCGCTGATGTATCAGGGCGGGTCGGACGGGTTCCTGGGGCCGCGCGACCCGATCCCGCTGGCGGACGAGAGCTGGGGCTGCGATCTGGAAGCCGAGGTGGTGGTCGTCACCGGCGACGTGCCGCTGGGCGCGAGCCGCGACGAGGCGCTGGCGGCGGTGCGGCTGGTCGGGCTGACCAACGACGTGTCGCTGCGCAACCTGATCCCGGGAGAACTGGCGAAGGGGTTCGGATTCTTCCAGTCGAAGCCGGCCAGCGCGTTCTCGCCGGTGTTCGTGACGCCGGATGCGTTGGGCGACTGGTGGCAAGACGGCAAGCTGCACCGGAAGCTGAACGTCGACCTGAACGGCCAGCCGTTCGGGCGTGCCGAGGCGGGCGAGGACATGAATTTCGACTTCGGCACGCTGGTCGCGCACGCGGCCAGGACGCGCAGGCTGGGCGCGGGGACGATCGTGGGCTCGGGGACGGTGTCGAACCGCGGGCCGGACGGCGGACCGGGCAAGCCGATCGCGGACGGCGGCGTCGGCTATTCGTGCCTGGCGGAGGTACGCACGGTCGAGACGATCACCGGCGGACAGGCGGTGACGCCGTTCCTGAAGAGGGGCGACATGGTACGGATCTGGGCGGAGGACGACCGCCATCATCCGATCTTCGGGGTGATCGAACAGACCGTGGAGTGATGCCCACGGTCGCCGGGGAACCGGGGGCGGGGGCGAGTGCCGCGGCCGGGCGTGACGCGACGCCCGGCCGGCCCAGCTTACGCTCCGTTGACTTTCTGCCCGGCATTGCCGCCGTCGTCATCCTTCGACGACGCGGTCTTCTTGGCGCCGGTCCGGGTGCCGCCGCCCCGACCTGTTCCGAGGCTGCCGCGGGCGCCGTCGCCGCCCTTCGTCGTGATCGCTCCGGGATTACCGCCTGCGCCTTTCTGTGCCATGTTCGCTCTCCTGCGTCCGATGCCTGTCGAACAGGCGCGAAGGCCGACAGTTCCTTTATTTTACAATAGCATAAGTTAGACAGAGGTCACGGAAGCAGCGATGTTGACGCAGGCTGGTGGAGGGCGCGCGAGCCGGTCGGCACAGGGGGAGTGCAGGCGCGGCACCGAACGATGCTTGAAATTTTATTTCAAAGCGGCAAGAGGGTCGGAAGGTCGCGAGGGGAACATCTCCGGGGCCGTCGTAGATGGAGAGACGAGTGGCCGATCCGACGCGCGCCAACCTGCCCCGGTTGTCCCTGCACGTGCCCGAGCCGAAGTTCCGGCCCGGCGACGCGGTCGATTTCGTCGGTGTGGAGGTGCCGCCCGCCGGCTCCGCGCCGCGCCCCGATACCGCCGCCTCGCCGCGAGACTTCACCGAACTCGCCTATACGATGGTCCGTGTGCTGGACGAGGAGAACCGCGCGGTCGGCCCTTGGGACCCGCGCCTGTCCGCCGACACGCTGCGCCGGATGTTGCGCCACATGGCGCTGCTGCGCGCGTTCGACGAGCGGATGTTCCGGGCGCAGCGTCAGGGCAAGACCAGCTTCTACATGAAGGCGACGGGCGAGGAGGCGGTGTCGGTCGCCGCCGTGCACGCGCTGGATTACGAGGACATGTGCTTTCCGTCCTATCGTCAGCAGGGGCTGTTGATCGCCCGCGACTGGTCGCTGGTCGACATGATGAACCAGATCTATTCGAACAAGGGCGACCGGCTGCAGGGCAAGCAGTTGCCGATCATGTATTCGGCGAGGGAGGCGGGGTTCTTCTCGATCTCCGGCAACCTGACCACGCAATATCCGCAAGCGGTGGGCTGGGCGATGGCCTCCGCCGCGAAGGGCGACACGCGCATCTCCGCGGTATGGTGTGGCGAGGGTTCGACGGCGGAGGGCGACTTCCACTCGGCACTGACGTTCGCGACGGTGTACCGCGCGCCCGTCATCATGAACATCGTCAACAACCAGTGGGCGATCTCCAGCTTTTCCGGGTTCGCGGGCGCGGAGGCGACGACCTTCGCGGCGCGCGCGGTCGGCTACGGGATCGCGGGCCTGCGCGTCGACGGCAACGACGCGCTGGCGGTCTATGCCGCGACGCAGTGGGCGGCGGAGCGGGCGCGGACCAATCAGGGGCCGACGCTGATCGAGCATTTCACCTATCGTGCGGAGGGGCATTCGACCTCCGACGATCCCACGCAATATCGCTCCGCCGGGGAGCCGACGGCGTGGCCGCTGGGTGACCCGATCCGCCGGCTGAAGGATCATTTGATCGCGCTGGGCGAGTGGGACGAGGAGCGCCACGCCGCGCAGGACCGCGAACTCGCCGAGCAGGTGAAGGCGGCGCAGAAGGAGGCCGAGAAGAACGGCATCCTCGGCCACGGCCTGCACCAGCCGCTGGATACGCTGTTCGACGGCGTGTTCGAACATATGCCGTGGCACCTGCGCGAGCAGCAGGCGCAGATGATGGCCGAGGAAGCCGCCAGCGGCCGGCCGTGGGACCGGAAATGATCGTGCAGAACTCCCTCCTCCGCCCTCGCGGGGGCACACACGGCCGGAACGATGTTCGATGAGTGACATGATGGAAACCGAAGCGATCGTTGCCGCAGATGGCGACACCACCCGCATGAACATGATCCAGGCGATCAATTCCGCGCTGGACGTGATGATGGCGCGCGATCCCGACGTGATCGTGATGGGCGAGGATGTCGGCTATTTCGGCGGCGTGTTCCGCGCGACCGCCGGACTTCAGGCGAAGTTCGGCAAGACGCGCGTGTTCGATACGCCGATCACCGAATGCGGCATCATCGGCGTCGCGGTGGGCATGGGCGCATATGGGCTGCGGCCGGTGCCGGAAATCCAGTTCGCCGATTACATCTATCCCGCGCTCGACCAGCTGGTCAGCGAGGCGGCGCGGCTGCGCTATCGCTCGGCGGGGGAGTTCACGTCGCCGATCACGGTGCGGTCGCCGTTCGGCGGCGGCATCTTCGGCGGGCAGACGCACTCGCAGTCGCCGGAGGGTATCTTCACGCACGTATCGGGCGTGAAGACGGTGATCCCGTCGACCCCCTATGACGCCAAGGGCCTGTTGATCGCGGCGATCGAGGACAACGACCCGGTCATCTTCTTCGAGCCCAAGCGCATCTACAACGGCCCGTTCGACGGATATTGGGACCGCCCGTCGCAGAACTGGTCGAAGCACCCCGCGGGTGAGGTGCCGACCGGTTACTACCGCGTCGATCTGGGCAAGGCGAAGGTGGTGCGGCCGGGCGAGGCGCTGACCATCCTCGCGTACGGGACGATGGTGCATGTCTGCACCGCGGTCGTCGCGGAGGCGGGCGTCGATGCGGAGATCATCGATCTGCGCACGCTGGTGCCGCTCGATATCGAGACGATCGAGGCGTCGGTCCGGAAGACCGGCCGCTGCATGATCGTGCACGAGGCGACGCGCACCTCCGGTTTCGGCGCGGAGCTGTCGGCGCTGGTGCAGGAGCGGTGCTTCTACCACCTGGAGGCGCCGATCGAGCGCGTGACGGGGTTCGACACGCCGTACCCGCACAGCCTGGAATGGGCGTATTTCCCGGGGCCTGTCCGTATCGGACAGGCGCTGAAGAAGATCATGAAGGACGCGTAAGACATGGCCCGCTTCACCTTCCGCCTGCCCGACATCGGCGAGGGCATCGCCGAGGCCGAGATCGTCGCGTGGCACGTCCGCGTCGGCGAGCGCGTCGAAGAGGACCAGAACATCGCCGACATGATGACCGACAAGGCGACGGTCGAGATGGAGTCGCCGGTGTCGGGCGTGGTGGTCGAGCTGGCCGGCGAGGTCGGCGATCAGGTCGCGATCGGCGCGGCGCTGGTGGTGATCGAAACCGACGTCGACGCGTCGGCGGAGGAAGCGCCCGCGCTGGGGCCGGTCGATGTCGAGCTGAAGGCCGCGCCGGCTTCGCGCGAGCAGGAGGAGGTCGCCGAGCAGTACGAGGCGGAAAATCCCGGCGTGGAGGAGGTGGTCGCTTCTCCCGCCCCCGCACCGATGACGGCGGATCCGGCACGGTCGGGGGATCAGGGCGGCTCCGCCAGGCCGACGCCCCACGCTCCCCGTTCAGAAAGGGCGGAAGCGGTCCTCGCATCCCCCGCCGTCCGTGCCCGCGCGAAAGACCTCGGCGTCGACCTGTCGCAGGTGAAGTCGGAGTCCGACCGCATCCGTCATTCCGACCTCGACGCGTTCCTGCGCTACGGCTCGGATCAGGGCTATGCCGCGCCCGGCGCCAGTCGCGCGCGGCCGGACGAGGCGATCCGCGTCATCGGCATGCGGCGCAAGATCGCCGAGAACATGGCGGCGGCGAAGCGCAATATCCCGCACTTCACCTATGTCGACGAGATCGACGTGACCGAGCTGGAGCGGGTCCGCGCCGACCTGAACGACAATCGTGGCAACCGGCCCAAGCTGACGTTGCTGCCGCTGATGATCGTGGCGATGTGCCGGACGCTGCCCGAGTTTCCGATGCTCAACGCGCGCTACGACGATGAGGCAGGCGTGGTGACGCGCCATGGCCGCGTGCATGTCGGCATGGCGGCGCAGACCGATGCCGGGCTGACCGTGCCGGTCATCCGCGACGCGCAGGACCGCAATGTGTGGCAGCTCGCGACGGAGATCGGGCGGCTGGCCGACGCCGCGCGCGCGGGCAAGCTGAAGCCGGACGAGCTGGGCGGCGGCACGATCACGGTCACCTCGCTCGGCCCGCTCGGCGGCATCGCGACGACACCGGTCATCAACCGGCCCGAAGTCGCGATCATCGGCCCGAACAAGATCGTCGAACGGCCGGTATTCCGGCCGAATGGTCGGGGGGGCGACGACATCGTCCGCGCGAAGCTGATGAACCTGTCGATCAGCTGCGACCACCGCGTCGTCGACGGCTGGGACGCGGCGAGTTACGTGCAGGCGCTGAAGAAGATGCTGGAGACGCCGGTCCTGCTGTTCGCGGACTGATCGGGATCGCGCCTCGACGTGGCTGCGTTGATGGTCGCGAAGGAGATTCGATGTGACGGACTGGCCGCGGCGGGCGGTGCTGCGCGGCGGCGTGGTGTCGGCGGCGATGATCGGCGGGGCGGGGCCGGCGGCGACGCGGGCCGCCACCATGCCCGCTTACGAGGGACCGGTCGTTTCGGTGCCGGATCGCGGCGCGCTGGCGGCGTTGGCGGCGATGCCGGGGCGGCTGGTCCATCTGGACGAGCGCGGGCGCGAGGGGCTGTTCCGCTGCGTCGTCGCGCAACCGTCCTATGCGCGGGTCGACCCGTTGCAGGGGCTGTACGTGCCGGGCCGCGATGTCGGCTGGGCGCGGGCGTGGGACGGGACTCACGGCCGGCCGGAATGGTTCGGCGCGATCACCGGCGACGGCAATGTCGATTGCGCGCCCGCGATCGAGGCCTGTTACGCGCTGTGTCCGGTCACCGATTTGGGGCAGGCCGATTACTTCGTGCAGCGGACGGTGAAGCTGGGGCGGAGCTGGCGCACGGTGCGCGGGCATGGTCGCTACGCCACGAACGACGGTCAGGGTACGCGCATCATCCTGAGCCGGGTGGCACCGGGCCTGCGCACCGACGACATCGTGCTGCTGGGCACCGCGACACGGCCGACGGGCGATCTGGTCAACGAAAATCACCTGAGCGGCGTCACCTTGGTCCGTGACGGGCCGTGCACGCCGCACCCCTCCGGCGATCTCGCCCGCTATCCCACCGGCCTGCGCGCGTCCTATCTGTTTCATTGCACCGTCAGCGGCGTGGCCTCGCTGGAGAACAGCGTCGGCTTCTATATCGGCGGCGTCGTCTACACCAAGGTGGACGACTGCCTCGCGCAGCGGACCCGTGCAGGCGAGGGACCGGGCAGCGACCGTGCGGCGGGGTATTTCCTCGATGGGCGGGTGCGGTTCGGCTATCCGGGCGGCAACGCGTCGCTCTACATGGACCGCTGCGTCGCCGCCGAACAGCACGCGCATCACGTCGAACCCGCCGGGCTGATCGCGCAGGGGGCGTTCGTGGACAGCTTTCTCGACCGGTTCGAAAGTGCGCGGATCGATACCGGCATGAGTTTCGACGCGGCCGGGTCGCGCGGGTTCGGGGAGACGATCGACCTGCACATCCGCAACCCGATCCTCGACGGGTGCGGGCGGTTCGGGCTGGACCTGAACCTGGACGCGACCGCCAGCGCGTGCGTGGAGATCGTCGATCCGTACGTGACGCCGGCGGGCGGGCGCGGCGATCGCGGCATCCTGATCCGCGATGGCGCCGGGCTGGTGACGATCACCGGCGGGCAGGTGCTCGGCGACTTTCCGGGCGGATCACTGTTCGTGTCGCGAACGCGCGGCCTGACGGTCCACGGGCTGAAGATCGCGCAATCGGTGCGGCCGGTGGTGGTGGTCGATGCCAGCGCGCTCCAGCTGGAGCCGCAGATATCGAATTGGAACAAGACGTCGCCGCATCCGGCGATCGAGTGCCGGCATGTGGAACGCAGCAGCCTGCGGCCCACCGTGATCGGATTCGACGCGCCGGGGTTCGCGGGTGGCGTCGCGCTGGATGCGACGTGCGCACGCGTGACGGTCGACGGGACGGCGATCGATCCGGCCAATCTGGCGGGTGGCGTGACGGCGAAGGTGACGTTCGGCGGGGCCGATGCGCGGGGCAGCGCGGCATTCGCGGCGGCGGGAAATCAGCTATCAGGGGTGCGGGACTGAACCGGACGGGCAGGCTCGGCTCTCGTCGTCCCAAGACCAACTTCGTTGCGGCGCAGCGCGAATGCGCCGATGGGGCGTCATGGCCTCGTCTCCTCCCGATCGCGCCGCGCCCTGGCTGGGCGTCAGCGCCTATGTGCTCTGGGGGCTGTTGCCGCTTTATCTGAAGCTGTTGAAGGACGTGCCCGCGCTGCAGGTGCTGAGCCACCGCGTCGTGTGGTCGCTGCTGTTGCTGGGCGTGATCGTGATCGCGCTGGGCCGGTTGCGCGGGATCGCGGCGGCGGCGCGGGGGCGGACGCTGCTGTTGCTGGTGGCGAGCGCCAGCCTGATCGCGGTCAACTGGCTGGTGTATATCTGGGCGGTGCAGCACGGCCATGTGCTGGAGGCGAGCCTCGGCTATTTCATCAACCCGCTGGTCAACGTCGCGCTTGGCGTCGCGGTGCTGGGGGAGCGGGTATCGCGCGTGCAGAAGGCGGCGGTCGCGGTCGCGGCGCTGGGCGTGATCGTGATGGCGGTGTCGGGCGGCGGCGCGATCCTGATCTCGCTGACGCTGGCGCTGAGTTTCGGCACGTACGGGCTGATCCGCAAGGTCGCGGCGATCGACGCGCTGGGCGGGTTGACGGTGGAGACGCTGATCCTCGCGCCGCCCGCGCTGGCGGTGCTGGGCTGGGCAGGGATGCACGGGCAGGGCGCGTGGGGCACGGACACGCGGCTCGACCTGCTGCTGGTGCTGGCCGGCGCGGTGACGGCGGCGCCGCTCCTGCTGTTCGCGGTGGCGGCGCGGCGGATGAAGTATACGACGCTCGGGCTGCTCCAGTATATCGCGCCGACCTTGCAGTTCGCCGAAGCCGTATTGCTGTTCGGCGAGCCGCTGCGCTGGGTCCACCTCGTCACCTTCGCGCTGATCTGGGGCGGGTGCGCGCTATACGCGAGCGACAGCCTGCGCAGCGCCCGCCGGGTCCCCGCTACCGCGAGCTGACCCGGCGTTGCTCGCCGATCCAGCGCCACAATGCCGGATCGTCATAGGCGGGCACCCACGAGAAATGGTCGGTGTCCGGATAGACGGTCAGGCGCGGGGCGACGTTGCCGCGGCAGGCGCGGACCGCCTCCACCATCTCGAAATCGCCGCGGACCGGCACCGCCTCGTCGCGATCGCCGTGCAGCGCCCAGATCGGCAGGTCCTTCAGCGTGCAGGCGGCGTCGGTCGGCGTCTTCGCCGCGACCGGCGCGATGGCCGCGAACAGCGCCGGATGCGCCAGCGCCCAGCGCCACGTCGCCATCCCGCCCAGCGACAGGCCGGTCAGATAGATGCGCGCATCGTCGACGCGGTAGGTGCGGCGCAGGTCGGCGAGCAGCCGGTCGAGCGTCGCCACGTCCCAGTCCCCCGCCGGCAATTGCGGCGACGCGATCAGCATCGGGGTGCCGGGATGCCTCGAAACGACCGCGGGCGGACCCCATTTCGCGACCACCGAAACGTCGGTGCCGCGCTCGCCCGAGCCGTGAAGGAAGATCATCAGCGGCCAGCGCGTCTTGCGGTCGTCGCCATAACCGCGCGGGACGAACATCTGGAACGCGTAGTCGCCGGTGCGATAGGCCATGTGCGGGGCCTGGCCGGCGACCGGTCCGGCCGGTTCGGCGGCACCCGCGGCGACCGCGAACAGCGCGGCGGCGATCAGCATCCTCTTCATGCGTCCTCTCCTTTTTTCGGCAGCTTGGCATGGCGGCGGGCGGCGGTACAGTGGCGGGATGACCGTTACCACCACCCGCGACGGACCGGTCGCGATCGTCAGTTTTGCCCGTCCGCCCGTGAACTTCGCCGACCTCGCGATGATCGCGGCGATCGGGGCGGCGTTCGACGCGGCGGATGCGGATCGCGATGTGCGCGCCATCGTGCTGCGGTCGGAGGGGCGGGTGTTCTGCGCGGGCGCGGACCTCGTCAACGCCAACCCGGTCGCGGACGGCGTCACGGCGGAACGCAACCCGTTCTACGTCGCGGCGGCGCGGCTGTTCGCGGTCAGGACGCCGGTCGTATGCGCGGTGCAGGGCAGCGCGGTCGGCGCGGGACTGGGCCTGTCGCTGGTGGCGGACTTCCGCGTCGGCACGCCGGACGCGCGGTTCGTGGCGAACTTCGTGCAGATCGGCTTCCACCCCGGTTTCGGCATTTCGGCGGTGCTGGAGCGGGTGATCGGGCGACAGCGTGCGAACCTGATGTGTCTGACCGGCCGCCGTATCCGGGGCGAGGAGGCGGCGGCATGGGGGCTGCTCGACACGCTGGTCGGACCGGCCGCGCTGGACGGGGCGGCACTGGCGCTGGCGCAGGAGATCGCGGCGGGCGCTCCGCTGGCGGTCCAGTCGACGCGCGCGACGATGCGTGGCGACCTGCACGCGCTGGTGACCGAGCAGACCGATCACGAACTGGCGGAACAGGCGTGGTTGCAGAAGACCACCGACTTCGCGGAGGGCGTGCGCGCGGTGGCGGAACGGCGGCCGGGGCGGTTCGTGGGGGCTTGAGGGCTGGCCCTGCCGGACAGGAAGAGGGGGCGAAAGGAAGAAGGAGCGTCGCGGCTAAGCCGCGCCGTCGGATGAGTTCGGCTTTGCCGACCCGTCGGCCGCTCGTTCTGATGAGGTGAGCCGTAGGCTCACCTCATCAGAACGAGTTCCTCCGCCATGCTCGGGTGCAGCGCCACGGTCGCGTCGAAGTCCGCCTTGGTCAGCCCGGCCTTCACCGCCACGGCGCACGCCTGGATGATCTCCGGCACGTCGGGGCCGATCATGTGGATGCCGACGACGCGGTCGGTGTCGCCGTCGCACACCATCTTGTAGAGTGCGCGTTCGTTGCGACCCGCCAGCACGTTCTTCATCGGCCGGAAGTCCGAGGAATAGACCTTCACCGATCCCAGCTTCTGCCGCGCCTGCGTCTCCGTCAGGCCGACGCCGGCCAGCGGCGGATGGCTGAAGACGGCGGCGGGGACGCACTCGTAATCGACCTTGGTGGGCTTGCCGCCATAGACGGTGTCGGCGAACGCCTGCCCCTCGCGGATCGCGACGGGGGTCAGCTGGATGCGGTTCGTCACGTCGCCGATCGCGTAGATCGACGGGCAGGTCGAGCGGTTGTCGCCATCGACCTTCACCGCGCCCGTCTCGTCCAGCTCGACGCCGGCGCTGTCGAGGCCGAGTCCCTCGGTGTTCGGGCGGCGGCCGGTGGCGAACATCACGCAATCGACCACGACCGGATCATGATTGGCGAGGCTGACCTTCAGGCAACCGTCGTCCAGCTTCTCGATGCCGCGGAAGCCGGCGTCGAACTTGAACTCGATTCCCTTCATCGTCGAGATCTGGAGCAGCCGGTCGCGGATCTGCTCGTCATAGCCGCGCAGGATGTCCTGGCTGCGGTTGGCGAGGATCACGTGCGCGCCGAACTGGTGAAAGATTCCCGCGAACTCGTTGGCGATATAGCCTGCGCCCGCGATCAGGATGCGCTTCGGCACCTCGTCCAGATGGAACGCCTCGTTGGAGGTGATGCCGTATTCGTGGCCGGGGCATTCGGGGATCGCCGGATGCGCGCCGACCGCGACGAGGATGCGCTCCGCCGTCTTTTCCGTGCCGTCGGCCAAACGCACGCTGTTCGGACCGGTGACGGCCGCGCGCTGCGGGATGATGTCGACCTTGTGCGTCTCCAGCGTCTGCGTGTAGGCGCCGTTGATCCGGTCGACCTCCCTCAGGACGTTGTCGCGCAGCCGCCGCCACGAAAAGCTGCACGGGCTGGGCACGTCCCACCCGAAATGCTGCGCGTCGCGAAGGTCCTCGGCGAAGTGTGCGCCATAGACGAGCAGCTTCTTGGGGACGCAGCCACGGATGACGCAGGTGCCGCCGACCCGGTATTCCTCCGCCACCGCAACGCGCGCGCCGTGCGCCGCCGCGACCCGGCTGGCGCGCGTGCCGCCGCTGCCTGCACCGAGGACGAAGAGGTCGTAGTCGTACTGGGGCATGGGGGTCCTTCCGAAGGCCCGTCACATGGCGCTGTCGCCCCGCGCGGGCAAGGGGCTCGCCCATCGTCAGCGTCGGTCGGGCACATGGGTTGCCCGGATGAACGCCCGGGCGTAGACGACGGACGTGGTGCGACGATGTTGATAGGCCATTCGGTGTCCGATGCGGACGGCCGGATTCTCACGATGGATCAGGCGCTTTGCGACCTGTTGCAGCGGTCGGAGCGGGAACTGGCCGGCCTGAGCTATGCCGATTTCACGCATCCGGGCGACGTTCCGCGCAACCGGCGTGCGGTGGATGCGCTGCTCGTCGGTCAGGGGCCGCTGCGGCTGCGCAAACGGTATGTCAGGGCGGACGGCGTCACCCTGTGGTGCGACGTCCATGTCTCGCGGTTCACGACCGGGTTTGGCGGACGGCTGGTCGGGACGATCCACCACGTCGGGCAGGATGCGCTGACCGAGGGGCCGGCGCGACTGTGGCGGGCGGCGCGGGAGGCGGATCGGATGATGCGTCGCCGACGGGCGGAGCTGGGCGACGACCTGTTCGCCGATCACGCATGGGCGATCATGCTCAACGCGTATCTGGCGGAGGCGGAGGGACGGCTGATCCGTCTGCCCGACGTGGCGGAACAATCCGGGATCAGCACCGGCATGGCGGAGCGATGGACGAACGCGCTGGAAGCCAAGGGGTATCTGGACCAGCGCGGCGGCAGCGACGGCATCGTCCAGTTGAGCCAGGCGGGCGTCGCGCGGGTCGAGAGGCTGCTGGTCAGCTCTTCGCGGGAGGCGGGATAGGATCGTGTTCGGCGTCGAGCAGGTCCAGCGCATGACCGAGATGCGCGGCGGCGATGAAATTCTGTTCCGTATCGAGGATGGCGAGCGCCTCCACGATCAACTTGCGTGCATGGGCGATCCGTGCGGCGCGGCCTTCCATGACCATATGTTCACCTGTCCTTCCTGGCTGCGTCGCGGGCGGCATCACCGGCGGCCCGCGCGGCGCATCGGCATCGCGTCGATCCGCGACTGAATGGATTCGGACAGGATCGGTTCCCCCGACCGGACCGCGACCTGCCCGTCCTTGCCGATCAGGATCACGCCGAAACGGTCTGCGGGCAGGCCGTAGGTGCGCCGGATCGCATCGGCCTCGTCCCCCGCGCCCGACACGCGGACGCCCACGACCTCCACGATCGTGACGTCGCGATCGGCGGCGCCGTCCCAGCCGGACAGCGCCCGGCGCTGCGCCAGCAACGCGGGATCGTCGGCGCGCGGTGCGGCGACGACCAGCACGCGCCGCTGCCACCGTAGATCGGCGATCGCCGGTCCGGTCGCGGCGACAAGGGCGGCGAGTGCCGGCAGCACCGGCATCAATCGAGCCCGGCGCGCCGGATCAGGTCCTGCGTCGAGACGTCGAAATCGCCGCCGCCCTGATCCGCCGCCTTGGCCATCTCCTTGCCCAGCTCGACGCCGAACTGGTCGAAGCTGTTGATGCCGAGCAGCACGCCATTCACGAACACGCGGTGCTCGTAAAAGGCGATCAGCGCCCCCAGCGTCCGTGCGTCGAGCGTGTCGAGCAGCAGCGTCGACGACGGCCGGTCACCCGAATAGCTGCGCGCCGGATCGTCGGCCTGCTTGCCCTTCATCAGCGCCGCACCCTGCGCGAACGCGTTCAGCAGCAACTGGCGGTGATGATCCTCCGCCAGCGTGTCATATTGTTCGATGACGGCGATGAACTCGACGGGGACCAGGTGTGTGCCCTGATGCAGCAGCTGGAACACCGCATGCTGCGCGTCGGTGCCGACGCCGCCCCAGGTGATCGCCGCGGTCGGGCGACCGACCGGCTGTCCGTCGACCGTCACCGCCTTGCCGTTCGACTCCATCTCAAGCTGCTGGAGATAGCTGGGCAGCAGGCGCAGGCGCTCGTCATAGGCGAAGGGCGCGCGCGTCTCGGCGTGGCGGACCTGCGTGTAATAGAGGTCGGCGAAGGCGGCGAGCGCGGGGGCGTTCTCGTGCAGCGTGGACAGGCGGAAGTGCCGGTCCATCTCGGCCGCCCCTTCCAGCAACTCCTCGAACTTGTCCCAGCCCAGCGCGATCGCGGCGGGAAAGCCGATCGACGACCACAGCGAATATCGGCCACCGACACCCTCGCTGAACGGCAGCACGCGCGTCTCGTCCACGCCCCATTCGACCGCCTTGTCCGGCGAGGCGGTCAGCGCGATGACCTTGCCATACGGGTCCTCGACGCCGTGTTCGGTCATCCACTGGATGGCGGAGGTGGCGTTGAGCATCGTCTCCGTCGTGGTGAAGGTCTTCGATGCGATCACCAGCAGCGTCGTCGCGGGATCAAACCGGTCGAACGCATCCTCCAGCGCGATGCCGTCGACGTTCGACACGATCGCCACGTCGTAGCGGCGATCGTCGCGGCCCAGCGCATCGACCAGCAGGTGCGGCCCCAGCGCGGAACCGCCGATGCCGACATGCAGGACGGAGCGGATCTCGCCCAGCGCCCCAGCCTCGATCGCGTCGATCAGCGCGCGCATCCGGGCGTGATACTGGCGCGACCGGGCGACGCTGTCCGCCTTGCCCTCGCCGCGTTCGGCGGTGTGTTCGACCGGACGGTCCTCGGTGACGTTGACATGCTCGCCCCCGAACATCGCCTCGCGCTTGCCGGCGAGGTCGCGGGCCTTGGCCAGCGCGGCGAAGGCGTCGATCGCGGGCCGCGTCAGGTGCGTCTTCGACCAGTCGAAATGGATGCCCGCGGTGTCCAGCGTCAGCAGGTCGAGTCGCGCGGGATCGGCGTCGAACAGCTCGACCAGCGTGGAAGAAGGTAGCGCCTCGATGGCCGACCAGTCGCTCATGAAACCTCCGGGGGATGATCGTTACGGGTTTGTCGCTAGCGGGGACGCATGGCCGGCGCAAACGATCCGGCCATCTTGACGCCGCCAACCGTGCACGCCACGCCTCAATTCATGGCCAAGCCTTCCAGCAAGACCCCGCCGGGCAAGCGTTCAGAGACGAACGAGACCATTCGCTTCCTGTTGAAGCTGGCGCTGATCGTGTTCGTGTTCCGCAGCTTCGTGATCGCGCCGTTCTCGATCCCGTCGGAATCGATGTTGCCGCGCCTGCTGATCGGCGATTACCTGTTCGTGTCGAAATGGAACTACGGCTATTCGCGCTGGTCGCTGCCCTGGGGCCTGCCGCTGATCCCCGGCCGCATCTTCGGATCGCTGCCGGAGCGGGGCGATACCGTCGTGTTCCGCTCGC
Organism: Sphingomonas sp. Leaf343; assembly: GCF_001423765.1. GTDB lineage: Bacteria > Pseudomonadota > Alphaproteobacteria > Sphingomonadales > Sphingomonadaceae > Sphingomonas. The sequence continues at coordinate 263,708 of NZ_LMPG01000001.1, forward strand.
CCGATCCCGCCCCCGGCGACACCGATCCGGCGCATGACGACCACGACGTCATCAAACGGGTCATCGGCCTGCCCGGCGATACGATCCAGGTGCGCGGTGGTCAGGTGATCCTGAATGGAAAGCCGATCCCGAAGCAGCGGATCGCCGATTTCACGCTGCCGCTGACGCCCAATTTCGACGCGACGCATTGCGAGTCCGACTTTCAGGACACCGACGCTGCGGGCAAGCCGATCTGCCGATACCGCCAGTATCGCGAGACGTTGCCGGGGGGACGCAGCTACCGCGTGCTCGACCAGCGCGATATCCCGGAGGCGGACGATACCGGCCTGTATACCGTGCCCGCCGGCAACGTCTTCCTGATGGGCGACAACCGGGACGACAGCGCCGACAGCCGCTTCGCAGCCCCGCGCGGCATGGGCTACATCCCGGTGGAGCGGATCGAGGGCAAGGCGATGGTCGGCTTCTTCTCGACCGACGGATCGGCCGAGTGGCTGAAGCCGTGGACATGGTTCTCCGCGGCGCGGTGGGAGCGTATCGGAGAAGGATTCTGACGCCGCCGCTGGAGGACTGGCTGGCCGGCGTGTTCGGCCGGGTGCCGGACGACGTCGTGCCCTTTGCGCGCGCGCTGACGCATGGCAGCCACGCGACCGAGACGTATCAGCGGCTGGAGTTTCTGGGCGACCGCGTGCTCGGCCTCGTCATGGCGGACTGGCTGTGGGCGCTGTTCCCGCAAGAGACCGAGGGCCAGTTGTCCAAGCGGCTCAACGCGCTGGTCACCGGAGCGGTCTGCGCCGAGGTGGCGCGCGAACTGGGCGTGCGCGATCATCTGCGTCTCGGCAAGCAGGCGCGCGACGACGGCGCGTCGAACAGCGACAATGTGCTGGGCGACGTGATGGAGGCGCTGATCGGGGCGTGGTACCGGGAAGCGGGACTGGAACCGGCGCGCGCGCTGATCCACCGGGCATGGGGCGGACGCCCGACCGCGCCGATGCAGCGGCATCCCAAATCCGCGCTGCTGGAATGGACCGCCGCCAACGGACGGGCGTCGCCGGTCTATACCGTGGTCGATCGCTCCGGCCCCGACCATGCCCCGCGCTTCACCATCGTGGTGACGGTGGGCAAGGCGCTGTCTGCGACGGCGACCGGCCGCAACAAGCAGGAGGCGGAGATCGCGGCGGCGGCGGCGCTGCTGGCGGAGGTGGAGGGCTGACTTCGCTGATGCAGATCAGGCGGTTCGCGCTGAACTCCTGACGCGACGGACCGTTGGGGGCGCATCGTCAACACCCCGAAAGGACGCATCATGGGCCTGTTCAGCAAAGACATCGCGACGTTCGACGACCTGTTCCTGCACCAGTTGCAGGACGTCTATTACGCCGAGAACCAGATCACCAAGGCGCTGCCGAAGATGATCGAGAAGGCGACCGCGCAGGACCTGCGTCAGGGATTCGAGCGGCATCTGAGCGAGACGGAGACGCAGATCACCCGGCTGGAGCGCGTTTTCGACCTGCTCGGCGAGAAGGCGAAGGCGGTGACCTGCCCGGCGATCGACGGCATCATCAAGGAAGCCAACGAGGTCGCGGGCGAAGTGTCCGACAAGGACGTGCTGGACGCGGCGCTGATCGCGGCGGCGCAGGCGGTCGAGCATTACGAAATCGCGCGGTACGGTACGCTGATCGCGTGGGCGAAGCAGCTCAGCCGGACCGAGATCGCCGGCATTCTTCAGGAGACGCTGGATGAGGAATATGCGACCGACGACAAGCTGACCCAGATGGCGACCAGCAAGATCAATGCAAAGGCCGACGCGGTTCCGGCCTGATCGAATGCGACAAGGTCGGGGGGTGAACTCCCCCCGACCTTGTCGCTGCGTCGCTTTTCCGTCATCCGGCGACGATGGATCAGGAACAGCATTGCGGCCTCGTTGCCGTCGTCGGCGCGCCGAACGCCGGCAAATCGACCCTCGTCAACGCCCTTGTCGGCCAGAAGGTGGCGATCGTCAGCCCCAAGGCGCAGACGACGCGCGCGCGCCTGATGGGCGTCGCGATCGAGGGCAGTACGCAGCTTCTGCTGGTCGACACCCCCGGTATCTTCGAACCCAAGCGCCGGCTGGACCGCGCGATGGTCGCGGCGGCATGGGGCGGCGCGGAAGGTGCTGACGTGCTCGCGCTGGTGGTCGACGCGAAGGGCGGGCTGGGGCCGAAGGTCACCGATATCGCCGAGTCGCTGAAGGATCGGCCCGAACCCAAGCACCTGATTCTCAACAAGGTCGATCTGGCCGACAAGGCGAAGCTGCTGCTGCACGCCGAGCGGCTCAACGCGCAGGTCGCGTTCGTGGAGACGTGGTTCGTCAGCGCGGAGACGGGCGACGGCGTTCCCGAACTGAAGAAGGCGCTGGCCGGGGCGATGCCGGCGGGACCGTGGCACTATCCGGAAGATCAGGTGTCCGATGCCACCGAACGCGCGCTGGCGGCGGAGGTGACGCGCGAGCAGCTGTATCTTCAGCTGCACGCCGAACTCCCCTATGCGAGCGCGATCGAGACCGAGTCGTTCAAGGAGCGCGAGGACGGCTCCGTCGAGATCCACCAGCAAATCCTGGTGGAACGGCCGACGCAGCGTGCGATCGTGCTGGGCAAGGGCGGCACGCGCATCCGTGAGATCGGCGCGCGGGCGCGCAACCAGCTATCGTCGCTGATGGATCGGCCGGTGCACCTGTACCTGCACGTGAAGGTGAAGCCGGGCTGGGACGAGGACCGCGCGCTGTATCGCGATATCGGGCTGGACTGGGTGGAATAGGGGGGACCGGTCGCGCTCGACTTTACCCACTCCAAGCCCCTCATCCCCGCTCCACCCCGGCAGAGGCCAGGGTCCAGTTGCCGATCACGCGGTGAGGCTCACGGCGTGCGCCGATGCTGGAACCCGGCTCCGAAGGGGCGGTCTGTCCGATGATCGACAGGGCCGGATTTTAACATCCCTCGCCTATCGCGACGACGATGCGCGTACTGACCCTCTCGACGCTGTTTCCCGATGCGTCCCGGCCCAATTTCGGGGTGTTCGTGGAGCGGCAGACGCGCGCTCTTGCCGCGGTGCCCGGCGTCGAGGTGACGATCGTCGCGCCGGTCGGGCTGCCGCCGTGGCCGCTGTCCGGGGCGGGGCATTACCGGGCGCTGGCGACGCTGCCGCGGCGCGAGACGTGGCGCGGGCTGGACGTCCATCGGCCACGCTTCACGACGATCCCGGCGACGCAGGGCCGGTGGCACGTTGCGGGGCTGATCCGTGCGCTGGGGCCGCTGCTGGATACGCTCGACTTCGATGTGATCGACGCGTCCTTCTTCTTTCCCGATGGTCCTGCCGCGGTGGCGCTGGGGCGGCGGTATGGCGTGCCGGTGTCGATCAAGGCGCGCGGGGCGGACATCCATCTCTGGGGTCGCTCCCCGGCGACCGCTGCCCAGGTGCTGGCGGCGGGGCGGAACGCGGACGGCTTGCTCGCGGTGAGCGCGGCGATGCGCGACGACATGATCGCGCTGGGGATGCCGGCGCAGCGGATCGCGGTGCACCGGACGGGGATCGATCGCGACCGTTTCCATCCACGCGAGCGGACGCCGGGGCGGCGGGTGATCGCGGTCGGCGCGTTGATTCCGCGCAAGGGGCATGACGTGGTGATCCGCGCCGTCGCGGCTCTGCCGGGCGTCACGCTGAAGATCGCCGGCGAAGGGCCGGAACGGGCGGCCCTGACCGCGTTGATCGCGGCGCTGGGCGTGGGGGACCGGGTGCGGCTGCTCGGCGCGGTGCCGCATGACGATCTGCCGAAGCGGATCGCGGCGGCGGACGTGATGGCGCTGGCGTCGTCGTCCGAAGGGCTGGCGAATGCGTGGGTCGAGGCGCTGGCGTGCGGCACGCCCGTGGTCGTAACCCCGGCGGGCGGTGCGGCGGAACTGGTGACGCCGGCGGCAGGGCGGATCGCGGCGCGGACGCCCGCGGCGTTCGCGGAGGCGATCGGGGCGCTGCTGACCGATCCGCTGCCGGTGGCGGGCGTAACGGAAAGCGTCGCCGCGTTCGGGTGGGACACCAATGCCGCGCAACTGGCCGCGCATCTGCGCGGGTTGGTGGAGGCGTTCCGGCTCAGATCCTAGTCCGGCCGCACGAAGCCCCGCTCAGGCGTCGAGCGGATACAGCGCCGCGGCCACGCGCCGGCCCTCGTCGCGCAGGACGCCCCACGCGCGGGCGGCGGCGCGGCTGTCCATCGCCTCCAGCCCGATGCCGCGGGCGTCCAGCGCGCGCACCAGCGACTGCGGCGGCCGGGCGAGGCGTGCGCCCGTGCCGAGGATCACGAACTCCGGCGGCGGCGTCAGCGCCGGCTCCAGCGCGTCGATCGTCAGATCCGCGATCGGCGGCGGCGTCCAGTCGGTCGCCTTGTCCTCCGTCAGCAGTAGCGCGGGAGCGACGGTGACATCGTCCAGCCGGAAGCCGGCGGCGGTGAAGCCCCGGATCACCGGGCCGCTCGCCGGCTGGCCGCGTTCCATCCTCATCGTGATATGCTCAGGCGCGCGGCTCGCGCGGGACGATGCGTTCCGCGTCGCTGATCCGCGTCTTGTCGGTGGTGCCCGGCTTCTCGCGGGTCGGCTCCGCACGCAGGCCGAGCGCGATCAGCAGCGACGACGACACGTAGATCGACGAATAGGTGCCGACCACGATGCCCAGGATCATCGCGGCGGTGAAGCCGCGCAGCACGTGCCCGCCCAGCAGCAACAGAGCCGCCAGCGCGAGGAGGATCGTCAGCGAGGTCATGACGGTCCGCGGCAACGTCTCGTTGACCGACAGGTTGATGATCTCGCGCATCTCCATCTTGCGATAGCGGCGCATGTTCTCGCGGATGCGGTCGTCGATGACGATCTTGTCGTTGATCGAATAGCCGATGATCGTCAGCACCGCGGCGACGATGTTCAGGTCGAATTCGAACCGCGTCAGCGCGAAGAAGCCCACCGTCATCAACAGATCGTGGACGATCGCCACGATGGTCGACACGCCGAACTGCCATTCGAACCGGAAGATCGCGAACAGGCCGATGCCGAGAACCGCCAGCGCCACGGCGAGCAGGCCGTTGCGGATCAGCTCGTTCGATACCTTGCCCGAAACCGTCGCGTAACGATTGAACGTCGCGCCGGGAAAGGCCTGTCCCAGCGCGGTTTCGACCTTGCGGACGACGGCGTTGGTGGCACCTTCGTCGGCATTTTGCTGCGCGGGCAGGCGGATGGTGATCGTCCGCGGGTCGCTGGCCTGCTGGAGCTGCGCCTCACCGAAGCCTTGCGCGTTTACGACCTCGCGGACGTGGTCGAGCGAGGGAGGAGTCGGGAACTTCTCCTCGATCATCAGGCCGCCGGCGAAATCGACACCCATGTTGAGGCCGCGCACGGCGACGAGGCCGATCGCGATCAGCGACAGGGCGAGCGTCAGTCCGAACGCCCATTTCCGCAGGCGGACGAAATCGATGTTGGTGTCGTCGGGGACGAGCTTCAGGAGTTTCATATGCCCGGCCTCAGATATTGATCGTCTTGGGCTTCGTGCGCCGGATCCACAGCGCGGTCAGCATGCGCGTGAAGGTCACGGCGGTGAAGACCGACGTCGCGATGCCGATCAGCAGCACGACCGCGAACCCCTTCACCGGACCGGAGCCCAGCACCAGCATGATGAAGCCCGAGATCGCGTGCGTCACGTTCGCCTCGAAGATGGTGCGGCTGGCCTCCTTGTAGCCCAGCTCCACCGCCTGCACGACGCTGCGCCCGCGATGCCGCTCCTCGCGGATGCGTTCGTTGATGAGCACGTTGCAGTCGACGGCGGTGCCGATCGTCAGGATGAACCCGGCGATACCCGGCAGCGTCAGCGTGCCGCCCAGGAAGGACAGCACGCCGAGGATGACGAACACGTTGATGACGACGGCGAGGTTCGCATAGGCGCCGAACCGGCCATAGGTCACGAACATGAACGCCACGACCAGTGCGACCGCGACGGCGGAGGCGAGGATGCCCGCGCGGATCGAATCGGCACCGAGTTCCGGTCCGACGGTCGATTCCTCGATGATCTTCAAGTTCACGGACAAGCTGCCCGACCGGAGCGCGATCGCGAGCTGATTGGCGGATTCGACGGTGAAGCTGCCGAAGATCGAGGCACGGCCGCCGAGGATCGGCTCGTTGATCGACGGTGCGGAGATCACCGAATTGTCGAGGATGATCGCGAACCGCTTGCCCGCATTCTCCTGTGTCACGCGGGCGAACCGCGCGCCGCCGGGGCCGTTGAACGTCAGCGCGACCTGAGGCGCATTGGTCTGCGGGTCGAACGTCTGCTGCGCGTCGGCGATCTGTTCGCCCGACAGGATCGTCTGGCGCTTCAGCGCAATCAGCGGGATGCCGGACGGATTGGTGGGATAGGGCAGGATGACGCTGCCGATCGGCGCCTGACGGCGGGCGATCGCGGCCGTGTCCTGATTGCCGACCTCGTCGACCAGCTTGAATTCCAGCTTGGCGGTCGTGCCGATCAGCGCCTTCAGCGCCTTTGGATCTTCCAGGCCGGGGACCTGCACGAGGATGCGGTCGTCGCCCTGGCGCAGGATCGTCGGCTCGCGCGTGCCCAGCGCGTCGATGCGGCGGCGGACCACCTCCGTCGCGTCGTTCATCGCGGTGTTGACCGCCTGCTTCAGGCCGGCCTGCGTCGGACGCAGCACGAAGCGGCTGCCGTCGACGACCTGGATGTCCCATTCGCGCTGGCCGGTCATGCCCGCGCCGCTGCCGGTGATGCCCAGCAGGCGTTCGCGCGCGGCATCGACCTGCGTCGAATCGCGGACCATGAAGGTCAACTGGCCGTCACGCGTGGAGATGTCGCCGATCGCGATGCGGGGATTGCCGCGCCGCATTTCGGTCTGCACCTGATCGCGCATCGATTCGATGCGGGTTGCGGCGAGATCGTTGACGTCGGCTTCCAGCAGCAGATAGCTGCCGCCGGCGAGATCGAGGCCCAGATTGATGTGCCGCGCGTTCGCGAGCCACGACGGCGAATAGCGTTCCGGCACCAGACTCGGGATCGCCAGCGCACAAAGCGCCGCGAGCAGCGCCCAGATCGACCAGACCTTCCAGCGGGGAAAGTCGAGCATCAGTCGTTCGCCGGCTTGGCGGACATCGGGTTCGTCACCTCGGCGATCGTCGCCTTGACGATGCGGACGCGCGTGTTGGCGGCGATCTCGACCTCGACGAACACGTCCTCGACCCTGGTCACGCGGCCGACGATGCCGCCGGCGGTCACCACGGAATCGCCCTTCTTCACGGCCGACACGGCGTCCTGCAACGCCTTCACCCGGCGCTGCTGCGGACGGATCATCAGGAAGTAGAAGACGATGAAGACGAGGACGAGCGGCGCGAGGCTGAGGAACGAGGCGAACCCGCTGGCCTGCGCGGCAGCGCCCGTGGTCTGGGCGTAGGCTGGTGAAATGAGCATGATGTCCCGACGTGACTGATCGGCCGGGCCGGGAAACCCGCCCGCGCGTTGGGCAGGGCCGCTACCACCCCCCGCGTCCGGAAGCAACGTCGCTTGCGACGGCGGCGCTTGCATCCGCGGGCAGCGGCGCGTAGAGGCCCCGGCTCTGGACTGCCCCGGATCGAACCGGTGCGGTCCTCGGTCGGGGCGTAGCGCAGCCTGGTAGCGCATCACACTGGGGGTGTGGGGGTCGCAGGTTCGAATCCTGTCGCCCCGACCATTTCTTCATCGTCGGATCGAGGTGATCGCTGGTGCCGGCACTGGCGCTTGCGAACGGCAGGGTTACGACCCACAGGTGCGCGCCATGTTGAACGCCACCAGAAAGCCCCCGTCCCGCCTGCGTCGTCTGGACGCCGCGCTGCTCGACCTGAACGACGGGGCGATGCTGCTGTCGGAGCTCGACGGGTTCGTCGCAGGGCTGCTGGTCGGCCCCGAAGGGATTTCGCCGGACGAGTGGCTGCCCGTGATCTGGGGCGGGGGCGAGCCGCCGTTCGAGGAGGCGGAGGATGCGCGGTGGTTCGCCGGCATGGTCACCGCCTATTCGGACGAGATCGCGCGGGCGCTGGAACGTGGCCGGTACCAGCCCCTGCTGGAGGTCGACGAACGGAACGGCGATGTCCTGTGGGAGATCTGGACCGATGGCTTCGCCAGGGCGATGACGCTACGACCGGAGGGCTGGAGCCTCATCGCGCAGGCGGATGACGACGAGGTTCGTGCGGCGCTGGCGGGACTACGCACCCTGATCGACATCGGAGAGGACGCCAGCGATCTCGCGCATCACGAGATCGATGCCATCGCCGACCGGGCGGCCGAACTGATCTCGATGTGGGTCGCGCCGCTGCATGCCGCGCGCTCCGTGGGAGGCAACATCGTCGCTTCGCCGGCCGCCATGCCGTCGAAGGTGGGCCGGAACGATCCCTGCCCCTGCGGATCGGGGAAGAAGTCCAAGAAATGCTGCGGGTGAGCTGATCCGGCGGCGGCTTGGCTTCGTGCTCGTGATCGGCCAGGATACTGGACGATAAGCCTTATCGGGAGAAGAGGGTGATCCGGCCGGGTGTCATCGCAGCGACGGCGGCCGCGTTCCTCGCGACGCTGCCCGCGCCGCGCGGCACCGCCCGGGAAAACCCGCCGGGCGGTCCGGTCACACCGCGGATCGACCCTGACGGTGCGTATCTGTTCGCGCACATGACGAAGGCGCGATACGGCGTGTTGCACTATTCCGTCAGCCGCGACGGGCTGCATTGGCGGCAGGTGAATGGCGGTCGGCCGGTGTCGTCGGACTATCACGGCCATGCCTCGATCGCCCGCGGTGGCGACGGACGCTATTATCTGGTCGGCAATCGCAGCGACGACGATCCGCTGATCCGCTTCTGGGTATCGGACGACCTGATCCGCTGGACACCCCATGGCACCTATCGGCCGGACCTGAAGGCGGTGGCGGGGCATCCGCATCCGTTGCCGCGCATCGGTGCACCGAAGCTGTTCTTCGATGCGCCCTCGGGCCGGTTCCTGCTGAGCTGGCATACGCCGAACCTCGACGGATCGCGCGAAGACCCGGAACGCTATTGGGGCAGCCAGCGGACGTTGTACGTATTGTCCAGGGACCTGAAGAATTTCCCCGATCGACCGCGGCGCCTGTTCGAATGGGATATGGCGACGATCGACACGATCGTGCAGCCGAATGGACAGGGAGGATATTGCGCGATCATCAAGGACGAGCGCTATCCGTCGACGAACTGGCCAACCGGCAAGACCATCCGGATCAGTTGCGCGAAGCGGCTGCTCGGCCCGTATCCGCCGCCGGGACCGCCGGTCAGCCCCAACTTCCGCGAAGCGCCGACGATCATCCGCGCACCGGGCAAGGGTGACTGGCTGCTCTATTACGAGCAATATGCCGGCACCGGCTATGGCCTGTCGACGGCACCGCGACTGACCGGGCCATGGTATCAGGTGTCCGGCAACACCGGCGTGCCGGAGTGGGATCGCTACGCTTTGCCGGCCGGGCTGCGGCACGGATCGATGATCGCGATATCGAAGGCGCAACACGACGCGATCGTCGCGGCGTTTCCGGACGGATGAAGGATAAACCCGCATGAGGATGTTGCCGACGCTCGCCGTACTGGCCTGCGCGACGTTGCCGATCGCGGGCGGCGTGGCGCAGGCGCCCGCCGCGCGCACCTTCACCAATCCGCTGCTGCCGTCCGGTCCCGATCCGTGGATCGTGCGGCATGGCGACACCTATTACTACATGCACACGCTGGGCAACCGGCTGGCGATCCGCGCCACCAGGGACGTGTCGCGACTGGCGGATGCGCCGGAGACGGTGGTGTGGACGCCGCCCGCGAGCGGACCGAACGCACAGTCGATCTGGGCACCCGAGCTGCACCGGATCGACGGCAAATGGTACCTCTATTACACCGCCGCGGCGAGCGGACATGACGACGACGCACATCGCGGCGTATTCGTGCTGGAAAATGGCGGCGAAGACCCGCTGGCCGGCGAATGGATCGATCGCGGGATGCTGAAGACCGCGCATCGCGGGATCGACGGCACCACCTTCGCGCATCGCGGCAGGCGGTATTTCGTCTATTCGCCCTATGTCGGGCGGGACAGCGTGCTGGCGATCGTCGCGATGCGCGACCCGTGGACGCTGACCGGGCCGGAGACGGTCATCGCCCGCCCCGATAGCGCGTGGGAGCGGCAGGGCGGCCGGCAGATACTGGAGGGGCCGGAGTTTCTGGCGGGCCCCGGGGGCGATCTGTTCCTGACCTATTCCGGCAGCGCCTGCTGGTCGGACGGCTATGCGATCGGGTTGCTGAGCGCCGCACCCGGTAGCGATCCGCTGGACGCCGGTGCGTGGAAGAAGTCGCCGCAGCCGGTGATCGCCAGCCATCCCGCCGCCGGGGTCTATGCGCCGGGGCATAACGGCTTCTTCACATCGCCGGGCGGGCGGGAGACGTGGATCGTCTATCACGCCAATCCGGGGCCGGACATGAAGTGCACCGCCCGGCGGTCGCCGCGCATCCAGCGGGTGACGTGGTCGACCGGCGGAAAGCCCGTGTTCGCAGCGCCGACCGGGCCGGGGACGAAACTCGCAGCGCCGCGCTAGAGGCGATCAGTGGCCGTAGGTCTTGATCCCGCGCCGGCGCAGTTTCTCGCGCCGCCGCCGTCGCCGGACGGCGATCAGGATGGGCACCGCGATGACGATCACCAACCCTATGATGCCATAGGCAATCAGCTTTCGGTCGAACTCGATCATGCCACGCCTGTGGCAAAGGATGAGCGCTTTGTCATGAAAAATTGCAGTCGCTGGCTCGGCATATGGGCGGACCGCCGGTCTATCGGTCGTCCGGCCGGGCCGGGGAGAACGGTGGCAGGCCGAAGTTCGCCGGGCTGAAACGCATCGCCTGCCCGCTCATTTCCCGCGTGGCGAGCAGCCCGTCCGTGGTGGCGAGATAGGCCCAGCTGGAATGCGGACGGGGCGGCGGCTTCAGCGCGGCGGGGTCGAGGACGGCGAGGTTGATGCCGCCCGCGCGCCGGGCCGAAGGCGCGCGGATCGCGGCGATCTCGTCGGTCCGGGCGCGCGCGGCGAGCGACTGGGTTTCCCGGTAATCGGACGGATGGGTCCAGCGGTCCTGCGGTTCCTGCGTCAGGTCGATACTGCGCGGTGCATCGACCGCGACGGAAAAGGCGGACATCGGTGTCGGCGTGCGCGGCCGCACGAAGCCCGGCGACCGCGCGAAGGCCACCAGCCGCCAATAGGCGGTTTCCGTCACCGCCGTCTCGATATCCTCCGACGCGTAGAATATGCCGGGCCGTACGTCTGCCGCGCGGTAGCGGGATGGCCGCCCCAGACCGTAGCGGAACGGCGAGGCGAGCAGCCACGGCAGATGCCGCGCCGCATCGGGCAGCGGCGGTTTCACCTCATCCGCCAGCGCCTCCAGCAGCGCCTGGTCGACGGCATCGGCGGCGAGGCGGTTGGTGGCGATCCGGTGCTGCGCCTCGACGATGCGGATGCCGCGCCCGTGATAGGGCGTGACTTCAAACGCGGGCACGCAGCGCGTCGACATAGTCGCCGGTGCGGAGCAGGCCACGCACCGTCGCCAGTTGCGCGATCGGCGGGCCTCCGAGATCGAGGTTCGGCGTCGTCAGCCACGATCGTGCGGACTGGTCGTCCTGTCCCAGCCAACTGTCGAGCGAGCGGAACAGCCGGAGCAGATGCTGCGCGAGTTCGAACGGCTTGCTGCCTGGCTCCAGCCGATACTGGCCGCTCCGCAATCGCGAGATGGTGGGGGCGGACAGACCCAGTATCGCCCCCGCCTGAGCATTGGACAGGTTCCAGAACGATGCGATCCGGCTCACCGCCTCGCTCAGCACGCGGGCGGCATTCGGGGTGTCGGCAGCGGTGGCCAGCGTCGCCATGGCGATCTCCTTGGAACGGATATAGGCGATATCGTTCCAAAGAACAACGACGGCATAAATCGCCGGGTTCACGATCAACGCGATAGCCGTTATCGCCATCGGCATGGAGCATCCCGCCCTCGTGATCGCGCTGATCGGTGCGCTCGGTATCGGCGCACAGTGGGTGGCGTGGCGCACCGGCTGGCCGGCGATCGCGCTGATGCTGGTCGCGGGCGTCGTCGCCGGTCCCGTCACCGGCCTGATCGATCCCAAGCACGTCTTCGGCGAACTGCTGGAGCCGATCGTGTCGATCGCGGTCGCGCTGATCCTGTTCGAGGGCGGATTGAGCCTGAACGTCCGCGAGCTTCGCCGCACCGATGGCGCGGTCACGCGATTGCTGTTTCTCGGCGTGCCGATCGGCTGGGTACTCGGGACGCTGGCCTGTTATTATATCGGCGGGCTGGTGTGGCCGGTCGCCGTGCTGTTTGCGGGTATCCTCGTCGTGACCGGGCCGACCGTCGTCCTGCCGCTGCTGCGCCAGAGCACGATCGCCGCCCGCCCGCGCGCGATCTTGAAATGGGAAGCGATCGTCAACGACCCGATCGGCGCGCTGTGCGGCGTCGTGACGTACGAATATCTGCGCCGGGTGGGGGAGGGTGGCACGATCGCCAGCGTCGCGCTGTCGCTGCTGGCGGCGAGCGTCGTCGCCGGGCTGATCGGCTGGCTGGCCGCGCGCGCGATCGGCTGGGCCTTTCCGCGCGGCCATGTGCCGGAATATCTGAAAGCGCCCGTGCTGCTGGTCGCGGTGATCGGGGCGTTCGTGGTGTCGAACCTGATCCATCAGGAAACCGGGCTGTTGACGGTGACGGTGATGGGCGTCGCGCTGGCCAACATGCGGCTGGCATCGCTGCGCGACATTCATCCGTTCAAGGAGAACGTCACCGTCCTGCTGATCTCCGGCGTGTTCGTGATGCTGTCGGCGACGCTGAATCTGGAGGTGCTGCGGCGGTTCGAATGGCGGTTCGCGGGATTCCTGCTGGCGCTGCTGTTCCTCGTGCGGCCGGCGACGGTGCTGCTGAGCCTCGCATTCACGCGGGTACCCTGGAACGAGCGGCTGCTCGTCGCCTGGATCGCACCGCGCGGTATCGTTGCGGTCGCGATTTCCGGCCTGTTCGCGCTGCGGCTGGATCAGCTCGGCTATGGTGACGGATCGATCCTCGTCACCCTGTCCTTCGCGGTCGTGATCGCCACGATCATCGCGCATGGTTTCTCGATCGGGCCGGTGTCGCGCTGGCTGAAGGTGACGGGCGCGACGGAGCGGGGGCTGCTGATCGTGGGCGGGACGCCGTGGAGCCTGTCGCTGGCCAATCAGCTTCGCACGCTGGAGGTGCCGGTGACGATCTGCGACACCAGCTGGCAACGGCTGTCACCCGCGCGTCAGGCGGGGATCGCGACCTATCATGGCGAGATCCTGGCGGAGGCGACGGAGGACCGGCTCGACCTGTCGCAGTTCCAGGTGCTGGTCGCCACCAGCGACAACGAAGCGTACAACGCGCTGGTCTGCAACGAATTCGCACCGGAGATCGGGCGTGACAACGTCTATCAGCTGGGCGGTGGCACCGACGACCACGACGAGGACACCCGCGCGCTGCCGACGTCGCTGAGGGGGCGCGCCCTGTTCGCCAGCGGCCACGGCGTCGAGGAGATCGTGTCGCGCGAACGGCAGGGCTGGGGCTTTCGCAAGACGCGGATCACCGAGCGGTATGATTTCGATGCGATCAAGGCCGATCTGCCCGACGAGGCGGACATGCTGCTGCTGTTGCGCAAGAACGGCGCGCTGCGCTTCTTCTCGCACGCGACGCGGCCGACGGCGCAGCCCGGCGATACCATCCTGTCCTATGCCCCGCCAACGCGGCCGGGGGCGAGGCGCGTGCAAGGGGAGGCGGCCTGATGAGGCGACTGGCGTGGATCGCGGCGGTGGGCGTAACGGCGTGTGCGCCCGGACCCGACGGCAACCGGGCGGAGCCGGTGACGGCGAACGCAACGATCGGCAACGACGCTCTGGCGAACGTCGCGGACAACGCCGCGGAGCCCGCCAAGTCGATCCTGCGGCCGGAGATCGTGGCGCCGGAACCCGCCCCGCCGGCGCTGGAGCCGGTCGCGGCGACGGTGGCGTTCGGCGCGTCCGGGCTGGTGCTGGACGATGCCGGGCGGGCGGCGATCGATGCCCTGCTCGCCAGTCCGACGGCGGCGGCCGGTGGACCGATCACCGTGCGCGGCCATTCGGACAGCCCGGGCAACGACCGCGTCAATCTCCGTGCGTCGCAATCGCGGGCGGAGGCGGTGCGCGACTATCTGGTCGAAAAGGGTATCGCGACCGATCGCATCACGGTCGTCGCGCTGGGCGAGACGACGCCGCTGGTCCCCAACGCGCGTCCGGACGGCAGTGACGATCCGGAGGCACGGGCCAGGAACCGTCGGGTCGAGCTGACGGTCGATCTCCCCGCCCCGCCTGCGGAAGCACCCGTAGCGGACCCGGACAATGCGGCCGGATAACGAAGTCTAGCGTGCCTTGCCGTTCCTGACGGTCGCGGTGCTGTCACGGACGACGAGTTCGTGGCGCAGCGTGACCTGTTGCAGCGGGGTTTCGACGTTGCGCAGGATGTCGACCAGCAATTCGACCGCGCGGCGGCCGATCATCGCCTTGGGCTGGGCGATCGTGGTCAGCGCGGGCTGGAAGAAGCGCGCGAGCGGCAGGTCGTCGAAACCGATGACGGACACGTCGCGGGGACAGGACAGGCCGGCCCGTCCGATCGCGCTGATCGCGCCCATCGCCATTTCGTCGCTGAAACAGAAGATTGCGGTGACGCTCTGCGCGATCAGGTTGTCGGCCTGTTCGAACGCCGACCGCGCGGAATAATCGCCGGCGCGGACGCGGAGGCGATCGCGCAGGCCGTGGCGATCGGCGGCGATCATCGCGCCCGCGAGACGATCGCGGCTGATCGGGCTGATCGACGGACCGGCGATGACGCCGATGTCGCGGTGCCCCAGCGCGATCAGATGCTCGATCGCGTCGACGCTGGCGGCGGCATTGTCGATATGGACGCTGGGGACGCCGATATCGGGGCTGTACTCGCAGCCGTTGACGATCGGCGCGGCGGGACCCTGCGCGGCGAGCAGCGGCTTCAGGCTTTCGGGTAGCCGGTGGCCGAGGAAGATCAGGCCGTCGACCTCGCGCCGGGACAGCATGTCGGCATATTGATCCTCGACCTCCGGATCGTGGCGCGTATCGCCGACGACGATCGCATAGCCGGCATCGCGTGCCACCTCCTCCGCGCCGCGAATGACGCTGGCGAAGAAGGGATTGGAGATGTCGGGGACGGTCAGCAGGATCTTGGCGGCGCGCAACGTCCGCAGGGTGCGGGCGGCGACGTTGGGCGAATAGCCGAGCGACTGTACGACCTGCAGCACGCGCAGGCGCGTCGGTTCGGCCACCCGCTGCGGCTGGCTCAACACGCGCGAGACGGTCGCGGTGGAGACACCGGCCATCGCGGCGACGTCGATGATCGTCGGCATTCCCGTGTCATGGGGCCGTCGCGGCATCCTGTCGAGCCTGCCCGATGTAATCCTTTACATCGGTTTGCGATCTGCCTAGCCTGTTGTCCGACAAGCGGCAAAGCTGCGTGGGGAGGGTAAGGCGAATGGCCACTGCGGACGCCGTGTTCACGGCGGGTGATCGAAACGGCGGCATGCTGACCGCACGGCTCAGTGCGATGATGTTCATGCAATTCTTCGTCTGGGGTGCCGGGGCCGTCACGCTGGGCCTGGTGATGCAGACGGTCGGCATCGGCAACCTCATCGGCAACGCCTTTTCGGTCGGGCCGATCGCGTCGATCGCGGGATCGTTCCTGCTCGGCATGGCCGCGGCGCGGTACGTCAGCCCGAAGATGCTGATGGTGATCCTGCACCTGCTCGGCGGCGTGCTGCTGTTCATGCTGCCGACGCTGCTGACGCCGGCGACCGGGTCGACCTTCGTCTGGCTGCTGCTCGGCTACATGATGCTGTACATGCCGACCGTCGGCCTCGCGAACACGATCGCGCTGAAGAGCTTCGGCGACCGCACCGACAACTTCCCCTTCGTGCGCGCGTTCGGCACGCTCGGCTGGATCACCGCCGGCCTCATCATCGGCTGGGCCGGACTGTCCGCCAGCCCGCAGATCTTCCGCGTCGCCGCGGTCGTGTCGATCGCGCTCGGCTTCTACAGCCTGACGCTGCCCAACGTGGAGGCCGACAAGCCGAGCGACGAGGGGATCGTGCGCCAGGTGCTGTGCGTCGAGGCGTTCGGCCTGCTGCAACAGCGATCGTTCCTGATCTTCATCCTCTGCGCGACGCTGATCTCGATCCCGCTGGCGATGTATTACGCCTATGCCTCGCCGTTCGTCGGCGCGGCGGGGATCACCAATGTCGGCGGCACGCTGGCGATCGGGCAGATGTCCGAACTGGTGTTCATGTTCTCGATGCCGTGGCTGTACCGCCGCTTCGGGGTGAAGCCGC
This sequence comes from Sphingomonas sp. Leaf343, assembly GCF_001423765.1. GTDB lineage: Bacteria > Pseudomonadota > Alphaproteobacteria > Sphingomonadales > Sphingomonadaceae > Sphingomonas. The sequence continues at coordinate 280,181 of NZ_LMPG01000001.1, forward strand.
TGCTGCTGGTCGGGATGCTCGCCTGGGCGCTTCGCTATGCGCTGTTCGCGATCGGCGACGGCGGCGGGTCGCTGTGGGCGGTGTATCTGGGCGTGGCGCTGCACGGCGTGTGCTACGACTTCTTCTTCGTGGCCGGGGCGATCTACACCGGCACGATCGCGACGCCGAAGGGCGTCAACGCACAGGCGCAGGGGATGCTGACGCTGTTCACCTACGGCGTCGGGATGTTGCTCGGGTCGCAGATCGGCGCGTTCCTGTACGCGCAGCTTCCGGCCAATCCGACGATCGCCGACTGGCACCAGATGTGGTGGTATCCCGCCATCGCGGCGGCGCTGATCGCGATCCTGTTCCAGCTGACGTTCCGCGACAACAGCAGGGGCGATCACCGGATGGGAGTTACGGCATGACGGCGATGAAGGGACCGGCGATCTTCCTGGCGCAGTTCCAGGGCGACACCGCACCGTTCGACACGCTCGACGGGCTGGCCGAATGGGCCGCCGGGCTGGGCTATGTCGGGGTGCAGATTCCCTGCAATTCGCGGCTGATCGACCTGAAGACGGCGGCGGAGAGCAAGGATTACTGCCAGGATCTGCAAGGCCGGCTGGCGCGGCACGGCGTCGAGGTGACCGAGCTGTCGACGCACCTGCAAGGGCAGCTGGTGGCGGTGCATCCGGCCTACGACACGCTGTTCGACGGATTCGCGCCGCCGGAGGTCCACGGCAAGCCCGCCGAGCGTCAGGTCTGGGCGGTCGAGCAGGTCAAGATGGCGGCGCGGGCCAGCGCCAATCTGGGGCTGAAGGCGCATGCGACCTTCTCCGGCGCGCTGGCATGGCCCTATGTCTATCCGTGGCCGCAGCGCCCGGCCGGGCTGGTCGAGGAAGCGTTCGCCGAACTGGCGCGGCGGTGGCTGCCGATCCTCGACGTGTTCGAGGAATCGGGTGTCGATTGCGCGTTCGAGGTGCATGCCGGTGAGGACCTGCACGACGGCGCCTCGTGGGAGCGGTTCCTGACGGCGGTGGGCGAACATCCGCGCGCGCGGCTGTTGTTCGATCCGTCGCATTACGTGCTGCAACAGCTCGACTATCTCGACTTCATCGATCGCTATCACGATCGCATCTCGTGCTTCCACGTCAAGGATGCGGAGTTCAATCCGACCGGGCGTTCGGGCGTCTATGGCGGCTATCAGGACTGGGTCGATCGCGCCGGGCGGTTCCGCTCGCTGGGCGACGGGCAAGTCGATTTCTCGTCGATCTTCAGCAAGCTGGCGCAATATGGCTATACCGGCTGGGCGGTGCTGGAATGGGAATGCGCGCTGAAACGGTCCGAGGACGGCGCGCGTGAGGGTGCGCCCTTCATCCGCGACCACATCATTCACCTGACCGATCACGCGTTCGACGATTTCGCCAGGAGCGGCATCGATCGCGACGCGATCCGTGCGATCATGGGGCTTCCGGCCGCCGGATCGGACGCGGGGCAGGGGAACTAGGCGCGTGGCGGTGGTGCAACCTCTACGGCTCGGGATGGTCGGCGGTGGCGAGGGCGCGTTCATCGGCGCCATCCACCGCATGGCGGCGGCGCTGGACGGCGACTGGCGGCTGACGGCGGGCGCGTTCAGCACCGATGCCGGCCGCAATGCGCGCACCGGCGATCTGCTGGGTCTGGACGCCGCGCGCGTGTACGACACGCTCGACGCGCTGGTCGCGGGCGAGGCGGCGTTGCCGGATGGCGAGCGGATCGACGCGGTCGCGGTGGTCACGCCCAATTACCTGCACGCGCCGATGGCGATCGCGGCGCTGAACGCCGGCTTCCACGTGTTCTGCGAAAAGCCGATGGCGATGAACGTCGCCGAGGCGGTGGCGATCGCCGATGCGGCCAAGGCGAGCGGCCGCCATTTAGGGCTGGCCTTTACCTATAGCGGCTATCCGCTGGTCGAGGAGGCGCGGCTGCGCGTCGAGCGCGGCGATCTGGGCGCGATCCGGCTGGTGCAGGTCGAATATCTGCAAGGCTGGCTGAGCCTGCCGATCGATACCGACGGCAACAAGCAGGCGGAATGGCGCACCGATCCGGCGCGCGCCGGCATGGGCGGCTGCCTGGGCGATATCGGCACGCACGCGTTCCAGCTGGCGGAGCATGTCAGCGGGCTGCGCGTCACGGCCGTGTCGGCGGAACTGTCGACGCATGTCGCGGGACGCCGGCTGGACGACGATGTCGGCGCGATGCTCCGCTTCGACACCGACGCGCGCGGGATGCTGAAGGCGAGTCAGGTCGCGGCAGGCGAGGAGAACGGCCTGAAGCTGCGCATTTATGGCGAGCGGGGCGGACTGGAATGGGCGCAGATGGAGCCCAACACGCTGACGCTGCGCTGGCTGGATCGCCCCACCGAAGTCGTTCGCGCCGGCGGGCCGGGACTGGACGCGCGATCGGTGGCGCTGGGGCGGACGCCGGCGGGGCATCCGGAGGGCTATATCGAGGCGTTCGCAAACCTGTACCGCGCCTTCGCCGCGACCATCCGGGGCGACACAAATCGCTGGTATCCCGGCGTTTCCGATGGTTTGCGTACGATGCGGTTCATCGAAGCCATGATAACGAACGCATCGTCCGACCAGAAATGGACGATGGTCGATTCGGGAGAGAGTGCATGAAGCTGTTCATCGGTCTGGCCGCTGCGGCCGCCGCCGCGTTTGCCGTGCTGGGGCTGTCCGAGCCGACCACGGCGCAGACCGCACCGGCCGCGTCGCCCCCCGCCTTCGCCGCCTGCAAGGCCTGCCACACCGTCAACAAGGGCGGCCGCAACGGGATCGGTCCCAACCTGAACGGCGTCGTCGGCCGTCCGGCGGCGTCCGTCGCCGGCTTCAACTATTCGCCCGCGCTGAAGGCATCGAAGCTGCGTTGGGACGAGAAGACGCTGAACGAGTATCTCGCCGCGCCGCAGAAGAAGGTGCCCGGCACGCGGATGCCGATCGCCACGCCCGATCCGGCGAAGCGCGCCGCGATCATCGCCTATCTGAAGGCGGAAGGCGCCAGGTGATCGCCGCAACGCTCCCCCGGTTGTCCGCATGACGTTCTCGCGCCGCACGATGCTGGCCGTGGGAGCCGCCGCGTCGGTGATCCCCGGCCTCGTCGCGGCGCAGCGGCGTCCGTCCAGTGCGGCGCGGTTCGCGATGAAATATGCGCCGCACGAGGGCAGCTTCGCCAGTCGCGGCGGCCGGATCGAACAGATCGCCTTCGCCGCCGACCAGGGTTTCACCGCGTGGGAGGATAACGAGGCCGCCGGCCGCACGATCGCCGAGCAGGACGAGATGGCGAAGGCGCTGCAACGGCGCGGCATGACGATGGGCGTGTTCGTCGCCAGCATGCCGAAATGGTCGCAGTCGCGGCCGGTGTTGGGCGGCAACGACGATTCGGAGCGCGAGGGCTTCCTGGCCGATGTCCGCGCATCGCTGGAGGTCGCCAAACGGCTGAACGCGTCGCGGATGACGGTCGTGACGGGCTTTCTCGACCGGAAGATCCCGGTCGAGATCCAGACCGCGCGCGTCATCGACGTGATGCGGCGGGCGGGCGACATCGTCGCGCCATCCGGCCGGGCGCTGGTGATGGAGCCGCTGAATACCCGCACCGATCATCCCGGCGTCTATATGCAGTCGTTCGCGGCCGGTTTCGCGGTCGCGCGCGGGGCAAACAGCCCGGCGGTCAAGATCCTGGCCGACCTGTATCACGAGCAGATCCAGTCCGGGAACCTGATCCCCGCGCTCGACACCTGCTGGAGCGAGATCGGCTATATCCAGTTCGGCGACAATCCGGGCCGCAAGGAGCCGACGTCGGGCGAGGTCAATTACCGCAACGTCGTCCGATGGTTGAAGGCGAAGAACTATGACGGCGTGATCGGCATGGAACATGGCAATTCGATCGCCGGGCGTGCCGGTGAGGACCGGTTGATCGCCGCCTATCGCGAAATCGACCAGCCATGACGGCGTCGTTGATAAACATCCGAAAAAACCGCAACATCTGGATAAGCCCGCAGGCCGAGATACCGGTCCCGCAGGGCATGGGAGGACATGGCCAATGATCGATCGCAGAACCGCCCTGGCAGGAGCCGTGGCGATGTTCGGCTCCGCGCTGTTCGCACCGATCGCGCGCGCGGCCGGTGCGTCGCTGGTGACGAAGCTTCCCGTCATCAACGACGGGCCGCCGAGTGTCGCGATCTTCACCGCGCCGCAACGCGCGACGATGACGGCGTTGAGCGAACGCGTGATGCCGACCACCGATACGCCGGGCGCGATCACCGCCGGCGTCCCGGCCTTCATCGAGAAGCTGCTCGCCGACTGGGCCTCGCCGCAGGACAAGGTGCCGATCCTCGCGGGTCTCGATGCGATCGAGGCGCGCAGCATGAAGGATTACAGGGTCGCCGCCGCGAAGGCGACGCCGGCCCAGCAGGACGCGCTGCTGACGCTGGCGATGAACGACCAGATCCCGGGCGGTGCGAAGTTCTTCGAACCGTTCCGCCAGCTGGTGATCGTCGGATATTTCACGTCCGAGGTCGGCATCACGCAGGAGCGCGAGTATCTGCCCGTGCCCGGCGAGTATAACGGCGAGTTCCTCTACTCCAAGGTCAACAAGGTGTATTCCTCATGATCGTCACCCGTCGACATCTGCTGGCGGGCGCAGGCGGCGTCGCCGCCCTCGCGCTGACCGATCTGGGGATCGCGCCGGCCTTCGCCGCGCAGCTCAGGGCGATCGGGATCCAGCTCTACACGGTGCGCGACCTGTTCCAGAAGGACCCGGTCGCCACGCTGGAGGCGATCGCGAAGATCGGTTACCGCGAGGTCGAATATGGCGGTGGCGGTTACGACGCGATGGACCACGCCATGCTGCGCCGGACCACGGACCGGCTCGGCCTGAAGGCGCCGTCGGCGCATATCAGCTACGATGCGCTGTTGCAGCATTTCGACCAGTCGGTGACGATGGCGAAGACGCTGGGCGCGGACACGGTCGTGCTGCCCTACATGACCGACGAGCATCGCACCGAGGCGGGATGGAACGCCGCCCTGCCGAACATCGCCCGGTTCGGCGCGGACCTGAAGAAGGCGGGGCTGGGCTTCGCCTATCACAACCACGACTTCGAATTCACGATCAAGCCGGGCGGCGTCAGCCTGTACGACCGGCTGGTGAAGGAAACCGATCCGGCGCTCGTGAAGCTGGAGCTGGACCTGTACTGGGCCGTGCACGCGGGCGAGGACCCGAAGGCGCTGATCGAGCGGCTGGGGCCGAGGCTTTATGCCTATCATGTCAAGGATATGCGTGCGGACCGCAGCATGACCGCGGTCGGCCAGGGTACGATCGACTTCGGCGCGCTGTTCAAGCTCCGGGCCGGGGCGGGCGTCCGTCATTTCTACGTCGAGAACGATCAGGCGCCCGCGCCATATCTTCCCGACATCACCACCAGCTACCGGACGCTGCGCGCACTGCGTTTCTGAGCAGCGATTCTGAACGATACGGGGAGAGGACAACATGGCTTCCACCAACAGGTTCGACGCGATCGTCATCGGATCGGGCGTCAGCGGCGGTTTCGCCGCGAAGGAACTGACCGAGAAGGGCCTCCGCGTCCTGATGCTGGACCGCGGCGTCATGGTCGAACATGGCGAAGATTACACCTACGACGGCAAGCCGGCCTATGAAGTGCCGGCGCGCAACATGATGCCGCAATCGCTGATGGAGAGCGATTACTTCATCTCGAAGCATGGCTATGTCGCGCCGAGCAACATGAAGTTCTACAACAACGACAAGGCCAACCCCTACGACTATGACGACGGTAGCCAGTTCTACTGGATCCGTCCGGCAGCCGTCGGTGGCAAGTCGCTGATCTGGGGACGCTGGAGCTTCCGCTGGGCGCCCGAGGATTTCGAGGCGAACAAGCGCGACGGCATCGATGGCATCTGGCCGATCGGCTATGACGACGTCGCGCCATGGTACAGCTATGTCGAGAAGTTCATCGGCGTGTCGGGATCGCGTGAGAACCTGCCGTACCTGCCGGACAGCGATTTCCAGCCGCCGATGCCGATGAACATCGCCGAGAAGTGGGTGAAGCAGCGGCTGGAATCGAAGTTCCCCGGTCGCAAGCTCATCAACACCCGCCTGTCGAACATGACGCAGGACAAGCCGGACCAGAACCGCACCAAGTGCCAGTTCCGCAACCAGTGCAGCAACGGCTGTTCGTTCGGTGCGTATTTCTCGACGCAGGCGGTGACGCTGCCGGCTGCGCGGGCGACGGGCAAGCTGACGCTGCGATCCGACGCCGTGGTCACGAACCTGGAATATGACGCCGTTCGCAAGAAGGTGACGGGCGTCCGCTATATCGATGCGAAGACGGGTCAGGCCCAGGTCGTGAACGCCGATCTGGTGTTCCTGTGCGCGTCGGCGATGGCCTCGACGCAGATCATGATGAACTCCCGCGCGCCGGGCAGCGACAAGAGCTATTTCGACAATAGCGGCACGCTGGGCCGGTACGTGATGGACCACATCTTCCGGGTCGGCGTGCGCGGCGATATTCCGGGGATGGAAGACTATATCGAATATGGCCGCCGCCCCGGCGGCGTCTACGTCCCCCGGTTCCGCAACATCGGCGGCGAAGAGGGCGTCGGCTTCAAGCGCGGCTATGGCTATCAGGGCAGCGCGCGGCGTGAACCCGCCAAGCCGGTCGGCTTCGGCGCGTCGATGAAGGACGGCATGCGCAAATATGGCGGCTGGAAGTTCGACATGGGGGCGTTCGGCGAATGTCTGCCCTATGCCGACAATCGCGTGTCGCTGAACGCGAACAAGGTCGACCGCTTCGGCGTGCCGCTGATGCGCTTCGACGTGACGTTCCGCGAGAACGAGCTGAAGATGATGAAGGACGCGCGCGAGCAGGGCGAGATCATGCTGCGCGAGGCGGGCCTGCTCAACGTCTCCAGTTCGGAAAGCGAGCATGTTCCGGGCGACGCGATCCACGAAATGGGTGGCGCGCGCATGGGAGCCGATCCGCGCAAGTCGGTGCTGAACGGCTGGAGCCAGGCGCACGACGCGTCGAACCTGTACGTGACGGACGGCGCGCAGATGGCGTCGGTATCGTGCGTGAACCCGTCGCTGACGTTCATGGCGCTCACCGCACGCGCGGCGGATCACGCGGTCAAGGCGATGCGCGCCTGATCGGGCGGAGAGGGCTTCGTGCGCCGGCGGTGTGCTGGCGGCGAGGTCCTCCCCTCCTCGACGGGCCGAGGCGAGGCTGGCCTCTGATCTGCTGCCACCCCGGCCTTCGCGGGGGTGGCAGGACGTATAGTGCTGAGATCCTCGTCGCCGTCTACCGCGCCGTCGACATCGAATAGGGCCGTGCCCCCGCGCTGCTGCCCCACGCCTTGTTCGGCGTGCTGGCCATCGTGAAGCGCAACGTACCGCCGGCGCGGATATCCTCGTCGCGGATCACGCTGCGGGTCAGCGGGCGGTCGTTGAGCGTCACCGACCCGACATAGCGGTTCGCATCCGACAGCCCGTCCGCGACGATCGCGAACTGCTTGCCGTTCGGCAGGCGCAGCGTCGCCCGGTTCACGAACGGCCGGCCGACGACATACTCGTTCGATCCCGGCGCGACCGGGTAGAAGCCGAGCGACGTGAACACCAGCCACGCCGACATCTGGCCGAGATCGTCGTTGCCCGACAGCCCGTCCGGCGTCGCCTTGTACTGCGACCCGACGATCTGCGCCAACCGCTCCTGCGTGCGCCACGGTGCGCCGGCGAAGTTGTACATATAGGCGACGTGGTGGCTCGGTTCGTTGCCGTGGATATACTGGCCGATCAGGCCGGCGATATCCTCCGCGTGGCTGTAGTCGAGCTTCGAATTGTCGTAATCGAACATCGCATCCAGCTTCGCGATTGTCTTGCGATCGCCGCCCAGCAGGCGGATCAGCCCGGCCTGATCCTGCGGCATGAACCAGCTATATTGCCACGCATTGCCCTCCGTATAATCCGATCCGTAGTTGATCGCGGTCGGATCGAACGGCACGCGGAAGCTGCCGTCGCTCTTGCGGGCGCGGAGCCAGCCGGTCTTCGCGTCGAAGCTGTTGCGCCAGTTGCCCGCGCGCTTCTCGAACCGCGCGGCGACATCGGTACGGCCCATCGCGCGCGCCATGCGGGCGATCGTCCAGTCGTCATAGGCGTATTCGACGGTCTTCGATGCCGCCTCCGGTTCCTTGTCGATCGGCACATAGCCGCGCGCGATATACTCGCCGAGACCGCCATACGCCTTCGCGTCGGCGCTCGCGACCATCGCGTCGAGCGCGGCGTCGGCGTCGAACCCGCGCAGCCCCTTCATATACGCGTCGGCGATCACGGGCACCGCATGATAGCCGATCATCGTCCACGTCTCGCGCCCGGCGAACTGCCACACGGGCAGGATGCCGTCCGGGCTATAGCGCTGCCCGTCGACCAGCGAGCGGACGACATCGGTCGTCGTCCGCTCCGGCTGGATCAGCGTCAGCAGCGGATGTTCGGCGCGAAACGTATCCCAGAGCGAGAAGGTGGAGCGGACCGTATAGCCGTCGGCGACATGCACCTGATCGTCGGGCCCGCGCCAGCGCTCGTCCGCATCGCTCCAGACGCTCGGCGCGAGCAGGCTGTGGTACAAGGCGGTCGATACGATCCGCTTCATCGGTGCGGCCGCCTCGATCGCGACCGCGCCCAGCGCCTCGTCCCATGCGGTACGGGTGCGTGCGAGGACGGCGTCGAAATCGCCGGCCTCGGCGGCGAGATTCGCGACCGCACCCGCCTCGTCGACCCCGGACAGCGCGACCTTCACCTCCAGCGGACGGTCGAGCTTGCCGAAATCGAGCCGCGCCTCCAGCGCCTTGCCGAGCTTTTCGGCCAGCGCATCGGTGCCGCGACCCGGCCCCTGGAAACCGCGATAGGGCACGTCCTTGTCACGGTCGACCAGCGCGTGGCCGGTCAGCGGCGCGGAGAAGCGCATCGCGAAGAACAGCTTGCGGCCCGGTGCCCAGCCGCGCGTCTCGCGGAAGCCGGTCAGGATGCCGTCGGGGCGCAGGTGCAGCCCGGACCACAGGATCTTGCCCGGATAATTGTACAGCGACGTGCGCAGGTCGACGACCAGATGCGCCGCCCGCCCCCTGGGAAAGGCATAGCGGTGGACGCCGACGCGCGTGCCCGCGGTCATCTCCGCGCGAACGCCGGGTCCGTCCAGCGTGACCGCGTAATAGCCGGGGCGCGCCATCTCGTTGGCGTGCGAGAATGCCGAGCGATAGCCGGGGGCGGCGGGGGTGCCGGGGTCCATCGGCACCGTCTCTCCCGACACCGGCATGACGAGGATATCGCCGAGATCGGAATGGCCCGCGCCGGAGAAGTGGGTGTGGCTGAACCCCTCGATGGTCGGATCGTCATGGCGATAGCCGGCGGCGTGGCCGTAGCAGTCGCGGATCTTGCAGCCGGTATCGGTATCCGGCGACAATTGCACCATCCCGAACGGCGCGACCGCACCGGGAAAGGTATGACCCTCGCCGCCCGTGCCGATGAACGGATCGACCGCATCGGACGGACGGGGCCGGGATTCCCGAGCGTCCTGCGCGGCGATCGGCGCGGACAGGATCAGGGCGGCGGTAAGGGCGAAACGGTGCAGCGTGGATGCCATGATCGGACCTTCCCGAATGAGGATATCAGAGAGCGTTGGCGGCGAGGACGATCGAGCCGAGCGGGCCGGCGAGATCGCCCAGCGCGGGGGCGGTGACGAAGGGGCGGGTGCCGGGCAGGTCCATGTAGCCGCCCAGGCTGTCTTCCAGCGCTGCCTCGATCCGCGGCAGGAGGTGCGGCTGACGGTTGAGCACGCCGCCGCCGATCGCGATCCGCAGCGGCCCCGTCGTGGCGACAAGCGAATGGCACATCGCCGCCAGCGTCGCGACCACCGGGTCCCAGACGGGATCGTCCGCCGCCACGTCGACGACCGCGCGACCTTCGAGGCGGACGACCAGTGCGCTGCCCGATGCCAGACCCTCGACGCAATCGTCGTGATAGATGCAGGCGCTGGCCACGGTGTCGTCGGGCAGGCGGGGCACGCGGATATGGCCGATCTCGCTATGGCCGATGCCGCGCGTCGGCTGGCCGTGGACGATCAGGCCGACGCCGACGCCGGTCCCGACCGTGACAAAGGCGAAATCGTGCAGCCCCTGCGCGCAGCCCCAGCGCATCTCCGCCAGCGCCGCGCCGTTCACGTCGGTGTCGAAGCCCACCGGCCGGTCGACCGCCGCCGCGATCGGCCCGACGATGTCGGTATCGCGCCAGCCCGGCTTGTTGGTGGCGAGGATATGGCCATAGCGGGGATCGTCGCGGTCGAGGCAGATCGGCCCGAACGAGGCGATGCCCACCGCGGCGAAGCCTGCGCCCGCGTCCCAGTCGCGCAACGTCGCGAGGATCGCCGCCAGCGTCTCGGCCGGCAGCGTGGTCGGGATCGTCCGCTGCTCGATGATGTCGTCGGGGCCATGCGCCAGCGTGCAGACGCATTTGGTGCCGCCGAGTTCGATGCCGGCATAGGGCCGGTGCTGCTGCGTATCTGGACCCAAGGCGGCCTGTCCCCTTACGTGCCGGCTTGATCTGGCGCCGGTCGTCTGCTTCGCTCTTGTGCGATGATATCGAACGATTAAACAATCAAATTGCATTATTCAAATCAAGATCTTGCGGGGCAAAACATGGCGCAGCGATTCCCGACGATCGTTCGGCCGGCCACCGTCGCCGGCCGGATGGACCCGACGTCATGACCCGGGGCGGCGCACCACGCCTGTCGGGCACCAATCTGGAACGGGCCGCGGATCACAACCAGCGGGTGACGCTGCACGCGATCCGGGTCGGCGGATCGCTGACGCGGGTCGATCTGGCGCGGATCACCGGGCTGACCGCGCCGGCGATCGCCAACATCACCCGCCGCCTGTTGCAGGATGGATTGATCGAGGAGGCGGGGCAACGCCGCGGCGGGCGGGGGCAGCCGCCGACCAATCTGGAGGTGCGGCGCGACGCCTGTTACTCGATCGGGGTCAATGTCGACCGCGATCACATGACGATCGTGCTGGTCGACTTCGCGGGCGACGTGCTGGCGCGCAAGTCGGAGGAGATCGATTTCGCGCTGCCCGACGATGTCCGGGCGCTGTACCGCCGCTCGATCCGGCCGATGCTGAAGAGCGCGAACGTCGATCCGGCGAAGCTGGTCGGGCTGGGTGTCGCGGTGCCGGACGATCTGGGATCGGTCGACCTCCCCGGCCGGCCTGCGGCCTATGCGGCGTGGAACGACGTCGACATGGCGGACCTGTTCGCGCAGCCGCTGCCGCTCGCCGTGTTCGTCGAAAACGATGCGGCGGCGGCCGCGACGGGCGAGATGCAGCTGGGTCTGGGGCAGAGCTTCAACAGCTTCTTCTATATCCTCATTTCCTCCGGTCTCGGCGGCGGCTTCGTGATCGACGGCGCCTATGCCCGCGGCGCGAACGGGCGCAGCGGCGAACTGGGCTTCATGCGCGCGCCCGACGGCGACGGCGGGCACGAGCAGGTGCAGGCGCTGGTGTCGCTGTCCGGACTGGCGGAGCATCTGCGCGGCGGCGGCTTCGCACTGACGGACATGGTGCGCGACGACGGCAGCGACCCTGCGCTGGCGGCGTGCATCGACCAGTGGATCGACCGTGCGGCACAGCGTCTGTGCACGCCGCTCGACGCGATCAACTGCCTCATCAACCCCGCCGTGGTGCTGATCGGCGGACGGTTGCCGAGCATGGTCGTCGAGCGGCTGGCGGAGCGGGTGAACGCGCGGATCGGTGGTGCGACCGATGCGCCCGCGATCGCGCCGGTGGCGCGGGCGGCCCTGTCGGAAGATGCGCCGGCAGTCGGGGCGGCGATCCTGCCGTTCAGCCATTTCCTGCTGCCCAAGCCGGGTGCGCTGTGGAAGGCGCCGGCGGCGGGCGACGGGATCGGCATGCCGATGTGACGGGCTTCGCGGACCGGCAGGACCGGCCGCGCAATCGGGAGAGAATGATGCGCAGACTGATCGGACCGATGCTGGCGGGATGGCTGGCGATGACGGCGATGCCCCTTTACGCGCAGGGGGCCTCGCCCGCAGCGACGTCGCCGGCCACGGCGCAAAAGGTCTACACGAACCTGACGACGCGGTGGGGACAGGCGGTGACGCCGGCGAATGCGTGGCAAAGCTATCCGCGTCCGCAGATGAAGCGGACGGCGTGGAAGAACCTGAACGGCCTGTGGAATTACGCCGTGACGCCCGCCGCCGCCGTGCAGCCGCAGCGGATGGACGCGACGATCCTCGTGCCGTTCCCCGTCGAATCGAAGCTGTCCGGCGCGACCGTGCGCGTGATGCCCGACGATCGCATCTGGTACAGGCGCGGCTTCACCGTGCCGGCCGACTGGCGCGGACAGAATGTGATGCTCAATTTCGGGGCGGTCGATTTCGAGGCGCAGGTGTTCGTCAACGGTGCGCCGGTCGGCGGCCATCGCGGCGGATCGGACGCGTTCGGGTTCGACATCACGCCGTTCCTGCGGGACGGTGAGAACGAACTGGTGGTGCAGGTCGCCGATCCGACATCGGCGGGCAGCCAGCCGCGCGGCAAGCAGATCCTCGACCCCAACGGCATCTGGTACACCGCCGCCAGCGGCATCTGGCAGACGGTGTGGCTGGAACCCGTGCCGAAGCTGCACATCGCCGACGTGCGCGCGACGCCCGATATCGATCGCGGCGTGGTGGACGTGGAGGTCGCGCTGAGCGGCTGGGCGGAGGACAGGGACGCGGTACGGCTGACCGCGAAGTCGGGCGGGCGCACGATCGCCACGACGATCGTCCGCGCCAATCGCCGCACCACGCTGGCGATCCCGACGCCGCATCTCTGGTCGCCCGACGATCCGTATCTATACGACCTGACCGCGGAACTGGTCGGTATCCGCGATCCCTATGCGGGCCTGCCGGAGCGGGACCGGAAGGCGTATGACGCGCGCTTCACCCGCGGCGAGCAGGATCGTTATGCCGCTGCCGTGGTCGAGGGTCCGGTGCGCGACCGGGTCGAGACGTATTTCGGGATGCGCAAGATCTCGGTCGGGCCGGGTCGCGTCGCCGGACAGCCGGTGCTGTTGCTCAACAACAAACCGCTCTTCCACAACGGCACGCTCGATCAGGGCTGGTGGCCGGATGGCCTGCTGACGCCGCCCTCGGAGGAGGCAATGAAGAGCGACCTGCTGTTCCTGAAGCAGGCGGGCTTCAATATGGTCCGCAAGCATATCAAGGTGGAGCCGGCGCGCTATTATCACGACGCCGACCGGCTGGGCATGCTGGTGTGGCAGGACATGCCCTCGGGCGGGGGCGAGGACCAGTTCGTCACCGGATCGAGCCAGTCGCAGGCGGTCATGTCCGCCGACATGATGGCGCAGCACCAGACCGAGCTTACGCGGATGGTCGGGCAGTTGCGGCCGTTCCCGTCGATCGTGCTGTGGGTCGTCAATAACGAGGGCTGGGGCCAGTACGACTCGGCGACGCTTGCCCGTTACGTGAAGGGTATGGACCCGACGCGGCTGGTGAACGCCGACAGCGGCTGGCTCGACGTGGCGGGCGGCGTATCCGACGTGTTCGACATCCACACCTACGAGGACGTGCCGAACACGCCGACGCGGCAGAGCGCGCGGGCGATCGTGATCGGCGAATATGGCGGTATCGGCCTGCCGGCGGAGGGGCATATCTGGAAGCCGGGCAAGCGCAACTGGGGGTATCAGACCGCCACCGGGGAGCAGGATTTCCTGACGCGCTATCGCCGCAAGATGGACGAGGTGATTCGTCAGGCCCGCGAGCAGGGCTTGAGCGCATCCGTCTACACCCAGACCACCGACGTCGAGGACGAGATCAACGGCCTGCTGACCTATGACCGGGCGGTGCCGAAGGTGCCTGCGGAGGCGCTGGCGAAGATCGCCGCGCCGTTGTGGCAGGCAAAAGCGCGCTAGGCCGTTGTCGTTGAGGGGGGCGGCGAAGCGGTCCGGAGCGTGAGGGCTTGGGTCGCTTCGCCGCGCCGGACGGCGTCGCCCTGCAATCATTTGCAGCCGTGATTACAGGTCCGGAAAGGACCTAAGTCGATCAATCTATTGACAATTTGCTTTTCATATTGCGAAAAGCGCCTCGGGTCGCCGCCTGTTTCGTACCCCGCCATGCCGGTCGGGTCGGGCTCGTGGACGGCCGATGTAACGGGAATTGCGATGCGGAGAGCGTCCTGCCCGAGGGAGGGATTTCGCATGACCGTATCCGATCGTAACCGCCGCCGCGCGCTGTCGCATCTTCTCGCGACCGCCGGCTTCGCCATCGCCGCTGCCGGGTCGGCGCAGGCGCAGCAGGCGACGTCGCCCGCCATCGCGCCCGCGACCGCCCAGCCGGTGGAAACGCCGCAGGCGCAGGCTCCGTCGAACCAGCCGGGCACCGAAAATCAGGCTGCGCCGCTCGGCGATGCAGCCGGGGGCGATATCGTCGTTACCGGATATCGCCAGTCGATCGAGCAGAGCCTGAGCCGCAAGCGCGAGGCGAATGCGTTCGTCGACGTCATCACCGCGGAGGATATCGGCAAGTTCCCGGACAAGAACGTCGCCGACTCGCTGCAACGCGTGCCCGGCGTCATCATCGACCGCGACGGCGGCGAGGGCTCGCGAGTCAGCATCCGCGGTCTCCAGTCGGATCTGACCCTGACGCAGCTCAACGGCAACTTCATCGCGTCCGCCGACGACAACGAACCGTCGCGCTCGTTCAACTACCTGCTGCTGCCGTCGAACATGATCGGCAGCGTCGACGTGTTCAAATCGCCGGAAGCGCGCCTGGACGAGGGCGGCGTGGGCGGCACGATCATTCTTCACACCCGACGTCCGCTCGACCTGAAATCCCTAACCGGCTTCGTGTCGGTCGAGGGCACCTATGCCGATGTGACCGAGAAGCTGGAGCCGCAGGTCGGCGGGCAGCTGTCGTGGAAGAACACCGACGAGACGTTCGGCGTCCTCGTCGGTGCGACCTATCAGGTCCGGACCGTGCGGGATCACCGCGCGGCGGCGTCGAGCTGGAACTGGTGGACATACGATCGCGCCAGCGAGCCGGCGACCGACGTCAACGGCAACACCTTCGCCAATGACGACGCGATTTCCTACTGGCCGGAGAACAGCGGCTCCACGACACAGTCGGGCGAGCGTTTTTCCGGCTATTGGGCGCCGCAGCAGGTCAGCCAGACGATCACCGACCAGAAGCGCAAGCGGCTCGGCATCCAGGCGACGGCGCAGATGAAGCCGTTCGAGGATTTCACCGTCACCGCAAACTTCTTCCGGTTTCAGGTGAACGACAATTTCGTCAGCAACGGTATCCAGATCCCCGAATGGGGCTACGGTAACTTCTTCTCGGGTGCCACGCTGGACCCCAGCGGCACGATCTTCCAGTCGGCGCAGTTCACCGTGCCGCAGGACGGCACCGGATGCCGCGTGCAGGTCGGCAACCAGCCGCCGTGCACGATGGAAACGCCCCAGATCTACGGCACGTACAGCCGCGAGAAGTCCGTCTCCAACACCTTCGATGTCGAGGGCGCGTTTGCCCGCGACCGGTTCGAGGCGACGTTCAAGCTGGGCAAGACGCGCGCCACCGGCGGTCCGTCCGGCCGGTTCAGCGTCGCCGCCAAGCCGCGCGTGGTGAACGGCACGACGGGGATCAACGGCAACCTGTACAGCGCCTGGAACTTCACCGACCAGTCGGCGAACTTCGAATTCTCGCCGGAGCTTCAGGACAACATCAACCGCGGCCTGACGCAGATCGATCTCGGCTCGACCAACTCGTCGTTCAACCGCAGCCGCATCGATCAGCGTTATGCGCAACTCGACCTGACCCGCCGGTTCGAGACGTTCCTCGATTCGGTGCAGATCGGCGCGAAGTGGCGTGACGGCGGGGTGCATCGCTCGACCGGCCGCAACGAATGGTATGCCGATCCGGCGACGCGCCTGCGCTATCAGGACACGCCGGGTGCCGCCGCGACCCAGCCGGGGTTCTTCTTCGACAAGCCGATCGGCAACATCGCCGGCGGCTTCACCGGCAACGCGTTTCCGGCGATCGATTTCCAGAACTATCTCAACTACCTAAACACCACTTACGGCGAGGCGGTGCGCGTCGACGAAACCGATTTCGTCTACGATATCGGCGAGCGGATCTGGGCGGGGTACGTCCAGACCAACTTCAAGACCGATCGCTTCCGCGGCAATCTGGGCCTGCGCTATGTCAACACGAAGCAGACCGGCGTCACGTCGGACCGGTTGCAGTTGCTGAACGATTACTGCGTCAACGCGCCGGGGGGTCCGTTCGTGACGCCGCCGGTCGGGGCGGACGGCAACTGCCTCGTGCTGCCGCTCGCGCAGCGGGAGACGATCGTCAACACGCGGCTCGACCAGACGCGGTCGTACGACGACTGGCTGCCGAGCGTGAACGCGTCGTTCGATGTGACGGAGAACCTGCTGCTGCGCGGAGCGATCGCCAAGGTCGTCTCGCGCCCGGCATTCTCGAATCTGGGGTCGCAGCGCAACCTGACGTTCCGCACCGCCGAATATGCGTTCGACCGCCGCCAGTTCGGCGAGCGCGAGGGCTGGTCGGGGTCGGGCGGCAACAGCGCGCTCAACCCGTTCAAGGCGTGGCAGTACGACATCGGCCTGGAATGGTATTTCAAGCGCGGGTCGGTGCTGGGCGCGACGCTGTTCCGCAAGGACGTGTCCGACTTCATCGTGCCGCTCGTTCTCGACGTGACGCAGACGGTGAACGGCGATCAGGTGCTGATCCAGCCGTACAGCACAGTCGCCAACGGATCGGACGCGCGGTCGCAGGGTGTCGAGGTCTATGCGCAGCACACGCTGCCGTTCGGGCTCGGCGCGCAGGTGAACTTCACCTATAACGACACGTCGGTCGCCCAGATCACGCTGGAGGGGCAGAATGTCGGCAGCTCGCCGCTGGTCGGCAGCGCCAAGACGCAGGTCAACGCGTCGCTGTTCTACGAAACCGACAGGATGCTGCTGCGCGCGTCGTACAACCGCCGCGGCGAGGTGGTGCGCGGGTTGCAGTCCGGCCTGAACGTCTACGACAATCCGTATGAGCAGATCGATCTGAACGCGTCGTACAATCTGGTCGAGAACCTCGTCCTCAGCGCGTCGATCATCAACCTGACCAAGTCGGAACAGCGCCAGCATCTGGGCAACGACACCGATGCGCGGTTCATCTCGAACCTCTATTCGGGTCGGCGCGCCTATGTCGGCGTGACGTACAAGTTCTGATGATGACCAGCCGGGCCGGGATGCGTACATTCCGGCCCGGATCGTTCCGAAAGGGCGCGCGATGAAGAAGGTGCTGCTGGCCGGACTGGCGATGCTGGCGTTGCCGGTGGCGGTGATCGCCGCCAATCCGATCGTGAAGGGCTGGTACGCCGACCCGGAGATCCGCGTCTTCCAGAACCGCTACTGGATCTATCCGACCTATTCCGACGACGACGGCAAACTTGACGTCACGAAAAGCTTCTCCCCTCGCCAGCTGGAGGATCGCAAGCGCCGGATGGTGCGGCCATCCTATGGCAAGCAGACGTTCTTCAACGCCTTTTCCTCGACCGACCTCGTCCACTGGACCAGGCACCCGCATGTTCTCGACGTGACCAACGTCGCCTGGGCATCCTATGCGATCTGGGCGCCGACGGTGATCGACGCGAAGGGCAAATTCTACATGTTCTTCAGCGCCAACGACATCCAGAGCGACGCCGAGGTCGGCGGCATCGGACTGGCGGTCAGCGATACGCCGGGCGGGCCGTTCCGCGACGCGATCGGCAAGCCGCTGATCGACAAGTTTCATAACGGCGCGCAGCCGATCGATCCGTTCGTGTTCCGCGACGACGACGGTCAGGTCTATCTTTATTATGGCGGCTGGAAGCACTGCAACGTGGTGCGCCTGAGCGACGACCTGCGCAGCGTGGAACCGTTCCCTGACGGCACGACGTACAAGGAGATCACGCCGCCCGGCTATGTCGAGGGTTCGTTCGTAGTCAAGCGCAAGGGCGTCTATTATCTGATGTGGTCGGAGGGCGGCTGGACCGGCCCCGACTACCGCGTCGCCTATGCGATGGGGCCGACCGCGACCGGGCCGTTCAGGCCGATGGGCACGATCATGGCACAGGACATGAAGATCGCGCGCGGCGCGGGGCACCACTCGGTCGTCAACGTACCCGGCACCGACGACTGGTACATCGTTTATCACCGCCGGCCGTTGAACGACGATACGGGCGAGCATCGTCAGGTCGCGATCGACCATCTGTATTTCGAAGGCGACGGCACGATCCGGCCGGTGAAGCTGACGAACGAGGGCGTCGCGCCCCGGCCGCTGACCACGAAGCGATAACGACACGCGCAACGGCGCGATGGGAGAGATTGATATGAAGCGCATCATCACCGCCCGGCCGCTGCGCGGTGTCGTGGCGACTCTGTTCGCGGGGTCGATGCTGGCGACGGGCGTGATCGACGCCGGCGCGGCGTTCGCGCGGCCGCAGGCCGGAGCGGCGCAGACCGCGTCCGTCGACCTCGTCAATCCGCTGATGGGGACCGATTCCAGTTACGAACTGTCCTACGGAAATACCTATCCGGCGGTCGCGGTACCGTTCGGGATGAATGCGTGGACGCCGGTGACGGGGAAACTCGGCAGCGGCTGGGGCTACACCTACGACGCGAACAAGATCAACGGCATCAAGCAAACGCACCAGCCCAGCCCGTGGATGAACGACTATGCCGCGCTGGCGCTGATGGCGATGACCGGGCCGCTGCGCATCAAGCAGGACGAGCGCGCGTCGTGGTACAGCCACAAGGCGGAAGAAAGCCGGCCCTACAGCTACAAGGTCTATCTGGCCGATTACGACGTGACGGCGGAGGTCGCGCCGACCAATCGCGCCGCGCAGTTCCGCTTCACCTTTCCCAAAAGCGACGACGCGCACATCCTGATCGACGGACAGGCGGGCGGGTCGATGGTTTCGGTCGACCCGGCGCGGCGGCGGATCACCGGATACGTGCGCAACAACAGCGGCGGCGTGCCGGCCAATTTCCACAACTGGTTCGTCGCCGAGTTCGACCACGACTTCACCGTCACGCGGACATGGGACGACAACGGGCAGGTCACCGCCGCACCGACGCGCGAGGGCGATCATGTCGGCGCGGTCGTCAGCTTCCGCACCGCCAAGGGCGAGCAGGTGGCCGTCAAGGTTGCATCGTCCTTCATCAGCGCCGAACAGGCCGCACGCAATCTGGACGCGGAGATCGGCCGCGACGGGTTCGAGCAGACCAAGGCCAAGGCGAAGGCCGCTTGGCAGCGCGAGTTCGACCGCATCCAGGTCACCGATCCCGACACCGAGAACCGGCGCATCTTCTATTCGGCGCTGTACCGGATGCTGCAATTCCCGCGCACCTTCCACGAGGTCGATGCAGGCGGACAGGCGGTCCATTACAGCCCGTATGACGGCAAGGTTCATCCCGGCCCGCTCTATACCGACAACGGCTTCTGGGACACGTGGCGCGCGGTCTTCCCCTTTTTCGCGCTGATGTATCCGGAGCGCGACGGGGAGATCATGCAGGGGCTGGTCAACACGTACAAGGAATCCGGCTGGCTGCCCGAATGGGCCAGCCCCGGTCACCGCAACGTGATGATCGGGTCCAATTCCGCGAACCTGATCGCCGACGCCTATTCGGCGGGCGTGCGCGGTTTCGACGTGAACACGCTGTACGAGGCGATGGTCAAGAACGCGACGACGTCCGAGGGACGTCCGCGTGACAAAAAGGGCAAGGTGCTGACCGCCGTCGGCCGCGAAGGCGTCGAATATTACAACCGGCTCGGCTATGTGCCGTACGACGTCGACATCAACGAGAATGCGGCGCGCACGCTGGAATATGCCACTGCCGATTTCTCGCTGTCGCGCCTCGCCACCGCGCTCGGCAAGACCGAGGACGCCAGGCTCTATGCGGGTCGCGCGCAGAATTACCGCAAGCTGTTCGACACGGGGAGCGGCTGGATGCGCGGGCGCAATCAGGACGGCTCGTGGTCGACACCGTTCAATCCGTACAAATGGGGCGATGCCTTCACGGAGGGCAATTCGATCCATTACAGCTGGTCCGTCATGCAGGACGTGCAGGGCCTGATCGACCTGATGGGTGGCGACAGGGTGTTCACCGACCGGCTGGATTCGGTGTTCACCACTGCGCCGATCTTCGACGACAGCTATTACGGGCAGGTCATCCACGAGATCCGCGAGATGCAGATCGTCGACATGGGCCAGTACGCGCACGGCAACCAGCCGATCCAGCACATGATCTATCTGTACGATTGGGCGGGCCAGCCGTGGAAGACGCAGTTCCACGTCCGCGACGTGATGCGGAAGCTCTATTCCTCCGCGCCGGATGGGTATCCGGGCGACGAGGATAACGGCCAGACATCGGCGTGGTACGTGTTCTCCGCGCTCGGATTCTATCCGGTGACGCCCGCTGTCGGGCAATATGCGGTCGGCAGTCCGCTGTTCCGCAACGTCCGGCTGGCGATGCCGGGCGGCAGGACGCTGACGATCGAGGCGCAGAACAATGGGCCGGACAATGTCTACATTCAGTCGGTGCGCTTCAACGGCAAGACGTACGACAAGCCCTGGCTTTCGCGCGACGCGCTGAAGCAGGGTGGAAATCTTCGCTTCGTGATGGGACCGACGCCGAACCGCAACTGGGGCACGCGCAAGGCGGATGCGCCGTTTTCGATGAGCGCGCCCCAAAGTGCGGCCGGGAGTTTGCAGAAGTGAACCGGCGTGACATGCTGGCGGGTGGTGCGGCGCTGGCGGTGACGAGCGCGATGCCGCTGCGGGCGGCGACGCCGGGCCTCGTCAGCAAGCGGCCGCCGGTGGCGCATCGCCGCTTCGTCAGCAAGGCGGTGGAGGCGGAGATCGCGCGGGTGAAGGCGAAGATCGCCGATCCCGAACTCGCGTGGCTGTTCGAGAATTGCTACCCCAACACGCTCGACACGACGGTCAAATATTCGGAAGCTGGCGGCAAGCCCGACGCGTTCGTCATCACCGGCGATATCGAGGCGCTGTGGCTGCGCGACAGCTCTGCCCAACTCCAGACCTACGTCCATCTCGCGCCCCGCGACGCGACGCTGCGCAAGCTGTTCGCCGGGCTGATCCAGCGGCAGGCGCGCTGTATCCTGATCGACCCCTATGCCAACGCGTTCATGGAGGACCCGACCGCGAAGTCGAACCTCGGTGCGCGGACCGACCAGACCGAGATGAAGCCGGGCGTGGCCGAGCGGAAGTGGGAGATCGATTCGCTCTGCTACCCGATGCGGCTGGCGCATGCGTACTGGACGACGACGCGCGACCGGACGCCCTTCGATGCGGTCTGGGCGCAGGCGATGGCCCGCGCCGTCGCGACCTTCCGCGAGCAGCAGCGCGAGGATGGCCCCGGTCCGTACCGGTTCCAGCGGCTGAACGTGTCCCCGACTGAAACGTTGATGTTCGAGGGGCTGGGCGCACCGACGAAGAAGGTCGGGCTGATCCATTCGATGTTCCGCCCGTCCGACGACGCCACGCTCTACCCGTTCCTGATCCCGTCCAACCTGTTCGCAGTGTCCGCGCTGCGCATGATGGCGACCGTCCAGCGCGAGGCGCGCGGCGATACCGCGGCGGCGACCGATGCCGAGGCGCTGGCGACCGAGGTCGAGGCGGCGCTGCGCCAGTATGGTCGGATGCCGGACGGCCAGGGCGGCGAGGTCTGGGCGTACGAGGTCGACGGATATGGCAACGCCATCTTCATGGACGACGCCAACGTGCCGTCCTTGTCTGGCCTGCCACTGCTCGGCGCGGCGGATCGTGCCGACCCGCTGTTCCGCCGTACCGCCGCGCTGGCGTGGAGTGATCGCAATCCGTATTTCTTCAGCGGCTCCGCCGCGAAGGGAATCGGCGGACCGCATATCGGCCTCGACATGATCTGGCCGATGTCGATCGTCACGCACGCGATGAACAGCGACGACGACGCCGTGATCCGGCAATGCCTGTCGTGGCTGAAGGCGACGCATGGCGGCACCGGCTTCATGCATGAGTCCTTCCACAAGGACGATCCGGCGAAGTTCACGCGAAGCTGGTTCGCCTGGGCGAACGGGCTGTTCGGCGAGTTGATCCTCGACCTGGAAAAGCGCAAGCCGGCGTTGCTCGCCGCCAAAATCTGATTTCACCCGGAGAATCGCCTTGACGACCACGACCCGCCGCCAGGTACTGGCAACCACCGGCCTTGCCGGGCTGGCCGGCGTGCTGCCCGCCCCCGCGCTGGGCGCGCGCACCGCGGCGGGCAAGCCGGACCTGTTCGTCGGCACCGGCGGTCACGGCCACACCTTTCCGGGGCCGTCGATGCCGTTCGGCATGGTGCAGCTGGGGCCGGATACCGACAACAAAAGGTGGGACGCGTGTTCGGGCTATCACCGGACGGACACGTCGATCATGGGGTTCAGCCACACGCACCTGTCCGGCACCGGCATCGGCGACATGCTCGACGTGCTGGTGGTGCCGACGACGGGGCCGCTGCAATTGCAGCCGGGGCCTCTCGACAATCCCGATGCGGGCTATCGCCAGCGGTGCTCCGAGGAGCACGCGGAGCCGGGTTATTACCGCGTGAAGCTGGAATCGGGCGTGCTGGCGGAGCTGACCGTGACGGAGCGGACGGGGCAGCACCGTTATCGCTTCCCCGCCGGGCCGGGGCACATCCTGATCGATTTCGCGCACATGATCCTCGACGTGTGGGACAAGGGGACGCTGGTCGACGAAGCGTCGCTGGCGCTGTCGCCGGACGGGCTGCTGACCGGCAGCCGTCGGGTGCATCGCTGGGCCAAGGGCCGCCGCATCCATTTCGCGATGCGGATGTCGCGCACGCCCGATCGCGTGCAGTTCTTCGGCGACAATGATGCGCCTGCCGCCGCAGGTGCGACCGGCGTGACGGGCAACAAGCTGAAGGTCGCGTTCTTCTTCGACGAGGCGGGTGGCGCGCCGATCGAGATCAAGACCGGCATCAGCGCGGTCGATGTCGAGGGCGCGAAGGCGGCGCTGGCGGCGGAAGCGCCCGGCTGGCGCTTCGACACGACGCGCAAGGCGGCCGCGCGCGCGTGGACGAAGGAACTCGATTGCGTGAAGGTGTCGGGCGGCACCGTGGCGCAGCGCACGATCATGGCGAGCGCGCTGTATCACAGCTTCGTCTCTCCCACGCTCTTCACCGATCGCGACGGACGCTATGTCGGGCTCGACCGGCAGGTGCATAGCGTGCCGGCGGGCGAGAAGGCGTACAGCGCCTATTCGCTGTGGGACACGTACCGCGCGCTCCACCCGCTGCTGACGATCGTGCGGCCGGAGGTGGCGACGCTGCTGACCCGCGACCTGATCCGCCAGACCGCGCAGAGCCCGTACGGCCCGCCGATCTGGCCGCTGCAGGGCGTGGAGACGGGAACGATGACCGGCTGGCACGCGGTGTCGGTGCTGGCGGAGGCGAAGGCGAAGGGGATCGAGGCGGACTATGCCGCCGCCTGGCCGATGATCCGCCGCCGCGCGTTCGACCGCACGCTGAAGGACGCCGACAGCACGCTGGGCCGCGGTTTCTATTACGATCTGGGCTATGTGCCCGCCGACAAGATCTGGGAATCGGTCAGCCGGACGCAGGAATATGCGTATGACGACTGGGCGATGGCGGTGCTGGCCGATGCGGTCGGCGCAGGTGACGATGCGGCGGCGCTGCGTCAGCGCAGCCGCAACTATCGCAACGTCATCGATCCCTCGATCGGCTTCGCCCGCCCGCGCTTCGCCGATGGCAAGTGGTGGACGCCGTACGATCCGATCCAGCTCGGGCATAATCCCGAAAAGTACCGCGATTATACGGAGGCGAACGGCTGGCAGGCGACGTTCCTGAATCAGCACGACATCTATGGCATGATCGAGCTGTTCGGCGGTGACGACAACTACGTGCGCAAGCTCGATGCGTTCTTCACGGCACCGTCGACATTGCCGCGCAACGCCCCGCCCGACATCACGGGGCTGGTCGGCCAGTACGCGCACGGCAACGAGCCGGACCAGCACGCCGCCTATCTTTATGCCTATGCCGGCGCGCCGTGGAAGACGCAGGCAATGGTGCGGCGTCTGTGCGTGGAGATGTACAAGGCGGACCCGGACGGCGTCATCGGCAACGACGATTGCGGCCAGATGAGCGCGTGGTTCGTGCTGTCGGCGCTGGGATTCTATCCGGTCGACCCGGTCAGCGCGATCTATGTGTTCGGATCGCCGCTGTTCGACATGGCGGAGGTCGAGGTCGGCAAGGGGCGCAGGCTGCGCGTCCGCGCGATCGGCAACGCGCCGAATGCACCCTATGTGCAGTCGGTGCGCTGGAACGGCCGGCCGTGGACGAAGAACTGGATTGCGCACGCCGACCTGATCCGCGGCGGCGAACTGGAATTCACGATGGGCACCGCGCCCTCGCGCTTCGGCATGGCGGTCGCGGACCGACCGCCGTCGTTCGGGCGCGGAGCGGCCTGAACCCCGAAGCTGCCGCTCCCCGGTTCCGGGGGGCGGCATGACCAGGTTCATGGTCGTCGACCGTTCCGGTCGAGCCGCGCGCAATCGAAAAAATGGCACCCCGGACGTTCATCCGAGGTGCCTCGCACCGCCGCTGGGAGGGGCGTGGGGTGACGGCGGGCGCCGCCCGTCAGCGATGTGACGGGAAGGTAGTAAACTCCAGCGCGATCGGGATAGCGGCACGGCCGTGACGCAGCACGGACAACCTGCCGATGCGACATGGCGGAACGGCGCGCGGTGCGCGGATCGTCATGGTCATGTGCGTCTCTCCCGATTGCGGATGCGCCCGCCCGTTGACGGTGTCGCCTGAACACCGTCGAATAAAGCAATTTGTTTGTCAATCGCAATGCGTTGAGCGACCGCGCTACTGTCGTCGGAGTGTCCGCCGGGGCGGTCGAGCAGGGCGGATGATGCTACATCCGCCCCGGTATCGATCAGAACGTCACCGTCGCGCCTGCGAACACTGTGCGGCCGAGCGCGTCGTATACGCCCGGGAAAGTGTTGCCGTTGCCGAACGCCGACAGGATACCGCTGGCGATGATCGGCGGATCCTTGTCGAGCAGGTTGTTGACGCCCATCCGCAGCGTAAACTGCTTGCCGACGCTGACCGTGCCCGCGAGATCGAAATAGTTGTAGTCGCCGATGCGCCGGTTGATGATGCTCGGCGTACCCGCCAGGAACGAGTTGTCCGACAGGCTCGAAAGCTTGGTCGCGCCCAGATGCCGCCACGACAGCGACAGGGTGGCATCGTCCGGCAGCAGCCACGTGGCTCGCGCGACGTGCCGCCATTCGGGATTCGGCTGGCCGCAGGTATAGCCGTACAGCCCCTTGCAATCATAGCTGCCCAGCCCCGGCAGCGGCTGTGATACCTGCTCGTTCAGCCACGTGCCGACGACATTGAGGTTGATGCGACCCGCGCCGCCCAGTTCCAGCATATAGTCCGCGGTCACGTCGATGCCCGACGTCTTGAGAAAGCCGGTGTTGACCGTGGTCGAGATCACATAACCCTGATCGCCGAAGATTGCGCCGCTGCGCGGATCACGCTTGAACAGGTTGCAGAAGAACGGATCGCTTGTCTGGGCGCACTGGGTGATCGCAAGCTGCGGCGCGACCGAACTGATGTAATCCTTCACCTTGATGTTGAAATAGTCGATCGACAGCGAGAATGCCTTCATCTGGCGCGGCGTCAGCACCACGCCGATCGTGTAGGTGTCGCCGGTTTCCGGCTTCACGTTGCGATTGCCGCCGAACTGGCCGGAGCAGGTGTCCGCCGGGCACGCGATGATGTTGCCATATTGCGCGGCGGTGACGCCGGTCAGCGAGCAGACCGCGGCACTCGCGGCCGGGGTCGCGCCCGAACACGGGTCCTGTGCGGATACGTTGCCGATGCTCTGCGCCGCGAACAGCTCACCGATATTCGGTGCGCGGATCGCGTGGTTGTAGCTGGCGCGGAGGCGTACGTCGCGTACCGGGCTCCACGTCACCTCGCCCTTGTAGGTCCAGACGTTGTACTTGGACCCGAATCCGGTCGACCCTTGCGAGTTCTTGTACGCCGAATAGCGCGCGGCGCCGTTCACCGTCAGGTCGTGGAACAGCGGTCGGTCCTGCACCAGCGGCACTTCCAATTCGCCATAACCTTCGGTCACGGCGATCCGGCCGTCGCTGTCGTTGAAGCCGCCCTGCTTGGCGACCGCATCACCGAAAGCACGCAGCGTCTCGATCCGGCGCTCGGCACCCAGCACCAGCGACGCGCCTGCGGTCGCGAAGGGACTGGTGATCCCCAGCTTGCCGAGATCGCCGGTAATGGTGCCCGAATACACGGTCTGGCGATTGCGCGAACCGGTGTTGCTGGGAGAGAACAGATACTGCGCCTGTTCGGCGGTGACGCCGTTCGCCTGAAACACGTTGGCGGGGAGGCAGGCCGGATCGGTGCCGTTGACGACCGAGCGGCATGTCGGGACGCCGTTGACGGTCACCACGTCCAGCGCACGCTGCGCCTTCACGTTGTCGACGTTGTTCAGATAGGTCTCGTCGAACTTCACGCGCGATTGCAGGAAGCCCACGTCGTAGCTGAACCCGCTGCCCAGATCGCCACGCAGGCCGGCGGTATACCGGTAATCTTCATGGCGCAGATCGTCGCGGCGCGGCGCGATCGCGAGGCGGTAGCCGACAAAGGCGGGCTGCAGCGTGGCGGTGCCGGCGCTGGCTCCACACAGCGACGTCAGCTGGCTGGCGCTGGCGAGGGGGCTGTTGCAAGGGATGTTGAACGTGGTGCCCTGGAACAGCGCGGACGGCGCGGCCTGGGAGAAGGTGTGATCCTTCATGTACATCAGGCTGCCATAGGCTTCCGCCGCCTCGGCGATCTTGAAGCGGGCGAAGCCGCCGCCGGTATAGCGTTCGTCGGACCGCTGAAAATAGTTGGTCGGTGAGAAATTATAGGCGAAGCTGTTGTTGTACGGCACCCAGGTGCGCGATCCGTCCTTGGCGTTGGTCAGCGTCTTGCCCTGGTTCGGTCCAGCCAGCGGCACGAAGGTTCCGAACGGCGTATTGCTCGATCCGCCGCAGACGAACGCGGAGTCGCCATCGGGGTTGATCCCACACGACGAAACGTCACGTTTCGATTGCAGCACCGGGTCGAAATGGCGGTAGCCGCCATAGAGCGTTATGTTGGCGCGACCGTCGAGGAATGTCTTGCCGAATACGGCGTTGACATCCTGCTTGCCGCCGTCCGCAACCTGCCGGGGTGCGAGGGCGTAGCCGCGTGCAGCCTGCACGGCTCGAATGCCCTTGTTATCGTTGATGTGCTGCGCGAAGCCGGCCTGCGCATCAATCCGCAGCCCATCGAAATTGTCGCGCAGAATGAAGTTGACGACGCCGGCCAGGGCATCCGAGCCATACACGGCGGATGCGCCGCCGGTGACCACGTCGATCCGCTCGATCAGTGCACTGGGCACGAAGTTGATGTCGACCGCCTGCTGCGGCAACATGCGTTGACCGTTGATGAGCGTCAGGACCCGCGAACTGCCGAGATTGCGCAGATTGACGTTGGCGGTGCCATCCGATCCGTTCGATACGTTCTCGTTCGCATCGGCGGTAAACTGCGGCAGGCGGTTCAACACGGCCTCTGCGGTGGTCGCGCCCTGATACTGGATCTCCTGACTGTCGACGGCGGTCAGGGGACTATTGCTGTTCAGGTCGGCGCGCTTGATACGCGTGCCGGTCACGAGGATGTCCGCATTACCGTCACCGGTGTCGGTCGGAGCGCCTTGCGGGAGATCGGCGGGAGAGCTCGCGACCTGCGCCATCGCAGTGCTGGTCAGCAGTGCCGCGCATATGGCAGCGATCGCGCCGGCGGTCTGGAACCTGTTAGTCATTAAAACCCCCTGATTTTTCCGGTCATGCCTAAATATCGGAGGATCGTATACTAACCACGGTATACGATCAATCTTTGTTGCGTTTTGTCGTTGAAAAGTGAAACATTCTTTATTGAGGCGGTGGGCTGATCCGCCAGCTACGCTTGACCCGCGACCCATGAGAGGCGCACCACCGTCGTTCTGGCGATCGAGGAGTGACCGGTTTGAACGCGACGCTGATCCGGGGCGTGACGGTCGGGGCGCTGGTAGGCCTGTTGTTCGGCTTCGATACGGCGGTGATCGCCGGCACCACGTCCGGCGTGCGCGATGCGTTCGGGCTGGATGCGGGCGGGGTCGGGATCACCGTGTCGAGCGCGCTGTGGGGCACGCTGGTCGGCGCGCTGACCGCGGGTATTCCCGGCGATCGCTATGGCGCGCGGACGTCGCTCCAGGCGATCGCGCTGCTCTATATCCTATCCGGCATCGGGTGCCTGCTGGCGTGGGACTGGGGGTCGCTGCTGGTGTTTCGCGTGATGGCCGGGCTGGCGGTTGGCGCTTCGTCGGTGCTGGCCCCTGTCTACATCGCGGAGATCGCGCCGGCCGACAAGCGTGGCGCGATGGTCGGCGCGTTCCAGCTCAACGTCGTATTCGGCATCCTCGTCGCGTATCTATCCAATTTTTTCGTCGCCAGCCTCGATCTCGGCGCGTGGGACTGGCGCGTGAAGTTCGGCGTCACTGCGATCCCCGCGGTGATCCTGCTCGCCCTTTTGTTCTCGATCCCTCACAGCCCGCGCTGGCTGGCTGCGAAGCACCGTGCCCGGGAGGCGGCGGCGGTGCTCGCCAGTCTGGGCGATCCCGATCCGGATCGCAGTGTCGCCGCCTATCAGCGCGCCGACGACCAGCAGACATCGGCGCCCAAACTGAGCTGGGCGAAGCACCGGAAACCGATCCTGCTCGCCTTCGCGGTGGCGGCGTTCAACCAGCTGACCGGCATCAACGCGATCCTCTATTATCTGAACGACATCTTCGCCGCCGCCGGGTTCAGCGGCACGTCGGCGGACCTTCAGGCGATCGCGATCGGTGCGGCCAATTTCGTCTTTACCGGTCTGGCGCTGACCGTCATCGATCGTCTCGGGCGGCGGACGCTGTTGATGATCGGATCGGTCGGGCTGGCCGCGACGCTGGCGGGGACGGCGGCGATCTTCCTGAGCGGGGAGGGGGAGCAGTATCTGCTGTGGCTGTTGCTCGCCTATATCGCGTTCTTCGCGTTCAGTTCGGGCGCGGTGATCTGGGTCTATATCTCGGAAATCTTCCCCACCGACGTGCGGGCGCGGGGCCAGTCGCTGGGATCGTCGACGCACTGGGCGTTCGATGCGGTAATCGCCGGCGGGTTTCCGCTGGTCGCCGCCTATTCGCGCGGTGCGCCGTTCGTGGTGTTCGCGGGGGCGATGGTCGCGCAGCTGGTGATCGTGTTCCTGTTCTTCCCGGAGACGAAGCAGCGGTCGCTGGAGCAACTGGGGCAGGGGCTGTGATCGATGGCTCGTGGCTGCCCCTCCGTCAGACTGCGGCTGTTACCTTCCCGTACCGGCGGGATCGTTCTCTCCGATGATCCCCCGCACCAGTTCCAGATCCGCCATCTTGTCGACATCGACCGCCGCCAGCCCGAATGGACTCGGCACCACCGCGGCCTGCAACCCGGCCCGCGCGCCCAGCGCCGTGACCGCATCCGCCAGCGTCAATCGCCCGGTGACATAGCGCAGCAACAGGCCAATCCCTAGCCGGCGCACGATCCGCCACGGCCGCTTGCGATCCGCCTCGACCTGCTGCCACAGGTCCAGTGCGCGTCCGGCCGGCGGTGTCGCGAGCAGGAACAGGTTGCACCCGGACCATGCGCCATCGGCGAAGCGGAGATAGGTGCGTCGCGTACCTGGTGCCGCGGTCTCGACATGCGCGCGCTCGGCCATCAGCGCGGCGACGTCGATGCCGACCGGAGCGTCTGTCAGGAAACGCGCGACCCACGCCGCCTCCAGCAGCGCATGATCCGCCGTCGTCACCAGCAACGGCGCGCCGAGCGCCTTCAGCGCCACGGCGACGCTGCCGCTCGGTCCCGCGGCGGGGGCGAGCGTCTCCAGCCCCAGCCGCTTCGCCTCCGCAAGCACCGCCGGATCGGACGCCGAGACCGCGATCCGCTCCAGCCCCGCAGCGCGCAAGGCCGTCGTCACCCGCTCCAGCAGCGTCTCGCCACCCAGCACGATCAGCGCCTTATGCGGCACCCCCGCCGCCGTGGCGAGCGGATCGGGCGCGCCGGGTCGCGAGCCGGCGAGGATCAGCGCGGCCGGGATCATCGCCGCGCCCGCCACACGCGCCAGAAGACGCCGGGCGCGGCGAGGATCGGGTGGCGTTCCCGCCACGGCGTCATCGATACGGCGATGCCGGTATGCCGCTCGATCTTCCACGCGCCATATTTTGCCGCGCCGTCGAAGGTGAAGGCGGCACGCACCAGCCGCACGACGTTCAGCGGCTTGCCCAGCCGCCGCCGTCGCGCCCATCTCGCGCGCCAACGCTTCGCCTCGCCCGGCGGCATCCGCGCGATCAGGCTCGATCCATCGCGCACGAACGGTACGCCGCCTGCCTCCCATGCCAGTGGCAGCAGCGTGTCATACCGGTTGCCGCCATGCGTCAGGATCTGCTCCTCGCGTCCCGGCGCCTCAACGCGCAATTCGGCGGCATAGGTCTGGCGGAACAGCGCCCGCCAGTAGTCCGCCGGGTTACCCTCCGCCGGGCCCAGCGCGGCGGCGAACCGCGAGGCCGTCACCGCCGCCGCCGCAATTGCATCCACGACGATCGCCGCCGCCGCCCCGGACCGTATCTGCGCCAGTGCGGCAGGCTGCACGAATCGGGTCCAGATCGTCGTATCGATCAGCCGCCCGGCGGCGGCGGCGGCGAAGGTAGCCAGCGTCATCGTCGCGATTTTCGCGCGCAACGTCGCGGGCCCCACCGCAAACTCCCGATATCCGACACGCGGCCAGATGCCGCGTTCGCGCGGACCGGCGGTCAGAATGTAGAAGTCGAGAACACCGTCGAGCGAACCGGTGCGCAGATTGGAGCCATAGAACAACACCGCCTCCGCGCCCGCCTCCGTCGCCAGCAGGTCGGCGACGTGGCGCACCGCCGCCGGCACCGGCGCAGCGAGCGTATCGGCGACGAACGCCCCAAGCGCGTCGGTCACGGCACCACGAAGGAGAGGCGCGGGCCCTGACGAACCTCCAGCGCCCCGCCCGAGAAATGTTCCCCGTCGAGGATGAAGTTCGCGTCCATCTCGAGCCGGAAACCGGTCATGTCGCGCCGGTGATAGCCCAGCTTCGCCAGCCAAGCACTCGCGCGGCCCGCCAGCACCGCGGGCACCGCCGCCGCCATCATCCGCGGGGGGGCATCGACATCGAGCAGTTTCAGCCCCTGGCGTACCGGCCCGAACGGCTTCAGGCCCAGCGGCATCCGCTCCATCGTCGAAGCCAGCAGCAGGTAACGGGGATGTGCCTCGATAGCGCCGACGGGTGTCGTCAGCGTCATCGGCGTGCCCGACCGCCATTCACCCGAATCGCTGCCGAACATCGTCTGCACGACGGTCCAGCCCAGTGCCAGTCCGACCGCGACGCCGTTGAACGCGCCGACGCGGTGCGTGCGCTGCGCCAGTTCGGTCGCGCTGACGAAGCCGCCGGCGCCCATCAGGAATCCGCGCACGCGAGGGGTCGCGGGCGCGTCGAGGCGTGCGATCTCCAGCGGACGGCGCGTCACCGTACGGCCGACGCGCGCCGCGATCAGCGCATCGTCCAGCGTCCAGTCGGCGGGCAGGCCCAGATCGATCGCCAGCGCATTGGTCTTGCCCGACGGGATCACGACGATCGCGGGCCAGCGCCGGCCCCAGGCGTCGCCCGCGCCGCTCAGCACGTCGCGGACCGTCCCGTCACCGCCGTCGATCACCAGCAGGTCGATCCCTGCCGCCGCGAACTCCGCCAACGTCTCGGCCAGCGCCTCGCGCGTCGACGGTGCCGCGACCATCACCCGCCCCGCACCCGGTACGCCTGCGGCATAGGCAGCCCCGCGGTTGCGGTGACTCTTCGGGTTGCAGACGATGCCGACGCGCAGATTGCCCGCGGCGGACGCGCTCGGCGCAGCCTTCACCTGCGGGGTGAAGTGCGGATCGACCCCGACAAAGGCAAGAACGGTAGCGGACATCGGCGTTGGACTTCCAGACAGGCTAGGAATGATGCCTGACTACACATTTGTGACCAATTCAGGGCGGGAATGTTTCGCTGCCGCATCGGTTCCGTCATGCCCGGTGGGCAATCGTATGCAGCGGCAACGGTTCACCGCATTTACTGGCGATAGCGCATCGCCATGTTCAGTGTCCGTCCGGCGGCCGGCAGGGTGAACCGCGCCGCATCGAGCGAGGGCAGGCCGATCGAGGTCGGCGCATCGTTGGAAAAGCCGAAGCCCTCCTTGGGTGCCCACAGCGTCCGGTTGAAGTTCCGGTCGCCATTCTCGTCATGATATTGCGCAACGGCGTATTTCCCCGCCGGCAGCCAGAAACATGCGCTCGTCACCGGCGCGCGGGCGGGGACGCGGACGCGCGCCAGCTTGCCCCCCTTCGCCAGGAACCGCTTCTTGTCGTCCGCATAGACGGTGAACGCGACTTCTCCGTCGCCGCTGCGCAGGCCGGTTGCCTGCACGGTCAGCTTCACCGCATTGCCGCCCAGCGTACCGGTGCAGGTTTCCGCGGCGACCATGGAAGGGGTGAGGGCCAGCGCGCCGGCAAGGATCGATTTCGTCAGTATCTTCGCAGTCATGCGGTATCAGATGGGCGCCAACCACGGCATTATAAAGGCGTTATGAAGGCCGCTTCGCCGCAGGCTTCGCAAGCCGTACGGCGACGATCGCCATCATCACCGCCACCCCCGCCGACCCGATCGCGACGCCGATCGCCACGCCCGTGGGTCCGAAGAACGGCATCAGCGCGAACGCGGCGGCCAGCATCAGTCCCGCGCCCAGCGCCCGGATAGCGAAGACGGTGCCCGCGCGTTGCAGCGCGGTCATGACGGTATCGACCCCGACCGTCGCGAAGTCGAGGCACCCCGCCACCGCCAGCCACAGCAGGATCGGCCACGCGCCCGTGAAGTCGCGTCCGCCGACGAGGTTCAGCACCGGCCGGCCCGCCACGGCGACCAGCGCCATGATGACGATCGCCGCCGCGCCGCTGCCGAGAAACAATCGCCGCAGCAACCGGCCCAGTTCGCCCGGTCTGGCGTCGCGGACCGTCTTCACCACCTCCGGAAAGGCCGCGCGGCTGATGAGCTGTGACAGTTTCGCCAGCGCCTGCGCAATCTGGCTGGCGAGGCGGAACGCACCAGCCGCCGCCGGCCCGGCGGCGGCACCGACGACCAGCAGGGGGATCTGCTTGCTCGACAGGCCCAGCGTCGAGCTGGCGTTGGTCGACAGCGCGAAGCGGACGATGCCGGGATGCTCCGCCAGCAGCCGCTTCATGCCCCGCCCGCGCCGCATCAGCGCGATGTCGCCGCGCCGCGCGACCATGATCCAGTAGGTCGCCGCCGTCAGGATTTCCGCCAGCCCCCATGCGGACAGGAATCCCTGCACGGTCGGGTGCACCGCCCAGACCAGCACGGTGCCGACGAAGCGCGCCACCGGCGTCACGCTGTCCGCCGCCGCGGACAGGGCGAACCGGTCGCGCAGACGCAGAATGCCGAGCGGGGTGGAGCGGATCGTGACCAGTTGTACGATCGCGAAGATCAGCGTCGCGCGCTGCAACGTCGGGCCGATCCCCAGCGCCTCGCCGAAGAACTCCAGGATCAGCCACGCCAGCACCGCGCCGATCGCGGCGCTGCCCGCATCGACCAGCGCCGATCCGCGGAACACGCGGCCCAGCGCATCGTCGTCGCCGCGCGCCAGTGCCGGCGTGCCGTACTGGACGATCACCTGCCAGCTCTGGAACGCGACCAGCGTCGCCAGCGTCTGCGCCGCACCGATGATGAGCGCGAACCGCCCGAAGCCGTATACGCCCAGCGACCGCGTCGCGATGCCGAGATAAAAGAGAGACAGCACCGCCAGCACGCCCCGGCTGGCCAGCAACCAGCCGAGATTGCGCCACACCGCCCCCATCGCGCCGCTGAAACGGCCTTCCGGTTCCTCCGCCACGTCCTCGGTCACGGCGTTCAATCGGCCAGCCAGCTGACGATCGGAATCCCGCGGGCCTTCATCGCCATCGCCTGGAACAGGCGGACGAGGTGGACGACAAGCGAGATCGCCGTCCACGCCGCGACGCCGATGATGCCCCAGTCGGGTCGCAGGACCAACAGGCTGGCGAAGAGGATGACCATATTCGGATTGCGCCGCGCGGTGACGAGGCGGAACTTGCTGTCGAACCGCTGCCAGACGTGGATGTGCATCTTGAAGCGGACGATGAACGCTCCCTCGATCAGCCGTTGTGCGACATAGCCGAACAGCATCGTGCCGATGACGATCCAGAACGTCTCGTCCGTCAGCGGCCGCCCATACGGTGCGCAGCCCGCCGCCCACGCCCACCACCAGAAGGGTGGGTGAACCAGATCGACGCCGTGATCCCACGCATTGCCCAGCTTCGACGAGGTGATGGTGCACCGCGCCAGCTTCCCGTCGACGGTGTCGAGCACCATGAACACGAGGCCGATCGCCAGTCCGGACCAGAACCATCCATACCAGAACGCCACCGTGGCAACGATGCACAGCACGCTGCCGATCGCGGTCACGCCATTGGGCGAGATGCCGATCCGCGCGCAAGCCCGTGTGATGTGGAACGCCCAGACCGGCCACAGATACAGCGTCAGCAGGTCGGTGACGCCCTTGTACGCGCCCTGATAGCTGGCGCGCTCGATCGCGGGGACCGTTTCGGGCGTGAGCGGCAGGGTGAAGGGCTTCTCCCGCTTGCGCAGGACATCGTCGTAGATGCCGGCGGGGTCCAATGCGTCGATGACTGCAAGCGAGGTGAGGGGGCCAGAGGGGGCATCCCGCATCGCCGCTGCAACCGCATCCGCTTGTCCGGCATCGACGTGCGCCAGCACCGGCACGCCATCCACCATCAGTACGCTGCCCGGCCGCGCCGCGATGTAACGGCTCCATGCCGGATCGAACGCATAATCGTCGTTCGCCAGCATCACCGCGGCATCGCCATCCGTCAGCCCCTGCGCCGTCGCGATCCGGCGCGTTCGTTCGGCATTGGTCATGCCCCAGATACGGGTCGGATTGTTGCCGACGGATGTCAGGCGGGGCTTGGTCACGGCAGTCATCGCAGGCGTTCCTAGCGGTTTCCGCTCCGCCTGCCACTATCTTGGCGCATCAGGCTCATGACGACGTCCGCCGCGCGGTCGCTGGCGCGACCATCGTCCACGCCCATCATCCGCTCGACATAGGCGCGCTGCACCGGTTCGTATGCCGCCAGCCGCCCCGGCGCGGCGTCCAGCGCGCGTGGCAACGCCGCGACATCCGCGATCACGTCGCCCATCGACCAGTGGCTGAAGCGGGGATCGTCCGCCCACGGATGCCGGTCGGGGTTCAGGAATACGACGGGCCGCGGCTTCACGGCGGCG
Organism: Sphingomonas sp. Leaf343; assembly: GCF_001423765.1. Classification (GTDB taxonomy): domain Bacteria; phylum Pseudomonadota; class Alphaproteobacteria; order Sphingomonadales; family Sphingomonadaceae; genus Sphingomonas. Next base: position 315,842 of record NZ_LMPG01000001.1, read on the forward strand.
AATTCGACCACCTGACTGCTGCCGTCGCCCAGATACAGGTCGGCGTTGCCGGTATAGCTCTGGTCGATCAGCCGGTACGATGTCGCGTCGACGACGATGTTCGGCCGGTCGCGATAGGGGGCGATGCGGCGTTCGAATTCGGGATCGAACTTCGGCAGGCGGACATGCGGCGCGACGATCAGGTTGTAGCGATCCTGCGCGGCGAACCACGCCATCACCGCCTCGCCCATGCCCCACCAGCTCGACTTGTCACGCTTCCAGTGCGGGACGTAGACGACGACCGGGCGCGCTTCCGCGAACACCGGCATCGCCGCCGCCGTGACGAGCGTGCGGACGTAATCCGGCTTGATATAGCCGACGACGTGGATCGGTGCGTCGTCATGCCCCGACGCGCGGACGCGGGCCGCCATGCCGTCGCTCGGCATCAGGATCGCATCCGCCTCGCGGTTGCGCGGGTCGGCGAAATTGGCGTGCGGGGCCGCGCCATGCTCGTTGTAGACAAACCGTGTCCTCCGCCCGATCCCCAGCCGCCGCGCGACCCGCGGCAGCCACAGGCTGGTCCGCTCCGCCACCACGACGACGTCGTGTGTCAGGAAGCGGCGCGCGTTCAGCGCCAGCACCAGCGGCTTGGAGGGCAGGGGCGGTGTTTCGCGCGACCCCGGTGCGGCTTCTCGGAAACCGCGCACGCGCCGGATCGCGAGATCGATCCCCAGCGTCGCGATCGCCTCGCGGAGGATCTCCTCATGCACCGATGTCGCGACGTGCAGTGTCACGGCGGGCGCATCCTCCCGCCGCGCCAGCGCTGCTGCGATCGGCAGCAGGTGCGGGATCAGGTGCAACTCGCCGAGGAACAAGAAGCCGACGCTGGTCATGCGGACAGGCCATTACGAACGCGCTGAAAGGTTGCTTCCATCTCTCGAGGCCGAGTCCGGCGCGCTCCACAGGCACCACCCCGGCGCAGGCCGGGGTCCAGTTGCCGCGCACCAAGTCGGAGAAGGTCGTCCACGCCAATCGAAACCCTCGCGACTGGACCCCGGCCTTCGCCGGGGTGGCACAATGGTCGGACTTGAAGCCCCGCTCCATCGCTCGCCAACGACTCACCCACCACCATGCTCCCGTCGCCAACGGTCGATATCCTCCGGCCGGTCGATCTCCTGCCAGTGGCCATCCGCCGGGATCGTCACCGCCGCCACAGCGTCGGCTTTTGCCAGCCGGTCGACGATCGCGTGATGATAGGCGTGGATGCCCTCATCCTCGCCGATCACCAGTCTCAGCGCGCGGGCATAGGCGTCGCCGCCGCGCGACAGCACCAGCCCCAGCGAGCGGTGCGTCGCCCCGTCCAGCGTCTTGCCCACCGCCAGCACGCGGCCGCGCTCCACCGCGACCAGCATGTCGTCCAGCTCGGCCGCACCCAGCGCCTCCACCATCAGTGTCACGCCGGACGGCGCCGCCTCCACCGCACCCCGCATCACGTCCGCATCGAACACGGTATCGCCGTTCATCAGCGCGAACGCGCCGCCCAGATGCGCGCGCGCCGCCCAGACGCTGCCGATGCTGCTCGCCGCCGACCAGAAGGGGTTGAAGACCAGCTCCGTGGTCAGGCCGCCCGCCCGCCGCGCCGCCAGATGCTCCGCGATCTGGCCGATCCGGTAGCCCCCAACGACCACCGCACGGTCGATGCCGGCCGCCGCGATTGCGTCGAGCTGATGGTCGAGGATCGCCCGGCCGCCCACCGGCACCAGGCATTTCGGCGTGGTCAGCGTCAGCGGCAACAGGCGCGAGCCGTGCCCCGCCGCGATGATGATGGCCTTCATCCCGCACCCCTATCCAAAGCGTCCGACCGAAAAAAGGCGCTGCTGTCCTACACGCGCGAATCGGTATAGTTGGTGCGCCCTGTTCGAGCGATAGATGGGGTGAAACATGAACATCGACGATCTGATCGGCGTGGTGATCGCGCGGGAGGGCGGCTTCGGCCACCATCCGGGCGATCGCGGCGGAGCGACGCGCTGGGGAATCACGGAGGCAGTGGCGCGCGCGGACGGCTGGACAGGACCGATGCGAACGCTGCCACGCGACCGGGCGGTCGCGATCTATCGCCGGCTCTACTGGTTGCGCCCGCGGCTCGATGCGGTCGCCGCGCTCGCGCCGAAGCTGGCGGCGGAGATGTTCGATACGGCGGTGAATATGGGGCCGGAGGTCGCGGTCGGCTTTCTCCAGCGCGCGCTGACCGCGCTCAATCGCGGCGGCGACGATTATCCCGATATCGCGATCGACGGGCAGGTCGGCCCGCGCACGCTGGCCGCCCTCGATGCGTTTCTCGGCCGCCGTGGCCGGGTGGGGGAGGCGGTGCTGATCCGCGCGGTCGAGGCGCTTCAGGGCGAACGCTATCTGACCCTTGCCGAAGGGCGACCGGCGAACGAGGCGTTCCTCTATGGCTGGCTCGCGAACCGCGCCGGTTGAGGCGTGCCGTTGGACCGCCTTCCCATAACCTTTGAAAGGATCGACATGGCCGTTCTGGATGCCATCATCGGCCCCGTCGCGGGTCTTCTCGACAAGCTTATTCCCGATCCGAAGGCACGGGATGCCGCCAAGCTGGAACTGCTGAGGCTGGAGAATACGCAGGATCTCGAACGCCTTCGACAGCAGATGGCGGCAGTGATCGCGGAGGCGCAGTCGCCCGATCCGTGGACGTCGCGGGCGCGGCCGATGTTCCTGTACGTGATGTACGCACTGTTGCTGTGGTCGATCCCGATGGGCCTGATCGCGGCGATCGACCCGGCGATGGCGAAGGGGATCGCGGCCGGCATGAACGCCTATCTGGCGGGCATTCCGGAGCCGCTCTACGCGCTCTTCGGCACCGGCTATCTCGGCTACACCGTCGCCAGAAGCTGGGGCAAGGCGAAGGGGCTGGAGCGATAGCGGCGGGCCGGCCGATGCTTCAATAAAAGCGTTTCAGCGTCAGCCGGCGCTCCTCGCCACCACACAGGGTCAGCCGCACTACCGTTCCCGGCGCGCCGATCGACCACGCCGCCATCCGGTTCTCCGCATAGTCCGCGGGCACCGGTACGCCGTCGACCGCGCAGATCGTCTCCCCCGCGCGCCAGCCCGCCGCCGCCGCCGGCCCGCCGCGCATCACGTGCAGCACGCTCAGCCGGTCTTTCGCGACGCCGAGCAGGATACCGCTGGTGGAGCGGAGCGGCGGTGTAGGATCGTCCAGCCGCAGGACCATGCGCCCGGCACCGGGGTCCAGCAGCACGCGGTAATGCTGCAGGAAGCTGGACCCGATCCGCCCCGCGACGCCTATCGCCTGGCTGAACCCGCCCGCCGGCTCGACGCGCAACTCGACCTCCCCGGTGGTCAGAGTTCCCAGTTTCAGCGACGGCACGATCGCCAGATCGGTGACCAGCGGTCCCGCCAGACCGAAGCCGATCGCCGTGGTGGTGGTCACCCCCGGCGGCGCGGCGGCGCGCCATTCCGGGCCGGTGATCGTCACCGACGCCCCGTCGCCGGTATCCACGATCATCGGCGCCAGCCGCCGCGTGCCCAGCGTCACGCTGGTCTCGTAGACCCGCCGCTCTCGGGAGATCGTCAACGGCGCGGTCGCCCCGGCGAAGGGAAGACGGCCGGACGGCAGCACCCGGAATCGGCGACGGGCGTAATCGATGTCGAGCGCCCCCTTCGCCAGCAGGTCACGCCCGACCAACAGGTCGACCGCCTCCGTCCGCCCGGTCGCGGCGGCGGGCAGCGCGGCGACCGCGACTGATCCGCCGCGCCGCTCGACCGCGCCGAAGGTCACGTTGCGTGTCGCCATCCATCCGATCGGCACCGCCCCGCCGATCGCCGCCGCGGTCCCGCCGGTCTTGACCCGCGCCGGCACCAGCGCGGCTGAGGTGCGCGCCAGCAGGGTGACGCTGACCCCGGTGTCGAGGATTGCGGTGACCTTTCGTCCGTCGAGGGTCGCGTCGAACAGGATCTGGTTGCCCGGCGTCAGCGTGAACGAGACCCAACGCGTTTCGGCATCGGATGCGATCGTGACGGTGCCCGCCGGCGGCTCGGCCGCGACGGGGGAAGCGAGAAGAAGGAGCAGGGCCAGCACGCGGGCGGCTCTAGCGGGTTATGCGGGGCAGGGCGAACGGGCATGTCCGCCGATCCGCGTGCGTCATGCCGGGCCTGTCCCGGCATCCACGGTGTCGCGAACCCGCCACCTGAGCATATGCGGCACGGCGGATGCCGGAACGAGCCCGGCATGACGAAGACGATGGGCTACGCGGACAGCGCCCTACAGGCACGCCTCCAGATACGCCTGATCGAACCCGAACTGCTTGGCCTTGTCCAGCGTGTAGGGGCGCAGACCCATCGAGCGATACTCGCCGAGGATCTTGCCGTCCGCCGACTCGTCCAGATATTCGAACTTGAAGAGTTCCTGTGTGACGATGACGGGGCCTTCCATGCCGATCACCTCGGTGACGTTGGTCACGCGGCGCGAACCGTCGCGCAGGCGCTTCACCTGGATGATGAGATCGACCGAATCGGCGATCTGGCGGCTGATCGCCTCCTTCGGGACCTTGATATCGGACATCATGACCATGTTCTCCATACGCGCCAGCGCCTCGCGGGGGCTGTTGCTGTGGAGCGTGCACATCGATCCGTCGTGGCCCGTGTTCATGGCCGCGAGCATGTCAAAACACTCGCTGCCGCGGATTTCGCCCAAGATGATGCGATCCGGGCGCATACGCAGCGCGTTCTTGACGAGGTCGCGGATGCTGATCTCGCCCTGACCCTCCAGATTGGCGGGCCGGGTTTCCAGCGGCAGCCAGTGCGGCTGTTGCAGGCGAAGTTCGGCCGCGTCCTCGATCGTCAGCACGCGCTCGCCCGGGTCGATCATCTTCGACAAGGCGTTGAGCATCGTCGTCTTGCCCGAACCGGTACCGCCCGAGATCACGACGTTGAAGCGGCTGGCCCCCGCGATCTTCAGTGCGGTCGCCATCTTGGGCGACATGCTACCGAAGCCGGCCATCATGTCGATCGTGATCGGCTTGGCGGAGAATTTACGAATCGACAGCGCCGTGCCGCGGAGGCTCAGTGGCGGGACGATGACGTTGACGCGGGACCCATCCTTCAGGCGGGCGTCGGCCAGCGGCGTGGTCTGGTCGACGCGGCGACCGACCGAGTTCACGATCCGCTGCGCGATCTGGAACAGATGCTCCTCGTCGCGGAACTGGATTGGGGCGAGTTCCAGCTTGCCCTTGCGCTCGACATAGGTCTGGTCGGGGCCGTTGACCATGATGTCGCTGATCGCCGGATCGGCGAGCAATTCCTCCAGCGGCCCAAGACCCAGCAGTTCGTCGACCAGCACCTTTTCCAGCGCGAACTGCTCGCGGCGGTTCAGCGTCAGCTTCAGTTCGGCCAGCACCTCGTGGATGATCGGCCGGAATTCTTCCGCCAACTCGTCCTTGCCCAATGTCGCCGCGGCTTCCGGATCGACGCGTTCCAGCAGGCGCGGCAGCACCTGCTCCTTGATCTTGTGGATCGAGGCTTCGAACCCCTCGACGCGGCTCGATCCCGCTTCGCCGCTGGCGGCCTGACGGTCGGCCAGCCGCTGCATCGCATCGGCCTGCGGTGCGGCGAAGACGGTGTCCGATTCGCCCGGCATCGGCGTCAGCATGTCGATCGAGGGGAATTGCTGGCCGCCCTGCTGCCCAGCGTCCGTTTCGGTGCGGGCCGCGGGGCCGCCACCCTGCATCGGCCGTGCGACTCCGAACGCCGGTCGCGCTCCCTGACCCGACCCCATTCCGTTTCGACGTCCGAACGCACTCATGCCGCGACCTCAACTTGTTCGCATGCCGGACTAACCGCCAAGGTTTTACATTTGCCTAACCAAACCTGCTTCGCCGCTGCCCCGTTTCCCGGCAGCACGCCGCGGCCTCATGGACGCTCGCGATCCAGCAGCGCCCGCTTCCGTTCCGGGCCGTAGGCATAGCCGCCGATCGATCCGTCGCGCTTCGTCACCCGGTGGCAGGGGATCACCACGGCCACGCCATTCGCACCGCACGCGGTGCCCGCCGCCCGCACCGCACCCGGCCGGCCCGCCATCGCCGCCAGTTCGGCATAGCTGATCGTCTCCCCCCGGGGGATCGTCCGCAGCGTGCGCCACACCGCTTCCTGAAAGACGGTGCCGCGCACGTCGAGCGGCAGGTCGGCGGCCCCCGCGGGTTGCTCCACCTCCACAACGACGCGCGCGGCGAGGTCGGCCAGCGCCGCACCGCCCGCGATTACCTCCGCGGCGGGAAAGCGTGCCTTCAGCGCCGCTTCATCCTCGTCGAACGCGACGCGGCACAGCCCCTTGTCGGTCGCGGCGATCATCAGCGGGCCGAGCGTCGTCGCCGCCACCGTCCAGCGGATCGTCGCGCCGGCACCTCCTTTGATCCACGCGTTCGGCGTCATGCCCAGCCGGGCGGCGGCGCTGTCGTAGAAGCGACTCGGCGCGGTATAGCCCGCCTCGTAGATCGCGTCCGTCACGGTGTCCTCCCTCGATAGCGCCTCGACCGCGCGGGCTTCGCGTCGTGCGCGCGCATAGGCTGCGGGGCTCAGGCCCGTGGCCCGCGTGAACAGCCGCTGGAAATGATGCGGGGCATAGCCGACCCGTGTCGCCAGCTCGGCCAGCGTCATCGCGTCACCCGATTCGAGCAGCGCGGCGGCGGCGGCCACCGCCGTCCGATCGCGACCGACACTGTCCGGCGTACAGCGCAGGCATGCGCGAAACCCCGCCGCCCGCGCCGCCGCACCGTCCGTATAGAAGTCGACATTCTCCCGCCGGGGATGCCGCGCCGGGCAACTCGGCTTGCAATAGATGCGCGTCGTCCGCACGCCGACGACGAAGCGCCCGTCGGCGGCGCGATCCCGCGCGGCAAAGGCGGCCCAGGCGCTGTCGGGATCGATGCGGTCCATGTCGCCCGGCCTACGCCCTTCGCCGCCCGTCCGCATCCTGCCGCTTGCGGTCAAAGCCGGGCCACCGCTTGCGGTCAAAGCCGGGCGTCATTCCGTGCCTTTTGCACGTCCGCCATCTGCCGCTCGCCGGCCATCAGTCGCTCGACCCGGCCAAGTGCCTTCCGCGCGTCGTCGGCATCGCCCGGCAGCCATGCGGCTACGCTGGCATAGCCCGCCTGCGCCCGGGCGTAATCGCCGCGTGATTCCGCGCACAGCGCGACATTGTAGCGCGTGGACGGATGCGGCGCGCGGGCCTCGATCGCAGCGAAGGCGTCGCAGGCGGCCGGGACATCGGTCTTCGTCCAGCCCACCGCCGCCTTGAAGATCGCGGCATCCGCCCCGGTCATGCCGTTGCGCCCCTCGCGGATGCGCGGCGTCCAGCTCTCCCGATGCGGCGCGACATCGACACGAACCTGCGCCGCGACCGCCGCCAGCATCCGGTCGACGGTCGATCCCACGTCGGACAGCGTGCCCGAATCCTCGCAAGCCTCGTCGCTCGCCTCCTGCGCGATCGGGCGGGCGAACAGGACCCGGTCGTCACGCCGCCGCACCAGCCGCCAGTCGCCATGCAGGGACACGCTCCGCCGGACACATTCCACGCGATATCGCTCGTGCCGCACGCACTCCTTCTTCACCTTCTCGGCGCAGCGTTTGCGGGTTTCGAAATAGCCGCTCTCCGCCACGTCGACGCCGGCCTGACCATCGATCACCCCGTCCGCCGCCCCGGGGCGTGCGACGAGATCGAAGAACGGACGCGGCTCGTCATCCGCCTGCGCCAGCCGCGCGCCGATCACGCCCGCAACCGCATCGCCGTCCGGCCCGCCGAACCGGGCCACGGCGATCGTACGGAGCATCGGCGCATCCGCCGTGGCGGCGGGGAGCATGCCGGTCACGCGGATCGTCTCCGCCGCGACCGGGGAGGCCATCATCATCATCGCCGCCACCACGCCCCGGACCCGCATCGCCGCTCTCCATTCGTTGCGGGGGCGATATGGTCCCCAGCCTGAACAGCCGCTGGCCGGATGCCGACGAAGCCGCACGGCTTGCACAATCGCGGACCTCATGCTAGCCGCCCGCCAGCCCTTCGGAGGCGCGTTTCGCGCGCCCCGTGGTGTTGGGCATCATCCGTTACGGCGACGAGGAATTCCAGGTCCGTGGAGACTTCCGGAGGTATTGCAGGCGGCGGCATCCAGGCGAGCCTGGGTGGACGCTACGCGCTCGCGCTGTTCGAGCTGGCGCAGGACGCGAAGGCGATCGACGCCGTCGAGGCCAGTCTGACGACGGTGCGCGACGCGTTGGCGCAGTCGGACGATTTTCGCACGCTGACGACCAGCCCGATGGTCGGCCGCGGTCCGGCGGTGAAGGCGGTGCTTGCCACTGCCGACGCGCTGGGGATCGACGCCACGACGAAGAGCTTCCTCGGCGTGCTCGCGGAGAACCGCCGTCTGGCGCAGCTTCCCGCGATCATTCGCGCCTTCCGCAAACTCGCCTCGCGCTACCGCGGTGAAGTGTCGGCGGAGGTGACCAGCGCCCACCCGCTCGACGAGAACCAAATTTCCGAACTGCGGCAGCAGCTTCGTACCCGTGTCGGGCGTGAGGTGTCGGTCGACCTGTCGGTCGATCCGGCGCTGCTCGGCGGGCTCGTCGTCCGCATCGGTTCCCAGATGATCGATTCGTCGATCCGTACCCGTTTGAATGCGCTCGCCAGCGCGATGAAGGGCTGAAGATAATGGATATCCGCGCCGCAGAAATCTCCAAGGTCATCAAGGACCAGATCGCCAATTTCGGCACCGAGGCGCAGGTCTCCGAAACCGGTCAGGTGCTGTCGGTCGGCGACGGCATCGCACGCATCTACGGCCTCGACAACGTCCAGGCGGGCGAGATGGTCGAGTTCGCCAACGGCGTGCAGGGCATGGCCCTCAACCTCGAAGCCGATAACGTCGGCGTCGTGATCTTCGGCTCGGACGCCGAAATCCGCGAGGGCGACACCGTCAAGCGCACCGGCACGATCGTCGACGTCCCCGTCGGCAAGGGCCTGCTCGGTCGCGTCGTGGACGGTCTCGGCAATCCGATCGACGGCAAGGGTCCGATCGTCAGCGACCAGCGCAGCCGGGTCGAGGTCAAGGCCCCCGGGATCATCCCGCGCCAGTCGGTCTCGGAGCCGATGCAGTCGGGCCTGAAGGCGATCGACGCCCTCGTCCCGGTCGGCCGCGGTCAGCGCGAGCTCATCATCGGCGATCGCCAGACCGGCAAGTCCGCCGTCGCGATCGACACCTTCATCAATCAGAAGGGTGTCAATTCCGGCAGCGACGAATCCAAGAAGCTGTATTGCGTCTATGTCGCTGTCGGCCAGAAGCGCTCGACGGTGGCGCAGCTCGTCAAGACGCTCGAAGAGAATGGCGCGATGGAATATTCCATCGTCGTCGCCGCGACCGCATCGGAGCCCGCTCCGCTCCAGTTCCTCGCGCCCTATACCGGCGCGGCGATGGGCGAGTATTTCCGTGACAATGGCATGCACGCGCTGATCGTGTTCGACGATCTGTCGAAGCAGGCGGTCGCCTATCGCCAGATGTCGCTGCTGCTGCGCCGTCCGCCGGGCCGTGAGGCGTATCCGGGCGACGTGTTCTATCTGCACTCGCGCCTGCTGGAGCGTGCCGCCAAGATGTCGGACGCCAATGGCGGCGGCTCGTTGACCGCGCTGCCGATCATCGAGACGCAGGCGGGCGACGTGTCGGCCTACATTCCGACCAACGTGATCTCGATCACCGATGGCCAGATCTTCCTCGAAACCGACCTGTTTTTCGCGGGCATCCGCCCGGCGATCAACGTCGGCCTGTCGGTCAGCCGCGTCGGCTCCGCCGCGCAGACCAAGGCGATGAAGAAGGTGTCCGGCTCGATCAAGCTCGAGCTGGCGCAGTATCGCGAGATGGCGGCGTTCGCGCAGTTCGGCTCGGACCTCGACGCGTCGACGCAGAAGCTGCTGAACCGCGGCGCGCGCCTGACCGAGCTGCTGAAGCAGAAGCAGTTCTCGCCGATGCCGTTCGAGGAGCAGACCGCGTCGATCTTCGCCGGTACGCAAGGCTATCTCGACACGGTGCCGGTCGCCGACGTGACCCGGTATGAAGCCGCGATGCTGCAGGATCTGCGCGCCAACCATGCCGGCGTCCTGACCAAGATCCGCGAGACGCGCGATCTGGGCGACGAGGCGAAGTCTGGGCTGAAGGCTGCGCTGGACCAATTCGCGAAGACCTTCGCGTAGGTGGCGTTGACCTATCTCGCGGAGATCGATCTCAAATCCGACTGTTTCGATGCGGCGTGTCGGGCGGTGGCCGGGATCGTTTCTGCGACGCGGGCGGAAACTGGCTGTGAGCGGTTCGATCCGCATCCGGCTGCTGACGGATCGCCCCGGCTCTACATCTACGAGCGCTGGACCGACCGGGCGGCGTTCGATCATCACCACGCGCAGGATTATACGCGCGCGGTGTTCAAGCGTTACGAGGATTGGCTCGCCGGGCCGGTCCGAATGACTGAACTCGCGGACGGACTGGCGTAAGATGGCAAGTTTGAAGGCCCTCAAGGTTCGGATCAACTCGGTCAAATCGACCCAGAAGATCACCAAGGCGATGAAGATGGTGGCCGCCGCCAAGCTGCGCCGTGCGCAGGAGGCGGCGGTCGCCGCGCGCCCCTATGCCGATCGGCTGGAAGGCGTGATGGCCAGCATTGCCGGCCGCGTCGGCATCGCGCCGGGCGCATCGCCGCTGCTGGCGGGTACCGGCAAGGATCAGGTCCACCTGATCGTCGTCGCCACTTCCGAGCGCGGCCTCGCGGGCGCGTTCAACACGAACATCGTCCGCGCCGCCCGCAAGAAGGCTGACGCGCTGATCGCGGACGGCAAAACGGTGAAGTTCTACATCGCCGGCAAGAAGGGCCGCGTGTTGCGCCGTTTCTACCCGACGATGATCGCCGCCGATCACGAGATGGGCCACATCAAGAAGCTGGCGTTCGACGATGCGCGCGCGATCGCCGACGACGTGATCGCCCGCTTCACCGCTGGCGAGTTCGACGTTGCGCACCTGTTCTACGCCAAGTTCGTCTCGGCGCTGGTGCAGGAGCCGACCGGGATCCAGCTCGTCCCGGTGCCGCTGTCCAGCATCAAGGGCGCGACCGGCAAGGCCGATGCCCCGGCGGCGGTGACCGAGTACGAGCCGAGCGAGGAGGCGATCCTTGCCGACCTGCTGCCGCGCAACGTCGCGATCCAGATCTTCCGCGCGCTGCTGGAAAACGCGGCGTCGGAGCAGGGCAGCCGCATGAACGCGATGGAAAACGCGACGAAGAACGCGGGCGACATGATAAACCGCCTGTCGATCCAGTATAACCGCACCCGTCAGGCCGCGATCACGACCGAACTGGTCGAGATCATCTCGGGCGCCGAAGCGCTCTAAAAGTTTCGAAGCAGGAAGAACCGCAATGGCAACCGTCGTAGACGACATCCGCCCGACGCAGTCGACGGGCAGCAGCAACACCACCGGCACGATCTCGCAGATCATCGGCGCGGTCGTCGACGTGCACTTCCCCGAGCAGTTGCCGGCGATCCTGTCGGCGCTGGAGACCGACAACAACGGTAGCCGCCTCGTTCTCGAAGTCGCCCAGCATCTCGGTGAGAACACCGTCCGCACGATCGCGATGGACGCGACCGAGGGTCTGACCCGCGGCCAGAGCGTGCGCGACACAGGCGCGCAGATCTCCGTGCCGGTCGGCCCGGCGACGCTCGGCCGCATCCTGAACGTCATCGGCGAGCCGATCGATGAGCGTGGTCCGGTCGCGACCGACATGCGCAACCCGATCCACGCGCCCGCGCCGCTGTTCGTCGACCAGTCGACCGAGAACGCGATTTTGGTCACCGGCATCAAGGTCATCGATCTGCTCGCGCCGTACGCGAAGGGCGGCAAGATCGGCCTGTTCGGCGGCGCCGGCGTCGGCAAGACCGTGCTGATCCAGGAACTCATCAACAACATCGCCAAGGGCCATGGCGGCACCTCGGTGTTCGCGGGCGTCGGCGAGCGTACCCGCGAGGGTAACGATCTGTACCACGAATTCCTCGACGCGGGCGTCATCGCCAAGGATGCCGACGGCAATCCGCAGTCGGAGGGTTCGAAGGTCGCGCTGGTGTTCGGCCAGATGAACGAGCCGCCCGGCGCCCGCGCCCGCGTCGCCCTTTCGGGCCTGACCATCGCCGAATATTTCCGCGATCAGGAAGGGCAGGACGTGCTCTTCTTCGTCGACAACATCTTCCGCTTCACGCAGGCGGGCGCGGAAGTGTCGGCACTGCTCGGTCGCATCCCGTCGGCGGTGGGCTATCAGCCGACGCTGTCGACGGACATGGGCGCGTTGCAGGAGCGGATCACGTCGACCAACAAGGGGTCGATCACCTCGGTGCAGGCCGTCTACGTTCCCGCGGACGATCTGACCGATCCGGCCCCCGCGACGTCGTTCGCTCACTTGGACGCGACGACCGTGCTCAACCGCGCGATCTCGGAGCTGGGCATCTATCCGGCGGTCGATCCGCTCGACTCCACGTCGCGCGTGCTCGAACCGCGCGTCGTCGGTCAGGAGCATTACGATACCGCTCGCGCGGTGCAGTCGCTGCTCCAGCGCTACAAGTCGTTGCAGGACATCATCGCCATCCTCGGCATGGACGAACTGTCCGAAGAGGATAAGCTGACCGTCACGCGCGCCCGCAAGATCCAGCGTTTCCTGTCGCAGCCGTTCCACGTCGCCGAGGTCTTCACGGGCATCGCCGGCAAGTTCGTGCAGATCGAAGATACGATCCGCTCGTTCAAGGCTGTCGTCGACGGCGAGTACGACCATCTTCCGGAAGCGGCCTTCTACATGGTCGGTGGCATCGACGAGGTCGTCGCCAAGGCCGAGAAGATGGCGCAGGACGCGTAATCGACGACCGGCTCCTCCCGCTGCGGGAGGGCCGGTCGACTGCCTGCGCTTCTTCGGAAAGGCTCTCCCTCGGCTGCGGGAGGGGAGAAGGTAACAGACCATGCTGCACTTCGAACTCGTCACCCCCGAAAAGCTCGTCCGGTCGGAGGAGGTCCATATGGTCGTCGTCCCCGGCACGGAGGGCGACTTCGGCGTGCTGGAGGGGCATGCGCCCTTCATGTCCACCGTGCGCGACGGCGCGATCCAGGTCTTTCGCACCGCCGGTGGCGCAGCCGAGACGATCGCGATCCAGGGCGGCTTCGCGGAGGTCAACGACAAGGGGCTGACGGTTCTCGCCGAACACGCCGGCTGATCGGTCCATCGCGTCATGCCGGGACCAGCCCGGCATGACGGATGATTGCCTTCGTTACTTCCCGAACCCGCCCGGGGCCGGTGACACCGTGACCGCCGTGCCGCCGCGAATCTCCTGAACCTCCAGCGCGCGTTCGGCGACGCCGTCGCGTCCGAAACGGAACGCACCGTCGATGCCGGCGAAACCGTCGCCGTCGCGCAGCCGCGCCTCCGGGAATGGCGTCCCCACCGCCCAGTCGCGCGATATCCGCACAGTCAGCAGCACGGAATCGTAGCCGAGGCTCGACAGCCGATACGGTGCCGCCCCGAACCGGGCACGGTATTTCGTTGCATATTGCCGGTATAGGCCGTTCGATACGCTGGCATACCACGCCCCGGTCAGCGCCGCCCGCGAACCGATATTCGCTTCGCTGTTCCACAGTTCGGTGCCGAGAATACGCGTGCCCGCGCCGACGCCGCGCTTGACCAGCGGCGCGGCCGCCGCCGCGGTCGCGCCGCCATCGGCGATCAGCACCGCATCATACGGAGCCTTGGCGTTCAGCCGCTGCACCGCCGTCGTCATGCCGCCCGACGTGCGACCATAGGCTTGAAGCGATACGACCTGTCCGCCCGCACTCTCGACCGCGCGCAAGAAGCTGGTCGACGCGCGTTCCCCGTACAGGCCGTTGGGCACCAGCCCCGCGAAGCTCGTCACGCCGCGACCGCGCGCATAGCTGACGACCCGGTCCACCGACTGTGCCGGGACGTAGCCCATGACATAGGTGCCGCCGCCCGCGACGCCGGTGTCGTTGGAGAAGCTCAGCACCGGCACCTTGGCCGCCTTCGCGACCGGGGCCACCGCGCGGACGTCGTCCGCCAGCAACGGTCCCAGGATCAATTGCGCGCCCTCCGCGATCGCGCGCTGCGCCGCATTCGCCGCGCCCGTGGCGGTGTCGTAGTTGGTGATCCGCACCGACCGGTTCTGCGTGTCGAGCAGTGCCAGCATCGTCGCGTTGGCGATCGACTGGCCCACGCCCGCATTGCTGCCGCTGAGCGGCACCAGCAGCGCGACGCGGTTGCGCCCCTCGTCGCGCGGCAGTCCCGCCTGCACGCCCGTATCGACGCGTGGAGCCGCGGCGACCGGCGCGCGCGTCGTCGGCGCAGGCGGCTCTACACCACGCGGCAACACCGTCTGGCACCCCCCGAGCAGTCCGGCTGTCGCCAACGCGGTCCAGTGCACGCGGCGGAACGCCCGTTGCGGCATCGATGCGGCCTCTGCCATGTACGTCCCCATGCAAGATTTTCTTCCCGGGCTGTACATCGTCGCCACCCCCATCGGCAATCTCGGCGATCTGTCGCCCCGCGCGGCGGCGGTTCTGGGCGCAGCCGGCGTGATCGCGGTGGAGGACAGCCGCGTCACCGCCGGATTGCTGCGGCATATCGGCATCAAGACGCCGATGACGCCCTATCACGATCACAATGCGGAAGGGGTCCGCCCCGGCCTGATCGCGCGCATGGCGACGGAGATCGTCGCGCTGGTATCGGACGCGGGCACGCCGTTGATCTCCGATCCCGGTTACAAGCTGGTCCGCGATGCGCGTGCGGCGGGGCATCTGGTCGCGACGATCCCCGGCCCTTGCGCGGCAGTGGCGGCTCTGACTCTGGCGGGGTTGCCGACCGACCGGTTCCTGTTTCTGGGATTTCTGCCGCCCAAGGAAAAGGCGCGGGCCGACGCCATCGCGGAGATCGCGGGCGTGCGCGCCACGCTGGTCCTCTACGAATCGGGTCCGCGACTGGCCGCCTGTCTGGCGGCGCTGGCGGCGGGGCTTGGGGACCGCGATGCCGCTGTCACCCGCGAAATCTCCAAACGGTTCGAGGAGGCGGTCACCGGCACGCTCTCGATGCTGGCCGCGCGCTATGCCGAGGCCGCACCGAAGGGGGAGATCGCGGTCGTTGTCGCGCCGCCGCAAGCCGCCGCACCGGCCGACGCGCGCGATGTCGACGCCGCGCTGGCGGATGCGCTGACGCGCCTCACGACATCCCAGGCGGCAGGCGAGGTCGCGAAGGCGTTCGGGCTTGACCGGAAGTCGCTCTATGCAAGGGCGCTCGCCCGGAAAGCCGGTGCGAACTAATTCATGTTGCGAACATAATTGTTTAAACGTGTTGTGCGAGAAGAAAGCCGTCATCGACAATCATCATCGTTGCTGGAGAGTATCGTGGCTGACGGCCGCTACAGATTTGAAACCGATCCTGTTCGAAACTTCTTGCATGTGGAGTTGACGGGAACATGGGACCAGCCGATGGCGGTGACGTTTCTTGCCGATCTGGAAAGAACCATTCGCGCGATGATCGGTGCGGGGGCGACCTACGGCGAGTTCCGGACGATCGTCGACATGAGCGGCAAGAACATCCTGCCCCAGCACGCGGCGGCGGAATTCGCCAAGATTGTCCGACCCGATTCGCCGTCGCGCAAGATCGCCCTCGTCGTATCGGGATCGCTGCACCGGTTGCAGGCCAGGCGTCTGTCGTCCGCCGACAAGCACCGCATCTTCGACCGTCGGGAGGAGGCGCTGGAGTGGCTCTGGGCCGACGCCGCCTGACCGGGCGAGGTCATGGCGCTTGAGCGCGGGCGTGCGCTCCGCCACGCTGCCGCGATGCCTCGTTCCACACCCGATCGCCGCACCGCAGAAGCCGCCGGCCGCCGAGGCGAGCGGCTGGCAGGCTGGTGGCTTCGACTGAAAGGCTGGACCATTCTCGACCGGCGCGTCCGCACGCCGGCCGGCGAGGTCGATCTCGTCGCGCGAAAGGGCAATCTGATCGCGTTCGTCGAGGTGAAGACGCGTCGCAGTGCCGCCGAACTGGATCATGCGATCGACGAGCGCCGGCTGGCCCGTGTTGCGGCGGCGGCGGAGGTGTTGATGCCGCGTTACGCCGGGCCGGGCGACGATATCCGCGTCGATGTGATCCTGCTCGCACCCGGCACACGGCCGCGGCACATCGAGAATGCGTGGATCGGCTAGGGCTCGGGTGACTTCGCGGCGTCGCCCCCCTACATGCGCGGCAGATTTCAGGAGCCGTGCATGACCCTCACCGTCGCCGTCCAGATGGACCCGCTCGCCGGCATCAACATCGCCGGAGACTCGACGTTCGCGCTGATGCTGTCGGCGCAGGCGCGCGGACATCGGCTGTTCCACTATTCTGCGGAGGATCTGAACTGGTCCGACGGGCGGCTGTGGGCCAACGCCCATCCTGTCACGGTGCAGCGCGTCGACGGCGATCATTTCCGCTTCGGGCAGCCAGTGTCGCTCGATCTGGGCGAACAGGCCGACGTCGTGCTGATGCGACAGGACCCGCCCTTCGACCTCGGCTACATCACCGCGACGCATCTGCTGGAGCGGATCGCCGACCGGACGCTGGTGGTCAACGATCCGGCCAGCGTCCGCAACGCGCCGGAAAAGGTCTGGGTGCTCGACTTCGCCCGCTTCATGCCGCCCACGCTGGTGACGCGCTCGCTGGAGGAAGCGAAGGCGTTTCTCGCGAAGCACGGCGAGATCGTCGTCAAGCCGTTGCACGGCAATGGCGGCAAGGCGATCTTCAAGGTCGGTCGGGACGGCGCGAACCTGTCCGCGCTGATCGAGGTCTTCAACCAGACGTGGCGCGAACCGCACATGATCCAGGCGTTCCTGCCCGCCGTGGCGAAGGGGGACAAGCGGATCGTACTGGTCGACGGAGAGGTTGCGGGCGCGATCAACCGGTTGCCGGGGGAGGGGGAAATCCGCTCCAATCTCGCGGTCGGCGGTTCGGCGGAAAAGACCGGGCTGACCGCGCGCGAGCGGGAGATTTGCGCCGCGCTCGCCCCCGAACTGAAAGCACGCGGGCTGATCTTCGTCGGGATTGACGTGATCGGCGGCGAATGGCTGACGGAGATCAACGTCACCTCGCCCACCGGCATCGTTGCGATCGAAAAGTTCGACGGCACCGACGTCGCGGGCATGATCTGGGACGCGATCGAGGCGAAGGTCGGCGAGTCGAAAGTCGGCGAACGGAATGCGCGCCTGCCGCGTTGAGGCGCGATGTATCCGGACCATAAACCCGCCCACGCCCGGTTTCCGGCATGACCGACTTCATCATCGATCTGATCGCGCGGGGCGGTTATCTCGGCATTGTCTTCCTGATGGCGCTGGAGAACATATTTCCGCCGATCCCGTCGGAGGTCATCATGGGCCTTGGCGGCATGGCGGTCGCGCGTGGGCACATGACGCTCGGCTGGCTGATCGCGGCGGGGACGATCGGCACCGTCGTCGGCAACTACTTCTGGTACGCGGTGGGACGGAAGTTCGGCTATCAGGGATTGCGGCCGTTCGTCGACCGCTGGGGCCGGTGGCTGACGCTGGACTGGGAGGATGTCGAGAACATCACCCGCTTCTTCCACGATCGCGGTGGCTGGGTCGTGTTCGTGTTCCGCTTCATGCCCACCTTCCGCACGATGGTGTCCCTCCCCGCCGGCATGTCCTGCATGCCGCACTGGCGCTTCCTGATCGCGACGGCGGGCGGATCGGCGATCTGGAATGCGGTGCTGGCGCTGGCAGGCGTGTACCTCGATCGCCGGTTCGAATTGCTCGACCGCTATGTCGGGCCGCTCGCGGCGGCGCTGACGGTGGCGATCATCGGCTGGTACATCTATCGCGTCACCACCTGGAAGCCGCGCGCGGAACGCTGATTTCTTCCCTCACGCTCGCGGATGGGCGTTGCGGTAGACGTCGAGCAGGTGCGCGGCATCGACCGAGGTATAGACCTGCGTCGAGGACAGACTGGCATGGCCCAGCAACTCCTGCAACGCGCGCAGGTCGGCGCCGCGTCCCAGCAGGTGAGTCGCGAAACTGTGGCGGAGCGCGTGCGGCGTCGTCCGCTCCCCCAGCCCCAGACCGGCGCGCGCACGCTGCACCGCCGCCCGGACCACCCCCGCTGACAGGGTACCGCCGCGCGCGCCGCGGAACAGTGCTGCGTCGCGGTCCAGCCGCCACGGCACCTGCGCGACATAGTCGTCGATCGCGGTCCGCACCTGCGGCAGCAACGGCACGACGCGGGTCTTGGCGCGCTTGCCCGTCACGGTCAGCGTCTCGCCCAGCGGCAGCACCGACGCGGTCAGCGCCATCGCCTCGCCGATCCGCAGCCCCGCGCCATACAGCAGCAGCAGCACCGCCCAGTCGCGCGCGCCGATCCAAGGTGCGCTCGCATCGTCCGCGACCTCGCCCGCCAGCGCGAGAACATCGGCGGGGGCGACCGGCCGCGGTACGCCCTTCGCCACCTTCGGCCCGCGTAGACGCGGCGCGTCCGCACCCGCGAAGGCCAGAAATCCACGCACCGCCGACAGTTCGCGCGCGGCGGAGGCGTTGCCCAGCCCGTCAGTCCGCCGCCACGCCAGGAACGCGCGCAGGTCGGCCGCGCTGACGCCGCCCAGCGCCTCCTGCGTCACCACACCGCCCCAGTGTTCACCCAGAAACCGCAGCAGCCGCACGGCGGTGGCGCGGTACGCCCTGACCGTATGCTCCGACCGCCGCCGATCGCGCGCCAGATGCGCGGCCCAATCTTCGGCAAGGGGGAAGGGCAACTCCATTCCCTCTCCCTGCCACCGCCCAGCCTTTCGCGCGAGTCGATCCGTCGCCATATGACTGGTGCATGACCCGCGCCCGCGTCCTCCTGCTCAATGCCGCTCTGGGCCCGCTCGACTACCGCGTGCCGCATGGTACCGAGGTCGAGCCCGGATCGATCGTGGTCGCGCCGCTAGGGCCGCGCCAGTTGCTGGGCGTGGCGTGGG
Organism: Sphingomonas sp. Leaf343; assembly: GCF_001423765.1. Classification (GTDB taxonomy): domain Bacteria; phylum Pseudomonadota; class Alphaproteobacteria; order Sphingomonadales; family Sphingomonadaceae; genus Sphingomonas. The sequence goes on from NZ_LMPG01000001.1 coordinate 334,926, forward strand.
AGCCGGAGCGGATGCCGTCCGACGCGGAGGTCGGCGACAATCGCCTCCGCAACCTGCTCGCCGTCGCCGACGTGCCGCCGCTGCGCGCGCCGCTCCGCCGGCTCGTGGAGTGGACGGCGGATTACTACCTCGCCAGCCCCGCGTCGGTGCTGCGCATGTGTCTCGCCTCCACCTCGGCGCTGGAAGGAGCGCGGACCGTCACCGAATATCGCGCGACCGGCGAGGTGCCCCCACGCCTGACGCCGCAGCGCCAGCAGGCCTTAGAGCGGATCGCCGACCGACAGGGTCTGATCCGCGAACTGGCGACGATCGCCGACGTGTCCGACGCCGTCATCCGCGGCCTCGTCAAGGCGGGCGCGATCGAGGCGGTCGAGGTCGATATCGACAGCCCCTTCGTCCCGCCCGATCCAGATCATGCCGTCCCCACGCTCAACTCCGGCCAGTCCAAAGCAGCCGCGGCGCTCGTCGCCGCGGTCGCGGACCACAGGTTCGAGCCGACGCTGCTCGACGGCGTCACCGGTTCGGGGAAAACGGAGGTGTATTTCGAGGCGGTGGCGGAGGCGATCCGTCAGGGTCGCCAGACTTTGGTCCTGCTGCCCGAGATCGCGCTGACCGAGCCGTTCCTGAAGCGATTTCACGACCGGTTCGGCGTCGAACCTGTCGCGTGGCATTCCGGCCTGCGTTCGACCCAGCGCCGCCGCGCGTGGCGAGCGATCGCGGAGGGCCGCGCGCTGGTGACGGTCGGGGCGCGCTCGGCGCTGTTCCTGCCCTACGCCAATCTCGGCCTGATAGTCGTCGACGAGGCGCATGAGACCAGCTTCAAGCAGGAGGAGGGCGTCCATTATCACGCGCGCGACGTGGCGGTGATGCGCGGCAAGTTCGAACAATGCCCGGTGATCCTCGCCTCGGCGACGCCCGCGATCGAGACGCGGCAACAGGTCGCACTTGGCCGATACGCCGAACTGAAGCTGCCCGACCGCTACGGCCCGGCGGAGATGCCGCACATCGCCGCGATCGACCTGATCGCGGAGCCGCCGGAGCGGGGACGCTGGCTCGCACCCCGCCTCGTCACCGCGCTGACCGAGACGCTGGAGAGGAGCGAGCAATCGCTGCTGTTCCTCAACCGCCGCGGTTATGCGCCGCTGACCCTTTGCCGAACGTGCGGCCATCGCTTCCAATGCCCGAACTGCACCGCGTGGATGGTGGAACATCGGCTGACGCGGCGGCTGGCGTGCCATCACTGCGGCCATGTCGAACCCGTCCCGCGCGCCTGCCCGGAGTGCAAGGGCGAGGATACGCTGGTCGCCTGCGGCCCCGGCGTCGAACGCATCGCCGACGAGGTGGCGCTGCTATTCCCGGACGCGAAGACCGCAGTCGTGACGAGCGACACGATCTGGTCGCCCGCCAAGGCGGCGGAGTTCGTCGGCCGGATGGAGGCGGGCGACATCGACATCGTCGTCGGCACGCAACTCGTCACCAAGGGATATCACTTTCCCAATTTGACGCTCGTGGGCGTAGTCGATGCCGATCTCGGACTGGAGGGCGGCGATCTGCGCGCCGCCGAGCGTACCTTCCAGCAGATCCGGCAGGTGTCGGGACGTGCGGGCCGGGGGGAGAAGCCCGGCCGCGTACTGATCCAGACGCACAGCCCACAGGCGCAGGTGATGCAGGCGCTGATTACCGGCGACGCCGAAACCTTCTACGCCGCGGAGACGGAAGCCCGGCGGGAGGCGGGCGCGCCGCCGTTTGGCCGTTATGCCGCGATCGTGGTGTCGTCGGAGGATCAGCCCTGCGCGCTGGAGATCGCCCGCCTCGTCGGCCGGACCGCGCCGAAGGTAGACGGCATGCACGTCTACGGCCCTGCGCCCGCGCCGCTGGCGATGCTGCGCGGGCGGCACCGATATCGCTTGCTCGTCCATGCCCGCCGGGCGCTCGATGTGCAGGATGTGATCCGCGGATGGCTGGGCGGACTGGAATGGCCCGCGAAGGCGCGCGTGACGGTGGATGTTGACCCGTACAACTTCTTGTAGGATTGCAGCGCTCGCAATGACGGAGGGATTGGCGACCCTCACCATTCGCATTGCATTAACCATTCGCACACCGCTCGCCCGTAAGCGGGTATCATGGCGACCAGCATCTCTGCCGTCCGCACGCCGCGGTTCGTCCTCGTCGCCGAGCAGGCGGCGGCGCGGCACTGGCGGCCGGCGCTGCTCGCGACGGCGCTGGTGCTCGGTGTTGCGACGCGATTGTTGTTCAACCGGCAGGCGCCGCTCTGGTTCGACGAGACCTTCACCGGCGTGATCGCCAGCCAACGCGATCTGGCGGGGTTATGGGTCTGGTTGCGCGGTGAACTGACCGGGCCGTTGTTCTACGCGCCGCTGTGGCTGTGGGCGCGCGTCGCGGGGACCAGCGACGTGGCGTTGCGCCTGCCCAGCCTGATCCTGTCATTGGCGGTGCCGGCGATGATCCTGTGGCGCGGCCATCCGGATCGCGACATCCGCCTGCTCTGGGCCTGTACGTCGTTATTGTGGTTGCCGGCCCCGATCCTGTCGAGCGATGCGCGGCCGTATTCCTTGCTGGCGTTCCAGGCGACGGCGCAGGGCATCGCCTTCGTGGCGGCGATGCGCCGCACGACCACGTCGCGGATGCTGATCTGGACGGCGATCACGACGGCGATGGGACTGACGCACTACTGGGCGTTGCTGATCGGGCTGGTGCAGGGATTGATCGTCGTCGGCACGCGGCCGCGGCGCGCGCTGGCGACCTGGCCCGCGTTGGCACCATTCGCCGTCCTGCTCGCATGGATGGCGGTGCATCTGCCGTTCGTGCTGCGGTTCACGGGCGGCTATGTCGGCAGCAGCTATACGATCCCGTGGTCCAGCATCGTCAGCCTGCCCGGCGTGCTTGCGGGAACGCCACTGTTCGCCGGGATCGGCGTCGCGGCGATGCTGTGGACGCTGGTCGAGCGATTGAGGAGAGGCCGGTCGGGGTTCGGCGGGTCGTTGAGCCTCAACCCGTCACCGGAGGCGTGGCTGGGTATCAGTGGCGTCGTCGCGGTGCTGCTGTTCTTCGTGATCGGCGTCTATCGTCCCGGTTTCGCGCCTCGTTATCTGCTGCCGTCCTGTCCGGCCCTGCTGTTCGGCGTCGCGGTCTGGGCGCGGTGGGCGCTTCGCTTCAACGCACCGGCCGTCGCGGCGGCGTTCCTCGCGATGATCGTCGGCGCGGTGGGGCTGGTCGGCTCGTCCCTCGGCGCGCAGGAGGCGGATCAGCGCCATTCGTTCAATCTGGAACGCCCCAGCGAATGGCTGATGCAGCAGCCCGTTCGCGAACTGGTGTTCGTGTGGAGCGACCCCGACGCCGAACGGTCCGACACCGGCCGGATGGCGCAGGTCGCGCGCTTCTTCTTCGATCGCGCGGGGCGGCGCGTCGCCGTGCGCCAGATCATCGTGCCCGCCCATGTCAATGCCAGCGGCCATGTCCTTGCGCGGGCGGGCCATGCAGCGGGGACGGTGATCCTGTGGGTCGCGAACACGCCGCATCTGGGCGATGCTCCCCGCAATCCGGATTTTGCCCGCGACCCGCGCTGGGATTGCCGCGATTTTGGCAACGGACTGGCGGTGTCGACGGCATGCCGTCTGCGCTAGGCGACGACGCGCGTTTCCACGACCTCGGTCAGGATCGCGTCGAGTAGCAGCGCTCCCGCTCCGGTCACGCGCAGCCGATCCGGTGTCGCGACGATCAGCCCCAGCGCCGACAGCCGCTCAATCGCGCGCCAGTCCAGTGGAGCGAAGCCGCCCGCCAGCGCCGCGATCCGTGACAGGTCCACGCCCTCCGCCAGTCTCAGGCCCATCAGCAGCGCCTCGACCGCGCGGGTATGGGGGGTGAGCGGGTCCTCGACCTGCGCGCCGTGGCCGTTGCGCGCGACCGCGCCCAGCCAGTTTTCCGGCTTCTTGTGGCGCACCGTCGCCAGCGTGCCGCGCCGTCCGTGCGCGCCCGGCCCGATGCCGGCATAATCGCCATAGCGCCAGTATGTCAGATTATGGCGGCTCTCCGCGCCCGGACGGGCATGGTTCGACGTTTCATAGGCCGGCAGCCCCGCCGTCGCCGTCATCGCCCGTGTTGCCTCGTACAGGTCGGCCGCCGAGTCGCCATCGGGGATCGTCAGCCGCCCCGCCGCCGCGTCGGTGGCGAAGCGCGTGCCCGGTTCGATCGTCAATTGATACAGCGACAGGTGCTCGGTCCCCAGCGCCAGCGCCCGGGTCAGGTCCGCCTGCCATTCGCCCATCGTCTGTCCGGGCAGCGCGTAGATCAGGTCGAAACTGACGCGTGCGAAGGCAGCTTGCGCGGTCGCGAGCGCCGCCAGCCCCTCGTCCACGTCGTGCGCACGGCCCAGAAAGTGCAGCGCCTCGTTCCGCAGCGATTGCAGGCCCAGCGACACGCGATTGACCCCGACGCTCGCCAGATCGGCGAAACGCGCCGCCTCGACGGATGACGGGTTCGCCTCCAGCGTGATCTCTACGTCGTCCGCGAAGCCCCACGCCCGCTCCGCCGCCGCCAGCACCGCTGCGATGGTGGCGGGGGGCATCAGCGACGGGGTGCCGCCGCCGAAGAAGATCGATCCCAGCCGCCGGCCCGGCGTCAGCGCCGCCTCATACGCCAGATCCGCCAGCATCGCGTCGCGCCATGCCGCCTGATCGACGGAATCGCGGACGTGGCTGTTGAAATCACAATAGGGGCATTTCGATATGCAGAACGGCCAATGGACGTAGAGGGCCAGATCGGGTGCGGTCATCGGATGGGTCTATGGAGATGCGAGGGATGCGTGGAAAGCTCTGGATTGCGGCGCTGCTGATGCTCGCATCCTGCGCGGACGGTCCGCCGCGCGTGGTGGAACGGCGGATCGACAGCGCACCGGCCCCGCGCGGCGCGGCGCTGTTGCGGACGACGATGCTGGACGGCCAGAATGCCGAGCGCGCCACGCTGGGCCTGCCCCTGCTGACGTGGGACGAGAATCTCGCGACCAGCGCCCGCGCCTATGCGCGGCAGATGACGTACACCGGCCGGTTCCAGCATGCCGAACAGCCGAGGGGGCCGACGCGGGAGGGGGAGAATTTGTGGACCGGCACGACCCGCGCCTACACCTATGCCGAGATGCTGGGCCACTGGCTCGACGAGCGGCAGGCGTTCGTCAACGGCGTCACGCCCGCCTATAGTCGTACCGGCCGGTATCAGGACGCCAGCCATTATGCCCAGATCGTCTGGCGCAATTCGCAGCGCATGGGCTGCGCGATGGCCGGCGATGATCGCGACGAATATCTGGTGTGCCGGTACAGCCCGACCGGCAACGTGGTGGGTGAGAGGGTGTATTGATCCACGCGATTTGGCGACACGCCTGCGTCAAGCTACAGCAGCACCCGTGTCAGTACCCGCTTCCGCCAAGGCCATGATCCGGCATCTGTTTACCGTCATCGCGGTGCTGGCCGCCCTCGTCACTGCGGCCGGGCCCGCCGCCGCGCAGACCGGGCAGTTCGATCTCGTCGGCCCCACTCTCCGGGTCTCGGTCAGGCACGGGAGCGTCACGCTGCCGCTGTCGCAGGTGCCTAACCTGACCGCAGGCGACCGTATCCGCGTGGCGGTCGATCTGCCGCCGGAACAGGGCGCACACTATCTGATGGTGCTCGCCTTCCTGCGTGGTGCGACCAACCCGCCGCCCAAGGACTGGCTGACGCAGGCGGAGACGTGGCAGCCGAAAAAGGCCATCATCGACACCGTCGTGCCGAAGGGCGCGGAGCAGGCATTGGTCTTTCTGGTTCCCGACATCGGCGGTGCGATCGGCGCGGTGACGGCGGCGGTCCGCGACCGGCCCGGCGCGTTCGTGCGCGCGTCGCAGGAACTCAATCAGGCGATGCTCGATCGTGCGCGGCTGGCGGCGTTCCTCGACGGCATCCACCGCTACGACGCGACCCGGATCGCGGAGGTTTCGCCGCAACTCGCGCAAAGCCTCGCGGTGAAGCTCGATACCAATTGCCTGCTGCGTCAGGCGGATACGCAGGCAGCCTGCCTGACGCAGAGCAGCAACGCCGTCGTCCTCGCCGACAGCCAGACGAGTTCGATCGCGGAGACGCTGGCGGGTGCGCCGGTCGACCTCGCCCTGCAACTCAGCGCTACGCCGCAAGGCGGATACGGCTATTACAGCCCCTATATCGGCGTCGTCCGCGACCTCGCGCGCATCTTCGGCGCGTTCCAGTCGGCGCAGTTGCAGTTCATTCCCGCACTCAGCGAGCAGCGCAGCGGCGCGACCGACCTGCTGCTTAATGCCGTGCCGTCCTTCCGCCGGCCGCAATCGGTACTGGTCGTCGCACTGCCGCCGGTGTCCGCGCCGAAACTGCCGCCGCTCCAGCCCGCGACCAACGCGGCGCTATGCCTCTACCGGCCCGGAGTGGTGCTGCCGGTCAGCGGTGCGCCTTTGGTGTTCGCGACCGACTATCCACGAGGGATGGCGCTGCGCGTGCGCAAGGCGGGCGGGGCGAGCATCGACCTGCCGGTCGCGGTCGATGCCGCAAAGGGTGGCTACGTCCTCGCCGGCAGCGCGCCGCCCGACGTGGACACCGCCGCGCCCGGCGTGCTGCACGGCATCTGGGGCTTCACGCCGTTCGATGGCCCGGCCTTCGCGCTCGGCGACAAGGCCGCATGTACGGAAAAGGTCGCGCCGCCGCGACCGCAGGCGTCGCTCGTCGCCAAATCCGTGGAGCGCGCCGCATCTCCCGGTCCGATGCCGCTGCGACTGGAGGGCGCCGACCTGATCGCGCAGGACGCGCGCCTGACCTTCTCGCTCCGCACCGCCGGCCGCTTCTCGCCCGGTGATACGGTGGAGATCGCCGCCGCGGACGATCGCCTGACGACGACCGTACCGCTCCGCCTGCAGGACGCGCAGGTCGCGGTCGCCACCGTCTCGCCCGGCACGGCGCTCGGCCCCTCCGCCTATGGCCCGCTACGCTTCCGCCTGAAGCGCGGCGACGCCACCGGCGAGTGGCAGAAGCTGGCGACGCTCGTCCGGCTGCCGACGCTCGGCGGCTTCGCGTGCGATCCGGTGCGCTGCACGGTCAGCGGCAGCAACCTGTTCCTGATCCGCGACGTCGGCACCGGCGGTCCGGAGCGGACGGCGGTGCCGGACGGTTTCACCGGCACGACGATCGACCTGCCGCCCGCCGCCACGCCGCCGACCAGCCTGTCGCTGGCATTGCGCGACGATCCCGACGCGAGGGCGGTCGCCACCCTGTCCCCCTGACGGAGACAGAGGGGAAGGTGCTACCTCGCCGTCGAGGCCGGCAGGATCAACGCCCGCTCGATCGCCGGCGCAAGCTGCTCCGCCACCAGCGCGATCGCGCGCGCATTGGGGTGCACCCGGTCCCACAGCACCATGTCGGGATGACCCAGCACACCCGGCGGAAAGAACGGGCAGGTCGTCGCGCCGTGCCGTGCCGCCACGGCTTCGTGGATGCCGGCATAAGTCTTCGTCCGCTGCATCAGGAACGGCGGCGCGGCGACCGTCGCCAGCAGCACCGGGATGGCACAGCGTTCGAATTCCGCCAGGATCGCCTCCAGATTCGCCCGCATCCGCTCTGGCGGCACCGCGCGCAGCACGTCGTTCGGCCCGATCTGCACCAGCGCCAGATCGGGCCGCGCCGGCAAACCGCTCAACACGCGGGGCAGCCGCCGCAATGCCCCCTCGGTCGTATCACCGGACACGCCCCCATTCACGACCTCCATTCCCGGATGATCCGCGCACAGACGCCGTTGAAGCCGAGCGGGCAGACCCTCGTCGGGCTTCAGGCCGTAACCGGCGATCAGACTGTCGCCGAATGCAAGGATGAGCGGTGTGGAGGCCATCGTCATCAACCACATAGGAAGCCGATCGCCGACATCCATGCTTCCGACCGCGTGCTCGTGCGTTTCCGGCATATGGCGACCGTCCTTGCCCGCTCCGAACCTTCCGCCCGCCTCTGGCGTCCCAGACGGGTCGTGGCGACGCGATCCGCGCTGGAATGGGATCATGGCCGCGCGATCGTCGCGCGGGTCGAGGCGCTGGGTATCGCGGTCGAACGTCTCGCAACCGATCGCCTGAGCCTGACCCAGCCCGACGACCCGCGCGCCGCCTATGCGCTCGCCAAGCAGACGCTGGCGATCGTCGTCGCGCCGCCGTCGAAGCGCCGCCCGCAGCCCATCGCGCCGTCCGCCGACTGGCGCATCGATCTGGCGGAGGGATGCCCGGCGCATTGCAGCTATTGCTATCTGGCGGGATCGTTGAAGGGGCCGCCGATCACCCGCGTCTATGCCAACCTGCCGGAGATATGGGCGGAACTGCCGCCGCGGCTGGGACAGGGGGCGGTCACCTCACGCTCCGCCGCCCGAGCGCATGAAGGCACCACGTTCGAGGCGAGTTGCTACACCGATCCGCTCGCGCTGGAGCATCTGACCGGGTCGCTGTCGGCGACGATCACGTGGTTTGGGGCGTGGGATGCCGATGTGCAGCTTCGCTTCACCAGCAAGTTCGCCGCGGTCGATCCGCTTCTTACGCTGGATCATCGTGGCCGCACCCGGACGCGCGCTTCGATCAACCCCGCCTGGTTCGCGCGGTTCGAGGGCGGCACCAGTCCGGTCGCGGAACGGCTCGCCGCGCTCGCCGGCATGGGGCGCGCCGGCTATCCGCTCGGCCTGACGATCGCGCCGATCATCGCGGCCGAGGGGTGGGAGCAGGCATATGGCGAACTGATCGCGCAAGCCGCCGCCTTGCTCGGGAATGCGCCGGACCTGACGATCGAACTCATCACCCACCGCTATACGCCGGGATCGAAGGCGGTGCTCGACAGCTGGTATCCCGGTTCGTCGCTCGACATGAGCGGCGCGCAACGGTCCGAGAAGCGAACCAAGTTCGGGTCGATCAAGCACGTCTACGACGCTGCGACGATGCGAGAACTGCGCGCGTTCTTCGAAGCGCGGATCGCCCGCGACCTGCCGAACGCACGCATCCTCTACTGGACCTGATCCTGGCGGTCCTCTTCACGGCCGACACACATTTCGGCGACCACCGCACGATCAACATCCAGCGTCGCCCGTTCGCAAGCGTGGCGGAGATGGACGCGGTGCTGGTCGCGAACTGGAACGCCGCGGTGGGGCCGACCGACACGATCTGGCATCTGGGCGATGTCTGTCGCCGGCTGGCGGACCTGCCCGCGTTGCTGGCGGCATTGCACGGCACGAAGCACCTGCTCCGCGGCAATAACGATCCGGCGGAGATCGGCGACGTTCCCGGCTGGGCCAGCGTGCGCGATTATGCCGAGATCGAGGGGGAGGGGAGGCGGCTGGTGCTGTGCCACTATCCGTTCCGCAGCTGGAATGGCCAGCATCGCGGTGCGATCAACCTGCACGGACATAGTCACGGGCGACTGAAGCCCATGCCCCGACAATATGATGTCGGCGTGGATGCGCAGGGGTTTCTGCCGGTGAGGTTGGCCAAGTTGCTATAGGGATAGTTTCCGTCATGCCGGGCTTGTCCCGGCATCCACCGTTTCCCGACGTAAAGCCTGCTGCGCCTCCGGCACCGTGGATGCAGGGACGAACCTGGCATGACGAAGAATAACGCAAAACGCCGGCCGCTTTCGCGACCGGCGTTTTCGGTAATCGACCGGCGAGCGGATCGCCCACCGAGGGTCGATCAGGCGGCGACCGCTTCGAAGTGACCGCACCAGTCACTGGCCTCAACCTTCGGCCAGACGCCGGCGGTGTCGCCGCTCGGCTGGCTGATCGGTGGGTTGTAGCGGCACAGGCCGAGCTGCTCGCCCGAAGCCTCGGTGTCGAAGAACTTGCACTTGGCACAGGCGGCAACGCCAGCGGTGGTGAGGGCCATGAGAACTGCTCCTGTAGTCGTAATCTTGATGACAGAACGGCAAGTACGTCCGCAAAGTTCCCAAGACAACAACAAATCACCGTTGCGAGTTATTCTCATGCAAGATGATAGCTGGTATCAATAACAGTATAGTTGTTTGCGACAGACTATCAAAAGCAACCGATGGCGCAATTGCGACCGACTATCATTTACAGGTTACGGCGTCATCCGCAGCGCGACATCGTTGACGAAGCGCACGTCCTCGCCGGCGGCGAGCAGCGATGCCTCCGCCGCCACCGCGCCCAGCATGTCGGACAGCGTATCCAGCTCCGCCTTCGCAAAATTGCCGAGGACGTAGCCGGTGACGCGATCCTTGTGCCCCGGATGGCCGATGCCCAGCCGGACGCGGCGATAGTCCGGCCCCAGATGCTGGTCGGTGGAGCGCAGGCCGTTATGCCCGGCCGCACCGCCGCCGGTCTTCACCTTGACGCGGAACGGCGCGAGATCGAGCTCGTCGTGGAACACCGTCAGCGCCTCCACGCCGAGCTTGTAGAAGCGCAGCGCCTCGCCGATCGACCGGCCGCTGTCGTTCATGAAGGTCGCGGGTTTCAGCAGCAGAACCTTCTGCAACCCGACCCGGCCTTCCAGCGTCCAGCCCTGGAACTGCTTCCTGACCGGACCGAAGTCGTGGACCGCGGCGATCGCGTCTGCCGCCATGAAGCCGATATTGTGCCGGTGCATCGCATATTGCGGCCCCGGATTGCCCAACCCGACCCAGACCTGCATTCGTCATACCTTCTATTCTCCCCTCCCCTTCAGGGGAGGGGCTGGGGGTGGGGCGGTGCCGCGGGCGACCCGCCCCGGGGGAGAGGCATCCCAAGCCTACCCCTGAGGGGAGGAGCTCAGTCCCGATAAACGACGAAGGGGCAGGGGGCGTTGCCGCCACCTGCCCCCGAACGTCGGTACGGGAAGGGGATCAGCCCTCCGCCGTATCCTCGTCGCCAGCCTCTTCGGCCGCTTCGGCAGCAGCCTCGGCTGCGGCCTCTTCCGACTGCGCCTCGGCGACTTCGGCGTCGAGCGCCTCGTCGGCGGCGGTCGGGACGGTCGGCGGCACGATCGTGGCGATCGCGAAGTCGCGGTCCTCGATCGCCGGCGTCGCGCCGTTCGGCAGCGTGATGTCGCTGATGTGGATCGCGTCGCCGATCTCACGCCCCTTGAGCGAGATGGTCAGTTCCGCCGGGATGTCCGCGGCGTCGACGACCAGCTCGATCTCGTGGCGGGTGATGTTGAGCACGCCGCCCTGCTTCAGGCCGCGGCACTCGTCCTCGTCCGTGAACACGACCGGCACCGCGACGGTGACCGTCGAATGCTCGGAAATGCGCAGGAAGTCGACGTGCGTCGGTCGGTCGCTGACCGGGTGGAAGGCGACGTCCTTGGGCAGCGTGCGCTGCCCGGCGACCATCACGACCGTGTTCATGAAGTGACCCGTCGACAGCGCCTTGTTCAGCGCCTTCTCTTCCAGGTGGATCGCGGTCGGCTCCTTGCCGAGGCCGTAGATGACGGCGGGCACGCGGCCGTCGCGACGCAGTGCCCGGGAGGCTCCCTTGCCAACCCGGTCACGCGTCTCGGCCGCGAGCGTGATGGTCTCGCTCATGTAACGTCTCCGAAAACAGTGTGTCTCTCCGCGCCACGCCTCCAGGGATGGTGATGGCCGGAAGCGGGCGCGCCTAGCGGAAATGCGGATTAAAGGCAATCGGACTCTGAAATCCTCCCCGATACGGAGAGGATTTCAGAGCTCAGTAGGGCACGCGTTCGGCCTTCACGCCCAGCCGCTGCAACTGCGCCTGTACGCTCTCCGGCCCGGCCAGATGCCCCGCGCCGACCGCAACGAACACCGTTCCAGGCTTCTCCATCCGCGCCTTCACCCACTCCGCCCAGCGCGTGTTGCGATCGGTAAGCAGGACCTTCGCCACCTCCGGTGAATCCTTCAGGCTGTCGTTCATCTCGTTCGCCAGATCGTCGGGCCGCCCCCTGGCCCAGTCGTCGACCATCCGCGCCATCTGCTTCTCGACGGTCGGCAGTTCGTCGACAGTGCTTTCGAGGAACTTGAGCTGCGCCTTGTCCGACAGGCCGGCGAAATAGCCGAGCTGCTGCTCCGCCGTTTCCAGCCCGGTCACCGGCTTGCCCGCGGTCCTGGCGGCGGCGGTGATGACCTCTTCGGGGCCGTTCGCCGAGTCGTATCCCAGCTTCGACAGCGGCGCGACCGACAGCTGCGTCGCGGCCAGCCATGGCCGATACCGGTCCAGTGCGTTGGCGGGCAGGCCCAGATCGACCACCGCCTTCCCGAACGCCTTGCGCTTGTCGGCGGGCAGTCGCTCGGTCAGCGGCGGCGTCCCCTCGGGGGCGAGGCCGGTCGACGCGACCAGCCCCTGCATCTTCGCCGGATCGGGCATCACCAGTTCCAGCACGACCTCCCCCGATCGGTCGAACGCGGTCTTCACCGCCTCGTCGAACCAGCTCATGCCGGGTTTCAGCACGTGGATCGTGCCGAACAGGTAGATCGTCGTGTCGGCGTCCTTCACCACCCACAATGCGGGATCGGCATCCGCCTTCGCGGCGGGCGGGGTGGGAGCCTGTTGCGCGCAGGCCGGAAGGGCCAGCGCCAGAGCCAGCGATGTCAGGGTCGTCTTCATGAGAGTCTTCATGGGGATCGCCCTTAGCCGTGGGAAGATGAATCAGGCATGCTTGCGCCACAGCCAGACCAGACCGGTCACCGTCATCGTGGCCCCGTAGAGCCAGACGGCGTCGACGGCCGGGGCCATGCCGCCCCGCCACAGGAACCACCAGACCGGAGCGCCGAGGCCCATGACATAGAAGCCCGCAACCGCCCCGTCGCGATAGGCGCGCCGCTCATGCTCGTCGACCACGCGTTCCCAGCGCCAACTGACGATCGGCATCCCGATCCCCCAGATCAGCGCGACCAGAACGGCGAACCAGCGCGGCAGCGGCATCGTCAACAGCGCGCCCGGATCGTCGTTCGGCACGCCGTTACGTAGCAGGATCAGCGCCATCGCCAGCCCGATCACGCCGCCGATCGCGCCGGACAGCACGAGCAGGCGGTGGTTGGCCCGGACGCTGGGTGATATGAGATAGGATTTGCCTGTCATCGTCCCACCTGCATCCGGATGCTGACGATCGGAACGGCCTGCCGCGTCCACGATGCCGTGACCGCGCAGGATCCCTCGCAACCCAGCGTCAGCCGGCCGAAGTCGATCCGGTCGGGTGCGTAGAGCGACAGAGCCAGCGCCACGCCAAATATTATGCCCATGATCGCCCGCACGATCACGCCGCCCCGTCGGCAGGCTGGCTCAGGCGTCCTGATGTTCGTCATCGAAAATCTCCTCCACCCGCATCTGGAACAGGCGTCCGATGCGAAAAGCGAGCGGGAGCGAGGGATCGTATTTCCCCGTCTCGATCGCATTGACCGCCTGACGCGACACGTCGAGCCGCCCGGCAAGCTCCGCCTGGCTCCAGTCGCGTTCGGCCCTGAGCACCTTGAGACGATTTTTCATGTCGTCCTTCCCTGCCATGCAACCTCTCGTTGTCAGCATCGCCTGACCGGATGTCAGGTGACCATGACTCTATGCCGGTGAGGTGCGTGGATGTCAACAAAACCTGACACGAAGTCATGCAAGGTTGTCACCGAAGGCTGCTGCCCTTGCGGTGGCGGCGGGGTTTCGCCAAAGCGCGGGGCATGTCCGCCGCCCCATCCGCCGCCCCGCCTGCTCCCCCACCTGCTCAGCGCCCGCTGTCCTTCCAGCGCATGATCCTCGCGCTGCACGATTACTGGAGCGAGCGCGGCTGCGTAATCCTGCAGCCCTATGACATGGAGATGGGGGCGGGCACGTTTCACCCCGCGACCACGCTGCGCGCGCTGGGGCCGGACAGCTGGAACGCCGCTTTCGTGCAGCCATGCCGCCGCCCGACCGACGGCCGCTACGGGGAGAACCCCAACCGCCTCCAGCATTACTATCAATACCAGGTGATCCTTAAGCCCAGCCCGCCCGATCTTCAGGACCTGTACCTCGGCTCGCTGGCGGCGATCGGGGTGGATACCGCCCTTCACGACATCCGCTTCGTCGAGGACGACTGGGAGTCGCCGACGCTCGGCGCATGGGGGCTGGGCTGGGAAGTCTGGTGCGACGGGATGGAGGTGACCCAGTTCACCTATTTCCAGCAGATGGGCGGTTACGACATGAAGCCGGTCGCGGGCGAGCTGACCTACGGGTTAGAGCGCCTCGCCATGTATATCCAGAACGTCGACAACGTGTACGACCTGGCGTTCAACGACAGCGGCGTCAGTTACGGCGATGTCTTCCTCGAAAACGAGCGCCAGATGTCGACCTGGAACTTCGAGGTCGCAGACACCGACAGGCTGTTCGACCTTTTCCGCAAGGCCGCGGCGGAGTGCGAGAACTGTCTGGAGCGCGGCCTGCCGATCCCCGCCTACGAACAGGCGATCAAGGCATCGCACACCTTCAACCTGTTGCAGGCGCGCGGCGTGATCTCCGTTGCCGAGCGGCAGGCGTATATGGGCCGCGTCCGCGATCTGGCGAAGGGCGCGTGCGGCGCTTGGATGGACAAGAACGGATGGGCCGCGTGACCGACTTCCTCCTCGAACTCCGCTCCGAAGAAATCCCGGCGCGCATGCAGGACAAGGCGCGCGAAGACTTCGCCCGCCTGTTCGCCGCCGAACTCGCCAGGGCGGGCATCTCGGCCGGCGCGATCGCGACCTATGCGACGCCGCGCCGACTTGCGCTGATCGCGCGCGATCTGCCGCTGGAAACCGCCGCGGTCACCGAGGAGGTGAAGGGCCCCAAGACCGCCGCGCCGCCGCAGGCGCTGGAGGGGTTCCTGCGCAAGACCGGCCTGACGCGCGAGCAACTGACCGAGCGTGACGGCGTGTTCTTCGCGATCACCGAAAAGCCCGGCCGCGCCACCGCCGACGTGCTGGCGGAGGCGATCCCGGCGATCGTCCGCGCCTTTCCGTGGCCGAAATCGATGCGCTGGGGCGCGGCGTCCGCGTCCACCGAGTCGCTGCGCTGGGTCCGCCCGCTGCACGGCATCGTCGCGCTGCTCGGCGAGGCGCTGGTGCCGGTGTCGATCGCCGGCATCGAGAGCGGCTACGCGACGCTCGGCCACCGTTTCCACCACCCCGGCCAGATCACGATCGGCTCCGCCGACGATTACGTCGCCAAGCTGAACGCAGCGCACGTCATCGTCGATCAGGACGCCCGCCGCACGATCATCCGCGACCGCGCGTCCGCGCTGGCGGCGGAGGCCGGGCTGACGCTGGTCGAGGACGAGGGGCTGGTGGGCGAGAATGCCGGCCTGACGGAATGGCCGGTGCCGCTGCTCGGCCGGTTCGACGCGGAGTTCCTGAGCGTGCCGCCCGAGGTCATCCAGCTGACCGCGCGTGTGAACCAGAAGTATTTCGTGTGCCGCGACGCGGATGGCGCGCTGGCCAACGCTTTCGTCTGTACGGCGAATATCGAGGCGTCGGACGGCGGCGCGACGATCGTCGAGGGCAACCGCAAGGTCCTCGCCGCGCGGCTGTCGGATGCGCGCTTCTTCTACGACACCGATCTGAAGGTGCCGCTGGAAGAACAGGCGGCGAAGCTGTCGAAGATCGTCTTCCACGAGAAGCTGGGCACGGTGGCCGATAAGGTCGACCGCGTCGCCAAGCTGGCGCGGTGGCTGGTGGAAGAGGGGATAATCCTCCCCGGCACGGGGAGGGGGGCCAGCGAAGCTGGTGGAGGGGGCGTGCCTCATGGTGCGTCGCTCGCGGACGCCCCCCCCCACCATCCTGCGGATGGTCCCCCTCCCCGTTCCGGGGAGGAACTGGCCGACCTCGCCGAACGCGCCGCGCGGCTGGCGAAGGCGGACCTCGTCACCGGCATGGTCGGCGAGTTCCCGGAATTGCAGGGCCTGATGGGCGGCTATTACGCCGCCGCGCAAGGCGAAGACCCCCGCGTCGCGGCGGCGGTGCGCGATCACTACAAGCCGGTCGGGCAGGGCGACGAGGTGCCGACCGATCCCGTGACGGTGGCGGTATCGCTGGCGGATAAGCTGGATACGATCGGCTCGTTTTTTTCCGTCGAGCTGTATCCGACGGGGTCAAAGGACCCATTCGCCCTGCGCCGTGCGATGCTTGGCGCGATCCGCCTGATACTGGCGTCGGAGTTGCGTCTCGACTTCATCGGACTGTCCGACGTTCTGAAACTCGACACCGGTCAGAGCGCCTGGCTGTTCGAGTTCCTGGACGATCGCTTGAAAGTTCAGCAACGCGAAGCCGGCGTACGGCACGACCTGATCGACGCCGTATTCGAGAATAGCGGCGATGGCGATATCATCCGCCTGCTCGCCCGCGTCCGCGCGTTGCAGGCGTTCGTCGGGACGGAGGACGGGGCCAATTTGCTCGCCGGCTACAAGCGGGCGGCCAATATCCTGAAGAAGGAGGGGTATTCCTCCACTCCTCTTCCGCAGGGAGACGGAAAGAAGCTGTCCTACACGGCCGAAATAGCGGAAGCGGACCTGATCACCGCGCTCGACGCCGCCGAACCCGCTGCCGCCCGCGCGGTGGAGGCGGAGGATTTCGAGGCGGCGATGGGGGCGCTCGCCACGCTTCGTGGGCCGATCGACGCGTTCTTTGACAGCGTGACCGTCAACGATCCGGATGCGGACAAGCGCGCCGCGCGGCTGGCGCTGCTCGCACGCGTGCGCGATGCGGTGCACGGCGTTGCCGACTTCTCACGGATCGAAGGCTAACTTTACGCAACGCGGCGTGAAAATAGCTTGCAAGAATGCTGCGGCGCACAACATACGAATGCATCGATCATAAGATGGGGATGAGGACATGGCAACGGCACCCGGAACGAGCACCGACCTGAACGGGGCCGACGACCGCTATGTCTACCGCTTCGGCGGCGGCGTCTCCGACGGGGGCAAGGGTGACAGGAACCTGCTTGGCGGCAAGGGCGCGAATTTGGCGGAAATGGCGTCGATCGGCCTGCCGGTGCCGCCGGGCTTCACCATCTCCACCGCGATGTGCGCGCGCTATTACGAGGAAGGGGAGGTCTTCCCGAAATCGCTGCGCGACGAGGTGGCGCAGGGGCTGGCCCATATCGAACAGGTAACGGGCAAGGCGTTCGGCAATTCCGCCAATCCGCTGCTGGTGTCGGTCCGATCCGGCGCGCGCGTGTCGATGCCGGGGATGATGGATACCGTGTTGAACCTCGGGCTGAACGATGAGACGGTCGAGGGGCTGGCGAAGGGGGCTGACGACGAGCGGTTCGCGTGGGACAGCTACCGCCGCTTCATCCAGATGTACGCCGACGTGGTGCTGGAATTGGATCACGGCGCGTTCGAGGAAGCGCTGGAGATCGCGAAGGAAGACAACGGCTTCACGCTCGACACCGAACTCTCCGCCGCGCATCTGAAAGCGCTGGTCGCCGAGTATAAGGCGCTGGTCGAGGCGGAATGGGGCAAGCCGTTTCCGCAGGACGTGCACGACCAGCTCTGGGGTGCGGCCGGCGCGGTGTTCGGATCGTGGCAGTCGGAGCGGGCGAAGGTCTATCGCCGCCTGAACGACATTCCCGCCGGATGGGGCACCGCCGTCAACATCCAGGCGATGGTGTTCGGCAATATGGGCGAAACGTCGGCGACGGGCGTGGCCTTCACCCGCGACCCGTCGAAGGGCGACCGCGCCTATTATGGCGAATTCCTCATCAACGCGCAGGGCGAGGACGTCGTCGCCGGAATCCGCACCCCGCAATATCTGACGAAGACCGCGCGCGAGGAGGCGGGTGCGAAGGCGGCTTCGATGGAGGAGGCGATGCCGGAAGTTTATGGGGAACTTGCCGCCGTGTTCGACCGGCTCGAAACCCATTACCGCGACATGCAGGACATCGAGTTCACGGTCGAACGGGCCAAGCTCTGGATGCTCCAGACCCGGTCGGGCAAGCGGACCGCCAAGGCGGCGCTGAAGATCGCGGTCGACATGGCGAACGAGGGGCTGATTACCCACCGCGAGGCGATCGCCCGCGTCGATCCCGCCGCGCTCGACCAGTTGCTGCACCCGACGCTCGATCCGTCGGCACCGCGCGACGTGATCGCCAAGGGGCTGCCGGCCTCGCCCGGCGCAGCGT
This sequence comes from Sphingomonas sp. Leaf343, assembly GCF_001423765.1. Classification (GTDB taxonomy): domain Bacteria; phylum Pseudomonadota; class Alphaproteobacteria; order Sphingomonadales; family Sphingomonadaceae; genus Sphingomonas. The sequence goes on from NZ_LMPG01000001.1 coordinate 353,019, forward strand.
CCGGCGCGACGGTGTTCGACGCCGACACCGCCGAGCGCTGGGCAGCGGACGGCAAGGCGGTGATCCTCGTCCGCACGGAGACAAGCCCGGAAGATATCCACGGCATGCATGCGGCGCGCGGCATCCTGACCGCGCGCGGCGGCATGACCAGCCACGCCGCCGTCGTGGCGCGTGGCATGGGCCGGCCCTGCGTGTCGGGTGCCGGCAGCATCTCCGTCTCGGCCAAGGACAAGATCCTGCGCGTCGGCGGGCGCGAGGTGCGCGAAGGCGATATCCTGACGATCGACGGCGCGACCGGCGAGGTCATGGCCGGCGAGGTCGCGACCGTTCAGCCGGAACTGGCGGGCGATTTCGGCACGCTGATGATGTGGGCCGACGAGGTCCGCCGCCTGAAGGTGCGCGCCAATGCGGAGACGCCGGCCGATTGCCGCACCGCGCGCGAGTTCGGGGCAGAAGGAGTCGGCCTGTGCCGGACCGAGCATATGTTCTTCGATGCGGCGCGCATCACCGCGGTGCGCCAGATGATCCTGGCGTCCGACGAGAAGGGTCGCCGCGCCGCGCTGGACAAGCTGTTGCCCGAACAGCGTAGCGATTTCGCGGAGATCTTCGAGGTGATGGCCGGCCTGCCGGTGACGGTGCGCCTGCTCGATCCGCCGCTGCACGAATTCCTGCCCCACGAGGAAGCCGAGTTCGCCGAGGTCGCGACGGCGGCGGGGATCGACATCGACACGCTGAAGCGGCGTGCGGCCGAGTTGCACGAGTTCAACCCGATGCTCGGCCATCGCGGCTGTCGGCTGGGCGTGACCTATCCCGAAATCTACGAGATGCAGGCACGCGCGATCTTCGAGGCGGCGCTGGATGTCGCCGAGAAATCGGGCGAACCGCCGATCCCGGAAGTGATGATCCCGCTGGTCGGAACCAAGCGCGAACTCGATTTGATGAAGGCGGTCGTCGACAAGGCGGCGGAGGCGGTGTTCGCCGAACGCGGCAAGCGCGTCGAATATCTCGTCGGCACGATGATCGAACTACCCCGCGCCGCGCTGAAGGCGGGCGAAATCGCGGAGACGGGCGAATTCTTCTCGTTCGGGACCAACGACCTGACGCAGACCACGCTCGGCGTCAGTCGCGACGACGCCAGCCGCTTCCTCGGCGCGTATGTGGAGCAGGGCATCTACGCCAAGGACCCGTTCGTCAGCCTCGATGTCGATGGCGTCGGCGAACTGGTCGAGATGGCGGTGGAGCGCGGCCGCGCAACGCGGCCCGACATCAAGCTGGGCATCTGCGGCGAGCATGGCGGCGACCCGGCCTCGATCGCGTTCTGCGAGAAGGTGGGGCTCGATTACGTGTCGGCCTCGCCATATCGCGTGCCGATCGCGCGACTGGCAGCGGCTCAGGCGGCCTTGGCGGCGGAGTAGGGACACGTCATGCCGGGCTGGTCCCGGCATGACCCGGAGGGCCGCTACGCATTCCCCTGGGGATGCCCGAGCGGCGACTTCGCGACCCAGAAGCGGAATCCGTCGACCTCGGCACCCATGCACTCTTCGCCACCGCATCCCGATGCGGCATCGGCGAGTTGCGTCATCATGTCGGCGAGCAGACGGAACTGGAGGGCGGTCATCGTCACCTTGGCGTCGCGGCCATGCCCCTCGACCGCAGCGCGCATCTTGTCCGCTTCGGCGCGTACCTGCCGGGCATGCTCGCCGATTCCGGCCACCGAACACCTCTGGCGCATCGTCCACTCCCGCTTCGTTACGGCGGCGACCCTAAGCGCAACAAGGTTAACGAGGTGTTGAGCATCACACCCGCGGGCGCTGGCCCCAGTCGAACCAGCCGCGACGCTCGCCGGCCGGATAGGCCGGGCGGGCGCGGTTGGCGGCGGCGGTAGCGCGGGGCGCGATCGTTGCGGCGGTAACGGGGGCTGCCCTGGCGAGGCGGGCATGCTCGCGCTCCAGTTCCGTGTTGCGGCGGTCGGCAGCGGCGATGCGCGCCTCGGCTTCCTTGCGGTTGGCCGCATGTGCCTCCCGCTCGGCGGCGTAGCGGGTCTTCCACCTCTTGCCGCCCGGATGGCTCGCCAGCCCGAGCAGCCAGCCGGCGACGAGGACGAGCGCCACGATCAGCCATTGGGTGGTAGTGAACATCGAAATCCCTCCTGTTACGGAGCGACAACGATCATCCTGTCCGCGGGTTGCGCGGGGGGTGGGGAGGGGGGCGGCGACGACCGGCATCAGCCGGTCATCAGCGCGTCCTTGATCGAACAGGCCGCCGGACCCAGGATGACGACGAACAGCACCGGCAGGATGAAGAGGATCAGCGGCACCGTCATGATCGCGGGCAGCCGCGCGGCCTTTTCCTCGGCGCGCATCATGCGCTCGTTCCGGAACTCCGCCGACAGCACGCGCAAGGCGGAGGCGAGGGGGGTACCGTATTTCTCGGTCTGGATCATCGTCGTGGTCACGCCCTTCACCGCGTCCAGATCGACCCGCATGGCGAGATTCTCGAACGCCTGACGTCGATCGGTCAGGAAGCCGAGCTCGATCGCGGTGAGGGTGAATTCCTCGCCCAGTTCGGGATAGGCGCGGCCCAATTCACGCGCCACGCGATGGAACGCTGCGTCGACGGTCAGGCCCGCCTCCGCGCAGATGACCAGCAGGTCGAGCGCATCGGGCAGCCCCTTGCGGATCAGGTCGGTGCGCTTCTTGATCTTGTTGGTCAGGAAGATGTCGGGCGCCTTGTAGGACATGATGAACGTGACCGCGACCAGCCCGTATTTCTTCAGCGGCGACCAGTCCGCGAAACCGTCCGTGCCATAGACCCAGAACACCGCCATGCCGCCGAACACGATCGGCAGGACCATGCGGCCGAAGATCACCGCGACCGCCCATTCCTTGGACCGGATGCCCGCCTGCAGCAGCTTGATCTGCGCGGCCTTGACCTGACTGTCCTGCAACACCTTCATCGACGACAGCATCGTCTTCATGCGATCGGCGGTGTCGTTGCGCTGGACCAGCTTGGCGCGACGCTTGGTCGATGCGGTAATGCCCGCCTTCAACTGTTCGCGACGATCGTTCAGCGCCTTCACGCGCTTCGTCATCGGGTCCTTGACCGTGGTCGCGGCATAGATCGCGATCATCACCGCGAAGGCGGCGACGCCGGACAGCAACGTCGCGACCCAGAGGACGTCGACGCCGAGCAGCGTTGGGCCATGAGCTGGAGTCATCGTCGCTGTCCTAAATCTCGAAGTTTATCATCTTGGCCATGATGAAGGCGCCGATGCTCATCCAGATCATGCCGCCCAATCCCGCGACGATCAGCCGCTGGTCGACGAAGAAGTTCTGCATGTACGTGTCGTTGATCGTCCAGATCAGGCCGAAGACGACGAACGGCAGCGATCCGATGATATAGGCCGATGCCTTGGATTCGGACGACATCGCCCGGATCTTCAGCTTCATCTGGCTGCGCTTGCGCAGCACTTCGGCCAGGTTGGCCAGCGTCTCCGCCAGGTTGCCGCCGGTTTCCCGCTGGATCGCGATCGTGATGACGAAGAACTGGAACTCCGGCGTACCCAGCCGGTCGGCGGTTTCCTGCATCGCGGCATCCATCGTCCGCCCGATCTTCATCTTGTCCGCGATCGCGCGGAATTCCTCGCCGACCGGGCCGTCGACCTCGCTGCCGACGACGCTCATGGTTTCGCTGATCGGCAGACCGGAGCGCAGACCGCGCACCAGCAGGTCGATCGCGTCCGGGAACTTCGCCGTGAATCTGGCGATCCGGCGCTTGATGACCTTGCCGACGACGAAATGCGGGATGCCCGCGCCCATCGCCAGACCGAGCAGCAGCGCCATCAGCAAGGGCGCGCCCTTCAGCATCAGCAGCAGCCCGACGACTGCGGTGATGCCCGCGGTCGCCATGCCGTAATGGCCGACGGTCCATTCCTTGCCCGTCATCGCCAGCCGCTTCGCCAGCGCCGCGCGGTTCGGCAGCAACCGGCCGACCGCCGCATCCATCTTCGTGTCGCGGGACGCGGTGATACGGCGCAGCTTGGCGTCCACCGCTACGCCCGCATCGCCGTGCCGCTCGCGCAGCGCGGCAATCCGCCGCGCCTGGGCGCGCTGCGGGGAAGGGCCGGCGAACGCCAGCGCCGCCATCCCCAGGATCAGGATTCCGCCGAACCCGGCGATCATCAGTGGCAGCATGTCCATGACGTGCCCTTCCGCCGTCGCCGGCTTACTTCGCCTTCGCGGGGCGCTTCGTCATCAGGCCCTTGAGCCCGCCGAACAGCGAGGAACCGCCGGACCCGGCCGCATCCTTGCCGGACTTGGCTTTGCCCTTGGCCTTCGCGTCCGTGTCGTCGGGGACGATCGCGGTGATCGCGCGAACCAGGTCGCCGATCGGCGTGACCGTCTTGGAACTCTTGCCCGCCTCGGCCATCGGTTTGCCGAGCTTGGCCGCCTGCGCCGCCAGCTTCATGTCGAGCGGCACGATGTAATCGATCTTGCGCTCGATCGAGGTTTCGAAATCCTTGCGCGTGATCTCCGGCTGGCCGCTGCCCGCGACGCGGTTGGCGAGCACGGTGACCGACGTATTCGGCGCATGGGTCTTGAACCACGACAGCAGGCGGATCGTGTCGCGCGCCGCCGCCAGCGTCAGATCGGTAACGACGACCATCACCTGAATATCGCTGACGAGGTGCGGATGCTGGACCAGCATGCCGCGCGGCAGATCGACGACGGTGCATTCGAACGCCGACCGCATCTCCTCCTGCAACTGGAAGAAGGCGGCGCCGTCCGTCATCAGCGGCTGGTTGATCGGCGCTTCGGCGGACAGCACCGCCAGCTTTTCCGATGCCTTGACCATCGCGCGTTCGATGAACAGTCCGTCGATTCGGCTGGGATTGTCGATCGCGTCGGTCAGGCCGCGGCCCGGTTCCAGATCTAGGCTTAGCGCGCCGGTGCCGAAATGCACGTCGAGATCGAGCAGCGCGGTGGTGCGCCCCTCTTTCTCCGCCAGCAGCCACGCCATCGAGGTCGCGACCATCGACGCGCCGACGCCGCCGCGCGCCCCGACGATGCCGACCGAATAATGCGGCCGATCCGCCGTCGTATCGACCAGCTTGGGCGCGTTCAGCATCGCCTGTGCGTGACTGAACGCGTCGCGCATCATGTCCGGATGGAGCGGCTTCAGAAGGTAATCCTGAATGCCGCTGGCGATCAGGTCGCGGTACAGGCGCACGTCGTTGATCTGCCCGGCCGCGATCACGACCGTGCCCGGTTCGCAGACCTCGGCGAGCGCGTTGATGTCGTTCAGCGGATCGCCCGATTCGGCGAGATCGACGAACAGGATCTGCGGGCTGGCGGATACCGACAGCGACTGGATCGCGTTGCGGAGCCCGCCCTTGTGGATCTTCTCGATCGACCAGCCGAGTTCGCTGACGATCGGCCGCAGCGCGTCGGCGGTCGTGTCGTCGCAGACATAGGCGAAGAACGGGTCGCGCGTGCCCACGCCGGTGGGCTTCCAGGGAGCGTTCATTTCAGCGGCCTCCTGCCGATTCGGCCTTCACGGCGGTGCCGCCACCGCCGGTGGACGTCGCCTTGCGATAGGCGACGATCGCGCGGTTGCTGGTCGCGGGATCGGTGGTGGTCGTGCCCGCGCCGTGGATCAGGTCTTCGGGCCGGGCGACCATCGCCGCCAGATTGCGGTTCACCGCGCAGCCGTAATTGGGGGATGTCGCCGATTCGAACGTCGTGTCGAGACGGTGCTCCCAGTCCGGGCAGCCTGGAACCGAGGCCTTCATCCGGCTGACGACGACGCGCACCGTACCGGGGGCGACGGGCGCGGCGGTGATCGGAACCTCGTCGCTGATGAGCAGGCCGCGTGCGGCGAGCGTCCCCGACACCTGCCCGCGCAGCATGGCGGAGGAACTGCCCTGATCGTCGAGTCCGATCCGGTCGCCGAATTCCACGCGCAGTCCGTCCAGCCAGCCGGCCAGCCGCTGCGACTCGCCGCTGGCGAGGCGATCGCCGGCGACCTGAAGGTCGAGGACGTAGTCGGACCTCTGTACGACCGGCTGATGAACCGACTCCACGCCGCGGCGCGCAGGCTGGTTGCCCATGCAGCCGCCGAGGAGGAGGGCGGGGGTCAGGGCGAGGAGGAGATTGTGCTTGGTCATCGTGTTGGTCCCTTGGGCACGCATCAGCGGGAGAAGCCGGGCATCGCGGTGCTGCCCTTCTTCGCAGCGGCGGGAAGCGCGCGGACGCGGTCGTCGGACCGCGGCGCGGCCGGGATCGGGACCGGCGGCACCGTCGCGTTGACGCCGATCGCGGGTGCCGCATCCGGAGACACCGCCATCGTCGGCACCGGGCGGCGGTCGATCGGCGTGCCCGGCAGATAGGAGCCGCTGAGCTGTCCGCCGAGGATCCGGCCCGCATCGGTCGGTGCGCGATAGCCGTCGCTCGGCAGCGCGATCTCCGACGAGGAGTTGACCGGCTTCACCAGATACGGGGTGATGATGATGACGAGTTCGGTCTCGTTCCGTTGAAAGGAATTGGACCGGAACAGCGACCCGATGATCGGCAGATCGCCCAGGAACGGCGTCTTCTCGATGTTGTTGTTGTGGCTGTTCTGGAGCAGCCCGCCGATCATGACGCTCTGGCCGGAGCCAAGCTCGACCGTGGTTTCCGCCCGGCGCGAGGTCAGGCCCGGCACACGCGTGCCGCTCATGTTGATCGCATTCGAATAATCGAGCTGCGACACTTCCGGACGGACACGCAGCGAGATGCGGCCGTCCGACAGCACGATCGGCGTGTAGGACAGGCTGACGCCGTATTGCTTGTACTCGATCGACACCGCACCGAGCGCCTGCGCGATCGGGATCGGGATTTCGCCGCCCGCCAGGAACGTGCCCGTCTCGCCCGACAGGGCGGTCAGGTTCGGATTGGCCAGCGTCGTCACCTGCCCGATCGTCTCGCCGAGGTCGATCGCCGACAGGATGTCGGTGCCGAACAGGCGACCCGCGATACCCAGCGTGCTGCGCTGCGCCCCGACCGAGTAGGTGGACGTCTTCACGCCCGCGCCGTCATAGGTGATCGTGCCGGCGTTGCCCGAGTTGGAGCCGAACAGGAAACCGCTGCCCGCACGGTCGCTGGTGTTGAGGCGGACGCCGACGTTCTTGATGAAGTTGCGGCTGACCTCGGCGAAGCGCACCTGCAGGTTCACCTGCAACGGCGTCGCCGTCTTCAGGCGCGACAGCACCTTGGTCGATTCGCCGACGAATGCCTGCACCAGCCGCTCCGCCTCGGCGGCGTCGTCCGGTGCGGCGACGGTGCCGGTCAGCAGGACCATGCCGTTCATCGGCGTCGCGGTGATCTTCGCCTCCGGCATCGCCAGAGACAGCATCTGGCCGACCGAATTGAGGTTGGTGCCGACGCGAACCGTCGCGGAATAGACGACCGCGCCGCTCTTCGACGTCGCGGAGATCGTCGTCTCGCCGGTCTTCTTGCCGAAGATATAGAGCTGGGTGGGCGACCGGACCTGCACGTCGGCGATGCCGTCGTCGGCGATGAACAGGTCGCTCATCGGCTGGGCAAGCCGGATCAGCTGACCGCGCCCGGTCGCGACCACCAGCACCGCGGCGGGAGCCGATGCGGGGGCGGCCGATGCGGCGGGGGCAGCGGGCCGGGCCGGACGGACCGGCGCCTTGCCGCGGGCCAGCGCCGGGGCACCGGTGGTGACCGCACCGGCGAGGGCGACGACGAGGACCCCCGTCAGGTTCATCGTGGAGACGCGCATCTTACTTACCCCCGACGGGCACGGCCGTCACGTTGCTGCCGCGGGCGATCCGGACGACCGGACCCATGGCGACTGCGGGCGCGGAGCCCGGGAAATTGCCGGCCGGCGCGGGCGCCGCGATGCCGGGGCCGCTGAGCTGCGAGGACATCGTGCCCTGATCCGCCTTGCCGGGCACGCTGCGGCGCTGAAAGCGCGACACGTCGGCCCCGGTGGCGAAGCTGGCATTGCCGGACGTGGGCTGCGTCGCCAGTTGCATCAGCATCGCCTTTTCAGCCTTGGGATCGCCGTTCGGCACCGTCACGGCACCCGATGCGATCGCCTCTTCCAGCTCGGTAGAATTGTCGGCCAGGCTGCGCAGCGACAGCGACAGGCTTCCCAGCGTCTGCGCCACGGCGATCTGCTCGGCGATCTTCGGTGTCGATTCGACGGTGACGTTGCTGAACGTGCTGACCTTGGTCTTGCCGTCCTCGCCGACGACGTTGTCGGTGCGCTGGTCGGTCGCCAGCACGCGCATGTTGCGGATGATCGTCTCGGACACCTTGAGCGGCGGACCGTCGCCGCCGCCCGCCACCGTCTGCGTCAGGACGAGGTCGATCCGGTCGCCCGGAAAGACGAAGCCGGCGACGGCGGCCTGCGCCGACACCGGCACGGTCACGGCGCGCATGCCCGGCCCGAGTGCGGCGGCGAGGAAGCCGCGATCGCCCGGCTTCACCAGCGCGCCCTGCGTGATCGGCTGGCCGGCGGTGACGGCGTTGCGGACGACCGTCCCCTGCAGCGCCTTCAGATCGCTCTGCGAGCGCAGATAATAGGCCCCGTCGACCAATTCTTTCGGCCATGGCTGGTACTTCAGCGCGGTGGCGTCGAGGATCGTGCCCACCGGCAGCGCGCGGGTGGCGACGAGCACCTCCGGTCCGTCGACGGCGGGCGCGGCGGCGGCGATCGGCGCGGCGCTGCCCTGCATCATCGATCTCGCGAGGAATGCGGTCAGGCCGGCGACGAACAGCGCGCCTACCAGCAGGATGAGTTTACGACTGTCCATGTTGCGTATCCCGCGCCTTTCGCGACTTGATCCGGTTCTTCAGACGTTAAGCATCAGGCAAAATGGTTAAGGATGGGTTCCCGGAACGCCAGGATGCCGGCCGCGGCGATGGCGACGCCGTACGGCACCTCGATCGGGCGACCCCGCGCACCGAACCGCCGCTCGACCAGCATCGCCAGCGTCACGACACCGCCGGCCAGCGACATCACCACCAGCATACCCACCAGTTCGTGGAGCGGCAGCCACAGCGTCAGCGCGGAGATCAGCTTGACGTCGCCCCCGCCCATCATGCCGAAGTTGAAGGCGGCCGCGAATGCCGCGAACAGGATCACGGCGGCCGCGACCTGCACCGCCGCGCCGGGCCAGAAGGTGGCGGCGTTGGCCCACCACCACAACGGTGCGAGCAGGCACAGCGCGATGCTCTTCCAGTCGGCGATCTCGCGGGTGCGTGCGTCCTCAATGCCTGCCGACAACAGCAGGCCGCCGGCGACGAACGCCAGCCCGATCCGGACGAAATCCCATAGCATCACAGCATCGGTCCTAGACGGCAGCCCTTAGGAAACCGTAACCGGGGGGCGTGACCGTTAACCCCGTCCCGACCATCCCGACGTTGCAGGACTGGCCCGCCGATGCGGTCCGGGGCGTCTGGCGCGCACCGGACGGCTGGGCGCACCGTCGCTACGACCGGCCCGGCGACGGGCGCGGCCGGCTGCTGCTGCAAGCCGGGCGTGCCGACATGATCGAGAAATATCTGGAGACGCTGGCGCATTTCCACGATCGCGGCTGGGCGACGACCGCATTCGACTGGCGCGGGCAGGGCGGCTCCGGTCGGCTGGCGGAGGGCGATGTCGGCCATCTCGACGATTTCGCGACGCTGGTGGCGGATCTGGCGGCGTTCTGGCGCGACTGGAAGGCGGATGGCGAGGGGCCGCATGTGCTGGTGTGTCATTCGATGGGCGCATTCGTGGCACTGCGCGCGGTCGTGGAGCGCGCGATCGACCCGGACGCGGTGGTGCTCGCCGCGCCGATGCTCGGCCTGCGCAATCCTCTGGGCGCGTGGATCGGCGGCGGGCTGGCGCGCCGACTCGCGGCGCGCGGCGATGTGCGGCGGGCGGCGTGGGCGCATGGTGTGACCCCGCGCGCGATCCGCAACCGCCAGCGCCGCCTGACGCACGATCCCGCGCGGTTCGCCGACGAGCAGGCGTGGTTCGATCGCGAACCCACGCTCCGGCTGGGGCCGCCGAGTTGGGGCTGGATCGTGCAGGCCTTCGCCGCCACCGCCGCGCTCCGCGACGACGCGCGGATCGCGACGGTCACGACGCCGGTGCAGATGCTGGTGGCGGACACCGACCAGTTGGTCGACGCGCGCGCGGCCCTGCGCGTCGCCAGCCGGCTGCCGGACGTCGATCTGGTACGGTTCGGCCGCGAATCGGCGCACGAGATCCTGCGGGAGGCCGATCCCGTGCGTCAGCGTGCGCTGGCGGCGATCGACGGTTTTCTCGATGCGCGGGCACCGCGGCGATGACCTACGACATCGCCATCGTCGGTGCGGGCATCGCCGGCGCCAGCCTCGCCGCCGAACTCGCGCCCCATGCGCGCGTGCTGTTGCTGGAGGCCGAGGATATGCCCGGCCGCCACGCGACCGGGCGGTCGGCGGCGTTCTGGTCGGAAACCTATGGCGGGCCGTTGATCCAGCCGCTGACGACCGCATCGGCGCAGGGACTCGCGCCGTTCCTGCAACCGCTCGGGTCGCTGCATATCGGCCGCACGGAAGACGAGGCGGCGGTCGATACCTTTCTGGCCGGGTTCGCCGGCAGCGACGTTGAACTGCACCGGGTCGATCCGGCGAGCTTTATTCCCGGCCTGCGTCCCGACTGGACGCTGGGCGTGATGGAGCCGAGCTGCGCCTATATCGACGTGGCTGCGGTGCATGCCGATTGCCTGTCGCGGGCACGGCGCGGCGGCGCGACGCTTGTCGTGGACGCCGGTCTCGAAGCGGCATGGCGCGAAGGCGGTCGATGGGATATCGCGACCAGCGCCGGTCGTTTCGGCGCGGATATCCTCGTCAATGCCGCCGGCGCGTGGGCCGATACCGTCGCGAGCCGGGCCGGCGTCCGCCCGATCGGTATCCGCGCCTATCGCCGCACCGTCGCCCAGCTCCGGACGTCGCCGCCGGCACCCGCCGGCCTGCCGCACGTCGCCGACATCGGCGGGCGCTTCTATTTCAAGCCGGAGGCGGGCGGGCGGCTATGGCTGTCGCCGCACGACGAGACGCCGACCGATCCCTGCGATGCCGCACCGGAAGAGTATGACGTCGCGCTCGCGATCAACCGGTTCGAGGGCGTGGTCGACTGGCGTGTCGAGGCGGTCGAGCGGCGCTGGGCCGGCCTGCGCAGCTTCGCGCCCGACCGCCTGCCCGTCTATGGTTTTGCCGAACCGGGATTTTTCTGGTGCGCGGGGCAGGGCGGCTTCGGCATCCAGACCGCGCCGGCGGCGGCCGGACTGGCGGCGGCGCTGTTGCTGGGGCATGATCCCGCCGTGCCGGGCGTCGATCCGGCGCGCTACGCCCCTGCCCGCCTCGACGCGGGATAGGAAGCGGAGACACCGGCCCGCTTCATGCGTATTCGGGCACGCGGATGCTGGTTGAGCGTCACACGGGGGAACGAACGGGAATGCAGACCGGCGACGAGTTCTGGCGGATCGAACACGCCGACAAGATGGCGGTCATCATCGATGCCGACGAGTATTTCCGCGTCGCGCGCAGGGCCATGCTTCAGGCGAAACGCCGTATCCTGCTGATCGGATGGGATTTCGACGCACGCATCGTGCTGGACCACACCGCCGACCAGCCGCGTCCGCTGGGCCGGTTCGTGCACGATCTGGTCGAGGCGAACCCGGCGCTGGAGGTGTTCGTGCTGCGCTGGGACACGGGCGCGATCAAGTCGCTGTTCCGCGGGTCGACGTTCTTCACGGTGCTGCGCTGGATGCGGCATCCACGTATCCACACCAAGCTGGACGGGCATCATCCGACCGCCGCGTCGCATCACCAGAAGATCGTCATCATCGACGATTGCCTCGCCTTTTGCGGCGGCATCGACATGACGGCGGAGCGGTGGGACACGCGCGAGCATCTCGACGAGCAGCCGCTGCGCCATCGGCCCGGCGGCCAGCCCTACAAGCCGTGGCACGACGCGATCAGCGCAGTGCAGGGGCCGGTCGCGGGCGCGCTGGGCATCCTGTTCCGCGAACGCTGGCGCGCGGCGGGCGGCGACATGGCGCTGCTGACGGAGCCGGAGCCGTCCGGACCCTGCTGGCCGGAAGGGCTGCCGGTCGATTTCGAGGATATCGATATCGGCATCGCCCGGACGTTTCCGGAGATGGACGACCAGGAGCCGGTGTATGAGAGCGAGGCGCTGTTCCTGTCGCAGATCGCGGCGGCGCGGCACACGCTGTACATCGAAAGCCAGTATTTCGCGTCCCGCAAGATCGCCGAGGCGATCGCCCGGCGTCTAGACGAGGCGGAGCCGCCCGAGATCGTCATCATCAATCCGGTCACCGCGCAAGGGTGGCTGGAACCCCTGGCGATGGACACCGCCCGCGCGCGCCTGATGGAGGCGCTGCGGCGGCGGGACCGGCATGGCCGGCTGCGAATGTACCACCCGTATACGGCGGGCGGGACGCCGATCTATTGCCACGCCAAGATCCTGATCGCGGACGGCGAGGTGCTGCGGCTGGGATCGTCGAATATCAACAACCGCTCGCTCCGGCTGGATACGGAATGCGACCTGTCGATCGCGCCCGCCGACGAGGGGCAGCGCGCGTGCATCGTCGCGATCCGCGACGGCCTGCTCGCCGAACATCTGGGCTGGCCGGTCGAGCGGGTGGCGGCGGCGATCGCCGAACGCGGTTCGCTGATCGATACGATCGAGGCGTTGCGCGCGCCGGGCGGCGAAGGCCGGAAGACGCTGGTCCCCTATGAGGTGCCGGACCTTTCCGCGGTGGAGACGTGGCTGGCGGACAACGAGGTGCTCGATCCCGAAGGGCCGGCGGAGATGTTCGAGGGGTTTTCGAAACGCGGGTTGTTCCGGCGGTGGCGGTCGCGGCGACGGTCGCGCAGATCGGCCCGGGCGCGGGGCTGATCGGCCTTACCGGGACGTCACCTTGCGGTCGAGGCGTACGAGGCGCATATAGGAGTCGCTATAGTCGCATATCGACGGTCTTCGGCGCTTTGCGGCACCCTCTTCCTTCTTTCCCTGCTGCCCTGGCGCCGGCGCTCCCACACGGGGGGCGACGGACACGAAAGAAGGAATGCCTGTCATGACTATCGGAACCGTCAAGTTCTTCAACGCCGACAAGGGGTATGGCTTCATCACCCCCGATGAGGGCGGCAAGGACGCGTTCGTGCACATCAGCGCCGTCGAGCGCGCCGGCATGGTGACCCTGCGCGACAACCAGCGCGTCCATTTCGAAATGGAAGAGGATCGCCGCGGCAAGATGGCGGCAGTCAACCTGCAGCCTGCGGATTGATTCCATCCGGACGGCGGTGCGCTTCGGCGGGCCGCCGTCCGGCTTCTATCCGACGATCCTGCCCGATGGCGGAAGGAATATCATGTCCGACGATGCAGCCTTCTATCGCAACCGTGCGATCGTGGAACGCACCAACTCCGAGGCCGCGACGCTCCAGAACGTCAAGGACCGCTGCGACCGCGCGGCGAGTACTTGGGAACAGATGGCCGTTCGTGCCGAGCGGACGCAGGTGATGCGTGCCCAGCGCGAGGGGGCGAAGACCTCCGCCGAGCCGGCCCGGGATATGGCCGACGCCGAAATGGCCGAGGAATCAGCGGGGGCGTAACGCCATCGCCGTCGCGTGGAGATCGCTGGCGGTGTCGCTGTAGAGGCGGCAGATCGCGGTCATCTCCGCCGACGACAGCGGCAGCGCCGCATCCGGCGTGCGACCCGCACCGGTGGCATCGCGCCCGCCGGCATGTTTCAGGAAATCGCGCGAGCGCCCGATCGCCGACAGTCGCGCATGGCCGCTCTCTGCCACGCCGGTGCGGCCGACGTCGATGCCCGCGCCACTTCGCCTCACGACCTCATGCCCGGCGGCATCGCGCCCCGTGACGTCGTGCCCCGTGACGTCGTGCAGCGCCGACAATTTGTTGGCGGTGTTGCGTTGTCCGGGACGAACGGGTGCGCCGATCCAGTCGGCGACCTCGTCCACCAGCACGTTCAGGAACCGGTCGAGTTCCCCCAGCGCATTGCCGATGAAGGGCGCGTGGACCCCGGCGTCGCAGCGCGGCGCGACGTGACGGTCGAGATAGGCCGCCCCGCGCATCAACGTGTCGTGCGCCCGGTCCAACGATGCGGCGCGCGGCGGGCCGTCATCGTGGAGGAGCGGTGAAGTCGCAATCATCGCGCCGCCTAACATGGCGCAAGCCCCTGCCGGCCATGAAATCGCAACTTCAGGCGATCGATACGCGGTCGCCGTCGATCGCCAGCCTGAACCACGGTGCCGCCGTGCCGCCGAAATGCCGGCGACGCAGGTCGGGCGTGTCGGGGGATCGACCCTCCAGTCCCCAGAAATCCACGAAGCTGATGACGTCCAGTTCGCCCGTCACCCACCAGCAATAAGCCTGGAACGGCTCCGCCGCCGGATTGCCCGCGACGAGGCCGGTGCCGTTGACCGGCCGCCACGGCCCGCCGATCCGGTCGGCGACCATCGCGTACAGGCCGGTGATGCCCGCTGCGGCGGTATCCGGCGCGAACCGCTTCGCCTGCGTCGACCAGAACAGGTAATAGCGGCCATCGACCACCACGATATGGGGGCGTTCCAACTCGCTGTTGGTGCCGATCGCCTCCACCAGCGGCGGCGTCAGGACCCAGCGATCCCCCTCCCGACGGGCCGCGCCGATCACGCCGTCATGGACGTCGTCCAGCCATCCCGCCGATCCGACGAACAGCAGATATTCCGCGCCGTCCGCGGGATCGCGAAAATAGCCGGGATCGCGAAAGCCCTTGATCCGGTCGTCGACGGCCTCGGTCTGGTCGGCGGCGGCATAGGTGACACGGTCGGTGGCAACGGACTCGACGGGGGGCGACCAGCCCTCGGTCTGCGCTGCTGCCGCGACGAAGCGGCCGGTGCTCTCGAACAGGCGCTGCTCGAAGCTGCGCGGTTCGCCGCGGCGACCCGATGCGGTGAAGTACATCGTCAGCGTCTCGCCGTCCGCGGCCAGCACGGCCGAGCCGGACCATTCGCGGCTGCCGGGCGTGAACCCCTCGGCAAAGGTGTCGCCGTGATCGCGCCATCCGTCCGCGCCGTGGCTGGTCAGGCGGATGCGCGCGGCGTCGTGCCGCTGGTCGGGGTCGGCGAAGCGAGGCGTGGCGAGGAAGAACCAGAAGCTGCGCCCGTCCACGAACACGGTGCGGCCATCGGCATCCGCGATCGGCCACATGTCCCAGACATCGTGATCGGGAACGACCGGCGCGACGTCGGCGGCGCCAATGACGGGCAGCGCCGCATCGGCCTGATCGCGGATGCCGGCAATCGCGGCGGCGGACCAGTGGGTCGGGGTCCAGAGGGGTTCGGGCATGAATATCCTGTTTTCTACGATCGTCAGGCGGCGGTGAGGCGGAAGATGGCGACGCTTTCGGCCTTCATCGCCGGTAGCGGCAGGCCGGCCTGCGCCAGCCAGTCGCCATCGAGGACTGCACCCTCCGCACGCATCGTGGCGAACAGCGGTGCGTCTGGCATCGGGTGATCCGCCTCGCCGGCGACATCGATCAGGTGGACACGCAGGCGGCCGGCCCCGGCTACCGGCGGCAGCGCCAGCATGGGCGGTCGGCGCAGGGCCGTCGGTCCCACGCGGGTGACGAGCAGGATCAGGTCGTCGGGTTCGCCATGCGCCTGCCACACCAGCCCGTCCGGTCCCTCGCCTAGCCAGACGCGGCCGCTGTGCAGCCGGTCGCGCAGCGCCTTGTAGCGGGCGATGCCGGCGGCGAGCGTCGCCGCATCGTCGGCGGGCATGGTGGCGGGATCGAGTTCGACGCCGAAATGGCCGGGCAGCGCGACGGCGGTCCGAAACGCCATCGACTGGCTGCGGCCGGTCGAATGGGCCGGGCTGGCCCCGACATGCGCGCCCATTGTTTCCGGGGGCATGAAGTGCAGGAAGCCGCGCTGCATCGCGACGCGCGACACGGCGTCGATACAGTCGCTGGTCCAGAACCGGTGCGCGCGTTCGGCGATACCGGCGTCGATCCGGCCGCCGCCACCGGCGCAGGCCTCGATCTCCAGATCCGGATGCGCGGCGATCAGCCGGTCGAACAGCGCATAGGCCCCCTCGATCTGCGCGTGATAGACGGCCCGTCCGTCCGCGTCCGCCGCAGGGGCGAGATCGCGATTATGGTCCCATTTCAGATACGCGATCGGCAGCGTGCGGAGCAGCGCGTCGATGCGATCGAACAGATGATCGCGAACCTCCGCGCGGCCCATGTCGAGGACCAACTGGTTGCGCGCGGTCAGGCGCGGCAGGCCGTCGACGTGCAACGCCCAGTCGGGATGCGCGCGGTAGAGGTCGCTGTCCGGGTTGACCATTTCGGGTTCCACCCACAGCCCGAACTCCATGCCCAGCGCCACGACGTGATCGGCCAGCGGCCTCAGCCCGTTCGGGTATTTGACCGCATCCGGTGTCCAGTCGCCGAGCGCCGCGGTATCGTCGTTGCGACCGGTGAACCAGCCGTCGTCCAGCACGAATCGCTCGACGCCCAGCGCGGCGGATCGGTCCGCCAGCGCCTTCAGGGCCGCTTCGTCATGGTCGAAATAGAAGCCTTCCCACGAATTGATGTGGACGGGGCGCGCACGCATGCCCGATACCGGCCAGGGCGCGGCGGCACGGGCGGCGGCATGGAACGCCTGGATCGCGCCGTTCAGGCCCACGTTCGAGCAGGTCGCGAGCATCGCCGGCGTCGCATGGCTCCCGCCGGGCGCAAGCCGGATTTCGCCGGGCGTGAGCGCCTCGCCCATCTGCAACACCCAGCCGCCCTCGTCGTCGCGCTCCACCAGCAGGCGATGATTGCCCGACCAAGCAAGCTGCGCGGCATGGACCCGACCGGCGTGCCAGCCGGCGCCGGAACCGGCAACGAACAGTCCCGGCGGTCCGGCATGACCGGTCAGTCCGCGCCGGTTCTCCCGCACCCAGCCGTGCACCGGCATCGGTTCGGCGTGCGGCACGAACTCCGCGACATGCCGGCCGGTGAAGCTGCGGATCGTCTCGCAATCGGCGGGCAGGGGGAGGGTGCCGGCGGCGAGCCAGTCGATCTCCAGCGTGTCGTCGCCGTCGTTGACCACGCTCGCCGACAGTGTCAGCACGTCGCCCGTCAGCGCCAGCCGCTGAACAAGCGTGATCCGCGCGGCGCGATCGACCAGCGTCACCTCGACAGCGTTGTCCTGCCGTTCGATCGCGACCGTCTCGAACGTCTGCGCGAAATGCCGTCCGGCGCGATGCGCGCGGAGGGCGGCGGGCCCGAACCAGCCCGTACCGAAGCCCGGCACGATCGTCAGCGGCAGGTCGCGGTCGAGCGAGAAGCTGGCGGCCGGTCGCGTATCCGCCAGAGGCGGCAACCCGTCCGCATCGACGGCCGGCCCCCACCAGCGCCACGCGGGCGGTTCGCCCCCGCGCGGTTCCAGCACGACGCTGGACGATGGGCCGTGCAGCGCGATCACGCCTGCGTCGCTCCCACCGGCAGCCCCTCGGCGTTGCGCTCCCGCACCGACCAGACGGCGACCGCCGCACAGATCATCAGGACACCGCACAGGCTCAGCACATGGCGCGGATCGCCGTTCATGAGCGGCTGGTAGTAGAAGGGCAACGTCGCCGCGAGCAGCAGCATCGGAATGACGATCATCATGTTGAAGATGCCCATGTACACGCCCGTCCGTTCCGGCGGGATCGATCCGGCGAGGATGACATAGGGATTGCCCATGATGCTGGCCCAGCCGATGCCGACGCCGATCGCCGGCAGGAACAGCATCCACTTCTCGGTGACGTGCGGCAGCCACAACATGCCCGCACCGGCGAGGACGAGGCAGGCGGCATGCAGGCTGGCGGCACCCAGACGCTTCGCCAGCGGCACCATCGCGAAGGCGGCGACGAACGCGACCGCGTTGTAGAAGGCCGCCATCTCTCCGTTGGTCAGCACCGCGGAATGGAAGCCGGTCGAGGTCGGTGCATCGGTGCCGTAGACCGACCGTCCGATCGCGTAGATCACATAGGCCCAGTATGCCGCCATCGCGTACCACTGGAACAGGCTCATCACCGCCAGCTTGCGCATCGCAACCGGCATGTCGCGGATGGCGCTGCCGATCTCCGTCAGCGTCGCGACGATGCCCTTCGGCTCGGCGGCGATGCGGGCGCGTTCGGCGAGCGACAGCGGCAGTTCGGGCACGCGCCGGATCGACCACAGGATCGTCGTGAAGCTGAGGAATGCGCCGACCATGAACGCGATGCGCGCGGTGTAGGGGATGTTGTGGGTGTCGACCCAATCCTGGTTCATCCCCGCCCACACCAGCAGCGACGGCGTCAGGAAAGCGAGCATCTGCGCCAGCCCGGTGAACGCCGATTGCGTCAGGAAGCCGATCTGATGCTGGTTCTCGTTCAGGCGATCCGAGACATAGGCGCGGTACGGCTCCATCGTGATGTTGTTGCCGGCATCGAGGATCCACAGCATCGACACCGCCATCAGCAACGACGACGACAGCGGCATGAAGAACAGCCCGATCGCGCACAAAACCGCGCCGAACAGGAAATAGGGCGTCCGGCGGCCCCAGCGCGAATCGGTCCGGTCGCTCATCGCGCCGATCAGCGGCTGGACCAGCAGGCCGGTGATCGGCCCCGCGAGGTTGAGGATCGGCAGCGCCGCCTCCGACGCGCCCAGATAGCTGTAGATCGGGGCCATGTTGCCCTGCTGCAGCCCGAAACTGAACTGCAGGCCGAGGAAGCCCAGATTCATCTCCAGGATGCGCGGCAACGACAGATGCGGCTTGGAGTCCGGAAAGCGCATGGACGACATGATCCCCTCAAGAGAACGGACCCGTCTGGTGCGGGCTGGCCAGCGTTCTAGCGCGTGAGCCGGAGAAGGCAACAATCGATTGTTAAAGCGGTTTCGATCGTCCTTCAGGCGGCGTGATCGGGTGCGACGGCGAGCCGGAGGGTGACCCGAAATCCCGGCCGCGTATTCATGAAGTCGATCGTCGCGCCCAGCCGTTGCGCGGCGGATCGAACTATGGCGAGGCCAAGGCCGCTGCCCTCCTGCCCGACGCTGGTCTGGAGGCGCACGAACCGCTCGCCCAGCCGGTCGAGGTCGCCCTCGGCGATGCCCGGCCCATCGTCGGCGACGGCGATCGAGATGACGTCGGCTGCCCGCTCGATGCCGATCGCGACCATGGTGCCGGTGCCGATATAGCGGATCGCGTTGTCGAGCAGGTTGGAGAGGATTTCGAACAGCAACGTCCGGTGACCGGCGATGATGATGGCCCCGTCCGGGGCATCGAGATGCACCTCCACCCCGGCCTCGATCGCCTGCGCGATGCGGCGGTTGATGACCGCCACCGCGACCTCGCGCAGGTCGACGCGCTCCAGCGGCGGCGAGGTGCCGGCTTCCTCGGCGCGGGCGAGCGCCAGAAGCTGCGTCACCAGCCGCTCCAGCCGGTCGGCGGCGTCGGCGATCTCGCCGAGCGCCTGCGGCTCGCCGCGCCGTGCCAGCGCGACCTGAACCTTCAGCACCGCGAGTGGCGTCCGCATCTGATGCGACGCGTCGGCGGTGAAGCGGCGGACGCCGGCGGTGGCGGCGTCGAGGCGGGCGAGCAGATGGTCGAAGGCGTCGGACAGCGGGCGCAGCTCGGCGGGCAGCGGTCCGGTCTGAAGCGGCGACAGGTCGGGCGTCGCGCGGGTATCGCGCGCCTCCACTGCGCTGCGCAGCCGGGCGAGCGGACGCAGGCTCCACGCCAGCGCCGGCCGGATCAGCAGCATCGCGACGCCGACCAGCACGATCTCCCCCACCAGCAGCGCGATCATCAGCCGGCGCTGGAGCGCGGCGCGCCCGTCCAGCGTCTCCGCGACCTGCACGATCACGGGCTCTGCGATCCGCGGCAGCGCGCGGCGAACCTCGGCGATGCGGATTTTCTGGCCTCGATAGGTCGCGAACCGAAAACTCGGCGTGTCGATCTCCAGCGCGCCGGGGATCGGCGCGGGGAGGTCGGCATAGCCGGTCAGCAGTCGTCCGCCGACCGCGACGCGGTAATAGACGTTGTCGCGCTCGCTGTTCTCCAGCATCCCGAACGCGGCGGCAGGCAGGTCCAGCGTCACCTCGCCCCGCTCCACCTCCACCGTTTCCGCGATGGCGCCCAGCGCGCCGCCGAGGACGCGATCGTTGGTGCGGCGGACCACGTCGGCGATCAGCGTCGCGCCGGCCAGCCCCAGCAGGACCGCGATCGCCAGCAGCGGCACCAGCATCGCGGTGAGCAGCCGCGTCCGCAGCGCCAGCGCGCGGGGGCGCGGCTCAGCCAACGCGCGGTGCCGCGGCTCAGCTGGCATCGAGCAGATAGCCCACGCCGCGCACCGTCCGGATCGCCGGACCGTCCGGGGCCAGCTTGCCGCGCAGCCGGGTGATGTTCACCTCCAGCGCATTGGGGCCGACCGGCTCGTCATACCCGAACACCTCCGCCTGCAACGTCTCCCGCGGGACGATCTGGCCGGCGCGGGTCGCCAGCGCATCGAGGACCGTCCACTCGCGACGGCGCAGGTCGAGCAGCCGGTCGCCGATCCGCGCTTCGCCGGTAGAGCGGTTGAGCGCCAG
Organism: Sphingomonas sp. Leaf343; assembly: GCF_001423765.1. GTDB lineage: Bacteria > Pseudomonadota > Alphaproteobacteria > Sphingomonadales > Sphingomonadaceae > Sphingomonas. The sequence goes on from NZ_LMPG01000001.1 coordinate 373,693, forward strand.
CGATCCCACCACCAGCTCCGGGGTCGGATCGCCGCCCCGGCGACGGCCGAGCGCGCGGATGCGGGCCTCCAGCTCCTCTGGCGCGAACGGCTTGCGGAGATAGTCGTCCGCGCCGAGATCGAGGCCGCGGACGCGGTCGTCCAGCGCGTCGCGCGCGGTCAACATCAGCACCGGTACGCGCTGCCCGCGCCGCCGCAGCGTCTGGAGCACCGCGAACCCGTCGATGTCGGGAAGGCCGACGTCGAGGATCACGAGCGCATAGACATCGTCGGCGGTGACCATCAGCGCATCCGCGCCGGTGGCGACGTGATCGATCGCGTGGCCGGCGGTGCGCAGCAGCGCGACGATGCTGCGGGCCAGCGGCGCATCATCCTCGACGATCAAGATCCTCACAGTCCGTATCGCCCGTGAAAGGTTGATGACAGCTTGCCCGTGTAGCCCATCCTTGTCGACTTACCCGAACGCAGAGCCGGGAAGCGAGAGGAGCCTGAACGATGCGTCCCCTGTTGCTGTCAATGCTGATGGTCGTCGCTGCCGTGCCTGCTGCCGCACAGCGCCCGGCGGGCTATCCGCGATCCTACGACGCGCTGGTCGCCGAGGCGCGCGTCGAACGCGGCGTGCGCGTCTACGGCAATGCCGACGCGGCGGCGATGACGGCGGTGATCGCGGCGTTCCGGCGCACCTATCCCGGCGTGATCGTCCAGTACCGCGAACTCGAATCGAGCGACATCTTTCGCCGCGTCGTCGCAGAGACGCGCGCGCACCGGCCGACCGCCGATCTGGTCTGGTCGTCGGCGATGGACCTTCAGGCGAAGCTCATCAACGATGGCTATGCCCAGAGTTACCAGAGCCCGGAAAAGCCGGCGCTGCCGCCCGCGGCGGTGTGGAAGAACATGGGCTATGGCGTCACCGCCGAGCCGGTCGCCTTCGTCTACAACAGGCGGCTGATCCCATCGGCCAGCGTGCCCCGAACGCACGAGGCGTTCGAGCGGCTGTTGCGGGAGCGCCGGTCCGCATTGACGGGCCGCGTCGCGACCTATGATCCGGCACGGTCCAATGTCGGGTATCTGTACCTGACGGAGGATTATGCGATCACCCGCGACACGCACTCGCTGTTGCAGGCGGTGGCGGGGACCCGGCCGCTGCTGTCGCGCACCACGGGCCCGATGCTGGACGCGGTCGCCAGCGGGCGCGCGGCGATCGCGTACAACGTGGTCGGTCCCTACGCGCTGACCCGCGCGCGCAAGGATCCGCGGATCGGGGTCGTCTTCCCGCGCGACTACGTGCTGGTCGCATCGCGGGTCGCCTTCATCGCGCGCAACGCCCGCCGCCCGGCGGCGGCGAAGCTGTTCCTCGATTTCCTGCTGTCCCGCACGGGGCAGGGGCTGCTGGCGCGACAATGGCTGTTGCCGGTCCGCGCCGACGTTCGTGCACCGCGTCTGGGTGCCGACCGCGCCCGGGCGATCCGCGTCGGACCGCAGCTGCTTGTCAATCTCGACTCGATCAAGCGTCGGCGCTTCCTCGCCGACTGGACCGCCATCCTCTCCGAAGGAGCCCTCGTGAAATGACCCTGTTGCGTACCGGTTGCGCGATGATCGCGCTCGTTATCGCCACCCCGGCGCTGGCCCAGACGCCGAGCGCGGACGATCTGGCGGCTCTCGTCCGCGCGCAAGCCGCGGAGATCGCGGCGCTCAAGGCGCGGCTCGACCGGCTGGAGGGTGCGCCGGTCGCGAGCGCGTCCGTCGCCTCTCCGTCTCCACCGCCGGTCGCGCCCGCGCCGGTGCAGGTCGCGCAGCAGACCCGCAGTCCGCAGGTCACCGCCCCCTTTGCGCCGCAACTCGTACCGCCCGGACCGGCCGAGCGGGACATCGCGCGGGCACGGGAGGCGAACGATGCCGGCGTCACCACCGAATGGGGCGCGGGCCTGCCGGTGTTCCACTCGGCGGACGGCGTCTACACGTTCAAGCCGCGCGGCCGCATCCTGACCGATGTCAGCTCCAGCTTCGGGTCGAAATACGACGGCCGCAACATCACCACGACGGGGATGCGCGCGCTTCGGCTGGGACTGGAGGGCGGCGTCGGCACGCACTTCTTCTACCAGTTCGAAAGCGACTTCTCCGAGAACGAGGTCGATGTCGTCACCGCCTTCATCGGCTGGCGGAACCGCATCGCGCCGGGTCTCGATTACGATGTCCGCGCCGGCCATCTGTTCAACGATCGCGCCTTCGAAGGGTCGACGGGGTCGGATTCGACACCGTTCATGGAACGCAGCACCGTCTCCACCGCCATCATTCCGCAGCGCGGCTTCTATGGCATCGGCATCATGCCGCGCCTGTTCTGGAAGACCGGCCACGCGTCGCTGACCGTCACCGGCGACCGCGTCGACGGCAATCAGGCGGTCAGCGACAGCCGCACGCTGCTCGGGCGCGTCCACTGGAACCCGATCAAGACCGCGAGCGGCGTGCTCCACCTCGGCCTGTGGGGCTTCGACGAATCGCTGTCGAGCGCGGCGACCACGCTGACCCGCAACACCGTCATCGGCGGCCGCTTCAACGGCGCGCTGCGCGTGTCGAGCGGGCCGCTGACCGGCGGCACCGGCACCACCGGCTATGGCGCGGAGCTGGGCGGCTATGCGGGACCGGTCTGGATCATGGGAGAGGCCGGGCGACGCAACGCGCGGCTCGACGGCGGCCGGCCGGACTTCGTCAGCAAGGCGTGGAGCCTGTCGGGCGGCTGGTTCATCACCGGCGACCTGCCGCCGTACAATCCGCGTCTCGGCAGCTTCGGCCAGCCCCATGTCCTCGATCCGCTGTTCGAAGGCGGGGCGGGCGCGATCGAGCTGACCGCGCGCTACGAGAATCTCGACTTCACCGACCTGCTGACCGGCGGAGAGGGCTGGGCGGCGACCGTCGGCGTCAACTGGTATCTGAACAGCTTCACCCGCATCCAGGTCAACGCGATCCACTGGAACACCGACAATCGCAGCGGCGCCTTTATCGGCCCGGACGACGGCGAGACGGTCAGCGCCCGCGTCGCGGTGACCTTCTGATGCCGTTCCGCTCCACCTCCCGCCAAGGAAGCATCGCATGAGCCTTGCCCTGTACGGCTTCCTGATGGTCGCCACCTTCATGACCCTCATCATGACGAAGCGGATGACGCCGCTCGTCGCGTTGATCGTCGTTCCCACCATCTTCGCGCTGATCGCCGGCTTCGCGGGCGGCGTCGGCGACATGATGATCGACGGCATCAAGAACCTCGCGCCAACCGGCGTGATGCTGCTGTTCGCGATCCTGTTCTTTTCGATCATGACCGACACCGGCCTGTTCGATCCGTTGGTCAACCGCCTGTTGCGGCTGGTCCATGGCGATCCGTTGAAGATCCTGATCGGCACCGTTGCCCTGTGCGCGATGGTCAGCCTGGATGGCGACGGATCGACGACCTACATCATCACGATCGCCGCGCTGTTGCCGCTGTACAAGCGGTACGACATGAACCGGCTGTATCTGTGCTGCCTGTTGATGACGACCAGCGGCATCATGAACCTGACCCCTTGGGGCGGACCGACCGCGCGTGCGGCGAGCGCGCTGAAGCTCGATCCGGCGACGTTGTTCCTGCCGTTGATCCCCGGCATGATCGCGGGGCTCGGCTTTCTGGTCGGACTGGCGATCTGGTTCGGGCGCAAGGAGCGCGCGCGCATCGGCCACGTCAAGACGAACGAGCCGACCGCGTTCAGCGGCATGGCGGTGTCGCAGTTCCCGGAGGCGCGCCGGCCGCACCTGCGCTGGTTCAACGGCGCGCTGACGGTGGTGCTGCTCGCCGGGCTGGTATCGGGAATCCTGCCGCTGTCGGTGCTGATGATGCTGGCGTTCGCGGTGGCGATGATCGTCAACTATCCGCAGGTCGCCGAACAGAAGGAGCGGATCGCCGCGCATGCCGGCAACGTCCTGTCGGTCGTGTCGCTGATCTTCGCGGCGGGCATCTTCACCGGCATCCTGTCCGGCACCGGCATGGTGGAGGCGATGAGCAAGGAGGTCGTCGGCTTCATCCCGCCGGTGATGGGCCCCTATATGGCGCCGATCACCGCATTGCTCAGCCTGCCGTTCACCTTCTTCATCTCCAACGACGCCTTCTATTTCGGGATGCTGCCGATCCTGGCGGAGGCGGGGACGCATTACGGGGTGGAGCCGATGGCGATCGCGCGCGCATCGCTGATGGGACAACCGGTCCACCTGCTCAGCCCGCTGGTGCCGTCGACCTATCTGCTGGTCAGTCTGGCGGGCGTCGATCTGGCCGACCACCAGCGTTTCACGCTGATCCCGGCCATTCTGGTGTGCACCGTGATGACGGTGATCGGCATGCTGGTCCTCGCCTTTCCGTTCGTCGGGTGAGTGGCGCCCGGTGAGGAGGATCGGGTGAGCAGGCGCTTCGTCCCGGACGGCGATGCCGCGCGCATCGTCCTGCGCTTTCTGGCTGCGGTCGGCGTCGGGGCGGCGGGCGGCGCGACGTTCGTGGCGTTGCGCGCGCCCCTGCCGTGGGTACTGGGGTCGATGGCCGCCTGTGCCCTGGCCAGCATCGCGCGCTGGCCGGTCGCGGCGGGAGCGGCGACGCGGCGGCCGATGGCGGCGGTGATCGGGGTGGTGCTGGGCTGTTCCTTCCATCCGGGACTGTGGGCCACGGCGCGGGAATGGTGGTTGCCGCTCCTGCTGCTACCGGTGTTTCTGGGTATCGCCGCGCTGCTGTGCGTGGCGTGGTTCCGGCGGGTCGCGGGGTTCGATCCGGCGACCGCCTATTTCGCGGGGATGCCCGGCGGCATCGCCGAAATGGTACTGATGGGCGGGGAGCGCGGTGCCGACGAGCGGACGGTCGGGCTGATACACGCCGCACGCATCTTCCTCGTCGTGTTCACCTTGCCGTTCGTGATCCGTCACGTCCACGCGCCCGCCGCGACCCCGGCGAAGGCGGTGACGGCGGCATCGCACTGGCCCGACCTGTCGCTGCTGCTGTGGGGCGGGGGCAGCATGGTCGCGGGCCTGCTGATCGGCCGCGCCCTGCGCCTGCCGGCGTGGCATCTGATGGGGCCGCTGGCGGTCAGCGCGCTGTTGCATGCGACCGGCGTCACCGATTTCCGGGTGCCGGCGTGGCTGCTCGCCGCCGCGCAGGTCGGGCTGGGCGCGACGATCGGGTGCCGGTTCGGCGGGCTGGGCCTGCTGGCGTTCGTCCGCATCATCGGCCTGGCCGCGGGTTCGACGCTGATCCTGCTCGCGCTGACATTCGCGTTCGCAGTGTCGATCGGCTGCCTGACCGGCCTCGACCCGGCGCTGCTCGCGCTGGCCTATTCGCCGGGCGGGCTGGCGGAGATGAGCATGGTGGCGATCAGCCTCGCGCTCGAACCCGGCGTCGTCATCGTCCATCATCTGGCGCGCGTGGTCCTCGTCCTCGTCGCCGCACCGCTCGCCTTCCGTTCAACCCGTCAGGAGACCTCATCATGATCCGCAAGCCGATGCCGCTGGTCCTGCTGCCCGCGATGGGATGCGACGGGCAACTCTGGGCGCGACAGGTGGTCGATCTCGGCGACGTCGCGCATCCGGAACTGGGCGACCTGACCGTCGACGACACGCTGGCGGCGATGGCCGCGCGTGTGCTGGCCCATGCGCCGCCGCGGTTCGCGGTCGCAGGGGTCAGTCTGGGCGGTTACGTCGCGCTGGAGATGATCCGGCAGGCCCCGGAGCGGATCGAGCGGATCGCGCTGTTCGGCACGCGGGCGACGATGCAGATGCGGCCGCGCACGGTGCTGGAACAGGGGATGCTGGCGACGGCGCCGCATGCCGATCCGATGCTGACCTCGATCATCAGCGGGCCGGTTCAGGCGATGGCGGAGCGGGTGGGGGCGGAGGTGTTCGAACGGCAGCAGCGGGCGCTGCTGGCCCGGCCCGATATCGGCCCGGCGATCGACGCGGTGCGTGTGCCGACGCTGGTGGCGGTCGGCGACCGCGATCGCATCTGCCTGCCAAACGATGCGCGGGAGCTGGCCGACCGCATACCGGGTGCACGTTTCCACGTGCTGCACCAATGCGGTCATCTCGCGCCGATGGAACGGCCGGGGGAGGTGACGATGCTGTTGCGGGACTGGCTGGGGGAGGCTCGATCGTGATCGCCATCCTGTATCAGGCGCTGCCGCCGCCATCGATCGACGGGCTACGCAAGGATGCGAAGCCGGGCGGCTATTCGGATGGCGGCGCGGATATCGCCTTCGCCCTAAGGTTGGCCGGATGGGCGATCGTCACCCCCGTCGACGATCCCGACCCGGCGGTGGCGCTCGACTGGGTGTTCCCCGACACGGACGCCGGCATCGCGGCGGCACGAATGGCGGGCGCCGATACGCTCTGGGCCAACACCGTGCTGTTCGAAGAGCATCCGCTCGCATCCGTGTTGGGCGAGGTCGCGGTGATCGGGCAGCATCCGGCGGCGATGCAGGCGTTCGACGACAAGTTCGCGACCAATCGCCTGCTGGCGGAGGCGGGATTGCCCGTCGCGCGGTCGTTCCTGCTGTCCGCCACCTCCCGCGAAGGCGGTCGCGACCGTGTATGGGCGCTCGGCGATCTCGACGACGCACTGGACGCGTCGGGCTTGCGCTTTCCGCTGATCGTCAAGCCGGTGCGCGGCCGTGGCAGTCAGGGCGTGACGCGCGTCGCCGATCGCGCCGCGTTGCAGGTCGCGGCGGGCGACCTGATCCGGCGTGCGACGTTCGGCGATATGCTGATGGTCGAGGAGTATCTGGATGGCGAGGAACTGACCGTCACCGTGATGCCACCCGCCTCGCCGCGACCGGACGGCAGCCGGGGCGGGCTGCACCCGGCGTTGCGGCACTGGGCGTTGCGGCCGGTGCGGCGGTTCGCCCAGCGGGGCGGCGTCGCACCGTACAATGGCGACGTGCCCGTCACCGCCAACAGCGACGCGATCGAGGGCTCGCGCCTGACGGAGCCGGCGGTTGCGGCGATGACCGACGCGTGCGTCGCCGCCGCGGCGCTGGTCGACGCGCGCGCCGCGATCCGGATCGACTGCCGCGAGGATCGCGACGGCGTCTTCCGGCTGTTCGATCTCAACATGAAGCCCAACATGACCGGCCCCGGCCGCCCGGGCCGCGACGATCAGGATTGCCTGTCCGCCATCGCCGCCCGGGCGGAGGGCTGGCGCTATGTCGATCTTTTGCAGGCGATGGCGCGGGCGCGGTGGTCGGATGATCCCGTCAGGAGCGACCGGCTGTCGCGTGACACGGATCGACACGGCGGACGATCGCCGTCAAGCGACATATAAAGAAATCTTTATATGTCGCTTGACCCGCTGCTTCGAAGCTGGGAGATGCGGCGGCGTCAAGGTTCTCCGGTCGCGGAAGCGCGCCGGAGCTAAGACGGGAAGCCGGTGCGGACCCCCTTTCAGGATCAGGGTCCCAGGCCGGCGCTGCCCCCGCAACTGTAAGCGGCGAGCGGCGGTCCATCATGTGTCACTGGCGGTGCGAACCGCCGGGAAGGCCGGACCGACGCGACGACCCGCGAGCCAGGAGACCTGCCTTCGACGCCATAACGTCCACCGGCGGGGATCCCTGGCTGGCCGCTTGCATGCGCGCGGCCGGGCCTTGTCCGGTGGCGTGGCGTGCCTGTGACCATCCGTCTTCCTCGCCCTTCATCGGGGTATGAAGACCATGACCGTCACCGTCGCCACACTCGGCTTTCCACGTATCGGCCCACGCCGCGAACTGAAGTTCGCTCTCGAAAAATACTGGGCGGGCAAGACGTCCCGCGACGACCTGATGACCGCCGCGGCGGGCCTGCGCACCGCGGCCTGGGCGCGCCAGCACGCGCTGGGCGCGGACTGGCTGCCGTCCAACGACTTCTCGCTGTACGACCATGTTCTCGACACCAGCGTGATGCTGGGCGCGGTGCCCGCCCGCTATGGCGCGGCGGACGGGCAGGCGGACCTCGGCACCTATTTCGCGATGGCGCGCGGCACGACGGCGGCGGACGATGGCTGCGGTCATGCCCATGCCAGCCAGACCGCGTGCGAGATGACCAAGTGGTTCGATACCAACTACCACTACATGGTCCCCGAACTGGTCGCGGAGCAGAAGCTGGCGCTGAACGCACCCAAGATCGTCGACGAGTATCGCGAGGCCAGGGCGCAGGGGTTCGAGACGCGACCCGTCCTGCTCGGCCCGGTGACGTGGCTGACGCTGGCGAAGGGCCGCGACGTCGATCCGTTCGACTTTCTGGACGAGGTGCTGGGCCTGTACGGGGTCGTGCTGGGGCATCTGGCCGCGGCGGGCGCGGAATGGGTGCAGATCGACGAGCCGATCCTGGTGCTGGATCTGGACGATCGCCAGCGCAAGGCGCTGACCCGCGCCTATGCGAAGCTGTCGCGGATCGGCGTGAAGCTGATGCTGGCGACGTATTTCGGTGGTCTGGGCGATAATCTGGGGTTCGCGACGGCGCTGCCGGTCGCGGGTCTGCACGTCGATCTGGTCCGCGCGCCGGAGCAGCTGGATGCGGTGCTGGCGCGGGCGCCGAAGTCGCTGCTGCTGTCGCTGGGCGTGATCGACGGGCGCAACGTCTGGCGGGCCGACCTCGCCGCGCTGCTCGACCGGCTGGAGCCGATCGCCGCGTCGCGCGACATCGTCCTCGCTCCGTCCTGTTCGCTGCTGCATGTTCCCGTCGACCTCGCGCTGGAGACGAAGCTGGACGCTGAGGTGGCACAGTGGCTGTCGTTCGCCGTGCAGAAGGTCGGCGAACTCGCGGTGCTGAAATCCGCGCTCAACCACGGCCGGGAAAGCGTGGCGGATGCGCTGGCCGCCTCCACGTTCGCGGCGACGGCCCGCGCGGTTTCGACGCGCATCCACGATCCCGAGGTCGCCCGACGCATCGCCGCAGTGACGCCGGACATGGCGGAGCGCCGCTCCGGTCATGCGACGCGGATCGCCGTACAGGCCGCGATGCTGGACCTGCCCGATTATCCGACGACGACGATCGGGTCGTTTCCGCAAACGCCGGAGGTTCGCCATGCGCGCGCCGAGTATCTGCGCGGGACGATGAATGTGGCGGAGTATAACCGCTTCCTGCGCGAGGAGACGGAGCGTGCGATCCGCTGGCAGGAGGAGGTCGGGCTCGACATGCTCGTCCATGGCGAGTTCGAGCGCAACGACATGGTCCAGTATCTCGGGGAGCAACTGTCCGGCTTCGCGTTCACCGTCAGCGGCTGGGTGCAGAGTTACGGTTCGCGCTGCGTCCGTCCGCCGATCCTGTACGGCGACGTGGCGCGACCGCGGGCGATGACGGTGGACTGGTGGCGGTACGCGCAGGGACTAACCGATCGGCCGGTCAAGGGGATGCTGACCGGGCCGGTGACGATCCTGAACTGGTCGTTCGTGCGCGACGACCAGTCGCGGGAGGCGAGCTGCCGCCAGATCGCGCTGGCGATCCGCGATGAAGTGATGGATCTGGAAGCTGCCGGCGCGCAGGCGATCCAGATCGACGAGGCGGCGCTGCGCGAGGGGCTGCCGCTGCGGCGGAGCGAATGGCAGCGGTATCTGGACTGGTCGGTCGCGTGTTTCCGCCTGTCCGCGGCGGGCGTGGGCGATGCGACGCAGATCCACACGCACATGTGCTATTCGGAGTTCAACGACATCCTGCCGTCGATCGGCGCGATGGATACGGACGTGATCTCGATCGAGACGGCGCGGTCGCAGATGGAGTTGCTGGAGGGGTTCGCGCGCTATCGCTATCCCAGTGCGATCGGACCGGGGGTGTACGACATCCACGCCCCGCGTGTCCCGTCCAGTGAGGAGATGGTCGCGCTGATGCGGCTGGCGCGCCAGCATCTGCGGCCGGAACAACTCTGGGTGAATCCCGATTGCGGGCTGAAGACGCGCAAGTGGGACGAGGTGAAACCGGCGATCGAGGCGATGGTGGCGGCGGCGCGCGTGCTGCGCACCGACGTGCCCGTTCCGGCCTGATCTCAGGTCCGTACCCCGCCGGTGCCCGCCTCGTCAGGGTGCCGGCGGGGACAGCGTGCGGATCTTAATGTTCCGGAACGCCACGGGCTCGCGATGGTCCTGCAAGCCGATGATGCCGCTGTCGAAGGTGCCGAACAGTGGCATCTTCGCGAACTTCGATGCCGCGACGCGTGCGCGCCACGCGGCATCGCCATAGGACACGTCGGCGGTCGGCGTGCCGTTCAGCCATTGCCGGATGCGGCCGGGTTCGACCCGTAGCCGCGCGTGGTTCCACTGTCCCGCCGGGCGAACCACCCCGGCGGGCGGCACGGTCATGTCGTACAGCGCGCCGGCACGATGCGACGGGATCTTGCCGTCCGGATGGCCGGCATCGTCCAGGATCTGCATCTCCAGTCCGGTTTCGTAGATCTGGTTCGTTTGCGGGACGTTGCGGGCGAGATAGAGGACGCCGCTGTTGCCGCCGCGCTCCACCATCCAGTCGAGCGTCAGTTCGAAGGCCGCGAAGCGATCGACGGTGACGAGATCGCCGCCGCTCATCTTGCCGGTGGTCGCGGTCAGCCTCAGAATGCCGTCACGCACCGTCCAGCTTGGCGACGGGGCACCGCCGCGATAGGACTGCCACCCCGCGAGATCACGCCCGTCGAACAGCAGTCGCCAACCCTCCGCCCGTTCGCGGGGCGTCAGCACGTTGGGGGCGGGGTCCCGTTGCCGGGCCGGTGCCGATGCCGTCGCCAGCATCATCAGGGTTATCCTGAGCATCGCCGTCATCCGCATCCCGACTCTCCCATCATCGATCGACCGCCCGTCGTTAGCGCAGGAATATCGCCGGCTTCCAGCGGGATCATCCGTCGACGCGACCGCCCGGCACGATCCTGTCGCCATTGACGGTCCATAGCAAACCGGGCTCCGGCGTCACCTCCATTGCTCGGGCCGCGACGGTAGCACCGGGATCGTCATCTGGCAGGATTGCGGCCTCGATCGATCGTCGCGGCGAACGCCGCCGGCCCGAAGGGACCGGCGGCGTCGTCAGGTCACGCGAACGAGACGGTCGTCTTCACCGCACGACGACGGCGCAGTGCACCGCCGGCCAAGCCGACGCCCGCGATCATCATCGCCCAGGACGCCGGCTCCGGAACGGCACCACCGACACCGTCATAGGTGAAGGTCAGCGTGCCGCTGTTCCAGATCGAGTCCGGCCGCTCGCCGTCGGTGAAGCCCTCGAAGAATTCGAGTCGCAGGAGCCCGTCCGCGCCGACATTGAACGCGAGGTCGAAATCGACGAGGCTCACGCTGTCCGAGAACGTGCCGGTGCCGGGCGCAGCCACCTCGAAACCGGGGCGCAGGAACACGCCGCCGAGCTGGTCGGTATCGCCGAAATACACGGTCGCTTCCGAAAGATAGCTTTCGCCCAATGCGGTGATGTTGACGTTGTAGGACACATCGGTGACGCGCGCGTTCGCGCCGATGAAGTAGGACAGGATCGTGTTTCCGGTCGCCCCGAGGGCGCCGAAGCCCTGAGCGCCGGCCACGTTGACGACGACCACTTCGGCCTGAGCCTGGGTCGCGGGCAGTGCCGCTGCGAGGGCGGCGGCCGCTGCGGCGTATCGAACCATGTTTCTCATGTGCTTCTCCCTGTACGTTCATCGGCGATTGTCGGATCGCCCGTCAGCCGCCACCTCACGAAGCCGGCTGGCGATGCCTCGACTCGTTGCATCGAAGCATGACAGGAAGCTGAACGATTAGTTAATGTTGTGCAAGTATCTGATTCCATTCAATGGTTTGTGGCCGCGTCGGCTATAATCGCGACAGCGTTATCCGGCGGAAGCGGTGATGTTCCAGCGCCATCTGTATCGGGAAACGGGCGCGGCCTGATCGCGCCACGTCGACCGGGCGGCCGGAACACCCGATGCGGTCCATGCGTCCGTGGGGCGGATAGTCGCAGGAGATGGACGATGACGATTTTCAACAAGGACATGATCGACCTCGCGACCAGGAACGACCTTTGGCAAAAGGAGGTCTATCGCGACAAGAAGGTCCAGATCGTCCTGATGAGCATTCCCGTGGATGAGGAGATCGGCATGGAAACGCATCCCGCGGACCAGACTACGTTCATCGTCGCGGGCGAAGCGCAGGTCGTGATCGACGGCCATTCGACCAGGGCCGGGCCCAATCATCTGGTCGTCGTGCCCAAGGGCGCGGAGCACAATATCGTCAACAAAGGCGCGGGCGTGTTGAAGCTGTTCTCCGTCTATGCGCCGCCAGCCGAGCCGGAGGGTGCCGCCTTCAGGACCAAGGCGGAAGCGGAGGAAGCGGAAAAGGGACTGCTGGCCAAGGCGGCCGACGCGGTGAAGGATGCGATCAACCGCTGATGCGTGGCGCTACCGATTGAATGACCCGGCCCCGGCAGAGCGTCGCTCCGCCGGGGCCGATCGGACAGGTTGCGCGCACCGATATTAGAGGGTGCTGCGGAAGGTGTCGCACTGGGCCGGATCGCCGGTCTGCAACCCGCGACGCAGCCATTCCATCCGTTGTGCCGACGTGCCGTGCGTGAAATTGTCGGGCGAGACGCGGCCCTTGGTCAGCGTGTCATCGCCGATCGCCGACGCGGCGGTCATCCCCTCCTCGATATCGCCGGGATCGAGCCGGTCGCGGTTCTGAGCGGCCCAGACGCCGGCGTAGCAATCGGCCTGCAGCTCCAGCCGGACCGACGCGGCATTTCCCTCGGCTTCGCCGGCGGACCGCTGGACGCGCTGCACCTGTTCGGACGTGCCGAGCAGGTTCTGGATATGATGGCCGAACTCGTGTGCGATCACATAATATTGCGCGAAATCGCCCTTCGCGCCGAAGCGGTTCGCCAATTCGTCGAAGAAGCTCGTGTCCAGATAGATGGTATCGTCGGTGGGGCAATAGAACGGCCCCATCGCCGACTGGGCCGCGCCGCAGCCGGACCGGCCGTTGCGGCTGAAGAACTGGAGGCCGGGCGCCTTGAACTGCTGACCGGACTTGGCGAAGATCGCCTCCCACGTATTCTCCGCAGAGCTGAATGCGTTGCAGGCGGCCCGTTTGGCAGGGTCGGACGAGCAGATCTGCGTCGCGCTGCCTTCGCCCGATTGCGGTGCGCTGCGTGTGACCTGCGTGCCCGATCCGCCGCCGCCGATCATCGACCCGATGTTGCCGAGACCGCCGAACACCGCGAGCAGGATGAGCACGACGACGATGCCGCCGCACCCGAAGCGACTGCCGATCAGCGGCAGCAGTCCGAACAGCAATCCACCGCCACCACCGCCGCCGAAGCCGCCACTCCGGTCGCCCTGATCCCCGACGTTGATATCCGGATCGAAATCGTCGAGCCGCATGGCGTTGCCCCTTTACCGTCACTCCGCCGTTGAATGCGCGACGGACCCAAGAGGTTCAAGAGCCGTTGATCGGGCGGGATCGCCCGGCCACACTGGCGGCGGACAGGTGGGGGAGTGGGTGATGTTCCTGAAAGGCAAGACGGCGGTCGTGACCGGATCGACCAGCGGCATCGGGCTGGCCTATGCGCGGGCGCTGGCGGCGGAGGGGGCGGCCGTCGTCATCAACGGCTTCGGCGATGCCGACGCGATCGAGACGATCCGCGGTGAGCTGGCGGAGGCGAGCGGCGCGGCGGCGCTGTACGACGCCGCCGACATGACGCAGCCGGATCGGATCGCGGCGATGATCGCGCGGGCCGCGGCGGAGACGGGGTCGGTCGACATCCTCATCAGCAATGCCGGCATCCAGCATGTCGCGCCCGTCGCGGAGTTTCCGCCGGAGAAATGGGACGCGATCATCGCGATCAACCTGTCCTCCGTCTTCCACGCCGTCCGTGCCGCGATCCCGCACATGAAGGCGAAGGGGTGGGGCCGGATCATCTCCACGGCATCCGCCCATTCGTTGGTCGCGAGCCCCAACAAGTCGGCCTATGTCGCCGCCAAACATGGCCTGATGGGCCTGACCAAGACGATCGCGCTGGAGGTGGCGCAGGCCGGGATCACCGCCAACTGCATCTCCCCCGGCTATGTCTGGACGCCGCTGGTCGAGGGACAGATTCCCGATACGATGAAGGCGCGGGGGATGACGCGGGATCAGGTGATGAACGACGTGCTGCTCGCCGCGCAGCCGACCAAGGAGTTCGTGACGCTCGAACAGGTCGCCGCACTGGCGCTGTTCCTGTGCCGGGACGAGGCGAAGGCGATCACCGGCGCGAACCTGTCGATGGACGGCGGCTGGACCGCACAGTGAGGCGCGCGATCGCAGCCGCGACGCTGATCCTGATCGCGGGCGCGGGGCAGGCGGCGGACTGGCGCAGGATCGCGACGCAACCGGATCGCTGCCGGCTGCGCGGGTGGCGCGACGCGTGGGTGACCGCGCTGGAACAGGCGCGGCGCGTACCGGACGGGGCGGCGGCGATCGCGGCCGATCCGATGCTGTACGATCCCGATCATCCGCTGGTCGACCCGATGCCCCCGGCGGGCGAGTATCGTTGCCGCGCGGTGAAGCTGGGCGGCCGCGGCGTCCCGGGGTTCGTGCCATATACGTGGTTCGGATGCCGGGTGGGTGCAGGCGCGGACGCAGTGCCGTTGATGAAGACGACCGGATCGCAGCGGCCGGCGGGGCTGCTCTACGCCGATACCGATGCGCGGGCGGTGTTCCTGGGGACGCTGTCGCTGGGGGATGAGGCGCGGCCGATGCCCTATGGGCGAGACCGGTCGCGCGACATGGCCGGGATCGTCGAGCGGATCGGGGAGCGGCGCTGGCGGCTGGTGCTGCCCTACCCGGCGTTCGAGTCGACACTGGACCTCATCGAACTGGTGCCGGTGGACTAGCCGTGGCGACGAACGCATCCTCGCGCCGTTCGGGGCGGATGTAGATCGACGACAGCGTCGGCAGTTCGGCATGAAGCGTCGTCTCCAGTTCCTCGATCAGGCGCTCGCCGTCGCCCATCGTGACGGCGTCGTCGAAGTCGGCGCTGATCGCCACGAACACCGCGTCGGGTGCGGTGTGGATGGTGCGGACGTGATTGACCGCGGCGATGCCGGGCTGTGCGGCGACGATATCGCGGATGCGGGCGATCGTCGCGGGATCGGTCCGCTCACCGATCAGCAGCCCCTTGCTTTCGCGCGCCAGCAGCCCGGCGACGAGGGCCAGGATACAGCCGATCGCGATCGATGCGATGCCGTCGAGCGCCGGGTTGTCGTAATGGTGGCTGGCCCAGACGCCCGCGCCGGCGATGACGAGGCCGGCGAGCGCGGCCGAATCCTCGAACAGGACGATGAAGCCGGCCGGATCCTTGGACTCGCGGATCGCCTGCCACCAGCCGGTGTCGCCCTTCGATGCCGAAAACTCCCGGACGGCGATCGTCCACGAGGCGCCCTCCAGCAGGACCGAAACGCCCAGCACGACATAGTTGACGAGTGGACTGGTCAGCGGTTCCGGCTCGACGATATGGCGCCAGCCCTCGTAGATCGACACGCCCGCGCCGATCGCGAAGATCAGGATCGCGACGACGAACGCCCAGAGATAGAGTTCGCGGCCATAGCCGAACGGGTGGGCGGCATCGGGCGACCGGCGGCTGCGATGCTGGCCGTAGAGCAGCAGGATCTGGTTGCCGCTGTCGACGCAGCTATGCACCCCCTCCGTCAGCATCGACGACGATCCGGTGATCCCCGCCGCGACGAACTTGGCGACGCCGATACCGAGATTGGCGGCGAGCGCGCCGTAGAGGACGATGTTCTCGCGGATGCGGGCGGTGAGGGTGGTCATTGGGTTCGATCCGGAGCAGGCCGTCCGATGCGACGCCGAAGTTGTGGTAAGTGGCCTTGCTGAACGCGCCCGCATCGATCCCGGTCCCTCCCGTCGCCGATGTCGACGGTACGGCCGCGGTCGTCTTCCCGCTTGAACTCCCGACGCGCCTTGACGACAGCATCGATGTGCTTGAGGCAAAAGGGAAATCGTCATCCGCCGTCATGCCGCACCGGCAGTCGACCAAATGGCGCGCCGACGCAAGGCGTTGAGCCGACCGGCTCAACCCGGTGCAACAAGTGCACCGCAGCGCGTAAGCGAACTGACATTCCGAACCCGCCGCCGGGAAAGCGGCGGCGGGTCGGGCTCCCGCGTCGACGGGGTCAGCCGAGACGGCCCAGGCGGTGGTACAGGTTGGAGAATTTCGCCGAGCGCGGATCGTCGGCGATCTTGCGGACGTAATCGGCGACGGCTTCCTTCATCAGGCCGAAATCCTCCGTCGAGAAGACGGCGCGGCTGCGTTGGGGTTCGGTGTTCGGCATCGGTGTTCTCCTGATTAGGTCGTCGACTAGGCGGCTTTATGGAACTGGGCGGCTTCGGTGGATTCGGCGAGGGCGGTGGTGCTGCTCTGGCCGCCGGCGACGGTCTGCGCGACGAGGTCGAAATAGCCGGTGCCGACCTCGCGCTGGTGACGCGTGGCGGTGTAGCCCCTGGCTTCGCTGGCGAACTCGGCCTGTTGCAGTTCCGAATAGGCCGCCATGCCGCGGTCCCGGTAGCCCGACGCCAGCTCGTACATGCCATGGTTGAGCTGGTGAAAGCCGGCGAGCGTGACGAACTGGTATTTGTAGCCCATCGCCCCGATCTCCCGCTGGAAGCGGGCGATGTCGTCCTTGTCCAGATTTGCCTCCCAGTTGAAACTTGGCGAGCAATTATAGGCGAGCATCTTGTTCGGATGCTCCCGCCTGATCGTCTCCGCGAACCGGCGCGCATCGTCGAGGTTCGGGTGGGAGGTTTCCCACCACAGCAGGTCGGCATGCGATGCAAACGCCAACCCGCGCTTGATGCAATGATCGACGCCGGTACCGTCCTTCAGGCGGAAGAACCCCTCCGGCGTGCGTTCGCCGGTCAGGAACTCGTGATCGCGCTCGTCGACGTCGCTGGTGATGAGCTTCGCGCTTTCGGCGTCGGTGCGGGCGCAGATCACCGTCGGGACGCCCGATACGTCCGCGGCGAGGCGCGCCGCGTCGAGGTTGCGGATATGCGCCTGCGTCGGGATCAGCACCTTGCCGCCGAGATGGCCGCACTTCTTTTCGGAGGCGAGCTGGTCCTCGTAATGGACGCCCGCCGCGCCCGCCGCGATGTACGCCTTCATGATCTCGAAACAGTTGAGGGGGCCGCCGAACCCGGCCTCCGCATCCGCGACGATCGGTGCGAACCAGTCCCGCTCGGCATCCCCTTCCGAATGCTCGATCTGGTCGGCGCGTTGCAGCGCGTTGTTGATGCGCTTGCACAGTTCCGGGCCGGCATTGGCGGGGTAGAGCGACTGGTCCGGATACATGGCGCCGGCCGTGTTGGCGTCGGCGGCGACCTGCCAGCCGGACAGGTAGATCGCCTTCAGCCCGGCGCGCACCATCTGCATCGCCTGATTGCCGGTCATCGCGCCGAGCGAGTGGACGTAATCCTCCGTATTCAGAAGCTCCCACAGTTTCAGCGCGCCGCGCTTCGCCAGCGTATGTTCGATCGCGACCGACCCGCGCAGCCTGGCGACATCCTCCGGCGAATACGGGCGCACGATCCCATCGAAGCGACCGGGGGGCGAGGGAACGAGATCGTCGAAGGTCATTGTCGCATCCTTTACATCATCGAGCATCTTGTCCGTCGAAGTGGAGGAAGCGGAGGCGATCGAATAGCTGTCGTCCCGTCTTCCCGAGGTCGCGAAGTAGAGGCTCTCCACTTTGAAACCTGTCGTCTTGTAAAAGATTGACATGATGGAAGCTCCTGCCGACTGTGCGTGGAAATACAGGATCGGGAGGCTGTAGGACATGGCCGGGGCGGGAACGGGCGGGCGCAAATTGCTGGCGGGCCATGCGCTGCGGCGGCTGCGGCGCGCACAGGGTCTGAGCCAGGTGCAAATAGCGGAGATGCTGGAGGTCAGCACCAGTTACGTGAACCTGATCGAGCGCAACCAGCGGCCGGTGTCGGCCGCGATCGTGATGCGACTGGTCGAGCGGTTCGACTTCGACCCGCGCGCGCTGGCGGCGGACGCGCCGGGCGGTGGTGCGGCGGCGATGCGGCGGCGGCTGGCCGATCCGATGTTCGCCGATCTGGAGATCGACCGCAACGAGGTCGAGGAATGGCTGGCCGCCGCCCCCGGTGGCGCGGCGGCGTTCGCAAGGGTGTTCGATCGGCTGGATAGTGGTGGCAGTGAGGGCGGAGCGCCCGTGGCCGACGATCCGTTCGGGGAGGTGCGGCGGGCGATCGGGCGGTGGCGCAATCACTTCGCCGATCTGGATGCCTCGGCGGAGGCGCTGGCGGACGAGCTGCGGCTGGGCGCGGGCGACCTGTACGGCGCGGTGGCGGAAAGGCTGCGCGTGCGGCACAGCCTGTCGATCCGGGTGCTGCCGGTCGATGTACTTCCGGACGTGCTGCGGCGGCTGGACCTGCATGCGCGGCAGTTGCAACTGTCGGAATTGCTGGCGCCCTCTGCGCGGACGTTCGCGGCGGCGTTCCAGCTGGCGCAGATCGAGGCGCGGGCGGAGATCGACGCGCTGGTGCGGGGCGAGGCGTTCGTGGCGCGCGCGGCGGAGCGGCTGTTCCGGCGGCATCTGGCCGGCTATTGGGCGGCGGCGCTGATGATGCCCTATGCCCGCTTCCTGCGCGGGTGCGAAGCGACGGGCTATGATGTCGAACTGCTGGGGCGGCGGTTCGGAGCGGGGTTCGAGCAGGTGGCGCACCGGTTGACGACGCTGAGCCGGGTCGGCGCGCGCGGGCTGCCCTTCTTCATGATCCGGGTCGATCGCGCGGGACAATCATCCAAGCGCTATCCGGGGGCGAGCGGCGCGGCTTTGGTCGAGGTCGAGGGGCGATGTCCGCTGTGGCGGCTGCACCACGCGTTCGACCGGCCGGGCGAGATCGCGACGCAACTCGTGGAGCTGGAGGACGGCGCGCGGTTCGTGACGATGGCGCGGACGGTGACGCCTCAGGTGCGGCGGGTCGGCGGGGTGCCCGTCGCGTTCGCGGTCGGGCTGGGCGTGGCGGCGGAGTTCGCGCGCGGGCTGGCGGCGGCACGCGGGCTGGACCTCGGCGGCAGTGCCACGCCGATCGGACTGGGATGCCGCGCCTGCCTGCGTGCGGACTGTCCGCAGCGGTCGGCCCCGCCGGCGGGACGGGCGCTGACGGTGAACGAACGCGAGCGGCGGGTCACGGCGCTGACCTTCGCGGGGGATTGAGGACGCCGGGTCGACGTGCAGGCCGCGAGCGAAGGGAGCACGGCGGGTCCCGGAACAGCCCGACCGCCAGATCGACGCGCGCGATCAGGCTTCCCTCCACGACAAGGGTTCCTTGCGGGCGACCGTGACCTCGACGGGCACCGGCGGCGACACCGTCGCCGGCCATCGTGCCCCGATAAACCGGCTTTTGGCGACCCAGGCCAGCGAGACGCTGTCCGACTGATTGCCGCCGAGGATGCGATAGGCGTCCGCATCCTCGCCCGCATAGAAGCCGACATGACCCAATCCGCTGTCCCTGGTCTTTCGCCAGAAGACCATGACCGCACCCGGCGTCGGCTTCGTCGCGATACCGAACGCGCCCCAGGCGCGGACACTCAGCACGCGGGTCGGTAAAGGTTCGCGGTCCAGTGTCGACGAGATGCAGTGGCCGACGAACAGGCCGCACCAGGGAATGTCGTCCGACTTGTAATCGAGCGTCTTCATATCCTTGACCCATTCGATGATCTCCGGGTTCGATCCCACGCCGGGTCGTTCGCGAGTACCGAGCAGCCGCTGGGCTTCCTTGAACCAGACCAGGCTGAGATCATCCAGTTTTCGCGGCAGCTTCGTATCGGGGAAGAGTGCGGCGAGTGTCAGATTTCCAAGGATTCCATCTGCCTGCAAGTTATTGTTGGCCTGAAAGGCGCGAAGAGCCGCCGCGGTTTGCCGTCCCCATATTCCATCGAGCGTACCCGGCTTATATCCTTTTTGTGCAAGTGCCTGTTGAACCTCGATGATCTTCACGATTACTGCTCCCGACTCGCCACCATACGCAGGATCATCGCGTGATAGATCGATGGAGTCTATCCCCTAACCATCCAGTACTGGTGAAGACCGGATCGATCGGACAATGGTCTTCGCGGTTTTCGCGCGATGCTGCGAAGCGATGTGCGAATCCGACGAAGAGTCGCTTCCGCGCGATGAATCAGCGCGCTAGGCCGAATGCGGAGCCGCAGGTGCGATTCCGCCGGAGCCTTGATTCATGCGTTCGACCCCGTCCCTTCTGCTGTTTGCCTCCGCCGCCCTGATCGCCGTCGGAGTATCGGGTATCGCTTCCGGTCAGGCGCTGCCGCCGCCCGTGCCCGTGGCCGGCGACGGGCCGGAGGACGCACGGTTGAAGCGCCTGTTCTATGACAGCGACGAGCGGGATCTGGCATTGTCGCCGCTCGGTGCGATCGCGCGCGGCGACATGCGCTATGCGGACCAGTTCGGCGAATATCTGACCGACGCGCGGCTGGCGCGGGACAAGCGCAATCTGGAGGCGGACCTGAAGGCGCTGAACGCGATCGATCGCGCCAG
The DNA here is from genome assembly GCF_001423765.1 of Sphingomonas sp. Leaf343. GTDB lineage: Bacteria > Pseudomonadota > Alphaproteobacteria > Sphingomonadales > Sphingomonadaceae > Sphingomonas. Next base: position 394,246 of record NZ_LMPG01000001.1, read on the forward strand.
GCTGACGCCGGTCGATCGCATCGCATACGACGTGTTCCGCAATCAGGCCGCCATCGGGCTGAAGGGCTATGCGCCGGAATTGCTGGCGATCGGCCGGCTGTTGCCGGTCAGCCATTTCGACGGGTTCCAGACCTTCTACCCCGATTTCGCGTCGGGCAAGGGTGCGGCACCGTTCAGGACGGTGCAGGATTACGACAACAACCTGAAGCGCAATGCCGGCTACGCGGCGCTGTACCAGCGGCTGACGGAGCGGCTGCGCGAGGGCATGGCGAAGGGCGTGACGCAGCCCAGGCTGGTCGTGCGCAACATGATCGCGCAGTTCGACAATCTGATCGCCGAGGGCGTCGAGAAGTCGACCTTCTACGCGCCCGTCACGATGTTCCCGGACGGCATTCCGGCCACCGAGCGGGTGCGGCTGACGGCGGCCTATGCCGCACAGGTGCGCGACGTGATCCTCCCGGCGCATCGCACGTTCCGCGATTTCCTGGCGAACGAGTATCTGGCGAAGGCGCGCGATACGGTCGGGCTGTCGGCGCTACCCGGCGGCGCGGCGCTGTACGCGCACAATATCGAGCAGAACACGACGCTGCCGCTGAAGGCGGACGACGTGCACCGGCTCGGTTTGTCGGAAGTGGCGCGGATCACGCGCGAGATGACGGCGCAGCAGAAGGCGGTCGGTTTCAAGGGCACGCTGGCGCAGTTCTTCGACCACCTGCGCACCGATGCGCGGTATCAGCCGACATCGGCGGAGGCGCTGCGTGCCGGGTACGAGGCGATCGGCAAGCGCATCGACGCGCGGGTGCGGGAGCAGTTCTCGCTGATCCCGAAGACGCCGCTCGAAATCCGGCCGGTGCCCGATTTCCGCGCCAAGACCGATGCGGCGGGATCGTACCAGCAGGGCACGCCGGACGGATCGCGGCCGGGCATCTTCTATTACAACACCTACGATCTGCCGACCCGGTTCACCTGGGGGATGGAGACATTGTACCTGCACGAGGCGGTGCCGGGGCATCATTTCCAGATCAGCCTGGCACAGGAGAATGCGGCCCTGCCGGCGTTCATGCGCTTCGGTGGCAACACCGCCTATGTCGAGGGATGGGCGCTGTATGCAGAGACGCTGTGGCCGGAGCTGGGGATGGAGACCGATCCCTACCAGCGGATGGGTGGCCTGTCCGACGAGATGCTGCGCGCGATGCGGCTGGTGGTCGACACCGGCATTCACGCCAAGGGGTGGAGCCGCGAGCAGGCGATCGATTACATGCTGGCCAATTCACCGATGAGCCGGACCGATGCGACGGCGGAGGTGGAGCGGTATATCGCGATCCCCGGACAGGCGCTGGCGTACAAGATCGGGCAGCTCACGATCCTGAAGCTGAAGGCGCAGGCGAAGGCGAAGCAGGGCGCGGCGTTCGATCCGCGTGCCTTCCATGCCGAGGTGCTGGATACGGGCGCGCTGCCGATGCCGGTGCTGGAGCGGAAGATCGGCGACTGGCTGGCGGCGAAATAGCGTCTCCGTCATGCCGGAACAGGTCCGGCATGACGTCCCCTACGCGTCCCGCAAGCCGATGCCGATCGCGGCCCTCGCCGCGTCGCTTTCGCTGCTGACGACCGGATAGGCGCAGTAATCGGCGGCGTAATAGGCGCTGGGGCGGTGATTGCCGGACCAGCCGATGCCGCCGAACGGCGCGTTGCTGGCGGCCCCGTTGGTGGGGCGGTTCCAATTGACCACGCCGGCGCGGATGTTGGCCCAGAAACGGTCGTAGAGCGCGGGCGTCTGGCTGACGAGGGCCGCCGACAGGCCGTAGCGGGTGTTGTTCGCCTCCGCGATCGCCGCATCGAAATCGGCGGTGCGGAACACCTGCAGGATCGGGCCGAACAGTTCCAGGTCCGGCCGCTCCGCCATGTTGGTGACGTCGATCATGGCGGGGGCGAGGAACGGCAGGCGGTCGTCGGGCCGCTCCAGATGGCGGATCGGGCGGCCGCCCCGCATCAGGAGCGACAGGAAGCTCTCGGTCAACTGGTCGGCGGCCTCGTTGTCGATCACGGGACCCATGAAGGGAGCGGGCGTGTCGTGCGGTGCGCCGACGATGATCCGCTGGCAGATGCGCCCGATCGCGTCGATCAGCCCGTCATAGAGCGAGTCCTGTACGATCAGGCGGCGGGCGGCGGTGCAGCGCTGGCCGGCGCTGGTGAAGGCGGATTGCACGACCAGCACCGCGGCGGTGTGGAGGTCGGGCGTGTCCCACACGACGATCGGGTTGTTGCCGCCCATTTCCAGCGCGAGGATCTTTTCCGGGCGGGTCGCGAACAGGCGGTTGAGCGCGATACCGGTGCGCGCTGAGCCGGTGAACAGCAGGCCGTCGATATCGCGGTGTTCGGCGAGCGCCTTACCCTCCGCCGGACCGCCGACGAGCAGGCGGACGGACGCCTCCGGGACGCCGGCCGCGTGGTAGCATTCCACGAGGAACCTGCCCGTGGCGGGGGTCTTTTCGGACGGCTTGAACACCACCGCGTTGCCGGCGATCAGCGCGGGGACGATGTGACCGTTGGGCAAATGCGCGGGGAAGTTGTACGGCCCCAGCACCGCGAGCACGCCGTGCGGCTTGTGACGCAGCGCGACGCGGGCCCCGGCGGCGGCTTCCATCCGGCGCTGCGCGGTGCGGTCGGCATAGGCGGTGGCGGAGATGTCGACCTTGGCGATCACCGACTCGACCTCGGTCCGCGCCTCCCACAGGGGCTTTCCGGTTTCGCGCGCGACGATGTCGACGAACGCGTCCTGACGCTGGCGGACGACGTTGGCGAAGCGGCGCATCGTCTCGATCCGGAACGCCAGCGGCTGCGCGGCCCAGCCGGCCCAGCCGGTGCGCGCCGCCGCCACCTCCGCATCGACGTCGCCGATGGGCAGCCGGGCCAGTTCGACGCCGGTCGCCGGTTCGAAGGAGATGATCTCGCTCATGCCCGCTCTATCGGCGCGTGCGAACTGCTAGGCAAGCGCGACGCCAAGCTCGCGCATCTGCTTGATCTTGGTGGCAAGCACGGTCCAGTCGTCGGCATCGGCGATACGCGCCCAGATCGCCTCCACCTCGTCGATCAGCATCGAACAGGGTTCGTCGGCCCAATAGTCGCCACGTGCCTTGCGCGGGGGGAAGGCGGCGGCGCGGCCGCGGACGTCCGCCCAGTCGTCGCCGTAGCTGTCGGGCAGGGGCGCAGCGAAGACATCGTGGAAGAAGCGGTCGAGCGGGTGGCCGGTCGCGCGCAACGTCGCCTCCACCGCCCGCACCAGCGCGCGATCGTCCGGCGTGCCGAGCGGGGTCAGGCCCATGCGCCACAGCACCGCCTCGACCAGCGCCTGCTGGAAGCGCGCGGAATAGCGCTCGACCGTCTCGACCAGCGCATCGCTCTCGGCGATCGGGCGGAGCGAGGCGGCGAGCTGCATGACGTTCCAGCCGATCGCCTCCGGCTGGCGGCCGAACGCGTAGAGGCCCTGATGGTCGAAATAGGCGGCGGTGAAGGCGGGGTCCCAGGTCGGCGCGAACCGCCACGGGCCGTAATCGAAGCTCTCCCCCGTGACGTTGATGTTGTCGGTGTTGAGCACGCCGTGGACGAAGCCCGCGGCCATATACTGCGCCGCCAGCGTCGCGGCGCGACCGACGACCAGGTCGAGCAGGCGCACCGGATCGCCCGGTTCCTCATCGAACAGGTTCGTCAGGGCATAGTCGGTCAGGCGGCGCAGGCCGTCGTCGTCGCGCAGATAGGCGAGCCGCTGGAAACTGCCGATGCGGATATGACCGTGGCTGAGCCGGACCATCACCGCCGAGCGCGTGGGGGACGGCTCGTCGCCGCGGTCCAGCTGCTCGCCCGTCTCGATCAGCGACAAGGTGGCGGATGTGGAGACGCCCAGCGCGGCCAGCATCTCGGTCGCCAGTATTTCGCGCACGCCGCCTTTCAGCGTCAGGCGGCCGTCGCCGAAGCGGCTCCATGGCGTCTGCCCCGATCCCTTGGTGCCGAGATCGACCAGCCGGCCGCGATCGTCGCGCATCTGGGCGGAGGTGAAGCCGCGCCCGTCGCCGAGATCGGGATTGTAGGTGCGGAACTGATGCCCGTGATAGCGCAGCGCCAGCGGTTGCGGCAGCGTATCGGGCAGCGGTACGAAGCGCCCGAAATGCGCGATCCATTCGTCGTCGCTCAGTCCCTCGAGGCCGACCGTGGCGGCGGCGCGATCGTTGCGGAAGCGCAGTCGTGTCTGCGGAAAGTCGGCGGCGGCGACCGGGTCGACGAAGGTCGGCCCGAGATCGAGCAGGGCGGCTTCGGGGCGATAGGCTTGCGTCACGGGCATGGCCCGATATGGGTGGCGCACACCGGGAGACGCAAGCATGGCCGCTTATACGAACGTCTATTGGTGGTCCGCCGACGGCGTTCGCCTGCATGCGCGCGATTACGGTGGCGGAGACGATGCGCCCCGGGATGGGCGTCCTCCCCTGCTGTGCATTCCCGGGCTGACGCGCAACGCCCGCGACTACAAGGCATTCGCGGAGGCGCATGCCGGCGAATGGCGGGTGATCGCGGTCAGCCTGCGCGGGCGCGGCGAGAGCGGCTACGCCAAGGACGCGATGAGCTATGTGCCGCTGACGTACATGCAGGATATCGAGGCGCTGCTGGTGGATCAGAAGATCGACCGGTTCGCGCTGGTCGGTACGTCGCTGGGCGGGATCGTCGGCATGTTGCTGGCGGGCGCGCGCGGCGGCCGGATCGCGGGCGCGCTCATCAACGATGTCGGGCCGGAGATCGACGCGGCGGGGCTGTCGCGCATCCGCGGCTATGTCGGCAAGGGGTCGAGCTGCCCGACCTGGCTGCACGCCGCGCGCACGGTGGCGGAGGCGAACCGCGATATCTATCCGGACTGGGGGCTGGAGGAGTGGCTGGCGATGGCCAAGCGGCTGTACCGGCTGACCAGCGCGGGCCGGATCGTGCTGGATTACGACCTGCGCATCGCCGAGCCGTTTCGCGTGCCGGGCGCGGAGAGCGGGCCGGACATGTGGTCGGCGCTGGCCGCGCTGGGCGACGCGCCGGTGCTGGTGATGCGCGGCGAGCGGTCCGACATCCTGTCGGGACCCGTGGCGGAGCGGATGATCGCGGCGCTGCCCGACGCGACGCTGGCGACGGTGCCGGGCATCGGCCACGCGCCGACACTGGCGGAGCCGGAGGCGGCGGCGCCGATCGCGGCGTGGCTGGAGCGGGTGCGGGTGCGTCCCGTCCCGTAATCCCTTTGAATAGGGCGGAACACGCGCCGGTCACGCCGCCGGTGTGTGCGGAGATCGGGATTGACGACAAAGGATTGCAGTGGAAGGTGAAACGCCTGCGGTGAACGGGCCGCCGGGAGGAGCCAGCATGCAATCCGGTACGATCGGCGAGGCGGAGGGCGATCGTCGGGTCCGGTCGATCCTGATCGTGGGTGGCGGCACCGCGGGGTGGATGACGGCGGCGGCGCTGGCGCATGCGATGCCGCGCGGATGCCGGATCACGCTGGTCGAATCGGAGGAGATCGGCACGGTCGGCGTCGGTGAGGCGACGATCCCGCCGATCCGGCTGTTCAACGAGACGCTGGGGATCGCAGAGGCGGACTTCCTGCGCGAGACGAAGGGCAGCTTCAAGCTGGGGATCGAGTTCGTCGACTGGGGGCGGCTGGGCCACCGGTATTTCCATCCGTTCGGCGGGTACGGGAAGCCGTTCGATCTGTTGCCGGTGCACCAGCACTGGCTGGCGGCGAGGGCGCAGGGATGCGCGGTGCCGCTGGACGATCTGTCGATGGCGTGGGGGGCGGCCAGCCGGAACCGCTTCGCGCCGCCGCTGGCCGATCCGCGCAGCGTCGCGTCGACGTTCGACTATGCCTATCACTTCGATGCCGGCCTCTATGCGGCGTTCCTGCGGCGCTATGCGGAGGCGCGCGGCGTCGTGCGCGTCGAGGGGCGGGTCGCCGATGTCGCGCTGGACGGAGAGGGCGGGCAGGTCGCGTCGGTGACGCTGGACGACGGGCGGATGCTGGCCGCCGACCTCTTCGTCGATTGCTCGGGATTTCGCGGCCTGTTGATCGAGGGTGCGCTCAAGACCGGCTATGAGGACTGGCGGCATTGGCTGCCCTGCGACCGGGCGGTGGCGATGCCGTGCGCGACGGGAGGCGACGGGTTCACGCCCTATACGCGGTCGACGGCGCGGGCAGCGGGATGGCAGTGGCGCATCCCGCTCCAGCACCGCACCGGCAACGGTTATGTCTATTGCAGCGAATATCTGTCGGACGACGAGGCGGCGGCGACGCTGGCGGCGAATCTCGACGGAGCGGCGCTCGGCGATGCGTGGCCACTGCGTTTCGCGACCGGGCGGCGGCGGCTGTTCTGGAAACGCAACGTGGTGGCGATCGGGCTGTCCAGCGGGTTCATGGAGCCGCTGGAGTCGACCAGCATCCATCTGATCCAGGCGGGCATCGCCAAGCTGCTGGCGCTGTTCCCGACGCGCGACATGGCGCCGATGCTGGTCGACGAATATAACCGCATCGCGATCACCGAATACGAGCGCATCCGCGACTTCCTGATCCTGCACTACACGCTGACCCAGCGCGACGATGCGCCGCTGTGGCGGTATTGCGCGAACATGGCGGTGCCGGACACGCTGGCGCTGAAGATCGCGCATTTCCGTGATTCCGGGCGGCTGATCGCGCGCGATATGGACCTGTTCGGGCCGGCGAGCTGGCTGGCGGTGCATGTCGGGCAATTCAACATGCCCGTGGGAGCCGACCCGCTGCTGGGCAACATGGCCGATCCGGGCGCGAGCAGGGATTTCGTGGAGCGGCTGGCGGCGGCGATCGCGGGAATGGCGGGGTCGATGCCGGTGCATCGCGACACGGTGGCGCGGATGGTCAGGTAAGGCTCTCTATGACCGACATGCGTGCGGCGCGGCCTTTCCCCAGGGAAAGGCAGAGTGGAGAGGTCCGCCGAGGAGGGACCCGGCGCGATTGATGATGCACATCGGCAACACAGGATGTTCATCCAACAATCGATTGCATGATTGATGTTGCAAACGATTTCAGCGCTGCTATCGAGCCTCTCGTCCGCGAGCCGGTAGAGCCGCGATGTCCAATAGAGGGGATACCGATGAAGATGCTCGCATTCCGTTCGTGCGTTTCGACGATCGCGCTGGTCGCGGCCGGTGTCGCACTGCCCGTCGCCGCCCAGACCGTCACGCCGGACGCCGCGGCCCAGGCCGACCCGACCGTGTCGCAGGCCGCCTCCGCCGGTGCGAACAGCGCGCAGGACGCCGCACCCGGCCAGATTCCCGACGCCGCGCAGGCGAGCGAGGACATCGTCGTCACCGCCACCGTCGGCGACCGATCCCGCTTCCGGACCTCGATCTCGGTGTCGCAGGTCAGCCAGGAGGCGATCCAGAACTTCACGCCGCGCTCCGAGGCCGAAGTGCTGCGCAACATCCCCGGCCTCCAGCCGAGCGACACCGCCGGCCCGGGCGGCAACGCCAATATCGGCGTGCGTGGCATTCCCGTGTCGACCGGCGGGTCCGAATATGTCGCGTTGCAGGAAGACGGCCTGCCGACCGTGCTGTTCGGCGACATCAACTTCGGCAACAACGACTACTGGATCCGCTTCGACCAGAATGTCAGCCGGGTCGAGGCGGTGCGCGGCGGATCGGCATCGACCTTCGCCAGCCAGGCACCGGGCGCGGTCGTCAACTACATCAGCAAGACCGGGGACAAGGAGGGCGGCCAGATCGCCTATTCCAACGGCCTGGGCTACCGCGAGCATCGCATCGATTTCGACTATGGCACGCCCGTCAGCGATACGCTGCGCTTCCACGTCGGCGGCTATGCCCGCAACGGCGGCGGCCTGACCAACGAGCGGTTCAACATCCTGCGCGGATACCAGATCAAGGGTAACGTCACCAAGGACTTCGCCGACAACAAGGGTTTCGTGCGGCTGTACTTCAAGCGGCTGGACGAGCAGGCGCCGACCAACACGACGACGCCGTCGCTGGCGAAGCTGGACGGCAACAAGGTCACCGGTTTCTCGCCGTTGCCGACGTTCGACGGTCGCGACGGATCGAGCTATTCGGTCTATAACCGCAGCTTCCAGTATCTGGATTACGACGGCGGCGGCGTGCGCCGCGCCGAAGTGCAGGGCATCGCGCCCAAGGTGACCAGCATCGGCGGTCAGGTCCATTACGTCCTGAACGATGCGATCACGATCGACGACACGATCCGCTATCAGTGGATCAAGGGCAATTTCACGACGCAGTTCATCAACGTCCAGCCGCTGAACGGTGCGGGCGGAGTGATCGGATCGACGGTCAACGGGCTGCTCGTGGGATCGGCGCGCTATGCCGCCGGGCCGAATGTCGGTCAGGTCTATACCGGCGCGTACGTGAACAATAATCCGAACATCAACACGTTGATGAAGGACATGGACAATTTCGCCAACAACCTGACGATCAGCGGCAAGCTGGACGTCGGCGGCGGCAAGATCACCGCGACCGGCGGCTTCTTCGCGATGCGCCAGAACATCGTGCAGGACTGGCACGTCAATCGCCAGATCAGCGAGCTGAACGGCGAGAATGCCGCGCCGCTCGACCTGTTCTCGATCACCGGGCAGCAGCTGACCGCCGCCGGACAGGCCGGTTTCAACGATAACTGGGGCACGTGCTGCTCGCGCCGGGTCGACCTGCAATACACCGATTACGCACCGTATCTGCAGGTCGGATACGAAACCGGCGGCCTGAACCTCGACGCGTCCGTCCGCTACGACAATGTCCACGGCGAGGGCACGGCACAGGGCGGCGTCGCGGGACCGAACACGCTGGTGCGCGACGCGCTCGGCACGGCGTCGATCCCGTCGCTGGTGCTGAGCCCGACGGTCGAGAAGATCGATTACAACGACGATTACGTCAGCTGGTCGGTGGGCGCGCTGTATGCGTTCGGCAGCCAGACCAGCATCTTCGCCCGCGCCAGCCGCGGCGGTCGCTTCAACGCGGACCGGCGCGTGCTGTCGGGCAATTTCAACGCCGACGGATCGCTCAACGGTCAGGGCAAGTCGACCTCGGTCAACTTCCTGAACCAGCAGGAAGTCGGCGTGAAGCAGCGCGGCGAGATCGGGGCGGGATCGTACACGGTCGAGATCACCGGGTTCCGTTCGACGCTGACGGAGAACAACTACGACTTCACGCGGATCAACAATCCCGCGCCGAACAACGATCCCAACATCTCGAACGGGTATCGTTCCTACGGCATCGAATTCACCAGCCGCCTGAACTACGGCAATTTCCATCTGGCGGTCGATGCGACCTATTCGAATTCGAAGATCACCGACAGCGCGACGGCGGCACTGGTCGGCAATCGTCCGGGTGGCCTGCCGGAGTTCCTGTACGTCGTGTCGCCGTCCTACGACGCCGGCCTGGTGGCGTTCGGCGTCAGCGTCAACGGGCAGACGGCGACCAGGTCGGACGACTTCAACCTGTACACGGTCACCGGATCGACCTTCGTCAACGGCTTCGTGACGGTGCGGCCGGTCGACAACATCGAACTGGGGCTGAACGTCAACAACCTGTTCGACAAGCTCGGCTTCCGGGGCGGCGGCACCGTCAATCCGCTGCTCTCGCCGACGCAGGGGGTGTTCAGCAACACGGCGCTGTACGGTCGCACGGTGACCGGCTCGATCCGCTACCGCTTCTGAGGTTTCCGTGCTGCCGGGCGGAGGTCCGCCTTCGCCCGGCATTTTCCGGTCAGAGTATACGATTGTAACGCAGACGACATTCGCGCGTCATCAAAGTCGCACGGAGGTGCAATGCCCCCGTCGCCAAGCATGATTAGGCGCATCCCCGACGGACCGATGTCCGGATCACGGGGAAAATACCAGAATGTCTGTCGATAACGAGCGGCTGTTGCGCCGCATATCCGATCGCCGCGAACTGCTGCGCAGTGCCGCCGGCCTGTCCATCCTGCCACTCGGCGCCGGCCTGTTGAGCGCCTGTGGCGAGGATGGCGCGGGCGCCACCGCCGATACCGCGATCACGACGAGTGCGTCGTCGCGCACCTCGACCGCGACCACCAGCTTCACGATCGCGGTGCTGCCCGATACGCAATTCTACTCGCGCTATGCGACGACGGACGAGAGCGAGCAGTTCCAGCGCAAATATGGCAGCACGCCGTTCGCCGCGCAGACGAAGTGGATCGCGGACAACGCTGCCGCCTACAATATCCCGTTCGTCATCCATCTGGGCGACGTGGTCGATCAGGTCGGCAAGCCCAACCAGTGGCGCATCGCCGATGCCGCGATGAAGCAGCTGGAGACGGCGCGCATCCCGTATTCGATCCTCGCGGGCAATCACGACGTCGTCACCGATTACGAATATCGCGGACCGTGGGACCAGTCGTCGGGCACCGACGCTCAGCGCAACCTCGGCGCGGAGCCGTACCTCCAGTGGTTTCCGAAAAGCCGCGCCGCGACGCAGGCGACGTTCCGCGAGCGCGACAGCAGCGGTTTCCACGAGGCGCATGTTTTCAAGGCGCACGGCGTCGAGTTCATGGTGCTGTCGCTGTCTTGGCGCATCTCGGATGCGGCGATCGCGTGGGCGCGCGACGTGATCCGGCGCAACCCGACGCTGCCCGTGATCCTGTCCAACCACCAGTTGCTTAACATCGACAAGGACGGCGTCAGCCCGCTCGAAACCGAATATGGCAAGATGCTGTGGGAGAAGCTGATCCGCGATACGGACCAGATCTTCATGACGCTGAACGGCCATCATCATGGCGCGGCTTGGCTGTCGAAGACCAACGACTTCGGCAATCAGGTCGAGGAGATGGTGGTCGATTACCAGATGGATTATCAGGGCGGCAACGCGCTGATGCGGCTGTACGAGATCGACTTCAGCGCGAACAGGATCGACGTCATGTCCTTCTCGCCCTGGGTCGTCCAGAAGCCGAAGAACACGCTGAACCAGTTTGATCGCGCGGTCCTGACCGAGGGCAACAACCAGTTCACGATCCCGATCAACTTCAAGAAGCGTTTCGCGGGCTTCCAGAAGTTCAGGCCGACGCTGGCGACGACGGGCGCGCCGATCCTGCCGGTGGTGAAGGCCAATCTGCTGAAGGATTACACCAATCCGGTGCCGCCGGTGATGACGCCGCCGCGCGACGCCAACGACTTCCCGGTCGTGCCGGACACCTACGCCCACTGGCGCGCGACCGGCGGCAAGGACGGGCAGGCGGTCGCGATCGGCGAAACGCTGGCCGATATCAGCGGCAACGGCTTCGACATGAAGCGCAATCCGCTGACCGGCCCGGCGCAGGTCGGCGACGTGATCTGGACCGACGACAAGCATTATCTGTCGTCCGCACCGGGCAGCCTGCGCTTCCTGAATTCGGACAAGGTGACAGGGCGGTGCAGCTCGTTCGCGACCGCGCCGGGGATGGGCGTCAACAACCGCAGCTTCTGGGATGGCTATACGGTCGAGGCGTTCATCAAGGTCGACGCGAACTGGACGCGGGAGAACCACCGCTGGTGCAACATCCTGGCGCGGATGGGCAATCGCGGCAATCTGCCGGGGTTCAGCGGCGGTGACCGCGAGGCGTCTTCGGTGCTGTTCGCGATCTCGTCGCTCCGTGAGGTGCAGTGGGAGATCGTCCCGGCCAGCAATTCCAGCCAGCCCAAGGCGAACTGGTCGGGCGAGATCATCCGCGACACATGGTACCACGTCGCGATCGTCAACGATCCGGCGACGAAGGACACGATCCTGTACGTCGAGGGCGCGCCGGTGCTGCGCAACGTCAACGGCACGACCGGCATCCGGTCGCAGAACGTCAACCAGCCCTGGGTGATCGGCGCGACGCACTGGGATGGCGCGATGGAGGACGGCTATTTCGGCCATATCGGCGAACTGCGCCTCGTCGGCCGCGCGCTGACCCCCGACCAGTGGCTGACCGCGCGCCGCAAGTAAGCCGGCGACGCACCCGAATTATTCCGGAGATTTGACATGAAGACCTTCACGCTCGCGCTCTCGCTTTCGGCGGCGCTCCTTCCGGCCGCGGCCGGTGCCCGGCAGTTTCAGGCCGGGGCCGACATCTTCACCGGCACCGGCACGTCCGACCGCTATGTCGGTCGTGGCGGCACGGTGCAGCCGTCCAACCGGGCGCTCGGCTCGGTCGCCGATGGCGGCTTCGATACGTTCGACAATTTCGGCTATTTCAACGGCTCGCTCGGCGGATTGACGCTGAACCGGCAGGTCGAATTGCGGTCGGACAATATCTATCGTTTCCTCGACAGCTTCACGAACACGAGCAATGCGACGGTCACGACGACGGTGTCGTTCTTCGGCAATCTGGGGTCGGACGGCGACGAACTGGTCGGCTACGATGCCGGCGGCCTGATGGTCAGTTGCGAGGGTGATGGCGCGGGGCTGTGCGTCGACGATGCGGTGCTGGCGCTGGTTTCGGGCAACACCGGCATGGGGCGTCAGGCGATCACGCCGAACTTCTACAATGCGACCTTCGACCTGACGGTGGGGGCCGGGCAGACCGTCAGCCTGCTGAACTACGCATTCCTCGCGCGCGACATCGACGGGCCGCTGGCGAGCGACGTGGCGCTCGCGACGCGGCATGGCCTGTCGCTGGTCGCGCGACCGGATGTGGTCGGGCTGAGCAAGGCGCAACTGGCGACGGTCGTGAACTTCTCCGCCGCCAGCATGGTGCCGGAACCGGCAAGCTGGGCGCTGATGATCGTCGGCATCGGCGGCGTCGGTGCAGGTCTGCGCCGCCGGGTGACACGGGTCCGCTTCGCCGCCTGAGCGATCGGGGGCGGCGCAGGACCGCCGCCCCCGCACGCCGTTCCCGAAATACCTCTGGATTCCAGCGCCTCCCTCATTCATCAGACAATTAGGGAGAGTGGCATGATCGAGGACTTCACGCGGCGCAGCGTCCTGGCGACCGGCGCGACGGCGGTATTGGCTTCGGCCGTGGCCGTTCCGGGCGACGCGCGGGCGGCGGAGACCGCAGCGCCGCGGTCGCGCGAGCGGCTGGCGGAGTGGCGCTTCCATCCGGGTCATGCCGCCGATCAGGAGCAGGATTTCGGCTTCGGCCGCAACCAGCGGACGTTCGCCAAGGCCGGCAACTCCACCGCCGACGCGGCGATGGCCAAGTTCGACGATGCGGCTTGGCAGGCGGTGCGCGTGCCGCACGACTGGGCGGTGGCGCTGCCCTTCGCCAGACCGGAGACGCCGGCGGGCAAGGACATGGAGGATGCCGCCGCCGCGCATGGCTTCAAGGCGATCGGGCGGGCATTCCCCGGCAACAGCATCGGCTGGTACCGTCGGACGATCGCGGTGACGGCGGCGGATCGTGGACGCCGGCTGTGGCTGGAGTTCGACGGCGTGTTCCGCGACTGTCTGGTGTTCGTCAACGGTCACATCGTCGGCCGGAACGAGAGCGGCTATGCGCCGTTCGCGGTCGCGATCGACGACTTCCTCGATTACGACGGCGGACCCAACATACTGGCGCTGCGCGTCGATGCGACGCTGGGCGAGGGCTGGTTCTACGAGGGGGCGGGGCTGTACCGCCATGTCGATCTGGTCCGCGCCGATCCGCTGCACATGCCACAATGGCATAGTGTGGTGCGCAGCGAGGTGGGCGCGGCCGGCGCGCGGGTGACCGCCGCGACCGAGGTGTTCAACAGCGGCGCGGCGGAGGCGTCGGGCACGCTGCGGCGCACGCTGATCGCGCCGGACGGGCGGACGGTGGCATTGCCGGACGCGACGTTCCGCGTTGCGCCGGGCGAGCGGATCACGCTGGACGCCGACGCTCGGGTGATCGCGCCGGTGTTGTGGTCGGTCGAGACGCCGAAGTTGTACCGGATGGCATGCGAAATCGTGGTGAGCGATCGGGTGATCGACGCCGACGAAACGCGGTTCGGCATCCGCACGCTGCGCTTCGATGCGGAGCGCGGGTTCCTGCTCAACGGGAAACCGGTGAAGCTGCTCGGCACCTGCAACCATCAGGATCATGCCGGCGTAGGCAGCGGCATCCCCGACGCGCTGCACGCGTTCCGGATCGCGCAATTGCAGTCGATGGGGTCGAACGCATGGCGCAGCGCGCACAACCCGCCGGCGGCGGCGCTGCTCGACCTGTGCGACGAGATGGGCATGCTGATGATCGTGGAGGCGCGGCTGAACAGCAGCGAGGAGGAGGCGATGGGCCAGCTCGACCGCATCCTGCGCCGCGACCGCAATCATCCGTGCGTGATCGCGTGGTCGCTGGGCAATGAGGAGCCGCAGCAGGGCACCGACAAGGGTGCGCGGGTGACGGCGGCGATGCAGGCGCATGTCCGCAAGCTGGACCCGACGCGGCCGACGACGTTCGCGTTCGACAATAGCTGGGATCGCGGCGCGGCGAAGGTCGTGGACGTGGTCGGGTTCAACTATCGCACCGACAAGATCGAGGGGTTCCACCAGAGCTTCCCGACCGTGCCGACCTACGGGTCCGAAACGGGCAGCACGGTCGCGACACGCGGAGCCTATGCCAACGATGCCGCGGCGCATGTCGTCCGCGCCTACGACACCGAGCATCCGTGGTGGGCATCGACCGCGGAGGCGTGGTGGACGATCGCGGCGACACGGCCGTATATCTCCGGCGGGTTCGTGTGGACCGGCTTCGACTATCGCGGCGAGCCGACGCCCTATGCGCAGTTTCCCAGCATCTCCAGCTACTTCGGCATTCTCGATACGTGCGGGTTCCCGAAGGACAATTTCTATTACTATCGCGCGTGGTGGCGGCCCGACGAGCCGCTGGTCCACCTGTTGCCGCACTGGACATGGCCGGGCCGCGAGGGTCAGCCAATCGAGGTGTGGGCGCATGGCAATTGCAAGGAGGTCGAGCTGCTGCTCAACGGCCGCTCGCTGGGGCGCAAGGCGATGCCGCGCAACGGCCATCTGGCGTGGAGCGTCCCCTATGCACCCGGCCGCATCGAGGCGCGCGGTTACAATAAGGGGCGCCGCGTCGCACGGTCCGTCCGCGAGACGGCGGGTCCGGCGGCGGCGGTGCGGCTGACGGCCGACCGGCGGATGACCAGAGCGGGCGGCGACGATGTCGCGATGCTGCGCGCGGAGGTGGTCGACGCGAAGGGGCGGCCGGTGCCGGACGCGGACCAGATGCTGCGCTTTTCGGTGCAGGGCGATGGCGCGATCATCGGCGTGGGCAACGGCAATCCGACCAGTCTGGAGGCGGATGTCGCGAGCGAGCGGCGGGCCTTCCACGGACTGGCGCAGGCGATATTGCGCGTCGGCAAGACGCCGGGGCCGATCCTCGCCACGGTGTCGGCCGGGGGATTGAAGGGCGATGCGGTCCGTATCGTCGCCCTGCGGGGAGTTTCCTGATGCGCCGTATGATGCTGGCCGCCGCACTGATCGCGTCCACCGCGCAGGCGGGGGAGCGTGCGCCGTTGCCGAAGGGCGGGCTCTATCTGGGCGGCGACCTGTCCTACGTGAACGAGATGGAGGATTGCGGGGCGGTGTACCGCGCGGGCGGCAAGCCGGTCGATCCGTTCGCGTTCCTGAAGGCGAAGGGCGGCAACATCGTCCGCGTGCGGCTGTGGAACGATGCGACGTGGACGAAGTACAGCGACTATCCGGACGTGCTGAAGACGATCCGCCGCGCAAAGGCGGCGGGCATGCAGGTGCTGCTCGACTTCCATTATTCGGACGACTGGGCGGACGGCGGCAAGCAACTGACGCCGAAAGCGTGGGAGGGGCTGTCGACGGAGGCGCAGGCGAAGGCGCTGCACGATTTCACCCGCGACACGCTGCTGCGGCTGGACCGCGACGGCGCGATGCCGGAGATGGTGCAGGTCGGCAACGAGACGAACCCGGAACTGCTCGGCGGCAAGGAGACGGTGCCGATCGATTGGGCGCGCAACGCCGCGCTGTTCAACGCGGGGATCAGGGCGGTGCGGGAGGTCGGCAAGACCGCGTCGATCGACCCACGCGTGATGCTGCACATCGCCCAGCCCGAACATGTCCTGCCGTGGTTCACCGCGGCGAAGGCGGCGGGTGTGACCGGTTACGACATCATCGGCATCAGCTATTATACGAGATGGTCGAAATACTCGCTGCCGCAACTGAAGCAGACGATCGCGTCGGCGAAGGCGCGGTTCGGCGCGGACGTGATCGTCGTCGAGACGGGATATCCGTTCACGCTGGAGGCGGGGGATACGGCGAAGAACCTGCTCGGCACCGATGCGCTGGTGAAGGGCTATCCGGCGACGCCGGCCGGACAGCGCAGGTTCATGATCGACCTGACGCAGCTGACCGTCGATGCCGGCGGGATCGGCATGGTCTATTGGGAGCCCAACTGGGTCTCGACCCGATGCGGGACGCGGTGGGGCAACGGCTCCGACTGGGAGAACGCCGCGTGGTTCGACCTGAAGCGAACCGGAGCGCTGCCGGTGTTCGACTGGCTGGGGCATAAGTACCGCCGGCGGTGATTTTCGCTCCTCCCCTGCAAGGGGAGGTGGCGCGGAGCGCCGGAGGGGTGACACCGCCGGCGTGGACACCCCTCCGTCAGCCCTGACGGGCTGCCACCTCCCCCTGCAGGGGAGGAATGAGGGATGGAGGCTAGCCTAAGGTCAGTTCAATGCGGCGTTTCGACGCCGTGTGGTTTTGGCCATTTCGAAGAGCATCACCAGCGATACACGCGATCAGGCGTGTAGGATGGCCAACGCCCTCAAATCGCGCCCGTCGCGGTATAGACGTGCATCCATCGCGGCGCTGCGGCATTAGAATGGGCACATGTTCGTGCTGCTCCTCGTCGCGCTCCTGGGGAGCTGCATCGTACCGCTGTCGGCGCGGTATGTGGGGAAGGGCGCGGGGTTCATCGTCGCGCTGTTGCCGTTCGGGCTGGCCGCGGCCTTCGTCGCCTATGCGCCGGTCGTGGAGCGCGGCTGGGTACGGGGCGAGGGAGTGTCGTGGGCACCGTCGCTGGGGCTGGACCTGACGCTGAGGCTGGACGGGTTCTCGTTCCTGTTCTGCCTGCTCATCACCGGCATCGGCGGGCTCGTCGCGATCTATGCGGGCGGGTATCTGACCGACAAGCCGAAGGCGGAGCGGTCGCGGTTCTTCACGCTGATCCTGCTGTTCATGACGGCGATGCTCGGCACCGTGCTGGCCGACAACATGCTGTTGCTGATCGTGTTCTGGGAGGCGACGAGCATCCTGTCGTTCCTGCTGATCGGGTTCGACAGCCGCAGCGCGCGGTCGCGCAGGGCGGCGATCATGGCGTTGCAGGTGACGGCGGGCGGCGGCCTCGCGCTGGTCGCGGCGGCGGCGATGATCGCGCAGGTGACGGGAAGCTGGTCGCTGGCGGCGGTGGCGGGCAACGCGCCCGCGATCGTCGCCAGCCCGTACGGCGTCGCGATCATCCTGTGCGTCATGGTCGCCGCCTTCACAAAATCGGCGCAGTTCCCGTTCCATTTCTGGCTGCCGAACGCGATGCAGGCGCCGACCCCGGCATCCGCGTTCCTCCATTCGGCGACGATGGTGAAGCTGGGCATCTATCTGCTCGCCCGGTTCGAGCCGGTGATCGCGGCGACGTGGTGGGGGCGCACGACGCTCATCACGGTCGCGTGCATCACGATGGCGGTCGCATCGGTGCAGGCGTTGCGCGCGGCCAGCTTCAAGTCGGCGCTGGCCTATTCGACGATGGCGTCGCTCGGCATCCTCGTATTGCTGGTCGGGCTGGACGGGCCGGCGGCGACGGTGGCGATGATCGGGTTCCTGCTGGCGCACGCGATCTACAAGGCGGCGTTGTTCTTCTGCGCCGGATCGGTGCTGCACGCGACCGGCACCGGGACGCTGCGGTCGCTGGGTGGCCTTGCGCGCAAGCTGCCGATGACGGCGATCGCCTGTACCGGCGCGAGCCTGTCGATGGCCGGCATCCCCCCGTTTCTGGGCTTCATCTCCAAGGAGTTCCTGTTCGAGGCGCAGCTGGAAAGCAGTTGGGAGCTGATCCCGCTCGCCGTCGCGGTGCTGGTCAATGCCGTGATGGTCGGCGTCGCCGGCGTGGTGACCTTGCGGCCGTTCTTCCTGAAGCCGGTCAGGCCGGTGAAGGTCGAACACCGCGAGAGCGTGTCGCTGTTCATGCCGCCGCTGTTGCTGGCGCTGGCGGGCCTGACGATCAGCCTCGACCCCGACTGGATCACGCGCGTCGCGATCCGGCCGGCGGTGGCGGCGGTATATGGCCGCGCGGTGCCGGTCGACGTCGCCGTGTGGCATGGCTGGACGCCGATGCTCGCGCTCAGCCTGGTGGTGGTGACGATCGGCGTCGCGATCATCCGCTGGTGGGCGCCGATCCACGTCTTCCTGCGCGACAGCTACCTGATCGAGGAGATCGGGCTGGAGCGGCTGTGGGAGATGACCGTGCGCGGCCTGTTGCGGGCCAGCGCCGCCGTCACCGGCTGGGTCGAGCATGGCGACCTGCGCCGCTATGTCGTGACGACGGCGGTGGCGCTGGTCGGGCTGGTGCTCTGGTCGCTGGGGATGGCCGGCGCGGCGATCCGCTGGCCCGTGGCAGAGGCGATCCGGCCGGCGGAGGCGCTGGTCGCGCTGATCGGGGTCGGCGGTGCGGTGGCGGCGGTGCGGGCGCGCAATCTGCTGACGACGATGGTCGCGGTCGGAATCACTGGCTTCGCGGTCGCGATCACCTTCATGGTCAACGGCGCGCCCGATCTGGCGATCACGCAGTTCACGGTCGAGGCACTGCTGGTCGTCCTGCTGACCGCATTGCTGCTGGCGGTGCCGCTGGATGCCGCGCGCAGCCGCCGCCCCCGCCAGCGGGCAGGCGATGCGGCGATCGCGGCGGGCTTCGCGGCGGTAATGTTCGTGGCGATGGTCGACATGACGGGGGCCGGGCATCCCACGCCCGCTGCCGACTGGTTCGGGCGGATGAGCTATGTCGCGGGCAAGGGGCTGAACGTCGTCAACGTCATCCTCGTCGATTTCCGCGGGTTCGATACGCTCGGCGAGACGACGGTGATCGCGGTCGCCGCGCTGCTCGGGGCGTCGCTCCTGCGGTCCCGCCGGACCGAGCCGCAACCGCGTCAGGCGGTGCATTACAGCTTCGCCGCGGCCAGCGGGCCGTTGTTCTGGCTGCTGATCGTCGCCTCGGTGGTGATCCTGTGGCGCGGACACGACCAGCCGGGCGGCGGTTTCGTCGGCGGGCTGGTCGCGGCGCTGGCGTTCGCGGTGTTCGCCCTCGCGCGCGGGGTCCGCCCGGCGGAGGACCGGCTGCGCGTGCGGCCGACGACTTTGGTCGCGACCGGGCTGTTGCTCGCGATCGTCAGCGGATTGCCGGGGATGATCGGCGGCGGGCCGTTCCTGTCGCAATTATGGTGGGAGCCGCCCGCCGGCGTGCCGCTGCCCAAGCTGGGGACGACGATCGCGTTCGATCTGGGCGTGTTTCTCGTCGTGCTGGGCGCGGTGCTGACCTTCCTGTTCGGTTTGCGGCGGGAGGGGGCGCGATGACGATCCTCTATGCGTTCTGCGCCGCCGCGATCATGGGCGCGGCGCTGTACATGGTCCTGTCCCGCAATCTGGTCCGCATCCTGCTGGGGCTGGCCCTGTTGTCGACGGGCGTGAACGTGATGCTCTTCGTCGCGGGCGATTTCAGCAGCCGGCAGCCGCCGTTGATCCGCGCCGGCGAAAAGGCGCTGGGCGAGGCGGCCGATCCGCTGGCGCAGGCGCTGATCCTGACGGCGATCGTGATCGGGTTCGCGCTGACCGTGGTGCTGGCGACGATCGTCGTCACCGGCTGGCGATCGTCCGGGTCGCTCGACGCACGCGATCTGGACGCGGCGGAGCAGCCGGACGATCCCGAGATCCGGGAGCCGCACGCTGACTGACGCATGGCTCCTGTTCGCACCCGTCGGGGTGCCGATGCTGGGTGCGGGGATCGCCGCGCTGCTGCGTCGCCGCGCCGGCGTGGCGGAGGCGGTGTCGCTGACCGCGCACGGGATCGTGCTGGTCGGCGCGTTGCTGCTGTTCGGGCGCGCGACGCAGGACGGGCCGCTGGCGGTAACGGTGTTCGGCGGCTGGCCGGCGGGGATCGGCGTCGGCTTTTCCGCGCGGTTGCCGGGGGCGGCTCTGGTGCTGGTCGGCGCGCTGATCGCGTTCGCGGGCGCGGTGTTCGGGCATGCGGCGATCGGGCCACGACGGCGGCGAGCGGGGTATGACGCGCTGATGCTGGCGTTGCTGGCGGCGGTGAACGGCGCGTTCCTGACGACCGATCTGTTCAACCTGTACGTCTGGTTCGAACTCGCGCTGCTCGCCGCGCTGGGGCTGGTGACGCTCGACCGGCGGCAGACGCAGATCGGCGGCGCGATCCGCTACGCCGCGTTCGGGATGCTGGGCGCGACGGCGATCCTCGCGGGCATCGCGATCCTGTACGGCGTGGCGGGGACGCTCGATCTGGCGACGCTGGCGCGATTGCTGGGCGGTCAGGCGCCCAGCGTCGCGACCGCGGCGGCGGCGGCATTGCTGCTCGGCGGGCTGGCGTTGAAATCCGGGCTGGTGCCGTTCCACGTCTGGCTGCCGTCCTCCTATGCCGCCGCGCCGCTTCCGGCGGCGGCGGTGTTCGCCGGGTTGCTGACCAAGATGGGCTTCTACGCGCTGCTCGTCGTCTTTGCAGGCGTTTTCGGGGTGGCGGGGGTGTCCGGCCCGGGCGCGACGTTCCTGACGCCGGCGCTGCGCGCGATCGCGGCGGCGACGATGCTGCTGTGCGCGCTGTCGGCCCTGGCGCAGACCGATATGCGACGGCTGATCGGCTATCACGTGGTCGCACAGGTCGGGTACATGGCGGCCGGGCTGTCGGTGGCGACGCCGGCCGGGGTCGAGGCGGCGGTATTCTACATGATCCATTCGATGATCGTGCAGGCGAACCTGTTCTTCGGGCTGGGCGCGATCCACCGTGCCACGGGAAGCTGGAACCTGCGTGGCACGGGCGGGATGATCCGGTCCAACCCGCTGTTCGCGTTCCTGTTCGCGGTGCCGATGCTGTCGCTGGCGGGCATTCCGCCACTATCGGGATTCTGGGCGAAGTTGCTGGTGGTGCGCGGCGCGTTCGAGGGCGGGCAGGCGTGGCTGGCGGTGGCGGCGCTGGTCGCGGCGCTGCTGACGATCGTGTCGGTCGCGGGTCTATGGTCGGAGGCGTGCTGGAAATCGCTGAAGGGGCGGCGGGTGCGGCGCGTGCCGTGGTCGATGCTGGCGGGGATGGCGATCCTGTCCGCCGCGACGCTGGCGATCGGCCTGCTGCCGGAGCGGGTCGCCATCGTCGCGAAGCTGTCGGCGGCGGCGCTGGCGCGGATGGGCGGGGCGTGATGCGAAAGGTCTTCGCCCTCATCGCGCTGCTCGTCAGCTTCGTCGTCGACCTGCTGCTATCGTCGTTCGCGGTCGCGCGGATCGTGCTGGCCCCGCGCATCCGCACGCATCCCGCGATCGTGGCGATGCCGGTGCGGGTGACGCAGCCCTGGGCGATCGCGCTGCTGGCGTGCTTCACCTCGCTGACGCCGGGATCGACATGCCTGCAAGTGTCGGAGGATCGGCGGACACTGTATCTGCACCTGCTCGACGGGCGCGATCCGGAGGCGAGCATCGCGAAGTTCCGGCGCGTGTATGAGCGGCATCTGCTGGAGCTGGAGCGATGAGCGATATCGTCGACTGGCTGGAACTGCCGCTGGTCGCCGCATTGGCGCTGGCCGGGTGGCGGATGGTGCGCGGGCCGAGCGCGGCGGACCGATTCGTCGCGTTCGACATGCTGACGGCGGTGGCGGTCGGTTTCGCGGCGCTGACGGCGGTGGCGACCGGGCGGGCGGCGTTTCTCGACGTGGCGCTGGGGCTGGCGCTGGTCAATTTCGTCGCGACGGCGGCGTTCGCGCTGTTCCTCGAACGCAACGACGGAGCGGGGGAATGATCGCCAAGCTGCTGATGGCGCTGGGCGTCCTGTTCCTGCTGATCGCGGCGATCGGCGTCATCCGCCTGCCCGACGCGCTGCAACGGATGCACAGCGCGACCAAGGCGGGGACGCTGGGCACCGCGCTGACCGTCGCGGGCGCGGTGGTGGCGTTGCGCGGCGAGGGAGCGGGCACGGGCGCGCTGGCGGTGCTGTTCCTGCTCGTCACGCTGCCGATCGGCGCGCAGTTGCTGGGGCGGGCGGCGTACCGATCTGGCACGACGCTGAAGGGGATCGAGCACGATGCGTTGGCGGACGATCGTGCGGGGTCGGACACGAGCAGCGTTGACCGCGCCGACCGCGATATCTAGTCAGACCATATGATGGGAGGCCGGCATCGGACCCCCGATCCGGAGAGAGACACCCGCATGGCCATGGCACCCACGTCCCACGCTGCGACCACCGGCGCGACCGCCGCCGGGGGCGGCGACGGCAAAAGCTACCGTTCCGCCCTGACGCTGCTCGCCAGCCTGTTCTTCATGTGGGGCTTCATCACGGTCATCAACAACACGCTGCTGCCGCATCTGCGCAGCGTGTTCGACCTGGATTACACCCAGACGACGCTGATCGAATCGGTGTGGTTCATCGCGTACTTCTTCGCGTCGATCCCGTCGGCTAAGCTGATCGAGCGGATCGGGTACCAGAAATCGCTCGTCACCGGCCTGCTCGTCATGGCGGCGGGTGCGCTCGGCATGGTGCTGGCGGCCAGCATCCCGTCCTACGGCGTGACTTTGGTCATGCTGTTCGTGATCGCCAGCGGCATCACGCTGCTGCAGGTCGCCGCCAATCCGTATGTCGCGGTCGTCGGCCCGCCGGAGACGGCGTCGTCGCGCCTCAATCTGGTGCAGGCGCTGAACTCGCTCGGCACGATGCTCGCGCCGTCGTTCGGTGCGTATCTGATCCTCGGCCGCTCGGTCGGCGGCACGGCGAAGGCGGACACCGTGCTGACCCCGGCGCAGCGGCTGGCCGACGCGCAGTCGGTGATCCTGCCCTATGTGCTGGTCGCGATCGTGCTGGTCGTGCTGGCGGTGGTCATCGCGCGCTTCCCGCTGCCGGCGATGGGATCGTCGACCAGCCGCGCCGCCAAGGCGGATCGCAAGAACCACTCGCTGTGGAAGCATCGCAACCTCGTCTTCGGCATTCCCGCGATCTTCATCTACCTGATCGCGGAGATCGGCGTCGCCAACCTGTTCGTGAACTTCGTCAGCCAGCCCAACATCGCCAACCTGACGCACGAGCAGGCGGGCAATTACCTGACCTTCCTGTGGGGCGGCATGATGGTCGGCCGCTTCGTCGGCTCCGCGATTATGCAGAAGGTGCGGGCGGAAACATTGCTGGCGGTGTTCGCAGTCGGCGCGTTCGTCGTCATGCTCGTGTCGGTGTTCACGACCGGTCACGTGGCGATGTGGGCGCTGATCTCGGTCGGGCTGTTCCACTCGATCATGTTCCCGACGATCTTCACGCTCGGCATCAAGGGCCTGGGCCCGCTGACGGAAGAGGGCTCCGGCCTGCTCATCATGGCGATCGCCGGTGGCGCGCTGGTGGTCGTTCAGGGCAAGCTGGCCGACCTGTATGGCTTGCAGACCTCGTTCCTGCTGACCGCCGCGTGCGAACTGTATATCCTTTTTTACGCACTGTGGGGATCGAAGGCGACGCATGCGTTGCCGGACCAGCAGCCCGTAGAAGCCGCCGAATGAGGGCGCCGCCCGGTTGCAGAATCGGGCGCGCTACCATATGTCGGACTAAATATCAGAACAGGCAGATGACGACATGGACGTGATGGACCGCACGGGCTTTCGCTCGATCACCGCAGCCACCGGCGAACCCGCCGGCGAGCCGCTCGCGACGCACAGCGTGACGGATGTCGAGGCCGTCTGCGCCGCGGCGGAAGCGGCGTTCGACACGTACCGGTCGATCGACAACGAGGCGCGCGCCGCGTTTCTGGAGAAGATCGGCGAGGAGATCGTCGCGCTCGGCGATACGCTGATCGAAACCGCCTGTCGCGAGAGCGGCCTGCCGCGTCCGCGGATCGAGGGCGAGCGCGGGCGGACCGTCGGCCAGCTCAAGCTGTTCGCCGGCGTCGTCCGTCGCGGCGGCTGGATGGGCCTGCGCATCGATCCGGCGATGCCCGATCGCGCGCCGCTGCCCCGCCCCGACCTGCGCCTGCGGATGATCCCGCTCGGCCCGGTGGCGGTGTTCGGCGCGTCGAACTTCCCGCTCGCCTTCTCGACCGCGGGCGGCGACACCGCCTCCGCTCTCGCCGCCGGCTGTCCGGTGGTGGTGAAGGGTCATCCCGCGCATCCGGCGACGGGCGAACTGGTCGCGTCCGCGATCCGCGCCGCCGTCAAGGCGTGCGGCCTGCCCGAGGGTGTGTTCGGTCACCTCGTCGGCCCCGGCAACGAGCTGGGTCAGGCGCTGGTGCAGGACCCGCGCATCACCGCGGTCGGCTTCACCGGGTCACGCGGCGGCGGGCTTGCGCTCGTCAAGCTGGCGCAGGCGCGTGAGGTGCCGATCCCCGTCTACGCCGAAATGTCGAGCATCAATCCCGTCGTGCTCTGCCCGGCCGCCCTGTCGGCGCGTGGCGCGGCGCTGGGAACCGCCTTCGTCGGATCGCTGACGATGGGCGCGGGTCAGTTTTGCACCAACCCCGGTCTGGTGCTGGCGGTCGACGGCGAGGGGCTGGACGCGTTCGTGTCCGCCGCCGCCGAGGCGCTGACGCAGGCCGAGCCGCAGACGATGCTGACCGGCGGTATCCACGCCGCGTACGAGCGCGGGGTCGAGGATCTGTCCAGCCACGACAAGGTCGAGACGGTCGCGCGCGGCAAGGTGGGCGAGGGCGTCGCCCGCGGTCAGGCCGCGTTCTTCCAGACCGACGCGCAGGCGTTCCTCGCGGATGCGGCGCTGGGGCATGAGGTGTTCGGCGCGTCGTCGGTGCTGGTCCGCTGTCGCGATGCCGACGAGCTCGCCGCCGTGCTGAAGGCGGCGGAGGGTCAGCTCACCGCGACGATCCACATGGACGAGGCGGACACCGATTTCGCGGCGAAGCTGGTGCCGGTGCTGGAGCGGAAGGCCGGTCGCATCCTCGCGAACGGCTGGCCGACCGGTGTCGAGGTGGCGCACGCGATGGTGCATGGCGGGCCGTTCCCGGCGACCTCGGACGGGCGCACGACCTCGGTCGGCAGCCTGGCGATCGATCGCTTCCTGCGGCCGGTCAGCTACCAGAATCTGAGCGCGGCGTTGCTGCCGGCGGTGCTGCGCGACGGTGGCGCGGGCGATGCGCCGGTGTTGCTGGACGGGACGCTTGTGGCCGGCTCGGCCAGCTGAGGGACCTTTAGTCCTCCCCTGCAAGGGGAGGTGGCAGCCCGCAGGGCTGACGGAGGGGTGACACCGCCAGCGTCGACACCCCTCCGGCGCTTCGCGCCACCTCCCCTTGCAGGGGAGGATTGTGAATATAGACGACCAAGGAGAGAGACATGACCCTGCGCCTCTTGCAGCATCGCGGCGATGACGGTGCCCGGAGCGTGATCGTGGCGGACGACGCGGGTGCGTCGTTCGTGACCGGCGTCGACAGCGTACGCGCGCTGGCGGCGAAGGCGATCGCGGCGGGGACCGACCTCGCCGCGGCGATCGAGACGTGCGGGCGCGGCGATGCGGTGGATGTCGCCGCCGAGCTGGACGCGGGTCGCATCCTTTCGCCGATCGATCACGACGATGCGGCGCATCTGGTGATGACGGGCACCGGCCTGACCCATCTCGGGTCCGCCGAGGGGCGCGACAAGATGCACCGCGCGGCGTCAGAGGCGGCGGTGCAGACCGACTCGATGCGGATGTTCCTCGAAGGCGTCGAGGGTGGCAAGCCCGCCGCGGGCCAGGTCGGGCAGCAGCCGGAGTGGTTCTACAAGGGCGACGGCACCGGACTGGTCGGGCCGGGCGAGGCGCTGACGATGCCATCCTTCGCTCAGGATGGCGGCGAGGAGCCGGAGCTGGCGGGCATCTATCTGATCGGCGAGGACGGCACGCCGTTCCGCATCGGCCTGTGCCTCGCCAACGAGTTCAGCGATCATGTGACCGAGCGGCACAATTACCTGTGGCTGGCGCATTCGAAGCTGCGTCAGGCGGCGCTCGGCCCCGAACTGCTCGTCGGCACGCCGCCGCAGCATATCGAGGGCAGCAGCCGTATCGTTCGCGACGGTGCGACGCTCTGGGAGAAGCCGTTCCTGTCGGGCGAGGCGAACATGTCGCACAGCCTGTCGAATCTGGAGGCGCATCACTTCAAGTACGCGCTGTTCCGGCGGCCGGGCGACATTCACGTCCATTTCTTCGGCACCGCGACGTTGTCCTTCGCGGACGGCGTGACGACGCAGGAGGGCGACGTGTTCGAGATCGAGGCGGTGCCGTTCACGTTGCCGCTCCGCAATCCGCTGGCGCGTGCCGCGGAGCAGACGGTCAGCGTCCGGACGCTGTAACCCGCGTCGCGAACGTCGCCATGTCCGCCAGCACCGGCGCGCGGCGTCGGAAGGGGCGGGCGATGGCGGTCAACACCCCGGCATGGCCGATGCCGGGGTAGCGGACCCGCTCGACCGGGACGCCGGCGGCGGTGAGCTGCCGTGCCAGCGTATCGCTGTTCGACGGACGGACCAGCGTGTCGTCGTCGCCGGTGACGAGCAGCGCGGGCGGATCGCCCTCCGCGACATGCGCGCCGGGCTGGGTCGCCGGAAGGTCCGGCGTGTCGCCGAACGTGGCGCGCGTGACATCGCCGTCCAGCGGCAGGAAGTCATAGGGGCCGGCCAGACCGATCCAGCCGCGCACCGCCGCCCGGTCCCGACCCAGCCACCGCGGGTCGATCGCCAGCATCGTGGCATTGTACGCGCCCGCCGAATGGCCGGCGAGCACCAGTCGGTCCGGATCGCCGCCCAGCGCCGCGACATGGGCGCGGACCCAGCGCACCGCCGCCGCATTGTCCCGGAGGAAGGTTGGATAGCGGACATCCGGCACCAGCCGGTAGTCGGGCACGACCACGACGAACCCGCGCGCCGCCAACGCCCGCCCGACGAAGCCATAGCCCGCCTTCGTGCCCGAGTTCCACGATCCGCCATAGAAGAAGATCACTACCGGCAGCGGCGTCGCGGCTCCTGTCCGGCGGGGGGCATAGACGTCGAGCCGCTGGCGCGGTTCGCCGCCATAGGCGACGTTGCGCGCGACCATGGCGACGCCGCCGTCCTTGGGCATCATCGCGTCGAAGATGCGCACCGGCGCGCAGGCCGCCGCCAGCCCGCCGAGTATCGCGCCGACCCACGGCGTCCGTCCGATCCGCATCGCCCACCCTCCCATAACGTGATCGCCGCGCCACCGCCGGAACGCGGTTAGTATCCTGTTAACCGTGCAACACTAGGCAAGGAACGTTACGAACGAGGGGATTGCGTGGTTCATCGAACGATCCTGGCCCCGCTGGGCGTTGGATTCCTGTATTGGGCGGCGGCGGCGATGTCGCTGGCGCTCACGAACGGAGCCGATGGCGTCGCCACGATGTGGCCGGCGAGCGGGGTGCTGTTCGCCGCGCTGATCGTCCTTCCCGCGCGATATCGGTGGAGCTGCATCGGCTTTTCGGCGATCGGCAGCGTGCTGGCCAATGCGATGGCGGGCATGTCGATGGCCACCGTCATCGGCTTCACCGTCGCGAACATGGCGGAGGCGCTGGTCGCCACCGCGCTGCTGCGCCACTGGTGCCCGCACCGGCCGTCGTTCATCGTCCCGCGCGACGTCGTCGCGTTCACCGCATCGTCCGTCATCGCCGCATGGCTGAGCGCGACGATCGCGTGGCTGTCGGCCGGTCGGCCGGGCGATCTGTTCCTGCCGTCCTGGTTCGTCACCGTTACGCTCGGCATGCTGATCGTGACGCCGACCGCGCTGCTGCTGCTGGCGATGCGCGACCCGGATACGCGGGCGACGGTATGCCAGGGCTCGGCGGCGCAGACGATCGGCCTGTTGGGAATGGTGCTGGCGGTCAGTCTCGCGGTGTTCGCGCAAGGGGCCTATCCGCTGCTGTTCCTGCCGCTGGTGGTGCTGCTGGCGGCGACGTACGGGCTGGGGCCGCTGGGGGCGGCGGCGGGCGTGGCGATCATCGCGATCGTCGCGCCGTTGATGACCGGCATGGGCATGGGGCCGCTCGGCCTGATGCTCCACAGCCGCATCGAAATGTCGTTCTTCCTGCAATTCTATCTGATCGTGCTGTTCGCGACCGCCTTGCCGCTCGCGGCGCTGCTGGCCGCGCGCGATCGGCTGGGGCGGCAATGCGCCGACAGCGAGCGGCTGCACCGCCTGCTCGCGGATACGTCGAGCGACGTCATCGTCCGGTTCAGCAACGACGGAAATCCGGTCTATATCTCGCCGGCGGTCGAGCGTATTCTGGACCTGTCGCCGGCGGAGGTCATCGCCGCACCGACGATGGACCCGATCCATCCCGACGACCGGGAGATGGTTCGCAACAACTGGGTCCGGCTGCTCGCGGGCGATCCCGATGCCTGCCTCGTCGTGTATCGCCATCGACGTCGCGACGGCAGTTACGTCTGGCTGGAAGCGGCCTATCGCATCGTCGATGCCGCGCCCGGCACCCCGGCGCAGGTCGTCGCATCGATCCGCGACATCGACTCGCGGCACCGGGCGGAACTCGACGCGGCGCGAGCGGTGCAGCGATTGCAGGAAACCAATCGCCTGCTTGCGCTGGCGGAGCGGACGGCTGGCGTCGGCCACTGGCGGCTGGGCGCTGACGATGGTGCGCTGTTCTGGTCGCCCGAAGTGTTCCGGATCCACGGGATTGCGGACAACGAGATGCCGAACGCAGAGGACGCGATCCGCTTCTATCTGCCCGAGGAACGGGAGCGGGTCGCCGCGCTCGTGGGCCAATCGATGGCGATGCGCGTCGGGTTCGATCTGGAAAGCCGGATCATCCGCGCGGGTGGGGAAATGCGCCACGTCATCTCCCGCGGACAGCCGGAGTTCGGGCGCGACGGCGAGTTCATCGGCCTGTTCGGCATCTTTCAGGACGTGACCGCGCAGGTGGTCGCAGGCCGCGAGCTGGAAGCGGCCAAGCGCGCGGCCGAGGATGCGGCGGCGCACGCGCTGCGTCTGGTCGATACCGATGCGCTGACCGGCGTTGCCAGCCGGCGCAAGGCGATGGCGGCTCTGGACGAGGCCATCGTCGCCAGCCGGGCCGGCGGCAATCCGCTGGCCGTCGCGATCTTCGATATCGATCACTTCAAGGCGGTGAACGATCGCTACGGCCACGCCGCGGGCGACGCCGTGCTCCGCCGCGTCGCGCGTGCCGCCAGGGAGGCGGTGCGGCCGACCGATCTGGTCGGACGACTGGGGGGCGAAGAGTTTCTGGTGCTGCTGCCGGGCGCACCTGCCGCCAATGCGGTGGCGATCGCCGAGCAGTTGCGTACTGCCGTTGCGGCGAGCGGCGGCGGCGTCGACGTGGGACCGCGCGTGACCGTCAGCATCGGCGTCGCGCTGCTGGATGGCAACGCCACCGCCGCCAGCCTGCTCGGCGATGCGGATCGTGCCCTGTACCGGGCCAAGGCAGCCGGGCGCAACGCGGCGCGGCTGGCCGCCTGAGCCGGCGCCCGTCAGGCCGCAGGTTCAGGCGGCGATCAGGTCCACCACCTCCGCCGCGATCTCGGCCGGGGTGCGCAGCAGGCCGCCGGCCAGCGTCGGCACCGTCGCCCATCGGCCGAGCAGTCCCGCCGCCGCCATCGCCGCATAATTGGCGCGGACCCGCACCTGCAATCCGCCGTCCGCCTCGTACGCATCCAGCGCCTCGTCGGTGTAGCTGCGCTTGCGTTTGCGCAGGATCAGGCCGTGCGCGACATCGACGGGTGTATCGAGATAGACCGACAGGTCGGGCGCAGGCAGCGCGAACTGCCCCGTCTCCAGCGCCGCGATCCAGCGCATCAGCTCGTCGGCGTCGTCCGCCGCGCCCTGGGCCGCCTGATACGCCATGTTGGACGCTATGTAGCGGTCGAACACCACGACCCGGTGCGAGGCCGCGGCGGCCCGGATCGCTTCCGCCGACTCCAGCCGGTCGAGCGCGTACAGCACCGCCGCCGCTTTGGGCGAGGCGGCATGCGGCAACCGGTCGCCGAGCAACTCGCCCAGCACATGCCCGCCGATCGTCGCCGTATAGCGGGGGAACGACAGCACCGTCGCCGATCGGCTGGCGGCGTTCAGCTGCGCCGCCACCGCCGCTGCGGTCGTCGCCTTGCCCGCGCCGTCGCCGCCCTCGATCGCCAGCAGGAAACCGGTCACGCCTGCATCCGGGCGTGGTGGCGGATCACCTCGTCGATGATGAAGCGCAGGAACTTCTCGGTGAACTCCGGATCCAGCTCCGCCTCTTCGGCCAGATGCCGCAGTCGCGCGACCTGACGCTCCTCGCGGCCGGGATCGGCGGGGGGCATGCCCGTCGTCGCCTTGTAGCGGCCGACCGCCTGCGTCACCTTGAACCGCTCGGCGAGCAGGTGGACCAGCGCCGCATCGATGTTGTCGATCGACTTCCGGTACCCCTGCAACACGTCGTCCGCCATCGAAATGCTCCCTGTTTCGCGTTCAATGCTGTGTCATGGATCGTATCACAAGCCTACCAAGGCTTGCGTCGCGGGGTGGTTGCCGTAGAGGGTGCCGATCCGATGACCGCCACGATCCACCGCCTCGGTTCGCGACCGCAGCCTTCGCTCGACCCGATGGTCCGTCTGGTCACCGGCGATATGAACAGCGTGAACGCCGTGATCCTCGACCGCATGCAGTCGGAGATTCCGCTGATCCCCGAACTCGCCGGCCACCTGATCGCGGGCGGCGGCAAGCGGATGCGGCCGATGCTGACGCTCGCGAGTGCGCGGCTGATTGGCTATACCGGCAACCGCCACCACCGGCTGGCGGCGGCGGTGGAATTCATCCACACGGCGACGCTGCTGCACGACGACGTGGTCGACGGATCCGATCTGCGCCGGGGCAAGCGCACCGCCAACATCATCTGGGGCAACCCCGCCAGCGTGCTGGTCGGGGATTTCCTGTTCAGCCGGTCGTTCGAGCTGATGGTCGAGGATGGCAGCCTGAAGGTGCTGAAGATCCTGTCCAACGCCAGCGCGGTGATCGCGGAGGGAGAGGTCAACCAGTTGACCGCCGCCCGCCGCATCGATCTGGGCGAGGACCGGTATCTCGATATCATCGGTGCGAAGACTGCGGCCCTGTTCGCCGCCGCCTGCCGCATCTCCGCCGTGGTCGCCGAGCGATCGGAGCGCGACGAAGCCGCGCTGGACGCCTATGGGCGCAATCTCGGGATCGCGTTCCAGCTGGTCGACGATGCGATCGACTATGTCTCCGACGCCGGCACGATGGGCAAGGATGCGGGCGACGACTTCCGCGAGGGAAAGATGACATTGCCGGTCATCCTCGCGCATGCCCGCGGCGATGCCGAGGACCGCAAGTTCTGGAAGGACGCGATCGAGGGCCGCCGCGATTCGGACGAGGATTTCGCCCATGCGGTCGATCTCGTCCGCCGCACCCGCGCCGTCGACGATACGATCGCCCGCGCGCGCCATTACGGTCGGCGCGCGATCGATGCGATCGCCGGCTTTGCAGACGGCGTGGCGAAGGACGCGATGATCGAGGCGGTCGAATTCGCGGTGGCGCGGGCGTACTGAGCCGGGTCGATCCGGCGCGGACGATGTCCCCGCCGGGGAACGACGGCTCTTACCGCCCGAACAATCCCCCGAGGCCGCCGGCCAGTCCGCCGAGGCCGTCCATCTTCTGCAGCATCTCCTCGCCGCCGATCTGCTCCAGCAGGGCGCGAAGCGGTTCGATCGGCAGGCCGGAGGAGTCCGCGGCCTGCGCCGCCGTATCGCCGGGCTGGGCCTGCGCCACGCCGAGTGCGGCCAGCGCCGCGCCGACCTGCTCCGGCGTCAGGCCGACCCGTGCCGCCAGCGATTCCGCGTCGAAGCCGCCGGGGATCTGCCCCATAATGCCGTCCAAAATACCCATCGTGCGTGCTCCTGATCCAGATTACGATCCATGCGGTGCACCCTCAGCGATTGCAATCGCGACCTCGCCGCGTCGGTCCGGCCCTGTCCTCTTCGGCCCCGGCTGTGGCATGGGGCGGAGATGATCCGGCACCTTCCATTCCCCTACGACCGCGACCCGGTGAAGAGCACATGACCGACCGGCTGCCGATCGAATCTGTGTTGCCGGACCTGCTCGCCGCGTTGCGCGCCGGGCCGAACGCCGTGCTGGTCGCGCCGCCGGGGGCAGGCAAGACGACCGCCGTCGCGCCCGCGCTGCTGGCGGAGGACTGGTGCGACGGCGAGGTGCTGCTGCTGTCGCCGCGCCGGCTGGCGGCACGCGCGGCGGCGGAGCGGATGTCGGCGCTGGCGGAGGAGCCGGTCGGGAGGACCTTCGGCTATGCGACGCGGCTCGACAGCAAGCGCTCCGCCGCAACGCGCGTCACCGTAGTGACGGAGGGCATCTTCGTCGCGCGCATACAGTCCGATCCGGAGCTTGCCGGGATTTCGGCGGTGCTGTTCGACGAGGTGCACGAGCGCAGCCTCGACGGCGATTTCGGGCTGGCGCTTGCGCTGGATGCGCAGGCGGGGTTGCGGCCCGACCTGCGGCTGGTGGCGATGTCCGCGACGCTGGACGGCGCGCGGTTCGCGGCGTTGATGGGTGTCGATGGCAAGCCGGCGCCCGTGATCGAGAGCGAGGGGCGGAGCCATCCGCTGACGCTCCGCTATCTCGGTCGCGATGGTGCGAGGCGGATCGAGGACGAGGTCGCCGCGGCGATCCGCCATGCGGTGGCGACGGACGAGGGCGGGGTGCTCGCCTTCCTGCCCGGCGTCGCGGAGATCGAGCGGGTGGCGGAGCGGCTCGACCGCTTGCCCGCCGGCGCGGTGCTGTATCGGCTGCACGGGAGCCTCGATCCGGCGGAACAGCGGGCGGCGATCCGGCCGTCGTCGGAGCGGAAGGTGGTGCTGGCGACCTCGATCGCGGAAACCAGCCTGACACTGGACGGCATCCGCATCGTCGTCGATTCCGGGCTGGCGCGGCGACCGCGATACGACCGTGCCGCGGGAATGACGCGGCTGGTCACCGAACGCGCGAGCCAGGCGGCGGCGACACAGCGGGCCGGGCGGGCGGCGCGGCAGGGGCCGGGCGTGGCGTATCGCCTGTGGGAGGAGGCGGCGACGGCTGGACTGCCGCGCTTCGATCCGCCGGAAATCGTGGAGGCGGATCTGTCGGCGCTGTTGCTGGCGACGGCGATCTGGGGCCTCGCCGATCCGCGGGCGCTGGCGTGGCTCGATCCGCCGCCCGAAGCGGCGGTGGCGGAAGCGCGGGCACGGCTGACGCTGCTGGAGGCACTGGACGAGGACGCGCGGCCGACGCCGCACGGTCGCGCGATCGCGGCGATGCCGATGCCGCCGCGGCTGGCGCACATGCTGGTCCGGGCGGGAGAGCGCGGGCTGGCGGAGGTCGCCGCGGAGGTCGCGGTGTTGCTGTCGGAGCGGGGGCTGGGCGGGAACGACTCCGATCTGGAGTTACGGCGGAGACGCTGGCGGACAGAACGTGGAGCGAAGGCGGAGGCTTCGCGCAAGCTGGCGGTGCGGTGGGCCAGGCTGGGTCCATCCCTGAAGAGGACGGAAGAGCGTTCTCCGGCCGAGGACATCGCTACCTGCATCGCGCTGGCGTTTCCGGATCGGGTGGCGCGGCGGCGGGATGCCTCGGGGGAGATGTGGGCGTCCGCGGGTGGGCGCGGTTTCCGGCTCGATCCGACGTCTTCGCTCGCTTCGGCGGAGTGGCTGGCGGTGGCGGACACGCAAGGCGCGGCGTCCGGTGCGCGCATCCTGGCGGCGGCGGCGATCGACCTGCCCACGATCGAGCGGCTGTTCGCGGACCGGATCGAGCGGCGGCGGACGGTGACGTTCGATCCGGCGACGGGCGGCGTGCAGGCGGTCCACGAGCGGCGGCTGGGCAGCCTGCGCCTGCAATCCGGGCCGGACGCGAATGCCGATCCGGCGGCGATCGCGGCGGCGTTGCTGGAGGGGGTGCGGACGCATGGGCTGGCGCTGCTGCCGTGGAGCCGCGCGGCGGAGGCGCTGCGGCGGCGGGCGGACTATGCCGGGCTGGCGCTGGGCGATGCGGAACTGCTCGACCGCGCGGAGGAGTGGCTGGTGCCGCTGCTGACGAGCAGGCGACGGCTGGATGCGATCCCGCCGGGGGACCTGACCGACGCGCTGCGCGGGCTGATCGGGTGGGACGACCTGAAGCGGCTCGACCGGCTTGCCCCCGCCGACTTCACCACCCCGGCGGGCAGCACGCATGCGATCGACTATGCGGCGGAGGGCGGGCCGCGCGTCGAGCTGCGTCCGCAGGCGCTGTTCGGACTGGCCGAGCATCCGGTGATCGGCGAGGCGCGGGTGCCGCTGGTGCTGTCGCTGACCTCCCCCGCGGGGCGTCCGATCCAGACGACGCGCGACCTGCCGGGCTTCTGGGCGGGCAGTTGGGCCGATGTCGCGCGGGAGATGCGCGGACGTTATCCGCGGCATCCGTGGCCCGACGATCCGGCGGCGGCGAGCGCGACGCTGCGGACGAAAAATGCGGATGCACGGCGCGCGCGATCCGGCTAGGGGAGGCATATGGCTATTGCTCGCATATTCCAGCGCCCCAAGAACGCGATGCAGTCCGGCAAGGCGCGCACCGACCTCTGGCAGCTCGAATTCGAGCCGTCCGAGGCGAAGCATCCCGATCCCCTGACCGGCTGGGCCGGCAGCGGCGATACGCGCGAACAGCTTCGTCTGTTCTTCCCGAACGCCGAGGCCGCCGTCGCGTGGTGCGAGCGGGAGGGGCACGAGTCGGTGGTGGTCCCCGCACCGCAGAAGACGCTGAAATTGCAGGCCTATGCGGATAATTTCCGCTGATTCGCCGACGCCGTCGAAGTCGGAAGGTCAGGCCGTGGTTAGCTCTGCGCGGTGCTTGCAGCGCTGATATACCGGCCGGACCTAGGCCGGCGTCCTGCTGCCGCCGATGCTGTGAGCGTCGAAGGCTTCGTCGGGGTGGAGCGGTGATTTCAGGCTTAGCTTCCGCGCAGCCGACATCCTTCACATCGTCGCAACGTCCAGCACCAGCAGGATTTTCGCGTCGATCCCCAGTCCCTCCGATCGCTTCAGGCGGATGAAAGCGGGCACCTCCTCGACCGGGACCAGATGGACGGTGATGTCCTCCTCCGCATCGCCGCCGCCGTCGCTAACGCGGGTCAGGCCAGTGGCGCGGACGATCGTGAAACATTCCGACGTCATGCCGGGCGACGAATAGAACAGGCCCATGTTTTCGACATGGTCGGCGCGGAAGCCGGTTTCCTCTTCCAGTTCGCGGCGCGCACCAGTGGCAATCGACTCGCCGGCGTCCTCGTCGCCCACCAGCCCGGCGGGCAGTTCGATCGTGCGCTTACCGAGCGGGATGCGATGTTGTTCGACCAGCACCAGCCGGTTCTCGCCATCGACGGCGACGATCACCGCCGCGGCGATCTGGCCCTTGCGCTCGGCATATTCCCACGTTCCTTCCGTCACGACGGTGAGGAAGCGGCCTTCCCAGACGATGGTCTTCATAATTCTATCAACCGATCCGGTAGCTCGTTGGTATCATCGTCCGAGCGGGGAAAATGTTCGGCGAGGATGGCCCCGATCGCCGTCACGGCGTCGGCCATGCCGTCGGCGGGACGGCCGTCCTTCACCGCCGCGATCAGCGCCGCCATCGCCTCGCCCCAGCGTTCGGGCGCAACGCGGCCGTGGATAGCGGCGTCGGCGACGATCTCCGCCCGGTGTTCCGCCAGCGACAAATAGAGCAGCACACCCGTCCGCCCGCGCGTGCGCCGCTCGGCGGCGGCGTGAAACAGCGTTGTCGCCCGTGCCCGCACCCGCCGCGCCTTGGTCGCGCCGGGCGTCAGCGCCATGCGCAGCGCGGGCAGCGCAAAGACGTAGCGGCCGATCAGGAACGCCGCTGTTACCACCACCAGCGCGATCGTGTAGAGCGCGGCGGGCGTCGCCGGCCCGCTCCACGGATCGGCGACCAGCGCGTGCAGCCAGTCGGACAGGCCCGGTACGCTCGCCAGCAAGGCGAGCGCGAGCAGCATCGTCAGCACCGCCCAGTGCAGGCCGACGTCGTGATACGCGTCCGACCGGCGCGCGACGATCGTGACGATCTCGCCGTCGGTCTGCGCTTCCGCCACGGTCACCGCCTCGGTGACGCGGATGCGATCCGCTTCGCTCAACTGCATCACCAATCCCCCGAAGCGCCGCCGCCGCTGAAGCCGCCACCACCGCCGCCGGTGAAGCCCCCCCCGCCCCAACCGCCGCCGCCTCCGGACGAGCCGCCGCCACCCCAGCCGCCGCTGTTCTGGCTGGATCGGCCGATCTCGTTCGCGATGGACCACAGGACGATCGGCAGCGCGCCGCCATCGTTGCTGAAGCGCCGGCCGCGGCCGTGTCTACGGCCGAAGATCGCGGGCAGGATGACAAAGCCGAGCACGACCAGCCAGAAGATCAGCCCGATCGGGATGCCGCCGCCGCTGCTCCGGCGCTGCCTCTTGTGCGTGCGATCGAACTCCTTGATCGCCGCGTCGGTGCGCGCCTCCGCCTCCTCGGGCGAAGCGCGCAGTTGCTTGTCGATCGCATCGACGCCCGCGATCATCGCCGAGTTGATGTCATCTCCCGCGCGCAATTTGGGCATCATCTGCTGCTGGATCATGACGCTGCCGAACGCGTCGGTCAGGATCGGCTCCAGCCCGGTGCCGACTTCCAGTCGCGGACCGCGCTGACCGCCGGGGTTGTTCGGCGCGGCGAACAGCACTGCGCCATTGTTGACGTCACGCAGGCCGACGCCCCAGTTGCGGCCGAGCCGATACCCGTATTCGTCGAGTGGGTACCCCTGCGTATCGGACACCGTCGCGACCACGACCTGCCGTTTGGTGTCCTTCTGCAACGCCTCCAGCTTCGTCGTCAGCACTGCCTCCGTCTCCGGAGACAGTACATCGGCGGCGTCCACCACATAGCCGGTGAATTTCGGAAAGGTCTGCGCCTGCACGGCCCCTGCCGTCATCAGCAGGAGCAGCGCGGCGATCCAGCGCATCATGACGCTCGGCTGGCCCGGTTAACTGGCGTTGCCGAAGTTCACCGCCGGCGCCTGCTCCGCGCCGGGCGTCGCGGCGAATGGCGTCAGCGGCTTGGCCCCGTAGAAGATGCGCGCGCCGACCGCGTCGGGGAAGGTGCGGATGCGGGTGTTATACGCCTGAACCGCCTGATTATAGTCGGTACGGGCGATTGTGATGCGGTTCTCCGTTCCTTCCAGCTGGCTCATCAGGGTGGTGTAGTTGCCCTGGGACTTCAGCTCCGGATACGCCTCCTGAAGACGCTGCAACGACAGCGTCAGCCCGGCCTGCGCCTGCTGGTACGCCTGAACCTTGGCCGGGTCGGTCAGCTGGTCCGGCGCGACGCGGATCTGGCTGGCGGAGGCGCGCGCCTGCGTCACCTGGGTCAGGATGTCCTTCTCCTGCGCACCCGCGGCACGGACGGTCGAGACGAGGTTGGGGATCAGGTCGGCGCGACGCTGATACTGGTTCTGCACATCGGCCCAGCGCGCCTTCGCATTCTCCTCCGCGGTCGGCACCGAGTTGATGCCGCACCCGGCCAGCAGGGCCGAAGCGCCGATGAGAGCGGTGATCGAACGACGGGACATGCGTGAAGCTCCTGCTGTCTGTCCTATCGATATAGGACACTCGCGCCGCTTGGCGAAGGGGAAAACGGCGGCTACCCTCCCGCAAGGACCAACGACGGCAAAAGGGGGCGATGATGCTCAAGGAATTCAAGGGGTTCATCGCGCGTGGCAACGTGCTGGACCTGGCCGTCGCGGTCATCATCGGCGCGGCGTTCGGCAAGATCGTGACCTCGCTGACCGAGGATGTGCTGATGCCGATCATCGGCAAGCTGTTCGGCGGGCTGGATTTCTCCAGCTACTTCCTGACGATGGGGCCGGTGCCGGCAGCGTTGCAGGGGTCGAGCGACTATGCCGCGCTGAAGAAGGCGGGCGTGCCGCTGCTCGGCTATGGCGAATTCGTGACGCAGGCGGTCAATTTCATCATCGTCGCCTTCATCATCTTCCTGATCGTGCGTTCGGTCAGCAAGCTGTTGCCGAAGCCGGAGGCACCGACGACGGCGGAGCCGGCGGATGTGACGCTGCTGCGCGAGATCCGGGATGAGTTGAAGGCGCGCCCGCGGGTTTGATGTGCTTCCGGCCCCCTTCCCACCGGGGAGGGGAGCTTCAACAAGGAAGGACTATGCCGCGACCAGATCCTCGGTGGTCGCGTCCGCCAGACTGGTACCGTCAAGGATGCGCGCCGTCTCGTCCCGCACGCGCATCATCGCGTGGCGGATCGCGCAGGCGGCTTCGTCGGCGCAATCGGAGCACCGGCGATAGGCGGTGCGGCTGACGCAGGGAACGAGCGCGAGCGGCCCCTCGATCACGCGGATGATGTCGCCGAGCGAGATCAGGTGCGCCGGCCGCGACAGGCAATATCCGCCCAGCTTGCCGCGGTGGCTGTGCACCAGCCCGGCATCGCGCAGGTCGGCGAAGATCAGTTCCAGGAACTTGCGCGGCACGTTCGCCTCCGCCGCGATCCGCGTCATCGGGATGGGCGGGCTCTTGGCCGGTGCCCGCGCCAGAAACAGCATGGCGCGCAAGGCGTAACGGGAACGCTGGGTCAACATGATGGGGCCGCTATGGACCGGCATTGTGGCGAGCGAAAGGCCCCGAACCGCCCGCGCGAAAGACGTTGCGTGGATGCGCGCGACTACCTACATCCACCGATGCCGGGTTTACCCGGCTATGGCGATAAAAGGCGGCGCGCAATAGATGCAGCGGACCCGGGGGCGGTACCCGGCGGCTCCACCATTTGCGCCGGCCTGCGGCCCGTTTCGGCGGGCGGCTGGACGGCGCAACTGACGGGGCCGAACTAGGATCGACGTGTGTTGAAAAACGCTGCTCTTCGCTCGGAATGGGACCACCGCAACGGCCCATTACACAAGTGCCAACGATAACGAAGCACTCGCGATTGCGGCGTAACTGAGGGCCTCACGGCCTAAGGTTACTCCAAAATAGCGCGGTTGGACCCCACCGGGCAACAGAAGGGGAATCCAGCGGTACGGGGAGCACCGGGCAACAGAAGCTCCCCACTTTCGCGGCCTGCCACTCGCCTTCGACCGCTGCGGATCGGATGATGCCGCGTTGAAGCGTGGCTCATCGTGCGTGGCGGGCATGTGCTGGTGCTGCTGCGAGCGGCAGCCCTTTGGATCGTGTCCGGCCATCTGGCTGGACTGCCCGACAGGCGGATATCAGCCCGATGATGCGAAGATGCAGTAGGCGAGTACCGGAACGCCGATCAGCAGGATCATCAGCAGCAGGTTGAGATCGATCAGGCGTTCCAGCCCGGTGTGTGGTGCCGGTCGGGAGGGAGAGGGCGGTGCCCCGGTGGCATCCTCGACGGTCAGGCTGAAGCGGTGGGAGAAGAAGCTTTTGGGCTTCATGACCAGCATCGGATGCGCCGGTTCGTCCGCGCTGCGAGGGGCAATAGGCTCCGATCAGCGATCATTCGCCGGGGTATCGACGTCAGACATCGTGCGAGATCCGCATATTCGAGGGACATGGACGCGGCGAGCGCATCCATAAAGGTCAGGTCGAATACATCCCGAACCCGGTCGGCGTGCCGCCGGATCCGGGCTACAGGCGCGCGGCGAGTTGGCCGGCGTGGTCGCGAAACCGCTGATATGTCGCGAAAGCGGACATGGATGTAAGATGACAATGATGTCATGTTCCGTCAAGTCCGAGGCATAAAGAAAGCCGGTACAGTTGGTTGGCAGGCCGACGATACGCCCGCACGGCACGCTAACAAAAAAGGGGCCCGGTTGCCCGAGCCCCTTTTCATCATCCGGGGATGAGGATCAGTCGCGATCACCGGTCAGGAAGGCCGGCGCGAACTCGGGCGCGGGGCCACGATCGTCATTGGCATCGTTGCCGCCGGTGCGGGGCGCGCGGTCGCCGCCGCCGTCGCCACGGGGACCACGATCGCCGCGGTCGCGACGTGGGCCGCCACGGCCGCCACCCTCGCCGCCGCCACGCGGGCCACGGTCGCCGCCACGTCCACCGTCGCGGTCGCCACCGCCGCTGCGCGGGCCGCGCGAACCACGATCGCCGCCTTCACGGGGCTCACGGGCCGGACGGGTGTCCTCCAGTTCTGCGCCGGTTTCCTGATCGACGACGCGCATCGACAGGCGGACCTTGCCGCGCGGATCGATCTCGAGGACCTTGACCTTCACGTCCTGCCCCTCGGACAGGACGTCGGCGACCTTCTCGACGCGCTCGTTCTTGATTTCGGAGACGTGGACGAGACCGTCCTTGCCGCCCATGAAGTTCACGAACGCTCCGAAATCGACGAGGTTGACGACCTTGCCGTCGTAGATCTTGCCGACCTCGGCCTCTTCGACCAGGCCCTTGATCCACTTGATCGCGGCTTCGATCTGCGCCGGATCGGACGACGACACCTTGATGACGCCCTCGTCGTCGATGTCGACCTTCGCGCCGGTGGTGGCGACGATCTCGCGGATCACCTTGCCGCCGGTGCCGATCACTTCGCGGATCTTCGACTTGTCGATCGTGAAGCTCTCGATGCGCGGTGCGTGCGCCGACAGTTCCGAACGGGTCGAATCGAGCGCCTTCGCCATCTCGCCCAGGATGTGGGCACGGCCCTCGTGCGCCTGCGCCAGCGCGACCTTCATGATCTCCTCGGTGATACCGGCGATCTTGATGTCCATCTGGAGCGACGTGATGCCCTCCGACGTGCCGGCCACCTTGAAGTCCATGTCGCCGAGGTGATCCTCGTCGCCCAGGATGTCGGACAGGACGGCGAAATCCT
Organism: Sphingomonas sp. Leaf343; assembly: GCF_001423765.1. Taxonomy (GTDB): domain Bacteria; phylum Pseudomonadota; class Alphaproteobacteria; order Sphingomonadales; family Sphingomonadaceae; genus Sphingomonas. The sequence continues at coordinate 435,285 of NZ_LMPG01000001.1, forward strand.
TGCCCTCCAGGATCAGGCCCATCGCAATGCCCGACACCGGGCGCTTCAGCGGCACGCCGGCATCCATCATCGACAGCGAACCGCCGCACACCGTCGCCATCGACGACGAGCCGTTCGACTCGGTGATGTCGGACAGGACGCGAATCGTGTACGGGAACTCCTCCTTCGTCGGCAGCACCGGGTGCAGCGCTCGCCACGCCAGCTTGCCGTGGCCGACTTCGCGACGGCCCGGCGCGCCGAAGCGGCCGACTTCACCGACCGAATAAGGCGGGAAGTTGTAGTGGAGCATGAAGTGCTCGTAGTTCAGCCCGTTCAGGCCGTCGATCATCTGCTCCGCATCGCGGGTGCCCAGCGTCGTGGTGCAGATCGACTGCGTCTCGCCGCGGGTGAACAACGCCGAACCGTGCGCGCGCGGCAGGAAGTGCACCATCGCCTCGATCGGACGGATCTGCGTGGTGGTGCGACCGTCGATCCGCACGCCGTCCTTCAGGATGGCGCCGCGGACGATATCCGCCTCCAGCTTCTTCACCAGCTTCAGCGACGCGAGATACTCGGCCGGGTTCTCGTGCTTCAGACCCTCCAGCTCGGTGCGCGCCTTGGCGCGGGCGTCGTTGATCGCGGTCTGGCGCGCCTGCTTGTCGCGCAGCTTGTACGCGGCGGTCAGGTCGTTGCCGATGATCGCCTTCAGCTTGGCCTTGACGGCCTTCGCGTCGACGCCGGCCTTCAGCTCCCACGGCTCCTTGGCGGCCTGCTCGGCGAGATCGATGATCGCGTCGATCACCTGCTGCGACGCCTTGTGCGCGAACATCACCGCGCCCAGCATGACCTCTTCCGACAGCTCCTTGGCTTCGGATTCTACCATCATCACCGCGTCGTGCGTGGCGGCGACGACGAGGTCGAGCTCGCCCGACTTCACCTGATCGATCGTCGGGTTCAGCACGTACTCGCCCTCGACATAGCCGACGCGCGCCGCACCGATCGGGCCCATGAAGGGTACGCCGGAGATCGTCAGCGCCGCCGACGCCGCGACCATCGCGAGGATGTCCGGCTCGTTCTCGCCGTCATAGCTGAGAACCTGACAGATCACGTTGATCTCGTTCAGGAACTCTTCCGGGAAAAGCGGGCGGATCGGACGATCGATCAGGCGGCTGGTCAGCGTTTCCTTTTCGGTCGCGCCACGCTCACGCTTGAAGAAGCCGCCGGGGATACGACCCGCGGCCGAATACTTCTCCTGATAATGGACGGTCAGCGGGAAGAAATCCTGCCCCTCCTTCACCGACTTGGCGGCGGTCACCGCGCACAGCACGACGGTTTCGCCGAGCGTCGCGAGCACGGCGCCATCGGCCTGGCGGGCGACACGGCCCGTCTCCAGCGTCAGCGTCTTGCCGCCCCATTGGGTGGTTACGGTCTTGGTATCGAACATATCGTTTCCTTCACTCCCGGCGCCAGATGCGACGGGGGCCTATGTGCGGACTTAGCCGGTCCGCGGCGGTGCGGAGCGAGTTGTCGCCCCTGTGCCAGCGCCACCGGATTGCGGGCTGGCCGATACGAGAAGGGCGACCCGCAGGCCGCCCTTCCGAATTACTTGCGAAGGCCGAGCTTCGCGATCAGCGCCAGATACCGGTCGCCATCCTTGTGGCGGAGGTAGTCGAGCAGCGAGCGGCGCTTGTTGACCAGCATCAGAAGGCCACGACGCGAGTGGTTGTCCTTCTTGTGATCCTTGAAATGCTCGGTCAGGTTGCGGATACGCTCGGTCAGGATCGCGACCTGCACCTCGGGGGAGCCGGTATCGCCGTCCTGGCGCGCATGCTCCTTGACGAGCTCGGTCTTGCGCTCTGCGGTAATCGTCATGAATCTTCCTTCGACATCGTCACGTTGAAGCCCCTGACGACCCGCACCTCTCCTGCGAGCACATCGACCAGCGCCACGGGGACGTCATCGAGCATCGCAAAGGCCGCGCCGTCGGTGGCTGCGATCCCGGCCAGTACACGCCCCTGTCGGAGCGCCCCTGCCTGGTCGGGGGTGAGGGAAAAAGCCGGGATGTCGTCCAGCCCCGCCCTCAACGGCAGGAGTATCTGTTCAAGGGCGCGCGCCTGCCCGAGTTCGCCCAGTTTGTCCAGCGATATCGCCTGCGACAGGTCGAACGGACCCGCCTTCGTGCGGCGCAGCATGGTCACATGCCCGACCGTGCCGAGCGCCAGCGCGATGTCCCGCGCGAGACTGCGGATATAGGTGCCCTTGGAGACATGAGCGATGAGGGTGGCCTCTTCCAGTTCCTCCCCGGCATGGGGAGGGGGACTAGCGAAGCTGGTGGAGGGGCGACCGGGGGCGATGTCGCTCATGGCGGCCTCTCCGTCACGTCCTGCGAACGCGCCCCCTACCCGTGCCAGGAAGGATTTCAGGGAGAAGATCGTCACGTCGCGGCTGGCCAGCACCACCTCCTCGCCGGCCCGCGCGAGATCGTAGGCGCGTTCGCCGTCGATCTTCAGCGCCGAATAGGCTGGCGGCACCTGCGCGACCGGGCCGGTGAAGCGCGCCAGCACCGACTCCAGCGCCGCCGCGGTCGGCCGGACCGACGACGTTGCGATCACCGCGCCCTCGGCGTCGAGCGTGTCGGTCTGCTCGCCGAAGCGGATCGTGAAACTATAGACCTTGTCGCTGTCGAGCAGGCGACCGGCCAGTTTGGTCGCCTCACCGACGGCGATCGGCAGAACGCCGGTCGCCAGCGGATCGAGCGTGCCGCCATGGCCGACCTTGAACTTGCCATAGCCACCTTGCCGCAACGCGCGCTTGACCGCGCTGACCCCTTGCGTGGAGCCGAGCCCCAGCGGCTTGTCGAGTATGATCCAACCGTGCATCATAGTGCCTCTAGCCGAGGCGGGCCGGAACCGTCAGCGTTTTGCCGCGAGCTTTCCACCTTTCGACGGTGGCGTGGCGGTGGAGACGATGCTCTTCACGCCGCAGGTGACGTTGGGATAGCGCAGAAAGCGGATGCGCGAAAAGCGGTCGAACACGCCGTTGCTGTCCGTCGTGTAGGTCAGCGTATCGAGATTGCCGATCCGCGGGCAGGGGCCGGACGTCGTGACACGGTACCACCGCTCCGTCCGGTCGCGGACGAACAGCACGTCGCGGGTGGGTCCATGCTCCCAGTCGCGCAGACCGCCATTGCCGGCGTAGCTGATGACGGTTTCCTTTTCGGGCGGCGTACCGGCTGTGGCGGTCTGAATCAGGGCGGCGGTCAAGATCGGAAGAAGCATGGCATTCTCCTTATGTCATAGACGCTTAACTGGCGCTGACGGGCTCCGTTCCGGCAAGCGCCGTACAGTAGTGTCGGCGGCAGAGCGCGACATAACGGTCGTTGCCGCCAATCTCCGTCTGCCGCCCCTCGGCAACCGGATCGCCCTCGTGATCGACGCGCAGGTTCATCGTCGCCTTCCGCCCGCACTGGCAGACCGACTTTATTTCGATGAGCGAGTCGGCCAGCGCCAGCAGCCGCGCCGACCCCTCGAACAAATGCGCCTGGAAATCGGTGCGCAGGCCGTATGCCAGCACGGGAATGTCGTGGACGTCGGCCAGCCGGGCGAGCTGGTCGACCTGCCCGGCAGTCAGGAACTGCGCCTCGTCGACGAGGGTGCAGGCGATCCGCTCCGCTGCATGCCGGGAGAGTACGCACGCCTCGATATCGGTCAGCGCGTCGAACGCGGTCGCCGGCTGGGTCAGGCCGATGCGCGACGTGATCGTACCCCGCGCGAACCGGTCGTCGATCGCCGCGGTGAACAGCATGGTCGCCATGCCGCGCTCGCGATAGTTGAAGTCGGCCTGGAGCAGGTTGGTCGACTTCCCCGCGTTCATCGATGCGTAGTAGAAATACAGCTTGGCCATGTCAGGCGAGCGTTTCGACGGGGATGGGGGACGACGATCCGGCGAGGCCTGCCAGGTTCGTCTCGAAGCTGACGAAGCCGTCGGTGTCACGTCCACCGAGGATATGCATCATGTCCGCGAAATCCGCCCCCGCCTCGAACCGATGGATCGCCCATTCGACCAGATCGCGGTCCGCGACGCAGACGGAGGGAAGGCGCAGAATGTCCCTGAGCGTGGCCGCAAGATCCTTGCGCCGCATTCGATAGCTGGAGCGCAGGACCCAAGCTGTCTCGAGCAGGACGGTGTCGGAGATGAAGCACTCGTTGGTCAGCAGAAAGTGCTCGGCGATCGGCGACTGCGACGGATCGTCCTGCGTCACGTATCGGACGATGATGTTAGTATCGACGGCCTTCATCGATCCCAGTCCGGCCCACTGTCAGCCCACATCTTCGTGACGGATGCCTTCATGTCATCGAGGGGGACGGGCGGGCCGTCGTACTGAACGCGCGCCCGAATACGCGCGGTGACCACATCGAAAGGCTCTTTCGGTCCAGCCGCACGCCGACGCAGGAGAACTCCGTCCGGTCGCTCGATCACATCGAGCCGATCGCCCGGCGAAAGATGCAGGCGATCACGGACATCCTTCGGGATGACGACCTGACCCTTGCCGGAGATTGTTGTCTGAGCGTTCATAATGGTAAGATGCGTCTTACCGGCACCTGCGTCAATCCTCGGCCAGATCGCGCGCGACGGTCGGCTGGCGGAGCAACGCATCAATGTGGCTGCCTTCGTCGAAACTCTCGTCGGCGAGGAATTTCAGCTTCGCGGCGTACTTGTTCTGCACGCGAGCGGCGACCTCGCGTTGCAGGTACGCTGTATTGGTGCGCAGCGCCTTCAGCACCGCCTCCTCGTCCTTGCCGAGCAGCGGCTTCACGAACACCGTCGCGTGACGCAGGTCGGGCGACATCCGCACCTCCGTGACTGACACGACGTGCTTGGCCAGCACATCGTCGTGCACGTCGCCGCGGGCGAGGATTTCGGACAGGACGTGGCGCACCTGTTCGCCCACGCGCAGAACGCGAACGGATTTCTCGGGAGCGGCTTCGTCCTTACGCATCGTGTCGGTCCTGCGGTGCTGACACCGCCTCGTAGAAAGTGGTGGGCGTGTAGAAGGTCAGGCGATTGCTCGCCGGATCGGTGATCGTGATCTCGCGCGTACCCCACGGCGTCTCGCCCGGAACGCCGGGTCGCGCATTGCCGTGATGCTTGGCGAGCAGGTCCGCGGCGAATGCCACTACGTCGTCGACGGGAATACGGATCGCCGACCCCGGCGTGGCATCGCCATAATGTTCCGACAGGTGCAGCACGCAGTCGCCGCGCCGCACGCCCCGGTACAACGGCAACCCGGGTTCGAAGCGGTGCTCGAACACCGTCTCGAACCCGAGGAAGTCGATGTAGAACGCGGTGGTCCGCGCCTCGTCGAAGCTGCGCAGGATCGGGATCGGCGCCTCGAACATCGTCGCCTTACAGCGTCCGCTCGCGCATCTCGACCTCGAACGTCTCCAGGAAGTCGCCCGGCTTGATGTCCACGAAGTTCGACGTGAAGGTCACGCCGCACTCCAGACCCGCACGCACTTCGGGGACATCGTCCTTGAAGCGGCGCAGCGACGCGATCTCACCCTGATAGATGATGACGTCGTTGCGCGTAATGCGTGCCTTGAGCGCCTTGCGGATGACACCGTCGACCACCAGCAGACCCGCCGCCTTGCCGTGCTTGCCGGCGGAGAAGACGTCGCGGATTTCCGCGCGGCCCACCACCGTCTCGAACGCTTCCGGCCCGAGCTCGCCCGCCATGCCGGCGCGGATCTCGTCGGTCAGGTCGTAGATGACGTCGTAATATTTCAACGCCACCTTGTGCCGCTCGGCGATCTCTCGCGCCTTCGCATTCGCACGGACGTTGAAGCCGATGATCGGCGCGCCGCTGGCACCCGCCAGCGTCACGTCGCTTTCGGTGATGCCGCCGACGCCCGAGTGCAGGATCCGGGCACGAATCGCGTCGGTGGAGATCTTGTTGATCGCCCCGACGATCGCCTCGACCGTCCCTTGCGTATCGGCCTTCACGACCAGCGGATACTCGATCGCCTGCTTGTCCTTCAACGCGGAGAACATGCTCTCCAGGCTGGCGGGGGCCGTCGTCGTGCGCTTCTGGGTGATGACGCCCTGACGATACTCCGCGACCTCGCGGGCGCGCGCCTCGTTCTCGACGACCTGTAGCGGATCGCCCGCGGACGGCACGCCGGACAGGCCGAGCACCTCGACCGGCATCGACGGCCCGGCTTCCTTGATCTGGCGACCTTTGTCGTCGACCAGCGCCCGGACCTTGCCGCTTTCCGCGCCGACGACGAACACGTCGCCGACCTTCAGCGTGCCGCGATTGACCAACACCGTCGCGACCGGGCCGCGACCCTTGTCCAGCTTCGCCTCGATCACGGTGCCTTCGCCCGGACGATCGGGGTTGGCGGACAGTTCGAGCAATTCGGCCTGAAGCTGAATCTTCTCGATCAGCGTATCGAGGCCGAGCTTCTTCAGCGCGGACACCTCGACGTCCTGCGTCTCGCCGCCCATCTCCTCGACGACGACCTCATGCTCCAGCAGGCGCTCGCGCACCTTCTGGGCATTCGCCTCGTGCTTGTCGATCTTGTTGATCGCCACGATCATCGGCACGCCGGCCGCCTTGGTGTGGTTGATCGCCTCGATCGTCTGCGGCATCAGTCCGTCGTCCGCCGCCACCACCAGCACGACGATGTCGGTGACGTTGGCGCCGCGCGATCGCATGTCGCTGAACGCTTCATGGCCCGGCGTGTCGAGGAACGTGACCTTCGACTTGTCCTTCAGCGTGACCTGATACGCGCCGATATGCTGGGTGATGCCACCCGCCTCGCCGCGGACCACGTCGGTGCCGCGCAGCGCGTCGAGCAGCGACGTCTTGCCGTGGTCGACGTGACCCATGATCGTGACGACCGGCGGACGCGACCGCAGCGTGTCGGCGGCATCCTCCGTCGTGTCGAGCACCAGATCGATGTCGGCATCGCTGACCCGGACGATGTTGTGACCGAATTCGGTCACCAGCAGCTCGGCCGTGTCCTGGTCGATCGTCTGCGTCATCGTGACGGGCATGCCCATCTTGAACAGCGTCTTGACCAGATCCGCGCCCTTTTCGGCCATGCGGTTGGCGAGTTCCTGCACGGTGATCGCGTCGGGCACCTGCACGTCGCGGACCTGCTTGGCCTGCGGCTCGCGATTGCCGCCGAAGCCACGCTTCTCCTTCTCGCGCGCACGCTTCAGCGCGGCGAGGCTGCGCGACCGCGCACCATCGTCGCCGAGCGCCCGGTTAACGGTCAGCTTGCCGCCACGACGCTCGTCGCCCTTGCGGTCGCGCTGGGTCGGCCGGCTGGGAACGCTGTTGCGCGGGGTGGCGGAGCCGGACGTGAACGCGCGCGGCTGGGCGGATCCACCCGATGCCGCGGGAGCGGACGTCGGCGCGGCGGCGGCAGCAGGCTGCTCCACCGGCTTTGGCGCAGGCTTCGGGATTTCGGGACGCGCGACCGGAGAGAATCGGCGCGGAGCCGGCATCGACGGATCGCGGGCCAACTCGATCGTCGGCGCAGGCGCGGGAGCAGGTGCGGGCGTCGGCGCCGCGCGTGCCGGTGCAGCGACCGGCGTCGGCACGGGAGCCGGTGCGGCCGGCGCAGGTGCGGCCTCGGCGACCGGCGCAGCCTCGGGCTGCGGTTCGGGCGCAGGCGGCACGGACCGCTCGACCGGGCGGAAGCCACGACCCGCAGGCGTCGGCACGACGACCGGCGCGACAGGGGCCGGCGCAGGCGCGGCTGCGGCGACCGGAGCGGGCTCCGGTGCGGCCGGCGGCGTCTCGACGACGGGCACGGGGGCAGGGGCCGCCGCGCGCTCTTCGGCGCGACGACGCTCGTCCTCGACGGCGCGGGCACGTTCCGCGTCCTCGCGACGGCGCGCATCCTCCAGCGCGTGCATGCGCTGATCCTCGGCCTCCCGCAGCATGCGGGCCTGACGCTCCTGCGCCGTCTCGTTCGACGGGGCGGGGCGGGATGCCGGCGCAGCGGCGGGTGCCGGCGCAGCCTCGACCGGCGCGGATGCGGCGGCCTCCACCTGCGGTTCGGCAGCGGGCGCGGGATCGCCCGGGCGGCGCAGGACGCGCGCCTTCTTCGTTTCCACGATCACCGTATTGGAGCGGCCGTGGCTGAAGCTCTGCTTCACCTTGCCGGTCTCGACCGTGCGGCGCAGCCCCAAAGGCGCGCGCATTCCGAGTTTCGGCTTGTCGTTGTCGGTGTCGCTCACTCAAATTCCTCGTGCACAGTCGCGGCCGGTGACGCCCCGGCCCGGAGTTCATCCGGGCGGTGCGCCGATGCGCCTTGCGAGGCCGTTTCGCAAGGGGCCGTGGGTTCGCGCAGCTGGTCCTGCGGCGATCCCGGTTGGGGTTCGGGTCCGATGAAATGCAGCCAGCGGCCGAGCGCATCGCTCACCCGCTTCGCCGCCAGCCGGTCGGTCAGGCCGATATGTACCACATTCTCGCGGCCCAGCGCCAACGACAATATGGGGCGCTCTACCGGCAACGCCAACCCCTTCAGGGCGGAACCTTCGCGATCCGATCCGACCCGCCACGCCTGCGCCAGTTTGTTGCGGCCATCGAGGCCCGAGTCGGCCGCGTGATACAGGGCATGAAGCTGGCCCGAACGCGCCGCCGTCTCGATCCGGTCGAACCCGGTCAACAGCATGCCGCCACGCGCCTCCAGCCCCAGCCGATCGAGCGCGTTCCGCTCCAGCGCCGCCGCGATCAGCGCGGGCAGATCGTCGCCGAGCGCGAATTCGCCGGTCTTGAACGCGCGCGCCAACGCACCGCGCAGGCGGCCCTTGGCATAGCTCGCGATCAGCCCGGCGCGATCGACGCCGATCCACGCGCCGCGACCGGGGGCCTTGGCGCGCACGTCCGGAAGCACCCGCCCGTCGGGGGCGAGCGCCAGCCGGATCAACTGCGCGCGCGAGTCATGCTCCCGGCTCAGGATACACTTGCGGGTGGGATCCTCCTCTTTCGAAGAAGGGTCCGGCCGCGAAGAGACGTCCGTCAGGGTCTCATTGCGAGGGGTCCGCATGCGCGTCCTCCCTCACAGGAGCCGCGGCGATGGTGCAGCGACACAGCATCAGGCGGTCTTGTCCTCGTCCGAGTCGGTGTCGGTGTCGGTGTCGGCGACCGGAGCGGCGTCTGCCACCTCGTCCTCGACTTCCGGTTCGGACACCTTCGAAGTCTCGACTTCGGCCTCGACTTCGGCCTCGTCATCGGCCGCGGCCGCGGCCGGAGCCTCGTCCTCGAACCAGTGGGCGCGGGCGGCCATGATGATCTCGTTGCCCTGCTCGTCGGACAGCCCGTACTGCGCGAGAATGCCGCCCTTCGGCTCCGGCCGCTTCGGCGCGTCCTCGTTGCGACGGCGCGGCTCGATGCGCTTCTTCTCGACCAGTTCGTCGGTCGCGAGATCCGCGAGATCGTCGAGCGTCTTGATGCCCGCCTTGCCCAGCGTCACCAGCATCGCCTCGGTCAGATACGGTATCTCCGCCAACGCGTCCTCGACACCCAGCGCGGTCCGCTCCTCGCGATTGGCCTGCTCGCGGCGATCCAGCGCCTCCTGTGCACGACTTTGAAGCTCGGCACCCAGATCGTCGTCGAACCCTTCGATGCCGGCGATTTCCTCCAGCTCGACATAGGCCACTTCTTCGAGGCTGCTGAAGCCTTCGGCCACCAGCAGCTGGGCCAGCGTCTCGTCCACGTCCAGCTCGTTCTGGAACAGCTCGGAATTCGTGACGAACTCCTTCTGCCGCTTCTCCGACGCATCCGCCTCGGTCAGGATATCGATCGCCTTGCCGGTCAGCTGCGAGGCGAGGCGGACGTTCTGGCCGCGACGGCCGATCGCCAGCGACAGCTGGTCGTCGGGCACCACAACCTCGATCCGCTCCTCCTCCTCGTCGATCACGACACGGCTGACGCTGGCGGGCTGCAGCGCGTTGACGACGAAGGTCGCGATGTCGGGCGACCAGGGGATGATGTCGATCTTTTCGCCCTGCATCTCCTGCACGACGGCCTGTACGCGGCTGCCCTTCATGCCGACGCAGGCGCCGACCGGGTCGATCGAGGAATCGCGGCTGATGACGCCGATCTTCGCGCGCGAACCGGGGTCGCGTGCGGCGGCCATGATCGTGATGATGCCGTCATAGATTTCCGGCACCTCCTGCGCGAACAGCTTCTTCATGAAATCGGGATGCGCGCGGCTGAGGAAGATCTGCGGGCCGCGGTTCTCGCGCACCACCTTCAGGATCAGCGAGCGGATACGGTCGTTGACGCGCACCACTTCGCGCGGGATCTGCGCGTCGCGGCGGATGACGCCCTCGGCGCGGCCGAGATCGACGACGACGTGACCGAATTCGACGCGCTTGACGACGCCGGTGATGATCTCGCCCTGACGGTCCTTGAACTCTTCGAACTGACGCTCGCGCTCGGCGTCGCGGACCTTCTGGAAGATGACCTGCTTCGACGCCTGCGCCTGGATGCGGCCGAACTCGATCGGGGGCAGCGGATCGACCAGGAAGTCGCCGACGACCGCGCCGGGCTTCAGCTTCTGCGCACCCTTGACGTCGACCTGCTTGTACAGGTCGTCGACCAGCTCCACGACCTCGACGACGCGCCACAGGCGCAGGTCGCCGGAATTCGCGTCCAGCTTGGCGCGGATGTCCATTTCCTGCCCGTAACGCGTACGGGCGGCGCGCTGGATCGCGTCCTCCATCGCCTCGATGACGATCGCGCGATCGATCATCTTCTCGGTCGCGACCGAGTTGGCGATCGCGATCAGTTCGGCGCGGTTGGCGGTGGCCGTGGCCATCAGTGGTTATCCTCTGCTGGCGTGGACGATTCATGATCGTCCGACGCGTCTTCCAATTCGTCGGCCCCTTCCATGGAAAGGGGCGCGGTGGCGGCGATCAGCCGGTCGGTCATGACCAGCTTCGCATTGTCGATCTGGTCGAAGCGGACCGTGGCGATGCCGTGCTGGCCGAGGTCGACGCTGATCGCATCGCCCTCCACACCCGCCAGATCGCCGGTCAACTGCTTGCGCCCGTCGATCGTCTCCGTCAGGCGGATGCGGGCCTCGTGCCCGATCCAGTCGGCGAAATCGCTGAGCCGCGTCAGCGGACGGTCGATGCCGGGCGACGACACTTCCAGCCGATACGCCTCGGCGATCGGGTCCTTGCCGGCGGCCTCCATCTCGTCCAGCCGGTCGCTGATGCGGTGCGACAGCGCGGAGCAATCGTCGATGTTCAACTGGCGCGTGTCCGGCCGCTCGGCCATCACCTGCAACGTCGGGTCCGATTTGCCGCCCGTCATCTTCACGCGCACCAGCGCAAACCCCAAAGCCTGCGCTTCGGGTTCGATCAGGGCGGTCAGTGCGGCGATATCGGCCAAGTCATGCTCCGGACAGGTATGCGGCTTCGGCGCCGCGGAGCTTCGCCCCGCAGCCTCTTCATCCGACGATGTAGAGAAAGCATGGCCGATATAGAGGAAGCCCCGGGATCGCACAATCCCCCATCAGTCCGGTATCCCTCTTTGCGTAGACGCCGGAACCGCTACATCATGTCACTGGTATTCCCGCCGACTTCGCTCTTGTCACAGGATGATCCGTGCTCCGCACCAGCCTCTTCGCCGCCACCCTGCTCCTGTCCGCCGCCGCCGCCTGCTCCGCGCAGGAAACGGCACCGGCGTCGGACGACACCAAGCCGTTCGTGGAGACGGTGGTCGCCGACTTCGACTCGCCTTGGGCGATGACGTTCCTGCCCGACAAGCGGATGCTGGTGACGGAAAAGGACGGCCGGATGCTGCTCGTCTCCGCCGATGGCCGGCAGAGGCAGACGGTGGCGACGATCACCGTCGACAGTGCCGGGCAGGGCGCGTTGATGGACGTCGTCCTCGCCCCCGACTTCGCGACCAGCAAGCGCGTGTACTTCAGCTACTCGGCGGCCGGCGAGGGCGGCAAGGGTGTGGTTCTCGCGCGTGGTCGCCTGCGCCCGGACGGTGGTGGTGGCGAGCGGCTTGGCGAGATCGAGGCGCTGTTCCGCGCGCGTCCGTTCGTCGATGGCAACGGCCATTATTCCGGCCGCATCGCGTTTTCGCCCGACGGGAGATATCTGTTCTTCACGAATGGCGAGCGGCAGAAGTTCGATCCCGCGCAGGACCCCAAGGTCACGCTCGGCAAGGTGCTGCGCCTGACGCTCGCCGGCAAGCCCGCGCCGGGCAATCCCCTGGCCGCGAAGGGCTTCGCGCCGGAGGTTTGGAGCTACGGGCACCGCAACCTGCTCGGTCTCGCCTTCGACAAGGCGGGCAATCTCTGGGAGCAGGAGATGGGTCCCAAGGGCGGCGACGAGGTCAATCTGATCCTGCCGGGTCGTAATTACGGGTGGCCCAAGGCGTCGAACGGATCGCATTATGACGGTCGCGATATCCCCGATCACAAGGCCGGCGACGGCTTCGAAGCGCCGAAGCTGTGGTGGAACCCGTCGATCTCGCCGGGCGGCCTGATGATCTATTCGGGCGACCTTTTCCCCAAGTGGAAGGGCGACGCGTTCATCGGTGGCCTGTCCAGTCAGGCGCTGCTCCGCGTCGACCTGAACGGCACCAGCGCGACCAAGGGCGACCAGTTCCCGATGAATGCCCGCATCCGCGAGGTCGAGCAGGGACCGGAGGGCGCGATCTACCTGCTGGAGGATGGCGGCCAGTCGCAGGGCCGGCTGATCCGGTTGACGCCCAAAGGGTAGGGCGGTTGCTCTTCGTCGTTGCGGTCGACCCGGTTCGCTTGCAACGACGACGCCGGGCTCATCGCTCGATCAGGTAGTTCAGCCGCGCCGCCGCGATCGGTTTTGCCCGGTCGTCCTGCCACGCCGTCGCCTCGACATTGGCGATGCGGTTGCCCAGCCGTGTCACGACGCTGGCGGCATAGGTGACGCGGTCGCGTCCTCCGCGCTGGTAATCGACGGTGACGTTAATCGGCTTGATCCGCCCGCCGCCTTCGCGTTCCAGCACATGCGCCAGCGCCGCGATCGCCGCGACCTCCAGCAATCCGGCGATCGCGCCGCCGTGCAGAAAACCGGGCCGCCCCAGCACGGGCGCGCCGAACGGCAGTACGAGCAAAGGCGCGCCGGCCTCGTCGCATTCCAGCCGCGCGCCGAGGGCGGCGGCATAGGGGGGCAGCGCGATCATGCGCGCGCCTGCTTCGCCGGTGATCCGATCAGCATGAACGTCCCCGCGACATGCGCGATCGGATCGTCCGGATCGTCGTGATAGGCGACGCCGCGCACGAACGCGATCGAGCGCGTCAGCCGGTAACACTCGCCCCGCCCGATCACCGAGCGCTCCGGCGTGGCCGGGCGGAGGTAATCGACGCGCAGGTCGAGCGTGACGTGGGGGGCGAAGCGGCCGCGCCGGATCCACACCGCCGAGCTGGTCGCCATGTCCATCAGCGCGACGATCGGCCCCGATGCCAGCACGCCCGTCGCCACGTCGCCCACCAGTCCGGTGTCGTAAGGGAGGATCAGGTCGACCCAGCCCGGCCCCTGCGCGTGGAAGCCGATGCCGAGCAGGCCGGTGTGGCCGCCCTTGACGAGATCGAAGAAGCGTTCAGGATCGAAGCCGGACATGGCCGACGTCATGCCCCGGCCGGTGCGCGAAAGGCAAATCCGGCGCTCTCGTGTCGGCGGTCGGCGTGCGCTACGCGTCGCGAAACGATCGGGAGAGACGGGCGATGACACGCGTGACCATGACCGTGGAGGATGGCGTCGCCGATGTGCGCCTGTCGCGGGCCGACAAGTTGAACGCGCTGGACGCGGCGATGTTCGCGGAGATCGCCGCGACGATCGACCGGATCGCGGCGCTGGCGGAGGTGCGCGCGGTCGTAGTGTCCGGCGAGGGCAGGGGCTTCTGCGCCGGTCTGGATATGGCGGCGATGGCGGGGGGTGGTTCCGGCCTGCTCACGACGGAGCGGACGCATGGACCGGCCAATCTCGTCCAGCATGTCGCCTGGGGCTGGCGCGCGCTGCCGCAGCCGGTGATCGCGGCGCTGCACGGTGTGGCGCTGGGTGGCGGCCTCCAGATGGCCGCCGGCGCGGATATCCGGATCGCTCATCCCGAGACACGGCTGTCGGTGCGCGAACTATACTGGGGGATCGTGCCCGACATGGCGGGCTATGCGCTGTGGCGTGGCACGGTGCGCGACGATCACCTGCGCGAGGCGATCTACACGGCGCGCGAGTTCGCCGCGCCGGAGGCGGAACGGCTCGGCTTCGTCACGCGGCTCGCGGACGAGCCGCTGGCGGAGGCGCTGGCACTGGCGCGAACGATCGCCGGACGCAGCCCGGCCGCGATCCGCGCGGCGAAGCGGCTGGCGGCCATCGAGGGGGACGTCGCCGTGGTGCTGGCGGCGGAGACGGCGGAACAGCAGCGATTGCTGGGGACTGCGGAGCAGATCGAGCAGGTCCGCGCGAACATGGAGAAGCGCGTCCCGCAGTTTTAGCCTCGTCCCGAACGAGGGAGGAAGGCGCGGTATGGAGCAGAAGGGGGTCGCGGCGAAGCCGCGCCGTCGGTCGAGCCATTTGGCAGCTCGCCGCCTGAACGGCTGGAGCGGGTGAAGGGAATCGAACCCTCGTCGTAAGCTTGGAAGGCTTCTGCTCTACCATTGAGCTACACCCGCATTCCGATCGCCTTTAGCATCGGAAGGCGGTGGTGGACAGGGCTGGATTCGAACCAGCGTACGCTTGCACGGGCAGATTTACAGTCTGCTGCCTTTAACCACTCGGCCACCTGTCCATTTGGGCCGCCCGAGGCGAGGCGGCTCCTTGGCGAAGCGCGGACGCGCTGTCAACGCCTGCGCGCCAAAGCCTGCGGAGAAAGGTTGCACGCGTCCCGCCGTCCGCATAGCGGTGCGACAACGAAGGGGAACCCGTCATGCGCCACCTGCTGCTCGCCGCCACTGCGGCCGTTATCGCCATGCCTGTCGCCGCGTCGGCGCAGGAGAACGTCACCAACCGTATCATCGACGAGGGCACGAACCACAGCCAGGTGATGCCGACGGTGCAGCACCTGACCGACGTGATCGGCCCGCGCATGACCAATTCGCCGGCGATGCGCGTCGCGGAGAAATGGACGGCGGACAAGTTCGCGCAATGGGGTCTGAAGAACGTCCACAAGGAAGCGTTCCCGTTCGGCCGCGGCTGGACGATCGAGCGGTCCAGCGTCCGCATGACGACTCCCCGCGTCGTGCAGTTGACCGCGATCCCGATCGCCTGGACGCCCGCGACCCAGGGGACGCTGACCGCCCCCGTGATCGTCGCGCCGATCGAGAAGGAGCGCGACTTCGCCAAGTATCGCGGCCAGCTCAGCGGCAAGATCGTCCTCATTACCGAGCCCGGTACCGGCGACGAGCCGACCACGCCCGATTTCAAGCGGCTGTCGGGCGAGGACCTGTCGAAGCTCGACCAGTTCCAGCAGCCAAGCTACGACCCCGCCGCCGCCGACCGCCGGCTGAAGCGGCTCGACTACGCCAAGAAGCTCGACGCCTTCCTGAAGGCGGAGGGTGCGGTCGCCTATGCCACCAAGTCCTACCGCGACGGCAAGCTGGTGACGGGCGAGGGCAGCCTGTTCGGCGTCGGCGAGACGGGCGCGCTGCCCGGTATCCAGATCGCCGCCGAGGATTACCGCCGCCTCGCACGCCTCGCGAAGACCGGCGCGGCGCCGACGCTGGAAATCGTCAGCGACGTGCGCTTCGACGACAGCGATACGAACGGCTACAACATCATCGCCGAAATCCCCGGCAGCGATCCCAAGGCCGGCTATGTCATGGCCGGCGCACACCTCGATTCGTGGGTCGCGGCGGACGGCGCGGCGGACAACGCCGCCGGCTCGGCGATGATTATGGAGGCCGCGCGCATCCTCGCCGCCACCGGCATCAAGCCGAAGCGCGCGATCCGCTTCGCCCTGTGGGCGGGAGAGGAGCAGGGCCTGCTCGGCAGCCTCGCCTACGTACAGAAGCATCTCGCCACGCGCGGCGGCCCGAACGATCCGGTCGCCAGCGGCGGCAACGCCTATTACACGTGGTCGAACCGCTGGCCGGTCAACCCCCAGCCGGGCTATCGCGACCTCGCCGCGTATTTCAACATCGACAACGGCTCGGGCAAGCTGCGTGGCCTGTATGCGGAGAACAACCCGGCGGTGGTGCCGATCTTCCGCGAATGGTTGGCGCCGTTCTCGGCGATGGGCGCGTCGACCGTCGTCATGCGCCAGACCGGCGGCACCGATCACGTGTTCATGCAACAGGTCGGCGTACCGGGCTTCCAGTTCATCCAGGATCCGCTCGACTATTTTCCGCGCATCCACCACACCTCGGTCGACACGTTCGACCATCTGAAGGCGGAGGACATGCGCCAGGGTTCGATCGTGCTCGCCTCCGTCCTCCTGTCCGCCGCCAATGCGGACAAGCCGCTTCCCCGCAAGCCGGTGCCGACGCAGCCCGTCGTGACCGACCCGTATGCCTACCCGCAGGATGACGATTGATGGCCAAGCGTGGACACCGCCCCTCGACCGGCGTCGGCAACCGCCCGCGCATCTGGGGGCGTCATCCCGTCACCGCGGCGCTGGCGAACCCCGACCGCACCGTCCGCAAGCTGTGGATGACGCGCGAGGCGGCGGCGGCGCTGGATGTGCCGCCGATGATCCCGGTGACGTTCGCCGATGTCGCCGATCTCGGTCGGCTGGTGCCGTCGGACGCGCCGCATCAGGGCGTGGTGGCGGAGGTCGATCCGCTCGACGACATGTGGCTCGCGGACCTGCTGGAAACCGGACGCGACGACCAGCGCCCGCTGGTCGTACTCGATCAGGTGACGGACCCGCATAATGTCGGCGCAATTTTGCGCTCGGCGGCGGCGTTCGATGCGCTCGGCATCGTCACGCAGGACCGGAACTCGCCTCCCGAATCCGGCACGATCGCCCGCGCGGCATCGGGCGCGCTGGAGACGGTGCCGTGGGTCCGCGTCGTCAATCTCGCCCGCGCGCTGGACGAGATCGCGGAGGCGGGCTTCTGGCGCATCGGCCTGACCGGCCATGCGCCCAAGACGCTGGCGGAGACGATGGGCACGCAGCGCATCTGCATCGTCCTGGGTGCGGAAGGCGAGGGCATGCGCCAGAACACCGAGCAGCATTGCGACGAACTGGCGAGGCTGCCGATCGGCGGCAAGGTCGAGAGCCTGAACGTCTCGAACGCCGCCGCCATCGCGCTCTACGCGGCGGCGACGCGCGGCTAGGCTCCGTCATGCCGGGGCGTTCCGGCATGACGGAAAACCGGCTTCAGCCCGCGGGACCGCCGTCGAGCGCGACGGTGATCGCCTTTCCGCCATAGCGGACGGTTTGCCCCGCGCCTTCGGCCAGCCCGATGCCCTTGCCCGGCCCGACCGGAACGACGCGGAAAGTGCGCGACGCGGCCATGCCGGGATAGCGGCCCTGCCGCGCGCCGATCGTCAGCGTGCCCGCCTTGTCATCCAGCGTCAGGTCGATCGTCGCCCGCTCGCCCCGCCGCCAGCCCTGACCGTCGCCGGCATCGTCGTACAGGGTGAAGCGGCCATCCGCGCCGCGGTAGATGCGCAGTTCGGTCGGCAAGCTCACGGATTGTTCGGCATACTGGACCTGTTGCCCCAGCGGCAGGATCGTCCCCGCGGCGACATGCAGCGGGATCTGTCCGATCGGCGCGGCGACCGCGATCCGTTCGCCGCCCGTGCGACGTTCGCCGGTCCAGAAGTCGTACCAGTCCGCGCCGGCGGGCAGATGGACCTGCCGCGTCGTCGCGCCCTTCTCGACGACCGGGCTGACGAGGATGGACCGTCCGAACAGATATTGATCGCGCAGGTCGCGCGCCCGCTCGTCGTTAGGAAAGACGGTTCCGACCGGGTAAAGGAATGACGCTCCGCGATCGGTGACCTGCCACGATTGCGCGTACAGGAACGGCAGCAGCCGATATCGCAGGGCGACCGCAGCGAGCAGCGGCGGGCGTGCCGCCTCGGGGAAGCTGTAGATTTCTTTGCCCGACCCGGTTCCGTGGATGCGGAACATCGGGTTGAACACCGCGAATTGCAGCCAGCGGGTGAACAGTTCCTGATAGCCGGGATCGTCCGGGCTGCCGCCGAAGAAGCCGCCGATGTCGGCCGACCAATAGGGGATGCCGCTCATCGAGAAATTGACGCCGGCGGGGACCTGCGCGCGGAACACGTCCCAGCGCCCGGCGACATCGCCGGACCAGGTGATCGCGGCGTTGCGTTGCTGCCCCGCCCATGCCGAACGCGTCAGGATGATCGGCCGCCTGGCGGCATAGTCCGCGATCATGCCGTCGTGGACGGCGGTGGTATGAAGCAGCGGATAGGCGTTATAGACCACCGCACCCGGGCCGGCGGCCGTCTGCACATCGCGCATCTCGCCCCATCGGCCGCCCAGTTCCGCCTCGCTGCCGTCCAGCCAGTAACCGTCGAAACCCAGACGACCGAGCCGCTCCGAAACATGCTTCCAGTAGGTGGCGCGCGCAGGCGCGGAGAAGGCGTCGTACCAGCGGCCCTGGCCTGCAGGATACACGTTCGGATAGGTCTTCGGGTACAATCCACCCACGGCCTCCAGCGCCTTCGTGGTGTCCAGCCCCAAATCGAAGCGGGGCCAGATCGACACCATGCTGTGGAGATTCTGGCGATGCAGCGTGGCCAGCATGGCCTTCGGGTCCGGGAATCGCGCCGGGTCCATCCTGTGGCTGCCCCACTCGCCCGGCTTCCAGTATTGCCAGTCCTGCACCACGGCATCGAGCGGAATCTTCAGTTCGCGGTAGCGCGCCGCGACGCCCAGCAATTCCTGCTGCGACGCGTATCGCTCCTTGGATTGCCACAGGCCCCAGGTCCAGCGCGCCATCAGCGGCGCTTGCCCCGTCAACCGGCGATAGGCGCCGATCACGTCGTCGACATCGGGGCCGGCGAACAGGAAATAATCGATACCGGTCCCCGCCTGCGAGCGGAACACCATCCGGTCGGTCGCCTGCGGTACGGCGATGGCGACATCCGTGACGGCGGCGTTGTTCCAGAACAGGCCGTACCCGGCGCTGGATACCAGCACCGGCACGCCGACATCGGTGTTGGCCTGTTGCAGGCGCACGGTGGTGCCGCGATAATCGAGCAGCCCCGCCTGATGCTGGCCCAGTCCGTAGATCGCCTGTCCGCCGCCGATCTCGAACCGCTGCTGCACGCTGCCGTCCGGATCGGGCGCGTCGCCCAGTTTGCGGCTGCCGGCGTCGGCCTCGCCGATCAG
The DNA here is from genome assembly GCF_001423765.1 of Sphingomonas sp. Leaf343. GTDB lineage: Bacteria > Pseudomonadota > Alphaproteobacteria > Sphingomonadales > Sphingomonadaceae > Sphingomonas. The sequence continues at coordinate 454,594 of NZ_LMPG01000001.1, forward strand.
CGTCTTGTCGTCTGCACCGAGTAGCGCGACGCGGCCGTCGCCCTTGCCGACGGCGACCCGCATGGCCGGGGTCGCGATGACGTACCGTTCGGCCTCGTCCGCCAGCGTCCATGCGACGCGGGCCGGGGCGCCCAGCACCGCCGGGCCGTTCGGGATGGCGGCGGCGCCCGGTCCTGAGATCGTCACCCGCATGGTCCGGTCGCCCCATACGGTGACCTGCAGGATGCCCTCGGGAATGCGGAAGCTCGCGCCGTTCGCCGTTTTCGCCTGAAGCGTGGCGTCGCCGGAGGTGGTGACCTGCGACTGCCACGGAGCCTGCGCCGATGCCTGCGTCGCGACCAATCCGGTCCCGAACATCGCGAATCCGATCATAGCGTAGCGCATACCCACTCCAATCCGCGCGGATCAGCCCGCGTCTCGCGTGAGATATGTCAGACTATTGATACCGATAAAAGAAGGTACCGCCGTCAACGACGTAAGGCTGGCGATGTGGGGCTGGCCGCCTGCACGCTGTCCTACAGCGGGTGATCTGGGTTATGGCGGCGGAATGTCGTCTTCCCGCCAGCCGGATCGGACCGATAGCAGGTCGTTGATGTGGCGAAAGGTCCCGGCTGGATGCGATATCCCGTGACCTTTGGGACCATTCGCGTCGCCTCGCTCAATCCTCCGCGGCGATCGTGACGCGCAAGCCGTCGAGCGCCGGGCCGAACGGGATCTGGCACGACAGTCGCGATGTCGCGGTGCGGTCGCTGGTCGAATCGAGCAGATCGTCCTCGTCGATGCCGATCGGTGGCAACCTGTCGGCGAAGTCGGGATCGACATGGACGTGGCATGTCGCGCAGCTCAGGCAACCGCCGCACAGCGCCAGCAGCTCGTCGACGCCGCCGTCGCGGATGACTTCCATCACCGACAGGCCCGCCTCGCCGGTCAGCTCGCGGGTCTCGCCTTCGCGGGTGGTGACGATCAGCGTGGGCATTGATGTATCTCCGAAATCCGTTTGCGTGCATGGCGGCGCGGCGCGCGCCGATCAAGCGACAACAACCATCCCGGGAACGACGACATGGGCCTGACCGCCGACCAGATCCGCGACAGCCTCGACGCGCTGACGGCGACGGAACCCGCCTTCGCCGCGGCGATCGGCCGGATCGGCTATCCCGCGCCGCGCTATCGCGGGCCGGGCTATTCCACGCTGTTGCGCACGATCGTCGGGCAGCAGGTCAGCGTCGCCTCCGCCGCCGCCGTCTATGCCAAGCTGGAGGCGGTGATGGACGCCGCCGGTTTCGGCTCGCCCGATGATCCGCTCGCGATCCTCGCAGCGAGCGACGAGCAGCTGCGCGCGGCCGGTTTGTCGCGGCAGAAGGCCGGCTATGCCCGTAGCCTCGCCGACGAAGTCGCGAGCGGGCGGCTCGACCTGAAGGCTTTGCCCGAGGATGATGAGGAGGCAATCGCCCAGCTCGTCCGGGTCAAGGGCATCGGCCGCTGGTCGGCGGAGATCTACCTGCTGTTCGCGGAAGGCCGGCCGGATATCTGGCCGGCGGGCGATCTGGCGGTGCAGATCGAGGTCGGCCGCATCCTGGGTCACGAGACCCGCCCGTCGGAGAAGCTGACCCGAGAAGTGGCGGAGGCGTGGCGGCCGCATCGCGGCGCGGCGGCGATTTTCGCATGGCATCATTACGGCGCGGACATGACCGTGCTTTGATCCGCTCGCTGAACTCCCGCTAAACACACCGTTCCGGACGCATTCAGGCCCTGAGCGCTAGACACGGCAACACGGTCGCGGCTCGTGCGTTTTGACCAGATGGACCGGGTATAGCGTATGGAGGTCTGAGATGACGGGTTTGTGGAAGAAGGCTGGGCTGGGCGCGGTAATGGCCGCAACGGTCCTGACGGCGGCGGCGCCCGCGGATGCGCAGCGCTGGCGCGGCGGTTATCGCGGTCATCACCGCGGCGGTGGCGATGTCGCGGCGGGTGCGGTGCTGGGCGGCATATTGGGACTGGGCGTCGGCGCGGCGATCGCGTCGAGCAATCGCAACCGCTATTATGACCGTGGCTATTACGGCGGCGGCGGATATCGAGGTTACGACCGCGGCTATTACGCGCCGCCCCCGCCGCCGGTCCGTTACCGCGGCTATTATGACGGCGGTTACTATCAGCAGCGTTGCTGGACCCAGTGGCAGTTCGATCCCTATTATGGCGATCGGGTGCCGGTGCAGGTCTGCAACTGAATTCGGTTCGTCACGGGGAGAACGGCGTGGGGCTTCGGTCCCGCGCCGTTTTCTCTTGTCAGCGGGTCGGATCGCGGTAAGCCGCCAGCATTATGACCGATACGCCCCCCGATCGCCTCTCGATCAACCCCGACAGCCCCTATTTCGACCAAGCGCTGCTGGAGCGCGGCATCGGCATCCGCTTCAAGGGTGCCGAGCGAAAGGATGTCGAGGAATATTCGATTCCCGACGGCTGGATCCGCGTCGCGCTGGGCAAGAAGGTCGACCGGAAGGGGCGGCCGTTGACCCTGAAGCTGTCGGGCGAGGTCGAGGCCTGGTTCGAGCGTCCCGCCGCGACAGACGAAACGACGACCACCGACGAGGGCTGAAGCGCCTCCTCGGCGATCCGCTGAAGCTGCTGCGTGATGAGCGGGTCAAGGCCGAGATGCGCGGCGGCTTCCTCACGTGGACCCAGCGTGCGCGGATCGATGCCCGTCACCGCGCCGAATACCGTCAGTGCCGACAGGTAATAGCCGGCGCTGCTGGCGTGATACTGGTCGTAGGTCCAGAGATCGACCTTACCGTACGCGATGCCGTCGAACGGATTGCCGTCGGCGATGCCGTTGCGGATGGCGATGTTCCATGCGGTGCCGACCGGGATCGGCCGGCCGAACATCGGGTCGGTGGCGCTGATCTGCGCGTTCGCGGCATAGAGGTCGTCGGCCATGCGGGTGATCGGCTGCCCCGACCAGCGGCTGCCTGGTCGATAGGTCAGATCGGCGCGCGACCATGTCGAGGTCAGATGGATGCTCGCCGCCGCGTTGCGCGCCTTCACCAGAGCGGCCAGGGCGCGGGCGGCGGCGGCGTGCGCGGTCGGATCGCCGGGCTGTGCCGCGTCAAGCGTGCTGTAGCCCTGGAGCAGCACGACATCCCATTTGCGGTCGATCACCTGACGTTTTTCCGCCAGATGCCAGGCGAGATCCTTGCCGGGGGAGGTTTCGAGGCTGACCTTCCAGTCCTGCTTCGTCTCCTCGGCGAACGTCGCGAACAGGGCAGGGACGCCGCCGATCCTTTCCTTGTTGAGGTCGGTCACGCGGTCGGGGTGATAATGCTGGACCGCCGAGCCGGCCCCGAAGGTGAAGCTGTTGCCGACGAACAGGATGGTCTTCGCAGCGGCGGGGGTGGTGAAAAGAGCAGAGGCGGCCAACACTAGCATCCACCCCGGCGAAGGCCGGGGTCCAGTCGCCACGAACGATGTGACGGCTGTCAGCCCACGCTTCGACGCGCCCAGCAACTGGACCCCGGCCTTCGCCGGGGTGGTGCGGACCGTGCGAGGCGTTCGCCCCAAAGCTAACATCACGCCGCCTGCGCTCCCGCCATTTCCAGCGCCTCGCTCGCCTCCAGCCATTTCGCTTCCGTCGTCTCCAGCTTCGCCTGCACCTCGGCGCGGCGGCGATTGAGGTCGCTCATCGACAGCTTCGCGAAGCGCGGTTCCGCCCCCGAGGGATCGAACATCGCGCGGTCGATCGCGTTGCGCTCCCTGGTCAGGCGAGCGGTGTCCTCCTCCAGATCGCGGACGGTCTTGCGTAGCGCTAGGTCGCGGTCGCGCGCTTCGGCCGCGGCTTTCTTGCCGGCCTTGCGGTCGGCCTTGCTCTCGCCCGGCTTGTTCGGTTCGCCCTTGAGGATGAACGCGATATAGTCGTCGAGGCTGCCGTCGAATTCCTTGGCGGTGCCCTCATCGACCAGCACCAGCCGGTCGGCGGTCAGTTCGACCATATGGCGGTCGTGGCTGACGAGGATGACCGCGCCCGAATAGTCGTTCAGCGCCTGCACCAGCGCCTCGCGCGCATCGACGTCGAGGTGGTTGGTGGGCTCGTCGAGGATCAGCAGGTGCGGTGCGTCGCGGGTGATGAGCGCCAGCGCCAGCCGCGCCTTCTCGCCGCCGGACATCTTGCCGACCTTGCCCGTCGCGCGCTCGCCGGAGAAGCCGAACCGGCCGAGCTGCGCCCGCACTGCGGCGGGCGTCGATCCGCGCATGATGCGGGTCATATGCTCCAGCGGGGTATCGTCGGAATCGAGTTCCTCGACCTGATACTGGGTGAAATAGCCGACCTTCATCTTGCCGGTCGCGGTCATCTCGCCGTCCATCGCCGACAGTTGCGCGGCGAGCAGGCGGGCAAGCGTGGTCTTGCCGTTGCCGTTGCGGCCGAGCAAAGCGATCCGGTCGTCCGGGTCGATGCGCAGGTTGAGGCGACGCAGGATCGGCGTGTCGGCGTACCCGACGCTGGCCATGTCGAGCGTGATGAGCGGCGGGCGCAATTCTTCGGGGTTGGGGAAGCCGAACGACAGCGTCGGATCGTTCGCCATTTCCGCGATCGGCTGCATCTTGGCGAGCATCTTCTGCCGGCTCTGCGCCTGTTTGGCGGTGGAGGCGCGAGCGGAGTTGCGTGCGACGTAATCGATCAGCTTCGCACGCTGCGCGTCCTGATTGGCCTTGGCGGCGGCAAGCTGCGCCATGCGCTCCGCACGCTGACGTTCGAACGCGTCGTATCCACCCGGATAGAGCGTGATCTTGCCGCCCTGTAGATGCAGGATGTGATCGACGACGTTGTTCAGGAAATCGCGTTCGTGGCTGACGACGACGATCGTCGCCTTGTAGGACTTCAGGAAGTCCTCCAGCCACATCACCGCTTCGAGATCGAGGTGGTTCGACGGCTCGTCGAGCAGCAGCAGGTCGGGCTGCGAGAACAGCAAGGCCGCAAGCGCGACGCGCATCTTCCACCCGCCCGAGAAGCTGTCGAGCGGCTGCGCCTGCATCGCTTCGTCGAAGCCCAGTCCGATCAGGATTTGGGCGGCGCGGGCGGGGGCGGTGTAGGCGTCGATCGCGATGAGGCGTTCGTAGATGTCGCCGAGCTTGTCGGCGTCCTGCTCCGTCTCGCTGGCGTGCATCAGCGTAGCGCGCTCCAGATCGGCGGCGAGGACCGTTTCGAACGGCGTCGCCTCTCCGTGCGGAGCCTCCTGCGCGATATAGCCGATGCGCGCGCCGCGCGGCATGTCGGCGCTGCCGCCGTCCGGTTCGAGCTGGCCGGCGATGACGCGGACCATCGTCGATTTGCCCGCGCCGTTGCGACCGATCAGGCCGACGCGGCTGCCGGGAGGAAGCGTCGCGGTCGCGCCGTCGAGGATCGTGCGGCCGCCAAGGCGCACGGTGATGCCGTTCAGGTTGAGCATGCGGCGCCCATAGCAGATTGCGGCGGTGCAGCGAAGAGGGACGGTGAAGGGGCGAAGTGGAGGAAGTGGAGGCGATTGGAGGGTGTCCTCCACTTCACGCGTCATGCCCGGAGGAGCCCGGCATAACGTGGAGGAGTCAAGATCGACATGTTGCCGCTATGTCACGCCTGTGCCGTGTAGGACATAGCTGCCCCCGTCCTGTCACAAATGCGGCCTAGCGGGTGCCTCGACCAGCACCGGGTCCGGGATGACCGGTGCCGGGTCTTCGTTTCGAAAGGGATTATTGTGACTGCTTCCGCCGCCCTCCGGGCGCTGCTCCTGCTCACCGCCGCCACCGGCGCGACCGCCGTCCATGCTCAGGAGGCGGCACCGGCCGCTCCCGCCGCGCAGGACGACAGCCTGGGCGACATCGTCGTCACCGCCGAGCGTCGGTCCGAGAACACGTTGCGCGTGCCGGTATCGGTCGGTGTCGTGTCGGGCGACACTCTGCGCGACTATACGTCGGGCGGCGACGACACGCTGCTGTCGCTGTCGGGCCGCGTGCCCAGCCTGTATATCGAATCGACCACGGGCCGCATCTTCCCGCGCTTCTACATCCGCGGTCTGGGCAACATCGACTTCTATCTCGGCGCGTCGCAGCCGGTGTCGATCATCCAGGACGATGTCGTGCTGGAGCACGTCGTGCTGAAGTCGAACCCGGTGTACGACGTACAACAGGTGGAGGTGCTGCGCGGGCCGCAGGGTTCGCTGTTCGGCCGCAACACCACCGCCGGCATCATCAAGTTCGACACGTTCAAGCCGACGCAGACGTTCGACAGCCGCGCGAGCGCGTCGGTCGGCACCTATGGCTCGGTCAATCTGGACGCGGGCGTCGGCGGGCCGCTGATCGCCGACGTGCTGGCGTTCCGGCTGTCGACGCTGATCCAGCACCGCGAGAACTGGGTCGACAACAGGTTCGCCGGCACCAGCGCGGACTCCACCGCGACTCCGCGCAAGAATGCGATGGGCGGCTATGACGATCGCAACGTCCGGTTGCAGTTGCTGCTGACGCCGGGGTCGGACTTCTCGGTCGACCTGTCGGGCCATGCGCGTTGGTATGACGGCACGTCGACGCTGTTCCACCGTGCCGCGCTGGTCAAGGGATCGAACGACGTGTCGCGTGAGCCGCGCGGCAGCGTCGCCTATGACGAGGCGCGCGACAATCCGCAGTCGTATGACACGTTCGGCGGATCGGTGCGGGCGGCCTATGACTTCGGGGCGGCGACGCTGACCTCGATCACCGCATACGAAACGACGTCCGGCTACAGCCGCGGCGATACGGACGGCGGCGCGGGCGCGAACTTCCCGGTGCGCGGCGTCGCCAACGGTTTCGGCCAGTCGCAGGGCCAGATTCGCGATCTCGACCAGTGGACGCAGGAAGTGCGGCTGGCGAGCAACGGCGATGGGCCGTTCCGCTGGCAGGTCGGCGGCATGTATTTCGACAGCCGCGACATCACCGACTTCTACCAGCGCACGTTCTTCCTGACGACGGCGGCGCGCAACCCCAACAACTGGGTGCGCCTGCATGACGTGAATACGTCGTGGGCGGGCTTCGGGCAGGTCAGCTACATGATCGACCGGCTGACGCTGACCGCCGGTGGCCGCGTGACGGAGGACAAGAAGCGCACGCAGTTGCTGAAGACGGTGCTGAGCGCGACCGGCGTGAACCAGTATCCCGCGACGGGCCGACGCGACGTGACGCTGAAGGATACGCAGCCGAGCTGGGATTTCAGCACCCTGTATGCGGCCAGCGACGATGTCAGCCTCTATTCGCGCGTCGCCCGCGGCTTCCGCGGACCGACGATCCAGGGCCGGTCGGCGGTGTTCAACACCGACTTCACAACGGCGGATTCGGAGACGATCCTGTCCTGGGAGACGGGCGTGAAGACGCGCCTGCTGAACAATACGCTGAGCCTGAACGCGACGGTTTTCGGCTACCGCGTCAAGGACATCCAGCTGAACGGTAACGACGTGTTCGGCAACGGCATCCTGTTCAACGCGCGCCGCGCCGACGCTTACGGCGTGGAGGCGGATGCGACGTGGCGGCCGGTGCGCAACGTCACTTTGGGGCTGGGCGGAAGCTGGCTGCACAGCGAGATCAAGGATAGGGGTGCCGAGACGCAGATCTGCGCGCTGAACAGCGTCGTCGTCTGCACGCCGTCCGCGCCGGTGCGCTCGGTGCCGGGGGCGTTCGGGCCGGTCTATCTGGTCAAGATCGACGGCGAGCCGTTGCCGAATGCGCCCGAGTACAACGTCAACGTCAACGCGCGGTTCGACCAGCCGCTGGGCAATGGCGGGCGCGCGTTCGTCGCGGGCGACTTCAACATCCAGGGCTATACCCAGTTCGTCCTCTACAAGACCGCCGAGTTCACCTCGAACGGCAACTTCGAGGGCGGGCTGAAGGTCGGGTACAGCGCGCCCGGCGACGCGTATGAGCTGGCGGTGTTCGCCCGCAACATCACGAACGAGAAGAACCTGAAGGGCGTGATCGAGAACTACATGGCCGCGGTCTTCAACGAGCCGCGGATCATCGGCATTTCGCTGTCGGGCAAGTTCCGCTGATCGGCTGAAGCTGGCCGCCGGGTCGTTCCGTTCCGTAGCGGGACAGCGCGATCCGGCGGGTGTTTCCTTAACTCCGGCCGAGGCATGGCCATGTCATGACTTGGCGCAGGATCGCAGCATGGACCGGAGTCGGCCTGCCCCTCGCGGGTGGGTTGGCTCTGGCGGTCTGGCCTGAGCCGGCGGTGCCGAAGCAGAAACCCGTCTCGGTGCAACGCGCGCCCGAGACGGTGATGGCGGCCCCTCGACCTGCCCCGCCACCGAACGAAGCACCCTATGTCGTCAAGCGCGTGCTGGATGTCGCCAGCCCGATGAAGTTCGGCGAGTGGCATTGGGACGAGAAAGGCGCGCCCGCGACCGGCGAGATCGTCATCACCGTCGATCTGGAGGCGCAGGTGCTCAGCGTCTTTCGCGACGGGTACGAGATCGGCACCGCCGTGGCGCTGTACGGGGCGGACGTGAAGCCGACGCCGCTCGGCGTGTTCAAGGTCAGCCAGCGCGACGCGGACCACGTGTCGAATCTCTACGACGCACCGATGCCGTACATGCTGCGCCTGACCAACGACGGCGTGTCGATCCATGGATCGAACGTGCAGGCGGGGTTTATGACGCATGGTTGCGTCGGAGTCCCCACCGCCTTTGCGAAGAAGCTGTTCGCGGTCACCAAGCTGGGTACGAAGGTGATCGTCACCCGTGGCGAGATGCTGGACGTCGGCGGCGCGATCACCGCCGCCTGACCGCCGATCGTTCTAGTGGACGAACCGCGCAACCACGTCGCGGTAGCTGCGGCTGACCTTCACCTGCGCGCCGGAGCCCAAGACCAGGAAACATTCGCCGTTGGTATGCGGCTTGACCTGCTTGACGAGGTCGAGGTTGACGATCGTCGAACGGTGCACGCGCTGGAAGCGGCGCGGGTCGAGGCGTTTTTCCAGATCCTTCATCGTCTCGCGCAGGATCAGCGTGTTGTCGCCGGTGTAGATGCACATGTAATCGCCCGCCGCGTCGATGCGCTCGATCGTATCGACGTCGACCCGGAAGATCTGGCCGCGATCCTTGATGTTGATGAGCTTTTCGAACCGGTTCGACGCCAGATCGGCGCTGCCGCCGTCGGTGATGTCTGCCGCCGCGGCAGCCTCGGGAGCGTGCTCGGCGAGCACTTCCTTCAGCCGATCGACTTCCTCCGCACCGCGCTTTTCGGACAGGCGCTGGCGGACGCGGTCGAGCGTGTCGGCGAGGCGGCTCTCCTCCACCGGCTTCATCAGATAATCGACCGCCTGAGCCTCGAACGCGCGCAGGGCGTGGTCGCTATAGGCGGTGACGAACACGAACAGCGGCGGTTCGACCTCCATCAGGCCCTGCACCACCGAGAAGCCGTCGAAACCGGGCATCTGGATGTCGAGGAAGACGAGGTCCGGCTTGTGGGTCTTGATGGCGCGGATCGCTTCGCGCCCGTTCATGCACTTCTCGACGATCTGCACATCGTCGAAAGCCTGGAGGCGAAGCTCCAGCCCCTGAATGGCAAGGGGCTCGTCGTCGACGAGGATGGTGCGAATGGTCATGCGGCCTCTCTGTTCACGTCTTCCAGCTGGTACGGGATCTCGATCTCGACCGAGAAACCGCCGGCGGGTGTCGAGCGCGTCTCGAAACGCTGGTGGGGCCCATAGGCCTGAACCAGACGCTCCCGTATATTGGTGAGCCCGACACCGGTTGAAAGGCTTGGACTGATCCGCGCCTCATGCAAGCCGGGGCCGGTATCGGATACGCCGATCTGCACCCGTTCCCCGGCGAGCCGCACCGTGACGCAGATTTCCGCGCCTTCCTCCTGCGGGGTCACGGCATATTTGATCGCGTTCTCGACCAGCGGTTGCAGCAACAGCGAGGGCAGGCGACCCCGCTCCGCGCGCGGATCGATGTCGAACTTCGGACGCAGCCGATCTTCGAACCGCATCTTCTCGATTTCGAGATAGAGCTTCAGCTGCTCGACCTCCTGCGCGATCGTGACGTGCGCGGTCGGCTCGTTCGCCAGCGTGTAGCGGAGGAAGGACGACAGCCGCGACAGCATCGCGTTGGCGCGCTCGGTCTGTTTCAGCAGGACCAGCGTGGAGATGGAATTGAGCGTGTTGAACAGGAAATGCGGGTTCAACTGGTAGCGCAGCATCGCCAGCTGCGCCGAGGACGCCTGTAGCTCCAGCGCGCGCAACTCGTCGATCTGCTGTTCCAGGATCAGGAAGAAGTTGATCGCGTAGTAGAGCGCGGACCAGCCGGCGAGCACCGTGAAGTACAGGAAGCTGTAGCCCAGCACGCGGGTGACATCGATCGACGCCGTCGCGGTCTGGATGAAGGACCAGGTGAAGGCTTGCAGCGTCGCGTAGAGAGCGACGGCCGCGAGCAGCGTGACGATGCTGAGCGGAACGCCGGTGATGCGCGGCAGGCGGCGATAGGCACCATAGAAGGTCGAGAGCAGCAGCGTGATGCAATAGCCGACGATCGCCTCGACGATGATCGGGATGATGATCTGGAGCTGCAGGCCGTTGAAGCTGGCCGACACGCCGCGCAGCAGCAGATACCCCCCCCAGCCGACCGCCTGCAGCGTCCAGAAGGCACGGGCCTTGTTCTCGAAAAAGGGGCGGACGTTGATGGTCCGGCCGGCGGAGGGGGCGGTTAGCGAAGCCACGCGGCGGCTTCTACACGGGCGCGCGGGGCGGTGCAAAGCGCGGGAAGCGGGTTCAACGAGAAGGTGCCAAACGAAAAGGGCCGCCGCGATCCCGAAGGTTCGCGGCGGCCCCGTTCAGGTCGATCGGGTGCCGATCAGAAGGTGAAGCGCGCACCGACCCGGATCGCGTAGAGCGACTGGCGGGCATAGATCGTGTCCGTCGGCGCCGTGTTCGGCGCGAGGTAACGATACTGGGCGCAGGCCTGGCTGGAGTTGGTGATCGGCGTGGCCGTGGTGCCGGTCGCGACCGGGGTCGCCAGGCACTGCACGCGAACCGCGGGGATGGTGTACGGGAAGGTGTATTCCCGGATCTGGCCCCAGTTCTTGTTCAGCAGGTTGGTGACATTCTCGATGTCGCCGAAGATCTCGAACCGCGAGCCGAACAGGCCGGTCGGGATCTGCTGCGCGACATGCAGATCGATGCGGGTGAACCACTTCGAATTGAACGCGTTGCGCGGCGCGATCTTGCCGCGATACTTGGACAGGCCGCTCGATTCGATCAGCGCGTTGAACGTGTCGCGGACCGACTCCGCAGACTGCGTCACCACGCCGGCCGAATTGACCGTCGAGCCATAGCTCACGCGCGGATCGTCGATGCCGGTCGGTACGTACAGCAGGTAGCGGGTCGACGACAGCACGGTGCCGAACACCGGGCTCCGCGCGTTCGACGTATCCTGCATCGTATAGCTGTACGGACGGCCGATGCGGGTTTCGCCGAACAGCGCGAACGTCGTCTTGTAATCGCCGAAGAAGGCGTGGTCGAAGGTCAGGTTGTACTTGATGTTATACTTCACCTGATCGTTCGAGATGCCGTAGGCCGCGCCATTGGCATCGAGGAACGCACCGTTGCCATAGTTGGAGTTGGCGGTCGACGAGGTCGCCGGCGCCTGATCCTTGATGTCCTGGTAGGTGAAGCTGGCACCCGCCGACAGGCCGAAGTCGAACGTCTTGTCGGCGCGGGCGACCGCGACATAGCTGCGGCCCTTCTTGGTGTTGGTCAGCAGCAGGTCGTAATTGGTGTCGGCGAAGTTCGTGATCGACGAATAGCGTGCGCGGCCGTCCGGCGTCAGCAGGCCGTTGGCACGGACGCGCGCATCGGTGAAGAACACTTGATTGCGCACGGCCGAGTAGAACAGGTCGGCCCCGAAGTTGATGCCGCCCAGCGCGTCCGGCGCATAGTCGAACGACAGCGTGCTGCGCCACTGCGACGGCAGCTTGAAGTTGGGGTCGAGCGCGTTGACCAGCGCCGGCGAGGTGGTCGACCCCGTCAGGCTCTGGAGGTAGGTGTTGACCGCCCCCGGAATGGCCGTGCCGTTGACGTTGGTCAACGCAGCCTGACCGATCGTCGCGGCCGCGCCGCCGGTCTGCGACGGCACCGTGTAGCCACCGTCATTGTTCTGGCGGATGTCGACCGAGTTGGACAGGAAGCCGGTGTTCGAGAAGCTGTTGGACACGTACACGTCCGGCGAGCCGCCCGAGAAAATGCCGACGCCGCCCCGGACGCTGAGATCGTCGATCGGCTTCAGCTCGAAACCGATGCGCGGCTGCACCACGCCACGGCCGCTGATATACGCCTGATTGGTGAAGCCCAGCCGGTTGGTGAAGCTGGTGTTCGCCGCCGGCCGGCTGTTGCCGCCGTACATGTCGTAGCGGATGCCGTAATCGAGCGTGAACCAGTCGGTGACGCGCCAGTTGTCCTGGATACCGAAGGCATAGGACTGATAGCGGAAGCGCGCGGCGGCATCGTCCGGCACCAGCGACGGGACGGCATTCTGATAGCGCAGGCGCTGTGCATTGCCGGCCGCGAAGTCGGCGATCGAGTCGAAATAATAGTCGCCCGCGCTACGCTGCAGGAACTGGTTGAAGATCTTCGTATCCTGGAAATCGGCGAAGATGCGCAGATCGTGATCGTCGCGGCTCAGGCGAGCCTGCACCAGACCGCCATAGGTGCGGCTGGTCAGTGCGTTCGACTGGCGCGAGATGTCCGGGCCGAGATAGACCGAGGCATAGCCGGGGGCGCAGGCGGTGGACGCCGCCGCCCCCTGCGAGCCGGGGTTTGCACGGTCCGACGTTGGTGCGGCGCAGACCTGGAACTGGGCGAAGCCGCGGCCGAGGATCGGGTCCTGCCCGCGCTTGTAATCCTTGTAGAAGGCGCGGACTTCGGTCGAGAACTCGTCGGACCAGTCGCTGTTCAGCTGGAACACGCCGGTGTGCAGCCGGTTCGATGCGACATATCCGTTCGATTCGAGGCCAAGGCTGGGGGCCGTGGTCGAGGCGTTCTGGTTGAAGCGGATCGAGTCCTTCGTATACAGATACGTCAGCGAGGCGCGCTGCGTGTCGGACAGATTGGCGTCGATGCGCGCCGCCAGACGATCGTCCTTGTCCTGCGAATTGCTCAGCACGCCGCCGGCGTCATAGCCATAGCGAGACTGGGCGATCGAGGTGATCTGGTTGACCACCGCGTCCGTCAGGTTGCCGCCCGCGATCGCGGTCGACGGGATGACGGTGCCCGCATTGGTTTCGGCCGTGCCCTCCGGGATCGGCGTGCCGGCGCGGATGCGCTCACCGGCGACCATGAAGAACAGCTTGTCCTTGATGATCGGACCGGCAAGCTGTGCGCCGTAATTCTCGATCTTGAAGTTCGGCAGCGTGACGCGGCCGGTGGGAACGCCCGGGCCAGCCTTGGTCTTCTTGCCGGTCAGTTCATCCGACGAATAGCTGTAGAAGCCGGTGCCGTGGAAGCTGTTGGTGCCCGACTTCAGGATGGCGTTGATCGCGCCACCCTGGAAATTGCCCTCGCGCACGTCATACGGCGCGACCTTGGTCTGGAACTGGCCGATGGCGTCGAGCGGGATCGGGCTGCGGCGCGTCGGCAGGCCGTCCGGGTTCAGGCCGAAATTGTCGGTGACGGGCACACCGTCCACCGAGAAGCGGTTGAAGCGGGCATTCTGGCCGGCGAACGACACCGCGCGACCGCCGCTGGGCGTATCGTCGAGGCGGGCGAACGGATCGCGGCGCATCAGGTCGCGGACGTCGCGGTTGATCGTGGCGACATTGGCGATATCCGCGGCGGTCAGGACGGTTGCGGGTCCCATCGACTGCGTGCCCGCGCCGGCGATCGACGATGCGGTGACGACGATGTCGCCGCCCGCATCCGCGCCCGCAAGGGCCAGTTCGACAGGTACGTCATAAGGCTGGGCGATGACGGTGTAGATGTCGGTGACGGTCGCGCCCTGATACCCGTCGGCGGCGACCGCAACGGTGAAGGGGCCGCCCACGCGCAGGCCGCTGAGGTTGAACGAGCCGTCCGTGCCGGTCACGGTTTCCGCGGTGGTGCCCGACGGCACGTTCGTTACGGTGACGCGGGCGCCCGCGACGGCCGTTCCGCCGCTGGTGACGGTGCCACGCACGACGGTCGTAGTTTCCTGCGCCATGGCGCCCATCGGCGCGATCAGCGCAACGGCAGCCGCGCCCAGGAAAAGATGGTTCCGCATCAGAAAATGTCCCCTTGGAGAGCTCATGCTCCGGTCAGCGGTCGTTACCGCTTCGATCCGCGCCCTGCGGCAGGATTATGACGCTTCGGTGACAGATGCGAGATGGTTCCAAGGCTTTGAAAATTCTGTCGTGTTGCGTTGCAAAACGGCAACGCTGCTGACCCGTGCAGCGGCTCAGGCCGTAGCGGAAACGATTGTCGCCCACTCCGCTTCGGTCAGGGTGCGGATACCCAGATCGACGGCCTTTTTCAGCTTCGATCCCGCGCCGGGTCCGGCGACCACGATGTCGGTTTTCTTCGATACGGAGCCCGCGACATGCGCGCCGAGCGATTCGGCCTGCGCCTTGGCTTCGTCGCGGCTCATCGTCTCCAGCGTGCCGGTGAAGACCACCGTCAGGCCGGACACTTCGGAAGAGCGGGTTTCATGGACGACCTCTGCGGGGGCGACCTGACGCAACAGATCGAACACGACGGCACGGTTGTGCGCCTCCGCGCAGAAACCGGTCAGCGCGTGCGCGACTTCGGGGCCGATGCCGGCGGTGTCGATGTGCGCGACGAGCAGGCGGTCGCGGCGCAGGACGAACTTGCGTTCCGGCTCGCCGATCTGCGGCTGCGTCGCGTGGCGCAGCGCCACGGCGGAGCGGAGCATCGCGCCGAGCGCCGCGGCGGTGCGGTAGCGACGGGCGAGGTCGCGTGCGGTGACCTCCCCGATATGGCGGATGCCGAGCGCGAACAGGAAGCGGTCCAGTGGAACGCTGCGCCTGGCGTCGATCGCCTCGATCAGCTTGCGCGACCAGAGCCGGCCGTCCTTCTTGCGGGCGGCGAGTTGCTCCTCGGTCAGCTTGAAGATGTCGGCGGGCGACTGGATCAGCCCGTCCGCGAAGAACGCCTCGATCAGGGTTTGGCCAAGGCCCGTGATGTCGAAGGCGTGGCGGGAGACGAAATGGCTCAGCCGCTCGACGCGTTGCGCCGGACAGATCAGGCCGCCGGTGCAGCGATAGACGACCTCGCCCTCCTCGCGATCGGCGGCGGAGCCGCAGGCGGGGCAGGTGGTGGGGAAGACATAGGGTGCGCGGTCGACGTCGGCGGTCAGGTTCTCGACGATCTGGGGGATCACGTCGCCTGCGCGCTGCAGGACGACGCGGTCGCCCTCGCGCACGCCCAGCCGCGCGATCTCGTCCGCGTTATGGAGCGTGGCGTTCGTCACGACAACGCCACCGACGGTGACGGGTTCGAGCCGCGCGACGGGGGTCAGCGCGCCGGTGCGGCCGACCTGGATGTCGATCCGCTCCAGCGTGGTCTGCGCGCGTTCGGCGGGAAATTTGTGCGCGAGGCCCCAGCGGGGCGTGCGCCCGACGATGCCGAGCCGCGCCTGCCAGTCGAGGCGATCGACCTTGTAGACGACGCCGTCGATGTCGAACGGCAGGTCGGCGCGCGCCGTCTCGATCGCGCGGTACACGGCAAGGGCAGCGGCGATGTCTTCCGCCAGTGCGAAGCCGTCGGCGATCGGGAAGCCCCAGCGGCGCAGCGTCTCGACCAATGCGTGCTGCGTCTCGCCCGGCACCGCGCTCGCCTCGCCCCAGCCATGCGCGAAGAAGCGCAGCGGGCGGCTGGCGGTAACGGCGGCGTCCTTCTGGCGCAGAGATCCGGCGGCGGCGTTGCGCGGGTTGGCGAACTGGCGCGCCTCCTTGCCGGTCGTTTCCGCCTCGGTCAGCAGGCGGGCGTTGAGCGCGGCGAAGGCGGCCTTGTCCATATAGACTTCGCCGCGGACCTCGAAGATCGCGGGGGCGTCGGCGGGAAGGCGGCGGGAAATGTCGGCGATCGTCAGGACGTTGGCAGTCACGTCCTCGCCGACCGCACCGTCGCCGCGGGTCAGCGCCTGCACCAGCGCGCCGCCTTCGTAGCGCAGCGAGCAGGACAGGCCGTCGATCTTGGGCTCGGCGGTCAGCGCGACCGGCTCGTCGTCGGGCAGCTTCAGGAAGCGGCGGACGCGCGCGACGAACTCCTCGACCTCCTCGTCGGCGAAGGCGTTGTCTAGGCTGGTCATCGGCCGCGCATGGGCGACCTTGGCGAGGTGGGCGGCGGGAGCGGCGCCGACCTGCTTCGAGGGGCTGTCGGCGCGGATCAGATCCGGGAACGTGGCCTCGATCGCGATGTTGCGGCGGACGAGTGCGTCATATTCGGCGTCGCTGATCTCGGGCGCATCGTCGGTGTGATAGAGCGACGAATGACGGCCGATCTCCTCAGCGAGGGCGGCGAGTTCGACGGTGGCGGCCTCTGGCGAATCAGGCAACGGGTCCATGCGCGTCCGCCTAAAGCAGCCAGCCCGGCCACGCGAGCAGGACGAGCACCCGGAGCAGCATCGTCACGACGAAGCCGATCGCGGCCAGCCCCGATCCGATCGTCAGCAGCGCACCGATCAGCAGCATCGCCAGTAAGGCCCGGCCCTCGCGGCGCTGTGCCTGGGTCATGCGGTTTCCAGCAGGCGGTCGGCCTGCGCGCGCGCCTCGTCGGTGATCGTCGCGCCGGACAGCATGCGCGCGATCTCCTCGCGCCGCTCGTCCTCGTCCAGATGGCGGACGCCGGTGCGGGTGACGGTCCCGTCGGACGATTTGGCGATCAGCAGATGCGCCGCGCCCCGCGCCGCCACCTGCGGACTGTGCGTGACGACCAGCAACTGCGTACTCTCCGCCAGCCGCGCCAGCCGCTCGCCGATCGCGGAGGCGACCGCGCCACCGACGCCGCGATCGATCTCGTCGAACACCATCGTCGCCGCGCCACCCGTTTCGGCCAACGCGACCTTCAGCGCGAGGATGAAGCGCGACAGCTCGCCACCCGATGCGATCTTGGTCAGCGGCGCGAAGGGCGCGCCGGGGTTGGTCGAAATCTCGAACTCCACGCGGTCGCGGCCGGCGGCGGACCAGCCCTCCGCCGGGACTTCCGCGACGACGGTCCTGAAGCGCGCGGCGTCCAGCTTGAGCGGCGCGAGTTCGTTCGCGACCGCCACGTCGAGCCGGGTGGCGGCGGCACGACGCTGGCCGGACAGGATCGCGGCGGCGGCATCATAGGCAGCGTGGGCCTTCGTCACGGCGGCTTGCAACGTGGCGATCCCACCTTCGCCCGCCTCCAGCCGCTCCAGCCGGGCGGCGAGGTCGTCGGCCAGCGCGGCGAGATCGTCGGGCTGGACGCGGTGCTTGCGCGCCATCGCGCGCAGTTCGAACAGGCGCGTCTCGTCGTCCTCCAGCGCGCGGGGATCGTAGGACAGCGCCGTGCGCGCCTCGCGCAGGCTGTCCTCGGCGGCGTCCGCTTCGGTCACCGCGCGATCGACCGCGGCCAGCGCGTCGGCGAGCGCAGGGTGATCGGCGGCGACCCGCTCCAGCACGCGGGCGGCCTGACGCAGCTTGGCGAGGCCGCCGTCCGACCCCTCCAGATGCGCGTCGATCGCGGCGAGGTCGTCCGCCACCTTCTCCGCGCGCTGCATCGACCGGCGCTTGTCGGCCAGCGCTTCCTCCTCACCGGGTTCGGGGGCGAGCGTCCGAAGCTCGCCGACCGCATGTTCCAGCCACTCGCGGTCGCGCGCTGCCGTCTCGATCTCGGCACGGGCGGCCGTCAGCGCCGCCTCCGCCTCCCGGTACGCGGACCATGCGCGGGTCGCATCGCCCGTATCGACGCGGCCGAACGCATCGAGCAAGGCACGGTGGCCGCGCGGATTGAGCAGGCCGCGGTCGTCGTGCTGTCCGTGGATCTCGACCAGCCGCGGCGCGATCTCGCGCAGCAGGGTCGCGGAGGCGGGCTGGTTGTTGACGAAGGCGCGACTGCCGCCGTCCGCCTTGACGATGCGGCGGATCAGCAGCGGCTCGCCCGGCTCCACCTCGACACCATTGTCGTCGAGCAGCGCGGCAATGTCGGAGGCGGGCGGCTCGAAACTGGCGGTCACCACCGCCTGCGCCGCACCGTGCCGCACCAGACCGCTATCGCCGCGACCCCCGAGCGCAAGGCCGAGCGCATCGAGCAGGATCGACTTGCCGGCGCCGGTCTCGCCGGTCAGGACGCCGAGCCCCGGCCCGAAATCGAGGTCCAGCGCCTCGATCAGCACGACGTCGCGGATGGAAAGGGCGGTCAGCATCTGCGGTGCTGTTTAGTGCGGCTTGGCGGGGAATTGAACCGCTTATGTTCCGGTGGGCGCGCTCCGGGGATACGCGAAGAGGTTTGCTTCATGCAGAGGCGCAGATAAGGGTGGGGCTTGCTGGCCGGCGAAGGTGACGATCGTGCAGGATCGAAACGAGCTCGCTACGCCGCGGCGGATCCTCTCCGCTCCCCGCAACACTGCGCGGGATCGATTGCATATCCCACTCTCCGCCATGCGGGAACGACCACGGCATGACATGAAATCAGGCTGCCCTAACGCTCGGCCTTCGGCACGGCATAGGGCATGACCAGCGTCCCGTCGGGCGCGGCGGTGTAGGTGGTCTGGGTCGGGTAGGGGATGACGATGCCTTGCTCGGCGAAGCGGCGCATCAGCAGCACCAGCGCCTTGTTGCGCGTGGCATGCGCGGTCGGCCAGTCGTCACCGGGGACGTCGAACTGGACGATGAAGTCGAGGCTGGATGCGCCGAAGCTTTCGAAGCCGGCACGCGCGACTTTGCCGCCGGCTTCCTCGAAAATCGCCTTCAGCAGGTCGGGCAGCGCCTCCAGCGTCTCCGGCGGCGTCTCGTACGCGACGCCGATCGTCAGCGTGACGCGGACATGATCGCGGTTGGAGATGTTCTGGATTTCCTTGTCGAGCAATTGCCGGTTGCTGATGACGCGCATCTCGCCCCCGAACGAGCGGATGCGGGTCGATTTTAGGCCGATCGACTCGATCACGCCCACGGTCTGGTCGTACTGGACCTTGTCGCCCCGCCGGAACGGGCGGTCGAAGATGATCGCCAGCGCCGCGAACAGGTCGCCGAAGATACCCTGCGCCGCCAGACCGATGGCGATACCGCCGACACCGAGACCCGCAACGAGGCCGGTGACGTTGACGCCCAGATTGTCGAGCACCACGACGAGCGCGATCGCGAACAGCGCGAAGGTGATGAGGACGCGGATCAGGCCCATCGCCGACAGCAGCGCTTCGCCGGAATAATGCGCCGACTGGGTACGATGCTCGATCGCGCCTAGCGCGATCTCCCGTACCCAAGCCGCCGCCTGGAAGACGGAGGCGATCGTCCATAGGAAGTTGATCGTGCTCGACACCTGCGACGGTGCGCCGGAATAGCCGGTGACCAGTTTCGCGGCGAGCATGATGATGAAGAAGTTGCTCGTCCTCACCAGCGCCCGGCCGATGATCGAACCCCACCCGGCACGGCCCTCCGGATCGCGGACTGCGAACCTGCCCGCGAGACGACGCGCGGCGTGCAGGCCGATTACGATGACCGCGCCGATGCCGAACGCGATCAGGATCTGGAGCCAATGGTGCTGCAGCCAATCACTGCTGACGGTGAACAGTCCGCTGGTCTGATCGGCAAGGTCGGAGGCGTCGAACAGCGGTTCCTGCGCGTTGGCGGCGGGAGATTGGGACATCGTGAAAATACTCAGGTGGCGGGCGTGCCGGCTTCGAGGAACGCGATCAGGCCGCGCTCCTCGCGCGTCAGATAGCGTTTGGCACGGGGAAGGCGCGTGGCCTTGCGAAACGCCGACTGACCCTTTTTGACGAGATCGATCAGCGACGGGTGGACGTAGCTCTTGCGTGCGATGGCGGGCGTGTTGCCCAGCTTCTCGACGACGGGCTCCAGCAGGGACTTGAGGCTCAGGTCGCGTTCGGCTGAGGCCAGCGCTTCGAATGCGCAGACGCTGGCGCACCAGGTGCGGAAATGCTTGGCGGTGAAATCGTGGCCGGTCGCGTCGCGGATATAGTCGTTGACGTCGGATGAGGTCACCGGATGCGCCTCGCCCTTGTCGTCGAGCCAGGCGAAGAGATGCTGCTCGTCGAGATCCTGCATCTTCTTGACTGCCGACGCGAGCGCGCGGTCGGCGACCTTCATGTCGCGCTCCTTGCCCGACTTGCCCTTGAACCGAAGGCGGAGCGTCTGGCCCTTCACCTCGCCATGCCGCTTGCGCAGCGTGGTCGCGCCGAAACTCTCGTTCGAGGCGGCATAGGCCTCGTTGCCGACGCGCAGATGGCCGACATCGAGCAGCCGGACGACCGCCGCCACCGCACGTTCGCGCGATAGCGAGCGCTTTTTCAGGTCCGCTTCCACCTTCTTGCGGATAGCGGGAAGGCAATGGCCGAAATCGGCGCACTTCTCGTATTTTGCAGCTTCCTGCGCTTCGCGAAAGCCGGTGTGATAGCGGTATTGCTTGCGCCCCTTTTCATCCCAGCCGACCGCCTGGATATGACCGTTTGCCCTGGGGTTGAACCAGGCATCCCGGTACGCCGGGGGCAAGCCGATCGCGTTGAGCCGATCGATCTCCTCACGATCGGTGATGCGGTCGCCCGACGCATCGAAATAGGCCCAGCCGTTCCGCACCTTTCGGCGGGTAATGCCGGGCTTTGAATCGTCGGAATACACTATACGGGTCGCCATCAATGCTCCGGTCGCTTCTCGTCCGGGCAATGCACGGGCTCGTCGCTTCGTTCCGGAACGAGGCCGGGAGGCGGGGGTTGAGGCGGCTCCCACCCCGACAGGAGTTCATCCGATGGCAGATCTTTCCAGGGCGCGCGTGCTGATGCTCGCCGCCGACGGTTTCGAGACGGTGGAGTTGTTCGAGCCGAAAAAGGCGCTTGAGGCGGCCGGTGCCACGGTGACGCTGGCGTCGATCAGGACGGACCCGATCCAGGGCATGGAGCAGGATCTGAACAAGGCGGAGATGGCGGCGCCCGACCTGACGCTGGATGACGTCGACACCGACGATTACGACGCGCTGGTGCTGCCGGGCGGGACCTGTAACCCGGACAAGCTGCGGCAGGAGGATCGCGCGGTCGAGATCGTCGCGGAATTCATGGAGGACGACAAGATCGTTGCCGCGATCTGTCACGGCCCGTGGTTGCTGGCGGAGGCGGACGTGATCGATGGCCGGCGGCTGACCAGCTATCCGTCGATCCGCACCGATCTGGAGAATGCCGGTGGCGATGTGGTGGACGAGGAGGTCGTGGTCGACGGCAACCTCATCACCAGCCGCAAGCCGGATGACCTGCCGGCGTTCAACAAGGCGATCATCGCCGCGCTGGTGGAGGAGCTGGCCGATGAGCCGGCGGACTAAAGATTGCCCCTGATCCTTCCCTCTTCAGGCAAATGCGCCGGAGGGGCAGCCACGGGCCGGACGGCTTGTGGTTGCCCTTCCGTCACGCCTGCGGCGCGCCACCGCCCCGTGCCGTGAAGGATCTTGGAGGCCAACCGCGCAATCCGCGCCAGCGCTGCGCCGGAAGCTCGACACAGGTGTACAGGAACGCCGACGCGGCGAGGACCAGCCCCAGATACACCCCGATCGCCGGCGGTGGCACGTCGGAAACATCGCGGACGGCAACCAGCTTGAACGCGTGCCACAGTACGTAATGCGACAGGTAGGTCGCGTAGCTGATCGTGCCGAGCCAGTGCACAGTCCGCCCCTCCAGCGGGTGCCCGACCGATCCGGCCCCCAGCGCCAGTGCCAGCAGCAGCGCGGCGAAAACCGCCGGAACGACGACCACTTCCGGTGCTCCGACCGCGAGCGCAAGCAAGCCGGTCGTGGCCCCCGCCGCCGGCCACCACGCCGACACGTCGCCGCGCCATCGCAACCAGAGCGCCGCGACGGCGGTGCCGGCGGCGAACTCCGTCACGCAGCGCAGGACACCGAAGCGCGCGATATCCTGCCCGAGGATCATTTCGCCGCGCATCGCCCACGCGAGTATCGCCAGCGGTGCGATGACCCCGACGAGCACCACAGGCGTGGCGCACCGCCGCCAGTCGACGGCCAGCACGAGCAGCGGGAACAGCAGATACGCCATCGTCTCGGCGCTGATCGACCACGCCGGCACGTTCCATGTCGTCGGCGGGACCAGTCCCCAATCCTGCATGAGCAACAGGTGCAACGGCAGGTCGCGCCACGGGAAGTCGGACCCCGCCGGGTGCCCAAGCGCACCCTGTGCCGCGACCATCGCGACGGCGGCGGCGAGCATCGCGAGGTGCAGCGGCCAGACCCGCAGCACCCGCTTCAGCAGAAACGCCGGGATCGCGCGCCGGTCGCGCAGCCGCTCGTGCCAAGCCAGCCAGATGACGAAGCCCGACAGCAGGAAAAAGAAATCGACCGCGAGATACCCCTTGTCGAGCACGCGCATCACGCCCGCCGGCAATCCCGCTATCGAGCCGCGGATGTGGAACAGGACGACCAGCCACGCCGCGAGCCCGCGGGCGCCGGTCAACGCGCGGATTTCCGTCATGCCGGCAGCGGCGGCGCGGCGCGGGCAGGGCGCAGACGGCGGCCCGTCGCCTCCGCCCGGCGACGCGCGGTATAGGTGTCGAGGCCGACCTGCGCGCCGATCAGCATGTACACGAACGGCTGGAACGCGATGGCGATGAACCCCGCGCCGAGCAGGTACACCATATGTCCGGTCTGAAGCGCGGCGGCGAGCGACCCTGCCCACGCCTCGTCACCCGTCCGATAGCGCCGGCGCAGAACCTCCATCCGGAACAGTCCCGCCAGATTGATCGTCAGCCACAG
Source organism: Sphingomonas sp. Leaf343 (assembly GCF_001423765.1). Lineage (GTDB taxonomy): Bacteria > Pseudomonadota > Alphaproteobacteria > Sphingomonadales > Sphingomonadaceae > Sphingomonas. Next base: position 477,515 of record NZ_LMPG01000001.1, read on the forward strand.
CGCTAGGCCGGGATAGCCCTGCTCGCCCAGCATTTCGAAATAGGCGCTGTGCCATGCCCGCCCCTGATCGGTCTGTTCCGTTTCGGTCGAATTGCCGCCGGACGTGCTGACCAGTTCGAGCCGGATGCGGTTCTGGCGATACGCCTCGAACCCGCCGCCGAACGGATGCGTCTTCGCGAACTCCCACGTCCATGCCCACACCGCGAGCCGCGTGCTGGCCGATGCGTCCGCCTGATGATTCTGGATCGTGCCCATCCGTTCGGTGAAGGCGGACGGCAGGAACGGCACGGCGACGAGGCCGAGCACGCCGATCGCCGCCAGATAGGTCGCCTTGCGCTTGACCGTACGCAGCGACAGTGCCGCGACGAGCGCGATGCAGAGCAAACCGGTGCGCGTCGAGGTGCCGACCGGGATCAGCAGGCACGCGAACACCAGCGCGAGGCCGAAAATCTTCACGCGCCGGTCCGGCCGGAAGATCGTGCCGTATTTCATCAGCCAGAAGATCACCGGCACGATTGCGACCGCGACCGTCGAGATGGTCGATCCCTCGTACAGGCCGCTATTGTTGTCGACCATCAGGTTCAACTGACCGTAACCGCCACCGGAGACGAGCGTCTTCACGCCGCCGACGATGATGATCGACGCGGCGGATACGACCATGAACAGCAGCAGCGCCTCGATCCGCAAGCGCGTCCGCAGCGTCGAGGGAAGGAAGGCGGCGAAGGCCAGCGCCTTCCAGACCCAGCCCCATTTGTCTTGCGCCTCGACCGGAAAATCGGCGGCCATCGTCGTCAGCCAGCAATAGACCAGCAGCAGCACGATCATGCCCTGTCGCGGCGCGAAGCGGCTGTCGCGCTTGTCGTCCGCCAGCGCGAACGCGCCCACCGCCAGCACGACCGACACGAGCGAGATCGGGATCGCGTTCAACAGGTAATAGGTCAGCCGCTGCGGTGCGACGATGTCGATATAGACATAGACGAGCACGAGCAGGAACGGCCGCCGCAGCCCCATGCCCATGAATGCCGCAAGGAAGGCGATGAACGCGAGATCACGCACGCGGGCGGCGTCCGGGCTTCGGTGCGGGCTGATCGCCGCTGCGGGGTTCGCGGTCGAGATCGGGCCGCTTCAGCAGCAGCCACGCCGCCAGCATCAGCAGACCGTGCGTGACGCCGAGCGCGAAATTGTCGATCATCGTTCGCGCTCCTGTGTCTGATCCCTCTGCCGCTGGGAAGAAAGGGAGCCGCGTAGCGGCGGACGGGAGAGGGCGGCGTGCCCTCTCGACGCGTTTAGGAGCGCGGGAGTTGAAGGCGGGTTAAGCGCGTGGCCGGTGCGGCATCCTTCCCTTCGCAACCCTCTACCGTTGGGAGCGCGAGGGTGCTTCGATTAGCGCAACTTTAAGCGCAGCCGTGCCACGCGACGGCGATGCGTATTCTCCACATCCTCGACCACGGGCTGCCGCTCCAGAGCGGATACACGTTTCGAACGCGGGCGATCCTGACGGCGCAGGCGGCGGCGGGGCATGTCGTGGCGGCGGTGACGGGGCCGCGACAGGGCGAATCCGGCGGCGTGGTCGAACGGATCGATGGCCTGACGTTTCACCGTACGCCCAGCACGGGGATGCCGACTGGCCTGATCGGTGAACTGGCGGGCGTCGCCGGCTTTTCGAAGAGCATCGCAGCGGCGGTGGCGGAGTTCCGGCCCGATATCCTGCACGCGCATTCGCCCGCGCTCGACGGGCTGGCCGCATGGCGGGTCGCGCGGCGGCACGGCTTGCCGTTCGTCTACGAAATCCGTGCCTTCTGGGAGGATGCGGCGGTCGGTAACGACACGGGAACCGAAGGATCGCTGAAATATCGCGCGACGCGGGCGCTGGAGCGGTTCGTAGTCGATCGCGCCAACGCGGTGGCGGTGATCTGCGACGGGCTGCGCGGCGACCTGATCGCCCGCGGCGTGGCAGCGGACAAGATCATGGTGTCCCCCAACGGCGTCGACCTGACCCTGTTCGGATCGCCTGCGCCGCGCGACGACGCGCTGGCCACGGCGCTGGGGCTGGACGGGGCGGAGGTGATCGGCTTCATCGGCAGCTTCTATCCCTATGAGGGGCTGGACGATCTGATCGCGGCGATGCCGGCGCTGGTCGCCGCCCGCCCGGATGCGACGCTGCTGCTGGTCGGCGGGGGCCCCGCCGGCGACGCCTTGCGCGCGCAGGCGGCGGCGTCCCCGGTGGCGGACCGCATCCGCTTTGTCGGCCGCGTGCCCCATGCGGAGGTGGAGCGCTATTATTCGCTGGTCGATGTGCTGGCCTATCCGCGCAAGGCCATGCGGCTGACCGAGCTCGTCACACCCCTGAAACCGCTGGAGGCGATGGCGCAGGGGCGGTTGGTCGCGGCGTCGGATGTCGGCGGCCACCGCGAACTGATTCGCGACGGCGACACGGGCACGCTGTTCGCCGCGGACGATCCGGCGGCGATCGCGGCGGCGCTGGCGGGGCTGCTCGCGGATCGGTCGGGGTGGGAGGCGCGGCGCGCGCGGGGCCGCGCCTTCGTCGCCCAAGAGCGTAACTGGTCGTCAAATATTTGCCGTTACGACGCTATTTACCAGCGGCTGGTCGAAGCCGCGAACAGGAAGTCCCGATGGTCCGCTTACCCCGCCCCGATTTGACCGGCCGCCGCCTTTCGACCGGCCGCCTTTCGACCGGCATGATCCCGACGATCGGGGCCGGTGCGACGGCGGTGCTGACCGCGATCTTCTTCCTGATCCTGCCCGACTGGCGCCTCGAGGCGGCGGTGGACGCGAGCGGGCTGGCGCAGTTGCTGCCGCTGGCGAAACCGCCGCTGGGCCTGACGGCTCGCGCGCTGATCCTGCTGGGTGGAACGGCGCTGGCGGGCGCGGTGAGCTGGTCGTCACTGTACCTGATCTGGGGGCCGGGCGGCTTCCTCGCGCCGACGCCGGTGCGATTCGGCGGCACGAGGGATGTGCCGGTCGCCCGCCGCGCCGATACGCATCCCGATGCACCGACCCGGCGACCGCTGTCGGCCGATGAATTGGGAACGCCGCCGTCGCCGCCTACTCCGCCAGCGGCTCCGCCCCCGACTCCGCCATCGACGCCGCGGATCGCTCCGCCGCCTCCGCCGCCCGTCGAGCAGCCGATCCCCGCCGATCTGGAACAGCCGCTGGCGGCGTTTCATCCCGGCGCGATCCTCGACGAGCCGCTGGAGCCGGTCAGGCCCGTCGCGTCGATCGCGCGGTCCGCAGGCGAACCGGCGGCGGAGGAGGAGCGGATCGAAACCTTTGTCCTGCCGATGCCGGAAATCACCGTCGCGCCGACGAGCGGCTTCGGCGAACGCGCCTCGACGCTGGACAGCCTGATCGCGCGGCTGGAACAGGGTGTCGGCAGGCGCGCGCAACTGGCCCGACGTTGAGCATACCCATTCGCCGAAAAACGATAGGCGACCCTAGAAACCTCTGATACCTCCTTTCCGATAAGGAGAGGATCATGGCCGACACGGTTCCCGATCGGGGTGAGGCGCAGGCGTCCGGCTATGCCTGGTACGTGCTCGGAATCCTGTTCCTCGTCTACGTCCTCAATTTCGTCGACCGCCAGATCATCTCGATTCTCGCGGAGGACATCAAGCGCGACCTGCACCTCGCGGACGAGGATCTCGGCTTCCTCTACGGTACTGCCTTCGGTGTGTTCTATTCGCTGTTCGGCATCCCGCTGGGGCGGCTGGCGGACAATTGGCATCGCGGGCGGCTGATGGTGATCGGTCTCGCGCTCTGGTCGACGATGACCGCGCTGTCCGGCCTGTCGCGCAGCGGCGGGCATCTGGCGGCGGCGCGAATCGGCGTCGGCATCGGCGAGGCGACCGCCAGTCCGTCCGCCTATTCGTTGATTTCCGACTGGTTTCCGAAACGGCTGCGCGCGACGGCGCTGTCGATCTATTCGGCGGGGCTGTACGTGGGTGGCGGCGTGTCGCTCTTCATCGGCGGGCTGATCGTCCAGAACTGGAACCGTGCGTATCCGGGCGGCGGACCGCTGGGGCTGGTCGGGTGGCAGGCCGCGTTCATGGCGGTCGGTCTGCCGGGTCTGCTGGTTGCGTTGTGGATCGCCACGCTGAAGGAGCCGATCCGCGGGGCCGTGGAGGGTCTGCCGCCACCGCCGAAGCATCCGGCGCCCTTCGCCGAGTTCGGGCGCGAGCTGGTCACGATCATCCCGCCGCTGACGCTGATCGGTGCGGCGATGGGCGGTACGCGGGCGCTGGCGATCAATCTGCTGGCGGCCGGCATCACCGTCGCGGCGGTGCTGGGACTGATCGGCGCGGGCGAGCCGTGGCCGCAATGGACCGCTGTCGGGATCGGGGTTTATGCCGTGTTCTCTTGGGGGTGCGCGCTGAAGCGGCGCGATCCGGCGACGTTCGCGCTGATCGTCGCGACGCCGGCGTTCGTGCTGACCGTGATCGCCTATGGGCTGAACGCGTTCCTGGCCTATGCCGCCAGCTTCTGGGCCGCGCCCTATGCGTTGCGGGTGCTGCACGCCGCGCCGGCGGAGGCGGGGTTCTTCATCGGCGCGAGCGGCGCGCTGGGCGGATTTCTGGGCGTGACGCTGGGCGGCATCGTCGCGGACCGGCTGCGGCGGACCAATCCGGCGGGCCGCCTGATCGTCGTCCTGTTCGGCGCGGTCGCGCCGTTGCCGTTCATGGCGACGGCGTTCACGGCATCCTCGACCTGGCTGCTCTATCCGATGCTGTTCATCGGTCAGGTCTGCGCGGCGACCGCGCTGGGTGCGGCAGCGGCGACGACGCAGGATCTGGTGTTACCCCGGATGCGCGGCACCGCGACGGCGACGTTCTTCATCGGCACGACGCTGCTCGGGCTGGCGCTCGGCCCTTACCTCGCGGGCCGCGTGTCGAGCCTGTCGGGCAGTCTTTCCACCGGAATGCTGTCGCTGATGCTTAGCGCGCCGATCACGATCGCGGCGGCGATCATGGCCTATCGGCTGGTGCCGCGGGCAGAGGCGACGCGCGAGGAACGGGCGCGGGCGGTGGGTGAGGCGATCTGACCGCCGGCACCCGCCGGTCGGGTGGAAAGTCGTCTATTCCCGAGTGCCCCGCCCGCGCCGTTCACCGCGACGTTCCTTGCGGACCGACTTGGCATGCGCCTTGGCGCGCTGTTTCAGCACCGCCTTGGGGGGCGGACCCTTATCCTCGTCCAGCTTCAGCGCGTCGCCCAGCGCCTCGTCGAACCCAAGGCTGGCCAGCGATTCGCGGAAGTGCGTCGGCAGCGCGGCGACCTCGTCGATCCGCCCGCCATCGGGATGGTCGACGCGGATGCGGCGGGCGTGGAGGTGCATCTTGCGGCTGATCCCGCCGGTCAGGAAGGCCGCCGGGCCGCCATATTTGCCGTCGCCGACGATCGGATGGCCGATCGCCGCCATATGCACGCGCAACTGGTGGGTGCGGCCGGTGAAGGGTTGCAGCTCGACCCACGCGCAGCGATTGCCGGCGCGTTCGATCACGCGATAGCGGGTGCGCGCCGGGCTGCCATTCTCCTCGTCGATCGCCATCTTTTCGCCGCCGGTACCGGGCTGCTTGCCGATCGGCAGGTCGATCGTGCCGTCGTCGATCGAGGGAACGTCGACCACCAGCGCCCAATAGACCTTGCGCGCGGTACGGCCGGAGAACGCCTTGGCGAAGAACGCCGCCGCGCGGCTGGTGCGGGCGATCAGCAGCGCGCCGGACGTATCCTTGTCGAGCCGGTGGACCAGCTTGGGACGACCATCGGCATCGCCCTGCAACGCGTCGAGCAGGCCGTCGACATGCACTTCGGTCTTGGTGCCACCCTGCGTGGCGAGGCCGGGCGGCTTGTTGAGGACCAGCGCCTGGAAATCGCGGTGGATCACCATCTCTTCCGCAAAGGCGATCTGGTCCGGCGACAGCGGCGCACGCTCCTTCTTCGGGCGGGCGGCGGGTGCATCGGGGGCGCGCTCCGGTTCCGGCGGCGGGACGCGCAGGATCTGGCCCGCAGCGATGCGATCACCCGGCGTCGCGCGCGATCCGTCGACGCGCAGTTGCCCGGTGCGCGCCCATTTCGCGACGGTGGTGAAGCTCGTCTCCGGCAGATGCCGCTTGAACCAGCGGTCGAGCCGGATGCCGTCGTCGTCATAGCCGACGGTGAACTGGCGGACGGTGTCGGTCATGCGGTCGCTCCCATCCGGGCAATGCTCAGCCCGGCAACGAGCGCGCCGATCGACCCGATCACCGACAGCAGCAGATAGCCGATCGCGATGCCCGGCTGCCCGCGTTCGATCATCGTCACGACGTCGAGCGAAAAGGACGAGAAGGTGGTGAAACCGCCCAGTACGCCGACGCCGAGCAACAGTCGCCACGGTTCGTTGCCGCCGGTGCGCGACAGGACGCCCGCGAGCAGCCCCATCGCCAGGCCCCCGACGATATTGACGGTCAATGTACCGGCGGGAAAGCCCGGACCGAACGCGGCCAGCGTCGCGCGCCCGGTCAGGTGCCGCGCACCCGAACCGAGCGCGCCGCCAAGCATGACGAGAAGGAGGGAGTTCATGTGCCCGCCCTAGTCGTTCCGCGCTCTGGCGGCAAACCGGCCCTCAAGTGCCGGCGTTCGCCACCAGATCGACCTCGGTGCCGCCCCCGGCGCGAGGCCGGGCATAGACGACGTAGGCCGCATCGCCGCGCGTGCCGGCCAGCACGTGCTGCGTGCCGTCGACCTTGTGCTCGGCCGAGTAACCGCCGCCGGTTGCGCGGGTATGATACCAGTCGAGCACGCGATCGAGCGGCGCGGTGCTGGCGAAGGTCACGACGCGCAGCGAGCAGCCGTTGCGATCGGCCCCCGCGGCCTCTATCACGCGCGCGTCGGGATAAAGCGGGATCGCCGCGGGCAGGCGGTTCGCCCATCCGGCCGAATAGGCGACCCGGGCGGCGCAACCGCCTTGACCACCCTGTTTCTGCGTGAGCGCGCCGAGCGTGATCGCGCCGCTCCGGGCACGGCATTCGGGGCAGTCCGCCGAAGGGGCAGGAGCCTTGCGGAGCGTCTTCGGATCGACCGCGTCGTCCGTCTTCGCGATATCGACAGGCGGCACCGCGCGGGGATCGGGGCGGTTCGGCGGACGAACGGCATTGGCGTTCGACCCCTGCGTCAGCGCCGGATCGACCATGATCTGGTCCGCCAGCGACGCGGTCAGCGCGGGATCGCGGCCGGCGGCATTACCCTGCGTCAGTTCCTTGTCGAGGCTATCGAGGTCCTGCTGCGAGGCGGGTTGTTTGCCACAGCCGGCGAGCGTGGCGAGCAGGGCGAGCGAGGCGATGATCCGGGTCACATGGACCGGCATGCGCGCCGACCGTTAACGAAACGTCAACGAAGATGGTTGACGCGCCGGGCGTTGAGCCATCGTCCCGAACAGGGACGCTTGTGCCGACGTCGCGATCGCCCCATGTCTGGCGGATGCTGAACATCGTCTCCGTCCTGATCGGTCTCGTCACCCTGGTGCTGGGCCTCGTTGCGTTCATCCCGTTGCTGGGGTGGATGAACTGGCTGGTCATCCCTATCGGGATCGTCGGAGCGGCGGTGGGCGCGATGTCGTCGTCGAACGGCGGCCGCAACCTGAACATCGTCCTGATCGTGATCTTCGCCATCCGGCTGTCTCTGGGTGGCGGCATTTTTTGATACGAAAAAGGGCCGGCGAACCGACCCTTTTCCATCCTGAGCCGGACGATCAGCGGCAGACGACCTGACCGCGATCCACCGACTGGCCGAGCAGCGCGCCACCGCCCGCGCCGATCAGCGTACCGAGCAGGCGCGAGCCGCCGCCGGCGATGATGTTGCCCAGTGCACCGCCTGCCAGACCGCCGACGATCAGACCGGTCGTCCCGTCGTTGCGGCGGCAGTAATAGCGTCCGTTACCGCCGCGATAGATGCGATCGTTGCGACCCAGCCGGCGCGGCTGGTAATAGCGGCCGTCGCGGTAATAGCGGTCGGCATAATAGGTCCGCTGACCACGCTCGAACCGGTTGTAGTCATAGTTGCGATAACCGCGCCAGTCGCGGGCATTCTGCCGACGATCCTGCCGGATGTCGCGGATGTCCTCGCGGCGATCCTTGCGGGCGTCGCGGACGTCCTCGCGATATTCGCGGCGGGCATCGCGGACGTCGCGGCGGCTGTCGGCGTTGCGCAGGTCGCGGCGATAGTCACGCTGGGCATCGCGAACCTCGTTGCGATACTCGCGGTTGGCCTGATAGCGATTGTCCTGCGCGGCGGCGGGAATGGCGGTGAATGTCGTTGCGGCCAATATGGCCGACAGCATCGCGATACGCATGATCTACTCTCCGTCTGATGATGTGGGTCAAACCTCCGGATCAGCTTTGTAGTTGCGTGAACCGAAAACTACCTCGCGTTCATCGATCCGACAGCCCCGCACCTCTTCCGAACGAAAGAGGGCGCCGCGAATTGCTTCGCGACGCCCTCTTTCGGTAGTCGGTGACTTAACGGCAGCGCTTGTTGCTACTGCCCCGATCGATCTCGCGGCCGGCCAGCGCACCGGCGGCGGCACCGCCCAAAGTACCGATCGTGCGGTCGCCGCGCGTATCGATCGTCCGGCCGAGCAACGCACCGGCAACGCCGCCGACGACCAGACCGGTCGTCCCGTTCGGCTTGCGGCACCGGACGCGGCCGCGATCGTCGCGCCACTCCCGGTACTTGTAGCGGCGCTGCGCGTCGGCCGTGCTGACCGTCACCATCAGGCTGGGGGCCACCATCGCGGCGCATCCCAGTGCGAGCATCATCTTACGCATATTACACTCCCTCTCGAAAAGTACGGAGCCGAAACGTCCTGTCGCGGCGGGCGGTTGCATGAACGGAAAACAACGTCCGGGATCGTTCCCGTTCAGATACGATTTATCCCCATGATCCACGTTATCCACAGGCATGGCGCGATCGGCCGTTGCCGACGAAGCGGATGCTTTATAGGCGGGCGGCATGTTGCCGCCCGTCCTCTCCGCGCCCGTAATTCCGCTGATCGCGCCGTGGGTCGATCTGGCGGGGCTGGCGGTGTTCGCCGCCTCCGGCGCGCTGGCGGCGGCGAAGCGGCAGCAGACGTTCGTGACGCTCGCCTTCTTCGCGCTCATCACCGGCGTCGGCGGTGGCACGATGCGCGATCTGTTGATCGACGCGCCGGTATTCTGGGTGCACGATGCGCGCGTCGCGGCGCTCTGCCTGTTCGTGGCGGTGGTGATCTGGGTGACGCCGCAACGCTGGTGGTCGGACACGGCGCTGGCGTGGTTCGATGCGGTCGGACTGGCGGCGTATGCGGTCTACGGCGCGGCCAAGGCGATCGGATATGGCGTACCGCCGGTTCCGGCGGCGGTGATGGGCGTTCTGACGGCGTGTGTCGGCGGTATCATCCGCGACGTGCTGGCGGGCGAACCGTCGATCCTGATGCGGCCGGAATTGTATGTGACGGCCGCCGCGCTGGCGTCCGGCCTTTTCGTGACGCTGGTGCAGTTCGATACGCCGATCACGGCCGCGGCGGTGATCGCGGCGACCGCCGGGTTCGCCTTGCGCGCGGCGGCGTTGCGGTGGCGGCTGGCGCTGCCGGCTTATGGAGGTGACGCATGACCGACCCCGTCGTGATCGTCGGTGGCGGCTTCAGCGGTACGCTGCTCGCGATCAACCTGCTGCGCTTCGGCGGACCGGACGCGGTGCTGGTCGAACGGGCCGGGGACCGGATCGCGCGCGGCGTCGCCTATAGCGCGACGGAACCGGCGCACCTGCTCAACGTCCGCGCCGCCGGGATGAGCGCGTTCCCCGACGATGCCGGCCATTTCGTCCGCTGGCTGGGAACGCGGGACGCGGGCAGCGCCCAGACCTTCGTACCGCGCCTGCTGTACGGCGAATATCTGCGCGAGACGCTGGATGCGGTCCGCGACGCGCGGCTGACCCTGATCGAGGGCGATGTCGTCGACGTCGATGCGGGCGGCGTGACGCTGGCGGACGGACGCCGGGTCGCGGCCGACAGCATCGTGCTCGCGACGGGCAATCTGCCGCCGCACACGCCGCCCGGCGTCGATCCGGCGCTGCTGCCTTCGGGCAGGTATATCGACGATCCGTGGCGGTCCCGGCCGGGCGAGGGGCTGGGGGCGGAGGACGTGGTCGTGCTGCTCGGCACCGGCCTGACCGCGATCGACGTGGCGTTGCAGCTCGATGCGAGCGGCTTTGCCGGGACCGTCCTGGCGATGTCCCGCCGCGGACTGAAACCGCGCCGTCACCGCGACGGCCTGCCGCCGCCGACCGGGGAAACCGACCTGCCCGGCGTGCCGCTCTCGGGGATCGTCCGGCAACTGCGCGAGCGGGCGGCACGCGAGGGCTGGCGCGCGGCGGTGGATGCGATGCGCCCGATCACGCAGCGGCTGTGGTCGGCGAGCGACGCCGCCACCCGCAAGCGCTTCCTGCGGCACGTCCGCCCGTTCTGGGACGTGCATCGTCACCGCCTCGCGCCCCCGGTCGCCGATCGCATCGACATGCTGGTCGAGAGCGGTCGGCTGCGCTTCGTGGCGGGCAAGGTCGCCAGCGTGACGGCGGAGGGCGCGGGCGTCTGCATCCAATGGCGGCCGCGCCACGGTGACGACGTTGAACCGCTTCGTGCCGCGCGAATCGTGAATTGCACCGGGCCGCAGGGCGACCTGACGCGGACGGACGACACGCTGCTGCGGACGCTGGCCGCGCGCGGGGCGATCCGGCCCGATCCGCTTCGGTTGGGCATCGACGTCGACGCGCAGTCGCGGGTGATCGACGGCGAAGGCCGGGCGCAGGACGCGCTCTGCTGCATCGGCCCGATGACACGGGGCGGTTTGTGGGAGGTCGTGGCCGTGCCCGATATCCGGCGACAGGCGTGGGACCTCGCACGGCGGCTGAGCCACGCGCAATGGGTCGGCGGCGAGGGGCTGTAGCGTCCGACTCCGTTGCGCAGCCGGTCCGGCCGCCCTATCTCCCAGCGAGAACAAGACCGCACGACGAAAGGGACACCGCGCCGATGACCAGCTTCGAGGACCGCCAGCGAGCTTTCGAAACGAAGTTCGCGCGCGACGAGGAGATGGCCTTTCGCATCATCGCGCGCCGTAATCGTCTGCTCGGCGTCTGGGCGGCGGAGCAGATGGACCTCACGCCTGCGGAAACCGACGCCTATTGCAAGGCGGTGGTGCAGGCCGATTTCGAGGAAGCCGGCGACGAGGACGTGATCCGCAAGTTGATGGGCGACCTGACCGCCGCCGGCGTCGAGACCGACGAGGGCATTGTGCGCCGTGCGCTGGACGACCGCGCGATCGAGGCGCGGCGACAGTTGATGGAGGCGCAGTAACACCGTGCCGATGGCAGCCGACGATATCGCCGCGCTCATCCGCGCCGCCATCCCCGATGCGGAGGTGGAGATCACCGATCTGGCGGGGGACGGCGACCATTATGCCGCGCGCGTGGTGGCGAAGAGTTTCGCCGGCATGAGCCGCGTGGCGCAAACCCGCGCAGTCTACGCCGCGCTGGGTGGCCGCATGGGCGGCGAACTCCATGCGCTTCAACTCACGACGGCAATTGCCCAAGGATGACCGAGATGACCGACGACGCACAGGCCCGCATCGACGCGGTGGTGAAGAACAACGACGCCGTTTTGTTCATGAAGGGCAGTCCGCTGTTCCCGCAATGCGGCTTTTCCAGCCGCGCGGTGGCGATCCTCAACCATCTCGGCGCGGAGTTCGAGAGCGTCGACGTGCTGCAGGATCAGGGCATCCGTCAGGGTATCAAGGCCTATTCGGACTGGCCCACCATTCCGCAGCTCTACGTGAAGGGTGAGTTCGTTGGCGGATCGGACATCATGATGGAGATGTACGAAAGCGGTGAACTGGCGGCCCTGTTCGGCGCGGAACAGCCAACGGACTGATCCTTCCCGACCATCCGCCAGGGGCGACGTGCCCGGCTACGAACGAAAGATGGGAAGCCGGGTGCGGGTGGATCGGCGCGAGACGTGCGAGCGTCCGATCCACCCTGCTGAAAGCGCTGACGCTTCGGCTGCCCTTATCCTAGCACTCTGCGTGCCAGATCGGCGGAACCGCAGATTTTCGCGAGGTCCGGCGGTTAACCGTCATTCACGATGATTACTGGTTGTAAGCTCCACCGACAGTGATGGGTGTCCACCGGTCGCGAGGTCGCAGGCCCGTATCTTCCCGAGATTGACTACGCGTGTAATCAGTGCGACTACACGCGTAATCGATAGGGAGCGAGTCGTGACCGAACGTATCAGCGACGCCGAACATGCCGTGATGGAAGTCCTGTGGGAGGAAGCGCCGCTGACCGCCAGCGACGTCGCCGATCGTGTCGATCCCGCCAGGGGGTGGAGCGGCAACACCGTGAAGACCTTGCTCGGCCGGTTGCTGGCCAAGAACGTCATCGCGCATCAGGAGGACGGCCGCCGCTATCTCTATCGGCCGATGGTCGCGCGCGAGGATTATGTTTCCGGCGAGTCGCGCCGTCTGATGGACCGGCTGTTCGGCGGCCGGCTGACGCCGCTGGTCGCGCATCTCGCCGACCGCGACGAACTTACCCAGCGCGATATCGCCGATATCGAGGCCATCCTGAAGGAGTTGAAGGCATGAGCGGCTTCGACCTCACGGGTTGGGCGATGGAGGCGCTGATCGCGTCGACGCTGCTGATGGTCGCCGTGCTGCTGGCGCGCGGTCCGGTACGCCGCGCCTTCGGACCTCAGGTCGCCTATGCGCTCTGGGCGTTGCCGGCGCTCCGCCTGCTGTTGCCGCCGCTGCCCGCCGACTGGCGCGAGCAGGCGGTAATGCCGATCACCCGCGCCAGCGAAGTGGTGACGGTGCTGATCGTACCCGCCCGAGCCCTGCCGGCGGCGACGCCGGTCGTGGCCGCGGCGGCGGAACCTTCGCTCTGGGCGACATTGCCGTGGGGCATGATCGTGGCCGGTGCCTGGGTAGTGGGTGCCGCCGCCTTCTTCGCCTTCCACATGGTCAATCACCGCCGCTTTTGCGCGCGGGTGCTGTCCGAGGCGAAGCTGGTCGATGAGGTCGACGGCATCCGCGTCATCGAAAGCGCCGCCGCCAGTGGTCCGCTGGCGTTCGGAACGGCACGCCGCTTCGTCGCCTTTCCGCGCGATTTCGCCGACCGTTACGACGCGGACGAGCGCGAACTCGCGCTGGCGCACGAACTGGGCCACCACGCCCGCGGCGACCTGTTCGCCAACTGGGCGGCGCTCGCCGTCCTCGCGCTCCACTGGTTCAATCCGGTAGCGTGGCGCGCCTTCCGCGCCTTTCGCTGCGATCAGGAACTGGCGAACGACGCCCGCGTCCTCGCCGGCCGCAGCCGCACCGATCGTCACATCTATGCCTGCGCCATCGTCAAGGCGGCGCACGGCGGCGCGGTGTCCGCCGCCTGCCACCTCCACACCATCGCCGATCTGAAAGGGAGACTGAAGATGCTGACCAACTCGCGCGTCTCGCGCACCCGTTTGATGACCGGCGCCGTCGCGGTCATGGGCCTCGTCGCGACCGGCCTCGTCGCCACCGCCTCCGGCACCCGGGCCGCCGCCGCGGTGACGAACACGATCGAGGCCGCGACGGGTGTGAAGATCGCGACGCCACCGGCCCCGCCGGCGCCTCCGGCGGCGGCGGGCAACGTCAAGCGCGTCGTGATCGTGAAGGACGGCAAGACACATGTGTACGAGGGTGCGGAAGCGGATCATTATGCCGCGACCCACGCGCTGCCGATCCCGCCTGTTCCGCCCGTCGCGCCGCGTCAGGGGACGATCCCCCCCGTACCGCCGGTGCCGCCGGTCGCCGCCGTCGTGCCGGACGTCAACATCTCCTCCGCCGATTGCGGATCTGGAGAGCCCCGGGCCTTCGTCGTCACGCGTAACCAGAACGGCAGCAAGGCGACGGTCATCTGCAACGATCGCATCGCAGCGGCTGCCCGCGCCGGTGCCTTGTCCGAAACCGATCAGCAGGACATCCAGCGCAAGGCGATGAACGCGGCACTCGCCAGCCTGTACGCGACCCGCGCGTCGCTCGCCGTCAACGGTATGATCCCGGAGGAAGGCCGGCAGGAAGCGGTCGCGGGGATCGACGAGTCGATCGCCGAACTGAAGGGCGAGATCGCCGACATCGGCAAGGACAAGGACTGACACTCGCAGGGCGGACGGGCCGGGGTTGCGCCCCGGTCCGCCAGCCGCCATTTCTGCTGGCGATGGCACAACACCCCACCGGCGTCCCGATGCGGCTGGACCCTCTGGTCACCCGCATTCTCGCGCCCAACGCCTCCGCCTATACCTATACCGGTACGCAATCCTATGTGGTCGGCGACACCGATGTCGCGGTGATCGATCCCGGTCCCGACGATCCCGCCCACCTCGCCGCGCTGATCGCGGAGATCGGCGGGCGACCAGTGACGGCGATCATGGCCACGCATCATCACCGCGATCACAGCCCCGCCACCCGTCCGCTCGCGGCCGCCACCGGTGCTCCGATCGTCGGCGCCGCGCCGTTTTCGGTTGCGGGTGAGGGCGGAGCGGACGCGGCGTTCGACGCCGACTACGCGCCAGATCGGGTCCTTGCAGACGGTGAGGCGGTGATCGGCACTGGCTGGAGCCTGATGGCCCTGGCGACGCCCGGCCACACGTCGAACCACCTGTGTTTTGCGCTTCCCGAAAGCGGCGTGCTGTTTTCCGGCGATCACGTCATGGGCTGGGCCACCAGCGTCGTCTCCCCTCCGGACGGCGATATGGGCGCGTACATGGCAAGTCTGGAACGGCTGATGGAGCGCGACGACCGCATCTATTATCCCGGTCACGGTGACGCAGTGGAAAATCCGCGACGGCTTGTGCGTGGCATGCTGGGACATCGCAAGCAGCGCGAGGGCCAGATCTTGCGTCTGCTGGGGCAGGGGGAGTGGCCGGTGGGGACGATGGTGGCGCGCATGTATGCCGGGCTGGACCCGCGGCTGTTGGGCGCGGCGGAACGATCGGTGCTGGCGCACCTCTATGATCTGCGCGGCCGCGGCATGGTCGCCGACGATGGCGAAACGTGGCGAATCGCGGCATGACGCCGTCGCCCACCCCCGTGACGCCGCCTGTTCGCTCGGGCAGCGGTGTCGGCGCGTTCCTCGTCAAGGCGACGGGTGTCGTTCTGATCCTCGTGCTGGCGGTCCTGCTCGTCCTGTGGGGCGTGCAGCGCTACGTCGCCGAGCGACTGACGCCCGATCCGGTCACGGTGGCCAGCGCCAGTCTGGAAGGGCTGCGCGAACAGAACCGCCTGTCGGCGTTCGCGGCGCGCTTCGTGGCGGTGACCACCTCCACCCAGTCGCAATACGGCCTGTCGACTAAGAAGACGCTCATCATGCCCGGGATGGTCCGGTACGAGGTCGATCTGGGCAAGCTGACGCCGCGCGACGTGGCATGGGATCCGAAAACCTCGACCCTGTCGGTGCGGCTGCCTCCGGTAGAGGTCGAAGGCCCGCAGATCGACCTGACCCAGATCCGCGAATATGGCTCCGGCGGGCTGCTGACGACGTTCACCGACGCGGAGGCGCGGCTGGACGAGGCGAACCGCCGCGCCGGCCAGATCGAACTCGTCCGTCAGGCGAAGGCGCCGCCGATGATCCGCATCGCCCGCGACGCCACCCGCCGCGCAGTGGAGCGCAGCTTCGCGATGCCGCTCAACGCCGCCGGCCTGTCCGCCAGGGTGCAGGTCCGCTTCGCCGACGAACCCGTCGCCAGCGACGAACGCTGGGATGTCTCGCGCTCGCTGGAAGACGTGCTAGGGAACCGCCGATGACGATCCAGACCTCCTTCACGGGCGTGGATATCCGCGCCGAGATCGACCGCCTCCGCAAGGAGCGCAACGCCGTGATTCTGGCGCATTATTATCAAAAGCCGGAATTGCAGGACATCGCCGACTTCGTGGGCGACAGCCTCGATCTGTCGAAGAAGGCGCAGGCGACCGATGCGGACGTGATCGCGTTCTGCGGCGTGCGATTCATGGCGGAAACGGCGAAGATCCTCAGCCCGCAGAAGATCGTCGTGTTGCCCGACATGGATGCTGGCTGTTCTCTGGAGGACAGCTGTCCGCCCGATCAGTTCGCGGCGTTTCGCGCGGCGCATCCCGATCACATCGCGCTGACGTACATCAACTGCTCGGCGGAGGTGAAGGGGTTGTCCGACGTGATCGTCACGTCATCGTCGGCGGAAGCGATCCTCGCGAAGATCCCGCCCGAACAGAAGATCATCTTCGGCCCCGACCGCAATCTCGGCGGCTATCTGGCGCGCAAGACCGGCCGCGACCTGTTGCTGTGGCCCGGCGTGTGCATCGTCCACGAGGCCTTCTCGGAAACGGAGTTGCTGAAGCTGAAGGCGCAGCATCCGGGAGCGCCCGTGGCCGCGCATCCCGAATGTCCCGCGGTCATCCTCGACCATGCCGATTATGTCGGCTCGACCCGCGGAATCCTCGAATATGCGAGCGCCATGCCCGGCGACACGCTGATCGTCGCGACCGAGCCGCACATCATCCACCAGATGGAAAAGGCGATGCCGCACAAGCGGTTCATCGGCGCACCGGGCGCGGACGGAAACTGCAACTGCAACATCTGCCCGTACATGGCGCTCAACACGATGGAGAAACTCTACGTCGCCCTGCGCGATCTGGAGCCGCGGATCGAAATCGAGGAGGGGCTGCGTCTGCGCGCGAAGAAAAGCCTCGATGCGATGCTGGCGATGGCGTCGGGTACGGTGGGACAGGGCGATCTGGGGCCGGCCAGGGTGACGGGGGACTGAACATCCGGCCGGTCCGCGCGGGATCAGACCCGCGCCCGGATCAACCGTTCTTCCGTCGTCGTCAGCCCGTCCGCCGGTCGCGCGCCTTCGCCCAGCGCCTTGATCCGGTACAGGCCGCGATCGGCGCGCTTCATCAGGTCGTCGAGGGAGGCCTCCGGATCGGGCATCGCGATGCCGATGCTGCCGCCCGACAGGATCGTCGCGTCGGTCAGCCTGTAAGGCTGGCGCAAGGCCTCCGAGGTCGCACCGCTCAGCGCCAGCGCATCGTCCTGCGTGGCCACCGCCGCCAGGATGATGAACTCGTCACCACCGGTGCGCGCGACCAGCGCATCCGGGCCAGCCACCATCCGCATGCGGTCGGCGACGTCGCGAAGCACCGCGTCCCCGACCGCATGCCCATGCGCGTCGTTGACCTGTTTGAAGCCGTCGAGATCGATGTAGAACAAGGCCTGCCCCCGCCGCGTGGCGTGCCCCTGTTCCAATCCGGCGCGGTTGCACAGGCCGGTCAGCGGATCGTGCAGCGCGCGTTGCTGGCTGTCGAGTTCCGCCTCCATCGTCTTCACCAGCATGCGGTTCAGACGGAAGGTGGCGGCGGCCATGCTGAACAGGAAGAACGGAAGCTGCATCAGCACGACCAGCAGCACCGCTTCGCCGGTCATCACCGCGGCGACCGCGCACGGCCCCAGGATCAGCAGCAGTTGCAGGATGGCGAAGCGGGGTGCGGCGTAATTGCGCAGGCAGGC
This sequence comes from Sphingomonas sp. Leaf343, assembly GCF_001423765.1. Lineage (GTDB taxonomy): Bacteria > Pseudomonadota > Alphaproteobacteria > Sphingomonadales > Sphingomonadaceae > Sphingomonas. The sequence continues at coordinate 495,107 of NZ_LMPG01000001.1, forward strand.
GCCACCCGCCATCGCCGCCACCGACAGACATACGATCGCGACCGTCCGCCAGTCCCCATGCGCGATCGTGATGAACCCGCCATATCCCAGGCTCGCCGCCCACAACAGGGTCAGAAGAATGTAGAGATCGGTCGGCGTCGACAGGCCCCGCGCGGCGCGGCGCAGCGACAGGCCCAGCGTCGCCAGTCTGGTCAGGCAAACCAGGATTTCCATGACGAACCAGACGCGGAAATGGACGTCGTCGTCGTGATGCCAGGCGACCATGCCCGCCGTGACGACAGAATTGACCAGCGCCGCGAAATAGACCGGCAGCGCCCCGAACAACGCCGCCAGCAGCGCGCCGTGCAGCGCCGGCGGCGTCTTCTTGCCCGGCGACACCAGTCGCTGGAACAGGTGCAGCCGTGGCGGCGTGAAGGTATCCATCCTGCCCGTCATCCCGCCGCTCGCCTTCGCGCCCCCGTCGATACAGCCATTCTGGGCGAATCGGGTTAACAATGTCTGTCGCAGAATGCCGCCGGTCGCTAGACGGCGGCATGGCTATTTTACGTTTTTCCACCGGCGAGGCGGCACGATGACGATCCCGGGTGGCTTCGACACGGCGGCATTCGTCCGCGCCACGCTGGCGGAGGATCTGGGCGAGGGCGGCGACATCACCTCCGCCGCGGTCATCCCCGCCGATGCGCGCTTCACCGGCGTGATGGACAGCCGCGATCCGATCGTCGTCGCGGGGCTGGAACTGGCGGAGGCGTTCTTCCGCATGCTCGACCCGGATGTCGCGATCGAGCGCGTGGTGGAGGATGGCCAGCGTGTCGCGGCGGGCAGCGACCTGCTGCGCCTGACCGGCAATGCCCGTGCGCTGCTGACCGCCGAGCGGTCCGCGCTGAACACCGTCCAGCATCTGTCCGGCATCGCGACGCTGACCGCGACCTATGTCGATGCGATCGCCGGGACGGGCGCGACCCTGCTCGACACGCGCAAGACGATCCCCGGCCTGCGCGTGCTGGAGAAATATGCCACGCGAATGGGCGGCGCGACCAATCACCGCATGGGCCTGTGGGATGCGGCGATGATAAAGGACAATCACGTCGCGGTCGCGGGCGGCATCGCCGCCGCCGTCCGCCGCGCCGTGGCCGCGGGTATCGCCCGCGTGATCGTGGAAGTCGACCGGATCGACCAGATCGCGCCGGCGCTGGAGGCCGGCGCGACGCACCTGCTGCTCGACAATATGCCGCCACCCACGCTGCGCGAGGCGGTGGCGTTGGTCGCCGGCCGCGTCCCGACCGAGGCATCGGGCGGTGTCCGGCTGGACACGATCCGCGCCATCGCGGAAACGGGCGTGACCTATATCAGCGTCGGTCGCCTGACCCAGTCCGCACCCGCCGCCGATATCGGGCTGGATTTCGCGCTGGTCTAGTGGCGTGCGGCACCCGCTTTGCGCTATCGCGGCGGGCAAGCAGGAAAGGGAAATGATGCGTCCGAAATCCGTGGTGCAGGCCGAACGCATCTATCTGGCCGCGACGGGCCTGTTGCTGGCCAGTTCGGTCGCGGTCTGGCCGGAACTGACCGCTGCTTACGGCTTCGGCCTGGCCGCCGGGGTGACGGCGTTCACCGTCGGCGCATTCCTGTTGCTGATCCTGCTGACCACGCGGCGGGGCAGCGGGATCTCGCGTATCCTGCTGACGATCCTGACCGCGTTCGGTGTCGCGTCGCTGTTGTACCAGATCGCCACCGCACAGCTCGCCTTCGGATTGCTGGGCGTCATCAACACGGTACAGGTCGTGTTGACGGTCATCGGGGCCGTGCTGCTGTTCCGGCCGAATGCGGGCATCTGGTTCGCCCGCGAGCATGACGAGTGGGAGGAAGACGCGTGATCCGTACCATCCTGATCGCGGCAGCGCTGTCTGGCTTGCCCGCCATTGCAGACGCGCAGGCGCTGCAATGCCGGATCCCGGCCCAGCCCAATCGGCCCCGGCCCGACCTGCCGACGCGCAGCCAGCCCAGCCGCGTGGTGCCGATCGGCAGCTACACGCTCGCGATCACATGGTCGCCGAACTATTGTCGGGAGCATGCGCGCGACGCCTCCGCCCGGTTCCAGTGCGGGGGCGGCAACCGCTTCGGCTTCACGCTGCACGGACTGTGGCCGGACGGCGAGGGGAAGGAATGGCCGCAATATTGCCGGCCGACGGGCCTGATCCCCTCACGCGTGGTGCGGACCAGTCTCTGCTCGACGCCGTCCGCGCAACTGATGCAGCATGAATGGGCGAAGCACGGCACCTGTATGCCCGGCTACAGCCCCGCGCGGTATTTCGCACAGTCGACGCGGCTATATCGCGTGCTCCGCTATCCCGACATGGACGCCCTGTCGCGCCGGTCGCTGACCGCCGACGGACTGGCGCGGGCGGTCGCCGGGGCCAATCCGGGGCTGCGCGCCGACATGATGCGGATCACCGCGGACCGTCAGGGCTGGCTGGACGAGATCTGGATCTGCCTCGACAAACGGTTCGGTTACCGGCGCTGTCCGGCGCATCAGGGCGGGCTGGCCCCGACCGCCGAGGTACGGATCTGGCGCGGCCGACGCTAACCCGCCAGCGTCGCCGTACCGGGATGGTGTTTGTCTAGGTGGCGGCGAATGATGCGCAGGTTGCGCGTGTTCGAGCGGAAGAAGAAATCGGCCGCATCGCCGACGAACGGCACGAGGCCCAATACCGCATCGAACCCGACATTGCCCATCATCCGCGCAAGCTGGAACCTGGACATGCCCAGATTGCGCGCTTCCCACACGATCCAGCCACCGAGCGCCGCCGCCGCCAGATCGCCGACGACCGGGATCAGTCCCAGCAGGAAGTCGAGGCCGACGGGGCGGTTGATCCCCGGCACGGTAAAGCTGCGCTCCAGCAACTTCTCCATCGCCTCGATCCGCCGCCGGACGGCTGCGGCATCGCGACCCAGTGGTAGCTGATCGAACAGCCGGGGATCGATGGCGGGGTGCGGGCGGGCGGCGCGTGTGTCCATGTCCGGTTATTTGGGATCGGCGCGCAACCGGTTCAACGGGTGCCACGCCCGCGCATTCGGAGCCCATGCCGCCAGCCTGCTGGATACCAGCGACCAGCGCAGCGGCTGCGCCAGCGGAATGAACGCCACGTCCGCGTTCATCGCCGCATCCGCAGCGGCGATCCCCTCCGATCGCGCACCCAGCGTCGCGGCATCGCGCGCCGCGCCCAGCGCCGCCACCGCCGTCAGGTCGCACGGGCGGCACGCGGTGGCGAGATACCAGCGCGCGCTGTCATATGGCGCAACCTCGTCGATCAGCGTCAGGTCCGCGGGCGCACTCGCCGCCACGCGGGTCGTGCCCACGCCGATCGTCCCGAACGATGCCGCGATCTGGCCGAACAGGATCGTCGATCCCGGCCCGGCCGGCAGCGCGATCGACACCGTCACCAGACCGCCCGCCGCTTCGCCCGCCGCGGTGCCGGCCCATGCCGCGACCAGCGCGCGCGCCGCCGCCCGCCGCTGCTCCAGCGTCAGCAGCAGCCATTCCGGCACCTGCGGCGGAGCGGCGGAGTCGAGCGCCTCGGGCAGGATACGGTCTATCGGCTCCCATTGCGGATTGAGGGCCGCCGTCAGAGCGGCACGATCGATCGCCTCCGACAGGGCGGCACGATGGCGCGGGTCGGACAGGAACCCCTCGCGTCGGGTCACCGCCAGCCCGAACAGGCCGGCCGCCGGATCGACCCGCGCGGCATTGCGCGGCAGATCGACGGTCGCCAGCAGCGGCCAGTCCACAAAGCGCCCGCCGCTGACCAGATCGGACTTGCTACGCGCGAACCGCAGGATCGCCCGCGCTGCCCGCTCGCCGATCAGGTGGACACGGTCCTCCGGCGCAACCTCCGCCTGATCCTCCGGATCGGCGAGACCCGGATCGAAGGCGGGCTGCAGCAGCGGCGCGGTGCCCGCGGACGCGATCCGCATCGGCCCGCTGCCGATCGCGGGGGCGGGCCGGATCAGCGCCATTTCCGGCTGGGCGAAAATTTTCAACAGGTCGAGGCGGGGGCGCTTCAACCGCAGCTCGATCACTTGCGGTGTCATGACCACCGCCTCGTCCACGGCGGTCAGGAACGGCGACAGCGGATTGGCGGGGCTGGCGATCCTGCGCTGGATCAGCCGCACCACCTGTTCCGCCGTGACGCGCTTGCCATCCGCCCAATAGGCTTCGCGCAGGCGGAAGATGTAGCTGGTGCCGCCGTCGATCACGATCCATCGCTCGGCCAAGCCCGGTTCGATCTGGCCCGCCGCATCGAACCGCACCAGCCCTTGCCCGATCGCATCGACCAGCAGGCGTGACGGCAGGTCGGCACCGGGCCGCGCTTCCGGATGGGCGCCGATCGCGCTGACGACGACGGGGCCGGAGTCGGGCCGCCGCTCGCACCCCGCCAACAGCGCGAACACCGCCGACAGCCACCATCGATATGCGTTCCGCCGCGTCATCGCGCCTCCTTACACAAGCGAAGAGGGGATGCGTAGCGGGAGCGGTGGGCAATTGATTTCGATCGTCATGCCGGTCTGGTCCCGGCATGACGCAGGGTCAATAAATCGCCGCGCAGAAGCGCCGGGTGCGTCGCGGTTTCGCCAGCCACCACCGGCAAGCACCACGGCAGCGAAGAGGGCGCCCGGATCGAACCGGACGCCCTTCTCGATGGTCCCGTCGTGGCGAAGCCACGCCGTCGGTCTTCGCCGGAGTGACGCCGGCCGACCGCGGTGATGCGCGGGTGCGCACCGCCGTGCCGGCGCGTCACGGCTTAACCGCTATAGTACATGTCGTACTCGACCGGGCTCGGCGTCATTTCCCAACGCGCGACTTCGGCCATCTTGATTTCGATATACGCCTCGATCTGGTCCTTGGAGAACACGTCGCCCTTGAGCAGGAAGTCGTGGTCCGCGGCCAGGCAGTCGAGCGCCTCGCGGAGCGAGCCGGCGACGGTCGGCACCTGTGCGAGTTCCGCTGGCGGCAGGTCGTACAGGTTCTTGTCCATCGCCTCGCCGGGATGGATCTTGTTCAGGATGCCGTCCATCCCCGCCATCATCAGCGCCGCATAGGCGAGATACGGGTTGGCGAGCGCGTCGGGGAAGCGCACCTCGACGCGCTTCGCCTTGGGGCCGGTGCCGTACGGGATGCGGCACGACGCCGAACGGTTGCGCGCCGAATAGGCGAGCAGCACCGGCGCTTCGTAACCCGGCACCAGCCGCTTGTAGCTGTTGGTCGACGGGTTGGTGAATGCGTTGACCGCCTTGGCGTGCTTGATGATGCCGCCGATGAAGTACAGGCACATGTCCGACAGGCCGGCATAGCCGTTGCCGGCGAACAGCGGGTTCTTGCCTTCCCAGATCGAGAAGTGGGTGTGCATGCCCGAGCCGTTATCTTCCTTGATCGGCTTCGGCATGAACGTCGCCGTCTTGCCGTACGCATGCGCGACCTGATGCACGACATACTTGTAGATCTGCATGCGGTCGGCGGTCTGCGTCAGCGTGCCGAAGGTCAGGCCCAGCTCGTGCTGTGCGGCGGCGACCTCGTGGTGGTGCTTGTCGCAGGGCAGGCCCATCTCGATCATCGTCGAGACCATCTCGCCGCGGATGTCGACCGCGGAGTCGACCGGCGCGACCGGGAAGTAACCACCCTTGGCGCGCGGCCGGTGGGCGAGGTTGCCGCCCTCATATTCGCGGCCTGAATTGCCCGGCAGCTCGATGTCGTCGATCTTGTAATAGCTGGTCGAGTAGCTGTTTTCGAATCGCACGTCGTCGAACATGAAGAACTCGGCCTCGGGGCCGACATATACCGTGTCACCGACGCCGGTCGTCTTCAGATACGCCTCGGCGCGCTTGGCGGTCGAGCGCGGGTCGCGGGCGTACAGCTCACCGGTCGACGGCTCGACGATGTCGCATACCACGATCAGCATCGGCGTCGCCGAGAACGGATCGACGTACACGGCATCCAGATCGGGCTTCAGGACCATGTCCGACTCGTTGATCGCCTTCCAGCCCTCGATCGAGGAGCCGTCGAACATCAGGCCATCGGTGAACTCGTCCTCACCCATCAGGCCGGCGACCATCGTCAGATGCTGCCACTTGCCCTTGGGGTCGGTGAACCGCAGGTCGATCCACTCGATCTCCTGCTCTTTCATCATCTTCAGAACGTCGCTGGCCGAATTCGCCATGTCATGCCCCTTGCTCTTGGAACCAATGCCGGGAAGCTCCCCGGCAGAATCATGTTACGATTGCGAACGCTGGATCGTGGAATTGTTGCGCCGCGTCAAATGCCGATGGCGTGATCCGCTCAGATCGCCGCTTCGTCGCGTTCGCCGGTGCGGATGCGGAGCGCCGATTCAACCGGGATCACGAAAATCTTGCCGTCGCCGATGCGACCGGTCTGAGCGGCGGCGGCGATCGCCTCCACCACGCGCTCGGTCAGCGCATCCTCCACCACGACTTCCAGCTTCACCTTGGGCAGGAAATCCACGACGTACTCGGCGCCGCGATACAGCTCCGTATGACCCTTCTGGCGCCCGAAGCCCTTCGCCTCGGTGACGGTGATGCCGGACACGCCGATCTCGTGCAGCGCCTCCTTCACCTCATCGAGCTTGAACGGCTTGATGATCGCCTCGACCTTTTTCACTGCGGAACGTCCCCTGAAATCCGAATCCCTCGCCCGGCTGAGCGCGATGCACGCAACGTGCCAGCCGGGGCCGTCAGGGGCAATGCTGAAGGAAACGTAAATGCCTGCCCGCTAATCGGGCAGGGTGAGGAATGATGCCCAGGTGAGGGGCATTTCGATGTTGGTTCCTCCCCTGCAAGGGGAGGTGGCGCGGAGCGCCGGAGGGGTGACACCGCCGGCGTGGCCACCCCTCCGTCAGCCCTGCGGGCTGCCATCTCGCCTTGCAGGGGAGGACTGACCTATTCCGGCTGCTTCGCCAGCCAATCCTCGAGCCACTTGATCGTGTATTCGCCCGCCTGGAACTCCGGATCCTCGATCAGGTCGCGGTGGAGCGGGATGGTGGTCTTCATCCCCTCGATTACGAACTCCTCTAGCGCGCGGCGAAGCCTCGCGATGCAGCGTTCGCGACTGGTGCCGTAGACGATCAGCTTCGCGATCATGCTGTCGTAATAGGGCGGCACCCTATACCCGGCGTACAGTCCGGAATCGACGCGGACGTGCATCCCGCCCGGCGCGTGGAACTGCGCGACCTTGCCCGGCGACGGCATGAAGGTGCGCGGGTCCTCCGCATTGATGCGGCATTCGATCGCGTGGCCGCTGAACCGCACCTGATCCTGCGTCACCGACAGTGGATGACCCTCCGCGACGCGGATCTGCTCGCGTACCAGATCGATGCCGGTAATCATCTCCGTCACCGGATGCTCGACCTGAAGCCGCGTGTTCATTTCGATGAAGTAGAACTCGCCGGCTTCCCACAGGAATTCGATCGTGCCCGCGCCGCGATAGCCCATATCGGCCATCGCCTTCGCGACGATGCCGCCCATCCGCTCGCGCTCGGCGGGGGTGATGACGGGCGAGGGGGCCTCCTCCAGCACCTTCTGGTGGCGGCGCTGCAACGAACAGTCGCGTTCGCCCAGGTGGATGGCGTTGCCGTTGCCGTCGCCGAACACCTGGAACTCGATATGGCGCGGGTTGCCGAGATATTTTTCCATGTACACGGTGGCGTCGCCGAACGCGGCCTTCGCCTCCGTGCCTGCCTGCGCCATCAGCGTTTCCAGCTGATCCTCCGACGTGCAGACCTTCATGCCGCGACCGCCGCCGCCCGACGCCGCCTTGATGATGACGGGATAGCCGGCCTTCGCCGCGATCGCCTTCGCCTCGTCCAGATCGGCGATCGGGCCGTCGGAGCCGGGCACCAGCGGCAGGCCGAGCGCCCCCGCGGTCCGCTTCGCCTCGATCTTGTCGCCCATCGTGCGGATGTGTTCCGGCTTCGGGCCGACGAACAACAGGTCGTGCATCTCCACGATCTCGGCGAAGCGGGCATTCTCGCTCAAAAACCCGTATCCGGGATGGATCGCGTCCGCGCCGCTGATTTCGGCGGCGGAGATGATGTTGGGAATGTTGAGATAGCTGTCGGTCGCGGCCGGCGGCCCGATGCAAATCGCCTCGTCGGCGAGGCGCACGTGCATAGCATCCGCGTCGGCGGTGGAGTGCACTGCGACCGTCTTGATCCCCATTTCGTGGCAGGCGCGATGGATGCGCAGCGCGATCTCGCCGCGATTGGCGATCAGCAGCTTCTTGATCTGCGGCATTATTCGACCACGACGAGGGGCTGGTCGAACTCGACCGGCTGGCCGTTCTCGATCAGGATCGACGTGATCGTACCCGCCGTCGGCGCGACGATCGGGTTCATCACCTTCATCGCCTCCACGATCAGCAGCGTGTCGCCCGCGGCGACCTTCTGGCCGACCGACGAGAACGGCTTCGCGCCGGGTTCGGCGGCGAGATAGGCGGTGCCGACCATCGGCGACTTGACCGCGTTGACGGTGCTGGCCGGGGCCATCCCGCCCGCCTCCACCGCCGGCGCGGCAGCCGCGACCGCAGCCGGTGCCGCCAGTTGCGGCGCGTACTGCACCGGGGCGGCGGCCGCCGCCTTGCGCGCGACGCGGATCTTGCGATCGCCGTCCTCGACCTCGATTTCGGTCAGCTGCGTCACGTCGAGCAACTGGGCGAGCTGGCGCACGAGATCGACGTCGACCTGCATGGCGCCCGAAGAATTAGTGTCGGTCATCGTGACCCTTCCCTCTGTAATCGGCGGCGTCTGTCAGAACCGCGCCGCGGCTTCAAGCGCGAGCGTATAGGACAGTGCACCGAACCCGGCTATCGTCCCCTTCGCCGCTTGCCCGACGAGGCTCACGTGCCGAAACGCTTCACGGCGATGCGGGTTCGACAGGTGCACCTCGATCACGGGCACCGTGATCGCCTTGATCGCGTCGTGGATTGCGACGGACGTGTGCGTGAAGCCTGCCGCGTTGAGCAACACCGCCTTTGCCCCCTCCGCCTGCGCCTCGTGCAGCCAGTCGACCAGATGCCCCTCGTGATTGGACTGGCGCAGGTCGATCTCCAGCCCCAGCTCGCGGGCGCGGTCCTCCAGCATCCCGGCGATATCGTCGAGCGTGTCGGACCCGTAGATGTCGGGCTCGCGCAGTCCGAGCAGGTTCAGGTTCGGGCCGTTCAGGACGTAGACGATGTCGGTCATGCGTGCGTTCATCGCATCCGTAACGACCGCGCGCAACATTGCCGGGCACGGGCGCGACGCCTAGATGACAGGCATGGCACATACCGACGGAACCGTATCGATCACCGTGAACGGCGAGCACAAGCGCGTCACGGCCGGCCTCAGCCTTGCCGATCTCGCCACCGAATTGGGGCTCGTGCCCGAAAAGGTGGCGGTGGAGCGCAACCTTGAGGTCGTGCCGCGCTCGACGTTGAAGGATGTCTGCGTCGAGGATGGCGACGATCTGGAGATCGTTCACTTCGTTGGTGGCGGCGACCACGCGCGCCCGGTGGCGGACGATACGTGGACTGTGGCCGGCCGGACCTTCCGATCGCGCCTGATCGTCGGCACCGGCAAGTACAAGGACTTCGCGCAGAACGCCGCCGCGCTGGAGGCATCGGGAGCGGAGATCGTCACCGTCGCCGTCCGCCGCGTCAACGTCAGCGACCGCAACGCGCCGATGCTGACCGACTTCATCGACCCGAAGAAAGTCACCTACCTCCCGAACACCGCCGGCTGCTTCGACGCCGAAAGCGCGATCCGCACCTTGCGGCTGGCCCGCGAGGCAGGGGGCTGGGACCTCGTCAAGCTGGAGGTGCTGGGCGAGGCGAAGACGCTCTATCCCGATATGCACGAGACGCTGCGCGCCACCGAGATCCTCGCCAATGAGGGATTCTTGCCGATGGTCTATTGCGTCGACGATCCGATCGCGGCCAAGCGGCTGGAGAATGCCGGCGCGGTCGCGATCATGCCGCTGGGCGCGCCGATCGGATCGGGGCTGGGCATCCAGAACCGCATCACCATCCGCCTGATCGTCGAGGGAGCGGGTGTGCCGGTACTGGTCGATGCCGGGGTCGGCACCGCGTCCGACGCGGCGGTGGCGATGGAGCTGGGTTGCGACGGCGTGCTGATGAACACCGCCATCGCCGAGGCGAAGGACCCGGTGATGATGGCCGCCGCCATGCGATCCGCGGTGGAGGCGGGGCGGCTCGCCTACCGCGCCGGCCGCATGGGTCAGCGACGTTACGCCGACCCCTCCAGCCCGCTCGCCGGATTGATCTGAATCGATAATTTGGCGCAGGTTACGGGTTTGTCACGGAACTCCATTCCGTAGAGTCCGTTTCCTTCCTGAATGTCGAAGCAGCCCGGCTGGCGGGCGGCGGACAGAGATGGAGGCCATCATGGGCGAATTCACCGACAAGGTCGCAGCAGCCGGCAACAAGATCGCGGGCAACGTCAAGGAAGCCATCGGCAAGGCGACCGATAACGAGCAGCTTCAGGCCGAGGGCGAGGCCCAGCAGGTCAAGGGCACTGGCCAGGACGTCAAGGGCAGCGTCAAGGGCGCACTCGGCGACAAGATCTGATCCGACGTAAAGTCTGACGAATAGGCCACTCCGGGCAACCGGGGTGGCTTTTTTGTTTGGGCGCCAGATAAACTCTTGGCCGGGGAGAGGTGCTTTTCGTGTCCCCCGCGAAGGCGAAGACCCAGTGCCTCAGCAGCCCGGTCGAAGACACTGGACCCCAGCCTTCACGGGGGAACCAACAAGCTCAAAAGCCGGCTCTGCTCACCCGCGCAGCTTCGCCAGCGTCGTCCCCGCGGTGATCGCCTCGACATCCGTCTTTACGTGCAGCAACCGCACGCCCGGCTCGCCGGCAGCCCGCGCCAGCGCCGCCGCGAAATCCTCCGTCCTTTCCACCGTCTCCGCCCAGCATCCGAACGCGCGCGCGAGCGCCGCGAAGTCCGGGTTCGCCAGTCGTGTGCCCGCGACCCGCCCCGGAAACTCGCGCTCCTGATGCATGCGGATCGTGCCGTACCATCCATTGTCGACCACCACGACCAGCATCGACGCGCCGCTCTGCACCGCCGTCGCCAGCTCCTGCCCGTTCATCAGGAAGCACCCGTCGCCGGCGAGCGCCACGACGCTGCGCCCCGGATGCCGCAGCGACGCCGCCACCGCCGCCGGAACGCCGTAACCCATCGCCCCGGCGGTCGGGGCAAGCTGCGTTCCCGGTCCGGCATAATGCCAGTACCGGTGCCACCAGCCCGAATAATTGCCCGCGCCGTTGCAGATGATCGTATCCGCCGGCGAAGCCCCGCGCATCGCCGCGACGCATGGACCCAGATCCATCGTCAGGTCGCGCGGCCGGGCCGTCGACCAATCCAGCCACTCCGCATGCGCCTCCGCGCCGGCAGTCAGCGGTGGGATCGAGATCGCCAGCAACGCCTCCGCGAACTCCGCCATGCCGGCGCAAATCGCCTGATCGGTGCGGTATGTCCGCCCAAGTTCTTCCGGGTCGGGATGGACATGCACCAGCCGCTGCCCCGGGTGCTCCGGCGTCACCAGCGCATATCCGTCGGTCGTCGCCTCCCCCAGCCGCGCACCGATCACCAGCAGCAGGTCGGCGTCGCGGATGCGCGCGAGCAGTTTTGGGTTGGGGCCATAGCCTAGATTGCCGGCATAGACCGGGCAGTCGTTCGGCACGGCGTCCTGCCGCCGGAACGCCGCCGCCAGCGGCACGCCCGCCTCCGCCGCCCAGTCGGCGACGGTCAGGCCGGCGGCTTCGTTCCAGCCGGCCCCGCCGACGATCGCCACCGGCCGCTCCGCGGTAGCGAGCAGATCGGCCAGATGCAGCATCGCATCCGCATCCGCCCCCTGCGCGGTCCGCTCCACGCGCGGGCGGTCCGCGGCCTCCACCATGTCGAGCAGCATATCCTCCGGCAGCGCAAGCACCACAGGCCCCGGCCGTCCGTTCATCGCCGTCGCATACGCACGCGCGACATATTCCGGGATGCGCGCGGCATCGTCGATCCGCGCCGCCCACTTGCAAAGCGGCGCGAACATCGCCTGGAAGTCGATCTCCTGAAACGCCTCGCGGTCGCGCGTTCCGCGATCGACATCGCCGATGAACAGGATCATCGGCTGCGAATCCTGCATCGCGACATGCACGCCGATCGACGCGTTGGTCGCGCCCGGTCCGCGCGTGACGAAGGCGATGCCAGGCCGGTGCGTCATCGTGCCGTCGGCACATGCCATGAACGCCGCGCCGCCCTCCTGACGGCACACCACCAGATCGATCGCGGGGGTATCGTGCAGCGCGTCGAGCACGGCGAGGAAACTCTCCCCCGGCACGGTGAAGATACGGTCGCAGCCTTGCGCCACGAGCTGGTCGACGAGGAGGCGGCCGCCGGTTCTGAGTGTCATCGGGACAGCATAGCCGCTCGCCATGCCACCGGGAACCGTGCACGCGCGCCGATCATTCCTCAGCAAATATTTCGTTACAGGAGAACGACCTATGCCGCTGGACAAGGACGCCGTCTGGTTCATCACCGGGTGTTCCACCGGCTTCGGCCGGGCGCTGGCGGAACGCGTCGCGGCGCGCGGCTGGCGGGCCATCGTCACCGCGCGGGATCGGGCGCGGGTCGCCGATCTGGCGAGCGACACCGTCCTCGCGCTGGCGCTCGACGTGACCGATCAGGGGCAGATCCATGCTGCGGTGGCGGCGGCGCTGGAGCGGTTCGGAAGGATCGACGTTCTCGTCAACAATGCCGGCTATGGCTATCAGGCGAGTATCGAGGAAGGCGAGGAAGAGGAAATCCGCGCACAGTTCGACGCCAACGTCTTCGGCCTGTTCGCGCTCACCCGTGCGATCCTGCCGACGATGCGCGCGCAATCCGGCGGGCACGTCATCAACATCACTTCGGTCGCCGGCCTCGTTGGCTTTCCCGGCTCTGGTTATTATGCCGCGTCGAAGCACGCCGTCGAGGGTTTCACCGATTCGCTGGCGGCGGAGGGCGCACCGCTCGGCATCCGCGCCACCTGCGTGGAGCCGGGGCCGTTTCGCACCGATTGGGCGGGCCGCTCGCTCCGCCAGACGCCGGTGCGGATCGATGCCTATGCCGACACCGCCGGCGCGCGGCTGGCCAGTACGAAGGACATCAGCGGCAAACAGGCGGGCGACCCGGTCCGCGCCGCCGACGCGATGATCGCACTGGCCGAGAGCGACCATCCACCGCGGCACATGGTGCTGGGCAAATGGGGGCTGGACGCGGTGCTGGACCGGCTGAACCGACGCGTCGCGGAGATCGAGGGACTGCGCGGGGAGGGGGAAGCGACGGATTATCCGGGCGGTTGAGCTTCACCGAAGCATCATTCCACCCCGACCCGGTCCAGCGCGGCATTCCGGCGCCAGCAGGCGACAAGGTGCTCGACCAGCGCAATGCCTGCCGCGGACGGTGACATGGTCGGAAACACGGCATGGATCGCCACTCGCGCCGACCCCTCATAATCCGGCAGCACGCGCTCCAACGCTCCGGTGCTCAGCGCTTCGCCGACGTCCCACAACGACCGCAACGCCACGCCGACGCCGCCGAGCGCCAGTTCGCGGATCAGATCGCTGCTGTTCGTCCGCACATGGCTCGGACCGTCCACACTCAACGTCCTGCCGCGCCCGACCAATCGCCAGGGCAACTGGTCCACGGTTGCGAGGACACGATGCCGGGCCAGATCCGCCGCCTTTGCCGGCGCCCCGAACGTCGCCAGATAGGCCGGGCTGGCACACAGGACCCGCGGGCTGGATGCCAGTCGTCGTGCATGCAGCGACGGCGGGATGTCGGCGGCGATCCGGATCGCGAGATCGATGCGGCCGGCTGCGAGATCGACCATCGCGTCCGTCAGATCCACCTCCAGCGCCACCCGCGGATACGCATCGAGGAACGTCGCCAGATGCGGCGCGATCAGCATCCGCCCGAACGATGTCGGTGCGGACACGCGCAACGGTCCTGCCGGCGTTCCGTCGCGCCCGGACACGCGTGCTTCCGCCTCGCTCAGCGCCGCGAGGATCGTCACCGCATCCGCATGGAACCGCTCGCCCGGCCCGGTCAGGTCCAGCCGCCGCGTCGTCCGCACCAGCAGGCGCGCACCCAGCCGCGCCTCCAGCCGCGCGATCCGCTTCGACACCATCGCCGGCGACAGGCCGCGAATGCGCGCCGCTCCGCTCAGGCTGCCGGCATCGACCACCTCCACGAACAGCGCGATATCGGGATCCATTCGTTCCTCCGGCGATCGACAGCTTTGCTATAGATGCGTCTAACGATGAAGTGCGCGGCGGGCTATGGTCTCGCAACCGAGGGAGAGAAGGTCATGACGGACAGGGTCGAACGCGCGGGGCTGATGGTCGCCACGTCGCTGGCCGGCTTCCTCGAAGCGCACGCGCTCCCCGGCACCGGGCTGGAGGCGGAGCCGTTCTGGCGCGGGGTTTCGACGATCTTCGCCCGGTTCGCGCCGGAGAATGCCGCGCTGCTGTCCATCCGCGACACGCTGCAGGCGAAGGTCGATTGCTGGTATGTCGATCACGCCGACATGCCGATCGATATGGCGGGATACCGGACCTTCCTGCGAGACATAGGCTACCTCGTGCCGGAACCGGAACCGTTCGCGATCGGCTCTACTGATGTCGATCCCGAGGTCGCGACGCTCGCCGGGCCGCAGCTCGTCGTCCCGATCCTCAACGCGCGGTTCCTGCTCAATGCCGCGAACGCGCGCTGGGGCAGCCTGTACGATGCGTTGTACGGCACCGACGCGATCCCCGGCGCGGCGGCGGGACAGGGATATGATATCGATCGCGGCGCGCAGGTGATCGCGTGGGCGAAGGCGTTCCTCGACCGCGCGGTGCCCCTGGCGATCGGATCGTGGAGCGACTGGGCCGGCGGCAACCCTGCGCTCGCCGATCCGTCGCAACTGGTCGGGCGTGCGGGCGAGAACATCCTGCTCCGCCATCACGGCCTGCACATCGAACTCGTCATCGACCGCGACCACCCGATCGGCCGCGGCGATCCGGCAGGGCTTGCCGACGTCATCCTAGAATCCGCGCTGACCGCGATCGCCGATCTGGAGGACTCGATCGCCGCCGTCGATGCCGATGACAAGGTCGCGGCCTATGCCAACTGGCTCGGCCTGATGAGGGGCGACCTGAGCGCCAGCTTCAAGAAGGATGGCGTCGTGCAGACCCGCCGGCTGGAGCAGGACCGCCGCTACGCCGCGCCGGACGGCAGCGTCTTCACCTTGCCCGGCCGCAGCCTGATGTTCGTGCGCAACGTCGGCCATCTGATGACGACACCTGCGGTCCTGCTGTCGGACGGATCGCAGGCGCCGGAGGGTATACTCGACGCGATCGTCACCAGCCTGATCGGGCTCCACGATCTGAACGGCCGCCGCGCGAACAGTCGGGCCGGATCGATCTACATCGTCAAACCCAAGATGCACGGCCCGGACGAGGCCGTCTTCACGAACAGGCTGTTCGACGCGGTCGAGGATCTTCTGGGTCTGTCGCGCCAAACGATCAAGGTCGGGGTGATGGACGAGGAGCGGCGGACCAGCGCCAATCTGGCGGCCTGCATCCATGCGGTGCGCGACCGGATCGTGTTCATCAACACTGGCTTCCTCGATCGTACCGGCGACGAGATGCACACTGCGATGCGCGCCGGCCCGATGATCCGCAAGGGCGACATGAAGGCGAGCGGCTGGATCGCCGCCTACGAGGATCGCAACGTCCAGATCGGCCTGGCATGCGGCCTCTCCGGCCGGGCGCAGATCGGCAAGGGGATGTGGGCCGCGCCGGACCGGATGGCGGACATGCTGGCGCAGAAGATCGGCCACCCCCGCACCGGCGCGAACACCGCCTGGGTGCCGAGCCCCACCGCCGCGACGCTGCACGCGATCCATTATCACGAGGTCGACGTGTTCGCACGGCAGGCCGAGCGACGCGGCGAGGCCGTCGCCTCGCTCGACCGGCTGCTGACGATCCCGGTCGCGACCGGTCGCAACTGGTCGGCGGCGGAGGTGCGGGAGGAACTGGACAACAACGCCCAGGGTATCCTCGGCTATGTCGTTCGCTGGATCGATCAGGGCATCGGCTGTTCCAAGGTGCCCGACATCCGCGACATCGGTTTGATGGAGGACCGCGCGACGTTGCGCATCTCGTCGCAGCACATCGCCAACTGGCTGCTCCACGGCGTCGCGACGCGCGGGGAGGTCGACGCCGCCTTCGCCCGTATGGCAGCGAAGGTCGACGCGCAGAACGCTGACGATCCGCTATATCGGCCGCTTGCGAATGGCGGCATCGCGATGGACGCGGCCAAGGCGCTGGTGTTCGACGGGCTGGACCAGCCCAACGGTTATACCGAGCCGTTGCTGCACCGGTACCGCACGGAGGCGAAGGTGGCCGCGGCGGGATAGGGCGCGCCTCCGGCCACCCTGAAGGGGGAGGGGAGCGCGGACGGGAAAAGGGCCGGCCCACCAGATGGTGGACCGGCCCTTCCTCATCCCCCGATGAGCCGTCAGAACCGTGAGCGGAGCGTCACGCCATAGGTGCGCGGCTCGGCGAGGAAGGCCGAGTAGAGCGCGTTCGCCGTCTGGCCGAAGCGCTGCGTGTTCGCGACCGAATTGGCGCCCTGGAACGGCGAGTTGAACGCGACCTGCACATAGTTCTGGTTGGTCAGGTTCTGCGCCCAGACCTCCAGCGCCCAGATCTGGTTCGGTCCACGCAGGCCGACGCGGGCGTTGACCAGCGGAAAGCCGTCCTGACGCTTCTCCGGCGCCAGATCGGACCCGGTGTTGTAATCCGACGTCAGGCGGCCATCGACGTAGAACAGCGCCGACAGGCCGTTCGACCCGATGTTCGGCGTCCATGCCAGCGACGAGGTGACGACGTTGCGCGGAGCGTTCGACATCTGGCTGCCCGGCAGCAGGAACAAAGCCGGATCGAGCGCCTCGCCCTGCGAATTGCCGACCAGATTGCGGCGGAACTTCGTGTCGGCGAAGGTGTAGCCGGCCGTGAAGGTGACGTTCCGCGCCGGGTTCATCACCGCCTCGACCTCGACGCCCTGCGAGATCACGCCCTTGCGGTTGGCATCGCCCGTGCAAGTGCCGTTGCCCGCCAGGCTGTCCGTATCCGCGCCGCCCAGATCGTTGTCGCAGCCCTGGATGTTCTGCACGACGAAGACGGTGCCGTTGAACGTGTTGAGCTGGAAGTCCTTGAACTCCTGACGGAACGCCGCGACGTTCAGGCTCAGGCTGCCGCGGATGTTGTACTTCGCGCCGACTTCGTAGGCATCGACCTTCTCCGCATCGAAGCGCAGACCGGCGGCATCCGCATTGGAGCGCGGCCCGAATACGCCGCTCAATCCGCCCAGATCGGACCGGTCAAGGTTGAACCCGCCCGCCTTGTAACCCTTCGCATAGGACGCATAGGTCAGCAGGCGCGGCGTCGGCTTCCACGAGATCACGCCGGTGCCGGTGAACTCCCCGTCCTTGAACCCGTCGCGCAGGTCGAGGCCGTTGAGCTGTGCGGAGCTGTTGCCGACGCACGACAGCGTGACGATGCCGCCGATGAAGGTCTTCGCCGCCGCCGGCACCGCCGCGCTGGCGATCAGCGGCCCCAAATTCGCCTGCTGCACCGGGCAGATCGTGTTGGTGTTGTTGATATCGGCGTTGAAGCGCTTGTTCTCGTGCGTGTAGCGCAGGCCGAGCGTCACCGACAGCGTGTCGGTGATGTTGAAGATATTATGCGTGAAGAACGCGTAATTCTCGCTCGTCTGGCGATACACCGATCCACGGTCGCCGACATTGTTGACCGTGGACAGACGATCGAGCCCGGCCAGGATCGCGGGGGCCAGTGCGCCGAAATTCGCGCCCAGCGCCTGCCGTGCGGTCGCGCCGCCCAACGCTGCCAACGGCGTCGTGCCCAGACAGCCTGGGTTGTTCTGGTTCTGGAGCAGCACCAGCGGGTTGGCCGTTGCGACCAGACGGCACGCCGCGAACGCGCCATATTGCGAACCGAAGTTCGTGCTGTCGACCAGCCTCAGCTTCTCGTGCGAATAGAAGCCGCCGACCAGCCAGTCGAGCTTGCCCTCGAACAGCGAGCCCTGAAGCCGGACTTCCTGCGTGAAGGTCTTGAACTGGCGATAGGAGTCCGAGCCGCGATAGCCGAGATCGACGTTGCCGTAATCGACGTCCGCGCCATTGCCCGACTTGTATTCGCGATAGGCGCTGATCGACGTCAGCGTGGCACCCCCCAGATCCCAGTCGAGCTGGCCCGATCCGCCATAATCCTTGGTCAGGTTGCGATAGCTGCGACCCGGCGTGATCGCGACGTTGCGCTCGAACGGGTCGGCGTAGAGGCTCGTGGTCGGGCGCACCGCACCCAGCCGGTTGAGAATGCCGAGGATGCGGTTGCTGGTGTTGTAGGCGACCGCGCCGTCGGTGTTGACCGCGCTGCCGTTCGCCTGCGCCGCGTTGGCGGTCGGATCGACCGTTTCGAACTTACCGTAATAAGTCGCGCCGCAGCAGCTTTCGTTACGGCGCGTGAAGTCGCCGATCAGGCGCAGCGACATCGTGTCGGTCGGCTTGAACAGCAACTGGCCGCGTACGAAATACCGGTCGCGGTTGTTGACCTGACGCTCGCTGCCGTTCGGATTGGGGGTGATGTTGGTCAGGAAACCGTCGCGCTTGTTGTAGACGCCGTCGACGCGGAACGCGAGAATATCGCCGATCAGCGGGCCGGTCAGGCCGCCGGCGAAGCGATAATTGTCGTAATTGCCGTAGGTCGCCTCGGCGACGCCGCCAAAGGTGAACTCTGGCGCTTTTGATACGATGTTGATGAGGCCGGCGGACGCATTGCGGCCGAACAACGTGCCCTGCGGTCCGCGCAGCACCTCGACGCGCTCGATCTCGCCCAGCTCGTTCAGGCCGACGCCGGTGCGGCTGCGATAAACGCCATCGATGAAGACCGCGACGGAGCTTTCCAGGCCGGGGTTGTCGCCGACCGTGCCGATGCCGCGGACGCGCGCCGATGCGTTGGCTTCCGATCCGGTGGAGGACACCAGCAGCGACGGCGCGAGCTGGTTGAGCTGGCGGATGTCGTTGCCGCCGGAATTCTGCAACGAGTCCTGCGTCACCGCGCTGACCGCGATCGGCACGTCGCTCAGCGGGCTGGCGCGGCGAGTAGCGGTGACGATGATGTCGCCGGCGTTGGTGGCGGGGGCCTCGCTCTGCGCGGTGCCGCCGGTATCCGACTGGCTCTGCACCGCGCCCGCGGCGGTCGCCTGCGACGGCACCTGCCGCTCTTCCCCCGTGGTGGGGGTGGCTTGCTGGGCGAAGGCAGGCACCGCGACGGCGACGGTGGCGACGGCAGACAACAGGTATGCGGTCCGGCGCATGGCGGCATCTCTCCCTTGGTTGACGTTCGTTTTACCGGTGTCCGGCTTTTTCGAATGTCTGGTTTGGCCATTTGCTAGAGCCTGCAAGGGGCGGGCGTCTACCGTTTTCGAGGATCGACCATGTTTTTTGCGCAAAACATAGGTGAGTGTCGCCGCTGGGCAACATCATGCGGTGCAGCATGACGGGGTCGACAGGAACCAATACGAAAAGGGCGGCCCTTCCGGACCGCCCTTTTTCACTGCCGAACCTGTGTTCGGTTCTGCATCACTTCGGCGACAGCACCATCAGCATCTGCCGGCCTTCCATCCGCGGATAGGCCTCGACCTTGGCGACGTCGGCCACCTGTTCGGCGACCCGCTGCAACACCGCCATGCCGAGCTGGCCGTGGCTCAGCTCGCGACCGCGGAACCGCATCGTCACCTTCACCTTGTCGCCCTCGCCGATGAACTCGACGACCTTCTTCATCTTGGTGTCGTAGTCGTGATCGTCGATGTTCGGACGCATCTTGATCTCCTTGATCTCCTGCGTCTTCTGCGACTTGCGGGCAAGGTTCGCCTTTTTCTGGGCCTCGTACTTGAACTTGCCGACATCCAGGAACTTGGCGACGGGCGGATCGGCGTTCGGCGAGACCTCGACCAGATCGAGCCCGACCTCCTGTGCCGCAGCGATCGCCTCCCGCGTGTACATGACACCGAGATTCTCGCCCTCGTGATCGATCACGCGGACCTTCTGGCTCTGGATCCATTCGTTGAAACGAGGACCGTTCATCGGCGGCGCCTGGTTCGGCCGGCGCATCATGGGAGGACGTATGGGTATTGCTCCTGTGGTTGTTCAACGCGCAATATAGCGCTCGATCGGTCGCTTTGAAAGGCTGGTGAGCGTCGGTGGCTAATCCACCGGTGTTTCACTGTCGAAACGGCGCGAATCAATGGGGGCAGCATGTCGGTTCGTTCTTTTACCTACGACGAAGTGAAGATGATCTTCCAGCTTTCGGAGAACGTCGGCCTTTCGGGCAAGCATATCGGCCATGCCGGCAAAAAGCATGTGATGATCGATAATGACTCGCTCGGCGAGCGTCAGACCTTTGAGGTCTTGCGTCTCAAAAAGGATAACGGGAAAGGTGCGCCGCTTTCGCTGTACACGGCGTTCCGGACGTTCCACGAACAGATCACTGCGGCTGTCGCCATCCTGAACCACGTAAATCAGCGGGACAAGCTTGCCGCGTTCGATCGGGCTCCCGGACGCGGTGCCGAACTCGTCATTACCGATGCGGCGCTCGATCAGCCTACTCCGATGCGTTACGCGATCGGTGGAAGCGGACAGGTATTTCCCTGTTATCACTTCACGCTGTGGGGCCGAAAGGAAATCGGCCGGCCCCACGATCTGCACGTCGTCAGCTTTTTCGGGACGATGGGGGATTTCGGCCGGCGCCGGTCTGACTAGCGCAAATCCGGCGGCGTGGCCTCCGTCACCAGCATCGCGATCGCTTCATCCAGCGTCAGGATCTCCTGCGCCTGGCTGCCCAGCCGGCGCAGCGCGACCTTGCCTTCCTCGGCCTCGCGCTTGCCAACGACCAGCAGGTTGGGGACCTTCGCCAGCGAATGTTCGCGCACCTTGTAGTTGATCTTTTCGTTGCGCAGGTCGGTTTCGACGCGAATGCTGGCCTTCGCCAGCTTCGCCTGCACCTCCCGCGCATAATCGTCCGCATCCGACACGATCGTCGCGACGACCGCCTGCACCGGCGACAGCCACATTGGGAAACGGCCCGCATGATGCTCGATCAGGATGCCGATGAAGCGCTCGAACGTGCCGAGAATGGCGCGGTGGAGCATGATCGGACGGTGGCGATTACCGTCCTCGCCGACATAGCTGGCGTCGAGTCGCTCGGGCAGCACCGTGTCGGTCTGGATCGTGCCGACCTGCCACGTCCGGCCGATCGCATCCGTCAGGTGGAACTCCAGCTTGGGCGCATAGAACGCGCCTTCGCCGGGTAGCTCCTCCCAGCCATAGTCGGCGGTGTCGCGCCCCGTCGCGGCAACCGCGTCGCGCAGCGACTGCTCGGCCCAGTCCCACATGTCTTCGGACCCGAAACGCTTCTCCGGCCGCAACGCCAGCTTGATCGCATAGCTGTCGAAACCGAGATCCTTGTAGACCGAGTCGAGCAGCTCGCAGAACTTGCGGACCTCGTCGACCAGCTGGTCCTCGCGGACGAAGATATGCGCGTCGTCCTGCGTGAACTGGCGCACGCGCATGATGCCGTGCAACGCGCCATGCGGCTCGTTGCGGTGGCAGCAGCCGAACTCGGCCATGCGGATCGGCAGGTCGCGATAGCTCTTGATCCCCTGTTTGAAGATCAGCACGTGCGCCGGGCAGTTCATCGGCTTCAGCGCCATCAGATCGCCTTCGCCCGACAGCACCGCACCTTCTTCCTCGGTGTTCGGCACTTCGTCGGGCACCACGAACATGTTTTCGCGGTACTTGCCCCAGTGGCCCGACTGCTCCCACTGCCGCGCGTCCATCAGCTGCGGCGTCTTCACCTCCTCGTAATCGGCGGCGTCGAGGCGGCGGCGCATATACGCCTCCAGCTGTCGCCACAGGATGAAGCCCTTAGGGTGCCAGAATACCGAGCCCTGCGCCTCCGACTGGAGGTGGAACAGGTCCATCTCCGCGCCGATCTTGCGGTGGTCGCGCTTGGCGGCTTCCTCCAGCCGGAACAGATGCTGGTCGAGCTGCTTCCTGTTCAGCCAGCCGGTGCCGTAGATGCGGCTGAGCATCGCGTTCTTCTGATCGCCGCGCCAATATGCGCCGGACACGCGCGTCAGCTTGAACGCCTGCGGGTCGAGCTTGCCGGTCGAGGCCATATGCGGCCCCCGGCACATGTCGAGCCACTGGCCCTGACGATAGATCGTCAGTTCCTCGTTCTCGGGCAGCTCGGCGGCCCATTCCGCCTTGAACGTCTCGCCCTGCTTCGTCCACGTGTCGATCAACTGCTCGCGCGACCAGACCTCCCGGACGAACGGCTCGTTGCGCGCGATGATGCGGCGCATCTCCTCCTCGATCGCGGGCAGATCGTCGTCGGTGAACGGCCGGTCCTTCCCATCGATCTTCGGGGGCGCGAAGTCGTAATAGAAGCCGTCGTCGGTCGCCGGGCCGAAGGTGATCTGCGTGCCCGGAAACAGGTGCTGCACCGCCTCCGCCATGACATGCGCCAGATCGTGGCGGACCAGTTCCAGCGCGTCCTTCTCGTCGCGCGCGGTCACCAGCGCCAGTTGCGTGTCGCCCTCGAACGGCCGCGACAGGTCGCGGACCTCCCCGTCGATCCGCGCCGCCAGTGCCGCTTTCGCCAGGCCCGGCCCGATCGCGGCGGCCACGTCCGCGGGGGTGGTCCCCGGCGCAACCTCGCGGACGGAACCGTCGGGCAGCGTGATGCGGAACATGACAGACATGGAAAACTCGGCTGTTGGGAGGAGAGGCGGCCTTATGCCGTCGCCCCCACGATATAGGCAAGCGCCGGTGGATCGCCTAGCGTCACGCCGCTTTCCGGCCGTTCGCGCCGGCGCGTGGGAGCAGGCCGAAGATATGCGTACGCGATCTGGAACTTACCGGACGGTACCGGGGCGAATCGGGCGGCGATGGGGCCATAGCCACGCGGTTGTGATCGCCGCATCGGTGGCAACGCCGGCCGCCGCGCAGGATCGCCCGGCTTCGCCGCCCGCCGAATCCTCCGGCGACATCGTCATCGAGGGCAAGCGGCTCGACGAGCGATCGATCGTCGGCGCGTCGCCGCCGCTGGCCGTCCTCGACGCCGCCGCGTTGCAGGCGCTGGGCACGACGTCGCTCGCGGAGATGCTGAAGAAGCTGCAATCGCTGACCCGGTCGTCCAGCGGCGAGCCGTCGATCTTCCTCCTGAACGGCCGCCGCATTTCCGGCTTCGAGGAGATGCAGGACATCCCGCAGGAAGCGATCGAGAAGTTCGAACTGCTGAGCGAGGCGGATGCGACCCGCTTCGGCTATCCGCCGACGCGGCGGGTGGCGAACATCATCACGAAACGGCATTTCCGCTCGCTGGAACTGGAGCAGCAGAGCAACGCGACGACGGAGGGCGGCGGCACCGGCATCATGACCCGGGCCGCCGTAACCCGGCTCGACGGGCCCGGCCGCCTGACGCTCGGTGTGCGTGGGGAGCGGCGGCTGGCGATCACG
Organism: Sphingomonas sp. Leaf343; assembly: GCF_001423765.1. Taxonomy (GTDB): domain Bacteria; phylum Pseudomonadota; class Alphaproteobacteria; order Sphingomonadales; family Sphingomonadaceae; genus Sphingomonas. The sequence continues at coordinate 518,790 of NZ_LMPG01000001.1, forward strand.
GAGGCGCAGCGCGATCTCGATCCGCTGCCCGGCCTGACCTCGCGCTCGATCGCCGCCGCCTCGCGCACGATCCGCGGCAACGCGGCCTGGGCCGTGGCGCTCGGCCGCACCATCAGCCTTTCGGTATCGGGATCGGCGGAACGACAGGCGGACCTGTCGCTGCTCGGCGTTGCGATCGGGTCGCCCGATCCGGCACGCCAGCGATCGGTGATCGGCACCACGACCGGCGGCGTCGCGGTGAGCGGAGCGCTCGGCGACTGGACATGGAACGGAACCGCCAGCGCCACCAACCTGATCTCGACGGTCACCAGCCTGGGCGGCGACCCGTCGCGTGCGTTCCGCACCCGCTCCACCACGCGGACGCTCGCGACGAAACTCGTCGCCAATGGTCCGCTCGTCCACCTGCCCGCCGGCGACGCCACGCTGGTGGTGGCGCTGGACGGCGATGATTCGCGTAGCCGCCGCGCCGGATCGTCCGGGGATGCCGCCCGCATTTTCGGTCGCCGGACGGGGGCCGCGACGGTCACCGCCAGCCTGCCGGTCACCTCCGTCCGGGAGGACGTGCTGCCGATGCTGGGCGACGTGACTGCGACGGCGACCGGCGGCATCGGCCATGTCACCGGCGGCGGTACCTACCCGCGCGTCGCGGCGACGCTCGGCTGGCAGCCGCTGCGCGCGGTGCGCGTCGGTGCGACCATCGATCGCAAGCAGACGCCGCCCTCCGTCAACCAGCTGTTCGACCCCGTCCGCTCGTTTCCCAACGTACCCTATTTCGACAACCTGACCGGCCAGACGGTGCTGGTCGACGTGATCGGCGGCGGCAACGCCCGCCTCGCGCCGGAGCGCCAGCGGCGGAACGCCGTCGACCTGACGCTGAAGCCGTTCGCGAAGCGCGAACTCACGCTGGCCCTGACCTACGCCACGACCGACATCATCGACCAGGCCATCTCCGTGTCGCAACCGACACTGCGGGTGGAGGCCGCGTTTCCGGCCTTGTTCACCCGCGATAATAACGGCCGCCTGCTGTCGGTGGACAGCCGCCCCGTCAATCTCGCCCGCGAACGCCGCCGCGAACTGACCGCGAACCTGTTCTGGGCAGGTCCGCTCGGGCCGCAGCCCGCACCGCCTGCGCCCCCGAGCGCAGGCGCGCCACCGCCGACGCGGCCGCCGCGCGAGCCGTTCTTCCTGTTCGCCAACGTCTCGCCCACGTTGCGTCTCGCGGACCGGCTGGTGCTGGCGGACGGCCAGCCTGCGCTCGACCTGCTCGACGGCGATGCGTTCGGCGGTAACGGTGGACAGCCGCGGTTCGAGGGGAACGTCTATACGTCGCTGTCGCGCGGCGGCATCGCCGGGGGCTTCGACCTGCAATGGCGCGCCGGCACCCGCGTCCGCTCGGACCTCGCCGCCGCCGACCTGCGCTTCGACAGCCTCGTCACGGTCGGCGCATACCTGATCGCGCCGCTCGCGAAGATCACCGGCGGGCAGCATTGGGGGAAGGCGGTGCACATCGCACTCAACGCCCGCAACCTGTTCAACGAGCGTCAGCGCGTCCGCGACCGCGACGGGGTCACCCCGATCGGCTTCCGCCCCGCCTATCTTGATCCGTTCGGCCGATCGGTGATGGTCACGTTGCGCAGTCTGTTCTGAAGGGGCAGTCCGTTCTGAACTTCAGGCGAGTCCGAACGGCACGACGTGGTTGTCCTGCGTGTGCCCCACCCGCGCGCGGCCCAGATACGGCACGCCCATGTCGGCGCACCAGCGCGCCATCATCGCCTCCAGCGTCTCGCCCCATGGCGGATCGTTCTCGACGATGTCGTTGACCACGCCCAGCCGCACCCCCGCGATGCCCTTTAGCTGGGTGGCGTTCGCGATCGTGAACAGCATCCGGTCGACGCGGTACAGCGGCTCCGACACCTCCTCGATGATGAGCACATGATCGGTCAGGTCGGGCAGCCACGGCGTCCCCACCAGCGCATCGAGGATGGCGAGGTTGAACGCCGCCGCCGGCCGCCCGCCCAGATCGGGTTCCAGCCCCTGCCGGTCGCCGCGCACCAGCCATCCCAGCGTCCGCGCGACCGTCTCGTCGCCCTTCGTCCGGTTGATGTCGGTCGCCATCGGCGCATGCACCGGCCGCCCGATCCGCCGCGCATACAGCGCACCGAGCAGGAACCCCATGTCCGAATAACCCGCATAGGCCTTGCGCGCCGCCGTCGGCCCCAGTTTCGGCATCACCTCCGCCAGGATGCGGTTCGATCCATAGCCGCCGCGCGCGAACCATACCGCATCGACCGCGGGATCGTTCGCCACCGACAGGAACGTCGCCGCGCGCACCGCATCGCTGCCCGCGAAATGCCCCGCGTTCTCGAAACATTGCGGGTGGAAGATCAGGTCCACCTCCGGATAGGCGATCGCCGCGAACGCCCCCGCGCGGGCGGCCACGACCGGATCGATCGGCCGGCCCGGTGCGACGACGGTGATCTTCATGGTCTTGCGTTCCTTCCGATTACGAACTTCCTCCACCCCGGCGAAGGCCGGGGTCCAGCTGCCGCGCACGCCGTGGGTCTCACTGGCTTCGCCGAGACTGGACCCCGGCCTTCGCCGGGGTGGTCGGCAGCGGAGAACGCCGGGATCATCCTCAAAAGCTTGCCCACGCTCCACCGCCGCGATAGCCCGCCCCGATGCACAGCGGCAAATCCTCTTTCTTCGTCGGCATCGGCGGGTCCGGCATGATGCCGCTGGCGATGATCGTCCGCGCGCGCGGCGGCATCGTCGCGGGTTCCGATCGCGGCCTCGATCAGGGGCGCACCTCCGCCAAGTTCGACGCGCTCCGCGCCGCCGGCATCGCGCTGTTCCCGCAGGACGGCAGCGGCGTCACCTCCGCGGATCAGGTCGTCATCGCGTCCGCGGCGGTGGAGGCTAGCGTGCCCGACATCGTTGCCGCCGACCGGCTCGGCTGCACGCGCATGACCCGCGCACATGTCAATGCCGGCCTGTTCAACGACGCGGCGCTGCCGATCGGGGTCGCCGGCACCAGCGGCAAGTCCACCGTTACCGGCATGATCGGGTATATCCTGCATACGCTCGGCCGCGATCCGACGGTCATGAACGGCGCGGTCATGAAGGATTTCGCCACCCCCGACGCCCCCTTCGCCAGCGCCCTGGTCGGCCGTGGCGACGCCTTCGTCAGCGAAGTCGACGAGAGCGACGGCTCGATCGTCCTGTACCGCCCGGCAGTCGCGGTGCTCAACAACGTCACGCTCGATCACAAGGGGCTGGACGAACTCCGCCAGCTTTTCGGCGACTTTGCCCACGCCGCCCGCCACGTCGTCGCGAACGCCGGCGATGCGGAAACCGCCGCGCTGCTCGCGACGCTGCCGCAGGACCGGCTCACCACCTTCGCAGTAGAAGGCGAGGGCGATCTCGTCGCCCGCAACCTGTCGCCCGAACCGTTCGCAATCTCTTTCGATCTGGTTGGCGCAGCAGGCCGCCACCGCATCCGCCTCTCCGTCCCGGGCCGCCACAATGTCTCCAACGCCCTCGCCGCGATCGGCGCGTGCATCGCGGCGGGAGTCCCGTTCGCCGACGCCGCCCGCGCGATCGAGGGTTTCACCGGCCTCCGCCGCCGCTTCGACGTCGTCGGGCAGGCGAACGGCATCGCTGTGATAGACGATTTCGGCCACAACCCGGACAAGATCGCCGCCACGCTCGATACGTTGCACGCGCATCCCGGTCGCCTGCTGCTCCTCTTCCAGCCGCACGGCTACGGCCCGCTGAAGCAGATGGGTCGCGAACTCGCGCAGACCTTCGTGGACCATCTCGGCCCCGAGGACGTGCTGACGATCCCCGACCCGGCCTATTTCGGCGGCACCGTCACGCGCGAGGTCGGCAGCGCCGACATCGTCGCCCGCATCGCCGCCGCCGGCCGAACCGCCCATCACGATCCCGAGCGCGCAGACGCCGCCGCGCGGCTCGTCGCGCTTGCCCGTCCCGGCGACCGCATCGTGGTCATGGGCGCCCGCGACGATACGCTGAGCGGATTGGCCGCGGACATGCTGGCAAACCTGTAAATCCTCTCCTTGCAGGCGAGGACCAAAGCGGCCCTTGAATCCTCCCCTCTTCAAGGGGAGGAGCGACAGCCAGCGCTGGATCACTCAGCGCCTTCCGTCTACGCTCGCTCGCAAAGGAGCAGACCGGCGATGAACCCCTTTACCGACCACCCCGCCACTGTCGGCGAAAGCTACGGCCAGCATTTCCGCGTCGCCACCCGCTTCGGCCTGCGCATGATCGCGGGCGGCATCGGTGCGGTGATCCACGGCATCTTCCCGTTTCTCTGCACCACCACCGGCAGCCGTGCGATCAAGACGCTGCACGGCGAGATCGTCGCCAAGCGCGACGGTGAAGTGCAGACCCGTTCGGTCGAATTCATCATCTGACCGGACGCCAACTGCCGTGCTCCCGCGAAGGCGGGAGCCCAGTATGTCATGCGCAGGCGCACGCTCTTCGAACCACCGGGCTCCCGCCTCCGCGGTAGCGCGAGAACGGCGAACACTGTCCTACATCGCCTGCCGCAGCTACACCGGCCCTCATGCGCTCCACCCCGACACCGCCCGAAGATCGCCCCGATGTCAGTCCCGTCGTACCGAAGTGGAGGCCGACGCACCGACGCCTCCACTTTCTCCACTTCGCCCGGAATCCAGCATGACCCAGCCGCACCGACTCGCCTTCCATCACACCGCCGGCACCGGCCCGACGATCGTCTTCCTGCCCGGATACGCGTCGGACATGCAGGGATCGAAGGCGCTGGCGCTCGAGGCATGGTCGAAGGCGAACGGCCGCGCCTTCCTGCGCTTCGATTATGCCGGCTGCGGCCAGTCGGAGGGGGATTTCAAGGATCAGACGCTCGCCGGCTGGCTGGGCGACGTGCTGGCGATGCTGGACGAGGTCGCGAAAGATCCGGTCGTGCTGGTCGGCTCGTCGATGGGCGGCTGGCTGATGCTGCTCGCGGCGAAGGCGCGGCCCGATCAGGTGAAGGCGATGGTCGGCATCGCGCCCGCGCCGGATTTCACCGACTGGGGCTTCACGATGGACGAGAAGATGGCGATGCTCCAGACCGGTCGCCTCGAACGGCCCAACCCCTATGGTCCGCTGCCGACGCTCTACACCCGCGCCTTCTGGTCGTCGGGGGAGGCGAACCGGCTGATGTTCGGGATGATCCCGTTCGCGGGACCGGTCCGGCTGCTCCACGGCCAGCAGGACAAGGAGGTTTCGTACCAGCGCACGATCCGGCTGGCGGAGCTGATCGCGAACGACGACGTGCAGATCACCCTCGTCAAGGACGGCGACCACCGCCTGTCGCGCGACGCCGATCTCGCGCTCCTGATCCGAGCCGTCGGCGATGTCGCGGACCTTGTTTCGGCCTGATCCGTTCCGCTCCCGACCTTCCACGGAGTTCTCGCGTGAAATACCTCCACACCATGATCCGCGTCACCGATCCGGACAAGACGATCGCCTTTTTCGAACTGCTCGGCCTGAAGGAGGTGCGGCGACTGGAGAGCGAGAAAGGCCGCTACACGTTGATTTTCCTCGCCGCCGACGCCGACATGAACGCCCCCGGCGAACGCGCCGAGGCGGAGGTCGAGCTGACCTACAACTGGGACCCGGAGGACTATTCGGGCGGACGCAATTTCGGGCATCTCGCCTACCGTGTCGAGGATATCTACGCGACCTGCCAGCGGCTGATGGATGGCGGCGTCACGATCAACCGCCCGCCGCGCGACGGCCACATGGCGTTCGTGAAGACGCCCGACGGCATCTCGATCGAGCTGCTGCAGGACGGCACGCTCGAACCGGCCGAGCCGTGGGTATCGATGCCGAACACCGGGACCTGGTGACATGCCGGGCCTCGACATCGTGCGGGTGCCGGTCCTGACGGACAATTATGCCTGGCTGATCCACGACCCGAAGACGGGCGAGGTGGCGGTGGTCGATCCGGGCGAGGCCGCCCCCGTTCTCGCCGCCGCGAAGGAACGCGACTGGACGATCGACCAGGTCTGGACGACGCACTGGCACCCCGATCACACCGGCGGCAACGCGGAGATGAAGGCCGCCGGCGCCACGATCACCGGGCCGGGCGCCGAGGCCGCGAAGATCCCGACGCTCGACACGCAGGTGGGGGAGGGCGACGTCATCCGTATCGGGAGCCACACCGGTCACGTCCTGTCCGTGCCCGGTCACACCGCCGGCCATATCGCCTTCCATTTCGCGGACGATGGTCTGATCTTTACCGGCGACACGCTGTTCGCGATGGGCTGCGGCCGGTTGTTCGAAGGGACGCCGGCGCAGATGTGGCGCAACATGGAACGCTATGCCGCGATGCCCGACGAGACGAAGGTCTATTGTGGCCACGAATATACCGTCTCCAACGCCGCCTTCGCCGCCCATGTCGATCCCGGCAACGACGCGGTGACCCGGCGCAAGGCTGCGGTCGAGGCGCAACGCACGGCCGGCGAGGCGACCATACCCTTCTCGATCGGCGAGGAGCGTGCGACCAATCCGTTCCTGCGCGCCGGCAGCGCCGAACGGCTGGGCGAGTTGCGGGGCATGAAGGATGATTTCCGCGGATGATGCGGTGGCGGTGTGGAGGATGATGCGATGAAGTTCCTGATCCCGATCGCCGCGCCCCTCCTGCTCGGGGCCTGCGCCGCGACCCCCGCCGAAACCGCGCGCGCCACCGCCGTCGCGCAAGGCGATGCGAACCGGCTCGCCAAGGTGCTGGCGGGCTTCGTTCCCGGCCGCAAGACGACCTGCATCCCGTCGATGCGGTCGTCGCGGACGGAGGTGTACGGCCCGACGCTGATCGTCCGCGACAGCGTCGGCAGCAGCCCGGTCTACGTCGCCGACACCGGCGGCGGGTGCGAGCGGGCGGCGCGCGGCGACATCATCGTCACCGTCCGCTCGCTCGGGCAGATGTGTTCCGGCGACATCATCCAGACCCGCGACCAGAACCAGGGATTCTTCACCGGCAGTTGCTCGCCGGGCGAGTTCACCGAATATCGAAAGGCGAAATGATGCGCGTCCTGATCCTCGCCGCGCTGGCGCTGCCCCTGCTCGCCGCCAAGTCCGACCCGCTCGCCGGCCGCGTCGCCGGCCCGCCGCAACGCTGCATCTCGCTGATGTCCCAACAGGGTCTCTACATAGCCGACGAGAACCTGATCCTCGCACAGCAGAGCGGCCGTCGCATTTGGCGCGCGAACACCGTCGGGCGATGCTCGATGCAGTCGCTCGATACGCTGATCGTCGACGTGTACGGCAGTCAGGTCTGCCGCAACGACCGATACCGCGTGCTGCGGACCGGTACGTCGATCCCCGGACCTTATTGCCGGTTCGAAAGCTTCACCCCCTACGAAAAACCGCCGAAGAACTAGGCGGCCAGTTCGATCGCCTCGCCTGACGCGGCATTCACCAGCCGCTTCTCCAGCGTCTTCAGCCGCTGCGCCGCCGTGATCCTGTCGCCGGTCAGGTCGGTCAGGTAGAACGTATCGACCGCGCGCTCGCCGTACGTCGCGACATGCGCCGAGTGGATCGTCACCTTCGACTGGAACAGCGCCTGCGCCAGTTGATGCAGCAGGGCGGGCCGGTCGCGCGCGTTGACCTCGACCACCGTGAACCGGTTCGACGCCTTGTTGTCGATCAGCACGTTGGGCTGGATCGCGAACGCATCCGCCCGCGGCCGCACCGCCGGCTTGGCGGTCAATCTGTCCGCGAGCTTGCTACGGTTCGCCAGCGCATCCTCGATCGCGGCCTTCAACCGCGTCAACTGGCTGGCATCCGCGAACGGCCGCCCCAGCGGGTCCTGCACGAGGAAATTGTCGATCGCCATCCCGTCGCGAGTCGTGTGAATGCGCGCGTCGATGATGTTCCCCCCCGCCAGACTGATCGCGCCGGCGATGCGATAGAACAGCCCCGGATGATCGGCCGCGTGGATTGTCACCAGCGTCGCGCCGCGTTCCGGATAGACCTGCGCATCGATCGACAGTGGCGTGTCGGCCGCGGTCATCGCCCGCGCATTGTGCGCCAGAACGTCGTCCGGCTCCGCGATCCAGTACGCCTCGGGCAGGCGGCGGACATGCTTCGCCAGCGCCACGTCGCTCCAGCCCATCGCCGCCTGCAAGCGTGCCTGCTTCTCCGCGATCCGCTCGCTGCGCCCGCGCTGCTTGTGCCCGAGCCGCAGTACCTCCTCCGCGGCATGGAACAGGTCGGCCAGCAACTGCCGCTTCCACCCGTTCCACGTCCCCGGGCCGACCGCGCGGATGTCGACGATCGTCAACACCAGCAGCAGCCGCAATCGCTCCGGCGACGCCACCGTCTCGCAGAAATCGAGGATCGTCTTGAAGTCCGACAGGTCGCGCTTGAACGCCGTCGCGGACATCAGCAGATGATGCCGCACCAGCCACGCCACCGTCTCGGTCTCCGCCGGGTTCAGCCCGAACCGCGGTGCCAGCCGCAGCGCCACCTCCGCCCCCAGGATCGAGTGGTCGCCGCCACGCCCCTTGGCGATGTCGTGGCACAACACCGCCACGCGTAACGCCCGCCGCGAGACCGTCTGACCGATGATCGCCGTGGCGAGCGGATGATCCTCCTTCAATGTCCCTGCCTCGATCCGCGCGAGCAGGCCGATCGCCTGGATCGTATGTTCGTCGACGGTAAAGTGATGATACATGTCGAACTGCATCTGCGCGACGACCCGGCCGAAATCGGGCACGAACCGGCCGAACACGCCGGCTTCGTTCATCCAGCGCAGCACCAGCTCGGGATCGCGCGGGCTGCACAGCACGTCGAGGAACAGCGCATTGGCACGCGGATCGCGGCGGATGCCGTCGACCAGCTTCGCGTCGCGCGCGGCGGCGCGCATGGCCAGCGGGTGGATCTCGATCTCGTTGGCATCCGCCAGCGCGAAGATTTCGATCAGCCGCACCGGATCCTCGGCGAAGAACTGGTCGCCGGGCAGGCCCAGTCGCCCCCGATCCAGCACGAATCCCTTCAGCCGTTTCGGACTGCGGCGGATACCGGGAAAGCCGAACCGCCGCCCCCGCGCCGCGAACCGCTCGTCCAGATGCGCGAGGAACACGCCGGTCAGCGTGCCGACGGTCTTCGCATGCAGGAAGTAGAGCTGCATGAACCGTTCGACCGCCGGCTTGCCCGCCGCATCACGAAACCGCATCCGCGCCGCGACCTCCCGCTGCACGTCGAACGTCAGGCGGTCTTCGGCCCTGCCGGTGATGACGTGCAGGTGGCATCGCACCGCCCACAGGAACTCGTCGGCGCGGTGGAACAACCGATATTCGGCGGACGTGAACAACCCGACATCGACCAATTGCCGCGCCCGCTCCACGTCATAGACGTATTTGCCGATCCAGAAGAGCGCGTGCAGGTCGCGGAGCGATCCCTTGCCCTCCTTGACGTTGGGTTCGACCACATAGCGGGTATCGCCCATCCGCCGGTGTCGCGCGTCGCGCTCAGCCAGCTTGTCGGCGATGAACTGGCGCTCGGTGCCGCGCTGCACCTCGTCGGAGAAGCGCCTTTCGGCTTCGTCTGCCAGCGCCTGATCGCCGACGACGAACCGCCCTTCGAGCAAGGCGGTACGCACCGTCACGTCGGCCTTGGACTGCCGGATCATCTCATCCAGCGAACGGCTGGAATGGCCGACCTTCAGCTTCAGGTCCCACAGCGCGTACAGCACCGTCTCCACCACCTTGGCGGCGCGGGGCGAGGGCGTGTCGCGCGTGAGGAAGCCGATATCGATATCGGAATGCGCCGCCATCTCGCCGCGCCCGTAGCCGCCGACCGCCATGACCGCGATCGGCTCGCGCTCGTCCGGATGCAGCCGCAAGGCGACCGCGAACAGGATCTGCAGGATGCGATCGATCAGATACGCCTGCGCCGCTGCCGCTTCCAGCCCGCGCGTCGGCCGCTCGGCCAGCCGACGCGCGATCTCCTCGCGTCCGGCGTCCAGAGCATCGCGCAGCAGCGTGGTCGCGGCGACCGGAAGCTGGTCGATCGGCAACGCCGCCACGGCTTCGGCGAGCGCGCGCCGATCGACGATCGCCTTGCGGTTGGACAGACTTTCGAAGCGATAGGTCATTGCGATGCTACATGGCCGTTCGCCGCCGACAGCGCTAGCCGTCCCGCGCCAGCGCCTTCAGCCGGTACAAGGTGTCGAGCGCCTCGCGCGGGGTCAGGGCGTCGACGTCGATCGCCTCCACCTCGGCACGGATCGCATCGCACTGTTCCTCCTCGACGGCAGCGGCCGCGGCGAACAGCGGCAGGTCGTCCAGCCCCGCCGCCAGTCCGCCCGTCTTGGCGCGACCGGCCTCCAGCTTCGCCAGCACCGCCTTGGCCCTCGCGACCGTCTGCGGTGCCATTCCCGCCAGTCGTGCGACGGCAAGGCCATAGCTGCGATCCGCCGGCCCGTCCGCGAGCTCGTGCAGCAGCACCAGTTCACCCTTCCATTCGCGGGCACGGACATGATGTAGCGACAGGGCGTCGCAGCGCTCCGCCAGCCGCGTCAGTTCGTGGTAATGCGTTGCGAACAGGCAGCGACAGCGATTGTCTTCGTGGATCGCCTCCACCACTGCCCAGGCGATGGCCAGCCCGTCATAGGTCGATGTCCCGCGACCGACCTCGTCGAGGATCACGAAGCTGCGCGGCGTCGCCTGCGCCAGGATCGCCGCCGTCTCGACCATCTCGACCATGAACGTCGAACGTCCGCGCGCCAGATTGTCCGATGCGCCCACCCGGCTGAACAGACGGTCGATCATCCCCAGCGTCGCGCTGCTCGCAGGGACGTAGCTTCCCGCCTGCGCCAGTACCGCGATCAGCGCATTCTGGCGCAGAAATGTGGATTTGCCGCCCATGTTCGGACCCGTGACGAGCCACAGCCGCGACGTCTCCGACAGTCGGCAGTCATTGGCGACGAAGCGTCCGCCCGATTTGGCGACTGCGGCCTCGACCACCGGATGCCGCCCGCCTTCGACATCGAAGCACGGCTCCTCGACCAGCTTGGGCCGGGTCCAGCCGCCTTCGGCCGCGCGCTCCGCCAGAGCGGCGGATACGTCGATGCGCGCCAGCGCGTCGGCGGTGGCGGCGATCGCTTCCCGGTGCGCCAACGCACGCGCGGTCAGGTCCTCCAGATGCGCCGCTTCCGCCGCCAGCGCGTGCGCGCCGGCCTGCGCCACTTTCTGCGCGACCTCGTGCAGCGCGGGCGTGTTGAAGCGCACTACGCCCGCCAGTGTCTGGCGATGCGTGAAGCCGCTGTCGGGTCTCATCAGGGCGTCGGCGGCGCGCGCGGGCACCTCGACATGATAGCCGAGTACGTTGTTGTGCCGCACCTTCAGCGCCGCGACGCCGGTGCTGCTGCGCATCTCCGCCTCCAGCGCGGCGATCGTCCGCCGTCCGCCCGCGCCCGCGTCGCGCAGATCGTCCAGCGCCAGATCATAACCGGCAGCGATATAGCCGCCGTCACTCGCCTCGATCGGCGGTGAGGGCACCAGCGCGCGGCGTAGCAGATCGATCAGTTCGCCGTGCCCGCGCAGCCGCGGTGCAAGCTCGGCGAGCAGGGCGGGGGGCTCGCCCGACGCCAGTCGCTCGCCCAGCGACCACGCGCCGTCCAGCCCGTCGCGAAGCTGCCCCAGGTCGCGCGGACTGCCTCGGCCTGCGACCAGCCGACCCAGCGCCCGCCCGATGTCGGGCAGCGCCCGCAAGGCGGCCCGCACCCGCTCTCGCGCGCCGTCATCGTCATGGAAATGGCGGACCAGATCGAGCCGCGCGTCGATCGCGCCCCGCTCCACCAGCGGTGCGCCCAGGTCCGCCGCGAGCAACCGCGCGCCGGCGCCCGTGACACTGCGGTCGACCGCATCCAGCAGCGATCCCTTACGCTGGCCGGAGGCGGTCTGTGTCAGTTCCAGGCTCTCGCGTGTCGCCGCATCGATCGCCATCGTCTGCGCCGCGCGGTGCAGCACCGGCGTGCGCAGGAACGGCAGCGCACCCTTGGCGGTATGATCCAGATACGCGACCAGCCCGCCCGCTGCCGCCAGTTCAGCGCGCCCGAAGCTGCCGAACCCGTCCAGCGTCGCGACCGCGAACAGGCGCTTCAGCCGCGCTTCGCCCGCGCCGCTGTCGAATTCCGCCTTGGGCCGTAGTGTCGTCGCCAGATCGGCGGTGGCGCTGGCCTCCGACGCCACCACCTCCGCCGCCCCCAGGCGGGCCAGTTCCGCGGGCAAGCCGGACTGATCGAGCGCGATCACCACGAACCGCCCGGTCGACACGTCCGCCGCCGCCAGTGCGACCTCACCCGCCGCTTCGCCGATCGCGACGCACCAGTTGTCCGCCCGCGCGTCGAGCAAGGCTTCCTCGGTCAGCGTGCCCGCCGTGACGACGCGGACGATCGCGCGGTTGACCAGCGCCTTCGATCCGCGTGCCTTGCGCGCCGCCTCCGGACTTTCGGTCTGTTCGGCGATGGCGACGCGGTGGCCGGCCTTGATGAGGCGTTGCAGATAGGCGGTCGCGGCATGCACCGGCACGCCGCACATCGGCACCTTTTCACCATCATGCTCCCCGCGTGCGGTCAGCGCGATGTCGAGCACGCCGGCGGCAATGCGCGCGTCCTCGAAGAACATCTCGAAGAAATCGCCCATGCGGTAGAAGAGCAGACAATCCTGCGCCTCTGCCTTCAGGGCATGATATTGCGCCATCATCGGCGTCGGGGCGGGGTTCACCGGAGACGTTTCCCGGTCCGGCACGCGCTGTAACAGGTTGTGGGAATAATCACCCGCCGTTCGTGGCGATGGTACGGCCGAAGGTAGCACGGAGGGAAAGATCGCGCGTGCGACGCGGTGACTGGACGGGTTCGGGCTTCATCGCTTCCGACATACGCATGCCCGCACCGGGTTGAAACCCCCCGCCCAAAGCCCGTAGAGGCCGTAAGGTAATCCGGGAGAGGCCGCCGCCATGTCAGACGCCGTCAACGTCCAGTTCTCCGAGCGCGAGGCGCTGCTGTTCCATTCGGAGGGACGGCCGGGCAAGATCGAGATCGTCGCGTCCAAGCCGATGGCGACGCAACGCGATCTGGCACTCGCCTATTCGCCCGGCGTGGCCGTTCCCGTCCGCGCCATCTACGAGGACCCGGCCACCGCCTACGACTATACCGCCAAGGGCAATCTCGTGGCGGTCATCTCCAACGGCACCGCGATCCTTGGCATGGGCAATCTCGGTGCGCTGGCGTCGAAGCCGGTGATGGAAGGCAAGGCGGTGCTGTTCAAGCGCTTCGCCGATGTCGACTCGATCGACATCGAGCTGAAGACGGAGGATGTCGACCGCTTCATCGATGCGGTCGAGTTGATGGAGCCGACGTTCGGCGGCATCAATCTGGAGGATATCAAGGCACCCGAATGCTTCATCATCGAGCAGACGCTGCGCGAGCGGATGAACATTCCCGTCTTCCACGACGACCAGCACGGCACCGCGATCATCACCGCCGCGGGCCTCATCAACGCCTGCCTGCTGACCGATCGCAATCTGGCCGACGTGAAGGTCGTGGTGAATGGCGCGGGGGCCGCCGCCATCGCCTGCACCGAACTTATCAAGGCGATGGGCGTGCGCCACGACAACGTCATCATGTGCGACCGTTCGGGCGTGATCTATCAAGGTCGCACGGACGGCATGGACCAGTGGAAGTCCGCCCACGCCGCACTGACCGATGCCCGTACGCTGACCGACGCGCTGCACGGTGCCGACGTGTTCCTCGGCCTGTCCGCCGCAGGGGCGCTCCAGCCGGACATGGTCGCCGACATGGCCCCCGCGCCGATCATCTTCGCGATGGCCAATCCGGAACCGGAAATCCGTCCCGAACTCGCCAAGGCGGCGCGCCCCGATGCGATCGTCGCCACCGGCCGGTCGGATTACCCGAACCAGGTCAACAACGTCCTGGGCTTCCCCTTCATCTTCCGCGGCGCGCTCGACGTGCGCGCAACCGGCATCAACGATGCGATGAAAATCGCCGCCGCCAACGCCATCGCCGAACTCGCCCGCCAGCGCGTGCCGGAGGAGGTCGCGATCGCCTATGGCACGCGGCACAGCTTCGGGCCGGAATACATCATCCCGGCCCCCTTCGATCCGCGTCTGATGGAGGTCGTGCCCGCCGCCGTCGCCAAGGCGGCGATGGATTCCGGCGTCGCGACCAAGCCGATCCTCGACATGGAGCGATATCGCCAGTCGCTGCGCGAGCGGCTCAACCCCACCACCTCGCTGCTGACGCTCGCTTATGAAGGGGCCCGCGCGCATCCCAAGCGCGTGCTGTTCGCGGAGGGCGAGGAGGAGGTCGTGCTGCGCGCCGCCATTGCCTTCAAGGAGGGCGGCTATGGTACGCCCGTCCTCGTCGGGCGCGACGACGTGTACGACCGGCTCAAGGCGCTCGGCGTCACCCGGCCGGAGGAATACGAGGTCCATAACAGTCGCCATTCGCCGCTCGTGCCGCGCATGGTCGACTTCCTCTACAAGCGTCTGCAACGCCGCGGCTTCCTGCATCGTGACGCGGAGCGGATGATCAATCAGGACCGCAACATCTTCGGCGCCGTCATGCTGCAACTCGGCGAGGCCGATGCGATGATTACCGGCATCACCCGAACCTGGGCGCATACCATGCGCGAAGTGAAGCGCGTGATCGATCCGGAGGCGGGCCGTACCCCCTTCGGCATCCACATCCTCGTGGGCCAGAGCCACACCGTCTTCATCGCCGACACCACCGTCAACGAGCGACCATCGGCGGAAGAACTGGCCGATATTGCCGAACAGACCGCGCAGGTCGCGCGTCGCATGGGTCACGAACCGCGCGTCGCGTTCCTCAGCTATTCGACCTTCGGCAATCCGGAAGGCCGCTATCTGGAAAACGTCCGCGCCGCGGTCGGGGTGCTAGACGGGCGTCAGGTGAGCTTCGAATATGAGGGCGAGATGTCGCCGGATGTCGCGCTCAATCCCAAGCAGCTCGCCAACTATCCGTTCGCACGACTGTCGGGTCCGGCCAACGTCCTCGTCATGCCGGGACTTCAGTCGGCGAATATCTCGGCCAAGCTGCTGCGCGAGCTGGGTGGCGACAATATGATCGGGCCGATGCTGATCGGCATGGAAAAGCCCGTCCAGATCGCGCCGATGACCTCGACCGCCAGCGAACTGGTGACGCTGGCCGTGCTGGCGGCAGGTGGAATCGCACGCTGAATTTTCGTTCCGCAGCCCGATTTGACCCCGGCGAATGTCGGGGTCCAGCTGCTGCCAAATTAGTTCGAGTATGATGTCCGCTCCAACATCGAAGCCCATCATCGGACTCCGGCCTTCGCCGGGATGGCGCAGGGGCGCTCTGGCGTCGGCGCTGCTGATGCTGACGGCGACCGCCGCTCCACAAACCGGCCCGCGTCCCGGCATCGTCCGGGTCCGGCTCGATACGACCGCCGGTCGTATCCTGCTCGCGCTTGATGCACGCCGCGCGCCGAAGACGGTCGAGAACTTCATGGCCTATGTCGACGACGGCCGGTTCGACGGCACCACCTTCTATCGCGCGGCGCGCGGCAAGAAGGATTCGAAGACCGGCTTCATCCAGGCCGGCATCCGTACCGACGCGCGCCGCATCCTGCCGCCGTTCCCGCTGGAGACGACGGCGAGGACCGGCATCCGCCATCTCGACGCGACCGTGTCGATGGCCCGTGCCGCATCACCGGACTCGGCGGGCGGCAACTTCGTCATCACGATCGGCCCGGCCCCCCAGATGGACGCACGTCCGGATTTCGCGGGCTATGCCGCGTTCGGCCACGCCATCGGAGGTCTGGACGTGGTCAAGCGCATCCTCGCGCTGCCGTCCGGCGGCGGCGTCGACGCGTTCAAGGGTCAGATGATCCTGAAGCCAGTGAAGATCATCAGGGCCGTCCGCCTCGACGGAAAGGCGAAGCCGACCAATCAACCCAGGGCATGGTTGCTGACGCAGGCGGGATGATCGCCAGTTCCAAGCGATGCTGCATCAGCGTGGAAGACGACGTTTGCGCGGCGGCTCCTCGCGGCTCAGGTGTATCGCAGGACGGTAGCCGGGTCGGTCCCCGCTGCCCGAAGTGCCGGGTAGAGGGTGCTTAGCACAACCCCGGACGCGACGATCACGACGATCCAGCCGATCTCCGCGCCGGTGACCGCAAGCGGCAGCGTGAGCAGTGCGTCCAGTTCGGCCGAGGGTCCGGCGACTTGCCCGCGCACCAGTTCGGCGAGGGGGTCTTTGGCAGCCTTCAGCGCCAACCCGATGCCGAGGCCAGCGGCTTCCCCCGCCAGCCCCATGGCAGCACCGACGCCGACGAAGACCTTCGCGACAGATGACCTGGACATGCCCATCGTCCTGAGGATCGCGATCTCGCGGGCCTTGTAGCGCGCCAGCATCACCATCGACGACATGATGTTCGACAGTGCGATCATCGTGACGATCGAGATGACGACGGTCATCGCCAGGCGCTCTTGATCCAGAGCTCCGAACAGCGCCTTGTTCAAATCCCGCAGGGTCGCGATTTCGTAGCCGTTCCCGATGGCGTTCCTGATCGCCTCCAGCGTCGTGTCTTGAGAGTCGAGATCGTCGAGCACGACGTTGATCCGGGTCGCGACGGACGACATGCCCAGCACGCTGCGCAAGTCATCGGCCGACATGATCACCCGGCGGCCGTCGACCGCATAAACGTCCGTGCGGAAGATGCCGGAGACGGTGAACTCATAGCTCGCCACGCTGACGTTTGCGCCGTCGTAGCGGATCGACGCGATGGCGGCATGATCGCCGATGCCGACGCCGAGACGGCCAGCCAGATCGCTGCCGAGCGCGAGCGTCCCCGGCTGGCCCGGCGGTCGCCCGATGACGACGGCGGTCGTGCCCTGAAACAGGGGCAGCATCGACATCTTGGCGGGATCAAGCCCTTGCAGATCGGCGGCCTGCGATCGGCCGGCGACGGCGATCAGTCCTGTTCGATCCAGCGTCGCCACGGCTGCTTTCACCCCGCCGACCTCGGCGAGCTTCTGCTCCAGCTGGAAAGGATGCACGAGCCGGTGGCGTGCGCCCGAGACGAAGACGTGCCCATCGACGGACGCGATCTGACCCGCCAGCCGTGCCTCCGCTCCGTTCATGAAACTGACGACCAGCACCAGCGAAGCGACGCCGATCGTCACGCCTGCAAACCCGATGGCGGCTATCAGCAAGGCCATTCGCCCGCCGATTCCCGGCATCAGGAAACGGGAAATCAGAAGTCGCTCGTACCTATTGGGCAAACCCGTCCCCTCGTTCCGTGCATTGGCCGCGAAGCTACTCCGCACCCGCTGCCAACCTGTTTTCGGCCATTCGCCTCCGACAGTCGGGATCGCGATACTCACCCGTCGATGCTGACCCCCAGCGACGCGTGGACCAGCCCGCCGTCGACCGTGATCGTCTCGCCCACCACATAGTCGCCCGCGCGCGAGGCGAGATAGATCGCCGCGCCGGCCATGTCCTCGTCGCCGCCGATCCGGCCCGCGGGGATGGACTTGCCGACCGCGTCGCCATGGTCGCGCGCGGCGCGGTTCATCTCGCTGGCGAATGCACCCGGCGCGATCGAGGTCACGGCGATCCCGTCGCGGATCAGCCGCGCTGCCAGTCGCTTCGTCAGATAGATCAGCGCGGCCTTGGACGCGTGATAGCTGTACGTATCCCACGCATTCAGCCGCTGGCCGTCGATCGAGGTTATGTTGATGACCTTGGCGGTGCGCTCCGCCCCCGCCGCTTTCAATAGTCCGTGCAGCGATTGCGTCAGGAAGAACGGAGATTTGACGTTCAGGTCCATGACCTTGTCCCAGCCGCTCTCGGGAAACTCCTCGAACGCCACGCCCCACGCCGCACCGGCATTGTTGACGAGGATGTCGAGCCGCTCCTCCCGCTCGCCCAGCGCCGCCGCCAATGCGCGGCAACCATCGACAGTCGACACATCGGCGGGCAGGGGAATGCAGTTCGGCCCCAGTTCGGCCGCCGTTTCCTCGCAGGCGGCGACCTTGCGCGACGAGACATAGACTTTCGCACCCTGCGCCACGAAGCCGGCTGCGATCATCCGCCCGATGCCGCGACTGCCGCCCGTGACGAGCGCGACACGACCGTCGAGCCGGAACAGCGTGCTGGTATCCATATCGTCATCCTCTCGCGTCGCCGGCCCGTCGCCGTACCTTTTGACGGGGGTAGCCGCTGCGGGGATGGTTGGCGAGCAGAACGAAAAAGGGCTGCCCTCCCGTCAGGAAGACAGCCCCGTTTCCACGATCCCGGGTGGGGATCAGTCGTTCAGATATTCGCCTGCATCGGCGTCCGTGCCGGTGCCCGACGGCACGACCGAAGCCAGAGGATCGTCGCCGGTGCCGGTGTCGTCGCGGCGCGAACGCTGCTCCTCCGCCGCCCGCAGCTCGGCTGCGGATTCCGGCGCAACCAGCACCGCCGACAGTGCGCGCTGCTGAGCCCGAAGCGCCACGTCGCGGCTGGTGGCCGCCACGCGGAGGCGGTTCATGCCCGCACCCGTACCCGCCGGGATCAGACGCCCGACGATCACGTTCTCTTTCAGGCCCATCAGCGTGTCCTGCTTGCCCTGGACCGCCGCCTCGGTGAGGACGCGAGTGGTTTCCTGGAACGACGCCGCCGAGATGAAGCTGCGGGTCTGCAGCGACGCCTTGGTGATGCCGAGCAGGATGGGCTTGCCCTGCGCACGCGCCTGGTTCTTGTCGAGCTTGTCGTTGATCGCGTCCATTTCCTCGCGATCGACCTGCTCGCCCTTTAGCAGCGTGGTGTCGCCGCCGTCCGTGATCTCGACCTTCTGCAGCATCTGACGAACGATGGTCTCGATGTGCTTGTCGTTGATCTTCACGCCCTGCAGACGATAGACCTCCTGGATTTCCGACACGAGATACTCGGCCAGCGGCTCGATCCCCATCGTCTCCAGAATGTCGTGCGGATCGGGGCTGCCGCCGATCAGGTTGTCGCCACGCTTGACGTAGTCGCCTTCCTGAACGTCGATCACCTTCGACTTCGGCACCAGATACTCGACGACGTCGCCGCCATCCTCCGGCTGGATTCCGATCTTCCGCTTGGCCTTATAGTCCTTGCCGAACACGACCCGGCCGGAGACCTTGGCGATGATCGCCGACTCCTTGGGGACACGCGCCTCGAACAGTTCGGCCACGCGCGGCAGACCGCCGGTGATGTCGCGGGTCTTGGCGCTCTCACGCGAGACACGCGCGATCACGTCGCCACCCTGAACCTGCGCGCCGTCCTCGACCGACAACGTCGCGCCCACCGCCAGCATGTAGCGACCGGCCTCACCCGAGCTTTCGTCGAGCAGGGTCAGGCGCGGACGCAGATCCTCCTTCGACTTGGTCGAGGTGCGGTATTCGGTCACGACGCGCTGGGCGATGCCCGTAGCTTCGTCGGTCTGCTCGACGAGCGTCTTGCCCTCGATCAGGTCGACGAACTTCACCGTGCCGGGGTTCTCGGTGATGACCGGCATGGTGAACGGGTCCCACTCCGCCATGCGATCACCCTTCGACAGGATGTGACCGTCGTCCATCAGCACATACGCACCATAAGGGATGCGATGCGTCGACAGCTCGCGACCGTCCATGTCGAGGATCGCGATCTCGCCGGAGCGCGACAGCGTCACGCGGCGGCCACGCTGGTCGACGATCAGGCGCAGGTCGCGGAACTCGGCCTTGCCATCGACCGGCGATTCCAGGTTCGACTGCTCGTTGAGCTGCGCCGCGCCACCGATGTGGAACGTGCGCATCGTCAGCTGCGTGCCCGGCTCACCGATCGACTGCGCGGCGATGACGCCGACAGCCTCGCCGATGTTGACCGGCGTACCGCGGGCGAGATCGCGTCCGTAGCACTTGCCGCAGACGCCGATCTTGCTCTCGCAAACCAGCGGCGAGCGGATCTTCATCCCCTGGATGCCGATCTTCTCGATCTGCAGGATCATCGGCTCGTCGAGCAACGTGCCCGTCGGGATGACGACCTTGCCGGTCTTCGGATCGACCACGTCCTCGGCCGTGGTGCGGCCAAGGATGCGCTCGCCGAGCGAGGCGATGGTCGAACCGCCCTGCACGATCGCCTTCATCTCCAGCGCGCGCTCGGTCCCGCAATCCTCCTCGATGATGACGCAATCCTGCGACACGTCGACGAGACGGCGGGTTAGATACCCCGAGTTCGCCGTCTTCAACGCCGTATCCGCGAGGCCCTTGCGAGCACCGTGGGTGGAGTTGAAGTATTCGAGGACGGTCAGGCCTTCCTTGAAGTTCGAGATGATCGGCGTCTCGATGATCTCGCCCGACGGCTTCGCCATCAGGCCGCGCATGCCGGCGAGCTGCTTGATCTGTGCCTGCGAGCCACGGGCACCGGAGTGCGCCATCATGTAGATCGAGTTGATGTCCTTCTCGCGGCCCTTGTTGGGACCGTCGGTGTGGTGACGGACAGCCTTGATCTCGTTCATCATCGAGTTCGCGACCTGATCGCCGCACCGCGACCAGGCGTCGATCACCTTGTTGTACTTCTCCTGCTGCGTGATCAGGCCGTCCTGATACTGCTGCTCGAAGTCCTTCACCTGATCGCGCGTCTCGTCGACCAGCTTCTCCTTGTCCGGCGCGATGATCATGTCATCCTTGCCGAACGAGATGCCCGCCTTGAACGCGTGCCGGAAACCGAGCGCCATGATCGCGTCGGCGAACAGCACGGTCTCCTTCTGGCCGGTGTGACGATAGACCTCGTCGATCACGTCGCCCACGTCCTTCTTGGTGAGGAGGCGGTTGACGGTCTCGAACGGCACCTTCGACGACTTCGGGAGCGTCTCGCCGAGCAGCATGCGGCCCGGCGTCGTCTCGAAGCGCTTCATATACTGCTTGCCGGCCTCGTCCGTCTGAGGGACGCGGCTGATGATCTTGGTGTGCAGCGTCACCGAACCGGCGTTCAGCGCCTGATGCACCTCCGCCATGTCGGAGATCAGCATGCCCTCGCCGGGCTCACCCTCCTTCATCATCGACAGGTAATACAGGCCCAGCACCATGTCCTGCGACGGCACGATGATCGGCTTGCCGTTCGCGGGCGACAAGATGTTGTTCGTCGACATCATCAGGACGCGCGCTTCCAGCTGCGCCTCGAGCGACAGCGGGACGTGCACGGCCATCTGGTCGCCGTCGAAGTCGGCATTGAACGCGGAGCAGACCAGCGGGTGAAGCTGGATCGCCTTGCCCTCGATCAGCACCGGTTCGAACGCCTGGATGCCGAGCCGGTGGAGCGTCGGTGCGCGGTTCAGCATCACGGGATGCTCGCGGATCACCTCGTCCAGGATGTCCCAGACTTCCTTGCGCTCCTTCTCGACCCACTTCTTAGCCTGCTTCAGCGTCATGCTGAGGCCCTTGGCATCGAGGCGCGCGTAGATGAACGGCTTGAACAGTTCGAGCGCCATCTTCTTCGGCAGGCCGCACTGGTGCAGCTTCAGCTCAGGTCCGGTCACGATGACCGAACGACCCGAATAGTCGACGCGCTTGCCGAGAAGGTTCTGGCGGAAGCGGCCCTGCTTGCCCTTCAGCATGTCGGACAGCGACTTCAGCGGACGCTTGTTGGCGCCCGTGATCGTGCGACCACGACGGCCGTTGTCGAAGAGGGCGTCGACCGCCTCTTGCAACATGCGCTTTTCGTTGCGGACGATGATGTCCGGCGCACGCAACTCCATCAGCCGCTTCAGGCGGTTGTTGCGGTTGATGACGCGGCGGTACAGGTCGTTCAGATCCGACGTCGCGAAACGGCCGCCGTCCAGCGGCACCAGCGGGCGCAGCTCGGGCGGGATAACCGGCACGACCTCGAGGATCATCCATTCGGGACGGTTGCCCGACTCCAGGAAGCTCTCGACGACCTTCAGCCGCTTGATGATTTTCTTGGGCTTCAGCTCCGACTTCGTGGTCGCCAGTTCTTCGAGCAGATCGCGCTTCTCACCCTCGAGATCGAGCGATTCGAGCATGATCCGCACGGCCTCGGCACCGATGCCGGCCGAGAACGCGTCCTCGCCATACTGGTCCTGCGCGTCGAGCAACTCGTCCTCGGTGAGGAGCTGGAACTTCTCCAGCGGCGTCAGGCCCGGCTCGATGACGATGTACGCCTCGAAGTATAGCACGCGCTCCAGCTGCTTCAGCTGCATGTCGAGCAGCAGGCCGATGCGCGACGGCAGCGACTTCAGGAACCAGATGTGCGCGACCGGCGCAGCCAGCTCGATATGGCCCATTCGCTCGCGGCGGACCTTCGACACCGTGACTTCGACACCGCACTTCTCGCAGACGATGCCCTTGTACTTCATGCGCTTGTACTTGCCGCACAGGCACTCGTAATCCTTGATCGGACCGAAGATGCGCGCACAGAACAGGCCGTCACGCTCGGGCTTGAACGTGCGGTAGTTGATGGTCTCGGGCTTCTTGATCTCGCCGAACGACCACGAACGGATCTTGTCCGGGGACGCGATGCCGATCTGGATCTGGTCGAAGGTTTCCGGCTTGGCGACCGGATTGGCGAAGTTGGTCAGTTCGTTCATGTCGTTTTCCCTCAGGAGGGTAAAATCAGTGCCGGGCCAGCAGAGCAGGGTGGGGGCGCCGCCAGCGGGCAGCACCCCGGAACCCGCTTACTCCGCCGCGATGGCGACGCCGTCCTCGTCGAGCTCGTTGCTCTTCAGGTCGACGTTCAGGCCCAGCGAGCGCATTTCCTTGACGAGCACGTTGAAGCTCTCCGGAATGCCGGCCTCGAACGTGTCGTCGCCCTTGACGATCGCCTCGTAGACCTTGGTGCGGCCGACCACGTCGTCCGACTTCACCGTCAGCATTTCCTGCAAGGTATACGCCGCGCCGTAGGCCTGGAGAGCCCAGACCTCCATCTCGCCGAAGCGCTGGCCGCCGAACTGCGCCTTGCCACCCAGCGGCTGCTGCGTGACGAGCGAGTAAGGCCCGATCGACCGGGCGTGGATCTTGTCGTCCACAAGGTGGTGCAGCTTGAGCATGTAGATGATGCCCACCGTCACCTTGCGGTCGAACTTGTCACCCGTGCGGCCGTCGAACAGGTCCGACTGACCGGAGGGGTCGAGCCCCGCCAGCGCCAGCATGTCCGCCACGTCCGACTCGTGCGCGCCGTCGAACACCGGCGTGCCCATCGGCACGCCGCCCCTCAGGTTCTGCGCCAGCTCGATGATCTCGCCCGCGTCGCGTGCCTCGATGTCGGCGGCATAGTGATCGCCATAGACTTCGAGCAGACGGCTCTTGACCGCATCCGGCATCACGCCGCCCTTGGCATCGGGATTGGCTTCGCGCCATTCCTCCAGCTGGGCCGCGATCTGCATGCCGAGACCGCGTGCGGCCCAGCCCAGATGCGTTTCGAAGATCTGCCCGACGTTCATGCGCGACGGCACGCCCAGCGGGTTGAGCACCAGATCGACCGGGGTCCCGTCCGCGAGGAAGGGCATGTCCTCCTGCGGCAGGATGCGGCTGATGACGCCCTTGTTGCCGTGACGGCCGGCCATCTTGTCGCCCGGCTGCAGCTTGCGCTTCACCGCCACGAAGACCTTGACCATCTTGAGCACGCCCGGCGGCAGCTCGTCGCCCCGCTCCAGCTTCTCGCGACGGTCGTGGAACTTGTCGGTGATCAGCTTGGCGGCGTCGTCATACTGCTGCTTGACCGCCTCCAGGTCCGACTGGACCTTGTCGTCGGCCACCGCGAACTTCCACCATTCGTGGCGGTCGACGCTGTCCAGCATCTCCATATCGATCGTGGAGCCCTTCTTCAGGCCCTTCGGTACGGCGGTGGCGACCTGATCGAGCAGCATCTCGCGCAAGCGCGACCATGTGGCACGGTTCAGGATGGTGCGCTCGTCGTCCGAGTCCTTCTTCAGGCGCTCGATCTCCTCGCGCTCGATCGCCATCGCACGCTCGTCCTTGTCGATGCCGTGGCGATTGAAGACGCGGACGTCGACGATCGTGCCGGCAACGCCCGGCGGCAGGCGGAGCGACGTGTCGCGCACGTCCGACGCCTTCTCACCGAAGATGGCGCGGAGCAGCTTTTCCTCCGGCGTCATCGGGCTTTCGCCCTTCGGTGTGATCTTGCCGACCAGGATATCGCCCGGCTCGACCTCTGCGCCGATATAGACGATGCCCGCCTCGTCGAGGTTGCGCAGCGCTTCCTCGCCGACATTGGGGATGTCGCGCGTGATGTCCTCAGGCCCCAGCTTCGTGTCGCGGGCCATCACCTCGAACTCGTCGATGTGGATCGACGTGAACACGTCGTCCTTCACGATCCGCTCGCTGATGAGGATCGAATCCTCGTAGTTGTAGCCGTTCCAGGGCATGAACGCGACGAGCGCGTTGCGGCCCAGCGCCAGCTCGCCGAACTCGGTCGACGGACCGTCGGCCAGCACGTCGCCGGCGTTGATGACATCGCCCACCTTCACCAGCGGACGCTGGTTGATGCAGGTCGACTGGTTCGAGCGCTGGAACTTCATCAGGGTGTAGATGTCGACGCCCGACTTGCCGGCATCGACGTCACCCGTGGCGCGGATCACGATGCGCGAGGCATCGACCTGATCGACGATACCGGCGCGCTTCGCCGAGATCGCCGCGCCGGAATCGCGTGCCACCGTCTCTTCCATGCCGGTTCCGACGAACGGCGCCTCGGCCTGGACGAGCGGCACCGCCTGACGCTGCATGTTCGAACCCATCAGGGCGCGGTTGGCGTCGTCGTTTTCCAGGAACGGGATCAGCGACGCGGCGACCGACACCAGCTGCTTCGGGCTGACATCCATCAGCGTGACGTTGTCGGGCAGCGCCATCAGGAACTCGCCCGCCTGACGCGACGACACCAGCTCCTCGGAGAAGCCGCCATTCTCGTCCAGCTCGGCGGAAGCCTGCGCGATCGTGTGCTTGGCCTCCTCCATCGCCGACAGATAGACGACGTCGTCGGTGACCTTGTGGTCCACGACCTTGCGGTACGGCGTCTCGATGAAGCCGTACTTGTTCACCCGGCTGAACGACGCCAGCGAGTTGATGAGGCCAATGTTCGGGCCCTCCGGCGTTTCGATCGGGCAGATGCGACCGTAGTGGGTCGGGTGAACGTCGCGGACTTCGAAGCCCGCACGCTCACGTGTCAGACCGCCCGGGCCGAGCGCCGAAACGCGACGCTTGTGCGTCACTTCGGACAGCGGATTGGTCTGATCCATGAACTGCGACAGCTGCGACGAGCCAAAGAATTCACGCACCGCGGCGACCGCCGGCTTGGCGTTGATGAGGTCGTTCGGCATCACCGTCGACACGTCCACCGACGACATGCGCTCCTTCACGGCGCGCTCCATCCGCAGCAGGCCGACGCGGTACTGGTTCTCGAGCAGCTCGCCCACCGAACGTACGCGGCGGTTGCCGAGATTGTCGATGTCGTCGATCTCGCCCTTGCCGTCCTTCAGGCCGACCAGCGTCTTCACCACGGCGAGGATGTCCTCGGTCCGCAGCGTCGTGACGGTGTCTTCGGCATCGAGGTCGAGGCGCATGTTCAGCTTGACGCGGCCGACCGCCGACAGGTCGTACCGGTCGGGATCGAAGAACAGGCCGGCGAACAGCGACTCCGCCGTCTCCAGCGTCGGCGGCTCGCCGGGGCGCATGACGCGGTAGATGTCGGACAGCGCCTGCTCGCGCTCCTCGGCCTTGTCGGCCTTCAGCGTGTTGCGGATCCACGGACCGGTCGAGACATGGTCGATGTCGAGCAGCTCGATACGCTCGATACCCGCCTGATCCAGCTTCTCGAGATTGTCGGCACCGATCTCGTCACCGGCCTCGACATAGATCTCGCCCGTCGTCTCGTTGATGAGGTCGTAGGCGGAGTAGCGGCCGTAGATTTCCTCGGTCGGGATCAGCAGCTCGGTCAGACCATCCTTGGCTGCCTTGTTGGCGGCGCGTGGGCTGATCTTCTGCTGGGCGGCGAACACCACCTCGCCCGACGATGCGTCGACGATGTCGAACAACGGCTTCACGCCGCGCCAGTTCTCGGCCGCGAACGGGATGATCCAGCCACCCTGACCGCGGACATAGGTCACGCGGTTGTAGAATTCGTTGAGGATGTCCTCGCTCGTCATGCCGAGCGCGTAGAGCAGCGCCGTCACCGGCAGCTTGCGCTTGCGATCGATGCGGACGTTGACGATGTCCTTGGCATCGAACTCGAAATCGAGCCAAGACCCGCGATACGGAATGACGCGCGCGGCGAAGAGGTACTTGCCGCTGGCATGGGTCTTGCCGCGATCATGGTCGAACAGTACGCCCGGCGAACGGTGCATCTGCGACACGATGACGCGCTCGGTGCCGTTGATGAAGAAGGTGCCGTTCTCCGTCATCAGGGGCATGTCGCCCATGTAGACGTCCTGCTCCTTGATATCGATGACCGACTTGGCCTCGGTATCCGGATCGACCTCGAACGCGGTCAGGCGCAGGGTGACGCGCATCGGCGCCGCATAGGTGATGCCCCGCTGGCGGCATTCCTCGACGTCGAACTTGGGCGGTTCGAGGACGTAATCGTCGAAATCGAGATAGGCGGTGCCGGCGAAATCCTGGATCGGGAACACGCTGCGCAGCGTCTTCTCCAGACCCGACACGTGGCCGGTGGCCTTGTCCGAGCGCAGGAACTGCTCATAGCTTTCCCGCTGAACCTCGATCAGGTTCGGCATCTGCACGACTTCGTGGATGTTGCCGAACACCTTGCGGATACGCCGCTTGGCGGTGCCGCTTTCGACCCGCCGGGCGCTGCCGCCGTCGATTGCCTTGGTTGCCATAGGAATACAGTGCCTCGTCAGCCAGAATTGCCGGCGCATAGGTCGGACGCAAAAAAGCCGATCGCAATCCTGCGTCGGCTTTCGGCGTCCAAGAACCGCAAGCTTCCCATTCGATCGGCATGCTGCGCGACGGCATACCATTTCCCGGAAGCTGTGGTGATGAGGGCGATATAGGCACCGGGTCGGCTGATGTCAAAGGGCCGCGCAACCTCCGGCCTTGATGCCGGTTGGGATCGCCGAGAGGGCGGCGGTGTGTCGCCCCCACCGAGAGGATGCGGACGATGACAGACGACAATACTGCGAGCACGGCCGGGCAGGGCCAGTTTCACGATCGAATCACCGAGCCGGCGCGTCGTGCGGGCGAAGCCATGAAGGCGTCCGGCGAGAAGATGGTGGAGGGCGGCTCCACCATCGGCGTCAGGATGATCGATCAGGCCGAACAGAATGCGCGCGAGGCGTTCAATGCGATGCGGGAAGCGGCAGGCGCCAAAGACATTTCGGAAGTCATGAAGATCCAGGGCGATTATCTGCGCGAACAGAGCAACCGGTCGATGGCGCAGGCCCGGGAGATCGGCGAGCTCATCATGCAGTTCGGCCGCGACGCGGTCGCGCCGATGAAGGGCGGGGCAGGGGAGTAGCCGACCGTCGGCACCCTCTCCTTTCTAGGAGGGGGTGCCGGACCTTGCGTCACTGGCCGGTGCGGATGCGCTCCATGACGCGCTTGTGCAGCCAGATGTTCATCTCTGCCGAGCCGTCCTTCTCACCTTCGTAGCCCAGCTCCGTCGCCAGCTGCTTCCGGTTGTCGAGGGTGGGGTCCATGCCGATCAGCTTCATCAGGTCGACGATCGAGCTCTTGTAGTTCAGGTCGGGATCGCCCTTGGAGTGGTAGATCTTCTCCAGCGCCGCATCGGCGTCGACCGTTTTCGGCGCGGCCGGTGCTGGTGCAGATGCGGGTGTCGGGGCGGGCGCAGCGGCGGCCGGAGCAGGAGTCGGGGCTGGCGTGGGCTTCGTGTCCGCGGCGGCGGGATGGCCGAAGATCGCGTCCTTGATCGATCCGAAGATACTCATGATGACGGTGTCCCTTTCGTTGAAGTCGATCGTGCAACGTGCAGGTCGGTGGATCGGGTCCGGATCAGCCGCCGATCGGACAGGCGAGGATCGCCAGATCGTGCGCCGTGCCCGACTGGTCGCGGACGTGCCGGGCCAACAGCGCCTCCTGATGGAAGCCGACGCTTTCCAGCAAGGTTCGCGACCCGGCCTGATCGACGGTCATCGACGCGGTCAGCTTGGCGAGGCCGTGCGCGGTGGCGGCGGCGAACACCGCCTCCACCAGATCGCGGCCCAGCCCGTGGCCGCGCCGGTCCGCCATGACGAGCAGCCGGACTTCGCCGACATGCGCGCTCCAGCCGTGCGGATCGCGGACCAGTGCGGCGCTGCCGATGATGACGCCGTCCGCATCCGCCGCGAGGAAGCTGTCGATCCAGCCCGCCTCGATCGCCTCCAGCCACGCCGCGATCACCCGCGGCTGGCGCAGGTCGCGGCCCAGAAACAGCAGGTCATGCTCGGGCAGCCCGGCCGCGAAGGCGAGCATCGCGTCGCGATCGGCAGGGCGGAAACGACGGATGACATGGTTCATGCCGCGACCCTCCCCCTGCCGGCGAGCGACGTCAAGGCGTTGCGGTGGTTGGCGGTCCCGAAGGAGCGGCGAGCGGGCGTGGTCCGTTCGCCGTCGCATCCAGCGTCGAATCCCCGCCGAGCACGCGGTAGAGCGTTACGCGGTTGGAAGCGGCGGTCAGCTGGGTCGCGACGAACTGGCGCTGGGCGGTGTAGAAGGACCGCTGCGCATCGAGGGTGTTGAGGAACGGCGAGATGCCGCCCCGGTACGACGCATCGGTCAGCCGCAGCGTATCGGCGGCGGCGGCGGCGAAGCGGCGATTGGCGCTCAACTGCTGGTCGATCGTGCCCTGCCGCGCGAGCGCATCCGCGGTCTCGCGGAACGCGCTTTGGATCGCGCGTTCGTAGGTGGCGAGCGCGGCATCGCGCTGCGCCTGACTGAATACGACGCCCGCCCGGCCCGCGCCGGCGCGGAAGATCGGGTAGCCCACGTTCGGCGCGACCGAATAGGTGAAGCTGTCCCCCTTGAAGAGCGACGACAACGCGTTGGATGCGAAGCCGACGAGTCCGGTGAGCGAGATCGTCGGAAACAGCGCGGCCCGCGCCGCGCCGATCTCCGCATTGGTGGCGCGCAATTCGTATTCGGCCTGCACCACGTCGGGACGGCGCAGCAGGATCTGCGAGTCCAGCCCGGCGGGCAGAGCGGCGACCGTCGCCGCGGCCTCGTCCAGCGTTGCTGGCAGCAGGGCCGGATCGACCGGCGCGCCGACCAGCAGCTGCAGTGCATTGGCATCCTGCGCGACCGCCGTCCGCTGGAGCGCGAGGTCGCTCTCGGCGGTCGCTAGGATCTGCTCGGCTTGCGCCACGTCGGTGCGCGGCGAGATGCCGCCACGCAAGCGCGCGCGCGTCAGCACGACGGAGCGCTGCGCCGAGGATGCGGTGTCCTGCGCGATCCGGAGCAGGCTCTGGTCCGCCGCATAGGTCAGCCACGCATCGGCGATGTCGCCGACCAGCGTCAGGCGCGTGGCGCGCGCCGCGGCCTCCGTGGCGAAATACCGGTCGAGCGCGGCGCGGGTCAGGCTGCGGACGCGGCCGAACAGGTCGATTTCGAATGCGGTGATGCCCAGCCCGGCGGAGAAGGCGCTGCCGCCGCCCGACGTCGTGATGATCGTGCCGGTGCCGCCCGTCCCCCCGGTGCCACCCGTCCCCGTGCCGCCGGTTCCGCCCGTACCGGTCCCACCGGTCCCACCGGTGCCGCCGCCCGCGGTCGTCGTCGCACCGCGACCGCCGCCGGAATAGGTGTAGCGGCCGGTCGCATCGACCTGCGGGAACAGGTCGGATCGCTGGACGCGGTACTGCGCGCGCGCCGCCTGAATGTTCGCAGCGGCGATGCGCAGGTCGCGGTTGTTGACCAGCGCCTGCTCGATCAACGTCTGCAATCGGCGGTCGGTGAACACTGCCGGAAAGCTGACCGACGGCAGCGCCGCCTCGGTCTGACGCAGATACGCGTCGCCGACCGGCCATGATTGCGGCGTCGGAAGTTCGGGACGAACATATTTCGGCGCGAACGAGCAGGCCGACAGCGCGGTCGCGGCGAGGACGATGGAGAGGATCGGCTTGCGCATCATGCGGGCTCCGGCCGGTTTTGCGGCCTTTGTGGTCCCTGAAGCTCGGGCGGGCCATAAGGCTCGCTGCCGTCGTCATCGTGCCCCTGGCCATGCCCGTCCTTGCCCTGGAAACCCGTCGGGCGACCGCGCAGCCTGGCGATACCGTCGCGAACGCCGCGGCGGACGAGGACGAAGAACAGCGGGATGTAGAAGATCGCGAGGAAGGTCGCCGACAACATGCCGCCGATCACCGCCGTACCGATCGCGATCCGGCTGTTCGCGCCCGCGCCGGTCGAGATGGCCAGCGGCAACACGCCGAAGATGAACGCGAACGACGTCATCAGGATCGGGCGGAGACGGATCTTGGCGGCCTGCAATGCGGCGTCGATGACCCGCGCGCCCTTCCGTTCCGCCTGCTCCGCGAACTCGATCATCAGGATCGCGTTCTTCGCCGCCAGCCCCATCGTCGTCAGCAGGCCGATCTGGAGATACACGTCGTTGGTCAGCCCGCGCAGCGTGACGAAGGCGATCGCGCCGATCAGCCCCAGCGGGATGACGAGCAGCACCGCGAACGGGATCGACCAGCTTTCGTAGAGAGCGGCGAGGCACAGGAACACGACGAGGATCGACAGGCCGTAGAGGATCGGGGCCTGACCGGAGGAAACGTCCTCCTGAAACGACAGCCCCGCCAGTGCGACCGACGTCCCCGGAATCTGGCTGGCGAGCCGTCGCATCGTCTCCAGCGCCTGACCCGAGCTTTGCCCCGGCGCGGCCGAACCCTGGAATTCGAAGCTCTGGATGCCGTTGAAGCGCGACAGCGACACCGGCGCCTGCTCCCACGACGTCGTCGCGAAGGAAGAGAAAGGAGCCATCTGCCCGGACGATCCGCGTACGAACCACTGGTTGATGTCGTCCGGTTTCGACCGGTACGGCGCGTCGCCCTGAACGAAGACGCGCTTCACGCGTCCGCGGTCGAGGAAGTCGTTGACGTACTGGCCGCCCCAAGCGGTCGACAGCGTAGAGTTGACCGTCGCCTGCGTCAGGCCCAGCGTCGCCAGCTTCTGCGGATCGACATTGACCTTCACGTTGGGCACGTCGGGTAGTTCGGTCAGGCGCACGCCAACCAGCGACGGCTCTCCGGAGGCGGCGGCGAGCAGCTTGTCCCGCGCCTCCTCGAACTGTTGCAGGCTCATGCCGCTGGTATTCTGCAGTTCGATCGTGAAGCCGTTCGACTGGCCCAGACCGCGCACCGCCGGCGGCACCAGCGCATAGACCTGCGCGTCGCGAAGTCCGGCGAACGCGGCGGAAGCGCGCTGCGTGATCGCGTCGGCGGAGTTCTCCTTGCCCTCGCGCAACGACCAGTCCTTCAGCGCGACGAAGCCGAGACCCGTATTCTGTCCGCCCGGCGCGCCGCCGCCACCGATGCCGCTGACCGAGAAGGCGGTGGCGACATTCGCGCCCTCGTTGTTGACGAAGTAGTTCTCGACCTCCTTCTGGACCTCGAACGTACGGTTCTGGGTCGCGCCGGGAGGCAGCTGGAACTGGACGATCGCAATGCCCTGATCCTCGGTCGGCAGGAAGCCGGTCGGCATCCGCAGGAACAGCACCGCGAGCAGCACGACGACGCCGGCATAGATGCCCAGCCACAGCCATTTCGCCGCGATGATCTTCTTGATCGCATCGACATAGCGGTCCGAGGTGCGATCAAACCAGTTGTTAAAATTGTCGCGAGCGCGGGCGAAGACATGCGCGACCTTCGGGAATTTCCGGCCCAGCCAGCCCTCCTGAATCGGGTCGCCATGCTCGTCCGTGGCATGCTTCTGCTTCAGCAGGGTCGTCGTTAGCGCGGGCGACAGCACCAGCGCGACGACCACCGACAGGACCATCGCCGATACGACCGTCAGCGAGAACTGACGATAGATGACGCCGGTCGATCCGCCGAAGAACGCCATCGGCAGGAACACCGCTGACAGGACGAGGGCAATCGCGATTAGCGCAACGGTGATCTCGTCCATCGACTGGATCGTCGCCTCCCGCGGCGACATTTCGGGATTCTCTTCCAGCAGGCGCTCGACATTCTCGACGACGACGATCGCATCGTCGACCAGCAGGCCGATCGCCAGCACGAGGCCGAACAGCGTCAGCGTGTTGATCGAGAAACCGGCGAGATAGAAGACGGCGAACGTGCCGAGCAGCACGACGGGCACCGCGATCGTCGGGATCAGCGTCGCGCGCCAGCTTTGCAGGAACACGAACATGACGATGACGACGAGGATCACCGCCTCGATCAGGGTCTTCACGACCTCCTCGATCGATAGTTTGATGAACTCGGTCGAGTCGTTGACGAAGGTATATTCGTAGCCGGGCGGGAAGTTCTTCGCCGCGGCCTCGACCTGCGCCTTGACCAGCTCGGCGGTTTCCAGAGCGTCCGCACCGGGGGCGAGCAGCACGGCGATACCGGCGCCGGGATGCTGGTTGATGCGGCTGCGCGCCGCGTAGTTTTCCGCCCCCAGCTCGACCCAGCCGACATCGGATACGCGCACGGCCGCGCCGCCGGTCGTCGTCTTCAGGATGATGTTGCGGAACTGCTCGGGCGTCTGGAGGCGCGACTGCGCTGTGACGACGGCGTTCAGATACTGTTTGTCGGACGACGGTTGCCCGCCGATCTCGCCCGCCGCGACTTCGGCGTTCTGCGCCTGCACCGCGCTGACGACATCCGCGGGGATCAGCTGGAAGCTGTTGAGCTTGTTCGGATCGAGCCAGATCCGCATCGCGTATTGCGATCCGAACACGTTGGTGTCGCCGACGCCGGGCGTACGGCCCAGCGGATCCTGCAACGTGGAGGTCAGGTAATCCGACACGTCGCGGTTGGTCGAGCGGTCGGTGGAGTCGTAGACGGCGGCGATCAGCAGGAAGTCCGGGTTGGACTTGCGGACGATCAGGCCCTGTTGCTGCACCTGTTGCGGCAGGCGGGCGAGCGCCTGCTGAACCTGATTCTGGACCTGAACCTGCGCGATGTCGGGATCGACGCTCTTGTCGAACGTACAGGTGATCGTCACCTGACCGCGGCTGGACGACGACGACTGGAAATACAGCAAGCCGTCGATGCCGGTCAGCGTCTGCTCGACCACCTGCGTGACGGCGTTCTGCAACGTCTGCGCGTTCGCACCCGGATAGGTGGCCCGGATCGACACCTGCGGCGGCGCGACGTCGGGATATTGCGCGATCGGCAGGCCGAGGATCGCGCCGACGCCGCCCAGCATGATGATGATCGCGATCACCCAGGCGAAGATCGGGCGATCGATGAAGATGCGGCTAATCATGAGGAGGTCAGCCGGCCTTCTTCTGCGCGGAGTCGCCGCCGCCTTCACCGTCCCTGGGCGGTGCCTGCACCCGCTGCGGCGTATTGGCCGGGACCGGCTGAACCTGCTGGCCGGGGCGCAGCTTCGACAGGCCCTGGACGATGATCCTGTCGCCCTGGTTCAGCCCTTCGGTCACGACCCAGTATTCGCCCTGGGTGCGCTCCGCGACGACCTTCTTCTGGACCGCCTTGTTGCCGGGGCCGACGATGATGACCGTCGCCTGACCCTGCGGATTACGGCTGACGCCCTGTTGCGGGACGAGGAAGGCGCGGCGATTGATCGCCTGCGCGAAACTGGCGCGGACAAACATGCCGGGCAACAATATGCCCTGCGGATTAGGGAAGCGGGCGCGCAGCGTCGTGGTGCCCGTGGTGGGATCGACCAGCGCCTCCGAAAACTCGATCGTGCCTGTCTGGCCGTAATCGCCGCCGTCCGGCAGCTTCAGCCGGACCTGCGCCGTCGTCGACGTCACCCCGCCCGAGGCGAGGCTGCGACGCAGCGACAGCAGCGCGTCGGCGGATTGCTGGATATCCACGAACATCGGGTCGAGCCGCTGGATCTGCGCCAGCGGGTCGGCCTGCGTCGCGGACACCAATGCGCCGACGGTGAACAGCGACCGGCCGATCCGGCCGGTGATCGGCGCGGGTACGGTGGTGAAGCGCAGGTTGATCTGCGCCGTCTCCAGCGCGGCGCGGGTCTGGCCGACGGCAGCGGTCGCCTGACGCGATTGCGCGACGGCGTTGGTATAATCCTGCTTCGAGATCGCCTCGATCTCCGCCAGCGGACGATAGCGCTCGGCAAGGATGCGGGTCGCTTCCTGATTGGCGCGCGCGCTGGCGAGGTTGGCACGCGCCTCGTTGGCGGCGGCGCGGTACAGCCGCGGGTCGATCTCGTAGAGAGGTTGCCCACGCGTCACGAGCGCACCTTCGGTGAAGAAGCGGCGGCGGATGATACCGGTCACCTGCGGGCGGACGTCTGAGCTCTCGAACGCAGTCGTACGGCCGGCGAGTTCGGTGACCAGCGCCGCATCGGTCGGCTGCACCACCACAAACCCGACCTGAGGCGTACCGCGGCCCGGCTGCTGACCACCCTTACCCGCACCTTTTTGCGCCGACTCACCCCCACCGCATGCGCCGAGCGTCAGGGCGAGGCCAATCGCGATGCCCGCGGCCGCGGGCCGCACATTCTGAAATTTCAAGTTGAGCGTGTCCGTCTGGTACACCGGAGCCCCGGAACCGATCCTTAATGTCCCAGATCGGAAATGGTTGCAGCCCAGAAAATGCCCCTGCGATCGATTTTAGTGTGCGACTGCCAAGGTCCGAAACGGACTTTCACGGGTTAGGCGTCCATGCACCACGATTCTGCCGATACCGATACTGACAAACGCTTGGCGGCCGAGGCGGCGGCGGGGGAAGTTGTGGACGGAATGCTGGTCGGTCTGGGCACCGGGTCGACGGCGGCGCACGCGATCCGCGCAATCGGCAGGCTGAAGCTGCACATCGACGCTGTCGCGACGTCGAACGCCAGCGCCGATCTGGCCCGGTCGCTCGGCATCCGGGTTCGCGATTTCGCGGACGTCGCGACGGTGGACCTGACGATCGACGGGGCGGACGAGATCGACGCACAGTTCCGCGCGATCAAGGGTGCGGGCGGAGCGATGCTGCGCGAAAAGGTCGTGGCCTGCGCCAGCCGCCGCATGATCGTGATCGCCGATGGCAGCAAGCGCGTCGAGGCGATCGGTGCGGCGAAGCTGCCCGTGGAGGTGCTGCCGTTCGCCGCCGGCTTCGTCGCGTCGCGCATCGCGGGGCTGGTGCGGTCCGCTACGTGGCGCGGCGATTACCGGACGGACAACGGTCATCGCGTCCTCGACTGCGATGTCGGCGCGTACCGCGACTGGGAATGCCTGTCGGACGCGATCGGGCGCATCCCCGGAGTCGTTGGCCATGGCCTGTTCCTGACGCAGGTCGATGCCGCATATATTGCGGAGGGCGGCGTCGTTACGAGAACGGAACGGGCGGGACTGGCACGGCCCTCCTCTTCTCGCTAGGGGAGCGACCAGTCGCAACCCGACCGGCGGCTGCGCGTTCCGCCCTTCGACCAGAGCGAGGTTCCATTCATGTCCGATACCCAGACCGCCACTCCTGCGGCCGCATCCCTGCACGAGGACGGCAGCCCGGAGCGGCTGGCGATCGATACCATCCGCACGCTGTCTATGGACGCGGTGCAGAAGGCCAATTCGGGCCATCCCGGCACGCCGATGGCGCTCGCGCCGGTCGGCTGGACGATCTGGAACCGCTTCCTGCGTTACGATCCCGCGCACCCCGACTGGCCGAACCGCGACCGCTTCGTGCTGTCGGTCGGCCACGCGTCGATGCTTCTGTATTCCATCCTGCATCTGGCGGGTGTCGCGGAGATCGATGCCGAGGGTAACAAGACGGGGAAGGAGGCGGTCAGTCTCGACGATATCCGCCAGTTCCGTCAGCTTTCGTCCAAGACGCCGGGCCATCCGGAATACCGGCACACCACGGGTGTCGAGACGACGACCGGCCCGCTGGGGCAGGGTTGCGGCAATTCGGTCGGCATGGCGATCGCCGAGCGCTGGCTGGCGGCGCGGTATAATCGTGACGGGTTCAAGCTGTTCGACCACGATGTCTACACCGTCTGCGGCGACGGCGACATGATGGAGGGCGTGTCCGCCGAGGCGGCCAGCCTTGCCGGTCATCTCAAGCTGTCGAACCTGTGCTGGGTTTACGACAGCAACCACATCTCGATCGAGGGTGGCACCGATCTGGCGTTCGACGAGGACGTCGGGCTGCGGATGAAGGCGTACGGCTGGAACGTCATCCATGTCGACGATGCCAACGATATCGCGGCGCTGACCAGCGCGTTCGAGACGTTCCGCGCGACCACGGATCGGCCGACCTTCATCGTCGTCCACTCCGTCATCGGCTGGGGCAGCCCCAAGGCCGGCAGCGAGAAGGCGCATGGCGAGCCGCTGGGCGAGGATAATATACGCGCCACCAAGAAGGCCTATGGCTGGCCCGAGGACGAGCAGTTCCGCGTGCCGGACGGCGTCGTCGACAGCTTCCGCGGCGCGGTGTCGGATCGCGGCCAGCCGCTGCGCGACGCGTGGGTCAAGCTGACGGACGCGTATCGCTCGTCCCACCCTGAGCAGGCCGCGGAACTCGACCTGCTGCTGAAGGACAAGCTTCCCGACGACTGGGATGCCGACATCCCCGTCTTCCCGGCTGACGCAAAGGGTGTCGCGAGCCGCGACTCCGGTGGCAAGGTACTGAACGCGATCGTCGGCAAGACGCCGTGGTTGATCGGCGGATCGGCCGACCTCGCGCCCTCGACCAAGACCGACATCAAGGGCGCGCCGTCGTTCGAGGCGGACAATTATGGCGGCACCAACTTCCACTTCGGCGTCCGCGAGCATGGCATGGGCGCGGTCGTGAACGGCATGGCGCTGTCGCACCTGCGCTCCTACGGCTCTACCTTCCTCGTGTTCGCGGATTACATGCGGGCGCCGATTCGCCTGTCGGCGATCATGGAATTGGGCGCGATCTGGGTCTTCACCCACGACTCGATCGGCGTCGGCGAGGACGGCCCGACCCACCAGCCGATCGAGCATCTGGCGACGCTGCGCGCGATCCCCGGCCTCGACACGATCCGGCCGGGCGATGCGAACGAGACGGCCTGGGCATGGCGGGCCGCGCTGGAGAAGGCGGATCGTCCGACCGCGCTGATCCTGTCGAGGCAGGCGCTGCCGACGCTCGATCGTGACAAGTATGCCAGCGCCGAGGGTGTGATGAAGGGCGGCTACGTGCTGGCCGATAGCGAGAACCCGCAGGTGATCCTGATCGCGACCGGCAGCGAATTATCGCTGGTCGTAGAGGCTCACGAGCGGCTGAAAGCGGAGGGCGTCGCCAGCCGCGTCGTGTCGATGCCGAGCTGGTATCGGTACGAGTTGCAGGATCAGGCGTATCGCGACTCCGTGCTGCCGCGCGACATGACGGCACGCGTGGCGGTCGAGATGGCGGGATCGATGGGCTGGGATCGTTACGTCGGGTTCGACGGCGCGACGATCACGATGTCGACGTTCGGCGCATCCGCCCCGATCGCCAAGTTGCAGGACAAATACGGCTTCACGGTCGACAACATCGTCAAGGTCGCGCGTGACGTGATGGAGAAGCGCAATGGGTAAGCTGAGTGACCTGTCCGCCGCCGGCACCGCCGTCTGGCTGGATTTCGTCGACCGCAAGTTCCTCGAGGAGGGCGGGCTGGAGAAGCTGGTCGAGGCCGACGGCCTGACCGGCGTCACGTCCAACCCGTCGATCTTCGAAAAGGCGATGGGCCATGGCGACGCCTATGACGGCACGCTGGCCGCGTTCGACAAGGAGAACCCCGGCGCGGCGACGATCGACCGGTACGAGCATCTCGCGATCCAGGACATCAAGGCGGCGGCGGAAACGCTGAAGCCCGTCTACGATCGGCTGGAGTCGAAGGATGGCTATGTCAGCCTCGAAGTGTCGCCGTACATCGCCGACGACACGGATGCGACGATCGCCGAGGCGCGCAAGCTGTGGGACGCCGTCGATCGCCGGAACCTGATGATAAAGATCCCCGGCACACCCGCCGGTGCGCCCGCCATCGCCGCGACGATCGCGGCCGGGATCAACGTCAACGTCACGTTGCTGTTCTCGCAGGAGGATTACCAGCGCGTCGCCGAAGCTTATGCGATGGGGCTGGAAGAACGTGTCCGCCAGAACCAGCCGATCGATCGTATCGCGTCGGTCGCCAGCTTCTTCGTCAGCCGCATCGACAGCAAGATCGACGCGAAGATCGATGAGCGCGTGAAGGACGGCGATGCGGATAGCGAGGCGCTGAAGGCGCTGCGCGGCAAGGTCGCCATCGCCAACGCCAAGCTGGCCTATGCCTGGTATCAGGACTTCATCGCGTCCGATCGCTGGCAGGCGCTTGCCGCCAGGGGCGCACAACCGCAGCGGCTGTTGTGGGCTTCGACCGGTGTCAAGGACCCGGCCTATCCCGATACGCTGTACGTCGATGAGTTGATCGGACCGGAAACGGTCAACACGATGCCGCCGAAGACGATGGACGCGTTCCGCGAGCGTGGCACGGTCGCGCAGACGCTGACGACCGACGTCGATGCGTCGCGCCACGTGCTGGCGGAGGCCGAGCGGCTCGGCCTCGATCTCGACGGCGTCACCGGCGGACTGGTCGAGGAGGGCGTCGCCTCCTTTGCCAAGGCGTTCGACGATCTGCTGGGTGCGATCGCGCAGAAGCAGCCGGCGGAGGCGTGATGTTTGAAGCCCCTGCCCGTCGGGGCAGGGGCTTGTCGCACGGAACTCCCTCGCCGCGCCGGACTTGTGCAGCGAAACGACCTCCAACTGGGATGACGAAATGAAGATCGCGATGATCGGCCTCGGCCGGATGGGCGGGAACATGGCGCGCCGCCTGATGGAGGGCGGGCACCAGATCGTCGCCTTCGACCGCGACGCCGATGCCGTGGCGAAGATCGTCGCCGACGGTGCGGAGGGTGCAGCATCGCTGGATGAGGCACGCGGCAAGCTGGACAGCCCGGCGATCTGGTGGGTGATGCTGCCCGCCGGTCAGATCACGGAGCAGACGATCGGCACGATCGCAGAGGCGGCGCAGCCGGGCGACATCGTGATCGACGGCGGCAACAGCTTCTACAAGGACGATATCCGCCGCGCGAAAATGCTGGCCGAGAAGCAGCTTCACTATGTCGATGTCGGCACGTCCGGCGGCGTCTGGGGTCGCGAACGCGGCTATTGCATGATGATCGGCGGCGACAGGGAAACCGTCGATCTGCTCGACCCGATCTTCGACACGCTTGCGCCGGGCACGGGCGACATCGTCCGCACGCCGGGTCGCATCACGGACAAGGTCGATGGCCGTGCCGAAAAGGGCTATATCCACGCCGGTCCCGCGGGTTCCGGCCATTTCGTCAAGATGATCCACAACGGCATCGAATACGGCCTGATGCAGGCCTATGCTGAGGGGTTCGACATACTGAAGACCAAGTCGTCGGAAATCCTGCCCGAGGACGAACGCTTCGACCTGAA
This sequence comes from Sphingomonas sp. Leaf343, assembly GCF_001423765.1. Classification (GTDB taxonomy): domain Bacteria; phylum Pseudomonadota; class Alphaproteobacteria; order Sphingomonadales; family Sphingomonadaceae; genus Sphingomonas. Next base: position 558,389 of record NZ_LMPG01000001.1, read on the forward strand.
CCTAACCGACATCGCCGAGGTCTGGCGACGCGGCAGCGTAATCTCGTCGTGGCTGCTCGACCTGACCGCCATCGCGCTGGCGAAGGACGAGATGCTCGACCAGTTCAGTGGCCACGTCGCCGACAGCGGCGAGGGTCAGTGGACGATCGACGCCGCGATGGAGGAGAAGGTGCCGGCCAATGTGCTGACCGCAAGCCTGTTCGCCCGCTATCGAAGCCGCGTCGAGCATAGCTATGGCGACAAGGTCTTGTCGGCGATGCGCTTCGGCTTCGGTGGCCATGTCGAGATGCCGCAGTGAGCAAAGCCCCTGCGACGCCGCGCCTGGTGGTGTCCGACGTCGATGGAACGCTGGTCGACAGGCAAAAGGCGCTGACGGCGGGCACGATCGCCGCTGTTCAACGGCTGCGCGATGCCGGCATCGGCTTCACGATCATTTCCGCACGCCCGATGTCGGGGGTGATGCCGATTGCCGACGCGCTGGAACTAGACGCGCCGATCGGCGCGTTCAACGGCGGGATCGTGTTCCGCCGGTCGGGCGAGATCATCGAGCATCATCGCATCCCCGCCGGTATCGCACGCGGCATCTGGGACTCGGTCAGCGATGCGAAGGTCGATCGCTGGGTGTTCGCGGACGATCGCTGGTATGCGTCGAGCGGCGAGGGCACGCATGTCGAACATGAGCGGGTCGCGTCGAACCAGGCCCCGATCGTTACCGACGATTTTGCCGACATTCTGACTCGCGCGGACAAGATCACGTTCGTCAGCGACGATGAGCCGTATCTGCGCTCCATCCACGCGCAGGTCGCGCCCGCCTTCGGCGAGCAGGCGACGGTGGTGCAGAGCCAGACCTATTATCTCGACGTCACCGCGCTGGAGGCGAACAAGGGCGCCGGCGTTGCCGAACTGGCGAATGCGTTCGGTGTGCCGCTCGCGGAAACGGCGGCGATCGGCGATCAGGCCAATGATATCCCGATGCTGGCGCGCGTCGGTTTCGCGATTGTCATGGGCAATGCACCTGACGCGATGCGCGCAAAGGCCGCGCACGTCACGCGCGGCAACGACGAAGACGGGGTCGCGCACGCGATCGACACGATGATCCTCAAAGGGCACGGAAACTCATGAAGCAACTCGTCGCATTCGACCTCGATGGAACGCTGGCGGAGAGCAAGCAGCCGTTGAAGGAGCCGATGGGCGAGGCGCTGGCCGACCTGCTCGGCGTGGCGAACGTCGCGGTGATTTCCGGCGGCGACTGGCCGCAGTTCGAGAAGCAGGTCGCCAGCCGCCTGCCGGCGCGTGCGGACCGGACGAAGCTGTGGCTGATGCCGACGACGGGCACGAAGCTCTACACGTTCAGGGACGATGCCTGGTCCGCCGTCTATGCGGAACTGTTCAGCGAAGAGCAGCGCAAGGAGATCGTCGCGGCGTTCAACACCTCGCTGGAGGCGACCGGCTTCGTGCCGGAGCAGGTCTGGGGCGAGCGGATCGAGGATCGCGGTAGCCAGATCACCTTCAGCGCGCTGGGTCAGCAGGCGCCGATCGACGCCAAGGAGCATTGGGACCCCGATTTCGCGAAGCGCAAGATCATCCAGGCCGACCTGAAGCAGCGGCTGCCGGACCTGTCGATCAACATGGGCGGCGCGACCTCGATCGACATCACGCAAAAGGGCGTCGACAAGGCGTACGGCCTGAAGAAGCTGCGCGACGCGAGCGGCATCCCGCTCGATTCGATGATGTTCATCGGCGACGCGATCTTCCCCGGCGGCAACGACTATCCGGCCAAGGAACTCGGCCTCGACACGGTGCGCGTCCGCGACCCGGAGGAGACGCTGAGCGTGATCGCGGCGATCGTCGCCTGCCAGAAGACCGGCTGAGCGATACCAAGGCTAACGGTGGCAGGGGCAGGCTCGCGGTGATAGGGCGCAGCGCATGACCACTGCCCCCGTGACGACGCTATCTACCTCTGTATACGCCGAATTGTTCGATGCGACCGACGCGGGGTTCTGCGTCGCGCAGGTGTTGTTCGACGGCGAACGTCCGGTCGATTATCGTTTCGTGAGGGTCAACGCGTCGTTCGAACGGCAGACCGGGCTGGTCGACGCGGCCGGTCGCACGGCCAGCGAGCTGGTGCCGGGGCTGGAGCAGCATTGGTACGACCTGTACGGCCGCGTCGCGACGACAGGGGAACCGGCGCGGTTCGACAACGGGTCGGACGCGATGGGCCGCTGGTTCGAGGTTCATGCGTCGCGGGTCGGCGACCCCGCCGACCGGCTGGTCGGGATCATCTTCACCGACATGACCGAACGGCGGCGCAGCGAACAGTCGATGCGTGAAAGCGACGAGCGGTTGCAGGAGGCGCTGACCGCAGGCAGCGGCATCGGCACCTGGGACTGGGACGTGCCGAACGACCGCGTCTATGCCGACGGTCGCTTTGCGGAATTGTACGGCGTCGACCCGGTCCGCGCCGCGCTGGGCGCACCGCTGACGGAGTTCTTCCGCGGCATCCACCCCGCCGACCTGCCGCGCACGCAGGCGCTGATCGAGGCGGCGATGGCGACGGGGGAGCAGTTCCTTGCGTCCTATCGCCTCGTCCAGCCCGACGGATCGGTGCGCTGGGCGGCGGCGCAGGGCCGGTGCCGGTTGGGCGTGGACGGGCGTCCGCTGCGCTTTCCGGGCGTCAGTTTCGACATCACGTCGCAGAAGCTGGCGCAGAAGCGGCAGGAAGCGTTGCTCGATCTGGGCGACCGCATCCGCGACCTGACCGATCCGGGTGAGATCGCCTGCATCGGCGCGGAGGTGTTGGCGAAGACGCTGGATGTCAGCCGTGCCGGATATGGCGTGATCGATCCTGCGGCCGAGACGATCCTGATCGACCGCGACTGGAACGCGCCCGGCGTCAACAGCATCGCCGGCCTGCTGCAATTTCGCGATTATGGTTCGTATATCGAGGATCTGAAGCGCGGCGATACGGTGATCGTATCGGATGCCCGCATCGATCCGCGAACCCGCACGACCGCGGACGCGCTGGCGGGCATCGACGCGCTGTCCTTCGTCAACATGCCGTTGCTGGAACAGGGGCGTTTCGTGGCGCTGTTCTTCGCCACCAACGCCGTGCCGCGGCCGTGGAGCGACGATGAAACGGCGCTGATGCGCGAGATCGCCGACCGCGTCCGCGCGGCGACCGAGCGCGCCCGGTCGGAGGCCGAACAGAAGCGCCTGACGGAAACGCTGGAAGATCAGGTCGCCGAGCGCACGCGCGAACTGATGCTGGCGGAGGAGGCACTGCGCCAGAGCCAGAAAATGGAGGCGGTCGGCCAGCTTTCCGGCGGCCTCGCGCATGATTTCAACAACCTGCTGACCGGCATTATCGGCAGCCTCGAACTGCTGGGCATCCGGATCGCGCAGGGCCGCTACGCCGATGTCGAACGCTACTCGCTGGCGGCGCAGGGTGCGGCGAAGCGCGCGGCGGCCCTGACGCACCGGTTGCTCGCCTTTTCCCGCCGCCAGACCCTCGATCCGCGGCCGACCGACATCAACCGGCTGATCGGCGGGCTGGAGGAGCTGGTGCAGCGCACGGTCGGCCCCTCGATCGAGGTGGAGGTGGTCGCCTCCGCCGGATTGTGGACGACGCTGGTCGATCCCAACCAGTTGGAGAACGCCGTGCTGAACCTCTGCATCAACGCGCGCGACGCGATGCCGGAGGGCGGGCGGCTGACCGTCGAGACGGCGAACCGCTGGCTGGACGAGCGCGCCGGGCGCGCGCGCGATCTGCCGCCGGGCCAGTATGTCTCGGTCTGCGTGTCGGACACCGGCACCGGCATGACGCCGGACGTGATCGCCAAGGCATTCGACCCGTTCTTCACGACCAAGCCGATCGGCGTCGGCACCGGGCTCGGCCTGTCGATGATCTACGGTTTCGCGCGCCAGTCGGGTGGTCAGGTCCGCATCTATTCGGAGGTGGGGGAGGGGACGACGCTGTGCCTCTATCTACCGCGCCATCTGGGTCCGGCAGAGCAGGCGGACGCGATGCCCGACCTGACCGATGCGCCCCGCGCGATCGAGGGGCAGACGGTGCTGGTCGTCGACGACGAGCCGACCGTGCGGATGCTGGTCGTGGAGGTGCTGGAGGAGCTGGGCTATGCCGCGATCGAGGCGGGGGACGGCGCGGCGGGGCTGCGCGTCCTGCAATCCGATGTGCGGATCGACCTGCTCGTCACCGACGTCGGCCTGCCCGGCGGGATGAACGGCCGCCAGATGGCGGACGCCGCCCGGGTCGGGCGACCCGATCTCAGCATCCTGTTCATCACCGGCTATGCGGAGAATGCGGTCGTCGGCAACGGTCAGCTCGATCCGGGCATGCACGTCATGACCAAGCCGTTCGCGATGGAGGCGCTGGCTGGCCGGATCAAGGAATTGATCAGCCAGATCTGACGTTTGCCGGGGCCTCCGCAAACGTCGGCGATTGATCCGGATTAATTGCTTTCCGGCCCGATCCGATCCATGCCGGCCGGAAAGGATCATCCGGACAATATGGCTTCGCAGAGACTGATGGACGCGGTCGTGGACACGACAGCCTGCGATCGCGAACCGATCCATATTCCCGGCGCGATCCAGCCGCACGGCCTGCTGCTGATCGCCGATGTGCAGTCGCTGTCGGTGGTGGCCGGTGCGGGTGCGCTGGAGGAGCGGTTGTCACCCGCCTGGCTCGGCGCCGACCTGTCCGATCTGCTGGATCAGGATGTCGCCGCGCTGATCGGCGATTCCGCCGGCCCGGTCGGTGCGATCGTCGCCCAGCCCGTCGTCACCGCCGGGGGCGAGCGGCTGGATGTCGCGATCCATCGCAGCGACCGGCACTGGCTGGTGGAGCTGGAGCCCTCCGCCGAACAGCCGCTCGGCGCGGCGGCGGTGGTGTCGCGGCTGGACGGCTTCGCGGTCACGTTCGAACGCGCGAGCGATCTGGACGCGTTGTGCGCGCGCGCGGCGTCGGCGTTCCGCCAATTGACCGGATTCGACCGGGTGATGGTCTATCGCTTCCTCGACGACGATGCCGGGCGCGTCGTGGCGGAGGATCGCGATCCGAAGCTGGGTACCTTCCTGAACCACCATTTCCCCGCATCCGACATTCCGCGACAGGCGCGCGCGCTGTACATCCGCAACCGTGCGCGGGCGATCCCGACCGTCGACTACACGCCCGCCCCGATCCGCCCCGCCGACTATGCCGGGCTGGACCTTTCGGACATCGGCATTCGCAGCGTGTCGCCGATCCACCTGCGGTACATGGTCAATATGGGCGTGCAGGCGTCGGCGTCGATCTCGATCGTCAAGGACGGGCTGCTCTGGGGCCTGATCGCATGTCACCACGATACGCCCAAGCTGCTGCCGCCGGACGTGCGCGCGTCGGCGGCGACGCTGGCCTCCGGGCTGGCGCGCCAGATCCGTGCCAAGGAAGAGGCGGAAACCTATCGCGAGCGGTTGCGGCTGCGCGCGGCCGAGGACGCGGTGCTGCCGAAGCTGGCCGGCGATGGCGGCATGGCGGATGCGATGCGGCGGTCGCGCGACGACCTGATGCGGATGCTCGACGCGGACGGGTTCGCGTGGGTTCACCGGGGCGGCGTCGATTGCACCGGCCATTGTCCGCCCGCGGACCTGCTGCGGACGCTGTCGGCCTGGGTGCAGGGCGGCGTCGAGCCCGTGATGACGCGGGAACTGGGTCGGCTGCGCCCCGATCTGGTGGACCATGCGGGCAGCGCCAGCGGGATGATCGCGATGCCGCTGGCCGACGACGGCGCGACGCTGATGTGGTTCCGGATCGAGCAGGTCGAGGAAGTCGAGTGGGCGGGCAATCCGCACAAGCAGGGTGTGACGCCCGGCGAGCAACTGACTCCCCGCGCCTCGTTCGAGACCTGGACCGAGCAGGTGCGCGGCCGGTCGCGCCGCTGGACGATGGAGGAAATGGAGGCCGCACATCGCCTGCGCCGCGCGTTCCACGACGCACACCGGTCGCGGCAGTTGCGCGACCTGAACGCGCAGCTGATGCGGACGCTGGCGGACAAGGACGCCGCTCTCGCCCAGAAGGACCTGCTGATGAAGGAGGTGGATCACAGGGTCCAGAACAGCCTCCAGCTCGTCTCCGCCTTCCTTGCGATGCAGGCGCGCGCGGCGGGGCCGGGCGAGGTCGCGGAACAGTTGACGGAGGCGCAGGCGCGACTGTCGGCGGTGGCGCTGGTGCACCGTCGCCTCTACCGCGACGACCAGATCGGATCGGTCGACCTGTCGCGCTATCTGGAGGAACTAGCCGGCGACATGAAGGCGTCGATCGGCGACGAATGGGCGTCGCGCATGCACACCGATCTCGCCCCCGTGCTGATCCCCACCGATCGCGCCGTGGCGGTGGGGCTGGTGATGACGGAACTGGTCATCAACGCCACCAAATACGCCTATGACGGCGGCGTCGGCCCGATCGCGATCATACTGGAACAGCACCGCAACCGCCTCCGCCTGATCGTCGCCGACGAAGGCCGCGGCAAAAGCGGCGACAAGGCGGGCTTCGGCAGCCGGATGATGGGCGCGATGGTCGGCAAGCTTGACGGCGAGATCGCCTTCGTCGACAATGCGCCGGGCCTGAGAGCGATCCTGACCGCACCGATCGCCGCGGGGTAGAGGCCGGATTTCTTGTCCTGGGCCGCCCTCCTCAGGGAGGACGCTGCTGTTGCTTCTAAGCGGAATGAAGTACGCGACGAAACCGCCTAACCCACCGCACACCCATACAGCGCGAAACACGCTTCCGCCCCCGACACCGCGCCCTCGATCCACGCCTCGCCACCCGCTTCACCTGCCGCATCGATCGCCGCCAGCAGTGCTCGCCATTCGCCCGGCAGGTGCTTCGCGCCCAGATAGCGCGCGGGCAGATCCTCCGGCACGCCGCGGGCCAGCATGATTCCGCCAAGCCGCGATCCCTCCGTTACATACAGCGCGCCCCACGCCGCACCGGGGCGGTCTGGCATCACGAAAGGCAAATGTTCCGGCATCGCCAGCCCGAGATCGGCAAGGTCCGCCGCCAGCATCCCGGTCCGCTCCCGCCACGCCGGCAGTTCCGAACGTGCCGCCAGTACCGCCTCCACCGCCGGCAGCGCGCGGGCATGCGCGGTCAGGAAGCGGGCATAGGCGATGCGATCGCCCAGATCATGCCCGCCGAATGCGGCATCGACCGCGTCGTGCGCCGGCCCGGTCTGCGCCCGGAGGCGCTGCACGGCTCCCATCATGCGGAGGGCCGTCATGCAGAGCTTGGAACCGGGATCGCCTGCGGATCGGCGGGGGCGATGGCGTCGATCAATCCCTGCCGCTTGGCGACGATCGTCGGCACCAGCGCCTGTCCGGCGACGTTCACCGCGGTCCGTCCCATGTCGAGGATCGGATCGATCGCCAGCAACAGCCCTGCGCCCTCCAGCGGCAGACCCAGCGTCGACAGCGTCAGCGTCAGCATCACGAGCGCCCCCGTCAGCCCGGCGGTGGCGGCCGACCCGATGACGGATACCAGCACGACCAGCAGGTAATCCGACGCGTGCAGCGGCATGTTGTAATATTGCGCGACGAACAGCGCCGCCACGGCCGGATAGATCGCCGCGCATCCATCCATCTTGGTCGTCGCCGCGAACGGCACCGCGAAGGCAGCGTAACTACGCGGCACGCCGATCCGCTCCACCGCCGCCTCGGTCACCGGCAGGGTGGCGATCGACGAGCGCGAGACGAAACCAAGCTGGATCGCCGGCCATGCCGCGGCGAAGAACCGCCGCACCGACAGCCCGTTGATCCGCAGCAGCACCGGATAGACGACCAGCAGCACCAGCCCCAGCCCGATATAGACCGCGCCTGCGAACGCGCCGAGCGCCGACAGCGACCGCCAGCCATATTCGACGACCGCATGGCCGAGCAGGCCGGCGGTGCCGATCGGCGTCAGTCGCACGACCCAGCGCAGCACGCGCCGGAAGATCGCCAGCGCCGAGGCGTTGAACGACAGGAACGCGCTGCCCTGATCGCCGGTACGTACCGCTGCGACGCCGATCGCGACCGCGACGACAATGATCTGCAGAACGTTGAACGACAGCGTGGTCGTGGCCGCGCCATCGACCAGCTTGGTCGACGCGCCCAGCCCGAGGATATTGGCCGGCACCAGTCCGCGCAGGAAATCGAGCCACGATCCGTGCGTCGTCGGCGCGATGGCCGTGGCCATGTCGACGCCCGCGCGGACGCCCGGCTGGATCAGCGTGCCCAGCGTCAGGCCGATCGCCACCGCGATCAGCGCGGTGATCGCGAACCAGATCAGCGTCCCCGCGACCAGCCGCGCCGCGTTGCCCAGATCGCGCAGCGCCGCGATCGATGCGACGATCGCCGTGAACACCAGCGGCACGACCAGCGCGCGCAGCAACTGTACGAAGATCTCGCCGACGATCCGCAACGCTTCCGCCAGCGCGCTCGCCTCGCCGAGGGACCGTGCCCAGAAGCCCAGGAGCAGGCCCGTCGCCATGCCGACGAACACCTGCGCGGTGAAGGAAAACCGTGTCATCGCGCGATACCGTGGCCGCGTCCGCCGCGATTGCCCAGCAAGAATGTTGCGAGGGGGCGTAAAGCGGGGCCATGCCGCGCGACGGACCTGAACGATGAACGCGCGACGGTCGAATGGATGAGTCGCCTCGCGCAGTATGATCGTTCCGGTTCCGCACCGTTGACAGTGGAATACGGCGTGGCATGTCAGTGACATGCCCTTTTCCGCTCTTTCCGCATCGGACATGCCCGGCTGGCCGGTCGCGGGCGGCGAGTGCGGGCGGTTGATCCGGCGCTGTGACTGGAGCACGACCCCTCTCGGGCCGATCGAACGATGGTCGACGGTGCTGCGCGTGACCGTGCAGACGCTGTTGAACTCGCCCGTGCCGCAGGTTCTGATGTGGGGGCGCGACGGCGTCATGCTCTATAACGACGGCTATGCCGCGATCGCGGACGACCGGCATCCGGAGGCGCTCGGCTGCGACATCCGGTCGATCTGGCCGGAGGCGTGGGACTGGAACGCCGCCGTACTGGCGCGGGGTTTCGCCGGAGAGGTCGCCACCCATCGTAACGAGAGTTTCGTCGTGCGCCGCGGCGATGTCGAGGAAACACTGACCTTCGACCTGTTCTACACGCCGATCCGCGACGAGGACGGCGCGGTCGCGGGCGTGCTCGGTACGGTGATCGACAACACCGCCCGGCTGGGTGCGGAAAGGCGGCTGGCGCGCAGCCTGACGGAGGTGCGGTCGATCGGCGACGCCTTGCCGGTGTTGATCGCCTATATCGACCGGAATTTTCGCTATCGCTTCGCCAACGCCTATTACAAACACTGGATGGCCCGCGATCCGGAGTGGATGTTGGGCAGGACCGTCGCGGAGGTGCTGGGCGAGGAGATGTTCGCGCTGCGTCGGCCGCTGATGGAGCGTGCGCTGGCCGGGGAACGCATCGTCAGCGATGTCCGGCTGACGACCGCGAACCGGCGCGACCGACGGCTGGAAACGCATTACCTGCCGCGAACCGATGCCGACGGGCGTGTGACAGGCCTCTATCTGCTGGCGTTCGACGTCGAGGATCGCGCGCGTCGCGAGGAGGAACTGGATCGCAGCATCGGCCGCTTCCGCGCCGCCATCGCCGCCATGCACGGTGTCCTCTGGACCAACAGCCCCGATGGCCGGATGCTGGGCGAGCAGCCGGGCTGGGCGGCGCTGACCGGCCAGTCCGAGGAAGAGTATCAGGATCATGGCTGGGCGCAGGCGCTGCATCCCGACGACATCGCGCCGACGATCGCGGAGTGGGAGCGATCGGTCGCGACGCTGTCCGCGTTCGAGTTCGAACACCGCGTCTGCCGCCGCGACGGCGTATGGCGCAACTTCGCGGTGCGGGCGGTGCCGATCGTCGGCATGGGCGGCGAGGTCGTCGAATGGGTCGGCGTGCATACCGACATCACCGAACAGCGCGAGGCGGAACGCGCGCTGACCGAACAGGCCGTATTGCTGCGGCGGCAGGTCGAGCATCGCGAGCGCGCCGAGGCGCAGTTGCGGCAGTTGAACGACACGCTGGAAACGCGGATCGCCACCGAGATCGCCGAGCGTCATCAGGCGGAGGCCGCCCTGGCGCAGGCGCAGAAGATGGAGACGATCGGCCAGCTGACGGGCGGCGTCGCGCATGACTTCAACAACCTGCTTCAGGTCGTATCCGGCAATCTGCAATTGCTGGGGCGCGAGGTCGCGGGCAATCCCGTCGCGGAACGGCGCGTGACCAGCGCGATGGCGGGGGTCGAGCGCGGCGCGAAGCTGGCGGCGCAACTGCTCGCCTTCGGTCGGCGGCAGGCGCTGGAGCCGCGCATCGTCAACGTCACGCGCTTCGTTCACGGCATGCACGACATCCTGCGCCGCGCGATCGGGGAGGGGGTGGCGATCGACACGATCGTCTCGGAAGGGCTGTGGAACACCTTCATCGATCCCGCGCAGATCGAGAATGCGATCCTGAACCTCGCGATCAACGCCCGCGACGCGATGGCAGGGCACGGCCGCCTAACGATTACCGTCGCGAACACGCGCGTCGCGTCACCGGCGGCGGGCGCGGACGAGGTCGCGGCGGGGGATTACGTCGAACTCAGCGTCGGCGACACGGGATCGGGGATGACGCCCGACATCATGGCGCGCGTGTTCGAACCCTTCTTCTCGACCAAGGCGGAGGGAAAGGGATCGGGGCTGGGCCTGTCGATGGTCTATGGCTTCGTCAAGCAGTCCGGCGGGCATGTCCGCATCGATTCCACGCCCGGCCGGGGCACGACCGTCCAGCTGCTGCTGCCACGCGCCTTCGGTGCGGAGGACGCGGAGCGCGCCGTCGACGAGCGTCCGGTCGCGGGCGGGACGGAAACGGTACTGGTGGTGGAGGACGACGACGATGTCCGCGGCACCGTCGTCGGGATGCTGGAGGAACTCGGCTACCGCGTCCTGACCGCCGGCGATCCCGATGCGGGGCTGGCGATGGTGCAGGGTGGCGCGACACCCGACCTGCTGTTCACCGACGTCGTCATGCCGGGTACGATCGACAGCGCCGCCATGGCGCGGCGGATGCGGGAGCATCTGCCCGGTTTGTCGGTCCTGTTCACCTCCGGCTACGCCGAAAGCGCGATCGTGCATGGCGGGCGGCTGGACCCCGGCGTGGAGTTGCTGGCGAAACCCTATTCGCGGGAGGCGCTGGCCCGCCGCGTCCGGCAGGTGCTGGGTCCGCCCGCGCGCGCGGCGATCGTGGCGCTGCTGGTCGAGGACGATCCGACGATCCGCGCCCAGATTCAGGAGGTGCTGGCGGATGCGGGGTTCGAGGTGATGGTCGCGGGCAGCGCGGAGGAGGCGATCGAGCTGACCGATCGCGCCCGCGCGACCGTGCTGGTCACCGACGTCAACCTGCCCGGCGCGTCCGGCGTCGAGCTCGCCGCGACGATCCGGGCGGAACGGCCCGGCATCGGCATCGTGTTCGCGACCGGCGACGGCGCGGTCGCCCTGCCGGAGGATGGCGCGACCGCGATCCTGCGCAAGCCCTACGGCGTCGCCGCGCTGGTCCGCGCGGTGCGGACCGTGATAGACCAGCCTCCCGCCTGACGAGGAGCAACGCGCGGATGGTCCTGTTCCACATCCTCTGGCCGACCTTCGCGATGGTCGCGCTGATCTTCATCGTGTGGACGGTGCTGGTCACCAAGCGTCTGCATCACCTGAAGACGGTCCAGCCCACGCAGGCGGACTTCGCCGATCGCGCCGCGATGCATCGTTATTTCGCGCCGATCGCGTCGCCCGCCGACAATCTCGCCAATCTGTTCGAGATGCCGGTGCTGTTCTTCGCAGTCGTGCCGTTGTTGATGGCGACGCAGCAGGCGGGGATCGCACAGGTGCTGCTCGCGTGGATCTTCGTCGGGCTGCGCGCAATTCATAGCTGGCATCATCTGCGCGGCCGCATCCGGCCGCGATTCCGCACCTATATCGCCTCGGTCGCGGTGCTGGCGGCGATGTGGATCGGATTCCTGATCGACTTCGTCGTCGCCGCGGCGGCCTACAACGCCGCCCTTTCCCGCCTGTTGCAACCCTGATCGGCGTGCGTTCGTTTCCCGCGACCAAGGAGACGGATCATGGCAGAGGAACGGGACCACGACGCGATTCACCGCGACTTCGACAAGGCGGTGAACATGACGCCCGCGGCGCTGGAGAAGTGGCTCGCGACCGACGAAAGCCGGTCGGTCGGCACCGGCGTCGGCCATGACGAGGGCAAACGCATCGTCGCGATCAGGCACAAGAAGAAGGCGGAGCTGACCGACGCGGATTACGACCATATGCGCAAGGTCGTCGGTTATGTGCACCGCCATCTGGCGCAGAAAGGCTCCGCGGACGACAAGGAGCATAGCGCGTGGCGCTACTCGCTGATGAACTGGGGCCATGATCCACTGAAATAGCGGCCCCGTTCCGCCCGATCGCCGGTCAGGCCGCCGCCTGCATCCGCCGATTCGCCAGATCGCGCGCCTCCTCGACCGGCAGCGGGCGACCGAAATAATAGCCCTGTACCTTCGTACAGCCAAAGGCCTGTACCATCCGGTGCTCCGCTTCAGTTTCCACCCCCTCCGCCGTCGTTCCCATACCCAGGCTCTTCGCAAGAGCGACGACGGCGCTGACGATCGCCACCGCCTCGCGTATCCCCTTGGCCGCCGCCTGCACGAAGCTGCGGTCGATCTTGATCGACGAGAAGCGCGTGCGGCTGAGATAGCCGAGCGACGAATAGCCCGTCCCGAAATCGTCCAGGCTCAATCTCACGCCGAGATCGAGTATCCGCTCCAGCGTTTTGATCGCGCCCAGCCCCTCGTGCATGAACACGCTCTCGGTCACTTCCAGCTCCAGTCGCCCGGCCGAAAGGCCGGATGCCGCCAGTGCGCTTGCCACGGTGGCGACGAAGCCGGGGTTCTGGAGCTGGTCCGGGGACACGTTGACCGCGACGCGGATATCGTCCGGCCAGCATGCGGCTTCCGCGCACGCGGTCCGCACCACCCATTCGCCGATCGGGCCGATCAGCCGCGCCTCTTCGGCCAGCGGGATGAACTTGGTCGGCGGCACGTTGCCGAATTCCGGGCTGTTCCAGCGGAGCAGCGCCTCGAAACCCGTCAATTCGCCGGTGCCGGCATCGACGACGGGCTGATAGGCGAGATACATCTCGGCGCGGTCCAGCGCCTTGCGCAGCGCCATCTCCAGCACGCGGCGTTCTTCCGCCTGGACATGGAGTTGCGGTTCGTAGGCGTGAAAGACGCCGCCGCCCTTGTCCTTCGATCGATAGAGCGCGAGGTCGGCGGAGCGGATCAGCATCTCCGCCGTCCGCCCGTCGCGCGGCGCGATCGCCAGCCCGACCGACGCGCCGATATACAGCGTGTGCTGATCCACCTCATAAGGTTGCGACAACGTCTCGATGATGCGCCGCGCCAGCGTCTCGACCGCGGCGGGATCGGTCGCATCGGCGACCACGACCGCGAATTCGTCGCCACCCAGCCGGCCGCACATCTCGCCCTTGCCCATCAACTGGCCCAGCCGTTCCGACACGCGGCTCAGCAGCCGGTCGCCGACCGGGTGGCCCAGCGTGTCGTTGACGGCCTTGAACCGGTCGAGATCGATCATCATGAACGCGCAGCGACCGCCCCAGCGGTCCGCTTCCGCCATCGCACGCGCCAGCGTCTCGTTGATGTGCAGACGGTTGGGCAGGCCGGTCAGCGTGTCGTATCGGGCCATGCGGTTGATCTTGTCCGCCGACGCGCGCTGCTCGGTCACGTCCGATCCGACGCCGCGAAATCCGCTGAACTGGCCGGATGCGTCGTGGCGCGGACTGGCGGACAATTCCCACCAGCGTTCGACACCCCCGACCGTGACGGGCAGCCGCACGTCGCGAAAGCTCTCCCGCGCCTTCAGCTTCTCCGCCAGCAGCCGCAGCCCGGCGGCGAAATTGCCGTTCTCCCAGGCGGGGCCGGCGAGCACCTGCAGGAACGGCATCCCGTCGATCGCCGCCGGGTCGAGGCCGCACGCCGCCACGAACCGCGGCGACGGCTTGACGACGCGCCGCGCGCTGTCGGTTTCCCACAGCCAGTCCGCCTCCGTCTCCTCGAACTCGCGGAGCAGCAGGCTGACGGTTTCGTCGCGCTCCTCCAGTGCGATCTCGGCGGCGCGCAGGGCGACGAGCGATTTGCCGCGGCTGGTGCAGATCGCCGCCAGCAACAGCGCGAAGCACACGCCCCCGGCCGCCGCCGCGTACGCCCCGATCAGCGACAGCGCGATGGCGGCGAACAGGGCGATGCCGCCCAGAAAGACGAACGTGGCCGCGACCAGCGGCGCCATCGCATAGGCGGCCCCGGTCATCAGGATCGCGAGGACCAGCCCGAATCCGGCCAGCGTGCCGGCGGGAACGATCTCGACCAGCAGCCACGGTATGCTCCAGCACAGCGCCAGTGCGGCCCCCTCCTGGATCGTGCTCCGCACATCGGCACGGCGGGCGTAGCCGTCCTCCCGCCGATGCGAGCGCAGCCGGCGCATTGCGACCCCGGCCGCGAGCATCACCGTCGTCACACCCCAGCCGACCACCTCCACCAGCGGCGCGAATGGCGCCAACAACAGGACCGCGATCGCCGCGCCCAGTGCATTGGCGGCGAACATGACGATCGCCAGTCCCCGGCCGGCCGACAACTGGGTCGCCCGGATCTGGGCCCAGAGCGCCGCGTCCCGTCCGTTCGTGAAGCCGATCATCGCCGGCAACCCCGCATCGATAGACGTCCCGATGCCAACACCGCGCACGGCGCTGTCGGGGGCGGGCGGGGCGGCGGGGGCGGTTCGTTCGGTCACCGCACGGGGTTATCGCGCAGGGGGTTAGCGGATCGTTGAACGTCCGCAAAATATCGGGAAACTATGTTCCGTCGTGAAAACGGGATCAGCCGGCCGCACGCAGCCTTGCGGAGGACAGGTGCCAGCTTAACTGTCCGCGGGTCGCGCCGTCCACGTCGTTGACGCGCCGCAGGACATAGCTGCCCGCAAATTGCTGACGCCGTCCATTCTTCAGGGTGGCGTAGACGCGGACCGGCACGGTGACGAATACCGATCCCGCCGCGCCCTCGCCATCGGTCGGTTTCCCCACGACGGCCCGCGTATGTGCCGTTCGCGCGAAACCGCGGGTGAACGCCGCACAGCTCTGTCCGCTGGCACGGCCGTTACCCGACCACAGGCGATACGCGCCGCGATAGTTCCCGCGATCGATCGCGGCATAGTAACGCTGCAAGACGCCGCGCGCCTGTTCTGGCGTACGGTCGATCGGCGGCAACGGGCCGGCAAGGGCGAGCAGTGCGAGCGTAAACATGGGGGAACAACGCCGGTGAGCGCGCGATGCTCCTTCCGGTTTTCGACGCAAGGCGAACCGACCCTCCGCCGCGCGCCGGAAACCCTAGGCCCGCTCCCGCTCCAGTAGAGCATCCCAGTCCAGCCCCAGCAGATCCACCGCCTCGACGATCCGCGGCCAGTGCACCGTCATGAACGTCTCACGCTCCGCGCTGCGCAGTTTCTCCGCTGCGCCGGGCAGCACGAACATGCCGACGCCGCGCCGGACCTCGACATAACCTTCGTCCTGAAATCCCTGATACGCCTTGGCGACGGTCAGCGGGTTTGCACCGTGTTCGGCGGCGAAGGCGCGGACCGACGGCAACTGGTCGCCCGCCCGATATTGCCCGCGCAGGATCGACGAGGTGATCGCGCTCCGAAGGCGGAGATAGACGGGGCTGTCCTCGTTGCCGCTGAGTGCTGTCATGGTGACTTAATACAGCATGCACGCCGCATGTCGACTCACCAGTGAAATACGATGTCGCTCATATCGGGACGTGGACGCTCGTCCAGCGGGCGGGACGGCGTGCCGATGAACACGAACCCCGCGATCCGCTCCCCCGCCGAACCCAGCGCGTCGCGCACCGCCTCCGAATAGGCTGGCCACGCCGTCAGCCACCCGCCCGCAAAACCGTGGGCGTTCGCGGCGTGGAGCAGGTTCATGCACACCGCGCCCGCCGACAATTCCTGTTCCCACAGCGGGATCGTGTCCGTCTTCGGCGACGACATTACGGCGACCAGCACCGGGGCCTGATGCGCGAAACCGGCCATGATCGCCACTTCCGCCTCGCTCGCGCCGGGTTTTTCCGCGCGATAGGCATCGGCGATCACCGCCGAGAACCGCGCACGATCGCCGATCACCACGAATCGCCACGGCGCCAGCTTGCCGTGGTCCGGCGTTCGCGCTGCGATCTCCAGCAACATATTGAGAGTCGCGGCATCCGGTCCCGGCGCGACCAGATCGCGCGGCTTGCCGGAGCGGCGGGTGGACAGGAAGGCGAGGGGGGTGGAGCGGTCGTTGAACATGCGCATCCGCAGATAGGGCGGCCGCGCGCGTATTTACAGCGCCCGCGACCGCGCTACGGTATACGCTTCCGCCTGCGGGCGACCGGAGTAGTCGATGACCGATGTAACGCGTAACGGCCCACGGGCAGGCGGCGTGCCGCCCCATGCGAAGACGTTCCTGGGCCACCCGACGGGCCTGTTCATGCTGTTCTTCGCCGAATTGTGGGAGCGGTTTTCGTTCTACGGGATGCGCGCCATCCTGGTCTTCTACCTGACCAAGCACTTCCTGTTTACCGAACAGCCGGCCTATGCGGTCTACGGCGCATACACGTCGCTGGTGTACATCACCCCGATCATCGGCGGGTATCTGTCCGACCGGTTCATGGGCCCGCGCAAGGCGGTGCTGACCGGCGGCGTCCTCATCAGCATCGGCCATCTGCTGATCGCGCTGGTGGAGGCACCCCAGGGTGTTCAGGGTTCCGCCTTGCAGGGCTTCTATCTCGGCCTCGCCTTCATCATCGTCGGCACCGGCTTCCTGAAGGCGAATATCTCCGTGCTCGTCGGCAAGCTCTATCCGCGCGACGACCTGCGCCGCGACGGGGCCTTTTCGATCTTCTACATGGGCATCAACACCGGCGCGTTCATCGGCCCGCTGATCGTCGGCGCGCTGGGAGAGACGGTCGGCTGGTCCTATGGCTTCGGCGCGGCGGGCATCGGCATGGCGCTGGGCCTGGTCGTCTTCGTCCTGTGCCGGGGCGCGCTGCACGGCGTCGGCGAGCCGCCGGAGCCGGCGTTGCTCACGACGCGCACGCGCATCGGTCTGTCGCCGGAATGGCTGATCTATCTCGGCGCGGTCGGTGCGGTGCTGGTCGCATGGTGGCTGGTCGGCAATCAGGGCGTGGTCGGCACGCTGCTGATCGCGTCGTCGATCCTGACCGTCGGCTATATCCTGATCCGTTCGGTCCGCACCCTGCCGCGTCGGGAATTCCACCGCATCCTCGCCGCCCTGTTCCTGATCGCGCTGTCGCCGCTGTTCTGGGCGTTGTTCGAACAGACCGGCTCGTCGCTCAACGTCTATACCGACCAGCAGGTCGACCGGTCGCTGCTCGGCTGGGAGATTCCGGCGTCGTGGTTCCAGTCGGTCAACCCGTTCTTCATCATCACGCTCGCACCCGTTTTCGGTGCGCTGTGGGTCAAGCTGGCCAAGGCAGGCAAGGAACCGAGCGCGGCATTCAAGTTCGGCATAGGTCTGGTGATGGTCGGTGCGGGTTTCTTCGTCCTGACTTACGGCGCGCCGGCGCAGGGACTGACCCCAGCGATCGTCATCATCCTGCTCTACGCGTTCCATTCGGCGGGTGAACTGCTGTTCTCGCCAGTCGGCCTGTCGTCGATGACGCGGCTGTCGGTCGCCAGCATGACCGGGCTGATGATGGGTACCTGGTTCCTCGCCACCGCGGCCGGCAACTTCCTCGCGGGCCTGATCGCGCAGGCGACCGGGGGAGAGGGCGCTGGCGTCGGGCGCGTGCTGGAGGTCTATGGCCGCATTGGCTGGTTCGCGATCGGGCTGGGCGTCGTCGTGCTGGTGCTGGCACCCTTCGTCACGAAGCTGATGCACCTCGACACGTTGGGCGAGCCGGACCACGCGCTGGCCGGCGACCGCGCGATCGGCGAACCCGCCGCCGCCGGCGTGGACACGCGCAACGAACAGAAACCGCGCCCGTAAGAATCCTCCCCTCTTAAGGGGGAGGTGGCGCGCATGCGCCGGAGGGGCAGCCACGGCGACACGGCCATTGGCTGTCCCTCCCCGTCAGCCCTACTGACAAACCTGTCGATTACCCCTTGAGCAACCGCATCCGCAGGCGCAGGATACGGTTAATAAAAACAAGGGAGAGGCAGTATGTTACGCAAGACCACGCTCGCATTGTGTCTGGCGACGGCGACCCTGATCGCCGCCAGCCCCGCCGCGGCGGACCGCGATACCCGCCGTTATACGTCGCTGACGGTCTTTGGCGACTCGCTGGTCGATGCCGGCAATATCCGCCTCGTCACGGGCGGCGCGACGCCGAACCCCGCGCTGGGGTATTTCATGGGCCGGTTCACCAACGGCTATGATTACACCGACCTTCTGAGCCTCGACCTGTTCGGCACGGCGACGCGTCCCTCGCTGGCGGGCGGCAGCAATTTCGCGTTCGGCGGCGCGCGGATCGTCAACAACAACGATGGCATCCCCGACATCACCGCGCAGTATGCGGCCTACCGGCTCAGCGGTCAGGCCGTCGACGCCAACGGCCTGTACGTGCTGAACATGGGCGGCAACGACATCTTCGCGATCACCAACGGCACCGTCCCGTCGCGCTTCACGACCACCGACAGCTATGTGCTGGCCGCGGCGACCGAATATGCCGCTACCGTGCAGGCGCTGAACGACGCCGGCGTCCGCAACATCCTCATCACCGATTTCCCGCTACCCGCCAATCCGGGCAACGCGGAGGCCAACACCTATCTGACCGCGGCCCTCGACGTTCTGACGCTGGACAGCGACACCAGCCTGTTCCGCTACAGCTATGCCGACTTCTTTGCCCGCGTGACGACCAATCCGGGTGCGTTCGGTCTGCCGACGCTGGACCAGACCACCACCTGTATCGCCGCTAACGCGCAGAGCCGCGGCTGCGTCGGCTATTTCTCGTTCGACGGCACCCATCCCACCGCCGCCGTACAGGCCGCCGCCTATCGCGACATGAACGCGCAGTTCGGCCTGAACGCGTTCCAGGCGGTGCCGGAGCCCGCGACCTGGGCGATGATGATCCTGGGGATCGCGGCGGTCGGCGGCGCGGCCCGCTATCGCCGCCGCACGACCCGGCTCGCCTATGCTTGATCGCGCCTAATCGGGTGTTCGCCGTGCAACGATGGACGTGACCGCCACGTCCATCGTCACGTTGCCGACCGTTCGGAACAGGTCCGGCACCGTTTCCACCGCGACCAGCAGCGCCAGCGCCTCCAGCGGCACGCCCATCGCCAGCGCGACGGGCGCGACGCTGGCGAAGAAGCTGATCGTTCCCGGCAGCGACACCGATCCCATCGTCGTGATCGCCGCCGTCGCGATCCCCGCTGCCAGTTGCGCGGGGCCGATCTGAACGCCCAGCAGATGCGCGACGTATAGCGCCACCGACAGGTTCATCGCCGGGCTGGTAGCGCGGAACACCGCCACCGCCAGCGGCAGGACGATGCCCGCGGTCGAGGCGGGTACGCCCAGTTCGCCGCTGCCCTTCAGCATCGCCGGCACGCTGGCCAGCGACGACTGCGTGCTGATCGCCACCGCCTGTGCCGGCGCGACCGCCTTGGCGAATGCGCCCGGCTTCACGCGCGCACCGATCCACGCCAGCGGATAGGCGGCGATCAGCACGATCACGCCGACGCTCGACACCAGCACGATGTAATGCGCCAGCGCCCCGAACGCCGCCGTCCCCGTCCGCGCGCCGACGCCGTACGCCAGCATGAAGATGCCGATCGGCGCCAGTTTCAATACCCAGCCGACGATCACCAGCATCGCATCGACGATCGCCTGGAACAGCCCGGTCAGCCGCTCGCGGCTGTCCTCCGGCAGCGTCGCGGTGGCGAACGCGAAGACGAGGGTGAACACCGTCAGCGGCAGGAACGCGTCGGCCGCCGCCGCCGCGACCACGTTGGTCGGCACCACGCTGTCGAAGAACGCCGCCAGCCCCGGCACCTGACCCGCCGGCTCGGCCGCTGCCAGCCCCGCACGCAGGGCCGCGCTCCACGCCGCCGGCAATGGCCACGCCTTCAACAGCAACGGCATCACGACCGCCGCCATGACCGTCGTCGCCCACAGCACGGCGACGAACAGCACCATCGCCCGCACCGCGATCCGTCCCGCCCGCGCCGCATCCGCCGCTGCGCCCACGCCCGTGACCAGCAGGCCCATGACGAGGGGCACGATCACCATCTGCAATCCGTGCAGCCACGCCGCCCCGATCGGCTGCGTCACGGTCGTCGCCGCGATCGCCGCACCGGGGGCGAGCGCCGCCGCCAGCATCCCCAGCAACAGCCCCGCCGCCAGTCCCGTCAATATTCGTGTCGCCTGCGACATGCTCGCGCTCCCCATACTCGCGCTAGAAGCGTCCTTGCGCTATCGGCCCTTCAACTAGCGAGACGGAACGACGCGCGATGGCAAGGAAATATTTCGGCACCGACGGTATTCGCGGCGCGACCAACACCGGTGCCATGACGGCCGCGATGGCGATGAAGGTCGGCATGGCCGCCGGCGCATACTTCCTGCGCGGCGATCACAAGCACCGCGTCGTGATCGGCAAGGACACCCGCCTGTCGGGCTATATGCTCGAATCCGCGCTGGTCGCCGGCTTCACCAGCGTCGGCATGGACGTGGTGATGACCGGACCGTTGCCGACTCCGGCGATCGCGATGCTGACCCAGTCGATGCGCGCCGACATCGGCGTGATGATCTCCGCCAGCCACAATCCCTTCGCCGACAACGGCCTGAAGCTGTTCGGCCCCGACGGCTTCAAGCTGTCGGACGAGGCCGAACTGGCGATCGAGGCGCTGATCGACGGTGACATCCCGCTCGCCCCGTCGAAGCAGATCGGCCGTGCCAAACGCATCGACGACGCCGCCGGCCGCTACATCCATTTCGCGAAATCCACCTTTCCGGAGGATGCCCGCCTCGACGGGATGCGCGTCGTGATCGACTGCGCCAACGGGGCGGCATACTCGGTTGCACCCACCGCACTATGGGAACTCGGCGCGGACGTGATCGCGATCGGCGTCACGCCCAATGGCACCAACATCAACGACGGCGTCGGCTCGACCGCGCCGCAGACCCTGTCCGAGACGGTGGTCGCATCGGGCGCGGACATCGGCATTGCGCTCGACGGCGACGCCGACCGCCTGATCGTCGTGGACGAGCGGGGCAGGGTGGTCGACGGCGACCAGTTGATGGCGACGATCGCCGCCGGCTGGGCGCGTCAGGGCAAGCTGCGCGGTGGTGGGCTGGTCGCGACGGTCATGTCCAACCTCGGCCTCGAACGCCATCTGTCGGCGCAGGGTCTCGGGCTCGTCCGTACCGCGGTGGGCGACCGGCACGTCCTCGAAAAGATGCGGTCGAGCGGCTATAATGTCGGCGGCGAACAGTCGGGCCACATCATCCTGTCCGACTATGCGACCACCGGGGACGGCCTCGTCGCTGCGCTTCAGGTGCTGGCCGAGGTCCGCCGCGCCAACGCCCCCGCCAGCGAGGTCCTGCACCGCTTCGATCCTCTGCCGCAGCTTTTGAAGAACGTCCGCTTCGCCGGCGGCAAGCCGCTGGAGACCGACGCGGTCAGGACCGTGATCGCGGATGCCGAGGCCGAATTGAAGGGCCGCGGTCGCCTCGTCATCCGACCCTCCGGCACCGAACCCGTCATCCGCGTCATGGCGGAGGGCGACGACGCCGCTCAGGTCGAACGCCTCGTCGATCGTATCTGCGACGCTGTGAAGGCTGCGGCGTGAAGAGGATCGGCTGATGCTCCAGATGCGCCTCGACTGCGAGCGCTGCGGCGCGGACCTGCCCGCCGCCGCGCCCGGCGCGTTCATCTGCTCGATGGAGTGCACCTTCTGCGCGGAATGCGCGGAGGAACTGGACGACCGCTGTCCCAACTGTAGCGGCGAGTTGCTCGACCGCCCGACGCGGACCGGCAAGACGCTGAAAGCAAACCCGCCGTCCGCGGAACGGCGCTTCCAGAGCTGAAGAAGGACGGTCGCGCGGAGTTACGAAGGGGATCGGCTTCCTGCGAACACCCCTCCCCGGCGAAGGCCGGGGCCCAGTTGCCGCCAACCCAGTGAGTCTCACGTCCTTCACCGAAACTGGGCCCCGGCCTCCGCCGGGGACGTGAAGAGGCGGGATTGAACCACCTCGGGTTCCCGTGAAAACGCGAACCCGGTAGGCCCGGCAGCACCCCCGCCAGCCGCCCGGAAGACACTGACCTCCCGTCTTCGCGGGAGAACAGCAGCACGGATCTCCGCGTCTCCGCGCGAACAAAACTCTCCCGAACAAAAATGTCCTACACGCCCCAAATCCGCTACACCGCCGCCATGCCCGAAGCCCCGAAACCCCAAGCAGACGATACCCCGTCCGGCGCCTCCACTTCCTCCACTTCGGTCGCCCGCATCCTGATCGTCGCCGGCTCCGATTCGGGCGGCGGCGCGGGGATTCAGGCTGATATCAGGACCGTGACGATGCTCGGCGGCCACCCGATGACCGCGATCACCGCGATTACCGCGCAGAACACGCTCGGCGTGCAGGCCGTTCACGCCGTTCCGGTCGACACCGTCACCGCGCAGATGCGCAGCGTCATCGACGATATCGGCGTCGATGCGGTCAAGATCGGCATGATCGGCTCGGCCGCGATCGCCCATGCCGTCGCCGACATGCTGGAGACCCTGAGCGTTCCCGTCGTTTTCGATCCCGTGATGATCGCGACCAGCGGGGCGATGCTCGCGGATGCGGACACGATCGCCGCCTTCGACCGGCTGATGCGCCTCGCCACGCTCGTCACGCCCAACATCCCCGAACTCGTGGCGCTCGGTGGAGAGGCGGCGGTCCTCGCGACGGGCGCGGCGCTGCTCGCCAAGGGCGGCCACGGGGAGGGTGATGCCATCACCGACCGCCTCGTCACCGACGAGGGCGACCATCGGTGGACCCATGCCCGCGTCCATACCCCCCACACCCACGGCACCGGCTGCACCCTCGCCAGCGGCATCGCCACCGGCCTCGCACAGGACATGACACTGCCCGACGCCTGCGCCCGCGCGATCGCCTTCGTTCAGGCCGCGCTCGCCGCCGCCCCCGGCCTCGGCGGCGGCCACGGGCCGATGGGCCACGCGCTCGGCCGCATTCCGTTCGAGGACGCGACATGCCCGGCCTGAAGCACGAGAAAGCCTGCCTCGCCCCCGTCGCCGGCGTTGATGAGGCGGGGCGCGGCCCGCTCGCCGGACCCGTCGTCGCCGCCGCCGTCATCCTGCCGGCCAAGGGCACCCCGCGCGGCATCGACGACTCGAAGAAGCTTTCCGCCGCCGAGCGCGAGCGGCTGTGCGGCCTGATCCAGACCCGCGCCGTCTACGGTATCGGCATCGTCGAGCCGGAGGAGATCGACCGCCTCAACATCTACTGGGCGACGATGAAGGCGATGACGCTGGCGGTCGATGCACTGGTCGCGAAGCTCGGCTGCGCGCCCGGTCATGTGCTGGTCGACGGCAACCGCCTGCCGCGCTGGAGCTACCCCGCCACCGCGATCGTCAGCGGCGACGCGCACAGCCTGTCGATCGCCGCCGCGTCGGTCGTCGCCAAGCATACGCGCGACGGCATCATGCTCGAACACGCCGCGGCCCACCCGCAATACAACTGGCATTCCAACAAGGGTTACGGCTGCGCTCGTCACCTCGCGGCGCTGCGCGAATATGGCGCGACCCCGATTCACCGGCGCAGCTTCGCCCCCGTTGCGGCGGTCGTCGGCGGGCCGCAATCGATGCTCGGATTGTGACCCGTCCGCGTCTCGTCGCAAATCGCGATTCCGAGTCTTTCGAGTCACACACCCAACCGGTTGCGCCCGCCGGGTCGGTACGCCGCAACATCTGGGGCGGGACTCATGATGTTCCGCCGCCCCGTCCTGCGCCGTTACGATCCGCTTAACCAATGTTCGCTTGACGGGAGTCCGCTGTTTCGCGCGAATGGGGCGGCAAGGGGGACGTGATGGGGGTTATCGACAAGATCAGGCAGCCGCGGGCCGCGGCGCGCGGCACCGTCGCGACTCCGGCCGTGCTGCCACTCGACAGCATCATCCGCGGCGACTGCATCGCCGCGATGCGCGCGCTGCCCGCGAAATCCGTCGACATGATCTTCGCCGACCCGCCCTATAACCTCCAGCTCGGCGGCGAACTGTTCCGCCCGGACGGCACGCACGTCGATGCGGTCACCGACGATTGGGACAAGTTCGACAGCCTGAAGCATTACGACGCCTTCACCCGCGCGTGGCTGGCGGAGGCGCACCGTATCCTGAAGGATGACGGCACGATCTGGGTGATCGGCAGCTATCACAACATCTTCCGCGTCGGCGCGGCGGTGCAGGATCTCGGCTACTGGATCCTGAACGACATCGTCTGGCGCAAGGCGAATCCGATGCCGAACTTCCGCGGCACCCGCTTCACCAACGCGCACGAAACGCTGATCTGGGCATCGAAGGGCGAGAAGGCGAAATACACCTTCAACTATCGTTCGATGAAGACGCTGAACGACGAACTCCAGATGCGCAGCGACTGGGAATTCCCGATTTGCAGCGGTCAGGAACGGCTCAAGCGCGACGGAGTGAAGGTCCACCCGACCCAGAAGCCGGAGGCGTTGCTGTATCGCATCCTGCTCGCCTGCACGAAGCCGGGCGACGTCGTGCTCGACCCGTTCTTCGGCACCGGCACGACGGGTGCGGTCGCCAGGCGTCTTGGCCGGAGCTGGATCGGGATCGAACGCGAGGACGATTATATCGCCGCCGCCGAACGGCGCATCGCCGCCGCCCTGCCGCTCGACGAATCGGCGCTCGCGACGATGCAGAGCCCGCGCGGTGCGCCCAAGGTGGCGTTCGGCGTGCTGGTCGAGAATGCGTATCTGACGCCGGGCGCGGTCCTGACCGACGCCAGACGACGCTTCCGCGCCACCGTCCGCGCCGATGGCAGCCTGCTCAGCGACTGCGGCGCGATCGGTTCGATCCACAAGCTGGGCGCGACGGTGCAGGGCGCACCCGCCTGCAACGGCTGGAGCTTCTGGCACTACGAAGCGGACGGCAAGCTCGCTCCGATCGACGCGCTGCGCCAGACCTACCTGCTCGCGACGCAGCCGTAGGAACTCGTGATCCTCCCCGTGCCGGGGGGGAACAAGGCTTGACCCCATGACCTACCTCCGTCCCGTTCAGTTCGTCGACACCCCGATCGGCCTCACCGATGGCAGCGTCGCGCGGCTGGCGGGCGGGATGCAGTGGTTCGCCGCCTATGAACTGGTCGACGGTGCGGACCGCCGCATCGTCCCCGTCGCCGCCATCGGACAGGAAGGTGAACGCGCCGCCACGCTCCACGCCCGCATCACCGCGCTTCGCCCGCCGCTGGTGCTCGGAGAGCGCACCCTCCGCCTCGACCAGCCGCTCGTCGCGGGCATCCTCAACGTCACGCCCGACAGCTTCTCCGACGGCGGCGCACATGTCGGCGATCCGGCGGGCGCGGCGGCGGCGGGGATCGACATGGCGGCGGCGGGCGCGGCGCTGATCGACGTCGGCGGCGAATCCACGCGCCCCGGTGCGGCCGCCGTCTGGGAAGGCGACGAGATCGCCCGCGTCGTCCCCGCTATCGAACGTCTCGCCCGCGGCGGCGCGGCAGTGTCGATCGATACGCGCAAGGCCGCGGTGATGGAGGCCGCACTCGCGGCCGGCGCGGGGATCGTCAACGACGTGTCCGCGCTGCTGTGGGACGACCGCGCGCTGGAGGTCGTCGCCCGCGCCGCCGCCCCCGTCGTGCTGATGCATTCTCCCGACCCGCGCGACGGCGGGCATGGCCGCGTGGCCTATCGCGATGTCGTGAGGGAAGTGTTCGACTGGCTGGAGGCGCGCATCGATGCGGTGGTCGCGGCCGGTGTCGAACGCCGCCGGATACTGGTCGACCCGGGCATCGGCTTCGGCAAGTCGCTGTCCGACAATCTCGCGCTCATCAACGGTTTGGCCGCGTTCCATGGTTTCGGCTGCGCGATCATGCTCGGCGTCAGTCGCAAGCGGATGATCGGCGCTCTATCCGCAGAGGCCCCTGCGGCGGAACGCCTGCCCGGCAGCCTCGCGCTGGCGCTGCGGGGGGCGGACCTCGGCGTTCAGGTGTTGCGCGTTCACGACGTGGCGGAGACGGTGCAGGCGCTCAGGGTCTGGCGCGGATTGCGCGACCGTGCTTTGGCCGGCGGCTGAACCCATGCTGCGGTGCAGCGTTGGATGCGCCGAAAGGAAAACCGCTTGATCGTCGACGCCACACCCCGCCTGAAACGCATCGTTGCCGAGGTCTGGAAGCCGCTGCTCGGCTTGTTCGTGTGGGACTGTATCGTCACCGTCACGTACTTCCTGCTACCGTTCAAGGCGCCGTCATTGCCGTTGACCCTGTTCGGCTCGGCGCTCGCGCTGTTCCTCGGCTTCCGCGACAATTCCGCCTATCAGCGCTGGTGGGAGGGGCGAATCCTGTGGGGGGCGATGATTAACGCCTCGCGCAACCTCGCCCGCGGCGCGCGTAACTTCCTGCCCGATCCGGAGGCGCACGACCTGAAGCGGACGATCGTGCTCCGCCAGATCGCCTATGTGAACGCGCTGCGCTGTCAGTTGCGCAAACATCCGCGCGATGAGATCGTATTGAAGTTCCTGTCGCAGGGGGAGGCGTCGCCGTCGCTCGCGCGCGTCAACACCGCCAACGGCATCCTCGACGGTACCGGCCGCCGCATCGACGAGGCCCGCCGGCGCGGCTGGATCGACACCATCCAGCAGACCAGTCTCGAAAGCGTTCTGATCGACATCGCCAACGCGCAGGGCGGTATGGAGCGGATCAAGAACACGCCGCTGCCGAACCAGTACCGGTTCTTCCCCAACTTCTTCACCAAGCTGTTCTGCGTATTGCTGCCGATAGGTCTGGTCGAGACTTTGGGCTTCGCGACGCCGATCGGATCGACCATCGCCGGGCTGATGTTCCTCGCGGTGCTCCAGATCGGCGACGACCTCGTCGACCCGTTCGCCGACACGATTCACGACGTGCCGCTGAACGCGATGTGCCGCACGATCGAGATCGACCTGCTCGAATCGATCGGCGACACCCCGCCACAACCGTTGACGCCCGAAAAGGGCGTGCTCTGGTAACAGTGCCGGTCATCCCGGCGATAGCCGGGATCTCATCGCCGGCGCACACCGCGATCCGGGAACGCCGCGCTTGCTTGGGGGCCCTTGCAAAACCCTTTTCGCCGGGGTGGCGGCTTGGTGAGAGGCAGCGGGCTATTTTGCAACAAACCCTTTGGCGGATGGGGGAGGGTCTATCCTCAAGCGCACCCTCCGAGGCGCACTCGAAGAACCGGCCGAAACCCCTAAACCCGCTCCACCGCATTCACCGCGTCGATAGCGCGCAGCGCCGCCAGTAGCCGCATCAACTGGTGCACGTCATGCACCTCCACATCGATGACGTTGGTGTGGAACCGCGTATCGCGCGTATCGAGGCGCAGGTTGATGATGTTCGCCTTGTGCTGCCCGATCACCGTCGCCAGCACGCCCAGCGCGCCCGGCTCGTTGCGCACCGTCACCTGGATGCGCGCGACCGCACCCTCGGTCGCGTCGCCCCACGCAACGTCGACCCAGTCTGTCTCCTCGTCGGACCGGTCGGCCAGCTCGGTCAGCACCGCGCAGTCGATCGCGTGCACCTCGATCCCGGCATCCGGTCGCCGCAACCCGACGATCCGGTCGCCCGGAACCGGATGGCAGCAATGCGCCAGTTCATAGGCGACACCCGGCCGCAACCCCTTGATCGAGATCGCCGTCGCCTGAGGGGCCAGCGCCGCGACATCGGCGCCCGCCGATCCCGGCATCAACGCTTCCATCACCGCGGCATCCGACAGCGTCCGCCGCGCGATGGCGACCATCAGCGCCGCCTCGTCCGCCAGCTTCAGCCGCTTGAGCGCGTGTTTCAGCGCGTCCGCCGCCAGTTGCGCCGGCAGGCGTTCGACGATGTCGTCGTAAAGCTGCCGGCCGAGATCGATCTGCTCGCTCCGTTCGGTATGGCGCAGGTGCCGCCGGATCGCCGCCAGCGCCTTGCCCGTGGTCGCGACGTTCAGCCACGCCGCCTGGGGCTGCTGCCCGGCGGACCGCAGGATCTGCACCTGATCGCCATTCTCGATCACGGTCGACAACGGCACCACGCGTCCGTTGATCTTCGCGCCGACGGCCTGATCGCCCAGATCGGTATGCACCGCATAGGCGAAGTCGATCGGCGTCGATCCCTTGGGCAACTGGATCAGCTCCCCCTTCGGCGTGAACGCGAAGATGCGATCCTGGTACATCGCCATCTTGGTATGTTCGAGCAGCTCTTCCGGGCTGTCCGCCGTGTCGAGGATTTCGACCAGGTCGCGGATCCAGCTCACCTGCTTGTCGGGCTTGGACGCCTGTTTGTAGCTCCAGTGCGCGGCAAGGCCGAAGTCCGCCTCGGCATGCATATCCGGCGTGCGGATCTGGATTTCGACGCGCGTCTGTTCGGCGGTGATGATCGTCGTGTGCAACGATCGATAGCCGTTGCGCTTGGGCGTCGAGATATAATCCTTGAACCGCCCCGGCACCGCCGGCCAGCGCTGGTGGATCACGCCCAGCGCGCGGTAGCAATCCTCCACCGTCGGTACGAGCGCGCGGAATGCCATCACGTCCGACAGCTGCTCGAAACTGATGTGCCGCTCGTTCATCTTGCGGAAGATCGAATAGGGGTGCTTCTCGCGACCCGACACATCCGCCTCGATCCCGGCACGGCTCAATAGCAGCTTCAGCCCCGACGCGATCCGCGCGATCCGGTCGCCGCCACCGATCTTCAGCTGTTCCAGCCGCTTCGCGATGCTCTCATACGCGTCGGGTTCCAGCTGCTGGAAGGCGAGCGTCTGCATCTCCTTCATGAACTCGTACATGCCGATCCGCTCCGCCAGCGGGGCATAGATATCCATCGTTTCCTTGGCGATCCGCCGCCGCTTCTCCGGCTTGGAGATGTGGTGCAGCGTCCGCATATTGTGCAGCCGGTCGGCCAACTTCACCAGCAGCACCCGGATGTCGTCCGACATCGCCAGCAGAAACTTGCGCAAATTTTCGGCGGCGCGTTCGTTATCGGTCTGCGCCTCGATCTTCGACAGCTTCGTCACACCGTCGACCAGCCGCGCGACGTTGGAACCGAACAGCCGCTCGATTTCTTCCGGGGTCGCGACCGTGTCCTCGACGGTGTCGTGCAGGATCGCGGTGGCGATTGTCTCATCGTCCAGCCGCAGGTCGGTCAGGATCCCAGCCACCTCGATCGGATGGCTGAAATACGGGTCGCCCGACGCCCGCTTCTGCGATCCATGCGCGTGCATCGAAAAGACATAGGCGCGGTTCAGCAACGCCTCGTCGGCGTCGGGATCGTAGTCGAGAACTCGATCGACCAGTTCATATTGGCGCAGCACTGGCCCTAGATGGAGGTTAGCTGCGCTGCTTTGCAACAGAAACCGTCACCGGTCACACGGCCGCGCCCTCCGCGGACTCCTCCGGCGCACGGCGATGACCCCAGCGCACCAGCGACCACGCGCGTTCGTGAAAGTAGAACAGCGCGATCTTGGTTACCACTTCCGTGCCCGCGATCGACCCCGCCAGCTTCGCGTCGCCGCCGGAGAAGAACAGCCCGAGCAGGAACGTGTCGATCGATCCCACCGTCCGCCACGACACCGCCTTCACCAGCGACCGCGGATGGCTTTCGAGACCGTTGAACAGGAACATCGGACGGCATCCTTCGGGCGGGTGATCTTGGTTCGATATAGCAGGGCGGACCGGTCCGCGAACAATTCGCGCATCGTAGACGCGAAGTACAG
Source organism: Sphingomonas sp. Leaf343 (assembly GCF_001423765.1). GTDB lineage: Bacteria > Pseudomonadota > Alphaproteobacteria > Sphingomonadales > Sphingomonadaceae > Sphingomonas. The sequence goes on from NZ_LMPG01000001.1 coordinate 588,476, forward strand.
CTAGCGGCGGAGTGTCGCTCACCCAGCGTCATGCTGGGCCCGTCCCGGCATGACGGACGAGGAAGCCAAAGGTAGCTGTCCCTGCGTCCCCGAGCAGGCGGGTACACAGTGCCCCTAGCAGGTCAGAAGTGACCAGGTTCCCGCCGGCGTGGGAACACGAGGCCGCTCAGAAGATCCCCAGGAACTTCTTCCGCTGGTCCTTCTTCTGCCCTGCGCCCGTCTTCCCATCCTCCGCCGTCGCGGTCGTGCCGTTGCCGACGTCGTCGCGCGTCTCGCCTTTTGTCGTCCGCTGCTGGTTGGCTCGCGCACCCGACAGCACCGGCCCGCATGCGGCCGATTTCGCATCGCCGACATCGACGAACGCCAGCACTCCCGCCAGCGGCGTCGCGACCAGCGACAGGCCCAGTCCGACGCCCGCACGCCCCATCAACTGGTCGCTGATGACGTCGATCGACGGCCTGGAGAAATACCCCTTCAATCCGACGGGCGACTGACCCGAGAACAGCGAGAACTTCTTCCCGTCCGCGCGGAACGCCAGATCCATCGCCTCCGTCCGGAAGCTGAAGCCGCCGCGTCCCAGGATCACGTTCTTCGATGTATCGATCAGGATCGGATCGGCGGCGGCAATGCCGTTGCGCACCGTGAACGCCAGCAGGCCGCAATTGACCTCCACCGGCTTCTCCAGTTTCCCCTCGAACATCTTTTGCACGAACGTGCCCAGATCAAGTTCGGCGAGCTGCACGTTGCGCGTCCACAACGTGCCCTGCGGCATCACGAAGGCGATGCGTCCTTTCGACGTCGCCAGCGAATCATGAACCGAATCACCGCGCCCGGCCAGCTGGATGCGCCCCTTGATCGTCCCCGTCGTTCCCGATTCCGCGAGGCCGTAACCCTTCAGCAGCCGCCCCATGGGCGTCGGCGCGAGACGGATGTCGTAGGTGACCGCGCTCGGCCGCTGACGTGTGTCGAACACCGTGTCCGACGCCACGTTGCCGCGCGCCATCGCGAAGGTCAGCGGCGACAGCGCCAGCCGACCGCGTTCAAGGTCCAGCGTCAGGTCTATGTTGGAGATTGGCAGGTTGCGTGACCGCACTACGCCGATCGTCCATTTCAGGTCGGCATCGAACGCCCGCATCGTTTCCACCGGCAGCGCGGCTTCGGGCAGGATGCGCTGCGGGGCCGCGCCCGTCGCGGCGGCAGCGGCGACCGCGCCCTTCGCCTCGACTATGTCGGGATTGTAGCCGATGAAGGGGGCGGCATCGACGATGTCGAGGCTCTTCGTGGTCAGCACCGAATCGAGATGCACGCGGTCGCCATTGGTGATCGTCAGCTTGCCCGCCAGATCGGTCTTGCCGGCGACACCCCGGATGCGGGTGAAGGTGTAGACATCCCCGTCCTTCACCATCTGTCCGCGAAGGCGATAGGTCCGTGTATTCGGGATCGCGACACCGATGATGGCCAGCAACTCCGACATGTTGCGCCCGCGCGCCGCAACTCGCAGCGGTACGTTCTCGATATCGGCGATGGAGGGCAAGGTGCCTGCCACGTCGACCACGTTGCCCGCCGCGCGAATTCGGCCCGTCAGCTTGTTCTGCCCGCGATTCGCAGTGGCGTCCGGCGACAGGAGTTGCGCGACGAGCGTGAATGGCGTGTCGCGGATGCGGCCCTCGCCGGTCACCCCCACCGCCTTGCCGATCCGCGCATCTGTGGAGATAATGTCTTCCAGCTTCAGATCCGCCAGCACACGCATCCGCGGATCAACATAACGCACCGTCGTACCGCGCACCGTAGCCATATCGATGCGGGGGAACTCCAGCGGCTTGCCGCCTTTCTTGCCGTCGAACGTCCAGGTGTTGGCGGTGTGCGCCTTGTTCCATTCCAGATCGGCGGAGCCGTCGGCCAGATCCAGCCAGTACAGTCGTCGCTTGCCGAACAGCAGCGACAGCGGCGCGACGCGCGTATCGATCCGCTTCGCCACAAACAGGTCCGGCCTGCTCGCCCATTCCGGATTCGCGATGCGGAAGTCCTCGGCGTAGAACTTTAGGCGGAACGGCGCGAAATACAGTTGGAAGTCGCCCCCGACCGTGACCTTGCGGTGGGTCTGCCCGCCGACGAAATCCTCGAACGTGCCTTTCAGGAACCGACCCTTGGTGACGAATAGCACCAGCCATACCGCGAAGATCGCGACGACGATGCCGCCCAGCACCCGCCACAGGATGCGTCGCTTCCGCCGACTCGACTCCGGGTCGGGGGTGGCGTGATCGGCCGGCGGGGGCGGCGCTGGTGTGGGGTCGGCCGTCATCTCCATCGCCGCCCGACGCTCCACATACCGTTGCGGTTCCGCATCGTTCGTACGGTCTTGCATCGCACCATCGGTTGCAATTCGCGGTGGGCTCGGCTAACGGCCCCGCTTCACCGAGCGATGCGCGTGAAGACGGCCCGGCCACAAGGGCTGCCGCGGCTGTCCGATGCATCGCCCATTTGAAAGGAAAAAAATGCCCAAGCTCAAGACGAAGAGTGGCGTGAAGAAGCGCTTCAAGCTCACCGCTACCGGCCTGTTGAAGCACGGCGTCGCCGGCAAGCGCCACCGCCTGTTGCATCACAACGGCAAGTACATCCGCCAGAACCGCGGCACCAAGGTGCTGGCGAAGGCCGACACCGCTGCGGTGAAGGCCTGGGCACCCTACGGTCTCGGCTGAGCGGAAGGATTTAGGGAATGGCACGCGTCAAACGGGGTGTAACCACCCGCGCCAAGCACAAGAATATCCTGGAACAGGCGAAGGGCTATTACGGCCGTCGCAAGAACACGATCCGCATCGCGCGTCAGGCCGTCGAAAAGGCCGGCCAGTATGCGTATCGCGACCGCAAGGTTAAGAAGCGGACGTTCCGTGGTCTGTGGATCCAGCGCATCAACGCCGGCGTCCGCGCCGAGGGTCTGACCTATTCGCAGTTCATGCACGGCCTGAAGCTGGCGGGCATCGAACTGGACCGGAAGGTTCTGGCCGACATCGCCATGCACGAAGAGGCTGCGTTCAGCGCCATCATCGCGCAGGCGAAGGCAGCCCTGCCGGAGCAGGTCGCGGCCTGATCCTGATCGCCGACGGTACCTGTGCGGTACCGCTCACGATTCGTGATACGTCGACGGGGGCGGAGCGTGAAGAACGCTCTGCCCCCGTCTCGTTTCAGGACTCCCGTTGGCAAGTGTATGGCAAAGTCAAAGACTTGAGCGGCCGTTCTTCCGCAATTGTGCAATCCCCCGCGATCCAGTAAATAGACTGTTAATATAAAGTGATGACTCGTCCATATTGGCCGACGTCATGCGAAGAGGGGATGATGTCATGAAGGCTTTCCTGCTGGCTCTGGCCACGACCATCGCTTTGCCCGCCGTCGCCGATGCGCAAGCCTTCACCAACGGCAGCTTCGAAACCGCGAACTTCGATCCGGGCGCGTTCACGCAGCTCGAGGCGGGCTCCACCGCCATCGCCGGCTGGTCCATCGACAGCGGCTCGATCGACTATATCGGTAACTACTGGAATGCCTCGAATGGCAATCGTAGCATCGATATGTCGGGTGGCGTCGCCGGCAGCATTTCGCAGACCTTCGACACGGTCGCAGGCCGTGCCTACACGGTGTCGTTCGACCTCGGCGGCAACGGTGACAGCGGACCTGCGACGAAGACGCTCGACGTGCTCGCGACGGGTGGTGTGCTCGGCAGCTTCTCCGCGCCCGCCAGCACGCGCCCGAGCATCGATTACACCAGCTTCACCTACTCATTCGTCGCGTCCGGCACGTTGACCACGCTGTCCTTCCTGTCGACGACGAACACCTCGTTCGGTCCGATCCTCGACAACGTCGCCGTGTCCGGCGCGGTGCCCGAGCCGGCGACCTGGGGCCTGATGATCCTGGGCTTCGGCTTTACCGGTGGCTCGCTGCGCCAGCGCCGCCGGGATGTCGCAGCGATCGCCTGATCGCCCGCGATCGATCCCGAAGGGGCGCCGGTGGCGACACCGGCGCTCTTTTCGTTTGCGGCCGACGCCGGTAGAGGCGCCGTCAGGACGATTGCTTTATACGTTTAATGCCGATCCTGTCGCCGACCCGTCGTCGCGCGCACAGGGTGGCCAGGATGAACCAGATGACCGAACTCGACCCCATGCGCGACAACATGCTCGCCGCCGTCGCGGCCTCCGCCGGGCTGGACGCGCTCGACGCGGTGCGCGTCGACGCGCTCGGCAAGCAGGGCCGGATCACCCAACTGCTGAAGACGCTCGGCGGCATGAGCCCGGAACAACGCCAGGTCGAGGGACCGCGCATTCAGTCTCTGCGCGAAGCCGTGACCACCGCGATCGCCGACCGCAAGGCCGCGTTGGAAGCCGCCGCGCTCGACGCTCGCCTCGCCAGCGAGACGTTGGACATGACGTTGCCCGCGGATGCGCCGCTGTGGGGCACGATCCACCCCGTCAGTCAGGTGATGGACGAACTCGCGGAGATATTCGCCGACCTCGGCTTCGCCGTAGCCACCGGGCCGGAAATGGAGACGGATTGGCACAACTTCTCCGCCCTCAATATTCCAGAGACGCATCCCGCCCGCGCCATGCACGATACCTTCTATTTGGAAGGTGCTCGGGCGTTGAAGCATCTCGGCCTTGCAGACGAGCGCGAGACGGTTTCGGTTTTGCGCACCCACACCTCGCCCGTCCAGATTCGCACGATGCTGTCGCAAAAGCCGCCGATCCGCATCATCGCGCCCGGCCGTACCTATCGTTCGGACAGCGACGCCACCCACACGCCGATGTTCCATCAGGTCGAGGGGCTGGTGATCGATAAGGGCATCACCCTCGGCCACCTGAAATGGACGCTGGAGACGTTCCTGAAGGCGTTCTTCGAGCGTGACGACATCGTCCTGCGCCTCCGCCCCAGCTACTTCCCCTTCACAGAACCCTCGGCGGAGATCGACGTCGGCTACTCGCTGGTCAAGGGCAAGCGCGTCATCGGCGGCTCCGGTGATGACAAGGACGGCGGCTGGCTCGAAGTGCTCGGCAGCGGCATGGTCCATCCGAAGGTCATCGAAGCCTGCGGTCTCGATCCCGCCGAATGGCAGGGCTTCGCGTTCGGCTGCGGCATCGACCGGCTGGCGATGCTCAAATACGGCATGGACGACCTCCGCGCCTTTTTCGACGGCGATATCCGCTGGTTGAAGCATTACGGCTTCTCCGCGCTCGACGTTCCCACGCTGTCCGGAGGAGTCGGCGCATGAAGTTCACGCTCGGCTGGCTCCGCGAACATCTCGATACCGACGCCACGCTCGATCAGGTTGTCGACGCGCTCACCCGCGTCGGGCTGGAGGTGGAGGGCGTCCACAATCCCGGCGATACGCTCGCGCCGTTCCGCGTCGCGCGCATCCTCAGCGCCGAACGCCATCCGCAGGCGGACAAGCTGCAGGTGCTGTCTGTCCACGCCGGCGATGGCCCGCTTCAGGTCGTCTGCGGCGCACCCAATGCGCGCGCCGGCCTGATCGGCGTGTTCGGCGCGCCCGGCACGCATGTTCCGGGTGCCGGCATCACGCTGAAGGTCGCGGCCATCCGCGGCGTCGAATCGAACGGCATGATGTGCTCCGCGCGCGAGCTGGAGATCGGGGAGGGGCATGACGGCATCATCGAACTGCCCGCCGATGCTCCGGTCGGCGAAAGCTACGCCGATTACGCCGGCCTGACCGATCCCGTCATCGACGTATCGATCACCCCCAACCGACAGGATTGCATGGGCGTCCGCGGTATCGCCCGCGATCTCGCCGCGGTAGGCCTCGGCACGCTCAAGCCGCTCCACGTCCCCACCATCCCCGGCGACGGCCCCGGCCCGGATGTGCGGACCGACGCACCCGGCTGCCCCGCCTTCTTCGCGCAGGGCGTGGCGGGCGTCGTCAACGGCGAGTCCCCCGACTGGATGCGCCGCCGCCTGACCGCAATCGGTCAGAAGCCGATTAGCGCACTGGTCGACATCACCAATTACGTGATGATCGATCTTGGCCGTCCCTTGCACGTCTACGACCGCGCCCGGCTGTCCGGTGGCCTCGTCGCGCGTCCGGCGAGCGCGGGCGAACAGGTCGTCGCGCTCAACGGCAAGACGTACACGCTGTCGGAGGGCATGACCGTCATCGCCGACGACGTGACGGTGCACGACATAGGCGGCATCATGGGCGGCGAGCATTCGGGCGTGTCGCACGACACCAGGGACGTCGTCATCGAATGCGCCTTCTTCGACCCCGACGCGATCGCCCGCACCGGTCAGGCGCTGATGCTGACCTCCGACGCGCGCCAGCGGTTCGAGCGTGGCGTCGATCCCGCTTTCCTCGATGACGGCCTCGCCATCGCGACACGGCTGGTGCTCGACCTGTGCGGCGGCACCGCCAGCACCGTCACGCGCGCCGGCGAAGCGCCGCTTGGCACCCGCACGTACACGTATGATCCGGCCCTGGCGGAGACGCTCGGCGGCCTCGCGATCGATCCCGCCCGCCAGCGTAGCATCCTCGAATCGCTCGGCTTCACCGTCGGCGACGACTGGCAGGTGACGCCACCCACATGGCGTCGCGATGTCGACGGCCCCGCCGACATCGTCGAGGAAGTCATCCGGATCGAGGGGATCGACAAGGTCGCGCCGGTGCCGCTGCCGCGCACGCCCGGTATCGCCACGCCCACCGCCACGCCCGAACAGAAGCTGGAACGCCGCGTCCGCCGCGCCGCCGCGGCGCGCGGGCTGGATGAGGCGGTGACGTGGAGCTTCATCTCCACCGCACAGGCCGCGCCGTTCGGCGGCGGCGACTGGACGCTCGCCAACCCGATCAGCGAAGAACTGAAGGTGATGCGTCCCTCACTGTTGCCCGGCATTCTGTCGGCAACGGAGCGCAACCTGCGTCGCGGTGCGGGCACGGTGCGCCTGTTCGAGATCGGCCGCCGCTATCTGGCGGCGGGCGAGCATCCGACGCTCGGGCTCGTGCTGGCCGGCGATCGGTCGACCCGCGGCTGGCGAACGGGCAAGGCCGCGGCGTTCGACGCCTATGATGCCAAGGCGGAGGCGCTGGCGCTGCTCGCCGCCGCCGGTGCGCCGGTCGACAATCTGCAGGTGATGGGGGAGGCGGGCGCCGCATGGCATCCCGGCCAGTCGGGTACGCTGCGCCTCGGCCCGAAGACGATCCTCGCGCGGTTCGGAATTCTGCATCCGGGCCTGCTCAAGGCGTTCGATCTCGACGGCGCGGTCGCCGGCGTCGAATTCTACCTCGATGCACTGCCCGCCAAGCGCGGCTCCGGTTTCATGCGCCCGGCCTATGCGCCGCCGACGTTGCAGCCGGTGCGGCGCGACTTCGCGTTCCTCGTGCCGCCGACGCTGATCGCCGACAGCCTGATCCGCGCCATCCGCGGCGCGGACAAGGCCGCGATCATCGCCGCCCGCGTCTTCGACGTGTTCGAACGCGACGGTGAGAAGTCGGTCGCGGTGGAGGTCGTGCTGCAACCCGGCGACAAGAGCTTTACCGATGCCGACCTGAAGGCGATCGCCGACAAGGTCGTCGCCGCCGCCGCGAAACAAGGCGCGAGCCTACGCGGGTGATGGAATTCCCTCCCTCTCCCTTTGGGAGAGGGAGGGGGAGCGCAGCGACAGAAGGGTGAGGACGCTTGGAGTACACTGACATGATCGAGATCGCCAACGACCACCTCTCCGCCGCGATCAACCCGCACGGCGCGGAGCTCACCCATTTACGCGACGCCGCCGGTCGTGAACTGATGTCTGCCGCTGACCCGGCCTACTGGCCCCGCTACGCCCCCCTGCTGTTCCCCGCGATCGGCAAGACCGCGCACGGCACCATCCGCGTCGATGGCATCGACTATCCGATGCCCAAGCACGGCTTCGCCCGCGACCTGACCTTCGCCGTCACCGATCAAGGTCCGTCGCATGTCGTCTTCACGCTGACCGACACGCCCGACACCCGCGCCGCTTACCCGTTCGCGTTCCGGCTCGACGTCAAGTTCTGCCTCGACGGCACGACCCTCACGACGGAGGTGCGCGTTACCAATCCCGCCGACACGCCGCTCCTTGCGCAGTTCGGCTTCCACCCAGCCTTCGCATGGCCGCTTCCCTTCGATCAGGCCCGCGCCGACCACCGCATCGTCTTCGACCGCGACGAGGCGCCCGATCTCGCCGCGATCACCCCAGACGGCCTGATCGCCGCCGAACCACGGCCCAGCCCGCTCGACGGTCGCACGCTCCACCTCGCCGATGCGCTGTTCGCCGAGGACGCACTCGTCTGGAACCCGGTCGCTTCCGGCTCGGTCGCCTACGGGGCCGCTACCGGTCCGCATCTGCGCATCGCCTTTCCGGAGACGCCGCGGCTCGGTATCTGGACGATGCCCGGCGCGTCGTTCGTCTGCGTCGAACCCTGGCACGGCATCGCCGATCCCGCTGGTTTCGCCGGCGAATACAAGGACAAGCCCGGCGTGTTCGAGGTCGCGCCCGGCGATACCAAGGTCATGACGATGAGCGTCACGCTGGTGCCATAGCCCGCGGCCCTGTCCTACAGCCGCCTGATCTGCGATAGGGCGCTCGCGAACCCATCGCGACGTCGCACCACGCCTGCCCGCGCCGGCAGTCGAAACGTCGCATTGGACTAACCTTAGCCTAACCTTCCGCGCCTCGGATTCTGAAAATGTCCTCCCCCCGCCGCACCTTCGCGATCATTTCCCACCCCGACGCCGGCAAGACCACGCTGACGGAAAAGCTGCTGTATTTCGGCGGCGCGATCCATCTCGCCGGCGAAGTGAAGGCCCGCGGCCAGAACCGGCGCGCGCGGTCCGACTGGATGAAGATCGAACAGCAGCGCGGCATCTCCGTCACCTCGTCGGTGATGACGTTCGAGCGCGAGGGCATTACCTTCAACCTGCTCGACACGCCGGGCCACGAAGACTTTTCGGAGGACACCTACCGCACGCTGACCGCGGTCGATTCCGCCGTCATGGTGATCGACGCGGCGAAGGGCATCGAGCCGCAGACGCGCAAGCTGTTCGAGGTGTGCCGCCTGCGCAGCGTGCCGATCATCACCTTCGTCAACAAGGTCGATCGCGAAGGCCGCCCGATCTTCGAATTGCTCGACGAGATCGCCGACATGCTCGCGCTGGATGTCTGCCCGATGAGCTGGCCGGTCGGCATGGGCGGCGAGTTCGAGGGCGTGCTGGACCTCGTCACCAACACGATCAGCCGCCCCGAAGGCGGCAGCCGCGCCTTTCTCGGCAAGACCGAGGATGCGCCGGTCCTGTCCGAACGCTGGACCGAAGAGATCGAGCTGGCGCAGGCGGGCTATGCCGAGTTCAATGTCGAGGCGTATCGCAACGGCGACCTGACGCCGGTCTATTTCGGCTCCGCGCTCAAGGACTTCGGAGTTGCCGAACTGATCGGAGCGCTCGCCGAACACGCGCCGCCACCGCGCACCCAGCCGGCCGAACCTGCCCCAGTCGCGCCCGACAATCCGGAGGTTACCGGCTTCGTGTTCAAGGTGCAGGCGAACATGGACCCCAACCACCGCGACCGCATCGCGTTCATGCGGCTGTGTTCGGGCACCTTCAAGCGCGGCATGAAGCTGACCCCGTCGGGCAGCGGCAAGCCGCTCGCGGTCCACTCGCCGATCCTGTTCTTCGCACAGAACCGCGAACTCGCCGACGAGGCGTTCCCCGGCGACATCATCGGCATCCCCAACCATGGCACGCTCCGCGTCGGCGACACGCTGTCGGAGCGGGCGGACGTGCGCTTCACCGGCCTGCCGAACTTCGCCCCCGAAATCCTGCGCCGCGTCGTCCTGAAGGACCCGACCAAAACCAAGCAGTTGCGCAAGGCGCTGGACGACATGGCCGAAGAGGGTGTGACGCAGGTCTTCTACCCGGAAATCGGGTCGAACTGGATCATCGGCGTCGTCGGCCAGCTTCAGCTCGAAGTGCTGCTGTCGCGGCTGGACGCGGAGTACAAGGTCGCGGCCGGACTGGAACCGGCCCCGTTCGAAACCGCCCGCTGGGTTTCCGCCGCGGAGGCTTCGGACCTCAAGGACTTCACCGACCTGAACCGCAGCGCAATGGCCAAGGACCGCGACGGCAACCCCGTCTTCCTGGCCAAGAGCGCGTGGGAGGTCGGCTACATCTCCGACCGCTATTCCAAGGTAAAGTTCGCCGCCACGCGAGAGCGCTAGTCGCTCCTACCGGACCGGCGCGCCCACGTTCGGCAGGGTCGCATCCTCCGCCTTCGGCACGCTGCCGAACAGCGCCCGGTCCGCCGGCCCGAATGCATAGCGCCACAGCACGAACAGGTACGTCGCGGCGATGGCAGGCTCGCCGATCAGCAGCTCCGCCCACTCCAACTCCTGCGGCAGGGCCGTGAATGCCGCCCCGACCGTCCCCGCCGCCAGCACCGCCCAGATGAGCGGCCACCGCAGCGGCGACACCGGCGCGCCCAGAATGTGCCGCAACAATCCTGCCTTGATGACCGATGTCAGGCCTAGACTGGCCATCAACGCCACCGCAGGCCCCGCCGCCTGCCATGTCGTCGGCCAGCCCAGCGACCGCATCCCCGCCACCAGCACGAACGACAGCGCGACCTGAAATGCCAGCATTACGCCTGAGATCAGCAGGTTCCGGTGCCGCGCGGTATAGACCAGCGCCGATTCGCATACCGCCCCGGTCGATGCGAACACCTCGCCCACCAGCAGGAACGCGAGCGCCGCGGTGCCCGCCACGAACTGCGGCCCGACCACGCCCATCACCGCCTCGCCCGGGATCGATCCCATCAACGCCAGCAGCCCCTGCGCCGCCATGATCCAGAACGCCACCTGCCGCACCTGCCGCGCGATAGCGGCCCGGTCGTTCTCCGCCAGTGCCCGCGTGATGACGGGGCCGAGCACCGGATCGAAGCTGGTCTTCAGCTTCTGCGGCAGGCTGCTAACCTGTTGCGCCATGTAATAGATGCCGACCACCGACGGCGCGAACAACAGGCCGAGGATGAAGCGGTCGACGTTGCGCGTTCCCCATTCCAGCGCGTCCGCCCCCGCCAGCGGCGCGTTGGCGCGCACCAATCCGCCCAGCCGCCGCAACTGTGGTCGCCAGCCATGCGGCAGTCCATAGCTGTGCAGGAACGGCACGATGCTGGCGACCAGCGCCGCCGTCATTGATGCGACATAGGACAGGACCAGCCCGTCACGGATCGTGAAGAACGAGAAGGCATAGGCCGCGACAGAGATCGTCCACGGCTCCACGACCGCCCGCGCCGTCACCGCCGCCTTGACGTTCAGGCGGTAGGCGAGGGCGGCAAGACTGACGTCCGACCATGCGATCGCGACGACGATCAGCGACAGCCATCGGTCCAGCCCGGTGATCGGCGTGTTCGGATAGAGCAGCTGCGGGAACGTCCACAGCACCAGACTGGCGGTGATCGACAGGAAAAACGCCAGCGCCATCCCGTCCCACACGACATGCGCGTGCGGCCGGTCCGACTCGCTCAGCGCCTGCGCCAGCCCGCGCTTCAGCCCGAGCGTCGCGAGCAGCGCCGCCAATTCCACGACGACGACGGCGATCGCGAACCGCCCCACGAGGTCCGGTCCGTAAAATCGCCCCGCGATGAACAGGAACGGGATACGCGCCAGCAGCCGCAGGATGAAGCCGGCGATATTCGTCCGGCCTCCCTTGGCGAGCGCGTCGATGTCCTTGGTGTCGGTCATCGGGCGGCAAAGGGTGAGGATAGCGGCATCAATGTGCCGCCCCCCAACTGGCGCCGGTGCCGATCTCGACCCCCAACGGCACCGTGAGCGTCACCGCCGGCGTCGCGGCGGTTTCCATCACGCCGCGGATCACCACGCTCGCCGCCTCGACATCGGCCGGCGGCAGTTCGAAGACGAGTTCGTCGTGTACCTGCAACAGCATCCGGACATGACCCAGCCCGGCGGCGGCCAAAGCCGGCTCCATCCGCACCATCGCGCGTTTGATGATGTCGGCCGACGTGCCCTGAATGGGTGCGTTGATCGCGGCGCGCTCGGCACCCTGGCGCTCGTGCTGCACCTTCGACTTGATCCGTGGGAAGTGGGTCTTGCGGCCGAACAGCGTCTCCGTGAAGCCGCGCTCGCGTACCTGTGTCAGCGTTTCCGCGATGTAGCGGTTGATGCCCGGAAACCGCTCGAAATAGCGGTCTATCATCGACTGCGCCTCGTCCGCGGTCACCTGCAACCGCCCCGCCAGACCCCAGCGGCTGATGCCGTACAGGATCGCGAAGTTGATCGTCTTGGCCCGCGCCCGTGTGTCGCGATTGACCTCCCCGAACAGCTCCGTCGCGGTCAGCGAGTGGATGTCGTCGCCGTTCGCGAACGCATCGCGCAACGCCGGAACGTCCGCCATATGCGCCGCCAGCCGCAGCTCGATCTGGGAATAATCGGCCGCGAGGATGACGTTGCCGGGTTCCGCCACGAACGCGTCGCGTATTTGCCGTCCGACCTCGGTACGGATCGGAATGTTCTGGAGGTTCGGCTCGGTCGACGACAGCCGCCCGGTCTGCGCGCCGGTCAGGCTGTACGAGGTATGCACGCGCCCGGTCTTCGGGTTGATCTGCTGCTGAAGCGCGTCGGTATAGGTGTTCTTCAGCTTCGTCAGCTGCCGCCAGTCCAGTACCTTGCCGACGATCTCCGCGCCCTCGCCGCCCTCGCGCTGGAGGCGTTCGAGTTCGGTGACATCGGTCGAGTAGACGCCGGACTTGCCCTTGCGTCCGCCTTTTAGGCCCAATCGCTCGAACAGCACGTCGCCCAATTGTTTGGGGCTGCCGATCGTGAACGGCCCGCCAGCCATCGCGTGGACCTCGGTTTCCAGCGCCGCGATCTGGCCTGTGAACTCCGACGACAGCGCCGCCAGCTTCTCGCGGTCGACGCGGATGCCGTGCGTCTCCATCCGGGCGATGACCGGCACCAGCGGCCGGTCGACCATCTCGTAGACGCGCGTCGCGCCTTCCGCCGGCAACCGTGCCTTGAAGCGCTTCCATAACCGGTACGTCACGTCCGCATCCTCGGCGGCGTACCGGGTGGCGGCTTTCAGATCGACCTCGTGGAAGCCGCGCTGCGTCTTGCCCGTGCCGACCACGTCCTTGAACGCGATGCAGCTATGCGACAGGTGCGTCGCCGCCAGTTCGTCCATCCCGTGCCCGTGCAGCCCGGCGTCGAGGTCGAAGCTCATCACGATCGTGTCGTCGTGCGGCGCGATGGCCATTCCGCCGACTTCCGAGCACAGCCCGAGCACGATCATGTCGAATTTCAGATTATGCCCGATCTTCAGGACCGACGGGTCCTCGAACAGGTCCTTCAGCTTCGCGAGCGCCACGGTGCGATCCAGCTGCACCGGTACTTCCGACAACAGGTCACTGCCGCCATGTCCGAGCGGGATATAGCAGGCGAGGTTCGGATGTAGCGCCAGCGACACGCCGACCAGATCGGCCTGCGTCGCGTCGGTGCCTGTCGTCTCCGTATCGATCGCGATCCAGCCCTGATGCCGCGCGACCGCGATCCAGCGATCCAGCGCCGCCTCGTCCACGACCGTCTCGTACGCGTCATGATCGCAGGCGGGGTCCTCCTCCATCGGCACGCTCGCCGGAGCGGGAACGGGCGCATCCGCCACCCCCGCACTGCCGCCCAGCTTGGCGAGCAGCGATTTGAAGCCGTGATGCTCCAGAAACGCACGCAACGGCGCGTCCGGAATGCCCTTCAGCGCCAGATCCTCCAGCGGCTCGGGCAGCGCCACGTCGCAGCGCAGTTCGACCAGCTGCCGGCTCAGCCGCGCCATGCCGGCATGCTCGATCAGATTGTCGCGCAGCTTGCCCTTCTTCATCCCCTCCGCGGCGGCGAGCACCGCTTCGAGATCGCCATGCTCCAGGATCAGCTTCGCCGCCGTTTTTGGTCCGACCCCCGGCACGCCGGGCACGTTGTCGACGCTGTCGCCCATCAACGCCAGCACGTCGCCGAGTTGCGACGGCACGATGCCGTGGAATTTCTCCGCGACATGTTCCGGCCCCAGCCGCCGGTTGTTCATCGTGTCGTACAGGTCCAGCCCAGGCTCGATCAGCTGCATCAGGTCCTTGTCGGAACTGACGATCGTCACCGCCCAACCCTGCGCCAGCGCCGCCTTGGCGTAACAGGCGATGATATCGTCCGCCTCCAGTCCCTCCGTCTCGATGCAGGGCAGGGAGAAGGCGCGCGTCGCGTCGCGGATCATCGGGAATTGCGGGACGAGGTCCTCGGGCGGCGGCGGCCGATGCGCCTTGTACCGGTCGTACAGCTCGTTGCGAAACGTCCTGGACGATTTGTCGAGGATGACCGCCATGTGCGTCGGCCCGTCCGCCGCATGCAGCTCGTCCGCCAGCTTCCACAGCATCGTCGTATAGCCATAGACCGCGCCCACCGGTTCGCCGTGGACGTTGGTCAGCGGCGGCAGCCGGTGATAGGCGCGAAAGATATAGCCGGAGCCGTCGACGAGATAGAGATGGGGCATCGTCGCCCGATGTAGCGGCTTAGCGGGGAGGGACCAAGCGGTCCCGCACTCTCAATGCGCCAGACCCCCTCCGGACGAGCCACCCGCGACCGTTGACGTATTCGCGAACGTCGTCACCGCCGCCGCCACCGCCTGGATCAGTTGCTGCCGCTCGCGGATCGGACGCACCGTGTCGCCGATCATCACCGCCAGCGCGTAACGGCGTCCGTCCGGCGCGGTCAGCAGGCCGACATCGTTGAAGCCGGCATTGCGCCGTCCGTAATCCTGCCCCGTGCCGGTCTTGTGGCTGATCTTCCACCCCGGCGGGATCGCGGCGCGCAGGCGTGCCCGACCGGTCACCGACGCGCCCATCGTGTCGAGCATGATCCGCGTCGACGTCTCCGACAGGATTTCGCCGCGCGCCAGCCGCGCCAGCGCATCGGCGATCGCCAGCGGCGCAGCCCCGTCGGGCGGATCGCCGATATAGCGGTCTAGCGCCGCCGTGCGCGCCTCCGGTGACAGGCGAGACCGCGCGATCTGGAATGCATTGCCGATCGCATAGCCGGGTTGCCAGACGAGGCCGGCAGTGCCCGCCTGCAACATCCGCTCGCCGGGGCCGAAGCGAATGTCGCCCAGCCGCTTCTTCGCGATCATCGCCCGCACGGCGGACGACCCGCCGACGAAGGTCAGCAGCCGGTCGTTGGCGGTATTGTCGCTCTGCGTCAGCGCACGCGTCAGCAGCCCGCCGACCGTGGTATCGAACCGGCCGGTCTTGGCGACCAGATAGGCGATCGGCTGATGGAATAGCGTCAGGTCGGCCGGGAGCACCGCGATCGGCTCGTCCAGCCGCGCCCGGCCCTGATCGCGCAGGTCGAGCAGCGTTATCGCCACCCAGAGTTTCGACACCGACTGCTGCGGCAGGCGCTGGCGGCCGCCCGCTTCGACGGTCCAGCCATCGTCCACTGCGCGGACGGCAGCCCCGGCACGCCCGTCGAAGCCGCGGATCAGGGAGTCGACCGCCGCCTGCAGCGCGCGCGGCGCGGTACTGACGGGGCGGGGGGCGGGCGGCGGCACCGGGATCGAAATCTCCGGCTGCTCGGGTCGCGCCGGCGTCATGCCGCTATTGCCCGGCCGCGAACCGGAGCCGCATGCCGACAATGTCGTGCCGATCATCATGAACAGGGCCGCAACCCGTGAAAATGTCATGCTATTCTATACGTCCCGCACCGCTGGACGTGATCCTTAACCAGCGCGCGTACCCGTGGAATGGTGTTTTGCCGGCGCTGCGGCGAACGGACATCCTGACGCGCCGAGGCGAGTCGCGTGCGAGGATCGAAACCGTGGCGGGCGGTGCGTCAGCGGGCGGCGACCCCTCCGAAGGCGTGCCGCCTGTACCCGCTTGCAGCATGATCGGCCGGCCGTCAGTCGCGCGCCTTCAACTTCGCCATCAACCCCGCCGCCAGCGGGCTCAGCGGCTTCGCCTCGTCCTCGCCGATCACGCCGGCCGCCTTCAACGCCGCTGCGGCGTTCGGTCCGCGCGGAAAGGGATCAAGCGCCAGCGCCATCGTCTCCGCCGCCGCTTCGCCCAGATCGATCGCGTTGCCCTCGATCTCGACGGTGTCGAGCGCATCGCCGCTCAGCTCAACTTCGTCCTCCGACGTGTCGCCCTCGACGAACAGCAACGCCACGGGCTCGTTGATCGCGACCGGCAACGGCTCTTCGGTAATCGCGCAGGACTGCACCACGGCACCCTTTACACGGCCTTTCGCCTCGATCCCGGCCGCGGTGCGCTTGACCGTGAACCGGGCCTCCAGCCGCTCGACCGCCGTTAATCCGAATCGCTTCGCCAGCGCGGCGCGCTCGGCCTCGTTCGCCTCGATCGCGATCGTGCGGTCACCTTCGCCGATCGTATCCAGCCGTTCGGGACGGCTCCATTCGGGGCTCATGCCAATTCTCCCGCCAGCATCCGGTCGACTGGAACGTCCCGCAGCGCATCGAGCAATGCGCGCAATTCGAACGTGACGTGCGCTAGCGCCCCGGGGGCAGGGGCCTCGCCACGGTACAGGTTGCGGACCAGCGCCTCCTCGAACTGCGGCCCGGCCACCGTTTCGCGATAGGCGCCCAGCCGGCCGCCGAGCGCCGCCATCATCTTGCCGATATGCTTGCCGACGGTGATGTCGCCGATCCCGATCTGGCGAAGCTGCGCGTCCATGTCGTCCACGAACCGTTCGGTCAGCCGCGCGGCGGGTTCCGCGCCCGCAGGTTCGCGCTCCAGCCGGATCAGGACCATCGACAGGACCGCGGCGATCGTGTCGAACCGGCCATCCACGGTGTCCGGCACCGCGCCGTCGACGTACCAGTGCGGCTGCCGCGCGCGGGCGACCACCGCGTTGTATAGCGGCAACGCCTCGTCCCGCTTGCCGCCACCGAACACCGCGCCGACCTTTGCCAACCAACCCACTCGTCTCGTCCCCGACTCCGTCCGGCGGCTTGTGCGCCGCCCGCTCCTCGCATATCGGGGCGATCGGCGGCCGAAGCAATCGCGGGCGGGCTGCCTTGCAGAGTGTGCGTGCCCCCGCGAGGAGTCTTTCCCATGTCCCGCCCCATCATCCTGGCCGCCGCGATCCTGGCCTCCGGCCTCGCCGCCGGGGCGTGCGCGCCGCTGCGTTCGCATCAGGGTTATGTGGTGGACGTCGATCTCGTGAACTCGGTCCAGCCGGGCGTCGACAATCGCGCTTCGGTGCAGCAGGTGCTGGGCAAGCCGACCGTGTCAGGGCAATTCGGCACCGGCGACTGGTATTACATCGCACGCGACAGCCGCAACTACGGTTTCCAGTCGCCCAAGGCCAAGTCGCAGATCGCGTTGCAGATCAGCTTCGATCAGGCCGGTACGGTGACGGCGATCCGCCGCACTGGCATCGACCAGGTCGCGTCGATCGATCCCTATGGCAAGACCACGCCGACGCTCGGCCGAAAGCGCGGGTTCTTCGAGGATCTGTTCGGCAACATCGGCACGGTCGGCGCTGCGGGGGCAGGCGGCAGTGGCGGTGCGGGTGGTGGTGCCGGTGGCGGACGCACAGGCCCGTAATTCGCTCAGGGCTTTGACGGTTTGGCCGCGCCGCGTGTTACGCGACGGCGCGGCCGGGCCGTGCTTGGACCGGCACCGATCCCGAAAGGGAGGGGGATCGATGCATGAACGCTCGGTCCCGCGAATGGTTCTGTCCAGAATGTTGCTAATGTAAGTTTTACCTGTCAAAGTTAATGCCGCGTTCCGGATGGAATGAGGCGAGCGTGGACGGGATCGATCTGATCGTGCGAGAGATCGCGCTGTTCGCCGCCGTCGGGCTGTTGATCGGTGGTATCGACGACCTGCTGATCGACGGCATCTATCTCGTTCGGCGTGTGTGGCGGGGCGGTCCGCCGCGGTTGAAGCTGGCCACGCTGCCGCTGGCGGCAAAATCCGGCCGCATCGTCGTCTTCGTTCCCGCCTGGGACGAGGCTACGGTGATCGCGCCGATGTTACGGGCAGCGCTGACCCGTTACCGACATGACGCTTACGCCATCCATGTCGGATTATACCCCAACGACCCGGACACGATCGCCGCCGTGCGATCCGTCGCGGATCGCGATCTCCGCATCCGGCCGGTGATCGGCGACCGCTTCGGGCCGACCAGCAAGGCGGATTGTCTGAACACGCTGTGGCGGGATCTCGCGGCGACGGGATCGATGCCGAAGGCGATCGTGTTCCACGACGCCGAGGATCTCGTCCACCCCGCCGAACTGATCGTGTTCGACACGCTGATCGAACGCCATTCCGTCGTGCAACTGCCGGTCCTGCCGCTCGTCCGTGGCGGGTCGCGGCTGGTGTCGGGTCATTATGCCGATGAGTTCGCGGAGTCGCATCTCCGCACGCTCGTGGTCCGGACCGCATTGGGAGCGGGTCTGCCACTGGCCGGCACCGGCTGCGCGATCCGCCCCGATGTGCTCGCCCGACTCGCGGAACGGCGCGGCGGCGATCCGTTCGATCCGACCTGCATGGTCGAGGATTACGAACTCGGCCTCGCCATCGCGCGGCTGGGCGAAAGCGGCATCTTCGCGCGGGTCGGCGACGGGGAGGGCGGCGTGGTCGCCGTCAGCGCCTATTTCCCTGACACATTGGCGGCGGCGGTGCGCCAGAAGGCGCGCTGGATGTGCGGCATCGCCCTGTCCGGCTGGGATCGCACCGGCTGGAGCCGCCCCGGCGCGTTCGGCGATCACTGGATGCGGATGAAGGATCGCAGCGCGCCGTTGGCCGTACTTGTGCTGACTGCGGCCTATGCCGCGCTGCTGTTGTGGCCGCTGGCCGCGCTGATGCACTGGATCGAGGGCAGCGTGCCACCGCCACCCGGTACGCTGCTGGCGGTGATGCTGCAGATCAACACCACGCTGCTCGCGTGGCGATGCGTGATGCGGGTCGTCTTCACCGCGCGGGTCTATGGCTGGCGGGAGAGCGTGTGGTCCGTCCCGCGCCTCGTCGTCGGCAATGCGGTCGCCATGCTGGCGGCACGGCGCGCGCTGGGGCGCTATCTGCTGGCGCTTCGCGGCGTGCCGCCGGTCTGGGACAAGACGGTGCACGTCTTCCCCGATGTGGACCCGGTCGAACGGGCATGAGCGGCCGCCCGCTACGCTTTCTCGCCGCGACGCTGACGATCTGGGCGACGTTGCGGGTCCTAGCATACTGGCCGGACGACATGCCCCCTGCCATTCGGGTCGTGGACGTTGCCGTTGGGAGGAAGGCCGCGCGCGCTGTCGCTCGGGGACCAGCGGATCGTGTCCAGGCGCCACAGGCGTTGCGGATCGCAGCGCACCTCGCGGGATCGATCCGCATTCCGGCAGATGCCGCCGACCCGGCCGCGGTCCTGATCGCGCAAGCATCGGCCGTCGCCGTTCCGCTGGTCACCTCACCCGATATCGCAGCCCTGCCGCCCGATCCGCCGGTCGCAAGGCTCGCATACCAACCATCGAGCGAAAGTCCCGATCGCTGGGCGTTCAGCGTCTGGGGTATCGCCCGCGACGGTCGCAGCGGCACGCTCGCGACCAGCCAGCTCGGCGCATCCCAGATCGGCGCACGTGCCACCTACCTGATCGATCGACCCGCGCGTCTCGCGGTCGCCGGGCGCATCAGCGCGCCCCTGCGCGGCCGCGACCGGGAGGCGGCACTCGGCCTCGACTGGCAGCCGTCCACCGCGTCCGTCCACCTGATCGGGGAACAGCGCGTGCCGCTCGATGGCGGAGCATCCCGTCCGGCCGTCTTCATCGCCGGCGGTCTCGGCCCGGCAGTGATTGGTTCGGGTTTTCGGGTCGACGGCTATGGCCAGGCGGGCGGGGTCCTGCGCCGCGGCCTGTTCGCCGATGCCGCCGTGCGCCTTACGAAGCCGATCACGCCGACCACGCCGATCCATCTCGGCATCGGCATCTGGGGCGGTGCGCAACGCAACGCGGCGCGGCTGGATGTCGGCCCCACGGCGGCCATCATCCTGCCGGTTTCCGGGCGCGCGATCCGGCTGACGCTCGACTGGCGGCACCGCATCGCCGGCGATGCCAGTCCCGGTTCCGGTCCGGCACTGTCGATCGGTGGCGACTTCTGACCGTCGAAACGCTACGGCAGCGGCCGTGGACCTGTATTTGCCCGTCGCGAACCTGTCGGTGAATGCCCTGGTGATGATCCTGCTCGGTGGCGGGGTCGGGTTGCTGTCGGGCATGTTCGGCGTCGGCGGCGGCTTCCTGACGACGCCGCTGCTGATCGTCTACGGCATCCCGCCGACGGTCGCCGCCGCCTCCTCCGCCAGTCAGGTCACGGGGGCTAGCGTATCGGGCGTCTTCGCGCACGTCCGCCGGGGCGGCGTCGATTTCAAGATGGGCGGCGTTCTCGTCGGCGGCGGTGTCCTCGGCACGATGGCGGGTGCGTGGCTGTTCCGCCGACTTCAGGAACTCGGCCAGATCGATACGGTGATCGGGGTCGTCTACGTCATCATGCTCGGCTCGATCGGCGGCCTGATGGCGAAGGAGTCGCTGGTGTCGATCGGCCTGTCGCGTCGTGGTCAGCCGCCGCGCGCCAAGAAGCGCCGCCACCACCCGCTCGTCGCCAGCCTGCCGTTCCGCACGCGCTTCTATGCGTCCGGCCTCTACATTTCTCCGCTCGCGCCGCTGATGCTGGGCTTTATGACCGGCGTGCTGACGATCCTGCTCGGGATCGGCGGCGGCTTCATCCTGGTGCCGGCGATGATCTACGTCATCGGCATGGCGACGGGCGTGGTCGTCGGTACCAGCCTGTTCCAGACGCTGTTTGTCACCGCCGTCGCGACGATGGTTCATGCCACCACGACCAAGGCGGTGGACATCGTCCTCGCGGGCCTGCTTCTCGTCGGTTCGGTGACCGGCGCGCAGATCGGGGCGCGGATGGCGACCAAGGTGAAGCCCGAATATCTCCGCCTCGCCCTCGCGGTGATGGTGCTGGGCGTCGGCATCCGTATCCTGCTCGGGCTGGTCTGGCGACCGGAGGAGATTTTCTCGGTCGCGATCTCATGAGCCCGCGTTTCGCAGCGCGGATCGCGCTCCTGCTCGCCGCGCCGCTGGCGATGGGGCAGGCGGCACCGACGCTGGTGCCGGACGTCTCGCAGCGCGATATCGAGATCGTCTACAGCTTCACCGGCGCCGACCTGCTGCTGTTCGGCGCGATCCTCTATCCCGGCGGTCGCGTGCCGGATGGTGAGCGACCCGCCGACGTCGTGGTCGTCGTGAAGGGGCCGACCCAGTCAGTGCTGATGCGCGAAAAGGAGAAGGTCGCCGGCATCTGGGTCAACGCCCAATCCGCGCGTTACCGCTCCGCGCCCAGCTTCTACGCCATCGCCTCGTCGCGGCCGATCAGCCAGATCGTCGACGACCGCACGCGCGCCATTTACGAACTCGGCCTCGACAGCCTGCAATTGTCGCCGGTGTCCACCTCCGCGCCCGACGTGCAGGCGCGTTTTACCCGTGGCCTCGTCGATCTGAAGGCGCGGGCGGGCCTGTATGTCGAGGCGCCACGCGCGGTCGAGATCAGCGAATCCGTCCTCTACCGCGCCCGCATTACGATTCCCGCCCGCGTCCCCGTCGGACGCTTTACCGCCGAAACCTTCCTGATCCGCGATGGTCGTGTCGTCGCGGCCGCGGTGCGCGATATCGATATCCGCAAATCCGGCTTCGAACGCTTCGTCGCCCGCGCGGCGGACCGGGACTCATGGCTTTATGGTCTTGTCGCGGTCACCTTGTCGGTGTCCCTCGGCTGGATCGCGGGCTGGGTCGCGCGGCGGCTCTAGGGCAGGGTTAATCCCGTCGATGTCTCGCATGAACCCGATGGTAACCAGCACGCGTGCAGGAATGGCGGGTTAGCAGGGACTCCGCCACGATATGACCGACATGCCCGGCCCAGCGGCCTTTACGCGCTCGACCGAGACGATCGCTTCCATGGGGATCGCCAAGGGGACTGGCCATGCCCCGATTGGCTGCGTCTTCGCGATCGCCGGGGCGTCCAGCCGCGTGCTGCTCGACCGCGCATTGCTGGAGATGCTGTCGCTCGATCCCGACCCCATCGTGGCGGCGGCGGGGCAGGTCGGCAGCCAGATCAAGATGCGGGTCGGTTCGGCATGGCTGGTCGCCAACGTCCGCGCCCTGAAGCTGGAGGATAACAGCGGCACCTGTATCGCCGCGGACATCGACTTTCTGGGCGAGGGCGACGAGGAGCGGCTGACGGGCAAACTCTACAACTTCCGCCGCGGCGTCACTCGCTATCCGATGCCCGGCTGCGAGGTGTTCCCCGTTACCGCTGCGGACCTGCGACAGGTCTATGCCGCCGACGATCGCGCCGCGATTGCGATCGGCACGGTGTACCCGACGCAGGACATTCCCGCTTCGCTCTATATCGACGCGATGCTCGGCAAGCATTTCGCGCTGGTCGGATCGACCGGCACCGGCAAATCGACCTCCGCCGCGCTGATTCTTCACCGCATCTGCGAACTCGCGCCGCAGGGTCACATCGTCATGATCGACCCGCACGGTGAATATGCTGCGGCGTTCAGGGACAATGGCGCGATCTACGACGTCAACAACTTGGCGATGCCGTACTGGCTGATGAACTTCGAGGAGCATTGCGAGGTCTTCCTGACCACCAGCGGCTCCGACCGTCAGGTGGATGCCGACATCCTCGCCAAATGCCTGCTCGCCGCCAAACAAAGGAATCGACTGGGACAGGAGATTGCGAAGCTGACGGTCGATGCACCGATCCCCTATCTGCTGTCCGATCTGACGAACCTGATCGGGCTGGAGATGGGCAAGATGGACCGGGCCGGTGACACCGCGCCGTATCTGCGCCTGAAATCCAAGATCGACGAGATTCGCGCTGATCCGCGTTATGGATTCATGTTCAGCGGGATGCTCGTCGCCGACACGATGGCTACCTTCCTGGCGCGCATCTTCCGCATGCCCGGCGACGGCAAGCCGATCTCGATCGTCGACGTGTCCGGCGTACCGTCCGACATCACCTCGGTCGTGGTTGCGGTGCTCAGCCGCATGACGTTCGACTTCGCGATCTGGTCGCGCAACGAACCGCAGCGGCCAGTGCTGCTCGTCTGCGAGGAGGCGCACCGTTACATCCCCGCGGGCAACGACCAGACCAACTCCGTCGGCCGCATCCTCGCGCGCATTGCCAAGGAAGGGCGCAAATACGGCGTCAGCCTGGGCCTCATCACGCAGCGTCCGTCCGATCTGGCGGAGGGGGTACTGTCCCAATGCGGCACCATCATCGCCATGCGTCTGAACAACGAGCGGGATCAGGCCTTCGTCCGGGCCGCGATGCCGGAGGGCGCGCGGGGTTTCCTCGATTCGATCCCGGCGCTGCGCAACCGCGAGTGCATCATCTGCGGCGAAGGCGTCGCGATCCCGATCCGCGTGTCGTTCGACGGGCTGGAAGAGTCCCGCCGCCCCGCGTCCAGCGATCCGCTATTCTCGCAACTCTGGAAGAACGTCGGCGGCGAGGACCAGATCATCGCCCGCACCATCCAGCGCTGGCGCGCGCAGGGAAAATAAGGCCTTTTCCTCAATCCTCCCCGTTCACGAGGAGGTGGCGCGGCGAAGCCGTGACGGAGGGGCAGCCGCAGGCAAACCGCTTATATGATCCTCCCCTTGCAGGGGAGGATCACGATCGTACATGTCGGCGGTATTCGCCGCTTAACCGCACGAGCCGTTCGTGCGGAACCCAGTCGAAGCACCTCGCGAAACGCCTACGCCGGCTCCCGCCGACCGCAGCCGCTACCGGCCCGGCGTGACCGCTAGCAAATTCGCCACGCGCCGTTTGAACGCGCGCAGGTTGTCGCCCGCCAATCGCGCCACGCTGGTGAAAGATAGCGCGCGCGGGTTGATCGTCTGGCCGTTGCGCCACACTTCCCAGTGCAGATGCGGTCCCGTCGACATGCCCGTCGACCCGACATAGCCGATCACCTGACCCTGCCGCACTCGGGTGCCCGGGCGCACGGCGATGCGGCTCATATGGCCATAGCCGCTCGACAATCCGCGCGCGTGCGCCAGCTTCACGAAATTGCCGTAACCGGCGTTGCGTCCGGCGAACTGCACCACGCCGTCGACCGCCGCATAGATCGGCGATCCATACGGCGCGGCGATATCCAGCCCCTTGTGCATCCTCATGAAGCCCAGCAGCGGATGCATCCGCATCCCGAACCCGGACGTCAGCCGCCCGGCGACCGGCATGCCCGCATAGCCGCGCTTCTCCGCCTGACCAGACGCATCGAACCAGTCGGCGCTGCGTTCGCCATTGGCGGTCCAGCGGACGAGCCGGATCGGCTTGCCGCCGCGGTCCAGCCCGGCGAACATCAGGTCGCCCAGCCGCGTCTCGCCCGTCGCTGCGCGCTCACGCTCCACGACCATGTCGAAGCTGTCGGCGGCGCGTACGTCGCGGCCGATGGACACGCGCGTCGCCATCGCCTTGATATACGTCTCGACCGCCTTGGCGGGGATACCGGCGGCGCGGGCCGATCGGTACAGGCTCTGGCCGACGAGCCCCTGCACGCGAAGCGGCGTCGAATCCACGGCGATCGGCGTCCTGTTCAGGATCAGCGCCGATCCCGCCCGTACCAGCGTCAGCGACAGGTCGAAGCGGGCACGGAAGGTCAGCGCCTCCAGCGGCCGCGCCACCGTCCGGCTCGGCCGGCGACCCAGCGTCAGCACCAGTCGCGTGCCTGAGGGGATGTCGCCCAGCGAGGTCGCGCCCGCGACCAGCCGCGCCGCCTCCTTCGCCTCGCCTCGACCCACGCCGGCACGGACCAGCGCCCGGTCCAGGGCATCGCCGTCACCCAGCGTCGTCGTCAGGTCCACGGTCGGCCGTTCCGGTGCCTGCGCCAGCGGTGCGACGAGGTCGCTTGCCGCCATCCGCTTGCCGGTGTCCGCTCCCCACGCCAGCGGTGCGATGCCCTGCGCGCGCGCCTCGTCCCACTGTTCGCCCTGAAGCGGCGCGGGTACGGCACCGATCAACGGCCGGTCGAAGCCCGGCGACAACGCCCATGTCGCAGCGCACAGCGCGGTGCAGGTCGCGACGCCGCGCCACCAGTCGCGCGTCCCGATCTGTGCGCCCAGATCGGGCACCCAGTCGATCGCGGCGAGCGTATGTCGCCAGTCCGGCTGGACGGGGATCGTGAAGCCGCGCGGCGAAAGTCCCCGCGCGCTCGTGCCGCCGGCGAACTCCAGGCCATGATCGCTGCGAAGGAACACCGGCGACGCTCTCGGTTACTCGCCGATACCCCCCGGCGCTGGGTGGAATCGTTGTGGGTCCAACATCCTAAAGTCAAATTAACCGCGTCGCGCGGCGGCCGTGCCTGCGACGAGCCGCCGCACGATTGCGACGGGATGCCAAGTCCTACGCCGATGAGCGACCATCAACCAAATCATTGCGAAAGCACGCGCGCGGCCCGATGTTGCACGGCATGGCCGCCCCGGTTCAGAACGTCACCGCCGTGCTCGGCCCGACCAACACGGGCAAGACGCATCTCGCGATCGAACGGATGTGTGCGCATTCCAGCGGCATCATCGGCTTTCCGCTCCGTCTGCTGGCGCGCGAAGTCTATGACCGAGTCGTCGCGCTGAAAGGCGCACATCAGGTCGCACTCGTCACTGGCGAGGAGAAGATCGTGCCCCCCGGCGCGCGCTGGTTCCTGTGTACCGCGGAATCCATGCCGTCGCACGACACCGCCTTCGTCGCGCTCGACGAGGCGCAGCTCGGTGCCGATTCCGAACGTGGCCACGTCTTTACGGACCGCCTGCTCCATGTGCGCGGGCGCGAGGAGACGATGATCCTCGGGTCGGAAGCGTTGCGCCCGATGGTCCGCGCGCTGGTGCCGGACGCGGAGATCGTCGCCCGCCCGCGCTTCTCCACGCTTAGCTATGCCGGCGCGAAGAAGATCAGCCGCCTGCCCAAACGCTCCGCCATCGTCGCGTTCAGCGCGGAAGAGGTTTATGCGGTGGCGGAGATGCTGCGCCGCCTGCGCGGGGGAGCGGCGGTGGTGATGGGCGCGCTCAGTCCCCGCACCCGCAACGCGCAGGTCGCGATGTTCCAGGCGGGCGAGGTCGACTACCTCGTCGCTACCGATGCGATCGGCATGGGCCTGAACATGGACGTCGCGCACGTCGCCTTCGCGTCGCTCAACAAGTTCGACGGCCGTCGCCAGCGCCGCCTGACCGTCGCCGAAATGGCGCAGATCGCCGGCCGTGCCGGCCGTCACCAGCGCGACGGCACGTTCGGCGCGGTGACGGAGGAGGGGCCGGGGGCGTTCCTGCCGGAGGAAATCCTGGCGATCGAGGAGCATAGGTTTCCCCGGCTTGAAGAACTCTACTGGCGCGAAGGGCAGCTCGACCTGTCCTCGATCGACGCGCTGGTCGCTGCGCTCGAACGCCGCCCGCCGCCCGGAACGCCCCTGCGTGCGGCACCGCAGGCGATGGACCTCGCGGTGCTGAAGCGGCTGGCGGACGAGGGCTGGGTGCGCGACCGGGTTCGAACAGCGTCGATGGTCAAACGTCTGTGGGCGGCGTGCGGCGTGCCCGATTTCCGCAAGGTCGGCCTCGATCCCCACGCACGCTTCGTCTCGCGTCTGTTCGGCCATCTGAGCGAGGGACGCGGCATCATACCGCATCAATGGTTCGCCGATGAGATTCAGAGGCTGGACACGATCGCCGGCGATGTGGAGACGCTGGCTGGTCGGCTCGCCGCAGTCCGGACCTGGGCCTATATCGCGCAGCGTCCGGACTGGCTTGCCGACCCTGCCGAATGGGCGGAGCGGACGCGCGCGATCGAGGAGCGCCTGTCGGATGGCCTTCACGCCGGCTTGACGCAGCGATTCGTCGACAAGAGGACGACGGCCCTGATCCGCCGCATCGGTGCGGATGCCGGGGCGCTGCCGGTGACGATCGGGCCGCAAGGGGAGGTGACGGTCGAGGATCACCCGATCGGTCGTCTCGACGGGTTCCGTTTCGTGGTCGAGCCGGGCGCGCGGGGTGGCGATCGCCGCATGCTGCTCGCGGCGGCGGAGAAGCGGCTTGTGCCGGAACGCGCGCGCCGGGCGCAGGCGCTGGCGGATGCGGCGGACGGCGAGTTCGCGCTGGACGATGTAACCATCCGCTGGAACGGCACCGCCGTCGCCTCGCTGGGCGCCGGTGTGTCGCTGGCGCGCGCGCGCATCGTTCTCGATCGCGACCTCGACGTGCTGGATCGAACTGCGCGCGACCGTGTCTCCGCGCGGCTGGAGACGTGGATCGCCGCCTCTGTCAAGAAACGCGTGCCCGCGCTCGCCGCGCTCGATGCCATCGCCCGCGACCCTGCCGCCGGACCCGCCCTCCGCACCGTCGCCGCCGCGCTGGAAGCTGCGGGCGGGCTGACCCAGCGCCTGCCGCTGCGCGGCCCGCTGGAGGCGCTGACGCAGGAGGATCGCCGCAGGCTCCGGATCGCCGGCATCACGCTCGGCGCGCTCGACCTGTTCGACCCGCGCCTCCTGAAACCTGAACCCTCCCGCTGGCGACGCGCCTTGCTCGGCCTGCGCGCCGCCGCGCCGCCGAAACCGCCGATCGGCGCGACCGTGCTGCCACGCGGTCACGTCGCCGCGACGCTTGCCGCCGGGTTCCGGCCGTTGGGGACGCAGGCCGTGCGCGTCGATCTGGCCGAGCGCATCGCCCGTGCCGCGCACGACGCGCGACAGGGTCGCAAACCGTTCGTCCCCGACGCGGCGTTGGCGACATCGATGGGGCTGGAGCCGGCGACGTTCGAACGATTGATGGCCGAGCTTGGCTTCCGTCAGACCGGCCCGGGCGGGGAGGGCGGCTGGGTCTGGCGCGGCCGTCCGGCCGCCCGCCCGACGACACCGACCCCGTCCAGCGGCAACGCCTTTGCGGGCCTTGCGGAGATGTTCGCCCGGTGAGTCCGTCCGCCGACTCCATGCGCCTCGACCGGTTCCTGTGGTGGGCGCGCCTCGCCAAGACGCGCAGCGCGGCGCAGGCGCTGGCCGGCACCGGCCACCTTCGCCTCGACGGCCGCCCGATCGATCGCGCGCATGCTGCGGTGCGTGTCGGCGCCATCCTGACCTTCGCGCAAGGATCGCGCATCCGCGCCGTCCGGGTGGAGGCGCTGCCCGCCCGTCGCGGCCCACCGGCGGAGGCACGAGGCTGCTATGCCGATCTCGTGACGGGTGATAACGTGTCGCAGGAGGGCGACGGCGATTGACGCACGCCACGCTTGCGGCCTAGTCGCCGCGCGATGATCGCCGGCCGGATGATGGCCGCCAAATGCTTGCCGGCATGGGCCGGTTCGGGAGTTCGCAATGACCTACGTCGTCACCGACGCCTGCATCCGCTGTAAGTACATGGACTGCGTCGAGGTGTGTCCGGTGGATTGTTTTTATGAGGGCGAGAACATGCTTGTCATCAATCCGTCCGAATGTATCGATTGCGGCGTGTGCGAACCGGAATGTCCAGCCGAGGCGATCCTGCCCGACACGGAAAACGGCCAGGAAAAGTGGCTGGAGCTTAACGCCACATTCTCTGCGCAATGGCCGAACGTCACGCGCAAGATGGACCAGACGCCGCCCGATGCAGACGAGATGAAGGGCGTCGAGGGCAAATACGACAAGTTCTTCAGCCCGGAGCCCGGCACGGGCGACTGACGCCCGTCCGGCCGGCTGGCCGCCGAACAGCGTGAGCCCGGCAGCCCCGATAGGGACGGAGCGGTCGGGTCATGCGGCGGTGCGACACGAAGCTGGCAATTTTGTTGCAAAGCTGCTAAACGTCGTTGCGACGGGCGCGATCGGCGTTGCCCGGGTTCCCCAACGCGCGATCCGGCGCTGGCCGTTTGGCCGGCAGGCCGGGCGCGGGTCCGATGAAAGGCCCCACATGGCTGCCAAGGCGCTGTTTTTCGACGTCGGCGATTATGTTGTCTATCCCAAGCACGGTGTCGGTCGCGTGATCGAACTGCAGAAGCAGGAAATCGCCGGCACCAGCCTCGAACTCTATGTCCTGCGGTTCGAGAAGGAGCGGATGACGCTTCGCGTTCCGACCAACAAGGCCGAAAGCGTTGGCATGCGCAAGCTGTCGTCGGACAAGACGATGCGCGAGGCGATGGACACGCTGAAGGGCAAGCCCAAGGTCAAGCGCACCATGTGGTCGCGCCGCGCACAGGAATACGAGGCGAAGATCAACTCCGGCGACCTGGTGTCGATCGCAGAGGTGGTCCGCGACCTGTTCCGCGCCGACGATCAGCCCGAGCAGAGCTATTCCGAGCGTCAGATCTTCGAGGCCGCGACCAGCCGTCTGGCCCGCGAACTCGCCGCCATGGAAGAACTCGACGAACCCAAGGCGCAGGAGAAGATCCTGGAGATCCTCCGCGCCGCCGCCGCGATCTACAACAAGGACAAGCCCGCCGCCTGACGGCGTCGAGCCTTGGCTAACGGGAAGGGCGGTCCGGCAACGGGCCGCCCTTCGTCGTTCAGGGGCTTGATGTCATGATGTTGATCCCACCCTTCCGTTCGTCCCGATTTCATCGACGGGCATGAGCCTCACCTGTGCTTCGACAGACTCCAGCACGAACGGTTAAGCTGACGACCGCAGTGCCCCGAATTCGGCATCCCGGCGAAAGCCGCAATCTGCCGCGACGGCGCGAACCGCCATCCTACTTGCATCGCCTCACCCGACGTGTATTATACAAACAATACACAGGGGAAACACATCATGAAGCTCGGCACCAGAACGCTCCTCGCTCCCGTTGCCCTCGCGCTGCTGGCGGTGCCCGTCGCCGCCTGTTCGTTCAACTGGTCGTCCGACGACGAGCAGACCGACGGTGTGGGTGCGACCGCTTCCGGCTCCGGCGGCACCCGCACCTATGCGGTGACCGATTTCGACAGTGTCGGGCTGGCGGCGGGCGGCGACGTCGAGGTTCGCGTCGGTCCCGCCTTTTCCGTGACGGCGACCGGCGACCCCGCCACCCTCGACAAGATCAAGGTCGAGCGGAACGGCAATGCGCTCAGCCTCGGCTGGAAGCGCGGGATCAACTGGAACGGCTCCGGCAAGGTTCGCTACGTCGTGACGATGCCGCGCATCACCGGTGTGGACATCGGCGGCTCGGGCACGATCACCGTCGACAAGGCGGAGGGCGATTCGTTCGAGGGCAATATCGGCGGCTCCGGCAAGCTCGATATCCGTGGGATGAAGGTCGACAAGGCGGAGTTCGCGATCGGCGGATCGGGCGACATCGCCGCCGCCGGCACCGCGCGCTCGCTGGAGGTGTCGGTCGGCGGGTCCGGCAACGTCCGCGCGCAACCGCTCCGCACCGAAACGGCGGAGGTCAACATCGCCGGTGCCGGCGACGTGCAGGCGACCGCCACGCGCACCGCGGAAATCAATATTCTCGGGTCGGGCAATGTCACCATCACCGGCGGCGCGAAATGCGAGATCAGCAAGATGGGCAGCGGCAAGGTCCATTGCGGCTGATCCCGGCTTGATCGGATGGCGGGGATCGTCGAGCGTAGCGTGATGCGCTCGTTCCCGATCCCCGTCATTCTCCTGACCACCATGGCTCTCTCGGCTGGTCCCGCATCCGCCGCCGACCGTACCGTGGGGATCGGCAGCTTCGAACGATTGCGCGTCGACGGTCCGTTCGAGGTGACCGTCACCACCGGATCGCCCTCCGTTCGCATCGCTGGCGACGTCGACGCGATCGAGGCCGTCGACGCCCACCTCGACGGCGCGACGCTGACGATCCGGCGTCGTTCGGGGCTGGTGGGACAGGGGCAGCGCCGATCAATCGCCCCCATCCGGCTGACGCTATCGACGCCCGCGCTCGCATCGGCGCAGTCGGTGGCGGGGGCGCGGCTGACGATCGCACGGCTGCGTGGACCGAAGATCGCTCTTGCCGTCTCCGGCTCCGGCGCGATCGAGGCAACAGCGGTCGACGGTGCTGAGGTATCGGCGGTACTGGCGGGAACCGGCCGCATTGCGCTGGCCGGTCGCGCCGGCAAGGCGCGGCTTACCCGAAACGGGGAGGGGACACTCGACGCCTCGGCCCTCGACGCGGGCGAACTACTCGTCGTGGCGGACGGGATCGGCGATCTCACTGCCCGCGCCCGCTACACCGCGCAGGTGTCGAATGCGGGCACCGGACAGGTCACCATCCTCGGCACCCCCCGCTGCGTGATCCGCGCCGTCGACGGCGGCCCGGTCGCGTGCGGAAAGCAGCGTTAGGTTCCGAAGCGGAGGAGTTCGCGAAACTCCTCAGATCAAGCCCAGCTCCGCCAGCTTCCCGATCAGATCCGACGGCATCGCCTCCACGCCCGTCCCGTCGCCGCCCAGATCGACCGGTGCATCCGTCGCCTCCAGATAGCGCCAGCCCTGATGCGCGCGCTTGGGCCGCGCCTGCACCAGCACCAATGGCGGCGCGAGGAAGATGGCGACGCGCCCGCCCTCCGCCTCGCCGAACCCGGTGATCGCCGATCGCGCGACCAGTTGATGTTTCAGGATCCAGAACAGCGACCCCGCGCCGGCCACCTCCTCATGCCGCTTGGGCAGGTAGCGCGTCGTCAGGAACGATTGCCCCTCCGCCGCGCGCAGGGCGAGCCGTTCGGCAAGATGCTCGACGCTCTGCGCGCCGAACGCCACTTTGGTCAGGTGAAGCGCCATCGGAAGCTGTCATGTGGCCCGGCCGCCATTGGGCCGCAAGCCTAGCCGTGCAGCCCCCAAAGCGTTGCAAGCCCCAGAAACGAAAAGAATCCCATCGTATCGGTCAATGTCGTCACGAACACCGCCGACGATACCGCCGGATCGACGCTGAACCGGTCCAGCGTGACGGGGACCAGCACGCCCGCCAATCCGGCGGTCAGGTTGTTGATGACCATCGCCGACCCGATCACCACCGCCAGATCGGCGCGTCCGAAGATCAGGAACGTCCCGGTGCCGATCAGCAACCCCAGCATGACGCCGTTCGCGGCCGCGATTCGCAGCTCTCGAAAGACCATCCAGCGGGTGTTCGAACTCGTCAGTTGATTGGTCGCGATCGCGCGAACCACCACCGCCAGCGTCTGCGTGCCCGCATTGCCGCCCATGCCCGACACGATCGGCATCAGCACCGCGAGCAGCGCGAAGGTCGCGATCGTACTCTCGAACATCTTGACCACGCTGGACGCGAACATCGCCGTCGCCAGATTGACGACCAGCCACGTCAGCCGCGTCTTCACCGTCAGCCGGATCGGTTCGTTGATGTCGCCGTCGCCCGCGCCCGACAGGCGCAGCACGTCCTCGCCTGCCTCCTGCTGAATGATGTGGACGACGTCGTCGACGGTAATCATGCCGACCAGCCGACCCGACCCGTCGGTGACCGCGGCGGAAATCAGCGCGTATTTCTGGAACCGGAGCGCGACCTCCTCCTGATCCATGTCGACCGGGATCAGGGTCTGCTCCCGGCTCATCACGTCGCCCACCGGCACCCAGTGCGGCGTACGCAGGATCCACGACAGGGCGCAGGTGCCGATCGGCCGGTGACCCGGATCGACGACGAACACTTCCCAGAAATCGGTGGTCAGGTCCTCCTGCTTGCGCAGATAGGTGATGACGTCGCCGACCGTCCAATGCTCCGGCACCGCGACCAGATCGCGCTGCATCAGGCGACCGGCGGATTCCTCCGGATAGGACAGCGCTTCCTCGATCGCGGCGCGATCGTCCGGCTCCATCGCGCGCAGCACCGCGCGCTGGCCGTCCTCGTCCATGTCCTCGATGATCGCGACGGCGTCGTCGGTATCGAGTTCGGACGCGATATCCGCGACCTCATGCGGCTCCAGCGCGTCGATCAGGTCCTCGCGGACGTAATCGTTCATCTCCGCAAACACGTCCGCGTCGAGCAGGTCGGTGACGGCACGGGCGAGGGCGGTGCGATCTTCCTGCGGCGTCAGCTCGAACAGGTCGGCGATATCGGCCGGGTGCAGCGGCTCGACCAGCGCGCGCGCGCCCTCGTCGTCGCCCGCCTCGACCGCATCCAGCACCGCCCGGACGAACTCGGGCCGCAGCCGGTCGTCCTCGTCCAGCTCGTCCAGTTCCTCGACCGGTGCTTCGGGAAGCTCGTTTTCGCTCATCGCCGGCTCCCTGTTGGCATGGTCTGATCGCTGCGGTCGCTCCCTATCGCGGTGCAGCGTCATTTGCCAGCGGCGCACTCCCTCCCTATCTGCCGCTCGACCATTCAGGAGTGGACTATATGACCGATACCCCGACCGCGGAGACGCTGACCCTGACGCTGGAGGGCGGCGACGTCACGATCAAGCTGCGTCCCGACCTCGCGCCCGAGCACGTCAAGCGCATCACCGAGCTGGCGAACGACGGCTTCTATGACGGCGTCGTGTTCCACCGCGTCATCCCCGGCTTCATGGCGCAGGGCGGCGATCCGACCGGCACCGGTATGCACGGCTCCGACAAGCCGAACCTGAAGGCGGAGTTCAACAAGGAGCCGCACGTTCGCGGTATCTGCTCGATGGCGCGCACCAACGATCCGAACACGGCGAACAGCCAGTTCTTCATCGTGTTCGACGACGCCCGCTTCCTCGACGGGCAGTACACCGTCTGGGGCCAGGTCACCGACGGCATGGAACTGATCGATGCGCTGCCCAAGGGCGAACCCCCCCGCCAGCCCGGCAAGATCGTCAAGGCGCGGGTAGCGTAACGGCACCGCTCACCTCACCCCTCCCTGCTAGGGAGGGGCTGGGGGTGGGTCGAGGCCCGCGCGACGGCTCGTGGCTGCCCCGCTCCTCAAGCCCCCAACGTCTTCACCAGCCAGTCGTGAAACAGCCGCACCGGCTTCAACTGCAACGCCCGCGGCCGGCATACGAACCAATAGCTGTACGGACTTTCCACCTCGATATCGAACAGGCGCACCAGCCGCGGATCGTTCGCGTCCTCGAAATGGCTCTCCAGCATGAAGGCGATGCCGAGTCCTTGCGCCGCCGCTTCCAGCATCAGCTGCCCCGAATCGAAATGATCGACCGCCTGTGGTTCGATCCCCTCCAGCCCGGCGGCGTTGCGCCACGCGGTGAACGTGTCGGGCATGTCGCGGTGGATTAGCGCCGTCAGGGTCGCGACCTGTGCGGGGTCGATCACCGGGTTCGGCCCCTCCAGCAGGGTGCGCGAGCCAATGACGTAAACCTTGTTGTGGTCCAGCCGCTTTCCGTACAGCGACGGATCGATGTCACGCGCCAGCGCGATCACCGCATCCAGCCCGTCGCCGAGTCGTGCAATACCGTGCGCCGCCGTATCGATGTCGAGATGCAGTTCGGGATGCGTCGCGCGCAGTTCGCCCAGCCGGGGGAACAGCCGCTGCGACGCGAACAGCGGCAGGATGCCCAACCGCAGCCGCAGCACCTCCGTCCCGCTGGTCATCGCCTCGACCGCATCGGACAGCTGGTCCAGCACCGGCGCGATCTGTTGCAACAGCCGCTCGCCGTCCGCATTGGCGACCATCGCCTGATGCCGCCGCGCGAACAGCGGTTTACCGATGAACCGCTCCAGCGACTGGACGCGACGGCTCAGTGCCGGCGCGGACAGCGCCAGTTCCTCGGCGGCAGCCTTGATCGATCCCAGACGCGCGACCTGCACGAAGGCCTCGATCGCGCCCAACGGGGGCAGCCTGCGCATCCCGTCCTCTCCCGCTTCTTATGTTAGCGATACCGCGAATTGCATCGAACGCAATCGTAGCGGAGTATTTCGCACTTGCAACATCGGGTGCTGCGACGCAAAAAGACCGTGCCTTTCAGGCATCCTCTCCTAAAAACTTTCAAGGGGTCGGACTTTCGGGTCCGGCCCTTTTTTTCGTCGCGAGCGGCCGCACGGCCTCTAACCGCGCCGGAACCGGCTTCCTACCTCACGCGCTTGCCGTTCGAAAGGGATCGGCCAAACGAACCGGGCCAAGATCGAATTGGCGGAAGGAAGCAGGAATGGCCGATAGCGAAACCCCGACACGCAAGATTCAGGTGGCGAACAGCCGCCCTGAGGACTCCGGCCGCGGCCTCGCCCATCTGCCGCGCGCGCTGATGGCGGCGCTGGGCGTGGGCGAAGGCGACGTGATCGAGATCGTCGGCAAGCAATCGACCCCCGCCCGCGCGGTCGGCCCCTATCCGGAGGACGAGGGGCTGGAGGTGCTGCGCATCGACGGTCTCCAGCGTGCGAACGCCGGCGTCGGCTCGGGCGATTTTGTGGAAGTGCATCGCGCCGAGTCCAAGCCGGCCACGCGCGTCGTCTTCGCCCCGGCGCAGGCCAATCTGCGCCTGCAGGGTTCCGGGGCGGCTCTGCAGCGTACCTTTCTCGGCCGGCCCTTCTGTCAGGGCGATGTCGTCGCGACCGCGGGCCACCAGCGCGTGGCGGACATGCCCCCGACCGTGCAGCGCTTCATGAACGCGCCTGCCTTCGCGTTGCAGGAAATCCGCCTGATCGTCGTGTCGGCCAGCCCCAAGGGCGTCGTGCACATCGACGAGAATACCGAAATCGAACTGCGCCCCGAATATGAGGAGCCTCAGGCCGCCCGTCGCGCCGATGTGACCTATGACGATATCGGCGGCATGGCCGCGACGATCGACCAGTTGCGCGAGATGGTCGAACTGCCGCTGCGCTATCCCGAGTTGTTCGAACGCCTCGGCGTCGAGCCGCCCAAGGGTGTGCTGCTCCACGGACCGCCCGGCACCGGCAAGACGCGCCTCGCTCGCGCCGTTGCGAACGAATCCGACGCGCAGTTTTTCCTCATCAACGGCCCGGAGATCATGGGCTCGGCTTACGGCGAGTCCGAGTCGCGCCTGCGCGACATTTTCGAGGAAGCGACCAAGGCCGCACCCTCGATCGTCTTCATCGACGAGATCGACTCGATCGCGCCGAAGCGCGGGCAGGTGCAGGGCGAGGCGGAGAAGCGCCTCGTCGCGCAATTGCTGACGCTGATGGACGGGCTGGAGGCGCGTGCGAACCTCGTCGTCATCGCCGCCACCAACCGGCCGGAGGCGATCGACGAGGCATTACGGCGGCCCGGCCGCTTCGATCGCGAGATCGTCGTTGGTGTACCGGACGAGCGCGGCCGTCGTGAGATTCTCGGTATTCACGCGCGTGGCATGCCGCTCGGTGATCGCGTCGACCTCGACGAGCTGGCGCGCACCACCTACGGGTTCGTCGGTGCCGACATCGCGGCACTCGCGCGGGAAGCGGCGATCGAGGCGGTCCGCCGCATCATGCCGCGTCTGAACCTTGAGGAACGAACGATTCCAGCGGAGGTGCTCGATACTCTTTCGGTCACGCGCGAGGATTTCCTGGAGGCTCTGAAGCGCGTCCAGCCATCGGCGATGCGCGAGGTGATGGTGCAGGCTCCGAACGTCCGCTGGGAGGATGTTGGCGGGCTCGACGCCGCGCAGGAGCGCCTGAAGGAGGGCGTCGAACTGCCGCTGAAGGACCCTGACGCCTTCCGCCGGCTCGGTATCCGTCCGGCCAAGGGCTTCCTGCTCTACGGCCCGCCGGGGACCGGCAAGACGCTGCTGGCGAAGGCGGTCGCACGCGAGGCGGAAGCGAACTTCATTGCTACCAAGTCGTCCGACCTGCTGAGCAAATGGTACGGCGAAAGCGAACAGCAGATCGCCCGCCTGTTCGCCCGCGCGCGTCAGGTCGCGCCGACCGTGATCTTTATCGACGAACTCGACAGCCTCGTTCCCGCCCGCGGCTCCGGCGGTGGCGAACCGCAGGTGACGGAGCGGGTGGTGAACACCATCCTCGCCGAAATGGACGGTCTGGAGGAATTGCAGTCCGTCGTCGTGATCGGTGCGACCAACCGGCCCAATCTGGTCGATCCCGCCCTGTTGCGACCGGGCCGCTTCGACGAGCTGATCTATGTCGGCGTTCCCAGCGAGGCGGGTCGCGAGCGCATCCTTGGCATCCAGACCGGCAAGATGCCGCTGGCGTCGGACGTCGATCTCGCGGCGATCGCGCGCCGCACCGACCGCTTCACCGGTGCCGATCTGGAGGATGTCACCCGCCGCGCCGGCCTGATCGCGCTGCGCCGTTCCCGCACCGCGACGGAGGTGACGATGGCCGACTTCGACGGCGCGCTGGCGGAGGCGCGGGCGAGCGTGACCTCCGAAATGGAGCGCGACTACGAACAGATCGCCGCGCGCCTGAAGCAGGATGCGGCTGCGATCCAGCCGGTCGGTTTCGCATTCCCGGGGGCTCAGCGGGGGTAGGGGGCGTTTGCTGGCGGAGACGGGTGGCAGTAAGTGGCGCTCGGCACTCGAACCAACCCCGATCCCCAGCCCCACCCCGGCGAAGGCCGGGGTCCAGTTGCCACATCGGCAGTGAGTTTCACAAAGCTGGCCGCGACTGGACCCCGGCCTGCGCCGGAGGAGTGCAGAACAAAGGGCTGTTTACCCTCGATTCCGTCATTGCGAGCGGAGCGAAGCAATGACAGGTCGGTGGCTGGTTAAGCCCGGATCAAGCGCCGTAGACCAGCTCTATCCCTCCCCTTCAGGGGAGGGGCCGGGGGTGGGGCGGTGCCACGAGCGAACGGCGCGTCAAAGAACCCGAGAGGCCCTAACTCGAAACCTAGGCCGCGGTCCCCCCGACCGTCAGTCCCTCGACCAGCAGCGTCGGCTGACCGACACCCGCCGGCACGCCCTGACCGCCCTTGCCGCACACGCCGATACCCTCGTCCAGCGCGAAGTCGTTGCCGATTCCGGTCACCTTGGTCAGCACCGTCGGGCCGTCGCCGATCAGCGTCGCACCCTTGATCGGCGCGCCCAGTCTGCCGTCCTCGATCATGTACGCCTCGGTGCAACTGAACACGAACTTGCCCGACACGATGTCGACCTGTCCGCCACCGAAGCTCTTGGCGAAGATGCCCCGCTTCACACGTGAAAGCAGCTCGGCAGGATCGTCCTTGCCGCCCTTCATGAACGTATTCGTCATCCGCGGCATCGGCGCGTGGGCATAGCTTTCGCGCCGACCGTTGCCCGTCGCCGCCATGCCCATCAGCCGCGCGTTGAGCCGGTCCTGCATATATCCTTTCAGGATGCCGTCCTCGATCAGCACCGTCTCGCGCGTCGGCGTGCCCTCGTCGTCGATCGACAACGATCCGCGACGATCGACCAGCGACCCGTCGTCGACGATCGTGATCCCCGGCGCGGCTACCCGCTCGCCTAGCCTGCCCGAAAATGCGCTCGTACCCTTGCGGTTGAAGTCGCCCTCAAGACCGTGGCCGATCGCCTCGTGCAGCAATACGCCCGGCCAGCCCGGCCCGAGCAGCACCGTCATCTCGCCCGCCGGCGCGGCGACCGCGTCGAGGTTGACCAGCGCCTGCGCCAGCGCCTCGTCGATGCCACGGTTCCACGTCGCGTCCTCGAACAGGCGATCGTAGAGATAGCGCCCGCCGATCCCGAACGTGCCCGTCTCGCGCCGGCCGTTCTGCTCGACCACGATCTGGATGTTAAGCCGTACCAGCGGTCGCACATCGGTCGCGACGAAGCCGTCCGGCCGCACGATCTCGACCACGCTCCACGATCCCGACAGCCCGACCGACACCTGCGCCACGCGCGGATCGCGCGCACGGGCCGCGGCGTCGATCGTCTGGCAGAGGTTTACCTTGTCGGCGAAGGGGATCAGGTCGAGCGGATCGGCATCCGTGTAGAGATGCCGGTTGTTACCCTGCGGCGGCGCAGCCTTCGCGGAGGCGGACGGGTCGATCAGCGCCATCGTCTGCGCCGCGCGCTTGATCGCCGCCTCGCTTACCTCGTTAGCGTGCGCAAACGCCGTCGTCTCGCCCGACACCGCACGCAGGCCAAAGCCGGCGTTGGTGTCGTAGCTGGCGGTCTTCAGCCGCCCGTCGTCGAAGCCGAACGCCTCCGACTTGCGATACTGGAGGTAGAGTTCGCCGTCGTCCGCCTTGCCCAGCGCATCGGCCGCCAGCGACTGCGCGGCCTCCGGAGCGAGATCGCGGTACAGGAAGGAGCGGGGATCGAGATATACCATACCGGTAATATAGGCACCGGTTCGCGAACGTCCATGCGGTTCAGGCGCTGCCCTCGGTCACGTCGGGCAGCCGTGCCTGATCAACGCCGTCCGCCGGCCCGCCGATCAGCACGAAGCGCCGGTCGCAATAGCCGCAGTCGACGTAACCGAGTTCGTCGATCTGCAACCACACGCGCGGATGGCCCAGCGCGGCCCCGCCGGGGATGTCGGCAGCGCCGTCGCAGGCGACGCGGGGCTGGCTGGTGCGGGTGACTTCGAGCGGCGGGGTCATGACCTCCGAATAGCGAGGAGCCCCCCCGAACCGCAAGAAAGATTGTGGCGAGGCAAGCCGAAGCCTAACGGGATTCGCCATGACCTCGATATCTTCCGATGCAGCGATCTCCATCAACGGCCTGTGCAAGACCTATCAGGGCGGCAAGCGTGCGCTCGACGGGGTGACGTTCGACGTGCCCCGCGGTCAGATCTTCGGGCTGCTTGGCCCGAACGGCGCGGGCAAGTCGACGCTCATCAATATTCTCGCGGGCCTCGTGAACAAGACCGGGGGGCAGGCGTCGATCTGGGGCTTCGACATCGACGCACACCCGCGCAACGCGAAGGCATCGATCGGGATCGTCAATCAGGAGATCCTGTTCGATCCCTTCTTCACGCCGGTCGAGACGCTGGAGATCCAGGCCGGCCTGTACGGCGTGCCGAAAAAGGACCGCCGCTCGCTCGACCTGCTGCGCGCGGTGCATCTGGAGGACAAGGCGAACGCCTATGCCCGGACGCTGTCGGGCGGCATGAAGCGGCGGCTGATGGTGGCCAAGGCGATGGTGCATTCGCCGCCCGTGCTGGTCCTCGACGAACCGACCGCGGGCGTCGACATCGAACTTCGCCAGCAGCTCTGGGCCTATGTCCGCGAACTCAACGCGGGCGGCGTCACCGTCGTGCTGACGACGCATTATCTGGAGGAGGCGGAGCAGCTCTGCGACCGCATCGCCATCATCAACCACGGTCGCCTGATCGCCAACGAACCCACCCGTGAT
Organism: Sphingomonas sp. Leaf343; assembly: GCF_001423765.1. Taxonomy (GTDB): domain Bacteria; phylum Pseudomonadota; class Alphaproteobacteria; order Sphingomonadales; family Sphingomonadaceae; genus Sphingomonas. Next base: position 628,605 of record NZ_LMPG01000001.1, read on the forward strand.
CTTGTCGGCCGGGCGCAGGAAAAGGTCGTCGCCGTCACCGTCGACCGTGACCTGACCGCCGCACCCGATGCCCCCTGTTTCGAAAAGATCGTGCTGAAGGGCACCCGCGTGCTGGAGATCACCTATTCCAAGGCGCGCGTGAATGCCGGTGAAGTGCTGGCCGCGGTGCAGGCCGCCGGCGTCGGCATCGTCGATGTCTCCACCCGCGAACCCGATCTGGAGGATGTGTTCCTGTCGCTGACGCGCTCGACCGCGGCATAGGTATCAAACCGACGCGCTAGACCGCCGGATCATGGGCTGGCAGATAGCATGGAAAGGGGATCGCTCATGATCGGTATGGCGTTCGCGCTATTGCTTCAAGCCGGGGTAGTATCCCCGCCGGCCCTCGCGCCGGCTCCTGCTCCCCCGCTATCCACGCCGCCATCGGGGCAGTCGCACCCGCCGGGTCCCGGACATCCACCCGAAGGCGCGATGCACGGACTGATCGCGATCTTCGACATGGTTTGCAATCGCCTGTTCCCCGACGATCAGGCGCTGAACAAGCTCGACGCCGCTTCCGAATTACGATCTCTCAAGCCCTCGGAGGTCGGTGATTTTCTCGGCAAGGACCCCGGCCGTGGCTGGATCACGGCGCCCGGGCAGCCACCGATCATCATCACCGTCGAAGCCCCGCCGATCCATGCCTGCGCCGTGCGCATGCTCGGGACCGATGGCGAGATCGACGAGGCGATGTGGGGGCGCATCGTCGATGCCGCGAAACGGCGCTCGGGCGGCGGTTTCACCGCGATGCCGCCGCAGGATATCGTCCTTGGGACCATGCAGACGCACGTGATCGGTGAACAGAAACGCAACGCCGATGGCTCCGCCGAGACGTTCTACCTCATGCGCATGAAGCCGGCCGATCCGAAGAAGGCGCCCAAGGCCGGCATCGAACTGCGGCTCGTGCACCAAATGGTGGCCGCGACACGCTAAGCATCCACAAGACGCGGTTCGAGCACGCAGACGGTACGATCCACTCCCATCGGCGATGATTTCGCCCCTGCCGCCGCAACCCGTTGGCACTTCCGTGTGTTGCGGCGCAGCATAAGCAGGTGATTGATGGAGTGCGCCTTGCCTTTTCTCGTCAGCCCGACGCGCTTCATTCTGCATTACGTCCGGGTGCGGCCGTGGATATTCCTCGCGCTGGCGCTGCTGGTGGCGGGTGCGTCGATCTGCGCGATCAGTGTCCAGTACGCGATGAAGCTGCTGATCGACGCGATGACCGGTCCCGACCGCATCCGCTCCGCCGTCTACGACGCGCTCGCCGCGTTCCTGGGCCTGGTGGTGCTGGAAAGTCTGCTCCAGCGCGCGGCAGCGCTGACGCTGGGGCAGGCGACCGTGGCGTCCGGCGTCGGCATCCGGCTGGACATGATCGATTATCTGACCGGTCATCAAATGCCGTTCTTCCAGAACCAGCGCGCCGGCTCGCTCGGCCACCGCGTGTCGGGGCTTGCGGGGATCTTCGGCGCGATCGTCCACCGCCTGTTGCAGGAGGTGACGCCGCCGCTGATCGTGTTCGTCGGCGCGATGATGATCTTCACCACGATCGATATCCGCATGGCGATGGTGCTGGGCGCTATCTTCGTCGTCGTCACCGCCGGTCTCGTCATGCTCGGCCTGCGCGGGCACGTCCATCACAAGGCGTTCGCGGAACATGCCGGTACCGTCGGCGGCGAGCTGGTCGATTTCATCGGCAATATCTGGGTCGTGAAGGCCTTCGCGGCCCGCCAGCGCGAATTATCCAGACTCCAGGGGTTCCTCGACGACGAGGCGAGCGCGCAACGTCGCGGCTGGTTCTTCGTCGAGCGGATGCGCGGTCTCCACGATCTCGCGCTTGCGATCCTCGTCGGTGGCACGCTGGTCTGGGCGATCGGCCGCTGGTCGACCGGCGCGATCACCACCGGCGATGTCGTCATCATCAGCACGATGACGTTTCGCATCCTCCATGGCTCGCGAGATCTGGCGATGGCGCTGATCGATACCAGCCAGCAGTTTAGCTATCTGCGCGAGACGCTGGACATCATCGGCGTGCCGCAGACGCTGAGCGATGCCGACGATGCCGCCCGACTGCGCGTGGGCGAGGGCGAGGTCGAGTTGACGAACGTCACGTTCGGCTATGATCCGCGCCACCCCGTGCTGCACGACCTGTCACTCGTCATTCCCGCGGGGCAGAAGATCGGCGTCGTCGGTCCGTCGGGTGCGGGCAAGTCGTCGCTGCTCCAGTTGATCCAGCGCTTTCACGATCCTCAGGCCGGCCATCTGTCGATTGATGGCCAGCGCATAGACGGCGTCACGCAGGAAAGCCTGCGCGACACGCTGGCGGTCGTCCCGCAGGAGGTGCTGCTGTTCCATCGCACCGTCATGGAGAACATCCGCTTCGCCAGGCCGGACAGCAGCGACGAGGAGGTGCACCGCGCTGCCGAGGCCGCGGGGTGCGACGAGTTCATCCGTCGCCTGCCGCACGGTTACGACAGCATCGTCGGCGAGCGCGGCGCCAACCTGTCGGGCGGTCAGCGGCAGCGGATCGGCATCGCCCGCGCCTTCCTGAAGAACGCCCCCGTCGTTCTGCTCGACGAGGCAACGTCGGCGCTCGATTCCGAATCGGAACTGGAGGTGCAGAACGGGCTGGAGGCGCTGATCCGCAACCGCACCGTCATCGCCGTTGCGCACCGCCTGTCGACGATCGCCAATTTTGATCGCGTCATCGTCGTGGTCGATGGCCGCGTCGTCGAGGACGGCGCCCCGCAGGAACTGCTCCGCCGGCCCGGCGGCGCTTTCCGGCAACTCTGGGTGATGCAGGTCGAGGGGCTGGACCGCTCCACTGGCATCTCGTCCGCGGGCCAGCGCCTGCGCCACCTCTCCGATCAGAGCCGGCAGCATATCCAGCGCATGATGCGCAGCGCCTGGCAGGGCGTCACCGAGCGGGCCTGAGGCAGTCTGCTGCCCTTTCCTCGAGGGGAGCTAGGCGTTTGTCATCGGCGGGATAGCTCCAGGCACACAAAATCGGACAGGCCATCAATCCTGATTCTCGTAAGCCAGTTGCAGCACGCCCCAATGCTCGCCCTCAACGAAGATCGACGCGATTACCTGTTTCAGCAGCATGACGCCGCCGCCTGCGACCGGCCGACGATAGGCCTTGAGGCAGAAGGGCGTTTCGATCCGTACCTGCACCGCCGTCTCGGGATAGTCGTAGATCAGGCCGGCGCGCGAATGTTCGCTGTTCCAGGCCGGATGGCCGGGACGCTGCGGTCTGGACCGTTCGGGCATGGCAACCGCGCCGAAACAATGGCGGTCGGTGAAGCTCATTCCGAAGAAGCCGGGCAGCGTCCGCGCCGCTTCCTGATGCGGGCGTGCCAGCCCCGTCAGCAGCGCCATCGCCGGATGCGTGAACAGCGGCGGATCGCTGCCCTCGACCGGCGTATAGGTCTGGCCGAGGATCGTCGCGCGCGTGATCTCGCCCGCCCTGATCGCCTCGGACAATCCGTCCGACACCTGCCGCGCGACGTCCAGTCCGAACCGGATATAGGGGCGATCGGGAATATCCGCGTCGCTCTCCGCCAGCATCTGCAACAGCCCGTTGGTGTCGCCGCTGACCCCCGATACCCGCTCCGACAGATGTTCCAGCCCCAACGCGTTGTCCGACGACGTGCTGGACAGCGCCGACAGGCCCGACTCCACCTCCTCGACTGCGACGACCATCGATCCGATGCTGTCCGCGACGGTTTCGCTGTTACGGGCGAGGTCGTCCATCAGCCGCGCCAGCCGCCGCACCAGCGACTCGATGTCCTTGGTCCCGCGATGTGCCGACTGCGCCTTGGCCACGCCGACATCGACCCGGTTCAGCATCGTGTCGGCCTCGCTCGCCAACGTGCCGATCGATCCGTTGATGAGCTTGGTCGCGACCGCCGTCTGCGCGGCGAGCTTCTTCACCTCCGCCGCGACCACCGCGAACCCGCGCCCGGCATCGCCCGCCCGCGCCGCCTCGATCGTGGCGTTCAGCGCCAGCATGTTGGTTTGCTTGGCGATCGCGTTGATCGTCTCCGTCACCTGACCGACTTCAGCCAATGCAGAGGTGAACGCGTCCAGCCCTTCATGGATGTGGCTGACCTGGGAGATCAGCTCGACCACGTCGGCGGTCGCCGCGTTGATCTGGACGTTCGAATCATCAATGACGACATACGCGCCCGCCGTGTTCGCCCGCGCCTCCTGTGCCGCATCGGCGACATTGTTCACCTCGCGTGACAGACGATGCGTCTGCGCCTCGACGCGCTCGATCGTCGTGGCCTGCGCCGTGACGCGGTCCGACAGGGCTGAGATGTCCGCCTGCAGATCCAGGGTCCTGATGCCCAGATCGCCGGAAACGCGCGCGGCTGCTGTAATGGTCTGGCTGAGGGACAAGACAATATCCTCACTGGAGCTGAACTCCTACGCCAACATGAGTTAAGAGGTTGTTATCCAGCAATCTTTCGTGACTGCGGCCTGCCGACGCAGGTGGTCGTGCGGGCGTCCGTTGCCGCGGTTCTCCGCTGTTCTCAGGTGCTTCCATCCTCACCCTCTGTCCTGCACGGCGCTTTCGTGTCACAGACCCGTCATGCGCGCCTCGCCCTTTCGCCACCCCGATGTCGCCGATCGTGCGCGTTGGACTGACCTTGGCCTGACCTTCCGATCCGCCGCCGCGCGATGAGCCGGGCCGATATTCTGATCGTCGGGTCCGGCGCGGCCGGGCTGACGGCAGCGCTCAACCTCGCCGAGCGGTTCCATGTCACGGTGTTGGCCAAGGGGGCGCTGAACGAGGGGTCGACGGCCTGGGCGCAAGGCGGGATCGCCGCGGTGCTGGAGCCGGGCGACACGTTCGACAGCCATATCGAGGATACGATGATCGCCGGCGCGGGCCTGAACGACCGCGCCACCGTCGAATTCGTGGTCGAACGCGCGCCCGCCGCGATTGAGCGGCTTCAGAAACTGGGCGTTCCGTTCGCGCAGGAGAATGACGTCCTCCACCTGACGCGCGAAGGGGGCCATTCCCACCGCCGCATCGTCCACGTCGCCGACGCGACTGGCTGGGCGGTGCAGGAGGCGCTGCAACGCGCGGCCGAGGCGCATCCGAACATCACCCTCGTCCCCGATCAGGTTGCGATCGATCTCGCGACCAGCCGGCACGAGGAACGCTATTCGGGCGCGGGCCATGTCTGGGGCGTCTACGCGCTCGACCGCCGCACCGGCCGGGTCGAGGCGCATGTCGCGCGCGCGACGATCCTGGCGACCGGCGGGGCGGGGCGCACCTACCTCTTCTCGACCGCCCCGCGCGGTGCGACGGGGGACGGTATCGCGATGGCATGGCGCGCCGGCGCGCGCGTGTCGAACATGGAATTCATGCAATTCCATCCCACCTGCCTCTACCATCTGGAGGTCAAGAACTTCCTGATTACGGAGGCCGTGCGCGGCGAGGGCGGGCGGCTCATCAATCCCTCGACCGGCAAGCGGTTCATGTCGGAATACGACGCCGAGCGGATGGAACTGGCCCCGCGCGATGTTGTGGCGCGTGCGATCGACGCGGAGATCAAGCGCTACGGTCTCGATTACGTCCACCTCGACATCAGCCACCAGCCGCCGGACTTCGTCCGCGCCCATTTCCCGAACATCCACGAAAAGCTGATCGGGCTTGGCATCGACATGACGAAGGAGCCGATCCCGGTCGTGCCCGCGCAGCATTATACGTGCGGCGGCATCATGGTCGATCGCGACGGTCGCACCGACCTGCCCGGCCTCTATGCCGCGGGCGAGTGTACGCAGTCCGGGCTGCACGGCGCGAACCGGCTGGCGTCCAACTCGCTGCTCGAATGCTTCGTGTTCGGGGAAGCGGCGGCGGCGCACATCGCCGACTGCTGGGACGAATTGCCCGCACCGCCCGCGATCCGCGCGTGGGACGAAAGCCGCGTTACCGACTCCGACGAAGAGGTCGTCATCAAGCAGAACTGGACCGAAATTCGCCGGTTCATGTGGAATTACGTCGGCATCGTCCGCACGACCAAGCGGCTCCAGCGCGCCGCCAACCGCATCCGCATGATGACCGACGAGGTCGGCGACTATTACGGCCATTTCCGCGTCACGCCCGACCTGATCGAACTCCGCAACCTGCTGCAGACGGCGGAGCTGATCGTGAAGTCCGCGCTCCACCGCAAGGAGAGCCGCGGGCTGCACTATACGCTGGACTACCCGGAAACGGATACGGAGGCGGTCGACACGATCCTGGTGCCGTAGGGTCTCAGTCCCCGTCCGGCCCCAGCGTCGCATCCAGATCGCGCGGCCGTGTGAACGCCCCAAGCGTCGCCGCGCCCGGGCGCAGGTCCGCCCACTCGCCCTCCCACATCATCGTCGCCACCGCCGCGGTCGGATATTTCGCCTCGACCGCGTCGCGCAGGTCGCCACCGTCCGGAACGAGATCGAGGACCAGATCCTCCAGCCCCGGATTATGTCCCACCAGCAATACCGCGCCGGCCTGCGTGGGCAGGTCCCGGATCAGGTCGAGCAGGGTTGCCGACGATGCCAGATACACGCGCTTGTCCCACGCCGGGGCCAGCACCTGCCCGTAACCGGACTCCACCTCCACCAGCGTCTCGACGACGCGCAGCGCGGGCGAGGCGAGAACATGGTCGAATTTCGCGCCCTGCGTCTTCAGGAAGCGACCCATCACCTGCGCCGCGCGGCGGCCCTTGGGGTTCAGCGGTCGATCGAAATCGCGGGGAACGGTGTCGTCCCAGCCCGACTTGGCGTGGCGCAGCAGCGTCAGCGTCTTCATGGCGTCTCCGTCAGCCGGCTTGATCTGCGTCATGCCCGATCCGGACGGTGGTGGAAAGCCGCTCGGCGACCCGCGCGACCGCGTCTTCCAGCGTGACCCGCGAAACTTGCACGCCGGAAGGAAACGCATCCAGCAACCGCGACGGCATTGCCGCCGACAGCAGCACGAACGCGCCGCGATCGTCCGCCCGCCGGATCAGCCGCCCGAACGCCTGCGCCAGCCGCGCGCGGACGATGCGGTCGTCATAGGCCGACCCGCCCCCCGCCAGCTTGCGCGCGGCGTGCAGCACCGTCGGTTTCGGCCACGGCACTCCTTCCATGACGACGAGGCGCAGCGACGTGCCGGGCACGTCGACCCCGTCGCGCAGTGCATCGGTGCCCAGCAGCGACGCCGTCGGATCGTCGCGAAAGATATCGACCAGCGTCCCCGTGTCGATCGGATCGACATGCTGCGCGTGCAGCGGCAGGCCACCGCGCGCCAGCCGGTCGGCGATCCGCGCATGCACTGCGCGCAGCCGCCGGATCGCGGTGAACAGCCCCAGCGTGCCGCCGTTCGCCGCCTCGATCAGTCGCGCATAGGCGTTGGCGAGTGCCGGTATGTCGCCGCGCTTCACGTCGGTGACGATCAGCACCTCGGCGTTGTTGGCGTAATCGAACGGGCTCTCGACCTGAAACCGGGCGGGTGCGCGCGCCAGATGCGGAGCCCCCGTCCGCGCCTCCGCCACCGACCAGTCGCCGCCGCCGGTCAGCGTCGCCGACGTGACGAGCGCGCCGTGCGCCGGCTTCAGCACGATCTCCGCGAACGGACGCGTCGGGTCCAGCCACCGGCGATGCAGGCCGATGTCGTACTCGCGCCCCTCGACCCGTTCGACCGACAGCCAGTCGACATGATCGGGATCGACCGGCCCGCCGACCCGCGCCAGCAGCGCCAGCCACGCCGCGACCGTCTCCGCCCGCCACCCGATCGACGCGATCGCCCCTTCGACCCGCGCCCGCGCCTGTCCATCGAGCCAGTCCGGCCCCTCCGCCAACACCGCCTCCAGCCGCCGCCCCAGCGTCACCAGCGGCCGCACCAGCGCATCGAGTGCGGCGGCGGCGGGGGCGGCGGCCTCGATCAGCTCGGGCGTCGGTTCGGCCAGTTCGGTTTCCAGCCCATATCCTGCGTCGCCCGGCTGTTCGGCGCGTGCGTAGGTCAGGCCGCGTACCGCCGCGAGCAACGCCTCGATCGGCCCGAACGGCTGCCCCTCGTTCAGCCGCCCCAGCCAGCCATCAGCCGCCAGCGCCTGCGCAGCCTGCACCGCATCGGCGATCGCGACCCCGCCCGCCTCGTCGTAGCTGGCGACATCCGACAGGCGCGCCTGCAACCCGCGCCGCCGCCCGCGCCCGCCCGCTTCGGGACCCAGGATCCAGCGGCGCAGCTCGATCGTCTCCGATCCGGTCAGCGCCACGCCGAACATCGCGTCGGCCGCGTCGAACAGATGGTGCCCCTCGTCGAAGACATAGCGGGTGGGCCGCGTCGCCACCTCGCGTCCGCGCGCGGCGTTGACCATCACCAGTGCATGGTTGGCGATGACGATGTCCGCATCCGCGCTCGCCCGCGCCGCGCGCTCGATGAAGCATTTGCGGTAATGCGGGCACCCGGCATAGACGCATTCGCCGCGCCGGTCGGTCAGCGCCGCCGGCCCATTGCGCCGGAACAGCGTCGGCAGCCAGCCGGGCAGGTCGCCGCCCACCATGTCGCCGTCTGCACTATACGCCGCCCAGCGCGCCACTAGTTGCGCCAGCACCGCGGCCCGGCCCGCGAAGCCGCCCTGCAACGCATCCTCCAGATTCAGCAGGCACAGATAGTTCTCGCGTCCCTTGCGCGTCACCACACGCTCACGTCGCAGCACAGGGTCGGGATAGAGTCGCTGCGTCTCCGCCGCCAATTGCCGTTGCAGCGCCTTGGTATAGGTCGAAATCCACACCGCGCCGCCCGCCCGTTGCGACCACAGCGAGGCGGGCGCGAGATAGCCCAGCGTCTTGCCGATGCCGGTGCCCGCCTCCGCCAGCACCATGTTCGGCGACTCGCGCACGGCGCGCGGCGCGAAGGCGGCGGTCGCGGCGGCGGCATAGGCCCGCTGCCCCGGCCGTTCCTCCGCCAGTCCGCCGGTGAGTTCCGCCAGCCGCGCCTCGCTGTCGCCCGGCTCGATCTCGATCGTGCGCGGCGCAGGGCGGGGCGCACCCTCCTCCCATTCCGGTAAGCGCGAAAACAGCCAGCGCTCGTCCACCTGCGGCTTGACGATACGCGGTCCGACGACGGGGGCCCACGCCCATCTCAGCCGGCCGAGCGACTGGACCGACGCCCACGCCCCCTCCCGCTCGCACCAGTCGCCGTCGGGCACCGCCAGCAACGCCGCCGTCGCCTCCAGCAGGAACGCCGCCACGTCCTCGTCGCGCTCGGGCGGCGACAGGTCGACCGCGCGCCCAAGTCCGGCCGGCGTCGGCACTGCGAACCGTGCGGGATGCAGGAATGCGTAGAGTTCGAGGATGTCGAGGCCCGACAGTTCCGCGTAGCCCAGCCGCTGCCCGACCAGCGGCGCGTTCAGCAGGATCACCGGCGTATCGGCGGCGACGCGGATCGCCTCGCCACGTCCTACCGGCCGCGTGCCTTCGGCGGTCGCAATCCAGATGCCGCCATGACTGGCGTGAAGGGCGGGGTAGGGGGACACGTAACCGTTCTAGCGGAACGAAGCGTGAATGCTAGAGAATGCCGTGCCCGTCGATCGTCAGGTCCGGCAACGTCGCGCTCTGCAATGCCCCCGCCAGCGAGACTATCCGGCTGTCGGCGTAGCTGCCGTCCACCGGCGTCCAGAACTGATGCACTTGCCGCCCGTCGACATCGACCACCCAATATTCGGGGATGTTGTTGACGGCATACAGCGTGCGCTTTCCGCCCAGATCCCGTCGCAGCGTGCTGTCGGAGACTTCGATGACGATCGCGACCTGCTCGACCCTGAAATAGCTTCGATCCGCCACCGCCCGCGCGATCAGGATGTCCGGGTTCGGCAGATTATGGGGCGGCAGTGCCAGGCTCGCCTCGGGCAGGGCCATGAGCGGTGACGCCATCGCTTCCAGCGCCACCTGCAATCGGAAGGCCAATCTGGCCTGAACGACGGTATGCGCCTGAAACTGGGCATTCACGGTGATGATGGCCCCCTCGACCAGCTCGACCTTCTGGTCTTCGAACGCGCCGGCCCGGTCGAGCAGTTCGTAATCCTCGATACGCAACCTGAACGGTTGCAGGTCGGATGACGGCATCATGTTCATGGCGATACGCTTCTATCACTCACGCGGGCCGACCCCAAGCCTTTCAGCGCAACGAGCGCGCGATCAGATCCTTCAGCCGCGCCAGCATTCCCGGCGTCCGTTCGCCCAGCACGCCGCGCGCGTCGGGCGGCAGATGCGCGACCGGATCTGCGGCGTGGAAGACATAATGGTCGAACATCGCTCGCCACGCCTCGCGCTCGCGCTGAGGCACCGGCCCCAGCGTCAGGATCGCGTGGTACAGCGCGCTCAGCGGCGTCGTCGTTCCCGCCGGCGCATCCCGCCACCAGTAATTGACCATCGCACCGATCTCATCCAGCCCGCGTACCGCGTGCCACCAGAGCGAGGGCATATACAGCACGTCGCCCGGCTCCAACTCGGCGACCTGCGCCTGCTCCAGCGCCGCGGCGAACTTCGGATGTCGGGCGAAATCGGGTGCATCGACATCGACCAGGCTCGATGGCTGCCCCGCCAGCGTCAGGTCGAGCGGTCCGACATACAGGTTCGCGACCTGATCGGTCGGAAATAGCGTGAACCGCCGCCGCCCCGCCACCACGCACGCCAGATTCTGCGGCAAGTCCCAGTGCGCTGCCGTCTTCGTCCGGTTGCCCAGCCACAGCGACACCAGCATCCGCCCGTCCGCATCCAGCAGCGGCATCGCGTTCTCGGCGCGAAAGCCGGGCACATGCTTCGCCACCGGCAGCGCGCCGGCATAGATCGCGAACGGGCTGGCGCTCCCCCGCTGGCGCAGCAACAGGTCGAGCAACTGGTCGATCGTCGCCAGCCGCCGGTCGTGATTATACCCTTCGAAATCCTCGCTGAAGCCGAACCGCCCGTCGATCGCCGGATCGCCGAACCACGCCTCCGCCGGCTCGTCCGTCGCCCGCGCACGCAGATACGCGGCCAGCGCCTCCGCCCCCTCGCGCGCGGCCGTCACGATCGGCCAGTCCGCCACCAGCCCGCGTAGCACCGCGGGTCGTCCCGCGGGCACGATCTCCGCCTCGAACCGCGCGCGGTCGATCTCGTAATATTCCGGAACGCTGCTCGTCACGGCCCACAGGGTAGCAGCGCGCCGCAGGTGGAGCTAGGAGCCGGGACGATGGTCGACGAAACACTGAGAACGGAGGCGCTGGCCTCCAAGGCATGGCCCTTCGAGGAGGCGCGCAAGCTGCTCGCGCGCTATCCGGATGGGAAAGCCAGCGGCCCGATCCTGTTCGAAACCGGCTATGGCCCCTCGGGCCTGCCGCATATCGGCACCTTCAACGAAGTGCTGCGCACGACGATGGTGCGTCAGGCGTTCCACGCCCTGTCCGATCAGCCGACGAAGCTGATCGCGTTCAGCGACGACATGGACGGCCTGCGCAAGGTGCCGGACAACGTGCCGAACGGTGACATGCTGCGCGCGCATCTTGGCAAGCCGCTGACGACGATCCCCGATCCGTTCGGCACGCACGACAGCTTCGCCGCGCACAACAACGCCCGCCTCCGCGATTTCCTTGATCGCTACGGCTTTGAGTACGAGTTCGCCTCGTCGACCGAATATTACACCGGTGGCCGCTTCGACGAGGCGCTGAAGCTGGTGCTGCGCCACTTCCAGGGCATTCAGGACGTGATGCTGCCGACGCTGCGCGCGGAACGTCGCGCCACCTATTCGCCAGTGCTGCCGATCAGCCCGACGACGGGCGTCGTGTTGCAGGTCCCCGCCGAGGTGGTCGACGCCGATGCCGGCACGATCACGTTCGTGGATGAGGACGGTCAGCGCATCGTCCAGTCGGCGCTGGGCGGCCTGTCGAAGCTGCAATGGAAGGTCGACTGGGCGATGCGCTGGGTCGCGCTCGGCGTCGATTACGAGATGGCGGGCAAGGACCTGATCGATTCGGTCGTGCAGTCGTCGAAGATCGCCCGCGTCCTCGGCGGCCGCCCGCCGGAGGGCTTCAACTACGAGATGTTCCTCGACGAGCATGGCGAGAAGATCTCGAAGTCGAAGGGCAACGGCCTGTCGATGGACCAGTGGCTGACCTACGGCCCCGAGGAATCGCTCGCCTTCTTCGCCTATCGCGAGCCGAAAAAGGCCAAGCAATTGCACATGGGCGTGATCCCGCGCGCCGTGGACGACTATTGGCAGTTCCGCGCCAACTACCCGGCGCAGGATCTGAAGCAGCGGCTCGGCAACCCCGTCCACCACATCCATGACGGCAACGTCCCGACCGAAAAGCTGCCGGTGACGTTCGGGCTGCTGCTCAACCTCGCCAGCCTGCCGGGCGTCGGCGATGCGCAGACGATGTGGCGCTTCCTGCAACGCTATGATGCCGGCCTGTCGCCGGAAGCGAACCCCGCGCTCGACCGGCTGGTCGGCTATGCCGTCGCCTATAGTCGCGATTTCGTCGCGCCGACGCTCGTCCGCCGCCCGCCGACCGACGCGGAGCGCGTGGCGCTGACCGAACTCGATGCGGCGCTGGCCCAACCGGTCGAGGGCGATGACATCGCCGGCGCCTTGCAGGACCGCGTCTACGAGATCGGCAAGGCGCATTACGGCAAGGAGGCGCTGCGCGACTGGTTCAAAACCCTGTACGAGACGCTGCTCGGATCGTCGCAGGGCCCGCGCATGGGCAGCTTCTTCGCGCTCTACGGCGTCGACAACAGCCGCACGCTGATTGCGGAGGCGATGGCGCGGTGACCGTTCCGCCTAGCTGACGACGCCGTCGGTACAGCGGATACGCATTCCCTTGGTCGTCACCAGCGCGGTTTCGCCGGGTTGCGCCTCGACCCGGCCGTCGCCCTTGCTGCTCGATACGACCAGGATCATCGGGCGGTCGACGACGCAGCGATATTCGGCCTTGGTCACGGTGCAGGCGCGCCGCAGCGTGGCTGCGTCGTCGGCAGACGGATTTCCCACCGGTTCGACGCTGAACCCGATCGACGCGGAGCCGCCGAGGAATGCCGCCTTCAGACCCGAGATGAGCCGGCCTTGCCACAGGTCCGGTTTGCTCGTGGGGCTCAACCCGATCTGCGGCGCGAGCCGCGCGCAGAAGCTCGGCCGCCGTTGCTGTGCCGCGGAGGCGCTGCTTCCGATAATCGACGGTATCGCGACGATCGCCAGTTTCATCCACCACTCCCCGGAACTCGCACGGTCCCCCCGGCGTGTCGGAACGATAGGGACGTTAGACGACAGGTGCGTGACAACCGCCGGTCCGACCCGGCTGATGTCGCCGGTCGTGTCGCGGCACTTAGGGGGCACCGGATCGCGCCGGCCCTCCAAGCCGTATTCAGAACGCGCGTCCGATCGGCTAGGCCCCTTCGCATGATCCGTCGTCGTCCTCTCTCCCCCCTTCGCGCCTTCCTCGTCGGAGAGGCGGGGGGCGGGGCCGTGCTGATGGCGGCGGCGGTCGTGGCCATGATCGCGGCCAACCTGCCGGCGACCGCGCCTGTCTATGAGGCGTTCCTGCACTGGACCACCGGCCCGACGATCGCACCCGCGCTGGGGCCGATGACGGTGCATCTGTGGATCAACGATGCGGCGATGGCCCTGTTCTTCCTGCTCGTGGGACTGGAGATCAAGCGGGAGCTGATCGACGGCCAGCTCGCCAACCCGAAGAAACGGCGCTTGCCGGTCATCGTCGCGGCGGCGGGAATGGCCGTTCCCGCGTTGATCTATCTTGCGGTCGCCGGCGGCACGCCCGGCCTCGCGCGCGGATGGGCGATCCCGGCGGCAACCGATATCGCCTTCGCGGTCGGCATTCTCGCGCTGCTCGGCAGCCGGGTGCCGCCGTCGCTGAAGATCTTCCTGACGGCGGTGGCGATCGTCGACGACATGGGCGCGGTGGCGATCATCGCGCTCGCCTACACGCCTGCGGTCGATCTCGGGGCGCTGGCGGCGGCGACGGGGACGCTGGCTGCGATGATGGCGCTCAACCGGCACAAGGTGGGCAGCGTTTGGCCGTACATGCTCGGCTTCGTCGTGCTCTGGTATTGCGTGCTGCTGTCCGGGGTCCACGCGACGGTGGCGGGCGTGCTGGCGGCGGCGGCGATCCCGCTGACGCTGTCGCCGGGGGTGCCGGACGAACCCGATTCGCCTCTCCACCGGATCGAACACGCGCTGGCGGGGCCGGTCCTGTACGGGATCGTGCCGCTGTTCGCCTTCGCCAATGCCGGCGTGTCGCTGCGCGGGCTGAGCCTGGAAACGCTGTCGCATCCGCTCGTCGTCGGCATCGCCGCCGGGCTGTTCGTCGGCAAGCAGGCGGGGGTGCTCGCCGCGATTTGGCTGGCGGAACGCTTTGGACTGGCGAAGCGGCCGGGCGGCGCGGGCTGGACGCAGGTCTATGGCGTCGCGCTGCTGGCCGGGATCGGCTTTACGATGAGCCTGTTCATCGGCCAACTCGCCTTTCCCGACAATCCGGTGCTGGCGGAGGAGGTGAAGCTGGGCGTTTTGGGCGGATCGATCGCCTCCGCGGTGATCGGCTATTGCGTCCTGCGCCTCGCCGCCTCCAAAATCCGGTGATGCAACGCTTCTTTGCCCCCGCCCAGCTCAGCCACGCGCCCGCCCGCGAACTGCACAATGGCGACTTTGCCGATTATGCCGAGACGCCTGCGCGTGCGGAGGCGATCCTGCGGGCGATCGGCGGCGCGGACCAGCCGGAGGATCGCGGCGAAGCCGCCATTCTCGCCGTGCACACCCCGGACTACATCGCCTTCCTGAAGGATGCCGCGCGCCTGTGGCAGGCGGCGGGCCGCCCCGGCGACGCCATCCCCTACGCCTTCCCGATCGTCGGCCGCCGTCCGCTGAAGCTCGACCGTATCGACGCGTTGCTCGGTCGCCACGGCTTCGATGCCACGACGCCGATCACGCCCGACACCTGGACGGCCGCCTATGCCAGCGCGCAGACGGCGCTCGCCGCCACTTACGCGGTTCTCGGCGGAGAGCCGGCGGCATTCGCGCTCTGCCGGCCGCCGGGCCACCACGCCGGCGCGGATTATTGCGGCGGCTATTGCCATCTGAACGTCGCCGCCATCGCCGCACAGGCGGCCCGCGACGCGGGAAAGGAGCGGGTCGCGATCCTCGACATCGACTATCATCATGGCAACGGCACGCAGGATATCTTCTGGACGCGCGACGACGTTTTCTACGCCTCCGTCCACGCGGACCCGGCATCCGACTATCCCTTCTACTGGGGGCATGCCGATGAAACCGGAGAGGGTGAGGGCAGGGGAGCGACGCTCAACCTGCCACTGCCGCATGGCACGACGCGCGAGGTATTCCGCGCCGCACAGGCGACGGCGCTGGACGCGATCGCGGCGTTCGATCCCGGGTTGCTGGTCGTCAGCTTCGGCGCGGACACGTGGGAGGGCGACCCGATCTCCCGCTTCGCGCTCACGACCGCCGACTACCCCGTGCTCGCCGCCGACATCGCCGCGCGCGGCTGGCCGACGGTGATCGTGATGGAGGGGGGCTATGCCGTCGATGCTCTGGGAACGAACGTCGCCGGTTTCCTGTCGGGCTTCGACGGCTAGGCGGCGGAGGTCGCGCGGCGTCCGTGGAACAGCCACAGCGTCGCACCCGCCAGAACCACCGCGACCGCATCGATGGCGATCGGCCCCGCCGTGACGGGACGCAACAGGACGACATGTCCGATCGCCGTCCCCAGGATCGCGCTCAGGGCGACCGCGCGCAGCCGGACCGCCGTCGCCAAGCCCGGCCGGACCAGCGCGCCGACCAGCATCGCCAGCATCAACCCCCAGAACCCGGCCGCGAGGGGCGCATCCGGTCCGGCCGCTCCACGCAGCCACAGCGCGCCGAGCAGCGCCAGCGGCGTGCCCCACACCACCACCGCCCAGCATGCGGCCATGCGGCGGCTGTGCAGCCCGCGGCGGCGGCGCTTCTCCAGCCACAGCGACGTACCCGTCGCCGTGATGACGCACAGCCCCACGCCGAGCAGCATGTAGACCAGCTCCACCGCCAGCCCGCCGAAATTGCCGAAGTGCAGGTTGTACGCGGACGCCGCCGCCTGCCGTCCGATCGGCCCGTCGGACAACCCGACCTTGCCATGCGCCACGCCGCGCCCGTCGAAGACATAGGTTTCGCCGTAGATCAGCCGGCGAGGATGTTCGGCGATGATCTGGACGTGCTGGCCGCGCGTGCCGGGGTCATGGGCGATCACATAGGTCGGCGTGGTGCCCGGAGCCTGCGCCGCCTGATTGCGGATCGCCGCGGCCAGATCGGGGAGGGGCCCGCGCGCGGCATCGGGTTTCGGTTCGTTGCCGAAGATCGTCGCATAGACCGGCTCGATCGCGCCGTTGGTATAGGCGCGCGCCAGCAGGGTCGCACCGACGCTGCCCAGCCCGATGAACGCCCCCGTTAGCGCAATCGCCAGCACGAACGGCAGCGTCCACACGCCCAGCCGGTTGTGCCAGTCGGCCCGCGCCAGTTGCCCGTCATGCCTCGTCCGCAGACGGAACGCGTCGCGGATGATCCTCGGATGCGCGAGCACGCCAGTCACGACCAGCCCAACCAGCAGCACGCCGAACGCCCCGACCACGATCAGGCCCAGTGTCGCGGGCAGATGCAGATATTCGTGCAGGCCGATGACGAATTCGGTCCAGGCATGCGCTTCCCGGCCGACGACCCTGCCCGCGCCGTCGACGTACCACGCACCGTTGTCGGTCGTCACGACGGCACGCGGCAGGTCCGGCGTCGGCATCCGGATATACAGGTGCGTCGTGCGTGGCTTGCCCGCCTCGCTGGCTGCGACGGCGATCATCGCCGCCTGCGCCGCCGCTGGCGACAGCGTCGCGGTTTCGGCGATGTTGGGCTGTTCCCAGCGTTGCCAGCGATCGTGGATCACGATCACCGATCCGGTCAGGGCGATGATGTAGAGCAGCGCGCTGGCCAGCAGCCCGATCGCGGCGTGACCGCCCAGCGCGCGCTGCACCAGCGTCGCGGGCGGGGGTGCGACAGGCGTGGCGGCCTTGATCCTGAAGGGCGCGTTCATGCCACGCTCCAGAACAGCATTCCGAGCAGGGCGGCCGATGCCGGTGCCGCGATCATGCGGGACGGGCCGGCGCGCGTCATCTGCACGGCGATGATGATGGCCCAGGCGATCGGCTGCAGGAACAGGGTCAGTACGACCGCGTCCGTTTCCACCGCGCCCGCCCGCCGCGCCGCCGCCTGAACGCCGAACGCCAGCCATTGGGCGGCGACGAAGGCGACCGGTACGACCAGCACGAATACGGCGACGCGCGCGACGATCTCCGATCCGCGCCGGGGCAGGGCGATCGCCGCCGCGACGCGGGCGGGACGCTGGGGCCGCGCCGGGGATGTCCAGCCCGCGTACAGGACCATGGCGAGCGCGGCGACCAAACCCGTCAGCGTGACGACCGCCAGACCCCACGCACCGTCGGCCAGCGTCGCCGCGATGCACGCCCCCGCTGCCGCGACCCAGCCGAGCGGCGCACAGGCACGCCGTCCGTCCCAGCCGAAACGGACGAGGATCATCGCCGCGGCCGCGACGATCATGGCGGCGACGATCGTCATGCCTGCACGCTCGCGGATCGGCCCGCCTGGCCCGATCGCCTCGACAAGCTGGGCATCATTCTGGGATTTCCGGTCGGCTGCATCAGCATGACCGGTCTGGTACAAGGCGCGCTATTGCAAATCAATCGCATACTAAAAATGTGAAAGGATTGCCCGCCGCCATGTCACTGAAAAAGTCGCTGTCTTGGAATGTCTAGCCACTCAATCGACCGTCGATCGGCCACGACGGTTAGCCCGAACCATTCCATGGCGGCGGGACTAACCTCACATCGTCGCATCCAGAAAAGCCGGGCAGCGCACGCCCATCGAGCGGCCTCCGCCGCTCAGGTCGTCGTCGGGGTGCTATCCTCGTCGAGGGCATCCGCGAGCATGGCACGGATAGCACGAAGCGCGTCGGGCACGCCCAAATCGTCCGACGGCGCCGCAGCAGCGGCGTTGGGCGGTGGGGCAGCGTCCGGCGAGCCGGCAACCTCCACCGGCTTGATCCCGCCCTTCTTCTCCGCGACGAGCAATTGCTGGACGCCGCGAATGGTATAGCCCTGCTGGTTCAGCAACGCGTCGATACGCCTCACCAGCAGCACGTCGTCGGTGCGATAGTATCGACGGTTACCCGCGCGCGTCAGTGGCCGCAACTGGGGAAAGCGCGTCTCCCAATAGCGCAGCACGTGATGCGGCAGACCGGTTTCCGCAGAAACCTCGCCAATCGTTTTCAGCGCGCCGCTCGCCTTCGGCGTGGGCGCGTCCACCACGGTTTAGCCTTCCTGCGCGGTAACGATGCGATCGCGCATCATCTGGCTGGCACGGAAGGTCAGGACGCGGCGCGGTGCGATCGGCACTTCGATGCCGGTCTTGGGATTGCGGCCGATCCGCTCGCCCTTGTCGCGCAGGACGAACGTGCCGAAACCGGAAATCTTGACGTTTTCACCGGAGGACAGGCTCTCGCACATCTCGGTCAGGATCTGTTCGACGATATCCGCTGAATCGGCGCGGCTTAGCCCCACCTGATGATGCAGCGCCTCGGCCAGATCGGCTCGCGTCAACGTCCCCGCTTCGGTCATTCCATGCTCCCCCTCGAACCGTCCGCCTACACCGGCGCGCACCAATTCGAAAGCCCCTTTGCTCTATGTTATCCATAGTTGCAAAGAACGGTTGCGTAACGACCGAACTTTATTTCCGTCAGAAACGGATAACGGCCGCGCCCCAGGTGAAACCGCCGCCCATCGCCTCCAGCACGACGATGTCATCCTGCTTCACGCGTCCGTCGCGAACCGCGACGTCCAGTGCGAGCGGCACCGATGCGGCCGACGTGTTCGCGTGACGATCGACCGTGACGATCACCTTTTCGGGAGCGAGGCCGAGCTTGCGCGCAGTCGCGTCCAGAATGCGGGCATTGGCCTGATGCGGAACCACCCAGTCGACGTCGGACGATTCGAGGCCGGCGAGGGCGAGCGACTCGGTCATGACCGCCGCCAGATTGGTGACGGCATGGCGGAACACCTCGCGCCCCTTCATCCGCAACTTCCCGACAGTACCCGTCGTTGACGGACCGCCATCGACATAGAGCAGATCGTTGTAGCGACCGTCCGCATGCAGTTTCGTCGCGAGGATCCCGCGCCCGTCCTGCTCGACCCCCCGCCCTTCCAGCACGATCGCGCCGGCGCCGTCGCCGAACAGGACGCAGGTGGTACGGTCCTCCCAGTCGAGGATGCGGCTGAACGTCTCCGCGCCGATCACCAGCGCGCGACGATGGACGCCCGTGCGCAGCATCGAATCGGCGACCTGCACCGCATAGAGGAAGCCCGAACACACCGCCGCCACATCGAACGCGACGCAATCGAGGATACCGAGCGCCGCCTGTACCTTGGTCGCGGTCGCCGGAAACGTCTGGTCGGGCGTCGCGGTCGCCAGCACGATCAGGTCGATGTCGGTCGGTGATAGCCCCGCCGCCTCGATCGCGCGCCGCGCCGCGTCCGTGGCCAGGCTGCCCGTCGTCTCGTCCGGGGCGGCGATGTGGCGGAAGCGGATGCCGGTGCGCTCAACGATCCATTCGTCGCTGGTATCGACCTGCGCCGCCAGTTCCGCGTTCGATACGCGACGCGCCGGCAGCGCCGATCCCGTACCCGTCACCACCGCGCGGATCATGCCGCCGCATCCTGCGGACTGGAGGTCGATGTGCGCCGGGGCGGACGAGGGACATGCTCCAGCCCCAGATCCTCAGCGATGCGGCGGGTCAGATCGGCGCGCGCCATCTTCGTGGCATTGCCGATCGCCGTCGAGACGCCACGCTCGTTGGCGCTGCCGTGACTTTTCACGACGATGCCGTTGAGCCCCAGAAACACCGCGCCATTATGGTTGTTCGGATCGAGATGGTGCTTGAGCAACTCGGTCGCAGGACGGGAAATCAGGAAGCCCAGCTTCGAACGGATCGAACTGGTGAAGGCGCGCTTCAGCAGGTCGGCGACGAACCGCGCCGTGCCTTCGGCGGTCTTCAGCGCGATATTGCCAGCGAACCCGTCGCACACGATCACGTCGTGGTTGCCCCGCGCCAGCTTATCGCCCTCGACGAAGCCGGTGAAGGCGAGCGGAAGATGCGCGGCCGCCTTCAGCTGGGTCGCGGCGTCCCGGATCACGTCGGTGCCCTTCTGATCCTCGGACCCGATGTTGAGCAGCGCGACACGGGGCCGCTCCAGATCCATGATCGTGCGGGCATAGGCCGCACCCATCACCGCGAACTGGACCAGATTGCGGGCATCGACCTCGGTATTCGCACCCAGGTCGAGCATCACGACGTCGTTGTCGCCCAGCGTCGGCAACGGCGCGGCGAGCGCCGGCCGGTCGATGCCGGGCAGGGTGCGCAACGCGACCTTCGCCATCGCCATCAATGCACCGGTGTTGCCGGCCGACACGGCGGCAGCCGCGCGACCCTGCTTCACCATATCGATCGCCACGCCCATCGACGTACGTTTGGCGCGACGAATCGCCTGGCTCGGCTTCTCGCTCGGGCCGACGACCTCGGGTGCGTGCACGATCTCGGCGTTCTGCCCGAGATTGGGATGTGCGACAAGGGCTTCGCGAATCGCGACCTCGTCACCCACCAGCAGGAACCGGCTGTCTTCGAACGCATCGCGCGCACGCGCAACGCCGGCAAGCATCACCGCCAGCCCTTCGTCACCGCCCATCGCATCGATGGCGATCCAGGGCTGTTCGATCATCGTCGGTTCCTGTCGTTCGGAGGCTTACGCCTCGACCGACACGACCTCGCGGCCGTTATAGTGGCCGCAGGCGCCGCACAGCACGTGCGGGCGCTTCAGCTCGCCGCAGTTCGGGCATTCCTGAAAAGCCGCGACGGTCAGCGAATCGTGACCGCGACGCATGCCACGCTTGGAGGGAGAGGTCTTTCGCTTGGGAACGGCCATTGCGGCACCTTGTCGTGTTATACCGGTGGAGACGAACACGAAAAAATCGGGCACGGCCATATTGGCCGCGCCAGCATTGCGGGTCCGTCGCGAAGCGTGGCGCTATAGCGAATTCGCCCGCGGTTGCAAGCGCCGCGACGGCCGGCCGGCCGCTTGCAGTCCGCGGATCGGCGGTCCATCCCCGATCGATATAACCGGAAGGCCGCCAACCATGATCCTGCCCGTTTCGCTCACCATCGCCGCCGCCTGTGGCGCGCTCAACCTCTGGCTGGCGCTGCGGACCAGTGCCGGCCGCATCAGGGGCAAGGTGATGATCGGCGACGGCGGCGATCCCGTCATGCTCGCGCGAACGCGCGCGCATGCCAATTTCACGGAGTATGCGCCCTTCGTCCTGATCCTGATCGCGTTGATCGAGCTCGCCGGCGGTTCGCCGGACGCGCTGTGGTTGCTCGGCGCGACGTTCGTGCTGGCGCGGATCGCCCACGGCGTCGGCATGTTGCGGCCGGCCCCCAACGTCCTGCGCGCCGGCGGTGCCTTGCTGACGTGGCTGCTGCTCGCGGGTCTTGCCGGCTGGGCGCTGGCGATCACGGGATGGGCGTTCCTCGCGATGCAATAGCCGGCCTCTACCGCCCCGCCAGCACCGCATCCCCGACGAACGCGTTGCCCGCCCGTTCATGGGCGAAGGTACTGGCCGGACCGTGGCCGGGTATGAAGGCGGTGTCGTCGCCCAGCGGCCACAGTTTCTCCACGACCGATCGCACCAGCTGGTCGTGGTCGCCGCCCGGAAAGTCCGATCGCCCGACCGACCCCTGAAACAGCACGTCGCCGACCAGCGCCAGCTTCGACGGCGGATGGTGGAAGATGACGTGCCCGCGCGTGTGGCCCGGCGTTTCGTACACGTCGAGCGTCAGGTCGCCGATCATGACGGTATCGCCCTCAACCAGCCAGCGGTCGGGTTCGAACACCACGCCGCGGATACCATAGCTGCGGCCGTCGTCGTCCAGCCGCGCCAGCCAGAACCGGTCCTCCTCATGCGGGCCCTCAATCGCGACGCCAAGTTCGTCCGCCAGCGGCTTCGCTTCCCCGGCATGATCGATATGCCCATGCGTCAGCAGGATTTTCTCCACCGTCACGCCCGCCTGCGCGATGGCGGCGCGGATGCGGGGCAGGTCGCCGCCGGGGTCGATCACGGCCGCCTTCATCGTCGCGGTGCACCAGATGATCGAACAATTCTGCTGGAGCGGCGTGACCGGCACGATGACGGCGCGGAGAGGGGGCTGGCTCATGCCCGCGTGATTGGCGCAGGATGACGCGGATGGTCAATGCCGGCGGGCCGCTGCCAACGGGTCAATGCTTGCCCTGCCGGTGCGCAAGGGGCATCTTCACGGAATGCAGCCGCAAGCACCGTTCGTCCTGCTCGACGACGCCCGGCCGGGCGGCGCACCCCCGCGCCTCTACGCCGGCCCGGTGGAGGTGGTCGAAACCTATGATAGCGGACAGGTCGCCGCGGTCCTCGCTCGGGTCCGCGCCGCCATCCGCGACGGGCTGCACGCCGCCGGCTTCCTGTCCTACGAAGCCGGTGTCGCGTTCGAGGCGAAGCTGGTCGCGGGTGCGATGACGACGCCGCTCGTCTGGTTGGGCCTTTTCGACGGCTGGACCACGCCGCCGCCTCTGCCCGATCCGGCGGGTGCGTGGATCGGCGCGCCGCGGCCGCTGATCGAACGGGAGGACTATGAAGATCAGGTCCGCGCCATCCTCGGCCTGATCGCGGCGGGCGATCTGTATCAGGCGAATCTGTCGTTTCGTGCGGCCGTCCGCATCGTCGGTGACCCGCTTGCGGTCTATGCCGGGCTGCGCGGTGCGGCGGGGGCGGGATATGGCGCGGTGGTGTCGACCGGCATGGACACGCTCATCAGCCTGTCGCCCGAGTTGTTCTTCGCGCTCGACGGCGACCGGCTGACCTGCCGGCCGATGAAGGGCACCGCGCGGCGCGGCGCGACCCCGTCCGCCGACGCCGCGCTCGCCGCCGGACTGGCGCTGGACGCGAAGCAGCGCGCCGAGAATCTGATGATCGTCGACCTGATGCGCAACGACCTGTCGCGCGTCGCGATCGCCGGATCGGTCGCGGTGCCGGACCTGTTCGCGGTCGAGACCTATCCGACCGTCCACCAGCTCGTCTCCACCGTCACGGCGGCGCTCGCCCCCGATCGCGACGCGGTCGACGTGCTGGCCGCCGCCTTTCCGTGCGGATCGATCACCGGCGCGCCCAAGGTCCGCGCGATGCAGGCGATCGCAGAGATCGAGCGTGCACCGCGCGGACCCTACACGGGTGCGATCGGCCATATCGACCCGGACGGTACGGCGATGTTCAACGTCGCGATCCGGACGTTGACGATAGCGGGCGGCGACGATGTCGCGACGCTGTCGCTCGGCGCGGGCATCGTCGCCGATTCGGACCCGGCGGCGGAGTGGGAGGAATGTCTGGCCAAGGGTGCGTTCGTGGGGGAGGGGCATGTCGGATTCGACCTGATCGAGACGATGGCCTTCGATCCGGAAGAGGGCATGCCCCTGCTGGAGCGGCATCTTGCGCGCATGAAGGCCAGCGCGGAGACGTTCGGCTTCGCGTTCGACCGCCATGGCGCGCGCAACGAGTTGCAGGCGGCAACCTTTCGCCTACGCGATCCCTGCCGCATCCGCCTGTTGCTCGCCCCGTCCGGTTCGGTCGCGGTGGAGATGTCGCCGCTGCCGCCTGCGCCGACCCGGCCCTGGTCCGTGGCGATCGTGCCGCTGCCGTTGCCGCCCGCCGACCTGCGCCTGCGCCACAAGACCAGCGACCGCGGCTTCTACGACGAGGCGCGGCGGGCGGCCGGTACGGACGAGGTGCTGTTCGAGCATGACGGGGTGCTGACGGAGGGGAGCTTCACCTCGCTGTTCGTGGAGCGTGACGGCGTGCTGCTGACCCCCGCACCCGGCCCGCTGCTGCCCGGCGTGCTGGTCGCCGACCTGATCGCCGGCGACCGGGTGCGGCCGGCGACGCTGACCCGCGCCGATCTGACCAACGGATTTTTCGTCGGCAATGCGGTGCGTGGCCTGATTCCGGCTATTGTTGCGGTTGCGTAAAGGCAGTCCACGCGGCTAATGGCCCCGCCCCTTGCCGGGCTGCTTTTTGGGACATCCGCCATGCACGCCTCCGCTGCGCTCGACCGCATCAGCCCGTCGCCGACCCTCGGCGTCACCACGCGGGTCAACGAGCTGAAGCGCGCGGGCATCGACGTGATCGGTCTGGGCGCAGGCGAGCCGGACTTCGACACGCCGGACTTCGTCAAGGACGCCGCGATCCAGGCGATCCGCGACGGCAAGACCAAATACACCAACGTCGACGGTACGCCCGAACTGAAGGACGCGATCGTCGCGAAGTTCGCGCGCGACAACAGCCTGACCTACACGCCGAACCAGATCAGCGTGAACGTCGGTGGCAAGCATTCGCTGTTCAACGCCATCGTCGCGACCGTCGATGCGGGTGACGAGGTGGTGATCCCGGCCCCCTATTGGGTCAGCTATCCCGACGTCGTCCAGTTCGCCGGCGGCGTGCCGGTGATCGTCAAGGCTGGTCCCGAAGCGGATTACAAGCTGTCGCCGGAGGTGCTGGACGCCGCGATCACGCCGCGCACCAAATGGGTGATCCTGAATTCGCCGTCGAACCCGACCGGTGCGGCCTATACCGTCGACGAGCTGAAGGCGCTGGGCGAGGTGCTGTTGCGCCACCCGCACGTCTGGGTGTTCGCCGACGACATGTACGAGCACATCACCTATGACGGCTTTCGGTTCGCGACGATCGCCGAGGTGGTGCCGGAGCTGTACGAGCGGACGCTGACCGTGAACGGCTGTTCGAAGGCGTATTCGATGACCGGGTGGCGGATCGGATTCGCGGCGGGCGCGCCGTGGCTGATCAAGGCCATGGCGAAGCTGCAGTCGCAGTCGACGTCGAACCCGTGTTCTGTGGCGCAGGCGGCGGCCGCGGTCGCGCTGACCGGCGACCAGTCGTTCCTGAAGGAGCGCGCCGCCGCGTTCCAGGTTCGCCGCGACCTCGTCGTCAAGGCGCTGAACGCCATTCCGGGCATGAGCTGCCCGACGCCGGAGGGGGCGTTCTACGTCTATCCGTCGTTCGCGCCGCTGATCGGAAAGACGACGCCGAAGGGCGTGAAGATCTTCGATGACGAGGCGTTCGTGACCTACCTGCTGGACGACGCACGGGTCGCGGCGGTGCAGGGCGCGGCGTTCGGCCTCTCGCCGGCGATGCGGATCAGCTACGCGACATCGGACGCGCTGCTGACCGAGGCGTGCGCGCGGATCGCGGAGGCGTGCGCCGCGCTGAAGTAAGCGTCCGCTCCCGAACACGGGAGGCGTAGAGCCTGACAGCCACGTGAACGATCGACCCAGTCGAGGTTCAGTGTTGCAACGCTATGTTTCAGGACAGTCATCTTGTCGTGTCGTGGTGCATCCACGACATGGCAGGCAACGTAGCTTCGTCGGCGGTCCGGCGAAGGCATCAAGGTTTGGGATTATGTTTAAGCATCTGAAGTCGAGTTTCGTATGGCAGTTCGCCGGTGGCTTCGTGCTTGGCGCGGTCGGCCTGCTGGCGATCCAGCCCGCCGAAGCGACGCGCGAGCTGGAGCATCGCTTCGCTCCGACGCATCAGGTCCGCTGACATGAAGGCGGCGGCGCTGGGGCTGGGCATGGTCGCGGTCGCCGCGACCTTCGCGATGAGTCAGGCGAACGCCGAGCGCGCCGTGCCGATCCCGGCGGCGCGCGCGGACGTCGCTCCCACGCCCGGCGTGCAGACCGCCGTTCTGGCGGGCGGATGCTTCTGGGGCATGGAAGCCGTGTTCCAGCATGTGAAGGGCGTTCGCGCCGTTACCGCCGGTTATGCCGGTGGTACGCGTGCGACGGCATCCTATGCGCAGGTGTCGACCGAAACCACGCGTCACGCGGAGGCTATCCGGATCGCCTTTGATCCGCGTCAGGTCAGCTATGCGACGCTGCTCCGGGTCTACTTCTCGGTCGCGCACGATCCGACGCAGGTGAACGGGCAAAGGCCCGACATGGGGCCGAGCTATCGCTCCGCGATCTTCCCGCAGTCGCCCGATCAGGCGCGGGTGGCGCAGGCCTATGTCGCGCAACTGAACGCCACCCGCGTCTTCGCCAAACCGATCGCGACGAAGCTGGAACAGGGCCAGTTCTTCCCGGCCGAAGCCTATCATCAAGATTTTTTCGACCGGAATCCCGATCATCCGTATATCCGAATGTGGGACAAGCCGAAACTGGCGGCCTTCCGCGCGGGCTTTCCTGCACTGGCGCGGTAGAGGCGGCATCTAAGCGCACGCGCCCTGTTCATGCGCTATTTCTTTCAGAGGAGGGGTCAAGCGTGAGGTCTCGTCCCTAGCGGCGGATCCGTCAATCGTCCTCCCTTGATGGGGGAATATCTTCCTAAGCCGCCAGCGGAAACCGCAACAGCCGGTCCTCAACCGGGATCAGCGCCTGACCCTCGCGCCCCACAGCGGCGCGCAGGGCGGGGTGGTCGACGTCCAGCCCCCCCGTCAGCGAACCGAATGCCGGCAGCACCAGCTTGGTCGCGGTCGCAACGAAACAGCGGCGGGCGACCTGACGGCCCCGTACCCGCACGCGCAGTTTGGGATGAAAATGGCCGGACAGTTCTGATCGTGCCTCCCTGGGGTCGGCCTCGTGGCGCAGCACCAGACCGTCGACCAGCGCTTCCTCGACCACCTCGCCGCCGCAACGATCGAGGATCGCGGGGTCGTGATTGCCGGTGATCCACGTCCAGCGCGTCTCCATGGTCAGGCCGCGCAACGTCTCCTGCGCCGCCACCGGCAGGCGGTCGCATCCGGCGACATCGTGGAAGCTGTCGCCCAGGCACCAGATTTCCCGCGCCTTCGTCCGCCGCACCAGCACCTCCAGCGCTGCGAGCGTCGCCATCGAATCATAGGGGGGCAGCAACTGGCCCTTGCTGGCGAACCAGCTCGCCTTCTCCAGATGCAGGTCGGCGACCAGCAAAGCTCCGCGCGCCGGCCAGAACACCGCGCCCTCTGGCAGCGCCATCAATGCGTGATTGCCGAACGAAAAGGGAACCATGGCCCGCCAATGCCCCGGTGGAACGCGGCGTGCAAGCGCGGGATTGGCTTTCCGGCGCGAGCGGTTCAGGGTGGTCCGAGAACCTCGAAGAAAGTCCTGCCCGTGATCCTCCTCACCGCCGCTCTCCTCCTGGCACCCCAGACCGCGGCCACCGCCGCGGACGCGGACGGGCGCTGTATCGCCGTGCTCGGCTCCGTCGGTCAAAAAGGCAATCCGCAGGCGGCGCAGATGGCGCAGGCGGGCATCCTGTACTTCACCGGTAAGCTGAAGGGCCGCGACGCATCGACCAATGTCGGCGCGGTGGTCGTGCGGGCGGCCAAGCAGGCGACGGCGCAGAAAGCCAATCCGCAGAACGAGTTGAAGCGGTGTGGCGCGGAATTGAACGCGGCTGGCCAGTCGTTGCGCAGCGTCAACACGCGCGGAGCGGCGGCACCGAAGCGTTGAGGCGGAACATCGGGGCCCGCCTTCGGATCGAGATGTTCCAGTCCTGATCCGTCCGGGGGCGGAGGAGATTCCACAGCGAGGATCGCCGCACTAGAAGCCCGTGACGCTGGTTCCCGCAACCCGGGCACTGCGCGGCAGGGTCAATCGGATCGCGCGATTGGCGAAATCGATTTCGACCGCGCGGAACAGGCGCAGCGTTTCCATGCCAAGCAGCAGCGCGGGCGTGTCGCCAAGGCCGAAGCGGGCGAACGGCGCTGCGTCGGCGACCGCCACCGACACGCCGTCGAACGCGACGCCGCCCACCTCCAACCGTTCGAGGCGATACGCGTGGGCGACGAGGGTCGCGCCGCTCGGGGCGGTAATGGAAATCTGCCCCACGAACGGCGGCGGTTTGCGCGTCGCGATCCGCAGCAGCGCCGGGTTGGCGATCGTGACGGGCGATCCCGTATCGATGACGACGGCGATCTTCCTGCCCCGCCAGTGCGCGTCGGTGACGATCAGCTGACCATAGAGCGAGCGCGCGACGATCACGATCTCGTCCGCCGACGACCGGCGCGGCCTCCGCTTTCGCGACGGGGTCAGCGTCATCCGGCCGCGATCGAAGTCGATCGAAACCTTCTGCCCCTGCAACGCATCGATCCCCAGCATCCCGATCGCGCCCAGATTGGCGCGGGCGAAGGTCGGTGCCTCAATCGTGTCGGGGGTCAGCGCCCTGACGCGCAGCATCGGCACCATGGAGGTAGGCGCGACGACGCTGCCGGTCATCGTCATGACGCGCACTGTGCGACCGGGCACCAGCGCCAGCCGCGCGGCGAGTTCGTGCGACACGACCGTCCGTTCCGCACCAGTGTCGATGACGAAGGGCCACGATCCCTTGCCTGCGATCGATACGGGCACGGTCATCCGCAGTTCGGCTTCCCCGATCGCGAGTTCGTCGACGGGCGGTTCGAGAGATGGCGGCGGCACGATCTGGGAGGTGGCCGGCGCGGTCATCGCCGCGGCGGCAGTGAACGCCAGGGCGGCGATCCTCTCCATGCGATGAGGCTGCGCCCGTCTTGCGGGTTTGGCAAGGGTGGGATCACGACCCGCGGAGGCGGATTGCCGGGAGTTCGTCAATCCGCGCGCATCGCCTCCGCCGCCAGCGCTTCGGCCTCGATCAGCAGCGCGTCGTCGCCGGCGTTGGTCGATACCTTCTCGCGCCCGATCAGGACCAGCACGGGCACCGCCAGCGGCGACACGCGGGGCAGGTCGACGTGCACCATCGTATCGGCCGCGCGGTCGAGCAGGTTGGCGAGCCGGCCGACATCGGTCATCCGTGCGCGCGCGTCGTCCCACGCCGCCTGCAGCAACAGGTGGGACGGCTCGTATTTCCTGAGTACGTCGTAGATCAGGTCGGTGGAAAAGGTCACCTGACGTCCGGTCTTGCGCTTGCCGGGATGCTGCCGTTCGACCAGCCCGCCGATCACCGCGACCTCGCGGAAGGCGCGCTTCAGCAGGTGCGATTGCTGCACCCAGTCGACGAATTCATGTTCGAGGATGTCGGCGGAGAACAGCGAGGCGGGGTCGGTGATCTTCTCCGCGGAGAAGCAGGCGATGGCGTAATCGTTGGCAACGAAGCCGAGCGGCTTCAGCCCCTGCGTTTCCATCCGCCGCGTCACCAGCATGCCGAGCGACTGGTGCGCGTTCCAGCCCTCGAAACTGTAGGCGACCATGTAGTTACGGCCTTCGCGCGGGAAGGTTTCCACCAGCAACTGGTCGGGCCTTGGCAGGATCGATCGCGCCGCCTGCATGTCGAGCCATTCGTGCACGTCGGGCGGGAAGCGGTCCCATTCCGACGGCGTGGCGAGGAAGTGCCGGACGCGGTCGGCAAGGTTGGTCGACAGCGGCATGCGGCTGCCGCCATAGGTCGGGATGCGCGCAGGGCGGCTGGTGGCACGGACGATCAGGTCCTCGGTGTCGATCTTCTCCACCTCCAGGCTCAGGCCAGCGAAGAAGAAGGTATCCCCGTGACTCAGCGTGGCGGCGAAACCTTCCTCGACCTTGCCGAGATTGCGGCCGTTGCGGAAGCGGACGTTGAGCATCGTCGCCTCCACGATGATGCCCGCGTTCAGGCGGTGCTGCGCGACGAACTTCGGATGCGCGATACGCCAGAGGCCGTCGGCCTCCTGCACCAGCCGTTTGAACTTGTCATAGGCGCGCAGCGAATAGCCGCCGTCGCGGATGAACCCTAAAACGCGGTCGAACGTCTCGGCGGTCAGCGCAGAATAGGGGAGAGCCGAGCGCACCTCGTCCAGCAGATCGTCCTGACGGAACGGACCCGCGCAGGCGCAGGCCATGACGTGCTGCGCCAGCACGTCGAGCGCGCCGGGGCGGAACAGGTCGGGGTCGAGCTCGCCCGCCTCCACCGCGTCGAGCGCAGCGCGCGCCTCCAGATACTCGAAGCGGTTGCCGGGCACGACGATCGCCTTGGACGATTCATCGAGCCGGTGGTTGGCGCGGCCGATCCGTTGCAGCAGGCGCGACGAACCCTTGGGCGCGCCCATCTGCACGACACAATCGACATCGCCCCAGTCGACTCCGAGATCAAGGCTGGCCGTCGCGACCAGCGCGCGCAACTTGCCATCCGCCATCGCGCCCTCGACCTTGCGCCGTGCCTCCAGCGCGAGGCTACCGTGGTGGACGCCGATCGGCAGGCCCTTGTCGTTCGCCTTCCACAAGTCCTGAAAAATCAGCTCCGCCAAGCTGCGGGTGTTGCAGAAGACGATGCTGGTCCGGTTCTCCTCGATGACCTTCATCACCTGGGCGGCGGCGTAGCGACCGGAGTGCCCGGCCCACGGGATGCGATCCTCCGGCAAGAGGATGGTGATGTCCGGATCCGCGCCGGGCTCGCCCTGGATCAGGCTGACGGTATCGATGTCGCCATCGGGCGCCAGCCAGGCGCGGTAGCCGTCCGCATCGGCTACCGTCGCCGACAGCGCGACGCGGCGCATCGCGGGGGCGATCCGTTGCAGGCGTGCCATGCACAGCGACAGAAGGTCACCGCGTTTGCCGGTGGCGAAGGCGTGCACCTCGTCGACGACGATCGTGCGCAGGCCGGCGAACATCGTCAGGCTGTCGGGGTAGCTGAGCAGCAGCGACAGCGACTCGGGCGTGGTCAGCAGGATCTGCGGCGGTTTGACGCGCTGTCGTGCCTTGCGGTCGGAGGGAGTGTCGCCGGTGCGCGTCTCGACCCTGATGTCCAGTCCCATCTCCTCGACTGGCGTGATCAGATTGCGCTGGATGTCGACGGCGAGTGCCTTGAGCGGCGACACGTAGAGAGTGTGTAGACCCTCGGTCGGAATCTCGATCAGCTCTGTCAGGGTCGGCAGGAAGCCTGCGAGGGTCTTGCCCGCGCCGGTGGTCGCGACCAGCAGTGCATGACGACCGGCCCGACCCTCCGCCAGCATGTCCCACTGGTGCCGCCGCGGTCGCCATCCGCGCGCGGCGAACCAGTCCGCCAGCGGAGCGGGGAGCGTCAGGTCCGGTCGTGCGGCTTTTCGGTCGCCCCGTCCTTGTACAGGTCGTGCGTCGCCTGCTCCGTCCGGCGATGTTCCTCCGGCGTGATCGCCTTGTTCTTCTGGCGCGCCCAGATCATCACGCCCAGCAGGACGAACGCGCCGACGAACACCACGATCACCCAAAGGCTGCCGTCCGCCCAGTTGCTCGCCACCTGATCGTTCATGATCCATTCCTTCTCTATGTCGGGCTAAAGAACGACAGGGGCAAGGTTTTCGATCCGGGCGGCTCCATCCGACCCGGTCGCGCGTACTAGCCGCATGGCGAAACTCGGCGACTGGATCGAACCGCATCCCCACGGCATCTACGTCCGCCCGGCCGATGCGTGGATCGATCCATCGGAGCCGATGCCGCGGGCGCTGGTGACGCACGGCCACGCCGATCATGCGCGCGGCGGTCATGAGCGGGTGTGGGCGACGCCGGAGACGCTGGCGATCATGGCGGCACGTTACGGTCCGCAGACCGGCGAGCCGGTCGCTTATGGCGAGAGCATCCGGATGGGCGATGTGGAGGTGGGCTTCGTCCCCGCCGGCCATGTGCTGGGTTCGGCGCAGATCGTACTCGACTATCGCGGCGAGCGGGTCGTCGTGTCGGGCGATTACAAGCGCCGGCCGGACCCGACCTGCGCGGCGTTCCAGCCGGTAAAGTGCGACGTGTTCGTCACCGAGGCGACGTTCGCGCTGCCGGTGTTCCGCCATCCCGACACGGGCGACGAGATCGACAAGCTGCTGGAACGGCTGCACGCCAATCCAGACCGCTGCGTCGTCGTGGGAGCCTATGCGCTGGGAAAGGCGCAGCGGGTGATCGCGGAGTTGCGTGATCGCGGCCACGTCGCGCCGATCTACATCCACGGCGCACTCCAGCGCCTGTGCGAACTGTATGAAGAACTCGGCGTGCGGCTGGGCGAACTGATTCCCGCGACCGGTGTGCCGAAAGCGGCGATGGCGGGGCATGTGGTGATGTGCCCGCCGTCCGCGCTCAACGATCGATGGTCGCGGCGGCTGCCCGATCCGATCACCGCGATGGCATCGGGATGGATGCGGGTGCGGCAGCGCGCGCGGCAGAAGAACGTCGAGCTGCCGCTGATCCTGTCCGATCATGCCGACTGGGACGAGCTGATCGATACGCTGACGGAAATCGCGCCGAAGGAGGTGTGGGTGACGCACGGG
This sequence comes from Sphingomonas sp. Leaf343, assembly GCF_001423765.1. Lineage (GTDB taxonomy): Bacteria > Pseudomonadota > Alphaproteobacteria > Sphingomonadales > Sphingomonadaceae > Sphingomonas. The sequence continues at coordinate 661,010 of NZ_LMPG01000001.1, forward strand.
CGTGAGGATGCGCTGGTCCACTGGTGCATGACCCGCCAGATCAAGGCAAGGGCGCTGGCGCTGGTCGGGTTCGAGGATGAAGACGACTGACGGAACGGCCTGTGCGGTCCGTTCGCTTCAAGGTTCGAGAAGGAGATCATTCATGGCCGACGACCGGCTCACCATCGACCCCGCCACCGTATTCGACAACGTCGACGATCGCCGCGTGGAGTTCGCCGCCGACATCGGCGATCAACGCCGCGCCTTCGCCGCGCAATACGATCTGCTGGAGGCGCTGGGGGCGGAGGTGCCGGACGATCGCGCCGTTGCGATGTTCAGGAAGCACATCGAGACGATCTCCGCGATCGGTGCGAAGGCGCTGGCCCGGAACGAGGACGAGGAACTGGTGGTGATCAGCGAAAACGATCTGGATTGAGAGTGGGCGTCTTCGGGAGCCGCGTGCGCTGGCCGGCCCACGACGGCGTGCGTTTCAATCGAGGGTGATCGTCGCGTCCGTGCCGGGTATCGTCAGGGCCTCGCCGAAGGGCACCAGACGCAGCGAGGCGTAGTCGCCCTCGACCGGCTGTTCGAAGACGTGGGTCACGGAACGCTTGCCGTCGACGACCCAGTAATTGGGGATGCCCGCACCGGCGTAGAGCAGGCGCTTCACGCCGAGGTCGCGGTCGATCGACGATTCCGCAACTTCGATCGCTAGCTTTATGGCGTCGGTCGGGAGCGGCCCGTCCTCCGCCACCACGCGCGTCAGCAGCGCGACATCCGGGCCGACGATGTTGTCGTCGTCGATTCGGACACCGGCCTCGATCCGCACCATCGTCTCGCCGACCGCGGACATCAGCCGGAAAGCTACAGATCCATGCCGGCGAGAGTGCGAGTTTCCGGCTGGTGGCATCCGCTGCAACTCTCCCTCGACCAGTTCGACGCTCATATCGTCGAAGGCCCCCGCCTCGACCATGTGCAGAAATTCTGCCGCGGTGAAGCGTGCCGGGCCTTCGGCGGCAAGCGTCATTGATGGGAATCGCGCAGGCTTGTTCATGCGGCTCCTCCTGTCACGGCGCCTATACCGCCGACAACGCACCGGTCGCGACCACCGGCCCGGTCGGCAGGCCGGTCGGCGATCCGCCGAGCGGTTCGACCGAGATCGCCAGCGTCGTCCCGGGCACCAGCCGAGCCCGATCCGCCGCCGCCAATCGCAGTTCGGTGCCCGCCGCGGTCAGCAGGCCGAGGGGATGCGGGACGCCGTCGCCACCGATCGCCCAAAGCTGCGCGACGCGTGCGGATGGCACGGTTGGCGCGGCCGCGATCCGCAACAGTCCGTCTTCCGGATGATAGGCCGCCGCGACCGGCGACCTCGCGTCGCCGAGCGTCGCGATCAGGAGCGTGCGAGATCCCTCCTGAACCTGCGGGGCGGGTGCGGGCAGCGGGGCCGGCGCGGGACGCAGGGCGATCACCACCAGCAGCACCGCCGCCAATGCGCTCATCGCCACGGCGATCAGCGGCCATGGCGCGCGTCGGGTACGGGATGGCTTAGGCCCGCCGAGCGATTCATCGATCCGGTCGATCAACCCCTCGGGCGCTTCCGCCTCCGGCCACAGATCGAACAGTTGCGCGAAATACAGCCGCCAACGTTCCACCTCCGCCGCGAAGGCGGGTTCCGCCAGTACGCGGCGCAGCGCCGCCGCACGATCCTCGCCGTCGAGCAACCCCAGCGCCAGCTCCGCCGCGGCTACGTCCTGCGGCCCGGTGTCGTGGATGTCGGGCTCAGGCGTCACGGTCGAGGCACTCCTTCAGTTTGGCAAGTCCGCGCCGTATCCAGCTTTTCGCGGTGCCGAGCGGAACGCCGCGCGCCTCCGCATAATCGGCATAGGTCATGCCGTCGAAGAAGGCGGTGCGGATCGCCTCGCTCTGCCGTGGCTCCAGTTCCTCGAGGCAATGGCGCAACGAGTGACGCTCGCCCGCCGCAACCAGTTCCGATTCGGCATCGGGCGCGGTGTTCGGGATGTCGGAGGCGTCCTCGATCGGTCCGGCGCGGCGGACCTTCTGCGCACGCCGCCAGTCGATGGCACGGTTACGGGCGATCGTCGCCAGCCAAGTGATCGGGCTGGCGCGGCCCGGTTCCCACGCCCCGGCGCGACGCCAGATGATGAGGTATACGTCATGAAGCACGTCCTCCGCCGCCTGGGTATCGCCACAGATACGCAGCACGACGCCGAAAAGCTTCGCGGAGGTCAGGTGGTACAGCTCGCGGAATGCGGCGCGATCCTCGCTTCCGGTCGCGATCAGCGTCCGGGCAAGATGGGCGCGCGCTTCGTCGCTGGAGGGGCGGGGCTGGGTCACAGGCGGGCAGCGTAGCGGTTCGCGCGGTGGCGGCAAGCGGCGATCGCAAAGGCTTGCAGGACCCGGTTCGGGGTGGCCTTTCACCCGGCCTGCGGCTATGGCGCGCGCCAATCTCCGCGATCAAAAGGACCGCACGCGCTTGCGTATCGCCATCGCCTCCGATCATGCCGCCGTTGCGTTGAAATCGTCGCTTGCCGCCTGGCTGCTGGAGCAGGGCCACGACGTGCTCGATCTGGGCGCGGATGGAACGGCTTCGGTCGACTATCCCGATTACGGCTTCGCGCTGGCCGGTGCGATCGGAGACGGTCGTGCCGAGCGTGGCATCGCGCTTTGCGGTTCGGGCGTCGGCATCTCGATCGCCGCCAACCGCAATCCGTCCTGCCGTTGCGCGCTGGTGTCGGAGCCGCTGTCCGCCGCGCTGGCGCGCCAGCACAACGATGCCAACGCCATCGCGATGGGTGCCCGCCTGATCGGTGAGGACATGGCGAAGGCGTGCATCGCCGCCTTCCTGACCACCGATTTCGAGGGTGGTCGTCATCGGCGCCGCGTCGACAAACTGTCGACCGGTTCCGTTTCCGTCGACCCATCGTCGACCAGCCCCGTTTCCGTCGACGTGCCGTCGACCAAGGAGTTCGCCGCATGAGCACGCAGCCCCGCACCCTGTCCGACGTCCAGCCGGACGGTTTCTTCACCCGCGATCTGGCCGATGCCGATGCCGCCGTATTCGCCGGGATCGCCGCGGAGCTGGAGCGCGAGCAGACGCAGATCGAGCTGATCGCGTCCGAGAACATCGTGTCGAAGGCCGTGCTCGCCGCGCAAGGGTCCGTGTTCACGAACAAGTATGCGGAGGGCTATCCCGGCAAGCGCTATTATCAGGGCTGCGCGCCGTCCGACACGGTCGAGACGCTGGCGATCGAGCGCGCCAAGCAGATCTTCGGCTGCGGCTTCGTCAACGTGCAGCCGCATTCGGGCGCGCAGGCGAACGGGGCGGTGATGCTGGCGCTGGTCAAGCCGGGCGAGACGATCCTCGGCATGAGCCTCGACGCGGGCGGCCACCTGACCCACGGCGCGCGTGCGGCGATGTCGGGCAAGTGGTTCAACGCGATCCAGTACGGCGTCGATCCGGTCACGCACCTGATCGATTACGATCAGGTCGAGGCGCTGGCGGTGGAGCATCAGCCGAAACTCATCATCGCCGGCGGCTCCGCCTATCCGCGCGTCATCGACTTCGCCAAGTTCCGCGCGATCGCCGACAAGGTCGGTGCGTATTTCATGGTCGACATGGCGCACTTTGCGGGGATCGTCGCCGCCGGCCATCATCCGACGCCGTTCGGCCATGCGCATGTCGTCACCACGACGACGCACAAGACGCTACGCGGCCCCCGCGGCGGCATGATCCTGACCAACGACGAGGCGCTGGCCAAGAAGTTCAACTCGGCGGTGTTCCCGGGGCTTCAGGGCGGCCCGCTGATGCACGTCATCGCCGCCAAGGCGGTTGCGTTCGGCGAGGCGCTGCAGCCCGATTTCAAGAGCTACATCGCCGCGGTGGTGGAGAACGCCAAGGTGCTCGCGGCCACGCTGAAGGAACGCGGCAGCGATGTCGTTTCCGGCGGCACCGACACGCATCTCGCGCTGATCGACCTGACGCCGCTCGGCATCACCGGCCGCGATGCGGACGAGGCGCTGGAGCGGGCCGGCATCACCTGCAACAAGAACGGCATCCCCAACGACCCGTTGCCGCCGGTGAAGACCAGCGGCATCCGCGTCGGCTCCCCGGCCGGCACCACGCGTGGCTTCGGCCCGGCGGAGTTCCGCGAGATCGGCAATATGGTCGCCGACGTGCTCGACGGTCTGGCGAAGAAGGGGGAGCATGGGGACCCGGAAGTCGAGGCGGACGTTCGGACCCGCGTGCGCGCTCTTTGCGCACGATTCCCCATCTATCAGGGCTGAACGGCATGTCTAAGATCGAAGAAATCCAGAGCGAAGTGAAGAATACGCCCGGTCTGGGCAAGAAGATGGCCAAGTACAGCGCGATCGGCGCGGTGATCGCGATCCCGCTGCCGGTCGTTGGTCCGGTACTGGGCGCGATTGCCGGTGCGGCATTCGCATATTCCAAGCGCAAGGGCTGAGCCGCTGAATGCGCTGTCCGTTTTGCAGCCACGAGGACAGCCAGGTCAAGGATAGCCGCTCCACGGAAGATGGAGCGGCTATCCGGCGGCGGCGGCAATGCGAGGCGTGCGGCGCGCGGTTCACGACGTTCGAGCGCATTCAGTTGCGCGAGTTGACCGTGTTGAAGAGCGAAAACCGGCGCGAGCCGTTCGACCGCGAAAAGCTGATGCGTTCCGTATCGATCGCCGCGCGCAAGCGGCCGGTCGAGGCTGCGCGGATCGAGAAGCTGGTCACGGGCATCCAGCGCCGACTGGAGACGCTGGGGGAGGGGGAGGTGACCTCCGCCCGGATCGGCGAACTGGTGATGGACGGGCTGAAGGGGCTGGATTCGGTCGCCTATATCCGTTTCGCGAGCGTATACCGCGATTTTAACGAGGCGCGCGATTTCGAGGCGTTCGCCGGCGCAGTGGAAGAGGCCGGGCGGGGCGAGTAGTTTTGCCAGAATGCGAAGCCGACGCATTCCCCCGTTCATCCTGAGTAGCGGCTGAGCGAAGTCGAAGACGCGTATCGAAGGACAGATGAGTTGAGCTTCTACACCTACATGCTGAGGTGTGCCGACGGCAGCTACTATATCGGCCACACCGATGCTCTCGATCGCCGCATCGCGCAGCACCAGCTCGGCGAGCTGGAGGGATACACACAGACGCGGCGTCCCGTGGAACCGGTTTGGTCGCAGGATTTTCCCTCGCAGGCGGAAGCTTTGGAAGCGGAGCGGCAATTGAAGGGTTGGTCGCGCGCCAAGAAGGAAGCGTTGATCGCCGGCGATTGGGATCTCGTCCGGACGCTCGCGCGTCGCAATGTCCTTCGAGATGCCCCTTCGACAGGCTCAGTGGCTCCTCAGGACGAACGGTTTTCCACTTTCGCCGATCGTGCCGGGGAGGGGCTGAGCGACGCCGAGGCTCCATCTCGCAATGCCACCCCGCCCCCTGTCATCGTCCTCGTCCGCCCCCAGCTTGGCGAGAATATCGGCAAGGCCGCGCGCGCGATGCTCAATTTCGGGCTGCTCGACCTGCGCCTCGTCGCACCGCGAGACGGGTGGCCGAATGCCGCCGCCGGCCCTGCCGCATCGGGTGCGGACATCGTCCTCGAACGTGCGCAGCTATACGATACGGTCGCCGACGCGGTCGCCGATTGCGCGCACGTCTATGCCACCACTGTCCGCAAGCGCGGCGTCACCAAACCGGTGGTCAAGCCCGACGAGGCGGCGGCGGCGATCCATACCGGTCCCGGCCGCTCGGCGATCCTGTTTGGGCCGGAGCGCTCCGGGCTGGAGACGGACGATGTCGCGGTCGCGCGAACGATCATCACCGTGCCGATCAACCCGGAATTCGGCAGCCTCAACCTCGCGCAGGCGGTGATCCTCGTCGCCTATGAATGGTCGAAGTATCTGGATCTGGCGCAGCCGCCGGAAACCGAGCTGCCGGAACCCGCGGCGCAGGAGGAACTGGACGGTATGATCGGCCAGCTCGATGCGATGCTGGTGCACGCCAATTTCTATTTCCCGCCGGCCCGTACCGAAACGACGCGGCGGACGCTGCGTACGTTGCTGACCAAGCCGGGCTGGTCGACACAAGAGGTGCGGACGGTGCGCGGCGTGCTCTCCGCGCTGGACGGGGCGAAGATGCGGCGAACTTCAGCCGTGCCGGAGGCTTCAGCGGCGCCGGTCGAAGGCAGCGAGTTCGTAGGCGATCGAAACCTCGACGAGCCGCTCCCATAGGTCGGCGATCTCCTGCGCGGGCAGGGCACGTTCTCCGGCATCGGCGTGCGCGTTGGCGATCACCGCGGCCTTGCGTGCTTCGTCGCGGACATGGCCGCGTTCCGGTTTGATGCGGGCGGCGGCATCCATATAGCCGAAGCGGCGGGCGAGCAGCGCCATCAACTCGCGGTCGGTCGCGTCGACGCCGGCGCGCACCTCCGCCATGGTCGTACAGTCTTCGGGGGCGAGGATCGTCATGGCCGGCCTGATGGCTGGTGGCGGCGCGCCTGTCCAGAAGGGCCGTTCGCCTTGACTCGCGATACCCGTCCGGCTAGGCGCGCCGCTTCGCAATGGCTCCGCACTCCGGTGAAGCGGCGGCCCTGCCTTTCCTGACGGAATCCAGCAGAGCGATACCGGAACCAACGTCGTTCGTAATTGCCAAGGAATATACATGTCCAAGCGCCAAAGCGCCAAGCACAAGCTCGATCGCCGGATGGGCGAGAACATCTGGGGTCGTCCGAAGTCCCCGGTGAACAAGCGTGAATACGGTCCCGGCCAGCACGGTCAGCGCCGCAAGGGCAAGGTGTCGGACTTCGGCATCCAGCTGCGCGCCAAGCAGAAGCTGAAGGGCTATTACGGCGACGTGACCGAGAAGCAGTTCCGCGCCTGCTATCACGAGGCCGCCCGCATGAAGGGCGATACCAGCCAGAACCTGATCGGCCTGCTGGAGCAGCGTCTGGACATGATCGTCTATCGCGCCAAGTTCGCGCCGACGATCTTCGCCGCGCGCCAGATCGTCAGCCACGGCCACATCCGCGTCAACGGCGTGAAGTGCAACATCGCGTCGCGCCGCTGCTTCGTCGGCGACGAGATCACGTTGGGCACCAAGGCCAAGGAAATGGCGCTGGTCCTGGAGGCGCAGACCCTCGCCGAGCGCGAGATTCCCGACTATGTCGCGCCGGACGGCAACGCGAAGATCACCTTCGTGCGCGTGCCGACGCTGGACGAGGTTCCCTATCCGGTGAAGATGGAACCGAATCTGGTCGTCGAGTTCTACTCGCGCTGATCGGGATCGGCAGAAGGGACGGGCATCGCTCGTCTTCCGGTACGAAAAGATGGGTCGGTCCTGCGGGGCCGCCCTTTTTCGTCGGGGCGTCATACGTCACTGGCGGCCGTCGATGCGGCGCGCCTCAGTCGGCCATCTTCATCGCAGCGCGCAGGAACCGATCCGCCTTGTCCAGCATCGCGACGCGCGCTTCGCCGTCGTCGATCTGGTGGTCCAGCCCCTTCAACTCTACGAATTCCACCGGCTTGCCGGCATCCTTCAGCCGCGACGCCATCAGCCGCGATTGTCCGACGCCGACATTCTGGTCTTCGGTGCCGTGGAACAGCAGCACCGGCGCGCGGATAGCGGCGACATTCTGGGCGGGTGATCCGGCGCGGATATGATCGCCGCGACCGATGAAGCCATCCACCAGACGATAGTTGCTGAAGTCGCGGCTTTCCTCGCACAGGGCGGCCAGATCGGTGACGGGCGCGATCGCGACGATCGCCTTGAACAGGTCGGGGGCCAGCACCGGAGACTGAAGCGCCGCATAGCCGCCATAGGACCAGCCGACGACCGCGAGCTTCGCCGGATCGATACCCTGCGCGATCAGCCAGCGACCGCCGTCGTCGATGTCGCCGATCGCGATCTTCCAGGACTTGAAGCCGTTGTTCTGGAACCAGCCGTCACCATAGCCCGACGATCCCCGGAAATTCGGCTGGAGGACGGCGTAGCCCCGCGCGGCGAAGAACTGCGCCAGCCAGTCGAATCCCCATTCGTCGCGCGCGGTCGGGCCGCCGTGAGGCATGACGATCGCGGGCAATCCCTTTGCATCGGTATGTCCGGGCGGCAGCGTCAGCTAGGCTGGGATGCTGGTCCCGTCGGTGGCGGCATAGGTCGTGGATTTCACCGCCGCCAGCGTCCGTCCCTCCAGTTCGGGACGGGCGCTCATCAGCAAGTCCAGATGCCGGGTCGCCTTGTCATAGACGAAGTAGCGGCCTGGATCGATGTCGCTGCCGGCCCATAGTAGAAGGCAGGATTCCTCGGCATCGGCATCGACGAAGCTGATGAGCGGCAGGCTGAGCAGGGCCTTGCGGAGCGCAGCCTGCAGCTTCTTCAACACCGGGTCTGCGAATCGCCGGTGACGATGCTCAGGGGCATCCAGTCGCGTGCGCCCTTGCGCCGGAACGTATAGATCATGCGGTTCTTGCCGTAGCCGACGACATCCTCCGGACGCGTGCCCATGATCCGCACGGTGCCGCGTCCGTCGCTGATATACTCCTCCGCCTCCAGCCGGGGACGCTCGAACGTGGTGCGTCGCATGGTCACGGGATCGACCCGCTCGACACCGAAGCCGTGCAGCGAATTCGCGGACCCGCCAGAACCATCGGGCACGAACTGGCGGGTCATCAGGATGGTCGATCCGGTTTCGTTGCCGAACCAGTCGATCACGCGGCCGCCATTCTGCATCGGTCCGCTGGCATCGTCGGACGTGCGAGCCGTCAACAGCTTGATGTTCTTGCCATCCGCGTCGATCGCGATCAGCCGCGAGAACCCCAGCAGCTGTCGACCGTCGCGCTTCGCGATGGCGATGCCGCAGACCAGCCGGCTCGAATTCGCCCACTGACAATCCGTCAGACGTTCGGGCGCGCCATTGGACGCGGTCACCCTCTGGATGGTTCCGGTGGCGACATCGCCGACGACGACCGATGTCGCCACGCCCTTCATCGCGACGAGCGCGAGATAGTGCAGGCCGTCGGGTGACAGCTTGACGCCCCAGACCCGTTCGCGCGCCCCGAACGCTTTGGCCGTGTCGCTCTGCGCCCCCACGCCCGAAGCCGCGCAGCATAGCGCGAGCGCCATCGCCGCCCGCATACCGTATCGCATTTATGCCAGCCCCCTAAAGCCACCAATCCGGCGGCATGACCGACGCTAGGCCGTTTCCGATGCGACGCAATCGCTGGCGGTTGCCGATCCCGCGTGCCGCTGGCAGACGGTGGTCATCCCATCGCTCACCGGAGCCGCCATGACCCCGATTTTCTCCCGCGCGCTGATCGCCGCACTCGCGCTGTCGACCAGCGTCACGGCGCACGCCCAGACCACACCCGCCATTTCCGTCGACACGCTGAAGACTGTGACGAAGGAATTGTCCGACGACCGTTACGAAGGACGCGCCCCGACGACGCCTGCGGAGGCGAAGACGGTCGATTATATCATCGCGCAGATGAAGGCCGCCGGCCTGAAGCCCGGCAACAAGGGCCAGTGGACGCAGGACGTGCCGATGGTGGAGATCACCGCGGCCAACGTCACGCCGATGACCTTTTCCGGCGGCAGGGCCGCGGTCGGCATGACGTATCGCACCGACATGGTCGCCGGCACCTATCGGGTGACACCGCGCATCGCGGTGAAGGACAGCCCCGTCGTGTTCGTCGGGTACGGCATCAACGCGCCCGAGAAGGGCTGGAACGACTATGCCGGACTGGACGTGAAGGGGAAGACGGTCGTCATCCTCGTCAACGATCCCGACTGGCAGACGATGGCGCGGGACGGCCCGTTCGAGGGGCGGGCGATGACCTATTACGGGCGCTGGACGTACAAGTTCGAGGAAGCGGCGCGCCAGGGCGCGACCGCCGCGATCATCGTCCACGATACCGAGCCGGCGGCGTACCCGTGGGGGGTCGTGCAATCGTCCTGGACCGGGCCGCAACTGGGGCTGGACGAGAAGGGCGACCATATGGACCAGAGCGAGGTCGTCGGCTGGATGCAGCTCGCCAAGGCGAAGGAGCTGTTCGCCAGCGCCGGCAAGGACTTCGCGGCGCTCTCCGCCGCCGCCCGGGTCAAGGGTTTCCGGGCGGTGCCGCTGGGAGTGACGATGTCGGTGGGATTCGACACCACCGTCCGGCGTCAGGCATCGAAGAACGTGCTGGGCGTGTTGCCGGGGACGGCGGACCCGGACGCCTATGTCCTCTACACCGCGCATTGGGACCATCTCGGCCGCTGCGATGCGGTCGATGGCGACGACATCTGCAACGGCGCGGTCGACAATGCCAGCGGCATCGCCGGCCTGATCGCGCTGGCGCAGGCGAACGCGAAGGCCGGGCCGGCGAAACGGTCGATCGGCTTCCTGGCGGTGACGGCGGAAGAATCGGGGCTGCTCGGATCGCGCTATTATGCGGAGCATCCGGTGTTCCCGCTGGCGAAGACGGTGGGAGGCGTGAACATGGATTCGCTCAACGTCGCGGGCCGCGCGCGCGACTTCGTGCTGACCGGTGCGGGCAAGTCGGAGATCGAGGATCTGGTGAAGCCGATCGTCGCCGCGGAAGGGCGCACCATTTCGCCAGAGCCGAGCCCGGAAAAGGGGCTGTATTACCGGTCCGACCATTTCTCATTCGCGAAACTGGGCGTGCCGATGCTCGACGGGACGTCCGGCGAGAACCTCGTCGTGGGCGGACCCGAGGCGGGGAAGAAGGCGGCGGAGGATTACACCGTCAACCGCTATCACAAGCCCGCCGACGAATATGATGCGAATTGGGATTGGTCGGGCGCGGTGTCGGACCTGACGATCTACTACGCTCTGGGGCGCAAGCTGGCTGACGACACGACGCTGTGGCCCAACTGGTATCCGACCGCCGAGTTCAGGGCGGCGCGCGACAAGAGCCGGGGAACCGCACGATGAGCAATTGCCCGCCAGCCGAATGGGCACCGCACGATGTGGTGTGGATCGGCTTTCCGAGCCATCCCGAACTGTGGGAGGATGACATCGATCCCGCGCGCGAGGAGGTCGTGGCGTTCGCCCGCGCCGTTCACGCGGAGGGGCGGGGCGAGCGCGTGATCCTCGTCTGCGCGGACGGGGAGGCCGCGTTCGCGGCGGCGGAGATGGCCGCGTTCGCGGAGACGCTGGTGGAGCCGTTCGGGGACATCTGGCTGCGCGACACCGGCCCAATCCTGCTGGGTGACGGCAGCGCGGCGCTGTTCCGCTTCAACGGATGGGGCGGCAAGTACGACCTGCCGGGCGACGACAGCGTCGGCGGGCGGCTCGCCGCGGCGATCGGCGTGCCGGCGGAGGCGCATGACTGGGTGCTGGAGGGGGGCGCGATCGACGGCGACGGCACCGGCATCGTCGTGACGACGGAGCAATGCCTGCTCAACCCCAATCGCAATCCGGGCGCGACACGCGCCGGAACCGAGGAGCGGCTGAAGCGCGATCTCGGCTTTCGGGAGGTCGTGTGGCTCGGCGAAGGCTTGCTGAACGATCATACCGACGGGCATGTCGACAATCTGGCGCGGTTCGTAGCGCCCGGCCGCGTCGCGATCCCGCAGCCGGCGGAGAACGATCCGAACTGGCAGGTCTATATGCACGCGCGCCGCGATCTGGAGGCGGCGGGGCTGGAGGTGGTGACGATCCCGTCGCCCGGCCGCGTGCTGCGCGACGAGGATGTCGTGCCGGCGAGCTACATGAACTTCTACATCGGCAACGCCGCCGTCGTCGTGCCGCTCTACGGTGCGGACAACGACGCGGCCGCCGTCGCCGCGATCCAGGCGCTGTTCCCGACGCGCGACGTGGTGGGCCAGCGCGCCGACCATGTCCTGACCGGCGGCGGCAGCTTCCACTGTATATCGCAACAGATCCCCGCCCGAAACGAGACGAACGCATGACCCGCATCACCGTCGCCGCCTTGCAACTGGCATTCTCCGACGACCTCGACGCCAATATCGCCAACGTATCCCGGCTGGTCCGGGAGGCGGCGGGGCAGGGCGCGCAGGTGATCCTGCCGCCCGAACTGTTCGAGGGCGAGTATTTCTGCCGCGTCGAGGACGAGGGCCTGTTCGCGAACGCCCGGCCGGTGGGCGAACACAAGGCAGTGCTGGCGATGCAGGCTCTGGCCGAAGCGCTGAAGGTGACGATCCCGACCAGCTTCTTCGAGGCGGACGGGCCGCATCATTACAACTCGCTGGCGATGATCGGGCCGGACGGCGAGGTGCAGGGCGTCTATCGCAAGAGCCACATTCCCGATGGGCCGGGATATGAGGAGAAGTTCTATTTCCGCCCCGGCAATACCGGGTTCAAGGTGTGGCCGCATCCGGCTGCGACGCTGGGCGTCGGTGTGTGCTGGGACCAGTGGTATCCGGAAACGGCGCGCGCGATGATGCTGATGGGTGCGGAGGTGCTGTTCTATCCGACCGCGATCGGCAGCGAACCGCACGACACGTCGCTGGACACCGCGCGGCTGTGGCGGCGGGCGATGGTCGGCCATGCGGTGTCGAACGTGGTCCCGATCGTCGCCGCCAACCGGATCGGGACGGAGCATGGCCAGACCTTCTACGGCACCAGCTTCATCGCCGACGAGCGCGGCGACATCCTCGCCGAGCTGGGCCGCGAGGAAGAAGGGGTGATCGTGGCGACGCTTGATCTCGACCGGATCAAGCGTCATCGTGCCGCCTTCGGCTTCTTCCGCGATCGGCGGCCGGAGCTTTACGGAAGGCTGGTGGAGGATGTTTGAGTAGCTTTCGTCATTGCGCGGTCGCCGGGCTCGTCCTGTTTGCCTCACCGGCGGCGGCGCAGACCGATCCCGTCCGGCCGCCCGCGACCGATCTGCCGAAACAGCCGGACACCGAACCGGCGAAAGACATCATCGTCGAGGGAACCCGTGATCTGAACGCGGACCCGCCGGTGAGCAGCAAGACGCTCAACAGCGGTCGGCTGGGAGCTGGTTCGCTTCGAAGCCGGCGGACCTATGAAATGGCCGACCGCTTCGCCCGGTGCAGCATCCGCTCGGACATGAACAACAAGGCGGCGCTGCGTCAGGCGCTGGACGGTGCGATCAACGGTGCGAAGCAGAAGTTCTGGCAGGGCCGCTTCATCGGATTGAACGCCTCCTGTGCCCTCGATACGCGGATGGCACTGGAATATGGTGTCGCGACGATCGATGATGCGTACGACACCAGCTATTACGATCGTGGCGTGATGTTCCTCCGCGCCCTTGGTGCATTTGCGCCCGACCTCGAACTGACCAAGGCGCAAACGAGCGACCCGAAGGTTCAGGCGCGCTTCAACGCGCGCGAAACGCCGCTGGCGCGATTCCGCCTGCCCGTCGACATGCGGTATTTCGAGATCGCCATCTGCCTGGTCCGGCTTCAGCCAGAACAATCGGTTCGTCTGATCCGTACCGAGGGCATCGAGGCGGTCAACCGGCTGGAAGGAGCGATCGTCAATGCCACCCCGATCTGCACCGGCGGGGCCAAGAAGGTGTACTTCGATCCGGCCCAGTTCCGCATGTACATCGCCGATGCCGTCTATCGCTGGGCGGTCGCGGCCAGGGGGGTCGATAGCCTCATTCCTGCGGGCGATTGATCTCCATCGCGCGCGCGAACACGGCTTCGAACATCTCCGTCGTCAGGCGGCCGGTATTCTGGTTGTAGCGCGAGCAGTGATAGCTGTCGATCAGGGTGACGCCGCTCGGCATGACGTGTTCGGCGAGATGCCCGAACCTGGTCTTGGGCAGGCGCCCGCCGAGCACCTTGACCGCCGACTGATGGGCGATCTGGCCCAGCGCGACGACGACCCGGACGTCGGGCAGGACCGCCAGCTGCCCCGCGAGGTAGGGGCGGCAGGTGTGGATCTCCTCCGGCGTCGGCTTGTTGGCGGGCGGCAGGCATTTCACCGCGTTGACGATGATCGCACCGGTTAGCGCCAGATCATCGTCCGGCGCACCGGCATAGGTGCCCGCGGCCAGACCGAATTTCGTCAGCGTGGAGAACAGCAGGTCGCCGGCATAGTCGCCGGTGAACGGGCGTCCGGTCCGGTTCGCCCCGTGTTTACCCGGTGCCAGTCCGACGATCGCGAGCCACGCCGCCGGATCGCCGAACGCGTTGACGGGCGCATTCCACCAGTCCGGGTATTCGGCGCGCAGGTCCTCGCGCAGTCCGACGAGGCGAGGGCACAGCGGGCAGTCGCGTGGCGGTTCTGTATCGGCGATTGGGGAGGGTGCGAAAAACATCGTCAGGAGGTAGGTGGGCGTGGTGTCCCCGGCAACGCCCCGTTTCATCTATGTCATTGCGCTCGGATCGAACCGGCGCGGCCGTCATGGCAGCCCCAGGGAGGCGATCGATGCTGCGCTGGAGCGGATCGGCGAGGTGCGTGCCGTCTCTCCGATCATCGTCACCGCGCCGATCGGCCCCTCGATCCGCCGCTTCGCCAATGCCGCAGCGCTGATCGAAACCGCGGAGTCGCCGCCGACGCTGCTCGCCCGGCTGAAGCGGATCGAACGCGCGATGGGGCGGCGCGCTGGCCGGCGGTGGGGCGCGCGCGTGATCGACATCGATATCGTGCTATGGTCGGGCGGCGTGTGGCGAAGTCGCGCGCTGTCGATCCCGCACGCATTCTGGGCGCAACGGGGGTTCGTCCTGACGCCGCTCGCCGCGATCGTGCCGGATTGGCGCGATCCCCGATCGGGCAGAACGATACGCCAGATGTCGTCGCTGGTTGACCGCCGCCGACCATCGACCTAGGTGCCACCCCGGCACGCGATGGCCGGGGTCCGTAGCTCAGTCGGTAGAGCAAGCGACTTTTAATCGAGAGGTCCCGGGTTCGAGCCCCGGCGGACCCACCATCGCTTCCGCCGCGGTCCGCCCGGACGTCGCGACAGGTGGATGCCTCAGCCGTTGACCAGTTCGCGCAATTCCGCGACCCGCTTCATGACGGTGCGTGACAATTCGCGGAATTGCTGTTCCTGACGCGGCGTCAGGCTGGTGCGGGGCAACGGATCGAACGCGCAGAGTGCACCCAGAGGCTGGCCGTCGTCGTTGCGCAACACCGCGCCGACGTAAAAGCGCAACATGCCGTCCACGACCGCCGGATTGCCCGCGAAGCGGGGGTCCACGCCCGCGTCCGGGACAAGGAACATATCGCTCTGGCCGGCCACCGCATGGCCGCAGAAGGAGGTGCGCCGGCCATAGACGCCAGGCTTCAGCCCGACGGCGGCGATGAGATACTGCCATTCCTCGTGCACGATCGATACCGCCGCCATCGACGTGCCGAGCAACGCGCGGGCACGCTCGACCAGCGCGTTCAGTTCGGGATCGTCGATGACCTCCAGTGCCCCCGACGCGACCACGGCGCGCGCCCGATCGGGCTCGTCGTTCGGCTCCGGCGGCGGGGTGTAGAATGTAATGCCCACGGTCCGCTCCCAGTCTGCAATGCGCGCGCCAGACCAATTTGGTTGCATGCCACGCAATTGGCAGCAAACGGTATCGCAACGAGATTGGGTCCATCGTTCGCGATGATCTGGTGGATGGCCGGGTCGTACGGGATCAGTGCAGGGCGGCCATGCTCAGCCCCGCCAGTCGTTGCACGATCAGCGGATGAAGCGGACGCAGGAATTCCAGCCCCATGCCCAGATGATGACACCACCGGACCCGTGCGCCGACGGGTTCCAGCGTGGGGATGGCCAGGGTCAGGTGCGCGCCATCGGACATGTACAGGCCGGTCGCGAGGCGGCAACCGCCGGTCGACAGGTCGACCAGATCGGCTTTGACCTTGCGCACCGCGGAACTGCAGATGGTGGATTTCAACCGCACCGGGATGCGGAGCGCCCCACGCCCGTCCCGTTGCGGCTCCGGATGAGATGCGATGCGGTCGTGGATCATCGACGGGGTCCCGAAAGTTGTCCGATCATGGTGGATGAGGGTAGGACAAACATCGTAAATGAATGCTAAACCGCTTTCGCATCGGTCCGCGGATCGACCGCTGCCCCGATCCACCCGCCGACCGATGCCGCCGATACTCGCCGGCGCGGCGATCGCGTCCGTCGCGGTGGCGCTGTTGCTGGCGGCGGCCACGATACTCGGTCGCTGGCCGATGGCTTGGGACCCGACGATCCTGACCGGATTGCGGGCATGGGGAGGGCCGCGCTGGCTGGGCAAGGTGGCGGTCGACCTGACGGCGCTGGGTGGGGGAACCGTGCTGACGCTGGCGGTGGCGCTCGTAGCGGGATTCCTGCTGGTCCGGCGACTGTGGCTGACGGCGTCGGCGATCGTCGTCGCCTGCGCGTCCGGAGCATGGATCGTCGGTCTGGTGAAGGACATCGTCGGCCGCGCGCGGCCCGACGTGGTCGCACACCTCGTTCCGGTATCCAGCGCCAGCTTCCCGAGCGCGCATGCCGCGAACAGCGCCATCGTCTATCTGACGCTGGCCGCCGTCGCGAGCCAGGTCGCGCCGGAGCCGGCGGTGCGCCGCTACCTGATGACGGTCGCGCTGGTGCTGGTCGGCGCGATCGGGCTCAGCCGCGTGTATCTGGGCGTGCACTGGCCATCGGACGTTATGGCGGGGTGGAGCTTCGGCACCCTGTGGGCGCTTGCCGGCTGGTGGGCCACCGCCCGCATCCGCGCCTCAATCGGCGGCGAGCGATAGCAGCCGTCGCGCCGCCTTCAGATGCGGCGCATCGACCATCCGCCCGTCGAGTTGCAAGGCGCCCGCGCCCGGATTCGCCGCGAACAGGGCGACGATCGCCTGCGCCCGCGCCACCTCGTCGGGTGTGGGGGAGAAGGCGGCGTTGATGACGGGAACCTGCGCGGGATGGATCGCCATCATGCCCGTGAAGCCGTCCCGCCGCCCGCGCGCGGCATAGGCGGCCAGCCCGTTCAGATCGCGGAAATCGGGATAGACCGTCTCGATCGCCGCCACGCCGGCCGCATGCGCCCCGAACAGCGTCAGCGAGCGCGCCAGCTGATAGGGCGCAGTATAGCTCCCGTCCGCGTCCCGCGACGTCGTTGCGCCGATGGCGGCGGGCAGATCCTCCGCTCCCCAGGTCAGCCCCGCCAGATGACCAGCCACCTGCGCGTAATCGCCCAGCCGGAACATCGCCGCCGGCGTCTCGGTCGCGATCGGCAGGATCGGCGTGCCGGGCAGTCGCTCGGCCAGACGGAGGACGCCGTCCGCCCCCTCCGCCTTGGGCAGCACGACGCCGTCCGGGACCGCGCCGGCCAACGCATCCAGGTCGAGCGCCGCCTCGTGGCCGTCCATTGGGCCGTCCAGCGCGCCGCTCAGCGGATTGATCCGCACGAACAGCGCGGGGCCGGCACCCCGCCGCCGCGTCACGAAATCGGCCACCGCGACCCGCGCCATCGGTCGCGCGGGTGGCGCGACCGCATCCTCCAGATCGAGGATCAGCGCATCGGCGCCCAGATCCAGCGCCTTCTCCATCCGGTCCGGCCGGTCGCCGGGCACGAACAGCAGCGACCGCAGCCTCATCCCCGACGCTCGGCCAGCGCGCGTTCCCATGCCAGTGCGTCGCGCACGATCAGGTCGAGATCGTCACGCTCCGGCCGCCAGTCGGTCGCGGCCAGAATGGCGCTGTTGTCCGCGACCAGTTCGGCCGGGTCGCCCGCGCGGCGGCCCTCGTAACGGCGTTCGATCGTCACGTTCGTCACGCGGTCGACGGCATCGAGCACCTGATTGACGGAGAAGCCACGGCCGTACCCGCAGTTCAGCGTGTGGCTGCGTGTCGGCTCGCCACGCAACAGCGTCAACGCCGCGACATGCGCCGCGGCCAGATCGCTGACATGGATATAGTCGCGCACGCCGGTGCCATCGACCGTGGGGAAGTCAGTGCCGAACACGCCGACGCCGTCACGCTTGCCCGTCGCCGCTTCCACGGCCACCTTGATGAGGTGCGTCGCGCCGGCGGTCGACTGGCCGGACCGCCCCTGCGGGTCTGCGCCCGCGACGTTGAAGTAGCGCAACGCGGCATAGTTCATCGGGTGGGCCGCCGCCACGTCGCGCAGCATCGCCTCCGTCATCAGCTTCGACATGCCATAGGGATTGATCGGCACGGTCGGGTCGCCCTCCGCCACCGGCACCTTTTCGGGCGTGCCATAGGTTGCGGCGGTGGAGGAGAAGATGAAGTGCTTCACCCCCTCGGTCACCGCGCTCTCGATCAGCGAGCGGGAAGCGGCGGTGTTGTTGCGATAGTATTTGAGCGGGTCGCTGACCGATTCGGGGACCACTACCGAACCCGCGAAATGCAGGATGGCGTCGATGTCGTGCCCGCGGATCGCGGCGCGCACCCGGCCCTCGTCGGACACGTCGCACTCGACCAGCGTCGCGCGCTCGTCCACCGCCCAGTCGAACCCGGTGACGAGATTGTCGACCACGACGACGTCCGTCCCCGCATCGAGCAGCGCCAGTACCGTATGGCTGCCGATGTAACCCGCTCCGCCCGTTACCATTACTGCCATCGTCGTTCCCCTTGTGCCCTTTCTCGCGCCCTAGCGGCTTCCTATCTGGGGAGCAAAGGAGACTATAATGACCGAATATGCCACGCTGGCCGGTGGATGCTTCTGGTGCACGGAAGCGGTATTCAAGGACGTGATCGGCGTCGAGAGCGTCGAGAGCGGATATATCGGCGGGCACGTGCCCGATCCGACGTATAAACAGGTCTGCGGTGGCGATACCGGCCATGCGGAGGCGATCCGGGTCGGCTATGATCCCGACCAGCTCCGCTATGCCGATCTGCTCGACATCTTCTTCGCGACGCACGATCCGACGCAGCTGAACCGGCAGGGCAACGATGTCGGGACGCAGTACCGGTCGGCGATCTTCCCCGCCGACGAGGCGCAGGAAGCGGAAGCACGCGCCGCGATCGAGCGGGCGGGTGCAACCGGCGGCCGGATCGTCACGACGATCGAGCCGATGACGACCTGGTATCCGGCCGAGGGCTATCATCAGGATTACTGGGAGACGTCGGGGCGCTCCAATCCGTATTGCATGGCAGTGATCCCGCCGAAGCTGCAGAAATTGCGCAAGAGCTTCGCGGCGCGGTCGCGCGCGGTCGGTGTTTGACGACAGGCGTTCGAGGAAAGGCGTTTTCGTCACGGAACGAACGCGCGCCATGAGCGCTGGTGGCGACCGTTCCGGACCCGGAGCGATGCCAACAGGGAATATCAAATGAAAGCCATCCTCTCGCTTGCCTGCCTGTCGCTTCTGGCCCTTCCCCTCGCAGCCTGTGGCGGCAAGGGCGACGACAAGCTGGCCGAGCGGGTGGAGGATGCCGCCGACAACCGCGCCGACTCGCTGGAGGCCATGGCCGATAACCTTCAGGAGCGAGCCGAGCGGACGCGCGATGTCGGCGAGGACCGCGCAGAGGCGATCGACGCGGCGGACGTGAATGCCGCGGCGATGTCGCCGGAGCGTAAGGCGGACATCGTCGCGAACGAGGCGGCGGCGGTCCGCTAGGCTACGTTGCGGCCCGGGCGAGGCGATCATTGATCGCCTCGCCGACACCATCGGCCGGGATCGGTGCGACGGCGATACGAGGTTTGCTGCCGGCGTCCGCCCGGTGGAGGGCGTCGAACAAACGGGCGGCCGCCTCGACGGGGTCACCGCATGCGGACAATGTCTCGTCTCCAGGGATCGCGCCGAAGCCGATCAGCCATTCGTCTGGCGCGGCAGTCATGGCATCGAGGCGCAGGGGCTTGGACGGGGCGTAGTGGGTCGCGAGCTGGCCCGGTGCGATGACCTCCCGCCGTACCGCCGGCCGCAGTCCGACATCGGTTGGTCCGGATGATCCCAGGGCCGCCAGTATCTCCGCCGACGTGACCGGCCCCGGCCGGAGGATCGTTCGGCCGAAGACGATCGTCGATTCCAGACCCGCCGCGCACGCACCGTCGTCGATGACGAGCGGTACCGCATCACCCAGACTGGCGACCACATGCTCCGCCCGCGTCGGGCTTATTCCGTTGCTGCGATTGGCGGATGGGGCGGCCAGCGCACGGCCGCTCGCGTGGAGCAGCGCCTGCATCGCCCGATGCGCGGGCACTCTGATCGCGACGGTCGCCAGACCGGCGGTGACGATCGACGCGACCGGCGCGCCGGGTCGCAACGGCAGCACCAGCGTCAGCGGTCCCGGCCAGAACGCCGTCGCCAGCGCGCGGTCGTCGTCGCCGAACACCGCAAGCGCCTCCGCCGCCGCCATGTCCGGCACGTGCACGATCAGGGGGTTGAACGCGGGCCGACCCTTGGCCGCATAGATGCGCGCGACGGCGGCCGAATCGGCGGCGTCGGCAGCGAGCCCGTAAACCGTCTCGGTCGGTACCGCGACGATCCCGCCGGCTCGAATCGCCGCCCCCGCCGCCGCGATCGCCGCCGGGCCGTAGGGGAAGATCGAGGCGTTTGGAGCGGTCATCGCAGTTGGCTATAGCCGGGGCAAACACAGGAGAGAAACCTTGGCCTTCGCAGCTCCCGTCGCGGAACAGCGCTTCGTCCTAGACCATGTCGTCGGCCTGTTGGAACTGGCTGCCACGGACCGGTTCTCGGCCGCCAGCGAGGATGTGGTCGATGCGGTGCTGGAGGGGGCCGGGCAATTCGCGGAGGGGGAGTGGGCGCCGCTGGCGAAGACCGGCGACACCGTCGGCGCGACTTGGACGGCGGACGGCGTGGTCATGCCGGCGGGCTATCCCGAAGCGTATCGCGCCTATGTCGAGGGCGGTTGGGGGACGATCGGGGCGCCCGAGCGATGGGGTGGGCAGGGGTTGCCCTTCGCGCTCCAGACGGCGGTGCTGGAGACGCTGGGGGGAGCGGACACGGGCTTCGCGCTGTGCCCGACCCTGACCGTCGGCGCGATCGAGGCGATCCAGCATCACGGCTCGCCCGAACAACAGGCTTTGTACCTGCCGCATCTGGCGACCGGCGAGTGGACCGGCACGATGAACCTGACCGAGCCGCAGGCCGGCAGCGATGTCGGTGCGCTGCGGACGATGGCGACGGCGCGCGGCGATGGCCGCTGGTCGATCAAGGGGACGAAGATCTACATCTCGTTCGGCGACCATGACATGGCCCCCAACATCGTCCACCTCGTCCTGGCGCGCACCCCCGACGCCCCGCCGGGAACGCGCGGTATTTCGCTATTTCTGGTGCCCAAATACCGGCTGGATGCGGATGGGACGCCGGCCGACTTCAACGACGTCCGCGTGGTGTCGATCGAACACAAGATGGGACTTCACGCCTCGCCGACCTGCGTGCTGTCGTTCGGCGACCATGACGATTGCATAGGCGAGCTGATCGGGCCGGAACATGGCGGGATGCGCGCGATGTTCACGATGATGAACAATGCGCGCCTCAACGTCGGCCTGCAGGGCGTCCAGATCGCCGAGGGCGCGACGCAGGCGGCGGTCGCCTATGCGCTGGACCGCATCCAGTCGGCGCGCGCGGGATCACCGGACAAGGCACCGGTCCGCATCGTCGATCATCCCGATGTGCGCCGTATGCTGCTGCGGATGAAGGCGCAGACGCAGGCGGCGCGGGCGCTGGTCTATTACGCCGCCGGTCAGGTCGATCGCGCCAATCTGGGCGATGCGGCGGCGAAAGGCCGGCTGGAACTCGTCACGCCGCTGGCCAAGGCACACGCGACCGACATCGGCAACGAGGTCGCGAGCATCGGCATCCAGGTGCATGGCGGCATGGGCTATATCGAGGAGACGGGCGCGGCGCGCTTCTTTCGCGATGCGCGGATCACGCCGATCTACGAGGGGACGAACGGCATCCAGGCCGCCGATCTGGTCGGGCGCAAGCTGGGGCTGGAGAATGGCGGAGTGTTTGCGGCCCTGATCGTGGAGATGCGTGGCGATGCGGATGCGGCGGGGCTGGTCGACCTGATCGCGGCCTGCGACGAGGCGGGTCGCCGGCTCGCGACGGCGGATGCGGACGACCGGCTGGCCGCGAGCTATCCGTTTCTGACGATGCTGTCGGTCGCCACCTGTGGCTGGTTGATGGAACGCGAAGCCGCCGCGGCGACCGGCGACGACGATTTCGCGCGGATGAAGCGCGCCAGCGTGCGCTTCTATCTGGAGCAGATCGTGCCGGAGGCGCTTGGGCTGGTAGCGGCCGCGAATGCGTCGGCGGATACGCTGTATGCGGTGCCGGCGGAGCTGTTCGCGGCCTAGATCGCGTTAGCGATCACCGTTCATCATGCCGGGACGAGCCCGGCATGACCGTGACACAGGACGATCGCGATGGAGCGAAGTCCCGAGCGAACCGCCTCAGGCGGCGATGTCGTAGGGCTTGATCTCGCCCGCCAGATACAGGTTGCGGGCCTTGGCGCGGCTGAGCTTGCCCGAACTGGTCCGCGGAAGGGTACGTGGCGGAATCAGTTCCACGACGCAGTTCATGCCGGTGACCGAGCGGACCCGCTCTCGAATCGCGTCGCGCAGGCGCGTGCGTTCGGCGTCGTCGCTGCTGCGGCACTGGACGAGAACGGCGGGGGTCTCCTCACCGCCCGGTGTAGTGATCGCGAAGGCCGCGATGTCGCCGGCCTTGAAGCCGGGAATCTGCTCCACGGCCCATTCGATGTCCTGCGGCCAGTGGTTCTTGCCATTGACGATAATCATGTCCTTGGCACGGCCCACGATATAAACGTAGCCGTCCGACAGATAGCCCATGTCGCCGGTGTCGAGCCAGCCGTCCTGCATGCACGCCTCGGTCGCGGCGGGATCGCGAAAATAACCGACCATCACCGACGGACCCTTGCACCAAACCTTGCCGATCGCACGATCGGGCAGGGGCGTGCCGTTCTCCTGACGGATCTCCACGACCATGTCGCGCACGGGCTTGCCGCAATTGACGATCGCGCGGAACCG
This sequence comes from Sphingomonas sp. Leaf343, assembly GCF_001423765.1. Lineage (GTDB taxonomy): Bacteria > Pseudomonadota > Alphaproteobacteria > Sphingomonadales > Sphingomonadaceae > Sphingomonas. The sequence goes on from NZ_LMPG01000001.1 coordinate 683,884, forward strand.
CTGCGGCCGGCCATTGTCGTTGGCGCCGTTGTCGTGTGTGCCGGACAGTTCGGTCTCCTCGACGAGCTCGACGCGGATACCCTCGCCCGGCGGCATGATCGACACGGCCAAAGTCGCTTCCGCCAGCCCGTAGCTGGGGAGGAACGCCGACGCCTTGAACCCGGCATCGGCGAACGCGTCGACGAACGACTGCATGACGTCGGGGCGGATCATGTCGGCGCCGTTACCGGCCACGCGCCAGCGCGACAGGTCGAACCGGTCCGACGCCTTGGTCTGCGACGACATCCGACGTGCGCAGATGTCGTAGCCGAAGGTCGGCGAATAGCTGAGCGCGGTGCCCTTGTGACGGCTGATGAGGTCGAGCCACGCCAGCGGACGGCGGGCGAAATCCTCCGTCTTCAGATAGTCTGTCGATACCTGATTGGCGACCGGCGACAGGAAGCAGCCGACGAGGCCCATGTCGTGATACCAGGGCAGCCAGCTGATGCAGCGATCGGTGCCGTCGATCTGCATGCCGTGGCTGTGCGCGGCGAGGTTGTTCAGCAACGCCTCGTGCGTGATCGCGACGCCGTGGGGGAAGCGGGTCGAGCCGCTCGAATATTGCAGATAGGCGACCTGATCGCTGCTCGCGACGGGCAGCGCCACGTCGGGCACGTCGCGCGCACCGAATTCCGCCCAGTCGATGCCTGTGGTCTTCGCCAGTCCGGCCGCTGCGCCCGCCATCTCGGCGAGTTCCGGCGGATAGATCAACATCGACGGATCGCAGCTCGACAGCTGGACGCGCAACTGTTCGATATAGCTGTCGCGCCCGCCGAACGAGGTCGGCAGCGGCAGCGGCACAGGCCACGCGCCGGCATAGACGACGCCGAAGAACAGGGCGGCGAACTCCGCGGACGTCTCGGCGACCAGCGCGACGCGATCCTCCGGCTTGATGCCGGCGGCGATCAGGCGCCGCGCGGCGGCGAGCGCATCGACCCGCAGCTCCGAAAACGGATAGCCGCGCACCAGCGTACCGCGCGCGTCATGAAAATTAAGCCCGCGTTTACCGGACGCCGCGTAATCCAGCGCATCACCCAGCGTGGCGAAATCCGCGTAACGGCGGGGCAGCGAATCCTCGGTCGGCGTCGCCTGGGGCGCGTCCATCGGGGTTTGCGTCTCGGTCATCGACGGGTCTTGCCTTCTCTTGGTCGTCCGGCGCGAGCCGCGCCAACATTCCTCTTCACGGCCCAGTGTGGCACAATCAAGGCCATGCAACGGTCCGGCCGCCCCATTCCGCCCCTCGACGCGGCTGCGCTGGAGCGCATGGCGTTACGCTATGTGGAACGGTTCGCCACCACGCAGGGCAAGCTGGCCGATTATCTGAAGCGCAAGATCCGGGAACGGGGATGGGATGGAGAGCCCGCCGATCCGGTCGCGATCGCCGCGCGGATGGCGGAGCTGGGCTATGTCGACGACCGGGTGTGGGCGGAGGCGAAGGCTTCCGCACTCGGCCGGCGCGGCATGGGGGCAGGTCGCGTGCGACAGGCGCTGGCGGCGGCGAAGGTCGGGCAGGCGGATGCCAGCGCAGTTGCGCCAACGGTCGCGCGGGACACCGTCGACAGCGCGTTGCGGCTGGCGAAGCGCAAGCGGATCGGGCCGTTCGCCCTGACGGACGCCGATCGTGCGCTGAAGCAGAAGCAGCTCGCGACGATGATCCGCGCGGGCCACGGCTTCGCGCTGGCGCGGGCGATTGTCGATTCCGCCCCCGGCGAACAGGACGATGTGGATAGTTTTGCCGACCTGACGCATTGCAGCGAAGATGAATGATGCTAGTCAGGCCGCGTCAGGGGTGACTTATGCAAGTTGACGTGCAGCAGGGGGGCGAACCCGGTGGTGGCGCCGAGCCTATTGCGGTCGGCGGCGTCATCAAATGGTTCGATGTGACCCGGGGTTTCGGGTTCGCCGTAGCCGACGATGCGGCGATCGGGGACATCCTGGTCCATTTCAGCGTGTTGCAGCCGCATGGCCGCCGCAGCTTACCTGAGGGTGCGCGCGTCGAGACGATGGCGGTGCAGCGCGGGCGCGGTTTTCAGGCGCGGGAAATCGTGACGATCGACCTGTCCGAGGCGGTCGAGGAAGTGCCGCCGCGGCGGCCGGGCGTGCCGGGCCGGATCGATCCCGCGTCGCTGATCGAATCGGCGGGGCCGCTGGAGCCGGTCAGCGTCAAATGGTTCAACCGGCTGAAAGGCTATGGCTTCCTCGTACGGCTGTCGGACGGTCGCGACGTGTTCGTGCACATGGAGACGTTACGCCGCGGCGGCGTCATGGCGGTGGAGCCGGACCAGCCCTTAAGGGCGCGGATCGTCGACGGCGACAAGGGACCGCTGGCGGTGCTGATCGAGGATGTCGCCGATCCGGCGGAGGAGGAATCCTGATGCGTCTGACGCTGATATCGTTGTGCGCGCTGTCGATCGCCGGATGCTCGCGCGGGGACGGCGATGCGGCGACGGTGTCGCGCGCGACGACGATCCCGGTGAAGATCGCCGCGAACGGCCGGACGCAGGTATTCCGCGCCGAACTGGCCCGGACCAAGGAGGAACAGGCGAAGGGACTGATGTTCCGCACCAATCTGGCCCCCGATTTCGCAATGCTGTTCGCGCCCTATCCGGCGGAGGGCGGCGGCCCGCGCGAGGCGAGCTTCTGGATGAAGAATACGCCGAGCCCGCTCGACATCATCTATATCCGCGCCGACGGAACGATCGCCCGGATCGCGGAGAATACCGTACCCTTTTCCGAAACGCCGGTATTCTCGGGAGAACCGGTCGCGGCGGTGCTGGAAGTGCGCGGCGGCCGCACCGCCGAACTGGGCATCGGCGAGGGCGATGCGGTGTCGTGGACGCTGCCGAAGCCGTGACGATGGATGCGGTGACGGTTGAAGGCGAGCGGGAGGCGCGGTAAGCGGCGGACCATGGGCATCAATCGCAATCCGTTCACGTGGTGGAACGGTGCCTCGTGGGGCACCTGGTTCTATGGCCTTCGCGGCATGAAGCAGATGGGCGAGGATTCGCTCGGCAACGTCTATTTCGAGGGTCGCAAGGATACTTCCGGCAATCCGCGACGCTGGGTGATCTACAACGGTGCGAACGACGCCAGCCGGGTTCCGCCCGCGTGGTTTAGCTGGCTGCACCATCAGGTCGACGACGTGCCCGACCGCGCGCTGCCGGCCCCGCGGCCGTGGCAGAAGCCGGCGGTCGCCAACCTGACCGGGACGGCGCTGGCCTATCGTCCGTCCGGTTCGCTGGAAAAGGGCGGTAGCCGCGCCGCCGCGACGGGTGACTACGAAGCCTGGACGCCGGAGGGGTGAACCGACGCTGGATCGCCGCGGCGGTGCTGGTCGCGGCGCTGCTGGGGATCGGTGGCTGGTTTGGCTATCGAGCGCTCGATCAGCGGCAGACGCTCGCGCCGGCGCACCGCGTCGGGCAGGTCATACCCGAAGGTCCGCCGCCCGCAGCGAGCGGGATCGAGACGATCGATGCGGGCGACGCGGCGGTCGCCAATGGCGGGACGCCGATGGCGCAGCGGGTGGCGGTGCTCGGCCTGCTCAACAAACGCAACGGAGAGAACCGGGAATTGACGCTGAAGCCCGGTCAGGCGACGCGGATCGGCGATGTCGTCATTCGCTTGCGCGCATGCGAGAGGACCGCTCCGTGGGAGCAGGACCAGCTGACCGGTGCCTTCGCGCAGGTGATCGTGCGCGGGTCGGATACGAAATGGCGGCGGGCGTTCTCGGGATGGTTGTTCAAGGAGCGGCCCGGCCTGAACGTGGTGCAGCACCCGATCTACGATGTCTGGACCAAGAGCTGCACGATGTCCTTTCCCGACAAGGGCGCGGATACCGAGTCCCTGAGTGCTCCCAAGCGATCCAGCGCGGCGAAATCGCCGGCACCCGCCACGGTGCCGGATGAAGATGCGGCGGACGACGCGGAGGTAGAGAGCGCGGCGCCAAGCAACGCGACGTAATCGTCCCGATCGATCTCGACCGCTCCGAGGGAGGCGAGGTGCGAGGTCTGGAACTGACAATCGAGCAGCGTGAAGCCGCCGGCACGCAGGCGGGCGATCAGCCACGCCAGCGCCACCTTCGACGCGTCGGTCGCGCGGCTGACCATGCTTTCCCCGAAGAACGCACGGCCCAGCGCGAGGCCGTACAGACCGCCGACCAGCCGCTCGCCCTGCCAGCATTCCACGGAATGGGCGTAGCCTCGGGCGTGGAGGTCGAGGAAGACGCGCTCGATCGCGGTGCTGATCCACGTTTCCGGGCGATCCGTGGCGCTTTCGGCGCAGAGGCGCAGGGTGGCCTGAAAATCGCGGTCGGCGGTGACGTGGAAATCGTCAGCGGCAATGCGGCGGCGGAGCGAACGCGATAGATGGAATCCGTCCAGCGGCAGGATGGCGCGGCGACGGGGTTCGACCCAATATACCTCGTCCGCATCGCGCGCGTCCGCCATCGGGAAGACCCCGACGGAATAGGCGCCGAGAACGAGTTGGGGATCAAGCACGGTCATCGCGCATCCTAGAATGGCGGTGGCGATGCGAAAAGGGCCGGCGGATCGCTCCACCGGCCCCAAGGGGTTGAAAGAAAATGCCGATCAGTCGTGGCAGGTCAGTGCGGCCTTGCCGGCCGGCGTAACGGTGACAGACTTCTCGTCGCCGGTCAGCTTCCAGCCGCCGTCGGCCGTATAGGGCTGGCCGGCTTCGGGCGCGGTCAGGCGGACCGGCGTCGCGGTGGACGGGACGCGGACGCTGACCAGCTTGTCACCCTGGAAGAAGGTGACGCCCACGAGCGAGCCGTCGCCGCAGCGCAGCGTCTTGTCGGCACGGATAGCGGGGGGCAGCTCGACCGGCGCGGCGTTGGCGAGGCTGTTGGCCATCGGGTCGGGATTGGAATCCAGCACCTCAGGCTGCTTCGGCTGCGAGTTGCAAGCGGCGAGAGCGAGGAGAGGGGCGGCGAGAAGGATGGGGTTCTTCATAGCCTGGCCCGCTTCGCCGATGGTAGCGTTAGCGTCAAGATATGTCCGACAAGCGTGCTGTCCCATCGTTCATTCGTGGAACTCCGCGATCTCCGGAATCCGGCCGAACGCGATCTTGGTGCCGACCCGGTCGAGCCGGCCGCCGCCGAGCGGCCCCACGCTGACGGCGTTGCGACCCCAGCGCTGGTTGATCCGGTCCATCGCGCAACTGAGCGCCAGCGTGCGCGTCTCCCGCGCCAGCGGATCGTCGGCATCGAGATGCGCCCAGAGCGAACCCTGTTCCGCTGCCACCGGTTCGATCCCCGACAGCGTCACGCCGACCATCCGCAACCGGAACCCGCCGGGCCGCGCCCGACCGGCCGCGAGCAGGCGCGGCAACAGCAACCGGTCGAGATGATCGAGCACCACGAAGCTGTCCTGCGTCGTCGGCAGCCGGGTATGCCCGGCCCACTTGGCGCGCTTGCCGTCCACGCCGGGCTCCTCGAACCGGCAATGCAGCACCAGCTCGCGCGCCCGATACCCCTTGCGGCGAAGGCGACTGGCGGCTTTCAACGCGAGGCGGCGGGCGGTGAGCCGTGCTCCCTCGACGTCGCGATGGCGCGGCGACAGGACGTGGCTGTGTCCGACGGTGCGCGGCTGAGACGGCTTTTCGGGCAGGTCGACGCCGTGGAGCAGATACCACAGCCGGTCGCCATCGGTGCCGCCCCAGGCATGCCCGGCATCGCGCGGTCGCCGCTCGCAAAGCTGGCGGATGTCGTTCACGCCGTCGCGCGCCAGCCGCCGCTCCATCTTCTCGCCGATGCCGCTGATGTCGCGCAGCCGCAGGCGGTAGAGGGCGTGCGGCAGATCATGTTGCTCGAAGACGACGAGGCCATCGGGTTTCATCAGGTCCGACGCGAGCTTGGCGAGCAGGCGGTTGGGCGCGATCCCGATCGAGGAGGTCATCCGCTCCCCCACCGCGGCGCGGATGCCGGCCTTGATCCGCGCCGCCAGCGCCTCCGCATCGGCGCGCGCATTCTCGTTGTCGAGCAGGCGGCAGGCGACCTCGTCGATCGAACAGATCCGGGTGACAGGAATGTGGCGGCCGATTTCCGCGACGATCGCGTCGTGGAATTCGACATAGCGTTCGTGGCGGGCCGGCGTGACGACGACCTCCGGGCAGAGTTCCCGCGCCCGCCACACCGGCGTGCCCGTCGAAATGCCGTAACGCTTCGCCTCGATCGAGGCGGCGATGGCGACGGTGGTGTCGGTGCCGACCGGCGCGACGATGACGGGGCGGCCGCGGAGCGACGGCTGCAATTGCTGCTCGACGCTGGCAAAGTAGGAATTCAGATCGAGGAACAGCCAGCGGAGGGGGCGGGGCGGGAGGTTCGGTGCGCCGGCAGGGTCGAGCGAAGTGGAGGAAGTAGAGGCGTTCGACAGGGTGTCCTGCAGCGTGCGCGACAGGCTTCGCGCCGACGCATCCGCGGGAGAAGGGCAAGTCGATTCGCGGGACATTCTGGAACATTACCAGAACATCATCTCGCCGGACAGCCGCATCAGATGGCCGGGACGATATCCGTCGCGGCGAAATCGTCGCCCTTGAACAGCAGCGGCTCGCCCGACGATTTGCTGAGGGCGTAGGCGAAGCAATCGCCGAAGTTGAGGCGGGCAGGGTGATCCGAGCCGATGCCGAAATTGCGATACGCGTCGCTCGCGATGCGGGATTGTTCGATGGTCACCGGAGCGGGGGCGAGGCGAAGGACGCCGATCAAGGCGGCGGCGTCCTCATCCAGCAGGCCGCGAAAGCGTCGGGTCAGGACCGCCTGCAACTCGACCGCCGACACGACGGACCAGCGCGGTGCCGGGGATCGGCCGATCACCTCGGCAAAAATTTGGGCTTCATCTTCGCCCAGAAGGATCGCCATGACTGCCGACGTGTCGACAATCACGCGGGCAGGCCATCATCGTACAGAGTGTCCATTGCCTCTTTCGCGGTGAGGCCGTGAAGGTCTTCGGGCATCTTGCGAGCGACTTGGGCGCCGATCTCCCTGATCCGGGACAGGCGGACTGCGAGTTCCTCTTCCCGCACCACATGTTCGCGCTCCAACGCGGCCCGGATCGTCTCCGTAACGGAGCGCCCCGTCCGATCTGCCAGTTCGCGCGCCAACTGAACGGTGGCCGGGTCCTTGATATTGAGTTGAACGCCCATTTCTACCTCCGACAGCAAAGTTCTACCATCATCGCAGCTTTGCCGCAATCAAGCGGCGGTCGCTTGGGTCCGGCGGCGGCAGCGCCTATGTTCTTCGCTATGACGCTTCCCACCGCTATCGTTCCCGACACCCTCTCCCTCATCGGCCACACGCCGCTCGTCCGACTGAAGGGGCCGAGCGAGGCGAGCGGGTGCGATATCTTCGGCAAATGCGAGTTCACAAATCCGGGTGCGTCGGTGAAGGACCGCGCGGCGCTGTTCATCGTCGAGGATGCGGAGCAGCGCGGTGCGCTGAAGCCGGGCGGGACGATCGTCGAGGGTACGGCGGGAAACACCGGCATCGGGCTGGCGCTGGTCGCCAATGCCAAGGGGTACAGGACGATCATCGTCATGCCCGAGACGCAGAGCCGGGAGAAGATGGACACGCTTCGCGCGCTGGGTGCGGAACTGGTGCTGGTGCCGGCGGCCCCCTATTCGTCGCCGTGCCATTTCGTCCACACGTCGCGCCGGATCGCGGAGGAGACGCCGGGCGCGGTGTGGGCCAACCAGTTCGACAACATCGCCAATCGCCGCGCGCACATCGTCGGGACCGCGGAGGAGATCTGGACGCAACTGGAGGGTCGGATCGACGGCTTCACCTGCGCGGTCGGCACGGGCGGCACGCTGGCGGGTGTGGGATTGGGGCTGAAGGCGCATGACGAGGCGGTGACGATCGCGCTCACCGATCCGTACGGCGCCGCGCTCTACGACTATTACGCGCACGGCGAACTGAAGTCGGAGGGATCGTCGGTCGCCGAGGGGATCGGACAGGGCCGGATCACCGCCAATCTGGAGGGTGCGCCGGTCGATACCCAGTACCGGGTGTCGGATGCCGAGGGCTATGACTGGGTCCGGCGGCTGCTGGACGAGGAGGGGCTGTGTCTCGGCCTGTCGAGCGGGATCAATGTCGCCGGCGCGGTGCAGTTGGGGCGCGATCTGGGGCCGGGCAAGCGGATCGTGACGATCCTGTGCGATACCGGCTTTCGCTATCTGTCGACGTTGCACGACCCGGCATGGCGTGCCGAAAAAGGGCTGGATCGAGCCGCAGCTTGAGAATTTTCCGAAAACCGCCTATGTCCGACGGACCGATGAATGGCGTTTCCGAACCATCCCAGACGGTGCAGCGTGTGAAGGTCGGCCTGATCGGCCTTGCCGCGGTGGTGCTGTTGATCGCGCTGGCCAGTGCGATCATCGGCTCTGCGACTCGCGAACGCCCGGTCGCGGGTACCGCCCAGGCGAACCTCGTCGCGGCGATGGCCGCCGGCAACGACGCCGCACCGATCCCCGTCGAAGGGGAGCCGCTGGCGCAGATGGGCGCGGCTCCGAGTGCCAACATGCAGGATTCGGGCGAGAAATAGACGTCGCCCGCCGCGTGTATCGCGATGCGGATGCGGTCTCCGGTAAACATCCACAATCGACCATTATAATTTATCGCCCCAACATCGGCATGATACTCTTCCCGAAGAAATCCGGGGGGGGGGGATTATGCAACAGCGATTCGTACTCATTCTTTTGTTTGTTCTTGCCGGCTGCGCCGAAAGCACCACAATCTATCACAATCGCAAGTTCGACATGGATCGGCCGAAAGTCGTCACGACCGACGCCTACCAGCGGAGCGTTTTTTTCGTTCCGGATGAGAAAGATAAGGAAATTCGCGTCTGTGCCGAAGCGGCGCCGGATACTTTCTCGGTGCTGAGCGCAAGTATCGCCGCGAAGCTGGACGTGAAGACGCAGCAGGGGGAGCTGGCCGCAGGACTGGCCCAGTCCGCAGCAACCATCGAGCGTACGCAGACGATAAACCTGTTACGGGAATCGCTGTACCGGACCTGCGAGCGCTATCTGTCGGGAGCGATCAGCAAATCGACGCTGGTCGTACAGGCCGCGCGCGATCAACGAACAATGCTGGCGGTTCTGGCGATCGAGCAATTGACGCGGGTAACACGGCCGGCGTCGACGATCATTTCCGGTGGGGCAACGGGTGCCGCTGTGTCGAATGTGGCGGCGATCGAACTGGCGACGGCATTCCGCAAGGATCGTGATGCGGCCCGGCAGGTGGTGACCGCTGCCGAGGTCAAGTTGAAGGTCGCCGAGGCGGCGTTCGCAAAGCCGAACGGGGCGAAATGCGTCGGAGAGAATCCCATGCCGGATGGAGGCAATGAGGCCGCCTGGAGCGACTGCAAGTCAGCCGAGGGTGAAGCCGCCGTCGCCAAGGCGAACCTGGCCACGCAGGAGACGAGGCTGGGACAGGCGTTGGCCATAGGTGGCGCGGCCGGTGGAACGACCGCAGCCCAGAGCCGCGATGGCCCAAGCGATCCCGGTGGCGGCGGGGACGTGGCGAGTGCCGCCGCCGCTACCGGAGCCATCGCGCAGGCGATACAGCATATCGTCACCGTTCCAGCGATCGACGAGACGCTGCTCTTCTGTATCGGATATCTGGAGAAGCAACCCAATGATGAAAAGACATTGAAGAAGGACGAAACGCGACCTGCACTATCGGGCGACAGTGAACGAGCGACGCAAGGGCTGTGTCGGGGGATCATCGCGCAGCGATCCAAGGTCGAGGCTGCAAATTCCCAGACGCTGATTGCCAAATACATATCGTCCGTGCCGCTTGCAAAAGACGGAGAAGATTCAGGGGCAGATATCAAGCGTTATCTCAAAGCGGAGTCCTTGGCAGCGACTGAACGAAAGCGTCGGCGTGTGGTCGCCACGCGTGCGTCGGTAGCTCTCGGGCGCACTGACGATCCTGACAAGCTGATCCCGGATCTGGATCGCGGCGACGAAACGCGCAACCGCGAACTGCTCTACGTGCTTCAGGCTCTGGAGCGGAATTGGCCTATGGACGATCACCCTCGGTGATGTGAGCCTCACATATCCGATGGTGAATGCCTGACCACGGGGGCAATAGGAGTGCCGCCCGCCGGAGGGGGGGCACGGGGTGGCGTGGTTCGTTCGCAGTCTGCCGCAGCGACCTCCGATGCCCCACGTCCCGTCTGTTCGCGATTCGTCGGGGATGCCGACCGCAAAGCGGTGACGTCTTTACATTGCCGCCTTGCCTGCGCGTTCGCCGCATCCTGTGGCGAACGGTTTTTTACGCGCCCGACGTCGGCGGAGGCGTTCGACCGGACTGCGTTCGACCTGGGGGCGATCACACCCAAATCCACCATCGTTTCCCCTGAATTCCCCGAAAATCCCGTTGCCGACCGGGTTAACCCTTGATACACCCCATTCCACACAGGGGCATGGTTCATCGGTCGCAATTTGCGGCCGGGGCGCGGCGAAGGTCGGGTTCCGGGTCGGTGAAACTGTGCGCGCCAGGTGCGGAGTGGCGTGTTGGTCAGGGGTCGGTATCAGGGCGAAGGGATCGGACTTGTCGATGACAAGGGCCGGGTCGCCATACCTTCCTCACTTCGGACGACGCTGGCGGCGAATGCGCCGAAGGCGGACGGGAAGACCGGCGGCACGGTGATCGTCGGCCCGCACCAGAAGAGTAAATGCCTGGTCGCCTACGATCAGGGCTATCTCGACATCCTGGCGGAGCAGCTCGACCGGCGCGAGGCGGAGCATACCGGGCCGGGCGGCGAGTTCGACTACAACATCAAGCGTCGTGCGGCGGCGGGCGAAGCGGTGCCGTTCGACGGCTCCGGCCGCTTCATCATGCCGGCGTTTCCGCGCTTCTACGCGTCGATCGGCGAGCATGCGTTCTTCTACGGCGTGCTCGACTATATCGAGATCTGGGACCCGGCGACGCTGATCGCGGAGGCGGACATCGCCGACAACGTCAAGGCGGCGGCGCGTTTCCATATGATGCAGAAGGGGCTGGCGCTGTGAGCGACCCGGCGCCTCATGTTCCCGTGCTGCTCGACGAGGTCGTCGCCGCGCTTGCCCCGGCTCCGGGCGAGACGATGGTCGACGGGACCTTCGGTGCGGGCGGCTACACGCGTGCGCTGCTGGCGAAGGGCGTGCGGGTAATCGCGTTCGATCGCGATCCGGATGCGATCGCGGCGGGACAGGCCGCAGCGATCGATGGCCTGACGCTGGTGCAGGCCGATTTCTCCGCGATGGAATCGGCGATCGATTCGCCGGTCGACGGCGTGACGCTGGACATCGGCGTGTCGTCGATGCAGCTCGATCAGGCGGATCGGGGCTTCTCGTTCCAGTCGGACGGGCCGCTCGACATGCGGATGGCGCAGGCGGGGATGAGCGCGGCGGACTTCGTCAACGAGGCGGACGAAGAGGCGATCGCCGACGTGCTGTACCAGTATGGCGACGAGCCGAAGTCGCGGCGGGTCGCGCGGGCGATCGTCGCGGCACGGCCGCTGACCCGGACGGGCGAGCTGGCGACGGTGGTGCGCAAGGCGCTGGGATATCGGCCGCACGACAAGAAGGACCCGGCGACGCGGACCTTCCAGGCGATCCGCATCCACATCAACCGGGAGCTGGACGAGCTGGCCGAAGGGCTGGCGGCGGCGGAGCGCGTGCTGAAGCCGGGTGGGCGGCTGGCGATCGTGACGTTCCACAGTCTGGAGGACCGGATGGTCAAGCGCTTCCTGCGCGACCGGTCGGGCGGTGCGCCTTCAGGTTCGCGTCATCTGCCGCAGGCCAGTGCCGCGGCGGCCCCGAGTTTTCAGAAGGTCGGGCGCGCGGTGCGTGCCGGCGAGGCGGAGCTGGCACGCAACCCGCGCGCGCGCTCCGCGACATTGCGGATGGCGACGCGGACGGAGGCCCCGGCGTGGGGGGCGTTCCCTGCGCATGCGGCGAACGGGCGACAGGAGGCGAGTATATGACGGCGGCGTATCGACTGAAGGGGATCGGCTGGTTCGGCGGGGCCGTCGTGGTCGTGCTCGGCTTCTATCTCGTGTCGCTTCAGGTCGCCACCGAGCGCAAGAAGCTGGAGCAGCTGAACGGCCGCATCCTGTCGGCGCAGCGCGACATCCGCGCGCTGGAGACGGAGTTCGACACGCGCGCGAACCTGGCGCAGCTGGAGAAGTGGAACGGCGACACGCTCGCGCTGTCCGCTCCGGTCGCCGGCCAGTTCGTCAGCGACGAGGGCGCGCTGGCCGCGCTGGACGTGACGCAGCCGATGCTGCCGGGTGCGAACGGCCGGATGCAGACCGCCGCGCTGGTCGTGCCGTCGGGTGCGCCCCAAGCGCTGAACCAGCCGCAACCGGTGCAGGTGACGCAGCCGCAGCCGGCGATGACTTTGGTCGCCGCCAACGCCCCCGCGATCCGCACGCCCGCTGCGGTTCGCGTCGCTGCCCCCGTCCGCGTCGCTGCCGTCGTCGCCGCGCCGCAGGCCGCGCCGGCCCGTGCCGTCGAGGCGAGCGTCGTCCGCGCCGCCGCCGCCGTCGCGAAGGTCCGGCCGCAGGCGGTCGCGATGCTCGATCGCAAGCTGCTGTCCGACAGCACGTTCAGCGACATCCTCTCCTCCGCCCGGGCGGAGGCGCGCAAGCGGTGACCACGCTCGTCGCCCGTCCGATCCAGCAACGGAATACCCCGAAGCAGCGCCACGCGCTGGTCGCGACGTCGCATACGCGGCTGATGATGTTGCTGTTGCTGTTCGGCGTGGCGGTGCTGGTCGTGATCGGGCGGCTCGGGCTGCTGGCCGCGTTCGCGGGCAGCGAGGCGAAGGCCGCGGTCGCGACGCTGGCGGCGCGGGGCGATATCGTCGACCGCAACGGATCGCCGCTGGCCCGCACGATCGACGCCTGGACGATCGGCGTCCACCCACGCAAGCTGATGGGCGACCGGATGGAGCTGGCGTCGCGCCTCGCCGCGCTGATGCCCGACCGTGGCGATCAGGCGTGGTTCTACGGCCAGCTGACCAAGGACGTGAATTTCACCTATCTCCAGCAGCGGGCTTCCCCGGCGCTGGTCGAGCAGGTGAATGCGCTGGGTGAGCCCGCGATCGTGTTCGCGCGCGAAACCCAGCGCCTCTACCCGCAATCGACGATGGGCGCTCACGCGCTCGGTTTCCTGTCGACGGACGGCCACGGCATGAGCGGCATGGAGCGCGTGCTGGACGAGCGGCTGACCAACCCGGCGACCGCCGGCACGCCCGTCGCGCTGTCGCTCGACACGCGCGTTCAGGCGGCGATGGAGAGCGAACTGGGCCGCGCGATGACGACCTTCTCGGCGCGCGGGGCGGGGGGCATCGTACTCGACGTCGCGACCGGCGAGGTCATCGCGATGGTGTCGCTTCCGACGTTCAATCCGAACCGGGTCGGCATGGCGGGCAGCGAGCAACTGCGCAACATCACGACGCAGAGCGTGTTCGAGCTGGGCTCGACGTTCAAGCCGATCACGATGGCGACGGCGATGGAGACGGGCGTGGTCACGTCGTTCCAGCGACGGTTCGACGCGACGCACCCGTTGAAGGTCGGCCGCTACACGATCCACGACGAGCGCGGCGATCCCAAGCGCTGGCTGAACATGGCCGAAACGCTGATCTATTCGTCCAACATCGCCACCGCTCGCGTCGCCGACGAGGTCGGGCCGGAGCGGATGCAGACCATGTTCCGCAAGCTGGGTTTCGATACCAAGCCCGATATCGAGCTGCGCGAGAAGGGCCGGCCGCTCTGGCCGAAATACTGGGCGCGGACGACGACGATGACGACCGCCTATGGCCATGGCATCGCGGTGACGCCGCTGCATCTGGCGAGCGCCTATGCCGCGCTGGTCAATGGCGGCATCTGGCGGCCGGCGACGCTGTTGAAGATCGACCCCAGCCATGCACCGGTCGGTCGCCGCGTCATCAGCGAGCAGACGAGCGCCCGGATGCGCCAGATGCTGCGCCTGATCGTGCAGCGCGGCACGGGTCGCAGGGGCGAGGCACCGGGGTACCGCGTGGGCGGCAAGACCGGTACGGCCGAAGCGGCGGTGGCAGGCGGATACGACCGGTCGCGCAACGTCGCGACGTTCGCGACGGCGTTCCCGATGGATGCGCCGCGCTATGTCGTGCTGGCGATGCTCGATTCGCCGCAGGGGACGAAGGAGACGGGCGGGTGGAAGACCGCTGCCTACAACGCCGCACCGGCCGTCGGGCGTACGATCAGCCGTGTCGGAGCGATCCTGGGCGTGATGCCCGACGAGAATCGCGACATCGACGTGTCCGACATCGTGCCGACGCTGTGGGACGATCCCAGCCGTCGCATGCCGACCGGGCAGTGAGGGCCACATGAAACTTGGCAGCCTGACGGGGGTGAACGGCAACGGGGTCGAGGACGCGGTTGTCACCGGCTTTGCGATCGATCATCGCAAGGTCGCGCCGGGGACCGTGTTCGGCGCCTTTCGCGGCGCGCGGGTGAACGGCGAGGATTATATCGCCGACGCCGTGCGGGCCGGCGCGATCGCCGTCGTCGCGCGACCGGAGGCGGTGGTCGAGGGTGCGGTACACATCGCCGACGAGGAGCCGCGCGCCGCCTTCGCGCGGGCGGCGGCGCGGTTCTTCGGGCCGTTCCCGCCGTGCGCAGTGGCGGTAACGGGAACCAACGGCAAAACCTCCACCGTCGAGATGACGCGGCAATTGTGGCGGATGGGGGGGCTTCACGCCGCCTCGATCGGCACGCTGGGCGTGACGACGGCGGACGAGCGCGTGACGACCGGACTGACCACGCCCGACGTGGTGACGTTCCTGTCCAACGTCGCCGGCCTCGCGCGGGAGGGCGTGACCCATCTGGCGTTCGAGGCGTCGAGCCACGGGCTGACGCAGTATCGCACCGAGGGGCTGTCGGTGACGGCCGCGGCGTTCACGAACCTGAGCCGCGACCATCTCGATTATCACGGCGACATGGCGGCCTATCTGACCGCCAAGATGCGGCTGTTCTCGGAGGTGCTGGCGCCCGAGGGAACGGCGGTCGTCTGGGCCGACGACGCGGAGGCGGCGCGGGTCGTCGATCTGGCGCGGGAGCGGGGCAACAGGCTCGTCACGGTCGGTACGCGCGGCACGACGCTGCGGCTGGTCGGACGCGATCCGACGTTGCTGGGGCAGGGGCTGACGATCGAGGCGGACGGCGCAACCTATCAGGTGCGGCTGCCGCTGATCGGGGCATATCAGGCGGCGAACGCGCTGGTCGCGGCCGGGCTGGTGATCGCGACGGGCGGCGACGTGGCGCGGACGCTGGCCGATCTGGCGCGGTTGCAGCCGGTTCGCGGCCGGCTGGAACGGGCGGCGATCGCCAAAAGCGGCGCGCCGATCTATGTCGATTACGCGCACACGCCCGACGCGATCGAGGCGGCCATCGCCGCGCTGAAGCCGCATGCCGGCGGACGGCTGATCGTGGTGTTCGGCGCGGGCGGCGACCGCGATCCGGGCAAGCGCGAAACGATGGGGCAGGTCGCGGTGCAGCAGGCGGACCGCGTCATCGTGACCGACGACAATCCCCGCACCGAGGACCCGGCGGCGATCCGGCGTGAGGTGCTGGCGGGTGCGCGGGGGGCGATCGAGATCGGCGACCGCCGCGCCGCCATCGCTGCCGCGATCCGCGAAGCCGGCGCGGAGGATATCGTGCTGATCGCGGGCAAGGGGCATGAGCAGGGACAGATCGTCGGCGATCTGGTCCTGCCGTTCGACGATGTCGCCGTGGCGCGGGAGTGTGCCGGGTGAGCGATGCCAGTGTCTTGAATGGTGGCAAGCCCTTCCCCTTCAGGGGAGGGGATAGGGGCGGGCTTTGCCCGGTTGCGCTGCCAGGTGTGCAACGAACGGTTGCCGCTGCGTGCGACAGAGAGCCGGACTCCCGCATCAACGCTGGCGTGGGGAATGTGCCGGGGCAGGACAGGCGAAAGCTTGGCCTTCGTTACGGGGCGGGCCGGTGACGGCGCTCTGGACGTCGGCCGACATCGCTGCGGCTACGAAGGGTGCCGCTTCCACCGACTTCGCCGTCACGGGTGTCGCGTTCGACAGTCGTGAGGTCGGGCCGGGCGACCTGTTCGTCGCGCTGACGGGCGAGGCGACGAACGGTCATCGCTTCCTTGATCAGGCGTTCGCGCAGGGTGCGTCGGGGGCGATCGTCAGCGAGGACTGCGGGTATCCGCATGTCCGCGTTGCGGACAGCTTCGCCGCGCTGGAAGACCTCGCCCGCGCCAGCCGCGCGCGGACGGACGCGAAGATCATCGGCGTTACCGGATCGGTCGGCAAGACCAGCGCGAAGGAGGCGCTGTATGCGTGCCTGAACCGCATTTGGCGGGGTCAGGCGCACCGGTCCGTGCTCAGCTACAACAATCACACCGGCGTGCCGCTCAGCCTGTCACGGATGCCCGCGACGACGCGCGCGGCGGTGCTGGAGATGGGCATGAACCATGCGGGCGAGCTGGCGCATCTGACCACGCTCGTCCGGCCGCATGTCGCGGTCGTCACCGCCATCGCGCCCGCACACACTGAATTCTTCCGCGACGAAAGTGCGATCGCGGATGCCAAGGGCGAGATCTTCGCCGGGCTGTCGAACGGCACGGCGATCGTGCCGTTCGACAGCCCGCACCGCGACCGCCTGATCGTGGCGGCGACGCCCTATGCGGCGCGGATCGTGACGTTCGGCAGCGACAAAGCTGCCGATGTCCGCGCGGTCGAGGCGATGCGGCTGCCGACCGGCGGCAGCTTCGTGACCGCGCGGATCGGTGAAAAGGAGTTGAGCTTCACCCTGTCGCAACCGGGCGCGCATTGGGTATCGAACGCGCTGGCGGTGCTGGCGGCGGTCGATGCGGTTGGTGGCGATCTGGGGCTGGCCGGACTGGCGCTGGCGGACCTTGGCGGACTGGCCGGCCGGGGCGCGCGGTTTACGGCGACGTTGCCGGGCGGTGGCGAGGCGCTGGTGATCGACGAGGCCTACAACGCCAACCCGGCATCGATGCGTGCGACGCTGGCGGTGCTGGGCGAGGAAGCCGGGCGGCACGTCGCGGTGCTGGGCGAGATGCGGGAGCTGGGCGATGCGTCGGCCGATTATCATGCCGGGCTTGCGGAGCCGATCCTGGCGGCGCGCGTCGAAGCGGCTGTTCTGGTCGGCGAAGCGATGCGGCCGCTCGCGGAAACGCTTGAGGGACAAATCGCTATCGTCCATTGCGCCGATGCGACCGCAGCGCTGGTCGCCGCACGCGCGACGATCGCGCCGGGCGACGCGGTGCTGGTCAAGGGATCGAACGGGGTGGGCCTCGCCCGCGTCATCGCGGGGCTGAAGGGCGCGTAATGTTGTACTGGATCGCGGAGCATCTGGGTTTCTCGGGGCTCCTCAACCTCATCCGCTACCAGTCGTTCCGGACCGGGGCGGCGGTGGCGACGGCATTGTTCATCGGCCTCATCATCGGGCCGCGCTTCATCGGCTGGCTGCGCGTGCGTCAGGGCAAGGGGCAACCGATCCGCGCCGACGGTCCGCAGACCCATCTCGCCAAGCGCGGTACGCCGACGATGGGCGGGCTGATGATCCTGACCAGCATGGCGCTGTCGATCCTGATCTGGATGGATCTGTCCAACCCGTTCGTCTGGGCATGCCTGTTCGTGACATTGGGGTTCGGCGCGATCGGGTTCCTCGACGATTACGACAAGGTGCGCAAGGCGACGACGGCGGGCGTGCCCGGCCGCGTCCGGCTGTTGCTGGAATTCGGGATCGCGGGCGTCGCGTCGTGGATCATCATGGGGCAGAACGGCACCGGGCTGTACCTGCCGTTCACGAACCGCATGTACATCGAATTGTGGTATTTCTACCCGCTGTTCGCCGCCTTTACGATCGTCGCGTTCGGCAATGCCGTGAACCTGACCGACGGGCTGGACGGGCTGGCGACGATGCCGGTCATCATCGCATCGGTCGCGTTCATGGTCATCGTGTATCTGGCGGGCAACGCCAAGTTCGCCGACTATCTGGGTATCCAGCACGTACCGCGGGCGGGCGAACTTGCGATCTTCTGCGGTGCGGTGGTCGGTGCGGGGCTCGCGTTCCTGTGGTTCAATGCCCCGCCGGCGGCGGTGTTCATGGGCGATACCGGGTCGCTGGCGCTGGGCGGCGCGCTGGGCACGATCGCGGTCGTCGCGCATCACGAACTGGTGCTGGGGATCATCGGCGGGCTGTTCGTCGTGGAGGCGATGAGCGTCATCATCCAGGTGTTCTTCTACAAGCGCACCGGCAAGCGCGTGTTCCGGATGGCGCCGATCCATCATCATTTCGAACAACTCGGCTGGAGCGAGCCGACGGTGGTGATCCGGTTCTGGATCATCGCGTTCGTGCTGGCGCTGGCCGGCCTGTCGACGTTGAAGCTGCGGTGATCGTCTCGCGCGCCTGGGCGGGGAAGCGGTACGCGGTGCTGGGGCTGGCGCGCTCCGGCTCGGCGACGGTGCGGGCGCTGCTGGCCGGTGGGGCCCGTGTGGTGGCGTGGGATGCGGATGACGCGCGTCGGGCGGCTCTGAAGCCCCTCCCCTKMAGGGGAGGGGCTTTCGCTTGCCCCGCTCGACGACCTGACGGGCTTCGATGCGGTCGTCGTGTCGCCGGGAGTGCCGCTGAACACGCATCCGCTCGCCGCGCAGGCGAAAGCGGCGGGGGTGCCGATCATCGGCGACATCGAGCTGTTCGCGCAGGCGCGCTCTGAACTGCCGGCGCACAAGGTCGTCGGGATCACCGGCACCAATGGCAAGTCCACGACGACGGCGCTGATCCACCACCTTTGCCACACGGCGGGCATCCCGAGCCTGATGGGCGGCAATATCGGCCTGCCGATCCTCGCGCAGGAGCCTTTGCCGGCGGGTGGCGTGTATGTGCTGGAGCTGTCGAGCTATCAGATCGACCTGACGCAGACCCTCGACTGCGACGTGGCGGTGCTGCTGAACGTGACACCCGATCACCTCGACCGGTATGACGGGTTCGATGCCTATGCCGCGTCGAAAGCGCGGTTGTTCGCGATGCAGTCGCCGGAGCATGGCGCGGTGATCGGGATCGGCGATGCGGCGTCGGCGCAGATTGCACGCGGGCTGTCGGCACGGGGTGAGCATCTGACCAAGATCGCGCCGGGCGTGTGCATGGACCAGCGGAACTGGCCGTCGTTGCAGGGGCCTCACAATGCGCAGAACGCGCTGGCGGCGATTGCCGTGGCCAGGGCGCTGGGGATATCCGAAGCCGATATCGATGGCGGGCTGGCGAGCTTTGCCGGACTGCCGCACCGGATGGATCTGGTCGCGACGCTGCACGGCGTCGCCTATGTCGACGACAGCAAGGCGACCAACCCGGAAAGCACCGCGCCGGCGCTGGGTGCGTTCGGAAGGGTGCACTGGATCGTTGGCGGTCGGCCCAAGGGCGACGATCTCGACGCCTGCGCACCCTATTTCGACCGGGTCGTCGCCGCCTATACGATCGGCGAGGCGGGACCACGGTTCGCGGAGGTGCTGAAGGGGCGAGTGCCCGTGGTGGAGCAGGCGGGTACGCTGGATGCCGCCGTGCGTCATGCTGCCGCCGCCGCGCAAGCAGGCGATACCGTGCTGCTGTCGCCGGCCTGCGCCAGTTTCGACCAGTTCAGCGATTTCGAGGCGCGGGGGCGGGCGTTCCGCGCGGCGGTGGGAGCCTTGGCATGACCGATATCCGGGCCAATCCGACCAAGGGAGCGCGCCTGATGGCGCAGGTGAAGAAGCGCGGCGGGCGTGGCGACCGGTCGCCGCTCGGCACGTGGTTCTGGGATATCGACCGGATGCTGCTGCTGCTGACGCTGCTGCTGATCGCGATCGGC
The DNA here is from genome assembly GCF_001423765.1 of Sphingomonas sp. Leaf343. Classification (GTDB taxonomy): domain Bacteria; phylum Pseudomonadota; class Alphaproteobacteria; order Sphingomonadales; family Sphingomonadaceae; genus Sphingomonas. The sequence goes on from NZ_LMPG01000001.1 coordinate 703,816, forward strand.
CTGATCGCGGTGGCGGCGGCGAGCCCGGCATCGGCGGTGCGCTATTCGGGCGAGCACAAGAAGTTCGCGCCGCTCTATTATTTCTGGCGGCAGTTGATGTGGGTCGGGGTGTCGCTGCCGGTGCTGTTCGCCGTATCGATGCTGCCGGCGGTGCTGGCGCGGCGGCTGGCAGTGGCCGGAGCCGGCGTATTCGGCCTGCTGCTGGCGCTCGCGCCGCTGATCGGGGCGGCGCATAACGGTGCGCGGCGCTGGATCGGCGTCGGGATCGCCGAATTCCAGCCGTCCGAGTTCCTGAAGCCGATGTTCATCGTCACGGTCGCGTGGCTGTTGTCGCTAAAGGCGAAGGACGACGAGCTGCCGACCGTGCTGATGACCGGGGCGATGACCGCACTGGTCGCGTTCCTGCTGATGTTGCAGCCGGATTTCGGACAGACCGTGATCTTCTGCACGGTGTGGATGGCGCTGCTGATGATCGCGGGTACGCCGATGCGGTACCTCGCGGGACTCGTCGCGATGGTGCCGGTCGGGCTGGGCGCGGCATACATGTTCTACGGCACCGCACGCCAGCGGATCGACGCGTTCCTGTTCCCGAACGTGGAGGGCGAGGGTGCGGCCGACCATTTCCAGGTCGATGCGGCGCACCGCACGCTGACCGCGGGCGGCTGGACCGGCACGGGCCCCGGTGGCGGATCGGCGAAGTTCGGCCTGCCGGAGGCGCATACCGATTACATCTTTTCCGTGATCGGCGAGGAGTTCGGGCTGATCGCCTGCTCCGTCGTGGCGATCGTGTTCCTGGCGATCGTCGTGCGCGTGTTCGTCAAGCTGCTGGACGAACAGGATGAATTCAAGCTGCTTGCGGCATCCGGGCTGGCGGTGCAGTTCGGCGCGCAGGCGCTGGTCAGCATGGCGGTCAACACCGGCCTCGCTCCGTCGAAGGGCATGACCCTGCCGTTCATCAGTTACGGCGGGTCGTCGATGATCGCGCTGTCGATCGGCATGGGGTTGCTCCTGGCGTTCACCCGGCGCAATCCGTTCCTGACGCGGTCGCCTTACGTGGTCCGCTGGAGCGGGGAATGAACAAGCATTACGTGCTGGCAGCGGGCGGAACGGGTGGCCACATGGTCCCCGCCGCGGCGCTGGCGGCGGAATTGATGAAGCGCGGACACCGCGTGGCGCTGGTCAGCGATCAGCGCGGGGTGCGGTTCCCCGGGCTGTTCGACGGGGTGCAGACGCACGTGCTCCCGGCGGGGCGGTTTCAGGTGAAGCGGCCGCTGGGCTGGCCATCGGCGGCGCGCGAGATGTGGCGCGGGCGGGCGATGGCGCGCGAACTGTACCGCACGTTCACGCCCGCCGCGGTCATCGGCTTCGGCGGATATCCGGCGATGCCCGCGCTGCTGGCGGCGTTCGCGAGCGGCATCCCGACTGCGGTGCACGAGCAGAATGCGGTGCTGGGTCGCGTCAACCGGCTGGTCGCGCGCCGCGTCGATGCGATCGCCACGAGCTATGCGACGACCGAGCGATTGTCGGAGAAGCTGGCGGGCAAGGTCCACCTGGTCGGCAATCCGGTGCGCGAGGCGGTGCTGGCGCTCAGGGCGAAACCCTATCCGCTGCTGGAGGATGACGGCATCTTCCGCGTGCTGGTGACCGGCGGCAGTCAGGGGGCGAGCGTCCTGTCGAAGGTGGTGCCGGATGGCCTGTCGATGCTGCCGGCGGCGTTCCGGCGAAGGTTGCAGGTGACGCATCAGGCGCGGATCGAGGATATCGACGCGGCGCGCGTCAAATATGCCGAGCATCACATTCCGGCGGAGCTGGCGACGTACCTTCCCGATATGCCGGAGCAACTGGCGTGGGCGCATCTGGTCATCGGGCGCGCGGGCGCGTCGACAATCGCGGAACTGACGGCGGCGGGGCGGCCGGCGATCCTGGTGCCGCTGCCGTCCGCGACCGACGATCACCAGACCGCGAACGCGCGCGAGATGTCGCAGGCGGGCGGCGCGCGGACGATCGTGCAGTCGGATTTCAACGCGGTCGAACTGGCGAAGCAGATGCAGAAGCTGGGGCTGGACCCGGCGGGCATGGAGAATGCGGCGGGGCGCGCGAAGAGCGTCGGCCGGCCGAATGCGGTGAGCGATCTCGCCGATCTGGTCGAGAGTCTGGATGCGCCGGTATCGCGGCTGCCGGTCGGCAAGCCGCAGCGCAAGGAGGCGTTCGCGTGAAACGGATCGTACCATTCCTCCCCGGCACGGGGAGGGGGACCAGCGTAGCTGGTGGAGGGGCAGCCACAGGCGAGGCCGCTTGGGGCTGCCCCTCGGTCCCGCCTTTGGCGCGCCACCTCCCCGTAGCGGGGAGGATTTGATGCGGGGCGTCGCGACCGACATCGGCACGATCCACTTTGTCGGGATCGGCGGAATCGGCATGTCCGGCATCGCGGAGGTGATGAAGAACCTCGGCTATGCCGTGCAGGGCAGCGACGTGGCGGAGGGCTATGTCGTGCAGGGCCTGCGCGACAAGGGCATCCCGGTCGCGATCGGGCACGCCGCGGAGAATATCGGCGATGCGGCGGTGGTCGTCGTGTCGACCGCGATCGTGCGGTCGAACCCCGAGGTCGAGGCGGCGCTGGAGCGGCGCGTGCCGGTAGTGCGGCGGGCGGAGATGCTCGCCGAACTGATGCGCCTGAAATCGACCGTCGCGGTGGCGGGGACGCACGGCAAGACGACGACGACCAGCATGGTTGCGGCGTTGCTGGACGCGGGCGGTATCGACCCGACCGTCATCAACGGCGGCATCATCAACAGCTACGGATCGAACGCGCGGCTGGGCGCGAGCGACTGGATGGTCGTGGAGGCCGACGAGAGCGACGGCAGCTTCCTGCGGCTGGACGGGACGATCGCGGTCGTCACGAACATCGATCCGGAGCATCTGGACCATTATGGGTCGTTCGACGCGGTCAAGGACGCGTTCGTCGAGTTCGTTGAGAACGTGCCCTTCTATGGCGCGGCGCTGCTGTGTCTCGATCACCCGGAGGTGCAGAACATCCTGCCGCGCGTGCGCGACCGGCGCGTGGTGACGTACGGATTCTCCGCGCAGGCGGACGTGCGCGGAGTCAATGTCACGCCGGTCCCGGGCGGCAACCGGTTCGAGTGCATCGTCCGCGAGCGCGACGGCAAGACCCGCTCGATCGAGGGGATCGAGATGCCGATGCCGGGTCGTCACAATGTCCAGAATGCACTGGCCGCGATCGGCGTGGCGCTGGAGATGGGTATTCCCGATGCGGTGATCCAGCAGGGGTTCGCCGCCTTCGGTGGCGTCAAGCGGCGCTTCACCAAGGTGGGCGAGGTGCGCGGATCGACGATCATCGACGATTACGGCCATCATCCGGTCGAGATTCGCGCCGTGCTGGCGGCGGCGCGCGAGGGTGCGCAGGGACGGGTGATCGCGGTGGTGCAGCCGCATCGGTTCTCGCGACTGGGCAACCTGATGGAGGACTTCCAGACCGCGTTCAACGATGCCGACCGGGTGCTGGTGACGCCGGTCTATGCCGCCGGCGAGCAGCCGGTGCCGGGCGTCGATGCCGACGCGCTGGTCGAGGGGCTGAAGCGGCGCGGACATCGTCATGCCGCGACGGTGGCCGACGCCGATGCGCTGGCGGACGAACTCGCGGCGACGCTGCGGCCGGACGACATGGTCGTCTGCCTGGGCGCGGGCGACATCACCAAATGGGCGGCGGGACTGGCCGACGCGATAGAGGCCCGTAGCGGGGTGGCGGCATGAACGACTGGATCAAGGCGTCGCTCGACGCGCAGAAGCAGATGCTCGATGCGCAGCAGCGGGCGTTGAACATCGGCAAAACTGCGGTCGGCACCGGTGAAGCGCTGGCGCAGGCGCAGGAGGCGTCGAAGCGTGCGATCGAGGCCAATCTGGCGGCGTGGCAGGCGTGGACGCGATTGTGGGGCGTGGGGCCGTGGTGACGGCGGACGTCCTTCAGCCCGTGATGCCGGCGGTGCGTGGGCGCCTGACCCGCGACGCGGCGCTGGCGCCGTTGGTGTGGTTCAAGACCGGCGGCGCGGCGGCGTGGCTGTTCGAGCCGGCGGATGCCGACGACCTGTCGGATTTCCTTGCGGCGCTCGACCCGGCCGTGCCGGCGTGGCCGCTGGGGCTGGGATCGAACCTGATCGTGCGCGACGGCGGCATGCCCGGCGTGACGGTGCGGCTCGGCAAGCCGTTCGCGAAGGTCGAGCGGCTAGACGCGACGACGCTGCGCTGCGGTGGCGGGACGAGCGGTATCCTCGCGTCCTCGACCGCGCGCGATGCCGGGATCGGTGGGATCGAGTTCCTGCGGTCCATACCCGGCACGGTCGGTGGGTTCGTGCGGATGAACGGCGGTGCGTACGGGCGCGAAGTGTCGGACGTGCTGGTGGAGTGCGAGGTCGTGCTGCGGTCGGGCGAGCGGCGGACGCTGGCGGCGGCGGAGCTTGGCTACACCTATCGGCATAGCGACCTGCCCGAGGGTGCGGTGGTGGTCAGCGCGACGCTGCGCGGCCACCCGGCCGACTCCGCGGCGATCGGGGCGGAGATGGACCGGATCGCCGCCGAGCGGGAGGCGTCGCAGCCGCTGCGCTCGCGCACCGGCGGGTCGACGTTCAAGAACCCGGCGGGGCACAAGGCATGGGCGCTGATCGACGCGGCGGGCTGTCGCGGCCTGACGCGCGGCGATGCGCAGGTGTCCGAGAAGCATTGTAATTTCCTGCTCAACCTGGGTTCCGCGTCGAGCGCGGAGATCGAGGCGCTGGGCGAAGAGGTGCGAGATCGGGTGAAGGCGCAGTCCGGCGTGACGCTGGAATGGGAAATCCAGCGCGTGGGAGTGGCGGCGTGATCGATCTTCTTCAAATCCTCGCCGAAACGGGGAGGTGGCAGCCAAAGGCTGACGGAGGCGCAGCCACAGGCCGTCCCGTTTGGGGCTGCGCCTCCACCAGCTTCGCTGGTCCCCCTCCCCGTGCCGGGGAGGATCTAGGATGGTAATGCACATCGCAGTGCTCATGGGCGGCTGGTCCGCGGAGCGGCCGGTGTCGCTGCAATCGGGCGCCGGCGTGGCCGATGCGCTGGAATCGCGCGGGCACCGGGTGACGCGGATCGACATGGGTCGCGACGTCGCCGCGCGGCTGGCGGAGGCGAAGCCCGATCTGGTGTTCAACGCGCTCCACGGTTCGCCCGGGGAGGACGGGACGGTACAGGGCATGATGGACCTGATGGGGCTGCGCTATACGCATAGCGGCCTCGCCACGTCCGTCATCGCGATCGACAAGGTGCTGACGAAGCAGGCGCTGGTGCCGCATGGCGTGCCGATGCCCGGCGGGCGCATCGTCAGGTCGGCCGACCTGTATGACCGCGACCCGTTGCCACGCCCCTATGTCCTGAAGCCGGTCAATGAAGGATCGTCGGTCGGCGTCGCGATCGTCACCGCCGACGGGAATTACGGCGATCCGATCTCCCCGCACGCGACCGGTCCGTGGCAGGAGTTCGAGGAACTGCTTGCCGAGCCGTATATCCGGGGGCGCGAGCTGACGACGGCGGTGCTGGGCGACCGGGCGCTGGGCGTGACCGAGTTGAAGCCGAAGAACGGCTGGTACGACTTCGACGCGAAATACACCGATGGCCTGACCGAGCATGTCTGTCCGGCGCAGATCCCGGACGAGATCGCCGACGCGTGCAAGTCGCTGGCGCTGGAGGCGCATCGCCTGCTCGGGTGCAAGGGCGCGAGCCGCTCCGATTTCCGCTGGGACGACGAGCGCGGCGTGGACGGGCTGTTCCTGCTGGAGGTGAATACGCAACCGGGGATGACGCCGCTCAGTCTGGTGCCCGAACAGGGTCGTCACGTCGGCATGGACTATGCCGATCTGGTGCAGGCGATCGTCGACGAGGCGGTGAAGGACTGGTCCGTCCGGGACGGGCCGCAATGAGCCGCACGATCAAGCGTGGCGCGCCGCCGAAGCGGCCGGCCCCGCGCAAGCGCCAGCCGGTGAAGAAGACGCCGTTGTTCGCGCGGCTCGTCGAGAAGCTGCCGATCAGCGAGGCAACGCTGAAAAAGGCGGTGACGTGGACGATCACCGGTGCGGCCGGAATCGCCGCGGTCGCCGCCGCGACCTATATCGGCGTGCCCGGGATGGTCGGTGCGGCGCTGGCGGAGACGGCGGGGCAGGCGGGCTTCCGCGTCGAGCAGATCGAGATCACCGGCCTGAAGCGGATGGACCGGATGTCGGTCTATGCCGTCGCGCTCGATCAGCAGAGTCGGGCGATGCCGCTCGTCGATCTGGAATCGGTGCGGCAGAACCTGTTGCGATACGGCTGGATCGCGGACGCGCACGTGTCGCGGCGGCTGCCCGATACGCTGCTGGTCGATATCGTCGAGCGGACGCCGGCGGCGGTGTGGCAGGATCGCGGCGACCTGACGCTGATCGACAGGGACGGCGTGCTGCTGGAGCCGGTGCGGCCGGACGCGATCCCGGACCTGCCGCTGGTGATCGGTCCCGGCGCGGACCGGCAGATGACGGGATACCAAACGCTGCTCGCCGCCGCGCCCGCGCTGAAGCCGCGGATCAAGGCGGCGACATGGATCGGCAATCGCCGCTGGGACCTGACGTTCGAGAGCGGCGAAACGCTGGCGCTGCCGGAGGACGACGCCGGGCGGGCGTTGATCCGCTTCGCGGAACTGGACGGGGCTCGGCCGCTGCTCGGGCGGGGCTGGTTGCGGTTCGATATGCGCGATCCGGCGAAGTTGGTTGCGCGAAAGCCCGGTTTGAATCAGAATCATGCTTTGGCGGAACCCGCGGTTCAGGGCGGGCCCGAACCGGCCATTACGGACGGCGCGGAGACGCAGGCAATCACCGCGGGGGCGGTCGAGGGGTAATATGGCGAAGGCAGCACCGGACGGTCTCATCACCGCACTCGATATCGGCTCGTCCAAGGTCTCGGCGATGATCGCCAGGAAGGGCGACGGCGGCGAACTGATCGTGCTCGGCACCGGTCAGCGCGAGAGCCGCGGCGTCAAGCGCGGCTATATCGCCGACATGGCCGCGACCGAGGTCGCGGTGCGCGAGGCGGTGGAGCAGGCGGAGCGGATCGCCGGCCTGAACATCGAGAATGTCTGGATCGGCTTTTCCGCGGGCGGTCTCGTCAGCGACGTCGCCGAAGTCGAGTTCGAATTGGGCGGGCACCGCGTGGAGCAGGGCGATATCGACGCACTGCTGGCGGCGGGTCGTCAGTCGATCGATCCGCAGGGCCGCATGGTGCTGCATGCGCAGCCCGCCCTCTACACGCTCGACGGGCTGACCGGCGTGAAGAAGCCGCTGGGGCTGCATGCCGATCGGCTGGGCGTGCATATCCACGTTGTCGCGGCGGATGGCTCGCCGGTGCGCAATCTCGACCTGTGCGTGCGGTCCGCGCATCTGGAGGTGAAGTCGATCATCGCGTCGCCGGTCGCGACCGGGCTAGCGTGCCTGTCCGAAGAAGAGCGCGAACTGGGCGTCGCGCTGGTCGAGATGGGCGCGGGGATCACCAACGTCTCGCTGTTCGCGGGCGGGATGCTGGTCGGATTGTGTTCGATCCCGATGGGCGCGGCGGACATCACCGACGACATCGCCAGCGCGTTCGGCACCCGCCGCGCGCAGGCGGAGCGGATGAAGTGCTTCCACGGCAGCGCCAACGCCAGCCCGCGCGACAATCACGACATGATCCCGATCGTACCGATCGCCGCCGAGGACGGGATGGGCGACGGCGCGGAGGGGACGCAGATCACCAAGGCGCAGTTGATCGGTGTGATCCGGCAGCGGCTGGAACATCAGATGGCGGAGGTCCGCAAGGCCCTGGCGCAATTGAAGTTCGAGGGGCCGGTCGGGCGTCAGGTCGTGCTGACCGGCGGCGGCGCGGAGCTGAAGGGCATCGCTGATTATGCGCAGCAGGCGCTGGGCCGCTCCGTTCGGCTCGGCCGGCCGCGGGGGCTGACCGGACTGCCGGAGGCGCATGGCGGGCCGGCGTTCGCGACGCTAGCGGGGCTGGCTTTCTATGCCGCGACCGATCCGATCGACCTGCGCAGCGTCGCGCCGGGCGGGCAGATGGTGCATCGGCCGGCAGGCATGAACATCTTCCGGAAACTCATCCAGGCGGCGCGCGCGAATTATTGAACCGACAATGGTTTTGCGGCGCTTTTAAGGTGGCGGCGCGCGAGCGGGTGGGTAAAAGGGTTAATTCAGGGGTCTGGCCAGGGTTTTGGGCCGGGGACGCGGAGAGTATTGGCGATGAGCATCGAATTCCTGGCACCGGAAGTGGACGAACTGACGCCGCGCATCGCGGTGATCGGCGTCGGCGGCGCGGGCGGCAACGCGATCGCGAACATGATGCGCGCCGACGTGCAGGGTGTCGACTTCCTCGTCGCCAACACCGACGCGCAGGCGCTGAAGCAATCGACCGCCCCGAACCGCGTGCAGCTCGGCACGAAGATCACGCAGGGGCTGGGCGCGGGCGCGCGGCCGGAGATCGGTCGTGCGGCCGCCGAGGAGACGATCGACACGCTCGCCAAGCAGCTCGAGGGTTGCCACATGGTGTTCATCGCCGCCGGTATGGGTGGCGGCACCGGCACCGGCGCGGCCCCCGTCATCGCCAAGGCGGCCCGCGATATGGGCATCCTGACCGTCGGCGTCGTGACCAAGCCGTTCGCGTTCGAGGGCAGCCGCCGCTCCAAGGCCGCCGATGGCGGGATCGAGGAATTGCAGAAGTACGTCGATACGCTGATCGTCATCCCCAACCAGAACCTGTTCCTGATCGCCAACGCGAACACCACCTTCAAGGAGGCGTTCAGCATGGCGGACGAGGTGCTGCAGCAGGGCGTGCGCGGCATCACCGACCTGATGGTCATGCCCGGCCTCATCAACCTCGACTTCGCCGACGTCCGTTCGGTGATGCAGGAGATGGGCAAGGCGATGATGGGCACCGGCGAGGCGGCCGGCGACAATCGCGCGCTGGAAGCGGCGCAGAAGGCGATCGCCAACCCGCTGCTCGACGGCGTGTCGATGCAGGGCGCGAAGGGCGTCATCATCTCGATCACCGGCGGCGACGACATGCGCCTGCTGGAAGTCGACGAGGCCGCGAACCACATCCGCGATCTGGTCGATCCCGACGCCAACATCATCTGGGGATCGGCGTTCAACCCCGATCTGGAAGGCCGCATCCGCGTGTCCGTCGTCGCGACGGGCATCGAGGCGGAGGCTCGTCCCGCCTCGGCCGCGGCATCCGCGCCGGAGCCGACGCGTTCGTTCAGCTTCGGCATGACGCGCAAGCCCGACGAGACGCCGTCGTTCCGCCCGACCTCGTCCGAGCCGGCTGTCGCTGCGTCGACGCCGGCCGCGCCCAGGGCGGAGGAGCCGATGGAACTGTCGACGCTCGCCCCTGCCGGGCAGGACGGAACCGCCGACGACGAACTGGTGCTGGGCGCCGACACGATGGTGACGCCGCCGCCAGTACCGACGCCTGCTCCCACGCCGGTTCAGGCCCCGGCGGCGGCTGTGCCTCGTTCTGCCGCCGCGCCCAAGCCTGCCGCGCCGACCCCGGCAGCGGACGAAGGTGGCCAGCGTCGCCAGTGGCTCGCCCCCGGCAACGAGGCCGCACCGGCCCCCGCCGCCGCCGCACCGCGCGTGAAGCTCGGCGGCACCTTGTTCGAGCGCATGTCCAACGCCGCGCGCGGCGCGGCGCGGGACGATGACAAGGGCGGCACCGCCGCCGAGCCGGAGTCGCTCGACATCCCCCGGTTCCTGCATCGGCAGAACAACCAGTAAGCGTGGCGCGGCAGGATCGGGTCGATCCTGCCGCCGGCAACGATCGGCATGGCCGTCGAACGCCGGTGATTCTGCGAGCGTTCGACGGGCCATGGATACAGGCGGAGGCCACTCGCCGCCCGCCTCGCCCGACTCGGCGCGTGGCGGCGGATCAGACATTGCCGGTTCACCCGCACTCGGGTTCAGGGTAATTCCATATCATGGCCCGTACATTCCGACCCCTGTTCCTCGCCGGGGCGCTCGCCGCCGCGAGCGTCGCCGCCATCGCCTCCGGTCAGGCGGTGGTCCAGTCTCTTGCGCCCGGCGACGCCGATCTGCTCGCGACGCAGATGCGTGCGCTGGCGGCGAACCCCAGGGACTTGAACGCGCTGGCGACCGCTGGCGAACTTTCGATCAAGCTGGGCGACCTGAGCGGGGCGGCGGCCCTGTTCGCGCGGGCGGACCGGATCGACCCGCGCAACGGCCGCGTGAAGGCGGGCATGGGATCGATCCTCGTCCGCTCCGAGCGGCCGGGCGAGGCGCTGCGATTCTTCCAGCAGGCGGAGACGAGCGGCTGGACCGCCGGCCGCTTCGCCGCCGATCGTGGCCTTGCCTATGATCTGATCGGCGAGCAGCGGCGGGCGCAGGCGGATTACCGCGTCGCGCTGGCGACCGCGTCCGACGACGAGACGATCCGTCGCTACGCCCTGTCGCTGGGCATCGCCGGCAAGCAGACGGAGGCGCTGGCACAGCTCGATCCGCTGGTCCGCAAGCAGGATCGGGCGGCGTGGCGCGCGCGGGCGTTCGTGCTGGCGATGGGCGGCGATACGGCCGGCGCGGAGAAGATCGCGACCACGATGATGCCGGCGGGCGTGGCGCAGGGGCTGGGATTGTTCTTCCAGCGACTGCCCACCTTGCCGGCGGCCGACCGTGCGTTCGCGGTGCATTTCGGAGAGATCGCGGCCACGCCGGAACGGATCGCCGACGCGCGCCTGACGCCGGCGCTCGCCGCGCTGCCGCCCGAGCAGGTCGCATCGGCGCCGGTGCAGGTCGCGGCGGTGACGCCGCAGGTGCAGCCGGATCGCCGGTCCGTTCGCCGCACCCGGCCGGGTCGTCAGACGCTGTCGACGACCGCCGCGCCGGTCGTGCTGGCGGCGAACACGACGGTTGCCCGCCCCGGGTTCGGTGCGCAGCCGGGCATCGCCCCGGCAACGGCTTCCGCCACGAGCATGCGGGAAACCGATGTGCGCGTCGCCGCCACCCCGTCGCGACCGGCGACGCCGGCCGTGACGGTTCAGCCGGTCCAGTCCGTCGTCGCCCAGCCGGTCGTCCGCCCCGCGCCGGCGCAGGTCGCGCAGGTCGCACCGCAGCCGGTCCAGACCGCCGCCGCCCCGCCCCCGTCGACGGAACCCGTCGCGCCGGTGCAGACCGCCGCCGCGACCCGGCGCGCGGACTCCGTGCTCGCGCGGATCGTCGCCAGCCTGTCGATCCCGGCAGCCGAACTCGGCGTGGTCGAGCCGATCGTCGCCACGACCGCGCCGCCGCGCCCGGTCGTTCCCGTCGAGGTCGCCAGCGCGCCGCGATCGACCGACGGTCGCCGCGTCGTCGCGGAGGCCGCCGCCAAGGAAGCGCGCGACACCGCGGTGCGGCGCACGGTCGCCGCCAAGCTGACGGGTGATGCGGATGCCGACGACGCGAAGCCGCTGACGCCTGCGCAGAAGCGCGCCGCCGATCGTCAGGCGGCCGCTGACAAGCGCGCCGAGGAACGGGCACTGGCGAAGATGACGCCGGCACAGCGCCGCGCCGCGGCGCGCAAGGCAGCGACCGACGCGGCGACGACGGACGACGTGGCGGAGGTCAAGTTGACGCCGGCGCAGAAGCGCGCCGCCGATCGTCAGGCGGTGGCCGACAAACGCGCCGAGGAACGGGCGCTGGCGAAGATGACCCCGGCGCAACGTCGCGCCGCCGCGCGCAAGGCGGCGGCGGAGAGCGCCGAGGAACCGGTCGAAATCGCCGATGCGAAGCTGACGCCGGCGCAGCGCCGTGCCGCGGCACGCAAGGCAGCGGCGGAAGAGGCGGAGAAGCCGCTGACCCCGGCCGAGAAACGCGCCGCGGCGCGCAAGGTGCTGGCCGACAAGAAGGCGGACGCCGAGAAGAAGGACCTCGCCGACAAGGCGGCGGCGGACAAGAAGGCGGTGCGGTCCAATCCGTCGCGTATCTGGGTGCAGGTCGCGGGCGGCGCGAATCAGGGCGACCTGGCGAAGGCGTGGAGCGGCGTGAAGGCGAAGTCGCCGGCGCTGGCTGCGCGGGCGGGCTATTCGACGCCGCTGCGCGCCACCAACCGCGTGCTGACGGGCCCGTTCAAGACCGATGCGGAGGCGCGCGCGTTCGTCAACCAGCTCGCCAAACAGGGCGTGTCCGCCTTCCCCTTCACCAGCGACGCCGGTCAGACCGTGACGAAGCTCGGTGGCAAATGAGCGTGCATGCTCCCTGGGCGTCGAACCCGGGGAGCAGCCTGGGTCGCCTTCACGAAGAACATAGCGGGACCACGCGCGGGCCGCGCGACGCGTTCCAGCGCGATCGGGACCGGGTGATCCACTCGATCAGCTTTCGCCGGCTGCGGCACAAGACGCAGGTGTTCATGGCGCCGGACGGCGACCATTTCCGCGTGCGCCTGACGCACAGTATCGAGGTCGCGCAGATCGGCCGCACCGTGGCGCGCACGCTGGGCCTGAACGAGGACCTGACGGAGGCGCTGTGTCTGGCGCACGACATCGGCCATCCGCCGTTCGGTCATGCCGGTGAGGATGCGCTGAAGGCGGCGACGCATGAGGCGGGCGGCTTCGACCATAACGGCCATACGCTGCGCGTGCTGACCGAGATCGAGCGGCCCTATCCCTTGTGGAACGGGCTGAACCTGACGTGGGAGACGCTGGAGGGGCTGGCGAAGCATAACGGGCCGGTGCGCCATCCCGGCTGGGCTTTGGCGGCGGCGGATGCGGCGTTCCCGCTCGATCTGGCGAGCCACGCATCGCTGGAGGCGCAGGTCGCGGCGATCGCGGACGATATCGCGTACGACAATCACGATATCGACGACGGGCTGCGCGCGGGCCTGCTGACGCTCGACCAGTTGATGGCGGTGCCGCTGGTGGCGCGCGGCTGGGCGGCGGTGACGGCGCGCTATCCGGGCGTGTCGCAGACCCGGCTGGCGCGCGAGCTGGTGCGGAGCCAGATCGGGACGATGGTGACCGACCTGATCGCCGAGACGCGCGCGCGGATCGCCGCCAGCGGTGTTGGATCGGTGGACGACGTGCGCGCCGCGGGGATTGCGCTGGTCGGGTTCTCCCCCGCGATGCGCGAGGAGGAGCGCGACCTGAAGCGCTTCATGTACGCCAATCTCTATCATCACCCCCGTCAGCTGGAGGCGGCATCGGCGGCGCATCATGTCGTCAGCGGGCTGATCGCGACGTATCGCGCCGACGGCGACCTGCTGCCGCCGGGATGGCGGGAGGATCTGCCGGATACGGAGCCGGCGCGGAGCCGGCACATCGCCGATTTCATCGCGGGCATGACGGACCGGTATGCGATCACCCGCTACCGCGAACTGATCGGGCCCATCGACCTGCCCGAAGGATTCTGAAGCAGGGACGGCGCGGCAGGCTATGCCGCGCCGCCCCCGTCAGCTTATCCGGCCAACCTAGAGCGTGTGTGCCGAGACGCCGCCGGCCGCGCCCCTGGCATCGCGCACGGAAAAGGCGACCGGCGTCTCGCCCGAGCGGCCCGTCACGCGACCGTCGCGAACCTGCAGGCGGAACGTCTCGCCGCCGGGTAGGCGACGACCCTTCAGCACGGTGGACTTGCCGAGTGCGGAGGTCGTGTAGGTATAGGTGTGGCCGTCATGGACGAACGTCCGCTGTGCGGCGTCGCCGGGGCCCTGGGCCATGCCGATGGTGCTGGTGAGAGCGGCGGCGAGGGCGGTGAGAATAGTGGTCTTGCGCATGATCGTGGACTCCGCACGGGAATGACGTTGCGCCGGATCAGGTCCTCTCCACTTTCGACACCGATCATATTGCGGTGCAGCATGCCCGCAACTGCAAAGCGGAACGCCCGGGATTGCGCTTGGCGCAATCGCGTTTGAGCCTTCGCGGCTTTGCGGTTACACGCCGACGCTTTCGCGAAACGGATCGACATGACGCTCTACACCCGGTTCGCCGCGCATATCGACGCGGCGCTCGACGCCCTGACCGCAAACGGCACGCTGTCGGGCGGGCTCGACCGCCGCAACGTGACGGTCGAGCCGCCGCGCGACGCCACGCATGGCGATCTGGCGACCAACGCCGCAATGGTCCTCGCCAAGCCGGCGGGCGTGAAGCCGCGTGCGCTGGCGGAGGCGCTGGCGGCCGAGCTTGAGACGCTGCCCGAGGTGTCGCGGGTCGATGTCGCCGGCCCGGGATTCATCAACATGGTGCTGACCGATGACAGCTGGCGCGAGGAACTGGCCGCGATCCACGCGGCTGGCGACGATTACGGCCGCTCGACCGGCGGGCAGGGCACGACCGTCAACATCGAATACGTCTCCGCCAACCCGACCGGGCCGATGCACATGGGCCATTGCCGGGGCGCGGTGGTCGGCGACGCGCTCGCCAGCCTGCTGGAGTTTGCGGGATCGACGGTGATCCGCGAATATTACGTCAACGACGCCGGCGGTCAGGTCGACGTGCTCGCCCGCTCCGTCCACCTCCGCTACCGCGAGGCGCTGGGCGAGGACGTGACGATCCCGGAGGGGCTGTACCCCGGCGACTATCTGGTCCCGGTCGGACAGTCGCTCGCCGCCGAGTTCGGCGACCGGTATCGCGATGCGCCGGAAGCGGAGTGGCTGGAGCCGTTCCGCACCCGCGCCGTGGCGGCGATGCTGGTCCTCATCAAGGACGATCTGGCGCTGCTCGGCATCCATCACGACCTGTTCTCGTCGGAGGCGGAGCTTCAGGCGGCGGGGAAGCCGGAGGCGGCGGAGGCGGACCTGCGCGCCCGCGACCTCGTCTATGACGGCGTGCTGGAAGCGCCGAAGGGCGAGACGCCGGACGACTGGGAGCCGGTGGTGCTGCCGCTGTTCCGCTCGACCGCGTTCGGGGACGACCAGGACCGGCCGATCCGCAAGTCGAACGGGCAATGGACGTATTTCGGTGCCGACCTCGCCTACCATTATCAGAAGGCGCAATCGGCGGATCAGTTGATCGACATCTGGGGCGCGGATCATGCCGGCACGGTCAAGCGCATCGTCGCCGCGGTCGCCGCGCTGACCGGCGGCAAGACGCGGTTCGACGTCAAGCTGATCCAGATGGTGCGGCTGCTGCGTGGTGGCGAGCCGGTGAAGATGTCCAAGCGCGCCGGCAACTTCGTGACGCTGGCGGACGTGGTGCGCGAGGTCGGCAAGGACGTCGTCCGCTTCACGATGCTGACGCGGCGGGCCGACGCGCAGATGGATTTCGACTTCGCCAAGGTCGTGGAGGCGTCGAAGGACAATCCGGTCTTCTACGTCCAGTACGCCCATGCCCGCATCGCATCGGTCCATCGTCGCGCGGCGGAGGCGGGAATCGAGGGTGGCGAAGCCGATCTGTCCCGTCTTGATACGGATGAATTGGCGCTGGTGAAGCTGGCGGCGCAGTTCCCCCGTACGATCGAGACGGCGGCGGCGACGCGGGAGCCGCACCGGATCGCCTTTTACCTCTATGACTTGGCGGCGGCATTTCACGCTGCGTGGAACGTCGGCAACGATCGGCCGGATCGCCGTTTCCTGATCGCCGACGATGCCGGGGCGACTCGCGCCCGGCTTTTCCTCGCCGCGGGAATCGGGCAGATCGTGCGCAATGGTCTGCGCGTCATGGGCGTCGAGGCCGTGACGGAGATGAATTGATGGCCGACGATCTCGACATCCGCGACGAGGATCGCCTTCCCTGGCTGGAAACGGTGGAGCCGGACGAGCCCGAGGGATCGGGCGTCGGCCAGGTCATCGCGCTCGCGCTGGCGGGACTGATCGTGGTGGCCGCGATCGGCTTCGGCATCTGGCATCTGACGGCCAGTCGCACCACCGGCGAGGGGCAACTGATCGCCGCGCAGGAGGGCGACTACAAGGTCCGTCCCACCGAACCCGGCGGCCTGAAGGTCGAGGGTGAGGGCGACAGCGCGATCGCGACCAGCGCGGGCAAGGCTCAGGGTACCGGCGCGATCGACCTGAAGGCGGTGCCCGAAGCGCCCGTGGCCAGCCAGCCGGCGGCGGCGGCGAAGCCCACGCCAAAGCCGAGCGCGACGCCGGGCCGGAGCACGGTCGCCAAAGTGCCGACGCAGGCGACGGGACCGTTGAAGGCCGCGGCCCCGCTGACCGGCTCGCGCCCGGCGGCACAAAGCTCGGCCGGTGGCGGTTCGCTCGTTCAGCTCGGCGCGTTTCCGTCGGAAGCGGCGGCGAACTCGGCGTGGGACCGCTTCGCCAAGCGGTTCGCCTATGTGGCCGCGCTCGGCAAATCGGTGCAGCCGGTCGCGACGGGCGGCAAGACGCTGTACCGCCTGCGCGTCAATGCGGGCAGCGCCAATCAGGCCGCGGATATCTGCGGCCGGTTGCGCGTCGCGGGGGAAAGCTGCTTCATCGCGAGTTGAGGGTTCGTCGCGCCGGAGGTCGGGTGTCGCGCTTTCGTCGAGACTAGCCCCGATCTCGCCGACGCCCTAGACCAGCCGGCATGAAGCCCGTCATCTTCGGCCTGTCCGGCCCGGTCCTGACCTCCGACGAACGCGCGTTCTTCGCGGCGGTCGAGCCCGCCGGCTACATCCTGTTCAAGCGGAACATCGTCGATCGCGCGCAACTGCGCGCGCTGACGGATGCGCTGCGCGATCTGGCGGGTCGCGACGATCTGGCGATCCTGATCGATCAGGAGGGCGGGCGCGTCGCGCGGATGCAGCCGCCGGAATGGCCCGGCTTTCCCGCCGGACCGGCGTTCGACGCGCTGTACGAGATCGCGCCGATGTCCGCGATCCAGGCGATGCGCGCCAACGGCGAGGCGCTGGGCCTGATGCTCGCGGAGGTCGGCATCACCGTCGACTGCGCGCCCCTGCTCGACGTGGCGCAACCCGATACGACCGAGGCGATCGCCTGCCGCGCCTATGGCCGGGAGCCGCTGCGCGTCGCGGCGCTGGGGCGGGCCATGCTGGAGGGGCTGGCGGCGGCGGGCATCGTCGGGGTCGTGAAGCACATGCCCGGCCACGGTCGCGCGCTGGTCGATTCGCACCACCTTCTGCCGACCGTCACCGCCTCCGACGCGGAACTGGAGGTCGATCTGGCCCCGTTCCGCACATTGGCCGGCGCGCCGATGGGCATGACCGGCCATATCGTGTTCGAGGCGTGGGATGCGGAGCGGCCCGCGACGCTGTCGCCGACGATCATCACCGACATCATCCGTGGCCGGATCGGCTTCGACGGGCTGTTGATGACCGATGACATCGACATGAAGGCGCTGTCGGGCACCGCCGGGCAGAAAGCGGCGGGCGCGATCGCCGCCGGGTGCGACCTCGTCCTCGATTGCTGGGCGCGGATGGACGAGATGGTCGAGATCGCCGGCCTGCTGGACGAGATCGCGCCGGCGTCGCGGGAGCGACTGGACAGGGCGATGGCGAGCGTGCGGCCGGGGACGGGCGACATGGCCGCGCTGATCGCAAAGCGGGATGCGCTGCTGGCGTTGGTGTGACGTATTCGGCGGCTTCCCGTGGCAACGCCGCCGCCTTCTGAT
Organism: Sphingomonas sp. Leaf343; assembly: GCF_001423765.1. Lineage (GTDB taxonomy): Bacteria > Pseudomonadota > Alphaproteobacteria > Sphingomonadales > Sphingomonadaceae > Sphingomonas. Next base: position 721,394 of record NZ_LMPG01000001.1, read on the forward strand.
ATTCCGCCGCGGTGGATGACGATGCGCTGACGGTGGAACTGGAGGGGTGGGAAGGGCCGCTCGACCTGCTGCTCGCGCTCGCACGGTCGCAGAAAGTGGATTTGCGTGCGATCTCCATCCTGTCGCTGGTCGAGCAGTATCTCGCCTTTATCGAGGACCAGGCGGAGCGACTGGAACTGGCTGCCGATTATCTCGTGATGGCGGCGTGGCTGGCGTATCTGAAGTCCGCGCTGCTGCTGCCCCGCGAGCCGGAGCAGGACCCCGATCCGGACGAACTCGCCCTGCGCCTGCAACTCCGGCTGGAGCGGCTGGATGCGATGCGGGAGGCCGGCGCGCGGCTGATGGCGCGCGACCGGCTGGGTCGCGACGTGTTCCGGCGCGGCGCGGCGGGGGAGGGGCTGACGACGGTGCGCCGTACCGGGTGGCAGGTGGAGATATTCGACCTGATCGCCGCCTATGGCCGCGTCAGCGCGCGGACGCGGCCGGCGCTGCATGTCGTGGCCTCGCGCGAGGTGATGACGCTGGATGCCGCGCTGGCGCGGGTGGCGGCGATGCTGGCGACGCGGATCGACTGGACCGCGATCGAACGCTTCGTACCCCCGTCGTCGACCGGCCGGCTGCGGCGGTCGGCGCTGGCGTCCAGCTTCCTCGCGGCGCTGGAACTGGCGCGGCAGGGGCGGGTGGAGCTGGATCAGCGCGCGCCGTTCGCGCCGTTGATGCTCCGGCGACCGCGGTCATGACGCCGCCCGACGATCTGGTGCGCGCGGTGGAGGCGGTGCTGTTCGCCTCCGCCGAGTCGCTGACCCTCGATGCGCTGGCGGCGCATGTCGGGGCGGACCCGCGCGCCGCGCTGGGCGTGCTGGCGAAGGATTATGCCGGTCGCGGCGTCGAACTCGTCCGGCGGGGCGAGCGGTGGCATTTCCAGACCGCCGCCGATCTCGCCCCGCTGCTCCGCCGCACGCGGGAGGAGACGCGGCGGCTGTCGCGCGCGGCGGTCGAGACGCTGGCGATCATCGCCTATCACGAACCCGTCAGCCGCGCCGAGATCGAGGCGGTCCGCGGCGTGCAGATCGCTAAGGGCACGCTGGACGTGCTGATGGAGGCAGGCTGGATTCGCCCCGCGGGGCGGCGCGAGGTGCCCGGGCGGCCGCTGACCTATGCGACCACGCCGGGCTTCCTCGCGCATTTCGGACTGGCCAGCCGCCGCGATCTGCCGGGCCTCGACGACCTGCGTGCGGCGGGTCTGCTGGACCCCGTCGACACCGTGTTCGATGGCGCGACGGAGCGGCTGGAAAAGGCCGGCGACTCCGACTAGATGGGACTTCATCTTCAGGAGTAAGCATCATGGGCAGCTTCAGCCCGATTCACCTGCTCGTCCTTGCCGTCGTCGCCATCCTGCTCCTCGGCGGTGGCCGCTTCTCCAGCCTGATGGGCGATGTCGCCAAGGGCGTGAAGAACTTCAAGAAGGGCATGGCCGAGCAGGACGAGGACGACAAGCCGGCCAAGCGCATCGAATCGCAGAAGCAGGCGGAGCCGGCGTTCGATCGCGACGGCAACGCCACCCGCGACACGCTGCGCGACGACCGTTGATCCGTTCCGCTCGCTAGGTCGCGGCACCGCATGTTCGATATCGCGCCGACCGAGCTGATGCTGGTCGCCTTCGTGGCGCTGGTCGTGATCGGTCCCAAGGATCTGCCCAAGGCCCTGCGTGTGCTGGGCTATTGGGTCGGGAAGGCGCGCGGCGTCGCGCGCCAGTTCCGCTCCGGCTTCGACTCCATGGTCCGCGAGGCGGAACTGGAGGAGATGGAGAAGAAGTGGGCGGCGGAAAACGAGCGCATCATGCGCGAGCATCCCGTCACGCCGACCGAGTCCGAAACTCCGCCTGACACGCTCGACACGCCGCACGACGCGACGACCGGGCCGGTGATGGTCGAGAAGCCGCACGTGGTGCCGGCCGAAGACCCTGACCCGCCGCGTTCCGAAGGAGCCGCATCGTGAGCGACGCGACGAGCGAGATCGACGAGAGCCGCGCGCCGCTGCTCGATCATCTGATCGAGCTGCGTCGTCGGCTGCTCTATTGCATCGCGGCGGTGCTGGTGACGTTCGGCGTCAGCTATTATTTCGCGGAAGGGATTTTCGGCTTTCTGGTGCAGCCGCTGCTGTCGGCGGGCCAGAAGACCGTGATCTACACAGAGATCTTCGAGGCGTTCTTCGTCAAGGTGAAGGTCGCGTTTTTCGCGGCGATGATGATGTCGTTTCCGGTCATCGCCAACCAGTTGTGGCAGTTCGTCGCGCCCGGGCTGTATCGCAAGGAAAAGCGTGCGCTGTTGCCGTTCCTCCTGGCGACGCCGGTGCTGTTCATCGGGGGCGCGGCGATGGCCTATTACATCGCGATCCCGATGGCGCTGCACTTCCTGTTGAGCTTCCAGGGGAATATCGGTGGCGTGAACCAGGAAGCGTTGCCGGCGATCGGCAATTACCTGTCGTTCGTGATGCAGTTCCTGTTCGGCTTCGGCATCGCGTTCCTGCTGCCGGTGCTGCTGATGCTGCTGGAGCGGGCGGGGATCGTGACGCGACTGCAACTCGTGTCCGCCCGCCGCTACGCGATCGTCGGTGCCTTCGCGATCGCCGCGGTGCTGACGCCCCCGGACGTCGGATCGCAGCTGCTGCTCGCGATCCCGTTGTGCATTCTCTACGAGATGGCGCTGATCGGCATCTGGTTTACGGAGCGCCGCCGCGCCCGTGAGGCGGAAGCGGTCACCGAATAGGCGCACACGAAAACGGGCCGCGCGACGCGTGTCGCGCGGCCCGCCTTCAAGCGTATCGCTTACTTGGCGTCGCTCGCCGTCTTGGCGACCGTGTCGCCGGCCGAACCGACGTCCTTGCCCATGCCTTCGACCGTGTTGCATGCCGAGACGAGCAGGCTGCCGGCGATCAAAGCCAGACCGACCAATTTACGCATGATGTACCTCCCAAAGGGCTTGAATGCCGTTGGGGCAATGCGTCGCGGCGGATATCGTTCCACCATCGCAAGGATATGGACAGAGCAAAACAGATCGCAGCGGAAAAGTTAAAGGCCCGAAAACGTCACCGGGGGGGGGGAGGGTGAGCGCCTTCGGGCCTATGTCGTGGATCGCGAGAGCGGGGGGGCATAAGGTCGCGATCCGAATATCATAACCCCGATTGCTGGCACGGGTTCCACGCCCTTGCGGCGCAACGGCGATTTTTATTCGCGTCCCACCACGGCGACGGCGATCTCATATGCGCCGGTCAGCGGATCGTGATGCAGCGGGGAGCGGAGCTGGCGCGACAGCCCCTCGAGGATACGGCCATAGCGATTGCGCGCGAGATCACGCAGCGTGTCACCGTCCAACAGGGCGCGCGACACGACCCGCAGCGTGGCCCGCTGCTCCTGATCTCCGGCCTTCACCGAAACCTTGATCTGCGCGGCCGTATCGCAGGTATAGGCGAGTTCGACGATCTCTGTGAACAGGAACGCGACCGCCACGGCGACGTCCTGATTGACGAGGAAGGGATCGACGTCGAGCTTGATCGCGACGCCGGAGCCCTTGTCGGACGTGGCACGCAGGTTGGATGCCAGTTCCCCGATCATCGTGCGCAGGTTCAGGCCGCGATGCTCCTCCAGCTCCGCGAAATGGTGACGATGCACCACCGCGAGCGCATCGACGCGCCGCTGGATCGCCGCATAGGCCGCCGTCGCATCGGCGCTGGCGGCCCCGCGTGCGTGGAAGGCGATCAGGCTGGCGATCACCTGGAGGTTGTTCTTGACGCGGTGGTGCACTTCGCGCGTCAGCTTGGTCTGGCGGCGCAGACCCTCCTCCAGCCCCGCCTCGTGTTCGGCGACGGTTCGGCTGATCGTGCGGAACGTCTCGCCGAGTTCCCGGATCTCCTGCGCGGGCAGCCGGCTGGGCGGCGGCACGGGCACTTCCTCGCCAGGTTTGAACGAGGCGATCTCGCGGCGCAGATCGCGCAGGGGTCGCAGGAGCAGGCGGTCGACCACGAACCAGCCGATCCACGCAGCGGCGGCCCACATCAGCAGCGGCAGCAGCATCGCGACGACCATCGACGACGTCACCGGTGCGCTGCGGACGCTGGTCCTGAGCGCGAGGCCGGCGATGCCGAGTTCGGTCCGCATCGTCTCCATGCGCTGGAGCGGGCCGCCATCGGGCAGCGGCTCCAGGTCGATCGCCTCGTCGTCGAGGATCAATGCGCTGGCAAAGGTCGTCGCACGGCTGGTCGGACGGCCGAGTTCGCGCAGGAAATCCTGCGGGAAGAAGGCGCGGGCGACGACGTCCTTGCGCGGCGCGCTGATCGCGAGGATCAGACCGCGATCGGGCACGATGCTGGCGGTCGTCGCGGCATCGGTCGCCGTCGCGGACGAGCGGGGCAGGCGTTCGCCGCACAGCACATGGCCCATGCGGTCCGCGATCTCGAAGCGCGCGCCGACCGAGGCCTGTTGTGCGAAGACGCCCTGCGCGCGAGCGCAACTGGGCGCATCGGCGGGATCGATGTCGAGTGCGTTCACCGCGACGCGCAGCGCGGTCATGTCGCCGACCAGCTCGATGGCGATCGATCGGGCACTTTCCGTGGCGGCGATCCTGAGCCGCGAGCGGGCCTCGGCGTCGGTCAGGCGCGTGGTCTGCAACGTCGCGACGATCGCGATCAGGGCGAGCGGCAACAACGCGCCGCTCAGAACCAGCAACAGCTTCGCGCCGGTGGGCAGCCGCGACAGCGACAGTCGCGACCACTTGCCTGCGGTTTCGGTCATCTCAAGGCCGCCGGCGTCTGCGCCGGTCCGGACATCAACCCGGATAGCGGCGTCATCTGCCATGACGCGATTCCGTCAGTTCAATTTGCCGAGCAGGTCGAGCAGGTCGTCGGGGACCTTCTCCTCGACGGTCTGTTGATAGACCGATCGGAGCGCCGATCCGACCGGCTGGTCCATCGCGCCGTCGGGTCCGCGCGGCTTCGACCCTCGCGATCCCGGTTCCGGCGGGGACGAACGCGTGTCTGCCGGAATCTTCGATGTACTGTCCTGACCCAACCGACCGTATCCCCCTGAGGCTGCGCCGGGCGGGTGCTTACCCATTCCAGTCGACGTGCCGACAATGTCGAACCCGGTATCCCCGCTATGGCTGATGCCACAAATCCACGGTGACCCGATTGCGCGAGGAAACCAAACAGCATTTCGTTTGTTCCCTGCGGGCACGAAAATTCCGGGGGTGCGATTTCCGTGCAACCGGGGCATGTCGAATTGCATTTGTACGTGGATCAGTCTCTGCGGCCAGCCTTTGCGCCACGAAAGGCGTGCGCGGTCGCCCATTAACGCCAGGGAGTCACTTCGCCTCATGTCGCTCGGACAGCAACTCGCACCGCATCTGCCCTTCCTCCGCCGCTATGGCCGCGCCCTGACGGGCAGCCAGAACCACGGAGACAAGTATGTCCGTGCGACACTGGAGGCGATCGTCGCCGCGCCGGACCAGTTCCCCAAGGACGTGGAGCCGCGGCTGGGTCTCTACCGCATGTTCCAGGGCATCTGGGCGTCGGCCAATTATGACGAGATGGATGCGACGGGCGAGGCGGACGGTGCGGAGGCGCTGACGCGGGCACGGCTGGCGCGGATGACGCCGCTGTCGCGGCAGGCGTTGTTGCTGACCGCGATGGAGGGATTCACCCCGGAGGACGCGGCCTATCTGATCGACGTCGAGCCGGAGGAGGTCGAGACGCTGGTCGCGGAGGCGCTCGCCGAGATCGAGCAGCAGACCCGCGCCCGCGTCCTCATCATCGAGGACGAGCCGATCATCGCGATGGATATCGAGACGATCGTGCGCGATCTGGGCCACGAGGTCACCGGCATCGCAGTGACGCGCGACGAAGCGGTTGGGCTGGCGATGGAGGATCGTCCGGGCCTCGTCCTCGCCGACATCCAGCTGGCGGACGACAGTTCGGGCATCGACGCGGTCAAGGACATCCTGGCCGAGTTCGAGGTCCCGGTGATCTTCATCACCGCCTTCCCGGAACGTCTGCTGACGGGCGAGCGGCCGGAGCCGACCTTCCTCATCACCAAGCCTTTCCAGCGGTCGACGGTGAAGGCGGCGATCAGCCAGGCGTTGTTCTTCGACCAGGCGACCATTCCGTCGGAATGACGTCATGGCCCGCGGCCTGCACCCCGTCGTGCGCCCGCGGGCATTACGGACCCAAAACGACTTTGGAGCATTGACCCGTCATGGCTGATCCGAACGAACCCATCCATGTCACCACGGAAGAAGCGCGCGCGGGATCGACGCCGCATATGACGCGGTACATCCTGCCGATTTCCCTGATACTGGTGATCGTGATCTTCGCGGTGATCGTGTTCCGCTAGACGAAACGACTAGGAACAGGTGGTTTTCCGATGGCGCGACTGGCAAAGGGCCGGGTCGTCGCCTATCTTCCGCACCGGCGCGCGCTGCGCCGACTATTGCGATCGGACATGAATGACCCAGCCGATGCTGCGTGACGAGGACGACGAGGAGCAGGAAGCTCCCGTCGTGGAGCATGTCTCGCTATCAGATCCCGAGTTCAAGCAGCAGCTTGGACAAGTGATTCCCCATTTGCGCGCGTTCGGCCGTTCGCTGTCGGGCAGCCGCGACCTTGCCGACGATCTGGTGCAGGAGACGCTGTTGAAGGCGTGGGCCGCGCGCAAGCGGTTTCAGGCCGGCACGAACATGCGCGCATGGACCTTCATCATCCTGCGCAATCTGTATCTGTCGCAGATGCGCCGCGCCCGGTTCAAGGGCGAGTGGGACGATCTGGTCGCCGACCGCATTCTCGCCGCCCCCGCCAGTCAGGAGCGTCATGTCGAGTTGGGCGATATGCAGCGGGCGTTGATGCACCTGCCGCAGCCGCAGCGCGAGGCGTTGATCCTCGTCGGCGCGGGCGGCTTCGCCTACGAGGAAGCCGCCGAGATCTGTCAGGTCGCGGTCGGCACGATAAAGAGCCGTGTCGCGCGTGGCCGCGTCGCGCTGGAGACGCTGTTGAGCGACGGATCGCTGCCGGCGCGCAGCGAGCATGAAACGGATACCAGCATCACCGCGCTGGATTCGATCATGGGCGATGTCGAACATCTCAGCCGGGGGCGTTGACCCGCCTGCGATCAGGTCAGCCCCGTTCCGGAGCAGGACGATCGAGCCGCTGGAGCAGGCGCTGCATATCATCCGGCAGGTTCGCCAGATTACCGAACGCATCGCGTAGCGTCATGCCGATCGCATCCGTGGCACGGGGCGCACGGACGATCTGGCCGTCGCCCTCGTCGATCATCGGAATGGATGCCCATGTCATGGCATCATCAACGACACAGATCATGTTTCGTTGCGGTTCAATGACATGAGCCGTCACGGCGATTCGGCCGCGCTGAACGACGCAGTGGATCGCGCCGAGCGATGGTCGCCCTTCCTGTCGCTGTTGATGCGTCGAGAGCCGGGCATCGTCGACCGCGCGGCGACCGGCTCGCTTGCGCCGATGCCCGACATCGACGCCGACATGCCGGTCGCGCGCCGCCTGCGGCTTGAGCGTCGTGCCGTAGCGCTGACGGTGGCGTTGGGCGATCTCGCCGGATGGTACGACCTGACGCAGGTCACCGCCGCGCTGACGGATTTCGCGGACCGCGCTCTGGACGAGGCGATCCGCGCGGCGATCGTCGAGCGCTACCCGGGGGAGGAACCGCGCGGCTTCGCGGCGATCGCACTCGGCAAGCAAGGATCGCGCGAGCTCAATTATTCATCTGATATCGATCCCATCCTGATCTTCGACCCGCTGACGCTCCCTCGTCGTGCGCGGGAGGAACCTGAGGAGGCGGCGGTGCGGATCGCCAAACGCGTGGTCGAGCTGCTGCAGGCACGCGATGGCGACGGCTATGTACTGCGCGTCGACCTGCGCCTGCGGCCGTCGCCCGAAGCGACGCCAATCGCGCTGCCGGTGAACGGCGCCATCGCCTATTACGAAAGCCAGGCGCTGGCGTGGGAGCGGGCCGCGTTCATTCGCGCGCGGGCGGCGGCCGGGGATATCGCGCTGGGCCAGCGGTTCCTCGACGCCGTCCGTCCGTTCGTCTGGCGGCGAACGCTCGATTTCGGGGCAGTGGGCGAGATCCGCGACCTGTCCCGCCGCATCCGCGACCATCACGCGCAGGGTCAGCGGCTCGGCCCCGGCTACGACCTGAAGCGCGGGCGCGGCGGCATCCGCGAGGTCGAGTTCTACGCGCAGATCCACCAGCTGATCCACGGCGGCCGCGACAGGGCGTTGCGGGCGCCGGCGACCCGCGACGCGCTGGAGGAGCTGGCGATCGCCGGCTGGATCGACGTCGACGACGCGCAGGCGCTGGCGGCGGCCTACACGTTGCTCCGGACGATCGAACACCGGGTGCAGATGATCGATGATCGCCAGACGCATGCGCTGCCCGCCGGTCCGGGGCTGGCGGCGGTGGCGGGGCTGCATGGATTGCCGGATGGCGACGCGCTGATCGCGCTGCTGCGTGGACCCACGGAGCGGGTCGGGCGGGTCTATGACGCGCTGGACGACGACAAGCGGCCGGGGATCTCGCGCGATCCGGTCACGTTGGTGGACGAACTGGCGGCGGCGGGTTTCGCGGAGGCCGGGGCGGCGGCGCAGCGGATCGCGGCGTGGCGGGCGGGGACGTACGCCGCGCTGCGCAGCGCGGCCGCGCGTGAGGCGCTGGAGGCGGTGCTGCCCGTGCTGGTCGAGGCGCTGGGCCGTGCGCCCGAGCCGATGCGCGCGCTGGCGAGGCTGGACGGCGTGCTGGAGCGGATGCCGAGCGCGATCAACGTGTTCCGCCTGCTGGAGGCGCGGCCCGGGCTGGCGGAGCAACTCTCGACGATCCTCGCGCATGCCGCCCCGCTGGCGGACGAGCTCGCGCGGCAGCCGGCGCTGATCGACGGCCTGATCGACGCGTCCGCGCTGGACGATGTCGGAGAAGTGGAACACCTCGCCGAACGGATGCGCGGTGGCGATGTCGTGGATTATCAGGCGCGGCTGGATCACGTCCGCCGCGTGGTGGGGGAGGTGCGGTTCGCACTCGGCGCGCAAATCGTGCTGGGCGCGTCCGACCCGCTGGCCGTCGCGGCCGGATATGCCCGCGTCGCGGAGGCGGCGGTGGCGGTGCTGGCGGATGCGGCGATCGCGGAGTTCCGGAGCATCCACGGCCGCGTGCCGGACAGCGAGTTCGTCATCCTCGCGCTCGGGCGGCTGGGCGGACAGGCGCTGACGCATGCGTCCGACCTCGACCTCGTCTATCTGTTCACGGGCGATTTCGCGGGCGAGTCCGATGGCGCGAAGCCGCTGGGCGCGACCCTCTATTACACCCGTCTGGCCAGCCGGGTGACGGCGGCGCTGTCGGTCGCGACCGCCGCAGGGCCGCTGTACGACGTCGACACGCGCCTCCGTCCATCCGGCGCGCAGGGACCGCTGGTCGTGTCGCTCGACAGCTTCGCCCGCTACCAGCGCGAGGAGGCGTGGACGTGGGAGCATATGGCGCTTGCCCGTGCCCGCGTCGTGTTCGGGTCGGCGGAGGCGCGCGACGCGGTGGCGGCGATCGTCGCCCGCGTCCTCGCGGGGGATCGACCGGAACGGGATATCGTCGCGGAGGCGCGGACGATGCGCGCCGAGATGGCACGCCACAAGCCGGCCAAGGGACCCCTGGACGCCAAGCTGCTGCCGGGCGGGCTCGTCGACCTGGAGTTTGCGGTCCACGTCCTGCAACTGACGCATCGCACCGCGTTCGATCCACAGCTTCAGCGGGCGATCGACGGACTGGCGACGGCCGGGCTGGTGCCACCCGTGCTGCGTGCCGCCTATGACCTGCTCGCGCGGCTGCTGGTGACGATGCGCCTCGTCGCGCCCGATGCGGAACCGCCGGCGGACGCGACGCGGACGCTTGTCGCGGCGGCGTTGCGGCTGCCCGACTGGGATGCGGTGGTTGCCAGTCTCGACTCGGCCCGGCAGGAGGTCGAGCGGGTCTGGAACGGAGTGGCATGATGGACAGGATACCGGCGGCAACGGTGACGGGGGCGCACGGCGCGATCGACCTCGCCGCGATCGGGGCGCCATTGGTCGTGTACTTCTATCCGAAGGACGACACGTCCGGCTGTACGCGCGAGGCGCAGGATTTCACCGCCGCCGCTCCGGCCTTCGCGGAGGCTGGGGTGCGCGTCATCGGCATCTCGAAGGACAGCCCTGCCAGCCACATGAAGTTCACGGCCAAGCATGCGCTGGCCATCGACCTCGCCAGCGACGAGGACGGCAGCGCCTGCGAGGCGTTCGGCGTGTGGGGCGAGAAGAAGCTTTACGGCAAGACCTATATGGGGATCGAGCGCGCGACGTTCCTGTTCGCCGCGGACGGTATGCTGGTCCGTGAATGGCGCAAGGTCCGCGTCCCCGGCCATGTCGATGCCGTGCTGGACGCTGCCCGGGCGCTCTGATGGAGGATGTGGCCAGCGCCTGCCGCCGGGTACTCCTGACCGCCGGGCCGCTGGACAAGGTGCGTACCGCGCGATCGGTCGCCCGCGCGTGGCGACGCGGGGCGCTGGGCCATGACTTCGCGGTGGCGCCGCCCGATGAGCCTGCCCGGCCGGCACGCCCCGAACTGCTGCCGCCCGGTCGCATGCCGAAACGGGGGCGCGGCGGATCGGAGCGGGGGCGGCTGGCGCTGCTGCATGCGCTCGCTCATATCGAATTCTCCGCGATCGATCTGGCCTTCGATGTCGCCGGCCGGTTCGGCGCGCAGTTCCCGCGCAGCTTCGTCGACGACTGGCTGTCGGTCGGCGCCGACGAGGCGATGCACTTCGCGATCCTCGACCGCCGGCTGAGGGCGCTGGGGTCCGGCTATGGCGACATGCCCGCGCATGCCGGCCTGTGGGAGGCGGCTTCGTCGACCGCGCACGATGCCGCCGCGCGGCTGGCGATCGTCCCGATGGTGCTGGAGGCGAGGGGCCTCGACGTCACGCCGGAGACGGTGGCGCGGTTCGACGCCGCCGGCGATCCGGTCAGCGGCCGCATCCTCCACCGCATCTACACCGACGAGATTCGGCATGTCGGATTCGGTGCGAAATGGTTCGGCTATCTGTGTGCGAACGCCGGAATCCTGCCCGCGCCGCACTGGCAGATGCTGGTCCGGAGGTATTTTCGCGGCGTGCTTAAGCCGCCGTTCAACGACTCGGCGCGCGCGGCTGCCGGTCTGACGCGGGACTTCTACGCACCCCTTGCATCTGTCTGACCAATCCGGCCACACACGCTCAAGACTGAAGCGCGGTGGGGCTGCGGATCAGGATTGGGATGGACGAGCCGCCCGCGGCGATGCGGACGGCGCTGATTTTTGGGGCTTGATGACCAACATTCGCTTCTCTTCCGTCGCTGCCGTCGCCGCGATGATCCTGGCATCTCCGATCGCCGCCCAGACCACGAAGGTCGCCCCACCCGCAGCAGCCGGGGCACCCGCGGTCGGTGGCGAGTACATCCCGGCCAACAGCGCCGAGACGATGGCCGACCTGAAGGCGGACCAGCAGTTCCGCACCTTGTTCCAGACCTGGAAGAAGCTCGATACGTTATCGACCGGCAGCCAGCAGGGCGGGATCGCAATCCCCTCCGTCCAGCCGGTCACGAAGCTGCAGTTCACCAGCAATTTCGGCATCCGTTCCGACCCGTTCCGCGGTTCGGCGGCCATGCATGCGGGCGTCGACATTCCCGGCCCGGTCGGCACGCCGATCTACGCCACCGCCGACGGCATCATCGCCCATGCCGAGCGTCAGGGCGGTTACGGCAACATGGTCGAGATCAACCACGGCAAGGGCATCGCGACCCGGTACGGCCATCTGTCGAAGATCCTCGTCACCGACGGCACCCGCGTGCAGCGCGGGCAGTTGATCGCGTTGATGGGCTCGACCGGCCGCTCGACCGGCCCGCATCTCCATTACGAGGTCCGGATCGACGGCCACGCGGTCAATCCGGTGCCGTTCCTGACCACCGCCGATTATCTGCTCGCGTCGCAGGACCGCAGCGTCCGTCAGATCCCGGTGTCGGTCGACGGGCCCGCCGCGCAAGACTGACAGGTTGCCGGGGCGTCGGCCGAAGCCTATCTGTCGCCCATGGCCACTCTCGCTCCGGATACCGCCCCTGTCGATATCGCGCTGACCCCCGCCGCGGCGGCGCGCGTCGCGGCGATCGCCTCCCGTCAGAACAAGCCTGCCGTGCTGCGCCTGTCGGTCGATGGCGGCGGATGTTCGGGCTTCCAGTATAAATTCGGCCTGGCCGATGCGCCCGACGCCAACGACACCGTCGCGGAGACGGACGGTGTGCAGCTGGTCGTGGACGATGTCAGCCTCGATCTCGTGCGTGGTTGCTCGGTCGATTACGTGGAATCGCTCGGCGGCGCGGCGTTCCGGGTCGAAAATCCGCAGGCGGCGTCCGGCTGCGGCTGCGGCACCAGCTTCGCGATCTGACGCGCTTGAAGATCGTCACCTACAACGTCAACGGCATCAAGGCGCGGCTGCCCCGCGTCATCGAGTATCTGACCGAGGACCAGCCGGACATCGTCTGTCTTCAGGAACTCAAGTCGAGCGACGAGACGTTCCCGCTGAAGGAGATCGAGGACGCCGGCTATGGCGCGCTCTGGCATGGGCAGAAGGCGTGGAACGGCGTCGCGGTGCTCGCCAGGGGCAAAACGCCGGTCGAGCGGCAGCGGGGGCTGGAGGGTGAGCCGGAGGACGAGCATAGTCGCTATCTCGAATGCGACGTCGACGGCCTGATCGTCGCGTCGCTCTATCTTCCGAACGGCAATCCCCGGCCCGGACCCAAGTTCGATTACAAGCTGCGCTGGATGGAACGGCTTGCGCAACGGGCGGCGGCGATCCTCGCGGAGGAGCGGCCCGCGGTGCTGGCGGGCGACTACAACGTCATCCCCAACGACGACGACACTTATTCGGTGCGCGCGATGCAGGAAGATGCGTTGATGCAGCCCGAAAGCCGCGCCGCCTATCGCCGTCTGCTGGCGCAGGGCTGGACCGACGCGCTGCGGACCCGCGAGCCCAGGGGCGGCGTGTGGACGTTCTGGGACTATCAGGCGGGTGCGTGGCAGCGGGACGCCGGTTTCCGCATCGATCATCTGCTGTTGAGCCCGCAGGCGGCCGACCGTCTGGTCGGGGCGGGCGTCGACAAGGCGTATCGCGGCCGTGAAAAGGCCAGCGATCACGCGCCGACCTTCGTGACATTGCGGTGAAGCCGCTCGCCGTCGCGGCGCTGCTGCTGCTGCCGACCGCCGCATGGGCGCAGGACGAACCGCGCTTCTGCCCGAACAGCCCGTCGCTCGAAAGCTCCGCCTGCACGACGCAGCCGGGACGGGTGCATGTCGAGGCGACGCTCGGCGACTGGCAACTGGAGCGCGATGCCGACCAGCGGATCGACACGGTGCTGGCCGGCGACCTGCTGGTCCGGGCAGGCGTCGGGCCGTCGACCGAGTTGCAGTTGGAATGGACGCCCTACGGCCATTTCCGCACCCGCGACCGCGTCGCCGGTACGGTGGAGAAGCAGGCGCGCGTCGGCGACGTGACGATCGGCGTGCGTCAGAACCTGCGCAACCCGGACGGGACGGGCCTGTCGTTCGGTATCCAGCCCTTCGTGACGTTGCCGGTCGGGCGATCGCCGGTCGGGGCAGGGGATTGGGGCGCGGGCGTCGTGTTGCCGGTCACCTACGACCTGACCGACACGATCAACATCGGCACCACCGGCGAACTCGACGCGGCGGTGGACGAGGATGGGCATGGCCGCCACGTTCAGGGCAGTGCCGTCGCGGCCGTGGCGATCACGTTCAGCGACGCCTTTTCCGCGACGATCGAGGCGCAGGTCACGCGCGACGACGATCCCGCTGGCGCCACGACGCAGGCGGTGGCGGGGCTGGGCTGCCTCTGGACGGTCGCGCCGCAACGGGCGTTCTTCGCGGAGGCGGTCGGCGGTTTGAACCATGATGCGCCGGACGTCCGCGTCTATGCCGGGATCGCCGCGCTGTTCTAGGTCGGCAGGACCTCAGCGGATCCACGCATCCGCTGCACATTGGCGCGATATCCTACCAGTTGGCGGACCATATATGGCGTTTCCCGGGAAAATCCTTGGTTTTCCGTCGGTCTGCGTTTGGCACGGGTAATGCAGTACGTCCTGTGAAGCCGGATTGGACCGGCTCGCAAGAGGGAACCACCGCCATGCTGATCGCCATTCTCGCCTCCGCCGCCGCCACGATGACCGCACAGCCTTTCCCGGCCGCTTCGGTCTGGGGCGCGACGATCAACCGTCAGATGCTGCACACCGCCCTGCGCGCGCCTGAGCGTCCCGTCACGAAGGGCACGACCTATTGCTTCCTCGACGACGTGACCGCTCCCGGCACCGTCCGCAAGGTTTGCCGCAGCCGTCAGGACTGGAGCCGTCTGGGCCTCGAACCGGCGATCTGATCGACACCTGCCGACGCGGTGGCGGCGATCCCGGACGCGGGATAGCCGCTACAGCGTGCGTTCGTAGACCTGATAGACCTTGTTGATATCGCAATTGATCGTCGTCGCGATCGACCGCATCCCCTGATTGTCGTCGAGGATCCAGCCGATCTCGCCCCGGCTCGCGCCATAACGCTGGATCGAGGCGCGGCGGATATATTCGATCATCATGAAGGCGAGCTGGCTCGCCATCCGCGACGCCTGCAATTCCTTGACCACGCCCATCAACGGCACCCGCATCGTGCGGACCTGCGGCTTGCGCAGCCACAGCAGCAGCCTGGCCCAGCCGAACGGCAGCAGCGATCCGTTCAGCGGCTTGATCGCTTCGTTCAGGTCGGGCAGCGTAATCATGAAAGCCACCGGCCGGCCGTCGAGCTCGGCGATGCGGATCAGATCGTTGAATACGATCGGCTTCAGCTTGACCCCGACATCCTTGATCTCGGGCGGCGTCAGCGGCACGAATCCCCAATTGTCCGACCATGCGTCATTCAGGATCGCCAGGATCGTCGCGGCTTCCTCGTCGAACTTCGATTTGTCGACCTCGCGGATGCGGATTCGCTCGTTCTTCTCGCCGGACTTGATGATCCGCTGCACGATCGGAGGAAATTCCTTCGTGATATCCAGATCGTAGGTCAGCAACTGCTTGACGGGGGCATAGCCCGCCGCCTCGATCCAGCCGCGATATTCGGGTTTCGCATGGCCCATCATGATCGTCGGATCGTGATCGTAGCCGTCGATCAACAGACCCGGCTCTTCCCAGATCGACATCGAGATCGGGCCGAGTGCCCGCGTCATGCCCTGATTGCGCAGCCATTGCTCCGCGCTGCCGAGCAGCGTCCGGAATACACCCTCATCCTCCGCTTCCATCAGGCCCCATTGGCCGACACCCGGCCCGAAGCCCTGCGCCGGGTCCATCGTCAGCGCCAGAGTGTCGATATGCGCGGAGATGCGACCGACGATGCGGCCATCCCGCTCGGCGAGGAAAAGCTGAGCCTTCGCATGGCTGAACCAGCCGTTCTTGGCCGGCGTGATGAGGCCCAGCGCCTCGTTCTTCAGCGGCGGCACCCAGTGCGGATCGTTCGCGTACAGGCGAAAAGGCAGGTCGACAAAGGCCTTGCGATCACGCTTGCTGTCGATCGGACGGATGACGATGTCACTCATGCCGGGCGGTGTAACCGGCCTGTCCGATCATGGCGAGTGAAGTTTCCGTCAGCACGGCGCGCTAATCGACCTGTAAACGTCATGCTGTCGCCACTATTTCGGTGTGATGGATACGAGTATGACGAGCATGACTCTGGATCGCGCGACGACGCCACCTGTCGCAGGTACGACGCGGATCGCCGACGACAAGGCGATGCTGCGCGCCGCGGCGGACCTGACCCGCGAATTGTCGCAGCCCCGGCCTGCCATCTACTGGGCGGACCTGATCGCATCGGCACTGGTCGGATACAGCGCGCTGGCCGTCGCGGTCACCGCGTCGTCGACCGCTTTGGTCGTGCTGGGCGGCGCGATCGCGATGCTCGGCCTGTACCGTGCGATGAGCTTCATCCACGAAGTCAGCCATATGAAGCACAGCAGCCTGCCGCATTTCCGGCTGGGCTGGAACCTGATCGTCGGCATTCCGATGCTGATCCCGTCCTTCATGTACGAAGGGGTGCACAATCTGCACCACGCGAAGACGCGCTACGGCACGGTCGAGGACCCCGAATACCTGCCGCTCGCGCTGATGAAGCCGTGGACGCTGCCGCTGTTCATCGTCGTGTCCGCGCTGGCGCCGGTCGCGCTGCTGTTCCGCTATGCCGTCCTGTCGCCGCTGTCCGTGGCGGTGCCGTCGCTGCGTCGCGCGATCGTCGAGCGGTATTCGGCACTCGCGATCAATCCGCAATTCCGCCGGCGCGCGCCGGAGGGCGATGCGGCCACCTACTGGAACCGAGTCGAGGCTGCGGCGAGCGTCTGGGCGCTCGCGCTGGTCGCGATGGTCGCGACCGGCGTCATTCCGCTACGGTCGTTCGGCATCGCGATGCTGGTCGCTTCGGCGGTCGCCGTCGTCAATCAGGTCCGCACGCTCGTCGCGCATCTCTGGGAAAACGAGGGCGAGCCGATGAGCGTCACCGCCCAGTATCTCGACACCGTCAACGTCCCGCCGCCATCGCTGCTGCCGGCGCTCTGGGCTCCCGTCGGCCTGCGCTATCATGCGCTGCATCATCTGCTGCCGAGCGTCCCTTATCATGCGCTGGGGGAGGCGCATCGCCGGCTGACCGCGCTGCTGGAAGCGGAGTCGCCCTATCACAAGGCGAGCTATCCGGGGTTGCCCGGGCTGGTGTGGAAGATCGGGCGGAGTACGATGGTCCGCCGCTGAAACCTGTGGTGCCCGTTTCGGAACGGGGAAACTGTTAATCGCTCTTCGCTACGAACCATTCCTGTTCAAAAGGATGGCTTGCGATGTTGCCGACCGATCCATTGCCGCTTCATCACAGCTGGCCGCTGTATGAAAGCGGCTGCCGGTTCGAACACGGGCGTCTGCACGACCTTGAGGGAGGCTTGGCGACTGCTGCCGGGTTAGACGGGTCGTGGTCCTTCGACTTTTCCGACCAGGCGCTGACATGGTCGAGGTCGGTGTACGAATTGTTCGGCATGAACCCGGCCCGGTCCGCCATCCGATCCGAAACGGTCAAGCTCTACGGCGAGGAGTCGCGCGCGCCGATGGAGCGGCTTCGCTCCTACGCGATTCGCCATCGCCGTGGGTTCACGCTCGATGCCCGGATCACGACGCTGCAGGGTGAGAAACGCTGGATGCGCCTGATCGCGGCCCCTGTCTGCCAGTCCGGACAGGTGATG
This sequence comes from Sphingomonas sp. Leaf343, assembly GCF_001423765.1. GTDB lineage: Bacteria > Pseudomonadota > Alphaproteobacteria > Sphingomonadales > Sphingomonadaceae > Sphingomonas. The sequence goes on from NZ_LMPG01000001.1 coordinate 738,778, forward strand.
GGGCTACACGGCGTGAAGCAGGACGTCACGGTCGAGTACGGCCGCTGAGCGATTATTCCTCGGTGCGGAACAGCACGGCCTCGCCGATCAGCAGGAACAGCAGGAACGGGGCCCAGGCGGCGAGAAACGGCGGATATGCCCCGAGATTGCCCATCGCCAGCGCGAACTTGTCCGCGATGAAATAGGTGAAGCCCAACGCCATGCCGATCACCGCGCGCACGAACAGCTTGCCCGACCGCGCCACGCCGAACGCCGCGACACCGCCCAGGAGCGGCATCAACACCGCCGACAGCGGCCCCGACAATTTGTGCCAGAGCGATCCCTCCAGCGCCTTGGTCGGGCGGCCCGCCCCCGACAAATCCTCGATCGCGGACTTCAGCGCGCCCAGCGACAGTCCGTCGGGATCGACCGTCGCCAGCGTGAACTGATCGGGCCGCGCATCCCGGCCGACGATCAGCGACGGGATCCGCACCTGCTGCCCCGACGCCACGTCGAAGCGTAGCGCCGGTCCGATCCGCCAGCCGCCGCCGGGTTCGAATCGCCCGATCGGCGCCCGGACGATACCCGCCAGACTGCCGCCGGCCCGGTCGTAGAGCGTGACGTTGCGCAGGATCGTCTTCGCGCCGCGTCCCTGCGTCTGTTCGACCTCGATCAGATCGTCGCCGTCGCGCACCCACACGTTCGACCGGTTGCCGCGATCGATCGGCATCGGCCCGTAATTGACCTTCTGCCACTGGTTCAGCGTCGCGGTGGCGCGGCTGGCGATACGGTCGTTGAACGCGAACGAGATGATCGCCACGCCGAAGCTGGCGAGCAGCAGCGGTGCCAGCACCTGATGCGCGGACAGGCCGGCGGCCTTCAGCGCGATGATCTCGCTGTTCTGGTTCATCGTCGCCAGCGTCAGGATCGTCCCGAGCAACACCGAAAAAGGCAGGACGAAGGCGATGATCTGCGGCGCGCGCAGCGAGACATAGGTCCAGACCTGCGCCTGGCCGTTGCCCGGCACCTCCAGGATGTTGCCCGTCTCCGACAGCAGGTCCAGTGCCTGCAGGATCAGGACGATCGCCGCCATGATCGCGAAGGTGCGGACGAGGAACAGCCGCGCCATGTACCAGGACACGGTCCGCGACGGGAAGAAGCTCATCGCCTTCACGCCGGCATCTCCTCTCGCCGGCGGCCGGGCAGGCGGCGCAGGATCGCCTTGCCCAGCTTGCCGAAGCCGCGTTCCAGCGCCCCGATCGGCTGGCCGCCGGGGACATAGGCGATCTGATAGTACATCCAGAACACCAGTCCCGCGAAGACGAGGAACGGACCCCACAGCGCGATTACCGGATCGACCCGGCCCAGCGCGCCGATGTCCGACGCGTACTGGTTCACCTTGTGATAGGTCACGATCATCACGATCGACAGGAACACGCCCAGCGACGACGACGACCGTTTCGGCGGAATCGCCAGCGCCAGCGCGAGCAGCGGCAGCAGGAACATCGTCGCGACCTCGACCAGCCGGAAATGGAACTCCGCCCGGCTCGACGCGCGAAGTTCGCGATTGCCGGTTTCCTTGCCCAGCTTCGCGAGCTCGGGCAGCGTGAATTCCAGATTGCGCCCGCCGCGCTGGCGGAAGCTCTCGAACTTCGGCAGGTTGATCGGCAGGTCGTGCGCGGAGAAGGTCAGCACGCGCGGCACCTTGAACTCCGGCCGGTTGTGGACGAGCGTGCCGTTGGTCAGGCGGAAGATGATGACGTTGGGGTCGTCGGTCGCCATGAACCGGCCATGCTCCGCGGTGACGCCGATCCAGTCGTTCTTCGGCGTCTGGACATGGACGAAGATGCCGCTGAGATCGCGCCCCTTGTCGCGGCTCTCCTCGATCCGCATCGTCATGCGGTCGCCGAGATGGGTGAACTCGCCGACCTTGATCGATGCGCCCAGTGCGCCCGTCCGCAGTTCGAACCGCAATTGTTCGTAATAATAGCGTGCCTTGGGCTGCACGAACCCGACGATCGCGATGTTGAGCGCCGCCAGCAGGATCGCGAACATGTACGGCACTCGGAGCAGCCGGCCATAGCTCATGCCGACGCCGCGCATCACGTCCAGCTCCGACGTGGACGATAGCCGCCGGAACGCGAGCAGGATGCCGAGCATCAGCCCGATCGGAATACCGAGTCCGAGATATTCTGGCAGCAGGTTCGCCAGCATCCGCCACACGACCGTGATCGGCCCGCCCTGCGTCGCGACGAAGTCGAACAGCCGGCCGATGCGGTCCAGCACCAGCAGCATCGACGCGATCGTCAGCGTCGCGAACAGCGGCACCGCGATCAGGCGCGCCATATAGCGATCGATCGATTTCATCGGAGGGGGAGCTCGGTCAGCAAGATGGCGCGGGTATAGGCGCAGCATCGCCGGCCTGTCAGGGGAAAAATCCGGCTATTCGGCGGCGATCTGCTCCGGCGACGGTCGGCCTTCGCGCATTGAGGTGGCGATGGCCCGTTCCAGCCCGGCCAGCGTGAACGGTTTGCGCAGGACGTGATGATCGCCGAACTCGGCGGCGTTGGCATCGCCCGCGAAGCCCGTGACGAACAATATGGCGACCTGCGGAAATGTCGTCGCAAGCCCGGCGACCATCTCCGGCCCGCTCTGACGCGGCATCAGCACGTCCGAAATCACCAGGTCGATATGCGGGTGCCGGCCGAGCAGATCCGGTGCGGCGAGCGGGTCGCTGCACGATATCGTGCGATGCCCCAGTTCCGCCAGCGCTCCGGTCGTCGCCGCCAGCACGCGGGGATCGTCCTCGACGACGAGGATGTCGTATCCGTCGCGATCGACCTGCGCCGGAGCGATCACGGTCCGCCGCGGTTCCTTCGCGACCGCCATCGTGTCGCGTGGCAGGTAGAGCGTCACCGCCGTTCCCTCGCCCGGCGCGGTGTCGATCGTGATCTCGCCCGACTGGCTGCGCACGAACGCGAAGATCTGCGACAGGCCCAGACCCGTGCCCTTGCCGGCCTCCTTGGTCGTGAAGAACGGCTCGAACACGCGGTCGACGATCTCGCCGGTCATCCCGCAGCCATCGTCGCGAACCGCGATCGTGACATAGTCGCCCGCGGCGCAGGCGCCGATCTGTTCCGCATCGAGGGTGGCCGCGCCGGTGACGATCGCGATCGTACCGCGTCCGTCGACCGCGTCGCGTGCGTTGACCGCAAGGTTCACGATCACGTTTTCCAGTTGCACCCGGTCCGCGCGCACCCGCCAGTCGCCCGCCTCGTTGCGCGTCACCAGCGTCACGCCGTCGCCCAGCGTCCGGTCGAGCATGTCGGTCAGCTCCGCCACGAGCGCCGCCGCGGCGATCGGCTCGGGCTTCAGCGCGTCCTCGCGACTGAATGCCAGCAGCCTGCGGGTGAGCGCGGCGGCGCGGTCCGCACCCTCCGCAGCGCTGTCGAGATGACGTTCCGCGGCGGCCGGGTCGGTCCGCACGCTACGCTGCGCCAGCTCGATTCCGCCGATCACGACTGCCAGCATGTTGTTGAAATCATGCGCGATGCCTCCGGTCAGCTGGCCGACCGCGTCCATCTTCTGGACCTGTCGCAATTTGGCTTCCTGCTCGCGCAATTCGGCGCTGGTCCGCGCGACCGCCTCCGCCAGCGCCTCGGCATGTTCGCGCGCGGCGTCCGCATCGGCGCGCGCCAGCGCCCGCTCGCCGACCGCGCGCAGCGACAGCCAGCCGAGCAGGATCGCGCCCAGCACGATCAACAGGCCGAAGATCGCCAGCACCCCGGCGATCCGGCTGGAGCGTTCGACCGTATCGGTCGCGGTGGCGACACGCTGTTGCAGCAGCGCCCGTTCCCGGCCGATGATCGCGTTCAGGTCCCGGTTGATCTCGTTGAGCGCCGGGGCCTTTCGTGCCTGATAATAGCGGGCATAGGCCTGGCTGTTGCGGCCATAGCTCGTGGACAGTGCGGTGACCGACAGTTCCTTGCCCCGCGCCTCATAGGCTTCGCGCAGCTTCTCGATCGCCGGGTCCTGTTCCGGATTGTCGTTGGTCAGCCGGTCGAGCCGGTCGATCTGCGACCCCGCGAGCGTCCATTCGTCCCAGTATATCTGGCCCTGCGACTTGTCGCCGGAGATGACGTAGCGGCCCAGCGACGCCTCCGCCCGCGCGATCGTGCCCGACAGCGTGCGCGCGAGGATCATCACGTCGTAACTGTGCGTCTGGAGCTGGAGCGCGCGGTCGCGCTCCCGATCGGCGCCCTGCAACGTGACGACGAGCGCGATCAGCACCGCAGCAGCGAGCAGCGCCATCGCCCCCAGCGAGACGGTCTGCCACCGCGTGACGCCACCCCGCGTCACGCCATCGTCGTAATCACGCTCCACCCCGGCAACATACATCCATCGTATACCACTGCAAAGCGGTTGCTACGGATCAGCCGATGACGCCCACGGCCCGTCCCGCCGCGCGGAACATCTCCAGCACCGTCGCAAGCTGCGCTGGCGTATGTTCCGCACAGATCGAACAGCGCAGCAGGAACGTGCCCGCAGGCGTCGCCGGTGGCCGTGCGACGTTGACGTACAGCCCGCCGTCGAGCAGCGCCTGCCAGATGCCGACCGCCTGCTCCTGATCCTCCAGGATCACGGCGACGATCGCGCTTTCCGGCGTTTCGGTGCCGAGCCTGAAGCCCATCGCCTTCAGCCCGCCGTGCAGCATGCGCGCATTCTCCCACAGCCGCGCGCGCTTCCCGTGCGCGACAGCGAGCTTGCGGATCGACGTGGCGGCGGTCGCGACCACCGAGGGCGGCAGGCTGGCGGTGAAGATATAGGGGCGGCAGGCGAGGCGGATCGCCTCGAATTTCGGGTGGTTCGATACGCAGAACCCGCCGACCGTGCCGACCGATTTGGAGAAGGTGCCGACGACGAAATCGACGTCCAGCCCCTGATCCTCGTACACGCCGCGGCCGTTCGGGCCGAAAAAGCCCATCGAATGCGCTTCGTCGACCAGCACCATCGCATCGTGCTTGCGGGCGACGGCGACCATCTCGCGCAGCGGCGCGATATCGCCGAGCATCGAATACACGCCTTCCAGCACGACCAGCTTCGCCGGCTCCTTGGGCAGGCGACCGAGCCGCTTGTCGAGGTCCTCCACCGAGTTATGGCGGAAGCGGACGATCTCCGCATTGCCCTGCGCGCACCCGTCATAGATCGACGCGTGACTGTCCGCGTCGAGGATCACATACTCGCCCTTCGTCGCGAGCGTCGAGATCATGCCGAGATTGGCCATGTATCCGGTCGAAAACACGATCGCGCCGGACATGTCGTAGAAGTCGCGCAGGGCCTGTTCGACATCGACATGGTCGTGGAACGTGCCGTTGAGCATCCGGCTGCCGTTCGTGCCCGACCCGAACCGGTCCAGCGCGGTCTTGCCGGCGGCGACGACGTCGGGATCGAACGTCATGCCCATGTAATTGTACGTGCCGAGCAGGATCGTGTCGCGGCCGGCGATCACCGCCTCGGTCGGCGATTTCACCTGCTCCATCACGATCGCGAACGGATCGGTGACGCCCGTGTCGATCAGCGCCTTGCGCTCCGCGATCAGGCCATCGAATTTGGACATCAGGTCCCGCTGCGGAGCGATCGCCGGCGGATCGAGGTCGAGCGTCTCGGACTGGAAGCCGGTCTCGGTCATGCGCGCAGCTTCTGGACCGCATCGACCAACTGACCGATGGTTTCGATCTCGGCCTGCATGTTCATCGTGATGATGATGTCGAACTCGTCCTCGATCGCCGCGACGAAATCCATCACGGTCAGGCTGTCCCACTCCAGATCGCCCTGGAACGTGGTGGCATCGGTCAGCGCCACGCCCTTTTTGTTGAAAGGCTCGATCTGCGCGGTGACGGTGTCGAAGATGCTCTGGCGGTCGCTCATTACGGTTCCTTGCCGGAAGAATACGGCGGACTTGCGGCTATAGCAGGGCCTGCGCCCGATACCACTCCGCGGTATCGGCCAGCCCCTGCGGCGTCGCGATGGACGGTGTCCAGAGTGCGGCGGGCGGGCGCTTCGCCGGATCGACCGTCCAGTCGGGATGGCAGAGATACCCGACCCGGTCGGCGGTCAGGCGCGCCTCGTCGCCGCGCAGCAGCCGGTCGATCCGGGCAGCCAGCGCCAGCGCGGTGCGGGGCAGGTGGACCGGCAGCACGCGCCGGCCGACCGCGTCGCCGATCGCGCGGGCATAGTCGGCGTGCGTCCAGCCGTCGGTGCCGTCGTCCACCTCGTAGATCGTCTTCGGCGCGTCGCAGGTGGCGAGCGTCAGCAACAGCCGCGCAAGGTCGTCGACCGCGATCAGCGACACGCGCCCGCGCGGCGGCAACAGGGCGAGGCGGCGGCGCGCGAGCTTGTAAAGGTCGAGCTGGTCGAGATCGCCGGGCCCATAGATGCCGGGCGGGCGGACGATCGTCCAGGGCAGGGGGCTGGCCTCGACCAGCCGCTCGGCCTCCGCCTTCGACCAGCCATAGTTCGACAGCATCGGCTCGCGCGCGGCGAGGGAGGAGACATGGACGAAGCGCGGAACGCCCGCGCTGGCGGCGAGGATAGTGCGCGTCCCCTCGATATTGCCCGCGGCGAAGTCCTCGCGGGTCGGTACGTTGACCACGCCCGCGACGTGGACGACCGCGTCCGCGCCGCTGGTCAGCTCGCCCGGATCGGACAGCGTACCCGCAACCCACGTGACACCGGACTGCGGCGGCTGCGGCCGGCGGGTGAGCGCGCGGACGTGGTGGCCGGCGGCGAGCGCGTGGCGGATCAGGGTGCTGCCGACGAACCCCGTGCCGCCGGTGATGGCGAGGATCATCGGCCGCTATCCCGACACCGAACCGGGCCGGGGTTCCGGCGGCGGTCAGGCAACGGCAGGTCGGTCGGCGTGATGGCAATATTCACAACATCGCCAGATGGCTGCGGTGCACGAGTGCCGCGCGCGGCGCATAGCCAAGGATCGCCGCATGATCCTCACTGCGACGGCCGAGCAGCCGGCGCGCATCGGCGGCGTCGTATTCGGACAGGCCGCGTGCCAGCGGACCCGCCGGCCCGGCGATCGTGACGAGGTCGCCGCGCGCGAACGCGCCCTCGACGGCGACCGCACCCGCCGCCAGCAGGCTGCCGCCCCCCGCCAGCGCCGCACCGGCCCCTGCGTCGATGCGGATCGTCCCGGCGGCGGTCAGGCCACCCGCCAGCCACGCCTTGCGCGCCGATGCGCTGCGTTCGGCCACGAACAGCGTGTGACGGCGCTCGCCCGACAGCGGGCGTTCCACCCGGCCGGACGCGATCGCCAGCGGGATGCCGGCCGCAGTGGCGATGCGCGCCGCCGCGATCTTCGACACCATGCCGCCCGATCCCATGCCGGACCCGGAGCCGGCGTCGGCCATGCCGGCGACATCCTCGATCCGCTCGACGCGGGGTACGTGACGGGCGGCCGGGCTGGTCTGCGGGTTGGCGTCGTACAGGCCGTCGACATCCGACAGCAGCACGACGCCCTGCGCCGCCGCCGCCTGCGCGACGCGGGCGGCGAGCCGGTCATTGTCGCCGAACCGGATTTCCTCGGTGGCGACGCTGTCATTCTCGTTGACGACGGGCACCACGTTCAGCCCGAGCAGCCGTCCGAGCGTCGCCGCGGCGTTCAGGTAGCGACGACGGTCCTCCAGATCGCCGAGCGTCACCAGCATCTGCGCGGCGGTCAGCCCGTAATCGCCGAGCAGGTCCGCCCAGACCTGCGCCAGTGCGATCTGGCCGGTGGCGGCGGCGGCCTGCGCATCCTCCAGGCTGGCGCGACCGCCCTTGCCCAGCCCCAGTCGCCGTGCCCCCAGCGCGATCGCGCCGGACGAGACGATCGCGACCTGCTGCCCGGCGGTGCTGCGTTCGGCGACATCGGCCACCAACGTCGCCAGCCAGTCGCGCCGTACGGCCCCGTCGGGATCGACGAGCAACGCCGATCCGACCTTGACGATCAGGCGCTGGCACGTGGCGGGCGGGAAAAGCGACATTCATCCATCTTATAGCCCGCCCGACGATCCGCCAATCGCCCGAAACACTTTGGCGAAATGCGCCAACCACACGGCGCGGGTTGCGGACACTTGGCGCTGAGGCTGAGCGGAATGGAGGGATGCGAAACGCGAAGTGCGACTTTTCCGCCAATTCCGCGAATTGGCACGGCTCCTGCGAAGCACCCGGCAACACACCGACAGGAGCCAGACCGATGACCGACCTCCCCGCCGCCCAGCCCGACACCGAGTGGAAGAACCTGTTCGGCGTGTGCGGCTGCATCGCCGAGGATTTCGGCTTCGACCCGCTGTGGTTGCGCCTCGCCTTCGCGGCACCGTTGATCTGGGCACCGGTCGCGGTGCTCTCGACCTATGCGGCGCTCGGCGTGATCGTCCTCGCCTCGCGCCTGATCTTTCCGACCCGCAAGCGCGGCAAGGCCGCCGGCGTGGCACCGGTGATCGTGGAGCAGCCGGAACAGGAATTCCGGCTGGCCGCCTGATCGATCAGATCGGCGACCACTCCACGGCGTCTTCCTCGCCGTCGTCCGACACCGGCGCGTCGGCGGCGGGGCCGACCGCTTCGAGCAACTGGTCGAGGACCCAGTCGACGCCGACCCCGCTCGCGCCCGACAGCGGGATGACGTCCGCGCCGCTGGCGTCCGCCAGTTCCTTCGACATCACCTCGATCAGTTCGTCGTCGAGCATGTCGATCTTGTTCAGCCCGATCACGACCGGCTTCTCGGCCAGCCCGGCCCCGTAAGCCTCCAGCTCCTCGCGGACGATGCGGTAGCTTTCGGCGACATCGGTGTCGTTGGCGTCGACGAGGTGCAGCAGCACGCGGCACCGCTCGATATGCCCCAGGAAACGGTCGCCGATGCCCGCCCCGTCCGCCGCGCCTTCGATCAGGCCGGGAATGTCCGCGACGACGAACTCGCGCTGCTTGTGGCGGACCACGCCCAGCTGCGGACGCGTCGTGGTGAAGGCGTATTCCGCGACTTTCGCCTGCGCGTTGGTCACCGCGTTGATGAAGGTCGACTTGCCCGCGTTAGGCAGCCCGACGAGGCCGACATCGGCCAGCAGCTTCAGGCGCAGCCAGACGTACGCTTCCTGCGAGGGCCAGCCGGTGCCGTGCTGGCGCGGGGTGCGATTGGTCGAGGTCTTGTAGCTGGCATTGCCGCGACCGCCGTCGCCGCCGCGGAAGAATATCTCGCGCTGGCCGACTTTGGTGAAATCGAGCAGCACCTCTTCGCGGTCCTCCGACAGCACCTGCGTGCCGACCGGGACCTTGATGACCAGGTCGTCGCCACCGCCGCCGGTGCGATTGCTGCCCGATCCGCCGCTGCCGCGCGGCGCCCGGAAATGCTGGGTGTAGCGAAAATCGATCAGCGTGTTCAGGCCCGCGACCGCCTCGAACACGATGTCGCCGCCCTTGCCGCCGTTGCCACCGTCGGGGCCGCCATATTCGATGAACTTTTCACGGCGGAAACTGACAGCGCCGGGGCCGCCCGCGCCGGAACGGACGAAAATCTTGGCCTGATCGAGAAAATGCATGCGCCGCCCTTACGCGGGTTGTGCGCTTTCGTCATCCCGTGCCGCTTCGGACCCCAGCAGCGCCGCCAGCGCCAGCTCCCTCGCCCGCGTCCGGGGCAGGCCCAGCGCGTCCGCCATCGGCTGGCCGAGCAGCGCATCGCCCAGCGCGAGCAGCACCAGTTGCAGCGTCTCCTCCGCGATCGGCCGGGTGCCGATGCCGGTCGCCTGCCCTAGCTGGTCCACCAGCCGGTGGATCGCGATCAGGATCGGATCGAGCGCGTCCCGGTTGCCCGACAGGATCATCCAGCTCGCCAGCGCGCCCGCACCTTCCTTGTCGAACGCATCGAAGGTCAGGTCCACGATCACGCGGGGGTCGCGCTGGCGCGCGCGGGCGGCGAGCACCGCCTCGCCGATCGTTGCGGTGATGTCCGCCGCCATCCGCTCTGCCAGCGCCTTCTGAAGCCCCGCGGCCGACCCGAAATGGTGGAGCAGGTTGGCGTGCGTGCGGCCCACTCGCCCCGCCACCGCCTTCAGCGTCACCGACTGCGGGCCGGTTTCGATCAGCAGCGCACGCGCGGCATCCAGCGCGACGCTGCGCGATTCGTCGGGACTCAACCGCCGGCGCGGGGAGGGGGCGATTGACATGATCGGGAGGGTGCTTTATTTACATGTGTGTAAGTAGAGATCGAACCCCATCTTTGGAGAGTTTCGTGGCAAAGGCAAACCTGCGCGCGGCGATCACGCCGTCGGACCTGACGATCACGCCGCGCGACGTGCGGTTCGGGCGCGGTCATGTGATGAAGCGCTACTGGCTGAACGACGATCCGATCGCGACGGCGTTCTACAATGCGCTGTCGGTGACCTTCCCCAAGGGCGAGGCGTTCTTCGTCGAGAGCGTGCGGGCGTTTCGCGAGGGCGCGTCGCCAAAGCTGGCGGGCGAGATCCAGTCCTTCGTCAAGCAGGAGGTGATCCACAGCCGCGAGCATGTCGCGTTCAACCGCCACGTCGTCGATCAGGGCTACGACGTGGCGCTGCTGGAACGGCATGTCGACGAGGCGCTGGCGCTGACCAAGGGCCGGCCGCTGATCGCCAACCTCGCCGCGACAATGGCGCTGGAGCATTTCACCGCGATGCTGGCGCACGAGCTGATCGCCAACCCCGCGCATCTGAGGGGCGGCGACGCGCAGGCGGCCGGCCTGTGGCGCTGGCACGCGGCGGAGGAGATCGAGCATAAGGGCGTCGCCTACGACACCTGGATGCACGCGACGAAGGACTGGACCCGGTTCAAGCGGTGGAAGGTCAAGTCGATCGTCATGCTCCTCACGACGCAGCGTTTCTTCCAGGGCCGTCGCAAGGGCATGCTGGAACTGCTGCGGCAGGATGGCCTGACCGGACCGAAGGTCTGGTGGCGGCTGTTCTGGTACGCGTTCGGCCGCCCCGGCATGGCCCGCAAGGTCGCCGGCGTCTGGTTCAGCTATTTCCTGCCGGGCTTCCATCCGTGGAAACACGACGACCGGGCGCTGATCGCGCTGGCGGAAAGCGAGTATGAGGACGCGTTGCTGCCGGGTGCGCGCAAGCTGGCGGTCGCGGCCTGATCCGGCATCGTCGCGCGTTCCGCTATCCGGCGGATCGTGCGACAGGGGGGCATGAGCGCCGCCGTACTCGTCCCCGCACCGCGTCGTACCAACGGTGCGCGCGATGCAGCGTGATCCGTCGACCGACCTCTTGCTTGCGCGGCTGACCGGCAACGAAAAGGAATGTCTCCGCCGGCGTCTGCTGCCGCAGACGGCCAAGGAGATGGCGTTCGATCTGGGCATCTCGGTCCATGCGGTCGAGAAGCGGCTCAAGATGGCGCGACTCAAGCTGGGCGTCACGTCGTCGCTGGTCGCGGCACGCCGTCTGGCGGCGGCCGAACCGCAGTACCAATCGACCATACCCCATGTTTCGGACATTCCCGAGGAGGCGCTGGGGCATCACGGCGATCGGGCCGCGTTGCCGCTCCCCGAAGCGCAGCCGCGGCATTCACGTGCCGGAGGAAGCGCCATGATTGCTGGATTGTTGATGATCGTCCTGATCGCACAGGACACGCCCACCCCGGAACGATTGCCGCCACGGTCGGTGGACCCGGCAAAGGTCGTCCGGATGGCCGACATCCCTGCGCGTAAGGTCGGGCCTGACGAAGCCGCAGAATTTCTGAAGCCCGGTTTCCGGGACAAGGACGTCAACCGCTCGGGCTATCTGGAAATGTGGGAAGTGTCGGCGATGGAGCCTCGCGACACGTCCCGCGACCCCAGCCTTCCCGCCGCACCGCCGCGCGGCCAGCTGGATCCTGCCGCCGAACGGAAGTGGACGGAACTGATGGACACCAACCGCGACGACAGGGTCAGCGAACAGGAATATATCGGCTACCTGATGCCCTGGACGCTCCTGAGCGGTGTCCCGGCAGACTGGAAGTCGACGCACTGACCGCAGCATCCCGTCCCCGAACCTGCCGGGGACGGGGCTCACGCCGCGATTCTGAGTTCCGGTTGATCGCCCAGATCCAGCTCGTACTCGACGCTGTCCGCGATACCGCCGCGCCCTAACGAGGGGCGCTGCATCACCGATCCGGTCGGGCGAAAGCCCAGCTTGCGCAGGACACGGCCGGAGGCGGGATTGTCCGCGAAATGCCACGCGCCCAGCCGGTCGATCGGCAGCGCGTGACGGGCCATGCCGATGACGGCGCGACCCGCCTCCGTCGCATATCCGCAACCCCAGGCGGCGGGGGTCAGCCAGTAATGGAATTGCGGGCCCTCGCCATCGCGGTCGGCGATGCCGATGCCGCCGATCAGAACGGGTGTTCCCCCCTCCAGCGAATCGATCAGGAATCGCGGCTCGTGCGCGGCGCGTGGCTCCAGCGTGCGCGCGACCGCATCGTCCAGCGTATAGGGATGCGGCACGCGGGCCAGCATCCGGGCCACGCGTGCATCGGCCAGCGCCGATGCCAGCGCAGCGGCATCCTCCGGCCAGGCCGGGCGCAGCAACAGTCTCTCCGTCCGCGCGAACATGTTGTCGTGTCTCCTCGTCGCGTCGCGCTGCGCCTGCCACGTCATGATGACGGGACGGCGACAGGCGCGGGGGAGGGAGCACGAAAAAAGGGAGGCGGGGTGACCCGTCTCCCTTTTAGAGCTGGTTCCAGTGCGGAACCCGGGTCACCCTGCGGGGCAACCCGGTCGGTTGCCCGTTATTCTGCGGCCTGCGCGATCTGCTCCACGAAGCAGAATTTGCGACCGAGTTTGCCCTGCTTGAACGCCACGCGACCATCGACGAGCGCGAACAGGGTATGGTCGGTGCCCATGCCCACGTTGACGCCCGGATAGAACTTCGTGCCGCGCTGACGGACGAGGATGTTGCCGGCGACGCACTCCTGCCCGCCGAACTTCTTGACGCCGAGGCGACGACCGGCCGAATCACGACCGTTGCGCGACGAACCGCCTGCTTTCTTATGTGCCATGTCGAATAGCTCCCGATTCTCTGCCGGTTATGCCTGCGCGCCGATCGACACGATCTTCAGGATCGTGTGATTCTGGCGGTGGCCGTTCTTGCGGCGATAGTTGTGACGACGGCGCTTCTTGAAGACGATGACCTTTTCGGCCTTCGCCTGCGCGATGATCTCGGCGGCGACGGTCAGGCCGTCGACACTCTTCAGATCCGAACCCTCGCCCGCGAGCAGCACGTCGCCGAGCGTGATCGACGAACCTGCATCGCCGTCGATCTTCTCGACGACGATCTTGTCTCCGGCGGCGACGCGATATTGCTTGCCGCCCGTGCGCACCACTGCGAACATGGCCCTCATCACTTTCCAAATGCGTAGCCCACGCCGGACGCACATGCCCGCCGGGGAAGAAGGGCCAGCTACGGTGATCGGTTCCGCATGTCAACCGCCGAGCGGCTTTCGGCGCACGCAAGATTGGCTTTCGCCATGTTGCGGCGCGGCAACAGCGTGCTGCCAAAAGGACGCTGGCATGCGTATGCGGGATTGAGTGCGGCCCTCCCCGTCATACAAGTGTCATGCCGGATCGGGCGAAACCCGACCGCAAAATCAGGGGGTTCCATGCGCCGTACCAGTCTCGTCCTGTCGATCACCGCATCCACGCTGGCCCTGTCGGCCCCGGCCTTCGCGCAAACCACGATCGCGCCGGCCGATCAGCAGGCCGATCCTGCCGATCCGGAAGCCGTCGGCACCGAGCCGGGGCAGGAGATCCTCGTCATCGGCACGCGCGCGCAAGGGCGCACCGTCGCCGACAGCCCGGTGCCGATCGACGTCATCGGTGGCGATGCGCTGGTCAATGCCGGCTATACCGAGACGGCCAAGGTGCTGAACCAGCTCGTCCCGTCGTTCAACTTTCCGCAGCCGTCGATCACCGACGGGACCGACGTGGTGCGCCCCGCGACCCTGCGTGGCCTGTCGCCCGACCAGACGCTGGTGCTGGTCAACGGCAAGCGCCGCCACACCTCGTCGCTGCTCAACATCAACGGCTCGGTCGGGCGCGGTTCGGCGGCGGTCGACCTCAACACGATCCCGTCGCTCGCGATCGAGCGGATCGACGTGCTGCGCGACGGTGCCGCGTCCCAGTACGGCTCGGACGCGATCGCCGGCGTCATCAACATCCAGCTCAAGAAGCGTGAGGGCGGCCGTGCGCAGGCGACCTACGGCAAGTATGTCACCTCGCTTCAGGACGTGTCGGGCATTTCCGGCGTGCAGGGCGGGGCGGGCACCCAGCCGGTGGTCCGCGCCTCCGACGGGACGTTCGTGCTCGACGAAACCGGCAAGGACCGCAAGGCGCGGGACGGGGAGACGATCACCTATGCCGCAAACATCGGCCTGCCGGTGGGCGAATCGGGCTATCTGAACTTCACCGGCGAATATCGCGGTCGCGACGCGACGAACCGCGCCGGCTACGATCCCCGCCGCATCTATCCGCGGCTGGCGAACGGGCAGGTCGATCCGCGCGAGTTCACCTTCGACCGGCTCAACCACCGTTACGGCGACGCCAAGACCGACGACCTGAACTTCTTCGTCAACGGCGGCGCCGATCTCGGTGCGTCGGCGGAGCTGTACGTGTTCGGCAGCTACGGCAAGCGCGACGGCGAGAGCGCGGCCTTCTACCGCCGGGCCGCCGGGGCGGACGCGACGTTCTCGGGTACGATCCAGGACCTGCGCAACTGCAACTATGCCGGCGGCACGTGCCAGCCCTTCTATGCGGACGGCTTCCTGCCCCTCATCACCAGCGAGTCGGAGGATTATTCGGCGGCGGTCGGGATCAAGGGCCAGATCGGCGGCGGCATCAACTACGACCTGTCCTACGTCTACGGCCATAACGGCTTCGATTTCTACATCGCCAACAGCTACAACACCTCGTTCGGGCCGAACAGCAACCAGGGCTTCGACGCCGGCGGCACGCGGTTCGGGCAGGACGTCGTGAACCTCGACCTGCAAAAGCAGGTGGAGGTCGGCTTCCTCTCCAGCCTGTCGCTGGCGGCGGGTGCGGAATACCGGCGCGAGAACTACAAGCTGGTGGCGGGTGACGTGCAGAGCTACGCCGCCGGCCCGTTCGCCACGACCAACACCGCACCGGCGGGCGCGCAGGGCTTCCCCGGCTTCCGACCGGCCAATGCCACCGACCGGTCGCGCAACAGCATCGCCGGCTATCTGGAGGCGGACGCCGACATCAGCGACGCCTTCACGCTGCAGGCCGCCGGGCGCTACGAGCATTATTCGGATTTCGGCGACACGGTGAACGGCAAGCTCGCCGCCCGCCTCGCGCCGGTCCGGGGCATTGCGGTGCGCGGATCGATCTCGACCGGCTTCCGCGCCCCGTCGCTTCAGCAGCAATATTTCTCGTCGTTCGCCACCAACAACGTCAACGGCACGCTGGTCGAGGTCGGGACCTTCGCGGTCAGCGATCCCGTCGCCTTGGCGCTGGGGTCGCAGCCGCTGAAGGCGGAAAAGTCGCTGAACATCGGCGGCGGCGTGACGCTCGATCCGTTCCGCGGCTTCACGCTGACCGCGGACTATTACAACATCGAGATCGACGACCGCATCGTCGTGACCGAGAATCTGCAGGGTACCGGCGTCGTCAACATCCTGCGTGCGGCGGGGATCAACAACATCACCTCCGCCCGGTTCTTCATCAACGGCATCGATACGCGGACGCAGGGCGTCGAGGTCGTCGGCACCTACCGCGTGCCGGATCTGGGCATCGGCAAGATCTCGCTGACCGGCGGCTTCAACTACAACAAGACGCGGATCACCGAACGCGCGGTGCTGCCGACGCTGCCGACGCTGACGCTGTTCGGGCGTCAGGAGTCGCTGCGGCTGGAGCGTGGGCAGCCGCGCACCAAGATCAACCTGGGTGCCGACTGGTCGCTCGGCGCGCTCGGCGTGACGGCGCGGACCAACCGCTACGGCAAGGTGCTGTCGCCGGGTTCGACCGCCGCGAACGACGTGACGCTGGAGCCGAAGTGGATCACCGATCTGGAGGTTCGCGGCGAGTATCGCGGGATCGAACTGGCGGTGGGCGCGAACAACCTGTTCGACGTCTATCCGACGCGCCTGCCGGTGCTGAACACCGCGGCGACGATCAACAACTACTTCATCCCCTATTCCAGCTTCTCGCCTTTCGGCTTCAACGGCCGGTATCTCTACGCACGGGCCGGGATCAGCTTCTGATCCCTCCCGCCCGAAGGGACATGAAAAAGGCGGCGGGAGCGATCCCGCCGCCTCTTTCAGGCCACCTCGAATGCGGAGCGGATCAGTGCCGATGCTCCCGCTTCAACGCGTACCGGCCATCCGCATACCCCGTGAACAGGCCGGAGATCGCCGGATGGTCGACCGGTTCGTCGCTGTCGTCGGGCACCAGATTCTGCTGGCTGACATAGGCGACGTAGCTCGACTCCATGTTCTCCGCCAGCAGGTGGTAGAAGGGCTGGTCCTTGCGCGGGCGGATATGCTCCGGAATGGCATCATACCATTCGTCGCTGTTGGCGAAGACGGGATCGACGTCGAAGATCACGCCGCGGAAATCGAACATGCGGTGGCGCACGACGTCGCCGATCGCGAACCGGGCGTGCGCCACGGGCGGAGCGATCGGGGCGGGGCCGTCGACGGCCGGAAGTTCGGATGGAGCCATCCGGACAATCTAGTGTTTCTGCCGCGCCGCACAAGCAGGTGCTTGCAGCGCCTGTGATGTTGGGTTAGAGGCGCGCCCTCGACCGACCGACCGGCCCTTTGCGGGGCCCGTTCGTCCTCCGCGGAGAGGTGGCAGAGTGGTCGAATGTACCGCACTCGAAATGCGGCGTGCCCTCACGGGTACCGTGGGTTCGAATCCCACCCTCTCCGCCATTTTCAGGCCCTCTCCGCCATTTTCAGGAACGAGGCCGCTGACCTGGCGCCGGGCACGATCCGGGCCGGGCGACGACGTCCTGTTCCATGATCGGGAAAAGACAGGCGCAGATGCGGTGCCGGTCGGATGGCGATTGCCGGGTGCACCGCCGTCGGGACGATGTGCGCCCCTGTCGAAGAGCCGTCCGTACCGCCGACATGCCAAGGCTGACCAGATGACCTTCCGACGTTCGTTGTTCGCGCTGCTGATCGGCTGCGCGTATTCCCCGCAGGCGCAGGCGCAGGCGCAGGCGCAGGCGCAGGCGCAGGAGAGTGGCCCGGATATCGTCGTCACCGGACGCGGGCTGGCCGATCAGCCCGGCGACCGCGCGTTCGACGTGGTGACGATCGATCGCGACCGGATCGCGGCGAATGCGGCGGGGCGGCTGGAAAGCGTGCTGGCCGATGTCGCCGGCCTTCAGCAATTTCGCCGCTCGGACAGCCGCAGCGCCAATCCGACCAGTCAGGGCATCACCCTGCGCGGCATCGGCGGCAATGCGGCCAGCCGCGCGCTGCTGGTGCTGGACGGGGTGCCGCAGGCGGACCCGTTCGGCGGCTGGGTCGCATTCCCCGCCTATGCCACCGACCGCATCGGGCGGGTGCGCGTGACGCGCGGGGGCGGCAGCGGGTTCTTCGGCCCGGGCGCGCTGGCGGGGACGATCGAACTCGACAGCGCGACGCCGACCGCGCCGTTCGGCGGCAGCGTCGCCTATGGCAGCCGCGAGTCCGTCGATGCGCGCGGGTCGGCCGCGCTGGTGCGGCAGGACGGGTTCGTGACGCTGTCCGGGGCCTATGCGCGGGGCGATGGTTTCACGCCGACCGTCGCGGAGGATCGCGGCCCGATCGACCGGCCCGCGCCGTTCGAACAGGCTTCGCTGGCGGCGCGCACCGTGATCCGCGTCGCACCGTCCACCGAGTTGCAGGTCAACGCCGCCGCCTTCATCGACAGCCGCGACCGGGGCACGCCGTTCACCGGCAACCGGTCGCAGGGCGCAGACGCCAGCATCCGTCTGGTCGGACGCGGCCGTTGGGGGTTTTCGGCGCTCGCCTATCTCCAGACGCGGGTGTTCGCGTCGAGCTTCGCCAGCATCGACGCGGCGCGATCGACCGCGACGCAGACGCTGGACCAGTACAATACGCCCGCGACCGGCATCGGCGCGCGGATCGAGGTCGCGCCGCCGCTGGGTCAGGCGATCGCGCTGCGGCTGGGCGCGGACGTGCGCACCGTCGAGGGCAGGACACAGGAACTCTACACCTATGTCGCCGGCAGTCCGACGCGGCGGCGCGTCGCGGGCGGCGAGAACCGGACGCTGGGCCTGTTCGCGGACGGCAGCGTCGAGGCCGGGCGGCTGACGCTGTCGCTGGGGGGGCGGATCGACTGGTGGCGGATCGCGCAAGGCTCGCTGGTGGAGCGGCCGATCGCGATCGGCCCGACGATCAACGACCTTCGCTTTCCGGATCGCGACGGGACCGAGGCGACGGGACGCGCGGGGCTGGCCTATCGGGCGGCGGACGGCGTGACGCTGCGCGCGGCGGCGTATCGCGGCTGGCGGTTGCCGACGCTGAACGAGCTGTACCGGCCGTTCCGGGTCGGGGCGGACGCGACCGGGGCCAATGCGGCGCTGGCCCCCGAGGCGCTGAAGGGCGTCGAGGCGGGCGTCACGATCGCGCCGACGCGGACGGTCGGCATCGCTGCGACCTATTTCTTCAACCGGCTGGACGATGCCGTCGCCAACGTCACGGCGGGCAGGGGGCCGGGCACTTTCCCGCTGGTCGGCTTCGTCGCCGCGGGGGGCACGTACCGCGTGCGCCGGAATCTGGATGCGGTGACGTCGGACGGGTTCGAGATCGACGCATCGTGGCGGTCCGGCCCGGTCGGTGTCCGCGCGTCGTGGAGCCATGTCGATCCGCGCGTGCAGGCGTCGGGCGCGGCGGCGGCGCTCGACGGTCTGCGCCCCGCGCAGACACCGCGCGATCAGGTGTCTGCGACGGTCGATGCACGCTATCGCGGTGCGGCGGCGGCGCTGACGCTGCGCCATGTCGCGCGCCAGTTCGAGGACGACCAGAATACCCGGTCCCTCGCCCCGGCGACCACGATGGATGCCTATGTCGCCGTCCCGGTCACCGGCGCGCTGGCGATCGAGGCGCGCGCGGAAAACCTGTTCGACGAACGGGTCGAGGCCGGGATCAGCGGCGCCGATATCCTGGAACGCGCGACGCCGCGCACGCTGTGGCTGGGGCTGCGCTACCGGCCGGGCTGACCGGTCGACATTGACCTTGATCCGCCGCGGGATCATTCCTGCGTCGCAACGAGCGGGGAATGATGATGGCGACCTTGGCACAGCGGCACGGCGGTGGTTCGCGCGGTCTGCGTTATACGAACGTCGCCATCGCGCTGCACTGGGCGATCGCTGCGCTGATCCTGTACAATCTCGCGTCGGGACTGATGCGTCCGGTGCTGCCGCGCGGGTTCTTCGTATTCCACGTCTCGTCGGGGATCACGATCCTCGTGCTCAGCGTGATCCGGGTCGGCTGGCGCCTGACGCATCGGCCGCCGCCGCCCCTGCCGATGGCACGCTGGGAGCATGGGCTGGCGCATCTCGTCCACGTCCTGCTCTATATTGCGATGCTGCTACTGCCGTTTTCGGGATGGGCGCTGGTATCGTCCAATCCGCCGGCGGGGTCGCCCGGCGCGGTCTGGGCCGCGGCGAACCGGCCCGTTCCGCCACCGCCCGCACCGACGCTGAAGCCCGATACGACGTCGAGGGGCGGCCCGGCGGGCGAAGGCAAGGGCGGTGGCCAGCCGCCGCGTCCGCGTGGCCCGACGATGCTATGGGGCGTCGTGACGCTGCCGCTGATCGCGCCGCTGAACGAGATCGGCCGCACCGCCGCCGGAGTGCCGGAACAGCGCGCGCTGCACGAGCGGATCGAGACGTTCCACGCGCTGGGCGGCTGGGTGATGCTGGCGCTGCTGATCCTGCACATTGCGGGCGCGCTGAAGCATCAGTTCGTTGACCGGCAGCGCGAACTGGCGCGGGTGGGGATCGGGCGGACCGACTGAACCGCGGCACCAAAAATACGGGCCGGCAATTGCGGGCCGGCAATTTGGGGTCGGTAATTCCGGGTCCGCAATCGGAGCTTGGGCGGCGCAAACCAGAAGTTGCAATCCCTACCGATTAGATGGGATATGAGTGGCGGCGGGAGGTGACGCATGTCGCTCACGTCGTTCGATACCAAGGCCGCGGATCCGATCGTTCGCAGGTGGCGGGCGGATGATGTGGGGCCAGCGTCGGCCGGTCCGGCTTTCTCCGCCGGGTTCGCCGCGAGGCACTTCGCGCCTCCCGCAGGTTCCATCGTCAAAGGGTTCACGTCATGAAGATCATCGCCGCATCGCTTCTCGCCATTGCCGCACTGTCGGTCGGGGCCTGCTCGAAGTCCGACGAGGCATCGAACGCCGCCGTCGCCGACAACCTGACCGTCACCGACGAAGGGTTCGCCGACAACGGCGCGGTGCCGGGCGAGGAGCCGGGCAACACGACGGCGAACTTCGCCGACCCCGCGCTCGACTCCGCGGCTGACAATGTCGCAACGCTCGACAACGGGGTGGCCGCGAACGTCCAGTAATCCTCTCGCGGTCGCGCGGATCGCGGCGGCCGCCTCTCGCACACGCCAGGAAGCTCCCTAGCGTATCCTCGGCCCGGCAGTTCGCTGTCGGGTCGCTTTGTGCGTCCGGGCGTTGGGCGGGGATGAGCATCATCCTCGCCCTCCCCGCCGCCATGGCGGCCGCCACGGCTGTCGCCGCTTCGCCCGCAACGCAGGTCGGCGCGAACCTCGAACGCTTCGCCTATCCCTATCCGGTGCGCTGGTATGCGGCGGCGGCGGACAGACGCATGGCCTATATGGACGTCGCCCCCGCCGGCGCGGCGAACGGGCGGACGCTGGTGCTGCTGCACGGCAAGAACTTCTGCGCGGCGACATGGGGCGATACCGCCCGGCGGCTCTCGGCGGCGGGATACCGCGTCATCGTTCCCGACCAGATCGGGTTCTGCAAATCGTCCAAGCCGGCCGGGTTCCAGTACAGCTTCGCGGCGCTGGCGACGATGACGCGCGACCTGCTGGCGCAGGCAGGGGTGACCGGGCCGGTGACGATGGTCGGGCATTCCACCGGTGGCATCCTCGCGGTGCGCTATGCCCTGCTGTACCCGAAGGGCGTGGCGTCGGTGATGCTCGTCAACCCGCTGGGGCTGAACGACACGCTCGCGGAGGGAGTCCCCTATGCCCCGCTGGCGACGCTGCGCGCGGAGGAGGCGAAGACCGATGCCGCCTCGATCAGGGCGTATCAGCTGAAGACCTATTACCACGGCACGTGGCGGCCCGGATACGACCGCTGGGTGGCGATGCTGGCGGGGCAGTATGCCGGCGCCGGCGGCGATGCCGTGCGCGAGGCGCAGGCGCGGCTGTCGGACATGATCGAGACGCAGCCGGTCGCGGCGGAACTGTCGCGGGTCGCCGTGCCCGTGACGCTGCTGATCGGCGACCGCGACACGACCGCATTCCGCGGCGCCAGCGCGCCGGAGGGGACACGGGTGCGGACCGTGCCGGAGGCGGCGCGCGACGTCGCGGCGCGCTTGCCGGACTATCGGCTGGTGACGCTGACGGGGCTGGGTCATGCGCCGCAGGTGGAGGATCCGCAGCGGTTCGGGGCGGCACTGCTGGCGGCGCTGGGGCGCTGGCGAAGCGGTTGTCGCCGGTGTTAAGGCTCCCGACGATGCGGATAGAGGAATCGGGCATGGCCCCCAGCCATCATGACGTCGTCATCGTCGGCGCGGGCCTGTCGGGCATCGACGCCGCCTATCGCCTCCAGACCGAATGCCCGCGCAAGTCCTACACGATCCTGGAAGCGCGCGGCGCGATCGGGGGGACGTGGGACCTGTTCCGCTATCCCGGCATCCGATCCGACTCGGACATGTTCACACTGGGCTTCCCCTTCAGGCCATGGACGGACGACAAGGCAATCGCCGACGGAGAGTCGATCCGTCGCTATATCGAGGATACGGCGCGGGCGTTCGGGATCGACCGGCATATCCGTTACGACATGCGGGTGCGGCGCGCGGCGTGGTCGACCGCGGATGCGATCTGGACGCTGGAGGTCGAAAGCGCGGGACGGCGCACGACGCTGACGTGCCGGTTCCTGTACATGGGCAGCGGCTATTACGATTATGATGCCGGCTTCACGCCAGACTGGCCGGGTACCGGGGCGTTCGGCGGCCGGATCATCCACCCGCAGCACTGGCCCGCCGATCTCGACACCGCCGGCCGGCGCATCGTCGTGATCGGCAGCGGCGCGACGGCGGTGACGCTGGTGCCGGCGCTGGCGGAGAAGGCGGCGCACGTCACGATGCTGCAAAGGTCGCCAACCTATATCGTGTCACGGCCGTCGCGGGACGCCTTTGCTCGGGCTGCGCGGAAGGCCTTGCCGGGCGCGCTCGCCGGCCGGGCGGCGCGGTGGAAGAGCATCCTGCTCGGCATCGCGACCTATGGCTTGGCGCGCCGCCGCCCCGCGACGATCAAGGCGGCGATCCTGCGCAACGTCGCCGCGCAACTGCCCGAAGGATACGAGATCGCACGCGATTTCGAGCCGCGTTACGCGCCGTGGGATCAGCGCATCTGCCTCGTCCCCGATGCCGACCTGTTCCGCGCGCTGAAATCCGGTCGGGCGGAGATCGTCACCGACACAATCGCATGCTTCACGCCCGGCGGCGTGGCGCTGTCTTCGGGCCGCGAACTGGCGGCGGACATCGTGGTAACAGCCACTGGCCTGACGCTGAAGCTGTTCGGCGGAGTCGAACTGGTGGTCGACGGCCGCATCGTCGATCCGGCGGAGCGGCTGGCGTACAAGGGGATGATGCTGAGCGACGTGCCGAATCTGGTGCTCGCCTTCGGTTATACCAATGCGTCGTGGACGCTGAAATGCGATCTGACGGCACGGTATGCCTGTCGCCTGCTCAACCATATGGACCGGCAAGGCGTGACGGCCTGTACGCCGCGTCGCGACTGGGCGGTGGCCCGCGAGCCGATGCTGGGCTTCACCAGCGGCTACGTGACGCGCGCGGCGGCGATCCTGCCGCAACAGGGAGCGACGGCGCCGTGGCGGGTGCACCAGAATTATCTGCTCGACCTCGCCGCGCTCGCCGCCGCGCCGCTGGACGATGGCGTCATGGCCTTCACCCGGCCGGGCGAGGCGGCGGTGGACGCGGTGCCCGCCGGGAGGCTCAAACCCGTTATCGCCTTCGTGGTCGGGGCGGGCGTGGTCGGCGGTCTCGTGCTCGCGTTTCGGGGCAGGCGAAAGGGTTAGGGCGCTTGCCCTGGCGTGTCCGCACATTATATACCGGCCGTTATGGAAGCTAGTTTCAGCCCTGCACCCTGCGCCATTCCCAAGGGACGGCCGCGGGAATTCTGCACCGACCAGGCGCTGGCCTCGGCGCTCCGCGTATTCTGGAGTAAGGGGTACGAAGGCGCGTCGATGGCCGATCTGACGGAGGCGATGGGCATTACCAAGCCCAGCCTCTATGCGGCATTCGGCAACAAGGAAGCGTTGTTCCACAAAGCGCTGGACCTGTACGAGCAGGAGAAGCTGGAATATACACGGGTCGCGCTGGACCAGCCGACCGCGCGTGCGGTCGCGGAGTATTTCATGCGCGGAGCGCTGGAGAGCCAGACCAGCAATTGCGATCCCAAGGGGTGCCTCGGCGTCATTCATTCGATGGCGTGCGGCGCGGAGGCCGAGTCGATCAAGGCCGACGTCATCGCCCGCCGGGCATCGTCGCAGGCGGCTTTGGTCGAGCGGTTCGAGCGGGCGAAGAGCGACGGTGACCTGCCCGCGCATGTCGATGTCGCCGGGCTGACCAGCTATCTCTATGCCCTGTTACAAGGGATGGCGGTGCAGGCCGGATCGGGAGCGACGCGTACCGATCTCGAACGGCTGATCGACACCAGCCTGACGGTTTGGCCTAGTCGGTAAGGCACGCTTTGCGAGTAATCGTACCACACGGTACAGAAAGCCATTGACCGGGTCCGTGCTGCCATCTATACCGCTTGGTATAGAAGCTGAGGGAACGGGAGAACAACATGGCTTACCTCGCATTTGCAGAGACATGCGCCGGTGCCGCCGGCCGGGTTTTCACGCTCCCTAGGGCCGATACCGTTCCGGCCCGCCTGACCGCGCTGGAATGGTCGGTCGTCGCCTTGGCACGGAACGACCGGTTGTCGTCGTTGCGCGCGCCGGGACGCATCTCGATGGCGATGGGCACGCTGTTTGGCGGCTTCCGCAATCCGCGACTGGCCGATCCGCAACTGGAGGCGCTGCGCCGGATCGCGGTGCTGAGCTGGAACCACGGCTATACCGTCCCGTCCCGCGAGGTGAAGGCGTTCCTCGCCGCCGGCTACACCCCCGATCAGTACGAACTGGTGGTCGACAGCGTCGAAGCCGATCGGCTGCGTCGCGAGGAGCGGCTGGCCGCCTGAACGTAGAGGCCGGACCGATCGTCGATCGCGTCCGCCGCTGATCGTATCGCGTCGCTCCGCCATCGCCGCTCCCCTCGCGATGGCCGCTGCCCTGACCCCGGTGGCGACGATGCTCCTGAGCGTGAACATGGCGTCGTGGCGCTGCTCGGCGGGTTCGGGCGAAGGACAGATGCGGCATGACGTGCGGCTTGCGCGGGTTCGATTTGTCCCACTATAGCGGCGGTCGAGCGGGCGACGATGACGCGCCCAACGGAGAGGGTGATATGATCGGTCGAACCACCAAGACGGGCATGCTGTCCGCGGCGATGCTGGCGACGACGATGCTGGCGACGGCCGCGCAGGGGGCGACCACCCGGCGCGAGGCGGCGGGCGCGCTGCCTGACGGTACGAAGATCGAGGCGATCACCCTGACCGGCACCAACGGGGTGTCGGCCAAGATCATCACCTACGGCGCGACGCTGTTGTCGCTGATGGCGCCCGATCGTCAGGGCAAGTCGGCGGACGTGCTGATCGGGTATGACGGCGTCGACGGCTATGTGAAGAAGCCGGACTATTTCGGCGTTACGGTCGGTCGTTTCGCCAACCGCATCGGCAAGGGCCGCTTCACGCTGGACGGCAAGACATACCAGCTGCCGCTGAACGACAAGACCAACACGCTGCACGGCGGCACCGACGGTTTCAG
Organism: Sphingomonas sp. Leaf343; assembly: GCF_001423765.1. Lineage (GTDB taxonomy): Bacteria > Pseudomonadota > Alphaproteobacteria > Sphingomonadales > Sphingomonadaceae > Sphingomonas. The sequence continues at coordinate 763,949 of NZ_LMPG01000001.1, forward strand.
CCGCAAGCCGTGGAAGGTGGTGTCGGTCAAGGACGGCGCGCAGGCCAGCGTCGTGCTGGCGCTGATCAGCCCCGACGGGGATCAGGGCTATCCAGGGACGTTCCAGGCCACCGTCACCTATTCGCTGGACGATGCCGGCGCGCTGACGATCAAGTTCGAGGGCAAGACGGACAAGCCCACCGTCGTCAACATGACCAACCACGCGATCTTCAATCTGGCCGGCGAAGGATCGCCGCTCGGCGTTCTCGATCACAGACTGACGATCCCGGCGAGCGCAATCACGCCGGTGGACGACACGCTGATCCCGACCGGCGAATTGCGCCCGGTGGCGGGCACCGTGTTCGACTTCCGCCAGCCGCGCGTAATCGGCGAGGGCCTGCGCGACGGTCGCGATCCGCAGATCGTGGCCGGGCGCGGCTACGACCATAACTTCGCGCTCGACAAGGGCGTGACGGCGACGCCGCAGCTCGCCGCACGGCTGGAGGACCCGTCGTCCGGCCGCGTGCTGGAGGTGCTGACGACAGAGCCGGGCGTGCAGATCTACAGCGGCAATTTCCTTGATGGAACTGTCGTTGGCAAGAACGGCCATCTGTACCGGATGGGCGACGGCCTCGCGCTGGAGCCGCAGAAGTTCCCGGATGCGCCCAACAAGCCGTCCTTCGTGTCGGCGCGGGTCGATCCGGGCAAGCCGTACAGTCACACGATGATCTACCGCATGTCGGTCGCGAAATAGCCCCGTACCACGGCGCGTTACGGCGTCGCTTCCCGTTCCCCCCGGCCTTTGTCGGGGAGGAACGGAAGATTGCGATCCGTACGGCCTTCGCTGAGGTTCCGGCCCCGCCGTTACCCGCCAGCCATCATCGGCGATCGGCTCCCGATCGCAGCCGCCTCTACCAGGTGCGTTTCCAACTCCGCCGCACGGTGCCCCGCCGTATGTTCGGCCAGAATCCGGGCCTGCGCCGCAGCACCGATCGCCCTTGCGTCATCCCGGGCCAATGCCGCCAGCGTGTCGTCGGTGCTGTCCGCCAGCACGATCTCCGTCCCCGGCATCAGCAGCGTGTCCAGCCCCGACCAGCGATCGGAGACGATCGCCGTCCCGCAGGCCGCCGCTTCGAACAGGCGAACCGAGGGCGACCAGCCGGCGGAGATCATGTCCGCGCGGGTGACGTTCAGCGTGAAGCGTGAGGCGGAGTAGAAGTCGGCGTGCCGGGCGGGCGGCAGATGCTCGATCCGCTCGACGTTCGCAGGCCAGTCGATCGCGGCGGGATATTGCGGCCCGGCAACGACGAAGCGCAGGTCCGGGCGTGCGCGCGCGGGGGCGAGCAGCAGGCGTTCCAGCGTCGGCTGACGATCGTCACTGTAGGTGCCGAGATAGGACAGGTCCCACCGCTTCCCCACGTCTGTCGGGCGATACAGCACCGGATCGACCGAGCAGTAAAGCGCCCGCGCCGCCGGTGCACCATAGCGCCCCTCAAGCAGATCGAGCGTCGGACCGCCGGTGAAGGACAGATAGACGTCATAGCCCGGAATCACCTCCGGCGAGATATATTCGTAGTCGCCGCGCGACAGCTTCGCCAGGGTCACCGGCGTGTCGATGTCGTAGAAGGCCGTCGTGCCGGTCGCGGTCGCCTGTACGAAGCGGGCGACCTCGACGCCTTCCGGAACGTAGGAGCCGATGACCACCGCATCGGCCCCCGCGATCGCCACGCCCCATTCCTGTTTCAGGTCGGTCAGGTCGCGGTAGAAGGCCAGCGTACAATAGTCCGGTGTCAGGCAATCCCGGTGATCGCGATACCAGGGCACGTCGCGTTCCAGGAACAGGATGTCGTGACCGCGCGCGGCATAGGCTTTCAGCAGCGCGCGAAAGGTGGTGGCGTGGCCGTTGCCCCATGCCGACGACAGGCTGAGACCGAGAACGACCAGCCTCATGCCGCCGCCGCCGTGCGTGCCGCATAGTCGTGCAGCAGCGTGTCGACCTGCGCTCCCCGGAGAGCGTATGTATGCTCGGACAAGACGCGGGCGAGCGCGGCCTGACCGATCGTGCGGGCACGCTCCGGCGTCAGGGCAGCCATATGGTCCGCCACGTCCTGCCCGTCGCGGGCGACCAGCACCTCCTCGTCCGGGATCAGGAACTGCTCGATCCCTTCCCATGCGTCCGTAATGAGGCACGCCGCCGCGCCGGCCGCTTCGAACACCCGCGTCGCAGGCGAGAAACCGACATGCGCCATCGAGTCGCGCGCCACGTTCAACACCGCCTTGGGCGTGCAGTTGAACGCGTTGTGTTCGGCCGTGTAGACATGCCCCCGGTGGCGGACGTTGCCCGGCATGGCCTTGCTGTCCCAGCCATTGCCGCCGATCAGGAACTGCCGTTCGGGGAGCAGCGCGGCGGGGCGCAGGAAGAACTCCTCCACCCGCGCCTCGCGGTCGGGCAGGCGGTTGCCCAGAAATGCGAGGTCGCACGAGAACCGCTCGTCCGGCGCGACCGGGAAATGTGTCGTCGGGTCGAGCGCGTTGTAGACGGGCACGCACTCCGCCGCACCGAACCCGCGATAGGCATCGATCACCGGCGGGCCACCGCCATAGGTTAGCACCATGTCGAGATCGGGCAGGGCGGCGCGGACCGGGTGATCGCGATCGACGCGCATCTCGTCCAGCGTCGCGGCGGCGTCGACGTCCCAGAAGATCTTGATGGCATGCGGCGCGGCATTGGCGATCGCTCCTTCCAGCAACTCGCGATCGAAGACGCCGACGCCGTTCGCCTTGACCACCACGTCCGCACGGGCGGCGTCGGCGAGGACGCAGCGCATCGATTCCTCGGTCGCGGGATAGACGACGACGCGCGCCCATTCCGGCGGATCGATGTCGCGGTGCTGCTGCCGGCCGAACGCATCGGGTTCGTAGAAGGTGATATCGTGCCCGCGCGACGCGAGATCGCGCAGGATGCCGCGATAATAGGTGGCGGCACCGTTCCAGTAGGAACTGAGCAGGCTGGAGCCATAGAAGGCGATTTTCATGCGGCGTCTTTTCGGTCGAGGGCGGCAACGATCGTCAGCAGTTCGTCGGCGCGGTGGGCGCAGGTGTGGCGGGCACGGATCGTCTCCAGCCCCGATGCGACGAGGGCGGCGCGCAGGTCCGCATCCCCGCGCAGCGCGGTCAGATGCGCGGTCATCGCGTCACCGTTTGCGGCAGTCAGGTAATCCCGGCCCGGCCGAAACAGATGCTCGGTATCGTCCCACGGTGCGGAGACGAGCGGGATGCCGCACGCCAGCGCCTCAAACACGCGGATCGTCGGAATGCCCGGCAGGATCGTCGCGTAATAGCGGCGGGGGACGTGGACGGTCGCCAGATGCCGCGCGAAGATGCCCGGTGCCGACGCGTTGGGCGCCCAGCCGTGATAGCGCGCACCGTGGCCTGCCAGCATCGCCCGGGCCTCGTCCGGATAGCGGACACCGTATATGTCCAGCGGCAGGCTGCCCGCGGCCGCCGGCGCGAACAGGAACTGCTCCAGTTCCGCCGTCCGCTCGCCATCGCCCCAGTTGCCGATCCAGACGAGACCATCGCGCTCGCCTTCGGTTTCGGGCGGGTGAAACAGGCGGGTATCGGCCGCCTCGTGCCAGACCCAGACGCGGTCACGCCAGCCCCAACGGCGATACACCTCCGCCAGCGTCTCCCCGAAGGCGAGGATGCCGTCGTAACCGGACAGGTCGAACGCCTGCATCTCTTCGGGCGCGCTGACGGCACGGTGATGCGTGTCGTGAAACAACAGATGGAACGGCGAACCATGCGCGCGCAGGCGTCCGAGCTCGGCGACCAAAGTCGGCTCGTTCCATTCGTGGACGATGACCAGATCGGCACCGTCGACCAGTTCATCGACCGGCGTATCGGGGGCATAGGTGACGGGAGACAAGTCTGGATACAGGGTGCGAAACGGCGTCAACCCGTCGTCGCCGGCATCGGCGAGGAGGTTGGACAGGCTCCAGTTCTCCTGCGGTTCCAGCGCCTGCACGTCATGGCCGCGCGCGATCAGTTCTCGCAATACCCCACGCAGGAAATGCGCGTTACCGTGGTTCCAGCAGGAGCGCAGCGAGTGGGTGAGATAGACGATCCTCACGCCGCCACCTTCGCGCTGGGCGTCACCAGCCCGGCGTACAGTGCCGCCATCGCACCGGCGGTCGCGACGGGCGTGTAGCGTTGCGCGCGGAGGCGGGCGGCCTCCGACAGGTGTGCGCGCAGGCCCGCATCCCCGCGTACGCGCTCTATCGCGGCGACAAAGGCGTCCTCATCCTCCTCGACGAGCAACGCGGCACCGGTCCACAGTTCGCGGAACGTGTCGATGTTCGACAGGATCAGCGGACATCCTGCCTGCGCCGCCTCCAGCACCGCCAGCCCGAACGGTTCGAACCGCGCAGCGGACACGAAGATCGGCCGCGCCGCCAGCTCGCGCGCAAGACCGTCAGGGCCAAGCTGGCCCAGCGCCTTGAGGTAGGCGATATCGGCGCGCTCCCCGTGCGGCCCCATCACGGCACCGGCCGCGCGGAACGGTACCGGCAACCGCGCAGCGACGCGGTCGAGCAGCGGGGTTTCCTTGACCAGATCCCACAGGCGCCCGGCGGTGAACACAGCGTCCGTCGACGGCACGTCGGCGGGCAGCGGCAGAGGCGCGCGACCGTTGTGGACGACCAGCGGAGCGACCTCCAGCGCGTGGTGGCGCATCACCGCGTCGGCGTGGCTGGCGCTCGGCGCGACGACGACATCCGCGGCTTGCAAACCGACCCGGTTCATCGCGTCGAGCCATGCGTAGCGGTGGCCCGGCACCTCGCCATGTGCGGCGCGCCACCAAGTGCCGATACAGCCATGCGCGACGGCGACGACCGGCTGGGATATGTCGCCGCCCGCGGCCAGCGTGGGCATGTTCGCCTGCACCAGATCGACCCGCTCGCGCCGGGCCAGCGCCGCAACCGCTCGGCCGGCGGCGATCATCGGCGCGGGGCCGTCGCACAGCCAGTCGAGCGGCAGGCCAGTGTCGACCAGCGTCACGCCCGGCATCGCCGCCACCTGCTCGCGCTGCGCATCGTCGGGCGAGGGGCCGAGCACGGTCAGCAACGTCTCGACGCCGAGCGGCGTCAGCGCCTCGGCCAGATCGGTCGCATATTGCCACACACCGCCGATCGCGTCGGCGGTCATCAATATCCGCATCAGGACGCCATCGCGTGCTGCCGCAGCGTCAGGCCGCGCTCGCCCGCTAGCCACTCTGCCAGTGCCGCGACGCCGTCTCGCCACGGCACCTTCGGCTTCAGCCCAAGCTCGGCCTCCGCCAGCCGCGTGTCGGCGACGAAATACCGTTGGTCGCCCGCGCGCCAATCCGAATAGCTGATCTCGACGTCACGCCCCGTCAGGTCACCGATATGCGCCAACAGACGGCGCAGGCTGACCGCGTTGCCAGCCCCGCCGCCAAGATTGAACGCACGGCCCGCCACGCGGTCGATCCGCCGCCACGCCTGCACATAGGCGTCGACCGCATTCGACACGTCGAGAATGTCGCGGACCTGATGCCCGTCGCCGTACAGCGTGATCGGCTTGCCTTCCAACGCACGGATCAGGAAGTGCGCGACCCAGCCCTGATCCTCGGTCCCCATCTGCCGCCGACCGTAGATGCAGCTCATTCGCAGGACCGCAGTCAGTACGCCGAAGCTGCGCGCGTAATCCAGCACATACTGGTCCGCCGCGCCCTTGGAGCAGCCATAGGGGGTGTGGAAATCGAGGGGCCGATGCTCGTCGATGCCATGCCCGCGCACCGCCGGATCGACGGGCACATAGGCTTCGTTCTCGAGCGCGAAGTCGAGGTCGGTCAGGTCGCCATAGACCTTGTTGGTGGACGCGAAGACCAGCGGGGTGCCATCGCCACGCCGCCGCAGCGCGTCGAGCAGGTTGAGCGTGCCGGCGATGTTGATCGAGAAGTCGTCGCGAGGATCGTTCAGGCTGGTCGTCACCGCAACTTGGGCGGCGAGGTGGAACACGGCCTTGGCATCACGCGCGGCATCGACGATCACCTGTTCGTCGCGGATGTCGGCGACCACCGCTTCGATGCGGTCGCCGTGCCGCTCCGTCAGCCAGCGCAGGTTGCCCTCGACTCCCGCCCGCAACAGCGCGTCGTAGACCCGGACGCGGTGACCCTCGCTCGCCAGCTGGTCGGCGAGGTTGGAGCCTATAAACCCGGCCCCGCCGGTGACGAGGATCGGCCGGTCGTCGGTCATGCCACCAGCCCCCGGCTTTCAAGTTCGGCGCGCATCTGGTCGACGCGGTCGCTGGCGGTCTGCTGCGCCACCCACTCGGCCAGCACGGCGAGGCCATCGCCGAAATCCTGCCGCGCGCGGAAGCCGAGCGTGTCGGCGGCAAGCGTCGTGTCGCAGAAACAATGGCGGATATCGCCGATCCGCGCCTTGCCGACGATCTGCGGCTCGATCTGGTTCTTGCCCATCGCCTTCGCCAGCTCGGTCGCGACTTCCGTGACGGAGCGATCATGGCCGGAGCCGATGTTGAACGTCCCGCCCGCCGCCTGCGGCAGCACCAGCGCCTCCGCGAACGCGCGCGCCACGTCGCCGACATGCACGAAGTCGCGGCGCTGTTCGCCATCCTCGAAAATCATCGGCTGCTGCCCATTGAGCAACCGCGACGCGAAGATCGCGAGCACGCCCGTATAGGGGTTGGAGAGCGCCTGTCCCGGACCGTAGACGTTGAACAGGCGCAGGCACACGCCCTCGATCCCATAGGGCGCGGACATGATGTGCGTGGTGCGCTCCTGCACATATTTGTTGAGCGCGTAGATCGACGACAGGTTCGGCCGCTTCCACTCGGGCGTCGCGACCGCCTCCAGCGGACGGCCCGCGCGATCGACGGGTTCCCAATTCGTCAGTCCGTCGCGCAGGCCGCGGCGTTCGGCATCCTCGATCAGCGCGCCCTCGGCGTCACGGTACAGGCCCTCGCCATAGATCGACATCGACGATGCGGTAACGACCCGGCGGACGGGATGGTCGATCAGCGCCTCGAACAGGACGGCGGTGCCGACGTCGTTGGTCGAGGTATAGCGCTCCACTTCGTACATTGACTGGCCGACGCCGACTTCGGCGGCGAGGTGGATGACGCTGTCGACGCCCTGCAGCGCGCCTGCCACGGCACCCTTGTCCCGCACGTCGCCGCGGATCAGCTCCGCCTCCGGGTTGAGCATCGCCGATCCGTCGACATCGCCGTGGACCTGATCGATCAACGCATCCAGCACCCGGACCTTATGGCCTCGCGTCAGCAACTCTTCGGCGACGGAGCGCCCGATGAACCCGGCGCCGCCGGTGATGAGGACCGTCTCGCTCATGACCGGACCGACGCCGGCTGGCTGAGCGAGGTTAATGCACTGGCGCGCGGCTTGATGCTCAAAGGACCTGTTCCCCTATCGTCGGGCGTATTCGCCACGGGGGTGTAACAATTCTTCTTCTTCTTTGTTCCTACTGATCTAGATCAATTATCAATGGCTTACGGCAAGGAACTTAGAAGCTGCGCGAGGTGTTGGACCCGTAACGACGCCGGCGAATCGCGGGCTATTCCGGGGCGGCGATACGGGCGTGACGACGACGTTTCTTCTCATCAGGCATGCGGCGCACATTCATCTCGACCGCGTGTTCTCCGGCCGGATGCCGGAAGTTCCACTCAGCGAGACGGGCCGCGAACAGGCCCGGCGACTGGCCACGAGCCTGTCGCCCGAGCCGATTGGCCGCGTCATCGCCAGCCCGCTCGACCGTACACGCGAGACCGCGCAGGCAATTGCCGACACGCACGGACTTGCGGTCGAAACCGATAGGAGTCTGCGCGAAATCGACCTCGGCGACTGGACCGGGCGCACGCTCGATGGTTTCGGCGACGACCCCGAATGGCGCGCGTGGAACACGCAGCGCGGCACGGCGCGCATTCCCGGCGGCGAGACGATGGCGGAGGCCACCGGGCGGATCGTCGGCCTGCTCAACCGGCTGGCGCACGAGCCGGCGGACGCGACGATCGCGATCGTCAGCCACTCCGACATGATCCGCGGCGCGGTGGCGCATGTTCTGGGCCTGCCGCTCGACAATCTGCTGCGCTTCGACATCCATCCGGCGTCGGTCACGCGCGTTGTCTGGGGTGACTGGGGCGCGAAACTCACGAGCTTGAACGAACGGGGAGGGGCGTGATGGACGCGAACGCGCTGAAGGAACGGGTGGCGGAACTGTCGCCCTGGTTCCACAACATCGATCTCGGTCACGGCGTCTGGACCGCGCCCGAACATTTTCTGGGCGACTATCCGGGCTTCAAGTTCCGGCGCTTCGCCGACGCTCTACCCGCCGACCTGACGGGCAGAACGGTGCTGGATATCGGATGCAACGCCGGCTTCTACTCTTTGGAAATGAAGCGGCGCGGCGCGGCGCGGGTATTGGGGATCGACAGCGACGACCGCTATCTGGCGCAGGCACGGCTGGCGGCCGAAGCCTTGGGAGGAGCGGGCGACATCGAGTTCCGCAACCTGTCGGTCTACGACGTGGGCGCGCTGGGCGAGCGGTTCGACGTCGTCGTATTCATGGGCGTCCTCTACCATCTGCGCCATCCGCTGCTCGCGCTCGATCTGATCCGGGAGCATGTGGCGGACGACCTGATGCTGTTCCAGACGATGCAGCAGGGGGCGGACGACCTGTCCGACGTTCCCGCGAACCACCCCTTCCACAAACCGGGCACATTCGATCCGCCCGACTATTTCAACGATCCCGGCTACCCGAAGCTGCACTTCATCGAGCGTGAATTCGCGGACGACTGGACTAACTGGTGGGCGCCGAACCGCGCCGCGAGCGAGGCGATGCTGCGGGCCGCCGGCTTCACGGTGGAGGCACAGCCCGACCACGACGTGTATATCTGCCGCGTCGCGCCGGTTCCCTACGCGGAATACGGGCCGGCGGCGGTCTATCCTGCGAAAGGCGTGCGATGATCGAAGCGGCGATGATCTGGAACGAGCCCAACAACAAATCGCACTGGGACCCGGAGGTCGATCCCGACTGGTCGATCTTCGCCGATACGGTGACGCGGGCGGGCGGCGCGATCGCCGCGATCAACCCGGCGGTGACGCGGGTGCTGGGCGGCATGTCGCCGATCGACCCGCTGTGGCTGAAGCGGATCGAGGCGCACGGCGCGCTCGACGCGGTTGACGTCATCGCGGTGCACGGCTTCCCGCTCGACTGGAACCTGTGGTCGATCCACGACTGGCCGCAACGGATCGCCGAGATCGAGGCGGTGACTCACAAGCCGGTCTGGGTGACGGAGGTCGGCGTCGGCTCGTTCGGGGCGGAGGAGGTGCAGGTGTTCGGCCTGCGCCGCACTGCCGAACTGCTGATCGGCCGCGTGCCGCGCGTGTTCTGGTATTCGCTGTTCGACCTGCCGATGGAATGGGGCGCGGAGACGCGCCACCGCGAGGCGGAAGGGTCGAGTTACTACCGGCATTTCTACATGGGCCTGATCCGCCCGGACGGCACGCCGAAGCCGGCGCTGGACGATTACGCCAAGGTCGCGGGCGAGATGGGTTTGATGCAGTGGTTCCATTATCAGGACCCGCGGCTCGACGATGCGGTCGCGTGGATGAAGCGGCTGGGCACGAAGAAGCTGCGCACCGGGCTTAGCTGGGCCGACAGTTTCCGCCCCGACGCGATCGACTGGTTCGACCGGCAGATGGAGGCGCTAGCGGATTTCGACGTCACGGTCACCTTCTGCTTCACGCCCGAGCATCTCGGCGTGCAGCCGCACCATACCAGCGCGGCGCGCGATCCTCAGGCGTTTTCGGATTTCTGCGCGTGGATGATCGATCGCTATGCGCCCGCCGTCGCGAACACGGCGGTCGCGTGACGCGTCAATCCTGCCGTTCCAGCGCGTCGAGAACCTTGCCGGGTTCGATGTCCGTCGTGATGTCGCGCATCGTCTCGGCATCGGTATCCGCGCCGACCTTCTGGGCAATGCGCTCGACGACTTCAGCCAGCTTCGACAGTTCGTGCTCCGCCAGCAGGTTGATGTGCAGGTCGAGGTCGGCACGCGCGTCGGCGGCGGCCTGCATGCGGTTCTGGCTGATGAGCACGAACGTCGACAGGAAGATCGCCTCCACCGACGCGACCATCGCCAGCATCACGAAGCTGGGGTCGAACTTCGGCGAGCCCCACAGGTTCCAGCCGATCCAGCCGCCGAACAGCAGCAGATGCAGCCCCACGAACGCCATTGATCCCGTGAAGCCGGTGATCCGGTCGGCGATCCGTTCCGACAGCGGCGCATCGGCGCGGCGGCGGTGGCGACGCTCCGCCAGCCGGTCGATATTCTGCCGCAACGTGGCGGTCATGCCGGGTTCGGATGCCATGGCTGCACAACGCAAAGACAAAGAAAAGGTCCTGTCTTGAATAGCTTGATGCGCGCGGCGGTGCTCACCGGCCCGGCAAGGATGGAGATGGCGGAGGTGCCCGTGCCACAGCCCGGGCCGGGTGAGGTGCGCATCAAGCTGGAGGGGTGCGGCGTCTGCGCGTCCAATATCGAACCATTCGAGGGGCAGCCCTGGTCCAGCTTCCCGGGTGAAGCGGGCGGCATGGGACACGAGGGCTGGGGCTTGGTCGACGCGCTGGGCGCGGGCGTGACGACCCTCGCGATCGGCACCCGCGTCGCCTCGCTCGCCCATCGCAGTTTCGCGGAATACGACGTGGTCGCGGCGGATGCGGTGGTCGAACTGCCCGCGTCGCTGGCCGGTCAGCCCTTCCCCGGCGAGCCGCTGGCCTGTGCGCTGAACATCTTCCGGCGCAGCGACATCGTCGCCGGGCAGACGGTCGCGATCGTCGGCATCGGCTTTCTCGGCGCGGTGTTGACGAAGCTGGCGAGCGATGCCGGCGCGCGGGTGATCGCGATTTCGCGGCGTCGGGAGTCGCTCGATCTCGCCACGCGCTACGGCGCGACCGAGACGATCGTCATGGACGATCACTGGGCGATCATCGATGCGGTCAAGCGCCTGACCGACGATCGCCTGTGCGAACGCGTGATCGAGGCGGTGGGCAAGCAATGGCCCCTCGATCTCGCGGGGGAACTGGTCGGCTTCGGCGGCAAGCTGATCGTCGCGGGCTATCATCAGGACGGACCGCGACAGGTGAACATGCAGATGTGGAACTGGAAGGGCATCGACGTGGTCAACGCGCATGAGCGCGATCCCGCGGTCAACCTGCGCGGCCTGCGCGAGGCGGTGGATGCGGTGGCGAGCGGCCGGATCGACGCCGCGGCCCTGTATACGCACCGCTACCCGCTCGACAGTTTGGGAGAAGCGATCGTCGCGACGCGCGACAAGCCGCAGGGCTTCGTCAAGGCGCTGGTGATGTATGACTAGGCCCCGCATCGGTTTCCTCGGAGTCGGCTGGATCGGTCGCCACCGCATGGCGGCGATGCTGGCGACGGGCGCGATCGAGGCGACAGCGGTCTGCGATGCCTCGCCCGAGATGCTCACGGAGGCGGCGGCGCTGGCTCCCGATGCGGTCGTCGTGCCTGATCTGGACGCGATGCTGGCGCTGGGCCTCGACGGCGTGGTGATCGCGACGCCGAGCGCGCTGCACGCCGACCAGTCGATCCGCGCGCTGGAGGCCGGAGCCGCGGTGTTCTGCCAGAAGCCGCTGGGTCGCGACGCGGCCGAGGCGGCGCGCGTCGTCGTGGCGGCACAAACCGTCGACCGGCTGCTGATGGTCGATTTCTCGTACCGCTATACGGAGGGGATGCGGCAGATCGCCGAACTGGTCCGCGGCGGAGCGTTGGGCCACGTCCACGCGATCGATCTCACCTTCCACAACGCCTACGGGCCGGACAAGCCGTGGTTCTATGACCGGGCGCTGTCGGGCGGAGGCTGCGTCATGGATCTGGGCGTTCACCTGATCGACCTCGCCATGTGGACGCTGGATTTTCCGGGAGACGCCTCGAACGTGAACGCGCGCCTGTTCGCGGGCGGACAGCGGTTGGCGGGCGATACGGTCGAGGATTACGCCACCGCCAGCTTCGACCTGCCCGGCGGCGTGGCGGTGCGGCTGGCCTGTTCGTGGCGGCTGCATGCCGGACACGAGGCGGTCATCGCGGCGCAGTTCCACGGCACCGACGGCGGCGCCGCCCTGCGCAACGTCGACGGTTCCTTCTACGACTTCGTCGCGGAACGCTACACCGGCACGACGAGTGAGACGCTGGTCGGCCCGCCCGACGACTGGGGTGCCCGCGCCGCAGCCGACTGGGCGCGGCGGATCGCGACCGACGCGCGCTTCGACCCGGCGGCGGCGAAACTCGTCTCCGTCGCGCGGACGATCGACGCGATCTACGCCGCGGGTTGAAGCAGGTTGCCCTCCGCTCTCCTCTGCGCGACACGTCACGCAGAGGAGAGCGGACGATGATCGCCAAGCGGCGGACGGTGACGATCGTGGGCGGCGGCACGGCCGGCTGGATGGCGGCGGCCCTGCTGTCGCGCCTGCTGGTCGACGGCTATGACATCCGACTGATCGAATCCGACGAGATCGGCACGATCGGTGTCGGCGAGGCGACCATTCCGAGCATCCGCACCTTTTGCGGACTGGCCGGCGTCGATCAGGTCGCGATGATCCGCGCGACGCAGGCGACGTTCAAGCTGGGCATCGAATTCGTCGACTGGCGCGATCGCGGCCACAGCTACATCCACGGCTTCGGCAAGATCGGGCAGGATTTGATGTGGCTGCACCCGCATCAGTTCTGGCTGAAATACGCGCCGCGCGGACAAGCGAAGCATTTCGACACCTATGCGCTCAACTGCGTCGCGGCGCGGATGAACCGCTTCGCGCTCCCCGACACGCGGCAGCCGGAGTCGCCGATGGCGGGCATCGACTATGCCTATCACTTCGACGCGTCGCTCTTCGCGCAGTTCCTGCGCACGACCTGCGAGGCGCGCGGCGTCGAGCGGATCGAGGGGCGGATCGTGTCGGTCGAACAGCGGCCGGAGAACGGCTTCGTCGACCACCTGACACTGGCGGACGGGCGCAGCGTAGGCGGCGACCTGTTCATCGACTGCTCCGGCATGCGCGGGCTGTTGATCGGGCAGACGCTCGGCGTTGGTTATGAAGACTGGAGCCGCTGGCTGCTATGCGATTCCGCACTGGCTGTGCCGTGCGGAAGCGTGGCCCCATTGACGCCCTATACCCGCTCCACCGCGCGCGACGGCGGATGGCAGTGGCGCATCCCGTTGCAGCACCGGATCGGCAACGGTCATGTCTATTCCAGCGCGCATGTCGGCGATCAGGCGGCGGCGGACACGCTGCTGGCGAACCTTGACGGCAAGCCGCTCGCCGATCCGCGGCCGGTGCGGTTCCGGCCGGGCAAGCGGGAGCGGGCGTGGGAGAAGAACGTCGTCGCGATTGGGCTGGCGAGCGGGTTTCTGGAACCGCTGGAATCGACCAGCATCCACCTGATCCATACCGGCCTGCTGCGGTTGATCTCGCTGTTTCCGCGCGACGATTTCGACGCGCGCGATATCGCCGAATACAACCGCCAGACCGATTTCGAATATCGCGACATCCGCGACTTCATCATCGCGCATTACAAGGTCACCGATCGGGAGGACACCGACTTCTGGCGCTATTGCAAGACGATGGAGGTCCCGGACAGCCTTAACGAGCGGCTCGACCTGTTCGCATCCTCCGCCCGCTTCTTCGTCCGGAACAAGGCCGAACTGTTCCGCGAGGAAAGCTGGGTTCAGGTGTTGCTGGGGCAGGGCATGGCGATGCGGTATGACCCGATGGTCGACATGATCCCCGACGATCAGGCGATCGGCTTCCTGTCGGATATCGAGGCCGTCGTCGCCGATTGTGCCCGCGCGATGCCCGACCACGCAGCCTATATCCAGCGCAACTGTAGCGCGACGGCCACACCTGTGATGCGACCGCCGACGGGACGATTGACAGTCCGCGTGTGAAAGCGTCTTAACGTCGCCAAGGGACCAGCCTCAACGCTGGCTCGTGGATGTAACCGGTTACGGTCGGTGGGGAGAGGGATGCGATGGGCAAGATTTTCGGCATGCGTTCAGCGCTGGCGTTCGGCATTTCGGTCACGGCGCTAACGGCGTCGCTCGGCTTCGCGCCGGCGGCCCATGCGCAGACAGTCGGCACGATCCAGGGGCAGGGCGCGCCCGCTGGGTCGACCGTGACGGCGACCGATACCGTAACCGGTCGTCCGGTGACGACCACCGCAGACGCCGCCGGTGCGTTCACGCTGGTCGGGCTGCGTCCCTCGCTGTACCGTATCGTCGCAGGCGACCGCACCGTCGAGGCGACCGTGCCGGTCGGCCTGACCATCTCCGTCGACATGACGCCCGCGGAAGAGGTCGCGGCCGGCGGCGGTGAGATCATCGTGACCGCGCGTCGTGGTCGGCCGGAAGTCCGCACCGCGACGATCGGCACCAGCGTCAGCCAGGCGCAGCTCGAAAATCTGCCGCAGAACGACCGCAACTTCCTCAACTTCGCCGCGCTCGCGCCCGGTGTGACGGTATCCAACGACCCGAACAACAAGCGCATCCAGGCGGGTGGCGTCAGCTCCAACAACGTCAACGTCTATATCGACGGCTCCAGCCAGAAGAATCAGGTCGGCTTCGGCGGCGTTGCGGGCCAGAACTTCTCCAAGGGCAATCCCTTCCCGCAGTCGGCGGTGCAGGAGTTCCGTGTCGAGACGCAGAACTATAAGGCGGAATACGAGCAGGCCGGATCGGCGATCATCAGCGCGATCACCAAGACCGGCGGCGACGAATTCCACGGCGGTGCCTTCGGCCAGTTCGTGCCGAAGGCGTGGTTCGGCCAGCCCTATTTCGATCGCAAGGGGAAGGCCAACAATCAGGGTTTCCCCTGCGCCGACGATGCGACGCGCACCTGCTACAACGAAAAGCCGGACTACAAGCGCTATCAGTATGGCGGCGATCTGGGTGGGCCGATCATCCCCGGCGTGCTGCACTTCTTCGCGGCCTACGAAGCCACGCGCCAGACCAGCCCGTCGCTGGTCGTGAATCTCACCGACTCCTCGCTGCCGAATACCATCGTGCAGGGGGCGCAGGGCAGCTTCGCCGGCAAGTTCAAGCAGGATCTGTATTTCGGCAAGCTGACGCTGTTCGCGAGCGCCGCCGACACGATCAACGTCAGCTATTTCCGCCGTGAGGAGCAGGACGTCACCGATTTCGGCGGCATCCGCCTGTTCGAAAATGGCCGCGACCTCGGCACGAAGTCGGAAAACTATCAGCTCGAATATAACCACCGGGCCGACACCTGGCTGAACGAACTGACGATCAGCCGGTTCAGCAGCTTCACCGGCACGCCGACCGTCACCGTCGGACCCGAGTTCAAGCTGCTGAACGCCACCGGCGCCGAAGTGCTGATCGGCGGCGCCAACTCGTTCCAGCAGGCGAACGACCAGAGCGCCTACACGCTGAAGAACAACTTCACCTACACCGGCCTCGACGGACACGTCATCAAGGCGGGCCTGCGTTTCTCGCGTACCAAGCTGAAGCGGATCGAGGATGCGTTCGCGAACGGATCCTACAGCTTCAACGCGGCCGGCTTCACCGGGTTCGGCACCAGCACGCCGGTCCGCGCGCAGATCTCGCTGCTGCCGGCGACACCGATCCGCGCGAAGAACAATCAGCTCGGCCTGTTCATCCAGGACGACTGGACCGTCGACGATCATGTCACGATCAACGCCGGCCTGCGTTGGGATTACGAATCCAACAACTTCAACAACAAGTTCGTGACGCCCGCAAAAATCGCGAACGCGCTGCGCAATTACCAGCCGTGGCAGGCAGCGGGGATCGATCCGGAGGATTACATCACCGACGGCACGAAGCGCGATCCGTTCAAGGGAGCGTTCCAGCCGCGGCTCGGGGCCAGCTACGACATCAATGGCGATCGTGACATGGTGATATTCGCCGGTGCCGGCCGCTATTACGACCGCAACATCTTCTATCTCGCCTCGCTGGAGACGCTGTTCAACACGATCCGCAGCGATGTGACGATCAACTTCTGTCAGGCCGGACAGACCACCGACTGCATTCCGTTCTCCGCCGCCTACCGCGATCCGGCGGCGTTGCGCGGGGCGGTCGCCAATTCGGGCCTGAACGGCGACATCTGGGTCATCAATAACGATGCCAAGACGCCGTTCACCGACCAGCTGACGCTGGGCGTGCGCAAGCAGGCGGGTGACTGGCAGCTTTCGGCGGCGATCGCGCACAACAGGTCGCACGATTCCTTCATCTTCGTGCGCGGCAATCGTCAGCCCAACGGCAACTACACCGACGCCGGCGACGGCTTCATCCGCGACAATTTCCCGATCGAGGGGCGGCCCGCCGGCTATACCGGACGCCTGAACATCGGGTCGTCGAATGGCGAGGCGCGGTTCACGGCGGTCTACCTGACCGCCGACAAGCCCTACAACAAGTCGGCCGGCTGGGGCGCGACCGCGTCGCTCACGATCTCCGATGCCAAGTCGAACCAGGGTATCGGTTTCGACGAGGGGCAGATGTTCAACGCCGGTCGTCAGGACGCATTCGGATGGCAGCGGACGCGCGGGCTGGAGAAGTTCCGCTTCGTCGGTACGTCGATCGTCGACATCCCGTGGGGTTTCCAGTTGTCCGGCACGCTGACGCTCGGCTCCGGCCCGGCCTTCGGCAACGTCGATTTCACGCGCACCGTGCCGAACTGCAACGGCTGCACCTATTACAACGATGGCGGCGTGTTCACGCCGAAGAAGGACATCGCGTACAAGAACCTCGACCTGCGCGTCGCCAAGACTTTCACGATGCCGTGGGGGCATGAAGTTACAGGCGATCTGGGCATCTTCAACGTGTTCGACTCGGTCAACCGCAACTACGAGACGTGGGGCGCGGGCAGCGGCCCGAATCCGACGCTGGAGCAGAACAACACCGTCGGTTACGCGCGCACGTTCCAGGCGGGGTTGAAGTACCGGTTCTGATGAAGTGACGCCGCGGCGGGAACTGGTCGGGGCGGGGCGCCACCCCGTCGTCATCGTCGACGATGCGTCGGGCAGGGTCCCGGCGATCGTCGACATGGCGGCGGCGCTTGCGCCGTTCCCGAAAGGGCCGAACCCGCACTATCCGGGCGTCCGCCGGGTGATCGAAGATAGCGACGCCGCAGCGTTCGGCTATGTCCGCGATCTGCTGGAGGAGACCGCGCCGTTCATCGCCGGCGGGTTCGATGTGGACGCGTTCGACCTGCTGGAGGCGAGCTTCTCGATGGTCACCGCCGCGCCCGCGACGCTGTCGGCGGCGCAGCGTGCGCCGCATTTCGACTCCACCGATGCGAACTACATCGCTGTGCTGCACTATCTGACGGCCACGCCGGGTACGGCCTTCTACCGACAGCGATCGACCGGGATCGAGGCGGTGACGCCGGCAACCTACGATCGCTTCGTTACGACCGTCCGGGCGGAGGGGGCGGGGGACGGCTATATCGTCGCCGACGATGATCGCTTCGAACGCATCGGCTCGGTTGAGGGCAAGGCGGACCGGCTGGTCATCTATCAGGGACGGCTGCTGCATTCCGGCATCATTCCCGCCGACGCCGTGCTGAGTGCCGATCCGCGCGTCGGCCGGCTGACGACGAACATCTTCGTCCGGGGGCGGTGATGCGGGTCGTGGCGATGCTGGCGGCGGCGCTACAGACCTACGCCAACCCCATCGACATCGATTACCGTTATAACTGGGAGCAGGTGAACGAGGGCATCTCGTACCGCACCGGCGCGGACCCGGCGATCGTGCGGCACAAGGGAGCCTATTACCTTTTCCAGACGCTGGCGGACGGATACTGGCGCTCGACCGATCTCGTGACATGGACGTTCGTGAAGCCCAGCCGCTGGCCGTTCCGTGGCATCGTCGCGCCGGCGGTGTGGTCGGACGGGGAGCGGCTCTACATCATGCCGTCGATGACCGATCAGGGCGCGGTGCTGGTCAGCGACGATCCGGCGAGCGGCAGACTGGAGTTCCTGACCCGTCGAATGCCGCCGCTGCCCGGCATGGTGCGATCGGGGTTCGAGGATACGATGAAGCCCGGTCAGGTTCCACCGGGACCGTGGGACCCGGCGCTGTTCAAGGACGATGACGGGCGTTGGTATCTGTACTGGAACTCGTCGAACGTCTTTCCGCTGTATGGCATCGAACTCGATCCGAACCGGTCGCTTGCCTATATCGGCATGCCAAAACCTTTGTTCGGACTTGATCCGCTGAAGCACGGCTGGGAACGGTTCGGACAGGATCATAGCGGCACGCTGCCGAACGGAACGCCGATCACGCCCTTTATGGAGGGGGCGTGGATGACGAAGGTGCGCGGCACCTATTACCTTCAATATGGCGCGCCCGGAACCGAATATAACGTCTACGCCAACGGGACCTATACGGCGACGTCGCCGCTCGGGCCGTTCACCTACGCGCCGTGGAACCCGGTCGCGTACAAGCCGGGCGGTTTCGTGCAGGGGGCGGGACACGGATCGACGTTCGAGGATGCGCACGGCAACTGGTGGAACACCGGCACGCCGTGGATCGGCCATAACTGGGCGTTCGAACGGCGGATCGCGATGTTCCCGACCCGGTTCGCCGACGACGGCCAGATGATCGTGTCGACGCGGTTCGGCGACCTGCCGCATTACGCACCGGACCGGAAAGTCGACGACCTCGACGCATATTTTACCGGCTGGATGCTGCTTTCCTATCGCAAGCCGGCCACCGCATCCTCGACCGAGGGTGAATATGCGGCGCCGCGGGCCGCTGACGAAGACCCGCGCACCTTCTGGGTTGCCGGCCGAAACGTACCGGGCGAAACGCTGACGCTCGACCTCGGCGCGACGAAGACGGTCCGCGCGGTGCAGGTGAACTTCGCCGACTACAAGTCGGGCCGCTTCGCCGATGCGCCCGACATCTATACCGAGTTCGCGCTGGAGGCGTCGCTCGACGGCGCACGCTGGATGCCGATCGCACGCACGGAGCCGCCCCGGCGCGACCGTCCAAACGCCTATTTCGAACTGCCTGCGCCGGTGCGGGCGCGATACGTCCGCTACGTCCACGGTCACGTCGGCAGCGCGACGCTGGCGATCGGCGACCTACGGGTGTTCGGCAACGCCGACGGCCCTCCACCGGCGATGCCGAAGGGGCTGCGTGGAGAGCGGCAGGCGGATCGCCGCAACGCCGACATCGCATGGCGGCCGGTATCGGGCGTGATCGGCTACAACGTCCGCTGGGGGCTCAGGCCCGACCGGCTGACGCTGACCTATCAGCTATTCGCGGACGATCGCCCGGACCGGCTGGCGCTGCGCGCGCTGAACGTCGATCAGGATTACTGGGTCGCGATCGAGGCGTTCGACGAACGCGGCGTGTCGCGGCTCAGCCGGCCGGTACGGATAACCAGCCGCCGGTGAAGCCGGCGCGCGTCAGCCCCCGCCGGATCGTCGGCGACCGCCGCATCACGCGCCACACGCCCTCGTTGCGGTAATTGGCGATCGCGCCCAGTATCGCACCCTGATCGATACCCAGATAGTCCTTCGCCACCCAGCCTCCGTCCTTCGTCACGGTGCCAGTGTCCAGCTTCGTGTCGTACCGAAAGCTCGGGTTGAACGCGTCGAGGAAGCCGTACCGTCCGTACAGCCGCCCGTTCTGGAAGCGATGCATCGCCTGTCCGGCGGGGATGCAGATCTCCGGCGCGAACGCGAGCGAGCCGAGCGCGGCGGTGGGGGCCAGCGTGCCGTCGTCGCGCCCGTCCGGCTGGTCGACCGGCCCGCGCGCGGAATAGCCGAAGAAGGTTCGGGTCTCGCCCCTGAACGGCAGTTCGGCGTTGGTTGGCCCGTCGCACGCCGTCAGGCCCCAGATGTCCTTCGAATAGCTGTCCCACTTCATCGGATTGGCGATGCACCACGCGCGGTTGGCGTACGTCGCGCGGCGGCTGTTCTCGCAATAGTCGAAGCCTGCCGCGCGCATCGGTTCGTCGCGGATGCCGCGGAAATCGATCCACATCTGGCTGTACTGATGCCCGAACAGCGGTGCGAAGGCGAGATGACGCGTCGACCCGCTGCCGCGCCAGAAGCCGGAGTAGCTGTGCGTCCACGCCCCCCACGCACCATCCGCGAGCGGGTGCTTGGTCGCGCCCAGCCCGAGGATGTAGACCATCATCCCCTCATTATATCCATCCCAGTTGCGCGCGATGAATCCTGTGCCCGGATGCCAGCCCATCGAAATCTGCGGCTGGCCGCGCTGGAACCACACCCAGTCGGCGCGCTCGACGATGTCTGTCGCCAGCCGTCTTATCTCCGTCTCGACCGGATCGGCGCCGTCGAACCACGCCCCCGCGTAGAGCATACCCAGAAACAGCAACGTACTGTCGACGCTGGACAATTCCGTATCGCGAAAGCGCAGTCCGGTCTCCATGTCGAGGAAGTGGTAGAAAAAGCCCTTGTGCCCGGCCATCCCCGTCTCCGCATCGCCACTGGGCAGACCGGCGAAGAAACGCAACGTCGTCAGCGTCAGGTCGCGGGCCTGTTTGCGCGTGATCCAGCCGCGCTCGACACCGAGCGGCCAGGCGGTCAGGCCGAAGCCGACCGCCGCGATGCTGGCGAAGGACGGCGTCGGCCAGCGATCGGGGACGAGGCCGTTCGCCTTGTTCGTCCGCTCCCAGAAATAGTTGAACGTCCGCCGCTCGATATCGTCGAACGGCGCGGGCAGGACGCGTCCGGCGCGCGCGGCGTGCAAGGGCAAGGCGGCGCCGGCGGCGGCCACCGCTGCCGAGCCGAGGAACCTGCGCCGGTCGATCGTCATGTCATCCCTCCTGTGGTGTCGCGTATCGCCAGCGTCGTGCCGATCCGTTCCTCGGCCGGACCGTCGCCGGTCTTGTTCTCCAGCGCCGCGACCAGTCGCTCGACCGCGCGCGCGCCCATGCCGGCGATGTCGAGGCTGACCGTCGTCAGGCCCAGATAGCGGGCAAGCGGGATGTCGTCGAAGCCGGCGACCGCGATGCTGTGCGGCACCCCCAGCCCGGCCTCGCGCAGCCCTTGCAGCGCGCCCAGCGCCATCATGTCGTTGGCAGCGAAGATCGCGTCGAATCCGGTACCGTCGGTCACCAGCTTCCGCACCGCCAGCAGCCCCGCCGCTTCCTGGAAATCTCCCTCGACCGGATCGCACGGCGGCTCCAGACCAGCCTCCGCAAGGGCAGCCCGGTACGCTCCGGACCGTTCGCGGGCGTCGAGGTTCGCTTGCCCGCCGGTGACGTGGACGATCCTGCGGCGGCCGGTCGCGACCAGATGCCGGACCATCTCCGCCGACCCTTGCGCATTGTCGATCCTGAGCGAAGCGCGCTCACCCGCATCCGGTGTCGCGACCAGCACCGAGGGCAGCGATCCGGGCAGCGAGGCGTCCAGCAACGTGCGCCCGAATTGCGGGGCCATGACGATCAGCCCGTCGACCCGCCCGCGCATCGTTCGCATCGCCTGTGCTGCCAGCCCGGCATCGGCGTGGATGTTCGACAGCAGCAGGTGATAGCCCGCCTCGCTCGCCGCGCGATCGATCCCGCGCACCAGTTCGGAAAAGAACTCTCCGTGCAGGTCGGGGAGCACGACGCCGATCGCGTGCGACCGCGCGAGGCTCAGGCTGCGCGCACCGGCATGGGGGATATAGCCGAGCGCCTTGGCCGCATCCGCGATGCGGGCGCGCGTATCCGGATGGACGTTGTTCGCGCCGTTCATCGCGCGCGATACGGACGCAACCGATACCTGCGCACGGGCCGCCACGTCGCGGATCGTCGGCTCTCCCATCCGTCTCCTCTGGCCCGTTATGGGCGGTTCGGCGATTGTCATCACCCTTCGGCATCGTCTATGTAACCGGTTACGGCCGGCGGCAAGAGCAAAGGGTGCGAGGCTCCGGAACCAGTTTGAGGAGGGGCCTGACCATGGTCGATACGCGACTTTCGCGCCGCGCGGCGCTGATGGGGGCCGGTGCCGTCGCCGCTTGGGCGAGCAGCCCGGCGCGCGCGCTGCTGATGCAGGCCGATGCGACGATCCGGATGGGCGTGGTGCCCGCCCCGGTCGACGCGCTGATCGCGCGGATGACGCTGGAGGAAAAGGCGGGGCAGTTGACGCTGAATGCCGCCGCGTGGGGCGGCGGCGTCGCCACCGCGCTCAACCCGCCATCGACGGGACCGAGTTTCGAGGGACAGGTCGCCGATGCCGTCGCGGGCAAGCTGACGGGCGTATTCAACGGCAACGGCGCGGTCATGGCGGAACGGATGCAGCGCGCGGTGATGCAGGGTTCGCGCCTGAAGATTCCGCTGATCTTCGCCGCCGACGTGATCCATGGCCACCGCACCATCTTTCCCGTCCCAGTCGCGGAGGCGGCGAGCTTCGACCCGGATCTGGCGATGCGGACAGCGCGCGTGGCGGCATCGGAGGCGGCCGGCGCGGGTATCGACTGGACGTTTTTCCCGATGGTCGACATCGCGCGCGACCAGCGCTGGGGCCGGACGATGGAAGGTGCGGGCGAGGACGTGCGGCTGGGCGAACTGTTCGCCGCCGCGCGCGTCCGCGGCTTTCAGGGACGCGACCTGAAGGCCGACGACGCGATGATGGCCTGCATCAAGCATTTCGCCGCCTACGGCGCGGCGGAGTCCGGCCTTGATTACAACGTCGTCGACCTGTCCGAACGCACGCTGCGCGAGGTCTATCTGCCCCCTTACAAGGCCGGCTTCGACGCGGGCGCGATGTCGGCGATGGCGTCGTTCAACGAGATCGCGGGCATCCCGGCGACGGGCAATCCGTGGCTGATGAAGACGGTTCTGCGCGACGAGTGGCGCTTTCCCGGCATCGTCGTGTCCGACTACACCGGCGACGAGGAGATGATCGCCGCCGGTTTTGCCGAAGATGGCCGGGACGCTGCGCGGATCGCGTTCATGGCGGGCGTCGACATGTCGATGCAGAGCAACCTCTACATGCTGCACCTGCCCGGACTGGTGCGCGAGGGGCTGGTGCCGCAGGCGACGCTCGACGCCTCGGTGCGGCGCGTACTGGCGGTGAAGCACATGCTCGGCCTGTTCGACGATCCGTTCCGGCGGATCGACGTGAAGCGCGAGAAGGCGCGTTCGCGGACGCGGGCCAATCTGGCGCTGTCGCGAGAGGCGGCGCGGCGATCGATCGTCTTGTTGAAGAACGACGGCGGGCTGTTGCCGCTGCCTACATCGGGCAAGCGCATCGCGCTGATCGGTCCCTTTGCCAGCGGGCAGCACGATCTGAACGGTCCGTGGGTCGTCTACGGCGACAACGCCAATGCGGTCGATCTGGCGACCGGCATCCGTGGCGCGCTGAAGGACCAAAACGCCCTGACCGTGGTCGCCGGTTGCGATGTCGAGAAGCCGATCCCCGGCGGGATCGAGGCGGCGGTCGCCGCAGCGCGCGCGGCGGACATCGTGCTGCTCGCGATCGGCGAGAACGAGGGCATGTCCGGCGAGGCGCAGTCGCGGACCGAGATTGTCGTGCCCGCCCCGCAACAGGCGCTGGCGGAGGCGGTCGCGGCAACGGGCAAGCCGGTCGTGATCGTCCTCAAGAACGGTCGTGCGCTGGCGCTGACGGGTGTGGTGCGCGACGCCCCCGCGATCCTCGTGACGTGGTTCCTGGGATCGGAAAGCGGTAACGCGACCGCCGACATCCTGTTCGGCACGGCGAGCCCGTCCGGCCGCCTGCCGATGAGCTTCCCCTTCGAGAGCGGGCAGGAGCCATATCATTACGATCACAAGGCGACCGGCCGCCCCGCGCAGGCGCTGTCCGATACCTATAAGGCGAAATACCGCACTGCGCTGAACGCCGCGCTGTATCCGTTCGGCCACGGGCTGACCTACGGCACGATCGGTTATTCAGCCCTGTCGCTGCCGCCGACGATGGCGTGGAACGGCGTGATCGAGATCGCCGCGACGGTGACGAACACCGGCGCGCGGACGGCGGAGGAGACGGTCCAGCTCTACATCCGCGACCGTGTGGCGACGATCACCCGACCGGTCCGCGAGATGAAGGCGTTTCGCAAGGTGAGGCTGGCACCGGGCGCGGGCGAGACGGTGCGGTTTACGCTGAAGCGCAGCGATCTGGAGTTCATCGGCGTCGATATGAAGCCGACCGTCGAGGCCGGCGAGTTCGACGTCTGGATCGCCCCGTCCGCCCAAGCGGAGGGTGTGACGGGACGTTTCGTGCTGGCGGCGGGGTGAGGGGGATCTTTTCGTCGCTACTAGCATCGCGAAGCACTCTGGACCCGGACGTTCGGTTCCGGGTCGCCGCGTCGCGACGCTCGTCACAACGACGGGTTGACCGTCAGTTCAACCCGCCCCCGAAGGCGCGGTACAGCTCGACCAGATTGTTCGCGCGCGCCAGCCGCGTCGTCACCAGATCCTGCCGCGCGCCGTATGCGGTACGCTGCGCGTCCAGCGTATTGAGGAACGAGTCCACGCCCGACCGGTAGCGCGCGTCCGAAAGCCGCACCGCGACGTTCGCCGAATCTGCCCGTGCCGTCCGTGCCGATACCTGCTCGTCGATCGTGCCGCGCGTCGCCAGTGCGTCGGCGACTTCGCGGAACGCGGTCTGGAGCGTCTTTTCGTAGGTCGCGAGCGCCGCCTGCTGGCTCGCTTCGGCGTAGCGGACATTGCCCTTGCGTCGGCCGAAGTCGAAGATCGGCAGCGTCGCGGCGGGATTGACCGTCCAGTTCTCGGTATTGTTGCCGAACAGGCCGCTGAGCGCGGTGCTGATCGTGCCAAGCGTCGCGGTCAGCGAGATGGTCGGGAACAGCGCGGCGCGCGCCGCACCGATATTGGCGTTCTGCGCGATCAGCTGATGTTCCGCCTGCAACACGTCCGGCCGCCGAAGCAGCACCGTCGAGGCGAGATTCGCGGGCAGCGTCGGGATCGTATGCGTCGTCAGCGTCGTCGGCAGCAGGTCGCGGGCGACGGTGGTGCCGACCAGCAGGTTCAGCGCATTCTGGTCCTGCGCGATCCGCGTCTGGATCGCGGCGATGTCGTTGCGGGCCGCCTGATACAGCGTGTCCGCCTGACGCACCTCCAGTTCAGAGATGACGCCGATGCGAAATTGCGCCTGCGTCAGTTCCAGCGACTGGCGAAAGCTGTCCAGCGTGTCGCGCGCGGTGACGAGCTGGTCCTGATCCGACGCCATCGTCAGGTACGCGGCGGCGATCTCCGCGATCAGGCTGACGCGCGCGGCGCGCTGTGCTTCCTCGGTGGCGAAATATTGTTCGAGTGCCGCACGGCTCAGGTTGCGGACGCGGCCGAACAGATCGAGCTCGAACTGCGACACGCCGACATTCGCCGAGTAGATCTCGATATTGCTGCTCGACGCCGCGGGCGTCGTACCGGTGCCCGGCACCGCTGCGGCGGGGGCACCGAACAGGTT
Source organism: Sphingomonas sp. Leaf343 (assembly GCF_001423765.1). Lineage (GTDB taxonomy): Bacteria > Pseudomonadota > Alphaproteobacteria > Sphingomonadales > Sphingomonadaceae > Sphingomonas. Next base: position 789,440 of record NZ_LMPG01000001.1, read on the forward strand.
GTTGGTATAGGTCAGCGACCCGTTGGCGCTGATCGTCGGCAACAGGTCTGCGCGCTGGATGCGGTATTGCGCGCGCGCCTGCAGCACATTGGCCGTGGCGAGTTGCAGGTCGCGATTATTCTCTAGCCCCAGCGCGATCACGTCGCGCAGCTTCGGATCGACGAAGAAATCGCGCCAACCGATCGCCGTCACGTCCGCCGCGTCGGTCGACGCCGCCGGATAGACGCCGCCCTGCGGTACCTCCGCGGGGACGGCGTTGGCCGAGCGGACGTATTTCGGCGCGAGATTGCAGCCGGCGAGCATCGTCGCCCCGGCGAGCAACGCCAGAAGGGATTTGGTCACTTCACGCTCCCTGCGGCGCGGGGCCGCTGCCTGCCGACGGCGTATCGCCGCGATCGGAGGCGTTGATATCGTCGGCGGCGGACGTCTTGCCCTGACCATGGCCGAACAGGCGGCTGACGACTACGAAGAACATCGGCACGAAAAAGATCGCGAAAACCGTAGCCGACAACATGCCGCCGACCACGGCGCGACCGATCGCGTTCTGGCCGCCCGCGCCCGCGCCGGTGGTCAGCGCCAGCGGCATCACGCCGAACACGAACGCCAGCGAGGTCATCAGGATCGGGCGGAGACGCAGCTTGGCCGCCGCGATCGCCGCGTCGAACGCGCTCATGCCTTCCTGGATGCGCTCTTCCGCGAACTCCACGATCAGGATCGCGTTCTTCGCCGCCACGCCGATCGTGGTGATGAGGCCGACCTGAAGGTAGATGTCGTTGTTCAGTCCCGTGATGGCGGCCGCCAGCAGCGCACCGACCACGCCGAGCGGCACGACGAGCAATACCGAGATCGGCACCGACCAGCTCTCGTACAACGCCGCGAGGCAGAGGAAGACGAGGATCAACGACAGCGCGTAGAGGGCAGGAGCCTGACCGCCCGACAGCCGCTCCTCGTACGACAGGCCGGTCCATTCCAGCGCGGTTCCCGGCGGTAGCTTGGCGTGGATCTCCTCCATCGCCGCCATCGCGTCGCCCGTGCTCAGGCCCTGACCCGGCGCACCCTGAAGCTGCATCGCGGGCTGGCCGTTATAGCGGGTCAACTGCACCGGTGCCTGCGCCCAGTTGAGCGTCGAGAAGGCGGTGAACGGTGCCATCGTCCCGCTGGCGCCACGGACGTAGAAGTCGCCGATGTCGTCGGGCGCCAGACGGTACGGGGCATCGGCCTGGATGTAGACGCGCTTGACGCGGCCACGGTCGATGAAGTCGTTGACGTATGCGCCACCCCACGCGGTCGAGATCGTCGAATTGACGGTGGACAGGTCGAGCCCGAGCGCGCGCGCCTTGTCCTGATCGACGTTGACCTTCAACTGCGGCGCATCGTCCAGGCTGAGCGGGCGCACCTGCGACAGGCGCGCGTCGCCCATCGCCATGCCCAGCATCATGTTGCGCGCGGCGAGCAGCTTTTCATGGCCGATCCCCGCCGTATCGACGAGCTGTACGTCGAAGCCGGTGGCGTTGCCGAGTTCCTGCACCGCGGGCGGCACGAGCGCGAAGATCATCGCGTCGTGGAACTGCGAGAACGCGCCCATCGCCCGTCCGGCGATCGCCTGCGCCTTGTTCTCCGCGCCCGACCGGTCCGCCCAGTCCTTGAGCTGGATGAAGGCGAGGCCGGCATTCTGCCCCTGACCGGCAAAAGAGAAGCCGCTGATCGTGAACACGCCGCTGACGGTCGCCTTCTCCGCATTCAGAAAGTGGTCGCGGACCAGCGCTAGCCCCTTGTCGGTGCGCGCGGTGGTCGCGCCCGACGGACCCTGCACCAGCGCGATGACGGTGCCCTGATCCTCGTCGGGCAGGAAGCCGGACGGCAGGCGCCAGAACATGACGCCCATGCCGACCACGATCAGCAGATAGACGAGCATCGACCGCTTCCAACCGGTCGCGGTGCGCCGCACGCCGCCCTCGTACTTCTCGGTGCCGCGATCGAACTTGTCGTTGAACCAGCGGAAGAAGCGCGCGAGCGGACCGTTGCCCTCGTGCTTGGTCGGGTCGTGCGGCTTCAGGATCGTCGCGCAGAGCGCCGGAGTCAGGATCAGCGCGGTCAGCACCGACAGGACCATCGCCGACACGATCGTGATCGAGAACTGGCGATAGATGACGCCTGTCGATCCGCCGAAGAACGCCATCGGCAGGAACACGGCCGACAGGACGAGGCCGATGCCGATCAGCGCGCCGCTGATCTCGTCCATCGATTTCCGCGCGGCCTCCAGCGGGGACAGATGCTCTTCCTGGATCAGGCGCTCGACATTCTCGACGACGACGATCGCGTCGTCGACCAGCAGGCCGATCGCCAGCACCATTCCGAACAAGGTCAGCGTGTTGATCGAATATCCCGCCAGCTGCATGACCGCGAAGGTGCCGAGCAGCACGACCGGGACGGCGATCGTCGGGATCAGGGTTGCTCGGAAGTTCTGGAGGAAGAGGAACATTACGAGGAAGACCAGGACGACCGCCTCGACCAGCGTGTGGATCACCTGCTCCACCGACAGCCGCACGAACGGCGTCGTGTCGTAGGGGTAGATGACCTTCACGTCGGCCGGGAAGCCCTTCGCGATCGACTCGACCGCGGTCTTCACCGCCTCGACCGTGTCGAGCGCGTTGGCTCCGGGGGCCAGCTTCACGCCGAAACCCGACGCCGGATGGCCGTTATACTGAAGGTCGAAGCCGTAATTCTCCGCGCCCAATTCGACGCGCGCGACGTCGTTCAGCCGCACGACCGCACCGCCCGCCGTGGATTTCAGGCGAATGTTGCCGAACTCCTCGGGCGTCTGGAGCCGCGACTGCACCGACACGGTGGCGTTGAGCATCTGCTCCCTGGGCGCGGGCTGCGCACCCAGCTGCCCGGCGGAAACCTGCGCGTTCTGCGCGGTCACGGCCGCCGTCACGTCGGCGATCGTCAGCTGATAGCTGTTGAGCTTCACCGGATCGACCCAGATCCGCATCGCGTACTGCGCGCCGAATACCTGCAGCTCGCCGACGCCGGTGACGCGGCTGATCGGGTCCTGAAGCCGCGATACGGTATAGTCGGCCAGATCGCTGCCGCTGTGCGAGCCGTTTTCCGAATACAGGCCGACGATCAGCAGGAAGTTGGCGGCCGATTTCGCGACCTGAAGCCCCTGACGCTGGACCTCCTGCGGCAACAGCGCGGTCGCCGCTTGCAGCTTGTTCTGCACCTGCACCTGCGCGGTGTCGGGATCGGTCCCCTGTTCGAACGTCACCGTGATCGTCACGGTGCCCGCCGACGAAGACGAGGACGAGAAGTAGCGGAGGTTGTCGATCCCCTTCAGCTGCTGCTCGATGATCTGCGTCGTCGTCTTTTCCAGCGTCTCCGCATCCGCGCCCGGATAGGTGGCGGTGATCGAGACGGCGGGCGGCGCGATCGTCGGGAACTGCGCGATCGGCAGGCTGCGGATCGCGAGCCCGCCGGCCAGCATCAGGACGAGGGCCAGCACCCATGCGAAGATGGGCCGGTCGATGAAATAACGGGACATCCTACTTCGCCTGACCCTGTGTCGCGGGCTGACCCTGACCCTGAGCCTGAGCCTGACCCTGACCCTGACCCTGCCCTTGGCCCTGACCCTGCTGCGCCTGCGGCTTGTCGCTCCACGCGACCGCCTTCACCGGCGATCCGGGGCGCAAATTCTGCGCGCCCTCGACGATGACGCGATCACCCGGCTTCAGGCCGGCTGTGACCAGCCAGTTGTCGCCGATCGTACGCGGCGCGGTCAGTACGCGCGCCTCGACCTTGTCGCCCTGTCCGACGACCATGACCGTCGGCTGGCCCTTCTCGTCGCGCGAAACGGCGCGCTGCGGCACCAGCATCGCGGATCCCTGCGTACCCTGAACCAGCTCGGCGCGGACGAACATGCCGGGCAGCAGCAACCCCCTGGGATTGGCGAACACGGCGCGGATCGCCTGCGTGCCAGTGGTCGGATCGACCGTGACATCGGCGAACTTCAGGGTCCCCTCGATGCCATAGTCGCTGCCGTCCTCCAGCTTCAGCCGAACCCGGGCGGCACCGCCGCCGCGTGACAACTGCCCGGACATGATCTGCTGGCGCAGCTTCAACAGGTCCGCACTGGACTGCTGGATATCGACATAGATCGGGTCGAGCCGCTGGATCGTGGTCAGCGGATCGGTCTGCGCCGCCGTGACCAGCGCGCCGGTCGTGAAGGTCGAGCGACCGATGCGGCCTGCGATCGGGGCCTTCACCGTCGTGCGGGCGAGATCGATCTGCGCGGTCCGCAGCGTGGCCTGCTGCGCGGCGACATCTGCCTCGGCCTGTTGCGCGCTGGTGGTGGCGTTCTCGAAATCCTGCTTCGAGATCGCGTTGATCTTGACCAGCTCGCCATAGCGTCGCGCGAGCGCCCGGCTGGATGCGATGGCGGAGCGGGCACGGGCCAGCGCGGCGCGCGCACTGGCGACCTGCGCCTGATAGGGGGCGGCGTCGATGCGATAGAGCGGCTGGCCGGCGCGGACGAAATCGCCCTCCTGAAACAGTCGCGCCAGTACCAGCCCGTTGACCTGCGGCCGGACCTCCGACGTCTCGTACGCGCTGGTGCGGCCGGGCAATTCTGTCGTCAGCGTCACCGGCTGTTCGCGGATCGTGACGAAGCCGACCTGGGGCGGCCCTTGCGGTGCCTGCTGCTGCGGCGCACCACCACCGCAGGCGGCCAGCGTCAGCGGCGTGGCGAGCGCGATGGCGAGGCCGAGCGGCGCAATGGACGGCGCAAGAAACTTCATGATCTGACCCGACGCTTTGTGCTAGAGACCGTGAGTGATCGATCACTCACGTTTGCCGCGCCTACGCCCGGCGGGGGTGGTTTGGCAAGTGTTGACGTTGGGACCACGCGTGAGTTTTTTGCACTGCAACATGCCGTCACGGGCGGACAAGGCGGATATCCGCCGCGCCAGATTGCTCGACGTATCCCGTAAGCTGTTCATAGAGAATGGTTTTCATGGAACCGGCGTGGCCCAGATCGCTGCGGAGTCGGGCGTCCGTGTCGGCCAGATCTACCGCGACTTCGCCAGCAAGGAGGATATCGTCGCCGCCCTGGTCGAGGCCGATCTGGCGGAGTTCCTGGCCAAGGATCTGCTCGCCGAGTCGGTCCGCAACGGCGATACCGCCGCGGTGCGCGAGTGGATCGGCCGCTTCACCCGATGCGACGAACCGATCGAGGAGTGTCGCATGATGACGGAGATCGTCGCGGAGGGTGCGCGCAACGTCCGTATCGCCGACATCCACCGTAACCTCGACGCGCAGGTGCGGGACAGCCTGATGATCGCGCTGGAGGTGCTCGTTCCCGGCCCGGCGGCGGCGGCGCGGCGGGTGTTGCTGGTCGACATGATCCTGACCGTGGGTCTGGGCATGGTCAACCGCCGCATCGTCGACCCCGATCTCGACTGCCGCGCCTTGTCGGACCGGATGGAGCGGTTCGTCGACGACGAGCTTGGGGAACTGCGAACGCTGGGGTGATACGACGCGAGTTCCGTCTCAAGCCCCCCCCGCGGGGGGATGGGGGGCGGGCCTTTCCGCAAGCGACTCGTCGGCGGCATCGCCCCACGCCGGGCACCGATAGAGAGCCCGCGAGATACGATGCGTTAGCCCGAGGTCGCCAGCAGCACCCGTTCCAGCCGTGCTGCCCACGCCGCCTGTCCGGTATCGTCGGCGATCAGGTCCTGCCGAACCTCCAGTTCCGCATAGGGCAGCCCTGCGGGATAGGCATGCCGCGGCACGGTATAGTCGATCAGGTCCATCCGGTACGGCTCGTTGTCGCCAACCGTCAGGTCCGCATCCCGCCGCAGCACCTCCAGCAAGCCGCGCGCGAACCCCGCATCGCCGCCGTCGTGCAGCACACCGATCTGCCATGGTCGCGCGACACCCCCGAAGACCGGCGTGAAGCTGTGCAGCGCGATCAGGATCGTCGGCTGGCCGGCGGCGGTGCGCCGGGCGATCTCCGCCGCGATCGCCGTCTGATAGGGTTCGTGGATCGCCGCGAAGCGCGCCGCCCGGTCCGCTCCGGTCAGGTCGGCGTTTCCCGGCACGACGGTCCCGTCGCTGATCGGGGCGATCGCGTCGGGCGCATCGTGGCGGCGGTTGCAGTCGACCACCAGCCGCGAATAGGTCTGGCGCACGAACGCGGCATCCATGGCCGCCGCCAGTCGCCCGCCCAGACCGGCCACCCCGATGTCCCACGCGATGTGGCGGTCCCGCTCCGCGTCATCCAGCCCCAGCGTGCCGAGTGACAAAGGGATGACATTCCCCGCATGATCGCCGATGAAGAGGAACGGCGACGCTCCTCCGGGGTTGACCACCGAGACGGGTGGCGGATCGCCTGCGACAAACAGGGGGCTTGCTTGGACGTCCAATGCCATTCCTGAACCTGTCGCACGTCACGACCTATACGTACAGGCAGCCCGTATCCTTTGGCGAGCACCGGATCATGGTGCGTCCGCGCGAAAGCTACGACCAGCATCTGCTGTCCGCGACCCTCGATATCCAGCCCAGGCCCAGCGACGTGCGCTGGTTGCAGGACGTGTTCGGCAACGCCGTCGCCATCGCCCGCTTCGACCGGCCGGCTGCACGGCTGGTGTTCGACAGCCGCATCCACCTGATGCACGAACCCGCTGATCTCGATCATGTCGATATCGAGGATTATGCGCGAACCTATCCGTTCACCTATTCCTCCGAGGAAATGCCCGACCTGCTGCGCTCGATCGAGCGCCAGCATCTCGATCCCCTGCGCCAGATCGACAGCTGGGCGCGGCGTTTCGTCGGCAGCGGCCAGACCGATACGCTGACGCTGCTGTCCGACATGACGACCGCGATCCGCCGCGAATTCACCTATGTCGCGCGGGCGGAGAAGGGCACGCAGACCCCGATCGAGACGCTGGCACGGCGCAAGGGCACCTGCCGCGACTATGCCATGCTGATGATCGAGGCGGTGCGCGCGCTGGGCTTCGCGGCGCGATTCGTATCCGGCTATGTCTATAATCCGACCGTGCAGGACGAGCGGGTCGGTGGCGGCAACACGCATGCGTGGGTGCGCGTCTATCTGCCGGGATCGGGCTGGGTCGAGTTCGATCCGACCAATGGCATCATCGGCAATCGCGGCCTGATCCGCGTCGCCATCGCCCGCGATATCTATCAGGCGGTGCCGATCTCCGGCACATGGGCCGGATTTCCCGGCAGTTTCCTCGACATGGAGGTCGCGGTGAACGTCAGCGTCGCCGGTCCGCCGCCCGTACCCGTTTCCGTCCCCGACCAGAAGGAGCCTGTCCGATGCTGATCCGCGCCGGTTACGACATCAGTTTCGCCACGGACGTTCCCACGCCGATGATGGCGCTGCTCAGCATCCATCCTTCGCGGAACAAGGACCTGAAGACGATGCAGCGCATCACCAGCGTGCCGCATGCGCCGATGTACGATTACGTCGATACGTTCGGCAACGTCTGCACGCGCCTGACCATCCCGGCCGGCGGCCTGACGCTGAGTTGCGACTTCACGATCGAGGACAGCGGCGTAGCCGACCCGTATACGCCCGACGCGGTGCAGCACGCGATCGAGGACCTGCCCGACGACGTGCTCGTCTATCTGCTCGGCAGCCGCTACTGCGAGACCGACCGGCTGTCGGAAACCGCATGGGGCCTGTTCGGGCACGTTCCCGCGGGCTGGCAGCGGGTGCAGGCGATCGTCGACTTCACGCATAATCACGTAGAGTTCGGTTATCACCACGCCCGCCCGACCAAGACGGCCTGGGACGCGCATCAGGAGCAGCAGGGCGTGTGCCGCGACTTCGCGCATCTTGCGATCACGCTGTGCCGCTGCATGAACATCCCGGCGCGATACTGCACCGGCTATCTCGGCGATATCGGCATCCCGCCGGTCGATGCCGCCATGGACTTCTCCGCGTGGTTCGACGTGTATCTGGGCGGTGCGTGGCATACCTTCGACGCGCGCCACAATCATCCGCGCATCGGCCGCATCCTGATGGCACGCGGACGCGATGCGACGGACACCGCACTGACGACGGCATTCGGCCCCGCCGCACTCGCCGGGTTCCAGGTCCATACCGACGAGGTGAGCGCAATTGCCTGACCCGCTGCTCGATGAAAGCGAACTGCCGTTCGGAGCGCCGGCGTTCGACCGGATCGCGCCGGACGCCTTCCTGCCCGCGCTGACGATCGCGCTGGCGGAGGCGAAGGCGGAGGTGGAGGCGATCGCCACCGACCCCGCCACGCCCGACTTCGCCAATACGATCGAGGCGATGGAGCGCGCCGGCGGCACGCTGGCCCGCGTCCGCCGTATCTTCTGGACGCTGTCCTCTGCCCATGCGACGCCGCCGATCCGCGCAAGCGAGGCGGACGTGTCGGCGATGCTGACTCGCCACGGCATCGCCATCTCGCACGATCCGCGTCTGTTCGCGCGCGTCGATGCACTGTGGATGCGGCGTGACACGCTGGATCTCGATGAAGCACAGATGCGGTTGCTGGAAAAGAGTCGCCGTGGCTTTGTCGACGGCGGTGCGCTGCTCGGGCCGGACGACAAGGCCCGGTTCGCCGCCATCGCGGAGCGGTTGTCGCTGCTCGGCACGCGGTTCGGCCAGAACGTGCTGTCGGCGACGAACGCCTGGACGCTGCGCCTTGATGCGGAGGATTGTGCGGGACTGCCGGACGCGATGCTCGCCGCCACCGCGCGGCGCGGAGAGGCGACGGGGCAGGGCGGCCATGTCATCACGCTCGACCGCGGCGATGTGGAGAGCTTCCTCGCCTTCGCCGATCGCCGCGACCTGCGCGAGACGGTCTGGCGCGCGTTCGTCGCGCGCGGCGACGGCGGCGCATACGACAATCGCCCGATCATCGACGAGATGCTGGCGCTCCGCCGGGAAAAGGCCGCCCTGCTCGGCTATGCCAGCTATGCCGATTATGCGCTCGCGGACAGCATGGCGAAAACGCCGGATGCGGCGGAGGCGCTGTTGATGCGCGTCTGGGCACCGGCGCTGCGGCAGGCCGCGGTCGAACAGGCGGAGCTTCAGGCACTGGCGGGCGACGAACCCGTCGCCGCATGGGACTGGCGCTACTACGCCGAACGCATCCGCCGGGAACGCTATGCGCTCGACGGCAGCGCAGTCCGCCGCTTCCTGACGCTCGACGCGGTGCGCGACACCGCCTTCGCCGTGGCCGGACGACTCTACGGACTGGATTTCGCCGCAGTCCCGGCCCTGCCGGGCTGGCATCACGACGTTCGGGCGTGGTCCGTCGCCGACCGGAGCGGCACATCGCGCGGACTGCTCTACACCGACTTCCACGTGCGGACCGAGAAGCATGGTGGTGCATGGATGGGCGCATTGCGCGTGCAGGAGGCGCTGGACACTCCGGTGCTGCCGATCGTGTATATCGTCGCGAACTTCGCGCCGGGTGCCGGCCTCTCGATCGACGAGGCACGCACGCTGTTCCATGAATTCGGCCACGCGCTGCACGCGCTTCTGTCCGACGTCATCTATCCCAGCCAGTCCGGCACTTCCGTAGCGCGCGACTTCGTCGAATTTCCCAGCAAGTTCATGGAACACTGGATCGTCGCGCCCGAGATGTTGGCGGGCCTCGGCATGCCGGATCTGCTTTGTGAGGCGGTCGAGCGTGCCGACCGTTATGGCCAAGGGTTTGCGACAGTCGAATTCCTCGCTTCAGCGATCCTCGATCTGTCGCTGCACCGCCACCCCGGCGGCAAGGACGCGGTGGACGATGGCGCGGCACTATTGACGGAACTCGGCCTGCCCGACACGATCGTTCCCCGACATGGCCTGACGCATTTCACGCACGTGTTCGATGGCGGCTATGCCAGCCGATATTACGCCTATCTCTGGTCCGAAGTTCTTGATGCCGATGCCTTCGCGGCCTTTACGGAGCGTGGTGACCTGTTTGCCTCCGATCTCGCCGCCAAGCTGCTAACGGAAGTGTTGGCCCGGGGCGACACCCGCGATCCGATGGCTGCCTACGTGGCTTTTCGCGGACGGGCGCCGGACGAGCTGGCGCTGCTGGAGGCCAGGGGGCTGGCGGCTTGAACGGTACGACCGGTCGGAAAGGCGAGGACAACGATGTCTGGCGGTCATTCTCCTGTTCGGCAAAGCGCTGTTTGATGGTGCGGTACGGAATGTCCCTTCTGGTGCGACGAGGGACGTTGCCGGTGCATGGGATATTGTCCCGAGCCGAGGTCGCGTGCATCGGTCTTCCGTTAAGTTGCCAAAAGCTGTGACGGATCGTCCGCTTGATACGCGCTGTCGTGAGTACCGATGAGATGCCCCGGATCCTGACCGGAACGCAGCCTTCAATCCGGGCGCGCAGGGGTGACAACGCGCAGACCTTTGTCCGTTTTGACCATGTTGTTGCGATCCACGCCCCCGCGGGCGGCGACACGGTCACGTCCGCATAGTGCGCGCCGCCGGAATTGTTTCGATCCATGCCCCCGCGCGGGGAGCGACCATCCACTTGTCGGACGGTAGATCGCCTGACCAGTTTCGGTCCACGCCCCCGCGCGGGGGGCGACGTCGCTAAGAGGCGTATCAGCCGCGATATGCTGCGTTTCGATCCACGCCCCCGCGCGGGGGGCGACTCGATCGTCTGAACCTGCCGCACACGAAGAACGCGTTTCGATCCACGCCCCCGCGCGGGGGGCGACGTACCTCGCGCGCGTTCGCGATCGTGGCCTTGGAGTTTCGATCCACGCCCCCGCGCGGGGGGCGACTGGAAAGTCCGGCGATGGCACCAGCCTTGGCGAGTTTCGATCCACGCCCCCGCGCGGGGGGCGACCGACCACCGACTTGTGCTCGTCGGTGTGCTTGTGTTTCGATCCACGCCCCCGCGCGGGGGGCGACGTCCATCCCCGCGAACGGATCGCCCCGCGTCTCGACGTTTCGATCCACGCCCCCGCGCGGGGGGCGACACGGATGTCGAATGGCGGCAGCACGTCGACAACGTTTCGATCCACGCCCCCGCGCGGGGGGCGACCAGTGCCAGCGCTCAAGATTTACGGGCTGGGTGCGTTTCGATCCACGCCCCCGCGCGGGGGGCGACTGCGTCCATGTTTCACATTGAGAAAGAAGGGGCAAGTTTGGGGTTTGCGCGAAGGGTGTAAGGTTGGTGGTCACGAGCAGCGATGTTTTTACCTTTTGCCGCAAAGCGTTCGGGGAATACAGCCACTTAAAGCCTGCGCGAACCGTCGGCTTTCAGGGGCGTCGCTTCGGGTTCGCGCGGGTGGGTCAGAGGATGATCGGGGCGTGCAGGTCGGGCACGCCCTTCGCACCGACATGTTCGACCTTCCCACGCCCCTTCGCGCCGAGGGCGTAAAAGCGCAAGCTGTCGCGGGCGGGGTCGATTTCCGCCAGCAAGGCCGCGCGCAGCATCGCCCATTGCGCCGGGTCGACCTCGCACTCGAAGACCGAGTTCTGCACCCGCTGGCCATAGTCGAGGCAGGTCCGCGCGACGCGGCGGAGGCGGCGGCGACCGGCGGTATCCTCCGTCCCGACATCGTAGGTTACGAGCATCAGCATAAGGGCGGCATCAGCACGACCCCGTCATTTCCACACGAACGGCGGATAGCCGTCGAGATCGCCGCGCAGATGCCGCGCCAGCAACTGCGCCTGGACGTGCGGGACGAGGCCGAGCGTCACCGTCTCCCCCAGAAAGGGATGGCGCAGTTCTTCCTTCTTCCGCTCGGTCCACGCCTCCAGCACGGTGCGCCGGGCCGGGTCGGTCAGCGTGATCGCGCCGCCCTCGTCGATGACGAAGTCCGACGCGCCGAGCTGACGACGGTTGACGAGGCTGAGCGCGAGGCGATCGGCGATCACCGGGCGGAACTCCTCGATCAGGTCGAGCGCGAGGCTGGCGCGGCCGGGGCGGTCGGCGTGCAGCAGCCCGACCTGCGGATCGAGGCCGACGCTCTCCAGCGCCGAGCGGCAGTCATGCCCGAGTAGCGCATACAGGAAGTTGAGCAGCGCGTTGATGCGGTCGAGCGCCGGCCGCCGCGACCGGCCGCCGAACATCAGCGCCGGATCGGGCACGCGGATCAGCCCGTTGAAGCCCGAGAAATAACATAGCGCCGCCTCCCCCTCGATCCCGCGCAGCGAGGCGATGTCGTCGTTGAACATCGCGCGCCGGGCGCAATCGCCCAGCCGCAACTCCGCCTCTTCGAGCACCGCGCGCATCGCCGGATCGAGCCGGTCGCCATGATCGCGCAACGCGCGCCGGATGACGGTGCGCTGGTTTGCCGCCTTGGCCGCGACGACGCTGCGCGCGAACGGCACCGCCAGCGCGGGATCGTCGGCGGCGCGATATTGCGCGCGGCGGAGCAGGACGTTGCCGGTGCGCGGCCCCTCCACCCGCGCCTGAAAACGGCCGTGGGGCGTGAGGAAGGACACGCTGACGCCGGCCTCCGCACAGGCGGCCATCAACGCGGGCGACATGCCGGCGCGGGTGAAGCAGACGATCGCGCCGATCATGTGGATCGGTGCGCGGCCCCGTTCGGCCCCGTCGATCTCGACGACGATGTTCGCGCCGTCCTTGCGCACCCACGCGTCCTCGCTGGTGACGTAGATGGTGTTGAGGTGGCGGCGCATCGCGTGGTCCGGCCGGCCGCGTCAGGCGGCCAGCGCCGCGTCGAGCTGGCGTTGCAGCCAGCGATCGACGGCGGGCCGGGCGGCGATCGCCTGGGGCCGGCACAGGGGTTCGAGCGAGCAGTGGCGGCAACCCGGCATCACCACCGGTCCGGGCGTGCGGCCGCTGGCCAGCATCGCGCGGACCGCCGCCGCCGTTTCGATGGTCAGCGCACGCAGACCGGCGTCGAGGGTCACCGCCACGCGTCGTCGCGTCTGTCCGTAGAACAACGCCCCCTCCGGCACCGGGCAGTCGAACATCTCCTCCAGACACAAAGCCTGCGCGCAGAGCTGCACCTCGTCGGCGCGATGCGCCTTGGGCCGGCCGCGCTTGTATTCGATGGGGTAGGGACGCCGGTCCGGCGCGCGACCGTGCAGTTCCACCGCATCGGCCTTGCCGATCAAGCCGTGCCGCACGCTACGCAGGTCGAGCGCGCGGACGGTGCGAACGTCGCGACGCCGCTCCCGCCCGCCGCCATCGACACGTTCGTGCAGGATGCGCCCCTCCGCCGTCGCGCCGTCGAGCGGCGCGGAGACGAAGCCGTGCGCGCGGTAGAGGCCATAGGGGATGATGTGCTTGCGCCCCATCGTGCGGTTGTCGGTGCGCTCGTCGTCGCTACCGGCATCGTCGCGCTGCTTCTTCTCGGCCTCGTTGGTCGCGGCCATGCGGGTGATCGACACTTCCAGCGGCAGCACCGGTTCGATCGATCGGGCGAAGGTGATCTGCACCGGTCCGCGCACCTGCCCGGCGTTGATGCCGGTCGACAGCACGCCGCCGAAAGTGCGGATGTCGAAGAAGTTGGCGCACATCCAGTCACGGATGCGCCTGGCTTCCTCGTCGCCCTTCGGATTCAGCTTCTTCGCGGTCTTCACCTCGTCGCTCTCGCCGCGGATGGCGACGTAGGCCTGACGATGCTTGTCGTTCAGCACCGCGCCTTCAGTGACGTAGATGCGGTAGCCCGGCTCCTCATCCTTCGCGAGTTCGACATAGTTGCGGATCTTGCGTTTCAGGCAGACGTCGGTGACGAGGCCGCAATTGGTCTCGGGATCGAGCCGCGGCAGGTTGCCGGCGTCGGGATCGCCGTTCGGATTGCCGTTGGTCACGTCGAACAGCAGGACGAATTCGTGGCGGCGGGTGAGTGCCGGGCTGGCGTCGGTCATGATGGGTCCCCCTGATTGACGGCGGCGGTCGCCGGTGCGTCCTCTTTCTTGCGGAAACGGTCGCTGCGCTGATGATAATAGCCGATGGCGAAGCGGCCCTGATCTTCCAGCCGAAGCGCGGGCGCGAAGGCCGAGCCGATTCCGGACATCACCTCGCCCAGTTTGCGCTCGATACCGATCGCCGCCCCCGGATTGTCCTTGCGCAGCTTGCCCAGATGGTTCTGGACACCGCGCAGCAGCAGCGGAAAGACGGTGGCGGGGGTCGCCGACGCGGCCCCGAAGTACCGGTCGCGGATCGTCGCATTGACGTTGCGGTCCAGCGCCTGCTCCTGCGCCTCCTCCAGCACGGCGAACAATCGCCCCAGCCGATAGCCTGGGTTCTTTTCGGTAATATCGAGACTCACGTCCGGCCTCCTCCCTTTTTCGGTATCCAGTCGCATCAACACCGCGCGGATCGCGGCGGCATGCCAGCCATTGGCGGGGTCGTCGCCCGCGCGCAGTCGCATGATCGCGTTGGACAGCAGCGTGCGCGGATAGGGCGTGCCGGCCAGCACCGCGCGCGCGACCTCGCCGCCCAGCAGCGGCGGGATATTGTCCCATTTCTCCTGCGCGGCGACGGTGTTGACCAGCAGTCGGTTGATCGACGGGCCGGTGCCCCAGCCGCGCGGGGGCGGGTCGATCCGGCAATGATCGTGGTGGAGCAGCGCGTTGGTGGCCAGCCGGCCGAGGCTGACCGTTTCCCACAGCCGGACTGACAGGCGCGCGGCGTTGGGGGCGAGGCCGAGGATGTGGATAAGGACCTCCGGCGGCACCGCATCGGTGCCGATCACCGCGGGACGGCCGGCGGACAGGCTTTCGAGCTGGTCGCGCAGGACGCGCGCGGACACGGCGTCCTCGGCGAGGGTCGGATCGACATCGCTTTCGATCCGTTCGAACAATCCCGCCGCGACATAGGCTTCGGCGGCGGCGAGGATGTGTTCCTTCAGGCCGGAGGCGTCGGCCCAGAACACGACGGTGGCATCGCCGATGCTGAACCGCTGGCGATGCCGTGCCTCGACCGGACGGCGGCGGCCGGGGTCGAGGCTGGCATGATCGACCAGACTGATCCTGTTGCGGCTGGAGCGATCGAGCAGCCGGTTGAGCGCCGCACCGTAACGGGCGGCGGCGGCCTGCCCGGTCGGCGCGTTGGCACCCTGTTCGTGGCCCTAGGATTCATAGGCGGCGGCGTTGAACGAGACAAGCGCGGCGCCGGCGGTCTGCGCGCCGTCCACGCCCTTGATCGCGGGATGCAGGCGGGCGACCGGGCCGGTCGTGCCGCTGATGAGGCAGGGGCCGGACTCTCCCGTGCCGCTGCGGCTTTCGATCAGCGGCAGCGCGGCGGGACGTTCGTGGATGGCGCGGATGCCCGCCTCGTCGGTGTCGAGGCGGAAGATGATGTTCGCATCGAGCATGTCGGGCGTGAAGGGGGCGTCGGCGAACCGGTCCGGCGTCCATCGTTCGAGGAACCGGCGCAGCGCGACGAGGCCGGCATCATCCGTATCAGCGAGCAGTTTCAGGTGAAGGTCGCGGAAGGCGGCGTGTTTCAGCGGCGTCCGCTTGTCACCGGAACTGTCCACGCCCAGTACGTAGGCGCTGGTATCCCAGAGGAAAAAAGGGCTTATCCCGGTTCCGGGCCGCTTGAAGGCCGCCGGGACATCGCGTTTGGACGGCACGGGGCGCTTGCCCGATTGATCGCGCAGATCGTCTATCGATCGGGGGCAGCCATCCGCATCGATAACGATGGCGAAACTGACGCCCTCCCGGCTGAACCCCGGCGGCTCGGCCTCACCCCGATCCGCCATCCGCTGATAATAGCGCGACAGCGCCTGAAGGATCGTCACGCCATCAGCCCTTTGTCGGTCAGCGTGGTCAGGTCGAGCACGCCGTCCGTCAGTTGCGCGCGGAAAAAGCTGGCGGGCGGGCCGCCGGGATAGCCCGGTGCAAAGGCCATGTAGCCGAGATCGCGGTTGCGATCGGGATCGGCGAGGGTCGATGCGGGCAGTGCGTCGCCCGGCGCGAGCAGACGAAACGCGGCGGCGAATTCGCGGGTGCCGAGGCAGGGGCGGTGGAAGCACTGGCCGCTGGCGGCGCGGCGGGTGAACATCGCGATGTGCTTGTCGGCGCTGTCGTCCGGCCCGGCCGCGTCGGTGAGGTGGAAGCGCGCCTCGATCACATAACCGACATCCTCCAGCACCAGCGCCGCGCGCTGTTGTCGGGCGGCGGTGATATCGATGCCGAGCCCGGCGGTGGTGCCGGCATTCATCGCCTTCTTCGCGTTGGCGGCGGAAGCCTTGTCCGACACCTCGTTGCGGCGGATCGAGCGGAAGCGGATCGGTTTCAGGACGTGGATGTGCGTCACCTCCCACCGGATCGCCGGTTTCCAGTGGATCGCCTCCAGGATGCCGCGCGCCGCGGAGGGGGTCATCACGTCGTACGAAACGCGTTCGACCTTCATTTCCGGCCGCGTGAAGCAGGCCAGTTCCCCCCAGACGTGCAGCCTTACCCCGATCGTCATCGCTCCCCCTTCACGTCGGAAAGCTGGCATGGTGGCGCGGGCCGGACAAGCGAACACTTACGTCCGGATCGGATCAGAATATGCCGGCGTCCGCGCTCATCCCGAACGGGTCGGTCGAGAGGCCGGTCGCCTCCGAATAGAGGCCGATGTCCTGCACCAGCATGAACCGGTCGCCGTATCTGTCCGCCGCGACGGGCTGGATCGCGCCCGCCTTCAGCATCGCGAGATAGGCGGCCTCGGGGATCGACACGGTATAGTGCTGCAACTGGCGCAGGACGTCGCGGGGCGGGACGGGGGCGTGGCGCAGCGTCTCGACCAGCCGCCCGACCGCGTCCGGCTCGTCGCCGCCGCGCCACGGCACGATGACCGGGCGACCCGCGTCGTCGATCATCCGGAACGCCTTTGCGATGCTGGCATAGGGCGGGGCAGGGGGCGGGCCCGTGGGGCCGAAGCTCTCCGCCAGCGTAGGCAGGATCGGGTAGGGATGGCCGTCGAGCGTCGCCGCGTCGAGCCGTTCGACACCCTTCACCCAGTGGAGCTGGTTGAAATATTCGCGGATCGCGGCGAGGCCGAGCGGATCGTGGGGATGATGCCGCAGCGTGTCGTTCATCGCCGCGACCTGCTGGCGGAACATCTTGGGCAGGCTGTGGTCGGCGGCCTCGAACACCACCACCGGCGCGGTGGCCGGCTTGCCCTCGCGATTGGCGCGGCCGGCGGATTGCGCGATGCTGTCCAGCCCGGTTTCCGCGCGCCAGACCTCCGGAAAGTCGACGTCGACGCCTGCCTCGATCAGGCTGGTGGAGACGAGGCGGACGGGCTTTCCGGCGATCAGGTCGGCGCGGATGCCGGCCAGCACCCGGCGGCGATGCGCCGCGCACATCAGCGTCGTCAGGTGGCGTGCGCCGGGCAGGTCGCGGATCAGCGCATGGAGCGCCTGCGCGTGCTTGCGGCTGTTGACGATGCACAGCATCCGCTCCGCCCGGCCGAACTGCGCGGCGAGATCGGCGTCGCCGACCGGGCCGGCGTGGCGGACGGAGACGCGTTTCAGGAGCTGGTACAGCGCCTCCGGATCGGGGGCGAGCTCGCGATCGGGCGGGATGTCGAGCCCGCCATGCTCTTTCCGGAAGCCCGACTGCTGCGTCAGCGCCGGCTGCGTCGCGGTGCACAGCACCACGCTGGCGCCGTATCCGGCAGCCAGCTCCGCGATCGCGGCCATGCAGGGGCGGAGCAGCGGGACGGGCAGGGTCTGCGCCTCGTCCAGCACGATCACGCTGCGCGCCAGATTGTGCAGCTTGCGGCAGCGCGAGGTGCGGTTGGCGTGCAGGCTCTCGAAGAACTGGACCGCGGTCGTCACCACCACCGGCACGTCCCAATTCTCGGTTGCGCGACGCAGTTTGGCCTGGGCGTCGCGCGCACCGTCGTCATCCGACTCCTTCTCGCGCGCGTCCCAGTCGACGGTGCCGGTATGTTCGAGAACGTCGGGCGCGTCGCCCTGTTCGTCGGCCAGCGCGGTGCGGAACACCTGCGCGGTCTGCTCGATGATCGCCGAATAGGGCGCGACGACGATCACCCGGTCCAGACCGTGCGCGACGGCATGATCGAGCGCGAAGGCGAGACCGGCGAGCGTCTTGCCGCCGCCGGTCGGCACCGTCATCGTGAACAGCCCCGGCGCCATCGCCGCCATGGCGCGGGCATGCGCCAGTATCTCCGCGCGTTTGGCGGTGAGCGGTCCGGACCGTCCCGCGAACGCCGAAGCGAAATGGCGGTCGAGCCGATCGCGCAGCACCGCCAGCGGCGCATGGTCGCCGCGCCCGACCGGGCGGCCGTCCGCCGCGGCGTAGAAAGCCTCGGTCGCAAGGAAGTCGGCATCCACCAGACAGGAAAAGATCATCCGACCCAGAAACGCCATGCGATAGCCTGCGCTCACGCCCGACGGGCGACCCAGCCGCGGTACGATCGAGACGGGAAGCGGCAACCCCAGCGACCGCCACGCGTCATACTTCGGCACGTCGCGGGCAAGCCGGTCGCCCATACCGGAGCCATCGGCAAGTCCCGCGTGATGCCCGGCGATCGCCAGCGACACCAGCCGCGCCATCGCCCGGTCGATCCCGTCGGCGAACAATGCGTCGGCGACGATCGCGCCGGCGGTGCTGTGATCGGGGCTCAAGGCATCGCCGCGGATGTACTGACCGAACGCGATCGAAGCCTTCCCGATATCGTGCAGATATCCCGCCAGCCGCGCCGCCGCCTCCGCCCCGAACCGCGCCGCGAACCGCCCCGCGAGATTACCGACCGCGAGGGAGTGCACGCCAAGCTCCTCCCAATCCACCTCCGGTCGTCCCGGCAGGGAATGGGCATGAAGGATAGCGGGCTCATCCGTTTCAGGCGGTTCTTCGCTCATCGCAACATCCCCTCGACCAGGCACGGCCGATCGGCCCGCACGCCGGTAGCGTAGCGGGTGCGCGATTCATCTGTCGAGCAGAGGAACGATCCGGATCGGAGGCATCCGTCAGCACGCCGCAATCACGGGTAAGTATCTGAAATATATGAAGCGGGTGAAGGGGGTCGATAGTAAACCGGCATGACTGAAGGCGAGGAATTGATCGCCGTTTTTAACCGCTTGCCATCATCAGGTCGACGGAAGCCATATCGCTCGGTTCTGCTTCAAGGCACCTTCGGCCATCGCGGCCTGCACCACCGCTTCCATTGCGCCCAACTCGCCGTCCGTCAGTTCCGGGAATTGCTTCCGTTTCGTCAGCGACAGACGGCCACCATTCTGGAGCATCAGGCGAATCAGCAGCGCGGCGCGGCTATCGGGCATGTCGACGATCGCCCTGACGCCTCCCATCGCCTGATCGAACACGGTGAGAAACCCGAGTTGTTCGTGCAGGTCGGTCCGCACGGTGTCGACTACCCGATCATAGAGATATTCCACGAACAGCGTCGCATCGAAATAGCGGTAGAGCGACGCGGTGTCGTTACGCACCGTGATTTCGCGTTCGCTGGTCCACGCCCAGTCGATCGCGGCGAACAGCGGCTGCGAGAAGCGTTCCAGCACCGCATCGTAGCTGCGCTGGTCGCGGACGATGGCGGCGGAAACCGGAAAGATCAGATCGTCGGGGCTGAACCCGGTCCGGCTCAGCACATGATGGACGAGGACGCGGTGGATACGCCCGTTGCCGTCCTCGAACGGGTGGATGAACACGAAGGCGAAGGCGAAGGCGAAGGCAGACACGGCCGGCGACGATGTCGATACCCGCGTCGGGACCGGGCGGGGGACCCATGCGTCTGGTAGCGAACGGCGCACGGATCGCACCGGTCGACATCCTGCAAGCTATGATCCCGCAGGTTTGCGAAGATATCGCATCAGCGCTGTCGGCTGGTTTGTCATTATCATTCGCGCGCCTGCTCGAATCTGGGCGCCCCACACCGCATCGGGATCTTTCAGGGCAAGCGCATCGTCTTCCCCGGCATTGTCTTGCGGAAACATCGTCGCCGTCCACAGCCTGACGGGGTGGTGCGCCTGATCGGCGGCGACGTCGCGAATCCAGTCGCCATCAGACCATTTGACATGGGCCCAGCCTGCGGGATTTGAGGGGCACCGTGCAACGGCGGGCGCCAGCGGGCCGTCCTTGCCGAACATGATCGGGATGGTGACGACGCGGTCGCGAAACGGCGCGATCGCCCTGGCGAGCATTTGATCGACGCATTCGTAGAAGAAGATTGCCTCATCGGCCGCGCCGGCCTTCTCGATATGCGCGAAGGTTTCGCGCTGACTGCCGTCCTTCACGTCATAGACGATCATGAGCCGGCCCTTCGCCGCCGCGATATACGCGTCGAGAGTAGGTACCCGCTCGGTCGTCACCGCTGCGCCCGCACCACCGTTGCGCGCGCGCAGGCGCAGCCGGGACAGCTCCGCCCAGGACAGGTCGGCGACACGGCCATGCCCATCGGTCGTGCGATCGACGGTTTCGTCATGAGAAACGGTGTCGTGTTCTCCGACACGTCACCGCGCGAGGGCGCGCTCGTCGCCGTGCGGATGCGGGTGACCAGCGTGTCGTCCAGCAGCGCTGACACGGGATCACCGCCGGCGACCACCTCCGGGTGGTCACTCAGCGCCATGCGTGCCTGCGCCTCGGCCCGCCCCAACAACAGCTGCACGCCGGCGTCACTGACAACCCTGTCGCTAAACGGCGCACCCAGTTCCCTCAGCACGTTGTGCGCGATCTTGCCGGTTACCCGGTGGGGAGCGCATGACTTCAGCATCAGTACGACGGCCCGTCGATCCTGTTCGGAGAAGTCCGGCGTATGCTCGTCGAGCAGCGCGACGGGGAGGTCGTCGGCGTCCGGGGCCAGACGCGCGGCGATACGATACGTCGCCGCGAAGATGCGGCTGGTGCGATGGTCCACACTGGACTGTGCGTCGTATCGCGCGGCAGCCGCTACGCCGAGTTCGTCGTTAAGGCCGTGTCGGAATACCGCCACCGCCTCGCTTGCGGTCATGTAGCCGCGCCCCATCTGCTGGATCATCACGCTCGTCGTCTCCCATCGGACCGACAAACATGCGGCGAGGCGACGTGCCTCGGCAGGGTCAGCGGTTCCCAATGCTATCGTTATAGGACGGCTAACCAGATTCCGCAGGTAGACCCTGCGGCGGTAGTGATAGCGGGCACCGCGCCTGCACAAATACTGAATCGAACCCACATGTCATCTCGCACCGAACGCCGGCTTGGAGCCCCAAATGCGGGTGGACGGGAAACGGTGCACCGCTTGGTGCTACAGTTTGGTGTCCCACAAGGCTCAGCCGGACGCCGTAATGGCGGTTTTTTGCGGGTTCAGCGCGGATGTGGAGCGGGTGAAGGGAATCGAACCCTCGTCGTAAGCTTGGGAAGCTTCTGCTCTACCATTGAGCTACACCCGCGATGATGTCGAAATCCTCGCTGGCGCGGCGGATGTCAAGTCCGCAGACGCGCCGCCGCCCAGCCGATATGGTCCGCCATGAAGGTGGAGATGAAATTATAGCTATGGTCGTAGCCGGGCTGCATCCGGAGGGTCAGCGGGATGCCCGCCGCATCGCACGCCGCGCGCAGCAGGTCCGGGCGGAGTTGCTCCGCCAGAAAGCCGTCCGCTTCGCCCTGATCGACCAGCACATCCGGCAACCGCGCGCCGTTCTCGATCAGCGCCACCGCATCGTGCTCGCGCCACGCCGCCCGGTCGTCGCCCAGATAGCCGCCGAACGCCTTCTCGCCCCACGGCACCTGCGACGGCGCGACGATCGGCGCGAAGGCGCTGACGCTGCGGAAGCGATCCGGATTGCGCAGAGCGATGGTCAGCGCGCCGTGGCCGCCCATCGAATGGCCGGTGATCCCCTGCGCGGCCATGTCCACGGGAAACCCGGCGGCGATCAGCGCCGGCAGCTCGTCCTCGATATAGGACCGCATCCGAAAATGCGGCGACCAAGGGGCCTGTGTGGCGTCGACGTAGAAGCCCGCGCCTTGCCCCATATCCCATGCCGGATCGTCGGCGACGCCATCGCCGCGCGGCGACGTATCGGGGGCGACGAAGACGATGCGGTGTTCGGCGCAGGCGGCGCGGTACTCGCCCTTGTCGGTGACGTTCGCGTGCGTGCAGGTCAGGCCGGACAGATACCAGAGCACGGGCAACGTCTCGCCCGCGTCATGTTCCGGCACGAAGACGGAGAAGGTCATGTCGGTGCCCGTTGCGGTCGACGCGTGCCGGTACGCGCCCTGGGTGCCGCCATGCGCCTTCGCGGTCGACAGCGTCTGCATCAGTAGATCACCACGCTGCGGATGCTCTCCCCGGCGTGCATCAGGTCGAAACCCTTGTTGATCTCGTCCAGCGTCAGGCGGTGCGTGATCATCGGGTCGATCTGGATCATGCCGTCCATGTACCAGTCGACGATCCTGGGCGTGTCCGTCCGTCCGCGTGCGCCGCCGAACGCGGTGCCGCGCCAGTTGCGGCCGGTGACGAGCTGGAACGGACGCGTGCTGATCTCCTTGCCCGCCTCCGCCACGCCGATGATGATGCTGGTGCCCCAGCCGCGGTGGCAGCATTCCAGCGCCTGCCGCATCACGTCGGTGTTGCCGGTGGCGTCGAAGCTGTAATCCGCACCACCATCGGTCAGCGCGACGATATGCTGGACGATATCGCCGACATCGCGCGGGTTGGCGAAGTGCGTCATGCCGAAGCGGCGGCCCCAATCCTCGCGGTCGGGGTTGATGTCGACGCCGACGATCATCTTCGCGCCGGCCAGCTTCGCGCCCTGAATGACGTTCAGCCCGATGCCGCCGAGCCCGAACACAACCACGGTATCGCCGACCTGAACCTTGGCGGTGTTGACCACCGCGCCGACGCCCGTCGTTACGCCGCACCCGACGTAACAGCTGGTGTCGAACGGCGCGTCCTTGCGGATGTTGGCCACCGCGATTTCCGGCAGCACGGTGAAGTTCGAGAAGGTCGAGCAGCCCATATAATGAAATATCGGCTGCCCCTTGTAGCTGAACCGCGTCGTGCCGTCGGGCATCAGCCCCTTGCCCTGCGTCGCGCGGATCGCGGTGCACAGGTTGGTCTTCTGGCTGAGGCACGACTTACACTGGCGACATTCGGGCGTGTAGAGCGGGATGACGTGATCGCCGACCGCGACGCTGGTCACGCCTGCGCCGATCTCGCGGACGATCCCCGCGCCTTCGTGGCCCAGCACGCTGGGGAACAGCCCCTCGCTGTCGAGGCCGTCGAGCGTGTAGGCGTCGGTGTGGCAGATGCCGGTCGCCATGATCTCGACCAGCACTTCGCCCGCCTTCGGCCCTTCCAGATCGAGTTCGACGATCTCCAGTGGCTGCTTGGCTTCGAACGCGACGGCGGCGCGGGTCTTCATGGTCGATATCCTCGGGAGATGGTCGAGGCGGAATAGGCCGGTCGGCGGGCGGGGGCCAGATGTTTGGCGATGCGTCACCCGTTTCGTCTCCGGTCTTGTCGGAGAAACCCAGGTATCCCGCAGGCCGATAACCCACGCGAACACGGACCCAATCCGGCGACCTGTCGTTCCCGACCCGATGCCAGCAACGGCACGGGAGATGGACGATGGACGACGATCGCGTGTGGAGTTTCGAGGAAAGCCTGTGGACCGCCGATGCGGAGCATTACCGGGAGTCGATCGACGACGAATGCCTGATGGTCCTGCCGACCCCGCCCTTCGTCATGAGTGGCGCGCAGGCGATCGAGGCGGTCGCCTCAACCCCGCGCTGGTCGTCGGTGGAACTGACCGAACGTCAGGTCGCACGACCGCAGGAGGGATTGATCGTGGTCGCCTATCGCGCCCGTGCCGAAAAGGATGGCGAGAGTTACGAAGCGCATTGTACCTCCACCTATCGCTGGCTGGCGCATGAGGTGTGGAGGGTGGTGCAGCACCAGCAGACGCCGCCGCTGACGTCGACGGTCGGCTGACCGGAGCCTGCTGACGCTTCACGTCGTCGTCATGCCGGGATCGTTCCGGCATGACGACGTGTGACAGGGTAGTTTCGAAAGGCACCCCGGCGGGGCGATCTTGAATTAATCTTCGAGCATAGCCGCCAGCGCGGGCGTCACCAGTTCCCGGTCATCGGCCAGAATTCTGGCCGCGATGCCAAGCGCCTCCGCCGCCGCTACGGCCGGGCGCCCGCCTACCGTCAACGCCGTCGCCCACGCATCGGCGATCATCGCGGAGGGGTGGAGGACGCTTACGGATCGCACGCCTCCGGCCGCAGGTCGACCGGTGCGGGGATCGAGGTTGTGGTCCCCGCGTCGGTAATTGCCCGAGGTCGCCACCGCCAGCCCGTGCAGCGCGACGCGTAGTGGCCGCACCTCTACGCCGGGGGGTAGTTCCAGGTCGACCCACCATGGCTCGCCGTCCGGGCGCACGCCACGCCCTGTGAGCTCGCCGCCGATCTCGACCAGGGCGTGGCGGATGTCACTCTGCATCAGCAGGTCGGCGACCGCGTCGACTGCAAACCCCTTGGCGATCCCCGAAAGGTCGAGCGACAGTCCGCCCGGCTGGCGCAGGCGGCGTGCAGCGGGGTCGTAGCGCAACTGCCGCCATCCCGATGCGCGGATCGCAAGGTCGATCGCCACCGGATCGGGCGGGACGATTGCAGCCACCGGGCCGAAAC
Source organism: Sphingomonas sp. Leaf343 (assembly GCF_001423765.1). Taxonomy (GTDB): domain Bacteria; phylum Pseudomonadota; class Alphaproteobacteria; order Sphingomonadales; family Sphingomonadaceae; genus Sphingomonas. The sequence continues at coordinate 814,020 of NZ_LMPG01000001.1, forward strand.
CCCAGAGATCGATCAGCCGCCCGACCGCCGGATCGAACGCTCCGTCGGTCGTGGCTGCGATATCCAGCCCGCGTGCGACGACGTGCGCGAAGTCGGGCGGAAGGGATACCCATGCACCCGCCGCCGCCCGGTTGAAGCGCGACAGATGCGAGTCCGGCTCCCAATGGCTCATCTCCGCGACGATGTCTTCGAGGCGCGCGAGGATGGCTGCGCGCACCGTGACCGGGTCGCACCGCGGCGGCGCGACGAAGCGGACGCTCCACGTCGTGCCCATCGTTTCGCCGTCGAGATCGACGATCGGGGCGGTCGGATCCAGCCCGACGAACGCCGCCGGGTCGATCGCCGTCGGCACGGCGATCAGCATGACCCTCGACGCATCAGGGCGTCAGCACTTCCAGCGTCGTGACATAGCTCATCCGTCGCTGCGTCGCGCGCGGCGTCGTGGTCCTGTCGTCGGTCGCCGTCGCGTTCAGCCAGTACATGCCGGCGCTCGGCCACGTCACGCTCAGCACGCCGTCCGCACCCGTCGTCAGTTCCATCGCGCCCTCGGCATCACGATAGCGCTTGCCGCCGGGGATGACGGTGACCTTCAGGTTCGCGGCGGGCTTGCCGTCGATCAGGAAGCGGAACTTCGCCGCCTCGCCCGAGACCAGTTCGTCCGGATGCGTGATCGGGGCCAGCTCCAGCCCCGTGTTGGTGGGCGCGAAGACGGTCGTGGTCGGCTCACCCGCGGTCACGAAGATCTCGTTGCGGGTCGAGCTTTCGGTCAGCTTCACGTCGGTGGCATCGGCGGGAATGTCGGCGACGGTCAGCGGCGCGGGCATGCCGGGGCGCGGCGGACCGCCACGTCCACCGACGCGCTTCTCCTCGCCATTCACCTTGAAGCTGCCCATGACGCCTGACATCGCCGTGCCGATCTTCCACGTGCCGGGCTTGTTCAACTGCACGTCGAAGGTGGAGCGATAGCGGCCGGTCGATCCGTTCTGAAGCTGGCCGGCGCTGCCATCGGGCTGCCAGACCTTCATCTGTTCCAGCCGCAGCGGCTGATGGTCGAAGAAGAACAGGTCGTTCGACACCGCGGCATCGACGGTGACCCAGTTCTCCGTGCCCGATACGACGGTCGCGGAGGGGAGCATCCACATGCGGTGCGCAGAGGCGGCGGCGGGGTTCGCCAGCGCGGCGGCGGCGATCATCAGGTGCGATAGCTTCATGTGCATATCCTCAGCGGGTGACGGCGACGGCGCCGAGTTCGGACTTGCCCGTGGCACGGCCACCGGCGGCGGTGATGGGCACGGAGACGAGTTCGCGGCCGCCGGTCTCGCGGGCGGCCTCCACGTTCAGGACGTACTGGCCGGGCTTGATGTCGGCGGGCAGGGGGATGGTGTACTGGCCGGGTGCGCGGGTCGCGCCGCTGACGCCGTCTGCCGGCAATTTGAGCGACCGGCCGCCCTTGCGCCACCACGCGCGCAGGTCCGACAGCCATTTGGTGCCCGGCTCGTTCCCGGTCTTCTTCACGTCGTACCAGACGGCCAGCGTCCGCGCCGCGCCGCCGCCGACCGGCTCCAGCCAGATCGCGACATAGGGGCGGTGATATTCGGCGACGTTGAGGCGCGGCACGGTGACCGTGACGGTGCCCGCGACCGCCGGGGCGGACACCGCGCCGGCGAGCAGGACAAGGGAGGACGGACGCATATTCAGGCCCTTCAATGGATGAACAGGATGGCGATGACGACCGGCAGCGCCAGCCCCGCCGCGACGATCGGCCAGGTCGAGGGCCGGCGATGGGCGTGAAGCTGGAGCAGCAGCAGTCCGGTCAGCGTGAACAGGATGCACGCCGCCGCGAACACGTCGATGAACCAGAACCATGCGGTGCCGGAATTGCGGCCCTTGTGCAGGTCGTTGAGGTAGGACACCCAGCCGCGGTCCGTGACCTCTGCGGTGATCCTGCCGCTGCCGCGATCGATGCTGACCCACGCGTCGCCGCCGGGGCGGGGCAGGGCGACGTAGACGTCGGCGTCGGACCATTCGCCGGTCTTCCCCGTCGGGTCGACGTCGACGGAGCGTTCGACGGCAGCGGCGACGGCGGGCGGCAGGACCGTGTCCGCGGTCGGGCTGGCGAGCTGGCGCAACAGGGGCGGCGACAGCGTGCCGGATTTCTCCGTAACGACGGGCGTCGCGCCGATCGAGCCTGCATGGTTGAGCGTGATGCCGGTGATCGAGAACAACAGCATCGCGACCAGCGACACCGCCGCGCTGACCCAGTGCCACGTGTGCAGTTGCTTCAGCCACCACGTCTTCCACTTGCGACGCGGCTTCGCCGTCGGTGCGGAACCGCCGGGCGCGGCGGCGTGGATGGGCGTGACCTGATTCACCCCTGCGACCTACCGGTTCATCGCGATTTGCTCAATAGCTATTGCGAGTGATTATCAAATTATTTGAGGCGGAGCTCCAGACCGGCCATCATCAGCACTACGTCGTCCGACGCCGCCGCAACCCGCTGGTTCATGCGCCCGGCGATGTCGCGGAAGCGGCGGGCGAGCGCGTTGTCGGGGACGATGCCCAGCCCGACCTCGTTGCTGACGATCACGACCGGGCAGGGCGCTGCGGCCAGGGTCGTCAGCAACCGGTCGGTCGCGGCGTCGGCATCCTCGTCCGCCAGCAGCAGGTTGCTGGCCCAGAGCGTCAGGCAATCGACCAGCAGCACCGCGCCCGCCGCCGCCTCTCGTCCGATCGCCTCCGGCAGATCGAGGGGACATTCGACGGTGCGCCACCCCTCCGCGCGATCGGCCCGGTGGCGCGCTATGCGATCGCGCATCTCGTCGTCGAACGCCTGCGCGGTCGCCAGATAGAGGCGGGTGGGCGACGCAGCCTCCGCGATCGTCTGCGCCCGCGCGCTCTTGCCGGACCGCGCGCCGCCCAGCACCAGCGTCACGCGTCCCACTTGCCCGATCCCGTCGCTGCTCATAAGGGGCCTATGCGACAGGTTCCCGGAGATGGGAATAATAGGGAATGCGGAAACGGGGAAACGTCCCCGTCATCCGCAGCTGTCCCCGCAACTGTGACCGGACAGCGGTCGCTCCATTATGCCACTGGCCTTGGCCGGGAAGGCGGAGCGAATGCGACGACCCGGGAGCCAGGAGACCTGCCTGTCGCGGTCGGTCCTTTGCGCGGACGGGGTGTTCAGCGCGATCGGGGAGTTTTCCTCGCGAGACGGCATGGATCGGGGTGGCGCGCGTGGACTTGTCCGCGAGCGACATCGTGGCTGTCGGACGTCCGTCGGCGCGCGCGACCCCTTGGTGTTGACAGGGGAATAACGTGACCAGGACCTATCTATCGCTCATCGCCGCGCTCGCCGTGGCGGCGCCCGCCGCTGCGCAGGACATTCGCGACAACACGGACGCGGCGGTGACGCAGTCGGCCGCAGACGGTACGATCGTCGTCACCGCCAATCGCACCGCGACGCCGATCGGCCGCGTCGGCCAGTCGATCACCGTGCTCGACGCCGACATCATCCGCGAACGGCAGGCGCAGTCGGTGTCGGACCTGCTGCGCACCGTGCCGGGCGTGACCATCGCGCGCAACGGCGGCGTCGGCACCAGCACGTCGGTGTTCATCCGCGGCGCCGAGAGCGACCAGACCGTCGCGCTGATCGACGGCGTGAAGCTGAACGACCCGTCGTCGCCCGGTGGCGGCTATAATTTCGGCAATCTGCTGGTCGGCAACATCGCGCGGATCGAGGTGCTGCGCGGACCGTCGTCGGTGATCTGGGGCAGCCAGGCGATCGGTGGCGTCGTCAACCTCATCACCGCGCCACCGACGGACGACCTGACGGTCAATGCGCGCGGCGAATATGGCTATCGCGACACCGCGCAGGGGGTGGTCAACATCGCCGGCAAGGCAGGGCCGCTGTCGGCGAGCGCGGGCGGCGGCTATTTCCGCACCGACGGCATCTCGACCTTCAACGAGGATCGCGGCGGCACGGAGAAGGACGGGTACCGCAACTATGGTGCGAACCTGAACCTGAACCTCGCCATCACCGACGCGATTTCGGTGGATGCGCGCGGTTATTATTCGAACGGCCGGGTCGGCATCGACGGCTTCCCCGCCCCGACCTTCGCGTTCGGCGACACGCGCGAATACGGGAAGACGCGCGAGCTGATCGGCTATGGCGGGCTGAACGTGGCGCTGTTCGACGGCGCTCTGCGGAACCGGTTCGGCTATGCGCGGACCGATACGCGGCGCCGCAACTACGATCCCGACGGCACCCCGATCGAGACGTTCGCGGGCGATGGTGACAATTACCGCGTCGAGTATCAGGGCGTTGCGGACGTGATGGATGCGGTGCAGGCGACGTTCGGCGCGGAGCGGGAAGTGTCGCGCTTCACGTCCAGCAGCTTCGGCGGGCCGGCGACGGCCGGCCGGGCGCGCATCTTCAGCGTCTATGGTCAGGTGTCGGTGACGCCGGTCGTGGGCCTGACGCTGACCGGCGGCGCGCGGCAGGACGATCACAATGTGTTCGGCGGCAAGACCAGTCTGGCGGGGAGTGGTGTCTATTCGCCGAACGGCGGCGCGACGACGATCCGCGCCAGCTATAGCGAGGGTTTCAAGGCCCCGACCTTGTACCAGCTGCAGAGCGAATACGGCAACGCCGGCCTGACCCCGGAGCGGGCAAAGGGCTGGGACGCAGGCGTGACGCAGCGCGCGCTGGACGGCGCGATCGAGGCGACCGCGACGTATTTCCACCGCAACTCGCGCGACCTCATCAACTTCGTATCGTGCACCGCGCCGCTGACGGGGATCTGCGTCGGTCGACCGTTCGGGACGTACGACAATGTCGCGCGCGCGACGGCCGAAGGTGTCGAGATCGGGATCACGCTGCGCCCGGTAGAGCCGCTCCGGTTTCAGGCGAACTACGGCTGGATCGATGCGGAGAATCGTTCCGCCGGCACCGCGAACTTCGGCCGCAAGCTGGTGCGCCGGCCGAGCCAGAGCGTGAACGCCTCGATCGATTACCGGTGGCCGTTCGGGCTGGAGACGGGCGCGACCGTGACCAGCGTCGGGTCGAGCTTCGACAACGCGAACAATACGCGCAAGGTGCAGGGTTACGTGCTTGCGGACATCCGCGCCGCGATCCCCATCACGCAGCAGGTGCAGGTCTATGGCCGGATCGAGAACCTGTTCGACGAGCAGTATGAGACGATCTTCCGCTACGGCACCTATGGCCGCGCCGCCTATGTCGGCGTCCGCCTGAGCTATTGACGGTGGACGCCGCCCGCGTCCCGATCGCGACGTTCGCCGAACATGGCGGACGGATCGATCGTGCGCGGGCGGCGATACCGGCGGTGCGCGACTGGATCGACCTGTCGACCGGGCTTGCACCGTGGTCGTACCCCGCACAGGTCGACGCGGCGATGCTGGAGCGGCTGCCCGATCCGGCGGCGCTGGCGGTGCTGGGGGCGAGCGCGGCGGCGGCGTTCGGCAGCGATCCGGCGCGGACGGTGGCGGTGCCGGGCAGCGATCTGGCGTTGCGGCTGCTGGGGACGCTGTTGCCGGGACCGGCGGCGGTGCTGGGGCGGGGCTATTCCGGACATGCGGCGATGTGGGCGTCGCCGCCGGAGCGGGTCGATGCGCCGGAGGATTGCGCCGCCGATACGCTCGTGCTGGCACGGCCGAACAATCCGGACGGTGCGATGGTGCCGGTCGAACGGCTGCGTCGCGATGGCATGCTGATCGTCGACGAGGCATTCGTCGAGGCGACGCCGGACGAGAGTTTGGCGGGTGCCGACTGGCCGACGCTGATCGTGCTGCGATCCTTCGGCAAATTCTATGGGCTGGCCGGGTTGCGGCTGGGCTTCGTGATCGCGCCCGAACCGGTCTGCGTGCGGTTGCGTCATCGGCTCGGCGACTGGCCGATCGGTAGTGCGGCGGTCGCGATCGGGACGGCGGCGTATCGCGATGTGGATTGGCAGGCGGCGCAGCGGGATCGGCTTCGCGTCGCCGCGGATCGCCTCGATGCGCTGTTGACCGGGGCAGGTCTGACGATCGCGGGCGGCACGCCATTTTTTCGGCTGGTGGAGACGCCGGCGCGCGATGCCCTGTTCGCGCATTTGCTGACGGCGGGCATCCTGACGCGGCCCTTCACCGACCGGCCGCACCATCTGCGGCTCGGCTTGCCGCGTGACGGGGACTGGCCGAAACTGACCGGGGCGCTGGCCCGATGGAGCGGATCATGACCGAAGAAACCGAGGATTATTCCCGCCACAATGCCCGCATGGCGCGGGTGCAGGCGGCGCGTGCGAAGATCCAGGCGCGGCACACGCTGGAGCGCGGCCTGCTGATCGTCCACACCGGCAACGGCAAGGGCAAGTCGTCCAGCGCGTTCGGCATGGCGATCCGCAGTCTCGGCTGGGGCATGAAGGTCGGGATCGTCCAGTACGTGAAGGGATCGTGGGAGACGGGGGAGAAGACCTTCTTTCAGGCGAACCCCGACCTGCTGACGTTCGAGGTGATGGGCGAGGGCTTCACCTGGGACACGCAGGACCGTGCCCGCGACATCGCCGCCGCGCGCGCCGCGTGGGAACGGTCGAAGGCGCTGATCCTCGACCCGGACTATGATTTCGTGATCCTCGACGAACTGAACATCGTGCTGCGGATGGACACGCTGCCGATCGCGGAGATCGTGGAGTTCCTGAAGGAGCGCCCGCTGACCAAGCATATCTGCATCACAGGACGGAGCGCCAAGCCGGAACTGCTGGAGATCGCCGACCTCGTGACGGAGTTCCAGGAGGTGAAGCATCCTTTCAAGGCCGGGTTCAAGGCGCAAAAGGGCGTGGAATACTGATGGGGATTTCCAGCTTCCCGAAGCCCCTCCTCCCCGGCGGAGGAGTGGGGCCTGCGTGGAGATTGGCGGCGGTGCTCCCCCTCCTCGCGATCGGTGCGACGCCGGCGCGGCCCCCGAGGATCGTGTCGATCAATCCCTGCATCGACGCCGTGCTCATGCGCGTCGCCGACCCGTCGCAGATCGCGGCGATCAGCCATTATTCGCAGGACGTCCGCGCGACATCGATCCCGGTCGCGCTCGCCAACCGGTTCAAGGCGACGTCCGGCACCGCCGAGGAGGTCGTCGCGCTCAGGCCCGATCTGGTGCTGAGCGGCGCGCACGTCGCGCCCTCGACGATCGCCGCGCTGAAGCGGATGAACATCGCGCTGGTCCAGTATCCCGTGCCCGAAACCGTCGCCGAGAGCGTGAGTCAGGTGCGCGACATCGCCGCGAAGACCAGGCATGCCGCGCGCGGCGAAGCGCTGGCGGCGCGGATCGCGGCGGCCGCGACACCCGTGCGCGGCGCGGCGGTGCCGGCGTTGATCTGGCAGGGCGGCGGCCTGGTTCCGGGCACCGGAACGCTGGCCGACGACCTGCTGACGCGTGCAGCATTCCGCAACATGAGCGCGGTGTACGGCCTGAAGCAGTGGGACGTGCTGCCGCTGGAATATCTGATCGCGAAGCCGCCGCGCGTGCTGTTTTCCGTCGGAGCCGCGGAGGTCGGGGGCGACCGGATGACCAGCCACCGGGCGGTCCGCGATCTGACCAAGCATATCGTCGTCGCGCCCTATCCGACGCGGCTGCTGAGCTGCGGCGGGCCGACGATCATCGATGCGATGCGCGTGCTGAAATCGACGCGCGCGGGGATCAGGGCATGAACCGGCTCGGCATCATGCTGCTGGTGATCGGCTGTCTCGCTGCCGCGGCCTTGTCGGTCGCGGCGGGGAAGGTCTGGTTGCCGCTCGACGCATGGACCGCCGCGGACCCGCGATCGATCATCATCGTCGAACTGCGGCTGCCGCGCACCGTGTTGGCGCTGACGATCGGGGCGGCGCTGGGGCTGTCGGGCGCGGTGATGCAGGGGTATCTGCGCAATCCATTGGCCGATCCGGGGCTGCTGGGCGTGTCGCCGGGCGCGGCGTTCGGCGCGGTGGTGTCGCTGTATTTCGGTTACGCGGCGCAGGCGTGGCTGCTGCCGATGTTCGCGCTCGCGGGCGCGGCGACGGCGATGGCGCTGCTGGCGCTGATCGCCGGACGATCGGCCAGTCTGGTGCTGTTCACGCTGGCCGGCCTCGTCATCACCAACATCGCCGGATCGCTGACGGCGCTGGCGATCAGCCTCGCGCCGACGCCGTTCGTCGCGTCGGAGATCATCACCTGGCTGAACGGCGCGCTGACCGATCGCAGTTGGGACGATGTGAAGCTGGCGTTGCCGCTCGTGCTGGCCGGTGCGGCGATGCTGGCGACGACGGCGCGGTCGCTCGACGCGCTGACGCTGGGCGAGGGGGCGGCGCGCAGCATGGGCGTCGATCCGCGGCGGTTGCAGGCGGCGGTGATCGCCGGCACCGCGCTGACGGTCGGGGCGTCGGTCGCGGCGGCGGGGGTAATCGGGTTCGTCGGGTTGATGGTCCCGCATCTGGTGCGGCCGTTCGCGGGCAACCGGCCGGGCGCGATCCTGTTGCCGTCCGCTCTGGGCGGGGCGTTGCTGCTGACGCTGGCCGATGCGCTGGTCCGGATCGCGCCGACGGTCAGCGAGCTGCGGCTCGGCATCGTGATGTCGATGCTGGGCGGCCCGTTTTTCCTCACGCTGCTGCTGCGGATGCGGAAGGGGCTGGCATGAGCCTCTCGGTCGAAGCGCTGTCGGTCGCGATCGGCGAGAAGCGGCTGCTGGACGACGTGTCGGTCGCGTTCGCAAGCGGTCGCGTGACCGCGATCCTGGGGCCGAACGGCGCGGGCAAGTCGACGCTGATGAGTTGCCTTTCCGGATTGATGCAGCCGAGCGGCGGCCGCGTGCTGTTGAACGAGCGGTCGCGCGACGAGTATGAGCGGCGCGATCTCGCGCGGCGGGTCGGGTATCTGCCGCAGGACGCGGATGTCCACTGGAACGTCGACGTCGCGACGCTGGTGGGGCTGGGCCGCTTTCCGCATCGTGGTCGCTGGGGCGAGACGCCGGCGGACCGGGCGGCGGTGGCGAGGGCGATGGCCGCGACCGACGTGGCCGGCTTTGCCACGCGCGGCGTGTCGACGCTGTCGGGGGGCGAGCGAGCGCGTGTGCTGCTGGCGCGGGTGCTGGCGGGGGAGCCGGAATGGCTGCTGGCGGACGAGCCGCTGGCGAACCTCGATCCGGCGCACCAGCTTGACGGGCTCGACGCCTTGCGGCGCGTGGCGACGGCGGGTGCGGGAGTGATCGTCGTGCTGCACGACCTGAACCACGCAGCCCGGGTGGCGGACGATGTGCTGCTGCTGCGCGACGGCCGCGTCGTGGCGTTCGGACCGCCCGATCGGGTGCTGACGCAGACGCTGGTCGCGGCGACGTACGGCGTCGACACGCATGTCGGCGTCACCCCCGGCGGGCGACGGTTCCTGATCCCCACCGGGCGGCTGGCGTGATCGCGTTGCGGCCGGAACCGTTGCTGGCCGCGCTGATGATCGAGGTGGCGGTGGGCTATCCGGCGTGGCTGTTCGCGCGGATCGGACATCCGGTGACGTGGTGCGGCGCGTTGATTGCGGTGCTGGAGGCGCGGTGGAATCATGGGCGTGGGCGACAGGTCAAGGGTGTCGCGTTGCTGGTCGTGCTGGTCGGGGTGGCGGCGGGCATCGCGTATGCGATCGAGATGGTTGCACCTTGGTGGCTGGTGGTCCTGCTCGCCGCGACCGGTCTGGCGCAGCGGAGCCTGCACGATCATCTCGCGAGAGTGGAGCGACCGTTGACCGGGCACGATCTGCCCGCCGCGCGGGCGGCCGTGGCGATGATCGTCGGACGCGATGTCCATCCGCTCGATGAGGCCGGGGTTGCGACGGCCGCGATCGAAAGCCTTGCGGAGAGCTTTTGCGATGGCGTCGTCGCGCCGGCGTTCTGGTTCCTGATCGCCGGGTTGCCGGGGCTGGCGGCGTGCAAGGCGATCAACACGGCGGACTCGATGATCGGGCACAGGGACGATCGGTATCGCGCATTCGGCTGGGCAGCCGCGCGGGCGGACGATATCGTGAACTTCGTACCGGCGCGGATCGCAGGGATGGCGATCTGCATCGTCGGGCGGGGCGGTGTTCGGACGATGCTGCGCGACGCGGGCAAGCACGCGTCGCCGAACGGCGGCTGGCCGGAGGCGGCGATGGCGGGGGTGCTGCGGCGGCGACTGGGCGGGCCGGTGAGCTATGACGGGGAGCCGGCGCACCGGGCGGTGCTCGGCAGCGGGCCGCGGCCGGATGCGGGCGACCTGACGCGGGCGCTGCGTTTGTATCGTGCCGCGTGTCTCGCTTTCTGGGTGTCGGTGGGGATCGTCGCATGGGCGCGGTGATGTTGCAGGGGACCGGGTCCGACGTGGGCAAGTCGGTGCTGGTCGCCGGCCTGTGTCGGCTGTTCGCCAATCGCGGGCTGCGCGTGCGTCCGTTCAAGCCGCAGAACATGTCGAACAACGCCGCCGTCACCTTCGATGGCGGTGAGATCGGACGGGCGCAGGCGTTGCAGGCGATCGCGTGCCGCACCTCGCCGACGGTCGACATGAACCCCGTCCTCATCAAGCCATCGTCGGACACCGGCGCACAGGTCGTGGTGCATGGCCGCGTGCTGGGCAATCTGCGCGCGGGCGAATACCAGCAGCGCAAGGCGACGCTGCTGGATGCGGTACTGCAATCCTGGGCGCGGCTGCGTGCCGACGCCGATCTGGTGATCGTCGAGGGGGCGGGGAGTCCGGCGGAGATCAACCTGCGTCGCGGCGACATCGCCAATATGGGATTTGCGCGCGCGGCCGACGTGCCCGTCGTGCTGGTCGGCGACATCGATCGCGGCGGCGTGATCGCGTCGATCGTCGGCACGCGCGCCGTGCTGGACGACGCCGACGCGGCGATGATCCGCGGGTTCCTCATCAACAAGTTTCGCGGTGATCCCGCACTGTTCGCGGATGGCTACGCCGAGATCGCGCGGCGGAGCGGATGGCGCGGGCTGGGCGTGGTGCCGTGGCTGGCGGCGGCGCGGCGGCTGCCGGCGGAGGACGCGGTGGTGCTGGATCGCGCCGCGCGCACCGGGGGCGAGATGGTCGTCGCGGTGCCGATGCTGTCCCGGATCGCCAATTTCGACGATTTCGATCCGCTGCTGCACGAACCCGGCGTGCGGCTATTGATGGTGCCGCCGGGCGAAACGCTGCCGGTCGAGGCGGACCTGATCGTCATACCGGGCACGAAGGCGACGATCGCCGATCTCGCCTTCCTGCGGGCGCAGGGCTGGGACATCGATATCGCCAGTCATGTCCGGCGGGGTGGACGCGTGCTGGGCATCTGCGGCGGTTACCAGATGCTGGGCGAGACGATCGCCGATCCGGACGGTGTCGAGGGGCCGGCGGAGACGGTGCGCGGGCTTGGCCACCTGCCGGTCACGACGACCCTGACGGGGGACAAGAGGCTGACGGAGGTCGGTGGAACGTCGATCGCCGACGGCGTTCCGTTCCGCGGATATGAAATCCATGTCGGGCGAAGCGTCAGGGCCTCCGGCACCGCGTCGCTGCTGCGGTTCGCGGACGGCAGTATGGACGGCGCGGTATCGGCGGATGGCCGTGTCGCGGGCTGTTACGTCCATGGATTGTTCGACCGGCCGGAGCAGCGGGCCGCGTGGTTCGGTACTTCGGATGGCATCGATCAGGCGCACCGCGTCGATGCCGCGCTCGACGAGCTTGCCGGGGAACTGGCGAGCCACGTCGATATAGACGCTCTTCTGACTATTGCCGGAGTGGCCGCATGATCGATGCCGAAACCGTTCGCGCGCGTCTGGATGCGCTGGCGAAACCACCCGGAAGCATGGGGCGGCTGGAGGATCTGGCGGTGCGACTGGCGCTGACGCAGCAGCGCTGCGACCCGGTCACGCATCCGCGCCGCGTCGTGCTGTTCGCGGGGGACCACGGCGTGGTGGCGAGCGGCGTATCGGCATGGCCCTCCGCCGTGACGGGAATGATGGTCGCGACGATCGCCGCCGGTCGCGCGACGAGCAGCGCGCTGGCGAAGGCGCAGGATTGCGACCTGCGGCTGGTCGATGTCGGGGTGATCGATCCGCCGACGATAACCGCGGGTTTCGCGCGCGACGCCAGCGTGGCGCAGGGGACGGCCGATCTGTCGGGCGGACCGGCCATGACCGTTGCGCAGTTCGATGCCGCCTGGGCGATCGGCGGCGACGAGGCGGAACGCGCGCTGGCGGAAGGATGCCGGGTGTTGATCGCGGGGGAGATGGGCATCGGCAACACGACCCCTGCCGCTGCCCTGACGATGCTGCTCGCCGACGCGTCGATCGATCAGGCGGTCGGGCGCGGTGCGGGGGCCGATGACGCGACGATGGCCAACAAGATGCGGATCGTCGGTGGTGCGGTCGCTCGCGCCCGGTCATCATCGAGCGAGGACTTCCGGGCGGCGATGGCAGCGGTGGCGGGGTTCGAGATCGTGGCGATGGCGGGGTTCTTCGCGGCCGGCGCGTGCGGCGGTGCGACGCTGCTGCTCGACGGCTATGTCGCGACGGCGGGCGCACTGATCGCCGAACGGCTGGCGCCCGGCACCGCCGCCGCGATGATCGCCGCGCATCGATCCGCCGAGCCGGGGCATGCCGTGGCACTGGCGCATCTCGGGCTGGAGCCGCTGCTGGAATGGGACATGCGGCTGGGGGAGGGTAGCGGCGCGCTGGTCGCGCTGCCGCTGCTCGACAGCGCGGCGGCGTTGCTGTCCGGCGTGGCGACATTGGCCGAGATCGGGGCCTGACATGCGGTGGTGGGCACCGCCGCTGCTCGCGCTCCAGTTCCTGACGCGCGTGCCGGTGCCCATCACCGCGAGATTGTCGGCAGGCGAGGCGCGGGAGGGGCTGATCCGGGCGGTCGGCTGGTTCCCGCTGGTCGGAACGCTGGTCGGTTGCGTCACCGCGGCGATCGTGGTCGCGGCGGGATCGGTGTGGCCGGCGATCGTGGTCGTGCCGATCGCCCTCGTCGTGGAGGCACGGCTGACCGGTGCGTTCCACGAGGATGCGGTCGCCGATTTCTGCGATGCGTTCGGGGGCGGATACGGCGCCGACGACGTATCGAGGATCATGAAGGACAGCCGCATCGGGAGTTACGGCGCGCTGGGGCTGATGCTGGCCGTGGGACTTCGTGCCGTGCTGACCGTGGATCTGGTCCGTGTCGGCCAATGGCAGGCGGTGGCGGCGATCGTTGCGGCGGCGTGCTTCGGACGGCTGACGGCAGTGGGGCTGATGACTGTCATACGGCCGGTGGGAAGCGGCCTGGGCAAGGATGTGGCGGGGCGGGTCGGGCGATCGACCATGCTGTTGGCGCTGGCGACCGCCGCGCCGGGGCTTGTCGGCTTCCTGCTGCTGGAGCCCATGCGGCTGCTTGCGGCATGGGCTGCGGCGTTGCTGTTTCTCGGCTGCTTCCGGGCGCTGCTGCTGCGGCGGATCGGGGGAAGCACCGGCGACTGTCTGGGGTTCGCGGCCTATGCCGGGCAACTGATCCTGCTGCTCGCGGCGACGGCCTTGCGATGATCCTGCTCGTTCGCCACACGGCGGTGGCGTTGCGCTGGCGAGGGCGGTGTTACGGGCGATCCGACGCAGGATTGAGCCGGACCGGTGCGGCGGAGGCGCGGCGGCTGGCAAAGGAACTGGCGGCGTGGAAGCCGGATCGTATCGTCCATTCCGGGCTGATCCGGACCCGCCTTCTCGCCACGCGGATCGCGCTGGCGACCGGAGCGCCGGCGACGGCCGACGCCGCCTGGGCGGAACGCGATTTCGGGACATGGGAGGGGCGGCGGTGGACGGCGATCTATCGCGACACCGGCGACGCGATGGACGGCATGATCGATGCACCGGACAGCTTTCGGCCGGGCGGCGGCGAAACGACGACGGAGCTCGCCGACCGGGTGACGACCGCGCTGGTCGCATTGCCCCCCGGCCGCACGATCGTCGTGACGCATGGCGGGCCGATCGCGGCGTTGCGGGGGACCGCTGCCGGGCTACCCCCGCGGGAGTGGCTGGCTCTGGTCCCCCAAACCGGTCAGGCGGTGGCGTTCGACGTCAGCACGCTGTGCCGGCGGCCATAGGCGAAATAGGCGACCAGCCCGATCGCGTTCCAGATCAGGAAGCGGACGATCGTCGATCCCGGCAGGCTGAACAGCAGATAGATGCAGCCCAGGATCGCCAGCGTGCCCACGACATAGGGCGCGGGGCAGCGGAACAGCCGGGCCATGTCCGGTGCCCGCTTGCGCAGGACCATCAGGCACGCGCCGACCGCGATAAATGCCAGCAGCGTGCCGGCATTGGCGAGTTCCGCGATCTCGTCCAGCCGGAAGAAACCGGCGACCGCGGCGATCACGACGCCCGTCAGCAGCGTGATGAGCGTCGGCGCGCCGGTGCGCGGCGACACTTTCGCCAGACCACGCGGCAGCAGACCGTCGCGGGCCATCGTAAAGAAGATGCGGCTCTGCCCGTACATCATCACCAGAATGACGGAGGGGAGGGCGATGACGGCCGCCAGCGCGATCAGGTGGCCGGCGGCCGGCGATCCCAGCGAGCGCAGCACCAGCGCCAGCGGTTCGGGCGAGTTCGCGAGTTGGGTGAAGGGCAGGGCGCCGACCGCCGCCACCGCGACGGCCATGTAGATGACGGTGCAGACCAGCATCGATCCGACGATGCCGATCGTCAGGTCGCGGCCGGGATTCTTCGCTTCCTCCGCCGATGTCGCCACCGCGTCGAATCCGTAGAAGGCGAAGAACACGATTGCCGCCGCGGCCATCACGCCGCGCTTCTCGCCACCGATCTCGGTCGATCCGAAGCCATAGGGCATGAAGGGGTGGAGATTGTCGGCGTTGAACGCCGGCAGGGCGAAGGTGATGAAGACCGCGAGCGCGACGAGCTTTACGATCACCAGCACGATGTTGAGCGTGGCGCTTTCCCGCGTGCCCGCGATCAACATGCCCATCACGGCCAGCGCGACCAGCACGGCGGGCAGGTTGATGATCCCGCCCGCATGGGGCCCGACGAGCAGGGCCTGTGGCAGGACGATCCCAGCCGACTGGATCCAGCCGACGAGATAGCCCGACCAGCCGACCGCGACCGTCGAACAGGCCAGCGAATATTCGAGGATCAGACTCCAGCCCACGACCCACGCCGCGGTTTCACCGAGGGCGGTGTAGCTGAAGGTATAGGCGCTGCCCGCGGCCGGGATCATCGTCGCGAGTTCGGCATAGGCGAGCGCGGCGCAGGCGCAGACCGCACCGGCGATCGCGAAGGCGAGGATCACCGCGGGGCCGGCCCGCTCCGCACCGACTCCCGTCAGCGTGTAGATGCCGGTGCCGACGATCGCGCCGACCCCCAGCGCGATCAGGTGAGGCCAGCTCAGCGTCTTGGCCAGCGCTTCCCCCTTGTCGTGGTGCGTCACCGCATCGAGCGATTTGACCGGTCCCAGCATCGTCGTCCCCCCTGTGCGCCGCTCAGGTGGCGGCGCTGAATTGTTGCCTTAGATCGTCCAGCGTCGCCTGAATATGGCCGGTCAACAGCGTTTCGAAGCTCGCGGCGTCGCGTGCGAGCCACGCATCCAGCAGTGCCTGATGCTCCTGATGCGCGCGCGACTCGCGACCCGCCGGTTGCAGGTGGGCGACGACATAGCGTTCGGCGAGGATCGACAGGCGCTCGATCAACTGGGTCGTCAGCAGCTTGCCGGCGGGGCGGACCAGCGCGGTGTGGAAATTGCGGTTGCTGACCGCGACGGCGGCCAGATCGGTGCCGGCGGCGTGATCCAGCGTCCTGAACGCCTCGACCGCGGCGGCACGTTCGTCTTCGTTGGCGATCATCGCGGCATCGGCGGCGGCGCGGGGTTCGACCAGCAGGCGTAGCGCGTAGATCTCGTCCGCCTGCTGCGCCGTCATCGGCTGCACGAAATAGCCGCGATTGGCCTGACTGACGATCAGCCCTTCCTGTTCCAGCCGGGCCAGCGCTTCGCGCAGGGGAATCTTGCTGACCCCCAGTTCGACCGCGAGCGCGTCCTGACGGATCGGCGTGTTGCCGGGCAGCCGGCCGATGACGATCCGTTCGCGCACGACTTCAAACACGCGTTCGGACAGGGTGCGGACGACGATGCTCATGCGGTAAACCTCCCGGGCGTGACGGGCGGTAGCGGTACCGTCGTCACGTGACCTGGAAACCTTCCCAGAACGGATCGGCGCGATCAATCCATATCGTATTGAATCCCGTACTGACCGCCGATCCCTCGATCGACGGGACGATCGCGGGACGGTCGCCAAGCGTCGTTTCTGCCTCCACGCGCCCGATGAAGCGGCTGCCGATATAGCTTTCGTGGACGAAGCGGTCGCCGACGTTCAATCGCCCCTGTGCGGCCAGATGTGCCAGCCGCGCGGAGGTGCCGGTGCCGCACGGGCTGCGGTCGATGGCCTTGTCGCCGTAGAAGACCGCGTTGCGCCCGTCCGCATCGTTCGCGCGGGGGGCGTCGGCCCACAGGACATGGCTGACGCCGCGGATCGTCGGATCGAGCGGGTGGACGGGCTCGTAGCGCTCGCGGACCGCCGCGCGTACCTTGGCGCTCAGGTCGATCAGGCGGCTCGCGCCGAGATCGTCGAGGCCGGTGTAGCCGCCCTGTGGTTCGACGATCGCATAGTAATTGCCGCCATAGGACACATCGACGGTCAGCGGGCCGAGCCCCTCCACGTCGATTGCGATGCCACGTTCCGCGACATAGGCCGGGACGTTGGTGATGCGGACGGAGGTGACCTTGTCGCCATCCCGCTCGTACGCGATGTCGATGATGCCCGCCGGCACCTCGACCCGCAACCGGCCGGGTTCGGCCGGCTGGATCAGGCCGTGTTCCAGCCCGAACGTGACCAGGCCGATCGTGCCGTGCCCGCACATCGGCAGGCATCCGCTCGTCTCGATGAACAGGATGCCGATATCGGTGTCGGCGCGAGTCGGCGGATAGAGGAATCCGCCCGACATCATGTCGTGCCCGCGCGGTTCGAAGCAGAGGCCGGTGCGGATCCAGTCGAAGCGGGTCAGGAAATCCTGACGCCGTTCCGACATGGATGCGCCCTTCAGCAGCGGCGCACCGCCCGCCACCAGCCGCACCGGGTTGCCCGCGGTGTGGCCGTCGATGCAGAAGAAGGTGTGGCGCATCGGTGGGCTACGCCGCCTTCGCCACATCCGCCGTGGTGCCGAGATCGGGCCGCGTCGCCGCCGCCCGCTCGACCATCGCGATCACTTCGGCGCGGCGCGCGCCTTCCAGCACGTAGCGCGGCGGCAGCACCCGCTCCGACCCGCGACCCATGACCTGCTCCGCCAGCTTGATCGACTGGACGAGGTCGTGTTCGGCGTCGAGATGGAGCAGAGGCATGAACCAGCGATAGATTTCCATCGCCTTGGCATGGTCGCCACGCTCGAACGCGCGGACCAGCTCGACCGATTCCTTGGGGAAGGCGTTGGTCAGGCCCGATACCCAGCCCTGCGCGCCGAGGTACAGCCCCTCCAGCGCGACGTCGTCCAGACCGGCGAACAGCACGTACCGGTCACCAAAGGCATTGCGGAAGTCGGTGAAGCGGCGCGTGTCGGGCGCGGATTCCTTGACCGCGACGATGTTGGCGACGTCGATCAGGGCGGTCAGCACCTCCTGATCGATCACCGTGCGATAGGCGGGCGGATTGTTGTAGAGCATGATCGGCAGCGCGGTCTTCTCCGCCACGCCCTTGAAATGCGCGACCAGCTCCTGCGCCTTGGGCACGTAGACCATCGGCGGCAGCAGCATCAGGCCATCGGCACCGGCCTTTTCGGCGGCCTGCGCATAGCGCACGGCGCGGCGGGTATCGAATTCGGACACGCCGGTGATGACCGGGACGCGGCCCGCCACAACCTCCACGATCGCCGACAGCACGGTGACCTTCTCGTCATATTCCAGCGAGTTGTTCTCACCCACCGTGCCGAGCGCGATGACGCCGGTGACGCCGTCGCGGATCAGATCGTCGACGACGCGTTGCGTGTCGGCCAGATCGATCGACAGGTCTTCGCGCAATTGGGTCGTTACCGCCGGGAACACACCCTTCCAACCGATCGTCATTATCTCATCATCCCAAAAGCTGCTGTTGAAAATCGTATACGAAAGTGTCAGGGGGTCGGCAAGGGGAGATTTCGTTGCAACGCATCATCATCATCGGCGGCGGTGTGGTCGGTCTCAGCAGCGCGGCGGCTCTCGCGGGGCAGGGTCATCGCGTCACTGTCCTCGACGCCAGCGTCGCACGGGAGGCATCCTCGTGGAACAACGCCGGCCATATCGCCGTGGAGCAGGTCGCGCCGCTGGCGTCAATCGCCGCGATCCGATCCGCGCCACGGCGGCTGTTCGCGCGCGGTGGTGCGCTTGCCTTGCCGCCGGCAATGGCGTCGACATGGCTGCCCTTCGCGCTGCGGATGATGATGGCCGCACGTCCGGCCGGTTTCCGGGCGGGAAGCGCCGCGCTCGGCGCGTTGCTGGCGGAGGCGATGCCCGCGTGGCGGCGGTCCGTCGCGGGGGACCTCGTGCGCGAGGACGGGCATCTCGTTGGCTGGGAACGTGCCGCGAGCGTCGCCGCGGGTCGGGCCGCGTGGCACACGGCGGACACCGGTATCGCCAGTGTCGCCGATATCGATCCCGTCGCCTTCGCCGCCATCACGGACAAGGTGGTCGGCGCGATCCGCTTCGCGGGTAGCGGTCAGATCGCCAATCTGTCGCTGCTGGCGGAGCGGCTGGAGGCGGCGGTGGTCGACCGGGGCGGAAGCATCGTCCGCGACAATGCTGCAGTGATCGTCGAGAACGGGCGCGCGCGGGTCGCGGGACATGACGCCGACCTCGTACTGGTCGCGGCGGGCGTCCGCAGCCGGGCGCTGATGGAGGCGGCGGGCCACCGCGCGCCGATGATCGCCGAGCGCGGCTATCATATCCGCGCCGCCGCGGATCGCTGGCCGCGCGACCTGCCGCCGGTGGTGTTCGAGGATCGGTCGCTGATCGTCACGCGCTATGGCGACCGGGTTCAGGCGTCCAGCTTCGTGGAACTGGGCGATCCCGATGCGCCCGCCGATCCGCGCAAATGGGATCGGCTTGAGCAGCATGTCGCCGCCCTGGGTCTGCCGATGAGCGCGCCCTTTGCGCGCTGGATGGGATCGCGTCCGACATTGCCGGATTATCTGCCCGCGATCGGCCGGTCGCGGCGCGCATCCAATTTGCTATATGCGTTCGGTCACCAGCATCTCGGTCTGACGCTGGCCCCGATCACCGCCGAAATCGTGACCGCTCTGGTCGCCGGAAAGGAACCGTTCATGCCGATCACGCCGTTCGACCTCGCCCGGTTCGGAGACCGCCGATGAGCGTGGGCGGATCGACCATCGCCGCCGAACTGGCGGCGCTGTCCCCCTGGGCCGAGCAGGCGCCGCGCATCGCCGTCGAGGAACGGCGCGCGCGGATCGCGCGTGCGGAGGCGGCACTGGCGACGATCGGTGCCGACGCGCTGCTGGTCACCGCCGGGCCGAGCCTGCGCTATTTCACCGGGGTGAGCTGGTCGCCGACCGAGCGGCTGGTCGCATTGCTGATCCGGCTTGGTCGCACACCGGCGATGATCTGCCCCGCGTTCGAACGGGGATCGCTCGACGCCGAACTGGCGATCGATGCCGACGTGCTGTTGTGGGAAGAGCATGAAGACCCGGTCGCGCTGGTCGCCGATGCCGCCGGTCCGACCGCGACGATCGCGCTCGACCCGCTATTGCCGTTCATGATTACGGAGCGCGTGCGCGCCTCGCGCCGCGTGACCGACGGCGCGCCGGTGATCGACGGACTGCGCCGGATCAAGTCGCCCGCCGAACTGGCGCTGATGCGTCAGGCGATGGCCATGACGCTGGAAGTGCATCGCCGTGCATCGCGCATCCTGACGCCCGGTATCCGCGCCAGCACCGTCAAGCGGTTCATCGACGACGCGCACCGCGCGGTCGGTGCGGCGGGGTCGACCTTCTGCGCGGTCCAGTTCGGGCTCGCCACCGCGTTTCCGCATGGTCTGCCGGGCGATCAGGAGCTGGAGGAGGGGCAACTGGTGCTGGTGGACACTGGATGCCTCGTCGATGGCTATCACAGCGATTTGACGCGGACCTATGCGTTCGGCGACGTGGATGCCGACATTCGCGCGACCTGGGATCTGGAGCACCGCGCACAGGCCGCAGCCTTCGCCGCCGTACACCCCGGCGCGACCTGTGAAAGCATCGACGCGGCGGCCCGGGCGGTGCTGGAGGACGGGGGGCTGGGGCCGGATTATCGCCTGCCCGGGTTGCCGCACCGCACGGGGCACGGGATCGGTCTGGCGATCCACGAGCCGGCCTATCTGGTGCGGGGCGACACGACCGAGCTGGCGCCGGGCATGTGCTTTTCCAACGAACCGATGATCGTGGTGCCGGGGCGTTACGGCATCCGCCTGGAGGATCATTTCCACGTCACCGGGACAGGGGCGGCGTGGTTCACGCAGCCGCAACCCTCGATCGATGAGCCGTTCGGATAAAGCGGGGACGCCGGCCTGCTCCACGCCCCCGACGGGGGAGTATGGTGGTGCCCGCGCCTATTTCTCGTCGTCGGGATACGGCCCTTTGCCGCCCTCGGCGATCAGGCGGTCGATCCGGCGATCGATCTCCGGCAGCGGCACCGATCCCAGTTCCAGCACCGCGTCGTGGAAGGCGCGGATGTTGAACTTTGGGCCGAGTGCCTTCTCCGCTTTCGCGCGCGCCGCCTGGATCGCGAGTTCGCCGGTGTAATAGCTGACTGCCTGACCCGGCCATGCGATGTAGCGGTCGACTTCCGTGCCGATTTCGTGATCCGACAGGGCGGTGTTGTCGTGGAAGAAGGCGCGGGCCTGTTCGCGGGTCCAGCCCTTGGCGTGGATGCCGGTATCCACCACCAGCCGCGCCGCGCGCCACATCTGGTAGCTGAGCATCCCGAACCGGTCGTAGGGCGTCTCGTACATCCCCATCTCCTCGCCCAGCGCCTCGCAATACAGCGCCCAGCCCTCGCCGTAGGCGGAGATGTAGCTGTCGCGCCGGAACGCCGGCAGGTCCTTGTTCTCCATCGACAAGGGCATCTGGAACGCGTGTCCCGGCGCACTTTCGTGCAGGGTCAGCGCCGGCATCGCGTACAATGCCCGCGCCGGCAGATTGTAGGTGTTGACCAGATACACGCCGGGTCCGCCGCGCCCGGCGGTGTAGAACGGCGCGATCGCCTCCGGCACGGGCTTGATCGCGAACCGCATGCGGGGCAGCCGGCCGAAATACTGAGATGCCTTGCCATCGAAGGTCTTGGCGATCCACGCCGCCCGGTCGAGCAGGTCCTGCGCGGTCTTCGGGTAGAAGCGCGGATCGGTGCGCAGGAAGGTCAGGAACGCGGGCAGGTCGCCCTGGAACTTCACCTCCCGCATCACGTCGAGCATGCGCGCGCGGATCTTCGCGACCTCCGCGAGGCCGATCGCGTGGACCTGTTCGGGCGTCTGGTTCAGCGTCGTGTATTCGGCGATCTTCGACTGGTAATAGGCGCGACCGTCCGGCAGGCCATAGGCGTCGAGCGCGGTGCGCGAGCCGGGAATGTATTCGGTGCGCAGAAAGGCGAGCAGCTTCGCATGCGCCGGCACCACCGCATCGCGAACAGCCGCGACACCGTCGGCGCGAAGCCGGGCCTGCGTCGCGGCGGGGATGACTGCGGGCATCGTCCGGAACGGTTCGTAGAAGGGCGACGCCTCCGGACTGCCGGCGTCCGCCACCTTCGCGACGTCGGCGTCGCGGCCCTCCAGCGTGATCCGGGCCTGCGTGAAGCCGCGTTTCAGACCCGCACGCATGTTGCCGGTCTGCTGGTCGTAATAGCGCGGGATGTCGCGCAGCATCGCGATATAGTCGCGGTACGCCTTCTCCGTCTTGAGCGGGTCGCGCGCCGAGGACTGGATATCCCCCCAGAAGCTGCTGTCCGCGTTCAGCGGCTTTTCGTATTCGCGGAATTGCTGTTCGGCGAGCAACGCGTCGATCTGCGCCTTGTAGACGGCGTAGTTCACCTGCTCTTTGGCGGACAGCGTCTTCGGATCGATCGCGCGCAGCGCCGCTGCGATCTTCGTCCAGCGATCGAGCTTCGCCGCCTGCGCCGCCGGCCCGACATCGGGCAATCGCATCGCGGGGGCGTTGGGATTTTCCTCGCCCGCCGGCTCCTGTTGCTGACGCCACGCATATTCGGCGGTGTAGAGCGCCTTCAGGCGCGCGTCGGCGCTGGTGGCGGCAGGTTGCGCCGCATGGCCGGCGGAGGCGAGCAGGAGCGCCAGAAGGATGCCATGCTTCATGCCGCGTCTCCCAAAGTCGTGATGTCGTCGTACAGCGCGCGCGGGATCATGACGCCGTCCGCTTCGCTGACGGCGCGCGCGGCGTAGCGGCGCGCCGAGGGGAGGCGGGCACCCTGCTCCTCGATTGCGGCGAACATCGCCTCCGCGCGCACCATGTGTTCCGCCACCGCGTCGCCGAGGAAGCCGGCCGGATCGATCGCGAGGATCAGCTCGCCGCCCATCGGCGATCCGCCGCGCCCGTCGTCCGCCGCGATCGAGTCGGCGCTGGTCATCTCCCCGATCAGCGGCCCGGCCAGCAGCTCGACCATCGCGGCCAGCGCCGATCCCTTGTGCCCGCCGAACGTCCGCATCGCGCCGTCCAGCACCGCGGCGGCGTCCGTCGTCGACTGGCCGGCGGCGTCATAGCCCCAGTCGTCGGGCACGGCCTTGCCGGCGCGGCGGTGAAGCTCGATCTCGCCCCGGGCGACGGCGCTGGTCGCGAAGTCGAATACGAACGGATGCGCGCCCGGCCGCGGCCAGCCGAACGCGATCGGGTTGGTCCCGAACACCGGCTTCGTGCCGCCGGCCGGTGCGACCCACGCGTGACTGGGCGTGAAGGCGAGGGCGGCGAGACCCCGCGTTGCGATCGCCTCCACCTCCGGCCAGAGCGCGGCGAAATGGACGACGTTGGTCAGCGCCAGGGCGGCGATGCCGTGGGTGCGCGTCGCCTCGACCAGCGGGTGCAGGCCGCGTTCGAACGCGAGCTGCGCGAAGCCGCCGCCACCGTCGACGCGGACCAGCGCCGGGCGCGGTCGCGACACGACAGGGGTTGCGTCAGGGACGACGACGCGCGCCTTCAGGCTCTTCACCGCGACCAGCAGGCGATAGATGCCATGGCTGGCGCACCCGTCACGCTCGCCCGCCACCATCGTCTCGGCAACCGCGTCGGCATGGTCGCCCGCCAGACCGGCGGCGCGCAGCTTGCTGCGGGCGAGGGCGCGCACCTCCGCCAGTGTCATCCGCACGTCGTCGCTCATGCCATCTCGCCGGCTTTGACGGTGTAGAGGCGTACACCGAACACCGGGCCGGCGCTGCTGCGGTCATGGGGCAGGAACTTGACCTTCACCTGTTGCTTGCCGCGGGTCAGCGCCTCCGGCAGCGGATAGTCGACGTCGAAGAACTGGCCGGGCCTGTCGGCGTTCAGCGTCTGCGTCGCGACCTTCACGTTATCGACGAGGATGTCGAAGGTCCGCGACCGTTCGTCGCCCCAATAGGTCGCCTGCAACACCAGCGGACCCGGCTTCGTCTTCATCCCGAATTCGAAATAGCCGCCGGAGCGCGCATCGCGCCCGTTCCGTCCGCGATAGGCGACGGGATAGGAGATTTCCGACGTCAGGCCGTGATCCCGCTCCGGCTGCATCTCGCCGAGGAACATCGTGTCGACGGAGCGCGCGGCGATGTCCTTCAGGCGTGCCTGTTCGGCAGTGAACGCGGCTTCCTGACGCACCCAGGCGGCGTCGCTGAAGCGTTTGAAGTAGGTCGCGCTGTGTCGCTGATATTGCTTGTAGAACGGCGCGAACTCCAGATCGCCCGGGCGGCCGATCCCGCGCGTCGCGTAGCGGCCCGCCACCGCGGCCGGCGTAAAGGCCGCCAGCAGGTCGCTGCCGACGAGAGCCGGGTCCGCCTTGTCCCACTTGACGCCGGCGGGGCCGAGATCGGCGGCCATCACCATCGGTCCGCGCAGGATCGCGATCGTATCGGCATCGCCCGATGCCTCCTCGATCCGCAGATCCAGCGGTAGCGTGATCGCGACCGTGTCGCCCGCGATCCAGCGGCGATCGATGATGGCGTAACCACGCTCGAACATCGGCGTCGTCGCGCTGCCGTTGACGGTCACCACGGCCTTCCCCGCCGCCCAGCCCGGTACCCGCAACGCCACCGGAAAGCGGCCGGCCTTGACGCGGGTGAAGGTCAGCCGCGATTCCGGTTCGAACGGGTAGCGGGTGTCCAGCGTCAGCTTCGCCTTTCGCCGCGCCCAATCGGCATCAGCGGCAATGTAGAGGTTGACGATCAGGCCGCCGGCATCGTCCTCCCAGAAGATCGATTCGCCGTGCTTGGCGTGGCTTTCCATGCCGGAGCCGACGCAGCACCAGAAGGCATCGTCCTTGACGGTCGAATATTCGCGCGGCGCGCCTGTCATCAGCGGCGTCATGTAGGTGAAGCCTCCGGTCGACGGGTCCTGCGCGGACATGACGTGATTCAGATGCGCGCGTTCGTAATAGTCGAACAATACGCCGTCCGGCTGCCAGCCGTACAGATGCCGCGTCAGTTTCAGCATGTTGTAGGTGTTGCAATGCTCGCACGTCTGTTCGGTGATGTGCTGCGCGATCGTATCCGGCGCGGTGAAATATTCGCGGTCGGCATTGCCGCCGATGACGTAGCTGTGATGCCCCGTCACCCGATCCCAGAAGAACGTGGCGGCGGTGCGGTCCTTCTCCTCGCCGGTCAGCTCGTACAGGCGGGCGAGGCCGATCAGCTTGGGCACCTGAGTATTGGCGTGGAAATTGGCCAGCTTGTCCTCGCGTGCGGCGAGCGGATCGAGCACGCGACGATCATACAATTTGCGCGCCATCGCCAGCCAGCGCCTGTCGCCGCTGCGTGCGTAGAGTTCCGCATAACTCTCGTTCAGGCCGCCATATTCGCAGCCCAGCACCTCCTGCGTCTGCGCATCGTCCAGCGCCGCGAACACCCGCTCGAAATAGCCGGCGAGGCCGACCAGCACGGTCATCGCCTGTGCGTTGCCCCAGCCGGCATGCACATCGAGCAGTCCCGCGAACAGCTTGTGGACCGTGTAGAGCGGCGACCACGCGCCATTCAGGTCGAACCCGCCCGACTTGATCTGGCCCTTCATGATTTCCGGGAAGATCTCCTCCCCGTCGACGATCGTCCCGTCCTTTCGCTTGCGGCCGAGCGCGCCGACATAGCCGGTGCCGCGCTTCGCCTGCGCCTCCGCCAGTTCCGTGACGATATAATCCGCGCGCCGACGCATCTCGCCGTCGCCGGTCTGCTCCCAGGTCTGGACCAGCGCGGTCAGATAATGGCCGAGTGTATGGCCGGCGATCGTATCGCTCTCCCATCCGCCATATATCTCGGCTTTCGGGGGCAGCCCCGCGTATTTGCGGAAGTTGTGCAGCAGGCGATCGGGGCTGAGCCGATGCAGGTACAGCCGGTTGACCTCGACCGCCGTCGCATAGTCCGAGGGACGCAGCCGGACGGCGGCCAGCGGAAGGGGTTTGGCGGATCGGGCCTTGGTCGCCGCCAGTGCCGCTCGCGGCATGACCCATGCCGACGCGGCCGCCCCCAGCATCAACTCCCGGCGATCGATCGGCATATCATTCTCCTGACGCGATCTTATATCGTATAACATCGCCATGCAGGTCAACCGTCCGTTGCTGCCGCGATGGCGGACGATCGGTCAGGGCGTACCGCTCTCCGCCAGTCGCGCGGCGATCAGCTTCTTCAGCTGGACCTTGATCGACTGGCCGGCGGTTTCCGGTTCGACGGAGTCATAGCCTTCGTTGCGAAGCTGCGTCCGGATGTCGGCGATCGATCGGGCGGTGCCGGTGCGCGCGATCGAGAGCGCCCGTTCCACCGTCGAGCGGCCATTGCCGGTGTCGCTCATTCTGTGCAGCCTCATTGCTTCGTGGCGATCGACGGATGTCGACGGGCCGGAGATGGATATCCAGATGGTCTAACCGCGTTCCACCGATCCGCCTAGCTGCGACTCACCTGAACCCGATCGATCCGGCTGCGTTCACGGATCATGACGGCATCGAAGGATCAGGTATCGGACGGAGGCACGACGCGTCAGCGGGCCCGGCTGTCCGTCAAGGCCGGGCGACGGGCGGGCATGACGCTCGACGTGACGGTGACGAGCGGCGGCCTGCTCGCGATCGGCGGCCTCGTCGCTGCGATCCTGATGTCGACGGCGGTTCTGGTGGGTGTCGCCGGCATGGCGAGTCGCTCGCGCGGTTCAGCGTGACAGTACCGCGAAGCCGACGAACATCGCGCGCAGCCACATATCCGTGACGCCGGCGACGTTGAGCGACGTCTGCGCCTTGTAATCATCCCGCGAGACGAGGCCGGGATCGCGATAGTCCATCGACCAGGTACCGAACTGCCGCTGTGCGATCGCCTCGTCTGCGACGGTGACGATGTCGCAGTGGCGGTCGTCCTGCGCGATCCGGGCGTAACAGGCGCGAACCGCGTCCGCCTCACCCTCCAGCGCCTGAAGATAGCGCGTCCCGTCCGCCAGCAGCAGGCCGGTGATGCCGTCCGTTCCGTTGCGGAGTCGCGAGACGGTCAGGATGCCGTCCAGATCGACCTCTCCCGACAGCGCTGCCCGGCTCATGTAGCAGATACGGTGCATCGATTCCCCACGGCCACCGGCCCGCGGCATTGGCGGGTCGGGCGACGGTCCGCAAGAACATCGCTCAATCCCGTCCACGGGAAGCGGGGAAGGCGCTCCGCCCGTCCCGTAGTGACTCAAGCAAGGCGGAGCGCCGAGCGGCACCGCAGGATACTGGCGGGCTGCTCTGCGATTCGCTCTAGCCGTCAAACCTTAACGGAGACGTCATCGTCGTCGCCGGTACCGGAAAGGAATGGCGCGCCCGGCAGGACTCGAACCTGCAACTCCAAGCTTAGAAGGCTCGTGCTCTATCCAGTTGAACTACGGGCGCCCGGCGATCCCGGTAGCGCGGATTGCGCGGGGACGGAACCGGCTTCATACCGACGCGCATGGATCAGGGGGCTGGCGACGGGGCCGGGACGCATGCGTTCCGCTATTTCGATTTCGTGATGGCGGCGTTCGTCGCGATCCTGTTGCTGTCGAACGTCATCGGCGCGGGCAAGGTGGCGGTCGTCACGCTGCCGCTGGTCGGCGAGTGGCCGTTCGGCGCGGGCATCCTGTTCTTTCCGCTCAGCTACGTGATCGGCGACGTGCTGACGGAGGTGTATGGTTATGCCCGGGCGCGGCGGGTGATCTGGGCGGGGACGGTCGCGGTGCTGTTCATGGCGTTCATGAGCTGGGTCGTCGTGGCGCTGCCGCCCGCACCGAGCTGGGGCAATCAGGCGGCCTATGCGGTGATCTTCGGGCAGGTGCCGCGGATCGTGCTGGCGAGCGTCTGTGCCTTCTGGGCGGGCGAGTTCGTCAACGCCTATGTCATGGCGCGGATGAAGGTGCAGACCGGGGGCCGGCATCTGTGGATGCGGACGATCGGATCGACCGTCGTGGGGCAGGGGGTCGACAGCCTGATCTTCTACCCGCTGGCGTTTTGGGGAGCGACGGGGTGGACGACCGATCTGGTCGTGACCGTGCTGTTCACGCAATGGGCGCTCAAAGTGGGCTGGGAGGTGCTGCTGACGCCGGTGACCTACGCGATCGTCGGCTGCCTGAAGCGGGTGGAGGGCGTCGACGTGTTCGACCGGTCGACGGATTTCACGCCGTTCAGGACGCGGGTGTAGGTGGAAGGTTGAGCCAAGGTTGGTCCAATGCGGCGTCCAATCCCCGTGTCCCTCCACGGCGACCGGAATACCCTCTTCAGGCCCCCACCGTCTCCAACAATCCCTCGAACAGGCGGCGGCCGTCGGTGCCGCCATGGGCGGTTTCGACGCGACGTTCGGGATGGGGCATCATGCCGAGCACGTTGCCGCGATCGTTGAGGATGCCCGCGATCGCGCGCGCGGAGCCGTTGACGTCGTCGGCGTAGCGGAAGGCGACGCGGCCTTCGCCCTCCAGCCGGTCGAGCGTCGCGTCGTCGGCGAAATAATTGCCGTCGTGGTGGGCGACGGGAACGGTGATCGCCTCGCCCGCGTCGTACAGGCGGGTGAAGGCGCTGTCGGCATCACCGACCGTCAGCCGCGCGTCGCGACACACGAAATTCAGACCGGCATTGCGCATCAGCGCGCCGGGCAGCAGTCCCGCCTCCGTAAGCACCTGGAAGCCGTTGCAGACGCCGAACACCGGCACGCCCCTGTTCGCGGCGTCGACGACCGCCCGCATGATCGGCGACCGCGCAGCGATCGCGCCGCAGCGGAGGTAATCGCCATAGGAGAAGCCGCCGGGAACAGCGATCAGGCCGACATTATCGGGCAGTTCGCTGTCCCCGTGCCAGACCATCGCCGGGGCCGTGCCGGTCACGTCCCGCAGCGCGACGGCGATGTCGCGGTCGCAGTTCGAGCCGGGGAAGACGAGGACGGCGGTCTTCATCAGGCGCGCTCCACCCGGTAATTCTCGATCACGGTGTTGGCGAGCAACTGGCGGCACATGCCGTCGATCGCGTCGTCCGTGGCGTCGTCGGCGACCTCCATCTCGATGAGCTTGCCGGTGCGGACATCCTCCACGCCCTGAAAGCCGAGGCTGCCGAGCGCGTGGTGGATGGCGCGACCTTGCGGATCGAGGACGCCGGGCTTGAGCGTGACGAAGATACGGAGTTTCATGCGCTTATCGCCTTTACTTGCCGCGACGCTTGCGATGGCTGTCGAGGTCGAGCACCGCGCCCTCCTCGCCCTCGGGGAGCAGGCCGAGCCGGCGTGCGACCTCCTGATAGGCTTCCGCTTCGCCGCCAAGGTCCTGCCGGAATCGGTCCTTATCCATCTTGTCGTTGGTTTCGATGTCCCAGAGGCGGCAGCCGTCCGGGCTGATCTCGTCCGCGAGGATGATGCGACCGTAATCGTCGTCCCAGACGCGGCCGAATTCCAGTTTGAAGTCGACCAGCCGGATGCCGACGCCGGCGAACAGGCCGCACAGGAAATCGTTCACGCGGATCGCGAGGTCGGCGATGTCGTGCATTTCCTCCTGACTGGCCCAGCCGAAGCAGGCGATATGCTCCTCGGACACCATCGGGTCACCGAGCGCATCGTCCTTGTAGTAATATTCGATAATCGTGCGGGGGAGCTTCGTGCCCTCCTCGATCCCCAGCCGCTTCGACAGCGAGCCGGCGGCGACGTTGCGCACCACGACCTCGATCGGGACGATCTCGACCTGACGCACCAGCTGCTCGCGCATGTTGAGGCGGCGGATGAAGTGCGTGGGCACGCCGATATGGTCGAGCAGCGTGAAGACGTGCTCCGATATCCGGTTGTTCAGCACGCCCTTGCCGTTGATCGTGCCCTTTTTCTGGGCGTTGAACGCGGTGGCATCGTCCTTGAAATACTGGATGATCGTGCCGGGTTCGGGACCCTCGTACAGGATCTTGGCCTTGCCCTCGTAGATCTGGCGGCGGCGAGGCATGCGGTTCCCCTGAAATTAGCAGCCCCGGACCCCGCGAGTGCGGTCGCGGGCCGGGGCAGGTAAGGATGGCGCGCCTATACGGGATGGGCGGGCAGGGTGCAATCAGATCGGGCGATCCCGGTTGAGAAGGCGATCGTCGAGCAGGGCCTCCATATCGCGGCGGCCGTCGGCGACCAGAACGATCGTCACAGTCGCACCGGCTACGCGGTACAGAATGCGATAGGGTGGGAAGACGATCTGGCGGTACTGCCGGCGACCGACGACCTCCAGTTCCCGTGGAACAGATCCCCGAAAGGGGAAGGTCGCCAAGGCTTCTACTCGGGCGATCACTTCGGTGACGAACGCGCCGGCCGCTTCGGCCGAACGATTATGGGCGAGGTAATCGGCGATCGCGTTCAGGTCCGTGGCTGCATCGGAATCGAACTTGACCTCGAAGTCGATCGGCTCGGTCACTCCGCAACATATTTCTGGCGCAGTTCCTCCAGCACTTCGCGGGCAGGGCGGGTCCGGCCCTCCTCGATGTTGCGCTCTGCCAACGCAATGATCTTCAGCATGGCCAGTGTCTCCTGGGTTCGCTCGTACTCGCGAACGTCCTGCAGTACCGCTTTTGCCTCACCGTTCTGGGTAATGACGATGGGTGCGCCCCCGTCATTGAGTTCGGCAATAATCTCGGCGGCGTTCGCCTTGACGTAGCTGATAGGCTTGATCTGGGTCGAGAAGCGCATGACCGACTCCACTGACTGAATATGGTCGATATATAGTCTAGCGCGCTAAGGGGGCAAGCGCGCTGAGGATCAATCCGCGCGTTGCACCCCAAGCGGATGTTTCCGGCGCGATCAGTTCGACGTGACCTGTCTTTGCCACGGTGTGGAGCGTGGCTTTGTCGCCCCTGGCCTTTGCAGACGCGACATAGTGGGTGGCCAAGCGGTAGGGGATGATGCGGTCTTCCCGCCCGTTGACGAGATCCTGTGGGATGCCGAGCGGGAGGAGGCGGGGGACGGAGGTGTCGGCGTACGGGTCGGGTCGGCTGCCGACGAGCTTCGCGACGACCTCCGTGCCGCAGCCATTGTCGGGGCTGGCGGCGGTGGCTTCGAGGTCGGGGAGGCCGCCCAGGCTGATGACGTGGGGGATCGGCAGCGGGTCGGCGACGTAGAGCGCGCTGGTTTTCGGCAGGCGTGCGCGGGCGGCGAGCCATAGCGCCAGATGCCCACCGGCGGAGTGGCCGACCGCGACGAGGCGGCGCGGGTCGAGGTGGAAGCGGCGGGCATTGGCGGTCATCGCGTCTGCCGCTGCCGCCACGTCCGCGAAGGTGCCGGGATAGCCGCCGCCGGTGCGGTCGACGCCGCGATAGTCGATGTTCCAGACGGCGACGCCATGCTTGCGCAGGTCGTCGGCGACCCAGTTCATCAGGCTGCGATCCGCAATCTCGGTCTGCCAGCAGCCGCCGTGGACCATCAGCGCGACGGGGTGCGGACCGCGACCGGCCGGCAGCCAGACATCGACCTTCTGCATGGGGTCGGGGCCGTACTCGACGGTCGCGTCGGGTTTGGGTTGCACGCGTTTGGTCAGGTCGGGCCAGGTCAGGAGGCGGTCTGCGGACATGGCCGGAGTCATGCCGAGCGGAGCGACGAGAGCAAGCGCCAGCAGCGTCAGCGCGGTCCGAACTGGAGGAAGTGGAGGCGTTCCAGCGCGTCCTCCACTTTGCCGGAACGGAGACCGAAGTGGAGGAAGTGGAGGCGCTGGCGGGGCGGCCTCCGACGGCCGTCGCGCGGCGATGGCGTGGTGAGTAATCATGAGTACGGGAGCGACGATCATGAGTTGCACCTTGCCATCTTGATGCGGAGTAGGACAGCCGGGATGACAAAACAGGAACGCGGGTGCTATCCCGTCGGCGATGGCTGAATTGACCGACAAGGATGCGCCGATCGGCGTGCTGGATGCGCCGTTCGACAGTGCCTTGTCGGAGCGGTATCTGGTCTATGCGATGTCGACCATCACGGCGCGGTCGCTGCCGGATGTGCGCGACGGGCTGAAGCCGGTGCATCGTCGGTTGCTGTGGGCGATGCGGCTGCTGAAGCTGGACCCCAGCCAGGGTTACAAGAAGTGCGCGCGCGTCGTCGGCGATGTGATCGGCAAATATCATCCGCATGGCGATCAATCGGTCTACGACGCGATGGTCCGCCTCGCGCAGACATTCTCGCTGCGGTATCCGCTGGTCGACGGGCAGGGCAATTTCGGCAACATCGACGGCGATAACGCCGCCGCGTACCGATACACCGAGGCGCGGCTGACGCAGGTCGCGATCGACCTGATGGACGGGCTGGACGAGGACGGTGCGAACCTTCGCCCGACCTATAATGGCGAGGAGCAGGAGCCGGAGCTGTTCCCCGGCCTGTTCCCGAACCTGCTGGCGAACGGTGCGGCGGGAATCGCGGTCGGCATGGCGACCAGCATTCCGCCGCATAACGCCGCCGAGTTGCTCGACGCGGCGATCGCGCTGGTGGATGATCGCGCCGCCGATGTGCTCGCGTTCGTGAAGGGGCCGGATTTTCCGACCGGCGGGTTGGTGGTCGATCCGGCGGCCGTGATCGCGGAAAGCTATCGCACCGGGCGGGGCAGCTTCCGCGTGCGCGCGCGCTGGACGGTCGAGCGCGAGAAGGGCGGCGGCTGGCAGGCGGTGGTCAGCGAGATTCCGTTCGGAGTGCAGAAGGGGAAGCTGATCGAGCAGATCGCGAGCCTCATCAACGACAAGAAGTTCCCGATTCTGGCCGATGTCCGCGACGAATCGGACGCCGAAGTGCGGATCGTGCTGGAGCCGCGCAGCCGTACGGTGGACGCGAGCGTGCTGATGGACGGGTTGTTCCGGTTGGCCGACCTTGAAGTGCGGGTGCCGTTGAACCTGAACGTGCTCGACAAGGACCGGACGCCGCGCGTCATGAGTCTGGCGGAGGCGCTGGGCGCGTGGGTCGATCATCAGTTCGTAGTGCTGGAACGGCGAACGCGGCACCGGCTGGACAAGATCGCGGATCGGGTCGAGCTGCTCGACGGGTATCTGATTGCGTATCTGAACCTCGATCGCGTGATCGAAATCATCCGCACCGAGGACGAGCCCAAGCAGGTGATGATCGCCGAGTTCGGCCTGACCGATCGGCAGGCGGAGGCGATCCTGAACATGCGGCTGCGCAGCCTGCGCCGGCTGGAGGAGTTCGAGATCCGCAAGGAGCGGGACTCGCTCGACAAGGAACGCGCGGGACTGGCGGCGCTGCTCGAATCGCCGGCGAAGCAGAAGACGCGGATGAAGCGCGACCTGACCAAGGTGCGCGACCGGTACGGGCCGGCGACGGTACTGGGCGCGCGGCGGACGACGATCGAGGAGGCGGCGCCAGCGCGCGAAATCCCGCTGGAGGCGATGATCGAGCGGGAGCCGATCACCGTCATCCTGTCCCGGCGCGGCTGGATACGCGCGCTGCGCGGGCACAACGACCTGTCCGCGCCGGATACGATGAAGTTCAAGGAGGGCGACGGTCCGGCCTTGGCCTTCCACGCGCAGACCACCGACAAGCTGCTGATGGCGGCGGAGAACGGGCGGTTCTACACGCTGGCGGCGGACAAGCTGCCGGGCGGGCGCGGGTTCGGCGAGCCGGTGCGGGCGATGGTCGATCTGGACGGCAGCGTCGGGGTGATCGCGCTGGTGCGGGCGAGCGGGCAGGACCGGCTGCTGCTGGCGGCGAGCGACGGGCGCGGGTTCATCGTGCAGGTGGCGGACACGATCGCCGAGACGCGCAAGGGCAAGACGGTGATGACGCCGCGCACCGGCGCGCTGCTGAAGGTGGTGCGGCCGGTCGGCAAGGACGACGATTACGTCGCGGCGATCGGCGACAACCGCAAGATGCTGGTCTTCCCGATCGCCGAGCTGGTGGAGATGAGCCGCGGGCAGGGATTGCAGTTGCAGCGATTCCGCGACGGCGGATTGTCCGACGCCAAGACGTTCGTGTTCGCACAGGGGCTGAGCTGGCCGATGGGCGGCGGTACGGGACGGATGCGGTCGGAGCCGGACCTGTCCGCCTGGCGGGCGGCGCGCGGCGCGGCTGGGCGGATGCCGCCGACCGGTTTCCCGCGCGACAACCGGTTCGGGACCTGACCACGGTGCCGACCGGAGCCAATGTATGTTGCCCCGGTAAAACATGTTTTTGATAAAGCTTCAGCGGGTCTTAACCAGTCGCATCTAGAGCCGGGACATGGCCATAGCCCAGCCCGAGCCCCCGTTGCCGCCACCGTTCACGGTGCAGGGTGTCGCACGCGCGCTGGAGCTGATGCCGATCCCCGCGGCACATGTGATTCGAGAGGGCAACGGGTTCCAGTTCGTGGCGGTCAATCGCGCCTATCGCACCGCCGGGCTGGGGATCGTTGCGGAACGATCGCCGCTGCTGGCGAGCATCGCGTCGCGGATCGAGACGTTTCTGGGTTCCGACGACCTCCACATGGCGTTCGACTGGACGATCGGCAGCGCAGTCGACTGTCGCTATTTCCGGGTGACGCTGGCGCGATCCGACGCGCGGCTGCGGGGACGGTGCACGATCACGCTGATTGACCAGACGTCGCAGACCCATACCGAACGCAGCCTGCGCCGGGAAATGACGACCGACAGCCTGACCGGGCTGCCGAATCGCGAAGGGTTCGCCGACCTGATCGAAGCGGCCGAGAGCGACCGCGGCCACCGTGCCGTCATGGTCATCGACGTAGCGCGCTTCGGCCGGGTCAATGCGTGTCTCGGCAGCCTGTCGGGGGACGAACTGCTCATC
This sequence comes from Sphingomonas sp. Leaf343, assembly GCF_001423765.1. Classification (GTDB taxonomy): domain Bacteria; phylum Pseudomonadota; class Alphaproteobacteria; order Sphingomonadales; family Sphingomonadaceae; genus Sphingomonas. The sequence goes on from NZ_LMPG01000001.1 coordinate 848,473, forward strand.
ACCGTGGCGCGGCGGGTCAAGGGTGCGCTGAGGGCACGCGATACGCTCGCGAGGATCGGCGGCGACGAATTCGGCGTGCTGATGACGATCGACGAACGGCATGACGAGGCGCACGAACTGGCCAACCGCATCCGGGGTGCGCTGGCCACGCCGTTCCGGCTGACCGATTTCGAGATCAGCGTCGATTGCTCGATCGGCGTCGCCTATGGCTCGGAGCCGGGCAGCATCGACGATCTGGTTCGCCACGCGCAGTTCGCGACGAAGCGCGCCAAGACGACCGGACGCGTCGAGACGTACCAGACGCAGGCATTCACGATCGCGCGCGAGCAGTTCGGCATGGAGACCGCGCTGCGCCGGGCGATCGAGCAAAGACGGCTGCGACTGACCTATCAACCGATCTGCGATCTGGCGACGGGCGACACGATCGCGTTCGAGGCGCTGGCGCGGTGGCGCGAGGGGGCGGAGGAACTGGCGCCGGCCGATTTCATCCCGGTGGCGGAGGAATCGGGCCTGATCGTGCCGCTGGGCCGCTGGGCGATCGACGAGGCGGCGCGGACGCTGGCATCGTGGGACGGCGCGATGGGCGGGCATTGCGGCGTCAGGCTGGCGGTCAACTTGTCGGCGATCCAGTTGCAGCGCGACGCGATCGCGCCCGTCGTGCGCCGCGCGCTCGACCGGACGGGATTGAGCGGCGACCGCTTCACGCTGGAGCTGACGGAAAGTGCGATCGTCACCGATCCGGATCGGATCGCCGGCACGATGCACGCGCTGAAGGCGCTGGGCACGACGCTGGCGATGGACGATTTCGGGACGGGCTATTCCAACCTCGCCTACCTTCAGAAACTTCCGATCGACATATTGAAGATCGACCGCAGCTTCGTGACGGGGATGCTGGCCGATCGCGACAAGATCGCCATCGTGCGCGCGATCCTGAGTCTGGCGCAGGCCCTGGGGATGAAAACCACCGCCGAGGGGATCGAGACGGGCGAGCTGGCGCAGACGCTGGCGGCGCTGGGTTGTACCTATGGTCAGGGCTATCATTACGCCCGCCCACTGGAGGCGCATGTCGCGCTGGCGATGCTGATGGAGCGGCCGCGCGGACGGGTTCTCTAGAGGTCAGCCTTTCCGGCCAGCGTTTCCGCCACCGTCGCGTCGGCGATCGTCTCCACGCGCGCGGCATCAGGGAAGTCCTCCGCGATCCACCGCGTCTCGATCGCCCGCAGCGCCGCCGCGACCTGCGGCCCCCTGGCCAGGCCGCGGGTGACGAGCGCACCGCCGGTGATCGGCAGGCGCGGGACGGGCCAACCCGCCAGCACACCCACGTCATGACCCGCCAGCAGCAGGCGATCGACGGCGATCGTCACGCCGCAGCGATAGGCGAGCGCATGCGGACCCTCGTCACCGGGGCCGGCGGTGGCGGCGTTCAGGCGCTTGCGATCGGTGTTGGACAGCTTCAGCCGTGCACCGACCCCATCCGCATCGGCGGCGGGCACCAGCGCGGCGAGGCGGCGGATGGCGTCGGGAGCGATGCCGGATCGCCGTTCCGCCGCCGCGAGCGCGGCCAGCCGGGCGACCCCCGCCGCGTCGATTTCCGGCAGGACGGCGCGAAGGATGGCGTGGTCGACCATCAGCGCCACGACGGACACCGCGTCGCGCGCGACCAGCAGCTTCAGCATTTCCGCCGCAATGCGTTCCCGCGACAGCGCCATCAGGTCGTTAGCCCGCGCAGCGCAGGCGGCAAGACCGTCCGCATCGATCGCATCGCCGAATCGCGCATGAAAGCGGAAGAAGCGCAGGATTCGCAGGTGATCCTCCGCGATCCGGCGCAGGGGATCGCCGATGAAGCGGACGCGGCCGGCGGCGAGATCGGCCAGTCCGTCATGATAGTCGTAGACCATGCCGGTCGCCGGATCGGCATAGAGCGCGTTCATCGTGAAATCGCGCCGGTCCGCATCCTCCCGCCAGTCGTCGGTGAAGGCGACCAGGGCGTGGCGGCCGTCGGTCGCGACATCCCGGCGCAGCGTCGTGACCTCGATCGGCTGGCCGGCGAGGATGGCAGTGACGGTGCCGTGGGCAAGCCCCGTCGGCACGGCCTTGATTCCCGCCTCCTTCAGGCGGCGCAGCACCTCCTCCGGCGCATGCGACGTGGCGATATCGATATCCGCGGCATCGATTCCGAGCAGCGTGTCGCGCACGACGCCGCCGACATAGCGCGCCTCGCCGATGCTGCCGCCCAGGATCGCGGCCAGCCGGTCCAGCCCCTCGCGGCGACGCCACGGGGCGTCGGGCAGGATCGTAGTCACAGGTTCACCAGCCGGCGCGAGAGGTTGACGATCATTCCTGCGGTCGCGCCCCAGATCCGGCGGTCGTTCCACAGAATCTCGACATATCGCCGCTCCGCTCCTTGCCACAGTGCGGTGCGGGGGGCGTGATTGGCGATATCGAGCAGGAAGGCGAGGGGCACCTCGAACACGCTCGCCACCTCCGCCTCCGCCGCGATCAGCGGCAGATCGGGCGGGACGACGGCGAGGACGGGCACGATCTCGAACCCGGTGCCGGTGCGATACGGCTCCATAGTCGCGATGACCTGCGGCAGGGTGCGGGGGAGGGCGATTTCCTCCTCCGCCTCGCGCAGGGCCGCTGCGATCGCATCCTCGCCGGGATCGAGGCGGCCGCCCGGGAAGGCGACCTGGCCGGGATGTTGGCGCAGGGTTTCGGTACGCTGCGTCAGGATGACGCCGGGTTCGGGGCGGTCGGTGATCGCCACCAGCACCGCCGCCGCCGTCATGTCGCTGCGCGTCGCCAGTTCGTTGTCGTCGCCGTCAAGCATCGTGCCGCCCGCCGAACGTGCGATCGCGGCACGCAGCCGCTCCGCCAGCATCATGCCGTGGCCGGCGCGAACGAAAAGAACGCACCGTCGCTCCAGATGCCGGGAACGTCGCCGGCTCCGCCGATCGCGCGATCGGCGAGTTCGTAATAGACGGGGCGGGCAACCAGCGCCTCCAGCCCCGCATCGATCGCGCCGCGGACGTGCAGATAGGGGCGCGGCCCGTCCGGCCCCTCCGCGAATCGCAGCGGATGCTGCGGCCCGGCGGTGACCAGGTCGCCGGTGTTGAGCCGGAAGGCGAGGCGCGAATCGGGGCCGTCGCCCTCCGCCTTCATCTCCACCGCGACGAACGGCGCATCCTCGACCGCGATGGTCAGCTTTTCGACGGGCGTGACGAGGACGTAGCCGCCATCCGCTTCCCGGCGGAGGATCGTGGAGAACAGGCGTACCATAGCGGGACGGCCGATCGGTGATCCCTGATAAAACCACGTCCCGTCCGATGCGATCCGCATCTCACTATCGCCGCAATGCGACGGGTTCCACTGGTCGACGGGCGGCAGGCGCCGTTCCTCGACCAGCCTTGCGATCTCCGGCAGGCTGAGCGTGGCGAGGTCGGGTAGCGGCTCCATCGGCATGGCGCGCGAGGTAGGCCCGCGCGGCGGATGCGTAAAGGCTCAGGCGGCGAGGCGAAGCGCCGGACCGAGCCGCCCGGCGGCGTCGGGCACCGCCGGCCCGCGCGCGAGCAGGCGATGCCGCTCGACCGGGCCTGGCACGCGCCAGCCCGCCGTCCGATCGGCGGAGAAGCCGAAGAACCGGCCATAATATTCGGGGTCGCCGATCAGCATCAGCGCCGCGTCCAGCCCCGTCGACGCAGCGGCGTCGAGCGCGGCGGCGGTCAGGCGGCGGCCGATGCCGTCCTGCTGACGTTCCGGTGCGACGGCGACCGGGCCGACCATCACCAGCGGGTGCGAGTCGCCGTCATCGGTAAACAGCGCGACGGGCCAGCACTGGATCGAGCCGATCAGGTCGCCGTCATCCACCGCCACGAAGCCCAGCGCGGCGATCGCCGTGGTATCGCCCCGCACCCTGTAGGCGGTGCGGGTGCGACGGTCGGGGCCGAAGGCGCGATCGAGCAGGCGCTCGACATCGCCCGCCCGGTCCGGCGTCAGCGTCTTGATGGAGGGCAGGCTCACGATGGGGGCAGGGTGGTGATCGGGTGTCTCCCGGCAGGCGCGGGCGCTGTAGCGGGACCGGGCGCGAAGGCAAGGGGCGCGAAGGCAGGAGGGCGCGAAGGCAGGGGGCGCGAAGGTAAGGGCGCGCGAAGGCAGGAGGAGGTCGCTTCCCCGTGCGGTGCCGCCGCCCGGCTTTGCCGCCGCCATTGCCGTGCACCAGCGCGGCCCCTAAGGCGCGGGCGCATGGAAGACCGCCTGCAACTGCATGTCGAAAACCTCGAAACGATGGTCCTGACGGGCATCTATTCGGAGGAGACGCATCTGCCGCAGCCACTGCGGATCTCGATGACGGTCGATCTGGACGCGGGCGAACGGTTCGCGCCGGATACGCCGCTTCGCGCGTCGAAAAACTATATGGACCTGAAACATGCGGCGACGACCGCGCTGCCGCAGGGGGTCCACTTCACGCTGGTCGAGGCGGTGGCGGAACATATCTGCGAGACTTTGTTCCTGCAGGATGCGCGCGTCGCCCGCGTCGAGGTGCGGATCGTGAAGCTGGCGATCGCCGAGGCCGGCGAATCGATCGGCATCACGCTGGTGCGGCACCGCCACTAGCCCCGCCGCTTGCCTCACCGCGGGTCCGCCCACAGGGGCCAAGCGCGGCGATGACGAAGGCGTAATCCTCCCGCGCGGCGACGGCGCCCGCCTGATCGAGTTCACCGACGCTGGTGTCCGGCAGCGTCGGCGGCAGCGCGCACGCCAGACGATACCAGAGCAACGTGTCGCGTGCGGGTGGGCCGGCGGCATCGTCGACGATCTCCCCCAAGGCGACCGACCAGCGCGGCTGCTCGCCGGGGCGGCGCAGGATCGACAGCGAGACGGGGCGCGCGTCGGCAGTCTTCAGGAAGACCTGCGTCTCGCTTTCGCCGGGCAGCGCGCCGGGAACGTGGAAGGCATTGCCGACGCTGGTGATCGACGGCGGCGCATCCGCGGCGACGACGGCCTTCGCCACGGTGCGGACGGTCGCGTCCATTGCCGGCGTCCACGCGAGCTGCGCATCGGGCGCGACGAGCTGAAGCTGATCGCCGGCCGCGGCGACGGGCCGCGCGAAGAGGAGGACGCGCGCCTTTTTCAGGCGTGGCTGCCGGCCGCGCGCATCGGGAGCGACATCCAGCAAATAGCCGATCCGCGCCGGCACGCCGGCGGCACCGCGGACGAGCGCGCCGACATCGGCCTCGACGTAATAGCGCGTCAGGCCGGATGCGACGCCGGCTGACTCCGCTCCCTTGATTCGGGTCGTGGAGCGGATCGTCGCATCGACGATGACCGGTGCCGCCAGGACGAGGTCCGCGAGATCGGCATAGCCGGGACCCGATTGCGGCGGTCCGGCGTCCGGTGCGGCGGCAACTGATTGAGGCGCGGCGGATAGCGGTAGCGGTACCGCTACGCAGAGTGCGGCGAGCAGCGGAACGGGCGTGCGGAATCGGGACATCATGACGCTTGCCTTACCGTATTCGACATGAACCGCACATATTCCGCGTGCGACCGCCGCGGCGAGCGACAAATTATTGCGCTTTTGTGGCGTGCGACAAAGCGTTTGCGTGGTCCGACCGGCGACGTTAGGGTTCATTAACTGCCCGACAGGCGGGAGGGGAGGAGACGCGTGTTCGATTCTCCATCCGTCGTTCGAGGACCAAGGGAGCGCAGTTGCTGAATGGCCTATACCGACCAGAAGATGAGCGGGGGCAAGGTAGTCGCGATCGTGATCGTCGCGCTGATCCATGCCGCTCTCGGCTATGCTTTCGTGACCGGCCTGGCGTACCAGTACGTCAAGAAGGTTTCGAGTGATCTGAACACGTTCGACGTGGAACCACCGCCACCGCCGCCGCCGCCGGACGAGCCGCCGCCGCCGCCGCCGGACCAGCCGAATCTGCCGCCGCCGCCGACCACGGTCGTCGTGCCGCCGCCGATCGTGACAACGCCGGTGCCGGCTCCGGCGATCAACACGTCGTCCATCATTCCGCCGTCGCAGCCGACAGCGCCACCCGCGCCGCCGGCACCGCCGGCACCGCCGGCACCGCCGGCCGCTCCGGTCGTCAGCAAGGCGGCAGGCGCGAAGGGCAATCCGGCCGAGTGGGTTTCGACCGACGACTATCCGGCCAGTTCGCTGCGTCTGCAGGAAGAAGGGACGTCGGCGATCAAGTGGGACATCAATGCCCAGGGTCGCGTCGAGAATTGCGTCGTCACCCAGTCGAGCGGCTCGGCCGCACTCGACCGGGCGGCCTGCTCGGCGATCACCCGTCGCGGTCGCTATTCACCGGCGATGGACACGGCGGGCAATCCGATCCGGTCGAGTTCATCGCGACGCGTCGTGTGGCGGATGCCGCCGCAGTAATGCGGACCACCTTCTACCAAATCCAATCATCGAATTAGTCAGAGGATCCAGCCACCATGATCACCACCATTCTTGCGGCCGGGGGAGCCGCAGCGGCCAAGGACGCGAACCCGTACGGTCTCGAAGCAGCTCTCCGTGAGGGCGGCCTGATTTCGCAGTCGGTCTTCTCGATCCTCGTCCTGATGTCGATCGTGTCGTTCTACATCCTGTTCTCGAAGCTGTTCGAGCAGCAGAAGATCATCAACCAGGCGAAGCGCGTCCGTCAGACCTTCTGGCAGTCGAACTCGCTGCGCGAGGGCTCGGCCAAGCTCGAGAAGAACTCGGCCTACAAGCAGCTCGTGGACGATGGTCTCGACGCGCAGGACCAGCACGCCAAGCTGACCGATCCGGTCGAGGCGCATGACTGGCTGCACGGTTCGCTGGCCCGCTCGGAAGCGGCCGTGAACTCGAAGCTGGCCAGCGGCCTCGCCTTCCTGGCGACCGTGGGCTCGACCGCGCCGTTCATCGGCCTGTTTGGTACGGTTATCGGCATCTACCGCGCGCTCATCAAGATCGGCTCGTCGGGGCAGGCGTCGATCGACGCGGTCGCCGGTCCGGTCGGCGAGGCGCTCATCATGACGGCGCTCGGCCTGGTCGTCGCGGTTCCCGCGGTGCTGGCGTACAACTGGCTCCAGAGCCGCAACAAGTCGATCGCCAAGGACCTGTCGGCCTTCTCGAACGACGTGCTGGGCTTCCTGGCGTCGAACGGCGCCGTCCGTCCGGTCGTCGGCACCGCGCCGAAGGCCGCGCCGCTGAAGACCAACACCGCGACCACCACGGCCGGCCAGGCCGGCGGCGTCCAGTCGCGCCCGTAAGCAACAGGGACGGGGCCGCCGCTGTGGCGGCCCCGTTCACGACGCCGGTCCGCCCCGTGCGGGGTTCGCGACCGGTGTACTTCAAGGATAGGATTGCCAAGACATGGCGATGAGTACCGGAGGAGGCGGCGACGACGCCCCGCTGTCGGACATCAACACGACGCCCCTCGTGGACGTCATGCTGGTGCTCCTCATCATCTTCCTGATCGCGGTGCCCGTGGTGCTGCAGTCGGTGAAGCTGAAGCTGCCCGACGTTCGCTTCGACCCGACCACGACCAAGCCGGAGAACGTCAACCTCTCCGTCACGTCGAACAACGGCGAATGCGAAGTCTACTGGAACATGACCAAGGTCGGTCACGAGGAACTGCTGGAGCGCGCGGTGTCCAAGCTGAAGATCGAGATCGATCGTCAGGGCGGCGTGAACGCGGCCGGGCTGGAACTGCCGGAAGCGCATATCCGCGGCGACGTGAATACGCCGTACCGGTGCATCGGCGGCACCATCTACACGATGCAGCAGGCCGGCTTCGCCCGCGTCGGCTTCATCTCCGAACCGCCGCCCGGCGGCGGTGCGTCGATCTGATCCGCGCGAGCGAGGGATAAACATATGGCAATGAGTGCAGGCCGCGACGACGGCGAGCCGATGATGGAAATGAACACGACGCCGTTGATCGACGTCATGCTCGTGTTGCTGATCATGTTCATCATCACCATCCCGATCCAGACGCATGCGGTGAAGGTCGACCTGCCGCAGAACTCCAAGAACCAGCCGAACCCGGTCGACGCGCAGAAGAACAAGATCACGATCGACGCCGCCGGCACGACTGCGTGGAACGGTTCACCGGTCGACGAAGTGACGCTGCGCCAATATCTGGACCAGAGTGCGGGGATGAACCCGGAGCCGGAACTCCACTTCCAGCCCGCGCCGGATGCGCGGTACGAAGCGGTCGACCGGACGCTGGCGACGATCAAGCGGTCTGCGATCACCAAGCTGGGCTTCATCGGCAACGAGCAGTATCGCAACGACTTCTGACCCATCGCCGCGTTGACCGCGGCGGCGACAGGCTCGTTCGAGCAGGTAGAGGCGGTCCTTCGGGGCCGCCTTTTTTTTGTCGGCGGAAGGCGGGAGCGTGACTTTCGACCGGCGCCAACGTCTCTGTCCGGATGCGGATGATTCGCTCCCTCTATAGCCCGGACGGAAACGGGGAGATGTCAGCCGGCAATTGCCTGAAATGTCGCAAAGCTGCTCTGGCGGGCGACGATCCGGCCGCGCAGGCAGATGCCGGCGGGCGATCGCTGCGTACGTCTACCCGTCCGCTTCACGTCAACGTGAATTCTATTTTCTCCCGTTTCCAGGGCCTTCCGAGCCATATCAGTGAAACAGGCCGGACGGGTTCCGATGGTGCCGCTTCGGTACGCGATGCGATGATTGTTGGAGCATCACGGGCGGCGGGCGGTCGCTGGCGGGACGCCATCCCGGTGACTTCAGGACAGGACGATATTGCCGCGTCGGGTCCTGAAACGACGGACCCACGTCTCGACCGGATCAACAGGGCTAGGCCGATCAGGATCATCGGCAGGCTGAGCGTTTAACCCATGGCGAGGCCCCGTCACAGGTCCTCCAAGCCAATGTGCGATCGAGCGGGAACCGCGCCGTTCCATAGGCCGTGAGGCCGGTTCCGGCGAGGTCGGCCGGGTCGAAGCCGGCATCGGTTCGCCAGAACCGATAGACCGGCACCATCATGGTCAGACCGCCCTCCAAGGCCGCCTCGTACATCTGCTGGGATGCGCGGAATATGGTCGTAGCTGCAGGGAGAGATCACCGCCCATGGCAGGGAAGCCGGCCCTCAGAGTTCTCGGTTCACGAAGCTGGTCAGCCGGATCAGGATCAGGCCGAACGGTGCCGCCAAGACCACATCGTCGCACATTCGCAGCACGCGCCGCACCGCAAACAGCCGCAAGGCCAGCATGACGCCGTGGAGGGACATGCCGCCTTTCCGGATTTTCAACAGGTCGAGCGGATGAGATCACAGGCCGAGGTGATAGAAGATCGTGTAAATCTGGTCGTGGTGGCATCACGCTCCAAGTAAACTTCAATACAAGTTTTTTCGACTTGGCGCCGCTCCATCGGTCAACTTGGTTAGTTTACGAGTTGAAAGTGCACCATAAGTTTAGCATGGTTGCCGCGCTCTGTTTTGCGGCGTATCAATATAGATAGTACAGTTGTTAACTGCGAGTCACTGGCGATGAGTGACGTAAAAGATAAAAGGTTATCGCGTAATTTATGATTCGATCAGTAACATATTCTATACCCTATTAAAATCATCGCTGGCTAGATTGTCGGCTGACAACACCGAACGCGCCTTTGTATGTCGTCTTTGGACAAAGGCGACGCCGAATCAACTGTCGAGACGCCATTGGCCAAAAACCTCGGCGTCGCGCGGCTTGCCGATGTCGCGGCACCGCGCCGACCGCTGACATCTTTACGATATCGTGAATTCGGCTCCTTCTTTCCGGTCCCGATCGTGGACCGACAATCGCTTGCGGTCGTTTCACGAAAGTGACATACCAATGTCACAAAACTGAAACCTCAATGATGAGGCGATGAAAGGAGACGGACCATGCGGACCATTCTTGTGGCGTGCCTGATGGCAGGAATCGCGACGCCGGTGATGGCGGCCGATCGCACCGGCTATCGGGCCATTGCGACTGGCGACCTGAAGGGCGCCGAACAGCGACTGCTCGCGGAGCGCCGGATTTTTCCGGAACGGCCCGAGTTGATGCTCAATCTGGCGGTCGTCTATGGGCAGACCGGACGACTGGATGCGGCGCGCGGCCTGTATGCCGCAGTGCTGGACCGTCCTGCGGTGGTGATGTCGCTTCCGACCGGCGAATCGGTATCTTCGCATGAGATCGCACAGCGCGGGCTGTCGCGGCTGACGCCGGCGATGATGGCGACGCGCTGAATCTCACTCCGTAACAGGGCCGGGAGCGGTGCTCCCGCCCTGTGGCGTTGTACACATTGTTCGATCCACTTAACGGCGTTGCGGATGTAACATTTCAAAAGCTGTGGCGGATCACTGGCGCTTCCAGCGCCCTGCCGCACAGGGCGCAGGTCGCGCCACGTCCTCGTCGGTAGTGGCCGCCAGCCTGCGTAATAGATGTGACAGGCTCATGTTGCTGGTCCGGGCGTTCTTTGGACTTCCGAGCGTCGAGCATGGCGGCCTAGCCCGTCCCGCTTCGCCTGAACGAAATTTGGGACGGGATCGACGTTGCCGCCTTTCTAGCGGCCGAGGAAGGTGATGAGATCCTGGCTCAACCGGTCCGAGTGCGTGACATTCAGGCCGTGGGGCGCACCGTCATATTCGACTAGCTGACTGCCGGGAATGCCCACCGCTGCGGCGCGGGCGGATGTGTCGATCGGGACGGTGGCATCACCCGTGCCGTGCACGATCAGCGTCGGAACGCGGAATGCCGCGAGATCGGGCCGAAAATCCGTGTAGGCGAAGGCGTCCAGACAGGCGAGGGTCGACTTCAATCCCGCGAGCAGCGCCATACCCACGGACCATTCCACGACATCGTCGCTGACCGGATGCGAGAAGGTGCCGACGCCGTAGAAGCCCGGTATGAAGGTGTGACGGAGGAATTTGGGACGGTCCTCGACCAGCCCCTGTCGCATCTGCGCGAAGGTGTCGTCGGGGACGCCATCGGTATTGTCGTCGGTCTTCAGCATGTAGGGAACGACGGACGCAACGAGGCCGGCGGCGATCACGCCCTTGCCGCCATGACGGCTCATGTAGCGCGCGATCTCGCCGCCGCCCATCGAGAAGCCGACGATCGTCGCGTCGCTGTCCGCGCCGGCTGCCTCCATCACATCCGCCAGATCGTCGGCGAGCGTGTCGTAGTCGTAACCGCTCCACGGCTGGCCCGAGCGGCCGAAGCCGCGCCGGTCGTACGCGATCGCCCGGAAGCCGGCATCGGCCAGCGCCATCGCCTGAGCGTCCCAACTGTCGGCATTCAGCGGCCAGCCATGCGTGAGGATGACGGGACGGCCGGCGCCCCAATCCTTGACGTAGAGATCGGTGCCGTCGCGGGTCTTGATATAGGGCATGGTGAACTCCTGATGGGTCGTGGCCGGTAACGTGCGTTGGGGTCGGGCGTTCCGGCGCGCCCTTCGTCTTGGGCCATGGCCCATTTGTCCTGCGCGGCGGGTCGTGCCAGCATCGCCGCGACACGAATCAAGGGGGTTGCATGACGAAGCGCACAACGCTGGCCGGGACGGCCGCGATGCTGATGGCGTTGACCGGCGCTGCACCGCAAGGGGGTCCAAAGGCAGAGGCTCCGGTGAAGGTGGGGGCGGCGCAGGGCCAGTGGGCGACGTTCCGCGACGGCTATATCGAGGGATTGTTCCGGCTCGATCCTGCCGCGGCGGTCTATCAGGGGCGGCACGACTTCGACGGGCAATTGCCCGACTGGAGCGAGGCGGGTTTGCAGCGGCAGGCGGATTTCCTTCGCACCGCCATCACCAGGGCGCGGGCGATCCCGTCGCAGGGGATGAGCGCGCAGGACCGGTTCGAACGCGATTACCTGATCCAGACCGCCGAGGGCCGTCTGTTCTGGCTGGTCGACGCCGATTCCCCGCATGCCAACCCGGCCTGGTATGTCGGTAACGGGCTGGACCCGAACGTCTATATCGCGCGCAATTATGCCGAGCCGGCGGTGCGGATGAAGGCGGCGACGCTCTTCCTGCGCGCGGTGCCGACGGCGGCGGCGCAGATCCGGGCGAACTTGAAGACGCCGATGCCGGCCAGCTTCGTCGTTTACGGGCAGGCGGGGTTCGACGGGTTCGCGGACTATTACAGCGGCGACCTGATCGCCGCGTTCGCGGGTGTGAAGGATGCGGGCGCTCAGGCGGACCTGCGCGAGGCGGCGCGGGACGCGAGCGCGGCGATGCGTGATCTCGGCCGCTGGATGAAGCAGCTGAAGGCGAGTGCGCCGGCGGACGGCTATGCACTGGGCGCGGCGCGGTTCACGCGGATGCTGCGTGCGACCGAGGGCGTCGACACGTCGCTCGATGCGCTGGAGGCAGCGGGGCGAGCCGATCTCGCGCGCAATCGCGCGGCATTGGTGGCGGCGTGCAAGCTCTATGCGGCCGGCGCGACGGTGCCCGCATGCGTCGCGAAGATGAATGCGGTGAAGCCTGCCGACGGTCCGGTGGCAGAGGCGCGACGGCAGATCCCGACATTGCGCGCGTTTGTGATCGCCAGGGATATCGTCAGCATCCCGGGCACGGAACAGGCGCTGGTCGAGGAGAGCCCGCCCTATAACCGCCAGAACCTGGCCTATATCGATCCGCCGGGGCCGTTCGATACGGGTCTGCCGTCGGTCTACTACATCTCGCCGCCCGATCCAGCGTGGGATCAGGCGACGCGCGATGCGTTCGTGCCGGGCAAGGACAATCTGCTGTTCACGTCGATCCACGAGGTGATGCCGGGACATTTCGTGCAGTTCCTGCACGCGAACCGCTCGCCGTCGCTCTTCGGAAGGCTGTTCGTCGGCTATGCGTTCGCGGAGGGCTGGGCGCATTATGCCGAGGAGATGATGTGGGAGGCGGGGTACGGCGCGGGCGATCCGGCGGTGCATATCGGCCAGCTTGCCAATGCGTTGCTGCGGAATTGTCGATACCTGTCGGCAATCGGGCTGCACGCGCGGGGGATGACGCAGGAGCAGTCGCGACGGATGTTCGTCGAGCAATGCTATCAGGACGAGGGCATGGCGCGGCAGCAATCCGCGCGGGGGACATACGATCCGGCGTATCTGAACTACACGATGGGCAAGCTGCTAATCCGGCGCTTGCGGACGGACTGGACTGCGCGGCATGGTGGACGAAAGGCGTGGAAGGCGTTCCACGACCGGCTGTTGAGTTTCGGCGGACCGCCAATCCCGCTGCTGCGGCGGGAGATGCTGGGGGAGAAGACGGCGCGGGCGGTGTTCTGAGGCCGCGAAGGCTCAACTCACCTGTGCGCCGGGTTGGGCGTCGGCGGCCTCGTCGCGCGGCGGATTGCGGATGGCGGGGTTGAGGCGGGCGAGGCTGCAAATGCCCGCCACGGCGGCGAGGCCGGCGGCGATCAGGGCTGGCCCGCCGCCAGACCCCAGCCCGACCGCGAGCAGCGCGGCGACCAGCGTCGCGCCGGTGGTCTGGCCGACCATGCGCGTGGTGGAGATCAGGCCGCCTGCCGCCGCCGCCCGCTCGCGCGGGGCGCTGCCGATGATGAGGCGGGCGTTGGGCGACAGGAACATGCCGAACCCCGCGCCGGTCAGCGACATGCGCCACGCTATCGCCCAGTAGTCCGGTTCGGCGGGAAGGTAGGACAGCGAGAGCAAACCGACGATCGCCAGCGCCATGCCGATGCCGCCGAGCAGTCCCGCCGGATAGCGATCCGACAGCCAGCCGGCGAGCGGCGCGACGATCATGGTCGTCAGCGGCCACGGCGCGATCGCCGCACCGACCTCCGACGGAGCGAAACCATAGCCGTGCTGGAGGCGGAACGGCAGCGACAGCAGCAAGGTCATCGTCGCGACGAAGGCGGTGAACGCCCCCATCGAGGACAGGGCCAGCACGGGCCGCCGCAACAGGTCGACGGGCAGGATCGGCGCGGCTTCCCCCCGTTCGCGGCGAATGAACAGGACGCCGACGATCATCCCGACGAGGACGATCGCGCCGGAGACGATCGGGCTGTCGCCGTGCACCGCCGTTTCCAGTCCGCCGATGACGAGGCCGAACATCGCCGCGCACATGACTGCGCCGAGGACGTCGAACGGCTCGGTGCGCGGTGTAGGATCGGGGAGCGACCGGCCGAGGATCAGGCTGAGGATCGCGAACGGCACCGCGCTGGCGAACACCCACGGCCATGGCGCGACGGCAAGGACGAGGCCGCCGAGGGTCGGTGCGAAGGCGGCCGAACTCGATACCACGACCGAGTTGATGCCGAGCCCGCGACCGAGCTGCCTGGCCGGATAGATCGACCGCAGCAGCGCCGACGACACGCTGAGCGCGGCCGCCGCGCCCAGCGCCTGCGCGGCGCGGACGATCAGCAGGAAGGGCAGGCTCTTCGCGAAGAAGCACAGGATCGTGGCGATGGTGAAGACCGCCTGACCGGCCTGATAGAGCTTTTTGAGCCCGATCCGGTCGCCGAGCCCGGAAAAGGGCAGCAGCGTCATGACGAGGACGAGCTGGTAGACGGTGACGACTGCGACGGCGGCGGAGCTGTCGACGCCCAGATCGCGCGCGATCGTCGGTAGAGCCACGGTGGCGATCGCACCGTCGATGACGACCAGTGCGGTGCCCGCCGACACTGCCGCGATGGCGAGGAAGCGGCGCGGTTTGGGAAGGCCGTCGGTCATGGCGGGGTAACGCTTTGCGGGTGGGATGTTGCCACGCCGGGTGGGCGGCGGCTGGACCCGGCCTCCGCCGGGGTGGGAACCGGTGGAGATTGCCTGGTGCCAGAGCGGAGGCTGTCGCTGCCATCCTCCGCATCGAGGTCGCTCGCCCGCGTCAATTCGCCGCGGCGGGTACTCCGTACAGATCGTGCTCGTCCGCGTCCTCGATCGTGACCGGCACGATGTCGCCGACCGTCAGATGCCCGGCATCGCGCAGGAACACCTCGCCGTCGATCTCCGGGGCGTCGGCGGTGGAGCGGCCGGTCGCGCCGCCTTCGTCATCGACCGCATCGACGATCACCGCCAGCGTGCGGCCGACCTTGGCGGCAAGTTTGGCGGCGGAAATGGCGGCGGTCTTTTCCATGATGCGGGCGTAGCGTTCTTCCTTCAGCTCCTCCGGCACATGGTCGGGCAGCGCGTTGGCGGTCGCACCCTCCACGGGTTCGAAGCGGAACGCACCGACGCGGTCGAGTTGCGCCTCATCGAGCCAGTCGAGCAGGTACTGGAAATCGGCCTCCGTCTCGCCGGGGAAGCCGACGACGAAGGTCGAGCGGATCGCGAGGTCCGGGCAGATGTCGCGCCACTGGTGGATACGCTGCAGCACCTTGGCGTCGTTGCCGGGGCGCTTCATCCGCTTCAGCACCGACGGGGCGGCGTGCTGGAACGGGATGTCGAGATAGGGGAGGACCAGCCCCTCGGCCATCAGCGGGATGACCTGATCGACGTGGGGATAGGGGTAGACGTAGTGGAGGCGGACCCACGGTGCGATGCGTCCGAGTTCGCGGGCGAGATCGGTCATGTGCGGCACGACCTCGCGCCCCTTCCACGCGCGCGGCTCCTTGCGGATGTCGATGCCGTAGGCCGACGTGTCCTGGCTGATGACGAGCAGCTCGCGCGTGCCGGCCGCGACCAGCTTTTCTGCTTCGCGCAGGATCGCGTCGGGGCGACGGCTGACGAGATCGCCGCGCAGGCTGGGGATGATGCAGAAGGAGCAGCGGTGATTGCAGCCTTCCGAGATCTTCAGATAACTGTAGTGCCGCGGCGTCAGCTTCAGGCCGGCGTCGGGGATCAGATCGATATAGGGCGACAGGTTCGCGGGCGCGGCCTCGTGCACCGCCTCGACCACCTGTTCGTACTGATGCGCGCCGGTGACGGCGAGCACCTGAGGGAAGCGGGCGCGGATGACGTCCGCCTCCTTGCCCATGCAGCCCGTCACAATGACGCGGCCGTTTTCGGCGATGGCCTCGCCGATCGCTTCGAGGCTTTCTTCCTTGGCGGAATCGAGAAAGCCGCAGGTATTCACGAGGACCACGTCGGCGCCGGCATAGTCGGCGGACATCTGATAGCCATCGGCGCGCAACTGGGTCAGGATGCGTTCGCTGTCGACCAGGTTCTTGGGACAGCCGAGCGAGACCATGCCGACGCGCGGCGGGGAGGGGAGTTTGGTTGCCATGGGATCGCCGCCACATAGGCGATCGGACGCGATTTTGCCAGTGTCGGGCGGAGTGTGCGGCGAGCGGTGCTGGACGAGGCGGCGGGCGCGGGTAGAAGGGCGGTCATGCTAGCCATCGGCCTCATGTCCGGAACCTCGCTCGACGGGATCGACGCGGCGCTGATCGAAACCGATGGCGAGGGCGTCGCGCGGCCGGTCGCGTTCCGGGGCGAGGCGTATTCCGATGCCGCCCGCAGCGAACTGGCGGAGGCGACGCGGATCGCGCTGACCTATGACCGGCCGCAGATGAGCCGGCCGATGATCGCGGCGACGGAGCTGGTGACGCGGACTCATGCTCTGGCGGTGGGGACGCTGCTGCGCGATGCCGGGGTCGCGGCGGAGGAGGTCGGCGTGGTCGGCCTGCACGGACAGACGGTGGCGCATCGGCCCGATCGTGGCTGGACGTGGCAACTCGGCGACGGTGCGGCGCTGGCGGCAGCGACCGGCATCACGACGGTGGCGGATTTTCGCAGCGCCGATGTCGCGGCGGGCGGGCAGGGCGCGCCGCTGCTGCCGGTCTATCACGCGGCGCTGGTGGCGGGGCTGGAGCGGCCGCTCGCGGTGCTGAATCTCGGCGGCGTCGGGAACATCACGTTCGTCGGTGCGGACGGCGCATTGGTGGCGTTCGATACCGGTCCGGCGAACGGGCTGATCGACAGCTGGGTCGAGGAAGTGACCGGCGCGCGCTATGATGCCGGGGGTGCACTGGCGGCGGGAGGCCGTGTCGACGAGAGCGTGCTGACCGCGATGCTGGACAACCCGTTCTTCGACGCGGCGCCGCCCAAGTCGCTGGACCGTAGCGACTTCACGATCCAGCCGGCGCGCGGGCTGGGCGCGGCGGACGGGGCGGCGACGTTGACCGCGTTTACGGCGGAGACCGTCGCACTGGCGCTGCTGCAATTGCCGGAGCGGCCGCGACGGTTGCTGGTGGTCGGCGGCGGGCGGCATAATATGACGATGCTGGCGATGATCGCCGAACGCTGCGGGTTGGCGGCTGAGCCGGGCGACTCGCTGGGCTGGAACGGCGACGGTGTCGAGGCGGAGGGTTTCGCCTATATGGCCGTCAGGACATTGAAAAACCTGCCGATCAGCTTCCCGGGTACGACCGGAGTGCCGGTGCCGATGACCGGTGGCGTGATCCACCGCGCATGACGACCGGGTGATCGCGTGACGCCTGCCGACGCGGTAGACTCGATGCGGCTCGGGAGTAGGACGGGGACATGAGCGAATCCGGGGAAGGGACAGACCCGATGGAATCCGACCTGCGCTACTACCTGCGCCGCCTGACGATCGAACGCGCCGCCGCCGAACGCGCGCTGACGGCCGAGGCGCGCGAGCGCCGTCTGCGGCTGGTGGAGAGTTACACGCGCAAGATCGAGGCGTTGAGCGCCTGACCTCTGCTCAGCGTCCGGTCGGCGGCGCGGTCGGGTTGCCGATCCCGGTGCGCAGCGTGACCGGCGTGGGGCATCCGTCGACCTCGCGATAGACAGTACGGAAGACCGTCGCCGGTGGCATCCGGTCGAGACGCTGGACGCCGGCGCGTGGCGCCGACCGGCTGGCCATCGTCGTACCCGGTTTGCAATGCTGGCGTGACCTGGCCGGATCGTTCGCCGTTTGCGCCACGGTGGCCGTGGCGGGCCCAAGGATCAGGGCGGTCGCGATCATCAGGCGCATCGTCTGTCTCCAACGTCCATCGATCTACCACAGAATGCGTGGCCGTGGAACGGTGTGTTGCCGGCCGGCGCTATCGTTTCCGCGTCAGCTCGCGCGTCGCGTCATCGAGACCGGTGATGGTGAGGGGATACATGCGGTCCGCCATGATCTCCCGGACGATACGGATCGATTGCGTGTAGCCCCAATGTTCCTGCGGCAGCGGGTTGAGCCAGATCGAGGCGGGATAGGTGGAGATCAGGCGGTGGAGCCATACTGCGCCCGCCTCCTCGTTCATGTGTTCGACCGAACCGCCGGGGTGGGTGATCTCGTACGGACTCATCGACGCGTCGCCGACGAACACGCATTTATAGTCATGGCCGTATTTGTGCAGCACGTCCCACATCGGCGTGCGTTCGGCGAAGCGGCGGCGATTGTCCTTCCACACGCCCTCGTACGGGCAATTGTGGAAGTAGAAGAATTCGAGGTTCCTGAACTCGGACGTGGCGGCGGAGAACAGTTCCTCGCACAGCGTGACGAACGGGTCCATCGAGCCACCGACGTCGAGAAACAGCAACAGCTTGACCGCATTGCGCCGCTCGGGCCGCATGCGAACGTCCAGCCAGCCCTGCCGCGCGGTACCGTCGATCGTGCCGTCGATATCCAGTTCGTCCGCCGCGCCTTCGCGGGCGAAGCGGCGGAGGCGGCGGAGTGCGACCTTGATGTTGCGCGTGCCGAGTTCGCGGGTTGAATCGAGGTTGCGGAACTCGCGCTGGTCCCAGACCTTCAACGCGCGACCGTGCCCGGACTCGCCGCCGATGCGGACACCCTCCGGATTATAGCCGCCATTGCCGAACGGGCTGGTGCCGCCGGTTCCGATCCACTTGTTGCCGCCCTGATGCCGGGCGTGCTGCTCCTCCAGCCGCTTTTTCAGCGTCTCCATGATCTCGTCCCAGTTGCCGAGCGATCGCACGCGCTCCATTTCCTCCGGGGTCAGGAACTGTTCGGCGACCGCCTTCAGCCAGTCGGAAGGAATGTCGGCGGGTTGCTGCCCATAGCTGGAGGAGAGACCGCGAAAGACCTTGGCGAACACCTGATCGAAGCGGTCGAGCAGTCCTTCATCCTTCACGTAGGTCGCGCGGGCGAGATAGTAGAAATCCTCCGGCGTGCGATCGATCACGTCGGCATCGAGCGCCTCCAGCAGGAGCAGATGCTCCTTGAGGCTGGCAGGGATGCCGGCGCTGCGCAGCTCGTCGAGGAAGGTGAGGAACATCGCGGACGATCATGCGCCCGCGCGGTCCGCGCGGCAAGCTAGCGCCCGGCGTCGGGCACGTAGGCGTCGATCAGCGCGCCGACGAAATCAGGATCGCGCCCGGTCAGTTCGGTGGCCGTCCGCCCCTTGCCGTAAATGAAACCCTCGACCGGATAGATGCCGCCGCCGAGCCCGTCCGAATCGCGGAACCAGACCTTGACGCTGGACCAGTCGTTGGCGGGCGACACGTCGTACAGCGTAACATCCTGTTCGGCATGGCCGCGTTCGCCGTTCTGGCGGGACCAGTTGGCGTGGGTGAGCATCAATACGCGCCGTTCGACGATGCGGCTGACGACGGCGACATGGCCCAGACGAAGCCGGCTGGTCTTCGCGAAGACGATGACTGAGCCGACCTTCGGGCGGTGGCCGCGATCGTACCGGCCATCCGCCTGATCCCACCATGTCCACGCATCGCCATAGATCTGGATGCCCGATGCCGCACGGGCGAAGGGCACGCACTGGCCGACATAATCGAGCAGCGATTTCGCCTGCGCCGGCCATGCGGTGATCGCGGATGCGACGACCAGCAGCGTCGCCGCAAGGAAGCGGCCGGGGCGGCGGCTGGTGAGTCGGGCGCGGCGCATCGTCGAAGGCTATGCCCGAAATGGTAAACAGAATCTTAAGATTTGCGCATCGGATCACCGATTCAAGTTGCTTAACGCGATCGCAACGACTGCCGGTGTCTAGGGGACCGTAATGGCCACACGCTCTCTCCTGCCTGCAGCATCGCCCGATGCCGGCGATCACATCGCCAGCGTCGCGACGGCGTGCGGCAACCTTGCGGTCGGCTGCATGGAGGCGGTGGATGCGATCGCGGGCACGTCCGCGGGCGTGGCGCGGCAGCTGAGTAACCTCGAGTCGATCGAGGCGATCATCCGCGGGCTGGAGGCGCGGCAGGACGAGGCCGCGCGGGCGAGCGGGCTGGCGCGCACGCTGTCGGCGACGGCGCGCAAGAAGCTGGACGCCGGATCGACACTGATCGACGGGGCGATCGGCGAGTTCGCGGCGCTGACCGATCTGGTGTCGCGGATGGGATTGCAGGTCACGGCGTTCGCCGCTGCGATGGAACAGGTGCGCGGCGTCGCCGCATCGATCGAGACGATCACGCGCACGACGCGGATGCTGGCGCTGAACGCCGCGATCGAGGCGCAGCGGGCGGGTGAAACCGGCGCGACGTTCGCGGTGGTGGCGGACGAGGTCAACAAGCTGGCGCAGGATACGCGCGTCGCGGTCAACGAGATCGGCCGCACGGTCGCGTCGCTGGATCAGGAGGCGACGGCGCTGGCCGGGGATATCGTCGCGGGTGTCGCGCAGGCGAACGCCGCACGGTCGACCTTCGTCGCGGTGCAGGATACGAGCCGCGAGGTGCTGGAGATCGTCTGCGAGGTCGATATCCACAACGAAGGGATCGCCGTCGCCGCGCGCAGCATCCATGCCGAAGCCAGCGGCGTCCGGTCGCAACTCGCGACCTTTGCCGACGAGGCGCATGCCGCCGAAGACCTGCTCGACGAGGCGCGCGCCAAGGTCGAGGAGGTCGAACTCGTTGCCAACGGCATGTTCGATCGCATCGTCCATTCCGGGCTGGCGGTCGATGACCAGCGGTTCGTGGACACGACGCTGGCAGGCGCGGCGGAGGCCACAGCGATCATCGAACGGGCGCTGAAGGGGCGGGAATTGTCGATCGAGGCCGTGTTCGACACGCAGTATCGGCCGATCGCGGGGTCCGACCCGCCGCGGTACGATACGCATTTCTCCAGCTTCGCCGATGCGGCCTTGCGGCCATTGCTCGACCGGATCGCCGCCGGCGATGCGCGGATCGTCAGCGTCGTGTGCTCGGACGTGAACGGCTATCTCCCGACGCACACCAGTCGCTTCTCGCGAACGCCGCGGCCGGGTGATGCGGGCTGGAATCTGGCGAATTGCCGCAACCGCATGGTCATCCTCGACGCGCCGACCGCGCGCGCGATCAGGAGCGAGGCAGCGTTCATGATGGGCGTGTACCGTTTCGACCGGGGCGAAACGGCGACGGTCCTGCGCAACGTGTGGGTGCCGATCCGTGTCAACGGCCGGCGCTGGGGCAATTTCGAGATCGCCTATCGGGATGCCGCGTAGCTCTCGCCGAAACGCTGCGAGCCGAAACGCTGCGAAAGGTCCCGAAGGTCACGGCATATCGCCATGACGTGGGACCATTCGCCACATCGCCAGCGAGACCGGTGGAGGGATCAACGACGAGAAAGAGCGGGCGGCGGCTATGCGTCGGCCGCTGCCGGATCGACGTAGCTGATCGGCGCCATGTAGGACAGCGATCGCGATCGGCGGACGAGGTCGAGCTTCGATCGCCCACATCCGGACGTTCAGGCTGGCGATCCGGGCTTCCGATAAGGTCATCCGTCGAGCGCAACCTTTCTCGTTTCTCCGTCTGCGACCGGCCATTTCGGAAAAGAGCAATCGGGAACAGATTTTGGGAAAAGAGGAGCACCCGATGCTTCTCGGAGCATCGCTTCAGGCGACTGGCCCGCTATCTCTTCCCAATGGGAATGGATCAGGCGGTCATCAAGCGGCCGGTTCGCGCAGCATGAGCGAAGGCAGGAAAGCCAAATGCCTCCGCCTGTCGAGCAGCCACGCCATAGTCATAGGGCACCCCGTGCAGCTCGGCCGACCAACCCGTTCTGCTACGCTGGACGATCGCATAGCGCGCCAGCGGGCTGCCTGCCTCCATGACATGCGGGATTCTACCGCGATCCCGGTAGCAGGGCATGCCCAGGCTGCCGGGGTTGACGATCAGCACGCCGTCGATTGCAACCATTACGACCGGTTCTGTTGGCGCTTGGCCATGAAGGCCAGGCGTTCGAACAGCATCACGTCCTGTTCGTTTTTCAGGAGCGCGCCGTGGAGGGGCGGGATGGCCTTGGTCGGGTCGCGGTTCTGGAGGATGTCGAGGGGCATGTCCTCGTGCAGCAGCAGTTTCAGCCAGTCGAGCAGTTCGCTGGTCGAGGGCTTCTTCTTCAGCCCGGGAACGTCGCGGACGTCGTAGAAGATGTCCATCGCCTTCGACACGAGCATCCGCTGGATACCCGGAAAGTGGACGTCGACGATCGCCTGCATCGTCTGGCGATCGGGAAATTTAATGTAGTGGAAGAAGCAGCGGCGGAGGAACGCGTCGGGCAATTCCTTTTCGTTGTTGCTGGTGATGACGACGATCGGCCGTTCGACCGCGCGAACCGTCTCCTTCGTCTCGTAGACGTGGAACTCCATGCGATCGAGTTCCTGGAGCAGGTCGTTGGGGAACTCGATATCGGCCTTGTCGATCTCGTCGATCAGCAGGACGGGCGGGGAGGGACGGGTGAACGCTTCCCACAATTTGCCCTTGCGGATGTAGTTCCTGATGTCGTGGACGCGTTCGTCGCCGAGCTGGCCGTCGCGCAGGCGGGCGACGGCGTCATATTCGTACAGACCCTGCTGGGCCTTGGTCGTGGATTTGACGTTCCATTCGATCAGTTCGGCGTTGGCGGCCTTCGCGATCTCATAGGCGAGGACGGTCTTGCCGGTGCCGGGTTCGCCCTTCACCAGCAGCGGGCGGCGCAGCCGGACGGCGGCGTTGACCGCGACCTTCAGGTCGTCGGTCGCGACATAGGCGGCGGTGCCTTCGAAACGATCCATGCGCGGAGGAGTGGCGGATCGGCGGTCGCCGCGCAAGGCTCGGTGCGGTCTAACCCCTTGCGCTGGAGCGCGCTTCGAGCAGATCCCACAGGCCGCGATGCTGGGCAAGCAACTGACGCCCGCCGAAGTTCATCGCGCGTTCGATGGCGGGCGATCCGCCGAGGTCGACGATCGCGGTCGCCGTTTCCGCCTGGGACGGCAGCGACGTGACGGGAAGCGGCACGCCGAACCGGTCGGCGGCGCGGGCGAGGACGCTGCGGATCGTCAGCCAGTCGATCGCGAGCATCGCCGCGGCTCCGGTGGCGCAGCCGGTGCGGTCGGAGCCGGCGAGCATCTCGATAGCGTGCCGGACGCCGACCAAGGCGGCTTCTGTCTCGGCCTGACCGGGAGTGGACGGCAAGGGGCCGGCGGCGGCGGCAATCTGCGCCAGCAGCGCGCGTTCCTCCGCGAAGCCGGCGGCGACCGCATCCAGCCACGGATAGGCGTCCGCCTGCGCGCCGTGGAAGAGTGCCGCATCGATCAGGCCGGGATGGCGGCCGTGAACCGCGCACAGCGCATGGACCGCATCCGCGAGGTCGCGGTGCGACGAGCGCGGATCGGCGAGGCGGTGGACATGCGCGTGCGTGGCGCTGCCATCGGCATCGCCCAGACGCACGAGCATCTCCCAGGCGCTGCCGTGCCAGCCGTGCGAGGCGATATTCAAGAGCGCGTCCTTTCAACGATGGCGAGGGACAGCGGCGGGTAAACCGCGGTCCGTCATCGGTGATGTGATGCTCCGAACTATACCGAATGACGTAAAGATGAGGTGTACGAGGCGTTTACCCAATCGGATCGTCGCAAACGCAGGGTGGAAGCGCGGCTCTTTACGCCGCCCGCGCGCGCCGCGATAACGCGCGCCACGCCGGCGATGCCGGGCGATCATCGGATTGGAGCGGGACGGGATGCGCGCATGGCTGCTGGGTATGATGCTGGCTTCGGCGGGAAATTTTCCGGTCGAGGGTGTCACGCGGGGGAGCATGGCGATGGCCGCTGAGCAGGTGCAGACGGGCCGGGAGCAGACGGGCCGGGAGCAGACGGGCCGGGAGCAAACGGGAACGCCGACGCCCGCGCTGGCGGCCGACGCCGCCGCGCAGGCGCTGCCGCCGGTCGAGGCCGCCGGCACGCTGACGCTGGCGAAGGTGTTCGGCAGTCCCGATCTATCAGGGACCCAGCCGCGCGCGCTGAAGCTGTCGCCGGACGGGACGCTGCTGACGTATCTGCGCAACCGTGCCGACGAAAAGGAACGGTTCGACCTGTGGGCGACGGACACGCGGACGGGTGCGGAGCGGATGCTGGTCGACAGCAAGGCGGTCGGCAGCGGCGCGGAACTGTCCGAGGCGGAGAAGATGCAGCGCGAGCGGACGCGCATCGGTGGATCGAAGGGCATCGTCGCCTATGACTGGGCGCCCGATGGCAAGGCGATCCTCGTACCGCTGGACGGCGACCTGTATCTGGCCGGGCTGGACGGTAATGTCCGGCGGCTGACGAACACGCCCGGTGGGCAGTTGAACCCGGTCGTCAGTCCGGGCGGCGGTTACGTGAGCTTCGTGCGCGACCAGAATTTGTGGGCACAGCCGCTGACCGGTGGCGAGGCGAAGGCGCTGACGACCGGCGGCGGCGGGACCGTCCACTGGGGCGAGGCGGAGTTCGTCGCACAGGAGGAAATGGACCGACGCACGGGTTACTGGTGGTCGCCGAACGACAGGCTGGTCGCGGTCGAAAAGTTCGACGAGGAACCGGTCCACGTCGCGACGCGCGCGGCGATCGGTGCGACGGGCACGCGCGTCTACGAACAGCGCTATCCGGCGGCGGGGACGCCGAACGTGCTGGTCGAACTCTATATCATGAAGCCGGACGGTACGGGTCAGGTAAAGGTGAACCTGGGCGCGGAGCCGGACATCTATCTAGCCCGCGTCGACTGGATGCCGGATGGATCGGGCCTGCTGGTGCAGCGGCAGACACGCGACCAGAAGCGGATCGACATCTTGCGCGTCGATCCGGCGACGGGGCGGTCGACCATCCTGTTCTCCGAGAAATCGGGTGCGAAAAGCTGGACCAACCTGACCGACGCATATCGCGTGCTCAGGGACGGCAGCCTGATCTGGCGGTCGGAGCGGAGCGGATATGGACACCTGTATCGCTTCGCCGCGGGCAAGTGGACGCCGCTGACCAAGGGCGAATGGGTGGTCACCGATTTGGTCGGGGTGGACGAGACGAAGGGGCGCGTCTTCTTCGCGGGCACCAAGGACGACGTGCTGGAGCAGCATCTGTATGCGGTCGACATCGCCAAGCCGAACCAGATTACGCGCCTGACGGAGCGCGGCTTCACCAATTCGGGTACGATGGACGGGACGGCGAGCCGGCTGATCGTGCAGCGATCGAGCCCGACGCAGCCGCCACAGGTGTATCTGGCCGATGCCGCCGGCCAGCGCGTATCGTGGATCGCGGAGAATCCCGTCGCGGAGGCCCATCCCTGGTTCCCCTATGCCGCGGGCCAGGCCGCGACGACGTTCGGGACGATCAAGGCGGCGGACGGCAGCGACCTGCACTGGACGATGGTCGCGCCGAAAATGGAGCCGGGCAAACGCTATCCGGTGTTCTTCCAGCATTATGGTGGACCCGGCAGCCAGACGGTGACGCGAGGGTGGAAGGGGCCGCTGCCGCAGTATCTGGCACAGCAGGGCTGGATCTTCTTCATGCTCGACAATCGCGGCTCGCCCAATCGCGGCAAGGCGTTCGAGGATCATCTCTATCATGCGATGGGCGGGGTCGAAGTCGCGGACCAGTTGAAGGGGGCGGAGTATCTGAAGACGCTGCCGTTCGTGGAGCCCAGCAAGATCGCGACCTATGGCTGGTCGTACGGGGGCTATATGTCGATCAAGATGCTGGAGAAGACGCCGGGCGTCTATGCCGCGGCGGTGGCGGGTGCGCCGGTAACGAACTGGGAACTGTACGACAGCCACTATACCGAGCGGTATATGGGCGATCCGCGGATCGACGGCGCGGCCTATGCGGCGTCGGCGGCGATCGCGGACGCGTCGAAGATCCGCGATCCGTTGCTGCTGATCCACGGCATGGCGGACGACAACGTGTTCCTCGACAATTCGACGGCGTTCGCGGCGGAGATGCAGCGGACGGCGACCCCGTTCGAGATGATGTTCTATCCCGGCAACACGCATCGCGTCGGCGGGCCCGGCGTGTCGCAGCACCTGTGGGGCACGATCATGGCGTTCCTCAACCGGACGGTGCGCGACCGGCCGGAGGCGCTGCCCGTGCCGGCGGCGTCGTCGATGCCGACGCCCGCGCCAACGGCGGCCGATAGCGAGGGCAAGTAATCCTTCGTCACCCCGGACTTGTTCCGGGGTCCACGGTGCGGCAGGAGCCGCAGCATCGACCCGTGCCGCACCGTGGATGCCGGAACGAGTCCGGCATGACGTTCACGGGTTGCGGAGACAGATGATGGGTTATCGGGTGGTGGTCGCGGGCGCGTCGGGCAATGTCGGGCGTGAGATGGTCAACATCCTCGCCGAGCGGGAATTTCCGCTCGACGAGATCGCGGTGCTGGCGTCGTCGCGCAGCCAGGGCGACCAGATCGAATATGGCGACACCGGCAAGATGCTCAAGATCCAGAACATCGAGCATTTCGATCCCGAAGGGTGGGACATCGCGCTGTTCGCGATCGGCAGCGAGGCGACCGCGATCTATGCGCCGAAGTTCGCCGCCGCCGGCTGCACCGTGATCGACAATTCGTCGCTGTACCGGATGGACCCGGACGTGCCGCTGATCGTGCCGGAGGTGAACCCCGACGCGATCGACGGGTATCGCGCGAAGAACATCATCGCCAATCCGAACTGCTCGACCGCGCAGATGGTCGTCGCATTGAAGCCGCTGCACGATGCCGCGACGATCAAGCGCGTCGTCGTCGCGACGTACCAGTCGGTGTCGGGCGCGGGCAAGATCGGTATGGACGAACTGTTCGAGCAGAGCCGCAACATCTTCGTCGGTGACCCCGCCGAGGCGAAGAAGTTCACCAAGCAGATCGCGTTCAACGTGATCCCGCACATCGACAGCTTCCTGGACGACGGATCGACCAAGGAAGAGTGGAAAATGGTGGTCGAGACGAAGAAGATCCTGGGGGCGAAGATCAAGGTCGTCGCGACCTGTGTCCGGGTGCCGGTGTTCGTCGGCCATTCGGAGGCGCTGAACATCGAGTTCGAGAACGAGATTTCGGCCGAGGAAGCGCAGACGATCCTGCGCGAGGCGCCGGGCATCATGCTGATCGATAAGCGCGAGGACGGCGGCTATATCACGCCGGTCGAGGCGGCGGGCGACGATGCGACCTATGTCAGCCGCGTGCGCGAGGACCCGACCGTGGAGAACGGTCTGTCGCTGTGGTGCGTGTCCGACAATCTGCGCAAGGGCGCGGCGCTGAACGCGGTGCAGATCGCCGAACTGCTCGGGCGGAGGCATCTCCAGAAGGGTGCCTGAGGGCGCTTGAGGTGATCGCCGGGCGACGTGGGGCGATTCAGATCCAGCGCGCGGCTCAGGATCGCATCGCTGCCGCGCTCCTTGCTTCGAGGGGCGGCGGCATCAATGCCCGATGTATCGCCCCGGGCGATGCCACGCGAACAGGATCAGGCTGATCGCGATCGTGCTGAGGGCGGACCATGCCAGCGCCGGGCCGCTGACGACCAGCGCCGCGACGGCGAGGACCAGAACATCCAGCGCGACCTGTGTCAGCCCGGCGTTCCAGCCGCGCGTGCGGTAGAGCCACAGGACGATCACGCCGGTGCCGCCGACGCCGGCCTGATGCCGGGCGAGGCAGAGCACGCCCATGCCGATGACGGTGCCGCCGACCAGCGCCGCGAACGCGGGATGCACGTCGGCGATGTGCACCGATAGACGCGCCCAGCCGGAAAAGCCCGCAATCCCGGCGTTCACCAGCACGGTCTTCAGCGCGAACTTCGACCCCATCGTGCGGTGGGCGATGACGAAGAAGGGGAGGTTCACGATCGTGAACAGCACACCCGCAGGCAGCGGCACGATGTACGACAGCAGCAGCGCGATGCCGGCGATGCCGCCCGTGACCAGTCCAGCCGATTTCAGGAAGATCAGTCCGACGACGAGCAGCACGCATCCGATGGCGAGCGCATAGGCATCCTCCGCCACGCTGTGCGGGCGGCCGAGCGGCAGGCTGTCGTCGTTGGTCAATCCCGGTTCCCTCACGAAGGTGGAACAGGCATCCTCTCTCCCGGCCCTCATGGTGGCGGGCGCGCGGCCGCGTCAACTGCGCAACGGTGTATCGTGCATCAGGTCGCGTCACGCCGCAGCAGCCTTCGCGCGTGCTGACCCTTCACGCCGGTCGTGCGTTCGCCATCGAGGAGGTGGGCATGACGAGGGATATGACCGGCGGGTGTCAGTGCGGGCGTGTCCGCTACGTCGTGACGATCCACGACGACGATGCCTATCTGTGTCATTGCCGGATGTGCCAGCGTGCCACTGGCGGAGTCTCGATCGCGTTCAAGGGCGTGGCGCGGAGCAACCTTCGGTGGATCCCGCATGAGCCGGAGCGGTTCCGGTCGTCGCCGATCGCGCAGCGCGGTTTCTGCCGGGAATGCGGGACGCCGCTGACCTATGAGGGTGACGGTGCAGACCATCTGGACCTGACGGTGGGCAGTTTCGACGATCCGTCCGCGTTCCGGCCCGGTCGAGCATTCGGGTACGGAAAGCTGGCATCCGCAGTGGCTGGACACGCGCGGGTTGCCCGCCAGCCGGACAGAGGACAATGAGCGGATCGCGACATTATGGAGGACGGCGGTTGGCAAGCTCCCCGACTGACTATTTCGAGAGTTTCGACGGCGTCCGGATCGCCTGGCGCGAACTGGGGGAGGGGCGGCCGGTGGTGCTGATCCACGGGTACTTCTCCGACGCGGCGACCAACTGGATACGATATGGCCATGCGGCGAAGATCGCCGCCAACGGGTTCCGGGTCATCATGCCCGACCTGCGCGCGCATGGCGAAAGCGACCGGCCGCACGATCCCGCAGCCTATGCGCCAGATACGCTGACCCGCGACGGCCACGCGCTGATCGCGCATCTGGGTCTGACGAACTATGATCTGGGTGGCTATTCGCTGGGAGCACGGACGACGTCGCGGATGCTGGCGACGGGAGCGACGCCGGGCAGGGTCGTGTTCGCGGGCATGGGGCTGGACGGGCTGCTCCACACCGACCGACGCGTCGATCATTTCCGCAACATCCTGACCCGGCTGGGCGAGCATCCGCGCGGATCGCCGGAATGGCTGGCGGAGGCGTTCCTGAAGACGACGAAGGGCGATCCCGTCGCGTTGCTGGGTATCCTGAACACGTTCGTGGATACAGCGGCGGAGGACGTTGAGCGGTTTGTCCAGCTGGCGCTGGTGGTGGCGGGCGAGGAGGATCAGGACAATGGCTCCGCGCCCGATCTCGCTGCCGCGCTGCCGGACGGGCGCTATGTCGAGGTGCCGGGCGGGCATATGAGTTCGGTGGTGAAGCCGGAGCTTGGGCAGGCGATCGCGGATTTTCTGGCGGCTTGACGTGCGACGGCGGGGCGGCGCATTTCGTGAGGATAGAAGAGGAATCCCCCGAATGCTTCGTACTTCCGTATCGCTCGCGGTGCTCGCGGGCCTGTCGGCCGCAGCCGTCGTGGCGCAGACCCCCGCGGCTCCCGCCGCCAGGACGACCGCCGCGCAGGCGGACGCCTTCGTCGCCAGCGCCGAGGAACGGCTGTCAGCGCTGTCGCTGCCGGTGAACCGCATCAACTGGGTGCAGGCGACCTACATCAACGACGATACCGATGCGCTGGCCGCTAAGGCGAACGGCGACCAGACCGAGATCCAGGTGAAGCTGGCGAACGACGCGGCCCGCTATGCGACCGCAGCCGGGCTGTCGGCGGACACACGGCGCAAGCTGGACCTGTTGAGGAACGGTATCACGCTGCCGGCCGCCGACACGCCGGGAGCGGCGGAGGCGCTGGCGACGCTGACCACGCGCATGTCCTCCGCCTACGGCAAGGGCAAGGGAACGCTCGACGGCAAGCCGATCAACGGGTCCGACATCGAAGCGGCGATGGGCGAGACGCGCGATCCGGCCAAGCTGAAGGAGATGTGGGTCAGCTGGCACGACACCGTCGGTGCGCCGATGCGGACCGATTATACGAAAATGACCGCCGCGGCGAATGCCGGCGCTAAGGGACTGGGCTATGCCGATGTCGGCGCGATGTGGCGCGCCGGGTACGACATGTCGCCCGATGCCTTCGCGGCGGAGACGGACCGCATCTGGAAGGAGGTGGAGCCGCTGTATCTGGCGCTGCACACCTATGTCCGGTGGAAGCTGAACGCGAAATATGGCGACGCGGTGCAGCCGAAGACGGGGCCGATCCGCAGCGACCTGCTGGGCAATATGTGGGCGCAGGAATGGGGCAACATCTATGACATCGTCGCGCCGGCGGGGGCGGGCGATCTGGGTTACGACACCGGCGAGCTGCTGAAGGCGAAGAACTACGACGCCGTGCGGATGGTGAAGCAGGGCGAGGCGTTCTACTCGTCGCTGGGCTTCCAGCCGCTGCCGGAGACGTTCTGGCAGCGCTCGCAGATCGTAAAGCCCGCGGACCGCGAGGTGATCTGCCACGCATCGGCATGGGACGTCGACAATGCGGACGACATCCGCATCAAGATGTGCACGAAGGTGAATGGCGACGACTTCGTGACGATCCACCACGAACTCGGCCACAATTACTATCAGCGCGCGTACAAGGCGCAGCCCTATCTCTACAAGAACGGCGCGAACGACGGATTCCACGAAGCGATCGGCGACACCGTCGCGCTGTCGATCACGCCGGATTATCTCGTGAAGATCGGGCTGCTGAATCAGGCGAAGGTGCCGAGCGCGGACAAGGATGTCGGGCTGCTGCTGCGGCAGGCGATGGACAAGGTGGCGTTTCTGCCGTTCGGGCTGCTGATCGACAAATGGCGCTGGCAGGTGTTCTCGGGCCAGATTTCGGCGAGCCAATATCAGGCGGGCTGGGACAAGCTGCGGCTGCAATATCAGGGCGTTGTGCCACCTGTCGCGCGCGACGAGACGAAGTTCGATCCCGGTGCCAAATACCACATCCCGGCGGGTGTCCCCTACACGCGCTACTTCCTCGCCCGGGTGCTGCAGTTCCAGTTCTATCAGGCGGCGTGCAAACAGTCGGGCTGGACCGGGCCGCTGCACCGCTGCTCCTTCTACGGCAACAAGGAGGTCGGGCAGCGGCTGAACGCGATGCTGGCGATGGGACAGTCGAAGCCGTGGCCGGATGCGTTGCAGGCGTTCACGGGCACGCGGGAGATGAGCGGCAAGGCGCTGATCGCGTATTTCGCGCCGCTGAAGACGTGGCTGGATCAGCAGAACAAGGGCAAGCCGACCGGGTGGTGAACGGGGGGGAGGGGATTTGCGCGGAGGCGTCACTCCCGCAGCGTGATTTTCTTGCGCGACCCCGGCTTACCGTTCGTCAGTCTCACGGCGTTTGCAGCAACTGTTCCGCGGTCCATCAAGGTGAAGCTGCTGTTAGCCTTGTGCTTCGAGTGACACACTCCCACGAAGGCGGGGGCCCAGTCCCTGATGCCGTAGCCGGACGATCCGACACCACTGGACTCCCGCCTTTGCGGGAGCACGAGCGTGAAACGTCGTCGCGGGATAAAATCTAAGGCAGGCTGTGCGAAGCGATCCAGCGTATCGCGAGACATTCTGGATTGCTTCGCCACGCTCCGAATGACGGGCTTGGGCAAACCGTCAGTTCGGGACGGTGTTCTCGTCCGCGATGCCGGCTTCGAACGACTTGGATGAGTCTGTGCCGTCGGGCTGATGCGCGCCCTTGGTCGGTGTTTTCGGACCAGAGCCCTTCGCGGGGTCCGCGGGCTTGGCGCTGCTGCTCTTGAGCGTGAACAGCGCCGCGGCGGCACCCGCGGCGGCAATGCCGGTGGCGATCGCGGCAGCACCCCACTTGCCACCAACCTTGTCGGTCGCGGTCTTCGCGGCGGCGCGCGTGCGGGTCGCAGCGGCGCGGGCCTTGGTTGCCGGGGTGGCGGGGGCGGCGCGCTTGCTTGAGCGGGGCTTGGGGGGAGCCTTGGCCTTGGGGGTCTTGGGCGCGGCGGGCGTGTCGCTGTCGGTCGTGACGGCCTTGGTACGCGTGGCGCGTGGCTTGGCGGCGGCGGCCTTGGCGGGGGTGGTCGTGCGGCGACGGCGCGCGGGCTTGGCGGGCGTGTCGGCGGTCGCTGTCGTATCGTCGTCGGCCATGTCATTTCCCCGATTTGGTTCCGGGTGCGTAACGCGACCGGCGCCGATTTGGTTGCGCGCGACGGGTTTCAGCGACTTAGCGGAACGGGGGTTCGTTGAAGGCGCGCAGCTTGCGGCTGTGCAGGCGTTCGCCCTCGACGCGCAACTGCTCGCACGCCTCGATGCCGATCCGCATATGCTCGCTGATCGCGCGTTCGTAGAAGCGGTTGGCCTGGCCCGGCAGCTTGAGTTCGCCGTGCAGCGGCTTGTCCGACACGCAGAGCAAGGTGCCGTAGGGGACGCGGAAGCGATAACCCTGTGCCGCGATCGTCGCGGATTCCATGTCGATGCCGACCGCGCGGCTGAGCGAGAAACGCAGCGCCGATTTGGAATAGCGCAACTCCCAGTTGCGGTCGTCGGTGGTGACGATCGTGCCGGTGCGCAGGCGGCGCTTGAGGTCCTCGCCCGACTGACCGGAGACGATCTCCGCGGCCTTGGCGAGCGCGACCTGCACCTCGGCGATGGCCGGCACGGGGATTTCGGGGGGCAGTACGTCGTCGAGCACGTGATCGTCGCGGAGATAGGCGTGCGCGAGGACGTAGTCGCCGATGCGTTGCGACGGACGCAGGCCGCCGCAATGGCCGATCATCAGCCACGCCTCCGGGCGCATGACGGCAAGATGGTCGCAGATCGTCTTGGCGTTGGACGGCCCGACGCCGATGTTGACGAGGGTGATGCCGGTGCGGTCGTCGGCCATCAGGTGATAGGCGGGCATCTGGTGCCGCCGCCACGCGCTGTCGGACACGATCGTGTCGACATCGTCGGGCGAGTGGATGACGACGTTGCCCGCGCCGGACAGCGCGGTGAAGCGGCTGCCCGCGCCAAGTTGCGATGCGCCCCAGCGTACGAATTCATCGACATAGCGGTGGTAGTTGGTGAACAGCACGAAGCGCTGAACATGCTCCGCCGGCGTGCCCATATAGTGGCGCAATCGCGCGAGGCTGAAATCGGTGCGCAGGCCGTCGAACAGCGCGAGCGGCCGCGTGCCGTCGACGGTGATCCACAGGCCGTCGGCGATCTCGTCGCCGATATGCGCCAGTTCGGTCGCCGGGAAGAAGCGGGCGAGTTCTGACGCCGACACCTGATCGAGGCTGAGGGCGTGACCGGGGTCGAGGACGTAGGGGAAGGGAATCTCCTGACGGCCCGGTACCGCCTCCACCGTGACGTCGTAGTCCTCGATCAGCAGCGTGAGCTGTTCGGTCAGGTAATCGGCGAAGATCGCGGGTTTGGTGACGCTGATCCGGTAGTCGCCAGGCGACACGAGACGACCGAACGATCGCAACGGCGCGGGACGGCCGGGTTCGCCGGCGAAGCTGAGCCGGATTTCGGGATAGGCGAAGCTGCCGTCGCTGCGGGCGGTCGCGTCCGGGGGCATACCATCGGCGAGATAGCGGGTGAGGGCGGCCTGAAGACGGTCGACGGAGGCGGTGTAGAGCCGGTCCAGCTCTGCGACGATGTCGGAAGCGGTTGTCATCGCGAAGGGTTACGCGCGGTGGATGACGGAGGCAAGACGGCCCAGCGCCGTCATGCCGGGCCTGTCCCGGCATCCACCGTAGCCGTTATTTCCAAGTTGGGCGCGTGCACCCCGGAACAGGTCCGGGGTGACGACGAAAGGCCGGGCGGCCTCAGATTTCGGCGAGCAGGTGTTCGGCGGAGCTGACCTTGAACTCGCCGGGCTGTTCGACGTGGAGCTGGGTCACGACGCCGTCCTCGACCAGCATGGAGTAGCGCTGGCTGCGCGTGCCGAGACCGAACTTCGATCCGTCCATCTCAAGACCCAGGGCACGGGCGAAGTCGCCATTGCCGTCCGCCAGCATCGTCACGCCCGACGCATCGTTCTGCTTCGACCATGCGTCGAGGACGAAGGCGTCGTTGACCGAGGTGCAGGCGACCTCGTCGACGCCCTTGCCGGCGAACGCGTCCTTTTGCGAGACGAAGCCGGGCAGGTGCTTCGCGGAGCAGGTCGGCGTGAAAGCACCGGGCACAGCGAACAGCGCGACCTTGCGGCCGGCGAAATAGGTTTCGGTATCGACCTGATCGGGACCGTCGGCGGTCACCTTGACGAGCGTGGCCTTGGGCAGTCGGTCTCCGACGCTGATGGTCATCCTGTATTCTCCGTAGATCGCCGACGGGATTCGTCGCGCGCCGCGCACTTCGGGCCGCAGCGGTACGATTTCAAGCGTGGCGGTGGCTTTCCGCACCGGCTATGCGGAAAAGCGTGACCGATCCCGCCTATCTCACCGGCCAGTTCCTCCTCGCGGTGCCGGGGATGAGCGATCCCCGCTTCGAACATGCGGTGATCGCGATGTGCGGGCACGACGCGGACGGAGCTCTGGGGATCGGGCTGGGCGCGGTGGTGCCGGGCGTCGGCTTCCACGCGCTGCTGGAGCAACTGGAGATCGACGTCGGCGAGGCGCCGAACGCGCCGGTGCATCTGGGCGGACCGGTCGAGCCGCGCCGCGGATTCGTCCTGCATTCCACCGAATGGTCGGGCCAGGATTCGGTGCAGGTCGCGGGGCGCTGGACCCTGACCGGGACGCTCGACGTGTTGCGTGCGATCGCGGAGGGCACGGGCCCGGCGCACTGGGTCGTCGCCTTGGGCTATGCCGGCTGGGGCGCGGGACAGCTGGAGGGGGAATTGTCTCGGCCGGGCTGGCTGACGGCTCCTGCCGAGAATGCCGTGTTGTTCGAGGTGCCGGCGCAGGAGCGCTGGGCGCGGGCGATGGCGGGGGCGGGGATCGACCCGCGGCTGCTGGTCGCCGGCGTGGGCACCGCCTGACGCGGATCGCTCCCGTCACGCCGGACTTGAACATATAAAGATATCTTTATATTTGCTCGTCAGGCTGCAAACCCGTATGGGCGCAGCCATTCATTCGTATCAGGAGCACTATTCGTGGCCACCGCACTTGCGCCCGAGGGCGCCGCCAAGACGGCGCAGGACTATGTCATCAAGGACATCGCGCTCGCCGACTTCGGTCGCGCCGAGATCCGCATCGCGGAGACCGAGATGCCGGGCCTGATGGCACTCCGCTCCGAATTCGGCGCGTCGCAGCCTCTCAAGGGCGCGCGCATCACCGGTTCGCTGCACATGACGATCCAGACCGCGGTGCTGATCGAGACGCTGACCGCGCTCGGTGCCGACGTGCGCTGGGCGACCTGCAACATCTTCTCGACGCAGGACCATGCCGCCGCCGCGATCGCCGCGACCGGCGTGCCGGTGTTCGCGGTGAAGGGCGAGAGCCTGGCCGACTATTGGGATTATGTCGGCGACATCTTCACCTGGGATGCCGAGGTCGAGGGCCAGACCGCCAACATCATCCTCGACGACGGCGGCGACGCGACGATGTTCGCGCTGTGGGGCGCGAAGCTCGAGGCCGGTCACACGCTGGGCGAGCCTGAGAACGAGGAGGAAGTCGAATTCCACCGCGCATTGAAGGCGTTCATCGCAAAGAAGCCGGGTTACCTGACCGAGACGGTCAAGAACCTGAAGGGCGTCAGCGAAGAGACGACCACCGGCGTGCACCGCCTGTACGAGATCGCGAAGAAGGGCGAGCTGCCCTTCCCGGCGATCAACGTCAACGACAGCGTCACCAAGTCGAAGTTCGACAATCTGTACGGCTGCAAGGAGTCGCTGGTCGACGCGATCCGTCGCGCCACCGACGTGATGCTGGCCGGCAAGGTCGCCGTGGTTGCCGGCTTCGGTGACGTCGGCAAGGGCTCGGCCCAGTCGCTCCGCAACGGCGGCGCGCGCGTGATGGTGACCGAGGTCGATCCGATCTGCGCGTTGCAGGCGGCGATGGAGGGCTTCGAGGTCGTGACGATGGACGAGGCGGTGACCCGCGCCGACATCTTCGTGACCGCGACCGGCAACGCCGACGTCATCACCGCCGATCACATGAAGGCGATGAAGCCGATGTCGATCGTCTGCAACATCGGCCACTTCGACAGCGAGATCCAGATCGCCGCGATGTCGAACTACAAGTGGACCGAAGTGAAGCCCGGCACCGACCTGGTCGAATTCCCGGACGGCAAGCAGATCATCATCCTCGCCAAGGGTCGCCTCGTGAACCTCGGCTGCGCGACCGGCCATCCGTCGTTCGTCATGTCGGCATCGTTCACCAACCAGACGCTCGCGCAGATCGAGCTGTGGACCAAGGGCGAGAACTACAAGAACGACGTCTACGTCCTGCCCAAGCACCTCGACGAGAAGGTCGCGGCGCTGCACCTCGAAAAGCTCGGCGTAAAGCTGTCGCAGCTCACCCCGAAGCAGGCTGGCTACATCGGCGTGCCGGTCGAAGGACCGTTCAAGCCGGATCACTACCGCTACTGATCGGACGCTCTACGGAGCAGCAAAAGGGGGCCGCGTCACCGGGAAGGTGGCGCGGCCCCCTTTTCGTTGTGCGCGATGCCCATGAAAAAGCCGCGCCGCCCGTGATGGGCGACGCGGCGGAACCCGTGTGGAAGGGGAGCGTCGCGAGGACGCTCCCCGGTCCGATCAGAAGCCGATGCGGACGCCCGCATAGAACCGGCGGCCGAGCGGATCGTAGACCGACGTGTCGGTATCCTGACCCGCAGTCGCGCCGATATCGGCGAGATAGGGCGGCTTGTTGTTCAGCAGGTTCTGACCACCGATGTAGAACTCGTACCCGCCATCGGTGCGGAAACGGATCTGGGAGTCGAGGTAGAACTGCGGACGCACGCGGTAGAGTGGGTTCGTACCCGGACGTGCACCCGTCAACTGATCGTCGAGGCTGGACTGGCTGATCCAGGTCCCTGTCAGGGTGAGGCCGACGCCTTCCCGGTCATAGCCGGACGTGACCGAGAACCGGTCGCGCGCCGCACCGATCTCGCCGGCGAAATAGTCGCGCTCCGAACCCGGCAGCGGGATCGTATAGCCCTTGATGAGGTGCGTGTACGCGCCGTGCAGCGTCAGGTTGCCGCCGACCCCGAGCGAGTCGAGGCTGCCGCGCCAGTCGACGTTGACGTCGACGCCCGACGTCTTCAGCCCGCCGCTGTTCGACGGCGAGGTGTTGACTTCGTCCAGCGAACCCGCGCTATTCGGACCGACGATGGTCGGCCGACGGACGACGAGGTCGCAGAATTCCTGCACCGCGTTGTTGTAGCACTGGTTCAGGATGAACTGCAGCGGCGTGGTAACGATCGCATCCCGGACGCGGATGTTGAAGTAGTCGACCGTCACGACGAGGTTGCGCAGACCCGCGATCGAACGCGGGTTCAGCACGACGCCGGCGGTGAACGAGTCGCCCTTCTCCTCCTGAAGATTCGGGTTGCCGCCGCCGAAGCTGGTGATGCCCTGAAGGTCCGCCTGGTTGACCGCGAACGCGCCATTGGCGGCGATGTTGGCGGCGACGCCGGGTGCGGCGAGACACTGGGTCGCGAGCGTGCCGGTCGCCCCCGCCGTCAGGCCCACGCATGGATCCTGAAGCCCGGACGGGAAGTCCTGCTGTGCGGGCTGGAACAGCTCGTTGATGTTGGGCGCGCGCACCGAGCGCGCCTGCATCACACGGAAGCGGACATCCTCGATCGGAGCCCATTCGCCGCCGTAATTGTAGCTGTAGGTCGTGCCGATCGTCGAATAGTCCGACACGCGGATCGCGCCACGCAGGGACAGCGAGTGGAAGAACGGCTGATCCTGAATGATCGGGACGATCGCTTCGCCGAACCCTTCGAACAAGTCGAACTTGCCGCGGGTGGAGGGCAGCGCGTTGTTACCGTTCAGGCCGAGCTGCGTGAGGGGATCGAACTCGTTGCTGCTCGATTCCCGGCGATATTCGCCGCCGACGCTGACACCGATCGCGTCGGCACCGAACAGCGAGAACAGCTTGCCCGACACGTTGCCGCCCGCGACCGTCTGCGTCAGCTTCGACCGCAGCGTCGTCGGTGCGGCGATATAGCCGGCCGCCGGAGCGAGCGCGTTGATGCCATAGATGTTCGCGGGGACGCAGCCCGCCGCGCGCGCGGCGGGATCGGCGCATACGATCTGGCCGGTGGCCGGGTCGGTGTACGCGTTCAGTGCTGCCGTGAAGTTGCGGCTGTCATACTGGCCGTTGCCGCTCTGGTTCTCGATCGTCTGACCGTAGATGCCATAGACCTCGTAGCTGAAGCGAT
The DNA here is from genome assembly GCF_001423765.1 of Sphingomonas sp. Leaf343. Lineage (GTDB taxonomy): Bacteria > Pseudomonadota > Alphaproteobacteria > Sphingomonadales > Sphingomonadaceae > Sphingomonas. Next base: position 886,793 of record NZ_LMPG01000001.1, read on the forward strand.
CCTCCAGGAACTTGCCGTTGGCACCGCCGGCGATACGGAACAGCTCGCGGCTGGCGCGGCTGGTACGCGCGCCGAAATCGGCGAGACGACGGTCGAAATAGATGTCGCGCAGGCCGTCGCCATCGGTGTCGGTCGCCGCGTTGAAGATCGCGTCGGGCACGTAGGGGTTGCGATAGGTGACGCCGCCGACGACGGTCTGGATCGGCACCTGACCGCCCGTCGCGATGTTGACGAGGTCCGAACTGAGCGGGAACGGCTCGATGTTCGTGTTCGCCTTAGTCTTCGCGTAGTTGCCTTCGAGGAACAGGTTGAAGGCGGGCGACACTTCGAAATTGCCGCGGCCGGCGGCGACGTAGCGCTCGACCGGCACCGCGAGATAGCGGAAATCGGAACGGTTGAAGCCGCCGCAGCTGGTGGTGGTGCAGTTTCGCAGGACGTTGTCGGTGCCGTAGCTGAAGACCTGCGTGTCGTCGCCCGTACCGGTGTAGAAGCGGCCGCCGGGAATGAAGCCCGACAACAGGGTGCGCGGCGTGAACAGGTCGGCGTCATTGCCGTTCGCCAGCCCGAGGCTGCTGGAATCGACCGCGCTGGAGCCTGCTTCGGTCGAACGGTCCTTCTTGAAGACCGTGCCCTGCTTCGAATAGCCGCCGAACAGCATGATATTGCCACGGTCGTCGGCGAAGTTCTTGCCGACCAGAGCGTTGATCTGGCGATCGGCACCGTCGCCATATTGGCTGATGCCCATCTGGCCATCGATCTGCACGCCGTCGAACTTGGTCTTGTAGACCATGTTGACGACACCTGCGACGGCGTCCGAACCATAGACGGCCGATGCGCCGCCGGTCAGGATATCGACACGTTCCAGGAACTGCGTCGGGATGACGTTGAGGTCGACCGCCTGGCTGCCGGGAACGCCCGACACGAAGCGGCGGCCGTTGACCAGCACCAGCGTGCGGTCCTCGCCCAGATTACGCAGGTTGACGGTGGCGACGCCGGCCGACTGCGTGGCGAAGCTGGAGTTGGTGCGGCTGATGCCGGGCGCGCCGAAGGTCGGGTTCTGGAGCAGGACGTCCTGCACGTTGATGACGCCGGCCTGCTGGATCTGCGCGGCACCGATCACCTGAAGCGGCGATGCGGCGGTCGCGGAGGGCGAGGCGATGCGCGAGCCGGTGACGACGATGTCGCCGCCGCCTTCATCGCCCTGCGCCGCGGCGCCATTGGCCTGGGACGCGGGGTCGGTGGCGGACTGTTCCGTTCCATCCTGCGCGGATGTGGGATCGGCGGTTTCCGCGGTGCGCGCCGGATTGGCGGCATCCTGGGCGTGAAGCGCCGACACGGGGACCGCCGCGACCAGCAGGGTCGTGGCGAGGAGATGGCGTCGAAATACTGACATTGTGGCTGTGTTCCCTGAACCATGTACCATCGGGGCGGAGGGCCGACCCGCCTGCCGATGTGTCGGTCAGGTATCGCGAAAAACGCTCGGGTTCCTACAGATGTCCATCGTCGCCACAGGAATATCCAAACAGTGTCGCATCATTGCAACAACTTAGGTCCATACCGGTACTTCAAACATAGTTTTATCTGTAGTTAATCAAGGGGCGATCACAAATGTTGCCCGGCGACCCCGCGGACCGTAGACACGGAGACATGCCTGCACGACGGATCAGAACATGATGCAGCTTGGCACCGGCTCCGCGATCGCGCTGGGATTGATGCTGCTCGTCATGATCGGGGGCGGAGCGGCAGCTTTGTTCGTTGGGCTTCGTGCGCGCGCGGCGGCGGCGATGGCGGGCGACGAAAACGGACGTCTGCATGCGACGCTGCGAAGTGCGCCGGCGCTGGCGATGCTGGTGCGGCCGGACGGGCGGGTCGAGATGTCGACGCGGCTGGCGGACTGGTTCGGGCTGTCGGCGGCACCGCGGACGCTGTCCGACCTGACCGATGGCGATGACGCCGGGCTGAACGCCGAAGATGTGACGGCATTGTCCGCCGACGTGACCGCCGCGCAGCGCGCCGGACGTGATTTCGAACTGGCCGTGCGGCCGCGCGGGTCGCAACGCGCCCTGACGTTGCGGGGCGGACGCGCACCCGCGGAACTGGGCGCGGCGGGCGGTGCGATCGTCTGGGTCTTCGACGCGACCGATACGCAAGGCGAGATCGAGCGGCTGGGAGGCGAGGTCGAGCGGCTGGCGGATGCGTATCGTGCGTTGACCGGCCTGATCGAGGCCGCGCCGATGCCGATGTGGTATCGCGGTGGCGACCTGAAGCTGGCGATGGTCAATTCGGCCTATGTCGAGGCGGTTGAGGGACGCGACGCGGCAGATACGCTCGCGCGCGGGCTGGAACTGGTCGAGGGCACCGGCCAGGGCGGCCCGCTGGCCGGTGCGGCGGCGGCGAAGGCACAAGGGCGGCCGGCGGAGCAGGTGCTGCCCGCGACGATCGGCGGCGCACGGCGGCGTTTGCAGGTGATCGACGTGCCGCTGCCGACGGGCGGCGTCGCGGGCTTCGCGGTCGATATCGAGGATCTGGAACAGGCGCGAAGCGGAGCCAAGCGTTTCGCGGAGGCGCAGCGGGGTATGCTCGACCGGCTGTCGGCGGGCGTGGCGCAGTTCGGCGGCGACCGGGCGCTGGTATTCTGCAACCAGCCGTTCCACCGGATGTTCGCGATGCGCCCCGAGTGGCTGGCGGATCGCCCCGAGTTCGACCGCGTGCTGGAACGGATGCGCGAGGCGAACCGGCTGCCCGAGGTGCGTGATTTCCCCGGCTGGAAAGCGGAGCGGCGCAACTGGTTCGTCGCAGCGGACGTTGCATCGGAAGAGAATTGGCATCTGCCGGGCGGCACGCATCTGCACGTCGTGGCGCAGCCGCTGCCGGACGGCGGCCTGCTGCTGATCTTCGAGGACCGCACCGAGCAGGTGCAACTGGCCAGCGCGCGCGACACCCTGTTGCGGGTACGAACGGCGACGTTCGACAATCTGTTCGAGGCGCTGGGTGTGTTCGCCGCGGATGGCCGGTTGCAATTATGGAACAACCGGTTCCGCGCGCTGTGGGGCGTCGACGAGGAATTCCTCGCGAGCCATCCGCGCGTGGACGTATTTGCGAGCCGCATCGCGCCCCGGCTGTCGACGCCGAGCCGATCAACGCTGATCGCCGATCTGGTCCATTCCGCCACCGCCGAGCGGCAGCAACGTGGCGGGCGCGTCGCGTTCGCGGACGGGAGGCATTTCGAGTTCGCGGGCGTGCCGCTGCCGGACGGCAACGCGCTGTTCACGATGCTGGACATCACCGACAGCCGCCGGGCGGAGCAGGCCCTGCGGGAGCGGGCGGATGCTTTGGAAGCGGCGGACAAGGTGAAGACGCAGTTCGTGGCGAACATGAGCTATGAATTGAAGACGCCGCTGACGTCGATCGGCGGGTTCGCGGAAATGCTGCACGGCGGTTATGCGGGCGAGTTGCCGGCAGAGGCGGGGACGTACGTCGAAGCGATCCTTGATTCCGTAGAGCGGCTGGGGCTGTTGATCGACGACGTGCTGGACCTGACGCGCGGCGGCGAAGGGGCGGCGGTGGAGCGCAAGGACGTCGATCTGGTCACCGTCGCGCGCGAGGCGGCGATGGCGATCCAGCCGGCGATCAAGCGGCACAAGATCGACTTCGCGGTCGAACTCTCGCGATCGGCCGGGCGGGTGCAGGGCGATCCCCAGAGATTGCGCGAAGTGGTGGAGCATCTGTTGAGGCATGCGCTGGCGTCGCTGGGCGAGGGCGGGCGCATCCTGCTGCATGCGGACGGCACCGCGACGCACGCGCGGATCGTGGTGTCCGACGACGGACCGGGCTTGGACGAGGAGAGCGCGGGCCGGGTGTTCGACCGGTTCGCGGAGCCGCATCTGCAACCGGGCGGCGAGCGCGCGCTGGGGCTGGGCATGCCGTTGGCGAAGCAGTTCGTGGAGGCGCATGGCGGGACGATCGCGTTGGTGTCCGAGCCGGGCGAGGGGACGCTGGTGACGGTGGACCTGCCACGGCGATGAGCGGGGAGGGTGAGCGGCGGCTGGCCGATGCCGCAGCGACGGAGGCGTTCGGGGCGCGACTGGCGGCGGTTGTGCGGGCAGGCGATGTCGTCGCGCTGACGGGGCCGCTGGGTGCGGGCAAGACCAGCATCGCGCGCGGTTTGCTGGCGGCGCTGGGGCTGGCGGGCGAGGCGCCGAGTCCGAGCTTTGCGATCGTGCAGCCCTATGCACCGCCCGAGACGCTGATGCCGGTGTGGCATGTCGATCTGTACCGACTGGACGATCCGGACGAGGTCGAGGAACTGGGGCTGGAGGACGAGCGCGGCGACGGCGTGCTGCTGGTCGAATGGCCGGAGCGGGCGGGTGCGCGGGCGTGGCCGGAGGCGCTACGCCTGACGCTTGCGATGGAGCCGGACGGCGCGCGTCGCTTGACAGCGGAGGTGCCGCCGGGCTGGAGGGAGCGATGGCCGATATGATCCCGCCGCCGGGCGCGCTTCCGTTTCTCGACGCCCTTGGATGGGGTGCGGCGACCGTCTCGCCGCTGGCGGGGGACGCGTCGTTCCGCCGCTATTTCAGGGTGGTGGACGGCGAGCGTACTGCCGTGCTGATGGATGCGCCGCCGCCGCAGGAGGACACGCGGCCGTTCGTGGCGATGGCCCGCTGGCTGGACGAACGGGGATTTCTGGCCCCGGCGATCCTGGGCCTGGACGAGGCGCAGGGCCTGGTTTTGCTGGGCGATCTGGGTGACGTCCGCCTGCGCGAGACCGCGGATACGGAAGGCGACGAACTGGCGCTCTATGGCGATGCGATCGACCTGCTGGTCGATCTGGCGACGCATCCGGCCGGGCCGCTGCAACCCTATGACCGGGCGGTGATGCAGCGCGAGGCGGCGTTGTTCGTGGAATGGTATTGCCCGGCGGTGGGGATCGTGCCCGATGTCGCGGGCTACACGGCGGCATGGAATGCGGTGCTGGATCACGCACTGGCGGCGGAGCCGGTGACGGTGCTGCGCGACTATCATGCCGAGAATTTGATGCTGGTCGGCAGCGCGCGGCGGCTGGGCCTGCTGGATTTCCAGGACGCGCTGGCGGGGCATCCGGCCTATGATCTTGTGTCGCTATTGCAGGATGCGCGGCGCGACGTCGATCCGTCGATCGAGCAGGCGATGTTGGCGCGGTACATGGGCGCGACCGGTGTCGGTGACGACTTCCTGCGCGCCTATCACGTGCTCGGGGCGCAGCGGAATGCCAAGATTCTGGGGATTTTCGCGCGGTTGTGGAAGCGTGACGGGAAGCCGCGCTATGTCGGGCTGTGTCCGCGCGTCTGGGCCTATCTCGAACGTGACCTGTCGGAGCCGGTACTGGCACCGGTCGCGCGGTGGTTCGACGAGAACCTACCGCCGGAACTGCGCGGCGACCCGCTGGAGCTGACGCGATGACGCGGCAACTGGCGATCCGGCCCGATCCCGGCGGGACGGTGCCGAAGACGGCGATGGTGATGGCGGCGGGGTTGGGGAAGCGGATGCGGCCGCTGACCGCGACGCGGCCCAAGCCGATGATCGAAGTCGCGGGCAAGCCGTTGATCGATCATGTGTTCGACCGGTTGCAGGCGGCGGGTGTCGAGCGGGCGGTGGTGAACGTCCACTATCTCGCGGACTCGCTGGTGGCGCATCTGGGCGCGAAGTTCGACGGTGTCGACGTGGTCGTGTCCGACGAGCGCAAGCGGTTGATGGAGACGGGTGGCGGGCTGGTGCAGGCCCGCGACCTGCTGGGCAATGAGCCGGTGCTGGTCGCCAACAGCGACAACCTTTGGATCGATGGACCCGTGGACGCGATCAAGCTGCTGTCGTCGCGGTGGGACGACGAAAGCATGGACGCGCTGCTGCTGATGGTGCCGCTGGCGCGCGCGAACAATTATCGCGGGCAGGGAGATTTTCATCTGGCCGCGGACGGACGGATCACGCGGCGGCGGCGATCGGCCACCGTTGCGCCGTTCGCCTATACCGGCCTTCAGATATTGCACCCGCGGTTGATCGCCGACTGGCCGGAGGGGCCGTTCTCCACCAACCTGTTCTGGGATCGCGCGATCGCGGCCGGGCGCGCGTTCGGGCAGGTGCATCAGGGGTTGTGGTTCGACGTCGGCACGCCCGGCGCGATAACGAAGACCGAGGCGCTGCTGCTGGATGGCTGAGCGGCCATCCGTCTATACGATCCCGGCGCACCGCGCGTTCGCCGACGCGCTGGTCGGTGGGCTGATGCGCGGGCGCGATCAGGCGGCGTTGGCGCGGGGACTGGTGCTGCTGCCGAACAATCGCGCGGTGCGGGCGGTGACGGAGGCGTTCGTGCGAGCGAGCGGCGGCGGGCTGCTGCTGCCCCGGCTGGTGGCGCTGGGCGACCCCGACCTGGGCGAGGCGGCCGGCGCGGCGCTGGACGTGGCGGACGATCCGCCGCCGCCTGCGGTTGCGCCCTATGCGCGGCGGATGATCCTCGCCCGGCTGGTCGAGGAAGAGCGCGCGCGGACGGGAACGCCGATATCGGCCTCGGAGGCGGTGCGGCTGGCGGGCGATATGGCGCGGACGCTGGACCAGTTGCTGGTCGAGGAGGTGCCGCCGGCTCGGCTGGCGGAGCTGGATCTGGCCCCCGAACTGACGGAGCATTGGGCGCGGGCGCTGGCGACGTTCCGGATCGTGATCGATCGCTGGCCGGCGGAACTGGCGAAGCTGGGCGCGATCGACGGGGCGGAGCGGCGGGCGCGGTTGCTGGCGGCGCTGGCGGCGCGTTGGCGGACGACGCCGCCGACCGGGTTCGTGTGCGCGGCGGGGATCACCGACACGTCGCCCGCGGTCGCGCGGCTGCTGCGCTGTGTCGCCGATATGGCGCAGGGGCAGACGGTTTTGGCCGGGCTCGATCTGGCGATGCCGCAGGACGAGTGGGATGCGCTTGGCCCGCACGCCCTCGACAGCGGGCTGCGGGCGATCGAGACCCACCCGCAATTCCATCTGAAGCTGATGCTGGAGCGGATGAGCATCGGCCGCGACGAGGTCGTGCGCTGGCGCGGCGGCGGGGCAATGGTCAACTGGGGCGCGGATGCCGATCCCGCACGCGGGCGGGCGATCGCCAACGCACTGGCTCCGGCGGATTTCACCGGCAAGTGGACCGATCTGGCGGCGGCGGACCGGCGGCTGTCGGGCGTGCGCGCGGCCGAACTCGCCACCCCGGCGGAGGAGGCGCAGACGATCGCGCTGGCGCTGCGTCACGCGTTGGACACGCCGGGGAAGACCGCGGCGCTGGTGACGCCGGACCGGGCGCTGGCGCGGCGGGTGGCAGTGCATTGCCGGCGCTGGGGGATCACGGTCGACGACAGCGCCGGGCGGCCGCTCGCGATCCTGCCGCCGGGAACGCTTCTGCTGGCGCTGGCGGAGGCGGCGGCGCAGGCGTTCGCGCCGCTCGCATTGCTGTCGCTGCTGAAGCATCCGCTGGCGAATGGCGGCGTGCCGCGGCTGGAATGGCTGGACGGGGTGCGCGCGATGGACCGGTCGCTGCGGGGGCCGCGTCCGCCGGCGGGGTTGGACGGACTGTCGCCGGAAGGGCGCGCAGCGACGTTCTGGACGTGGATCAAGCCGCGACTGGAGCCGTTGGCGCGGCAGGTCTCGGCCGGGCCGCAGCCGCTGCCCGGGCTGATCGCGTGCGTTCGCGAGGCGGCACAGGCGCTGTGCGGCGATGCGCTGTGGTCCGGGCTGGCGGGGCGCGCGGCGGCGGAGTTCGTCGCCGATCTGGAGGCGGAGGGCGGTGCCGGGCCGGCGCTGGTCGATCCGGCCGAACTGCCAGCGATGCTGCGCACGCTGCTGGACGAGGTGGCAGTGCGGCCGGAGCGGGGCAAGGGACATCCGCGCCTCGCCATCTATGGCCAGATCGAGGCGCGGTTGCAGTCGGCGGACCTGATGATCCTGAGCGGGCTGAACGAAGGGACGTGGCCGGGCAGTCCGCCGCCCGATCCCTGGCTCGCGCCTCGCATTCGGAGTGCGCTGGGGCTGATCGGGCTGGAGCAGCGGATCGGCATCGCCGCGCATGATTTTGCGCAGGGGCTGGGCGCGCCCGAAGTGCTGGTGACCCGCGCGCGGCGCGATGCCGGGTCGCCGGCGCTCGCGTCGCGCCTGTGGCTGCGGTTGCAGGCGATGGCGGGGGACCGGTTCGAGCGTGACGGCGCGCTGGAAGGCTGGTCGCGGGCGCTGGACGCATCGGATACGCACAAGCCGGTCGAGCGGCCCGCGCCGCTGCCGAAGACGCGGCCCAGGAGCATCTCCGTCACGGAAGTCGACCGGCTGAAGGCGGACCCCTATTCCTTCTATGCGCGGCGCGTGCTGCGATTGTCGCCGCTCGATCCCGTCGATGCCGATCCGACCGCCGCGTGGCGGGGGACGGCGGTTCACGCCATTCTGGAGCAATGGTGGAAGCTGGACGGTTGCGCGCCCGACGCGCTGCGGCCGCGGGCTATGCGGATGTTGAAGGATGCGGAGGTGCATCCGCTGCTGCGCGCGTTGTGGCAGCCGCGATTGCGCGAGGCGATCGACTGGATCGCCGGACAGGTGGTCGAGATGCGCGCGGGCGACCGGCACGTGCTGGCCGCCGAAGGACGAGGCGAGATCGAGATGGCGGGCGTGACACTGTCGGGGCGCTACGATCGCATCGACCGGTTGCCCGGCGGGATCGGCATCGTCGATTACAAGACCGGCAAGCCGCCCTCCGCCGCGGCGGTGCGGGCGGGGTTCAGCCTGCAGCTCGGGCTGCTGGGGCTGATCGCGGAGCGGGGCGGGTTTGCGGATGTCGGCGGCACGGCGGCGGCGTTCGAATATTGGTCGCTGGCGAAGCGGCGCGACCAGTTCGGCTTCGTCGATAGCCCGTGCGATCCGGAGGGCAAGCGCGACAAGATCGTCACCGCCGATTTCACGCGTATCGCCGCCGCCAATTTCAGCGACGTCGCCGCCAGATGGCTGACCGGGAACGAGCCGTTCACCGCCAAGCTGGTGCCGGATTACGCCCCCTATGCCGAGTACGATCAGTTGATGCGCCGCGACGAATGGTATGGCCGTGAATGACCTGAAGCGCCTGCCGCCGCTGAAGGGCGAACAGCGGCGCGCGTCCGATCCGTCGGCGCATGTCTGGCTGGCGGCGTCGGCGGGCACCGGCAAGACGCAGGTGCTGTCCGCGCGCGTGTTCCGGCTGCTGCTGAAGGGGACCGATCCGTCGGCGATCCTGTGCCTGACCTTCACCAAGGCGGGCGCAGCGGAGATGGCGCACCGGATCAACGCGCGGCTGGCGGCGTGGGTGAGGCTGGACGACACCGAGCTGTTTCAGGACCTTCAGGCGCTGGGCGAGCCGGGCGGGCCGGAGCAGGTGGCGCGGGCGCGGACTTTATTCGCCAAGGTGCTGGACGCGCCGGGCGGGGGGCTGCGCATCCAGACGATCCACGGCTTTTGTCAGGGGCTGCTGGCGGCGTTTCCGGTCGAGGCGGCGCTGACGCCCGGCTTCCGGCCCCTGGAAGCGCGCGAGGAGGCGGGGCTGGCGCGCGAGGCGCTGGCGCAGATGCTGACCGCCGCGGAGCGGGACGGGCGCGATCATGTCGTGGAGACGATCGGCGCGCTGAGCCTGAGGCTGGGCGAGGGCGGTGCGGAGTCTTTCCTGAACGCGTGCGCGCGGTCGCTGCCAGCGCTGGAGGCGTTGCCGTCGGGGATACAGCCCTACATCCGCCGGGCGCTCGACCTGCCGATGGGCGACATCGCGGAGGCGGTGGCGGCGGGCTGTGCCGAGCTTGACGAGGAGTCGATCCGCGAGATCGGGCTGATGAACCGCGAATGGGGCACCAAAAACGGCCTCGCGCGGGCGGCGACGATCGCCGCGTGGCTGGAGGCGGATGAGGGTGAGCGGGTCGCCGGGCTGGCCGATGTGCATCTGGTGTGGGCGAAGGCGGACGGCGATCTGCGCTCCTTCGCGAAGGGGCAGGCGCCGCAGCATCCCGACTATGCCGATATCGGCCGCGACCTGCACGGGGCGCTCGCGGCGTTGCTGTCGCTGGGCGTGCGCGGGGCCTATGCCGATCTGCTCGCGGCGGGGCTGGAGGTCGGCCGCGATTATGCGCGCGCCTATGATCTGGCGAAGCGGCGGGTCGGTGGCGTCGATTTCGAGGATCTGATCCAGACCGCCGTCGCGCTGCTGGAGACGCCGGGGATCGGCGAGTGGGTGCGGTTCAAGCTGGACCGCGAGACCGAGCATGTCCTGATCGACGAGGCGCAGGACACCAACCTGAACCAGTGGCGTATCGTCAGCGCGATCGCCGAGGAGTTCTTCGTCGGGCGCGGCATCTATGCGCCGCGGACGCGGACGCTGTTTACGGTCGGCGACTGGAAGCAGGCGATTTTCGGATTTCAGGGGACCAGTCCGCTCAACTTCGCCTGGGCGGAGCGGCGGTTCGAGGACAAGGCGCGGGCGGCGCATGGCCCGGAGGATTGGCCCGAGCAGGATCGCGGGCTGCCGTTCCACCGCCTGTCGCTGACGCATTCGTTCCGGTCGGTGCGGCCGATCCTGACCTTCGTCGATGCCGCCGTCGCGGAGGTGCCGGAACCGGGTCTGGGTGCGATTGGCGCGGTTGAGCAGCACGCGAGCGAGGTGCCGGGATCGGGCGGGGTGACGATCTGGCCGCCTGTGGTGGCGGGTGGATCGGAGGACGACGAGGAAGGCTGGATATCCGACAGCGTCCGCAAGCTGGCCGGAGACATCGCGCGGGCGGTGAAGGGCTGGCTTGCCGAGCCGACGATGATGCTGGGATCGAAGGGGCGGGTGTTGCGGCCGGAGGACGTGATGATCCTCGTCAAGCGGCGGGGCGAACTGGCGTCTCTGATCGTCGCGCGGCTGTACGCGGAGGGGGTGCCCGTCGCGGGCGTCGACCGGTTGCGGCTGAATGCGCCGCTGGCGGTGCAGGACCTGCTCGCGGCGGTGCGGTTCGTGTTGCAGCCGGAGGACGATCTGTCGCTCGCCAGCCTGCTGGTGTCGCCGTTGATCGGGTGGACGCAGGACGAACTGATGCACGCCGCGCCGCGCGAGCGGGGCAGCCTGTGGCGGCATCTGGGCGAGACGCAATCCGACGAGCGGCTCGCACCGCTGCGCGCGCTGCTGGCGCGGGCGGACTTCACGACACCGTACGAGTTTCTGGAGGAGATGCTGTCGGGGCCCTTCGACGGGCGGCGCAAGCTGATCCGGCGGCTGGGCGCGGAGGCGCGCGATCCGATCGAGGAACTGCTGTCCGCCGCGCTGGCGTTCGAGAGTACGACGACTCCATCCTTGCAGCGCTTCCTCGACTGGTTCGATCGCGGCGATGTCGACATCGTGCGCGATCCGTCCGCGCCGCTGGACGCGGTGCGGGTGATGACTGCTCACGGGGCCAAGGGTTTGCAGGCGCCTTTGGTCATTCTGGCGGATGCGACGATCGACCCGACGCTGTCGCCGCGATCGATATTGCGCTGGTCGCCGGAGGATGGGGCCGCGCCGATCCCGGTGTTCTCGCCGCGCGCCGCCGAGCGAGGCGGGCCGCTGGACGCCGTGAAGGACGCCGCCGACGCGCGCGAACTGGAGGAGCATTGGCGGCTGTTCTACGTTGCGGCGACGCGGGCGGAGGAGCGGCTGGTGATCGCGGGCGCGCTGGGGCCGAAGGCGCAGGGGGTGCCGCCGGCGTCGAGCTGGTACGCCGCGGCGGATCGCGCGCTGACGGCGCTGGGCGTGCCGGCGGGCGAGGGCGAGCGGAGTTTCGAGGCGGGGACGCCGGTGCCGGTGCAACGGCGCGCGGACGCGGCCGTGAATGCGCCGGTGGCCCTGCCGGAATGGGCGCGGCTGCCAGCAGCCGTGGAGGCGCGACCGCCGCGGCCGCTCGCACCGTCGTCGCTGGGGGACGATCTGGTCGCCGATCCGCCGCCGACTGCGGCGATGCGCGCGGCGGCGGAGCGGGGGCGGCTGATGCACGCGCTGTTCGAGCGATTGCCTTCGGTCGCTGTCCCGGAACGGTCGGCGGCGGCGGATCGCTGGCTGGAACGGGCCGGGAGCGTCGCCGACCCGGCAGCGCGGGCGGCGATCGTCGCGGCGGTGCTGGCGGTGATCGAGGATACACGCTTCGCCGACCTGTTCGGTCCGGACGCGCTGGCGGAAGCCCCGATCGCGGCGACGCTGGACGAGGGAATCGTCATCGCGGGCACGGTCGACCGGCTGCTGGTCGGCGACACGATCCGGTTGATCGATTTCAAGACCGGGCGGCAGGTGCCGGACGCGGTGCCCGATTATCATCTGCGCCAGATGGCGGGCTACGCCGCGGCGCTGGCGGTGATCTTCCCGGACCGACCGGTGGAGGCGGCGTTGCTGTACACGGCGGGGCCCACTTTGGTGCCGCTCAGCGCGGATGACCTTGCCCGCCACAAGCCGCGCTATCACGCAACGGAGCAAAGCTCCGCGCTCATGGGTTGAGCCGGTCCGACCGCCGCCCTAGATCGCATTTCAAGGAGATATTCATGGCCACCAAGCAGATCACCGACGCCAGCTTCGACGCCGACGTCCTGAAGTCCGATAAGCCCGTCCTGGTCGATTTCTGGGCAGAGTGGTGCGGGCCGTGCAAGATGATCGGACCGTCGCTCGAAGAGATTTCGGAAGAACTGGGCGAGCAGGTGACGATCGCCAAGCTCAACATCGACGACAATCCCGACGCTCCCGGCCGTTACGGCGTGCGTGGCATTCCGACGATGATCCTGTTCAAGGCCGGCGTGCCCGCCGCGACCAAAGTCGGTGCGGAGCCGAAGGGCCGGATCAAGGCGTGGCTCGAAGGATCGCTGTAGGGGATATTCCGCGCTCCGGCACCGGCCGGGGCGCGGATCAGGTCAGTGGGATCATGACGTTGGCGGCATAGCCGGGTCGGTCCCGTAGGTCCCCGTACCACCGCGCCACGTTTGGCAGGTCTGGTCGGTTGACCGCCAGCGTGAACCAAGGGTGGGCATAGACGCCCATCGGGATGTCGGCGAGCCCGAACCCTTCTCCCGATAGCCAGCGATGCTCCGCCAGATGCGCGTCAAGGATGGTCATCAGTTTCGCCGTCGCCTGCGCCGATCGCGTGATCGCGGCAGTGTCACGATCCGCCGGTGCGCGGCGGATGAGGTTGAAGAACGCGTCGCGCTGGGCTTCGGCAAAGCCGTTCTGCCACTCCATCCAGCGATCGCCGAGTGCGCGGGTGGCGGGATCGGCGGGGAACCAGCGCTCGTCACCGTGCCTTGCGGCGAGGTAGCGCAGGATCGCATTCGACTCCCACAGCACGAAGCCGTCGTCCTCGATCGTCGGGATCAGCGCATTGGGATTCAGCCCGCGGTAAGCGGCGTCCATACCGAACCGGCCGCCGACGTCGTGCCGGAAATAGGGCATCGCCAGTTCCTCGGCAAGCCACACCACCTTCTTGACGTTGTGCGAGTTGAGGCGGCCCCAGATCGTCAGCATCAGCTTCGATAATCCGCGTTGATCGAGATATAGCCGTGCGTCAGGTCGCACGTCCAGACGGTGGCGCGACCCTCGCCGAGGTTCAGGTCGATGCCGATCTCGACTTCCTGTCCCTTCAGGTGTGCGGCGACCGGCTCTTCGTCATAGCCCTCGACGGCGAGCCCCCCGCTGGCGACCTGGGTCGAGCCGAACCGGATCGAGAGGCTGTCGCGCTCCGCCGGCTCCCCCGCCTTGCCGACGGCCATCACGACGCGGCCCCAATTGGCGTCTTCTCCGGCGATGGCGGTCTTCACCAGCGGCGAGTTGGCGATGCTCATCGCGATGCGGTGCGCGCTGCGGTCGCTGTCCGCGCCGTCGACGTCGATGCGGATCAGCTTCGTCGCACCCTCCCCGTCGCGGACGACGAGCAGGGCGAGCTGTCGGCACAGATCGGCGAGCGCGGCGCGGAAGGCGTCCGCACCGAGGCTGTCGTCGTCGGTGAGCGGCCGGTTGCCCGCTTTACCGGTGGCGAAGGCGAGGACGGTGTCGCTGGTCGAGGTGTCGCCATCGACGGTGATGCACGAGAAGCTGGGCGCATTCGCGGCGGTCAGCGCGCGTTGCAGGAAGGCGGGATCGACTGCGGCGTCGGTGAAGACGAAGCCGAGCATCGTCGCCATATCAGGGGCGATCATCCCTGATCCCTTGATGACGCCGACCAGCCTCACGATACGGCCATCGACGACGGCGGTGGTGCTGGCGCCCTTGGGATAGGTGTCGGTGGTACCGATCGTCTCCGCGACCTCGCGCCAGCCACAGGGTTCGGCGACGAAGGCGGCGCCGAGACCGGCTTCGGCCCTGTCGACGGGCAGCGGCACACCGATGACGCCGGTGGAGGCGACGAACACATCGGAGGGCTTGCAGGCGTGGGTGGCCGCGACGCGGGCGGCGATCGCCTCCACCGCTGCACGACCGCGGTTGCCGGTGAAGGCGTTGGAGTTGCCGGCATTCACCACCAGCGCGCGCGCGTTCCCGAGCGTCAGCGCGGCGCGGCACCATTCGACCTCGGGGGAGGGGCATCTGCTCTGCGTCAGGACGCCCGCCACCGTCGTACCCTCCGCGAGCGTCACGAAGGTCAGGTCGCAGCGATCCCACGTCTTGTAATGCGCGCGTGCGACGCGGAGTTCGACGCCGGCGATCGGCGGCATGTCGGGAAAGGGGGTGGCGAGCGGGGAGGTGGCGCTGGTCATGGGCATCGGCCTGACGCCAATCGCGTCGCGGCGCAAGACCCGCCGGGGGCCGGCCATCGGCGTGCATCGGTCGGGCCCGTGAGAACCCGACCGATGCTTGTTGCGATCTACGCCGCCAGCTTGCGCAACACGTACTGGAGGATGCCGCCGTTCAGGAAATATTCCAGCTCGTTGACGGTATCGATGCGGCAGCGGGTCGCGAACGTCTCGCTGCTGCCGTCGGCGCGGGTCAACGTGACCTCCACCTCCTGACGCGGGCGCAGGCCGGCAACGTTATGGATCGTGAACGTCTCGGTCCCGTCCAGCTTCAGCGTCTGGCGATCCAGACCTTCGCCGAATTGGAGCGGCAGCACGCCCATGCCGACGAGATTGGAGCGATGGATACGCTCGAAGCTCTCGGCGATCACCGCGCGCACGCCGAGCAGGTTGGTGCCCTTCGCCGCCCAGTCGCGCGACGAGCCGGTGCCGTACTCCTTGCCTGCGACGACCACGAGCGGCGTGCCGTCCGCCTTGTAGCGCATGGCGGCATCGTAGATCGGCATGATCTCGCCATCGTACTTCGACATGCCGCCCTCGACGCCTGGCACCATCTCGTTGCGGATGCGGATGTTGGCGAAGGTGCCGCGCATCATCACTTCGTGGTTGCCGCGGCGCGCGCCGTAGCTGTTGAAGTCGGCGCGGCTGACCTGATGCTCCTGGAGGTACTTGCCGGCCGGGCTGTCGGCCTTGATGCTGCCGGCCGGGCTGATGTGGTCGGTGGTGATCGAGTCGCCCAAGATCGCCAGCGGCTTCGCCTCGATGATGTCCGCCGTGGGAGCCGGCGTCATCGACATGCCCTCGAAATAGGGCGGGTTGGCGACATAGGTGGAGCCGGCGCGCCACTGGTACGTGTCCGAACCGGTGACGTCGATCGACGACCACTTCTCATCGCCGGCATAGACGTTGCCGTAGCGCGAGCGGAACATCTCGTCGTCGATATTGGCGGTCATCAGCGACGAGACTTCGGCGTTCGTCGGCCAGATATCCTTCAGATACACGTCGTTGCCATCAGTGCCCTGACCGATCGGCGTCTCGCGCATGTCCTGCGTGACGGTGCCCTTCAGCGCATAGGCGACGACCAGCGGCGGCGAGGCGAGGAAGTTCGCGCGGACGTCGGGCGACACGCGCCCTTCGAAGTTGCGGTTGCCCGACAGGACCGACGCGGCGACGAGATCGTTCTCGTTGATGGCGGCGGAGATCGGTGCGGCGAGCGGGCCGGAATTGCCGATGCAGGTCGTGCAGCCATAGCCGACGAGGTTGAACCCCATCGCGTCGAGGTCCTCGGTTAGGCCCGCCTTGTTCAGGTAATCGGTGACGACCTGCGAACCGGGGGCGAGCGAGGTCTTGACCCACGGCTTCGGCTTCAGGCCGAGCGCGCGCGCCTTGCGCGCGACGAGGCCGGCGGCGACGAGCACGGAGGGGTTGGACGTGTTGGTGCACGACGTGATCGCGGCGATCACGACGTCGCCATCGCCGATGTCATGGTCGCGGTCAGCCACCGCGACGCGCTGCGGCTGTTCCTTGTGGTAGATCTTGAAGAGGTCGCCGTTGAACACCTCGTCCACCTTGGTCAGCGCGACCTTGTCCTGCGGGCGCTTGGGGCCGGCGAGCGACGGCACCACCGTGCCCATGTCCAACTCCAGCGTGTCGGTGAAGACGGGGTCCGGCGCATCCGCGTCGCGCCAGAAGCCGTTCGCCTTCGCATAGGCTTCGACCAGCGCGATGTTATCCTCGGAGCGTGCGGTCAGGCGCATATACTCCATCGTCTTCTCGTCGATCGGGAAGAAGCCGCAGGTCGCGCCGTATTCGGGGGCCATGTTCGCGATCGTCGCACGGTCCGCCAGCGTCATCGTCGACAGTCCGGGGCCGTAGAACTCCACGAAGCGGCCGACCACACCCTTGGCGCGCAGCAGTTGCGTGACGGTCAGGACTAGGTCGGTGGCGGTGATGCCTTCGCCGAGTTCGCCGGTCAGCTTGAAGCCGACGACCTCGGGGATCAGCATCGACACGGGCTGGCCGAGCATCGCCGCCTCCGCTTCGATCCCGCCGACGCCCCAGCCGAGGACGCCCAGACCGTTGATCATCGTGGTGTGGCTGTCGGTGCCGACCAACGTGTCGGGATAGGCGATCATCGCGCTGTCCTTCGCGTGGTCGCCGACCTCCTGCGAGGACCAGATCGCCTGACCGATATATTCCAGGTTCACCTGATGGCAGATGCCGGTGCCGGGGGGCACGACCTTGAAATTGTCGAGCGCCTTCGATCCCCATTTCAGGAATTCGTAGCGCTCGCCGTTCCGCTGATATTCGAGATCGACGTTTTCGCCGAACGCCTGCGGTGTGCCGAACTCGTCGACCATCACCGAGTGGTCGATGACGAGGTGGACGGGGACGAGCGGATTGATCTTTTCCGGATTGCCGCCGAGCGCGGTCATCGCGTCGCGCATGGCGGCGAGATCGACGACGCAGGGCACGCCCGTGAAATCCTGCATCAGCACGCGCGCCGGGCGATACTGGATCTCGCGGTCGCTGCGGCGTTCCTGCTGCCAGTCGACGATCGCCTGGATATCGTCGCGGGTGACGGTCACGCCGTCTTCGAAACGCAGCAGGTTCTCCAGCAGGACGCGCATCGAGAAGGGCAGGCGGCTGATGTCGCCCAGCTGCTCCGCGGCCTTGGACAGGCTGTAATAATCATAGGACTTGCCGCCGGCGGTGAGCGTGGAGCGGGTGTTCAGCGTGTCCTGGCCGATGGCGGTCATAAGCGTCCTTTGCCTGTCGTCCCGGCGCGGAGCGAAGGCGGCGAAGCCGCGGGCGCGGGGACTGTACGGTGGGTTTGGGGCGGCGATAGCAGCCGTGCCGCGGAGAAGGAAGGGCTGTCCGGGCGCGTGTTGCTTTAGCTGGGTGTTTTGCGGGCGACGGGGTGCATCGTGGCTCCCGCTCATGAGCAAGGCAGCAGAGCCGTTGTAGTCGGCATGACGGGCGCATGAACGAAAAAAGGGGCGGCCCCGTGCGGAGCCGCCCCTTTTGTCGGTCGCTGGGCCGGTGGCGGACATGGGCGAAGCCCATGTCGTGGACGGCGCGTTGCGCCGCCGGCCGGCCTTGTCGGGATCGTGCTGGCTCGCCAGCACGATCCTGACTGCGGCTTACTTGACGTCGACGGTCGCGCCGGCGGCCTCGAGCTGAGCCTTCAGCTTCGCGGCCTCGTCCTTGTTTACGCCTTCCTTGACGGCCTTCGGCGCGCCCTCGACGAGAGCCTTCGCTTCGGTCAGGCCCAGGCCGGTGATCGCGCGGACTTCCTTGATGACGTTGATCTTCTTGCCACCGTCGCCGGTCAGGATCACGTCGAACTCGGTCTGCTCTTCAACCGCCGGTGCGGCTGCGCCGCCGGCTGCTGCCGGAGCTGCGACCGCTGCTGCGGCCGAAACGCCCCACTTCTCTTCGAGCAGCTTCGACAGCTCGGCTGCTTCCAGGACGGTCAGTTCGCTCAGGCTCTCAACGAGCGCGTTCAGGTCTGCCATGTGTATTCTCCATGCGGGGGCATCGGCCCCCAAAGTACGATTGAAACCAGGAAATGCGTCGACGGCTTACGCCGCCTCCTTCTCCGCATAGGCGGACAGCACGCGTGCGATCTGTGCCGCGGGAGCCTGCGTGATCGTTGCCAGCTTCGTGGCGGGTGCCACGATGAGGCCGACGATCTTGGCACGCAGTTCGTCCAGCGACGGCAGCGTGGCGAGTGCCTGAACGCCCGCGACGTCGAGGGGCGTCGAGCCCATCGCACCGCCCACGATTTCGAACTTGTCGTTCGTCTTCGCGAAGTCCACCGCAACCTTGGCTGCGGCGACCGGGTCGATCGAGGAAGCGAGAGCGACGGGGCCGGTCAGCATATCGCCGATCGATCCATAGTCGGTCCCGTCGAGCGCGATCCTGGCAAGCTTGTTCTTCGAGACCTTGTAGGTCGCGCCGGCGTCCCGCATCTTGTTCCGCAGCACAGTGGACTGTGCGACGGTCATGCCGAGGTTGCGGGTCACGACGACCACGCCGACTTCGGCAAAGTTACGGTTCAACTCGGCGACGGCCGCGGCCTTTTCAGTCCGATCCATGCCATTCTCCACGTTTGGACATGCCCCGAAGGCCATGTCCGGTTACCACCGGCACGCGACGCGCACCGGCTTGTCCAGTCGACGAGGGAATGGAGGACCGGCCGCATGGAAAGCGGCAGGCGAAAACCTATCCCCGTCTCGGCAGGGGATTAAGCCGGGCAAATCCCCAGCACCTGCTGTCTAGGACGGAATCCGGCGGGCGAACCTGCCGGATGCGGGGGTGCCACTAACGGTTCGGGGGCGAAAGTCAATGCGCCATGCCGCGTTGACCGGCGGCGGCCGCGCCGCCTATCGCTCCCGCGCAGGATCAGGAGGATTGCGGGATGCGGAAGCTTTATCCGGATGCGGGCGCGGCGCTTGACGGCCTGCTGCACGACGGCATGACGATCTGCGCGGGCGGATTCGGCCTGTGCGGCATCCCGGAACGGTTGATCGACGCGATCCAGGCATCGGGCGTCAAGGACCTGACGATCGCCAGCAACAATGCCGGCATCGATAACGAGGGCCTCGGCAAGCTGCTGCGCTCGCGGCAGGTCAGGAAGATGATCTCCAGCTATGTCGGCGAGAACAAGGAGTTCGAGCGCCAGTACCTGAGCGGTGAGCTGGAGGTGGAGTTCTGCCCGCAGGGGACGCTGGCGGAGCGGTGCCGGGCCGGCGGCGCGGGCATTCCGGGCTTCTACACCAAGACCGGCGTCGGCACGCAGGTGGCCGAGGGCAAGGAGGTCAAGACCTTCGACGGACAGGATTACATCCTCGAACGCGGCATCCGCGCCGACCTGTCGATCATCAAGGGGTGGAAGGCGGACGAGACGGGCAACCTCATCTTCCGCAAGACAGCACGCAATTTCAACCATCCGATGGCGACCGCCGGCCGCATCTGCGTCGCGGAGGTCGAGGAGGTGGTGCCGGTCGGCTCGCTCGATCCCGATGCGATCCACCTGCCGGGTATCTACGTGAAGCGGATGATCGTCGGCGCGCCGTACGACAAGAAGATCGAGTTCCGCCTGACCCGCCCGCGCGAGGCGGCGTGAGTACGCCGGCCCACCCCGGCGAAATCTCGCTGGAGGATGGCGACGTGCTGATCGCCGATGCCGCGGAGGTCGCGCGCATCTGGATCACGAACAATGGCGGCGCGAGCGTGTGGATCGCCGCGCATCTGCTGGAGGACCCGACGGTGTTCGGCTATCTGATGGCCGACACGATCCGTCACGCCGCGCGCGCCTATGCCGGGACGTGGGCGATCGGCGAGGACGCCGCGCTGCAGGCGATCGTCGACGGGCTGGGGCGGCAATTGCGCGAACAGTTCGGTGCGATCGAAACCATTCAGGAAGGGAAGCTGAACTGATGTCCGAGGACGTGAAGGGCTGGACCCGCGACCAGATGGCCGCGCGCGCCGCGCAGGAACTGGAGGACGGGTTCTACGTCAATCTGGGGATCGGCATCCCGACGCTGGTCGCCAACAACATTCCCGCGGGCATGACGGTGACGCTCCAGTCGGAGAACGGGATGCTCGGCATCGGGCCGTTCCCCTATGAGGGGGAGGAGGACCCCGACCTCATCAATGCCGGCAAGCAGACGATCAGCGAGCTGCCCTCGTCGGTCTATTTCAGCAGCGCGGACAGCTTCGCGATGATCCGCGGCGGGCATATCGACCTGACCGTGCTGGGTGCCATGGAGGTCAGTCAGGACGGCGACATCGCCAACTGGATGATCCCCGGCAAGATGATTAAGGGTATGGGCGGAGCGATGGACCTCGTCGCCGGCGTGAAGAAGATCATCGTCGTGATGGAGCATACGTCGAAGAACGGCGATCCCAAGTTCATCCCGTCCTGTTCGCTGCCGCTGACGGGCAAGGACGTGGTCGACATGATCGTCACCGATCTTGCCGTGTTCCAGCGGCCGGATCACGACAGCCCGTTCCGGTTGATCGAGTGTGCGCCCGGCGTGACGGCCGAAGACGTGCGGGCGAGGACCACGGCGGCCTATACGGAATGACCTACACGCTGGTCACCGCGAACCGGAATTATTCGAGCTGGTCGCTGCGCCCGTGGCTGCTGATGCGGGCGCTCGACATTCCGTTCGCGGACCGGATCGAGCCGTTCGCCGCGCCCGAGAATTACGAGGCGTTCCGCGCCTTCTCGCCGACCGGGCAGGTGCCGGTGTTGATCGACGGCGAGCGCACCGTCTGGGACTCGCTCGGCATCGTCCTGTACCTGGCGGAGCGGCATGAGGGCGTCTGGCCGTGTGACGAAGCTGCCCGCGCGTGGGCGATGAGCGCGGTGGCGGAAATGCACGGCGGCTTTTCGGCGTTGCGTAACGAGCGGACGATGAACATCGGCGTTCGCGTCGCGGCGATGCCTGGATCGGCGGCGCTGGAGCGAGACGCGGCGCGTATCGCCGAGTTGTGGGCCGAGGGGCTGTCGGGGTTCGGCGGGCCATGGCTGGCGGGGTCGGACTTCACCGCCGTCGATGCCTTCTATGCGCCGGTCGCGTACCGCGTCCGCACCTATGGCATCGATGTCGGTGCAGCCGGGCAGGGATGGGTGGAGCGGGTGCTCGGTCATCCCGCGGCGCGCGAATGGGAAGCGGCGGCGCTGGCGGAGGACTGGCGCGAGGCGGGGCACGAAGCGGAACTGCTGGCCTGTGGTTCGGTCGTCGAGGATCACCGGACGGGCGCGGATCAGGCGTCAGGCGCATAGCTGTCATTGCGCGGGGTGAGGGACAACTCACCGGCATCGGCCTTGGCGACCCGGCTGCTTTGGGTTAACGCCGCGCAATCATGGCCAGTCGTCCGCTCACCCTGTACGAGAAGATCTGGGCCGCGCACGTCGTCGAACGGCGCGACGACGGCACCTGCCTGATCTATATCGACCGTCATCTCGTCCACGAGGTCACCAGTCCGCAGGCGTTCGAGGGGCTGCGCGTGGCGGGGCGCCGCGTGCGCCGGCCGGAACTGACGCTGGCGGTGCCGGATCATAACCTGCCGACGACGCCCCGGATCGGACCGGACGGTCGGCTGCTGCCGATCACCGATCCCCAAAGCGCGCAGCAGCTCGACGCGCTTCGCCGCAATACCGCCGAGTTCGGTATCGATTATATCGATGCGACGGCGGCGGAGCAGGGGATCGTGCACGTGGTCGGGCCGGAGATGGGCTTCACGCTGCCCGGCACCACGCTGGTGTGCGGCGACAGCCACACGTCCGCGCACGGGGCGCTCGGTGCGCTGGCGTTCGGGATCGGCACGTCGGAGGTGGAGCATGTGCTCGCCACGCAGACGCTGCTGCTGCAACAGTCGAAGACGATGGAGATCCGCGTCGACGGATCTCTGGGCTTCGGCGTCAGTCCCAAGGACGTGATCCTCGCGATCATCGGCCGGATCGGCGCGGCGGGCGGGACCGGCTATGTCGTCGAATATACGGGCGAGATCGTGCGCGCGATGTCGATCGAGGGCCGGTTGACGATGGCGAACATGTCGATCGAGGGCGGCGCGCGCGCCGGCCTCGTCGCGCCGGACGAGACCACCTTCGCCTATCTGAAGGGGCGGCCGATGGCGCCGGAGGGTGCCGACTGGGAGAAGGCCGTGGCGTGGTGGCGGACGCTGCCGTCCGATGCGGGCGCGGTCTATGATCGCACCGTGACGCTCGACGCGACGGATATCGCGCCGTCGCTGACCTGGGGCACCAGCCCGGAGGATGTGGTCGCGATCACCGGCTCGGTACCCGATCCCGACAGCTTCGCCGATCCGGCCAAGCGTGACGCGGCGCGCAAGTCGCTGGATTACATGGGCCTAGCGCCCGGCACCGCAATGCAGGACGTCGGCGTCCAGCACGTCTTCATCGGCAGTTGCACGAACAGCCGGATCGAGGATCTGCGCGCCGCCGCTGCCGTCGCAGACGGTCGCTGCGTCGCGGACGGCGTGCGGGCGATGGTCGTGCCGGGGTCGGGTCTGGTGAAGCGTCAGGCGGAGGCCGAGGGCCTCGACCGCATCTTCGTCGGTGCGGGGTTCGAGTGGCGGGAGCCGGGCTGTTCGATGTGCCTGGCGATGAACCCGGACAAGGTGCCGCCGGGCGAACGCTGCGCCTCCACCTCCAACCGCAATTTCGTCGGACGGCAGGGGCCGGGTGCGCGCACTCACCTGTTGTCGCCGGCGATGGCGGCGGCGGCGGCGGTGACCGGGCGGCTGGCGGACGTGCGCGACCTCATGAGGCGCGGCGATAACGAGATCGGGGAGTGACGTCATGAAGAAGGTTCTTGCGCTGTTGGTGGTCGGCACGCTGGTCAGCGGGTTCGCGGCTTACGGCGCCAGCATCGCCCGACCCGCGGTGCAGCAGCAGCGCGGCCGCTGATGCGGGCGGTCACGACGGTATCGGGCCGCGCCTATCCGTGGGGCGCGAAGAATGTCGATACCGACGTCATCATCCCGGCGCACTGGCTGAAGACGATCTCGCGCGTCGGCCTTGGCCGTGGCGCGTTCGAGACGGTGCGCGCACAGGCGGACAATCTGTTCGACGATCCGCGCTATGCGGGGGCGCCGATCCTGATCGCGGGCGACAATTTCGGCTGCGGCTCCAGTCGCGAACATGCCGCCTGGGCGCTGGCCGACATGGGCATCACCGCCGTGATCGCGCCCAGTTTCTCCGACATTTTTTCCGGCAATGCGGTCAAGAATGGCATCGTGCCCGTGGTGCTGCCGCAGGAGGCGATCGACCGCCTGCTGGAAACCGCGGTCGATCAGGACGTGACCGTCGATCTGGAGACGATGACCGTCACCACCCCCTATCAGGATCGCTTCCCCTTCGACCTCGACCCGTTTCGCCGCCGTTGCCTGATGGAGGGGCTGGACGAGATCGGCCTGACACTGGCAAGAGATACCCAGATTTCGAAATTCGAAGGCGCTGCCGCCGGCACGCGCCCCTGGGTAGAGGGAAAACGCGGATATGAAGGCATTGTTGTCGCGGACGCCGGGCGGACCTGAAACTCTGGAACTGGCCGATGCGCCCGATCCGGTGGCGGGTCCGGGACAGGTCGTGATCGATATCCGCGCCTGCGCGATCAATTATCCGGACGTCCTCGTCATTGAGGACAAATACCAGTTCAAGCCGCAACGCCCCTTCGCACCGGGTGGCGAGATCGCCGGCACGATCGCGGCGGTGGGCGACGCTGCGGGAGACTGGCAGGTCGGCGACCGGGCGCTGGCGATGATCGGCAACGGCGGCCTCGCCGAGAAGGCGGTGGTCGATGTCGCGCGCCTTTATCGCCTGCCGGACGGACGCAGCTTCGCCGAGGGTTCGGCCCTGCTCTTGACCTATGCCACGACGATCCACGCACTGCTGGATCGCGGACGGTTGCAGGCGGGGCAGACCCTGCTGGTGCTGGGCGCGGCGGGCGGCGTCGGGCTGGCCGCGATCGAACTCGGCAAGGCGTTCGGCGCGCGGGTCGTGGCGGCGGTGTCGTCGGCGGAGAAGGCGGAGGCGGCGCGGGCCACAGGCGCGGACGAGGTGCTGATCTACGCGCGGGCGCCGTTCGACAAGGACCAGTCGAAGGCATTGGCGGAACAGTTCAAGGCAGCGGTCGGCAAGGACGGGGCGGACGTGATCTACGATCCGGTCGGCGGCGACTATGCCGAACCGGCACTGCGGTCGATCGCGTGGCAGGGACGGTATCTGGTCGTCGGCTTCCCGGCCGGTATCCCGAAGCTGCCGCTGAACCTGACGCTTCTGAAAAGCTGCGATGTGTGCGGCGTGTTCTGGGGAGCCTTCGCCGCGCGCGATCCAGCGGCGAACGCGGCGCATGTCGCGACGCTGTTCCAATTGTGGGAAGAAGGCCGCATCTCGCCGCGGGTGACGGAGACGTTCCCGCTGGAGCGCGGCGGCGACGCCATTGCCAAGATGGCGGCGCGCGGGGCGATCGGGAAGCTGGTGGTGACGGTCGGCTGATCTAGCCCCGCACTATGCCGACATCCGCGAATGGTCGCGGCTCGGCGGGCGGGGTGGCGGGTTGCGCCAGTTCGCGCTGCCACAGGCCGACGTCGATCCACTGGCCGTGCTTGAACCCGACCTCCCGCTGGACGCCCGCGCCGCGAAAGCCAGTGGTTTCGTGCAGCCCGATCGAGGCGGTGTTGGGGAGCGCGATGCGGGCGATCGCCTGCGTGAAGCCCTGCGCCGCCAGCGTATCCACCAGCGCCTCGTACAACAACCGACCGGCACCCTGACGCTGCGCCGCGTCGGCGACGTAGATCGTCGTCTCCACCGCCCAGCGATAGGCCGCGCGCGGGTGGAAGGCGGTGGCATAGGCATAGGCGAGGATGCCGGTGCCCTCCGGCCCCTGCGTCGCGACCAGCCATGGGTAGAGCCCGTCGCTCGCCGCCATCCGGCGCGCCATGGTACGGCTGTCGGGGGCCTCCTCCTCGAACGAGGCGGTGCCCACCAGCACGTGCGGCGCATAGATCGCGGCGATCACGCCCGCGTCCGCCGAGGTCGCTGCCCGGATCGCGATCACGCCGCGATCCTCAAAGTCCGAACCGCGCGAGCACCAGATCGAGCAGCCTGGCGTCGCCCGCCGCACCCGTGCTGGGGCCGAGGCCACCGCATTCCAGACACCGTGCCTGGATCGATCCACCGCTCGCCAGCCGCTTCATGTCGCCGAGTGCCTGCCCGAGCATCGCGCGCTGCTGCGTGGCGATCCGCGCGAAGGCGTCGCCGCCGGCGGTATCGTCGCGCTCGCTGTCGTTCCATGCCTGCGCCAGTTGCGCGGCCCAGCCCGGCTCTTTTTCGAGGTAGACGGTCCGGACCTTGGCGGGATCGAGCTTTGCACGGCGGGCGGCTTCGGCCACCGCATCGCCCAGCCCGCCGAACCGGTCGACCAGCCCGAGCTGACGGGCGGTGCCGCCGTCCCAGACGCGGCCCTGACCGATCTCGTCGACGCGGGCGGGCGTCATCCGACGCGCGCTCGCGACGCGGCCGATGAACTCGCGATAGCCATGTTCGATGCCCGCCTGAAGGATGGTATCGAGCATCGGCGTGGTGCCGCCGAACACGTCGGGCTGGCCCGACAGCGGCGTCGTGCGGACGCCGTCGGTCGTCACGCCGATCTTCGCCAGCGTCGCCTCGAACGTCGGGATGATGCCGAAGATGCCGATCGAGCCGGTGATCGTGTTCGGTTCCGCGAAGATGGTGTCGCCCGCCGTCGATACCCAGTAACCGCCGGACGCGGCGAGGCCGCCCATCGATACGACGATCGGCAGTCCGCGCTTCTTCGCCTCCAGCACCGCCAGCCGGATGCGCTCCGATGCCAGCGCCGAACCGCCCGGCGAGTCGACGCGCAGCACGACCGCTTTCAGGTTCTTCGTGGCGAGACCGTCGAGCATCGCCTTGGCGATCGTGTCGCCCGCCGCCGTGCCGGGGCCGGCCTCTCCGTCGACGATGTTGCCCGCCACGGTCAGGATGCCGATCGCGTCGCCGGTGGTCGGCATCGGATTGGCGGCAATCCACGCGTCGTAGCCGATGTTCGCGAAGCCGATCGCGGGTTTGGTGCTGTCGCCGCCGACCAGCGCCGCGACACGCTTGTTGAATGCGATGCGGTCGCCGAGCCGGTCGACCAGCCCCAGTGCGAGGTTCGCCTTCGCGACGTCGCCGCCGGTCGCCAGCACCGCCGCCTGCGGATCGGCGAGGAAGCGGGCCGCCTGCGCTTTCGGACGGGCCTGGACCACGCCCCGCACCCATTGCTCCATCAGCGATCCGTAGAGCGCCTGCGATGCGGCGCGGGCATCCGGGCTCTGGTCGGCGCGGGTGTACGGCTCCACGAACGATTTGTAGCGGCCGACCCGGTAGACATGCGTGTTGACGCCGAGCTTGTCGATCAGCCCCTTGTAATAGAGCTGGGTTCCGCCCGCACCCTGAAACAATGCGCCGCCCATCGGATCGACCCAGACTTCGCTCGCCGCCGCCGCCAGCCGGTAGCTGCCATCGGTATAGGCGGTCGCGTAGGCCAGCACCGGCTTGCCCGACTGCCGCACGCGAACCAGCGCATCCGCCATCTCGCCGAGTGCGGCAGGGTAGGCGCCTGAGAACTGGTCGAGGTCGAGGACGACCGCTTTGACCCGCGCATCGGTCCGCGCCGTGTCGATCGCCCGCAGCACGTCGCGCAGCCGGAACTGGCGCGTGGTCGCCTGACCCGACAGGGCGGCGAACGCCGCTGGCTCCTCGGGCTGCTCCACGACCGAGCCGTCGAGGTCGAGCAGCAGCGCGCCGCTGCCGATCGCCTTCGTACCCGGCCGGGCGGTCAGCGCGGCGAACAGGACGGCGAAGAACAGCAGCAGCAGGATCAGGACGAGCAGGTCCTTGACCGCCACCAGCAGCTTCCACGCGCCGCG
Source organism: Sphingomonas sp. Leaf343 (assembly GCF_001423765.1). Lineage (GTDB taxonomy): Bacteria > Pseudomonadota > Alphaproteobacteria > Sphingomonadales > Sphingomonadaceae > Sphingomonas. The sequence continues at coordinate 914,048 of NZ_LMPG01000001.1, forward strand.
CACCAGCCGCCAGCCACCGCGCCGCCGGCGTGGCTTGCCGTCGGTGAACGAGGGGCGGCCATCGGAAAAGGACGGCTGCGGCGCGGTGGTGTCTGTCATGACTAACACGGCTAGAGGATGGCGCGTGGGCTGGCAACGGATTCGGGCGGCTCGGCGAGGAAGGTCGGGATCGACACGGCGGCAAACTTAGCCGGTCGGCCAATCTTCGCGGCGCGGCTTACCGGCAATCGCCGGGAGGCGCGGCATGGCGTCGACGCGAGCATCTGGGTACAGCCGCCACCATGCACGCGCCTGTCACTCTCCCCGCCACCGCGGCCCCCGCGACGTGGGCGGGGGAGATGCGCGCGACGCTGGGGCTCGCCGCGCCGCTGGTGGCGGCCAACCTGTTGCAGATGGGCGTCTATGCCGTCGACGTGATCTTCGTCGCGCGGCTCGGCACGGTGGAGTTCGCGGCGGCGACGCTGGGCGTATACCTCTACAGCATCATCTCGTTCGCGCTGCTGGGTCTGGTCGGCGCGGCCGCGCCGGTGATGGCGGCGGAGCTGGGACGGCGGCGTCATGCGGTGCGGGAGGTGCGGCGCACGTTCCGCATGGCGATGTGGCTGGCGGTCGCGGCGAGCGTGCCGTTCATGCTGCTGCTGGCGAACGGTGAGACGCTGTTCCGGCTGGCGCATCAGGACCCCGCGGTCGCCGTTCGCGCGGGGGCTTTCCTCGACATATTGCTGTTCGCGATGGTGCCGTTCACCGCGTCCGTGGTGATGCGCAACGCCGCCTCCGCATTGGGACGACCGGGCTGGGCAATGGCGGTCACGGCGATGGCGCTGGGGCTGGGGATCCTCGGCAACTGGCTGCTCGTGTTCGGTCATGCCGGCTTTCCCGCGCTGGGGCTGGAGGGGTCGGCGATCGCCAGCGTCGTCACGACCTGTGCGATGGCAATGGCTTATGCTGCGATCCTGACGTTCGATCGCAAGCTGCGGCGCTATCGGCTGTTCGGTCGCTGGTGGCGAACGGAATGGTCGCGGATGGCGGAGATCGTGCGGATCGGCGTGCCGGTCGCGCTGACGATGACGTTCGAAGGCGCTTTGTTCGGCGGTGCGGCATTCCTGATGGGGCTGATCGGTGTTGTCGACGTCGCCGCGCACGCCGTCGCGCTCCAGATCGCGGCGGTGTCGTTTCAGGTGCCGCTGGGTATCGCACAGGCCGCGACGATCCGCGTCGGCATGGCCTATGGCGCGCTCGATCGCGTGTGGATCGGGCGGGCCGGGGCGGCGGCACTGGTGCTGGGCATCGGCTTCATGGCGCTGACTACGGTCGGATTGTGGATCGCGCCACGGCTGGTGGTGTCCGCGTATCTGGACCTGAATGCACCGGAAAACGTGGCGGTGGTGCCGCTGGCGATCCGCTTCCTCGCGATTGCGGCGCTGTTCCAGCTTTTCGACGGGGCGCAGGTCGTCGCGGCGGGCGCGCTGCGCGGGCTTCAGGACACGCGCGTGCCGATGCTGGTGGCGGCGGGCGGGTACTGGATCGTCGGGTTCGGCGTCGCGATCCTGCTCGGCTTCTATACGGAGCTGCGCGGCGTCGGCATCTGGATCGGGCTGGCGAGCGGGCTGGCGGCGGTGGCCGGATTGCTGCTGTGGCGCTGGATCGCGCGGGACGGCTTCGGTCTGACCGGGGCACCGGTCCGTCCGAAATAGTTCCAGTTCCCCCGTTGACGACTCATCAAGTCGGGCACATATCCCCGGCGTTGGCACTCGCCCCCGGTGAGTGCCAGAAATCTGTCACACACACTGAAAAGAGGGCTCAGCGATGAACTTTCGTCCGTTGCACGACCGCGTTCTCGTCCGCCGCGTCGAGGCTGAAGAGAAGACGGCCGGCGGGATCATCATTCCCGATACCGCCAAGGAAAAGCCGCAGGAGGGCGAGGTCGTCGCCGCCGGCACCGGCACGCGCGCCGACAATGGCACGATCACCCCGCTGGACGTGAAGGCGGGCGACCGCATCCTGTTCGGCAAGTGGTCGGGCACCGAGGTCAAGGTGAACGGCGAAGACCTGCTCATCATGAAGGAATCGGACATTCTGGGCATCGTCGCCTGATCTGTCCGATCGCCTCCACTTCCTCCACTTCGATAGTTTGAAAGGGTAGCCACCATGGCAGCCAAAGACGTAAAATTCGGCCGCGACGCGCGTGAGCGCATCCTGCGCGGCGTCGACATCCTCGCCGACGCGGTGAAGGTGACGCTGGGTCCGAAGGGCCGCAACGTCGTGATCGACAAGAGCTTCGGCGCTCCCCGCATCACCAAGGACGGCGTCACCGTCGCCAAGGAGATCGAGCTGAAGGACAAGTTCGAGAACATGGGCGCGCAGATGGTGCGCGAAGTGGCCTCGAAGACCAACGACATCGCCGGCGACGGCACGACCACCGCGACCGTCCTGGCGCAGGCGATCGTCCGCGAGGGCATGAAGTCGGTCGCGGCCGGCATGAACCCGATGGATCTGAAGCGCGGCATCGACATCGCCGTCCTGAAGGTCGTCGAGGACATCAAGGCGCGCTCGAAGCCCGTCGCCGGCACCAGCGAAATCGCGCAGGTCGGCATCATCTCGGCCAACGGCGACCGTGAAGTCGGCGAGAAGATCGCGGAAGCGATGGAGAAGGTCGGCAAGGAAGGCGTGATCACCGTCGAGGAAGCGAAGGGTCTCGATTTCGAGCTCGACGTCGTCGAGGGCATGCAGTTCGACCGCGGCTATCTGTCGCCCTACTTCATCACCAACCCGGAAAAGATGACGGTCGAGCTCGCCGATCCGTACATCCTGATCCACGAGAAGAAGCTGTCGAACCTTCAGGCGATGCTCCCGATCCTGGAAGCCGTCGTCCAGTCGGGTCGCCCGCTGCTCATCATCGCCGAGGACATCGAGGGCGAGGCTCTCGCCACGCTCGTCGTCAACAAGCTGCGCGGCGGCCTGAAGGTCGCAGCGGTCAAGGCTCCCGGTTTCGGCGATCGTCGCAAGGCGATGCTGGAAGACATCGCGATCCTGACCAAGGGCGAGATGATCTCGGAAGACCTCGGCATCAAGCTCGAGAACGTGACCGTCGGCATGCTCGGCACCGCCAAGCGCGTCACGATCGACAAGGACAACACCACCATCATCGACGGTGCGGGTGAAGCCGATTCGATCAAGGGCCGCACCGAGGCGATCCGTGCGCAGATCGAGAACACCACCAGCGACTACGACCGTGAGAAGCTCCAGGAGCGTCTCGCCAAGCTCGCCGGCGGCGTCGCCGTGATCAAGGTCGGTGGTTCGACCGAGGTCGAGGTGAAGGAGCGCAAGGACCGCGTCGACGACGCACTGCACGCAACCCGCGCAGCCGTCGAAGAAGGCATCGTCCCCGGTGGCGGTACGGCGCTGCTGTACGCGACCAAGTCGCTCGACGGCCTGAAGGGCGTCAACGAGGACCAGACGCGCGGTATCGATATCGTCCGCAAGTCGCTGACGGCCCTCGTCCGCCAGATCGCGCAGAACGCCGGTCATGACGGTGCCGTCGTGTCGGGCAAGCTGCTCGACCAGAACGACACGTCGTTCGGCTTCAACGCGTCGACCGACACGTACGAGAACCTGGTGACCGCCGGCGTGATCGATCCGACCAAGGTCGTCCGCACCGCCCTGCAGAACGCCGCTTCGGTGGCCGGCCTGCTGATCACCACGGAAGCGACCGTGTCTGAACTGCCCGAGGACAAGGCTCCGAGCATGCCCGGCGGTGGCGGCATGGGCGGCATGGGCGGCATGGACTTCTGATTTCGGACGGGCGGAGCCACGGCTCCGCCCGACACGAAATCAGAACCGGCCGGCCGGCCGGCAAAGCTGAACCGGTCTGACGTGCAGACAGCGGCTCCACCGCTGTCCGTTCCAACAAACAAAGGGCCAGGGGAGCGATCCCCCGGCCCTTTGTTTGTTGGAACTGCGGGCGTATATCGTCCGGCATGGCCAGCGTTTTCGCCCTTTCCATTCCCCGGCTGCTCACGGCCGAAGAGTTCTATCAGATCGACTTCGGCCCCGACCTGAAGGCCGAGCTTGATAACGGGTATATTCGCATGATGGCGGGCGGCACCCGTGACCATGCCAGAATCCAGGCGAACCTCATCGCATTTCTGATGACGGCGCTGCGCGGTTCCGGTTGTCGGCCTTACGGGTCAGATATGTCAGTGCAAACGCATGATTTATCCGTGCGTTATCCCGACGTAACGATAGATCGCGGAAGTCCGGGAGACTGTGGCGAGGACATCTACCTGTCCGCGCCCCGCGTAATATTCGAGGTGCTGTCGCCGTCCACCCGCGATATCGATTTCACGGTCAAGAAGCAGGAATATCGGGCGATCTCCAGCATCGATACCATTGTGTTTGTCGATCCGGAGAGCGAGCTAGTGGCTACCAGCCAGCGTCAGGGAAGGAATTGGATCGACACGCCATTCAAGCCTGACGACGTGTCGCTTCCCTTTCTGAAACTTGTGGTTCCCTATAGCCAGATATTTTCCCGCGACTGACCCTCAGACGCGCTTCATCGCCTCGATCAGCTTCTTCACTTCCTGACTGCGGCCGCGGGGCATGACGAGGATGTCGTTGCCGCTGGCGACGACGATCAGGTCGCTGACGCCGACCAGCGACACGCGCGCGCCGTCGCTTTGGACTAGGCAGTTGCGGGTGTCGATCGCCAGCACCTCGCCGCGGTGGCTGTTCTCGTCGCCGTCGCGCCCGCTGACTGCGTGCAGCGCATCCCAGCTGCCGACGTCGCTCCAGCCCATCGACACCGGCGCGACCGCGACCCGCTCAGCCTTTTCCATTACCGCATAGTCGATCGACTCCGACGGGGATGCCGCAAACGCCTCCGCGTCGGGGTAGAGCCGCGCGCCGTCGCGCCGCGCGGCGTCCATCGCCTCCCGCGTCGAGGCGACGATGTCGGGTGCGTAGAGGCCGAGTGCGGCGAGATAGCGGTCGGCACGGAACAGGAAGATGCCGCCGTTCCACGCATGATCGCCCGACGCCAGCATCGCCTCCGCCCGGTCGAGCGGCGGCTTTTCCACGAAGCGAGCGACGCGGTGGACGCCGTCCACCACCGGCTCACCGACCTGAATCCAGCCATAGCCGGTTTCCGGCGCGTCGGGCGCGATGCCGAAGGTCACCAGCCAGCCATCGTCGACCAGCGGGAGTGCGCGAAGAATGGCGGCGTGGAATGCGTCGACATCGGCGATGACGTGGTCGGACGGCATGACGAGCAACGCATCCTCGCCATTGTCGGCGGCGAGTGCGGCCAGCGCGATGGCGGGGGCGGTGTTGCGACCGGCCGGTTCCAGGATGATCGCCACCGGGCTGCTGCCGATCGCCGCCAGTTGCGTCTCGACCTCTTCGGCATGGGCCGCGTTGGCGACCACGATCGGGGCGGCGAACTGCGCTCCGACCGCCCGCTTCGCGGTCAATTGCAGCATCGTCTCGTCGGCGGTCAGCGCCAGGAACTGCTTCGGTCGCTCCGGCCGCGACATCGGCCAGAGGCGTGTACCGGAGCCACCCGAAAGGATCACCGGGACGATGGTTCTGCTCATGATTCCTCCTGCAAGACTGCGGCTATAGTCGGGAGCCGCCGCCGACCCAAGCGCCGATACCGGCCGCGAGTTTCAGTCTTTGTTGAGGAAAAGCTGCGAAACGTCCCTGTCGGGGACCCCTACACCTGCCCGGCGGAGTAGCTTTGGCCATGATCCGGCTGTTCAAGCATTACGTACCCCATGTCGTCCTGCTGCTCGGTCTGGTCGATGCCGTGCTGCTCATGCTGTCGGCGGAGATCGCGTGGATCATCCGCGCCCACCAGATCGACATGGCCGTCGACGCGACGATCAACCGGCTGCCGCAGCTCATCAGCTTCGCGGTCGCGCTGCAGGTCGCGCTGGTCGCGGTGGGCGCTTACGGGGTGGGATCGTTCATATCGCTGCGGTTCGCGGCGGCGCGGCTGGCGGTGGCGATCGCGCTGGGCGTGCTGTTCCTGTCGCTGCTGTATTTCCTCGTCCCCGGCCTGACGTTGTGGCGATCGAACCTGCTGTACGCGATGGTGATCGCCGCCGTTCTGCTGGTCGGCACGCGCGCCGTGCTCGGCGGCATTCTGGGCGGCGAGACGTTCAAGCGGCGGATCGTCGTCCTCGGCGCGGGTGAGCGGGCGGGGCGGATTGGGGTCTTGGCCCGGAAGCCCGGTGCGAACTTCGTCGTCGCGGGCTATGTCGCGATGAACGAGCCGGGCGTGGTGATGCCGGATGCCGTGAAGCGCAGCGCGATCACCAATCTGGCGATGCATGTGGTCGACTGCCGCGCGAGCGAGGTCGTGCTGGCGCTGGAGGAGCGGCGCAACGCGCTGCCGCTACAGGATCTGTTGCGGGTGAAGACCACGGGCGTGGCGGTGAGCGACATCTCCACGTTCCTGGAGCGGGAGACGGGGCGCATCGACCTGAACAGCGTCAACCCGAGCTGGCTGATCTTTTCCGACGGGTTTGCGTCGGGACGGGCGCTGTCCAGCGCGGCCAAGCGCGCGTTCGACATCGTCGCCAGTCTGCTGCTGCTTATCCTGACGCTGCCCCTCGTCATCCTGACCGCCGTGGCGATCAAGCTGGAGTCGCGCGGCCCCGCCTTCTATCGGCAGAACCGCGTCGGTCTGTACAACCAGTCGTTCGAGATCGTGAAGCTGCGGTCGATGCGGCAGGACGCGGAGATCGCCGGACAGGCGGTCTGGGCGGCGGAGCAGGACCCGCGCATCACGCGTGTCGGCCGCCTGATCCGGAAATTGCGGATCGACGAGCTGCCGCAGACCTGGACCGTGCTGAAGGGCGAGATGAGCTTCGTCGGCCCCCGCCCGGAGCGACCGCAGTTCGTCGCCGATCTGGAGCAGCAGGTACCTTATTACGCCGAGCGGCACATGGTGAAGCCGGGCATCACCGGCTGGGCGCAGATCAACTATCCCTACGGTGCGTCGATCGACGATGCGCGGCACAAGCTGGAATACGACCTGTACTACGCGAAGAACTATTCGCCGTTCCTCGACCTTCTGATCCTGCTCCAGACGCTGAGGGTCGTGCTGTGGCCGTCGGGGGCGCGGTGAAGGCGGTAGCGGAATGACCGGGACGATCGCCGGCGCGCTCGTCCTGTGGACCTATGCGCTCGCGGCCCTGATGTTCGGGATGGCGGCGCTGGCGGCGTGGCGGCGCGGCGGGCCGCTGCACCGGACGATGGCGGCCACGCTGTTGCTGACGGCGCTGTGGGCGCTGGCGGTGGCGGGGATCGACGCGCACGACGTCGGCCCCGATCTGGCGGCGGTGATCCGCAATCTGGCGTGGCTGGGGATGATGGCGGTCGTGGTGCGCCGGTCGGGCGGCGGTCCTACGTCGCTCGCCGCGCTGTACGTGGTCGTCGCGATCGTGATGGGCGCGACCGGCGTCGTCGCGCTGGCCGGGGCCGCGGTCGCCGTACCCGAAGCGGCCGCCGCGCTCGGCGACGCCCGCGCGGTGTTCGAGATGATGGGCGCGGCGGGCGCGTTGGTGCTGCTCCACCAGATCGCCCGCGATCCGCGCCGGCCGATGAGCGATGCGGCGCGGATCGTGGCGATCGCGCTGGGCGTGATGTGGGCGAGCGATCTGGCCGTCGCCTTCGGTGAAAGCGCAGACCCGGCGATGGCGCCCGTCCTGTTCCTGGCCCGCGGTCTGGCGATGATCGGCGTCGCGCTGCTGTTGTCGACGGACCGGCTGGGCACCGGCGCGCCGACCCTGTCGCGAACCATCGCGGTTCGGGCGATCGGCGGCGTCGCACTGGTCCTGTATGCCGGACTGACGATGTTCGGCGCGCATGTGGCGGGTGTGCTGGCGCCGGATCATGCCCGGATCGCACAGACCGCCGTGGTGATCGGCGCGACGACGGCGCTGCTGACGCTGGTGTCGACGCCGTGGCTGCGCGCGTGGTTCCGGGTGAAGGTCGCCAAGCATCTCTTCACCCACCGCTACGACTATCGGGTCGAGTGGCAGCGGGTGACGGCGACGCTGGGCGCATCCGGCGAGGGCGCGGCCCCGCTGGCGACGCGGACGATCAAGGCGCTGGCCGATCTGGTCGACGCGCCGGCCGGGCTGCTGCTGATCGCGCATGACGGCCGGCTGGTGTCGGGCGGCGAGTGGAACTGGGGCGAGGCGACCGGCGACGGCAGCGAGGCGCTGGCGCGCTATCTGCGCGCGACCGGACGGCTGGTGGTCATCGGCGACGTCATGGACGTGGTCGCGGCGGGCGTGCCGGAATGGCTGGCGAACAATCGCGACGCGTGGATCGTCCTGCCGCTGCTGCATGCCGAGGCGCTGGTCGGCGCGGTCGTGCTGGCGCGGCCGCCGGTCGAGCGGGCGCTGGACTGGGAGGATTTCGATCTGCTCCGCGTGGCGGGGCGTCAGGCGGCGAGCTTTCTGGCGGAGGATCGGCTGCGCACCGCGCTGGACGAGGCGCGCCGCTTCGACGAGTTCAACCGGCGGTTCGCGTTCCTGCTGCACGACATCAAGAACGTCGCGAGCCAGTTGACGCTGGTCGCCCGCAACGCCGAGCGCCACGCCGACAACGCCGAGTTCCGCGCGGACATGATCGCGACGCTGAAGGATTCGTCCAGCCGGATGGCCAGTCTGCTGTCGCGGCTGGGCCAGCATGACGGCGCGCGGCCGGAGCCGGCGCAGCCGGTCGATCTGGGCGCGCTGGTCGAGCGCGTCGTCGCCGCGCGGCGCGCGCAGCATCCCATCATCCCGGAGATCACGTCCATGCCGCTCGCCATCGCCCAGCCGTTGCGGCTGGAGCAGGTACTGGGTCACCTCGTCCAGAACGCCATCGAGGCGAGCGCCCCGGACCAGCCGGTGTCGGTCGCCGTGGAGGCGGTCTGCGAGGGAGCAGACGGCGGGGGAACAGGCGGCGGGGGAGCAGGCGGCGGGAGAGCAACGCATGGGGCGGTCGCGATCGTCGTCGCCGATCGGGGGAGCGGCATGTCCGCCGAGTTCGTGCGGGACGAACTGTTCCGGCCGTTCGTGTCGACCAAGCCGGGCGGCTTCGGCATCGGCGCTTACGAAGCGCGACAACTGGTGGTGGGCATGGGGGGAACGCTGACCGTGGACAGCCGGAACGGGAGCGGGACGCGGTTCCGCATCGTCCTGCCTGCGGCACCCGCGCTGGAGGTGGCGGCATGAGCAGGCCGATCCTGCTGGTCGTGGAGGACGATGCCGGCCTCGCGCGGCAGTTGCGCTGGGCGTATGAGGCGTATGAGGTGGTGGTGGCCGGCGATCGCGCCGCCGCGCTGGATGCGATGCGACTGCACGCGCCGGCGGTGGTGACGCTGGATCTGGGACTGCCGCCCGATCCCGACGGAACGACCGAAGGATTCGCGACGCTGCACGCCATTCTGGCGATGGCGCCGACGACGAAGGTGATCGTCGCGTCCGGGCACGGCGCGCGCGAAAGTGCGCTGGCGGCGATCGGCGACGGGGCGTGGGATTTCTATCAGAAGCCGATCGATATCGATGCGCTGGGCCTGATCGTATCGCGCGCCTTCCACGTCCACGCGCTGGAAGCCGAGAACCGGCGGTTGCAGGCGAAGGTCGTGCCGGGCGCGTTCGGCGGATTGCTGTATGCCTCGCCGGAGATGGCCAAGGTCGCGCGCCAGCTGGAGCGGGTCGCGCCCGCCGATGTGTCGGTGATGCTGCTGGGCGCGAGCGGGACGGGCAAGGAGTTGCTGGCGCGCGGTATCCACGAGGCGGGACCGCGGCGGAAGGGCAGTTTCGTCGCGATCAACTGCGCCGCGATCCCGGAGACGCTGCTGGAAGCCGAATTGTTCGGGTATGAAAAGGGCGCGTTCACCGGTGCGGTGAAAACGACCGAGGGCAAGATCGAACAGGCGGCGGGCGGCACGCTGTTCCTGGACGAGATCGGCGATGTGCCATTGCCGTTGCAGGTGAAGCTGTTGCGGTTCCTTCAGGAGCGGGTGGTCGAGCGGATCGGCGGACGCAAGGCGATTCCGGTGGATACGCGCGTCGTCTGCGCGACGCATCAGGATGTCGACGCGATGGTCGCGGAGGGGCGGTTTCGCGAAGACCTGTATTACCGGCTGGCCGAGATCGTGGTGAAGATCCCGGCGCTGGCGGAGCGGACGGGCGATGCGGCGCTGCTCGCGAAGCATTTCGTCGGGCGATACGCCAAGGCGCTGAACCCGGCGGTCACCGGACTGGCGGCGGATGCGCGGGCGGCGGTCGATGCGTGGCGGTGGCCGGGCAACGTCCGCGAATTGGAGAACCGGGTGAAGCGCGCGGTCATCATGGCCGACGGCAAGCTCGTCACCGCCGCCGACCTCGATCTGGCGGACGGCGACGGCGTGGTGGAACTGAACCTGCGCACGGCGCGGGAGGCCGCCGACCGGCGGGCGATCGGGCGGGCGCTGGCGCAGGCGGAGGGCAATATCTCCGGCGCGTCGCGCCTGTTGGGCGTCAGCCGGCCGACCCTGTACGACCTTTTGAAAAGCTACGACCTTCATGGCTGATGCGGCGATGCTCTATCCGATGATGCGGCGGCGGCGGCGGCGGGGTTGGCGCATCCGGGTATCGCCGCGGGTGCGGTCGATCGCGGTGCTGGCGGTGTGCGCGCTGCTGGTGCTGGGCGGCACGGCGAAGCTGTTGCTGCGGCCCGCGCCGGTCGACGCGCGCGTGCTGCTGAGCAACGCGCTGACGACGTGGGAAGCGGGCAATTACAACGCGGCGCGATCCAACGCGCTGGCGGCGGTGGCGGCGGCTCCGCAATCGGGGGCGGCGCAGGCGGTGCTGGCCCGCGCCTATCTGGAACTGGGCGAAGGACTGGCGGCGGAGGCGGCGCTGACGCGGGCGGAGGCGGCGGGTTTCCCGGCGACCCGCCTGCATCAACTTCGGGCGGAGGCGCGGCTGTTGCAGGGCGATGCGGACGGCGCGTTGGCCGAAGTGGCGGAGGCCGCGCCGCGCTATGCCGATTATGCGGAGCGTATCCGGGCGCGGGCGCTGGCGGTGCAGGGGCAGACGATCGCGGCGAGGGCGGCGCTGGAACGGCTGGTGGCGGAGCATCCGGGCAACGGACAGGCATGGCTCGACCTTGGGCGGCTGCGTTTCGCCGGTGGCGATCCCGGCGGCGCGAGCGAGGCGGCGGGCGCGGCGGTGCGGCTGTTGCCGCGCGATCCGCATGCGCTGGCGCTGGAGGGCGAGGTCGTCCGGGCGCGCTATGGCCTCGTCGCGGCATTGCCGTGGTTCGAGGCGGCGTTGAAGCGCGATACCTATGCGATGCCGACGCTGATCGATTATGCCGCGACGCTGGGCGAGACGGGGCGCAATGCGGAGATGCTCGCGGCGCTGAGGCGGGCGGCGGCGGCGCGGCCGGGCGATGCACGGGTGCTGTATCTGTACGCCGTGCTGGCGGCGCGGGCGGGGCGGCTGGAGCTGGCGGGATCGCTGCTGGAGCGGAACGGCGCTGTGTCGGGGTTGGCGGGCGCGCAGTTGCTGCGCGGAGCGATCGACTATGCCGGCGGGCGGTGGGAGCGGGCGGCGGCGTCGTGGCGGGCGTTGAGCGACAACCAGCCGATGAACCTGACGGCGCGGCGGTTGCTGGCGACGGCGTTGCTGAGGTCGGGCGATGCGCAGGGTGCGCTGGCGGTGCTGCGGCCCCTCGCCGTGCGGGGCGATGCGGATGCGTATGCGCTGACGCTGACGGCGCGTGCGTTCGAGGCGACGGGGGACCGGGTTTCGGCGGCTTCGTTCCTCGACCGGGCGGCGTCGGCGGGGCGCAGCGCGTCGCCTTCGTTCGCGACGGACGAGGCGCTGGCGACGTTGCAGGCGGAGGCGGCGGACGCGCCGGGCGATCCGACCTATGCGGTCGGCGTGATCCGGGGTCTGATCGGCGGGGGCGACATGGGCGCGGCGCTGGGGCAGGCGCGGACGCTCGTGCAGGGCGGGGCGGGCACGCCGGCGGCTCAGACGGCCTATGGCGACGTGCTGGCGCTGGCGGGGCAGCGGCCGGATGCCGCCTATGCCCGAGCGGCGGACCTCCGGTTCGACGAGCCGGCGATGCTGCGGCTGATCGATGCGCGGGGGCGGAGCGGTCAGGCGGACGCGGCGGCGGCGACGCTGGCGCTGTATCTGGCGCAAAACCCGCAAAGTGTCGCGGCGCTGCGGCTGCTGGGGCATCTTCAGGTCGCGGCGGGGCAGTGGGATGCGGCGATCGAGACGCTGGAGGGCGTGCGGCGGCGGGTCGGATCGGGCGAGGTCGCGCTGCTCGCCGATCTGGCGCTGGCCTATGCCGGGGACGGCGATGGCGAGGTGGCGGTGCGTTACGGGCGGGCGGCCTACGCGGCCCAGCCGATGAACGCGGGGGCGGCGGATGCGTACGGCGTCGCGCTGGCGGCGGCGGGGCGGGGCGATGCGGCGCGGCAGGTGCTGGACAAGGCGGTGGTGCTGGCGCCGGGCGATCCCGTCATCGCCGGACATCGCCGGCAGCTCGGCTGAGCCTTGCGCGGCGGCGGGGCAGTCGCCAGAGCGGCGGCATGGACCCGCTGGAACGGATCGCCGCGGCGCTGGAGCGCCTTTCGCCGCCGCCGGGGGAGCCCGCCGACCCGCTGGCGCATCCCGCCTATCGCTGGGACGGTGGCGTGCTGGTCGCGGCGCGGGGCTTCGCGCCGCTGCCGCTCGACCGGTTGCTGGGCGTCGAGCGGCAGAAGGCTTCGCTGCTCGGCAATCTGCGGCGGCTGGCGAAGGGGCATGCGGCGCAGGACGTGCTGCTGTGGGGCGCGCGCGGTACCGGCAAGTCCGCGCTGGTGAAGAGCGCGGTGGCGGCGGTGCAGGCGGAGGGCGGCGCGCTGGCGCTGGTGTCGGCGGGCGAGATGGCCGGGTTGCCGGCGCTGTTTGCGCGGTTGGGGGCTGTGGAGCGCGCGTTCGTGGTGTTCATCGACGATCTGGGCGTCGACCAGCCGGGCGAGGCGCGGGCGCTGCGATCGATGCTGGAGGGCGGGGCGGAACCGCGGCCAGCCAATGTGCGGCTCGCGGTGACCGCCAACCGCCGCCACCTGCAACCGCGCGACATCGCCGAGCAGGAGAGCGCGATCAATGCGCGCGATGCCGTCGACGATCACCTCGCGCTGGCGGACCGGTTCGGGTTGAGCCTGGGGTTCCACGTGCTCGATCAGGACGGGTATCTGGCGATCGTGCGCGGGTATGCGGGGGCGCACGCGCTGCCGTTCGACGCGGCGGACGCGGTGCAGTGGGCGACCCGGCGGGGGAGCCGGTCGGGCCGGGTCGCGTGGCAGTATATCGTCGATCTTGCGGGAAGAGAGGGGCGGACCCTGTGACGCGTTATAGCCCGAACCGGACCCGGCCGATAATGCGGTCGCCGGCGTGGCGCGCATCCGCGAAGGGGCCGAAGGCGTCGCGGCGGTCGATATCGGTGCCGACATAATCGATCGCGAGCGTCAGCGGACCGGTGCGGTGTTCGACGCCCAGCCGCCAGTTGCTGTAATTCCCGCCGGGGCGAAGACGCTGCGCGCGTACCGGGTCGTCCGCGTCGCCGCTCGATCGGCCGATATCGGCGACGACGGTGAACGGGGTGCCGGGCACGCCGGCGTTCGCGGCGGCATAGACGAACAGATTGTCGCCGCCGATCGCGTCCTGCGACGGGGCATAGTCCGCGCCGCCCGTCACCTGCAGCGGACCGAACGTGAAGCCGGCCGATGCACCGACCTCCCCGTAATCCATCTTGCCGCGCGCACCCGAGAACAGGTGGGCCGTGCCGCCCGCGCGGACGCGGATCGCGCCGAGATCCCAGCCGGTGCCAAGCGCGATGTCCGCGACCGTATCGGCGTCACCGTGGCGGGACGAGCCGCGAAGGGTGACGACACGGGCGGACGCATCGACCGGGCCGAAACCGGCGGCGGCATCCGCGGACAGCGCGGCGCGGTTTTCGCTCCAGCTGATGCCGCGGCGGGCTTCGTCGGTGGCGGCTTCGACGCCGGCGGAAAGGCCGGTCTGGGCGCGAGCGGGCCGGGCACTGGCGAGGAGGGCCGATGCCGCCGCGATGGCGGCACCGGCGATCATGACGAGATGCCTCATCCGTTGCGCGTCTTATCATGGGCGCGGTCGAGTTCGGCACGCAGGACGTCATGATCCTCCTGCGCGACGGCGACGATGTGACCGTTCATATCCTGCATCCTCGCGGCGACTTCCTTTGCGATGCTGTTGCGGTGCGTGTCGCACCACCCGGCACGGCTGCCGGAGGCGATGTCGTTGCGGACGAAGTTGCGCGTCATCGTCGTACCGGTGGCGGCGGTGGCGTGGCGATCGACGACCATGTTCGCCGACCACATGCAGCGCAGCGTCGAGGCGCGGCCGCCGGGCGCGACGGAGCCGACCTGCCTGTGCGAGACCGCTACGGTGCCGCGATACCGCGCATCGACGGGGCCGCTGTGGTGATCGATCCGGGTGGCGTGATCGACCGTCGCTGCGGGCACGGTTGCGGAAGCGACGCCGAGGATCAGCCCGGTCGCCAGAATATAGGTCATCGTCCTCTCCTTTACGGTTTCCCGGCCCATGCTGGCCGGTGACGTTTCCGACCGTTGCGGCCGTATTCCTTCAATGGTCGATCAGCCGGTTAGTTGCGGAAAAATCAGGTTTTCCGGTGGCCGGCAATGATGCTTGCGGTGGCGAGAGGCAGGAGCAGGTCGGGGAGATCGTCGTCACGGTTTCGAGCGCCGTTGGCGGCCATCCGGGGCTATGGCCGGACGATCGCGCTGTCGTCGATATGACCGCCGCGGAGTTCGGCGGTCGTCAGTTTCGCGACGCGGCCGGTCGCGGCGATCCGCGCGGGGCCCATGGCGGTCAGGTCCGCGTCGTCGGCGATCAGGCGGACCAGCCGAAGCTGGCCGCTCCCGGCAGCGAGCGCGTGGAAATCGGTGCCACGCGCGTCCTCGACCTGCATCCGGCCGGCTCCGTAGAGCTGGACGCCGTCGAGTTCCGGCGTGGTGACGACGAGGCGCAGGCTGTGGTCGCCGGCCGGGCCGTCGCTCGACCGGCGGATGCGGAGTTCCCCGTCGACGACGGTCAGCGCGAGTCCTTTGAGGGTGGCGTCGGTGCCATAGGCGGTCACGCTGCGGCTGGTGCCGACGCGGGCCACGACCGTGTAGGGGCCGTCGAGCAGAATGCGTGAGAACGGCACGGCGGCATAGGCGACGCGCGACATCGCCGTACCCGTGACCGTGCGGTCGATCGCGACGGCGTCGTCAGGCCCGCGGGAGGCGAGGCCGGCATAGGTGAAACCCGCCGTCACCACGGCCAGCATGCTCCATCGTATCAGGCGCTTCATCGTCCGCTCCCCTCGTGTATTATCAGAATAATACACGAGGGGAGCGGACCTGCAATGGGTCAGCCCAGGCCCTCGACCATTTCGGCGAGGGCCAGCCAGCGCATTTCCGCCGCATCCTTCTCCTCGCGCGCCTTTTCCACCGCCGCGCTCAGGCTGACGAAGCGGGCGTGGTTCTTCGTGTAGAGATCGGGGTCGGCGAGCAGCGCCTCGTCGCGGGCGATCTGGCGGTCGAGCTCCTCGATCCGGGCGGGCAGCAGCTCGTAGTCGCGCTGGTCCTTGTAGGTGAGCTTTTTCGTCTGCACGGGCGGTGGCGGCGGAGCGGCGGCGGCCCTGGGCTTCTTCGTGTCGGCGCGGGGTCGGCGGCGCTTTTCCCAATCCTCGTAGCCGCCGGCGACGACATCGACGGTGCCGCTGCCGTCCAGTCCCAGCGTGACGGTGACGGTGCGGTCGAGGAAGTCGCGGTCGTGGCTGACGATCAGGACGGTGCCGTCGTAATCGCCGATCACCTCCTGCAACAGGTCGAGCGTTTCGAGATCGAGATCGTTGGTCGGTTCGTCGAGTACCAGCAGGTTCGACGGGCGCGCGAATTCACGGGCGAGCAGGAGCCGCGATCGTTCGCCACCCGACAGCGTACCGACCTTCGCGTCGATCAGGCTGGGATCGAACAGGAACTCCTTGAGATAGCCGTGGACGTGCTTGCGCACGCCGAGCACGTCGATCCACTCGCCGCCGTCCGCCAGCACGTCGCGGACGGTCTTTTCCGGGGCCATCAGCGAACGCTGCTGATCGATGACGATGCCGTCGAGCGTCCTGGCCAGCTTCACGCTGCCGCTGTCGGGCTCGATCTCGCCGGTCAGCAGCTTGAGCAGCGTCGACTTGCCCGCGCCGTTCGCGCCGACGATGCCGATGCGGTCGCCGCGGGTGACGCGCAGGTTGAGGTCGCGGATGATGACGCGGTCGCCGAACGATTTCGAGACGTGGCCGACGTCGATCACGACCTTCGTCTTGACGTCGTCGGTGCCGACCGCGAGCGCGGCGGTCCCCTGCGGTCCGATCATCGCGGCGCGGGTGGCGCGCATCTCCTTGAGCTTGGCGAGCCGGCCCTGATTGCGGCGGCGACGGCCGGTGACGCCGCGCAAGAGCCAATGCTCCTCGATCTTGAGCTTGGCATCGAGGCGTTCGGCGTTGCGTTGTTCCTCGGCAAAGACCTGTTCGGTCCACGCCTCGAACCCGCCGAAACCGATTTCGGCGCGGCGGACGCTGCCGCGTTCCAGCCACAGCGTCTGGCGGGTCAGGCGCGTCAGGAAGGTGCGATCGTGGCTGATGACGACGAACGCACCGGTGTAGCGGCCGAGCCATTGTTCGAGCCATTCGATCGCGGCGACGTCGAGATGGTTGGTCGGCTCGTCGAGCAGCAAGACGTCCGGCTCCAGCGCCAGCGCGCGGACGATGGCGGCGCGGCGACGTTCGCCGCCCGACGCGGATTTCGCCTCGCGGTCGAGATCGATGCCGAGCTGGTCGGCGATCGCCTCCGCCTCGTGACCCAGCGGCGCGTCGTCGCCGGCGGAGACGTAATCGCGCAGGGTGGCGAAGCGGGACACGTCGGGGTCCTGTTCCAGCATCACGACGCGGGTGCCGGGGACGACCATGCGACGCCCCTCGTCGGCGTCGATGCTGCCGGCGATCAGGCGTAGCAGCGTCGACTTGCCCGCGCCGTTGCGGCCGATCAGCGCGAGCCGGTCGCGCTGGCCGATATGGATGTCGAGGTGGCGGAAGAGCCAGCCGGAGCCCTGAACGATGCCGAGGTCTTCGAAGGAGAGAATGGGTGCGGCCATGCCGGGTCGCCTAGGGGGTCGGGGCGGGGGAGTGCAACCCGAAGCTTGTCCTGCCATTCACAACGTGTTCAATGCGGGGCAACTAGGGGTTGCCATATGAAGACGCCTGTCGCCCTGATGATTCTCGTGCTGGCGACGCCACCTGCGGCGGCTTTCCCGGTACCGACCGCGGACGGACAGCGCGGCGACCAGATGAAGGCGTTCGACGGTCGGCGCGCGGGCAAGCTGATGCCGCTGCGCGAAATCGAACGGCGCGTGGTGCCGACGATGCCGGGCGCACAGTATCTGGGGTTCGAGTTCGACGGCGGCAGCAGCGTGTACACGCTGAAGTTCCTGCGCGACGGGCAAGTGATCTGGGTGGATGTCGACGGCCGTTCGGGTCAGGTGATCGGGCGGACGGGTAAGTAGCCCGCCCGATCGGCAACACGGTCAGAGAAACTTCTTCACCTGACGCAGGAAGTAGGTGCGCTGCTGCTTGCGCGTGCCGAAGTTGGTCATGCCCTTGTCGTCGGCATAGATCTGCGCGTAGAAATTCCAGTCGTTGGTGGATGCGGTGCGAATGCCCATCGTCGTCGATGCGAGATGGCCTTCGTTCGCCTCCACCCGGTAATCCTTCGGACTGAGGACCGCCGCCTGGTTCGCGCCCATTTTCTCGTTGAGATCGTCCTGCTGCCTGCCGGCGTTTCCACCCTTGTTGGCATGATAGACGAGGCGTGTACCGGATGATGTCTTGTGCCCGACGCCGAGCGAACATCCGTCCATCTGCGCCGTGAACATGAAGTCGGCCTTGGCGCCGACGGTCGTGCCGAATACCGCGCCGGGTTCATAGGAACAGAAATACGCCTTGAACGACTTTCCGTCGTCGACACCCCCACGGGTCACGATGCTGTCCACCAGACCGGGTACGGTGACGATGTAGATGCCCAGCGGCTCGCCGAGTTGCTTTGCATACCCGTCGGCCGGGGGCATCGAGACGAGGCGCATGTCGATCGGTTCGTCTTTCAGCGAGTCGCGCGGGGGGCCGTAGATACCCGGAATAAGAATGTTCTTTTTGAGGAACTCCAACGGATTGGCGGTTAATTGATCGACGGCGGCCATGGCGTATCCCTTCATCTTCGTGGATGTTGGCGCGATGACTATAAACTTCGGCCGGCTGGTCAAGCGGCCAGGGGATACCCGATCCGTCCGTTCACCCCCGCGACAGCGGTGGTCGCCTAAGCGCTTTTGCCCGCGTCCGGCACCCGTGCTAGCGCAGGTCGTATCCGTTTAGGGGAGCTGACACACGATGCGCGTTCTGATCGTCGAGGACGAACCCAATCTCGGCCAGCAACTGAAGAACACGCTGGAAGGCGCGGGCTATGCGATCGATCTGGCGGTCGATGGCGAAGAGGGGCTGTTTCTGGGACAGACCGAAAGTTACGATGCCATCGTGCTCGACCTGGGCCTGCCGGAGATCGACGGGCTGACGGTGCTCGATCGTTGGCGGAAAGAGGGCAGGACGACGCCCGTGCTGGTGCTGACCGCGCGCGACAGCTGGTCCGACAAGGTGGCGGGGCTGGATGCGGGCGCGGACGACTACGTCGCCAAGCCGTTCCAGACCGAGGAGCTGATCGCGCGGCTGCGGGCGCTGATCCGGCGCGCGTCCGGCAATGCCTCGTCCGAACTGACGGCGGGGGACGTGCGGCTCGACACGCGATCGGGCAAGGTCACGCGCGCCGGGGAGCCGGTGAAGCTGACCGCGCAGGAGTACAAGCTGCTCAGCTATCTGCTGCATCACAAGGGCAAGGTGGTCAGCCGGACCGAGTTGATCGAGCATATCTACGATCAGGATTTCGACCGGGATTCGAACACGATCGAGGTGTTCGTGACGCGCATCCGCAAAAAGCTGGGGCAGGACGTCATCACCACGATCCGCGGGCTGGGCTATAGTCTGGAAGATCCCGACGCGTGAGGTCTGGGCGTGCGTGACTTCACGACCGTGCCGGTCGGCGCGGGACCATCCAGCCTGTCATGAGTGACGTGACACTGCCCACCGCGAAGGGGTCGGGATCGCTGTCGCGGCGGATGATCCTGATCGCGGCAGTGTGGATCACGCTGCTGCTCGCGGGTGGCGGCTTCGCGCTCGATCGTGTGCTTAAATCGGCGGTGACGCGCAACTTCGACGATCAGCTCGAATATGTGCTGACCGCGCTGATCGTGTCGGCGACGATCGATTCGCAGGGCGACGTGTGGTTCACGCGCGAGGCGGCGGACCAGCGTTTCGTGGAGCCGGGGTCCGGCCTGTACTGGCAGGTGTCGGCACCGGGCCGCGATGGGTTCTGGTCGCGGTCGTTGTGGGACCGGCGGCTGGCCTATGGTTCGCCGCATGCCGCTCGCACCGTCCATTCCTACGACAGCCGGCAGTTCGGGGCCGAGCGGCTGCGCGTGGTGGAGCGCGACGTGAAGTTGCCGGGATCGCCGGTGCGCTGGCGGTTTCAGGTGGCGCAGGCGCGCGACGGGCTGGATGCGCAGATCACCACGTTGCGGCGGACGCTGGTGCGGTCGTTCGCGCTGCTGGGGCTGGGGCTGATCGTGCTGGCGGCGCTCCAGACCTTTTACGGGCTGCTGCCGCTGCGGCGCGTGCGGCTGGAGATCGCGCGGATGCGGGGCGGCCATGCGAACCGCGTCGAGGGCGACATGCCGATCGAGGTCGCGCCACTGGTCGAGGAGCTGAACGCCCTTGTGGCGCATAACGAAAAGCAGGCGGAGGAGGCGCGGCGGCACGCGGGCAATCTGGCGCATGCGCTGAAGACGCCGCTGACCGTCATCATGAACGCCGCGACCGCCGATGCCGACGATCTGGCGGAGACGGTGGTGCGGGAGGCACGGACGATGCGGCGGCAGGTCGACCACCACCTCGCGCGGGCAAGGGCGGTCGGGCGGCGCGGGTCGGCGCACAGCCGGGCGGATGTCTGGCCGAGCCTGGAGTCGGTGGAGCGGGCGGTGGCGCGGCTGTACCGGCACGTCCGCATCGACGTGACCGGCCCGCGCGATCTGGCGGTGCACGTCGAACGGCAGGACCTGGACGAGATGCTGGGCAATCTGATCGAGAACGCCGCGAAATATGGCGGCGGCAGCGTGTTCGTGACGGTCGGCGCGCAGGCGGGTTTCGTGGAGTTCCTGATCGAGGACGACGGCGCGGGAATCCCGGAGGAGGAGCGCGTCCGCATCTTCGATCGCGGCGTGCGGCTGGATACGGGCAAGCCGGGGACCGGCCTCGGCATGGCGATCGTGCGCGATGTCGCCGAAATCTATGAGGGGACGGTGTCGCTGGAGGAGAGCGAGGACCTTGGCGGGTTGATGGTGCGGTTGCGGTTGCCGGCGGCGGGGGTGGTGTAGTCCTTGCGGGGACAGCAGGTCTAGGCCGCCAGCCTGACCTCTCGCGCGGCCTCGGCCGTCAGGGTCAGGCTACGCTTGCGGGCGGTCTGGTCATAGATCGCGCTGGTGACCATGACCTCGTCGACGCCGGTGCGCTCGACGAAGGCGGCGAGGCCGCGAGCGACGGTGGCGGGGGTGCCGATCGCCGAGCAGCTGAGCACAGTGTCGAGCATCGCCGGGCCCTGCGGACCCAGGCTGTCGCGATAGCCGGCGACGGGTGGGGGAAGCTGACCGGGATTGCCGGTGCGGAGGCGGACGAAGGATTGCTGCTGGGACGTGGCGATCAGTCGCGCCTCCTCCTCCGTGTCGGCGGCGAAGACGTTGAAGCCGGCCATCGCGTACGGCTTGGCAAGATGCGCGGAGGGGCGGAAGTCGCGGCGGTAGACGGCGAGCGCCTGATCCAGCGCGTCCGGCGCGAAGTGCGAGGCAAAGGCGTAGGGCAGGCCGAGCGCGGCGGCGACCTGCGCGCCGTACAGGCTGGAGCCGAGGATCCACAGCTTGACGTCCGCGCCTGCGCCGGGCGTGGCGACGATGCCGGTCTGGCCATCGTCGGCGAAATAGCTCTGAAGCTCCATCACATCGCGCGGGAAGGCGTTGGGGTCGCTGTCCAGCGTGCGGCGGATCGCGCGGGCGACGCGCTGGTCGCTGCCGGGGGCGCGGCCGAGGCCGAGGTCGACACGGCCCGGAAACAGCGCGTCGAGCGTGCCGAACTGTTCCGCGATGACGAGCGGCGAATGGTTGGGCAGCATGATGCCGCCCGCGCCCACGCGGATCGTCTTCGTGGCGGCGGCGACATGCGCGATCACGACCGACGTTGCGGCGGAGGCGATGCCGTTCATGCCGTGGTGTTCCGCGACCCAGTAGCGGGCGAAACCGGCCGCCTCCGCATGGGCGGCGAGATCGGCGGCGCGGGCGAGCGCGTCCGACACGGTGCCCCCTTCGACGACGGGAACGAGATCGAGGAACGATAGCTGGGTCATGATGCAGGAGATGGGGGCGGATGGCGGCGGGTGCCAGTGAGGTTTTGATTTGCGCCGGTTTAGTTCGCGTGCGCCGTGACGGTCTTCGCGATCAAAATACCAGCGCGTAGCGCAATGCGATGCCCTGATCGTCCGGGAGCGCCGCGATGTTGCCGGGATCGCGCCGCCAGTAAAGGTTCGCCTGAAGGTCACCACCGGCGAAGGGGCGGGAATAGCGCGCCTCGATATCGACTTCGCGGCCCGAGGGCGCGAGCGTCATGCGTTGCGGGGTCCAGGCGGTGACGGCGCTGCCAGCATAGTCGTAGAAGGTCGGCAGCGCGAGATCGATGCCGCCGGCGGACACGCGCAACGGCTGCGCGATACGCAGGCCGATGCTGTCGCCGCCGAACAGGCCGGTCCTGCCGACATCCGCCGAATATGCGCTGGTCCGCAGCAGGCCGCCGCCCCCAAGGCCGCCGTGCAGGCTGGCGCGGGTCCAGCCGCTCCGCATGGTACCCCCAAACGTCCAAGCGCCCGCGGTCAGGCGGGCCCCGGCGTCGAGAAACCAGCTGGTCGCGCTCGCGCCACCGAAGCTGGGATCGAACCGCGCGCCGAGGACGGTCGCATCCTCGATCAGGCGCGAACCGGTGAAGCGGGCGGTGACCGGACCGAACGCGCGGTCGAGGCCGAGCGAGACGCGATCGAAACCCGATCGCTGCCAGCCGGCGATGGCGGGCAGGTAGGCGTCGCGACGGGAGAGGACACGGCCGTTCTCGACCGCCATCGTCAGCCCGACGGCATCCCATTGCTGGCGGACGGCGGTGGACGAGCGGGCGCCCCCCTCGAACCCCAGACCGTCGGCGGAGGCGATCATGAAGGCCGGTTCCGCGCTGCCGGCGAGTTGCGCGGACAGGCCGGCCGACCCCTGGGACAGGCCGATGCCGAACGACAGGGTGCGGCCGAGCCGCTGCGTGACGGTGCCGGCGAGGGCGCGGGCGGTGACGGCATCCCGCTGCGACAGGTTGAGCCGCTCGGTCGCGACGCCGCCGGGTCGGGTCGGGCTGAGCGTCAGCGACACCGCGGTGGCGCCGGCCGCGAAGCCGACATGGCGACCGCTCGACAGCAACGTCCCGCCGAGCGGGCGCAGGGGACCGGTGCGCTGGATCGTCTGGGCGAGTTCGGCGGCGAAGGCGCGGCCATAGCCGTCGAGGATCACCGCACCCATCGGCGCGATCGCGGCATCGCCCATCGGCGCGGAGAGTGCGGCGGTGCCGCTGGTCGCGAGCCGCGTGCCGGCGATCGAGGTGGTGCCGACCGGCTGGAACGCGCGTGTCAGATCAAGGACGCCGCGGCCATAGACGCTGTCGGTGCCGGTCTGGCCGACATCGCGCGCGGTGGTGAGCAGCAGATCGACGATCTGCGCGCCGGTGAGGTTCGGAAATGCCTGCGCCAGCAGCGCGACCGCGCCGGCGATTTGCGGTGCGGCGAACGAACTGCCCGACCAGAGCTGGACGGTGCCGTTCTGGTCCGGGGCGGCGACGCGGGTGCCGACCGCCGCCAGATAATGCGTCGGGTTGCTGCCGGCGCGGTTCGCGTCGTCGTCGATGCGATCGGTATGATCGACCCAGCCGGCGATGATGACCTGGTTGCGGGACACGGATGCGTCGTCGGCGACGGCGGCGAAGCCGTCCGGATCGGCGGCACCGTCATTGCCGGCGGACAGGATGACGACGATGCCGGCCTGCGTGGCGCGGGACAGCGCCTGTTGCACCGATTGCGGCATCGACGTACTGCCGAGCGACAGGTTGATGACGCGGGCGCCGGCCGTTCGCGCGGTATCGATGCCGCGGGCGAGAGCGTCCGAATCGAAGCGGCAGGTGTCGTCGCCATTGGCGTCCGGTTCACCGGTGCAGGTGCCGGGCCGGTCGGATCGAAGGGCGATGACGGTCGCGTCGAAGGCGACGCCGTGCGTACCCGTGCCGTTGCGGCGGCCGGCGGCGGTGAAGGCGACGGCGGTGCCGTGTCCGTCGACATCGTCGATCGTGCCGTTGCCGCCGACATCGGCGGACGCGGTCGAGAGGCGGTTGCCGAACTCCTCGCTTTGCAGATCGATGCCGGTGTCGATCACGGCGATGCCGATCCCCGCCCCGGTCGCCGCCCGTTGATAGGCGACGAGCGCGTTCATCGACACCGCGCCGACGGTGGCGCGATATTCCGTGCCGTCCGGATTGGCCGGCGGGGTCGGCGCGGGCGTGGGCGCCGGCGTTGGAGCCGGGGTCGGGGCTGGAGTCGGCGCGGGCGTGGGGGCGGGGGTTGGCGCGGGCGTAGGCGCTGGAGTCGGAGCCGGCGAGGCGATCGGCGGCGCAGGCGTGCTGGCGACACCGCCGCCGCCGCCGCCGCAGGCCGCGAGCCACAGCGGCAGCGTCGCAGCGGCGGCCGTCAGGAGGGTGGGCTTGCCGCTGCGCATACTCGTCCTTCGTAGATCGTTGCCGTTCGAAATGCCACGGAGGCGTTAACCAATTGTGACGGGACCGGAGTGGTTGTTCGTGGGGGTTAAGGGAGGGGGGCGACCATCGGTCATATCGGGTTCGTTCGGCCTCCACGGGGCGGCATGTCCGGCGGCGTTCGGTTCGCGATACCGTGGATGCCGGGACGAGCGCGGCATGACGAAGGCGAGTTCGACTCACCCCATTGCCGCCCGGCGCGGGCGACCGTAGAGGCGGCGGCGATGGCCGGGCCGCTCTCCTCGATCCGCAACTGGATCTTCGATCTCGACAACACGCTGTATCCGGCGCGGTGCGATCTGTTCGCGAGGATCGACGTGCGGATGACGCAGTTCGTCGGCGACCTGCTGGGGCTGGACCCGGTCGAGGCGCGGCGGGTGCAGAAGCAGTATTTCATCGATCACGGCACGACGCTGGCCGGGCTGATGGCCGAGCATGACGTCGATCCTCACGCGTTCCTGGATCATGTTCACGACATCGAGATGGACGTGCTGGAGCAGGACGCGCCGCTGGCGGCGGCGATCGCGCGGCTGCCGGGAAGAAAGCTGGTCTTCACCAACGGCGACACGCCGTACGCGCTGAGGGTGCTGGAGCGGTTGGGGCTGGGCGACAGTTTCGAGGCGGTGCACGACATCCGGGCGATGGGGCTGGTGCCGAAGCCGAACCCCGCCGCCTATGCCGGACTGTGCGATACGTTCGGCATCGACCCGCGGGAATCGCTGTTCGTCGAGGACATGGCGCGCAACCTGAAGCCGGCCAAGGCGATCGGGATGACGACGGTATGGGTCGACAACGGATCGGAACAGCACCCCGACATCGACCGCAGCTATATCGACTATCACATCCACGAGCTTGCGCCGTGGCTCGAATCCATTCCGGAGACCGCATGACCGACCTTTCGCAGACCATCGATGCCGCCTGGGACAACCGTGCCGAGCTGGGCTTCGACACGAAGGGCGACGTGCGGGACGCGGTGGAGGCGGCGCTGGCGCTGCTCGACCGGGGCGAGGCGCGGGTGGCGGAGCCGGACGGGCAGGGTGGCTGGCGCGTCAATCAGTGGCTGAAGAAGGCGGTGCTGCTGTCGTTCCGGCTGAACGACAATGTCGTGATGGGCGGCGGCGCGGGCGAGCTGCCGGGGTTCGACAAGGTGCCGTCGAAGTTCGCCGGCTGGGGCGAGGACGCGTTCCGCGCCGCCGGGTTCCGCGCGGTGCCGGGCAGCGTCGTGCGGCGCGGTGCGTTCGTGGGCAAGGGCGCGATCCTGATGCCGAGCTTCGTCAACATCGGCGCGCATGTCGGCGAGGGGACGATGGTCGACACCTGGGCGACGGTTGGCAGTTGTGCGCAGATCGGGAAGAACGTGCATCTGTCGGGCGGGGCCGGCATCGGCGGCGTACTGGAGCCGTTGCAGGCCGATCCGGTCATCATCGGCGACGGTGCGTTCATCGGTGCCCGCGCGGAGGTGGCCGAGGGCGTGCGCGTCGGCGAGGGCGCCGTGCTGTCGATGGGCGTGTATCTGGGCGCGTCGACCAAGATCGTCGATCGCGAGACCGGCGAAGTTATGAAGGGCGCGGTGCCGCCCTATGCGGTGGTCGTGCCGGGGACGCTGGGCGGTGGCGACGGGAAGCCCGGGCTGTACTGCGCGGTGATCGTCAAGCGGGTCGATGCGCAGACGCGGTCGAAGACGAGCATCAACGAGTTGCTGCGGGATTGAGGGGGAATATGTGCGGTTGCTCCCGGCCGCTCAAAGGCGTATCCGGCGTTTAACGTGTTCAACGCGGCCCGGAGACCATCATGACCGACAGCAGCAACGTCCTCGATCGAGTCCTCGTGCTGGAAATGGTGCGCGTGACGGAGGCGGCGGCGGTCGCGGCGTCGACGCTGACCGGGCGCGGCGACGAGAAGGCGGCGGATGCGGCGGCGGTCGAGGCGATGCGCGCGGCGCTCAACGAACTCGACATGGACGGCACCGTCGTGATCGGCGAGGGCGAGCGCGACGAGGCACCGATGCTGTTCATCGGCGAGAAGGTCGGCACCGGTAACGGCCCCGCGATCGACATCGCGCTCGACCCGCTGGAGGGAACGACGATCTGCGCCACGGCAGGGCCGAACAGCCTGGCGGTGCTGGCGATCGCGGAGAAGGGCGGGCTGCTCAATGCGCCCGACGTCTATATGGACAAGATCGCGGTCGGGCCGGGCTATCCGGCAGGGATCATCGACCTCGACCGCTCGCCGACCGAGAACGTGACCGCCGTCGCCAAGGCGAAGGGCGTCTCCCCGCGCGATATCATCGTGTGCGTGCTCGACCGGCCGCGTCATGCCGACATGATCGCCGAACTGCGCGCGGTCGGATGTGGCGTGATGCTGATCGGCGACGGCGACGTGGCGGGCGTGATCGCGACGAGCGATCCGGAGACGACGATCGACGTGTATATGGGATCGGGCGGTGCGCCGGAGGGGGTGCTGGCGTGCGCGGCGCTGCGCTGCGTCGGCGGGCAGTTCAAGGGCCGCTTGCTGTTCCGCAACGACGACGAGCGGGCGCGCGCGGCGAAGTGGGGCGTCACCGACCTCGACAAGCAATACGACCTGACCGAACTGGCGCGCGGCGACTGCATCTTCGCGGCGACGGGCGTGACGGACGGGTCGCTGCTGGCGGGCGTGAAGCGTCGGCCGGGCAAGATGACGACCGAAAGCGTGGTGATGCGCGCGTCGTCGGGCACGGTGCGCTGGGTCAAGGGCGAGCACCGGCTGGGCTGATCGGGCGGCAGTCGATGCTGGCGGCGGTCCTGCTGGCGGCGATGCTGGGGCTGATCGTCGCCAATTGTCGGAATGCGCGTGGCTTCTCGGCAAAACTTGCGGACCTGATCGGGCGCACGTCGCGGAAGCGCGCGGTGTTCGGCTGGGCGGCGGGGACAGCGATCTATTTCGGCTGGACCAGCGTCATGGCGTTGCTGCTGATGGGGCGCGGCGATGCGATCGTGACGATGCCGGTCGAATTGCAGGTGGCGGCGTGGCGGCTGGGACTGCCGGGTTACGCCGCTCCGGGGGATGTCCGCTGGCTGTTGTTGTGCCTGTGCGGCGGGGTGGTGCTGGGACTGGTCGCGCTGTTGATCCTGCGGCGGATGGGCCGCGCGCCGGCCGGCATCCGCTATCGCTCGCCGGCAGCGGTGCGCGGGCCAAGCGAATGGCCGGGGGCGGTGGCGCTGTCGCTGGCGGCAGGGATCGGCGAGGAGCTGTTCTTCCGGCTGACGCTGCCGCTGCTGGTGGCGATCGTGACGGGATCGGGATTGGCTGGATTCGCGGTCGGGCTGGTCGCGTTCGGCGCGTCGCACCGGCATCAGGGTTGGGCCGGTATTCTCGCGACTGGATTGGTCGGCGCGTTCCTGACGGGGCTGTACCTGCTGACCGGGCAATTGTGGCTGGCAATGCTGGTGCATGTCGTCATCGACCTCAACGCGCTGGTGCTGCGGCCGATGCTGTTTCCAGTGCGGGAATGATGCTTCCGCGTTCGGGATAGAGGCGAGCGGCGGTGCGGGATGCCGATGGCGGATCGTCCTCACCCTTACGTCGCTTCGCTCCTCCCTCCCTCTCCCAGAGGGAGAGGGAATTTCAGTCGGCGTCTGGCTGGCGTGACGGGTGCGCCGCCGCGAAGGCGGCGACGGCGGCGGCTTTGGCTCCGGCGGCGGCCAGAACCGGATAGGGCGTCGTGTCGACGCCGAACCGCGCGGCGGCGTAGAGTTGGGGTACGAGGAAACAATCCGCGATCGTCGGTGCGTTGCCATAGGCGAAGCCGCGACCGTGTTTCTCGATCGTCGGTTCCAGCGCGGCGAAACCGGCGGTCATCCACTCCGCGATCCACGCGTTCACCGCCGCCTCGTCCGCCGCGAAGTCGGACCGCAGGCGCTTGAGGACGCGGAGGTTGTGGAGGGGGTGGATGTCCGCGCCGATCGTCGTCGCCATCGCCCGCACGATCGCACGGCCGTCCGCATCGGCGGGCAGCAGCGCGGGTGTCGGGTGACGCTCGTCCAGCCACTCGACGATCGCGAGGCTCTGCGTCAGGATCAGGCCATCGACCTCCAGCGTAGGCACCAGATGCTGCGGGTTGAGCGCAGTGTAGTCCGGCGCGCTCTGGGCGCCGGTGCGCAGGTCGTGGTTCACCTGTTCGTAGGCGAGCCCCTTCAACGCGAGCGCGATGCGGACGCGGTAGGCGGCGCTGGACCGCCAATAGCCGTGGAGGATCACGGCAGTTTCGCCTTGGGGAAGTCGGACCAGACCGCGTCATAGTCGAGCTGCGAATGCTCCAGCGCGAAGGTCGTGGGTTTGTAGGGCCAGCAACTCTCCAGCATGAAGGCCATCGTGCCGTCGATCTTGTGCGGCTTGAGGTCGGCGGCGGATGCGCCCTGCCAGCTCGCAAGGTCGGGACCGTGGCCGGCCATGAGGTTGTGCAGCGACAGGCCGCCGGGCTGGAACCCCTCCGCCTTGGCATCGTACGCGCCGGTGATGAGGCCCATCGCCTCCGACATGACGTTGCGGTGGAACCAGGGCGGGCGGAACGTGTCCTCGGCGACCATCCAGCGCGGTGGGAAGACGACGAAATCGGCATTGGCGCGGCCGGGTACGTCGCTGGGGGACGTCAGGACGGTGAAGATCGACGGATCGGGGTGGTCGAACGACACGGTGTTGATCGTGTTGAAGCGCGACAGATCATAGCGCCACGGCGCGAGGTTGCCGTGCCACGCGACGACATCGAGCGGGCTGTGGTCGAGCGTCGTCGTCCAGAGCGAGCCCATGAACTTCTGGATGACCTCGACGGGGTCGTCGCGATCCTCGAACCACGCGACCGGCGTCTCGAAATCGCGCGGGTTGGCGAGGCCGTTGGCGCCGATCGGGCCGAGATCGGGCAGGCGGAACAGCGCGCCGTGATTTTCGCAGACATAGCCGCGGGCGGACCCGTCCGGCAGCAGCGCGCGGAACCGGACGCCGCGCGGGATCAGCGCGATCTGGCCGGGCGCGATCTCGACCCGGCCGAGTTCGGTGAGCAGGTCGAGACGGCCCTGCTGCGGCACGAACAGCAACTCGCCGTCCGCGTTCATGAACACGCGGTCGGTCATGTCGCGGTTGGCGGCATAGAGGTGGAGCGCGACGCCCTCCAGATCGGCGGGATCGCGGTTGGCGAGCATCGTCGTCATGCCGTCGATCAGGTCGGTGCCGGGAGCCGCATCGGCGATCGGGTCCCAGCGCAGGCGATTGGGGGCGAGCGGTGCTGCGGTGGTGCCGGGGGCGAGGCGCGGTGCGCCGTCGTAGCGGGTGTAGGCCGGATGCTCGGCGGTGGGGCGGAGGCGGTAGAGCCAGCTCCGGCGGTTCTCGTGCCGGGGCGCGGTGAAGGCGGTGCCGCTGAGCTGTTCGGCGTAGAGGCCGAAGGCCGGGCGCTGTGGCGAGTTGCGGCCGATCGGGAGCGCGCCGGGGACGGCCTCGGTGGAGATGTGGTTGGCGAAGCCGGGGATGTAGTCTGGCATCTCTTGGTTCTTCCGATGGGGGGAGTGTCCTCACCCGCGGGCGCTTCGCTCGTCCTTCCCCGTCCCCTAAAGGGAGAGGGGCTGGCTCGCGTTAGCCCGCGCTGGGCGAGGGCGGGAGCCACTCACCCGCCGGCGCGTCAGTCGCGAAGCCTGTCCTGAGCGCCTGCCCTTGCAGGCAGTCGAAGGGCCGCGCCTTGTGCGCCGGCTCCGCTGCGCTGGCCGGGCGCGGGCCGCGCCGGCGCGCGGCGTCCGGTCGACGCTTACGCGTCGACCTGGATCACGCCGCGCCGGATCTGATCCAGTTCGATGCTTTCGAACAGGGCCTGGAAATTGCCGTTGCCGAAGCCCTGATTGCCCTTGCGCTGGATGATCTCGAAGAAGATCGGGCCGACCATGTTCTCGGTGAAGATCTGGAGCAGGATGCCCTCGTCGCCGACATTGCCGTCGATCAGGATGCGATTGCGCTTCAGGCGGTCGAGGTCTTCGCCGTGGCCGGGGACGCGCTTGTCGACCAGTTCGTAATAGGTCTCGATCGTGTCCTGAAGCCGGACGCCGCGGGCGCGGAGTTTTTCGACGGTGTCGAAGATGTTCTCCGTCGTCAGCGCGAGGTGCTGGATGCCCTCGCCCTGATATTCGCGGAGGAACTCCTCGATCTGGCTGTTGTCGTCCTGCGACTCGTTCAGCGGGATGCGGATCGCTCCGTCCGGGGCGATCATCGCCTGCGAAAACAGGCCGGTCGCCTTGCCCTTGATGTCGAAATACTTCTGCTCCTGAAAGCCGAAGAGGCGGCCGTAGAAGCTGGACCATGTCCGCATCTCGCCGCGGCGCACATTGTGGGTCAGGTGGTCGAGCAGGTCGAGACCGACGTTGTTCGCGGCTTCGGCTTCGGCGGCGCCCTCGACGGGCGTCCAGTCTGCGTAGAGGTCCGCGCCGGCCTTGACGAGATACAGATACGATCCGCCGATGCCCTCGATCACGCAGGCCTCTTCGCCCAGCGTGCCGCGGGCGGCGTCGACCGCCTGTGCGCCCTCCTCAATGGCGTGAGCGTAGGCCGACTGCGGATCGGCAACGCGGAACGCCATGCCGCTGGCGGACGGACCGTGCGCGGCGCGGAAGTCGGCGGACTGGCCAGCCGACTCGCGGTTGAGCAGCAGGTTGATCTTGCCCTGCTTGTAACGGACGACATCTTTGGACGGATGACGATGCGCCGCGACGAAGCCCATCGCCTCGAACTGGGCGGCAAGTGCGTCGGGATCGGGGGAGGTGAATTCGCAGAATTCGAAACCGTCGAGACCCAGCGGGTTCGCCGTCGCGGCATTGGTCTCGTGGGAAGTGTTCTCGGGTGCAAGGGTCGCCATCGTCCGCTCCAAATCCGGTATCAATTGATACCAAGCTGCCGGATTGCGCAACCGGTGTCAAATGCTACCAATGCTGGAATGGACGAACCGACGTTGCGCCTCGACGAATTCCTGCCGTTCCGGCTGTCCTATACGTCGAACCTCGTGAGCGAGACGGTGGCGCAGATCTATATCGCGCTGTTCGACCTGCGCATTCCGGAGTGGCGGATCATCGCGGTCGTCGCCGAGCATGACGGGATCAGCCAGCAGGCGATCGGCGCGCGCACGCGGATGGACAAGGTCACCGTCAGCCGCGCGGCGATCGCGCTGACCGGGCGGGGCTTGCTGGAGCGGGCGGCGAACCCGGACGACAAACGGTCGCATCTGCTGGTACTGTCGGCGGCGGGACGCGCGCTCTATGCCGATGTCGCGCCGAAAGCGCTGGAGGTGGAGCGATCGATCTTCGCGGCGTTCGGGGCAGGGGAACTGGAGGCGTTTCGGGCGACGTTGCGGCGGATCGACGCGGTGGTGGCGGGGATGGGGATGGGGGCCGGGGCGGTTTCGACATCTTCGCCATGATCCTTCCCGGCCGGGGAAGGGCATGAAGGTCGGATCGCGCCCTACCGCCCCTCTTTCACGGCATTGAGGATGGCTTTTCCGTAGGCGGTTTTCTGGAAGGCTTCGCCCCTCGCGCGGGCTTCGTCGGCGGAGATGAAGCCTTGCTGGAAGGCGATTTCCTCGAGGCAGGCGACCTGGATGCCCTGGCGGTGCTGGATGGTGCGGACGAATTCGGAGGCTTCGAGGAGGCTATCGTGGGTGCCGGTGTCGAGCCAGGCATAGCCGCGGCCCATCTGTTCGACGAAGAGGTCGCCGGCCTGCATGTAGAGGCGGTTGAGGTCGGTGATCTCGAGCTCGCCGCGGGCCGAGGGTTTGAGGTCGCGGGCGAACTGCACGACGCGATTGTCGTAGAAATACAGGCCGGTGACGGCGTAGCTGGACTTGGGCGCGGCGGGCTTCTCCTCGAGGCTGATGGCGCGGCCATTGTCGAGTTCGACGACGCCGTAGCGCTCCGGATCGTCGACGCGGTAGGCGAAGACGGTCGCGCCGTCCTTGCGCGCGACGGCGCTGGCGAGCAGGTCGGTGAGATGCGCGCCGAAGAAGATGTTGTCGCCCAGCACCAGCGCGACATTGTCGTCGCCGATGAAGTCCGCGCCGATCGTGAACGCCTGTGCGAGACCCTCGGGCCGGGGTTGCTCGGCATACTGGATGGTCAGGCCGAGCAGCGAGCCGTCGCCGAACAGCTGGCGGTAATTTGGCAGATATTCCGGCGACGAGATGATGAGGATGTCGCGGATGCCCGCCAGCATCAGCACCGACAGCGGGTAGTAGATCATCGGCTTGTCGTAGACGGGCAGCAGTTGCTTGTTGATCGCCAGCGTCGCCGGGTGGAGCCGGGTGCCGGAGCCGCCGGCGAGAATGATGCCCTTCATGATGTCGGTCCCAGCAGTTCGTCGAGGATGTCGGAGAGCGCCGCCTGCCAGTCGCGCGGGCGGATGCCGTAGGCGCGCTCGATCGCGACGTGGCTCAGCAGCGAATTGGCGGGCCGGCGCGCGGGCGTCGGATAGTCGGCGGTGGCGATCGGCTGCACGATGGGGGAGGGACCGCCCCGCAAGGCGGCCTGCCGGAAGATCTCCTCCGCGAAGCCCGCCCAGCTGGTCGCGCCGGCGTTGGAGACGTGGAAGGTGCCGGTGGGGGCGTCCGGGTCCTCGATCAGCCGCACCGCGATCGTCGCGAGTGCCGCGGCGAGATCGGTCGCCGAGGTCGGGCTGCCATGCTGGTCGGCGACGACCGACAGGGCGGGGCGGTCCGCGCCGACGCGCAGCATCGTCCTGATGAAGTTATGCCCGGTCGCGCTCACCACCCACGCGGTGCGGACGATGACGTGGTGCGGGGTACCGGTGCGGACCGCCAGTTCGCCGCCCAGCTTCGACGCGCCGTAGACGTTGAGGGGGGCCACCGCATCGTCGACCTCCCACGCGCCGTCCTTGTCGCCCGGGAAGACATAGTCGGTCGACACCTGCACCAGCGGGATGGCGGCCGCCTTGCAGGCGGCGGCGAAGGCGGCGGGGGCCTGTGCGTTGACTGCCCAGGCGGTGACGACATCGTCCTCCGCCTTGTCGACCGCGGTATAGGCCGCGCCGTTGATCACCGCGGCGAAGGGCCGGCCGTCATGGCCC
Source organism: Sphingomonas sp. Leaf343 (assembly GCF_001423765.1). Lineage (GTDB taxonomy): Bacteria > Pseudomonadota > Alphaproteobacteria > Sphingomonadales > Sphingomonadaceae > Sphingomonas. The sequence continues at coordinate 947,249 of NZ_LMPG01000001.1, forward strand.
GCCGCCACCTTTGCGGCGATGGCGGCGGTGTCGGTCAGGTCGAGATCGGCCGTGTCGCTGGTGATGACATGATAGCCTTGCGGCCAGACATGCTTCGCGAGCGCGGTGCCGAGCTGGCCACCGCCTCCGGTGACGAGGATGGCGCGCATCAGGCGGCGAGGCCGCGGCGCTGGTCCGCCTGCCGCTCGTCGACGATGGCACGCCACCACGCCTCGTTGTCGAGATACCAGCGCACGGTCTTCTCGATGCCGGTCTCGAACGTCTCGGCAGGCTCCCAGCCGAGTTCGTCGCGAATGCGCGATGCGTCGATCGCGTAGCGCGCGTCGTGGCCGGGGCGGTCGGCGACGAAGCCGATCTGCTTCGTATAGCTCTCGCCATCGGCGCGCGGGCGCAGATCGTCGAGGATGGTGCAGATCGTCTCGACCACCGACAAATTGGTCTTCTCGTTGTTGCCGCCGACATTGTAGCTGCGGCCGGGCTGGCCGCGCTCGAACACCGCGCGCAGCGCGCGGACATGATCCTCGACGTAGAGCCAGTCGCGCACGTTCGCGCCGCGACCGTAGACGGGCAGCGTCTCCCCCGCGAGCGCCTTGACGATCATCAGCGGGATGAGCTTTTCGGGGAAGTGATACGGCCCGTAATTGTTCGAGCAGTTGGTCACGACCACCGGCAGGCCGTAGGTGTGGCCCCAGGCGCTGACGAGATGGTCGGAGCCCGCCTTGGACGCCGAATAGGGCGAGCGCGGGTCGTAGGGCGTATCCTCGGTGAACAGCCCCTCGTCGCCGAGCGACCCGTACACTTCGTCGGTCGAGATGTGGTGGAAGCGGAAGCGCGCACGCGCGTCCTCGTCCAGCCCCGACCAGTAGGTGCGTGCGGCGTCGAGCAGCGTGAAGGTGCCGACGATGTTGGTGTGGATGAACGCGCCCGGTCCGTCGATCGAGCGGTCGACATGGCTCTCGGCGGCCAGATGCGTGATGACGTCGGGACGGAATTCGGCGAGCGTCCTCGCGACCAGTTCGGCGTCGCCGATGTCGCCCTGCACGAAGCGGTAGCGAGGGCTGTCGGACACCGCCTCGACGGTCGTCAGCGTGCCGGCATAGGTGAGCTTGTCGAGGTTCAGCACCTCGTGCTCGCTGTCCGCGATGAGGTGCCGGACGAGCGCCGAACCGATGAAGCCGGCCCCGCCGGTGACGAGTACGCGCATGAAGGTGACCTCAGGAAAGCGGCGCCAGCGGGCGGCCGTCATAGGGAAAGGGGCTGTCGAACGCGGCCAGTGTGGGTTGCCTCGCGTCCTTGCCCGACAGCTCCGGCGTCGTGCCGGCGGGGAGCGGCCAGGCAATGCCGCAACTGTCCCACGCGATGCCGCCGTCGCACTCGGGCGCGTAGAGATCGGACACCTTGTAGGCGACCTCGGTATCGGGTTCGAGCGTCAGGAAGCCGTGCGCGAAGCCGACCGGCACGAACAGCTGGTGGCCGTTCTCCGCCGACAGTTCCGCGCCGACCCACCGGCCATAGGTCGGCGAGCCGGCGCGCAGATCGACCGCGACGTCGTAGATCGATCCGCGCAGGCAGCGGACCAGCTTGTCCTGCCCGTGTGGCGGCGTCTGGAAGTGGAGGCCGCGCAGCGTGAAGGCGGGCACCGACAGCGAATGGTTGTCCTGCACGAAGCGACACGCGATGCCCGCCTCCGCGAACGTCCGCTCGCTGTATACCTCCATGAACCACCCGCGTGCATCGCCGTGGCGCTTCGGACGGATCAACTGGACGGGACTGGGCATCGGTGCGGCGGACCCCCGGGTGTAGCTGCGATGGCGGGCCGCTTAGACCATCCGGCCCGCGGGGGGAACCGGCGGGTCAGCCGGACCGCGGACGACCGTCCCGCGTGCGGGCGACGGTGATGACGCACATGTAGCGGTAGACCGGGTGGCCGCCGCACGAAACGCCGGCGTAGCGGATGCTGTCGTCGAACAGCAGGGTGCGGTGGCCCCGGTCGGCGACGCCGTCGTCCACCACCAGCTGGCGGACGACATCGGCGGCGTCCTCCGATCCATAGGCGATGACCTCGCCGACATAACGGCCGCCGCCACGCCGGCGGACGCGGTCGCCCGGCGTGCTGCCGTCGGGGCCGTCATGACCGACAGCGCCATCGCGCTGCTGCTCGGCCTGATGATCGCTGGCCGCGGCGGCCAGCGCGGCGGCGGGTGCCAGCGGAGCCTGACGCTCGCGACGGACCACATAGTCGATCGCCTCGTCGACCGGCGCGACGCCCTCGACGGTCAGGTAGCGGATCGCGGTGACGGGGCTGACGATCACGCGGTCGCGATAATAGCCGCGATAGGTGCGGAGCGACTCGGCGTAGCGGACCGGGTCGGTGCGCGCGCGGTTGAGTTCCGCAAGCACGTCCATCGCCATCCGCTGCTCAAGCGGCAGGACGGAGGTGAAGGATGCGTGCAGGGCGATGATGAGCGGCAGCAGCGGCATGGCGGTTCCGTCGTGGCGACCGACGGAATGACTTTCCGTCGCACCCCGGATGGACCTCCACCCTTGAAAACGATGCCAAGAGAGCTGGTGAATGCGATTCTAACCACCTTGTTGTGTCGTTTCGATATTCCGTGCGTTGTGACGGCCAGAGAATGACTTTGACTCGCTTCATTCTGCGACGCATGATCGAACTTGGAAGGATTTTGGGTTGGCGCTTTCGCTTTTATCCAAGGCGGCTCTGTGTGTGTGTCCGCCTGCACTGATGGCGACGGCGGTTGCCACGGTCCCTGCTGCGAAGCGGGTGGTGAATCATGCCACGGCTCCGAAGCCAAAACCCAAGGCCGCATCGCGACCGGCGAGGCCGAACGCCACGCAGCCGCGTCTGGTGAAGGCGTCGATGCCGCCGCGCGAGTTTATCTGCGATCCCATACTGGGCCCCGGCAGCGGCATCGTCACGGCCCCGATCGTGCCTCTCGTCAGTTTCGCCGCTCCGATTCCAGACGAGCCGATCGCCCCGCTGGGTTCGCCCGGCGGCGGGCCGGCGAGCGGCTTCGTTCCGGTAGGGTTCGCGCCGATCGGGACACCGGGCGGCGGCGGCGGCGGTGTGATCGTCACGCCGACACCGGAACCGACGGCGGTGCCGACGTCGCAGCCCACCCTGGCACCGACGCCGGAGCCGACCGTGGTCCCGACGGCGACATCGACGGTGGTGCCGACGCCGCAACCCACTGGTACGCCAACGGCAATCCCGACGCCCCAGCCAACGGTCGTGCCACCGGGGCCACCGGTCGTATCGGTGCCGGAGCCATCCGTCTGGCTGATGCTGATCCTGGGGTTCGGCCTGTTGGGTGCCGGACTTCGCCATCGCCGCAACGGGCGTATCTCGGCACGGCAGGTTGCGCCGCAGGCCGCCGCCGCCACCGCCTTGTGGGCTGGAGCCACGCCGATCGCGGCCGGGGACATGACGGCGACGCTGGCGGCGCACGCCGCTGCGCAGTCGGCGGGTAGCGGCGTCGCCGGCAAGCTGATGCTGTGTGTGTGCCCGGCGGTGCTGACGGCCGGAGCGGTGATGACCGTCCCGCCCGTCCGCAGCGCCGTCCATCAGGCAACGAGCCCCGCCCCGGTCCGTCCGATCCGCGATCTGTGCGTCGAGACGCCGTTACCGGTGGAGGGACCCGCTCCGTTCGTCGCCTCGATCACACCCGCCGACCGGACGGAGACTGCGTCCGCGAGGTCGTCGGCGGGCTGATCCTGCGGGGGAAGGCTTAACGCGGTGCTGCGATCGCTTTAAAGAATACTCAACGATGGGTCGTCATGGTGCCTTCTCCACAGGAGGGCATCGATCATGATGGCACAGCGGCGAGCGCCCGGGTCGAGGGCAACGGACCATAGTGGCCCGCTGGGCGCAATGGCTGCACCGTTCGTTCCCGGTGGCCAGATCGCCGACCTGCAGGCCGAGATCGAACGGCGAATGCGCGCCGACCTCCGCCTGCCCGCCCCGGACGTCGGAGCCGACCGGATCGAGACGCTGGTTCACCGTCTGTCAGTTGCCGGCGGCTATGTCGCGCTGGCGACCGGCTATGTCGCAGCCGTAGCCGGGTGGTTCTATCTGGCCTGACTGGCCCGCGCGACGAGCGGAGCCCTGGTCGTGCTGCGCTGCCGCAGAAGTCGTTGTCCTTGCTGTTCAGCTTTGGCACTGTCTGCTAACGCTAGGACAAACTCGGGCCGCAAACGAAGGCCCGGATGAGCGTACAGGGACATCCCGGACTCGCCATTTGGGCCGTGGGCAGGGGTAGCGAACGATGAACGCCGCGACGCGGGCTATGAAAGGGACACCGATCGACGGCCCCGACGCGCCAATGTCGATGATGTCGCGTCAGGCGCGCCGCTATCGTTACTATGCGGCGCTTGCCGTCGCGGATGTCATCGCGATCTTCCTGGGCTTTGAAATCGGCGGCATGCTCCGGGTCACGACGCGCTATACCAACGGCTTTCTGCTGGCGTTGATGACCACGCCCATCTTCCTGTTCTTCTCGTTCAACAACGGCTCCTATGGCAATCAGGCGCTGATCGACTGGCGCACCGGATTGCAGCGCGCGATCGTGGCGCTGTTCGAGGCGCTGGCCCTCGTGCTGTTCGTCGCGTTCTTCCTCCAGACCAGCTCCGTCGTATCGCGACTGGTGTTCGGCGCCGGCTCGGCCCTCAGCGGGATGTTCCTGATCGGGGGACGGTGGTTGTTGAACCAGCGCGTCAAGGACGGGCTGGCCGCGATGCGCAGCGAACTGGTGATCCTCGATCGCTGCGAGATCGAACCGATCCCCGGCGCGCATGTGATCGATGCCGATGCGTTCGGCCTTCGCCCCGATGCGCGTGATCCGATGATGCTGAACCGGCTGGGCTCGGTGGTGCGCGGGGCCGATTACGTCTTCGTCTGCTGCCGGCTGGAGGATCGTGCCGAATGGGCGCATCTCCTGAAGGGGACCGATGTTCCCGCGCATGTGATCGCGCCCGAGTTCGACCAGATGGGCGCGACGCGGCTGGGCCGGTTCCACGGCCACTCGACGATGCAGGTGTCGACCGGCGTCATGGATATGCGGGACCGTTTCATGAAGCGGACCATGGATCTGGTGCTGACGGTGCCGGCGATCATCGTGCTGACGCCGGTGTTGCTGGCCGTTGCACTGGCGATCAAGCTCGACAGTCCGGGACCGGTGTTGTTCAGGCAGCAGCGCCTGGGGCGCGGCAATCGCCTGTTCGAGCTGTACAAGTTCCGGTCGATGCGGACCGACCAGTGCGACGCGGACGGCAATACCTCCGCTTCGCGCACCGATTCGCGGATCACGCGGGTGGGCCGGATCATCCGCGCGAGCAGCCTCGACGAACTGCCACAGCTATTCAACGTGCTGCGCAGCGACATGAGCCTCGTCGGGCCTCGCCCGCATGCACTGGGATCGCTGGCCGGTCTGGAACTGTTCTGGGACGTCGACCAGCGTTACTGGCACCGCCACGCGCTGAAGCCGGGGATCACGGGTCTGGCGCAGGTTCGTGGCCATCGCGGCGCGACGCTGAAGCGGGACGACCTCATCAACCGGCTGCAATCCGATCTGGAATATTTCGAGCACTGGACGCTGTGGCGCGATCTCGGCATCCTGCTGTCGACCGCGAAGGTCGTGGTGCACCGCAACGCTTTCTGAAAACGCCGGCGTGCGTTCGGTCAGCGGCCGGGATGAAGGCTGTCCCGTGATCGATCCCGAATGGATAGCTGCCATCGCGAGCGAGGACGGCCGCCGGAATGTCCGTCCGGCGGCCGTCGAAAGGATCAATTCTCGCGGAACGCGCGGCTGAGCTGATCGCGCAACGGTTTGGTGATGTAGGATAGCAGCGAACGGTCGCCGGTCTGGACGAACGCCTCGACCGGCATACCCGGAACGAGCTTCATGCTGCCCAGACGCTGCAACTGACCCGGCGCGATCGCGAGTTCGACCTTGTAATAGGCGCTGCCGGTGCGGTCTTCGGTGGTACGCTCGGCGGCGACGCGACGGAGCGTGCCGTCAAGCTGGGGCGTCGTCTGCTGGTTGAATGCGGTGAAGCGCAGCGTCGCGTGCTGGCCGGTATGGAGCTGATCGATGTCGGCGGGGCTGACTTTCGCGTCGATGACCATCCGGTCGGCGTCGGGGACGATCGAGACGATCGTCTGCGCGGCGGGAACGACGCCGCCGATCGTGCTGTAGCCGAGATCGCTGACCACGCCGTCGCTGGGCGCGCGCAGGATCGAGCGGTCGAACGTGTCGCTAGCGGAGACGTGGCGGACCTGCTGGTCGCCGAGCCGGGTCATCACCTCCGCCAGTTCGGTCGCGGCCTGACTGCGGGCGTCCTGGCTCAACTGGATCGATCCCTGTCGCAGTTCGGCGATATGAGCGCGGATCTGCGCGATCTGCGCGCGGAGGGAGGCTGCGCCGCCGTCGAGTTCGACGGCGGTCCGCTCCAGCTGGTTCATGCGCGCGACGGTCACGAGATTCTTGGCGTAGAGCGCGCGGACGCCCTCCCGCTCGGGTTCGATCAGGGCGGACTGGCGGCGGGAGGCGGTGACCTGCGCCTGCAGCCCGGCGATCTGCTCGTTCGCCTGACGGATGCGTTCCGCGAACTGTGCCTGCTGGCCCGCCCGCGCCTGTTGGCGAAGGCGGAAGAGGCGCGACTCCTCGGTCATCGCCGCCTTCGCATCGGCGGCGGTGCTCGACAGAAGCTCGGCGGGAAAGGCGATCGACGACAGGCCGTCGCGCTCCGCCACCAACCGCGCGCGGGCGGCAAGCAACTGGTCGTAGCTCTGCGCCGAGGTGCTGGCGTTGACGCCGGCGACGGTCGTATCGAGGCGCATCAGCGGCTGGCCGCGCTTCACCCGGTCGCCGTCATGGACGAACACCTGGGCGATGACGCCGCCTGTGGGGTGGGCGATCTTCTTGATCTTGGAGGCGACGGAGACTTCGCCGAACCCCATCACCGCGCCGGTGATCGGTACGAAGGCGGCCGCCCCGACGAGGCCCGCGGCGAGCACGCCGACCGCGACCATTCCGAAGCGGACGGTGCGGCCGACATCGGCCTGCGGGTCGTCGAGCAGCGACAATTCGCGTTCGGCGACGAAGGGAACGGGATATTGATAGGACACGGGCGGTTACTCCTTCACCGTGGCGAGTTCCGGGGTTTGTTGACGCTGGCGGCCGGCGGCGCGTGCTTCCGCCAGACGACGCCGGACCTCGTCCTTGGGGCCGAAATCCTGCATGCGGCCGGCACGGAGCAGCAGCAGCAGATTGGCCTCCTCGATCATCGCGGCGGCATGACCGACTGCGACGACGATGCCGCCCCGCTTGGCGACGGCGCGCATGGCGCTGGCCAGCGCGGCGTGGCTTTCGGCATCGGCGTGCGCGGCGGGATCGTCGAGGACGACGAGGAACGGATCGCCGTGCAACGCGCGAGCCAGTGCGATGCGCTGACGCTCGCCGGCGGACAGGTCGCCGTCGAACGGGCCGACGATCGTGTCATAGCCACGGGGCAGCCGGACGATCATGTCGTGGATACCCGCGGCGCGCGCGGCGGCGAGGACGGCAGCCGGATCGGCGGCGGGATCGAACGCGGCGATGTTCTGCGCGACGGTACCTTCGTACAGCTCGGCCGATTGCGGGAGATAGCCGACGTGGCGGGCGAGCGCGGCCGGCTCCCATTGGTCGAGAGTGCCCCCGTCGAGGCGGATCTTGCCCACGGTGGGCGTCCAGCCGCCGACCAGTGCGCGCAGCAGCGCCGACTTGCCCGCCGCCATCGGCCCGGCGACGACGACGATATCGCCGGCCGATAGGTCGAAGCCGATATCGCGCAGGATCACGCGGCGGGTATCGGCCACCACGAGGGACAGGGAGTCGATGGTCAGCGACAGGGACGGCGCCGGCAGCGCGAGGCGCTGGTTGGGGGAGGGCAGGGCGGAGAGCAGCGCATCGACCCGGTTCCACGCGGCCCGCGCGCCGGCCAGCGCATCGACACGGGCGATCGCCTCTCCAAGGGTGGAGAGCGACCGGTGGGTCATGAAGGCGGCGGCGACGATCGCGCCGACGCTGGCCGCGTCGCCGGTCGCCATCACGCTGCCGACCGCGACCGCCGCAACCCAGGCGAGCAGCGTCAGCATGCCGGCGTTCGTCACGCGGTGGGCCGCGGCGAGGTCGCGCCGTTGCGCCAGCGTCGCGTTGCGCTGTCCGGCGCGGCGGCGCGCGGCGGCGGCATGGTCGTGCATCCCGAGCGCGCGCAGCAACACGGGATCGCCGACATCGAGCAGGGTCTCCGCCGCGGCGTCGTTGCGGGCGGCCAGCGCGGACCGCGCGGCGGCGGCGGCGCGGACGAGCAGCGCGATCATGATCCCGGCCGCGGCCAGCCACGTCAGCGTCAGCCACACGCCCAGGCATAGCAGCACGGGAAGCGCGATCAGCATCATCGCCGTGTCGGCGAACGCCGTAGCGCCGCGTCCGGCGACGAAACCGCGCACCGTCTCCAGATCGGTCAGGGCCGCGATCGTGCGGCGCGCGGTGCGGGGATCGCCGGCATGCGTGATCCCGCGCGCCAGCGGCTCCTCCGCCCGCATGAACAACGTCGCCCCCAGACGGGCGAGCAACCGCGTACGCAGCCGGGCCATGACGACGGCGACGCCGGTCGCACCCGCCATCATCGCGACCATGCCCGCGATCGTCGCGGTGCTGCGGCTTGCCAGGGCGACGTCCAGCAGCATCATCAGATAGAGCGCCGCGGCGACCGTGAGCAGCGCCAGGCCGACGGTCAGGATGCCGATCACCACCATCGTCCGGCGGGATCGGTTCAGCATCGTCCGCAGGGGAGAGCCGGAAGCGGAGGTCGAGGTCATCGGCGGACTCGCGAGGGGGAGTGCATTGCCGAACGCTGTAGGTGGCCGTGCTTAAGAAGCTGATAACCAGCGATTACATTTCGATGCGCGGTCAATGGCGGCGGCATCCGGGCTGGCCATGTCCCCCCATGATACAGGGGTCAGGGAAACGTGGCTCCCGCGCCACGGCATGGGCGACAAAGAGCGTTAATCGCGGTGGCCGGCTTCTCTTAGGGAACCATCTGCGCTAGTCGCGACGATCGTAGTTGGGGTGGAGGAATTAAGGCATGCGTTCTGCTGGGTTGATCGCTGTGGCCGGCATGGCCGCGTTGCTCTCCGGGTGCGGCAGCGGGGGCGGTGGAACGCCGACCGGTCAGGTCGTTGCGACGGTCGACGGGCAGGAGATCACCGCCAACGAGTTGCGCATGGAACTGGGTGGCGCGAAGGCTCCGAATCCGGAAGCTCAGAAGGAACTGGAGCGCCGGGCGTTGCAGTCGATCGTCAACCGCAAGCTGCTGGCGAAGGCGGCGACCGACCAGAAGCTGGATCAGGCCCCCGAATTCGCGATGCAGAAGGCGAAGGCCGACGAGCTGGTCGCGATCTCCGCACTGGAGCGCAAGCTGGCCGCCGCGGTGCCGCAGCCCAGCAAGCAGGAAGCGGAGCGTTACGTCTCCGACCATCCGGACAGCTTCGCCCAGCGCAAGCTGTTCGTCGTCGATCAGGTCGTGGCACCGGGCGTGCCGCCGGCCGTGCTGCAGGAGATGCAGCCGCTCAAGACGCTCGATCAGGTCGAGCAGCTGCTGACCCAGCGCGGGGTTCCACATCAGCGTGCGGTCGGTGCGATCGACGGCGCGACGAGCGATCCGGAAATGGTGAAGAAGATCGCGGCGCTGCCGGCGGGCGAGGTCTTCGTGGTGCCGAACCAGGGCGGCGTGCTCATCAATCAGGTCCGCGAGGCGCGCACCGACCCGTTCACCGGTGACCGTGCCGTTGCCGTCGCACAGCAGATGCTGCGCCAGCGCAAGACGTCCGAGGCGGTCCGGAACCAGATGCAGCAGATCGCGACGCAGGGCGCATCGACGGTGAAGTACAACGCCGATTATGGCCCGCCGGCCGATGCCCCGGGCAATGCGGGCGCGCCCAAGGGCGGGACGGCCCCGGCCGCCGCCAAGTAAGGACGATGGTGCGGATCCGGCAGCGGACCCGCACCACACCGTGTCGCCAAAAGGGCGGGGCGACGCGACAATTTAGAGCCGGGGGCGGGCAGATGAACACGACGGGCCGTACGATGATCGCGTTGAGCGCCATGATGGGCGCCACGTCGGCCTATGCGCAGACCGCTGCGCCGGAGCGGCATCTTACCGCAGGCGTTCGCGCGACCGCGACCTATGATTCGAATATCTCGCGTACCAGCGACGAGCTGCGCGTTCGCCGCGGCCTGACCAAGGAGGACATGCGGTATACGCCGTCGCTGACGATCGACGCGCTGTTGCCGCTCGGCCGCCAGTCCCTGTCGTTGATCGGTGCGGTCGGTTACGATTTCTACCAGAACAACACGCGCCTCAACAGCGAGCGGGTCAATCTGGACGGTGCGGCCGGCTTCCAGGTGTCGCAATGCAGCGGAGCCTTCACCGCAAACTATGCGCGGCGGCAGAGCGACCTCGGCGACCTGTTCTTCATCACCGATCCCGTCGGGACCATATCCTCGCGGGTTCGCAATCAGGAAGACATCAAATCCATCGGCGTGAGCGCCGCGTGCGGTGGTGCGATCGGGATCAAGCCGACCGCGTCGATCCAGCAGACATGGGTCGACAACAGTGCCGGCATCCGCCGTATTTCCGACTACTCCTCGACGTCGGCTCAGGCCGGGTTGTCCTATTCGCGCCCGACATTCGGTCTGCTGACGCTGTTCGGAAGCTATTCGACGACATCTTTTCCCAACCGGTCTTCCATCGTCGGTTTGCCGGACAGCGACGGGTTCAAAAGCAAGGGTGGCGGTATCCGCTTCGAGCGTGCGATCGGCTCCAGGCTCTCGGGGCTGGTCGAGGTCAGCTACACATCGACGGATTCGCAGCGGAGCGTCAATGATTTCTCCGGCATAACCTATCGGGGACAGATCACGCAGAGGATCGGCACCAGCCTGCTGTGGACGTTCGACGTCTCGCGCGCGGTTCAGCCGTCCAATCGGGTCGACGCGAATTATTCGGTCGAGGAGCTGTATTCCTTCAATGCGGACTACGCACTGTCCGAGCGGGCCGGCATCAACCTGAACCTGTATTCGCGCGATCGTAACTACCGCGGCGGTTTTCTCGTGCTGGGTCCATCGCTTGTTAATGACCAGACCCGTAGCGTCACGGTCGGCGGTCGCTATCGCCTGTTGAGAAGGATCAATCTGACCCTGGCGGGAACGCGGGAATCGCGGCAGGCCAACGGGACGATCTTCGATTACAAGAGCACGCGGGTCGTTACGGGGATCTCGACGACCTTCTGATATCATTCCATAAGAGGAACAGGGCGTTCGATGTTGACGCAATTCTGGAACACGATGGCCGGATCAGCCGGTACCGCAGCGATCCTCGCCTTGTCGGTCCCCGCCGTGGCGATGGCGCAGACGGTGCCGGCATCCCCGCCGCCTGCCGCGGCGACCGCACCCGCGGCCGCTTCGGTCGGCGACACCGGCTACATTCTGGGCACGGGCGACGTCATCGAAGTCACCGTCGTCGGTCGTGAGGATTACAAGGCCCGGGTGAGGGTCCAGACCGACGGTACGGTCGCCCTGCCGCTGATCGGTTCGTTGACCGCCACGGGCAAGACGACGCTGCAATTGTCCGCCGAGATCGTGAAGGCGCTGAAGGCCGGAGGCTATTACGAAAAGCCCGTCATCAGCGTCGAAATCGCCTCCTATTCCAGCCGCTACGTCACGGTGCTCGGCGAGGTCGGAAGTCCCGGTCTGGTGCCGATCGACCGCGCGTATCGCGTGTCCGAGATCCTGGCTCGCGTCGGGGGCGCCAAGCCCAGCGCCGCCGACAATCTGACGTTGCGCCGGGTTACCGGCGAGGAACTTCAACTGCCGATCGTCGCGTTGGCGACGGGCGGCGAGAAGGAGGACCCCTATGTCAATCCGGGCGACAAGCTGTTCCTGGCATCGGCGGAAACCTTCTATATCTATGGTCAGGTCGCGGCGCCCGGCGTGTACAAGGTCGATACCGACATGAGCCTGCGCAAGGCGCTGGCCCGGGGCGGCGGACTGACGCCGTCGGGTTCCGAGAAGCGCGTCAAGGTGTTCCGCGACGGGCAGGAAATGAAGAAGGTCGATCTCAACGCGGCGGTCACTCCCGGTGACGTCGTGGTCGTCGGCGAGCGTCTGTTCTAAAAGCTACCACCCACAGGTGGCGTCGAGGCATCGGAGTTTCGGTTCATGAGTTTCCTGCAATTCTGTCGCATCCTGTGGGCGCGGCGCTGGATCGTGATCGCGGCGACCGCGGGGTGTTTCCTCGCCGCGCTGCTGACGATCCAGCTGCTGCCGACGCGTTACGAAGCGAAGTCGCGCGTCATGCTGGAACTGCTGAAGCCCGACCCGGTGACCGGTCAGGTGATCGCGAGCAATTTCGCGCGGACCTATATGTCGACGCAGGCCGAACTGATCCGCGACGATCGCGTGACCGGTGCGGTGGTGGACAGTCTGGGCTGGACCAACTCGCCGCAGCTTCTGGCCAGCTACAACGCGGCGGTGCCGGACCGGAGCATGGATTTCCGTCGCTGGCTGGGCCAGATCATCTCGGCCAACACGAAGGTCACGCCGGTCGAGGGCAGCAACATCCTCGAGATCACCTATACCGGCAATGACCCGCAAAGCGCCGCTGCCGTCGCCGACGCGGTTCGCGCGGCCTATGTCGACCAGAGCGTGGCGTTCAAGCGCGAGTCTGCGGGCGGTACGGCGAACTGGTTCGATACCCAGCTGGTCAAACTGCGTGGACAGCTGACCGCCGCCGAAGCGCGGAAAACGGCGTTCGAGAAAGCGAACAACGTCGTCATTCAGGACGATAACACCGATACCGAGAGCAATCGCCTGAAGGCGCTGGCGACATCGGCGACGGCCGGGCCGCTTGTCACGCCTGCCGCCGCGCTGCCGCCGTCGCCCAACGCAGCGGCGCTGGCGCAGCTCGATGCGCGGATCGTGTCGGAATCGCAGGCGCTCGGTCCCAATCATCCGACGATCCAGGACATGAAGCGTCAGCGCACGGCACTGGCCCAGACGGTGGCCCAGGAGCGCACGGCCGCGCCGACGATCAACACCGGACCATCGATCGCCGGCCAGGTGGCGGCGCAGACGAACAAGGTCATTTCCCAGCGTAACAAGGTCGAGGAGGCGCGGCGTCTGGGTGCCGACGTCGCCGTGGTTCGCGACCAGTATGTCAAAACGGCCGCGCGTGCCGCCGATCTTCGTCAGCAGGCGGAATCGAACGATTCGGGTCTGACGCTGCTCGGCAGCGCGGTGACGCCGGAGAGGCCGAGCTTTCCCAACGTGCCGCTGATCCTGATCGGATCGTTCCTGTTCGGTCTTGCTCTGGGTGTCCTGTCGGCGGTCATCACCGAAATGCTGAGCCGCCGCGTTCGCGGTGTCGAGGATCTGGCGTCGACCGGTGCTCCGGTGATCGTCGTGGTCGGTGCCCAGGTCGACACCACCAGGGCATCCCGACCTTCGCTTATGCAGCGCCTCCGCCTTCGTGGTCCGGAGGTCGCATGAGCACCGTCGTCACCAACGACAAGTCGGCCGCCGCATCCGTCAGGACGGATCAGGGCGACGTGACGTTCACGATCAGCGACGATGTCGTCGTCTTGAGCGATCCCGGTAGCGAGCACGCCGAGTCGGTCGGCGTTCTGCGCACCCACATCATGGCGCAGCATCTGGCGGAAGGCCGGCGATCGCTGGCGCTATGCAGCCCGACGCCGGACGTCGGTTGCACCTCATTGGCGGTTAACCTCGCCGTGGCGCTCTCCGAGGGCGGACTGAAGACGCTGTTGATCGATGCGGACCTGCGCCGTCCCGAAGTGCACACGCTGATCCGGCCGTCCCGCGAGGTGCCGGGACTGGCGCAATGTCTTGCCAGCGAGACGGTGAAGTTCGGCGACGCGATCCAGTTCGATGTGCTGCCCGGCCTTTCCGTGATGTTCGCCGGCGGACGATCCGATCGGCCGCAGGACCTGCTGTCGTCGCCACGCTTCAACGCGTTGGTCGAGACGTGCATGCGGGAATTCGACGTGACGATCGTCGACACGCCGCCATCGAACGCGTCGGCCGATGCGCGGCGGATCGCGACGGTGGTCGGGTATTCGCTGATCGTGGTCGGGCAGAACAAGTCGTTCGTGTCCGACGTGAAAGTCCTGTCGGAGGAATTGACGGCCGACCATTCGGTCATCATCGGCTCCGTGCTGACCCTGGCCTGACCGGTTGCGTCGACACAAGGCAGGACATCAGGACTTGGCGACTTCCGCATTTCCGCTCTCCCGCGATCGATATCGTCGTTGGCTGGATCACTGGCCGCTGATCCTCGGATTTGCGGTGATGGCGGTCCCGACGATCGTGACGCTGGGGCAGCAGGTCTGGACGCTGGAGATCGGAGCGCACGGCCCGATCGTACTGGCCACCGGGATCTGGTTGCTGGCGACGCAGCGGCAGGATGTCGGTGCGATCAGCCGACCCGGACCGCCGTGGCAGATCGCGGCGATCATGGTGCCGGCCTTGCTCCTGTACGTCTTCGGCCGCGCCTTCGACTTCATCAGTCTGGAGACACTGGCGGTATACGCCGCCTTGCTGGCGGCGGCGCTGTCGCTGGTGGGCTGGCGTGCGATGGCCGCGAACTGGTTCCCTTTATTCTACCTCGCTTTCCTGATCCCGCCGCCCGGTTGGCTGATCGACAAGATCACATCGCCATTGCGGATGTTCATTTCCTACACGGTCACGAACGCGTTGCACGCGCTGGGTTATCCGATCTCCCGTGAGGGGGTGACGATGACGGTCGCGCAATATCAGCTGCTGGTCGAGGATGCGTGCTCGGGCATGAATTCGATCATCGGCCTGACAGCGATCACGCTGTTATACATCTACCTCATGCACCGTGCATCGTGGCGCTATGCGCTTCTTCTGGTCGCGTTCATCCTGCCGATCGCGATCGTCGTGAACATGGTTCGCGTGACGGTCCTGGTACTGCTGACCTATTATTACGGGGACGCTGTCGCACAGGGATTCCTGCATGTGACGGCGGGCATGATGTTGTTCGTGCTCGCGCTGCTGCTGGTATTCGCGCTGGATGCGGGACTTCAGAGGATCGTGGTCCGGCGACGGACGGCACGGGCGGAGTCGGTGGCATGAGGCGGCGGGACGTGATGTTCGGCCTTGGCTGCGTGGCTGCGCTGGCGGGGGCCGAAACGCTGCGGCCGAGACGGCTGCTGTCGCTGGCGGGTGGGCGCAAGATCACCACGATGGTTCCGACCGCATTCGGCACCTGGGCTGCGGAGGGTGGCGGGGATATCGTCCTGCCCAAGGTGCCGGGGAGCCTGGCGGATACGTTGTATAACGAAACCGTCGCGCGGACGTACCGCAACACCGACGGCGGCGCGCCGATCATGCTGCTGATCGCGCACGGGGATTCGCAGAGCGATCTGTTGCAGCTACACCGACCGGAAGTGTGCTACCGGGCGGTCGGCTTCGCGATTACGGAACACCGTTTCGATCCGGTGACGCTGGGATCGGGGATCACGATCCCCAGTGTCGAATTGACCGCCACGGCCGGTGGACGAACCGAAGACATGTTATACTGGACGCGGCTGGGCGAGTATCTGCCGATCACTGCCGGCGAGCAACGGCGCGATCGGCTGGCAGCGGCCATGGACGGGTACGTCGCGGACGGTGTTCTGGTACGTGCGTCCATGGTGCGGGAAGGCGAGAACGCCGACTGGGCGCGACTGAACACCTTCATCGTCGATATGATGAAGGCGACGCCGTCCAACGGTCGCATCGCGCTGGTCGGTACCGAACGGGCGAAAGCCCTGAACCGGCTGGCGCGGGTCGCTTGATCCGGACGCAGGGAACGTGGTTTGATGGCGATACCGACACGCCGCCATCGGGAAGTCACCAACGATGAGTTCTATGGATAAGCCCCGGAGTTCCATGGCGAAGCCCGATCTTCTGGAACGTGGGCAAACGGACCCGCGCAAGGCTAGCGAGCACAATGTCGACGTCAATCGCTTCCGCGTGGCGCGCTTCGCGCGTTTTGCCGAGCTTCTGGAACTGGTGGACGTCGCAGACCGGCCGATCCGGATACTGGATGTCGGCGGCACCGTGCCCTACTGGCAAGGACTGAAACCCCTCTGGGCCAAGTACCGGCTGGAAATCACGATCCTCAATTATGGCGCGGAAGACGGCCAGCATGGCGAGTTCCGCATCGTGGGCGGGGACGCCCGGGACGTTGCCTTCGACGACATGGCCTTCGACATCGTTCACTCCAATAGCGTGATCGAGCATGTCGGCGCATGGCGCGATATCGAGGCGATGGCCGCCGAGGTGCGCCGGCTCGCCCCGCATTATTATGTTCAGACGCCAAACTACTGGTTTCCGCTGGAACCCCATTTCAGGGCGCCGTTTTTCCAGTATCTTCCGAAATGGCTACGGGCGAGATTGCTGATGTCGTTCAAGCTTGGTTTCCGCGAGCGCGTCCGGAACTACGACGACGCGCTGCACGATGTCGGATCGGTCTACCTGCTGGGTCGTCGACAGATGAAGCGTCTGTTTCCGGATGCCCGGATCGAGAGCGAGCGTTTTTACGGACTGGCGAAGTCGCTCATCGCGATCCGGTGAGCGTCGACGGCGGCTGCCGTCGACGACCCTGTCAAAGGCATTACGGCGCGAGGCGCGGTCGCGGATCGACCGCTTCGGCGAATCGTCAGCCGTACAGCACGCCCCCGTCTATCGGGGCCGTGCACGCCGATCATCTGGTGGCGACCCACGAAACCTTACCGCGCCAGTAAGATTCGGTACCGGCAATGTTACTTTCCGGTTCAATGTTTCAGGCTCGAAACCCACCGGATTTCGCCAATTCTCCCCGTGAATCAAGGTGACTCGCGGTTTAACCGAAGCCGGCAGCGAGGGTGAAAGGTTTCAATGGCTAACAGGAGTGCAAGGAAGGCGGCGACCCCCCGTTCGACTTTCCGCATCGGCCCCCCTGGAGTTTAGTTTCATGGCTGTCAGCGTTAACAGTGCATTCTCGAAGTTCGACCCGGCATTCGGCAACGACGCGACCCTCATGGAATCGAGCTACATGGTCAAGGACACGGCCGGCTTGCTGAACGTGCTGAAGACGGCGAAGTCGGGCGACACCGTGTATCTGCAGCAGGGCACCTATTCGGGGGTCAACCTGAGCAACATGCAGATCGCCGGCAACGTCACCATCACATCGCTGAACGCTGCCAAGCCGGCCGTGCTGACGGATCTGAAGATCAACAACAGCAAGGGCCTGACGATTTCGGGTCTCGAACTGGATGCAGGCATCAAGAACGTCGATATGCCGTTTCAGGTGCTGAATTCGAGCAACGTCGTCCTCGACAAGCTGTTCGTGCACGGGGTGCTGGACAACGATGCGTCCGACGACGTCCGTGGTATGCTGGTGCGGAACAGTTCCAACGTCACCGTCTCGAACTCGCGGTTCGAGCAGCTTACCGATGCGCTGTGCCACATCGACAGCAACGGCGTGACGTTCTCGGGCAACAGTTTCACCGGTCTTCGCGACAACGGGATCGCCGGCGGCGGAACGTCGAACCTGACGATCAAGAACAACGTGTTCACGAATTTCGATCACACCGGGGACATCCATCCCGATGCGATTCAGGTCTGGACGACCAATACCAAGGCATCGGCCAGCAACATCACCATTTCCGGCAACACCTTCGACCGGGGAACGGGCAGCGTGGTGCAGGGCATCTGGGTGCGCGACGAGGTCGGCAACCTGCCGTTCCAGAACGTGACGATCAGCGGCAACACGATCGTCGGCGCGGCCTATAACGGGATCGGCGTCATGGGCGCCAACAACCTCACGGTCAGCCAGAACACCGTGATCGGCCGCGACGACCAGGGAAGCTGGATCCGCGTGCAGAATGCGACCGGCGCGGTCGTGACGGAGAACGTCGCCAGCGACTTTTCATACGTCAACGCCGAGGTGACCAAGTCCGCGAACGTGCTGACGGGCATCGCGTCGTCGGCAACGGCATCGGCACTGTCCGCGTGGCTGAAGCTGAACGACCGGTCACCCGATCTGGCGAACAAGTACGAGGCGCAGATCCTGGGCCGTGTCGCTCTGATGGGGTATGTGGACGATCCGCTTCCCGGCGGCCGGCCCGACCACGGCTACACCTTCACCGCCGTTCAGGTGAACGGCACGGCGGGTGCAGACAATCTGCGCGCGGGGGTCGTCGGCGATTACACCCTGAACGGCGGCGCGGGCAACGACACGATGACCGGCGGCGCGCGCGGCACAACCACGATGAGCGGCGGTGTCGGCGACGACACCTACGTCGTCAAGAGTGCGCGGGACATCGTCGTGGAGTCGGCGAACGAGGGCACCGACACCGTCGCCACCCACGTCAACTATACGATGAGCGCCAACGTCGAAAACGTCCGGTTGATGGCTGGAGGCCTGACGGTGCATGGCAACGAACTTGCGAACATCATGTCGGGATCGGCGGGTGACAACGTGATGTATGGCGAGGGTGGCAACGACAACCTGCAAGGCGGGGCCGGAGCCGACACGCTGTATGGCGGTAGCGGCAACGACACGTTGAAGGGCGACGAGGGTAACGACAGGCTGTACGGCGAAGAGGGCAACGACCTGTTGTATGGCGGTGCCGGCAACGACGTTCTGGACGGTGGTGCCGGGACGAACGTCCTCGACGGCGGGGCCGGCGCGGACAAGCTGTACGGGGGTAGCGGGCAGGATACGTTCGTATACCGCACGGCCGACTTCAGGGCTGGTGCCAACCAGTCGATGGACGATATCTTCAATTTTTCGTCCGCGCAGAAGGACAAGATCCATCTGGGCGGTGTCGATGCCAATTCCCGCACCGCGGCCGACGAAGGGTTCAAATTCATCGGCACCGATGCGTTCCACCGCGTCGCGGGAGAGCTCCGGTACGAGAAGGTCGGTGGCGACAGCTATATCATGGGCGACACCAACGGCGACGGCGTCGCGGACATCAAGATCCACGTCGTGGGCGTGACCTCGCTGAGCGCCGCCGACTTCGTCCTCTGATCCACGGTTCAGTACCGCGTACCGAGTAAAGCGTACCAGTAGGGCGTAAGGGGCCGCCGTCCGGATATCGGGCGGCGGCTCTCGTCGTCGTGCCGGTCAGGCGGCGGTATCGACGTCCAGTCCGGGCGTGGACTGGCCGATGCGGTCGGGCATACGGAGCGGGCGGCGGCGGTCGGGCACGATCGCTTCCTTCGGTCCGAAGGCCCGGACTTCGCCGTCCTGCATCAGCAGAACCTTGTGGACGGCATCGAGGATCGAGGCGCGGTGGGCGACCAGCACCACGATCGCGCCGCGCGCCGTGGCGGCGCGAACGGCATCCGCCAACGCTTTTTCGCCAGCCTCGTCGAGGTTGGAGTTCGGTTCGTCCAGCACGATCAGGAACGGATCGCCGTACAGCGCCCGTGCGAGTGCGATCCGCTGTCGCTGCCCTGCGGAGAGGGCGCTGCCGTCCTGACCCACCGCGCTATTGTACCCGTCCGGCAGTTGCAGGACGAGCTGGTGGACGCCGGCCAGCGTGGCGGCGGTGACGATGGCTTCGGACGATGCTTCCGGTTCGAAGCGGGAGATGTTGGCGGCGACGGTCCCTCCGAGCAATTCGACGTTCTGCGGCAGATAGCCGATGGTGCTGCCCAGATCGTCGGCCGACCATTGATCCAGCGTCGCGCCGTCCAGGCGGATAGCCCCTGTGGCCGGCTGCGTCACGCCGACCAGGGCTCGGACCAGGGTCGACTTGCCGCATCCGCTGGGGCCGAGGACCGCGATCGCCTCGCCGGCTTCGGCGCGGAAGGACACGTCGCGAACGGTCATGCGGTCGGTGCCGGGCGGGCATACCGACAGACCCTCGACCGACAGCGATGCGACGGGCGCGGGCAGGGTGTGATGCGGGGCCTCTCGCGGGAGGGCGTTCATCAAGGCCTTCAACCGCCGCCAGCTTCCCCGTGCCGCGATGAAGCCGCGCCAGTTGGCGATCGCCATCTCCACCGGCGCGAGCGCGCGCGACGAGAGGATCGAGCTGGCGAAGATCACGCCACCGCTGGCGCGGCCGTCCATCACCAGCAGCGCGCCGACCGTCAGCACGGTCGATTGAAGGAGCAGGCGGACGACCTTGCTGATCCCGCCCAGCGTGCCGGCGACGCTGGCGAGCCGATCATTGGCGGTCAGGTGCTGGCGGCTGATCTGCGCGAAGCCCTCACCGACGCGCCCCTCCATGCCGAGCGCGCGGAGGACCTCGGCATGGCGACGCGATCCCTCGGCGGCCAGGTGGCGCTGCGACGCGGTGGCGGTGACGCGCTCCATCGGCGCGGCGGACAGCCGGTCCGTGAGGAAGGTCAGCGTGACGAGGACGAGACCGCCCGCCATCACCGTCGCGCCGATCAGCGGGTGGAGGATGAACAGCACCGCGATGAAGAAGAACATCCACGGCAGGTCGATGATCGCGGTCGGCCCGCCGCCGGACAGGAACCCGCGGACCGTGTCGAGATCGCGCATGGGCTGCAACGCATCGCCGCCGCGCGTGCGCGCGATCTCGCCGATCAGGCGGTGGACGCGGCGGGACAGGCCGATGTCGACGCTTTTGGAGACGTTGAGCAGCAACCGGGACCGGATGTGATCGAGCAGCGCCTGGAACACATAGACCGCGGTCACCATTGCGAACAGGCCGAGCAGCGTCGGGATGCTGCGACCCGGCAGCACCATGTCGTACACCAGCATCATGTAGATCGACCCGCCGAGCAGCAGCACGTTCAGCACCGCGCTGAGCAGCGCGATGCCGACAAAGGCGGCACGGGACTGGCTGAGGATCGAAGCCAGATCGGAACGGGGCGAGGCGGGGGGGAAGAACAGGCGCACGATCGATACATCCGTCGCTAGAGAGCGACCGGACCATGGATCGGACAAGGTTAAGGGCGTGTTATGGTTACTGATCCGTGCGTCGCACCACACTTGTGCCGCGAAGGTCGGCATCTATAGGCACGATCCGTTAAGGGCGCAGTAGCTACGGATGCTCTAAGCGGAATCGAGGCTGGACGGTGACGGACGACGGCCCTGCGCGATCGCGCAAGGGGACCAAAATCTATATGGCGGGTGTCGGCGTTGCGCAGGTGTGTGCGCTGCTTCGCTATACGTTGCTGGCACGATTGCTCGGTCCGGAACAGCTTGGCCTCGCCGTCACGCTCATCCTGACGGCGCAGTTCTTCGACTCGGTCAGCGACAGCGGCAGCGACCGGTTCCTCGTTCAGGACGAACATGGCGATGACCCGCGCGCGCAATCGCTGGTGCAGCTGTTGTCGGTCGCGAGGGGTTTCGCGATCGCCGGTGCGCTGCTGGTTTTTGCAGGGCCGATCGCCTGGTTCTACAACGAACCCGGACTGACGGTCGGCCTGATGTGGCTGGGTCTCGCGCCGCTGATCGGAGGCTTCCTGCATTTCGACGTCCGGCGTTCGCAGCGGCATCACGACTTCCGCCGGGAAGGTGCGTCGATGATGATCGCGGAAGTCGCCAGCCTGGGTGCGATGATCGCAGCGGCATTGTGGACGCAGAGTTACGTCGCCGCCCTGGCAGGATTGACGGTGCGATCGCTGGCGCTGGTTCTGGTGTCGCAGTCGATGGCGGAGCGCCGCTATCGACTGGGCTATTCACGCGAACTCGCGCCTCGTCTCGCGCTGTTCGCGTTGCCGCTCATGCTCAACGGGCTGGTGCTGTTCCTGTCGGGGCAGGGCGACAGGCTTCTGGTCGGCAGTCAGCTCGGCATCGTCGAGCTGGGCAGATATTCGGCGGTCATGCTGCTCATCTACTTCCCCAGCGCGACGCTGATGAAATATCTCCATACGATGCAGATGCCGATCATCGTCCGCGCGAGGGCGTCTCGCGCGACGCTGGAGGAGGCGATCGACACGATGGCGGGCGAGGCGCTGCTGGTGTCGCTCGCCATGTTGGCGGGTTTCGCCATCATCGCGCCGGTCGCCGCACCCTTTCTGTTCGGTGCACGCTTCGCGCAACCCCCCGTCATCATCGCATTGATCGGCGTGCTGCAAGTCGCCCGCTTCATCCGCATCTGGCCCACGACATCCGCCCTCGCTCTCGGCAACAGCCGGGTCGTCCTGGCCGGCAATCTGATACGCATGATGACCTATCCCGCCGCGTTCGCGGGTTTGTGGACGATCGGCGGTCTCGAGGGCCTGACGCTGGGGATTGCGGTCGCCGAGCTTGCCGGTATCGCCATCATCGTGGCGATGACGAACAAAGCGCTGGGCATGCGGACAGGCGTCGACGCGGGGCGCGTTCTGATGCTGGTTCTGGCAAGTGTCGCGGTGACGGGCTCCGCCTGGATGATGCAGCGATATCCGGGCATGGCCGCATGGAGCAGTTGTGCGCTGACCGCGATGGTGTTCGGCGTTCTGGCGTGGCGTGAGCGGAAGGTCGTCTTTCGACTTTACGAGACGGTCGCGATGTGGCGGATGGCGTCCGCGAAGGGGGCAGGCAGATGAGCAGTTTGGCGCGGCGCGTGCCGTTGGACCGGTTGTCGGATCTGGTCGCCACCATCAGGCGACGGTGGGCCGGCGACGGCGATCGTCCCGCTCCGGCGATCGGACGCTATGTCCATGCGTCCTGGTTTCGCCGTCATCGCATACTCTGCTTCGTGGCGCTGACGCTCTTCTCGATCCTCTATGGCTTTTCGTTCGCCATTCTGGGGCGTTATCTCCTGGTGCAGCTGACGGCACCCTTGCTGGTGCTTGGCTGCATCGTCCTGTGGGTGCTGCCGGACGCCGGCGCGGCGCCCGTGCGCGCCTTGGGTGCGAGCCTGATGGCGTTCATGTTCGCGCTGCTCTGCTGGCCGGATTACATCGCGTTCGCGGTGCCAGGGCTGCCCTGGGTCACGGCGACCCGCCTGTTCGGAGTGCCGATGGTGCTCATCATGCTCTATTGCATGGCGACATCGTCGGCGTTCCGCGACAGGATCTGGGATATCATCAACGTCGCTCCGGAAATCTGGAAGCTCTTCGTCGCCTTCAACGTCCTTGCCGCGCTGTCGATCGCGCTGTCCGACAACATCCCGGCATCGATCAACAAGTTCGTGATCGCCCAGGTATCCTGGACGACGGTATTCTTCGCGGCTTGCTACATCTTCACGGAACCGGGCCGCATCAAGCGGATGGCGGCGTATCTGTGGGGCATCACGATCTATTGCTGTC
Organism: Sphingomonas sp. Leaf343; assembly: GCF_001423765.1. Taxonomy (GTDB): domain Bacteria; phylum Pseudomonadota; class Alphaproteobacteria; order Sphingomonadales; family Sphingomonadaceae; genus Sphingomonas. The sequence goes on from NZ_LMPG01000001.1 coordinate 970,597, forward strand.
TCATCGGCCTGTACGAAATCCGCTATGAGAAACTGCCATGGGCCGGTCGGATTCCGTCGTTCCTGAAGATCGAAGACGAGCAGGTTCTGCGCGTGCTCGCGGGCCTGTCGCGCGCGGCGAGCGGCGTCTACCGCGTCCAGAGCAAATTCGGCATCAGCCTGTCGTTGGGGGAGTTTTTCGGCCTCGCATTGCCGTTTATCCTGCATCTGATCGTCAACACGAAGACGATGTGGGTCCGCCTGCTGGGTGTTGTCACGCTGGCGATGGTGTTCGTCGTCACGCTCCGCACCGATTCGCGGCTGGCATTCATCGGGTTCATCGTCGCGCTACTGCTCTATGCCCTGTACTGGTCGTTCACGTACTGGCGGACGAACCGGCAGAGCATTTTCGCCGCCGCGCTCATGCTTGCCTATCCTGCCGGGCTGGTTGCCTTCATCACGCTGGCGTTCGCCTGGCGGCGGCTGGAGCGTTTGATCCTTGGCGGCGGCGCGCAACAGGCGAGCACGGATAGTCGTAAAGACCAATATGCGATGGGCTGGCGTATCCTCAAGCACAATCCTATCGGACACGGGATCGGGGAAGCGGCGACGACGCTGGGCTACCGCGTTCAGGACGGTACCCTGACGATCGACACCTATTACCTCGCCGTCGCCCTGGAATATGGTGTGCTGGGTTTCGTCATCTATTATGCCATGTTCCTGTTCGGTATCGCGCGGGCGGCAAGTCTTGGTATGAAAACCAAGGATCCGGAGATCGTCTTCATCGTCCCGACCTGTATCGCGCTGGTCAACTTCTTCATCAGCAAATCGGTCTTCAGCCAGCAGGAAAATCACCCTCTGGCATTCCTGTTACTGGGGATCGTGGTGGCGCTGTCCTGGCGACAGCGGATAATGCTGCAGGAGGTCGGCGCGGTGCCGCCGCCACGCGCGACAGTGGTGGGCGCGACCTACCGCGCCATGCCGCGCATCGTCTAGAATGCTGGAACGTCAGCCGACCTGCGTGTCGGCGGACGTTCCAACTTTCGGAACATGGCACTTGCGTTGTTGGAAGCGGGTTGAGAGAACAAAAGGGCAACAAAGATGGAGATCATCAATGCCCGATCCGTTCGCGAGTTTCGTCAACAATCCCTCCGCGCCGGCCGTGCGGTTCGTGCCGGTGGTCAAGGCGGAGGCCGATCTGCCCGGCGGCACCTGCAAGGCGTTGCTCGTCGGGTCGGCGGGCACGGCCAATCTCGTCGATGCGGACGGAGGTATCCGCGCAGCGGTGCCGTTGCAGCAGGGCTATAATCCGCTGCGCTGCGTCCGGGTGGCGACCGGTGGCACCGCCACCGATATCTGGGCGCTGTATTAATGTTCGGCCTCGGTCTCGGCCTGGCCGATGCGGCGGCCGTCCTGCGCCGGGGCGCGGATGGCGGTACGGTGCAGGCGCCGCTGGCGGTCGCCCGGCCTCCGTTCGCCATCGCGCAGCCCTGGAACCTGTGGGGCGACAGCACGACCTTCGGGGTGGGTGCGCCGGGCGGATCGGACTATCCGCAGCTTCTTCGCACGATGGCGACGACGGGCGGCGGTGCGCCGGCGGGCGTCGCCTGTCATCTGGGTGCGCCGAACGACGGGACGCGGACGGGCGTGTGCAATGGCGGCGTGTCGGCGGAGAACAGCGCCGGCATCGGCGCGCGCGTCGCGACGCTCGCGGGCGGCAGTAACGCTGCGGAAATGCAGCGTCCGCAGATCTTTTCCGGCGGCCTCAACAACTACAATGCGGGCGTTCCCGGCTGGTCGCGCAACTGGCCGGCGCAGGTCCTGTCCGATCTCGGGCTCGCCGCGGCACGGATCGGCGGCGGGCGGGACTGGTTCCACATCCTCGCGCCGTCGGAGGACAATCGCAGCGACGGCATGGTCGAGGGCGCGTCGCACGTCCATCACCGCCGCGCGATGACGGCGGCGCACGACCGTCGCATCCTGAACTTCCAGCGTTACGCGCGCGACCATCCCGATCCTGTCGCGATCTCGGGATATGATATCGTGCAGGCGGGGACGAACGGAGCGATCCCGATATCCCTGCGCGGCACCAGCACCTCGGTCGCGACACCGGCTTATTGCGATGCGCCGCCGATCGTCGTCGCCGGCGTGCCGACGGACCTGCTGCAGGAAGACGGGCAGATCGCGTGGAACAGCACGGCGTTGACCGTTCATCGCAAGCTGGGGGCCAGCGGCGGCGGATCGTGGCAGGCGGTCGACGTCAAGCATTTCTCGGCCGCCGGCAATGCCCTGATGGCGCGGATGGTCGGCGATGCGATGATGGCGAGCGAAGGCACGGGGCCGCCCTTCGCCTCGCCCTGCGAGTTGCTGACGACGGTCGATGTTCCGGTCGGTGCGATTGTCGGACGGCTGCCCCATACCGGGACGGCAACGACGATGGCGCTGACGGTCGATCGTGCGGGCATCGTTCCGCTGACCACTCTGGCGATCGCGGCGGACGGCGCGATCACGCGGACCGGAGCGGGAACGCTGATGCCGGGGATGCAAACCGTCTATGCCTGGACGGGCAATGCCGCCGGCACCCTGCGGACACCGCTCGACCTCTATGTCGATGCGGCGACGGGCGTTCCACCCGCGCGCTTCACGGTCGGCGGCACAGGGATCGCGCTGTACGGGCGGGAGAGCCACGGTTTGCCGAACGGGCAGCAGATCGCCGGCGCGATGCTGGTGCGGGTCGATACGCTGGCGACCGCCCCGTTTCTCGTCAATCTGACCAAGGGACCTGGCGGGCAGACGAGCTTCGCCGTGAAAGTGCTGGTCGATGGACGCCTGTCGTTCGTGGGCAACAACAATTCGGCGACCACGACGCTGGGCGTGAACCTCATCATGGCGACCGGGCAGGGGATCGCGGCGGGCGCGTGGACGTGGATCCTCTTCTCGCTCGATTTCGCGGCAGGGACGGCCAGCATATGGTTCAACGATACCGCCAGAACGCCGGGCGCGTTTCCCGGATCGGGCGCGGCCGGGGGCAGTTTCAACTTTTCCGATACGTCGCCCCTGTTCTACGCCGCACGACCGCCCCAGCAGCTGGACGATGGGCTGAACGTGTTGAAGGGCGGGTTCGGGCCGCTGTTGCTGTTCGCGGGTGCGATCGACTGGAGCATCGCGGCCAACCGTCGGGCCTTGTTCGACACCGGGGGCCTGCCGGTGGCGAGGATGCCTTTCTCCCCGGTGGCGGGTGTCACGCCGCATTTCGACACCAGTGGCGGGATCGGCCGGTTCCTGTGGGGGTGCGCCGACCCGACCAATCCGCAGACGTTGCTGGTGCCGTCGTGGCGGGCACGGTCGTTGCTGGCGGTCGTGGGCTGAACCGCTATGGAGGGTTTCGTAAACTCTCGGGCATAAGAGTGCGCCCGGAGTGGTTGATCGGGGCATGGCGTATAGGCGTCTGGAGCATCGGGTGCCGATTGCCTGCGCTTGGCCGCGGCACTAAGTACCGGGCGGGCGGAATTTTAGGGGCTGTACGTGGAAACGATCTACGACTGGGTGACGATCGCGCTGTTCGCAGGATTGATCGTGCTGTTTCTGCAGCGGTCCACCGCGGAGGAACCGAGCGATCGCATGATCGAGTATCTGCCGCCCGCGATCGGTTGCGCGCTGGGCAACTATCTGGGCAATCACGATCAGCATATTCTGGCGATACTCGTGATCGCGGCGGTGCCCGTCTACACATGGTTCGTGTTGAAGCCCTTTGCGCGTTGATCCTCCTGTCGGGCGGCGCGTGATGGCCGATATCGAGGAGTAACGTCATTGAGTTGGTGGGGAAAACTGATCGGCCGGAAGGGTGCGGCCGATGCGCCGGCGCCGGCGTCGCGGCCCGTCCGTCCGCGTCCGCCGATGGCGGCGAGCACGCGTGACAATGCGGCGGACAGTCTGTTGCCGCGCTTCCGCGCGTCCGCGGTCGACCAGCTCGATCCGCGACGGGGCTCTGACGCCGGCGGCGCGCGCGTCCGGTTGCGCGACGCGTTCACGCCGTCCCAGCCGGTCGTCGATCCGCACATGTTCGCCGGGAGGGCCGCCCTGCTGACCAGTCTGATCCGCGCGATCGAGGATCAGAAGCTGCACGTGGTGCTGTATGGCGACCGGGGCATCGGCAAGACGTCGATGCTGCACGTGCTGTCGCGGCAGGCTACCGAGGCTCGCTATCTGGTGCGCTACGCGTCGTGCGGAGAGGAGACGAGCTTCGGCGACCTGTTCCGCTGCGTGGCGGCCGACGTGCCGCTGCTGTTCCATGGCGATTACAAGCCCACGTCGGATGCAATCGAAAAGGGTGCCAGGCTCGGCGACCTGCTGCCGCCCGGCGAGGTGACGCCACGACAGGTCAGCGACCTGTTCGCCCGCTTGCAGGGAACGCGCCTGCTCGTGATCCTCGACGAATTCGATCGCAGCCCTGCGGGCGATTTCCGCCGTCAGGTCGCCGAACTCATCAAGACGTTGTCCGACCGGTCCGTGCGGGTGCAGATCGTGATCGCCGGCGTTGCCGCCAACCTGACGGAATTGCTGGAACATATTCCCTCGATCCGGCGCAACATCGTCGGCCTGCCGGTGACGAGCATGTCGCGCGAGGAGGTCGGCATGCTGATCCGCAACGGTGAGCGCGCCAGCGGCCTGACTTACGGCGACGAGGCGGTGGAGATGATTACGTCGCTGGCCGCGGGGTCGCCCTATCTGGCCGGCCTGCTGGGGCAGCATGCCGGGTTGGCCGCGCTCGACCGGGAGAGCATGACCGTCGAGCCGCAGGATGCGCGACTGGCGATCACGCGGGCGTGCGACGAGATCGTCAACCGCATTTCCGAACGCAGCCGGTTCGCGATCGCCCAGAACGAGGCGCATTGGGATGCCCTCGCGCTGATGGCGCTGGCGGCGCTTCAGCGGGGCGGCCGGTTCGATGGCGACGTGCTTACGCCGATCATGGCGGATGCCGGAGCGCGTGACGCGGTGATGGCCGCCGCGACCGCCGGAGGTCTGATCGAGCGAATCGAATCGGATCCGACCGGTCAGTCCCGGTTCATCGAAGAGGGCGTGCCGACCTATCTCTGGATGTCTCAGGCGGCACGGAGATTGGCGGCTGGCTGAGATCTGTCCCAAAATCGGTCATTTCAGCCATCGGGCACGGTCGTTGACAAAGATTAATTCGACCTTGTCCATGTTGCCCGTCGCAACCGAAACGAGTATCATCGCGTTGCAGACCTAGTGGGGTTTTGAAGGTTCCTCGGGATGTTCCCGACCCCGGTTCGCAAGGAAAAGGGAAAGATCCATGACCAAGTTTGCATCTCTGGCGGCGGTAACGCTCGCCGCCACCGTGTCGATGGTGGCTCCGACGGTTGCGCAGGCTCAGACGGCAACTGGTCCGGGTATGGCCTACAACCTGTATTCGCCGACGGCGGGTTCGGGCACGTTCGGTAACAATGGCGGCTTGTCGGGCGTCTTCACGAATGTCTTCACGTTCGTCGTGACGCGCACCGGCGTGCTGAGCGCTGATTTCAGCAACGCGTCGACCGGCAATGGCCTCGCGTCCGACATCGACTTCTCGAGCGGTGTTCTGACCGGCAACAACACGACGATCAACTTCACCCGCCTGCTGGGTGAGCCGCTGTCGACGATCGAAGTCTGGGGCATCGACCCGACGAATATCACGGCGGGCACCTACACGCTGACCGTTTCGGGCAACTCGTTCGGTACGATCGCTACCTACGCGGGCAATTTCAACGTCAGCGCAGTTCCGGAGCCGGCTGCCTGGGCGCTGATGATGATCGGCGTCGGCGCGGTCGGTGGCGCGCTGCGCCGTCGCCAGCGCGTGAGCGTTCGCTTCGCCTGAAGCTCGTGACCATTCCGGTGCGCCGGAACGGTAATGAAATGGCCGCCTTCTCACGAAGGCGGCCATTTTTGCGTTCGTAGCAGCGCAGGTATCGGCCAACGGACGATCGAGCGCCTTCTCTTGCTTATCCTGCGGGCATGTTGGCGGTAGCCTCTTCACCAGCGACGTCTTTGCCGGCGAAATCCGCGCCGGGGCGGGACGATCCGAACGACGCGGTTGCGATCTGGACAGGACACCAGCAATTCTGGAAGAGCTTCGGCCAGCGCTAGTCCTCACGTCGCTGGCGATAGGCGCGGTGACGGTCGCATCCGGTGGCTCTGCAAGGGTGCGCAAGCAGCCCGGAGGCATCGGTGGCTCGGGCATCGGACCATATCGTCGCACCCCGATCACGACGCAATCCGCCCCTATTCCCGGGGCGAGCCTTATCCGGCGCGCAGCCAGCCCGGAACACCACGGCGGCCGAGAATGCCGGCCCACCATCCCGATACCGCCCATCGCCATTGCTTCCACGCCCCGCGTCGGGCGAAGCGCAGCGTCAGCAGCAGGAACGTCGCCGGAATGGCGACCGGCAGTCGCCACGGATCGACATCGCGGACGATGTTGAGCTTGTTGCGTTCGTCCAGATAGATCGGCAGGCGCGGGCGATCACGGATATCGTCGGCCGACCCCGTGGTGCTTCCTTGGGAATGAAGGACCCGGGCCGCCGGTGCGAAGCCCAGTCGCGCACCGCGTGCGACGCCGCGCAGGCACCACTCGATCTCCTCGCCGTACAGGAAGTAATCCTCTCGCATCAGGCCGGCGATCTGCACGAAGCGGGGGCCAACCAGCATCGACGCGCCCAGCAGATACGACAGGCGTGGCTCGATCGCGGATCGCGGCGGTGCCTCCCCCAGGGGATCGTTGCGTCCCATCGATACGGGACGCCCCAGCCAGCGCCGCCAGTGACCGCCATGTGCCTGGACCTTCTGACCCGGCAGATACAGCGTACCGGCGACCGCGTCGGCGTCGCCTTCCGCCAATCGCTCGACCAGCGCCGTCAGCGCATCGGCATCGGGCTGAGCATCCGGATTGAGGATCCACCATGCGGAGGCGTTCGGTCGCGCGTTCATGCAGATGTTGACGCCCCCTGCAAAGCCGGGATTGCCGGGGGCGAGGATCAGCTCGATCGACTGGCCCTGCGGCAGCATCGGAGGAAGGACCCTGACGAGGTCGGCATACGCCGCGGGGCCGCCGTTTTCGCAGATCACTACCTCGTAGGCGGTATAGCTCGACCGGCCGAGTGCCGAGAGGCAGGACGCGATGTCGCCGGCGTTGCGGAAGCCGACTATGCAGATCGCGACCGTCACGGCGTCAGCGCCTCAGACCGAAGAACAGCCGATGCGCGTCGACCACCCGCCACAGCCGCAGCCGTGCGAGCGTCCCCAGCGCCGCGGCCTTCTCCCGCGGACCATGGAGGTCGGGGGAAACCAGCACGCGCGGTGCATGAACGACGATCGACGCCGGCAATAGATAGCTCGTCCCCAGCCAGCGGAGGCGCTTTCCCAAGTCGCTGCCCGCCATGACATGCGTTTCGAGCATGCGCCGGCGCCACTTCTTCAACAAATCCTGCCAATCGGCGCGCGCCGGATGGCCCACGACGGCGGCCGGCGCATAGCCGAGCCGATACCCCTTCGCGACCGCGCGCTGTCCCCATTCGACGTCTTCGGAGATAGCGGGATAGAAGGGGCCGATCGCCTCGAACACCGCGCGCGAACAGAACAGGTTGGCGCTGACGGTAAAATTCTCCTCGCGGATGTAACGCTCGTTCTTGAACGCAAAGACCTGTTCAAACGCCTCCGCACCCGTCTTGGGGCGGGTCGGGTCGATCAGGACCGTCATCCGCCCACCGATCAGGTCCCAGTCCGCGAGCGCGGAGAGTCCCTGCTCCAGCCACTCGGTTTCCGGCACGCAATCCGAATCGGTGAAGGCGATGATCGGTGCGAGGGCCGCGGCCACCCCCGCGTTTCGCGCAGGCCCGGCTCCACGTTCCGGGACGATCAGCAGCCGCGCACGACCCGCGATGACTGCCGCCACCGCCTCCTGGCCCTGAGGCGAAGCGTTGTCGGCGACCACGACCTCGAACGCGTCCGCCGGCAACGTCTGCGCCTGCAAGGCGTCGAGGCAACGCCCGAGTGCCGGAAGATCGTTGAAGTGCGGCACGACCACCGTGACGCGCAACGCCGATCCTCCGGTCGACGCCGGGCGATACGGATCAGACATGGTCCGGGAGACCGGCGAAATACGCGATGGTCGGCGGCAGTCCCTCGGCCAGCGGAATGGTCGGCTCCCAGCGCAGCTTCTCGCGTGCCTGCGTGATATTGGGCTGGCGCTGCTTGGGGTCGTCCTGAGGCAGCGGCATCTCGATCAGTGCGGACGACGATCCCGTCAGGCGGATGACCTCCTCGGCCAGTTCGCGGATCGTGAATTCGACCGGATTGCCGATATTGATCGGGCCGGTGACGTCGGCGGGACTGTCCATCAACTTCATCAGGCCATCGACCAGATCGGAGACGTAGCAGAAGGACCGCGTCTGCGCGCCATTGCCATAGATGGTGATCGGCTGGCCGGCGAGCGCCTGCACCACGAAATTGGACACCACGCGCCCGTCGTTCGGGTGCATGCGGGGGCCGTAGGTGTTGAAGATGCGCGCGACCTTCACGTCCAGCCCGTGCTGGCGGTGATAATCGAAGAACAGCGTCTCGGCGCAGCGCTTGCCCTCGTCATAGCAGGAACGGACGCCGATCGGGTTGACGTTGCCCCAATAGCTTTCTTCCTGCGGATGGATCGCCGGGTCACCATACACCTCGCTGGTCGATGCCTGCAGGATCGGCACCTTCAGCCGCTTGGCCAGCCCCAGCATGTTGATCGCGCCGATGACGCTGGTCTTGGTCGTCTGGACCGGATCGTGCTGGTAATGGATCGGCGAGGCCGGGCAGGCGAGATTGTAGATCTCGTCGACCTCGACATAGAGCGGGAACGTCACGTCGTGGCGCAGGAATTCCAGCCGCGGATGATTGTGCAAGTGGGCGATATTGCGCCGCGCGCCGGTGAACAGATTGTCCACGCACAACACCTCGTTGCCGCGCTCCAGCAGGCGATCGATCAGGTGCGATCCGACGAAGCCCGCACCGCCGGTCACCAGCGTCCGCTTCCTGCTGTCGTAATTGCGAGCCATTCAACATTCCCCGTTCAGTTCGGTCGTGATGCGCGGCCGGATCCCGGCGGCGCGCTGTCAGTCCAGCAGCTGGACATATTCGGTGATGATCCCGCGTGTAGCGGTGGGCGCGAGGAAGTTGCAGAGGAAATTACCTGCGCCCTTAACGGCTTGCGGTTCGATCATGCGGATACCCTGCGCGGCGAACGCCGCCTGCGTGGCGGCGATGTCCGGCACCGCGAAGGCGATATGATGCAGGCCGCCGGCACCCTTGTTGAACTTCATCAGCGGACCGCCGTCAGGCACGACGAATTCGATCGGCGAGCCGTCGCCGGAGGGACGGGTGAAGATGCACAGCGCATGGAATTGTGGCACATAGCCGCGATAGTCCTCGGTCAGGTTCAGGACCTGCATGACGGCGGTGACGGTATCCTCGTCGGGCTGGACGATGCCGACATGGTGCAGCGGCGGATCACGCGTCATGGCGGGCCTCCGGCGCGGGGGCCTGTAACGTCCGGGCGCGCGCGACCAGCCAGCGTCGGCCGGGAACTTCGATCAGGCGATAGGTCAGCATCGACAGGATCGTCGCGGCGACGAGACCGGCAAGGACGGTGACGATCGCCGTCGGCACGTCGGCTGGACGCCAGCGCGGCAGCAGCGCGTCGTACAGCAGGATGCCCACGCCCAGATGCACCATGTAGACCGAATAGCTGATCTCCCCCAGATACACCGGCACCGTGCTGCCGAACGGGCGGAGCTTGCCGTGGCGATCGGAGTCGGCGGCGAAGAACACGATGCCGGCGAGGCCCAGCGTCGCGATCACGGCCATTGCGACCTCAAGGCCGGAAACCGCGGCGCCGATGCACAGGCTGACGACGACGAGGATGAAGGAGCCGACGAGTCCGGCCACCGCGCCGCGAGGCCCGGCGGACCATGTCTCACCAAACCGATGGAGTGACATGCCGATCAGAAACTCGGGAAAAATTCTCATGATACCGGCGTTCCAGCTCAGACGCGTCAGTTCGCCTTTGAACATCGCCGCGTAGACCAGCGCGAAAATCACGAATGCGGTCGCGATCCCGAACAGTTTCGCGGTTTCGGATCTCGGGGGCAGCCGGCGTATCATAACCAGAACCGGAAACAGGAGATAGGCGAACCATTCCGCGCTGATCGACCATGATGGCTGATTGAAGAACAGCCACCCCGTTGATCCCCAGGCATGGATCAGGGTGAGATTGGCGATCAAAGCCCGGAAAATGACGGCATGGTCGATCCCCGCGAATGACATGCCTGATAGCCAGGGCTCCACGACCAGCGCACCGGACCGTGCAGCCAGGCCGAAGCCGACAAACGCGAGCAGCGTCGCGGCGTGCATCGGATAGATCCGCGCGAACCGCCTCGATAGGAACGCCCAGTAATCGAACCGCCCGGCGGCGATCTGCGGCTGATAGACGTGCGTCAGCACGAAGCCCGACAGGATGAAGAAGAAATCGACGCCGAGATAGCCCGAGGCGACGAGCGGAAACTCCTGCAACGCGACCGACCCGGTGAAGTGGGAGAAGTGATAGAACACGACCCAGATGGCGGCGCAGTAGCGCAGCGACGTCAGCGCCGGGATGGCGTTGGGGAAGGGTGGGGGGCTGGTGCGCATCATCGATCCGTGACTGGCCGGATCAGGCGCCTACGCGCCAGTCCGGCAATGCGGTCGGCCAGCCACGGCGCGACGAGACGCGAGCCGTGGACATTGAGATGGCCGTAATCCGAATAGAGGCGGTAGTCGTCGGCAACGAAACCGGGGCTGACGGTGGGACCGATCGCATCGTAGAACTTCTGGTCGCTCACCGGCTCGTGATCCTTGTAGATCGGCAGGTACAGGAACATCACCGATACGCCATGCGCCTTCGTCAGTGCGGCGATACGGCGGGTATAGGCGCGCTCCACTGCGAATTCGTAATCCGCTCCGGCCGCGCCCAGTATCGGGCGGGTGATGTTCCGGACGCGCGCCGAGGCGACGGCGGCCAGTTCGGGTTCCAGTTGAACGGCGTCGCGGTCGACGATCTTGCCGTCGGGCAGGCGGAACGTCTGCGCCGAGTCCAGATCGCTGCCCGGATAGCGTGACCGGTCCAGCGCCGCGACGTCGCCGAACGCCGCCGGAAACAGCGACTGCACGAACAGGGATATCTGGCGAAACGGTAGCACGCCGATATCGTTGGCATAGTCGCGGTTAAGGAGCAGTGGGGCATCCAGCACATCCTTCACGTCGGCCAGATCGCGGAAGGCGGGATGCCCCTCGCGCGGCATCTGCTCGATGACGGACAGGACGATCAGTTTCAGTTCCGGTCGCTCGGCGATCAGGCGCTTGACGATGGCGTAATGGATGTTCCGCCCCTCCTGCGGCATCGTCAGATTGGCGACGTGGAGGTCGGACCCGGTCAGGCGACGAAGCCTGGCCTGCACCTGCGGCGCGCTGACCCCCGCACCCAGGCGGGAATTGCCGACGATGGCGATATCGATCGGCGTGCGATCGAGCGCGATGCGTTCATAGACCCACTGGCTGCGGAACTGGATCGTCTTCGCCAGTTGCTGGAAACGGATGTACGGATCGTGCGGCAGCGCGAGCACCGCGAGGAACAGCGCGACGAAGGTCGCCGCGATCGTCGCGAACAACGGCCACGGCCGGCGCGTAAAGGGGAGGTCGGTCATGACGGCTGCCTCCTCCATCAGAAGTTGAAGTAGATGAATTCGGTGGTGCCGCGCATGATGAATGCGACGCCGAAGAACAGGAATATGCCCGACACGATCGCCCAGCCGATCGTCGGTGCCCATTCCGCGCGGACGATGGCGGGGGCGACCTTACGCCATTTCGCCCATTCCAGCGCGGGTTCGACGCGCGTCATGAACGCTTGCGTATTCGGCAGCAGCGCGACGATCGACCAGCCGACCGCCAGCGAGGCCAACGCGCCGGCCGCGCCGAGCGGGACGAGCGTGGACCACGGGATATCGCCGCCGCCCAGCCCCAGCATCGCGCCGAAGAACCGGCCTGTGACGCGCACGTCGGCTGCGCGGAACGGCACCGTCGCGGCGACGAAGCACAGGATCGTCACGACGTGCGCCGCCATCTTCGACCCTGTCCGCTGCGGGTTCTTCTTGCGCTTCTTCTTCCAGTAGAAATCCCACGCATTGTATATCGCGACGTACAGCCCGTGCATCGCGCCGAAGATCACGAAATTCCACCCCGCCCCGTGCCACACGCCGATGATGACCATCGACAGGAACGTGGGCGCGAGCGTCGACACTGCGAGGAAGGCCCAGGGTGCGGAGAAACGCGTCGCGGCATAGCGGGCGAGCGGCATCGACAGCGGCTGGAAGATATAGCTTTGCACGAACCGCGACAGCGTCATGTGCCACCGCCGCCAGAGTTCCGCCATGTTGCCGGCGCGCAGGGGACTGTGGAAATTGAGCGGCAGCAGCACGCCGAACATCCGCGCCAGCCCGATCGCCATGTCGGAATAGCCGGAAAAGTCGAAATAGATCTGCAGCGTATAGCTGAACGCCGCCGTCCATGCCCCGACGAACCCGGGCATCGATCCGTCGCGCGCGGCGTCGAAGATCGGGCTGGCATAGAGCGCGGCGGTATCCGCCAATACGGTCTTCTTGAACAACCCGATCCCGAAGATCACCAGCCCGATCAGGATGTTGCGCGAGGCCGCCGACAGCCGCGGCGTGTCCGCCAGCTGCGGCGCGAGTTCCGAATAATGCACGATCGGACCCGCGATCAGCTGCGGGAAGAACAGCACGAACGTGACGTATTCCGTCACCGGCCCGAGGCGCACCTTCCTGCGATAGACGTCGAACAGCAGCGCGATTTTCTGGAAGGTGAAAAACGATATGGCGAGCGGCAGGACGATGCGCGCGATGGTGATCCCCGCGCCCGTCAGCGCATTCAGATTGTCGATGAAGAAGTTGAAATACTTGAAGTAGAACAGCAGCGCGAGATTGAAGACGATGCCGCCGATCAACAGGTGCCGCCGTCGCCCCGCCCCCTCCGGCAGGCGCTGGATCGCCGCCGCCAGAAGGTAATTCACCGTCATCGAGAAGACGAGCAGCAGGATGTAGCGCGGCGCCCAGTATCCATAGAAGAACAGGCTGGCCGCGGCGAGCCAGATCAGCCGCGGGCGATGGCGCCCCGTAGCCGCCAGCATCCAGTAGCCGGCGACGACTACCGGTAGGAATGCGAAGATAAAGACGAGCGAGTTGAACAGCATGGCGCGCTATCGCACCCGCCGGTCGGTGCCGGTCCGTTCGCCCGGCACGCACGGACGGGTCGCCACGGGCGTCGTGCGCATCATCCGCAAGGTCTCAGGCCGGCTCGGCGATGATCGAGCAGGTCACCGCGGCCTTGCGCTTCAACGCCTTGCCCAGCGGCATCGCCTGCGTCGTGTGGCTGGCGATCTCCAGCACGCGGAAACCGCCGTCGACCAGCATCTTTTCCGCCTCCGACGGGTCGCGCAGCAACTGCAGGTGATCGGGCATCGGCGCGTTGAGCGGCACGTTGACGAACAGCACGCCGTCCTTCGTCAGCAGCTTCCTGACCGTCGCCAGCGCGGGGATCGGATCGTCGAGATGCTCCAGGAGATGGCTGAGGATGACGAGGTCGAATTGCTCGCCGGTCGCCTCCGCCTGGTGCATGTCCTGCACCGCGAAACGCGCGCGGCCTTCGGCGCCCAATCGCGCGAGCGCCGCCCTGGTATGCTCCAGCGAAACCGGCGACAGGTCCCACGCCACCGCTTCGCGCATCTTCAGGTCGCGCAGGCACAGGAACAGCAGCAGGCCGTGGCCCGATCCCACCTCCAGCACCTTGCCGCCCGCCTTCACCCGCGCGGCGAGCCGCTGCACGAAGAAGTGCAGCGACGATGCGTGCATGAACCACAGCACGTGGCTGAACAGCAGGCCGTTCATGTACCGCTTCATGAAATCGTCGTCCGAATAGACGTGCGCGTTCGTCTCCTCGAAGGTCGAGAAGCGATAGGCGTCGGTCCGCGCGAAGTTCAGTTCCTCCTCGCGGATGCGGTCGCACAGCCAGCGATAATCCTCCGCGGTACCGCGCACGTCGTCGGCCGCCAGTTCCAGCACCGCCGCGGCCATCCGGTCGCTGGTATCCAGCAGCGAGGCCGTGCGCGCGCCGAAGCTCTTTTCCAGATAGGTGCCGTGATCGGGCCAGACGTCGACCACCGCCTCGACCAGACGGGCGATGTTCGGGTGGGCGGCATAGGGGCTGTCGGTCATGCGGCCTCGCGCTCCCGGTTATGGAAAAGATCGTCGACCTGCATCGGCAGGACCGGCGGCGTGTAACCGGCGAGATCGAGGATCCAGCGCGTGCCGCCATCCGGCAGGTCGCCATCCGCGACGAAGCCCAGCTTCGCGTAGTGATCCTCGACCATCCGGTTCTTCGGCGATGGTACGTAACGGCCGACGAGCCGCCTCGCACCCTCCGCCCGCGCGGCGGCGGCAAGATGGGCCAGCGCCGCTTCCTGCACGCGCCGGCCGAGCACGCGGCAGCTCATCAGCCACGTGTCGATCGTCCAGTCCGCCGCCGCCTTGTCGGCGATCAGGACGGAGATGATGCCATTGTCACCGAACCGGTCGACCAGCCGCACCTGAACCGCATGGCGCAGCGGATCGGCTTCCGCCGACGCGACCTCGGCCTCGGTATAGCGGCGGGTCGTCAGGTTGAACTGGTTGGATTTGTTGATGAGTTGCGCGACGCGCGGCCGGCTGATCGGATCGACCGGGCGGATCGTGCAGGTCATCGCCAGCGACGCGAGATAGGAATCCATGTCGGATGCGCCCGCCTGCATCTGCGCGCGTTGCGCGTTCGCCTGATACTGATCGGCGCGCAACCGGTCCTCCTCCGACAGCGCGACCGTGTCGAAATAGCCGGCCGCTGCCAGCATCCGCGGATACATCGCCGGGTCCGCCGGCAATTCCGGCACGCCGACCAGTGGCAGTTCGCGGCGGACCTGCGCGCGCTCCGCGGGATTGTCGTCGAGGAATACCAGCGCGTCGACGCCGATGTTCAGCGTCTCGGCGATCGCTGTCAGGTTCGACGCCTTGTCGGTCCAGTTCGCCTGAAACACGGCGATATGCTCTTCGCGCAACAGCATGTCGGGATGCTCGCGGAAGGGCAGGCGGGCGGCATCGTCCTCGTTCTTGGAACAGACCGCCAGCACGACGCCGCGCGCGCGCAGTTCGAGCGCCAGCCGCTGGATCGCCAGAAACGCCTCGCCGGTGGCGTTGCCCTGTCCCACCGCGATGCCATCCAACCCGTCGTCGCCGATGATCCCGCCCCACAAAGTGTTGTCGAGATCGAGGACCAGTGCCTTCTTCGCCTTGCCGCAGATCGCGCCGATCGTGCGCGCGACCACGTCGGCATAGACCGGGATCATGTCGGGCGAGAAGCCCAGCTTGGAGGCGTGCCAGTGGCGCGGATCGTCCCAGCGTTCGTGCCCCACCGACGCGGCGAGGCGGGCGATGTCGACCAGCACGATGCCGCCCTGTCGCGCCCATTCCGCCAGCCGTCGGTTGAGCGCCTCGACCATCGCGAACACGGAGCCGGGTTCGACGCGATCGAAACTGCCGAACAACGGTTCGACCGGGCTCGACAGCGTCTGGACGAGCAGCGGTCCTTTGACGCCGGAACGCAGACCCTCCACGATCATGCGGATGCGACCGAGCGCGGCATCGACCTGTGCCGCTGCCGTCGCCGCATCGGGCATCGCCCGGTCGAGGCCGGCGAGCCGATGGTCGAGCGCCAGTAACGCCATGTCGAGGCCGGCGCGGCGCACCGCGCTCGACGGATCGGCGGCGTCCTGCACCGCGCTGCCATAGCCGCCCTCGACAACGTCGATCAGCAAACCGTGACGCACGCCCGATCCGACGATCGCGGATGCCAGCAGCGACAGCGTTCCATCGCCCAGCAGCCCCAGCTTCACCCGCGAAAAGGACGGCAGGTCACCCGCCACGCGACCGACGATCCCGGCGAGCTTCGCCAGTTGCCCCTCATCGAGCCGGTGCAGCGACAACCGCGTCAACGCCTCGGCGAAGGCCGCGTCGAGCGGGGCCGCCCCGGCGGACGCGACGGTGGCTTTCAGCGCCTTGATATCGTCGCGGATCGATGCGGGAGCGGGAACCAGCCACGCCAGGTCGGACAGCATGGCGACTGCCCCTCAGACGCCCTGCTTCGCTTCGATCGCGCGGATCAGATCGCCGACATTCTGCAACCCCTCGATCTCGGCGTTCGAGAATTTGATCCCGAATTCCCGTTCGATCGCAACGACAAGCCGGATGTGGCTGAGCGAGTCCCAGTCCTCCACATCAGCCGCGGTGGTATCGGCGGTGACCGTCAGGTCGTCGTCGTCGAAGGTGTCGGCCATGATCGACTGAACACGGGAGAGGATGTCGTCGCTCACGAAATTGGCCCTTCGATCTGGATGCCGGCTGCTAACATTGTGCGATGCGGGACGCAATTGGCGGAACCCCGGCCATTCCGATCCCCGGCATTGCCCCGCCACCCCGGGTCCGTATCGGCTGTGTGCTGCTGATCGGTTAAACCGCTGCGTTGTCTCCGGTAAAATAGTCTGTCACGGCAGACGCGCTGACGAAGGAGAAGCATGATGCGGCGATCCATCACCCCGTGGGCGTTGATCCCGACGCTGATCCTGCCGGCCACCGGATGCGCGGCGGCGGCGGTGACACCGACCAACCTCGCCAGGACGCTGCAAAACGCCAGGGGCGGCGAGACGATCGTGCTGACCCCCGGGGATTATGGTACGGTGACGCTGCCGATGCGTCAGTTCTCGCCGCGGCTCACGATCGACGCGTCCCGGGCGCGGTTCAGCCAGATCGTCATGCGACGCGTCGAAGGTGTCGAGATCCGTGGCGGCAACGTCGTCGGTCCGCGGGAGCAGCAGTTCGGGATTGTTGTCGATTATGCAAGGGACATCCGCATCGCCGCGATGGCGATCAGGGGCGCGCGCATCGGCGTCGCGATCAGCCGCAGTCGGCAGGTGGATGTCGTCGGCAACGACTTCGCCGGCACCCGATCCGACGGCGTCAACGTGGCGGGATCGCAGAACATCCTGGTCGAACGAAACCGGTGCGTGGATTTCGACCCGATCGAGGCCGTCTACAGTCCGGACGGCAAGCTGATAACCGATGGCGACCACCCGGATTGTGTTCAGGGCTGGTCGATCAAGGGCATGCCGCCCACGGCCGATGTGACGATTACGGACAATATCGCCAACGGTTTCATGCAGGGCGTATGGTTTGGTAACCCCGGGCAGGGTGGGTACGATCGCATCATCGTGCGGAACAACCAGTTCGCTCTGGCTGCGCACAACGGCATCGTTCTGAAGGAGGCCCGCGACAGCATCGTCCAGGGCAACGTTGTGCGAACGATCAAGGGCGCGAGAATGCACGCCTATCCCTTCAAGCCCGTCACCGCGTGGATCAGCCTGACGGGTGAGCGCAATACGGTGTGCGACAACAAGACCGATTTTCCCCGGTTCTCGATGGGCATGGCCCGCTGCAAGGTCACGCCCGGCAGGTGAGCCGGGATCAGCCCGTCGCCTGAAGATAGAAAGCCGCCTGATCTCCCCGACCCCGGGCGTTGATCTCCGCGGCGCGGCGGCGATAGGTCTTCCTCGCCTCGGGTGCGATGAATGAAGCGCAGGCGAAATACCGGAACCGGTCGCGCACGCCGCCACCGGTGGCGGCGTCGCCGGGCACCGTCAGCGACGGATGGGGACCATGCGTCAGGCAGGCCCGGCAATCCTGTTCTATATCGATGCCCGTCGTCGCGAATGGAACGTGAACGCTGGTCGGACTGGTCACGGACGGCACATCGCTTCCCCCTCGGCTCCAAAAGCCGCGAGAGGCGAATATCTATCCTCGGTGAAGTTTTCTTCAACTACATATGCCGGCCGCGACGGTGCCCCAGGCGAGGACGATCAACGAAACGCTCTGTTGTACGCGGCGATCAGGGGATCGACCTGATGCGTCCAGCTCAGTTCGTGTTCGACGCGGGTACGGCCGAATTGCCCCATCGCGGCACGTTGGTCCGGATCATCGAGCAGGCCGGCGATCTTCTCCGCCAGATCGACCGGATCGTTGGCCTTTGCATACAGCGACGCCTCCTGGGCACTGAAGCGGCCTTCGGTGACGTCGAACTGGACCATCGGCTTCCCCAACGCCATGTATTCCATGATCTTGTTCATGGTAGACTTGTCGTTCATCGCGTTTACCCGGTCGGGATTCACGCCGATATCGGCGGTCGAGAGGACCTCGAACAGCGTCTGGTCCGGCGCGCGACCCGTAAAAGCGATGTAGTCGGACAGTCCACGCCGTTCGACATCTGCCTGCAGTCCCGCCAGCGAGGTGCCGCCGCCGACGAGGCAGAACTGGATGTCCTGCCGCCCCATCGGCCCGACGAGATGCTGGACGGCGTCGATCAGCAGGTCGATGCCCTCCTGCTCGCCCATCACGCCGACATAGCCGACGAGATAGCGCCGACCATTTCTCCAGCGATCGACCGGTGCCACCTGCCGGAGCTTCGACAGGTCCGGGCCGGAGCGGACGACGAAGACGTCCTCCGGCTTCATGCCGCCGCGGTCCAGTGCGATCTGGCGATAGCTGTTGTTGGTGGCGATCGACACGCGTGCGGTCCGGAACGTCAGCCTCTCGAACAGCACCATCAGCTTCCAGAAGAAGCCTCGCTTGCCGAACTTCGCTTCGTACAATTCCGGATTGATGTCGTGGTGATCGAACACGAACCGCACGCCGAACAGCTTGAACGGCAGTGCGACGAGGAAGATCAGGTCCGGCGGGTTGCAACCCTGGATCGCGTCGATGCCGCGCGTGAAGAATATCTTCCACGCCAGCACCGTCTCCCAGAACAGCGCCGCGCCATATTCGCGCAGGAAGCCGATCGGCCCGTGGCCATCGGGCGGCAGCGGATGGCGGTGGATGTGCACGCCATCGAGCAGCTCGTAGCGCGCTTCGTAACCCTTGCCGGTCGGACAGATGACGGACACCGTGGCACCTGCCGCCTTCAATGTCCGGGCCTCCTGCCAGACGCGGCGATCGAACGGCAGCGGCAGGTTCTCGACGATGATGAGGATGCGCTTGCCGGCGAGGGGCTGTCCCGCGATATGCGTCGGAAAGTCGTGGTTCACGGGATCGCGCTCACGTCTACGACGGGTGCGCCGCTGTTCGGCGTCAGCGTGTCGATCAGGCGATTGGTCGACACGATCAGGTCGTATTCGCCAGCCTCCGCGGTCGCTTTATCCACCAGCAGCGTGTCGATCGTCGGCAGATAGGCATAAGCATAGCCGAGATTCTGTCCGACCAGTTGCTCCGGCGTCAGGGCCGGATCGTAAACCTGCACGTGAAAGCCTGCGTCGAGCAGCTTGCGGGTGATATCGACGGCCGGGCTCTCCCGCAAATCGTCGGTATCGGCCTTGAAGGCGAGGCCGACGATCAGCACGCGCGCGCCCGGCGACAGGTCGCGGGTCAGGCGCATGAACTGATAGTGCTTGTGCGCTTCGTTGGTGCGGATCAGCGAATCGACCAGATGCGTATTCGCGCCGACGTCGGCGGCGATGTGCTGAAGCGCGCGGACATCCTTGGGCAGGCACGATCCGCCGAACGCGCCGCCGGGCCGCGTATAATAGGGCGAGATGTTGAGTTTGGTGTCCGACACGAAGATCTGGTGGACCTGACGCGCGGAGATATCGAGCGACTGGCAAACCCGGCCGACCTCGTTGGCGAAGGCGACCTTGACCGCGTGCCAGCTGTTGTCGACGAATTTGGTGATCTCGGCTTCGCGAAAGGGGACATGGAACACCGGCGCGTCGATACCGGTATGGAGAGCGTCCATCGCCGCGCTGGGGCCGCCATCGCGGGTGCCGAGCACGATCTTCGGGGGATGGAAATAATCGTCTACCGCCGTCGCTTCCCGCAGGAATTCGGGGTTGTAGACCAGCTCGACGGCGCGATCGGCAGCGTCGCCGAGGAACGAGCGGAAGATCGGCAGAATGATGTGCTCGATCGATCCCGGCCGCATCGTCGAACGGTACGCCACGGTCAGCGGCGATGCGCGGTCCGGCTTCACCGCAGCGGCGATCTGGCGCGTGACCTGCGCGATGTAGCTCATGTTGTGCGATCCGTCCGGGCCGCTCGGCGTGCCGACGCAGACGATGGCGATGTCGGTATCGTCCAGTTCCGAACCGATCGTCATGGTGGCGGACAGGCGTCCGTCGGCGTGAATCGCCTTCAGCATGTCGCCCACCTGCGGTTCCGCGATCGGCGATCGGCCATGGCCGATCGCATCGACCTTGGCGGCGCTGACGTCGACACCGACCACGCGGTGCCCCTGCGACCCGATACAGGCCGCCGCCGTACAGCCCACGTAGCCAAGGCCGAAAATGGCGATCTTCAAGCGTTTGCTCCCTCACGTGACGTGGCACCGACCGCCTGCCGGAACCTATTGCGCGGTGCGGCGAAAGCCTGTCAACCGACGTGCCTGCGGTAACCGCCGATCGTTACAGGGGCGATAAGGCTGTCACGGTGCGACTTCCAGTTCCGTCGCGCCGACAGCGGGGCGGCCGCGGCCCGTCCACCAGCCCGAAAGATACCTGCCGGCACGGATGCCCGGCCGCTCGATGATGAGATAGGTGACCGCCGTCACCAGCACCGCCAAGATCGTCAGGACCGGCAATATGACGCCGACCCACGATACCGGCAGCCGGTCGACCCATGCCCGACCCTCGACGAAGGTGAGGGCCAGCACGATGCCATGCAGCAGGTACAGTCCGTATGAACATTCGCCCAGCACCCGTGCACCACGCGTCGCGAGCAGTCCGCCCATCGGATTGCCGCAGGCCACGGCCGTGAAGAACAGGGCGAAACCGGACAGGGGAACGATATGGAACGGCTCGTGGAACATCGACATCGCAACCGCGAGCGACAGTCCGGCGACCGCGGCCGCCCGGCCGCCGCGCAGGCGAGCCTTGACGTTCGCATGCCGGGCGATCTCGAACGCGAGCATGCCGATCGCGAACAGCGGCAAGTAGGTCGGGATGTTGCGCGGAACGTCGATCGCGCGCGCCGTCAGCGCACCGATCAGCAAAGCCGCCGGGATGCTCCAGCTTGGCAGACGCCCGCGGACAAGATCCATGCCGATCGCGCAGGCGGGGAGAACCAGCAGGTAGAAGAACCATTCGTGCCACAGCGACCAGAGCACATGCGCGTTCAGACGCGACGCCGACGAATAGCCGAGCAGCGGCGGCTGCGACCAGCTGGATATCCACAGCGCCGCCGCCCTGACGTCGCGCCATCCGGCCGCCGCGCCGGTACGCCAGTGGACGATCAGGGCGATCGTCACCACCGACGCCGCGACCAGCGGCACGATGCGGAACACGCGGCCGATATAGACCGCTACCCAGCGATTGGCGCGCCAGCCGGTGAGGACGCGCGGGTAGAAGACGAACCCCGTCGTCATGAAGAACAGTGCGACCGCGCCCGGCCCGAGCTGGTTCAGGACGTTGTCCGCCGGTGCGGCCCAACCCAGATTCAGCCTCGTGATGCCGGTCCAGACGACGAAATGATGGACCAGCACCGACAGCGCGAGATAGCCGCGGAGACCGTCGATATGGCCGATCCGCTGCCGCGTGTCCGGTAACGGAAATCCGGCACGCGCCAGCGCGTTGCCGGCCAGCGTCGCCACGCAGAAGGTCAGCGGGGCGAACAATACCAGTGCGGCGAAAGGATGGTCGAAGGTCGGCACGGATTCTCGTCATCTGGTCCGCACGGGCGGCGGTATCATCGTGTCACGATGACGCAACGCGATCGTCGGTGCGAGCCCGAAATCGTGGTCTATGCCGTCGTCGGGCAGCGAGGTCCCGCTATCGGGCTGGCGCTTCCGCTGTCCACTGGCTAGGCGCGCGGAAGCGATGGACGACTGCGCGGGACGGCCCTGTCGAGGCTGTGATCTGCGCCTGCACAAGGGGTTTTTATGCGCATCACGATGATCGGATCTGGCTATGTCGGCCTCGTCTCCGGTGCCTGTTTTGCCGATTTCGGGCATGACGTGGTCTGCGTCGACAAGGATCAGGGGAAGATYGACCTGCTGTTGCAGGGGGTGATGCCGATCTTCGAGCCGGGGCTGGACGAGCTGGTGGCGCGCAACGTCGCGGCGGGCCGGCTGCGCTTCACGACCGAYCTGCCGGAGGGCGTGCGCGATGCGGAGGCGGTGTTCATCGCGGTCGGCACGCCGTCGCGCCGCGGCGACGGCCATGCCGACCTGTCCTATGTCTATGCCTGGCTGTGATCTGCGCCTGCACAAGGGGTTTTTATGCGCATCACGATGATCGGATCTGGCTATGTCGGCCTCGTCTCCGGTGCCTGTTTTGCCGATTTCGGGCATGACGTGGTCTGCGTCGACAAGGATCAGGGGAAGATYGACCTGCTGTTGCAGGGGGTGATGCCGATCTTCGAGCCGGGGCTGGACGAGCTGGTGGCGCGCAACGTCGCGGCGGGCCGGCTGCGCTTCACGACCGAYCTGCCGGAGGGCGTGCGCGATGCGGAGGCGGTGTTCATCGCGGTCGGCACGCCGTCGCGCCGCGGCGACGGCCATGCCGACCTGTCCTATGTCTATGCCGCGGCCGAGGAGATCGGGCGCTCGCTGACCGGCTTCACCGTCATCGTCGACAAGTCGACCGTGCCGGTCGGCACCGGCGACGAGGTCGAGCGGATCATCCGCGMGGCGAACCCGGAGGCGGATTTCGCCGTCACCTCGAACCCGGAGTTCCTGCGCGAGGGCGCYGCGATCGACGACTTCAAGCGGCCCGACCGCATCGTCATCGGCTCGGACGATCCGCGCGCGCTGGCGGTGCTGCGGCAGGTCTATCGTCCGCTGTACCTGAACAAGTCGCCGATCGTGGAGATGAGCCGGCGCGCGGCCGAGCTGACCAAATATGCCGGCAACGCGTTCCTGGCGACCAAGATCACCTTCATCAACGAGATCGCCGAYCTGTGCGAGAAGGTCGGCGCGGACGTGCAGGACGTGGCGCGCGGCATCGGSCTGGACAAGCGGATCGGCGACAAGTTYCTGCATGCGGGKCCGGGCTATGGCGGMTCGTGCTTYCCCAAGGACACGCTGGCGCTGCTGAAGACCGCCGACGATTTCGAGGCGCCGCAGCGGATCGTGGAGACGGTGGCGGCGGTCAACGATCACCGCAAGCGGGCGATGGGCCGCAAGGTGATCGCGGCGATGGGCGGCGACGTGCGCGGCAAGACGGTCGCGGTGCTCGGCCTGACGTTCAAGCCCAACACCGACGACATGCGCGACAGCCCGGCGATCGCGGTGATCCAGACATTGCAGGATGCCGGCGCGACGGTGCGCGCCTATGACCCGGAGGGCATGGAGCAGGCGAAGAARGTGCTCGACACCGTCGTCTATTGCGAGGGCGCGTACCAGACGATGGAGGGGGCCGACGCGCTGGCGATCGTGACCGAGTGGGACGCATTCCGCGCGCTCGACCTGCGCCGCGTCAAGTCGCTGCTGACCGAGCCGGTGATCGTCGACCTGCGCAACGTCTATCCGCGCGACATGATCGAGGACGCCGGCTTCA
>NZ_LMPG01000002.1 GCF_001423765.1 Sphingomonas sp. Leaf343
CGATGATCTGCTCCTCGCTGAACCTCGTCTTCTTCACTTCCGTCTCCTCGCGAAGGCGGACTCTAGCTCAAATTGGCAGAGTTTCTGGGGAGCACGTCATCACGCGCGCAGCGACTGCAGCCCGTTGGAAACGCAGATCGTTCACCTTCGCTGTCAGGCCCTGTATCGTCTCGATCCGATTGCCGAGCGTGTCAGTCGGCACAATCTCGTCATAATGCCAGGCAGGATCGATCGCCTTGATCTGAGCTGAAAGCTGCCGCGTTTGATTCTGCAGCACCTCCGCGGTCATTGCCTCTGCGGGGCCGGTGAGATCGAAGAGGTTGTCAGCCACTGCGACCACCGCGCCGCCGGGCGAGTTGCGAAGTCCTGGGAACGACTGTTCCAGGGTCATGGGGTCCTCGAAGGCTCGGGTGTTCCCACCCCGCCCAACGACCATTCTCTGTGGAGGCGCCGCAAGTTGCGCTTCGATAGGCTGTCCGATTGCCAGCGTGTTTAGATGGGAAGATGCCCGACGGACTCCCGTCTGCCCACCAAATGTCATCGCGGGGTCCAGCGCGTCCGAGTTCCGGGGGCGGACATTCGCATATCGTGCCGAAATCCCGCCAGTGCCCGACGCTCCGACGGGGGCAAAGGTGAACCGCCCGTTGCGGGGATCGTGGTAGGGATTGAACTTGAGCTCGGTTCCGTCAGCCAGCCGAACCGTGGGAAGACGCCCTGTCCTCAGCCAGCGCCCGAAAGCGCGCCCTTGTCCCTGCAAGTCGATGTCCATGATGCCGCCCCGCTCCAATGCAGCTGGAACATAAGAGCAACATTCTCCAACAAGTCAAGCCCAGGCTAGCGCGCGCGTTCTCGAGTCACCATCAGGTGACCAGTTCCGTCCTCTACGGTCCTAGATTCTATAGATTGGTGCCCCTGGCCGGACTCGAACCAGCATGCCTTGCGGCAACCGATTTTGAGTCGGTCGCGTCTACCAATTTCGCCACAGGGGCAGCGGCCGGCTGGCTAGACCAGCCCCCGCCCCCATGCAACCCGTTTCAAGTGCGATGCGCCTCGCGCGGTTCAGGAGAAGATCTCGCTGGGATCGCTCGGCCCCTTGGGATCCTCCCCGTAACGATTGGGGCCGCCCGTCCCTTCCATGCAAAAAAGGGCCAGCAACGCGATCGAACCGAGGATCGGGATCAGACTGATCCAAACCCACCATCCGGACCGTTCCGTATCGTGCAGCCGCCGGACCGCCACCGCGATCGACGGCACCGTCACGGCCAGCGCCACGATCGGTCCGGCCGGCCCTTCGCCACTCTCATACCCGATCGCACGATCGATGAACCCCGCGACGATCAGCAGCAGGATCTGGAATAGCGCGAACATCCAGAACTCGCGACGCCGCGACCGTCCCCGGAATGCGGCATAACGCTTCAGCGGCAGGATCATCCATTCCATCGGTCTTCCCCCTCAAACGGCTGACGCCCCCTTGCGCCGGCTGATCCCCCGAACGGCTCATCAGGCCCGCGGCGGCTGCCGGCGATAGCTGAGCGCCTCTGCGATATGGATGCGCGCGACATCCTCGTTTTCCGCCAAATCGGCGATCGTCCGGGCCACGCGCAGGATGCGGGTATAGCCGCGCGCGGTCAGCCGCATCGCCTCGGCCGCCTGCGTCAGCAGTTTGCGACCGGCCGCGTCCGGCGTGGCGACCGTGTCGAGCAGCGCGCCGTCGGCCTCGGCATTGGTCCGCACCGGATGATCGCGATAGCGCGAGGTCTGGATGGCGCGCGCCGCCGCGACGCGCGCCGCGATCTCCCTCGATCCTTCGGCGGGCGACGGCAGCATCAGGTCCGCCGCGCTTACCGCCGCGACATCGACGTGCAGGTCGATCCGGTCGAGCAGCGGCCCCGATACCTTGGACTGGTAATCCGCCGCGCATCGCGGAGCCCGGGCGCAGGCGAGCCCGGCATCGCCCAGATGCCCGCACCGGCATGGGTTCATCGCCGCGATCAACTGCACCCGCGCCGGAAACGTCACATGCGCGTTGGCGCGCGCGACGCTGACCGTGCCGGTCTCCAGCGGTTGCCGCAACGAGTCGAGCACCGCGCGCTGGAACTCCGGCAGTTCGTCGAGGAACAATACGCCCAGGTGCGCGAGACTCACCTCGCCAGGCTTCACCTTTAACCCACCCCCGGTCAGCGCCGCCATCGACGCGGAATGATGCGGACTACGGAAAGGCCGCGCCCGCGTCAGCCGCCCGCCGGCCAGCGTTCCCGCCACCGACTGCACCATCGACACTTCCAGCGCCTCGGCCGCATCCAGCGGCGGGAGTATCCCCGGCAGGCACGCCGCCATCAGCGACTTGCCCGCGCCCGGCGGCCCGCACATCAACAGATTGTGCCCGCCCGCCGCGGCGATCTCCAGCGCACGCTTGGCCGTTTCCTGGCCCTTCACCTGGCTCAGGTCCGGTCCGTGCCGCACCTCCTCCACCTCTCCCGCCGGGGGAGCCGCCAGTAATCCGCGGCCGTTGAAGTGGTTGAGCAGCGCCAGCAGGTCGGGCGCGGCGACCACCTCGACGGACGCCGCCCACGCCGCTTCCGACCCTTGCGATGCGGGGCAGACCAGTCCCTTCTGCTCGCTGCTCGCATGCAGCGCGGCCAGCAGCACGCCGGGCGACGGCGCGATCCGGCCGTCCAGCCCCAGTTCGCCGACCACGACGTAGTCGGCCAGCATCTCGACATCGACAACGCCCATCGCTCCGAGCAGCGCCAGCGCGATCGGCAGGTCGAAATGCGATCCCTCCTTGGGCAGGTCGGCCGGGCTGAGGTTCACCACGATCCGCTTCGGCGGCAGCGCGAGACCCATCGCCGCGATCGCGCCGCGCACCCGCTCACGGCTTTCGCCGACCGCCTTGTCGCCCAGTCCGACGAGGTTGAAGGCCGGCAATCCGGCGATCAGTTGCACTTGCACCTCGACCGCGCGCGCCTCGAGTCCCAGATACGCCACCGTCCGGACGATCGCCGCCACCATATGCCCCCATCAATCCACTTTTACCTATAGCAGTGTATTTTGAACAAGCGAGCGCGAGGCCGTCTTGCAAACACAATACACCCGTTCCAGATGCAGCGCGTGAGCCCCGCCCCACCCGTCCGCCGACCCGCGATTCGCCCGGTTTTCCGAATCGCGCAGCTGGTGTTGGGTGGCGTGTTGATCCTCGCTGCGCCGCTGCTCGCGCCGGTGCCGGGGCCGGCGGGCATTTTCCTGTTAGCGGGCGGTCTGGTGCTGATCCTGCGCAACTCCCCCGCCGCGCGGCTCCGGTTCGCGCGGGCGAAGCGGAAATGGCCGCGCACCGGCCGCATGATCGACCGCGCGATGCGCCGCGAAAGCGCGCTCCGCCGCCTTGCCCGGGAGCGCCAGAAGGTGCGGCGGGATACGCCCCGGTGATGCCCGATCCGTTGACTTCGCCGGGACCCTCGCCTATGCGACCGCCAACAAGGCCGTCCGCGTGGCGGCCCTTTCTGTTTGAACGATACCCAAGGGAATGAACGATGAAGCGGACCTTCCAGCCGAGCAACCTGGTTCGGGCACGCCGGCACGGCTTCCGGTCGCGCATGGCGACGGTGGGCGGCCGCTCGGTGATCCGGGCGCGTCGTGCGCGCGGTCGCAAGAAGCTGTCGGCGTAACGATTATCTCCCGCCGCCGGGATTTCCTGGCGGCGAACACCGGTCGTCGCGCGCCGATGCCGGGTTTCGTCCTGCTGGTGCGCGATCGCCGCGATGGGGATCCGGCCATGCGGGTCGGTTTTACCGTAACCAAGAAGATCGGCAACGCGGTCGTCCGCAACCGGATGAAGCGCCGGTTGCGATCGCTCGCGCGCGAACTGCTACCCTCGAACGGTGTCGGTGGTGCCGATCATGTGCTGATCGGGCGCAATGGTGGCATCGAGCGCGACTATGCCGCGCTTCGCACCGAACTGGTGAAAGCCCTGAAGAAGGTCGCGCGGTGAGTATCGCCTCCCGCGCCCTGATCCTCGCCGCGCGGGCGTGGCAGGTCGGGCCATCGGCGATCCTGCCGCCATCGTGCCGCTACGATCCCTCCTGTTCGGCCTATGCAATCACCGCCCTTCGCCGCTATGGCGCGATCAAAGGGGGTTGGCTGGCGGTGAAGCGTATCGCCCGTTGCCATCCATGGGGCGGTTACGGCCCCGATCCCGTGCAATGACGCGTGACCACCCTCTACCTGGCCGACCTCAACCGGGGCGACCTCCTTTACCGGGGCTGACGACTTGAAGAACGATCGCCAGAATTTCGTGCTGTTCGCGGTGATCGCGGCGCTGATCCTGTTCGGCTGGCCGCTGATCCAGAACCGGTTCTTCCCGGCCGCGAACCCGCCCGCGACCAAGATGGTCGACGGCAAGCAGGTCGCGCTGCCACCCAGGCCCGGCACCGATCCGACCGCGGACAGCCCCGCCGCCGTCCGCGACCGCCGCGTCGTGCTAGCCGAAGCTCCGCGCGTGCAGATCGAGACGCCGACGCTGCGCGGATCGATCAACCTGCGCGGCGCGCGGATCGACGACCTCGTGCTGATCGGCTACAACGAAACGGTCGCGAAGAATTCCGATCCCATCCGCCTCCTGTCCCCGGCCGGTGCGCCGCAGGCGTATTTCGCCGGCTTCGGCTGGCGTGCCGAAGGCTTGACGCCGCCCGCGCCCGACGCCGTCTGGACCGCCTCCTCGCAAAAGCTCGCGCCCGGCCAGCCGGTGATGCTGACCACGACCAACGCCACCGGCCAGCGCTTCGGCATTCAGCTGGCGGTCGACGACGGGTATATGTTCACCGTCCGCCAGACCGTGCAGAACGCCGGCCAACGCCCGGTGCCCGTCGCCGCCTACGGCTATGTCAATCGCAGTGGCGTGTCGAAAGACCCGGATAGCTGGACGATCCACACCGGCCCGATGTCGGTCGCGAATGGTGCCGCCAACTACAAGCCCGACTTCAAGGACGTCGATGCCGGACCTCAGCGTTTCACCACGCAGGGCGGCTGGCTCGGCTTCACCGACAAATACTGGCTGACCGCGCTCATCCCGGATCAGGCCGCGACCTTCGACGGCCAGTTCCGCGCCGGCGCGAACAGCGCCTATCAGGCCGACTTCGCCGTCCAGCCGCGCGTCGTTGCGCCCGGCCAAAGCCTGACCCAGACTTCACGCTTCTTCGCCGGGGCCAAGGAAGTCCGACTGCTCGACCGCTATACCGACGATCAAGGGGTGGCGAAGCTCGATTACGCGATCGACTGGGGCTGGTTCCGCATCGTCGAAAAGCCGATCTTCTATTATCTCGACTGGATCTTCCGCCACGTCTTCAACTTCGGCATCGCGATCATCCTGCTGACGCTGACGATCCGTCTGCTGCTCTTCCCCATCGCCCAGCGTCAGTTCGCCTCGATGGCGGCGATGCGCGCGATCCAGCCCAAGATGAAGGCGCTGCAGGAGCGGCACAAGGACGACAAGGTCCGCCTGCAGCAGGAAGTTATGGCCCTCTACAAGCAGGAAAAGGTCAATCCGCTTGCCGGCTGTGTGCCGACCCTAATCCAGATCCCGATCTTCTATGCGCTTTACAAGGTGCTGATGCTGACGATCGAGATGCGGCACCAGCATTTCGTCGGCTGGATCAAGGATCTGTCCGCGCCCGATCCGGCGACGATCATCAACCTGTTTGGCCTGATCCCCTTCACCCCGCCGCATTTCCTCGCGATCGGCGTTGTGCCGGTCCTGCTCGGCATCAGCATGTACTTCCAGTTCAAGCTGAACCCGCAGGTCATGGACGAAACGCAGAAGCAGGTCTTCGCCTTCCTGCCCTGGGTGCTGATGTTCGTGATGGCGCCGTTCGCGGTGGGACTTCAGGTCTACTGGATCACGACCAACTGCGTTTCGATCCTTCAGCAGCGTCTGCTCTACGCCCGCCATCCGGGCCTGAAAGAGCCGGTGAAGAAGTGAGCTTCACCGACGAGCAGCTGGAGGTCGCACGCAAGGCGTTCGCCGGGCCGGTCGCATTCCTCAAGTCCGCGCCCAAGCTGGAGCATCTGCCCGATCCGCTGGTGCCGGAGGTCGCGTTCGCCGGCCGCTCGAACGTCGGCAAGTCGTCGCTGCTGAACGCGCTGACCAACCGCAACGGCCTCGCTCGCACATCGAACACGCCGGGCCGCACGCAGGAGCTGAACTTCTTCGACGTCGGCAACCCCCTGGCGTTCCGGCTGGTCGACATGCCCGGCTACGGCTTCGCCAAGGCGCCCAAGGACATGGTGCGCCAGTGGCGCTATC
Organism: Sphingomonas sp. Leaf343; assembly: GCF_001423765.1. Taxonomy (GTDB): domain Bacteria; phylum Pseudomonadota; class Alphaproteobacteria; order Sphingomonadales; family Sphingomonadaceae; genus Sphingomonas. The sequence goes on from NZ_LMPG01000002.1 coordinate 6,299, forward strand.
TCGTGAACGACTTCCTGCGCGGGCGCGACGTTCTCAAGCGCGCGCTGGTGCTGATCGATTCCCGCCACGGCATCAAGGAGGTCGACCGCGACATCCTCGGCATGCTCGACAAGGCCGCCGTCAGCTACCGGATCGTCCTGACCAAGGCTGACAAGGTCAAGGCCACCGACCTTGCCGCCGTCACCGCCGCGACCGTGGAAGAGGCGCGCAAGCGCCCCGCCGCGCACCCGGACATCATCACGACGTCCAGCGAGGGCGGCATGGGCATCCCGGAATTGCGCGCTGCGGTGCTGGAAGCGATCGGCTGACCATTTCCCCCCTTCCCGAGCGGAAGGGGAGAAGAGCACATCACACCAGACCGCGCGCCACCGCGATCCGTTCGCGCAACGCCTCGGACCGGCTCGGCAATGCGGCACCGTCACGCCCGAATACGAACGTCGGCGCGGTCACGAACGCCGGTACGCGCGACGCCAGTTGCGCGCACAACGCGGCGTCCCTGCCCGTCGCGCCCGATGGCGACGATGTCACGGTGACTGCGGTCAGTGCGTTCATGCGATAGCTCATGCCAGGCATCCTCCGGGGCGTCGTGCCCCATGTCCGGCATAGCGCCTCTTCCGCTGACGCCCGGTGGACGAACGCGGTTAAGCAATCTTGCCGCCGCAGATCGCGCGTTCTACGCTTGCCATCAAACGGGGGACTTCCATGACATCATCGATCCGGGCCGCCGCCGCCCTGCTGCTCGCCTGCGCCACGTCAGCCGTCGCTCGGGAGTCCATTGCTCAGGATAGCGTTCGGCAGGACACCGTCACCCTCGCCTCCGTCCGCGCCCACGAACGCTTCCTGACCAGCGACGCGATGCGTGGCCGCGGCAGCGCAACCGCGGATGAGGCGCTCGCCGCCGCCTATGTCGCCGCACAGTTCGAGGCGGCGGGGCTGGTGCCGGTGCCCGGCATGACCAGCTACATCCAGTCGGCACCGGTGATCCGCCTGCGCGTAACCGGCCCCACCCTCCTGACCATCGGCGGCGCAGCGATGCCTGGCGCGCGTCTCGCCAGCGGCGCTGGACCGGCCGTCACCGGCACGTTGTTCGTGACCGACAAGGCCGGTGCCAAGATCCCGCGCGGCGCGGCCATCCTCTTCACAGGCCCCGCCGCCAAGCACCGCGCGATCTACAGCGCCGCCTCGAAAGCCGGCGCGACGATGTTGATGATCGTCGACGACAGCCCGGCCGACACCACACCGCCGCGCGATACCGTTCGCCTTGCAGACACGCCGCAGCGCGCGCGCATGGCGATGGTGGCCATTCCCGCCGCCGCGGTCGGAAAACTGAAGTCGGGCGCTGCCGTGACGCTCGCCACGCCGTTCGTGGAGGAAAAGGCCGCCACGACCAATGCGATCGGCTTCCTGCCCGGCACCGACCCCACCGCCAAGCTGCTGCTGCTGACCGCGCATCTCGATCATCTGGGCGTTCAGGACGACGGCATTTGCGCGGGTGCGAACGACAACGCATCGGGCACAGTCGCCGTCATCGAACTCGCGAAGGCGCTCGCCAGCGGCCCGAAGCTGAAGCGCGGCGTGATGTTCGTCGCCTATGGCGGGGAGGAGGCGGGGCTGCTCGGCTCGCGCTATTTCGGCGAGCATCCGCCCGTTCCCCTCGACACGATCGCCGCCAATGTCGAGTTCGAGATGATCGGCGCGCAGGACCCGAAGCTGCCGAAAGGCGCGCTGATGATGACCGGCATGGAACGCTCCGATCTCGGCGCGACGATGACGGCGCAGGGCGCGAAGCTGGCCGCCGATCCCTATCTCGACCAGCACTTCTTCGAACGGTCGGACAACTACTCGCTCGCGGTGAAGGGCATCGTCGCCCACACGCTGTCGGGTTGGGCTACGGTGCCGACCTATCACACGAAGGACGATAATTTCGCGAGCATCGACCTGATTTTCATGACCGACGCGATCCGCTCGCTGGTCACGCCGCTGCGCACGCTTGCGAACAGCGACGTGCAGCCCGCGTGGAAGCCGAATGGAAAGCCCAAGGAGTAGATTGCCCGATCCGGCCTCACCCCCTAACCCGGCGGGCATGAAGCTCATCATCGGCAACAAGGCCTATTCCTCCTGGTCGCTTCGCGGCTGGCTCGCGGCGAAACAGTCGGGGCTGCCGTTCGAAGAGGTCGTCGTGCCGCTGTACGACGACGACTGGGACCGCCGCCGCGCCGGCGACGAGTTCGCGCCGTCCTCCGGCAAAGTGCCGATCCTGTGGGACGGCGAGGCGGTGGTCTGGGACAGCCTCGCGATCATCGACTATCTGGCGGACAAGGTCGGCCGCGATGCGTTCTGGCCCGCCAATGACGCCGCCCGCGCGATGGCGCGGTCGATGGCGGCGGAAATGCACTCCAGCTTCCCCCATCTCCGCCGCCAGCATCCGATGAACATCCGTCAGGTCTTCCCACCCCAGCGCCCGACCGACGAGGTGCTGGTCGAACTGCAACGGGTCATGGAGTTGTGGGCGCAGGCCCGCGCGCGGTTCGGCGGCCAAGGCGAGTTCCTGTTCGGCGCATTCGGGGCGGTCGACATCATGTTCGCGCCCGTCGCCACGCGGATCGTCACCTACCAACTGCCGATCGCGCGCTTCGCCACGGGCTACATGCAGGCGCTGCTGAACCACCCCTTCATGCAGGACTGGATCGCCTCCGCGCAGGAAGAGGAGTGGATCATCCAGAAGTTCGAGCAGCCGGCGGCATGATCGATCCGGTCGCGCTCGCCGCGGCGTTGCTGCGTGCCGACAGCGTCACGCCAGCGCGCGGCGCGGTGTTCGACGTACTGGAGGCGGCGCTGCTGCCTCACGGCTTCGCGATCGGCCGCTTCGTGACGGGTGAGGCACCGGACGGTCCGGTCGAGAACATGCTCGCGACCCGCACTGGCACCGGTCCGCATCTCGCCTTCGCCGGGCATCTTGATGTAGTGCCACCCGGCGAGGGCTGGCGGGGATCGCCCTGGTCCGGCGAAGTTCGCGGCAACATGCTCTACGGGCGCGGCGCGGTCGACATGAAAGGCGCGATCGCCGCTTTCGCCGCTGCCACCGCGCGCGAGGACGGCCCGCCGTTGACCCTCATCATCACCGGCGACGAGGAGGGCCCCGCCACCTTCGGCACGCTCGCGCTGATCGACCGCATGGCCGCGCGTCGCATCACTCCCGATCTGTGCATCGTCGGCGAACCCACCTGCGCCGCGCGGCTGGGCGACACGATCAAAATCGGTCGGCGCGGCTCGGTCAACATCCACATCGACGTCACGGGCAAACAGGGTCACGTCGCCTATCCCCATCTCGCCGACAATCCCGTCACCCGGCTGGTCGCGATCCTGGCGGAGGTCGAGGCCATCGTCCTCGATCACGGCAATGCGTGGTTTCAGCCATCGAATATCGAGGTCACCGACCTCGTCTGCGGCAACCCTGCGCACAACGTCATCCCCGCCTACGCCGGCGCGCGCCTGTCGATCCGCTTCAACGACGAACAGCGCGGTGCGGCGCTGATCGACCGTATCGCGGAGATCGCCACCCGCCACGGCGGCACCGCGCACGGCCGCGTTTCGGGCGAGGCGTTTCTGACCCAGCCCGGCCCGCTGTCTGCCACCGTCTCCGCGGCGATCGAGGCGCGGCTCGGCATCGTCCCCGAACTATCGACCACCGGAGGTACCTCCGATGCCCGCTTCCTGTCGCGGCTCTGCCCGACGGTGGAGTTCGGCCTGCTCAACGCCACGATGCACAAGGTCGACGAAGCCGTGGCGGTCGCGGACCTGCTGGCGCTGACCGATGTCTACGCGGACGTGATTCGACGGGTCCGGGGCGTTTAGCGACACTGGATGTCTGTCGTTCCGCACCCATCCCTCACCCCGGGCCACACCGGGCAGCGAGCTTGCCGGGAAGAGGCTCGACGTATGTAGCTCCCGGCTTCGAGCCTCGGAATCAGTCAGACGTGCCGAAGGGGGCGCGCAATATCGAGACCTCGCAAAAGCCAGGAATCTGTTCGCGCGGAGGCGCGGAGCGCAGCGAGAAAATGGGTGGAGCCGGCCTCCCGACCGATCCGTCGTCGCGAGCGCAACGACGCGATCCAAAGCCGCGTGGAGCCAAGCTGGCCACACCTTACCCCACGTTCAGCCAGCATTCGCCAGCCAGCCTTCCAAGGCAAGAGAGTTCGAGAGTCAGTGTCGATCCACCCATCTTTGCGCTCCCTGAGCCTCTTGGCCTCCGCGCGTCCGCTCTTCTTCTCCGCGCCTCCGGGTGAACGAACATTTTCATGTCTTCGCGTCGTCGCGATTCCCCTCGTCGGGTTCCCGCGCGACGAGCTAACCCTGCTCGCGCCCCCGCCGCAGGATGATGTACAAAGCCCCCTGACCACCGTGCCGCGGATGCGCGCCCCGCACCGCCGCGATCGCATCGCAATGTCGCGAGGAGCCCAGCCAGTCCGCCACCGCCGCGCGGATCGCGCCGCGCGCATGTGGGCGCTCGCTCTCCGGCCGCGGCGGCTTGCCCGTCACCAGCAGCAGCACGCGATCGCCTCGCCGGATCGCCCGCTCCAGCCCCTGATCGAGCAGCGCGTGCGCCGACGCCAGCGTGTGTCCGTGTAGGTCGATCGAACTATCGGGCGAAACGATCCCCCGCCCCAGCTTCCGATCCCACGACGCGTCCAGCGTATTCTGCGCCACCCGCGCAGCCGAAACAGGTCTGACCGCGACCGGAGCCACCGTGCGCCGCACCTCCTTCACCCGCTGCGGAAACTCGACCTGCCTGGTCGCATCGGGAGCAACCGCCGCCACCGGCCGCATCGCGCGCAGCGGGCGGACCGTCGCCATCACCTTTCCCCAGGCGTTGGCCTCGTCAGGGTGCAGGCGACGCACCGAGGATCCCGTCGAGCCGCCCGGTCGGCGCGGAAGGCACCGGTGCGACATAAGGAGCGGCCGGCACCCGTCCCGCGTTCAGCCGCGCGACCGTGCCTACCGGCAACAGCAGGAACGCAGTTCCACGCCCGGACATGCCCCCGGCCGTCGTCTCCGCACCGGCACCCGCGCCCCAGAATGTATCGAACCGGTTGCTGCCCTTGATCGCGCCTCCGGTATCCTGCGCCACCCACAATCCACTGGCGTCCGTCCGGTCGAGCGACAGGAACACCGGCGCGCCCAGCGGCACGAACTTCGGATCGGTCGCCGCGCTGACCTGTCCGGTCACCGCATAGCCCATCGCGCCCTGCGGCGGTCCGTCCAGCTCGCGGAAGAACACGAAGCTCTTGTTCTCGCGCATCAACGCCCGGCCCTGCTCGGGATTCGCGCGCAGCCACGCAACGATGCCCTGCATCGACGCCTGCCCCGGCTGCAACAGCCCGCGCTGCCGCATCAGCGACCCGATACCCGTATAGGCGCGGCCATTCTGCGTATCGTACCCGATCCGGAGGATGTCGCCGTCAGATAGCCGCAGCCGCCCCGAACCCTGTATCTGCAGGAAGAACATTTCCACCGGGTCAGCCGCCCAGGCGATCACCGGCGCGGATTTTGCGAGCGCCCCCTCCTCGATCTGCGTGCGGTCGTAATAGGGCACCAGCGCGTTGCCCTCGACCCGCCCGCGCACCTTCTTGCCCTTCAGATCGTCGGAGAACTTGCCGAGGTCGACATCGATCAGGTCGATTGGCCGACCATAAACCGGCACTTCGTACCCCGATCGCCGATCCAGCGACCCGCGGATTTCCGGCTCGTAATATCCGGTCGCGAACGCCTTGCCGTCACCGACCTGCACCGCCTCGAAATAGCGCACGAAGAACGCCCGCGCGTCGCCGCCCGCCGCAGCCGCCGCACACGCCGGCTGCCAATCCACACCGCGCGTCAGCCCGGACGTCTCCGTCCGTCGCATCAATCCAGGACACGAGCGTGCGAACGCCGCACGCGCCGCGTCCGCCTGCGCGGGCGTCAATGGCAGCGAGGCGACCGGCGGCCCGGCCATCACTCCCGCGGCCACCGCCGTAACTGCCCCGGTGACCGGAACGACCGGCACGGCCGCCATCGGCACCGCACCGACGATGCGTCCGTCGGACGGCCGGACATTGACGCGAGCATCCGGGCGGGAGGAATGGTGCACGACCTTGCCGGGCGCGCGAGCCGGTATGCCAGGCAGGCTGGAAACGGGTGTCGGCGGCACGATACGCCCGCCGCAGGCCGCCAGCGCGAACGCCAACGGCAAAGCCAGATGAACCTTCATCCGGTGGCGATTATCAGGCTTCGTCGGTATCTACGAGCTTCCAGTTCGGATCACCGCTCTTCAACCGGCGCGCGAACGTCCACACGTCGTGCGTCTCGACCGCGTCGGTCAACGATCCTGCAATCACCTGCCCTTCGGCGTCCCGCGTGATCGCCGCGATATCGGCATCGAAACGCACCGTGATGCGCGCCTCGCCCGCCTGCACCGTCGCATCGGCGATCACCGCCTGTTCGATCCGGATCAGACGATTGTCGAGCGTCTGGCCAGCGTCACGACGCTGCCCGATCGCATCGTTGAACGCGCCCAGCACCGGCTCGTCGACCAACTCGGCCAAAGCCGCCTCGTCACCGCGCCAGAACGCTTCCAGAACCATCCGGTATGCGCCCTGCGCCCCGCTCAGAAACTGCCCGACATCGAAGCCGCTCTCCGCGCCGACGATCTGCCGCAGACCCGCCTCGGCACCGCTTTCGATGTTGCGAATGACTGGTTCGCGCGTCTCCGTCGTAACGTCGACCGTACGCGGCGCGGACGCCAGGGCACTGCGATCCTCGGCGGCACGCGCCAGCGGCTGCTGCTCGGCCCCCGTGCGCTTCCCGAGCATGGCGTACAGACGCAAACCGAGAAAGGCAGCGATCATCGCGAACACTATTACGTAGAGCACCATGCCTCCGATCCAGTGTGCCAACATAGGCCGCACCGCGCGTATTTCCAACCCGGCCCGTGAAACGCTCCCCGTTGAACGGAAGAGGAGGCGCTGCTAGGCGACCGACCTGATGGGTCGAACGCGCGAGCGCGCCGCTTCGCTCCGCCACCTAAAACGAAGGAAGACCAGATGGCTCAGGACAACGGCCCCGAATTCGGCGGTGATTTCGGCGGCGATTTCGGCGGGCAGGATGCCGCCCAGCCGCTTGCGAACGGTGCCGACACCGCCCCCGCCGCCGGCATGATCTCGCAGTACGTCAAGGATCTGTCCTTCGAGAATCCGACCGCGCCCGCCATCTATCAGGTGCAGACGCCGCCGCAGATCGACGTGCAGTTCAATATCGCCGCCAATCAGGTCGCCGACGACGTCCACGAAGTCGTGCTGAAGATCGACGTCCGCGCCGAAACGGAGGGTCAGGTCGCCTTCATCGTCGATCTCGCCTTCGCCGGCCTGTTCGGCTTCCGCAACGTCCCCGCCGACCAGATCCAGCCCTTCCTGCTGGGCGAGGCTCCGCGCCTCCTCTTCCCGTTCGCCCGCCGCGTCCTCGCCGACGCCGTCCGCGACGGCGGCTTCCCGCCGCTGCTGCTGGAGCCGATCGACTTCGGCCAGCTCTATCTTCAGCAGGCGCAGCAGCAGGGTCAGTCGCCCGTCGCCGGCGTCGCCTAAACGGATCAGGGTCGGGGCTCATCTCAGCGATCCCCGCCCCCTTTCCCCTCGTTGAAAGCAGAGCGGGGCAACCCGGTCCCGGATCTGCCGCACCGGATCACCCGCCGCTACTCCCTTCGCGACGACTAACGGCCCACTCCCCGGGTGTGCCGGGCCCGGTCGAAGCACAGGTCCCACGACCTGCATCAAGAGACTTCGCATGGGGCGAACGATAAAGCGGATCCCCTGCCGCCCCCGATCGGAAAACGCCATGCAATCTCGTCGCCTGACATGAAACTCGCTAGGGCGCTTGGCTCGATCGGCGGACTTACACTGGCAAGCCGGGTGCTCGGTGTCGCCCGCGACATGCTGTTCGCACGCTTCGTCGGGGCGAACTTCGCGTCGGACGCGTTCCAGATCGCGTTCCGCCTTCCCAACATGTTTCGCGCGCTGTTCGCGGAAGGCGCCTTCTCCGCCGCCTTCATCCCGATGTTCAACCGCAAGGTCGCGGACAAGGACGGTAAGGGGCTGCCCGACGGCGTCGCCTTCGCGGAGGACGCGCTCTCGGTACTCCTGCCGGTCCTCATCGTCATGACCATCGTCATGGAAGTCGCCGCGTGGCCGATGACCTGGCTGCTGTCGGGCGGTTTCCACGATGCCACGCCGGAGCAATTCGCGTTCGTCGTCTCGCTTGCGCGCATCACCTTCCCGTATCTGCTGCTCATCAGCATCGTCTCGCTGCTCGGCGGCATCCTGAACTCGCTGCACAAATTCTGGGTCAACGCCGCCGCGCCGATCCTGCTGAACCTGACGCTGATCGCCTCGCTGCTGCTCTTTCACGCTCACGAACCGCTCTTCACCGCCCGTAATCAGGCGATCGCCGTCACCGTGTCGGGGGTGCTGCAACTGCTCTGGCTGATGGACGCCTGCCGCCGCTCGGGCGTGCGGCTGCGGATCAAGCGCCCGACGCTCAACCCGGACGTGAAGAAACTGTTGTCGCTGATCTGGCCCGCCGCCGCCGGGTCGGGCGCGGTGCAGATCAACCTCGTCGTCTCCACCGCGCTCACCGCCGCGCTGCTGCCGGCCGGTTCGGTCAGCTACATCTATTACGCCGATCGTCTGAACCAGTTGCCGCTCGGCCTGATCGGTATCGGTCTCGGCACCGTCCTCCTCCCCACCATCTCGCGCCACCTCGGCCGCGGCGAAGAGGCGGAGGCGATGGCGACGCAGAATCGCGGCATGGAACTGGCGCTGTTCCTGACTTTGCCCGCCACCGTCGCGCTGATCGTGTGCGGGACGCCGATCACCGCCGCGCTGTTCCAGCATGGCCGCTTCACCGCGCTCGACAGCCTGCTGACCGCGCAGGCGCTCGCCGCCTTCTCGATCGGGCTGCCCTCCTACATACTCGTGAAGGTGCTGACGCCCGGCTATTACGCCCGCTCCGACACGCGAACGCCGGTGCGCTATGCCACCCTGTCGATGGCGGTGAACCTCATCCTCAACCTCGCCTTCATCATCCCGCTGAAACATGTCGGCCCGCCGCTGGCGACTGCGATCGCCAGCACGGTGAATGTCGGCCTGCTCTATCGCACGCTGGCGCAGCGCGGCCACTTCGTGCCGGACGCGCAACTGCGCCGCCGCGCGCCGCGCCTGCTGGTCGCCGCGGTGATGATGGGCGCAGCGATGTGGTTCCTGAACGCGCAGTTCCATCCCTATGTCACCGGCTCCAATCTCGAACGCTGGGGTGCGCTGGTCGTGCTGGTCGCTACCGGTGGCGTCGTCTATGCCGGCGCCACTATTCTGACCGGCGCGGTCCGCAAGAGCGACCTCGCGCGTCTGGTCCGCCGATCCACCTGAAGGAATTTCCGTTGCGCGTCGTCTCCGGCATCCAGCCCACCGGCAACCTCCATCTCGGCAATTATCTCGGTGCGATCCGCCAGTGGGTCGACATGCAGCATCAGGCGGAGTCGCTGTTCTTTCTTGCCGATCTGCACGCCCTGACCGTCGCCATCGATCCGAAGGAACTCGCGTCGAATACGGTCGAGATGGCCGCGACCCTGCTCGCCTGCGGAATCGATCCCACGAAGGCGATCCTGTTCAATCAGGCGCGCGTGCCGGCTCATGCCGAACTCTGCTGGCTGCTTCAGGGGACCGCCCGCATGGGCTGGCTCAACCGCATGACGCAGTGGAAGGACAAGGCGGGCAAGAACCGCGAGGGGGCCAGCGTCGGCCTGTTCACCTATCCCGTCCTGCAAGCCGCCGACGTTCTCCTGTATCAGGCGACCCATGTGCCGGTCGGCGACGATCAGAAACAGCATCTGGAACTTGCCCGCGACATCGCCACCAAGTTCAATCAGGATTTTGGCGTCGAGCTATTCACCCTGCCCGACCCGTTCATCTCCGCCGCCGCCCCGCGCATCATGTCCTTGCGCGACGGCACCGCCAAGATGTCCAAGTCCGATCCGTCGGAGGCGTCCCGCATCGCCCTCGTCGACAGCGACGATGCCGTCGCCCAGAAACTGCGCAAGGCGAAGTCCGACGCCGGCGAACTCCCCGCCACCGCTGCCGAACTCGCCGACCGACCGGAGGCACGCAACCTCGTCACGATCTATGCCGCGCTTGCCGGGACCGGGGTCGACGCGGTCCTGACCGAATTCGCCGGCAAGGGCTTCGGCACCTTCAAACCCGCCCTCGCCGATCTCGCGATCGGCGTTCTCGCCCCGATCCGCGAACGCCTTGTTCATCTGCTGGATGACCGCACCGCCGTCGCGAAGGTCCTGGAAGACGGCGCCGACCGCGCCCGCACGCTGGCGGCTCCGACGCTGCTCGCGGCCCAGCAAGCGATGGGCTTGCAAATCTGACCCGCAACCACTCCCCTCCCCTTCAGGGGAGGGGCTGGGGGTGGGGCGTCGCCACGAGCGCCCGGCACATGACGACTGCCGGCTGTCCTACACACCCCGAATCCTGCATAGACAGCCGGAGACATCAGCCCCACTGCGCGCTCGCCGAACCAAGCACGTTGGACTAACCTTAGCCTAGCTTTCCGATCGCTCGATCAAGCCAACCCGCTCGAACTCACCCGTAATGCCCCCGAAACCACGCGGCGAATCGCTCCAGTCCCACGTCCAGCATCACCTTTGGCCCATACCCCGTCAGCGCGTGCAGCTTCGACACATCGGCGAAAGTCGCCGTCACGTCGCCCTTCTGCATCGGCCGCATCACCTTTTCGGCCGTTCGCCCGAGCGCCCGCTCCAGCGACTCGATCATCTCCATCAGCCCCACCGGGTGGCTATCCCCGATGTTCAGCACCCGGTGCCGCGCCGCCCCCTCGCCTGCCGGCGGGTGATCCAGCGCTCCGAGGATGCCGTCGACGATATCGTCGATATAGGTGAAGTCCCGCGCCATTCGCCCTTCGCCGAACACCTCGATCGGTTCGCCCGCCATGATCTTCTGCGAAAACGAGAAATACGCCATATCGGGCCGCCCCCACGGTCCGTACACCGTAAAGAATCGTAGCCCCGTCTGCGGCAGGCCATAGAGCGCCGCATAGGACTGGCTCATCAACTCGCACGCCCGCTTCGTCGCGGCGTAGAGCGACACCGGCGCATCGACCGGATCGTCCTCGCTGAACCCCTGCCCGCCGATCGGCCTGTCCCCATAGACGCTGCTCGACGATGCATAAACCAGATGCTCGACGCCGGGCGCATGCCGGCATGCCTCCATCACCGACAGATGCCCGGCCAGGTTCGACCGCTCATAGGCGAACGGGTTCTCGATCGAATAGCGGACCCCCGCCTGCGCCGCGAGGTGGACGACCCGCGTCACCCTTTCGCGGCGAACCACGTCCGCCACTGCCGCCGCATCGGCGATATCCAGCCGCTCGAACGTGAAGTCCGGCAGCCCGTCGAATGTCGCCAGTCGCGCCGCCTTCAGCGCCGGATCGTAATAATCGTTGACGATGTCGATCCCGACGACCCGCTCGCCGCGCGTCAGCAGGCGATGCGCGGTCGCATGCCCCACGAAGCCCGCGGCTCCCGTCACCAGCACTGTCATGATCGTCTCTCCGGCATTCCACTATGCCGTCCCTGCTTAGCCAGCGCAGGTTACCGAAACCAGCGGTGCCTCAGGCTTCCAGTTCGCGCAGCAGCACGCGGACTGCCGCGTCGACATCCCGATCGCTGTCGCGCAACGCCTCGATCCGCCGCACCGCGTGGATCACCGTCGAATGATCCCGCCCACCGAACTTGCGCCCGATCTCCGGCAGCGACCGTGTCGTCAGCCGCTTCGACAGGTACATCGCGATCTGCCGCGGCCGGGCCACCGCACGCGCCCGCCGGGCCGATATCAGGTCGAGCGGCTTCAGGTCGAAATGCTGGCTGACGAGCTTCTGGATCTCGTCGATCGTCACCCGCCGTTGCGCCCCCCGCAGCGAGTCGCCCAGCGTCTGCACCGCGAAGTCGAGATCCAGCGTCTCCCCCGTCAGCGATGCATAGGCCACGACGCGCATCAGCGCGCCTTCCAGCTCGCGGATGCTGGAATGGATCCGCGCCGCCAGCAGATCGAGTACGTCGGCCGGTACGTTGGCGTCGGGCAGGTCTTCGACCTTGCGCATCAGGATCGCGCGCCGCAGCGGCAGATCCGCCGCCTTGATGTCCGCGACCAGCCCTGCGCCGAGCCGCCCGACGATCCGCGGCTCGACACCGTCCAGATGTTGCGGCGCACGATCGGCGGCGATCACCAGCCTTTTGCCCGCACCGACGATCTCGTTGATCGTATGGAAGAACTCCTCCTGCGTCGCGTCCTTGCCAGCGATGAATTGCAGATCGTCGATCAACAACAGGTCGGCGGAGCGCAGCCGCGCCTTGAACGCGAAGGTATCTCGCGCCCGCATCGCCGCCACGAAGTCGAACATGAACCGCTCGGCGGACATGCACAGCACGCTGGCGTTCGGATTGGCCGCCAGAAACGCATGCGCGATCGCGTGCATCAGGTGCGTCTTGCCTTGCCCGGTGCCAGCATGGAGGAACAAGGGCGAGAAGCGCGGGGGACCCGGCTCGGCGACGGTTCGGGCCGCGTTGAACGCTACCCGGTTGGACTGATCCACCACGAAACGATCGAACGTGTAGCGCGGGTCGAGCGCCGGGCGCTCCACCGCAACATCTGCAGGGAGAGCCGTCACGATCGCTGCGGGAACCGGCGACTCGACCGTCAGCACTTCCGCTACGGCACCCGGCCGCCGCGTCTCCACCTCGACGCTGCGAACGTGCGGCAGATGCTGCCGGAACTCCAGCGCCAGCCGATCCGCATAATGGCTGCGGACCCAATTGGTCATGAACGCGGACGGCAACGCCAGCCGGACAGTATCGGCCTCGTCCGTCGCCACCAGCTCGATCGGTTTCAGCCACTGGTCGAATACCCGCGCACCGGCCGACTCCCGCAGGCTGGAACGCACGTGCGCCCAGGCCTTCGCCTGCTCGCCCGCTGTTTCTGCCTGCCTCTCGTTCACGCGCGCACTCTCCCTCCGGCAAGGGCACGATGCCCCGCCGCTCTTCATCTTCCAGCGACAAAAAGCCCCCGAGGTCACCCCTCAGGATGACCGGCTTTGGTTCGGCTGATTCTGACGCCGCGGTGGTCACCGGCGGCGTGCGATCAGTTATGAAGAGAGGCGGGGCGCGATCAAGTCACGAAAAAGAAACATACGGGATTGACTCACGCAAACGCGTTAGAAATCTCACAAGCTATTGAAATACTAGGATTTTCTGCGATTTGACAGGGTCTCGGTCAAGCGAATCGCGGCGAATCCTTGAGTCACCTCCACATCCGTTCGGTTCCTTCGGGATCAAGGTTTCAGCCACGAAAAAGCCCGCCGGGATTGCTCCCGGCGGGCTTTTTGATCGATCGACGGCATCGGCATCGCGCCGATACCCGTGCCGTCATGCCAGACCGGACAAGGCCTTCGTCAGACGCGAGAACTTGCGGCTGGCGGTGTTCTTGTGGAGCACGCCCTTCGACACGCCGCGCTGCAGCTCAGGCTGCACCGCCGCCAGCGCTTCGGTCGCCGCAGCCTTGTCACCCGACGCGAGTGCCGCCTCGACCTTCTTCACGAAGGTACGGATGCGGCCGACGCGTGCGCCGTTGACTTCGGCGCGACGCTCGTTGCGACGGATACGCTTCTTGGCTTGCGGCGTGTTCGCCATGCTGGGTCGTTCCTTAGGTGGTCATCATTGGAAAAGAGGCGCCGGGAACACCCTACGCCTCTCGAAGGCGACGCCCTTAGCGTTTGCCGCTTCGCGGGTCAACTATGTGCGCTGGCATTTGGGGCACCAGAAGGTGGATCGTCCCGCCTCCGTCCGACGCTTCACCGGACCGCCGCATGCGCAAGCCTCACCCTCGCGACCATAGACCAGGAACTGTTTGGAGAAATAGCCGAGTTCGCCATCGGGCGCGGCGAAATCGCGCAAGGTTGATCCCCCGGCCGCGATCGCCGACTCGAGCACCGCTCGGATTGCCGTCACCAGCCGCTCCAGCCGGTACTCCGAAATCCGCCCGGCCGCCCGCGCCGGCGCGATCCGCGCCATGTGCAGCGCCTCGCACACATAGATGTTGCCGAGTCCCGCGACGATGCGCTGGTCCAGCAGCATCGCCTTGATCGGAGCGGCCCGCCCCGCCAGCGCCTTCGCCAGATAGCCCGCCGTCAGGTCTGGTCCCAACGGCTCCGGCCCCATCGCCGCGAACGGCGGATAATTCGCCACCGCCGCCGTCGCCACGAGGTCGAGGAAGCCGAACCGCCGCGGATCGTTCAGCGCAAGCCGCCGGCCACCGTCCGTCTCGATCACCAGATGATCGTGCGCCAGCAACTCCCCCGGATCGACCCGCCAACGCCCCGACATGCCGAGGTGGAAGATCATCGTATCGCCACGATCCGTATCGATCATCCCGTATTTCGCGCGCCGCCCCAGCGTCGTCACCGTCGCCCCCTGCATCCGCTGCCGCAGGTCGATGGGGATCGCCTTGCGCAGATCGGCACGCCGCGGCTCGACCAGCGTCAGGCGCTGGCCCGACAGCACGGGTGTCAGCCCCCGCACCGTGGTTTCGACTTCGGGTAATTCAGGCACACCGATCAGCTAGGTTACGTTTGCCCGTGCCACAAGCGCCCGCTAGGGCAAGGACATGACCGATACCGTCTCCTTCGGCTACGAAGACGTCGCCCCGACCGAAAAGACCGCCCGCGTCGGCGGCGTCTTCACCAGCGTCGCCTCCAGCTACGACCTGATGAACGACGCCATGTCGGGCGGTATGCACCGGCTGTGGAAGGACCGCTTCGTCCGCCGCGTGAAACCGCGCGGGCACGAGCAGATTCTCGACATGGCCGGCGGCACCGGCGACATCGCCTTCCGCATGGCCGAGTCCGGTGCATCGATCACCGTCGCCGATATCAATCCGGCGATGCTCGAAGTCGGCATGGAGCGCGCCCAGAAGCGCGGCATGGACGGTCTGGTCTGGACGGAGGCGAACGCCGAAGTGCTGACGTTCCCGGATCGCTTCTTCGACGCCTACACGATCGCCTTCGGCATCCGGAACGTCACCGACATCCCTGCCGCCCTAAAGGAAGCACACCGGGTCCTGCGCCGCGGCGGACGCTTCTTCTGCCTCGAATTTTCCACCGTGACGTGGCCGGGCTTCGCGGACGTGTACGACGCCTATTCGCACAGGCTGGTGCCGAAGCTGGGCCAGCTGCTCGCGCGCGACGCCGACAGCTATCGCTATCTGATCGAGTCGATCCGCCGCTTCCCCGACATGCCGAAGTTCCAGCAGATGATCGGCGACGCCGGGTTCGTGAATACGTCGGTCGAACCGATCATGGGGGGCCTCGTCGCGATCCACTCCGGCTCGCGGATCTGACCGCTTCGTGACATCACCCATCGTCCATAGCTGGCGGCTGCTGTCGTGGGGGCGCACTCTCGCTCGCCACGGCGCATTGACCGGGATCGAACGCGACCCGAACACCCCCGCGCCCCTACGCCGTCTCGCGCGCATCGCCCGGCTCGGCGCGCGCGTGCCGGCGCAACCCCGCTACGCCGACGCGTTCCAGGCGATCGGCCCCGCCGCGATCAAGCTGGGCCAGACGCTCGCGACCCGTCCCGACCTCGTCGGCGAGGACGCAACGCGCGACCTGCTGCGGCTACAGGACCAGCTTCCATCCGTTCCGTACGAGATCATTCGCGAGGCGATGCGCGCGGGCCTCGGCCGCGATCTCGACACGCTTTTTTCCCGCATCGAGGAAACGCCGGTCGGCGCCGCGTCGATCGCGCAGGTTCACCGCGCCGTCACCACCGATGGTCGTCAGGTCGCGGTCAAGGTGCTGCGGCCCGGCGTCGAGGAGGAATTCACCCGCGCGATCGACACCTATCAATGGGCCGCCGCGCAGCTCGAAGGCATGAGCATCGAGGCACGCCGACTCCGCCCCCGCCTGACGATCGAGAATTTCCGCCGCTGGACCCTGCGCGAACTGAACTTCCGGCGGGAGGCCGCATCCGCGTCCGAGCTCGCCGAATCGATGACGGCCGAGCCGGATTTCGTCGTTCCCGCAGTCGACTGGGCGCGCTCGACGGCGAAGGTGCTGACGATCGAATGGATTGACGGCATCAAGCTGTCCGATCGCGCGGCGCTGATCGCCGCCGGCTACGACCTGCCCAAACTCGCGCAGACTTTGGTCCGCGCCTTCCTGCGACAGGCGATCGCCGAGGGGTTCTTCCACGCCGACATGCACCAGGGCAATCTGTTCGCCCTGCCCGGCAACAAGATCGCAGCGATCGATTTCGGCATCATGGGACGGATCGACCGTCGCGCCCGCGTGTGGCTCGCGGAGATCCTCTACGGGCTCATCACCGGCAACTACAAACGCGTCGCCGAGATCCATTTCGAGGCGGGCTACGTCCCCAGCCACCACAATGTCGCCGAGTTCGCGACGGCGTTGCGCGCCGTCGGCGAACCCATGCGCGGCCTGCCGGTCAAGGACATGTCGATCGGCATGATGCTCGACGGCCTGTTCTCGATCACCCGAGATTTCGACATGGTCACCCAGCCGCATCTGCTGCTGCTCCAGAAGACGATGGTGATGGTGGAGGGCGTGGCGACCGGTCTCGATCCCGACATCAACCTCTGGCACACCGCCGCCCCTTTCGTGACGGAGTGGATTCGCACCGAACTGGGGCCGGAGGCGGCGCTGGCCGACCGGCTGATCCTCGATTTCAAAACGCTCGCGGGCCTGCCCGATCTCGTCCGCCGGATCGAGGCGCGCTATCCCGCCCCCGGTGGCGAACCCCCCGCCCCGCCCCTGAAGGAGATCGAGGTCGTCCGCATCGGCGGCTGGCGCTACGCGCTCGTGGCGGCGCTGTCGGCCGCGGCCGGCGTCGGCGCGGCGCTGGCGGTGCTGCACTGAGCTACCGCACGCGGTAGGATACCCGGACGGCGAAGCTGGACGTCTTCGCCATCGTTCCGCGCCCACGGACCCGGACATGCGTTACCGCCTGTTCCGACACTGCATTGCCCGGCACAGGCAGATAGGCCCAGGATCGACCGCCATCGGCAGAGAAGTCGACATCGTCTCCGGCATCGCCCGCATCGGTGTAGCGCAGGGTCATCGACGATGCCGGCGATCCCTCCACCAGCTCGATCGCCGGCCCGGTCCAGCCGTCGCCACTCCCCAGCGCGATCGCGCTGCCGTCCGGCGTCGGCACCACGACCTCCACCGGTCCCCCGTCCAGCGGCACGATGTCGGGATTGGCGAACACGACGGATACCGATCCGCGGCTTCCGGGAATCGCCTTGGGATAGGTCGCGCCGTTGACCGGGTCCCACAGCGTCGCCGTGCTCATCGCGATCGTCGCGGTGACCGGCGTCACGCTCAGCGTCACGTCAACCACCGAACGGCCGGTGTCGACGTCGGAGTCGCCCAGGCAGATGCCCAGCAGGCCGATACCGCCGTTGCACATGTTCCAGTCCCAATCGATCGTGATCCGGTCCTTGTAGACGCCGACCGGCGGCAGCGTCGCCTCGTCGGGCCGCACGAAGAACGGCAGGTCCGCCGTACTGCCGCCGAGCAGCCCCAGCAGGTTCAACAGATTGTTCTGGAGGTAGTTGATCGTCGACCCTTGCGTGAACGGATAGGCACCGCCCGCATCCGCCGATGCCTTGTACGCGATGCTGCCGCCGCCGGTCCGCAACAGCTTGAACCCGTTGGCGCTTCTCACTGTTGCGCGGATGTAGTTGCCGTTCAGCAGCACGAGCAGTGCAGTGCCGCATTTCAGCCCCGCCCGGCTTTGCAGCGCCGGCACCGCCTTCGCCCTGACCGCGCCCGGCGAATAGGTACCCAGTTGCGTAGTGACTGTCTGCGACACGGTACAGGCCGTGGCTGGATCGGCGATCAGGAACATGACCATGCCACAGGCGGCAGCTGATATACGGGAAAGCAAGGCGAAGTTCGTCCCACTGTTGGCGACCCCGACTTCATCCCGCACCACGCCTAACGGAAGGTAACTGCCCCGGAGCGGCAACATTCCCGTTTCGGACCCGTCATGCGCCGGTGCTGTTCAGGGGCATCGCCGCTCGCTAGACCGGGCCGAAACAAGGGGAACCCATGTCGACCATGTCCCGGCTTCTGCTCGCCGCCGCCTGCTTCGCCACACCCGCCGCCGCCCAGATCAAGGCGCGCGATCCCGGCTCGGCCGCCCCTGTCCAGTACGACGTAGCCTTTCCGAACGCCGTACATCACGAGGCACGGATCACCGCGACGTGGCACAACGTCCCAGCCGGCCCTTTGCGCGTACAGATGGCGCGCTCCTCGCCCGGCCGCTACGCGATCCACGAGTTCGCGAAGAACGTCTACGACCTCAGCGCCGTCGACGGCACCGGCCGCGCGCTGACGCTGACCCGCACCGATCCCTATGGCTGGAGCGTGGCGGGTCACGACGGCACCGTCACGGTCACCTACACGCTGTATGGCGATCACGGCGACGGCACCTACGCGCAGATCGACACCACGCACGCGCACCTCAACATGCCTGCGACGTTCCTCTGGGCGACCGGCTATGACGCACAGCCGATCCGCGTTCGCTTCCGGCCCGCCGACCCGAGCTGGAAGGTCGCGACCCAGCTTCCCCCCGCGACCGGTGAAGCGACGACCTTCTGGGCACCAGACCTTCAGTATCTGATGGATAGCCCGACCGAACTCAGCAACTTCGGCCTTCGCGAATGGCAGGACGCCGGCCGCACCTATCGTCTCGCCGTCCACCACGACGGCACCGACGCCGATCTCGACCGGTTTGCGGAAAAGGCGAAGAAGGTGGTGCACGCGCAGATCGCGCTGTTCGGCGCACCGCCCGCCTACGACTTCGGCACCTACACCTTCATCGCCGACTATCTGCCATACATCACCGGCGACGGGATGGAGCATCGCAATTCCACGATCATCGCCGACAGGCGTTCGCTCTACGCGGCCAACGACGCGCAGCTGAACACGCTCAGCCACGAATTCTTCCATTCCTGGAACGTGGAGCGCATCCGCCCTGCCGAACTGGAGCCGTTCGACTTCGCCCGCGCCAACCCGACGCCCTCCCTGTGGGTCGCGGAGGGCTTCACCCAATATTACGGGCCGCTCGCAATCCGCCGCGTCGGGGAAATGTCGGTCGACGCCTATCTGGCGAACCTCGGCGGAACAGTGAACGCCGTCGTCAACAGCCCCGCCCGGGTCCATGGCGGCCCGAAGGAGATGAGCCTGCGCGCACCCTTCGTCGACGCAGCGAAGTCGATCGACTCGGTGAACCCGAACATTTTCGTGTCCTATTACACCTACGGCGCGACCCTGGCCGCCGCCCTCGATCTGGAACTACGCGGCAAATACCCCGGTCAATCCCTCGACACCTATATGCGCCTGCTCTGGAAGCTCCACGGCGCGCCCGAGAAACCCTACACGACCGCCGATCTGCGTACCGCGCTGGCGACGTTGACGGGCGACCAGCCTTTCGCCGACCGCTTCTTCGCGACGTCGGTCGAGGGAAGCGACCTGCCCGACTTCGCCGCACTGTTCGCGCAAGCCGGTTTGACGTGGCAAGCCGCCAACCCCGACGGCGGATGGATCGGCGCGGCCGACGTGACCGCCGACGGCCCCGCCGTGACGCTCAACCAGTCGCCCGCGGCCGGGACCGCGCTCTACGCCGCCGGTCTGGAGCGCGGCGACCGCATCGTCACGCTGGGCCGCACGACGGTGACGAGCGCACAGGACTGGCAGTCGGCGCTTGGCCGGCTGAAACCCGGCACCTCGCTGGACATCCGCTACATCCAGCGCGGCAAGGAACGCACCGCCACGCTCACCCCTCGCAACGACCCGGCCATGCGACTGGTCCGAAGCGAAACTGCCGGCAAACCCCTCACCACCAAACAGCGCGCGTTCCGGGCTGCGTGGCTGGGTGGCGAGTAAAGGACCGGCATTATCAGCGCGCGCGTTCAAGAACGACGCTCACCCTAACCACATTCGTCATGCCGGGCTCGTCCCGGTATGACGACAGCGCGTTAGACGGCCGGAAAATCCCTCACGCCGCCGCGAGCACATCCTCTGGAGCCAATCGGATCAGGTGATCGAACGCCGCCAGCGCCGCGGTCGAGCCTGCGCCCATCGCCACGACGATCTGCTTGAAAGGCTCCGTCGTCGCATCGCCCGCGGCGAAGATGCCCGGCCGCGACGTGTGCCCGCGATGATCGATCTCGATCTCGCCGCGCGGCGACAACGCCACCGCGTCGCCCAGCCATTCGGTGTTCGGCACCAGCCCGATCTGCACGAACACGCCCTCCAGCGGGACCTCATGCAGCGTATCGTGGTTGCGGTCGCGGTATGTGAGACCCGTCACCCGCTCGCCGTCGCCGGTGACTTCGGTCGTCAGCGCGGAGGTGACGATCCGGACGTTCGGCAGGCTGGCGAGCTTCCTCTGCAACACGGCGTCGGCGCGCAGATCGGCGTCATACTCGATCAACGTCACGTGTGCGACGATCCCCGCCAGATCGATCGCCGCCTCGACGCCGGAATTGCCGCCGCCGATCACCGCCACCCGCTTGCCCTTGAACAGCGGTCCGTCGCAGTGCGGGCAATATGCCACGCCCTTGTTCTTGTACGCCTCCTCGCCCGGCACACCCATCTGCCGCCAGCGTGCGCCCGGCGACAGGATCACCGTTCGGCCCGACAGCGTCGCGCCGTTTTCCAGTGTCACCTCGTGCAGACCACCGACATCGGTCGCCGGCTTCAGTGACGCGGCACGTTGCAGGTTCATGATGTCGACATCGTATTGGCGCACATGACTCTCCAGATGCGCGGCCAACTTCGGTCCCTCGGTGTGCTGCACCGACACGAAGTTCTCGATCGCCATCGTGTCGAGCACCTGCCCGCCGAAACGCTCCGCCGCAATGCCGGTGCGGATGCCCTTGCGCGCCGCATAGATCGCCGCCGCCGCGCCGGCCGGACCGCCGCCGACGATCAGCACGTCGAACGGCTCCTTGTCCGCCAGCTTCGACGCGGCCTTCGCGATCGCACCCGTATCCAGCTTCGCGACGATCTGCTCCAGCTCCATACGGCCCTGACCGAAACTCTCGCCGTTCAGGAACACCGTCGGCACCGCCATGACCTTGCGCTCGGCGACCTCGGACTGGAACAGGGCACCGTCGATCGCCGTGTGCGTGATGCGCGGGTTCAGCACTGCCATCAGGTTCAGCGCCTGCACCACGTCCGGACAGTTCTGACACGTCAGCGAGTAATAGGTTTCGAACGCATAATCCCCGTCCAGTCCGCGCACCTGATCGAGCAGGTCCTGCGCCGCGCGCGACGGATGGCCGCCGACCTGCAACAGCGCCAGAACGAGCGACGTGAATTCATGTCCCATCGGCAAACCGGCGAACCGCACCGCGACGGCGGCATCGGACACGCGGCGTATGAGGAAGCTCGGCGTGCGCGCATCATCGCCGGGCACGACCGTGATCGCGTCGGACAGCACCGCGATCTCGCCGAGCAAGGCGGCCATATCGCGACTCTTGCCGTCGTCGCCGATGCTGGCAACCAGCTCGATCGGCTCGCGGATGTTGACCAGATAGGCCTGCAACTGCTGCGTCAGATTGGCGTCGAGCATCACGATAACTCCGCTTGAAACAGAAACGACCCGGGGCGCAGGGGTGCCCCGGGCCGTGATCCGACCTCCCGTCGGGGGAGGATTGGAGGCCGGAAACCGGTAAATTCAGATCTTGCCGACGAGGTCCAGCGACGGAGCGAGCGTCTCCTCGCCCTCTTCCCACTTGGCGGGGCAGACCTCACCCGGATGCGCGGCGATATACTGCGCGGCCTTGATCTTGCGCAGCAACTCCGCGGCGTTGCGGCCGACGCCCTCGGACGTGACCTCGATCAGCTGGATCACACCCTCAGGATCGATCACGAACGTGCCGCGATCCGCCAGCCCCTGACCTTCACGCAGGATGTCGAAGTTCGTGCTGATACTGTGGTTCTGATCGCCCAGCATGTAATAGTCGATCTTGCCTATCGCGGGCGAGCTGTCGTGCCATGCCTTGTGGCTGAAGTGGGTGTCGGTCGACACGCTGTACACCTCGACGCCCATCTTCTGCAGGGTCGGGTACACGTCCGCCAGATCCTCAAGCTCGGTCGGGCAGACGAAGGTAAAATCGGCGGGGTAGAAGAAGAAGACAGCCCACTTGCCCGTCACGTCGGTATCGCTGACGGTGACGAACTTGCCCTGACGATACGCCTGGGTGGTGAAAGGCTTCAGCCTGGTGCCGATGAGAGACATTGCGACGTCCTTGGTCAGTGGAAGATTGCTCCCTCCATGTAGGGACAAATGCTGCACTGCAAAATTGAGTTTGCCGCATAGCTTGATCGGCAAATTCGATCAGTGCCGCAAGATACATCGATCGAGCCGATGATGGGGTCGGAGCTCGTGCGTCGATATAGCACCGACCAACGCGGCCGGCGTCGGCACACGTCACCCGCTTGCGTTCACGCGGGCAGCGCGGTCTCACCTACGATCGCAGCGCGCCAAACCATTCGCCCTCCGCAAAATCCATGCTACCGCACGATTGCCATGCGCCGCCGACCGCTCGCCCCGCTGCTGCTTGCCCATCCGTCTCGGTTCGCCGGCTGGCCCCGTAATGCCGCGTGGATGATGCTGGCGGCGATCGCCGCACTGGTTTTGGCGGCATTGATCGCGACAGGCACACCCAATCCCGATGTCGGCGCGCCGGGCGACGGCATGGGTGACGCCGTGCTGTACGGAACGATCGTCGACAATGTCCGCCACGGCGGCGACTACTATTCGGTCGCGGCGGATGCTCTCCGATCAGGGAATTACCCGCTGCGGCCGTTCGTGGCGTTCCGGCTGCCGACGCTGGCGGTCGTGTCCGGCGCGATGCCCGCGATCGTCGTGACGGGAATGCTTTGGGCGCTCGCGGTCGGAGTGGCGCTGGCCTGGTACGCGCGGCTGGCCCCCGCACTGGCCCGCACGCCCGCGCGGGTCGCGACGATGGTATTGCTGTTGATGGGCCTTGCCGCCGCCGGTGCGCCCGAGCTCGCCATCTTTCACGAACTCTGGGCCGGACTGTTGATCGCGCTGTCGCTGGCGCTGCATCGTCCGGCGGGCCGGCGCGACAGATGGATCGAGGCCGTCGCGATCGGCCTCGCCGCCGCCCTGATCCGCGAGACGGCGTCGGTCTACCTCCTCGTAATGCTTGCGCTCGCGGTTTACGATGGCGCACGACAGGAAGCGGTCGGTTGGGCGGCGGCGCTCGTCATCCTCGCCATCGTTGTCGGCGTCCACGCCCACGCCGTCGCGCAGGTCGTCCGTCCGCTCGATCCGGCGTCGCCCGGCTGGGGCGGGCTGCTCGGGCCGGGCTTCGCGGTGCGGTCGACGATCCTGTCGAGCGGGTTGCAATTCATACCCCTGTGGCTCGCCGCGCCGCTGCTCGCGCTGGCTCTCGCAGGATGGGCGGCATGGCAGGACCCGATCGCCGCGCGCGTTCAGGGGACGCTTGCTGCCTATGCGCTGGTGCTGGCGATCGTCGCGCGGGCGGACAATTACTACTGGGCGTTGCTCGTCGCGCCCCTGTCGATCGTCGGGCTGATCTTCGCGATCGACGCCGTGCGCGACCTGACCGCCGCGGCCCGCGATACGCGACGCATCACCGTGACGCGCGTGGTGCGCTGATGCGGATTCTGCTGATCGTCGGCGGCGGCATCGCGGCGTACAAGGCGTGCGAACTGATCCGCCTGTTGCGTAAACTCGGACACGGCGTGCGCTGCGTCCTGACGGAAGGCGGCAGCCACTTCGTCACGCCGATGACGCTCGCGGCGCTGTCGGAGGATCAGGTCTTTACGACGCTGTGGGATCTGAAGGACGAGGCGGAGATGGGCCATATCCAGCTCAGCCGTCAGGCGACTCTGATCGTCGTCGCCCCGGCGACCGCGGATCTGATTGCGCGCATGGCGGCCGGGCTGTCGAACGATCTCGCCACGACATTGCTGTTGGCGACCGACAAACCGGTGCTGTGCGTCCCGGCGATGAACGTGCGGATGTGGCAGCATCCGGCCACCGTCCGCAACGTCGCACAGCTTCGCGCCGATGGCATCATCGTTCTGGAACCGGATGAAGGGCCGATGGCGTGCGGCGAGTTCGGTCCGGGTCGGCTGCCCGAGCCGCAGGCGATCGTCGCCGCCATAGAGGCCGCGACGGCGACCACCGCGTCGCTGGCCGGCAAGCACATCCTCGTCACCGCCGGTCCGACGCACGAGCCGATCGATCCCGTTCGCTACATCGCCAATCGCTCGTCCGGCCGACAGGGTTTCGCCATCGCCGCCGCTCTCGCCAGCCGCGGTGCGCGTGTCACGCTCGTTGCAGGACCGGTCAGCCTGACGACGCCCGCCGGGGTGGACCGCGTCGACGTTCAGTCCGCGCTCGATATGGCCGCCGCCGTCGACGCCGCGCTGCCGGTCGACGCCGCCGTGATGGTCGCCGCCGTCGCCGACTGGCGTGTGGAGGCGATACCGCAAAAGGTGAAGAAAGGCACCGCGCCGCCCACCCTGACGCTGGTCGAGAACCCGGATATCCTCGCCACGCTGGCCTCGTCGTCACGACGCCCCGCGCTGCTGATCGGCTTCGCCGCGGAAACCGAGAACGTGGTCGACCATGCGATTGCCAAGCGCTCGCGCAAGGGCTGCGACTGGCTGGTCGCGAACGACGTATCGGGCGACGTTTTCGGCGGTGGCGAGAACACGGTTCACCTCGTCACCGACGCCGGCGTCGAAAGCTGGACACGCCTGCCGAAGGAGGAGGTCGCCGCCCGATTGGCGGATCGGATCGCCGAAACCTTGTCCTGACGGCGCGCGCACGTTACCTGTCGGGGGACATGACGACCGCGATCCGCATCGCCCTGAAGCGCCTGCCTCACGGTGCCGACCTTCCCCTCCCCGCCTACGCTACGGCCGGCGCGGCAGGAATGGATGTCGTCGCGGCGGAGACGCTGACGCTGTCACCCGGCGCGCGCGCAGCGATAGCGACCGGGTTCGCGATCGCCATTCCGGCGGGCTACGAGGTGCAGGTTCGGCCCCGTTCCGGCCTTGCGCTGAAGCATGGCATCACCTGCCTCAACACGCCCGGGACGATCGACGAGGATTACCGGGGCGAGGTGAAGGTGATCCTCGCCAATCTCGGCACCGCCCCGTTCGAAATCGTGCGTGGCGACCGAATCGCGCAACTCGTTCCCGCCGCCGTCCAGCGCGCCGGCTTGATCGAGGTCGACACGCTTGACGATACTTTGCGCGGGGTCGGCGGCTTCGGGTCGACCGGGACGGGCATGATCGGGTGATGATCGCCCTCGCCCTCCTTGCCCAGACGGCGGCGCCGACACCGCCACAGCCTTCGCCGCCGCAGGACTGGACCGCGCTGCCAGCCTATCCGCTTGTCCGCGCAGGCATCACGCCGGAGGCGACCTCCTATGTCCGCGGCGAGGTACAATCCGATCGCTGCCGGATCGCCACGCCGGCGACGGACGGCGCGCAGGTCATCGCACCGGTGGCCATCCTCGTCGGCCCGGCAGGCGGCGTGCGTCAGGTCGTTCCGGCGGCGATCGGCTGTCCCACGGTCGAGCAATATACCGTGGGCTACGTCATCGCGCTGACCCGTGGTGGCAGCACGGCGTCTCGGCCCGGCTGGTACCGCCTGTCGGTCGCCTACCGCTGGTGACGCCGCTTTCCGACGAGGAACTTGCCCGCTACGCCCGTCACATCGTTCTGCGGGAGGTCGGCGGCAGCGGCCAGATGCGGATCAGGGGCGCATCGGTGGCGATCGTCGGCTGCGGCGGAATCGGCTCGCCCGCGATCCAGTATCTTGCGGCGGCGGGCGTCGGCCGGCTCGTCCTGATCGACGGCGATCGCGTCGACCTGTCCAACCTGCAGCGGCAGACGATCTTTTCGGCCGCGGATGTCGGGGAATCGAAGGCCGCAGCGGCCGCCCGTTCCGTCGCTGCGATCAACCCGAACGTCGCGGTCGACATCCATGACGCGCGGATCGATGCCGATAACGCCGCCGCGCTGTTGGCCGGCACCGATACGATCCTCGACGGGTGCGACAACTTCGCGACGCGGCTGCTGGTCGCGGACACCGCGCTGACCCTGCGGACACCGTTGGTGTCGGCGGCGGTCGGACAATTCGATGGACAGCTCGCTGTCTTTCGCGGCTGGGAAGCTGGCGCGCCCTGTTATCGCTGTTTCGTCGGCGATGCGCCCGGTCGCGACGAGGCGAGTTGCGCGGAACAGGGCGTACTCGGCCCGGTGACCGGCATCCTCGGCAGCCTTGCGGCGCTGGAGGTTCTGCGGGTGATCGCTCCGTTCGGAGACGATCCGGCGGGCAGCGTCATGCTGATCGATCTGCTGTCGAGCCGTTTCCGTTCGATCCGATTACCAAAGGATCCCGGCTGCTCGGCCTGCGCTGGATAGACGATCCCTCCGGGCCTTCTCGCCCGAAGGGATCGTCCGGCCGATGTCAGCCCAGCCGGGTTTCGGCGAACGAGCGCACCGCCGGCCCGATGTCGTCGCGCACCAGCGCCAGCGCGAGGTTCGCGCAGATATAGCCCGCCTTGTCGCCGCAGTCGTAGCGTTCGCCGTCGAATGTGAAGCCATGGAACGGCTGCCGGCCGATCAATTGCGCCATCGCGTCGGTCAGCTGGATCTCGCCACCCGCGCCCTTTTCCTGCCCTTCCAGGATCCGCATCACTTCGGGTTGCAGGATATAGCGGCCCGGGATCATCAGGTTGGACGGCGCGGTTCCCTTCGCCGGCTTCTCGACCAGCGCCGTCACCTCGACCGTGCGATCGTCGATCCGCGCGCCCGGCGAGATGATGCCGTATTTGTCGGTCTCGCTGTCCTCCACCTCCAGCGCGCCGATGACGTTGCCACCGACCCGGCCATACGCCTCGACCATCTGCTTCAGGAACCCCGGCCTGCCGACCATCAGCTCGTCCGGCAGCAGCACCGCAAACGGCTCGTCGCCGACGATCTCGCGCGCGCACCACACCGCATGGCCCAGACCCAGCGGTTCCTGCTGGCGGACATAGACCGGCGAACCCGGCTTCTGGCGGATGCCGTCGAGCACGGTCAGCGACTTGCCGCGCGCGCGCATCGTCGCCTCCAGTTCGTAGGAGATGTCGAAATGATCCTCCAGCGCGGACTTGTTGCGGCCCGTCACGAAGATGATCTGGTCGATCCCGGCCTCCAGCGCCTCTTCCACGGCATACTGGATCAACGGCTTGTCGACGACGGTCAGCATCTCCTTCGGCATCGCCTTGGTCGCCGGGAGGAAACGCGTCCCCAGACCCGCAACCGGAAACACGGCCTTGCGCAATGGCTTGATCGTCATCGTCTTCTGTCTCCCTGTCGGTCTGCGTAGCCGGCGGCTCGTATCCCGCCGCCCTGAGCCAGCCGCGCCTGGACGATGCGCGGTTAGCATGATCGTAAACCCTGCCGCCTTACTAAACTGGTATGGCTCATACCATCCTCGTCGTCTTCGGCACGCGACCCGAAGCGATCAAACTCTTCCCCGTCGTCCGGGCGCTCGGCGGGACGCAAGGGCTGCGCGTCCGCACCTGCGTGACGGCACAGCATCGCGGCCTCTTGGATCAGGTGCTGACGATCGCCGGACTCGTACCCGACCGCGATCTCGACATCATGGAACCGGGCCAATCGCTCGACCGGCTGACCGCACGGCTGCTGATCGGGATCGGTGACGCGATCGACGCGGAGCGGCCGGACATGGTACTGGTGCAGGGCGACACCGCCACCGCGATGGCGGGCGCGCTGGCCGCCTATTATCGTCGCATTCCGGTCGCGCATGTCGAGGCGGGTCTGCGGTCCGGCGACATCTATCATCCCTGGCCGGAGGAGGTGAACCGCCGCATCGTCGCACCGATCGCGCAATACCATTTCGCGCCGACGCGCACGGCGGCCGACGCCCTGATTCGCGAGGCGATCGATCCGGCCAGCATCCACGTCACCGGCAACACGGTGATCGACGCGCTGCACTGGACACGGGAGCGGATCGCCACCGATCCGGTGCTGGCACAGTCGGTCGCACCAGTCCTGTCGCAAATGGACGGGCGCCGCATCGTACTGGTCACGACCCACCGGCGCGAGAATTTCGGCGATGGCATGGCCTCGATCGCGCGGGCGATCGGCCGCATCGCCGAACGCGAGGATGTCGGCGTCGTCTTTCCCATACATCCCAACCCGAATGTCGTCGCGGTCATGGACGATCTGCTGGGCGACCGGCCCAATGTCGCCCGCATCGCACCGCTCGATTATCCCGGCTTCATTGCCGCGCTGGCCGCCGCCGACATCGTCCTGACCGATTCGGGCGGCGTGCAGGAGGAGGCGCCGGCACTCGGCAAACCGGTGCTTGTGATGCGCGAGACGACGGAGCGGCCGGAGGGCGTCGTGGCAGGAACCGCCAAGCTGATCGGAGCGGACGAAGATCGCATCGTTTCCGAAGTCTTCACGCTTCTGGACGATAGCGACGCCTATGCCGCCATGGCCCGCGCCCACAACCCGTTCGGCGACGGTCACGCCTCGGCCAGGATCGGAAAGGTGATCGCCGATGGCTTCCGCCGCTGAACTCGACGTCGTCGTCATGGGGCTGGGCTATATCGGCCTGCCTACCGCCGCGGTGATCGCCCGCACCGGCGCACGGGTGCTCGGCGTCGACGTGACCGCGTCCGTCGTGGAAACGGTCAACTCCGGCCGCGTCCATATCGAGGAGGTCGATCTCGATGGCCTCGTATCCGGCGTTGTCGCGCGGGGCACGCTGCGCGCCTCTACGCAGATCGCACCCGCCGACATCTTCGTGATCGCCGTCCCCACGCCGTTCGCGGCGGACCACCAGCCCGACATCGGCTATGTCCTGCAAGCGGCGACCAGCATCGCCGCCGTGCTGAAGGCGGGCGACACGATCATTCTGGAGTCGACCTCGCCCGTCGGCACGACCGAACAGGTCCGCGATCTGCTGGCAGTTCTGCGCCCCGACCTGCGCGTACCCGGCCACGGCGGCATCGGTGAAAGTGCGGACATCGCGATCGCCTACTGCCCGGAACGCGTGCTTCCGGGCCGCATCCTTGTCGAACTGATCGACAACGACCGCGTCATCGGCGGGGTCACGCCGCGGTGCGCGCGCAAGGCCCTGGCCTTTTATCGACGGTTCGTGCGGGGGGCCTGCGTCACCACCACCGCCCGCGCGGCGGAGATGACGAAGCTGACGGAGAACGCATTTCGCGACGTCAACATCGCCTTCGCCAACGAACTCAGCCTCGTCGCCGACCGGCTCGGCGTCGATGTGTGGGAGGTGATCCGGCTCGCCAATCGCCACCCGCGCGTCAACATCCTGTCGCCCGGTCCGGGCGTTGGAGGCCATTGCATCGCGGTGGATCCGTGGTTCCTCGTCGCGGCCGCGCCAGACAGCACGCCACTGATCCGCACCGCCCGCGAAGTGAACGACCGCAAGACGGACCACGTGATCGCGCAGGCCGTGGCGATGATCGAGGCGATGCCGGGCGTCCCGGTCGGCTGCATGGGATTGGCGTTCAAGGCGAACATCGACGACTTTCGCGAAAGCCCGGCCCTGCGTGTCGCGGTGGCGCTGGCCGGGCGCTTCGGCGAGCGAGTGCGGATCGTGGAGCCCCATGCCGACGCGCTTCCGGAGGCGTTGGAGGGAACGGGCGCACGCCTGATCGACGTGGATACGGCGATCGAAACCTGCGGCATCATGATCCTGCTGGTCGACCACGACCTGTTCCGGTCGATCCCCCTGCAGGAGCGGCAAGGCAAGGCCGTCCTCGATACGCGCGGTATCTGGCCCGATCAGCCGCCCTTCTCCCACGAAATGGTGCGGCCGGAGTTACGGCTGGCAAGCTGATCGCGTTCATTGCAGCGCGGCACGCAAAGACGTAATGGGATTGTTCCCGCCGGCGGTCCCTGCTGGCCATATCCCTGAAAAAGCGATGCTGCTCAAGTTTCTCAAAAGGGCGACGCCCGTGCGGAGCGCGCCAGTCATTCCGACGGGCCAGCGTGTCTACGCGATCGGTGACGTGCACGGCCGACTCGATCTGCTGGATAGACTGCTCGATACGATCGAGGCCGACGACGCCGGCCGTAGCGCCGCGCAAACGACCTATATCTTCCTTGGCGATCTGGTCGACCGCGGTCCGGATTCCGCCGGCGTCGTCGAGCGCATCCGGCATCTCGCTCTTGCCAAGTCCGACGTTCGGCTGCTCTCGGGCAATCACGAAGAAATATTCCTGGGCGCAATCGGGGGCGACGACAAGGCGCTGCGCCTGTTCTGCCGAATCGGCGGACGTGAAACGGCGATCAGCTACGGGATCGCCGCGGCTGACTACGACGTGATGGATTATGCCGAACTTGCCGCGGCGCTCCAGCGCGTCGTTCCGGAGGATCATCGGCTCTTTCTCGCAGCTGCGGCCGATATCGAAGTGATCGGCGGCTACGCCTTCGTTCATGCCGGCGTGCATCCCGATCGGCCCCTGTCCGAACAGCGGCCAAGCGACCTCCGCTGGATACGAAATCCGTTTCTCGATCATCGTAACCCGCTGGAAAAGATGATCGTCCACGGGCATACGGTTTCACCCGCGATAGAGTTTCGGCCGCATCGGATCGGTGTCGATACCGGGGCCTACCAGTCTGGACGGCTGAGCGCGCTGGGCCTCGAGGGCGACCGATCATGGCATTGCGATACCCTCTGATCCCCGTGGTATTGCTGCACTACGGCAGTTTACTACTTTTTGTTCGTAGTTTTTGCTGTAAGACACCCGCGATCGGAGTGTTGCATGGCCGCAACCGCGGTGGCGTAAACGCGCCGGTCGGGTGGAACTGTTGCAAGGCCGTATGCTTTATGGCACTGCGCTGATCGACGGACATTTGAAGGGAGTTCTACATGCGTCTTGCTAAGTATCTCGCGGCTGCTGCCGCTGCGACGATGGTCGTTGCGCCTGCGGTCGCCGCTCCGGTGAACGCGGCATCGAGCCTGTCGGTCGCCAAGTCGGCCCGCGTCGGCTCGGCGTCGGCCAAGAAGAACGAGCTGGCCGGTGGCGGCTTCATCGTTGCTGCTCTGGCCGCTGCTGCGGTCGTTGCCGGCATCGTGATCGTTGCCGACAGCGATGACGAGCCGGACAGCAACTGAGCTGATCCAGCTTCGGCTAATAGAATAGCGGCCTTCGGGCCGCTATTTTTTTGTCCGGTAGAGGGTGATCGTCATCGCCATGCGGCAAATATGAGCTGCTTGCACGATGAGGTTTGGATGATCGGTGACTTTGCAAGCGTCGGCAGCGTTTCACCGAGGGATTGCTCTAGCGATAAAAGGCACGCGTTTGATCCGGGACGCGAGGCTGCTGCGGATCACTGGGCCGACATTGTGCGAAGCACGAATTAGCCATCCCAACGATAAACGTCGCGGAAAGCGCCGTAAAACCCGTGCCTGCTTACCGTTGCCGCAAATAGGGCAACGGAAATCCGCCGCGCGATATACGCATCGCCGGGCCGCGTCAGTCCGACGTCATGTAGCGACGATCCGGGAGCCGGCGCTTTGCGATAGATTACAGCGGTCCTCGCCGACGTTCGTCGATACCCCCACCGCGCCCGTGTGTCGGCGTGCCGGTCATGCCGGCACGATCAGCTATCTGTTCGGCGAAATCGCGACCGCCTGAAAAGACGCCCACTCGATACGTTAGCGCTGGGGTTGAGCGCCCTGGGGCATGCCGCCGCCCGCTCCGCCCATCATCATCTGCTGCTGCTGCATCCGCTGGACGACTTCCTGCGGCAGGAAGTCGACTAGTTCGATGTCGAACACCAACGTCGAGTTCGCCGGGATCGAAGGGCTGGGCGATTTGTCGCCATAGCCGAGCGCGGCAGGGAGCCAGACGCGATATTTCGCGCCTTTGGGCATCAGCTTCAGCGCTTCGGAAAAACCGGGAACGACGCCGGCCACGGGCATCGGCGTCGGCTGCTGCGACTTGTCGAAGGTGGAGCCGTTGAGCAGCTTCCCCTCGTAGTTGATGAGAGCGACATCCGTGTTGGTGGGCTTCGCGCCCGCACCGGGTTTCAGCACCTTGTACTGAAGGCCGGAGGCGGTGGTCACCACGCCCTCCGCCCGCGCATTGCGGCTCATGACGTCATCGCCCTGCCGCGCCAGCGCGAAGGCGCTGACCAGTGCCAGCGCGAGTCCGATCCACAGATAGACCAGATAGCTGCGCTTGACGGGGCGGAGGGGAACGGCGGTGACGGTCGACATGGATACACCTGGAGTTGGGGGCACCCGGGTCGGTGCCGTCACCGAAGATCAGTCTCGAAGTGGAGGAAGTGGAGGCCCTCCACGGGGTCCCTCCACTTCGCTCGAACGCCTCTTACCGGGCGCCGTCACGCTCGGCGCGCTTGCGCTCCAGCTTGCGGGCGCGGCGCACGGCAGCGGCACGCTCGCGCGCACGCTTCTCCGACGGCTTCTCGTAATGACGACGCAGCTTCATCTCGCGATACACGCCCTCACGCTGCAGCTTCTTCTTGAGCGCGCGCAGGGCCTGGTCGACATTATTGTCGCGAACGATGATCTGCATAAAACCAATGAGCTCCAATGGATAAAGCGGCCGCGAACCTTGGTTCGCGCCGTGTGACGGAGGCGGTTAGCAGCGCCGGTCCCAAAACGCAACCCGAACCGGCACCGCCAAAGCTGTGGCGGCACGGCCACAGCCGGACCTGTTTCACCCTATGTTGCAGCCCTGCAATGCGACGGATACGCTGGGTGGACACCGCTGCCCCATGCTCAGGACCGCAGAACCCTCCGATCTGGACCTCGCCCCGGACATGGCCACCCGCCTCCTCATCGTCGACGACGATCCCGGCATCCGCGAACTGACCGCCGCCTTCCTGTCGGGACACGGTTATCTCGTCGACGTCGCGGTGGACGGCGCGGGGATGCGCGCGGCGCTGGCGGCGGAACGCTATGCGCTGGTCGTGCTGGATGTGATGATGCCGGGCGAGGACGGACTGTCGATCCTGCGGTCGCTCGACCGGGCCACCGCACCCGCGATCATCATCCTGTCGGTGATCGGCGAGGAGGTGGACCGGATCGTCGGTCTGGAGATGGGTGCGGACGATTATGTCGCAAAGCCGGCAAATCCGCGCGAGTTGCTGGCGCGCATCCGGTCGGTGCTGCGGCGGCATGGCGAACACCGGCCGACTCGCATCGTGTCCGGTGGCGGTGCGCCACCACGCCCGTTCCAGCGTTTCGCCGATTGGCGTCTGGACGCGGCGGGGCGGCAGTTGTTCGACCCGGACGATGTCGTTATCAACCTGTCGGACGGCGAGTTTCGGCTGCTGATGACGCTGGTCGAGCATCCCCGCCGCGTACTGACACGCGATTTCCTGCTCGATCATTCGCGCGGGACCAATGCCGAGCATTTCGACCGCGCGATCGACGTCCAGGTCAGCCGTCTGCGGCGGAGGCTGCATCGCACCGACGGCAGGGGCGGCGACGACCTGATCCGTACCGTCCGCAACGAAGGCTATATGTTCGCGGCCGATGTCGAGACGCGCTGACATGACGAACCGGGCGCGCTCGATCGCATGGCCGATCTTCGCGCTGGTGCTGGCGTCGGTCGTGGTTGCGACCAGCGTGATCTTCGCCGTGACGTTCAGCGGACCACCGCCGCGCGAAAGCACAGGCACGGCCGCTGCCGTGGCCCGGGTGATGCGTGGCGGCGGTGGAGCCGGTCGGCTGAGCGTCATCAGGCAGGATCGCCCCCCTGCCCCCGACCACCTGTTCCGGCCCAATCCCGCCGGGGCGGAGCGGCTGGCGACGCTGCTCGGCGTGCCGGCACGCGACGTAGTGGCCTATACGATGCGGCCACCGGAGGATGAGCAGGGCAGTTTCGGCCGCGATTTCGTGCTGGGCTGGCGCACGGCGGACGAGTGGCGGGTGGTGTCCAGCCCCGACCCGCTGCTGCGGCCATGGCATTTGAAAACGCTGGCGGCGATGCTGATCGCGGTGCTGGCGCTGGCGGTTCCCGGCTGGATGCTGGCGCGGGCGATCTCCCGCCCGCTGGCGCAGGTGGCGCAGGCGGCGGAGCAGGCGCGCGCGGGTGCGACGCTGCCGCCGTTGCCGCAAGGCGGCGCACGCGAGGTGCGGACGCTGTCGCGGGCGGTCGCGGCGATGCACGCGCGGCTGGCCGCGCACGCGGAGGGGCGAACGACGATGCTGGCGGCGATCGCGCATGACATGGGAACGCCGTTATCGCGACTCGCCTTCCGCATCGAATCGCTGCCCGATGCCGCGCGGGAGCGTGCCGCGGCGGACATCGCCGAGATGCGCGCGATGATCGCGGCGGCGCTGTCCTTCGCGCGGGACGAGACGAGCGACGTGACCAACCGGCTGGATCTCGGCAGCCTGATCGACGCTCTGGTCGATGACATGGGCGAATCGGGCCAGCCGGTGACGGCAGCGCCGGGACCGCGCGCAATCGTCCGGGGTGATTCGGGTGCTCTACGGCGGCTATTTGCGAACCTGATCGAGAATGGGGTGCGATACGGCGACCGGGTATCGATCGGATGGCGTATCGAAAGCCGCGACGTGGTGGTGACGGTCGACGATCATGGGCCGGGGATCGATCCGGCTTCGGTGGAGCGATTGTTCGAGCCCTTTGTGAGGGGCGACCCCTCCCGGAACCGTGCGACGGGCGGGACCGGGCTGGGTCTGGCGATCGTGCGGTCGATCGCGGGGCGGCATGGCGGCGAAGTGACGCTGGAGAACGGGCCGACCGGGGCGCGGGCTCAGGTGATCTTGCCGCTGGCATGAAGGGCGATGCTGCCGCACGGCGACCGTCCTGCCGATGAGCCATGCCCGCCGCTTTCGCAACATCCCGTAACAATACGACGCTTGCCGGACATACGGTGGTGACCCGCCGCCGCGACATGGTCCCCACCGATCCCAGGGGAACCCAGATGAGCGACCACAACCACGACGATCACGGCCACAGTCTGGCGGAGGACCTGCCGCGGATGAACGCGCTGGTCGCCCGGCGACGGGCGCTGAAATGGTTCGCGGGGGCGGGTACGGTGGCAATGGTCACCGGGTGTGGCGGCAACGGGGAATCGTCCACGGTATCGGTCGTCAGCGGCGGTGCGACCGCCACGCCCACGCCGGCCGCCACGCCGACCCCGGCTGCCACCGCGACGCCCACCCCGACGGGATCGTGCATCGTCGATCCGACCGAAACCGGTGGCCCCTATCCTGCGGATGGGACCAACACCTCCAGCGGATCGACCAGCAACGCGCTGGTGGCGAGCGGCATCGTGCGCAGCGACATCCGGCCCAGTTTTCTAGGCAGCAGCACGACCGTCGCGACAGGTGTCGAGCTGAAGCTGACGCTGACCGTCGTGAACGTGAATGCGGCGTGCGCGGCGCTGGCCGGGTATGCGGTGTATCTGTGGTGTTGCGACCGCAACGGCAAATACTCGCTCTATACCGCTGCCGCCGAGAGCTACCTGCGCGGCGTGCAGGTGACCGACAGCAACGGGCAGGTGACGTTTACGCTCGTCTTTCCGGGCTGTTACGACGGACGCTGGCCGCATATCCATTTCGAGGTGTTCTCGACGCTGGCGACGGCGACCAGTGGCCGTTACGCATCACTCGTGTCGCAACTGGCGATGCCGGCGGCGGCGTGCAGCACGGTCTATGCCGACGCGATGACCTATCCGTCCAGCGCCGGCAACTTCACCCGCGTGTCGCTGTCGAGCGACAACGTGTTCGCCGACAACACTGCCGCGCAGATCGCGCAGCAGACGCCGACGCTGACCGGCAGCCCGTCGGCCGGCTATGTCGGAACCGCGATCGTCGGGCTGGCGCGGTAGATTTCGCGCGGTGGTGCGGCGTCCCCCTGCCGCTCTCCTGATCCGGTGTTCAGCCCAGCTAGGTCGCCCCACTTGGCCGGGGACCCCATCCGCCGCTAAGGACGGCGGCATGAACGGCGTTCCCCTGATCCTCTATAACAGCCTGTCGCGCATGACCGAGACGTTCGTGCCGATCGATCCCGCGAACGTGCGGGTCTATTCCTGTGGACCGACCGTCTACAATTACGCGCATATCGGCAATCTGCGCGCCTATGTCTTTACCGACACGCTGGGGCGGGTGCTGCGGTGGAAGGGGTGGCCGCTTACCCACATCATCAACATCACCGATGTCGGCCACCTGACGTCCGACGCAGATGCCGGCGACGACAAGATGGAGGCGGCGGCGAAGGCGGCCGGGCAGGACATCTGGGCGATCGCGGCGCATTATACAGCGACGTTCAAACAGAATCTGCGCGACCTGAACATCGTCGATCCAGCCCGGTTTCCGCTGGCGACGGACCATGTCGCGGGGATGATCGACTGGGGCACGGCGATCGAGGCGAAGCATTGCTATCGGCTGCCCGACGGCCTGTATTTCGACACGGCGAGCGTGCCGGATTACGGCAGCCTCGCGCGGCAGAAGAGCGACGAGGGCGAGAGCCGGATCGATCCCGTCGCGGGGAAGCGCAACGCGGCGGACTTCGCGATCTGGCGCACATCCGCGCCGGGCGAGAACCGGCAGATGGAGTGGGATTCGCCCTGGGGTCGAGGTGCACCGGGCTGGCACCTGGAATGTTCGGTGATGAGCCGGCAATATCTGGGGCCGAAGTTCGACATCCATACCGGCGGCATCGACCACCGCGAAATCCATCACCCGAACGAGATCGCGCAGAATCAGGCGATGAGCGGGACCGCCGATACCGGCGCGAATGTCTGGCTGCACAATAATTTCCTGGTCGAACGCGCCGGCAAGATGTCCAAATCGTCGGGCCAGTTCACGCGACTGCAGACACTGGTCGATCGCGGTTTCCACCCTTTGTCGTACCGGATGATGTGCCTTCAGGCGCAGTATCGGTCGGAGATGGAGTTCTCGTGGGAGGGTCTTGCCGCCGCGCAGACCCGACTGAAGCGGCTGGTGCAGAGTGTCGAGGCGCTGCGTGCACGGCCGGATGCGCCCTCCGCCGGGCCCGCAGGCGCCTATGTCGAGCGGCTGGATGCGGCGGTGTCGGACGACCTGTCGACTCCGCGCGCGCTGATCGCGCTGGACGAGTTGCTGGCGGACAAAAAGGTGTCGGCGGGCGATCGGCTGACGGCGCTGGCCGAGTTCGACGCGGTGCTGGGTCTTGGCCTGGCGACGCTGACGCGCGCCGACCTGAGGACGCGTCCCGCCGACGCTCCTATCGACGGCGATGGCGTGGCGGCGAAGCTGGCGGAGCGGCGCGAGGCGCGGGCGGCGAAGGATTTCGCGCGGTCGGATGCGATCCGCGACGAACTGGCAGCGTCGGGCGTCGAGGTGATGGACGGCGATCCGCTGGGCTGGGACTGGCGACCCTCAGTCTAGCGGCTGGTCGCGGGTCGCCAGCAGCGGCGGAGTCCAGGTCCGGCCGGCGCCGGCGGGGATGCGGGCGGCCTCGGCGTCGATCGCGGCGGCGCGGTCCTTGCTGGAGGCGTGGGTGCGGCTGCGGAACAGGCCGCCGTCGATATCGCCGCCATGCTCCCGCCAGAAGCGCGCGGCGGCGCGCGGGTCGTAACCCGCATTGTGCAGCAGCGCGACGGAGAGCTGGTCCGCCTCGTCCTCGGTGCGGCGGAACAGCCGCCCGTTGCGCCCGAATTCCGACAGGACGCCCCATTTCACGCCCGCCGCCTCCAGCCGGTCGCGGTGGTGGAGGACGTTGTGCGACAATTCGTGCGCGACGACGGCGGCGACCTCCGTATCGCTATAGCGTTCGAGGAAGCGGACGCCGATCCGTACCGTCGTCCCGTCCGCCTCGGCGGTCATTTTCGGGCCGAGGATCAGCTCGAAATCGGTGCGGCAGCCGGGACTGGCGGCCACGGTGACGCTGCGATCGGAGAGCGTCAGCGCCAGCGGCTGGTCCGCGGGACGCGCCGCCAGCGCCTTCAGCGTCGCCTCCCGCGTGGCGGAGGTCGGTGGCTTCGCGGGCTTCGGCACGGGCGTTCCGTCGATCGCGAGCAAACCGTCGTCCGCCCGGGCTCCGGCGGCGGCGGCGGTGCTGCCGGGCACGACCGCCTCCACCGATACGGGCGCGGTGAAGCGGAAGATGGCGCGCGCCGCGGGCTGTTCCCCGGTCGGGTATTGATCGAGCGTGTGGATCACAAGGCCGGGCGCGGGCGCGCGCCGGTCGCACAGCGCGACGTTGGCGATGGCAAGGCGGTGGCCGATCGTGGCGAGGCGCAGATCGGCGGCGCGCAACGTCTCCAGATCGGGACCTTGCAGGGCGAGCAGCAGCAGCGCGATCATGGGTGCAGCCTTGCGATGCGGACGATGGGACCGCCGATCCGGCCGGGTTCGGGGCGAAATACCGCGACCACCCTGCCCCGCCCGACGACGGCGCGATAATTGGCGATCTCCAGCGGATAACGCCACGCCTCCGCCAGATAGCGGTCATAGTCGATGAAGATCGCATAATCGGCGCGGCACGTCCCCGAAGTGCCGGGCTTGATCGTGCCGATATCGACGATCGCCCGGTTGCCGCGCCACTTCTCGATCGTGGAATAGCGGATCTTGGCCTTCAGATTCGCCGCCACGTCGACGCAGCCTGCTTCCCCCAGAGGATAGAGGAGGCGCCAGTCCTGCCGGAGCAGGTCGAACGCGAAATGTTCGACGATGACGGTGCTGCCCGCCGGAATGTGCGCGCGCGCCCAGGCGGAGGCGAGGCCGCGCGTGTCGGTCGCCCGCTCCCTCGCTTCGCCCTGCGTCGCGAGGAACGGCGGCAGCAGCGCCGCGACAAGCAGGATCGGCGCGGCCCACCGCCGCCGGACCCAGCCGACGATCGCGGCGACCGCCATTGCCTGCGCGATGGCGACGACGGCGAGCAGCGGGACCGCCCAGCGCGCCCATATCATCGACTGCGCCGCGATCGAGACGAGGAACACCGCCGCGAACGGAAGCACCGTCCAGCGGAATGCGGCGCTGCGCCGGCCGCCGACGACGAAACCCAGCAGCGCCAGCGCCAGCCCGAACCAGCCGCCCGCCGCCTGCCGCAGCGGTTCGCCGAGATACCAGCCCAGATTGTGGAACAGTCCGCCACCGCTCGCGCCCAGATGATGCGGCTGCACCTCCCCCACGACATTGTCGAGGACGGTTCGGTAGTCGAGCAGCAGATAGGGCGAGGCGATCAGCGCACCGGCGACCGTCATCGCGGCCGCCATCGGTAGCAGGCGTGCGTGGCGCGCCCGTTCGTCGGGATGCGCCAGCGCACGACCCATCGCCGAGCCGGCGATGGCGAAGAACGCCGTACCTGCCGGCCATTTCGACGCGATCGCAAAGCCCAACATCACTCCCGCCAGTGCATAATCACGGGCGCGGCCGTAACGCACAATGTCCGCGGCGAAATACAGGCTGGCAAGCACGAACATGCTGGCGGGCATGTCGGTGCGGATGATCTGCGAATAGCGGACATGGAGCGGGTCCACCGCCAATAATGCCGCCGCCAGCAATGCGACGCGCCACCCGCCGAACCGGCGCGCGGTTGCGAAGGTCAGCACGATCGAAACCAGCGCGAAGGCGAGCATCAGATAGCGGCCGGGCAGCAGGACGATGCCCGGATCGGCGTAGAAGGCGCGGCCGAATGCCTCGACATCGGCGAAGCGGCCGGTGGCGATGCCCAGCCCGACGACGCCGATCTCCACCAGCGCCAGCCCATAGATGGTCGTCGTACCCGGATGGCCGAACCAGCCGGGGTTCAGCGTGTGATCGCGCAACAGCTTCATGCTTTGCAGGATGAAGATGCCCTCATCCGCATCGTACATCGCCGGCAGGCCGAAACCGATGCCGCGCACGCGAAGGATCGCCGCCACCAGCACGATCGCCGCCAGCGCGTACCGCTTCCAAGACGCGCCGCGCGCCCTTCCCCCTCCATCGATGGTCATCGACCGCGCGATAGCCGCAGCCGGGCGCGTCGGGAAGCGTCCGCGCGATTGACACCGTGCCGCCCGCGCCTAAACCGCCGCGGATGCGACAAATGGAGGCGATGTGAAGGCGGTAATCCTGGCCGGAGGGCTCGGCAGCAGGATCGGCGAAGAGACGTCGGTCCGCCCCAAGCCGATGGTCGAGATCGGCGGCATGCCGATCCTGTGGCACATCATGAAAATCTATGCCGCGGCCGGGGTCAACGACTTCGTCATCTGCCTCGGCTACAAGGGCTATGTCATCAAGGAGTTCTTCGCGAACTACTTCCTGCATACCGCCGACGTGACGATCGACCTGACGAAGAATGCGATCGAAGTGCACCGGGCGCGCAGCGAACCGTGGCGGATCACGATGGTCGAAACCGGCGCGAACGCGATGACTGGCGGGAGGCTCGGCGCGATCCGGCCGTATCTGACCGAGGGTGAGCCGTTCTGCTTCACCTATGGCGACGGCGTCGCCGATATCGACATCGCCGCGCTGATCGCCTTCCACCGCGCGCACGGGCGACGCGCTACGATCACCGCCGTAGCACCTCCGGGACGCTTCGGTGCGCTGGAGTTCGACGGTGACGTCGTCACCAGCTTCCGCGAGAAGCCGGCGGGAGACGGTGGCCTCATCAATGGCGGGTTCTTCGTCGCCGATCCGTCCGTGCTCGACCTGATCCGCGGGCCGGAGACGGTGTGGGAGCAGGAACCGCTCAACACGCTGGCGCATAGCGGCGATCTGGTCGCGTACCGGCATCATGGATTCTGGCAGCCGATGGATACGCTGCGCGACAAGCAGCATCTGGAAGAGCTGTGGAGCAGCGGCAACCCGCCCTGGAAGAAATGGTGATGGACTGGGGCGGCCGCCGCGTCTTCGTGACGGGTCATACCGGATTCAAGGGAAGCTGGCTGGCGCTATGGCTGCACCGGCTCGGCGCGGACGTCACCGGCTTCGCGCTGCCGCCGCCGACCACGCCCAGCCTATTCGAGGCAGCGCGGATCGCCGACATCGTCCGCCACGTCGAAGGCGACATCCGCGACCTGCCGGCGTTGCAGGCGGCGATGGCGGAGGCGCAGCCGGAGGTGGTGTTCCACCTCGCCGCGCAGCCGCTCGTCCGGCTGTCCTACGACGAACCGGTCGAAACCTATGCGACCAACGTCATGGGCACCGTGCACACGCTGGAAGCGGCGCGTCGCGCGGGCAGCGTCAAGGCGTTCGTCTGCATCACGACCGACAAATGCTATGAGAATCGCGAATGGGTCTGGCCCTATCGCGAAAGCGACCCGATGGGCGGCTACGATCCGTACAGCAGCAGCAAGGGCGCGGCCGAGCTGGTCGTCTCCGCCTATCGCCGCTCCTTTTTCGAGCGGGACGGCATCGGGCTGGCGTCGGTCCGCGCGGGCAACGTCATCGGCGGCGGCGACTGGGCCGCGGACCGGCTGATCCCCGATCTCGTCCGCGCCTTCGAAGCGGGCGTCGCGCCGGAAATCCGCGCGCCCGACGCGGTACGTCCGTGGCAGCATGTGCTGGAGGCACTGGGCGGTTATCTGCTGATCGCCGAGCGGCTGCTGGCCGGCGAGCCGGGCTTCGCCGACGCCTGGAACTTCGGACCGGCGGACGACGATGCCCGGCCGGTGTCGTGGATCGTCGAGCGGATGCGCGCGGCGTGGGGCGGCGACGCGGCCGCGCCGGTCGCGTTTTCGGGCGCGGTGCCGCACGAGGCAGGGCTGCTGCGGCTGGACTGTTCGAAGGCGCGGGCGATGCTGGGCTGGCGACCGGCGCTGCCATTGGGCGAGGCGCTGGGCTGGATCGTCGAATGGCATCGCCGTACGGCTGAGGGCGAGGATGCGCGCGCGGTCACGCTGGCGCAATTGGCGGACTATGCGGCGCGGTCGGGTATCGGCCCTACGCCGGCCTGACCGCCTGCCCCTCCCCCGACATGATCGGCAGGTCGCGCCGGAACCGCCAGCGGGACCGCCATCCCTGCACCCGGATATCCACCCAGACCTCCCGGATCGTGACGCAGGCGAGCGCGAACGGGATCGACATGAACAATAATGGCCGGATCAACGGCCCAATCATGAACGCGTAATCGATCATTACAGAACGGTTTGCAAGAAAGCTGAAGCTGATGTCCGATCCTACCCGCCCCGTCGAGATGTCGGCGGGTATGGAGATGATGAATGCAGCAACAATCGCCCATTTTCGACCAAAACCCTGCCAGCGCTCCATCAAGGCAAAGAAAATACCGATACTAAGCGAATACCCACTCGTTTCGGTACTGATAATAGCCAACGATGCTCCAAGGCCGGTCAATCTGAACATCGGCACAGCCTCTGGCCGAATCCAGGCTGCGATCCAGGATAGCAGGATCGTCAATTGCACGATACGGGTCAGCGTCGGCAAAACAACCAGTAGCATCTCGACGTTCTTCGATCCAATCATCGAAGTAATCGGCAGGCTATCGCTGTTAAGCAAGCCAACGAATGGCTGGTACGTCGTGGCAAACCAGATATCGAGAAAGTTATTGATGACGTAGACTTTTTCTACAGTTAGATTCTCGTACAACTGTAGTGGTGACCCGTTACCCTGTATCACGAACGTCGCAATATAGATCAATATCGTTGCCAGAACCGCACCCTCAAACCATCGCCATCGGCGACGCAGAAGCTGCGGTGCCAGCGCCGATATCAGATAAAGCTTGAAGTTGATCGCCAACCCTACATTCACCCAGCGCCACCGCGCGGAGGCAAGCAGAGGGCCGAACGCCAATATTATCGTGGTGAAGGTCAGGATGAACGGATTGGCCCGCTCCAGTGCAAACAGCATTGGCAGCCCAGCCGCAACGGCGATCGATCTTGCAGTCGCGGTTTTCCTGTCGATCTTCAGGAAGGTCAACGATATCAGAACGACATTAAGAATGAAGAACGCATGAAATGTCGCGATGCCGACCCAGTCGCAATAGCGAACCCACGGATCACCCCCGCTGGCCGGGACATAGCAGGACGAGTCCCCAAACAGCCGCATGACAACAAAGGTCAATGGAGGGTAGACGCTCTCCCAAACATCGTAAGCACCTTTGTCACGTGCCCAATAGGCTGTGTTGAACCAGTCCATCCAGACGTCGCCCGGATCATAGAAGAATGGTTGCGGAAGATGGCCGTATATATTCAGAAAGACGAATGCACGAACCAGCGCGATCAGGATCGCGGCTGCCAGCAGCGGTTCCAGCCAGCGATTGACCGGGGTCAGTCGCGGCTTCCTCATGAGGACGCGGTGTCGCGGAACACCAGATGTTTCAGCACGAAGTAATTGAGGAGCGAGGTCAGGACGAGCGAGATGAAGCCCGCCAGATAATCGGAATGGACCAGCCGGTCCGCCCCCGCCAGCGTCGCCAGGCTGATGACGTAGTTGACCGCATAAGAGGTCGCGAAGCGGAGCTTGGCCGGCCCGGCATCGCGAAAGACGTGGCGGGAATAGGTGACGTAGTTGAACGCGACGCCGATCACATGCGCGACGATCTGCGCGACGTACAGGTTCAGACCCAGTCGCACGAACAGCGCGAACAGCCCGAACCCGAAAGCCGCGTTGAGGATGCCGGCCTGATAATAGCGCCAGATCTGCGTCAGCCGCGCCCATACTATCCGGTTTATCACGGGTGCGGCTCCACCGGAAAGTTCACCCGCTCGCGCTCGATCACCAGCGGGGTGCCGCGGGTACGCTCCGACACCAGCCGCGCCTGATCGCCGATCAGGCCGATAAAGCCGAACAGCAGCGCGAACTGCAACTGAACGACGGCCGCGACCAGCCACCAGCCACCCGCGCCACCGAGCAGCCATGCGACCGGTGCGGCGAGCAGCGAGATCGCCGCCAGCAGCCCGCACAGGGCGGCGACGGGAAAGGTCAGCCGGATCAGGTTCTTGGACGAACTTGCCAGCCCCGACAGAGCGAAATCGAGCAACGTCAGGAAGTTGTTCTTGGATATCCCGCGCAGGCGGCCGGGC
The DNA here is from genome assembly GCF_001423765.1 of Sphingomonas sp. Leaf343. GTDB lineage: Bacteria > Pseudomonadota > Alphaproteobacteria > Sphingomonadales > Sphingomonadaceae > Sphingomonas. Next base: position 50,510 of record NZ_LMPG01000002.1, read on the forward strand.
CGCGGGTAGCGGATGATATCGACGGGATAGCCCGTCTCGACGAGCATGCCGCGGAAGAATGGCTCCGGCTCCCGCAGCGACGCGATCGCATCCACCACCTTGCGGTCGTACAGGCCGAAGCCGGTGGCGTCGGGGATGATCCGGTATTCGCCGACCTTGCCCGCGAACCAGTAGAAGATGCGGCGGAGCGAGCCGAACAGCAACGTCGATCGCCCCTGCTCGCGCACGCCCAGCACGATCGCGAAGCCCGCGCGCCACCGCTCCACGAAGCGGCCGAGCAGTTCGGGCGGGTCCTGGAAATCGGCGCACATGCCGACGACGGCGCGTCCGCTCGCCTGGAAGATGCCGTGAGTCGGCGACCGCATCTGGCCGAAGTTGCGCGTGTTGACGATCAGGCGGATGCGCGGGTCGGCCGCGCACAGCCCGCGCACGATCTCCACGGTCCGATCGGTCGAGGCATTGTCGATGAAGATCAGCTCGAAACTGGCCTGCGCGCGTTCCAGTTCGGCCACCACCGCGGCGGCGATCTGCGCGGCGTTATCCTCTTCGTTGTAGCAGGGGATGACGACGGAGACGTCCGGCCGTTCAGTCATCCCGCCGCCCCTCGCCCACGGGCGGCCGCCAGCCGTAGAACTCGACGCCCAGGCCGACGAGCAGGATGAGGACGCCCAGCGCCGCGGGGATCAGGTTCAGCTGACGCGCGGTGTCGATATAGGCCGGCTCCAGCACGCGAACCGTCGCCGTCGAGGTCAGATCCTCGACCGCGGTACCTTCCAGATACCGGGTATAGCCATCGTAGAGTTGCTGCGCGATATTCAGCTCGCGCTCCAGCTTGCGGACCTGCGTCGACTGACGGACGACGCGGCCGATCGAGTTGTTCTCGGTCGGGTTCAGGGCCTGAAGCTGGGCGAGCTGGCTTTTCAGGGCATCGAGCTGCGCGATGATCTGGCGGACCGAGATGTTCTCGTCGGTGGCGAACTGACGAGCGGCATTGAGCTCGACCTCCTTCGCCTTGATCGCGGCCTGCAGCACCGGGATTCGCTCGCCGATCGCACCGATCGCGAACCGGGGATCGGAATAGCGGGTACGGAGACGGAAATCGTTATAGGCCGCCTCCGCCTGGTCGCGCCGCTCTCCCGCTTCGCGGACCAGCCGTTCGAGGATGCCACGCTTGTATTCGGTCTGGCGGCGCGCGATCTCGCCCAGTCGCGCCTGCGTGGCGTTCTGATAGGCGGTCACGATCTGGCGGCCGAAAGCAGCGTCCGGGGTCTCGATCTCCATCTGGACGATACCGCCGCGCATCGTCCGGATGTCGACGTTCTTTTCCAGCCAGCGGCTGGCGTGAATGTCATCCCGAAGCCCGAGCCGCTTGACCAGATCGAGCTGCTTGATGACGGCCTGACGGACATAGACGCTGCGCGCCACGCGCATGCTGACCTCGACCGCGGCCTGATTGCCGAACACGCTGTTGAGCGCGCCGAGCTGGCCGAGCGTCTGGCCGAGGCCGAGACTGGCGGGGTCGGTCGGCGTCAGCGTCACCGCCGCGCGATAGCGTTCGGGGAAGAGCGTCAGCACGGCGCAAATCGCCAGCAGGACGACGATGATCGCGCGACGCAGCCACGGGCTGCGCACCAGCGGCGCACGGCGGAGCGAGCCGATCAGGCTGGGTGGCGGGGTCAATTGTTGATCGCCGCGATGGTCGCCGCGCCCAGCCCCAGCTGGAACACGATCGTCGTGATCTCGCGGATCTTGGCCCACAGCGACCCCGACTGCGTCTTCACCGGCACGAAGATCACGTCACCCGGCAGGACATAGGCATTGAGCGCCCCGGTCTTCTTCGACAGCACTTCGCCATTGGCGCGGACGACGAAGATCGCGCCCTTGTCGGCGGCGCGCAACGGCCCGCCGGCGCGGGTCAGATAGGCGGACACCTTCATCGGCTTCGCACCGTCGATCGCGAAGGATGCGGGGCGATACACCGCGCCGAACACGCCGACCGTGGTCGGGCGGGCGGGCACGACGATCCGGTCGTTATTCTCAAGCACGAAATCGGCCGGCAGCGTCGTCGCGGCGGGTGGCAGGTCCAGCACCACGCGGCCGTCCGGCTCGGCGGCGCGCAGCCGTTCCAGCACCTCGCGCGCGGCCTGCTGCTGCGCGGCGCGCTCCCCGGCGGCGATCGACTGGTCGGAGGTCAACGGCGCGGCCGACAGCGAGATCTCAAGCTGGCGGATGGCATCGCGATACGCCTCCGCCTGCTGCCGCCGGACGGAGATGCGTTCGAAGCGGGTGCCGTAGACATAGGCGCGATCGGTCAGACCGCCGGCCCTGGCGACGACATCGGTCAGGCGGGTATTGGCTGGCAGGTAGTAGCTGCCGGGCGTCCCCACCTCGCCCTCGATCCGCACCAGCACGGACTGGGTGGCGGTCGGGCGCTGCAACGTGCCCTCCGACAGGACCTGGACGATATCGCCGCCGCGCGCGGGCGCGCTGGCGGCCGCGAGCTGCGGGACCTGCTGCACGCCGACGGCATTCGCGTCCGACAGGCGGTACAGCATCAACCGGCTCTTGTCGGCCAGATCGCTGGGCCCGCCGGCATAGCGGACGAGCTGTTCCAGCGTCTCGCCGGGCTTCGCCTCGTAGATTGCGGGGGCGTTGACGCTGCCCGCGACCGCGACCTGTGCGCCGAGCGGCGGGATGTAGAGGACGTCCTCGTTCTGGAGGACGACGTCGTTGGTCCGGTCGCCGCCGCGGACGAGTTGATACAGGTCGAAATCACTGACGAGCTGGTTGTTGCGATAGAGCTTCACCGAGCGGAAGCTGCCGCCGGCATTGGGACCGCCCGCAGCCAGCACCGCATTGACCATCGTCGACAGGCTGTTGACGGAGAACGAGCCGGGATTGTTCGCGAAGCCGGTGACGTAGACGCGAATGCCGCGCAACTGGCGCACCGATACGTCGACGGTGAAGCCACGGAAGCGCGTATCGATCGCACGGGTCAGTACGTCCTTCAGGTCGCCGAAACGGACGCCGGAAAGGTTCACCGCGCCGACGCGCGGCAGGAAGATGCGCCCGCGGGTGTCGATCTCCCGCTCCACGCTGCCCTCGATCGATCCCGCCATCGAGATCGCGACGACGTCACCGACGTTCAGGACATAGCCGGGTGGCACGGTCGAGGTCGCCGGCCGCGCATAGTCGCGGTCGCCCGGCAGCAGCAGGTCCAGCCCGAACCGCGGCAGCGGCTCTCCCAGCGAGGTCGCGACGAAGCGCTCGAACTCGTTGGGCTGGGCCGGGGCACGCAGCCGGGTGCCAGCGCTCGGGTCGTCGGCGCGGGTCGAGGGAACGTCGGAGCCACCGATCTGGACCGGTTCGATCCGGCTCGACGGCACGGCGTCGTTGGCCGACGCGCGCGAGCGTTCGTCGCCGTCGCCATTGTCGGAGGAATTGCCGTTCTGGCGCTGCCCCACGGGTGACCCGTTGGGCACATTCTGCTGATTCTGCTGCTGAAGGATCTGCGCCTCCACCGGTCCGAGGGCCAGTCCCCCGACCGCGACGCCGGCCAGCAGGCCCGCCGCCATCCCCGCCGTCCGCCGCGCGATGCGCCCGCGACGATCCCCAACACTCACGCTCATGACATTCCTATCAATTCGATCCGGTGGACGGCCGACCGGCCGGCCTCCCGATGCGGCCATCGCCCGCGCCCGATCCGCAGCATCGTGGTAAATGAAGGCTCACCCTGCCGCAACGCCAGACTCAGACGGGCCAGACCCGGACGGAACAGACCCAGGTGGGCCAGACTCCGCCGCCATCCCTTCCGCCGTGTCGGCGATCTGCTCCGCCAGCGGCACGGCACCGATCCCGTGGTGCGCCAACAGGGCGTCGTAGACGGTGCGATCGCCGATGTAGCGATCGATCCGATCCGACGTGACCGGCGCGCGTTCCACGCCGCCGCCCAGCACGGCCGCGACCGCGCCGGCAACGTCTGCGAGTTCCAGCGGATCGCCGCCCGTATCGAAGCTGTGCGTCACAGGTGCATCGCCGAGCAGGAGCAGGATCACGAGCGACATCAGTTCGCGGATCGCGACATAGCCTCGCATCACCCTGTGCGGCGCACGGACGGTGATCGCGCGCCCGGCGAGCGAATCGAGGATGAACGCCGCCATCGCATAGGCCTGATGCTTGTTCATATAGGGGCCGGCGACGTTGAATATGCGGGTGACGACGGCGATGTTGCCGCTCGTCTCGGCCCAGGCCGCGAAGTCCAGTTCGTCGCGCCGCTTCAACTGTCCGTACAGGCGCATGTCGGGCGCGGCATCGCTATCGTCGGCGAAGCGCGCCGCACCCGACGAGGCGACGAACACGCCCGTCGCGCCGATCCGGTCGAGCGCGTCGAGCACCGTGCGGCTGAGCGCCGCGTTCGCCGCCGCATAGTCTTCCGCCGCCATCCCCGCGACCCGGTCCTTGGTCAGGAAGGCGAGGTGCAGGACCAGCGTCGGCTCCGGCCGCAGCCCGGCGATCGCGGCGAGCGGGCGTTGATCGATCGTTGTGCCATCGCGCAGCGCCAGCGTACGTGCGGATGCCCCGAACGCATGCACGCGCCCGGCAAACGCGTCACCGAGCGCGAACCGGAGCAACTCCAGAGTCGCCAGTCCTAGCCAGCCGCCCGCGCCCGTCACGACGACGCGCCGGCCGCTGGCGGCGAGCGCATCGGCAGCGGCCGGCGTCAGCCGCTGACGGGCACGAACGCCCGCCCGCCAGTCGGTCATGTCGCCATCATCTCCGCGAGCTCGTCGCGTGGCAGAAACGGAGCCATGTCCTCCAGCGGCGACGTGACCATCGTGCCGTCGTCCAGCCGGCGCGACGACAGGCGTGGTGCGAAACCCTGACGCTTGTCGATCATCACCTCGCACAGGTGCGGCCCCTCCCCCGCCAGCGCGGCGCGGATCGCGGAGGGCAGGTCGGTGTGGTTGTCGACGCCCGACGCGGGAATGCCGAAACCGCCGGCCAGCCGCTGGAAATTGGGGAAGGTGACGCCGCTATCGGGTCCGCAGCCGACGATGTTGGTCGGGAAATAATTCTGCTGCGCCTGACGGATGGAGTGGTAGCCGTCATTGTTCAGGAGGAAGATCTTGATCGGCATCTGTGCGCCGACGATCGTCTGAAGTTCCTGAAGGTTCATCATGATGCTGCCGTCGCCGGCCAGACAGACGATGCGCTTCGCCCCCGACGCGTAGAACGCGCCGATCGCCGCCGGCAAATCATACCCCATCGAGGCGCAGCCGGAGTTGGTGTAGAGGCGCTGCCCCTTCTTCAGCACCGCCGCCTGGAAGATTGTGACGCAGGCGGTACCGTCGCCGGTGACGACGATATCGCCCTCCTCCAGCTCCGCGAACAGCGCGTCGCCGAAGACATAGGGATTAATCGGTGATTCCTGCGCCCGGTATTCGTCGACGACGACCGGGTAACGCTCCGTTCTCGCCTTGCTGTGCGCCAGGAAGGCGGCGCGGGCTTCGCGATTGTCGCTGGCCGGCACCGCAGCGGCGGCGGCGGACGCGAAGAAGGCGCGCAGGTCGGCGTGGATCGGGCGATCGATCGACAGCGTAGGCTTGGCGAGTTCGGCCGCATCGACCTCGACCATCGCCACCTTCGCGTCGCGCGCGAAACTCTGCCAGTTGAAGCTGATCTGGCGGATGTTGAGGCGCGATCCGAGAATCAGGACGTAATCCGCCGTCTGCACGGCGAAATTACCCCCGCGATTGCCGAGCGAGCCGGGCCGCCCGACATAGAGCGGGTGATCGTCGGGCACGGTATCGTGGGCGTTCCAGCCGGTGACGACCGGCACGCCGATCCGCTCCACGAATTCCAGGAACCGGGCGTGCTGCCCCGACAGGCGCACGCCCGCGCCGGCCAGCACGACCGGGCGTTCGGCGGCGTAGAGTTCGTCGAGCAAGGCCGCGACCTCGGCATCGAGCGCGTCGCCGGTGAGCAACCCGACTTCGGCGGCGGTGTTCGCCGATTCGCCGCGGTGATCGTCGGCGGCAGGGTCATAACCCTCCAGTTCGGCAGGATCGACCAGCGCGCCCTGCACGTCTCCGGGAACATCGATCCAGACCGGGCCGGGACGGCCCCGGACGGCCAGATGCAGCGCCTTCTCCACCACCTTGCGGACGTCCGTCGGCTGATCCAGCACCACCGCATATTTGGTGATGCCGGCCACCATCCGGACGATGTCGACCTCCTGATCGCCCAATTGGCGCAGGCGCGGGTCGATGAAGGGGGCATAGGTCTCGCGCTTCACCTGTCCCGACACGACCACCATCGGGATCGAATCGACATAGGCACCATAGACGCCGTTGAGCGCGTTGACGCCGCCGGGTCCCGTCGTGACGTTGACCAAAGCCGGGCGGCCGAGCAGCCGGCCATAGCTCTCCGCGGCGATGGCCGATGCCTGTTCGTGATGCAGGAACAGACAGCGCAGGCCGGGCGCGAGGCCGAAGGCGTCGTTCAGGTGCATCGACCCGCCGCCGGTCAGGACGAACGCGTCGGTGATGCCGAAATCGACCAGTGCCCCGGCGATATAGTCGGCGACGCGGATCTTCGCCGCGCTACCCGTCCCTGCATCCGTGCTCATGCCGCGCTCGACACCCGTGCGCCGGCGACGAACTGGCGGATCATGTCGACCTGGAACGCGATATGCGCCTCGGTCAGCCCCGGATAGAGGCCGATCCAGAAGGTGTGGTTGGTGACGATGTCGGCGTTGGTCAGCTCGCCGACGACACGATATTCGCGGTGCCGCATATAGGGCTGGCGCAGCAGGTTGCCGCCGAACAGCAGGCGCGTGCCGATGCGGTTCGCATCCAGCCACTGCGTCAGTTCGTCGCGGAGCAGGCCAGACTCGGGGCGGATCGTGATCGGATAACCAAACCACGACGGATCGCTGTTGGGCGTTCCCTCCGGCAGGATCAGCACGTCCTCCAGCGGCTTCAGCGCCTCCGTCAGCAACGCGAAGTTGCGCCGGCGCGCCGCGACGAACTCGTCGACGCGGTCGAGTTGCGCGACGCCGACCGCCGCCTGCATGTCGGTGATCTTCAGGTTATAGCCGGCGTGGCTGTAGGTGTATTTGTGATCGTAGCCCATTGGCAGGCTGCCGAGCTTGCGCGCGAACCGCTTGCCGCAGGTATTGTCCTGACCCGGCTGGCACCAGCAATCGCGACCCCAGTCCCGCATCGATTCGATGACGCGCTTCAGCCGAGGCTTGTCGGTGAACACCGCCCCGCCCTCACCCATCGTGATGTGGTGCGCGGGATAGAAGCTAAGCGTGCCGATGTCGCCGAACGTGCCGACATGCTGGCCGTTATAGGTCGCGCCCAGCGCGTCGCAGGTGTCCTCCACCACGAACAGGCCGTACTTCTCCGCCACGCGCATCACCTCGGCGATGTCGAACGGGTTGCCTAGAGTGTGCGCGATCATGATCGCGCGCGTCTTGTCCGACACCGCCGCCTCGATCATCTCGGGCTTGACGTTATAGGTTGGGATGTCGACGTCGACGAACACCGGCACCAGCCCGTACTGCAGCGACGGATTGACCGTGGTCGGGAAACCGGTGGCGACCGTAATGACCTCGTCACCCGGCTTCAGCGCCTCGCCGCGCAGATAGTGCGAGGTCAGCGTCGACAGCGCCAGCAGGTTGGCGGACGATCCCGAATTGGTCGTCAGCGCATGCCGCACGCCCAGCCGGGCCGCCAGCTTCCGCTCGAACTCGTCGTTGAAGCGGCCGGTGGTCAGCCAGAAATCGAGCGAGCTGTCGACCAGCGAGCGCATGTCCGCCTCGCCGTACACCTTACCCGACACCGGCACCGGGCTCTGGCCTGCGACGAACGGTTTGGGTGCATGGAACGAGCGGGCGTATTGCCCGACGAGATCGAGGATCAGGCCGCGAAGCTGCGGCTCGTCGCAATCCTGCGCCATGGCCATCAGGGCCTGGGGATCGCAATCGGCGGGAAGGGTCATAAAGGCTCCGGTGCGCGGACAGGCCGCTGGAATAGGCGAAGGGAACGCCGGTGCGAAGCGGTCGCACCGGCGAAGAGGATCAGACGAGCGTGTCGCGCATGGCGTTGTCGAACGGTAGGAACGCCTCGCGCTCGGCGATCTTCGCGACGAGGTCCGGGTTCGCGATGAACGCACGGCCCCAGGTGACGGCGTCGAGCAGGCCGGATTCGACCTCCGCCTCCGCCTCCTCGATCGACAGCGACGCGCCACCGATCAGCACGCCGTCCCACAACGGCCTGATCCTGCGGATCGCGGTGCCCGACGTGTCGGCATAGACCGACCCCGCGCCGCTGACGTCGAGCGCGGCGAGCCCGAGCTTACGAAGTTCCGGCAGCAGATATGCGAGCATCGCGTCGATATCGGGCCATTCGTATAACCCGCCCATCGTGCGCGACGGGCTGATCCGGGCGATCACCTTTTCGGCGGGGACGACGGCAAGAACCGCCTCGACCAGCTCCAGCATGAAGCGACAGCGGTTCTCGACCGATCCGCCGTAGCGGTCGGTGCGATCGTTGACGCGTGCGTCGAGGAACTGGTCGGCGAGATAGCCGTGGCCGGTGTGAAGTTCGACCGCGTCGAAGCCGACGTCGATCGCGCGGCGCGCGGCATCGGCGAAATAGCCGTAGATCGTCGGCATCTCGTCCGCGTCCAGCGCGCGGGGTTCGCCATACGGCTTGTCGTTCTGGCGATTGACGCCCTCGGCCGCCCGGCCGGTGCTGCTGACCGGGGCGTCGCCGGTGAAGTCGGCGTGGCTGATGCGCCCCATATGCCAGAGCTGGCAGGCGATCTTGGCGCCGCTCTCGTGCACCGCATCGACCACCTTGCGCCAGCTTTCGGCGTGCGCGTCGGTCGCGATATACGGCGCATCCTTCCACCCGTCGCCGCTCTGGTGGATGATCGTGCCTTCGGTCAGGATCAGGCCGACGCCGCCGTCGGCACGACGCTTGTAGTAATCGCGCATCGCGTCGGTGGCGTGACGCCCTTCGCCCGCAAAGCTGCGGCTCATCGCCGACATGACGGTGCGGTTGCGGAGCGGGATGAAGTCGGTCCGCTCCAGCGGGGTGAGAAGACGGGTCATCGGGCGGCCTCCAGCCGGTAACGGTCGAAAAAGGGATGCGAGAGATAGGCGTGCAGCGTCGCGCGCCAGTCGCGTTGCAGGTTACGGTGTTCCGCGTCGAGGCGTGCGCAACTCAGCACCGCGCGATCGGGGCGGCGGCCGAGTTCGTTGCCCGACACGGCGGTGGCGGCGACGGTGACGACCTTCAGCCGGTCCGACCAGCCGAGCGCGATCACGATCTCTTCGGCGATCTGCGCGAAGGTCGCTTCGCCCCGGCACGCCATCTGATAACTGCCCGATGCGCCCGCCGCGACCAGCGCCAGCGTGTTGAACGCCAGGTCGTTGGTCCAGGTCGGCTGCCACACGCGGTCGCCCACCTCGAACCGCGCGTCGCCACGGTCGATCGCCGCGCGCATGACCGGGATAATCCGGCCGACGAAATTCTTGTCCGCCTCCTCGCCGCCGAAGAATCCGGCCATGCGGACGATCGTCGCATCCGGGATCGCGGCGGTGACCTCATGCTCGGCGGCCAGCTTCAATTCACCGTAGAACGACAGCGGACGCGGCTCCTCGTCCTCCGGGATCGGGTTGGTCGCGCCGTCATAGGTCAGGAAGGACTGTGGAAACACGAAACGCGCGCTCGCCTTCCTCGCCAGCGCGACGGCATTGCGCGTGCCGGTAACGATCGTCTCGCGCGCAGCATCGGGCTCGCGGGCGCACCCCTCCACGTCGACGCGCGCGGCACAGTGGATGATCCACCCTCCGGCGACGCGATCGGCCCAGGCATCGAGCGCCGCGGGATCGCGCACGTCCAGTTCCTCGCGCCCCGGCGTATGGACCGTCAACGCGGGAAAGCGGCTCGCCTCCAGCGCCAGCGCGCGTCCGAGCATCCCGCGTCCGCCGGTCACGAGAACCGGCACCGTCTTTTCCATATTCATCGTCCCGTTGATCGGCCGCGACGGGCACAGGCATCGGGCGGCCCGGCCCGCCAGAGCGCCTTAGCAACCCGGCCATGGCACTGACAACCGGCCATCATTCGCCCGCGAGGAAGCCTGGCTCCCCCGGCTTCAGCACATCCATCGCCAGCCGCCACGACGCATCGGATGCGGCGGCGACCAGCCCGGTTCCATGATCGTCGATGCGGTAATCGCTGCCGTCCCACCGGCTGACGCGGCCACCCGCCTCCGTCAGGAACAGCGCACCGGCGGCGTGATCCCAGGGCAGGATTCGCTGGAACAACGCCACGTCATATTCGCCCGTGGCGAGACGGGGGTAATGTTCGGCGGCACAGCGCGGGATCGGGACCAGATCGAACGCCTGCTCCGCCCGCGCATGCGTCCGTTCCCGCGCGGTCGCCGCCATGAATTGCGTCGCCAGCGTCGCCACGGGACGCTGCCGCTCGACGGTACGCGTCACCGCCGGTTCGTCGCCGATGAACGCGCCACCGCCCGCGACGGCGTGGCAGATGCGCTGCGCCACCGGGTCGTAAAGCCAGCCCGCGATAGTCCGGCCGTCCTCGATCAGGGCGATAATCATTCCGAACGGCTGGCGGCCCTCGGCGAAATTGGACGTGCCATCGATCGGATCGATGATCCAGATCCGTCCGCGGCCGAGATCGTTCATCAGCGACGGATCGGCGGCACACGCTTCCTCGCCGATGATCCGCGCAGCCGGATCGATCGTCGCCAGGCCATCGTGCAGCCGAAGCTCCGACTCATGATCGGCGACGGTGACGAGTTCGCCGCGCGACTTCTCGACGATCTCGTCCGCACGCAGATTGCGGAATCGCGGCATCACGACGAGTTCGCCGACGCCCGCGAGGAGCGCCGTCACCGGCTTGTGGAGGTCGTGCAATGCTGAATATATCCTTCCGGGTCGGACAGCGGCCGTGCCCCCACGGCGACCGCACCCGATCGGCCCGCCGTCGGGCCACGTCGTCGTTCAGGCCACTTTGGCCATAGCCTTCAGAGCCGGTGGATCGACGCGGACCCGCTTTTCCATCATTTCGATCCGGGCCTGATCCTCGGATGCGATCTGCTGGTAATAATCACGCTTGTTGCGTAGCCATTCGAGTTCGAACTCCACCGCGTTGGCGATGCCCGCCTCGATGTTGGCGCGCGCCGCCGCCGCACCCTCGAAGATGACCTTGCGGGTTTCGAAGCGATCGAGCCGGACCTGCTGGATTTCCCGCAGCGCCCCGACGGCATCATTCGACACCGAGCCGCCGACGACCAGCTCCAGATCATGCTCGCGACAGGCGCGCGCGACCGTCAGAACGGCATCGGTTATCGACCGCTCGTTGACCGCGGTCCGCGCCATGCCGCGCGACAACGTGAAATCGACGCGACCAAAAACGATGCCCGTGCCGCCGGCTTTCGCGACCGGCAGCATCTGCTCCAGATTGCGGAGCGTCGTCTCGGTTTCCAGATTGAACAGGAAAGTGGTCGACTCATCATCGACCCCATGCGTCTTGGTCTTCGCTTCGATGAACTTGCTCAGCGCATACGGCGTCTCCACCATCGGCGCGATGATGTAGTCGACACCATAGACACGCGAGGCCAGCAGGTCGGACACCGCCTCGCACCCGCCGATCTTCAGCGCGACATCCACGCCGGCGCGACGGGCGAGTTCGAGCAGCCGGAGGAACTCGTCCGGGCGCGTTCCCTCCGCCTCGAACTCCGCCTTGACCGCGACGACGCCGTACTGGTCCCGCCCACGCTTCAGAGCGTCCAGCATCCTGCGTTCAGACTGGTTCACCGTTAACCCTTACTCTTTGCTACGATTGGCGAATGACGTTGGCGATGTCGGGCCCTCCCGTCAACCCGCCGATCCGGCGTCGGCGTATCGCCACGCTGGCGAAACGATCTGGCAGCACGTTGTATTCAGTGAATTTTTGGCGAACTCTAGCCGATCGTTGCGGCTGTATTCCGGCGCCGGATTCGTGCGACCCGTTTGATACGAGCCTGATCTACAGCAAGCCGTCGCGCTGCTCATAGGCAAGTGGGGCCATCAAAAGCCCGTCATGGTCGCGGTTGGACGCCCGCCGACTGGCGGCTCTGAGTTGATGATGAGGTCGTCCTCCCGATCCTGCCCCCCCCGATACCGTGGTCGTGGTTCCACGACATGGAGGCGACGACGTTTCTGCTCGCCGCCGGGCCACTTCCTGACACTCCGGATGTCTTTTAACGCGCAAGCCGATGCGCCCGGTGGCCGATCCTGATGCGGGATATCGACGTCGGGATACAGGATCGGTGCCGCGCGTTGCGCGATCATGGACAGGATTTCCGGGATGATCGCGCAACCGTTCGTCGTCGAACGCGACACGGACATGGCCGGAATGATCGCCGGTGACGTCACGGTACGATCAGGCACCCTGCTACGGCTCGGCGGCATGGTTCGCGGCGATATCATCCTGGAGCCCGGCGCGCGGCTGGAGATGTCCGGTATCGTGTCCGGACGGGTCATCCGCCGCTGAACGCTGATCGGGCGGGCGCGGGAAAGCTTGGCTTTCCCGCGCAGGCGAAAAGGTTCCAAACGATTTGCGCCGGTGACGGCGATGGCGCATGAGCCGCCGATATCGTCATCGTGCAAGGACTCGTTATGGCCGCCAACTGGGCCCCCGAAAGCTGGACCGCCGCCGACGCGCGCCAGATGCCCGACTATCCGGACGCCGCCGCGCTGAAGTCCGCGACGGACACTTTGGCGACCTATCCGCCCCTCGTCTTCGCCGGAGAAGCGCGCAGCCTGACCGCAGAGCTGGTTGAGGTCGCCGCGGGTCGTGGTTTCCTGCTCCAGGGCGGCGACTGCGCCGAGAGCTTTGCGGAGCATAGCGCGAACAACATCCGGGACACGTTCCGCGTGATCCTGCAGATGGCGGTCGTCCTGACCTGGGCGTCGAAACTGCCGGTGGTGAAGGTCGGCCGGATGGCGGGCCAGTTCGCCAAACCCCGCTCCACCCCGACCGAGACGATCGACGGCGTCGAACTGCCCAGCTATCGCGGCGACAACGTCAACGACATCGCCTTTACGCCCGAAGCTCGCATCCCCGATCCGCAGCGCCTGATCCGCGCCTATGCGCAAGGGGCGGCGACGCTGAACCTCCTGCGCGCCTTCGCACAGGGCGGTTACGCGAACCTGCATCAGGTGCATCGCTGGACGCACGACTTTATGGGCCGCAGCCCGTGGGCGAAGAAATACACCGAGACCGCCGACCGCATCGGCGAAGCGCTGGAGTTCATGGCCGCCTGCGGGATCGATCCGGAGACGGTGCCGCAACTGGCGCAAACGCATTTCTACACCAGCCACGAGGCGCTGCTGCTGCCGTTCGAACAGGCGATGACGCGGCAGGATTCGTTGACCGGCGACTGGTACGACACCTCGGCGCATTTTCTCTGGATCGGCGACCGCACCCGGTTCGAGGGTTCGGCGCATGTCGAGTTCCTGCGCGGCATCGGCAACCCGATCGGCATCAAATGCGGCCCCAGTCTGGAGCCGGACGACCTGTTGCGGATGCTCGACACCCTCAACCCCGGCCGCGTTCCGGGGCGGATGACGCTCATCACCCGCTTCGGCTACGACAAGATCGAGGGGGCGCTGCCCCGCCTCGTGCGTGCCGTCACGCGAGAGGGGCATCCGGTCGTCTGGAGTTGCGACCCGATGCACGGCAATACGGTAAAGGCGGTGACCGGGTACAAGACGCGCCCGTTCGATCGCATCCTCGCCGAAGTCCGCGGCTTCTTCGCCGTTCACCGCGCCGAGGGGACGCATGCCGGCGGCATCCATGCCGAAATGACGGGCCAGAACGTCACCGAATGCACCGGCGGCGCGGTCGACGTGACCGAACAGTCGCTGGCCGATCGCTATCACACGCATTGCGACCCGCGCCTGAACGCGGGCCAGAGCCTGGAACTCGCATTCCTGCTCGCCGAAATGCTCAACGCGGAGATGGCGGAGCGCCGCAAGGTCGCCGCCTGATACAGGAAAAGCGGCGGATGCAGGCGATCCCGCTTGACGTCCGCCGCCCCCTTCCATAAACGCGCCGCTCCACCGGACGGCCCCTTCGTCTAGCGGTTAGGACGTCGCCCTCTCACGGCGAAAACACGAGTTCGATTCTCGTAGGGGTCACCAGTCGCCGCCTGACGCGTCTCCGGTTCATCCACATCGCTGACATGAATGTCCTATTTCATCAGGAACAGGATCAGTCCGATGACCGCGACCCAGAAACCCGCACCGAGCAGCAATGCTCCGCCCACCCCGAAATACAGGGGATATCCGCGCGGATGCTGCGGCGGATCGGTGTTCATGCTCCTCCCCTCCCCCCGTATGACGACCCGATAGGACGGGGCTCGCAGCGATCCTAGAGGCGCGCGCGGGGCCGAGTAAAGAATCCCGGCATCACATTTTGTGCCATGGCGGGCTGACCGGAATGGCGTATCCACGGGCGCGCTCGGGATCACTTCGTGACCGGGCCGGAGTTACTGATGCGCTTTCAAACTCTTCCCGACCTTGCCGCCGTTCGGGCGCTCGATTCAGCAGACCCGCTGGCGACGATGCGAGATCGCTTTTCGCTGCCCGAGGGGATCGTCTATCTCGACGGCAATTCGCTGGGGGCGTTGCCGCGCACCACTGCGGAGCGGATCGCCGACGTCGTCACGAACGAATGGGGACGCGACCTGATCGGCAGCTGGAACAGCGCCGACTGGATCGGTGCGGCACGCCGGGTCGGCGCGCGCATCGCGCCGCTGATCGGGGCGATGGCGAGCGAGGTGCTCGTCGCCGACTCGACATCGGTCAATCTCTACAAGCTCCTGATAGCGGCGTTGAAGGCATCGCCGGACCGCGACACGATCCTGTCGGAACCGGGCAATTTCCCGACCGATCTCTACGTCGCCGACGGGGCCGCGTGGAGCGTCGGGGCAAAGGTGCGGACCCTGCCCGTCGACGGCCTGATCGCCGCGATCGACGACGGCGTCGCGGTCGTGATGCTGACCCATGTCCACTACAAGACCGGCGCGATGCTCGACATGGCGGCGATCACCGCGGCGGCTCACGCGAAGGGCGCGCTGGTCCTCTGGGACCTCAGCCATAGCGTCGGCGCGGTGCCGGTCGACCTCGACGGCTGCAACGCCGATCTCGCGGTTGGATGCGGCTATAAATATCTGAACGGTGGCCCGGGCGCGCCGGCGTTCCTGTACGTCGCGGAGCGGCATCAGGCGCGCCTGCGCTCGCCGCTGTCGGGCTGGATGGGCCACGCCACGCCGTTCGCGTTCGAGGACGGCTATGCACCCGCAGGCGACATCGGCCGCTTCCTGTGCGGGACGCCCCCAATCATCGGGCTGGCGGCGCTGGAAGAGGGCGTGAAGCTGTTCGAGGAGGTGTCGTTCGAGGCACTCGTCGCCAAGTCGCGATCGCTGTCGTCGCTGTTCGTCGATCTGATGGAGGCCCGCTGCGGAGCAGATGGCTTCACCCTCATCAGCCCGCGCGACGCGACCGCGCGCGGCAGCCACGTCTCCTACGCGCATCCGGAGGCCCATGCGATCTGTCAGGCGCTGATCGCGCGCGGCGTGATCGGCGATTTCCGCGCGCCCGATGCGCTGCGGCTCGGCTTCACGCCGCTCTACACCAGCCACGAGGACATATGGCGAGCGGTCGACATCCTTGCGCAGGTGATGCGCGAGCGTCTCTGGGACGATCCGCGATACCGGGAGCGGGCGGCGGTCACCTGAGGACCGCCGCCCGCTCCCTCGTCCGATCAGCGGCCGACGGCGTGATAGGTGAAGCCGGCGTCCTCGATCATGTCGCGCGGATAGACGTTGCGCAGGTCGACGATCACCGGCTCGGTCAGCAGCGACTTGACGCGGCGCAGGTCGAGCG
>NZ_LMPG01000003.1 GCF_001423765.1 Sphingomonas sp. Leaf343
GTGTGCAGTAGGCTCGTAGGCCTCGTCGATATTGAAGGCCACGGCGGCCATGTTTCATCTCCCAGGGCGGAAGCCATCTAGTGACTGCGAGTTGTAAACGCAATAAGTGAAACGAGTGTCAACGGGAAGACGTTCCACTGCGGTGATCGTCGAGCATGCTGAGCGGGGTGGGCGTAATCCAGTCGCCTCCCAGCTTGGGGTATGGACCGTAGAACAGATCACCCAGCGCACGCCGATAGTGCGCGTTCATCCAGCGCCGGCGTCGATGCTCCGGGCCATCGTGGAGCATGTGGCAGCGTTGGCAGAGCGCTGCGAGCTGGTGAAGCGCACTGTCGCTCGGATCATGGTTAAGGTGCGCACAGGCCAGGACCACCGGTGTCCACCGGCCTTGTACCAGAATGTTTTCCGTAGGCCGTCGCACGCGCCGGCCCCGGCCATTGCGCCAGCATTGCCGGTTCCGATCCCACCACCGTCCGTCGCCTAGGTGGAAGACCTTCTGCCTGTGGGGACGTCCACAATGCTCGCAGTGTCCCCCCGCCCGCACGAAGCGTACCTGGTGTGATAGCTGCACCCAGTCGATCGGGTACAAGAACACGTGCTCGGGCCGGATAGGCATCAGGCCTTCCCTGCCGAAGTGTCAGGCTGCGCAGTCCACCGCATTATAAAGCCACCGTCGCTGCGGTCAGCGCCCGGTAGAGTGTGGCATGGTGGCATTTGAGCAGCTTGGCGGCTTCGCGCACCGATGTGCCTTCGCTTATCAATCGTTCGCCGAGCGTGATCTGATCGGGGGTGAGCTTTGGCGGACGGCCAAAGCGGACTCCCCTCGCCTTAGCCGCCACTCGTCCGCTGCTGGTGCGCTGGTGGATCAGCTCACGCTCGAACTCAGCGATGCCGGCGAACACGGTCAGCACCATGCGACCAGCTGGCGAGGTCGTGTCGGCCCAGGGCTCGGCCAGCGAGCGCAGGCCGGAACCAGCCTCCTTCAGCTTCTCGGCGATGTCCAGCAGGTCGCGCGTCGAGCGCGCCAGTCGGTCGAGCCGCGTCACTACCACCGTGTCGTCGTCGCGCAGCTGCTCGATCATCTTGGCCAGCTCGGGCCGGTCACGCTTCGCGCCCGAGATCTTCTCCTCGAACGTCCGCTTGCATCCGGCCTCCTTCAACGCGGCGCGTTGCAGCCGGAGATCTTGGTCATCGGTGGACACACGAGCATAGCCAATCAGCATGTTGCAAAATTGTATCGTAATAAAAGTATTTTGCAACCGACTTTTGCGACATCAGCACATGAGAGAACACGAGCTCTAAGGGCTCTGTTGCGAAACTTAGAACATTTGAGACAGTCGACAGTTGCTATCCTGCGGCCCTCACAGCCTCATTCTTCAAGCCTGCCTGTGCGAGCCTCCTTCTTCGACTTGTCCCATTCCTTCTTGATGAGCCGTTGGGCTGCTTTCTCGACCGTATCCGCCTTTTTGAGCCAATCGGGCTTTGGAGTATGCCGCGCACTCACTAGCTCCTCGACTGCGCGGAAGAGCGCGCGATCCAGGGCATGTTTGTCCTCAGTCCCTACGTCGCGGCAGGCCGGGTTTAGGCGGAGTACGATACCAGCGCGCGCGGCATGTACCTTTCGCCAATTCACCGGCTTGGCAGGGCTAACTGCACCACGCCGCACCTCGGCCGTTAACTCTACAACCAGCCCTCGCATTGCTTCTCGCCATACCGCGCGCTCGCTGGTGACGATCTGGACGAAGATGGCCTTGTCTGCGTTCTCCTTCCCGGCCTGCGCGCCAAAACGCGCGCCAAGGTAGGCAAGCACGCCCGCAAAGGCCGTTCCGAAGCCCTGCACCCACGTCCAGCCGCCTGATCCTGACCCCCCTGATATTCCTGTCACGTATGCTCCCTTATGCCGCGAACCTCGGGTGCAGCTTACGACCACCCAACCACGCTGCTACAGGCCACGAAGGCTATCAGTTCACAAGTGAGATTGTTATCTTGCTCACTTGTGTGCTATCCATCATGTTCACACGCGAACACGTGCAGGGGCTACATGAAGACCATATCTATCATCAGCCAGAAGGGCGGAGCGGGTAAGACCACGCTTGCCATCCACCTTGCCGGTGCCGCCACCAGTGCGGGCCTCTCCGCGCTGATCCTCGACGCGGACCCGCAAGCGACCGCTAGCCAATGGAACCACTGGCGAGGCGGCGCGGACCCTGAGGTCGTAGATTGTGCCTCCCCCACCCTCCTTCCGCGCAAGGTGCAGCAAGCAGCCGATCTAGGCGCGGACCTAGTCATTATCGATACGCCCCCACACGCGGACATCATGGCGCGCGAGGCGTGCAAGGCTGCGGACCTGATCCTTATTCCTTGTCGTCCCCAAGCGTTCGACTTGTCAGCCGTTGAAACGACGGCCGAGCTGGTGAAGGCAGCAGGCAAGCCGGCCTTCGTGCTCTTCATGGGCGGTCCTCAGCGCGCGCCAACTACTTACAGAGACGCGCGGGAGCTGATTGAGGGCAGCGAAGGCGTTGAGGGTATGGGTGTGCCGGTCGCGCCCGTCATGCTCACGATGCGCGCGATCTATCACCACAGCACGGCGCAAGGGAAAACCGCGATAGAGGCGGAGCCTGACGGTAAGGCGGCGGAGGAGATCGCCGCGCTATGGACGTGGACAAGCGAACGTGTGAACTTGCCCACAAGTAAGCAGGGCAGAAAGAAGCGAGGCTGACATGAGCAAATTTGGCGCCATGAGGCAGCAGCGTGCAGAACGCGCGAAGGTGGAGCCGAGCGTCTCGACCCCAGCCATTGAGGGCTCGGCGTCGGTGCGATCGGCGGCGCGGCAGGGCAAGAAGGCTGTCAGCGCATACTTTAGTCCGGAAGTTAGCCGAGGCTTAAATGTGCTGGCGGCCGAGAACGGAACTACCCTTCAGGCCTTGATGGGCGAGGCAATCGACCTTCTCATGCGCCAGTACGGCAAGCACCCGTTCGGGGAGCGGTGACGCGCAGCTTTGAAGAGGGGTCTGCACATAGAACGGACCCAGATGTACGCTAACGCGATCGGGTGTCAGCAAACCCCCAGATTCGGGTTTCCGTACAGCTGACCAAAGCGACAGGGTTTGTCGCACACTCTGCCATCTGTTGGCGCCACGACCCAAGGCCGGAGCGCACCCTGTCCGAAAGCATGTGTTTTCCGACAGTCTCAAAACGCTGCGGCAGCCTATACCAGCGTCATGACCAAGATACCGGATACGGACAAGAGATCGCAGGTTTCACCGGAATCCTCATTTTTGCACCTGAACGACGGCGCCCGGCATCATCGGGTCGCCCGGAGCAATGACGAGGTAACGGCGCATGTCGCCTTTTGCGTCGCTGACGATCTGGCGGAGCGGTCCGAGCGTGTTGACTATCGCGCCGCCCGCCGGATTGGTCATGAACTTCGCCAGAGGCTGGATCACGCCGCTGCCATCAGCGCGGGAGGATAGCCCAAGGACATAGGGCATCTTTGGACTGAGGCCCGCAACCGCCGCCTGCAAAATCTGGACTTGGCCCTGATCGAACAGCGTGACCTGGCTGCGCCCAGTCCCGGAAAGAGTCAGCTGGATCTTCATGCCGGCCTGGGCGAGCGGCATCAGGTTTGCACGGCCATCGCCTACCGGCACCGCGCCGGGAACGTAGGCCACGCCTTGGGGCCCCTGACCGATCGGAATCGTCGCGATAACGGTGTTGCTGGCGGTATCGATCGCCGCGACTGCGTCGGCGTTCTCCAGCCCGACATACATCCGCGTACCGTCGCCCGACGGCCAAAGGCCGTGCGGGAGCGCGCCGACCGGGATGTTCGCGACCTGCGCGAAGTCGGTGGTGCGGAACACCTTGACGACGTTCTCGGTGCCGACCGTCACATAGGCGAACTGGCCAGCCTTGGTGCGGGCGATGTTGACGTGGTTGGTGATCGCGCCTGTGTCGAACGTCTTGAGCACTGCGAAGGGTGGCTTGGCGTCGAACACCATGACTTTGCCGACGTCTTTCAGCGTCAACCAGACCTGCTTGCCGTCGGGCGTCGCGGCGATGTCGGGGCAGAACGGGCTCGCCTGCTTGACGCGACCGACGATCTTCTTCGAGGCGGTGTCGATCACAACGGTCTCGGGAGAAAAGCTCGAACAGACGTAACCGTATTTCCCGTTCGGCGAGAAGATCGTCATGCCGGGGCCATTAGGAACGGGGATGCGCGTAGTCGGCGCGAAGGTCTTGCCGTCGAGCACCTGGATATAATCCTCGCCGCGCACCGCGACCCAGACTTCGCGACCGTCGGGGCGGAAGAACGCTTCGTGCGGCGATCGGCCCACATAGGTCGTATGCTTCACGGCATTGGTCGCAGTGTCGATGAACGTCACCGAGTTCGAGCCGATCGAGATCGCCGCCAGCGTCTTGCGATCAGGCGAGAAGCCCATGCCGTGGACGAGCAGCTGTCCCTTGTAGAGCGGGCTGAGGTTCGCGGGGGTCTGGTCGCCGAGTTTTATCACGCCGAGCAGCGTGTTGGTCGACGGATCGATCACCGACACGGTGTTGGAGAACTGGTCCGAGGTGTAGAACCGGTCCTGCGCGCTGACGGGGACGTCGGGGGTCGCGTTCGGCACTTGCTGGGCAAACGCAGGGCCCGAGAAACACAAGGCGGCGCAGGCGGTTAGGGTGAAACGCTTCATGGACGGTCTCCGTGATGGGGGTGACCGGTCGCGGTCGGTTCGGTGTGAGGCAGCAACGCGCCGCCTTCGGATAGGATGCCCTGCATCACCGCGATTTCCTGACGCTGTTCGACGATGATTCCCTGGGCGAGCCGGCGCAGGCGTTCATCCTTGCCGAACCGCAGTTCGACTTCGGCCATGTCGATCGCACCCTGATGATGCGGGATCATCATTCTTGCGAAGTCGCGATCGGGATCGCTTGAATAACCGGTCATCATCGCGCCGTGCATCCGCGCCATCGCCGCATCCATTGCGGACGCGAAACCGTCCGTTTGCGCTAACGCACCCGTCGATACGGACACGGCTATCGCCGTTAGCAAGGCCGTGCGAGATTTCATCGTCATGCCTTTAGTATTCCCATTTATGACACGCGAGCGATGAATGCCGAGCGTGACAGCGTAAATGATCGCGGCGCAGCCATCGATCCAACGCATAAGCATGGTTGTTCTGATCATCTAAAAAGAACGGTAGACAATCTATGATCGCGTTTTCGTATTGAAACCATCGTTACCATGCGTTGGACGCAGGGGAGATATCGGTCGATCTAGCGGCATCGGACTGGCACGATCACCCGCCGGATCCGCGATAAGGATCAAACGATGAAAGCTGCGATCGTTCTGGTTGCCGCGATGTTGGCCTCCGTAGCCCCAGTCCCGGCGATCGCTCAGGCCTATTGGGCTGCACCTGCGGCGGACGACTTTCCCTGCGATATCAAGGCGGTTCAGGCACCGTGGTCGAAGGCTGATATCGACCTTAGTCATCATGACCGGATCTATGTGTCTGACCCGACATCGACAAAGATCGTTGTCATCGATCCTGCAGCGGGCAACGAACTGGGACGCATCGACCTCACCAAAAGCGCGATAGCTGAGCCCAGCTTTTCCAGCCCCAAAGTCCAGCACCTGGCTGCAACGCGTGACGGGCGGACCCTGGCGGTATCGGCATTAGCGCAGCACAGTGTGACGCTCGTAGATCTGGCCACGAACACGGAACGAGGCCGGACCGTGTTCCAGACGTCGCCTACCGCCGTCGCGTTTACGCCCAATGGGCACGAACTCTGGGTTTCGCTCGGCGATGAACATGCCATCGCAGTCGTGGATCCTAAGACCGCGCGGGAGATCACCCGCGTACCAGCAAGTGGCGGAGCGGGCGCGACCATCCTGTCGCCAAACGGACGCTATGCCTTTGTATCGCTTACTGAAAGGCCGTCCATCCTGGTTGTCGACGTCGAGCATCGGCGCGTCGTCGGACACGTTGCCAGCAACGGTGCAGGTGAGGGAGCAATCGCGGTCTCGCCAGATGGCAAACAGATTTGGGCAACACGCCGCGAGAGCGGCACGACCACGGTTTTTGCTGCCAAACCGCCGTTTGCGGTACGCGAAGTGATAAACACTGGTCCAGCAACGGGCGCGGTCAACTTCGCCCAGCGCGCGGACGATTCCTTTGCCTATGTCAGCATTGGCGGCGATCAACCTGCAATCAAGGTCTATAGAACCGACAGCCTGGAGGCTGTGGCAACCGTCCCGCTACAAGCGGCTCCAAGTGCGGTTTGGCCGTCGGGCGATGGTACGAGAATCTATGCCAGCCTGGCCGGAACCAACAAGGTCGCTGGGATCGACACGCTGACGTACACCACCGTGTCGACAATCCCTATCAGTACGGATGCGCAAAGCCTGATCTACGTTCCTGGTGCCGTGCGATCAGGAAAAGGTCTCGCCAATCTGGTGCCATCCGGGCGCGATGCGGCGCTTGCCGTGGCGGCGCGTTGATCGGTCTTACACCGTCTGTAATTTCCCAAGGAAAGCCCTTTCTAAAATGACCAAGCCCCCCGTCAGGATCGCGATCAGCGGTGCCGCAGGACAAATTTGCTATTCGCTGCTCTTCCGGGTTGCGCAGGGTGACGTGTTCGGACCGGACCAGCCCGTTATCCTTCAACTGCTCGACGTGCCGCAGGCTATGGACGCCGTACGCGGCGTGGTCATGGAACTGGAGGATTGCGCGTTCCCGCTACTGGCAGGTGTGATCATTACTGATGATCCGATGGTGGCTTTCAAGGACATCGATGCGGCCATGCTGGTTGGGTCTCGTCCCCGCTCAAAGGGCATGGAGCGCCGTGATTTGCTCGCTGCCAACGCAGCGATCTTCAAGACGCAGGGCGCAGCATTGGACGCAGTGGCCAAACGTGACGCCAAGATCCTGGTCGTCGGCAATCCCGCCAACACAAATGCCTGGATTCTTGCGCAAAGCGCACCGGGTTTTCCTGCCGAAAACATCACGTCGATGATCCGCCTCGATCACAACCGCGCGCAGGGACAGCTTGCGGCCAAGGCGGGTGTAGGTGTCGATGCGATTACAAAGCTCGTCGTCTGGGGAAACCATTCGCCGACGATGTTTGCCGACTGGGGGAATGCCGAACTCGATGGCCAAAAGCTTGCCGACCGTATCGGAAACGAGGCCTGGTACCGCGAAACCCTGATCCCCACCGTTGCGCAGCGCGGAACCGCGATCATCGAAGCACGGGGTGCGTCCTCGGCCGCGTCGGCCGCAAATGCAGCGATCGACCATCTGCGCGACTGGGTGCACGGCGCAGGCGATAATTGGGTGTCGATGGGCGTGGTGTCAGATGGCTCCTACGGTATCCCGCAAGGACTGGTGTGCGGCGTGCCGGTGCACTGCATGAGCGGTGGGTATGCGCGTATCGAAGGCCTGACCCTCGATCCGTTCCAGCGATCGATGCTCGATCGCACGATTGCCGAACTGGTCGATGAACGTGAGGCGGTTATCGACATTCTGAAATGACCAATCGGTATATCTGATTGGAATGACCGTAATCTTTGGTTGGTTCGATTGATCTCCTTTCCCTATCATTGGGGCAAGGAGATCGGGCATGACCCTCGAACAACTCAGGATTTTCGTCGGTGTCGCAGAGCGCGAGCACATGACGCGCGCTGCCGAAGCGCTCAATGTGACGCAGTCGGCCGCAAGCGCTGCCATCGCCGCGCTAGAAGCTCGGCACGGCGTGCCGCTGTTCCACCGGGTCGGCCGCGGGATCGAACTGTCCGAAGCGGGCCGCATGTTTCTGATCGACGCGCGCGCCGTCCTTGGCCGTGCGGCGAGCGCGGAACTTGCACTGGCCGAATATGCCGGGCTGGAGCGCGGCACACTGCGGCTGGTCGCAAGCCAGACGATCGCGGGCTATTGGCTGCCCCGCCAGCTAGCGGCGTTCCATGCGCGCTACCCCGCGATCACGATCGAACTGGCGATCGACAACACGGAAGGGGCCGCGGCGCGCGTGCTCGACGGCGCAGTCGAGCTCGGCTTCGTCGAAGGTGTGATCGACGAGCCCGCGCTCGCGCATTGGACGGTCGCGAACGACCGCATGGTGCTGGTTAGCAACCGCGCTGCCGACACGATCGACGAGGACTGGATCCGCGCCGCGCGCTGGATTATCCGCGAGCAGGGATCGGGCACGCGCTCGTCGTTCGAGGAGGTGTTGCGCCAGCGCGGCGTCGATCCGTCGGACCTCACCACCGCGCTGACCCTGCCGTCGAACGAGGCGGTCCGCAGCGCGGTCGAGGCTGGCGCAGGCGTCGCGGTCCTGTCGCAGCATGTCGTCGCACCTGCAATCGCGGCCGGAACGTTGCACGATCTGCCGCTCGGTCTGCCGCGGCGTCCGTTCTACGCGCTGAGGCACAAAGAGCGCTATCGTACCCGGGCGGCCGATGCGCTGACCGATCTCATCAAGGAGACTGGCAAGTGACCGCCGATTTGAAACCCGTTCTCGATGGCCTGAAGCCGCTCAGCCGGCTCGACTCTCCACGCGAGATGATCCGGCAGTTCACCCCCAACTGGTTCGCCGCGACGATGGGCACCGGCATCCTCGCGCTGGCCTTGCCGCAGGTTCCGGGGGTCGGCGCATCGCTGCACCCGGTCGGCGAGGCACTGTGGTATTTCAACATCGCGCTCTTCACGCTGTTCGCCGGGCTCTACACCGCGCGCTGGACCATGTTCGGGCACGAGGCGCGGCGGATCTTCGGGCACAACACCGTATCGATGTTCATCGGTACGATCCCGATGGGCCTCGCGACGATCATCAACGGGTTCCTGGCGTTCGGCCTGCCGCGGTTCGGCGCCGGCGTGATCCCGATCGCCGAGACATTGTGGTGGATCGACGTCGCGATGTCGCTCGCCTGCGGTGTAGCGATCCCCTACCTCATGTTTACCCGGCACGAACATTCGCTCGACGGCATGACCGCGGTGTGGCTCCTGCCAGTGGTCGCGGCCGAGGTCGCAGGCGCGAGCGGAGGCCTGCTCGCACCGCATCTGGCCGACGCCCATCATCAGTTCGTGGTGCTGGCGACCTCCTATGTCCTGTGGGCCTATTCGGTGCCGGTCGCGTTCGGCATTCTCGCGATCCTGATCCTGCGGATGGCTCTCCACAAGCTGCCGCACGAGAGCATGGCCGCCTCGAGCTGGCTCGCGCTCGGTCCGATCGGCACCGGTGCGCTCGGGATGCTGGTGCTCGGTAGCGACGCGCCCGCGATCCTCGCCGCCAACGGCCTCGGCCAGATCGGCGCAGTGGCGCAAGGAATCGGCACGATCGCCGGGCTGTTGCTCTGGGGCTTCGGCCTGTGGTGGCTGGCGCTCGCGACGCTGATCACGATCCGCTACTGGCGCGCGGGCATTCCGTTCAACCTTGGGTGGTGGGGCTATACCTTCCCGCTCGGCGTCTACACGGTCGCGACCTTCAAGCTCAGCACGACGCTCCAGCTCGGCTTTTTCGGGATCGTCGGCACCGTCCTCACGATCGCACTCGCCGCGATGTGGCTGCTGGTCGGCGCCAAGACGGTCGCAGGCGGCTGGCGCGGAAACCTGTTCGTGTCGCCCTGCATCGCCCAAGCCAATTAAAGGGCCGAACTGATCGTCCTGCCGGATCGAACCGGCGCATCCGATCGACCCGTACCGGGCAGACCGGCGGACAGGTCGCGCATACAGATCATGACAGAAACGGGAGAATGTTGGTGGACAGCCTGGATATGAAACTGGCGCAGGAGACGAACCGCCGTCGCTTTCTCGCAGAGGCTGCGATCGGCAGCGGCGCGCTGATCGCCGCACCCGCGCTGGCGCAGAGCATGGTCGACCTGCATCTGCCGGGTGGCCCATCGGAACGGCCGATGACCAGTGCGTTCCCCGGCAAGGGCAGCATGATCCTCCAGCGGATCCACCCGCCGCTGCTGGAAACGCCGATGAGCGTGTTCAATGGCGACGTCTTTACGCCGAACGACCAGTTCTTCGTCCGCTGGCACTGGGCCGACATTCCGACCGCGATCGATGTCGAGGCATTCCGGATCAAGGTGCACGGCGCGGTCACGCGGCCGCTGTCGATCTCGCTCGCGCAACTGCTGAAGTTGCCGCGCGTCGAGCTGGCGGCGATCAACCAATGCTCGGGCAATTCGCGTGCGCTGTTCCAGCCGCCCGTCGCGGGCGCGCAGTGGCGCCACGGGGCGATGGGCAACGCCAAATGGCTAGGCGTGCGGCTGCGCGATGTGCTCGACATCGCCGGCGTGAAGCCGGGCGCGGTCGCGGTACGGTTCGGTGCGCTCGACCAGCCGGTGGTTGCGGGCGCACCGGATTTCGCCAAGTCGCTGTCGATCGACCACGCACGCGACGGCGAAGTGATGCTCGCCTTCGGGATGAACGGTGAACAGATGCCGCTCCTCAACGGCTTCCCGGTCCGGCTGATCGTACCCGGCTGGTATTCGACCTATTGGGTCAAGATGCTGAACGACATCGAGGTGCTTGCCGCGCCCGACGACGGTTACTGGATGGCTAAGGCGTACAAGATCCCTGACACTCCAGGCGCGAACGTGCGGCCTGGCCAGAAGGATTTCCCGGCCGTCCCGATCAACAAGATGATCCCGCGCAGTTGGGTCACGAGCCTCGACGAAGGGCAGGCGATCGCGTTCGACCGGTCGATCCCGCTGGGCGGCATTGCGATGGGCGGCGATTGCGGCGTCGCCAAGGTCGATGTGTCGACCGACAACGGCAAGACCTGGTACAAGACGACGCTCGGCCCCGATCACGGCAAATACAGTTTCCGCCGCTGGGACGCGCAGGTGCCGCTCACGCATGCGGGTCCGACCAGACTGATGTCGCGCTGCTGGAACACCGCCGGCATCGCGCAGCCGATGACGCCGATCTGGAACCCGGGCGGGTTCATGCGCGGCAACATCGAAACCACCAACATCGTCGTCGGCTGAGGAGCGCTCCCCCATGAAAACGCCTTCCATCGGCACGCTGTCGTTCGGGTTCGTCGGCGCGACCGTCGTTCTTCTACTCGCGATCGGTGCCCCGAACAGCCGCATCGCCCCGCCGCCTGCCGCCCCGACCGCACCACCGCCGCCAAGCGTTTCGGCGCGCGGCTTCTCGCTGGCGTCCACCTCGGTCGATCTCCCGACCGACGAAGGGCAATATCCCGCCGGCCCGCATGCCGACGTCATCAACGCCAACTGCACCTCGTGTCATTCGGCGAGCATGGCGCTGAACCAGCCGCCACTCTCCTCCGATCAGTGGACCGCGGAGGTCACCAAGATGCGCGAGGTCTACAAGGCTCCTGTTGCACAGGCTGACGTGCCGGCGATCGTCGCTTATCTGACCGCCATGAGCGCAAAGCAGCCGGGCGCCGCGAAGGGCAAGGCGCAAGACCCCGATCCGAAGGCTGCGCCCGACGTATCGGGGGGATCAGGCTAAGCACATCACTCACGACACGCGGTTCTGCGCGCGAAGTGCTGTGCGGCGTGTACGTGTCTCGCGCAGTGTTGCATTGGGCGCGAGGCCGTTCGCGGGCACCTTGGGTATCGCAACGCGCTGCGACAGGTAGATGCCATTGTGGCCCGAGCAGAGATAGGCCACGAAACAGGCGACGGCGATCGGCACCGCATAGCTGGCGCCAAACAGTTCAATCCCCATGAAGGTGCAGGCGAGCGGGGTATTGGCAGCCCCGGCAAAGACCGCAACAAAGCCGATCGCGGCGAACAGGCCCGTCGGTACGTCCAAGAAAGGCGCCAGCGCGTTACCGAGCGCCGCGCCGATGAAGAACAACGGCGTGACTTCACCGCCTTTGAAACCCGCACCGAGCGTGACGACAGTAAACAGCAGCTTGATCGCCCAACTCCACGGATGCGTGTCTGGTCCGAAGAAGCTGGCGATGGTAAGGCTCTCGGGCCTCGCTGCCAGGACACCCAGGCCTAGATAGTCGCGCGTGCCGAACAGGAAGACGAGCGCGATAACGACGACCCCGCCGATCACTGGACGTAGCGGACCATAGGGGACGATCCGCTTCAGACATCCCCCGACCACGTGGTTGGCTTCGGCGAAGGCCAAACCGACCAATCCGAATATGATCCCCGCAATACCCGCCTTCGTCACGAGCAGCGCATCGACCGGTATCAACGCACCGATCGGGTAGACACCGTGATGGATACCCCAGGCGAGGCACGTCCAATCGCCGACTAGCGCTGCAACGAGGCAAGGCACTAGCGCGGAATATTCAACGCGGCCGATCGCCAGCACTTCGAGCGCGAAGACCGCGCCTGCGATCGGCGTGCCGAAGACCGCGCCGAACCCGGCTGCGATACCCGTCATCAACAGGATGCGCGTGCCGCCCGCATCGAGGCGGAGCGCGCGGCCGAAACCGCTGGCAAGGCTTCCACCCAATTGGACGGCGGTGCCCTCACGTCCGGCCGAGCCACCGAAAAGATGCGTCACCACTGTGCCGAAGAAGATGAGCGGCGCCATCCGCAGAGGCACCCCGCCGCCAGGCTCGTGGATCTGCTCGACGATCAGATTGTTGCCGCCTTCCACTGTGCGCCCGGTGACATGGTAGAGGAATCCGACAACGAACCCGCCCACCGGTAGCAGATAGAGCAGCCAAGGCGATGCAAACCGCAGTCGCGTAACGGTATCGAGACTCAGCAGGAACGCCGCACATAGCGTCCCGACGAGTGCCGCCATGGGCAGCAAGATCAGCGCCCAGCGCAGGACAGAGATCGCATGGTCGTGACGATCGCGCATGAATGCCGCGACATTCAGCGTGCCGACGAGATTGCGAAAGGTAGCGCGCACAATTCCTCCTTGCTGCCTGAAGGCGCCAAGTAGGAATCATCAGCTCTTATCAGAGCGGTTCGGCCAAATTGCCCGGCAGAAATCCATTGCCAAAGTCGATCTATGAGACGTTTGCCCCAACCGTCAATGGGCATGTTGGTCGGGCAAATGCTCGGACCGGGCAGTCGGCAGCGTCTATCTAAGCCCGTTATTATGTACCGACCCCGGGTACGCTGCATGCGGGACCGATCGGCTTTGGCCCACGTCGTTTTTGGGCTTCGTCACAAGGGGGTGATACCGCACGAAAGCCGCGGATGCGCTGCGGGGTCTGATCGGCTCGCAGCAAACCTAGGGATGGCTGCTACGAGCGTGCCGTCCAGATGCCGACGAGCGCGGCCAGTGACACGAGCATGAGAAACCCGTTCATCACTAGGAGCAACGTCGCTGGCAGGCGCTTGATGTCCGGTCGTGGCGGCGGGGCGCCTGCGCCCATCTCTCGCCACACCGCAGCGGCGAAGCAAAAGGCGCTGAACAAGATCAGCATGGTCCCGGTCGCCGTCGCCAGCCACGGGAACACGACGTCCTTGAGCAGCGCGCGCGCGCCGATACCGGAAGCGAGCGCCGCCAGTCCGGTACGTACCCAGGCAGCATAGGTGCGTTCGCCGGCGAGGATTGTGCGGTCCGCGGCAAGCTCTGTGCGACGGTCGGCGCTGTCCACCTGCTGGACTGCGCTGTCCTTCAGCTTGCTCGCGCTCTCCGCCAGCTTCGCATGGGCCCGATCGGCGTCGTGCGGCGCGTCCATCAGCCAGCGGTAACGGCGATGCGATGCCAGGCAGTCGAGAGATAGCCGGCGAAGTTCCAGATCGCCTCGGGCCGTTCGGGCTGCATCTGCCCGGCACCGTCAACGGCGCGCACGATCAGGACGTGGAGTCCGGGAGACAGATCGACCGTGACGTGCCACTGCGTCCAGCTCCAAGGCGCATCGGGTTTTGCAGTCAGTTCCGCCTGCAGCCAGTCGGTGCCGCCATTGACGGAGACCTCGACGCGCGAGACCGCTCGGCCGAAGGCGACCGCATAACCCGCGATTTCGCACGCGCCGGCGCTGACATGCGCGCCGTCCACCGGCGCGCAGATCGCAGCATTGAGCGGCATCTCCTCGATAGTCAGACCCCGATCCCAGTCCGCGTCCTCCTTCGCTACCGATGCCGGAAAGAGCTTGTAGTCCTTGGCCTGGATCGGCGCATCGGACGGGCGATCGCGCACCTCGATGCGCGTCAGCCACTTGGCGCTACGAACGCCCGCATAACCCGGCACGACGAGCCGCAGCGGTGCGCCATGTTCGGGGGCCAGCGCCTCGCCATTCATGGCCCAGACGATCAGCACGTCGGGCTCTAGCGCCTTGGCGATCGAGATCGAGGCACCGAACGGTGCCGTCTCACCATCGACATCCACGTTGTCGGCCCCCGTAGTGCCGACGAACGACGCGCCGTCCTGGATGCCGGCTGCGGCGAGCACGTCGCACAGTGCGACGCCGGTCCACGCCGCATTGCCAATCGCGCCCACGTCCCAGGGATCGCCCGAAGTCTTTTCCACGTCTTGAAGATGTGCCCGACGATTGCCGGCGCACTGCATGGTCGCGGTCACTGTCCGGGTCGCAAATGCCGTTTGAAGTTCGGCAACCGTGTAGGAGCGCGGGCGGTCGACTAAGCCGTCCAGCGCTATACGATGATCGTCGGCCAGCTCCGGCGTTGGTCCGTGACTGCGGATGTAGAAGTTCGCCTGCGGCGTCAGGAAGGACGTGATCAGTTTATCCGGGGGCGTTTCCGCATTGAGCGGCTCCGGACAGCGGAGGATCAGATTCTGTTCGGCGCGATCGGATGCGGTCATGCAAGCGGCCTACCATGATGAAATCAGTAGCGAAATCGATCGTTTTGCTGGGCGATGTCACCCAGACTCTTTCGATAGCCTATCCCTTTCTAGACGGCGGTGGAGCGATCACCATGCCGTCGCGCGAAAGGCGCCGAGCGCCAGACAGCCTTTCCCGTAGATCGTCGCGATGTGACTGGACTTGCTACGACGGCTTTGTCCCAAAAGTCGTCGCTAGGTACTAGGGATGACGGAAAACCCTGTCGCCATCGCAGATGCGCGACAAACGGGTGATTTGCGCCGCCTGAACCCGGATGAGGGCGCTTAACGTATATCTGGGTCCGTTCTATGTACCGACCCCGAAGAGGGGGCGATCCGAATGATCCGTCCCGAGTGGAACATGCAAGGGCTGGGTGAATGCCCGGCATCTGTAACGGGCACCCCGGAATCCGCCAGCCCACTTGTTGGCATGTGAACATGATAGCACGAGAACACGAGAACACGATGGAACGTGAACACGTGTCTGGCATGTAGAGGTTGGTAGCAAAGCCTATCGGTGAGTTTTGGGGTAGCGGCTCACCTTTGGGCCGACGCGCTGAAATCTACCAGCACGGGCAGTTCGGGAATTCCGCCGCGCAGCTTTGCCCGTCGTACAATGCTGTGCTGGTCGATCAGGTTCTGTGCGTCGCGCTTGCCGCTGGACGTTTTTGGGAACCAGTGGAGTGCCACCCGTTCGACCTTGCGCCCGTTCTTGATCGGCGTGAAATCGACATAGAAGGGGCAAAGCTTGTTAATTTCCTCGACAGCCACCTTCAGACAATATTTGTTCATATCAGCGAAGCGTTCGAGTTTACCTTCAGGCACGTTAAGCAGGCCGCGCAGCTCTTCGATCGTAAACTCCTCTTTCTGTTTGTATTCGAGACCAATGCGCCGCTCGATCATTTCATAGAGACAAAGTGCGTATTTTGACTCGAAGCAATACATTACCTGCGTCTTGAGACGGGCATAAACCTGACTGTTCCGCAGTATCTCGATTAGCTCTTCTGGGATACGATAGTGAAGGAAGCCGTCTTTTTCGAGGCTTTCATCACTTGGGCCGAGCAGCTGGACACGGCGCTTGTAGCTCTTGCCATCCTTGCGGATCGTGACGATCGCGATGGTGCCCATGAGGCGCAGCAGTGAACTCTCTATGCGCTCGTTGCCTTGGTGCGTCCCTTTCAGTCCGGATTTCGCAATGCGATGGATGATCGGCTCGCCAATGCGTTCCCAGGCATTGGCGATCAGCAGGTTGTAGATACGGCGATCCGCGAGGGTGAGGGGGCTTAGCTCTACAATATCGACCAACTCGCCGGGCTTGACGATTTCACCGTAGTTGGCGGGATCAAAAGGATTTCCACGTCCCTTCTGGGCCAGCGTGCGGAATGTCATATCGACCACGGCAGGTTGCGACATAGGCTTGACCAACGGTGAGCTAGAGGAACTTACCAACTCACCCTAATCACGAAAAGTGAGCTAGGCAAATGTTTCAGCTCCCCCGTGGAGCAGAGAGGCGGATACCCCAAAACTCACCGATCCTTTTAACCCAACCATTGGGGTACCCCAACACTCACTGGACCCTGCCCGAACACTCACTTTTACCGACCCCAAAGCTCACCGCATGCTACCCCGAAACTCACGCGAATCGACCCCAACGCTCACTATTGGAGGCATTTTTCGGCAGAAATACGGACCTTTCAGGGCTCTGAATCTTGAATCAGAAGAATTAGAGAATCTGAACGGCGAAAGGTGAGCTTTGGGGTGGCGAGCCTGTGGATAACCACCGTCAGAATAGGCAAATGGAATCGGCCTAATGGCCGATGCACTATTCGTCTGGTGCCAGCTGCGCTGTCACCAGAGCGGCGCAAACGCCGCGTGCTTAGCGGAAAAAGAAGAAAGGCAAGCTGGCGACCAGATACTACGCCAGAGCCGACCAAGAGCGCCATGAGGGCAGGGAAGAGGGCTTTGCCACGATCCGCACCCTTGCAGCACCGAACCTCGCTGTTGGTGCTTAAATCAGCTCCTTCGCGATCGGTTTCGTAGATCGTCAATCCGATCACCAGCTCCGTCACCTTCGGAAGGTGAGGCGCTACCCCAAAACTCACCTTTCGCACATCGTCACGCAGGATCGAACAGGCCAGTGAACTCGCGTTGATCGTAGTAGCGGATTTTCTCGACCGCGAGCGGGTTTTCGCCCTGGCGGAGCAGCAGAAGCTGATCGGGCCGCATTCGCATGATTTCGTCCGGTGTGGCGAGCCGGCGAGCGGAGACGTGCCCGCTGACACTCTCCGAGGGACCAGCGCGGTTTTCGCCCCAGCCGGTGCCGCGCGACGTGCTGACGGTATCATATTCGATCGTGGTGTCGCCGATCGTGCGCGAGAGCATGTCGGCGGTGGCATGATCGTTGACCCCGAACGTCTGGATCACGCCGGCGTTGGACATGAAGGTGCCGGCGCGCTCGCCATAGGTGGCCTTAAGCTGGTGCATGTCCTGGAGGATCGGCCAGAGCTGGAGGCCATAGCCCGCCATCAGGCCCATCGCGCGTTCAACCGGTTCGAGACGGCCGAGCGCGGCGAACTCGTCCAGCAGGAACAGCACGGGCCGGGCAGGACGGGCGGTGGACCGCGCCATGTCGGTGACGGCCTGGCTCACCAGCAGCCGCAGCCAGCGCGCATAGGTGTCGAGCCGATCGGGCGGCAGGCACAGGAACACGGTGGCGGTCGTGTCCTTCAGCCCCGCGAAGGTGAAATCCGACGCGGCGGTGCTGGCGACGATGCGAGGGCTGTCGAGAAAGTGGGTATGGCGCTGTGCCGAGGACAGCACGCCAGCGGCTTCGCGATCGGACTTGCCGAGCTGGCGGTTGGCCGCGCGCGCTATCAGGCCACCGGCCCCGGCGCTGTCCTGCATATCGGCCAGCAACGCGGCGAAGCCAGCAGGGGCGAGCGTCAGCTTGTCGCGTATCGTTGCCAGCACGCGGCGATCGGCGGGTTCGTGGACGACGGTGTGCAGAATCAGCCCGGCGATCAGCGCCTTGGCTTCCTCGTTCCAGTGCGCTTCGCCCGATTGTCCCGGCGCGTCATGCACCAGCGCGTCGGCGAGGGTGTTGGCATCTTCCGCGAGATCGAGGCTGGCGGGATCGAGCCGGTCGAGCGGATTGTAGCGGGCAGGCGGCTGACCCGACACGCCGAACGGATCGAGGCACCAGACCTTGCCCTTGGCGGCACGCGCACGGGCGGTGACGCGAGCGTTCTCGCCCTTGGGGTCGATGCAGATCACCGAGCGATCGAGCAGCAGCAGGTTGGGGATAATCGTACCGACACCCTTACCTGAGCGGGTGGGTGCCATCGTCAGCAAATGCGCCGCGCCGTCGTAGTGCAGCAGCTTCCCCGACCTCGCCGAGCGGCCGATCAGAAGATCCCCGTTCGCTTCCAGCTTCCGCACGTCAGCACGGTCGCCAAAACGGGCGGAGCCGAGCAGATCATTGCGCTGGTTGGCGGCACGCCGGTTGAAGCGCCACGCCAGGAACAGGATCGCGCCGGCCAGCAGGAACGGAATGTCGGTCGCTATCTCGCCATAACCGAAGATGCTCTTGAGCCAGGCATTGCTCGCCATCAGCACCACAAAGGCGACGAAGACGGCGAGAAGCGGGCTGATCCGTCGCCTGGGCATCAGTGCGCCGCCATCGGCGTGATCGGCAGAGACCGATCGGCGTCGGGATGATCGAGCAGCCGAAGCAGGATTTGCGAGACGAGGGGAGGGGGTACACCCTCATCCAGCATCATTGTGAAAAACGCATCGTCGTTAGGCGTCGGGATCATGTCCTCGATGACCAGGTTGGCGCGCGAGTCCGCCATGTCCTCATGCCACATCGCGATTTCCGCCGGCGTGCCGCGCACGAAATTCATCGCGCGGACTTGGGCACGGATCGTCTCGATATCGAAATCGCTCATTGCGCTTCGCTCCCTTCCGCTTCCGCGTCGAACGCCCGCTTGCCGCGCCGCTTCCATAGCGCCAGCACGTCGCCAGCATCGTCGCCGCGACCACGCCCGGCGAGATCGAGCAGCGCGCCGTAGAGCGTGGCGCGATCGTCGTCGGTCAGCTCGACCAGCCCGGCTTTCTGGACCAGCCCGCCCAGTTCAATCAGATGGCGTGTTCGTTCGCGACGTTGCACGACCCAGCCCCTGCTATCCGTTCGCCGTTCCGCCGCTTCCGCCCGCAGCGTCGCCGCCTGGTTCAGTCGCAGTGCCCGATCCGTCGATTGCAGCAGCGCCGCCACCTTTGCGCCCACGTCGTTGAAAGAAGGCCGCGCCCTTCGCGCGCCATGCCTCCTTCGCGCCCGCATCCTTTGATCCGATCGCATCGAGCAGCACCCCGGCGAGGGTTTCCGGATCAAGCGCATCGGCCCCGGTCGCAACGACGAGCTGGCCAAGCTGTTCGACCCGCTTTGCCTTGAGCGCGCGGGCCTTGTCACCCAGTGCCTTCAGCTCGGCATCGTAATCGCGAACCTTCCGCATCGCCTTTACCCTTCCGCGTATCGCTCATCAACATCTTAGCGCGCCGAGCATATGGGTAAAGCCAGAACGAGCAGAACGCAGCACCAAGTCAATCAGGAGGAGCGAAGCGGAGGATGAGTGCGCGCTTATACGTCGTTGCCGACGTGCGCTCAGAAGTGCAATAAGCAGGGCGTCATGGCGATCTACCATTTCTCCGCCAAGGTTGTGAGCCGCGCGAACGGATCGAGCGCCGTCGCGAGCGCCGCCTATCGCTCCGCATCCGAGCTGCACGACGATCGGTTGAACCGGAATCACGACTTCAGCAACAAGGCAGGCGTGATCCACTCCGAAGTGATGTTGCCACAGGGCGCACCGGAGCGTTTAAACGACCGCACGACCTTGTGGAACGAGGTGGAGGCAGGCGAGAAACGCAAGGACGCGCAGCTTGCCCGTGAGGTGGAGTTCTCGATTCCGCGTGAGATGAACGAGAAGCAGGGCGTCCAGCTCGCACGCGATTTCGTGAAGAAGCAGTTTGTCGATCGCGGGATGGTCGCTGATCTGAACGTGCATTGGGACAAGGCGAAGGACGGCACGCCCAAGCCGCACGCGCATGTCATGCTTGCGATGCGCGACGTGGGGCTGGAGGGGTTCGGGAAGAAGAACCGCGACTGGAACTCGACCGAGCTTTTGAAGGACTGGCGCGAGGCGTGGAGCGCCCACGTTAATGAGCGCATGGCCGAGCTTGGGCTTGAGGGTCGCATCGACCACCGCAGTTACGAGGCGCAGGGGATCGGGCTGGAGCCGCAGCACAAGATCGGCCCGGCCGCATCGCGTCGTCCGGAGCAGGGGCTTGAGGCGGAGCGGATCGAGGATCACACGCGCATCGCTCGTGAGAACGGCGAGAAGATCATCGCCGATCCCAATGTCGCGCTGGACGCCCTCACGCGGCAGCAGGCCACGTTCACCGTCCGTGACCTTGCGACGTTCGCGTTCCGGCACAGCGACGGCAAGGAGCAGTTCGACCAGGTGATGGGGGCGGTGCGCGCCAGCCCTGAGCTGGTCGCATTGGGGAAGGATGGACGCGACCAGGAGCGGTTCACGTCGCGCGACATGATTGCGGTGGAGAACCGGCTTGAGCGTGCCGGCGACGATCTGGCGGGCCGGGGCGAGCATGGCGTCGCCGATCGGCATCGTGACGTCGCGATCGGCGCGGCCGAGGGGCGTGGCCTTGTCCTGTCGGGCGAGCAGCGCGACGCCTTCGATCATGTGACCGGCGACGCGGGGCTGGCGTCCGTCGTCGGCTATGCCGGCAGCGGCAAGTCGGCGATGCTTGGCGTGGCGCGCGAGGCATGGGAGGGGCAGGGTTACACGGTTCGCGGCGCGGCGTTGTCGGGCATTGCGGCCGAGAACCTTGAGGGCGGATCGGGCATCCAGTCCCGCACCATCGCTAGCCTGGAACACGCATGGGGGCAGGGCCGCGAGCAGCTAGGCCCCAAGGACGTGCTGGTAGTGGACGAGGCTGGCATGATCGGCTCGCGCCAGATGGAGCGGGTGCTGTCCCAGGCACGCGATGCTGGGGCCAAGGTCGTGATGGTCGGCGATCCTGAGCAGTTGCAGGCGATCGAGGCGGGCGCGGCGTTCCGCAGCGTCACCGAGCGGCACGGCGCGGCCGAGATCACCGAGATACGCCGGCAGCGCGAGGACTGGCAGCGCGACGCCACACGTGCGCTGGCGACCGGGCGCACCGGCGAGGCGATCCACGCCTATGACGGCAAGGGCACGGTCCACGCGGCCGACACGCGCGAGGCGGCGCGGGGCGCGCTGGTCGATGGTTGGGATCGCGCGCGCCAGACCGAGCCGGGCAAGAGCCGCATCATCCTCACCCACACCAACGCCGAGGTGCAGAGCCTCAATGGCGAGGCGCGCGACCGGTTGCGCGCGAGCGGCGACCTTGGCGATGACGTGACGGTGAAGGCCGAGCGCGGCGAGCGGCAGTTCGCGACCGGCGACCGCATCATGTTCCTTCGCAACGAGCGCGGCATGGGGGTCAAGAACGGCACGCTGGCGACGATCGAGCGGGTATCGCCCGAGGGCATGGCGGTGCGCCTCGATGACGGGCGCGGGGTCGCGTTCGACACCAAGGATTATGCCCATGTCGATCACGGCTATGCGGCGACGTTCCACAAATCCCAAGGCGTGACGGTCGATCGCGCCCATGTCCTCGCCACTCCGGGCATGGACCGCCACAGCGCCTATGTCGGCATGTCGCGGCACCGCGACGACGTGCAGCTTCACTATGGCCGCGACGACTTCACCGACCAGCGCCAGCTTGTTCGCGCTCTGTCGCGCGAACGCGGCAAGGACATGGCGGGCGATTACGCTAAGCCCGAGCAGGATCAGGCGCGGGCGTTCGCCGATCGGCGCGAGATCCGGTTCCCGGAACTCGCACGCCAGATGGTCGAGAAGGTGCGCGACAAGGCCAAGGGCATGTTTGCCGGTTTCCGGCCAAAGCTGGCTGTCGCGAAAGAGGGGGCGATTAACACTGCCCGCGATCACGGGCAGGGGGGTCCGATTAACACCGCCCGTGATCGCAGCCAGGGGGGTCCGATTAACACCACCTTGGACGTCTCTCAGGCCAAGGCGATCGAACGCTATGCACGTGCCGCGGGCGATATCGGCCGGATGCGCAACAAGGGTCTGCCCGTGCTGCCGCATCAGGAGAGCGCTTTGCAGAAGGCTGGCGAGAGGCTGGACGCGACCCGTCCCCATGCCGCGCGCGACCTTGCATCGGCGCTTGCGCGTGATCCGAAGCTTATCGAGCAGGTGTCGGGCGGCAATACAGTTGGCGCGGCACGCGCGATGGCCGACGAGAAGCGTGTGCGGCTAGACCCGGACGCGCGTGCCGAGCGGTTCGTGGAAGGCTGGCAGAAAATGCAGCAGGCGCGGGCAGGCATGGAGCGGGCCGGCGACAGTGCCGGTGCCGAGCGGTTGCGCGAGCGGATGGAGAAGGCGGCGGGCGGGCTGCACCGTGACCCGCAGCTCGAATCCGCACTGCGTCGCCATGCACCCGACCTGGCGCTGAAGCAGGAAAGCGAGCGGTCGATCGGCGATGCGCTGTCGTCGTCGCTCGATCGTGGGCGCGACCGGGATCGGGGGATGAGCCGGTGACGGTTCGTGCTTTCGGGTACGATCCGGTTTGTGGTTTCATGCAGTAAAGGGGAAGAAGTGCATGAGTGACGATCACGAACCGGACGCCGCAGCGGAGGCGTTTGAAGGTGTCCGCGGTGAGCTTGCGCTGTTGCGCCGCGCCGTCGAGCGGCTGTCCGCGGAGCGCGCCGAGGTGCCGGAGATACCCGATTACAGCGAGACGCTGGGGAAAATGGCGAAGGCGCTCAACGCGACCATGCAAAATGTCGGCGTGCTGGCGAAAACGGCCGAGGACAATGTCGCGCCGCGCTATGTCGCCGACCGGATCGTCGCGGCTGGCGGCCATGCCCGCGACGAGGATCGGCGCATGATCGCGACCGCCGGTGAGAAGATGGACAAGGCGACGACCGCTTTGCACGGTATCGGCGGTTCTGCCCGCCGTGCGGACGAGCAGCGCCGTACCTTGTGGCAGGTCGGTGCGGGAGCGTGCCTGGGCGGGGCGCTGCTATGGACGATCGTGCCGGGGATCATCGCGCGCGAGCTCCCGGGGAAGTGGCAGGTGCCCGAGTGGATGGCAGCGCGCACGCTTGACCTACCGAAATGGGAAGCCGGGCAGCGCCTCATGCGAGCTGCTGGGCCGGATGCTTTCGCCAACATCGCGGCAGCCGATCGGATCATCACCGCAAATCGCAAGGCTGTGCAAGCCTGCTACAAGATAGCTGTGAGGACTAAGAAGACGGTGCGCTGTACCATCGAGATCAGTCGGGATGACGTGGCGGCAAGAAGTGCGATCGTCAGCTCCACGGATTGAAGTGCCCAAGCGGTGCAAGCCGATCATTCCACCGGACAGCAGCGATGCGCTATGCGGAAGGGGCAAGTGCTTCGATGATCCGGCAGTCGGCGACGGTGTTGCGGCTACAGGAATCTATTAGCGCGTCGAGTTCACCAGCAAGCGCGGTGAGGTCTGCAATTTTGCGTCTAATCGCGTCGCGGTGTTGGTTGGCAACGACATCGACGGCGATGCAGGACTGATCGCGCCGATCGGCAAGCCCCATAAGCTCGCGCACCTGATCGATTGAAAAGCCAAGATCACGCGCGCGACGGATGAAGGACAGGCGGCGTAGATGCGCGCCCTCATAGGTCCGATAGTTCCCCGCCGATCGCTCAGGAGCCGGCAGCAAGCCAATCTGCTCATAGTAGCGGATCGTCTCGACTTTCGTGCCGGTCGCACCAGCCAGTTTTCCGATCGTCAGTTTCTCAGACACAGCGCTTGACCCTCTAGCGACTAGAGGGTGCATATAGGCTGTCAGATCGATTCTATCGAGGTGGCGAATATGGCCTGCACAAGCTGCGCGTCCGACAAGGCGGACACTCTCAACGACCCTAAGTGGCGGCGCGCGCTATGGATTGCGCTCGCCATCAATGGCGGCATGTTCGTTATCGAGATCGTTGCCGGCATCACGGGTGGATCGAAGGCGCTGCAAGCCGACGCGCTCGACTTTTTTGGGGATACTGCGAACTACGCAATCAGCCTTGGCGTTGCCGGAATGGCGATAGCCTGGCGCGCACGCGCTGCGATGTTGAAGGGGGCGACGCTTGCTTTGCTAGGCGTCTATGTCTTGTTCGCGGCGGGATGGGGGGCGCTCCACGAAGCAACGCCCCATGCCGAAATTATGGGCGTGGTCGGCATCGCCGCGTTGATCGCGAACCTTGTAGTCGCGGTCATGCTGTACCGCTTTCGAAGCGGTGATGCGAACATGCGGTCAGTGTGGATTTGCTCGCGTAACGACGCGATTGGCAACATCGCCGTCGTACTGGCCGCAGGCGGAGTGTTCGGCCTCAACAGCGCGTGGCCTGATCTCGCCGTCGCCACCTTGATGGCTGTGTTGGGAATATCGGGCGGTGTTCAGATCATGCGGCAGGCACGCGCCGAAATGCGTAGCGAGCCCTCACCCGCCCCCGCTACTTACCAGCAGTCGTTACATGGCAGTCGGTAAGCTGCTAAGGCGCGGGCCGATGCACCGCCTCTCCGCCCTGTTCCTCAGTTTCATGCTCGTGCTTATGCTCGGGCTTGGATCAGTCGCGCATGCGACCGAAGGCGTGACGTGCGTTGATACCACAGCGGTCAGCTCCCTCGATCATTGCGACGGCGATGCCGACCAAGTGCCGGCAGACGCCGACAAGGCTTATCCTCACCATCATGGTGGTTGCCACGGCCATCATGTCGGCGTGCCGATCGCGTCCGATTCAACCGGACCAGCCAGCAGCGTTCGTATGACTGCATCGATGTGGCGCAATGCGCCCAAGGCCCCGGTAGCGTCGGACCCAGCCCTACGTCCTCCCCAAGCCTGACCAACGCCTAATTCCGCCGGGAAAGCCCGTGCGGATGCCCAAGGTTCGTCAGGAGTCCGTTACCCATGCACCGTTTTATTGCGGCCTTATTGGCCGTGGCGTCGTGCGCGTCGATCGCACAGGCGCAGTCAGCCGATCCAACATCGACCAGTCCCCCGCTCACCCTTGAGCAGGCGCTTTCGCTTGCCGGAGCCAGCGCCCCCAGCCTTGAGGCTGCCACGGCTGGCGTCCGGGCAGCACAAGCAGGCCGCACGGTTGCCGGCTACCGCCCGAACCCGTCGATCGTCGCCGAGACCGAGAACATTGCCGGCAGCGGCCAATATCGCGGTCTTCGAAGCGCCGAGACAACGGCAGGTCTGGCACTACCGATCGAGTTGGGTGGCAAACGATCGGCACGGATCGCTGTCGCAGATGCGATTGGTAATCGAGCGAGGATAGGCACGGCGTTGGCCGAGGCTGATCTACGGCTTGCCATCACGCAGCTCTACATCGAGGCGACCGCAGCGGAACGCCGACTGGTGACCGCGCGCGAGCAGGCCGGTATCGCCCGCGAAGCATCGCGCGCAGCCGGCGTCCGCGTTCAAGCGGGGCGAGCATCACCGCTCGAACAACAGCGCGCCGATGTATTGCGGATCAACGTGGAGACGGCTG
Source organism: Sphingomonas sp. Leaf343 (assembly GCF_001423765.1). Taxonomy (GTDB): domain Bacteria; phylum Pseudomonadota; class Alphaproteobacteria; order Sphingomonadales; family Sphingomonadaceae; genus Sphingomonas. The sequence continues at coordinate 25,379 of NZ_LMPG01000003.1, forward strand.
TGGAGCGCGCAGAGCGGCTTGCCGAGGTCGCGCGGAGCAATCTTGCCCGACGGATCGGCCAACCCCTCACGGGACCGTTGGACTTGGTGTGGTTCGGCCGTGTCGAGGGCTTTGGTCCAGCGCGGCCGATCGAGACCGCCGGGACGCTGGCATTGGCGGCGACACGCGCGGACGTGACAACGGCAGAGGCACAGGTGCGGCTTGCTAGGTCGCAGCGCATTCCCGACGTGACACTCAGCGCCAGCGCACGACGGCTTGAGGCTACGAACGACGTGGCAGCGGTGTTCGGGCTGTCGATCCCGTTCCCACTGTTCAACAACGGCAAGGCGGCAGTGGCGCAGGCGCGGGCGCAGACTGATCAGGCGCAGGCGCTACGTCGCGCGGCCGAGCTGGATACCGCGCAGGATATCGCAAGCGCACAGGCGAACGTCGCGAATGCCGCGACGACCGCTCGCAACGCCAGCGGGCCGGCATTGGCGTCGGCAAGCGAAGCCGCTCGGATCGCCCGGATCGGCTACCGGGAGGGCAAGTTCGGTCAGCTCGATTTGCTCGATGCCGAACGTACCCTGTCCGAAACACGAACCGCCGCGATCGATGCGCTCGCCACCTATCACGACGCCAAGGCACGCCTCGAACGGCTCGTTGCCGCAGCGCCCTCGCCCGAGGAAACCAATCAATGACGAAGACCATCATGCGGGCGCTCGCGCCTGTGACCCTGGCTATCCTCCTTGCCGGATGCGGCGGGGGTGGCAGCAGCGAGGCCGGTGAGAAAGCCGGAGCCGAGAAGGCGGAAGGTGCCGAGGCCGGCGAAGCCAAGAAGGGCCCAAAGGATATTGTTACCCTGTCCGCCCAGCAGATCGCGGATGCCGGGATAGAGGTTACGCGTCCTACCGTGGGCGGCGTGGCCGGAGCGATCGAGCTGTCGGCAACGATCGAGGGCGATCCTCAAGGTGTGCAGGTTGTGTCCACCTCCGTAGGCGGTCGGCTCGTTTCCCTCACCCGCAATCTCGGGCAGTCAGTCAGCCGGGGCGACCCACTGGCTATCATCGAAAGCCGGGAAGCGGCATCACTGAAAGCGGAGGTAGAGGCCGCGCGCGCGCGTTCCGCGCTCGCCCAATCCAACCTTCGCCGCGAACAGCGGCTGTTCGCCGAACGCGTTTCGCCAGAGCAGGATCTGGTCGCGGCGCGGACGGCCGCGACAGAAGCCAGCATTGCCCTTCGCCTGGCACAGCAGCAGTTGTCGGCGACGGGTAGCGGGGGCGGTGCGCTTAACCGCATCGCGGTTCGCTCGCCGATCGCCGGCCAGGTCATCGCGCGATCGGCCACCCTCGGGCAGGCAGTCGCGGCCGATGCAGAGCTGTTCCGTGTCGCCAATCTGTCGAAGGTCACTGTCACCACCTCCCTCGTCCCCACCGATGCCGGTCGGGTGAAACCCGGCGTGCGTGTCGAAGTGACGGCACCGGGGCGGCGTCAGGAGGGGCGCGTCACGTTCGTGTCCCCCATTCTGGATGAGACGACCCGATTGGTGCCGGTGATCGCCACCCTCGACAACGCCGGCAGCACATGGCGCGTCGGCGAGACGGTCAACGTATCGATCCTCGTTCCTGCGACCGGGGACCGCACCGTCGCCGTGCCATCGGCCGCAGTGCAGATGATCGAGGACAAGTCGTTCGTGTTCGTCCGCACCGCGACAGGTTTCCGGGCAATCCCGGTGACGCTTGGCCGCACCAATGGCGGGCAGGTCACTGTAACGGCAGGCCTTACCGGCTCGGAGCGCATCGCTTCCACCAACAGCTTCACGCTCAAGGCCGAACTCGGCAAGGGCGCGGGCGGGGATGAGGACTGAGCCATGATCGGTCGCATCGTCACCCTATCCGTCGAGAAGCGCTGGCTCGTCCTGCTTCTCACCATCGCGGCTGCATTGCTCGGAATTGGCGCGCTGCGTCAGCTTCCGATCGACGCCGTACCCGACATCACCAACAACCAGGTGCAGATCAACGTCGTTGCTCCTGCCCTCTCTCCCGATCAGATCGAGAAGCAGGTTGCGTTCACGGTCGAAACCGCGCTCGCTGGCATTCCCGGCCTTGATTATACTCGATCGCTAAGCCGCAATGGCTTTGCCCAGATCACAGCGGTGTTCACCGAGAAGACCGATATCTACTTTGCGCGGGCGCAGGTCGCGGAACGCCTGCGAACCGCTGAGGAAGACCTTCCCGAAGGTGTGAACCCCGAGATGGGGCCGATCGCCACGGGCCTTGGCGATATCTTCATGTGGACGGTCGAATATCGCGAGCTGGATCAGGTCCATCACCGCAACGGCGAACCCGGCCTGCAACGCGATGCCAGCTATATCACCCCCGAGGGGGATCACCTCGTCAGTGACGCCGACAAGGCGACCTACCTGCGCACTGTGCAGGATTGGATCGTCACGCCGCAGCTAAAAAGCACGGCCGGGCTTGCCGGCGTCGACTCCCTTGGTGGCTACACCAAGGAATATCTCGTCGTTCCAGACGTACAGCGCATGGCAGCGATGCGGCTAACGCTTCAGGATCTAACGACCGCCCTTCAGCGCAGCAATACCAGCGCGGGCGCGGGCGTGGTCAACCGCAACGGCGAAGGGCTGGCGGTTCGATCGGATGGGCGTGTCCGCAACGCCGACGAGCTGGCCCGTACCGTCGTTGCCACCCGCGAGAGCGTTCCGATCCTGCTCAACCAGATTGCGACCGTTCGCACCGGACAAGGGCTGCGCATGGGATCGGCGTCGGAAAACGGCCATGAGGTTGTCGTCGGGACCGCGGTCATGCGGATCGGGGAAAATAGCCGCACGGTATCGACTGGCGTTGCCGAACGGCTGACGCAGATCGGCCGCTCGTTGCCGGTCGATGTGGTTGTGAAGCCGGTGATGAACCGGACCGAGCTTGTGAACTCCACAATTTCGACGGTTGCCCGCAACCTTGCCGAAGGTGCGGTGCTGGTGATCGTCGTCCTGTTTGCGCTGCTTGGCAATTTCCGTGCGGCGCTGATCGCGGCCTGCGTCATTCCGATTACGATGCTGCTGACCAGCATCGGCATGTTGGAGGCGGGCGTTTCGGCCAATCTGATGAGCCTTGGTGCGCTCGACTTTGGTCTGATCGTGGATGGCGCGGTCATTATCGTGGAGAACGCATTACGGCGTTTGGGCGAGGCGCAGCATGGTCGCGATGACGTGCTGACGATCGAGCAACGTCTCGGGATTGTCGCGGCATCGGCGCGCGAGATGATCCGCCCATCGGTGTACGGGCAGGCTATTATCATCTTGGTCTATGCGCCGTTGCTCACCTTCACGGGTGTCGAAGGCAAGATGTTCGAGCCGATGGCGCTCACCGTCATCATTGCTTTGGTGTTCGCCTTCATCCTGTCGCTGACCTTCATACCGGCAGCGATTGCGATCTGGCTCAGCAAGCGGGTCGAGGAGAAGGAAAGCCGCGTCGTCACGTTCCTCCGGCAGCGCTATGAGCCGGGACTTGATGCGGCGATGCGCCGGCCCACCCTTACCATCGGCGTTGCGATCGGTGCGCTGGCGCTTGCCGGGGCAGCTTTCACGACATTGGGGCAAGAGTTCTTGCCGCAGCTCGATGAGGGCAACATTCTCGTGCAGGCAGTTCGCATCCCCGGCACATCGGTCGATCAGAGCCAGACAATGCAATTCCAGGTGGAAAAGGCACTCGCCAAGGCCCCTGAGGTCCGTTTCGCCTTCTCCCGCACCGGCACGTCCGAAATCGCATCGGACCCAATGCCGCCTAACGCGACTGACACGTTTGTCATCTTGAAGCCGAAGAAGGAGTGGCCCGACCCCGGCCTGTCCAAGGAAGAGCTGGTGGAGCGGCTGGAAAAGCGCCTCTCCACCCTGCCGGGCAACGCCTATGAGATCACCCAGCCAATCCAGATGCGATTCAACGAGCTGATTGCAGGCGTGCGCGGCGATATCGCGATCAAGGTCTTTGGCGATGACTTTGGCGAGATGAACGCGACCGCAGATCGGATCGCCGGCATCCTTCGAAAGACGCGGGGTGCAGCAGACGTGCGGGTCGAACAAACCGAAGGTTTGCCGATGCTCGATATCCGGCCGAACCGTACCGCCATGTCCCGCGTCGGGGTAACGGCCGGTGACGTGCAGGACACGGTTGCCGCAGCCATTGGCGGCCGACAGGCTGGCGTGATCTTTGAAGGCGATCGTCGCTTCCCCGTCGTGATCCGGATGGCAGAAAGCTCACGATCCGATTTGACGGCGGTTGCTCAGGTGCCGGTGCCGACCGGCAGTGGCGGCTTCGTACCGCTATCGACTGTGGCGGATATCGCCGTGGTCGATGGTCCCAACCAGATCAGTCGCGAGAACGGCAAGCGGCGTGTCGTGGTGCAGGCCAACGTGCGCGATCGAGACGTGGCGGGTGTCGTGGCTGATGCCCGGTCAGCCATCGACGCTCAGGTGAAATTGCCGCCCGGCACGTATCTCGAATGGGGCGGTCAGTTCGAGAACCTGGCATCTGCCCGCGATCGGCTCAGCGTTGTGGTGCCGATCTGCTTCGTGGTCATCATGTTCCTGCTCTACGGCGCGCTTGGTTCCGTCAGGGATGCGTTGATCGTGTTTACCGGCGTTCCGCTGGCGTTGGTCGGAGGCATCCTTGCGCTGGTGCTAAGAGGCATGCCGTTCTCCATTTCAGCGGCAGTCGGCTTCATCGCGCTATCGGGTGTCGCGGTTCTCAACGGGCTGGTCATGGTGTCGTCCATCCATGATCTGATGCGGCAAGGCATGGATCGTGCGGTAGCGGCGCATCAAGGCGCTCTGGCGCGGCTCCGGCCGGTTGCGATGACGGCGCTCGTCGCATCGCTTGGCTTTGTGCCGATGGCACTTGGTCATGGTGCTGGAGCCGAGGTGCAAAAGCCGCTGGCGACCGTCGTCATTGGTGGCCTGATATCCGCAACCTTGCTCACCTTGTTCGTGCTGCCGACGCTCTACGCTCGTTTCGGACGGCGCGAGCTGCCAGCCCCATCAGGGGGACACATCGAACTGCCGCCTTTGAATCATGACAGCGTGAGGGCTTAAGCTATGCAGGCCGTTGCCTTCACGCTCATTCCCGTCGTCGCCGTACTGATCGGCTCGCTATTCGCGGTATCGAGACGGCCAAGTGATGCCTTCGTAAGCGCTATGCAGCACTTGGCGGCAGGCGTCGTGTTCGCCGCAGCGGCAGCCGAGATCTTGCCCCAGGTGATGCACGAAGGTTCACCGATCGCGACATTCACAGGCGGCGCGCTTGGCATTCTCGTGATGCTGTCGCTCAAAGCTCTTGAGGGTCGCGCCAGTGGCCCGATCGCTATGTTGGGCGCGGTCGCAGTGGATATCCTGATCGACGGGCTTGTTCTCGGGTTGGCGTTCGTCGCTGGCGGGAAGGCCGGCGTGTTGCTGACGATCGCGTTGACGTTGGAGGTGCTGTTTCTCGGACTGACCGTGACGACCGAGTTGGGCGAGACGATCAAGTCCAAGGCGCGGATCATCGCGATTACGATGGGGATCGCCTTGTTGCTGCCGATCGGTGCGGCGATAGCGACTCCCGTTGCGACGTTTCCGCCCGTCGTGATCGCCGGGTTTCTCAGTTTCGGTCTGATGGCGCTGCTCTACCTCGTGACGGAAGAGCTGTTGGTTGAGGCACACGAGAAGCCGGACACTCCGCTTATCAGCGCGATGTTTTTCATCGGGTTTTTGGGCCTGCTCCTGATCGAGGAGGTATTGGGCTGACCGCTCGACGTGGAACGTCTTGGACCGATAATGATGACGCCGAGCTTCGTCGGCGTATCGAGGCCAAGCAGACTCTGGCGGTAATCGCGCGCGAGATGGGACGAACGATGGATGCGGTTCGGGGGAGAGCCTCAACCCTGAAGGTAACTCTCCGCTCGTCGCAGCGACCGTGGCGGGACGGCGTGCCGCGCCGAGTAGACGTAGACTAGAAAAATAGGGGCGGTTGCCCGCCCCTATCCAGCTTCAGCCGTGCTTCATGCCGCCCTTAGCATGATCGCAGCAGTCCGCGGCCTTGGCTTTTGCGCCATCCTTGCAGCAGTCCGCACCGTCCTTGCAGCACGCCATGTCGGCGCAGCAATTGGCGACAGCGGCGAATGCGCCAGTCGACAGAGTGAGGGCGAAGGCAGCGCTGATGAGCTTAAACTTGGTCATGATATTCTCCGAAACTTACGTGTGATGATGTTCAATTTCACACGGTTTGCGGAGGGGGTGTGGCCGGAGCGTATGCCACGCCTAAAAGGCCCGTCTGTGGAGCTGGCCATGGCGATAGACGGGAGGACGGAACCAGCTCGATATGTTCGACGGTTTCGCCGGCAACTGCAACGCACGGTATAGCGCAAGCCGACGCAGGCGCCTTTTTGATGGGAGCGCCTGCTGATTTGCTGGCGCAGTCCATCATCGCGGACGCAGCCGGAGGCGCGGCCATCGCCATCGTCTCGCAGAGCGGGCCAAGCCGGACCAGCAACATCACGGCCAGGACGAAAAACGCCATGGAATGCAATATCTTGGACAGTGGGCGAGCCCGGCGTTTCATTGGATGCATCTAGAAGCACACTCAGTGATGCACAATGTCGCAGGAGCGGTTTGCCACACTAAGCGGACTTTACTGGCCTTTCCGATACGTTGGTGAGGTTGCGATGCTCGAAAGGTCCGTGGCGCTATCGATCGGCATACCTGCCTCCTTTCGCTCGGAATAGCGATCGACAAGCTGCGTGGTGTGCGGGCGTAGCAGGACCGTGAAGCGCACCAGCTCCTCCATCACATCCACGATCCGATCGTAATAACTGGACGGCTTCATCCGACCGGCGTCGTCAAACTCCGCAAACGCCTTGGCTACGCTGGATTGGTTGGGGATCGTCACCATTCGCATCCAACGGCCGAGGACGCGCAGGGTGTTCACGCTGTTGAACGACTGCGATCCCGCCGACACCTGCATGACGGCAAGCGTGCGGCCTTGCGTTGGGCGCATGCCGCCCATCGACAGCGGCAGGTGATCGACTTGCAGCTTCATGATGCCAGTAATCTGGCCATGCCGCTCGGGGCTGCACCACACATGCCCCTCCGACCACATCGACAGTTCGCGCAGCTCGTGAACGGCCGGGTGGTCGTCCCCCGTCACCTGATCGGGCAACGGCAACGTCGAAGGATCGAAGATCCGCGTTTCGCAGCCGAAGAATTGCAGCAGGCGAGCAGCTTCCTCGACGCATAGCCGCGAAAAGGATCGCTCCCGCAGGGAGCCGTAGAGCAACAGTATGCGCGGAGGTGGATCACCAGCGCCCAGCCCAAGGGCAGGACGATCGAGCGCATAGCGCCGATCAAGCGCGGGCAGATTATCAGGATCGGAGAGAGTGCGGAGCGGCATCAGGCGGTCCTTGGGCCAAGCAGAATGATACAGGTGCCGATCAGGCAAAGTGCAGCTCCACCCGCGTCCCAGCGATCGGGCCTTACCCCTTCGACAGCCCAGAGCCAGATCAGCGATGCGCAGATGTAGACGCCGCCATAGGCAGCATAGGCCCTCCCCGCTGCGTCGCTATCCACGCGTGTCAGTAGCCAGGCGAACAGCATAAGTGAGACCACGCCCGGAGCCAGCCACAGAGGCGATTTGTCCAGCCGCAACCATGCCCAAAAGGCAAAGCACCCTGCGATTTCCGCAAGCGACGCGGCAAGATAGACGAGTGCCGTCATACCATGCTGATCCTGATCGCGAGTGCCGCGAGCGTTACCAGCAGCACCGGGATCGTTAGTGTCGCACCAACCTTGAAGTAATAGCCCCAGCCAATCCGGATGCCCTTTTGCCCGAGGACGTGCAGCCAGAGCAGCGTCGCGAGCGAGCCAATCGGTGTGATTTTCGGGCCAAGGTCGCACCCGATCACGTTGGCGTAAATCATGGCTTCCTTGATCGCGCCCGTGGCGTGCGTCGCGTCGATCGACAGCGCACCCACCAGAACGGTCGGCATGTTGTTCATCACCGACGACAGCAGCGCGGCAATGATCCCGGTGCCGAACGCCGCACCCCAAACGCCGCCTTGCGCGGTGCGATCGAGCAGGCCGGCAAGATGGTCGGTCAGTCCGGCATTCCGCAGGCCATAGACGACCAGGTACATGCCGAGCGAGAAGATCACGACCTGCCACGGCGCGCCGGCCAGCACCTTGCGCGTCTGGATGACATGGCCGCGCGCGGCGATGACCAGCAAGAGCACGGCACCGGCAGCAGCGACGGCGCTGACCGGCACGCCGATAGGTTCGAGCAAGAAGAAGCCGGCGAGCAGCAGGGCGAGGACGACCCAGCCCGCCTTGAATGTGGCATGGTCACGGATCGCATCAGCGGGCGCGCGGAGCTGCGCCACATCGTAGCTGGCGGGTATGTCGCGCCGGAAGAACAGCAGCAGCACGACCAGCGTCGCGGCGATCGACGCCAGATCGACCGGCACCATCACCGAGGCATAATCGGCAAAGCCGATCCGGAAGAAGTCGGCCGACACGATGTTGACGAGGTTGGAGACGATCAGCGGCAGGCTTGCGGTATCGGCAATGAACCCCGCCGCCATGACGAACGCCAGCGTCGCCTTGTCCTTGTATCCCAGGGCCCTCAGCATCGCGATGACGATCGGCGTCAGGATCAGCGCGGCGCCGTCATTGGCGAACAGCGCCGACACCGCCGCCCCGAGCAGGACGATCAGCACGAACAGCCGACGACCATGCCCCCCGCCCCAGCGCGCAACGTGGAGCGCCGCCCATTCGAAGAACCCGGCTTCATCGAGCAACAGGCTGACGATGATGATCGCGACGAACGTCGCGGTCGCGTTCCAGACGATGCCCCACACCACCGGCACGTCAGAGAGCGAAACGACCCCGACGAGTAGCGCGACGGCCGCGCCGCCTAGCGCGCTCCAGCCGATGCCCAGGCCCTTGGGCTGCCAGATGACGAGCGCGATCGTGACGACGAAGATAGCGAACGCGAGCAGCATCAGGCGATGCGCTGGCCCGAAGCATCCACAACCTGTTCGCCGTCTTCCTTGGCAAACGCGCCCTGTTGGGCATCAGGCAGCAGATCGAGGACCGCTTCGGACGGTCGGCACAGCTTCACGCCGAGCGGCGAGACGACCAGCGGCCGGTTAATGAGGACCGGATGCGCCATCATCGCGTCCACCAGCGTGTCGTCTGACAGCGCATCGTCACCAAGGCCCAGCTCCGCATAGGGCGTCCCCTTCTCGCGTAGCAGATCGCGGGGCGTGATCCCGGCGCGGTCGATCAGCTCGACCAGCAACACGCGCGAGGGTGGGGTTTTCAGATATTCGATGACGTGCGGCTCGATGCCAGCATTGCGGATCATCGCCAGCGTGTTGCGCGACGTGCCGCACTCGGGGTTGTGATAGATCACGATATCGACGGCCACGGGGCGTCCTTTCAGCAGCAGGGGGTGAGTTCGGCCAGGAGCGGCGCACACAGTTCAGGCGAGCCGGCACAGCAATCCTTGACGAGGAACAGCGTTAGCGCGCGCAGCCCGTCTAGATCGGCACGGTAAATAATCGACCGGCTATGCCGTTCCGAGCGCACGATGCCGGCGCGCGCGAGAATGCCGAGGTGCGCGGACATGGTGTTCTGCGGCACGTCGAGCTGACGGGCAATTTCACCCGCCGCCATGCCGTCCGGTTCGTGGCGAACCAGCAGGCGAAACACGTCGAGGCGTGTGCCTTGCGCGAGCGCACCAAGCGCAATGATAGCCGAATCGTTATCCATGCATCCGGCATAGCGGATATGTTAAGTTATGAAAGCTCTCACGATCTTCAAACCACTATCGATTCCGACAACGCCCTGCACCGACATGAAAGCGGCAGGCGTAAAGACCATGCCGGCCACGACATGTCGGGCATGAAAAGTAAATGGGAGGGAGGCGTCCGCGCCTCCCTCTTTTAATGGCGGGCGAACACCTTGCGTCCGGTTGGTCCGAACGCGATCACCTCATAGGGCTGTGCGTTCATGCCCGGCATTTCCATGCCAGGTGATCCCACCGGCATACCCGGCACGGCAAGCCCGTTTACGCCTTTGGGATGCTGGGCAAGCACCCGTTTCATGTCGGCAATCGGTACATGGCCCTCAAATGCCATACCGTCGACTACCGCGGTGTGACATGAACTGAGGTCGGCGGGGACACCCATCTTGCGCTGAAGCACATCGCGGTGAGCGTCATCGATGATCTGCACGTTGCGCCCGAACTGCTGACGGACCTGCTTGGCCCACTGCTCGCAACAGCCGCACCCTGGATCGCGGTGCATGGCAATGCTGTTCGCCGCTAAGGCCACAGCCGGGGTCATCATCGCTGCGGCGACGATCGCACTCCGGATCGTAAACTTCATTGCTAAACTCCTTTGGTGAAGCCCCGCCCGGGGGCGGGGTTCCTGCCAGCGGCCTTATTGGGCGCGCTTGCCATGCGACTTGAGCCAGCCCTGAAGCTCGGCGATGTCCTTTTCCTGCTTCGTAATGGTCATCTGCGCCATCCGCTTCGTGTCGGCATCCTTCGCGTCCCGAAGCGCCACGCGCGACATGGTAACGGCTCCACGATGATGTTCGATCATCTTGCGGGTCCACATCTCCGATGCGTCTCCCTGCTTCGCGGCCATCATCTTCTGATGCATGTCCATCTCGGATGCGGCGTAAGGATTGCCCGGATCATTCATCATCTTGGAATGATCCATTCCCTGCATCTGGCTATGATCCATGCCCGCCATACTGCTCTGTGCGGCAAGCGGACTGGCGGCGAGCGCTGCGGCTAACATGCCGATCGTGGTAATGGTCTTCATAGTCGTTCTCCCGAGGTATCCCCCACCTAGAGAGAGTTACGCGGCAACGTCGTGCACCCCTTGGACTTTTCTTTGCCTGCGGCGCGGCCAGCGCATGTAGAGCAGCACCACGCCTGCCACCGCAAGGGCTAGCCCCCCAGCTGCAAATGCCATCATCCAAGGGGTGTTGAAGTTCTCATGGTTTTTCCAGTCCATGATGTGGAGGCCCCAGAAAAAATCATAGAGCCGCCACGTACCCGTTCGGACACCGACAATCCTACCGTTCTCCGGTGACACGAACACGCGCGTCGTCTCGGCGTCCTCGAACTCCACACGCCAGACCGGCAGTTTGCCACGAAACTCCGTGCTCGCTGTTCGAGCAAACATGACGGACGCAACAGGGACACCGGGGCCGCGATATGCCGCGCGTGCAACTCGTAGCGCAAAGGGCGCATCGATACGCTGCATCGGCAAACCGGTCCGGGCGTCGTGCATCCGGACCGTGCCGTTAGCCATCGTCAACTCGGCGACGGGTTGTCCGAACAAGGTCGTGTAGCGCAGTTCGCGCACCGGGCCGGGGGCAGCGCCCAACACCGATGCCGGGGAAGCAAACTCCTGAGCCGGATCGATCGTCGCCGTGTTCTCGCGTGCAACGAGGTGTTCTCCTCGTACCCGCTCGATCGGCAGGATGCTCATCAACAAGCCGCTGGAGAACCAGAGCAGTAGCTGCACCCCGATAATCAGTGCCAGCCAGCGATGAAGCTTGCTGGCACCGACATGAAGGCGGAGCCTGCCGCTCCTCAGAACCAGGTCCTCACGCCGGCAACGAAGCTGAAGCCGCCCGTGTCATCACCGCGTGCTCTCGTGAAGCGTGCCGTGTCGCCGAATTGCCTTTCCCACGACACGCCGATGTAGGGCGCAAACTCACGCGACTTTTCGTAGCGCAGCCTGAGCCCGAGTTCGAGGTCCGTAAGCCCCGATCCGATGCCGTCCTGGCGCACGTCTTGGGCTGCAAAGTTGGCTTCCACGCGAGGCTGAAGGACGAAGAATTGTGTCACTCGCTCGTCGTACCATGCCTCGGCTCGGCCAAGCACGTCGCCCTTGTCAGAAAGGAACAGTGCCCCCTCGACGTCGAACCAATAGGGCGCAAGCCCCTCGATCCCGACCGTCGCGTAGGTGCGAGAAGGGTTCGGCTTGAAGTCGTAGCGGACGCCCGCCTGAAGGTTCCAATAGGGATCGAGCGCACGGCTGTAGAGCGCCTGCACCTCGGCCGCTTCGAGCGGTTTGCCAAATGTGCCCTCGCCTTCGCTCTTCAGGGTGAGACGGTTGATGTCTCCCCCGATCCAAGCCTCGCCATCCCATCGATAGCCGTCCCCGCCTTTGCGCGCCTGATACTCGGCAAGGTTGAAGAGCACTTGGTAGTAGGTCATTCCGCCATGCTCGCGGCGCAGGTCGCGGTTGGCATCGCTCATGGCTGCCTCGCCGTAATAGCGAGACGCTGCCAGCACCGGAGATGGTGCAGGCGCGGGCGCATTGCCCGACTTCAGGTCTGTACCGACAGGCACGGTCGCCATTCCCGGCATTGAAGACATGTCATGCTGCGTTGGCTGGCCGGGTGCCATATCCATGCCGGGCATCGCCGACATATCATGGCCGGTGTGCTCGCCTGTTGCGGTAGCCGGAGCAGGGTTCATGCCTGACATTTGGGACATGTCGTGGCCGGCGTGCGGATCGGCCGCGTTCGCACCGCTCATGTCCATGCCGGGCATCGTGTGTTCGGCATGTGGATCGGCTGCAGGCTTGGAGGGACGCTTTGCCGGGACCTTCCTAGTCGCTGCCTTCTTGGCAGGGGCCCGCTTTGTGGCCGGTCTCGATCTAGCGGTCGGTTTTTTCGCCGGCATTTTCATGCCCGGCATGCTCATGCCCGGCATCATTGAATGGTCCATCGTCTGCGCCGTGGCAGGTGCCGTGGCGACCAGCGCGCCGATCCCGGCGAGAAGCAGCGCCTTCATGCCGCCTCTCCCTTCGCCGAACGGACCTGGACGACCTGCATCATGCCCGCGTGCATGTGGTAGAGCATGTGGCAGTGGAATGCCCAATCGCCCTCGTTGGCGGTCACGTCCCAACTGACCTTGCCCCCCGGTTGGACCATGACGGTATGCTTTCTCGGGCTGTACGCGCCGTGCCCCGTCACCAATTCGAAGAAGTGGCCGTGCAAGTGGATCGGGTGGCCCATCATCGTGTCGTTGACCAGCGTGACGCGGACGCGCTCGCCAGCAAGAAATGGGATCGGTGCCTTCACCTCGGACAGCTTTTCACCGTCGAGCGCCCACATGTAGCGTTCCATGTTGCCGGTAAGGTGGATCTGCACCTCGCGCGACGGCGCGCGCAGATCGGGATTGCGATCGACCGCGACCAGATCGCGGTAATTCAGCACACGATGCCCGACATTCTCCAGACCCTGACCGGGGTCGCCGGTACGATCCATCGGCATCGGCGAGATGGTCTGGACACCCGGCCCCTTCTTCACGCCCGGCGCTTTCGAAAAGTCGCGCATGTTCATGTCCATGCCCGCCATGCCGCCCATTGCCATACCACCTGCGGCGTCGGGCGCACCTGCCATGCCTGGCATCGTAGCACCCGACTGCATCGCGCCGTGATCCATCCCGGCCATTCCGCCCGCGCCGGCACCGGCAGCACCGTGGTCCATCTGCGCGTGGTCCATCGCAGCGGCGGGCTTTTGAGCCGTGGCCATTGATCCGTGATCCATTCCAGGCATGCCACTATGGTCCATGCCCTGCATCGAACCGCCGCCCGACATATCCATGTTCATGTCCATCCCCATGTCCTTCATGGTGGCGACAGGGCGCTTGCGAAGTGGAGGGACTTCAGCGGCCATGCCTTCGCGGGGGCTTAGCGTTGCGCGCGCCATGCCGGACCTGTCCACGCTCTCACCGACCAGCGTGTAGGCGCGCTCGTCCGATGGAGTGACGATCACGTCGTAGGTCTCGGCCACGCCGATCTGGAACTCGTCGACCTCAACGGGACGGACGTTGAGGCCGTCCGCCTGGACAACGCTCAGCTTCAACCCCGGAATCCGGACGTTGAAGGTCGTCATCGCGGACGCATTGATGACACGCAGCCGCACCCGCTCGCCCGGCCTGAACAGCCCCGTCCAATTGTCCTGCGGCCCATGCCCGTTGACGAGATAGGTGTAGTTTGAACCCGTCACGTCGGCGACGTCGGTCGGGTCCATCCGCATCTTGCCCCAATCGAGGCGATCCTTGAGCGGCTGGTCCTCGCCCTTGAGCAGGCCGGCGAGCGTCTGCTGCTGCCGGTTGAAATAGCCCGACTGCTTCTTGAGCTTCATGAAGATGCGATGCGGGTGGAGCTGGCTGTGGTCGGACAGCACGATAACGTGCTCGCGATCCGACTGGATCGGGTCAACGCCCTTGGGGTCGATCACGATGGGGCCGTAGAGCCCCATCTGCTCCTGCAACCCGGAATGGCTGTGATACCAATAGGTGCCGGCCTGCACGATCGGGAACTCGTAGGTGAAGGTCGTGCGCTTATCGATGCCGGGGAAGGCAACGCCCGGCACGCCGTCCATCTGGAACGGCACGATCAGGCCGTGCCAGTGCAACGAGGTCTGCTCATCAAGACCGTTCTCGACATGCAGCCGCACGGTCTGACCTTCCCGCAGCCGGATCAGCGGTGCGGGCACAGTGCCGTTAATGCCGATGGCGTGGCTCTGCCGTCCGTCGATCATCATCATCTGGTGCGCGACCCGGAGCCGGATTTCATCACCCGATACAGTAGGCAGCGGCTTCACAATACCAGCGGAAACAGGCTGCGCCCATGCCGGCATATATGCCGACAGCGCAACACCGCCTCCTGCAAGAGTGGCACCGCGCAGCAATTGGCGGCGGTCTAGAACGCGCGACATGGTAGCTCCTTGGGATTGAGCCGCTGCCGGCCCGTCTCACCTCTTACGCGTCCCGTGCGCCTACCCCTTGGTTCTCTTTCAAATTTTCGGCGAGGCGCGCGCGAGCCCGATATAGCCTGGTTTCGACCGCCTTCTGGCTGATCCCCAATACATCGGCCGTTTCCGCCTGGCTCAAACCCTCGATCGTGCGGAGCACCAACGGTTCTTTGAGATTCATCGGCAAGGTCGCGATGGCGCGCGTCACTTTGGCAAGTTCCTGCCGATCGGCTGCTGCGTCATCGATTGCTACCTGATCGTCCGCGATCGTCTCGGCCTGTTCGTCGAGCGGTGCGGCAAAGGAGAAAAACCGACGGACCGCGCGCTTCCTTGCCCAATCCCGGCATTTGTTGACGGCGATCGTAGAAAGCCATGCTTTCATCGCCCGCTGTGTATCGTAGCGCGGCATCGCCTGATGCGCCGCGACAAACGTCTCTTGAACCAAATCGAGCGCTTCGTCGGCCTCGCCGACAAAGGCGCGCGCGAGCCGGAATATAGGCTGACGATAGCGACGCATGATTTCGGAGAATGCCGCTTGTCGGCCAGCGATGCTGAGCGTCGCCAGTTCGCCGTCGGACAGGGTGGTCCAATCGAGGCTCACCCCTGGTCGTCGGTGAGCGCCTTCACCACCGCAGCATCGAATTGGGGGGTCTGATCCGGGCGCAAAAGCTGCCGCATGGCGAAGATATGCGCCAACGTTGCCTTCTGTAACTCGCCCATCGCCGCATGACTCTGATCGACCGCGGCGGTCACCTTGGGGCCGTTGCCATGCTCGGTCTCAATGGCCTCGGCTAGCCGTGCATTGTCCGCGCGCATTTCCAATTCCAGCGCGTGGCGTTGCACCGCGAACCGGTCCTCTAGGCTTTTCAGCCGGGCCTGCTGATTGCCATCAAGCGCCAGCTTATGGTGCAGGACCTCGTGCAAGGCGGTGCCCGGTTGCTTAGGCTGGGGCAGCAACACGCGCGCAAGAAATACGCCTGCGATAGCCGCGAGGAAGGCCAGTACAACGCAGACGATAAGCCGCTTGGTCGATGTCATGGCTCACCAATCAGCAAGACCGATGGCGCCAGTGGTGATGCGCCCCCGAGCGGCGAAAGCGACACCGCAGGGCTGGCGGTCGCCGGAAGTTCCGCGCCAACCATGCCGATCGCGAGCGCTGCGACCATCACGCCCCCGACGCCCAATCCGGTCAACCGTGCGACGGGCTGCGCACCGATGCGTGCGAACACCTGCGCTTCGATCCCGTCCAGCGATGCCGGCACGGGTGCGCCCGCGAGCCTCGCCAATGTTCTGTCTAGATCGTCCATGCTGTCCACTCCGCGCCTCTACCACTTGTTACGCAGCGATGCCCATCACCCCTCGACTTCCGTCATGAGGGGCGAGCGGCCGGGCCGCGTAGAACAGGCACGAACCTGATCGGAGTATTCCCATGCGTCGCGTCTTCCTTCCTACCGCTGTCGTCCTTCTCGGCCTTGCCGGAGCCGCCCAGGCCCATCCCAAACTCGTATCCGCATCCCCGGCACCGAATGCGATGGTCGCGAAGCCCGCCAATGTCACACTGCGCTTCAGCGAGAAGCTGATGCCCAAGTTTTCCGGTGCGGATCTGATGATGACCGGGCATGGCGGCATGACGCACGCACCAATGAAAGTCGTCGGGACCGCAACTGTCGGCTCGGACGGTCGCACCCTCGTCGTCACGCCCAAGTCGCCGCTCGGCGCGGGTAGCTATAAGCTTGCCTGGCATGTGGTCTCGACCGACACACACCGCATCACCGGAAACTACGCCTTCACGGTGAAGTAAGGTGGAAGCCGACTGGCCGCTGATCGCGGTTCGCTTCGCGCTTTACGTGACGCTGAGCGGGCTGTTCGGCCTCTCGGCATTCGGCCTCTACGGGTTGAAGGTCGGTGAGCGCGGCAACGCGCTTGCCTTCCGCCCTTGGCTGTTCGGGACCGGGCTTCTCGCCCTGCTATTCTCCGGCATAGCGGTCGCGCTGCTCGCAGCCGCGATGGCAGGTGCACCTCCGTGGCCGATCGATCGGGAAGCAGTCGGAATGCTGCTCTCTGACTCCGCAACGGGCACGGCATGGAAAGTACGCATGATCGCGCTCTTGGTGGCGTCTATCGCTGCCCTAATAGCGGCGCGGCGCACGATGCCGCTTGGCTTGGTCGCCATCTTTTCCGGCGTCGCTCTCGCAACGCTCGCCTGGACGGGGCACGGGGCGATGGACGAAGGCGCGACCGGGTGGGTGCATCTGGCGGCCGATATCCTCCATCTCCTGAGCGCTGGTGCGTGGGTGGGAGCGCTGCTCGGGCTTGGGCTGCTGGTGACACGACCAGCGCGGCGCACCGATGCCGCCCACCTCGCACTGACCTATCGAGCGCTGCACGGGTTCGGTCTGACCGGCACGATTGTCGTCGGTACGATCGTCATCACCGGCCTCATCAACGCTTGGCTGTTGGTTGGCCTTGGCAATCTCCCGACCCTCGGCACGACGGTCTACGGCAGGCTCTTGATCGCCAAGCTTGTGCTGTTGGGTGGGATGCTCGGACTCGCTTCCCTTAACCGCTTCCGCTTTACACCGGCATTCGAACGATCGGTGTCAGCAGGCGATTATAAAGGCGCGCTGCGAACCTTGCGAACAAGTCTTGCAGTCGAGGCTTCGTGCGTGGTCGCGATCCTCGTGCTGGTAGGTTGGCTCGGCACGCTCGAACCCCCTGCGTCGGCCATGTAGCTATTGGTTTGAGGGCAATCGAGCTTTGCGACGTAATTTAATTAGGTGCCGTGAGTCGTTGGAAGGGGGGCTTGACCCTGACACGGTGTCAGACCCTACATGCTCTCGGGTTGAAGGAGTTTTTCTATGAACGACCCTGATTTCCACGCCCATTTGGCCGGGGGCTGCGGGTGCTCGAACAAGCAAGCTGATAAAGCTGCTGCGATCGAGCGCGAGGCGGGCGCGTCCTGCTGCTCGTCCTCCAAATCTCCGGCTGTTCCACAAGCTGCCAAGGAAGGATGCTGCTCAGGGAAAGCGGGCGGAGAACCTTCTGCCACAGTGACCGACCCGGTATGCGGCATGACCGTTGATCTGGCAAAAACAGCGCACCATGCCGAGCATGCCGGGCACGAGTATCATTTCTGTAGTGCAGGGTGTCGAACCAAGTTCGTCGCTGACCCTGATGCCTACCTTGGGGCCAAGCCAAAGCCCGAGCCGGTGGCAACCCCGGGAGCGATGTGGACGTGCCCCATGCACCCTGAGATTCGTCGGGAAGGGCCGGGAACGTGCCCCATTTGCGGCATGGCCCTCGAACCGGAAGAGCCGTCGCTCGATGACGGTCCCAATCCAGAACTAGTCGATTTCACCCGGCGTTTGTGGGTAGCAGGAGCGCTCACCGTTCCGCTGCTCATTGTTTCGATGTTCGCCGAGATGTTTGGGCTCCATGTTGTTAGCCCTACCGCTTCGCCTTGGGTCCAACTCGCACTCACTGCGCCAATTGTGCTGTGGGCGGGATGGCCGTTTTTCGAGCGGGGGTGGATGTCGCTTCGCACCCGCCATCTGAATATGTTCACGCTGATCGCGATCGGCGTCGGTGCGGCATTCCTCTACAGCCTGGTCGCAACACTCGCGCCCAGCATCTTCCCTGCGACGTTCCGGATGCACGGGGGCATGGTCCCAGTCTATTACGAAGCTGCCGGCGTCGTCGTGACACTGGTGTTGCTCGGACAGGTTCTCGAATTGCGCGCCAGAGCGGCGACTGGCCGCGCGATACGCGCCCTCATGGACCTCGCTCCCAAGACAGCGCGACGGTTGCGGTCTGACGGGTCAGAGGAAGAAGTCAGCCTTGCCGACGTGGCAACCGGAGATCGGTTGCGGGTCCGCCCCGGCGATGCGATCCCGGTCGATGGCGTGGTGGTCGAGGGTCGCTCCTCGGTCGATGAATCCATGCTCACCGGCGAGCCGGCCCCCGTCCTCAAGGAAGTCGATGCCGCAGTCACGGGGGGGACGGTGAACGGCACGGGCAGCCTCGTTATGGAAGCCGGCGCGGTCGGTTCGGACACGATGCTGGCGCGCATCGTCCGCATGGTCGCGGAAGCGCAGCGCAGCCGTGCCCCGATCCAGGCGGTCGCCGACCGGGTATCGGGCTGGTTCGTACCTTTGGTCGTGCTGATCTCGGTCGCGACCTTCGTGGTGTGGTCGCTGGTCGGTCCCGAGCCACGCATGGGTCACGCCCTTCTTAATGCGATCGCCGTGCTGGTGATCGCCTGCCCGTGCGCGCTCGGGCTCGCGACCCCTATGTCGATTATGGTTGGCACCGGCCGCGGCGCGCAGGCCGGCGTGCTCGTCAAGAATGCCGAAAGCCTACAGGCACTCGATAAGGTCGATACGCTGGTCATCGACAAGACGGGCACGCTAACGGAAGGCAAGCCGTCGCTGGTCGCGATCGAGGCAACCGGCACCGTTGGAGAGAACGACATGCTCGCGCTCGCTGCGGCTGTCGAAGGACAGTCCGAACACCCGCTAGCCCACGCGATCGTCGTCGCCGCCAAGGAACGCGGATTGCAACTCGCCACGGTCGCAGACTTCGCTTCGCAGACCGGCATGGGTGTCAGTGCCACGGTTGGCGGCCGATCGGTGGTGATCGGCAATGCCGCACAAATGAGCCGGGTCGGTGCCGATCCCCAGTCACTCGACGCTTCGGCCGATCGCCATCGGAGCGAGGGAGCCGGCGTCATCCTGATCGCGATCGACGGCGCACTCGCGGGCTTGCTCGCGGTTGCTGACCCGGTGCGCCCTTCGGCGCGCGACGCCATCGCGGCTCTTCGCAAGGAAGGTCTGCGCGTTATCATGCTGACGGGCGACAATCGCGGGACGGCCGATGCGGTTGCGCGCGCCGTGGGCGGCCTGGACGATGTACGCGCCGATCTGCGACCGGAAGATAAGGCGCGGATCATCGGCGAATTGAAAGCTGATGGTGCCAAGGTTGCAATGGCCGGCGACGGTATCAACGACGCCCCGGCGCTGGCCGCTGCCGACGTTGGGCTCGCGATGGGGACGGGAACCGACGTAGCGATAGAAAGCGCGGGCATGACGCTCACACGCGGCGATCTTTCGGCGATCGTGCGCGCGCGCAAGCTCGCCCGTGCGACGATGCGGAACATTCGGCAGAACCTGTTCTTCTCATTCCTGTTCAACGGGGTCGGCGTGCCCGTCGCGGCCGGCGTGCTCTACCCCGTTGCCGGCATCCTTCTGTCACCAATGCTGGCTGGCGCTGCGATGGCCCTCTCTTCCTTCACCGTCGTGCTCAACGCGCTGCGTCTGAACACGGTGAAACTATGAACATCGGGGCGGCGTCGGAGGCCAGCGGCGTCTCGCAACGCATGATCCGCCACTACGAGAAGATCGACCTTGTGCCCGCACCGCTCCGGCGCGGGAGCTACCGGGATTATTCGGAAGTGGACATTCATCGGCTGCGGTTCATCGCCAACGCGCGAGACCTTGGGTTTCCAATCGAGGAGATCCGCACGCTACTCGGCTTGTGGTCGGATCGGGATCGGTCGAGCGCCGAAGTTAAGGCGCTGGCGAAAGCGCGCGCTGCCGAGCTGGGCCGCAAGGCGCGCGCGTTGAAAGCTATGCAATTGGCGCTGATCGACTTGGTTGAGCGCTGTCACGGCGATGATCGCCCGGAGTGCCCAATTATCGAAAGCCTCGCTGAATAATCCGATCGAGCGCGGCGCTTAGCGTGCCGCGCTCTACCGCCTGTGGGCGTTCGCAAGCGGTTCTAGTGTTCTCCCTTCTCGTGTGAAAACGGCTTTTGGGAAAGATCTATCGTTCCCAAAAGACCATCGTTTTCGAGGAAGCTTTGTGTCAAAACCGAACGGTTCTGACGCTTGAGATAGGTCGCCGCCTTTCAAGCGCTTACTGGTGTCAGAACCCTCATTCAGAATAGCTCGACAAGGGGTTGCAGTCGGTGGCTTGCTTGGACCAAATCGCTTTTCCGAAAGCGGTCGAGGTAATCTTCGGCGGTGACAGCGGGATTGTGAAACTGACGGCGTTGGTTTCCGATTGCGGTCAGCGCCTTGGCCGTATCGAGGTCGATGACATTAACGATGAAGTCGTCGGGATGCTTCACCTCGATACCGTGGCGGGCGGCTGCTTCGACCGGAAAATCCTTGAGGTTGTACGTGACAATCGCGTCGGCTCTGCCGTGAATCGCTGCGGCAAGAACATGGACGTCCTTGGGATCAGGCAGTGTCAGGGCAGGCATCAGCGGTTCGTAGCCTTCCACCAGCGCCTCTCCGAAGCTGTCCATGTAGGTCCGCTGGCGTTGGAAATGGTCAGCTGCCAGATCGGCAAACCGTCGCCTTAAGCTTTCCTCCCACTCGGCCAGGATGGCCTCGCTCCAGAGCGGCCGGAACAGCCGGCTGGCGGCGAACCACAAAAGCGCACCCCGCACGATGGAGGGGTGCATGACGTTGGCATCGAGCAGGACGGTGTAGCGGCCGACCAGCATCAGGGACGATCGAGAGGCGTGTGATCGTCGAAGAGGCCAGCTTCCTGATCCAGATCCGCCATTTCCTGCAGGGCCTCATGCCGGGCCGCATCCATGCGGCTGCGGTAGGTCAGCACGTCGCGTCCGAGCAGCTTACGATGCGTGCCGACCATCCGGAACGGCAGATCACCGCGTTCTAAGAGCTTAATGAGGTGTGGACGCGACATGTTGAGCAGGTCGGCTGCTTGGCTAGTTGTAAGCTCTGCCTGTACCGGCACGACAGTGACGGCATGACCGTTGCCGATCTCAACTAGCATCTTGACGATGCTGTTGAACACACCAGACGGCAGGCTGATAACGTCCTCACCTGCCCCTTCTACAGTCAGGTGAATAGGGCGGCTGGAATCTACCCTCGACAGTGCACGCGCGGCGTTACCGGCCGCCTCGATCTCGTGTGCAGTAGGCTCGTAGGCCTCGTCGATATTGAAGGCCACGGCGGCCATGTTTCATCTCCCAGGGCGGAAGCCATCTAGTGACTGCGAGTTGTAAAC
>NZ_LMPG01000004.1 GCF_001423765.1 Sphingomonas sp. Leaf343
ATGGTGAACCGGGGTGCTGGAGGCGCGTACACGATCCGCGCGGCGAGCGCGTTCGTTCCTGCGGCGTTTCAGCAGACATCACGACCCGTCGAAGATCAGTCGGTTCCGCCGCAGGACGCGGCCGGCGCGGACGCCACCCCGGATGATGAGGAAGCGGCAACCGAGATCGTCGTTACGGGCATCCGCAACTCGCTTCGGGCGGCGACCGATGAGAAACGGTCGGCGATCAATATCGTCGACGTCATTAACGCCGAGGATGTCGGCAAGCTGCCGGACCAGAACCTTGCCGAGGTACTGGAGAACCTTCCGGGCGTGCAGATCGACCGCAATCGTGGCGTGGGCAGCGGCGTTTCAATACGCGGATCGAGCCAGAACCTTGTGCTGATCAACGGTCGCGCGACGACGCCGGCTGCGGATGCGCGCGGCGGCATCAGCTTCGACGACTTGCCCGCGGAACTGATCGCGTCGGTTCGAGTAACCAAGGTCCCGACCGCTGACCAGATCGAGGGATCGGTCGGCGGCATCGTCGATCTGCGTACTTACAAGGGGCTCGCCTTGCGATCGCCAATCCGTACGATCCGGGCGGACATGGAATATGCCGGCCGCGCCGACGCGTACAATCCCCATGTGTCGGCGGTGTTCGGTCAGAAGTTCGACACGGGCGTCGGCGAGGTCGGCATCGTGCTGGCCGGCAATTACCTGAAACAGACGGTGCGGGAGGATCAGCTCAACGTCCGCTATCTGTCGCGTACGACGGTCGACCTGAATGGCGACGGCACGCCCGATCCGTACCTGCGGCCCAATTACGCGCAGCAGTTCTTCTCGGGCAACGAGCGCACGAATGCTTCGCTGTCCGGCTCTGCCGAATGGCAAGCCTCTTCGCAATTGAAGCTGTTCGTCGACGGCACCTATGTCGATCAGCGCAA
Source organism: Sphingomonas sp. Leaf343 (assembly GCF_001423765.1). Taxonomy (GTDB): domain Bacteria; phylum Pseudomonadota; class Alphaproteobacteria; order Sphingomonadales; family Sphingomonadaceae; genus Sphingomonas. The sequence goes on from NZ_LMPG01000004.1 coordinate 927, forward strand.
CGAGGGCAGCCAGAAGGGCGTCTTCATGCAGCAGCCGCTCGATATTTCGGAGCTGCCCTTCCAGTCCGCGGCGAACATCGAGGAGGTGACGTCGAGCGGCTATACCTATCGCCAGATGGTGTCGGGAACGATTGGCGGCACGCAGTTCCGGTCTTCCGGCGAGGCGCCGATCCGCAACACCAAATCCTACATCGCGGCGACCGGCGGCGAGTGGGAGGCGGGTGACGTCACCCTGAAGTTCGAGGCGAGCCGCGCCGGATCGGACACGCTGGACGCCAACGTCCAGCTCGTCGCCCAGTACAGCGACCCTGCAAGCCCCGCGTTCGGCGGTGCCGGTGGCCGTATTAGCCCGCCGTTCGCCTTCGACATCACGGGCGACGACCTGTACTGGAACCTCGATCGCACCAGCCCGCTGGCGGCCAACATCGCCAATCCCGCCTACTACCAGACGTTCATCGCGCGCGATAACTACACCTATTTCCGCAACGTCGAAAATGCGCAGCGGATCGACGGGCAGTGGCGTACCGAATGGGGGCCGTTACGCTCCATCGAGGCAGGCGTCCGCCTGAACCAGACGGACTCGCGGCGACGGCGGACGACGCAGGTGTCGCCGCAGTTTCCGGGTTTCACCGCTGCACAGCGGCCCGAGTTTTTCGAACGGGTGCCGGACGACTTCTTCGCCTTCACCGATCGGCAATATACCGGCGGGTTCGTGGTCGCATCGTCGCTGACCAACGATCCAGCCGCGATCCGTGCGGCGACGCGGCTGGCTGCGATACCCCCGGAGGATCTCGGTGCGCGCTTCGCCGTGAAGGAGCGGACCTATGCGGGGTATGCCAAGCTCAATCTGGAAGCCGACATCGCCGGCCTTGGTTTGCGCGGCGAGATCGGCGCGCGGGTGGTCCATACCAAGCAGACCGCATCGGGACTGGCGATCACCAACGGAGTCGGCAGCGACGTGTCGTCGACGCAGGAATATACGGACGTGCTTCCGGGAGTGATCTTCTCGGCGGAACCGACGCGCGGCGTTCTACTGCGCGCCTCGTACGCGAAGTCGTTGCGGCGGCCGGATTTTGCCCAGCTTGCGCCGACCGTCGTCTTCCCGATCATCAACAACTACGTCAGCGCCGGCAATCCGGCGCTGAAGCCGCAGACCGTCGACCAGTTCGATCTCGACGCCGAATGGTATTTTGATCGCAACAGCCTGTTGTCGGTCGGAGCCTTCTACAAGAAGTTCCATGACCTCATCACCACGGTCGCAGTCGCGCCGCAATTACGCGATCCGGCGGTCGGATTCTTTGTCGAAAGCAATTGTGTCGGCGGTATCTTCAACCCCGTGGCGGTCGACTTCTCGGGCGCGGTGGGCATCTGTACCGGCATCAACCAACCGCAGAATCAGGGTAGCGCGACACTGAAGGGCGTGGAGGTCAACTTCCAGCACAGCTTCACCTACCTGCCTGGACCGCTCGGCGGGTTCGGCGTGCTGGCGAACTACACGTATCAGGACGGCAAGCGCGATACGACGCTGACGCTGCCGGGGATCCCGACGGTCGACGGTGGTGTCGTGACGGTGAACCTGCCGCTGCGCGACCTGTCGAAGAACAACTACAATCTCACACTGTTCTTTGAGAAGTACGGCCTCAACGCCCGCGTGCGCTACACCTTCCGCGATCCCTTCCTGCGGACTGAAGCGACCGACGCGACCAACAATCTGCCACTGTATCAGGATGAACGTAGTCAGTTGAATGCGTCGATCTCCTACGACGTCAACCCGCGGTTCGCGATCACCGTGTCGGGCATCAACCTGACCGAACAACCCAATCGCGAGCGCGCGATCTTCATCGATGGCCCGTTGACGCAGGAGCGCAGCGCCGACCGCCGCTTCGTGATCGGCGTCCGCGGCAAGCTGTAGAGACACAGCGGATGGCGACGGCGTCCCGGACGGTCAGGGCGGTACTGCTCGGCGGCGCGGCGGTCCTGCTGTCCGGGCAGGCGCCTCCTGCTTCACCCTCGTCGGGGACCGCTGTCGCTCGCCCGAATATCGTCGTGATCCTCGCAGATGACATGGGGTTTTCGGATATCGGCAGCTACGGGGGCGAAATCCCGACCCCTAACATCGATGCGCTGGCGGCACGTGGGTTGCGCTTCTCGCAGTTCTACAATGCCGCACGGTGCAGTCCGTCGCGCGCGTCGCTGCTGACCGGCCTCTATCCGCATCAGGCGGGCCTGGGTCACCTCGAGGAAGTGGTCGTACCAGGATCGCGCGGGCTGCACGGCCGGCTGGAAACGCGCGCGGTCACAATCGCGGAGGTGCTGCACGGAGCAGGCTACCGAACGGCAATCAGCGGCAAATGGCATGTCGGCAACACGCACGGGGTATCTCCCTGGACACGGGGGTTCGACCGCTCGATCACGCCGCCGCTCGGCGGTCTGTACTTTCCCGATCAGACGACGAAAAACCGCACGACCCTGTACATCGATGGGCGCGCGGTGCCGACAAGTTCGCCGGAAGTCGGCCGCGGCTATTGGTATGCGTCCGACATGTTCGTCCACTGGGGTCTTCGCTTCGCGCGGGAGGCGGAGGCGCAGAGCAAGCCGTTCTTCCTGTATCTTCCGTTTACCGCCCCGCATTTCCCGCTGATGGCGCCACGCGCGGACATCGCGCGGCTCCGTGGACGCTACGCCGCCGGATGGGACAGGATGCGCCGCGAGCGGTTCGCCCGCCAAAAAGCCCTGGGGCTATTCCCCCAGAATGCCCGATTGACGCCGCGGCTGCCGGGATCGTCCCCCTGGTCCACGCTGAACGCCGCCGACCGCGCACGGTTCGAGCGGATTATGGAAGTTTACGCCGCGGACGTGTCGCGCATGGACAAGGCCGTGGGGGATCTCGTCGCGGGATTGAAGCGCGACGGGGTGTTCGAAAATACGGTGATCCTCTTTCTGTCCGACAACGGCGGCAATGCGGAGGGCGGGCCGTGGGGAGTGGCCGAAGGGCAGGATCTCGGCGGATCCCACTCGCGGGTGTTCGCGGGCATGAACTGGGCGATGTTGCAGAACACGCCCTTTTCCCACTTCAAGCATTTCACGCGCGAAGGCGGGATTGCGACGCCGCTAATCGTGTCCTGGCCAAGGGGTATCGATCCGCGCCTGAACGGCAGTCTGGTGCGCGCGCCGGGGCACCTGATAGATATCATGCCGACGCTGGCCCAAATTGCGGGCGCGACCTACCCGACGACGTTTCAGGGCCACACGATTTTGCCGATGGCAGGCCGCACGATGGTGCCGGCGTTCCGAGGCCGGATGCTGACGCGTGCTACACCACTGTTCTGGGAGCATGAGGGCAACCGTGCGGTGCGTGACGGCCGGTGGAAGGCGGTCATGCGCTTCGGTGGCGAGTGGCAGCTCTACGACTTGAGCCGCGACCCTACGGAGACGCGCGTCGCCGTGCGGCACGGTACGATGCTGCGTCATATGGCCGGCGAGTGGGAAGGGTGGGCGGCTGCCAGCGATGTCGACCCCTGGCAGGAACGCTATGACGCGGGACTGAAGGGACCGCGCCAGAATTGGGGCGGCAGTGCCGCCGAAGCCGAACATCCATAGGAAGGATTGCGATGCGCAAGAATATAGGGAGCAGGACTGCCGGCTGGGTACTGACGGCTGGGGCAACGCTGCTCGCAGGATCGGCGGCGGTACCGGCATTCGCGGGCCAGCGCGTCGCGACTGAGCCAGCGCCGCTGATCCGCGGCGCCGATCACCCGAACATGATCGTCATCATGGGCGACGATATCGGCTATTCCGATCTCGGTGCGATGGGTGGCGAGGTCGATACGCCTAACCTAGACGCGCTGGCCCGGCGTTCGCTGAGGTTCAGGAACTTCTACAACATGTCGCGCTGCTGCCCGTCGCGCGCCAGCCTGCTGACAGGGCGCTATCCGCACCGGGTCGGCATGGGCGAGAACGGCTATAGCCTTTCCCAGAGCGTGCCGACCGTCGCGGAGGAGCTGCGCGCAGCCGGCTATGCGACGACGATGGTCGGGAAGTGGCATCTGACTGCGGCCACCCCGATCAAGGATCGAAATGAGCAACTGAAATGGCTCAATCACCAGGGCTATGCGTCACGCGACTTCGGCGATCGTTCCACCTATCCGGTCGCACGGGGGTTCCAGCATCATTGGGGCATCATCTGGGGGATCGCCGACTATTACGATCCCTTCAGCCTGGTGAACGATTTCGAGCCGGTTCGATCGGTGCCCAAGGGCTTCTACCTGACGGACGCGATCAGCGATCATGCGGTCGGGGAGGTAAAGCGGCTGTCCGCCTCGCGACAACCGTTCATGATGTATCTCGCCTATACCGCGGCGCATTGGCCTCTAATGGCGCCCGAAGCCGTCATTCGAAAATACCTTCCGCGCTATGCCGACGGGTGGGAGGCAATGCGCCGTCGCCGTTATGCGCGGCAGGTCGAGCTGGGCCTGATCGCTCCTGCCACTAATCCGCTATCGTCGCTCGACCGGCAATATGAGAACAATGCCGGTATCGCGTGGCAGAACCTGACAGCCGCCGAACGGGCGGTGCAGGTCCGCAAGATGGCGACGCATGCGGCGATGATCGAGATGATGGACCGCGGCATCGGCCGCGTCGTTGCGCAGCTCAAGGCGAACGGCCAGTACGAGAATACCGCGATTGCCTTCCTGATCGACAACGGCGCCTCGCCAGAGGTCATGACCTATGCAGATTACGATCGCTGGAGCGAAACGCGGGACGGTCGCCGCGTGCAGTATGGCGAGTATCCGGCACTCACCCGGATCGGCGGCGACGAGACGATGGCGACCATCGGCAGCTACTGGGCCAGCGCCGCCAACACGCCGTTCCGGTGGTGGAAGGCGGAGGCTTATCAGGGCGGCACGCACACGCCGTTCTTCCTGAGCTGGCCTGGCCATATGGGCGCTCAGGAGAACCGCACGATCGACGATGCCGCGCACATTACCGACGTGACACCGACCTTGCTCGAACTGGCGCATGTCACGCCGCGACTGCCGTCCGACCAGCCGATGGACGGTATCTCGCTTGCCGGTGCTCTCCAGGGGCGGCCGGTGACGCGCAGCGCCCCGCTGTTCTTCGAGCATGAGGGGTCGCGCGCGATCATCGACGGCAACTGGAAGCTGGTCGCGCGCGCACCGGGGCCCACCACGCCGGTGTTCCGTCCCTGGGAATTGTACAATCTGTCGACGGACCGAACGGAGACGCATGACGTCGCTGCAGCCAACCCAACAGTCGCAACGCGTCTGGTCTCCGCGTGGGATCGCTGGGCCAAGCAGGTCGGGGTTCGGCGCCGGGTCGAGCCGATCCGTGGCGGGATGTCCGATTAGTCCGGAAGTTTATCAGCCAAATGGCCGTGGCGACAGTTTAGGACTGCGGAGCCGGCATAACAGGGAGAGAGAGATGAAGACGTTGGCCATAATGATGGCGGCACTTGCCGGAACCGCGATCGCTCCGATCGCCGCAGCGCAGACCGCTCCCTCCACTCCCCCGGGGAAGATCTACACCAGTGAACTCGTCACGCGTTGGGGTCGCACCGTCACGCCGGACAACGCATGGCGGAGCTACCCGCGACCGCAGATGAAGCGTGCGAAGTGGCTGAACCTCAACGGTACATGGGACTATGCCGTCCGCCCCAAGGCCGCTCCCCAGCCAACCCAGATGGACGGCAGCATCCTGGTACCATTCGCCGTGGAGTCGCGCCTGTCCGGCGTCGCCCGGCCAGTCACCCCGGATGACAGGCTCTGGTATCGGCGGAACTTCGAGGTGCCTGCCGACTGGAGCGGGCAGCGCGTGCTGCTTCACTTCGGCGCGGTCGATTACGAGGCGAGCATCTCCGTCAACGGCAGCCTCGTCGGCTCGCATCGCGGCGGGTCGGACGCGTTCAGCCTCGACGTGACCGACTATCTGAAAAAGGGTGCTAACGAGCTGGTCGTGCAGGTCACCGACCCCACCTCGACCGGTGCGCAACCACGCGGCAAGCAGGTGCTGAAGCCGAACAGCATCTGGTACACGCCGGTTACCGGCATCTGGCAGACGGTATGGCTGGAGCCGGTGCCCGCACTCCATGTCGAAGACATGAAGATCACGCCTGACATCGACCGCGGCACGCTGTCCGTCGACGTCGCGCTGAACCGCAGCGCGGCGGATGACGACGCGGTCCGGATCACCGCGTTGCAAAAGGGCCGGACAGTCGCGACGACGCTGGTGCGCGGCAATCGTGCCGCGACACTCGCGATCCCGAATGCGCAGCTATGGTCGCCGGAAAGCCCGTTCCTCTATGACCTGAAGGTCGAGCTGGTGAAGGTGAAGAGCCCCTATGTCGGGCCAGACAACAGCCCGCACCGCGAACGGGGCGACAGGATCCTGACCGCGCAGGAGGCGGCGGCCTACCGCGATGCAGTGGTGCAGGGGGCGCCGCGGGATACAGTCGACGCATACTTCGCGATGCGCAAAAGCTCGATCGGCATCGGCAAGATACCCGGCCAGCCGGTCATGATGCTCAACAACAAGCCGGTCTTTCAGAACGGCACCCTTGATCAGGGCTGGTGGCCCGACGGGTTGCTCACGCCGCCATCGGAAGAGGCGATCCGTTTCGAGATCGACTATCTGAAGAAGTCCGGCTTCAACATGCTGCGCAAGCACATCAAGGTGGAGCCGGCGCAATACTACTACGAGGCCGATCGGATGGGCATTCTGATCTGGCAGGACATGCCGTCGGGCGAGGAGGACGAAAGCCTCGACCAGTTCGTCCGCCCAACCTCGCAGGGCGAGGCGGTGATGCCTCAAGAGACGACCAACGAGTTCGAATACGAGCTGACGCGCATGATCGCGGACCTGCGCAACTATCCCTCGATCGTGACGTGGGTCGTCAACAACGAGGGCTGGGGCCAGTACGCCTCGACGCGTCTTGCCAAGATGGTCCACGAGCTCGACCCCAGCCGCCTCGTCAACAAGGTGTCGGGCTGGCTGGATACGGGTGACGCTGGTTCTGACATCTACGACATTCACACCTACGAGGACGTGCCAAAGGCCCCTTCGCATCAGACGCATCGCGCGATCGTGATCGGAGAGTTCGGGGGCATCGGGCTGCCGGTTCCCGGCCATCTCTGGTTCCCGGCGAAGAACAACTGGGGCTATCAGACCGCCAAGGACAAGGCCGACTATCAGGCGCGCTATCAGCGTAAATACGCTGAGGTGATCCGTCAGGCGCGGGAGATTGGCCTGAGCGCGGCGGTCTACACGCAGACCACCGACGTCGAGGGCGAGATCAACGGTCTGCTCACCTACGACCGCGCCGAGAGCAAGCTGCCGATTTCGACTTTCGCGCGCATCCATGCTCCACTGCACGCGGCCGAGCCGGGAGGCGGGAAATAAGCTCCGTTGTCAGCCGGTCGGGCGTCTCATGGACCGGACGGGCGATGGATTGCAGAGGTGATCGATCATGAACTTCGTGTGCAGCCGCCGTGCCCTGCTCCACGCCACGACTGCGACAGGTGCTCTGGTGTGGCTCGGTGTGGCCATCCCGACCCGCGCCGCGGCTCCCGCGTCGAACGCCCCGGGCGCGGTCGGCCGGAACCGCGTGCCGCTGGCACCGCAGCCGTTTCAACTGCTGCCCACGGGCGCGGTCAAACCGGCCGGCTGGCTGAAGCGACAGCTGGCAATCCAGGCGCGTGGTATGGGTGGGCGGCTGGACGAGACATGGCCCGATGTCGGCCCGAACAGCGGCTGGTTGGGCGGGACGGGCGAAAGCTGGGAGAGGGGGCCGTACTTCCTTGACGGATTGCTGCCGCTGGCCTGGCAGCTCGACGACGCGGCGCTGAAGGCGAAAGCGCAGCGGTTTATCGACTGGACGCTGCAGAGCGCGAAGCCCGACGGCATGTTCGGTCCACGATCCAACGACGACTGGTGGCCGCGCATGGTGATGCTGAAGGTGCTGACCCAGTATCACGAATTGACCGGTGACCCCCGCGTCATCCCACTTATGACGAACTACTTTGTTCATCAGCTCGGCGCGCTGCCTGCGCGGCCGTTAAAGGACTGGGGACGATTCCGTTGGCAGGACCAGCTGGTGTCGGTCGTCTGGCTGTATAATCGAACCGGTGACGCACGGCTGCTGGAGCTGGCAGCGCTGCTCAAGCAACAGGGCTTCGACTGGCAGGCGTTGTTCGCGGACTATCCGTACCGCACGAAAACCACGAAGGCCTCGATCGGGCTCGATAAGCCCGACGTGGCCGGCGAGGTGCCGCAGGGGCTGAAGGATCCGGCGCTTGCCGTCCACGGCGTCAACAACGCGCAGGGTCTTAAGGCCTCGCCGGTATGGTCCGTCATCTCCGGGGATGCCGCCGATCGGCAGGCAGTCCATCGCCAGCTGGCCACGCTCGACCGGTATCATGGCCTGCCGATTGGGATCTATTCGGCGGACGAGCATCTGGCGGGGCGTAGCCCCAGCCAGGGCGTCGAACTGTGCGCGATCGTGGAGGCGATGTACTCGCTGGAGCATGCGCTGGCGATCACGGGCGACGCCGCGCTCGGCGACCGAATCGAGCGGATCGCCTATAACGCGTTACCCGCGACGTTCACCGACGATATGTGGGCACACCAGTACGATCAGCAACCTAATCAGGTGCAGTGCAGCCGCGCGAAGGGACCCTGGACGACCAACGGCCCCGATTCCAACCTGTTCGGGCTGGAGCCGCATTTCGGCTGCTGCACCGCGAACTTTCATCAGGGCTGGCCCAAATTGACGACCAGCCTGTGGATGGCGTCCGCGGAGGACGGGCTCGCCGCTGCCATCTATGCGCCATGCGAGGTGCACACGCAGGTGCGCGGTGTGGCCGTGCAACTCCGCGAAAGCACGGATTACCCGTTCCGCAACACAATTGTCATTGCCGTCGAGCCTCAGCGACCCGTCAAGTTCCCGATCCAGCTCCGCATCCCAGCGTGGGCGGAAACGGCGATCATCGCCGTTAACGGCTTACCACAGCCGGCGGCTCGGGCTGGCAGCTTCGCGCGGCTCGATCGCGAGTGGCGCAGAGGCGATCGTATCGAGATCGCCTTTGTGAGCACGCCGCGTGCGGTGCCTGGGCCGGACGGCGAGACCATTTTCGAGCAGGGACCGCTCGTCTTTGCGCTGCCGATCGAGGAACGCTGGAGCAAGCTCAGACAGCGCGGGCTGACGGCGGACTGGGAAGTACGGCCGGCCGGGACATGGGCGTATGCGGCGATGCGATCGTCGCCGATCGAGCGCGTGGAGCGACCGGTGGGTCCAGTCCCCTTTTCTCGCCGTGATCCACCGGTCGTGCTCGTGACGAGTCTGCGACCGGTCGGCAACTGGTCGATGACCGATGGCGCCGCGGACCCCGTGCCGACCCAACCGATCATTGCGGGAGCAGCGAAGAGGCTGGCTCTCCTGCCCTACGGAGCGGCGAAGTTGCGCGTGACGGCGTTCCCAACAGGGCAGATCTGAGCGCAGACGGTACATAGACGGCTAGCCGCTGCGCAGGCGGGTTTCTCAGCGAGCCAGCCATCCCCCGTCGACAGCAAGGATATGACCCTGAACATATGCGGCGGCATCAGACGCGAGGAAAACCGCGGCACCTCCCAAGTCTTTGGGATCACCCCATCTTGCTGCGGGAATGCGCTCCAGAATGACGCGGTTACGCTCCTCGTCGGCTTGCAGTACTGCAGTGTTGTTCGTCGCGATGTAGCCAGGTGCGATGGCATTGACGGTGATGCCGTGTTTCGCCCACTCATTCGCGAGCAGTTTGGTCAACCCTCCAACGCCGCTCTTTGAAGCAGTGTAGCTCGGGACGCGGATACCGCCTTGAAATGTCAGCATCGACGCAATGTTGATGATACGCCCGCGACCCGTTGCGATCATGTGCCTGCCGGCAGCTTGAGCGAGGAAGAAGACCGATTTTAAGTTGGTGTCGATCACCGCATCCCAGTCCTCCTCGGTGAACGCGATGGCGTCGCCGCGCCGGATAATGCCCGCGTTATTCACGAGGATGTCGAGTGCCCCCAGCTTCTCGAGTGTCTCCTCGACAACACGCTGCACGGGCTCGATCGTCGATAGGTCAGCGGAGATTATCTCTGCTCGGCGACCCAGCGCACGCACCTCCCGCACAGTGTTGTCGGCTGAGGTGCGGCCTACGCATGCCACATCCGCGCCGGCCTGCGCCAGCGCCACAGCGATCGCGCGGCCGATACCCGTGTTGGCGCCGGTGACGATTGCGACGCGACCGGTCAGGTCAAAGGGATGAGCTATCGGAGCTGGCATATGTCGCATACGTCCATGTCGTTATAATCCTGGTTCTCGCCGGCCATGGCCCAGATGAAGGTATAGTTGCTGGTGCCGGCGCCCATATGTACCGACCAGGGCGGGCTGATCACTGCCTGCTCGTTGTCGATCACAATATGCCGCAGATCGTCCGGCCTGCCCATATAATGGAAAACGCGATTTTCGTTTTCGAGGTCGAAGTACAGGTAGATTTCGCTGCGACGCTCATGAACATGCGGCGGCATCGTATTCCACACTGACCCCGGCTTCAGTTGCGTCAGACCCAGGCACAGGGACGCGCTGGCGCACAGATGCGGCAGTACGAGTTGATAGATGGTGCGATCGTTTGAGGTGCTCAGATCACCCCGCTCCATTGGATTGGCTTCTGCCAGCGTAACCTTGCGCAGGGGATAGGTCCTGTGCGCTGGCACGCTGAGCAGGTAATACCGCGCGCCCTCGCCAGCAAAGCTCACGTCCTGCGAGCCCATCGGAACGTAGAGCGCCTCATACCGTGCAAGGTCGAATACCTGCCCGTCGACTGTGACACGGCCGGCTCCAGCGCCGATGTTGACGATGCCCAGTTCACGGCGTTCTAGCAGCGAATGACCGGCGGCGCTGTCCGGCTCCACCTGGCGCGGGAGTTCCAGCGGCTGCCCCTTCGGCACTGCGCCTCCAATAATGAAGCGTTCACCGTGCGAATAGGTGAGGACCACTTCGCCCGGACGGAAGAGGCCGGGCACAAGGTAACGGTCGCGCAGATCGGCATTGGATGCGCCGACCATCATGTCGGGATGGGTGGCATAAAAGGTGCGGTCGAACATGAATTCCCCCGATGTGCCGGAAGGGTTGGCGATGGGTGCGAAGCCGGCTGTCATCGCCGTCCGAGGAATACGGGTTGCGTGAACGCGCCGTTGGTGGCGACGTCCCAGACTTCCAGTCGCGCCCATGTCCGCCCGCGCATGCCGATGCGACGTTCGATGATACGGCTGCCGAATGGTGCAGTGTCGGTAAGGTCGACGCGGTCGCGGAACACCTTCTTACCGTCGCCGCTGACGATTTCGGCATAGGCGAGGGGGAACGTGCCTTCGATCGTGGCGCGCACCGTGACCGTACCTCCGGCCGTATCTTCGCCACTCTGCGCGCCGTTGACAGTGAAGCTCGGTATGAGGACCTCTCCGGTTGTAGTGAAGAAGCGGCCGCCGCGGAGCGCATCGGTCACAGATGCCCAGCCGGTCGCATGGGTCGGCAAAGGCCCCGGTAAGCGCATGTAGTTGATGTTCATGTGCGCATAAAGTTCGCTGTCGCGCGTGATCTGAAAGACGTCCACTTCACCAGGCGTAAACTTGCGCTCTGACGGATCTGCTGCCCAGTTGTTCATGTCGTCGAGCAGGTCGAGCACGCGCGATCCGAGCCGCGCCTGCGAGTAATCCGCCGGCATGGACTTCCATGCGCCACCTAGGAAACGGTCGCTCTTGAAGAACGGCTGGTTTCGGTAGGCATCTGGAAAACCGTACGAACTCTTGATGCGCGGATGCGCGGTCCACATCAGCCCGTTCTCGGCTTTCATGAGGTTCAAGACGTCCTGCTGAGAGCCGACGTGGTAAACCTTGCCCAAAGTCGGATCATCTTCCACGAAGGGTTGTTGCGGGGTGCGGTCCAGCGTCCAGAACACAGGCTTCGGAAAGAGGCTGAGCCAGTGGCCGCCCAGATGGACGTTCGGTTCCTCGCCGGGCAGAAGCAGCAGTCGATCATCCGACAAGCGAGCGGTTTCGGCGTGGATTGTTTTCAGCAGGGTCAGCCGGTCGCCCGCGCGGTTCAGGTCCTCGCGCGAGAGGTGGAGTTCCGCTAGATGCACGATCTCGACGTTCATCGCATTGAAGCGCTTAACAAAGTCGGGCTTTTCTAGGCCAACCGGCACACCCTTAGCCTGCTGGAAGCGGGCCTTGTTCAGGAAGTCGGTCGCATGCTCAACATGGTAATGGCTGGAGAAGGTGCGATAGCCGTCAAGTGACTTGAAGCGATCGTTCCGGGTAAGCGTCATGGCAGCAGCCGTCGTGCTGGCTGCATCACCAGGGTCAGGCAGGTAGAAGATGTCCATGTCCTGTCGCGTGCCGACCGGAGCGTTGACCCAAGGCACCCATCGGTTATCGCCCTCCAGTGTCTGCCGCACGCCGAAGCCGGTCCGGCCTGCCAGGTTGCGATAGTCGCTGCCATACCAAGTGGCATTGTCGTTGTTCGCGTAGTCAAGCGGATAGAAGTAGCGATGAGGCGGTGGCACGATGCCGAGCGCTCCACTCCCTGCGGCGCCTTCGGCAATGATCATGCGGCCGCGTACCTGAGGCGACGTGGCAGGACCTTGAGAAGCGTCGCCTTCGCGCCGGACGAGAGTGTCGTTGAGATCCGTGTAGGCAATCGAGCGCCAGGGTAAGGGTGTTGCGGAGGGTGCGGTCAAACCCGCATCGAAAGTGTAGGCAGTCGCCTCCCGCCGGGTGGCCATGACCATCGCCGCCTTGATGAGTCGCGATCCGGGATAGACGGTAAAGACGAAATCTCCTGCAAACGGCCCGGCGCGTGCCCCGCCCACGACGATACTCGTGTGCTTGCCGTCCTTGCGTACGCTGATCCGATCGCGCTCGATCGTCAGGGGGAAGCTCTCAAAGGGCTTCTTGCGCGGATTATCGAAGAATATGATCCATCCTTCTTTCATATCACGCGTGCCGACGGTGACGACACCGGCGGGATCGACGCCCGCGACGATAGTGTTGCCTGCTACCTTGATGGCCTCCACGAGGGGACGGTCGCGCAACAATGAAAGAACAAGCTGCGACCGTTCTCCGTTTGCAGAAGAGGACCAGTCGATCGTCACCGCGCTCGCAGAACGCGTGACACGGACGTCCTGTCCCGGCGACGGACGGCTAAGAACGGTGGCGGCCCGCTGTGCCTGTGCAGCAGTGCCGAGTCCAATCGGCGCGGTCGAGGCCAATGCCAGCCATAGCGCGGTGCGCGCGTGGGCAAATTTCATATTCAGTCTCCCAAGTGCATCGTCATCGGCATAATCGCGGTCAGAAGTTGAAGCGCACCCCGACCGAGTAGGTGGTGTCGTCGTTGCGCACCTCCCGAACGAAGTCCGTGCGAGATTCGAAGTTGCGGGTTCTCTGGCCGTTGATGTTGGTTCCTGCCAGGCTAAGGGTGATGTTCCGCGAAACGTCGTAGTTGAGGCCAAAATCCAGCCGTCCTGCAGCTCGGATGCCGTTGAGCCCAACCGGGATTGACACGGGTCTGAGCGATAGGCCGTTGGTAATGTCGGCGTCGAAATAACTGGAGCGGTAGGTATAAATCACCCGCGCCGAGACGCCATATTTCTCGTAGATCAAGCCCGCATTGTAATTGTATTTGGACACGCCGAGCAGCGACAGGCCCTGCAGTCGGTCACCGGGCGTGGTCACCTCGCTATCGATGATCGTGAAGTTGCCGAGCATACCGATACCGTCCAGCCCTTCCGGCAAGAAGTCGAGGAACAGCTGGCCGCTGACCTCCACGCCCTTGATCTTGGCGGAGCCCAGGTTGCGCGGCGTTGAGATGACGTATTGCAGGCCGTCGATCAGCCGCGCTTCGGTGCCCGTGATGACGCGGTCGCTGATATCGCGGTAAAAGGCGACGGCGGAAACATAGTTGCTGCGGCCGAAATAGTATTCCAGCGACGCGTCGTAGCTGTCCGCTTTCTGCGGCCGCAGATCCGGGTTCCCGCCCGAGCCCGAGTTCTGGATCGTGTTGACGTACGAAACGACGTAGCTGAGGCCCGGGTTGAGCTGCGAGAAGCTCGGTCGCGACAGCGTTTTCGAATAGTTGAAGCGCGATTGCAGGCCGCCGCCGAAGTCGACGCGCGCGCTGGCATTCGGCAGCACGTCCGTATCGCTGGTCGAGCGATCGACCGTTACGACCCGCGACGTGCTAGTTTGCGGATCAGTCACACGTCCGGCGCCGACAATACGACGATCGGTGCGGGTCAACCGCGCGCCAATCAAGCCATCGATTGTCACAGATCCGAACAGCGGGAAGGCATAGCGGGCTTGCAGGAACCCGGCGTAGTTCTTCTCCTGGGCATCGTAATCACGGGTAGGATCGAAGCCGGGCGTGTCGGGAGAGATGCGATAGAGAGTGCGGAACTGCCGCTTGATATCCTCCTGCAGCAGGTAGTTGGGATCGATCTGGAGGTAGGTTGCACCGTTGTTCATTTGTGGCACACCCGGTGCTTCGACGAGTATGTCGTCAGGCAGCCCGGCGCCGGCCACTGGCGTAACGAACGAGCCCCCGGGGGCGGGAGGCCCGCCGAGATACTGCGCGAACGATGCCTTGCGACGGGCGACGCGAACGCCGGCCTGAACATAGTCGATGATGCTGTCGAAGTCGTATTTGACGTCGCTCATCACTGCCCACAGCGTGCCTCTGCTGCGATTGATGTCCTCCGTCATGCCATTGGTGAAGGCGAGCCCCGCAGGATCGTTCATTGGGTTACCCGGCGTCGTCGCCTGCACCTCGTGGTCCACATCGCGGACCTGCGTCAGCTCCGCGATCCGCTTGCCTACGTCGACACGAAAACTGTTGTTTCTGTTCTTCGACAGCTCATACGATAGATCAGTGTTCCACGTCAGTGCCCCCGCTTCCTTGTTGAAACCTGTCGCAACGACGTAGATGTCGGTCCGAGCCCGGTTCGCGACGGTGGCGGTATAATATTCCAGATTGCGTGCCGTGTATCCGGTCGCGTTGCAGAGTTGCTGGATCGTACCGGTGCCATTCGGGTTAGTCGGGCTCCGCACGTTGCCGGAGTAGTAACCATCGGGCCCAACGGCGAACTCCTCGCACTGGTTGCCTGCCTGCGCCTCGAAGGACGTGCCGGTAAATGCGCGGAACGTAGGTCGGGCTTGGAATACGTTTCCGCGATAACCCGCGAACAGGCCTTCCAGGTAGATTTTGGTACCGACTTCCGGCTGCCACTCCAATGATGCGTTGGCCTGAGGGCGCTCGTAATGACCAAATTCTGTGCCGGCTGCGAAACCGGTCGGTGCGTGAAGGTTGCGCGAGTTGGTGGTCGGGGCGACGTTGGTGCTGCGCGTCCAGTCATTCCATGCGATCGGGCGTGCGTATTCGTTCCGCTGATATGAAAGGCCTACCATCGCTGCTATGTCGCCGATGCCGGTACTCCAGCGGTTCGCGACGAGCGCGCTGATTGCGGGGTTGATCGTGTTGTCAGATCCTGCTTCCTGAAGGTATGTCGCGCGTGCGCTGCCCGCGATGGTGAGCTCCTTAAAATCCAAGGCCCGCCGCAATTTGAGGTTCACGCCGCCAGCAACGCCTCCCTCAATCCGATCTGCCGAATTGGACTTGTAGACGTCGACGCCAGCCAACGCCTCCGCGGGCAGGTCCTGAAAGGAGAAGCCGCGACCTACACCGGTAAATATCTCGCGGCCGTTCAGCGTTGATACGATGTCCTCGAGGCCTCGAATACGCGCACCCACGACTTCGTTGTTGCCGCCGATGACGACTTGCACGCCGGGAACGCGCTGAAGAGCGGAGGCGGTCGTGAGATCGGGCAACTTGCCGATGTCCTCGGCGACGATCGAGTCCACGACGTTGACCGACTCTCGCTTGATCTCCGCGGCTCGCGCCAGGCTCTGACGGATGCCTGTGACAACGATGTCTTCGGCCGTCGCCGGATCCTCGACCGCCGATTCGGCGGGCGTGGGCTTCTCCGGGACACTGCCGGCGGGAACGGCCGGAGGCGTAGACTGCGCAGCGGCAGGCTGCACAGCTGCGCCGGCGGCGATGACGGCGATCAGCGCGGCTGAGGCACGCAGGTGACCCTTCAACATGACATTCTCCCCATATGACATAGTATGACTGTGCTTCTGACAGCTTTATTGTGGTCGCTGATCCGGCGGGAAGCCGGATCAGCGTTCGTTTAGTCTTCCATGGATTTTTGAATGGCGCGGTGGCGCTTCAAGCTCTCACTCATGTGCGTACGAGCAGCAGAATGAGCGCGATCGGGATCTCTGGCTGCGATCGCTTCCAGGATCGCCTCGTGCTCCCCGCCGATCACCGCGCGATAGCTGTCGCCCATATAGGCCTCACTGCGCCGCAGGAACATGGAACGGGGCGGAACTAATCGAACGCCGAGGAACTCGATCAGCTTGACGTAATAAGCGTTCCGGCTCGCTTTCGCGATCGCCTTGTGAAATGCCACATCCGCCATCACTGACCTGTCCATCGCGACGTCGGACTGGCCAAGAATCTTCAACTGACGCCGCATGTCCATTAGATCGACATCCGATCGGCGCTCAGCAGCAAGGCCCGCCATTTCAGTCTCAACGCCGAGCCGAAGCTCCAGCAGCTGAACCACGTCGCTCAGATTGTCCAACTCGTCGCGCGTGATCTGGAACGCCTGATAGCGAGCCGTCTCGCTGACAAAGACGCCCTTACCCTGTCGCGCCTCAACAAGCCCCTCCGCTGCGAGCCGCGCCACCGCTTCCCGAACGACCGTGCGACTCACGCCCAACGACTCAACGTACTCCGCCTCCGTAGGGAGCTGGGTGCCGGGCCAGTGCTCGCCTTCGCTGATCCGCGAGCGGATATGCTCACATGCGGAGTCGACAAGCGACGGTCTGCGTTTCCGAACCGGCAGACGCTCGTTGAGGAGGGCTTCGTTCATGTCTTTACCAGACCCAGTTTGGCGATGCCGGAGCGCGGCGGCAGCCGACATTATATTCCCGAACGATACAGACTTTCCGGTTCTATACAAGGTATGTCATCATACAACCTCCTGCTGCTTGAAGGCTGCTGGCTCGAGCCTCGGACTGACGATGTGAATTGCAAAGAGAGCCAAGAGATAGGCCGAACCCGCAAGAGCGAAGATTGGTGCATAGCTGTCTGAGACATCCAGCACGTAGCCGACGAACTTGGCAATGAGCATACCGCCTATCGCACCCGCAGTGCCGCCGATGCCCACCACCGAACCGATGGCGCGGCTAGGAAACAGATCTGACGGTAGAGTAAGCAGATTGGCCGAAAAACCTTGGTGTGCCGCCGTCGCAATGCCGAGCAGGAGGACTGCCAGCCAAAGATCGTCGACATTCTGAAGAGTGACGATTGGCACGGCAGCCAGCGCGCAGCCCAGCATGGTAGCCTTACGAGCAGCGTTTGCCGACCAGCCCTTCCGCATCAGGCGAGAGGACACCCACCCACCTAAAACGCTGCCGCCGTCAGACATCAAATAGATGATTACTAGTGGGATTCCGAACGTCTTGAGGTCCAGGCCGTGACGTTTGCCGAGGAAGTCCGGCAGCCAGAACAAAAACATCCACCAGATCGGATCAGTAAGGAACTTGGGGATGACGTATGCCCAGGTTTCCCTGACTGCGAACAGCCGGATCCACGGCATCTTCTGTGTCGAAGTAATAGGGTCGCTGCGGATCAGTGCGAGTTCGGCTGGACTGAGGCGGCCGTGCCGTTCGGGTCGCCGATAAAGTATGAGCCAGGCCGCAAGCCAGATCAGGCTTATGAGGCCAGTTGCGACGAAGGCCATGCGCCAGCCATATGCAATTGTGATTGCCGGCACGATGAGTGGAGTAGCTACAGCCCCGACGTTAGCGCCAGCGTTGAACAGGCCGGTAGCGAATGCACGTTCACGCTGAGGAAACCATTCGGCGACGGCCTTCAGCCCAGACGGAAAGTTTCCTGCCTCGCCAAGACCCAAAGCGAACCGGACGATCCCGAACTGGGTAACCGAGTTCACTGCTCCGTGGGCGATGTGGGCCAGTGTCCAAAGTGAGAAAGAGACCGCGTAACCTACTCGCGCGCCGACCGCATCCACGAAACGTCCCGTAGCCAAGAAACCGATCGCATAAGCTGCTTGGAACCAAAAAACGATGTTGGCATATTGACCTTCAGTCCACCCGAACTCACCTTCAAGTACCGGCTTGAGAACGCCGATCATCTGGCGATCAATATAGTTAATGGCCGTTGCAGCGAACAGCAGAGCGCAGATCGACCACCGTACCTTGCCAACGTGTAAGGTCGCAGAATGGCGCGGCTCGTGCTGCATGGTCCGCTCTCCCTATCGTGGACCCTTCGTCGCCGGCAGATGCCGATCGTTGCAGGTCTTCGTTGACCCGACCGATATTGCATCATACGTCATCATACAAGTGGTTAAAAAAGAGCTTTGATGTTGTGGATGGAGGATTAGCGTCATGTGGGATCGACATCGGAAAACGCCGCGCTCAGGACCGTTTTGTGCCATCTTTCTGGCGCTGCTGGCTGCACCTGCGTCTCTCGGCGCGCAGCAAGCCTTAGCGCCGGAGATGCCTCACCGTAGCGGTAGCTTGCCGGAGCCCGAGAGCCGGACGCCTCGCGCGATCGTCGTAGAGGCGGGCTACCGCTACGACGATCTCCTTTGGGAGAACGATGTCACTGCACACCGGATCTATTCGAAACCACTCGAAGCCGCCGAACCTCCCTCTGGGTCCGGGATTGACTCATGGGGCAAGAACGTCGCTTGGCCGTTCGCTGATCGGCAGCTTCGGACCAAGGACCAGCATGGCTATCAAGGCGAAGGCTTAGATTTCTACAACGTCGGCACGACCAGGGGTGCGGGCGGGCTTGGCGTGTGGCATGACAACAAGCTCTGGACATCGCGAAACGCCGCTCGCCATCGAATATTGGCATCAGGCGAGAAGATCGCTGATTTTACAGTTGATTACGATCCTTGGCCGGTCGGCGTCGAACGCCGGATAAGTGAACACCGGCGGTTCACCTTGCCACTAGGATCGCATTTCACGCGGCTCGTATCGACCCTGTCGTCCAACAAGCCGGAACCCATTCTTGTTGGTATCGGCGTTGGAAAGCGGACGACCGGATCCGGCGCTGGCGAGCTGACGGTAGATCGCAGTCGGGGTCTTTTGTCGTGGTGGGGACCTGCCGACGGCGATCATGGACGGATGGCCATCGCGATCAGGGTCGACCCGGGTATGATCCACGATGTCAGGCAGGATGCCGACAATTACCTGATCCTCTTGCGCGTCGAGCCGGGTAAACCGTTCGTTTATTACTCAGGATCGGCATGGGATAAGGGGCAGGGCAATATGCGAACTCGGCAGGAATGGGACGCGTTTGCCCGCTCACAGCAGCTCGATTTTAAGCCGCCGGAACGATGATGGCCGGAGCGCTTGCGACGGTTGGATGGGCAACTTTCTAGGGGGTGCTGTCAAAGGAACTGCACGGCTATGTCAGAGCAAATCCACCCATTGGTAATCCGGGGATTGTAGGGCCGCTGCATGCCCCGCCCGCGCAAGCCCGCCAGTCCGTTCCGCTACTTCAACTCCTCGCCTGAGGTGATCCGGCTGGTGGTGCTGATGTACGTCCGCTTCCCGCTCAGCCTGCGAAACGTGGAGGACCTGCTGTTCGAGCGCGGGATCGACATCTGCCACGAGACGGTGCGGCTGTGGTGGAACAGGTTCGGGCCGCTGTTCGCAGGCGAGGTGCGGAGGAAGAGGGTGAGCCACATGCGTGGCTACCGCCACTGGCGCTGGCACCTGGACGAAATGTACGTGAAGCTGAACGGCGAGATGGTCTACCTGTGGCGAGCCGTAGATCATGAAGGTGAAGTGCTGGAGAGCTACGTCACCAAAAGTCGGGACAAGGCAGCGGCGCTCACCTTCATGAAGAAGGCGCTGAAACGCCATGGCTCACCAGAGGCGATCACCACCGACGGCCTGCGCTCATACCGTGCAGCCATGAACGAGCTGGGCAACGCCGAGAAGCAGGAGGTAGGCCGCTGGGCCAACAACCGGGTGGAGAACTCCCACCTGCCGTTCCGACGACGAGAGAGGGCGATGCTACGCTTCAGGCAGATGAAGACGCTGCAGAAGTTCGCCTCGGTGCATGCCAACGTCCACAACCACTTCAGCCTGGAGCGCCATCTCACCGACCGACAGACCTACCGGGACCGACGCTCCGCAGCGCTTGCGGAGTGGCAGGTGCTCGCCGGCTAGGCCGTCATCGTCAAAGCCCGACATGCATCCGGTGGAGAGCGGTTCGCGTTAGACTGACAGCACCCGAGCAGCCCATGCTCATCGATCCAACGCGCGAGGACCCCGCACCTTTTTTTCACTGGTCGCGCGCCAAGCATCTCAGCGTCGTGCTCGCGGCCACCCTGAGCCCGATGGAGGCCGAGCGGGCATTGTCCAACATCAGCGTGTTCGCCCTCAATCGCGCCAACCTTGTCAAATCCAGAACCAAGATCCTGTCGGTGCTGCGGTTCGATGCCGAGGAGATAATGGACGAGCTGGCGGCAGATTGTGCGGATGGCGGGCTCAAGCAGGAGAACCTTGATCGGGCGCTCCGTCGGGTCGCCGGGCTCCGCCGGAGGCACGCGCCGGACCAGCCCTTCTCGGCGATGGTGAAGGCCTTTGTTGACGATCTCGCTCAGGAGCTGGCCGACCGGATGGCGGCACAGGGTCCCTGAGGGGCATGGTTCGAGGATGTTGTCCGCCGGCGCTCCCTGAAGGTCTGCATCCGTGCATAAAGCCTAAGAACCGACTGTCCGCTGACGGCCCACTTCCAGCCGTTCGGCATGCGGGATGCCAGGATGGCAGCTACTGGGCCGTCAACGGACCGACAGCTTTGGCGTGACGATACCGAACAACTAGACCTTTGTTTGGTGGGTAATGAACTGCTGACCGCAAGATGACATTCTGAGCACTAAGCTGACTTCGGACGTCGAGTCCGCCGCTTGCCCTCGCGCCCCCGGCCCGCCCGCTTCCCGACGACCTCTGGCTTCCCTAGGAAGTGACCTCGAATCCAATCGCGTAGATAAGATCGTGACAGGTCGGAACGTGTGCCAGCGACTGCGGCTTGGCCGAACATCCGGTTGAGCAGTTCCAGCGTCTCCCACCACTCGCTCCGCTTCGAGATCAGGCGCGCGATCAGCACGCTCGCCGCGGCCCCGGCCTTCCACGACGGCACGCCGCTCGACCACGCCTTGTTCATGAAGTCAGCCACCGCGTAGGCGTGCGACACGATCTCGGCGCGCGGACCGCCGATGTAGTTGGCCGCGGCGTCGATCAGGACCTTCCCATGCTCGTGACGAAGCATCGCGGTCAGGACGTCGCCGTCCAGCGACACGTGCCCGTGGCGACGCGATGCCAGTTGGGCGACGCAGAGTGCGTAGGCCGTCCAGTCGATGACGTTGCCCGCAAGCATCGAGCGGGCGGCCGTCTGCAGCCAGGCCCCGTTCGCGAAGCCCTGCGACGCCGCCAGCTGCCGGAGGTGCAGGTCTTCCGACAGGAGCAATAGTCCGGTCTGCTTCGCGACCAGCAGGGGGTCTAGGATGCTTTCGACCACCTCACGGTGGAGCAGGCGCGCCAGCTCGGGATCGTCCGAGCCCTCGACCGGCAGCACCTCGCAGTTCGCGCGCAGGGCGTCGATGGTCGCGGTGAACAGATCGATCCGCCGCTGCGTGTCCTCCGGCGAGTGCACCTGGCGGACCGCCTGATCTCCGTCGTATCCAAGCGTCATGTATTCGCGCCCGGCGTGAAGCTCCTCCTTCGCGCGCATCTCCAGCAGCTCGTCGAGGGTGGTCTGCGGAACCGCGATGGTGCCGAAGAACTCGCGCATCGGTCCGAGCAGATCCATGTGATGGGCGCACCAGGCGGTGAGCGTGTCGAGGACGACGCCCCTGCCGCGCGCCTGGGCGCAGGCCCGCTCGGCCGCCTCCCGCTCTTCATGCTCGCCGAGGCAGGTTCGGATCTCGCCCCCGTTCTGCGGGATCAGCTCCGCGACCTGGAGCACGCTGACGTGGTTAATCGCCGCCAGCGCCTCGAGCGGCAACGACATCTCGCGGTAGGTCCGGCAGATGTCGAGACCATGCTGCTGGTGCTGGCGCACCATGTCGAGCACCGGTTGGACGTCGCCATCCCGCATCGTCATCGAACCCATCGACCGCGATTGCGGGAAGCGCGTCGCGTTGGTGTGCATGATGTCGTGCAGTAGCCAGACGAAACGGTGTTTCACCTCTTTGACCCGATACCGGCGCGGTTCGCCGATGCCCTGCGGCACGACAATCTCGTCACCGGCGCTGGTGCCGAGGACGTGCTGTGCCAGCAGCTGGCCGGGCGGGTAGTTCACGACCTCGGGCGTCACCTCGTCCCAGATCAGCCCGCTGACGTCCTTGCCGCCATCGACCTCCTCCAGCTCGAACCAGTCTCCCACCTCCGCGGGACCCACCATGCGGATCTTCGGGGGCATCCGCTCGCTGGAGAAGAAGACTCCGGGATACATCTGGACGACCTTCTCGTCGGCGCGGTTGGTCGAGGCCACGGCATAGGCGAGCTCGAACGCCCGCATGTCCTCGCCGGCCTGCCGCAGCATCAGCGCGAGCCGCATCCGGTCCCGGGAAGACCCCGCGACGTTCCGCTCGTCCACCTCGCGGACGAGCCCGTGCGCGGCGTCGCGCCGATCCGCGCGCATGTAGACGCCGTAGAGAATCATGCGCGCCCGCAAGTCGCCAGCGTCCGCTTCGAGGGCGCGGCGCAGGTGGCGCTCTGCCCCGTCGATGTCGCCGCGCGAGTTGGCGGCGGCGCCGGCCATGCGGGCGAACCTGGGCTCGGCAAGGATCGCGTCGGGGAGCGCCTCGAAGAAGGCGCGGGTGCGCGGCGTCACTGGCGCATTGGCGTAGGCCCAGGCGAGCCAGGCCAGCGGGCTGGAGACGGTGGCCTTGTCTACGAACCCGTCGAGCGCGGTAATGGCAGAAGCAGGGTCGTCCAGGTCGACCGCGACCTCCGCCGCCATGACCCGGGCTGAGAGCGGGGTCGCGTCCGTGAATTCCGACAGCAGGCGCGCCACGAGCTCCTTCGCCAGGTGCGGGGAGTGCAAGCGCGCGGTCTGCGCCGCACCCGCCAGCACCGTGTCGTCGCCCGGCCACGCCTCGATCAGACCGCGCAGGGCCGTGTCGGCGTCGGCGGCGCCGGTCTCGATCCGCGCGCGCGCCACCAGCGTGTCGAAGAAGCGCACGTCTTCGTCGCGGACGTGGGATCTCCGTTCGGGTGTCGCGAAGGCGATGACGGCCGGCCAGTCTGGCGTCTCCGCCATCGCGGCGAGCATCACCATCGTCCGCGCCGCGCCCTCCGGCAGGTCGCGGACCCGCTCGATGGCCCTCGCCGGCGCGTCGTCGATCACGTCGAGGTGCGCAGCCGCCAGCAGGGCGTCGGGCAGGGCGGGCGCGATCGCCAGCGCCTGATCGGAGACGCGCCGCGCGTCGTCGCGCCGGCGCAGGGCCCGGTAGGCGGTGACGAGGTTGACGCCGACGCCGGCCCAGACGTCCTGGCCGGCGTTCTCGTAGAGGCGAACCTGGTCCCAATGCCCCTGCAGGAGTTCCGCGGCCCGCTCCATGCGAGCCCGCCTTTCCCGGCCCTGCTCCGGCGGCAGGTCATATGAGCGTGCGGCGAACGCCTCCTCGAGCATGGCCTCCGCGGCGAATCGCTGGGCGACGCCCGACCCGGGATGGGCCGTCAGTAAATCGGCCGCTGCCGCCATCCACGCCTCGTCGCCCCGCCGCCGAAGCATGTTGAGGCGATTGACCGCGACGTTCTCGTCGGAGCGCAGATCGGCCGGGACGAAGGTGTCGGGATCGACCGCGACATCGTGCATCGCCGCCGCCTGATATGCGAAGGATGCCGCCAGCGCGTCGCCCCGGTCCTCTTCCAGAAGCGTCCGGCAGCCCTCGATCGCGTCGTCGAACCTCCCCTTCAGCATCAGCGCTAGGGTGCGGTTTGCGCGGGCCTTGCGATCAGTCGGATTGAGCTCGTAAGCCTCGTGTAGGAACGCCGACGCCTCCGCGTCCCGCCCCTGGCGCATGCGCGCGAAGCCGAGATTGGCGCGGATGCGCGACCGGACGGCGGGCGACGCGGTCTCCGGCAGCCTAGCCTCTAGGTCTGTAAGCATCTGGGCGGCCGTGTCGGGACGACCCTGGTTCAGCAGGTCGCGGAAGGAGTCGATCTGCTGGTCGAAAATCTTGTCCAGAGCGGCGCCGCTTCCCGTGTCCGCGCTGCGCACGATGGCGAGGATCTGCTCCACATTCGCCGCCATAACCTGCTGGTCCGCCCGCGCCGCGGCGAGTTCCGCCGCTGTCTCCCTTCCTCCCTCGACGTTCTCGCGGCCAAGTTCGAGCAGTTCGTCGGTCGAGGCGCTGTATTCGGGGTCGAACGCCCGAACGGCGTCAGGATACAGGCGGATCCGCCGCTGCAGCTCGTCCCACCCCCAAATGTGGACCTGCACGGCCCGGCCGAGATCGGCCTGCTCCTGCCGGATGGCGATCGCGAGCTTGTCGAGCGCCAACTCGTCCGGCGCGGTGGTGACGACGTAGATCTCGGTGAGCGGGGGCTCGATCCCGAGCGAACGCTCGATGTCCGATCTCGCCTCGGCGACGCTGAGCCGGTCCTGGCGCTTCTTGAGCTTGCACTGGACGGAGACGGGCCGGTGCGGATCGCCGTCGCGCGCGCCGATCAGGTCGATGCCCCCCTGGTTTGCGCCCGACGTCGCCACGCCCTTCAGGCTGGGATCGTTGATGATGCGGCGGAACAGCACCGCGCAGTGATCCTCAAACGCCCCGGAGCTTTCGGGAATTCCTATAACATTGCTGGACCTCATGCGCGCATACTAGCTGCTCCGGCGCGCGCCACGCTACAGTCTCGCACGAGATCTTCCCCGCTTCGCTATTGAACCAATCTGAAGGAATCGCTGCGCAGCCGAGGGGCGCATCAAAACCACCTTTTCGATGCCTAAAGACCTTACCGACCCCACACCAGGGAACATTCGCTTTCACCAATGGCGGCAGAATGGCTGATTGACCAATTCTAGGGCGCACAGCAGCTCGCTGAGCTTGTGCCTCGGGACATCATCAGCCCGGCCTCCCCAGGTCACCGCGATGCGCGTTCTGCACTGACTTGCGTAGAGCCTACGCTTCATTGAGGCTCTTGGCCGGGCCACGCGCATCGAACGGGAGGAAACTATGGCGATCAGGCCGCTAAAGCTGATGATATCTAGCAGATCCGACAAAGCGTCGATCGACGATGGATGCGGCGGCAGCATGACGTTGCGGCAGGCGCGCGAGACGCTGAAGGTCGAAATCGAGGCGGCCAATTTCCTCGGCAGGTCTCTCGTTGAGGTTTGGATAAACGAGCGCGAAATCGGCGAGCACAACCAGACTGCTTGGGACGAATGTATCACGCAGGCTGCGGAGTGCGATCTCTTCATAACTTTGTGGGACGGATCGGCGGGCTGGGCCGTGAGGGGCGGCTCCATCGGCATCTGTGAGGCCGAATTCACCGCCGCGTTCGCCAGCGCGCCTGGCAAAACGAAGGTCATTCGATTGCCCAAGTCGAAGATCGCCGCTGGCCCCGCCTACAATCGCGATATCCGGTTCCTCGGCGCGCTTGATGCAGCTAATGCCTTTGAGGTGCATGTGCAGGGCGGCTGGCCCGATCTGAAGGCGAAGATGTTTCAGACGGTGCGCGAGCAAGTTCTGAAGCTGGCACACGAGGGCGCGCGCGAAGTTCGCCGAAGCGGCGGCAATGTGGGGAAGGCCCTCGATTGGTCCCGGATGTCATTTGCGGAAC
This sequence comes from Sphingomonas sp. Leaf343, assembly GCF_001423765.1. Lineage (GTDB taxonomy): Bacteria > Pseudomonadota > Alphaproteobacteria > Sphingomonadales > Sphingomonadaceae > Sphingomonas. The sequence continues at coordinate 26,913 of NZ_LMPG01000004.1, forward strand.
GAGGCAATGCGATTGGCCGTACCATCGCATCCTCGCTGGAAGATAGGAGCGGCAAGGCAGTCTCAGGCGATGGGCCGGCGGCCGTAGTAGTTGAACTCGAGGGGCATGAACTGCTGTTTGTATGCCATGGTGCACCACGGCCGCTGTCCACGTCGCCAGGTCGAGCCGCGGTCGGTCAACCGTTCCTAAGTGACCATGTGCTGGCCGCACGTGACAGCACCGCAGCGGCGGGACCGATCCACATAGTCGGCTGTCCAAAGGGGGTCACCGAAAACCAGGCGGTGTCGCTGCTCGGATTCCCCGAGTTCACCGTCGTCGAGGGTGCATTTGGTGTTTACGCATCAGATACCGTTCAGAAGATCCAGCTTTGCCTGCTCGCCAACTGCACCGACCCAGGGAGCACCCGCAATGCGGTCGAGCGCTTCGTCGAATGGCTGACACGGTCGCGTGAATTGATGATTATGGCTCAACGCGCGGCCTCACGACGCCGCATCGTGGAGGCCATCCGCGAAGAACAATCTGAGCAAGCGACATGAATGTCGCTTAACTTCGCTTAGAATCGGGTGACGAAGGGGTAGCGGACGAACGGCAGCTTTTCAGATCAACAGTGCGTGTGCGGAATGGCCGAAAAAGGGCGCACACCCGCCGTCAGAGACCACGATGAACGAGCGTCCGCTTTTGGGAAGAGGAAAGGGCGGCCTGATCGTCCATTTGTGGGTCTATTGAGACGGCGCGCATCGTCGACGCGGAAGGCGTCACCGCAGCTGACTGTCCTTGCTGCCCCGGCGATTGAACGTCGTAGCGAGGGGCCTGTCGCGGCCGCTTTGACACGTCACGCAGGTACGCACTCCGGGAACGGCGCGGCGCCGGCCTTCCGGAATGTCGTCGCCGCAGATTGCGCAGAAAGGCTCACCCGTTCCACTTGGCATGCTCGCCCGCGCAGCTAGCACTGCGTCAGCCACAGAGTCGTCAATCTGATCCTGAACTGCGCCATCGCGCGTCCATCCGCCGGCCATCTGTGTCTCCCTAGCTGCCCCATATGGGAGGGCGAGCGCGATGATTCAAAGCGAGTGCCCGTCAGGACTTTAGGGGGCAACAACACAGGACGGGCGACTAGGCCGTATGGCAACACCGACTGGGACCTGTTGCCGCTAACTCTGGGTTCATAGCTCCTCAGCCTCCGCATTCGTTGGGGAGAAGCTTCGTTCATAAGCAGCGTCCTGCTCGGCGAACGTAAGCATGTTGACCTTTAAGTCTACATATGTATGTTGAAGGTATGACCCGAAGCCGAGGCCCATCGAAGCAGATGATCACCCTGCTGGACGCCCTGTCGATTCGGCCGCAGGAATGGCGACATGGGTACGACCTGATGAAGGCCACGGGTCTGCTGTCCGGAACGCTGTACCCGCTCTTGATGCGCATGACCGATCAGGGTTTGCTCGAAGCCGAATGGCGCAAGCCATTGCGACCCGGGCGTCCCGCCCGGCATGCGTACCGGCTGACGGCCACCGGTGTGGAACTCGCGCGTGCGGCTGCGGGTGCGGGTAAGGTCTCATCGTGGAAGGTCTCGCTCACATGAACGATCTCGTCGCGAAGGTTCTCATGGTGGCGGCGGAACGCTGCCTTGGTAGGCAACGTCAGGATTGGGCGCTCGCGATGCGTGCGGAGTTCGGATCCGCGCTTGAGGATGGCCACGCTCTGACCTTTGCCGCGGGATGCCTGCTTGCCGCCCTGCGAGAGATGCCGGCGCAAGAAGAAGGGCGGTTTGTGATCACTAGCTACGCGCTTGCTTTGGGTTTGATCTTGCCGATTGCAGCGCTTCAGATCGGCTGCGCCGTCTTTGGCCTACCCTATATGTTCGCTCGTGGCGCAGGACTTCAGGCTATCGCCGCTCCGGGCAGTGTTCAGGCCGCCCTCCTTGGCGGGACGTACCAAGCTGCGGTGCCGGCGCTCACCGTCGTACTGCTGCTGCTCGGTGTGTGGCAGGTCCGAATGGCTTGGGTGATGCTGGAGCGGGATTGGCCGCGGGTGACCGCCTCGGCCATGCGCATCCTGGCGGCTTCGGTGACGCTCGCCACGGTCATGGCCGCGCTGTTCCTGGACGCAACGCAAGCCGTCTTGCAGATCGGAATGCTGGTACTCGAAATGGCGGCGGTGCTCGTTCTCGCAAACTGGCACGAACACCTGCCGGCGCCACCTACGCAGCAACTGACCACGCGCTAACTTTTGCCGCCGAGTCAACCGATGTCCCTTCGATTGCAACCGCGTCGAGGAGGGGGCGGTTGCCTGTCGAATGCCGTAAGCAAGAGGAGACATGTCGTATGATCCCGTCGACATACCTGACCTGGCTATTGGGTGCCGCGGCAATCGGTAGTCCCGCCGTCGCAGAACCTGAGCGCGTGCAGTGTGTCACCCCCGCCAGTTCGGCGTGTGGCCCAAGCAATCCGCACTCCCGCTACGTCGAAGCGAACCTGAACCCTGCCGTCATCAAGCCTGGTGCCAAGCCGTTCGTTCTGAGCGAGCGGATGCGTCACTATGATGTGCCCGGTGTGAGTGTAGCCGTAATCCACCGCGGCAAGGTCGCCTGGGCGCGGGGGTGGGGAGTGCGCGACACGGTCAGCTGCGCGCCCGTCAATCCCGATACCGCGTTTCAGTCAGCCTCGATCAGCAAGTTGGCCACGGCCGTACTGGCGCTGCGGCTGGTCGAACAGGGTAAGCTCAAGCTCGACGGGGACATCAACGCTGCTCTTCATTCCTGGCAGCTGCCACGCGATCCGAAGCTTGCGCCGAACGGCGTGACGCTGCGCCAGCTGCTGAGCCACACGGCCGGACTGGGCGTTCACGGCTTTCCAGGTTATCTGCCCGATGCGCCGCTACCGACACCCATTCAGATCCTTAACGGCACTCCGCCCAGCAACAGCGGTGCTGTTCGTAGTGTGCTGCCGGCGGGCGTCCAGTGGACCTACTCAGGTGGCGGCTATGTCCTGACCCAGCTTGCGCTCTCGGACGTGGCCGGGGTGCCGTTCCCCGACTTGGCGGAGCGTGAGATGCTACGTCCGCTGGGCATGACCCGCAGCGCCTATGCGCAGCCGCCATCGCCCGCGATCCAGTCCAATATGGCCTTTGGACATATCAGCGGCAGACCGATCCGCGGCAATTATCATGTCTATCCCGAACTCGGTCCGGCCGGGCTGTGGGCGAGCGCGGGCGACCTTGCGCGTTTGCTGATCGATCTGCAGGCCTCCGCCGCCGGTCAGCCGGGCCATCGTCTTTCCCCGGCGATGACTCGTCAGATGCTGATGCCGATAACGGCGAACTGGGGCATGGGGCCGGCCCTCTACACCAACGGTCCGGCGAGGTTTGGTCACGATGGTTTGAACGAGGGCTTTCAGTCGTTCATGGTGGCCTATGTCGGCAAAGGAGAGGGCATCGCCGTGCTGACCAATGGCGGGCAGGGGCGACGGCTGATGGATGAGATCGTCCGCGCCGTCGCGACAGACTATCACTGGCCCGAAATCGCAGCACCCGCGGCCCAGGAGAAGAGGCTCTTGAAGGCCGAACTGGCCAAAGCGATGGGACGGTTCGAGGGCGGCGGACTTGCTGTCGATCTGGAAGCCCGTCGCGACGGCCTGTACGCGAATACCGGCGGTCCCAGTTCGGAACGTCTCGTTGCACTATCCCCCGATCGCTACCGCTCCGAGACGATGGGACTCGTTGTCGAGTTTGCGAAGGACTTTTCAAGCTTCGAGATTGTTGAAGGCGGCCCCCCCGTTCGACTGATTCGCGTGAACGCAGCGCCGGCGAGAAAACCATAATCTTTATGACAGCTGCATCGAGCTCGGCTCGAAGCCCGGGTACCCAGAGATGAACGAGTGGCCGGTCGTGGAGCTGTTTATTGTGCAGCTGAATGGCCGGATCTGGGTCGATGCTACCATCATCGCGCAATCGAGCCGTGAAGCGGGTGGAGCATCACCTCGTCGCGTCGAGAATGACGGCGACTGTCTCCTCCGGCGTGTC
>NZ_LMPG01000005.1 GCF_001423765.1 Sphingomonas sp. Leaf343
CGGCCCATAGGCCCGCGCCGGCAGGCGGTGGGGCCGGGAAAGTCTGCCTGTTCAGAAAAGGGTCATTGAACATGAACGAGCGACCGCTTGCGAGTAAGCGCTACGACTGCACTGAATGGCGGATTTTGGGTCTGCTCAGACTTCGGTCCGTTCTGCCAACTCCAACGCATCCTCCACGTCCACGCCAAGGTAGCGCACCGTGCTGTCTATTTTGGCATGGCCGAGGAGGATTTGAACGGCGCGGAGATTCCCCGTCGCCTTGTAGATGATCGAAGCCTTCGTCCGTCGGAGCGAATGCGTTCCATAATCCTGGGGAGGAAGACCTATGCCGACGACCCACTCATGCACGAGACGCGCGTATTGTCGCGTACTCATATGAGCCATGTAGTCGTTGCGGCTCGGGAAGACGAAGTCGTTCAGGGTACCGCCTCGGCGTTCCAACCACGCACGCATCGTCTTGCGGGCCGTGTCCATCAGCTCGAACTGGACAGGTCGTCTCGTTTTCTGCTGAACGACGACAGCGCGATCGCGCACACGCCCGCCCGAGACCACATCGCCAATCCGCACTTTGACCACGTCACAGCCGCGCAGCTTACTATCGATAGCAAAGTCAAAGAGCGCCCGGTCACGAAGACGTCTGTGTTGATCCAGCCAGAAGCGGATGGCCCAGACCTGCTGCTGCTTCAGAGCCCGCTTGGCTCCGACCAATCGGCCTTCGTTCCAAGGCCGGAGTTCCTGAAAGGCAGGGTCCATCGACGAGTGACCCATCACTCATCTCCATCAACCAACTCTACCAGCCAGGAATAGGCCAGGGAGGTAAATCAGCCGTGAAGAAACAAGGCTGACTAGCCGGCAGGATGCTTGAACGAACAGCGGGAAATCAGAAGGGCAGAGTGCGTCGTGAGGGTCCTTCTGATTTCTCGGAACCGTCCGTGCATCACGGCTGAAGCCAAGTGAATGCGTCGAACTCGCGCCTGAAGTGAACGCGGGCGGCCCTTTCGTAAACCCGCTGTCCTCCCGATCCATTCGTCAGCACGACCAAGGCGACACCGGTATCTAGATCGAGCACGAACAGGTTGGCCACACCATCGTTGGCTCCCCAGTGCCATGCAAACCTGCCGGTTGCCGCCATTTCCAGTCCCCAACCGAGCCCCCATGTGAGGCGGCCTTCTACCCCGATCGTAGGCGTGTTCATGGCAGGGAAGCGTTGAGCGTAACGGAGGAACCGCGCGTAATCGCCTGCCGTCGTCCAAAGCCCCGCCGCCATGTTGGGCGTCATGAAGACCGGTAGCGCAGGCCTGCCCTGGCGCTTTGCCGTTTCCATGCGATCGACTTGCGTCCAGGATTCTACCAAGCTTGACGGCCCGGCCTTCTGCACCAGTCGAAACGCTTCGGGTCCCTTGTCGGTCATCACATCGCCACCAGCGTCGTGAGGCCAAGCCACCGCCGGGCGGTCAGTCACCGGCCAGCCATAGGTGCTGCGGGTCATGCCCGCAGGGATCAGCACGCGTGATCGCACCGTCTCTGCCGCCGTGTGCCTAGTAACGGCTTCCGCAAGACGACCGAGCAGAACATAGCCCTCCCCAGAATAGCGGAACGCGGAACCGGGTTTGAAGCGGCTGAAGAGTTCGCTGCCAGCCTCGGTTCGCCAATTGGGCAAGCCGCTGGAATGGGAGAGCAGATGGCGCGGTGTGATCAGGCGCGTGGTCGGATCGCTGGTGAAGTCCACATGGCGGGCGATCGGCTCGTCGAGATCGATCAACCGCTCCCGTGCAAGATCGTGGATCGCGGCCGCCAGCACTGGCTTGGATAGGGAGGCGGCTTCAAACAAGGTTTCCGGCGTAGCCCGTGTTGCGCCGGCTTTGGCGTACCCCGCAACGCCCGTGGTCAGGCTGTTTCCGCCGAGCATCGCCCAGCTTGCGCCGGGGACGGATGCCAGTGCTATCCATGCCTCGATCGGGAACGGGCGAGGAACTGTCGTTCGTGCGTCGGCGGCCGCGGCGAAAGTCCAGGCTCCGCCGATTGCACCCTGAAGCATCGTTCTGCGAGAAGGTGTGATTGGGCTATCCTCGAAAATGCGGCAGGGCAGGGCGATGCCGACGGGGAAGGTTAAGGGCGCTGAGTGAGAACGGTTGCGGACGGCGCCCCGATGATCGTCAAAGTTGCGCGATCCAACGTTCCAGCGCTGCCGTATCACGCATGTCGCCGGCGTAGGGCCGGATCGGCTTGGCCGGGACGTTGGACCCGCGCTGGCGACCGCGATAGACCTTCATCGGGATGACGGCACGTGCGAAGCCGCTGGGCAGCGCCACCTGACGCACGTCCATGTAAAGCGAGTCCGCACTCGTTTCCTGGCCGACATGGATTCCGCCGAGGCTTGTCCAGAGATCGACGGCATCGAGGCATGCGGACCCGCAGCCCCAATCCGTCAGTACGAAGACACTGCCTTTCAGCTTTGGAGCAGTCTGCTTCGCCGCAGCGGACGCGTCGTCCGTATCGACCTCGCGCCACAGGGCTTCGCCGCGGGCGCGGGCCGCGGTCATGCCTGCCGCGACCCGGTCGGCCCAAAGCTTCGATTCCTGCGACACGTCAGGTGCATCGCGCCACGCGGCGCGATAGCCCTCGAGTGTCGCGATGTTACCGACCGACGCCCGCCAGTCGACGCCTTGCGAATTGGAGGGCAAGGTATTGATCGCGGCGCGTCCCCACAGGATCGCGGCGATCTGCTGCGCCCAATCGGACGACCCCCCGCCGTTGCCGCGCAGGTCGAGCACGATGCGCGGGGCCGCGGAGACGGCACCGATGTTCGCGCGCATCGCGGCGATGATCGGCGGCAGGGCCTTGGCGTCGGCGCTGGAGGGGTCGCCATTGAAGCCGGGCAGTGCATACCAGCGGGTGCCGTCGGCCAGCGTCCGCGCTCCGAAGTCCGGGTGCGCGCGCGGTGCCGTGGCGGCGAAGCGCGCATCGAAGTCCGTATCGGGCAGGTCGCGCCATGCCAGTTGCACCTCGCGCGGCTTGCCATCGACGGTAAAACGACAGCGCGCGGGCCGGGCGATGTACGGGTTGCCCGCGTCGAGGAACAGCCGACCGCCATTGGTCGCGCGCTGGCTGAGCAGGTCCCATCGCCCGCGAAAAGCGCCGACGTTGCGTGCCGCCAGCGGTGCGGCGGCGATCCCGTCGCAGCTATCCAGCCGCGCGCCGAGCGGCAGCGTAGCGTCGTCCGCGCGCGTCATCACCACCTGTCGGCCTGCACCGTCGAAGCCGGTCAGAAATCCGGGCCATTGGATGGGCAGCGCGACCGGCTGCGTCACGTCCAGTGCGACATGCCCGTCGTTGAAGCTGGCGACATAGCCGCGCATCGCCCAGAGATAACCAGGATAGCCCCGCGTCGAGGAGGCGCGCCGCAGAGCCAGCGCCAGTCCGGCATCGTTGCGTTCGATAAACTCCGGGTCGAGCCGATTGACCGGCCCCGGATGATTGGCGGCAATCTGATCGTGATACGCCTGGGCGTCGGCACGCAGCGTCGCCGCCCAATCGCGCGGAGCATCGGCCGCGCCGACCAGCATGACGGAGGCAGCCGCCACGAGCATCGCATATCGGTGCATCACCAAATCCCCTGTCCGTTAAACCCATAAGGCGAATGTCGCCGGGCGCTATTCACGATATCTCGCTCGCTGGCGGATCAGCATCCTGTCGGCCGCGCATTCAGTATCGCCGGCACCGACACGATCGTGATGTCGGTCATCATTTGCAGATACGCTTCGATGAAGGCCTTGTGCGCGGCACCGACGATCAGCAGCGCCTTGCCGCCGGGGATCGCCGCGGTGACCTCTCGCACCGTCGTGGCCATGTGCAGGTTCTGCGCCTCCCACGCAGCCACGCGCTGGCGGCCAAGGGCGGCCAGCTTTGAGCTTTGCTGGAGTGACAGCCATTGCGCCTGTGCGTCCGCCGCAGCGAATGCCGGCGAATTGAGCGTGCGGAATACCGGCAGGATTCGGTCTGGCGCGTCGAGCGCCAGCGCCTTGCTGCCGAATGGGGCGAGGGAAGGCGTCGCCTTGTCGAGTTGCGCGATGATGTCGGGCGATGCCTTCACCGCCGCGCTGAACGCCGCATTGTCCGGCAGCGCGACATCGGCGAGGTGATCGCCAGCCCCATACACGCGCGGCCGCCCCAGCCGCACGGCAAGGGCGACGGCCATCGACACGATCTCGCCGCGCCCGACGCCGAAGCGTTCGATCCTCGTTTTCATCGTCTCGCTGACACCGTCGCCGGCGATCCGCTCGGTAGGGTCGAGTTGCAGCCATTGCGTCGCGGCGGAGAAGGGTTCACCCGCCGCCAGGAGCAGGGCGGCAAGGCGGCGGCGATCTGCCGCGGTCGGGCTTGGTCGCGCGATCAGCGCGTTCGCCTGCGCCATCGCATGCGCACCGGTGATCCCCAGCGTCGCCTGCGCGTCCCTGGCGATCGACAGCGTCGGCCCGGCCCATTTGCCCGCATCCCCGCGCACCGCCTTATAGGCGTCGATCGCGGCGAGCTGCTCGCCCGACATCGCCTCGGTCAGGATCACGTCGGGCGCATAGGCACGCAGGCGACACATCACAGGTTCCAGCCACGCTGGATCGAACGCCTTGGGTGCATTGTCGAGATGGGACACGGCGAACACCATGACCTGCGTCGCCGGCGCAATCAGATGCGCTCTGGCGCGCGCCGGATCGAACGCCTGCCGGGCGGACACCGGCGGGGTGAGCGTCAGCGCCATGGCGAGGCAAGTCATCCATCCCCCACGCCTCGTCATGCGGAGTTGCCGGGTCGGGCTGAGCGCCGGTTCAGTTCGGCGAGAGCGGCGGCTAGGATATCGGCCCCGCCTTCGACTGAAACGTCGGGCTCCAGCAACCAGCGCGGCCGATCCTGCACGTCGTACACCGGCTCGGCGGAATATTGCAGTTCCACTCCCGTCCGGTCGAGCCGCAGCGGGAACACCGCCGCGCCGACCCGCATCATCGGCGTACCCACGATCACGGCACGACCAATCCCGCGCATACCCATCGGAAACCCTTCCGCCATGCTCGCGCTCCAGCGGGTGGTCAGCACCGCGACCGGCTGGCGGTAGGTGAACGGACCGCGCGGTTCGACCGTTTCGATCCATGGTGCACCAAGCCCGGCGCCAGAGCGGCGTCGCATGCGTGCATAAGCCTTGGGTTCGGTGATGAAGCGCCCCATGATCGGCCGCGCCACCGCTGTATCGCCGCCTCCGTTTTCCCGCACGTCGATGATGAGACCTGTGGTATCCCTGAAGCGGAGCAGCGCAGCATCGACTGCGGCAACGACCGCATCGTCGGCGAAGCTGCGGATGACGATCGATCCGATGTTACCCGCGAGCAGCCGGCTTTCGACGTTCGGCTGTTTCACCGGTGTCTTGACCGGCACAAGCACCTCTCGACGCCGTCCGTCTGGTGATCGTAACGACAGCGTGCGCGGCTGGCCGCGGTGGCCCGAGACGGCGACATTGCAGGCATAGGCATGCGCGGCGGGATCGGGCCGTGACAGGCAGCGAGGCATGGCGCTTTTGACGATCGTGCCGAGCGGGCGCGCGTCGATCGCCACCACCGCGTCGCCGACGCGGACACCGGCGTCGGCAGCGGCCGAACTCGCCCGCACACTGGTGATGATTGCCGTGCCGTCCGGCAACGGTTCTACCCACAAGTCGAAATAGGGTCCGCGAACCGCGTCCGCGGGCGGGTCGCTCATATGCGTATGGGCGTCGTACAACTCTCCCAGAACTGCGGCGACCACCGCCGCGAAGGCGTCGCGGGATTGCGCTGCAACTGCGGTCGGTCGATATCGTCGGCGCACCGCGTTCCAGTCCGTCGTCTTCTCTCCGAAGAAGCAATAGCGCTCCCCCAGCGTCCGCCAGAGTTCGTCGAAATCCTCGGCAAATGTGACGTCGTGCGGTGGCTCCTGCGCCCAAATCGATGCGCAAGGCATTCCCGCGACACCCACTAGGCCGACGCCGGCCGCCATCAGAGATCGACGGGTCGAAAGATACTGCATGGCGATGGGCTTTCGAGAGGCGTAATGCGAAGCGGTTCGGGTCGATGCGGATGGAGGGGCGTTCATTTCGCCATGCTCGCGACGAGCATCTTGAGATGGGCTATCGCATGGTCGTTGCCGCCGTCTATGCTCAGCGACCGACGATAGGCGGTAATGGCGTCGGCCGGCTCCCGGCGTGCTTCATACGCTTCCCCCAAACTGTCCCACGTGTTCGCGCTGGTCGGATGCAGGCGGGTGTTGAGCAGGAAGACCCGCAGCGCGTCGTCCTGCATCCCTGCGCCGAGCAGGCGACCGCCCCAGTCGTTCAGTTCGGCTTCGCTTGCAACGAAGCTGGCGTCTGAGCGGCGAAGCTTGGCATAGAGCGTCTCGGGTGCGCTATCGGGCGCGGCAGCCAGCGCGAGGCGAAGCCGATCGGCCGCCGGAGACAAGCCGCCGCCATTCACCAGGCGCAGCTCGGGATAAAAGACGCCGGCGATCTCACCGATGAACTCCTCGGGATTTGCGCCGGCAAGGTTGGTCAGGACGACGATCGCGAGATCATCTTTGGGATAGACGAAGAACGCCGATCGGCGCCCGCCGATGCCCGTTGCAACCGGATGGCGAAGGTCGGGGCGGAGCGGCCAGCCCATACCCCACTGCGTCGGCTTGCCATCGGCATACCGGTCGGGCGTCCACATCGCGGTAAGGGCGGCACGATTCAGCAACGTACCGTCCTGCAACCCGATCAGCCATCGTGCGACATCAACCGCTGAACCGTTCAGGCCACCGGCAGTGCGCATAAAGGGTGCGAACTCATCGAAAGCATGTTCGAGCGGGACATCCTTCGTCGACCCGTCGATCGCGCCGTTGGCGTAGCGGTAGATCCTGACACGTCCGGGGATCACGTCTCGGGTTTCGCCAAACGCGAACCGGGATGCGCCGACCGGATCGAACTCACGCGTTTTCATGTACTGCGTAAACGGCGTGCCCGAGAGCTTGTCGATGATCTTGCCGAGCAGCACATAATTGGTCTGGTTGTAGCGGAAACGGGCACCCGGCGCGGCCTCAACCAGCCTTGTCTTGACCGTCGCCCAAGCAGAGGTTTCATCACCGTTGCCGATCAGGTTGCCGGTGCCCTGGCCCTTGGGCTGTTCCAGAACATCCGGCAGACCGGACACATGGGTCAGCAGCTGACGAACGGACACCATACCCCATTGGGAAGGCCAGTCGTCGACGTACGCCGACGCCGGTGCGTCCAGCGACAGTTTGCCGGCTTGCACCAATTGCATGATGGCGACCCCCGTGAAGGACTTGGTCGACGAGTTCAGCGTGAACAGACTGTCCCGTGTCACCGGAGCACTCGTTTCTTCATCGGCTGTGCCATAGGCGCCATCGAAGACGATCCGTCCCCGGCGCACGATCGCGATCTGAAGGCCTGGGATGCGGCGTCGCTTCATTTCGCCGGTGACCAATGCTTCAACGGCATTTCTTTGCGCTGACGGCAGGCCCGCATCGACCCGCGCTGCTAGGGCGTCGGTCGCCCCTTTCACGGCAGCGTTTACCGTCGGAGCGGGGGTCGCCGATGCTGCCGCTGCGATGCCCGCGCAGGCTAGTAGCGCAACCCAGCACATGTTCGATCGATTGCCCATCACCGGTACCCCTCACAAGATCAGGCTATCGACCACAGTTGTAGTCATCGGGTCAAGTGGGCATGGGTGCCGTGAATCTTCCGCGTCGCTCGCCTGTCGGGAACTTGCGGTATGGGTAGGCCGGGCATCGCCGTCGCCGCTCGCGCGGCAGCACATCAAAGACGTCAGCTTGCGGATGGGGCAGGTGGGTTCCAAGCCGCCGCGCCAGCCGGGCCATAGCGCAACAGTGATGGGCGCAGGAAGGAGCCTCCTCCTCAATCGTTACTGCGACGGCCGAGCCTGTACGGTCACGACCGCGCTGCAAGTGGTCGCCAACGCCATCTATGTGTCGTTGGGAAAGGCGGGGGGGCATATGTCTTCGCCTCAGCCGTCGCGGCGAAGGCCCAGACGCCGCCAACCGCGCCCTGAAGCATTGTTCCACCAGAACGTTTGATGGAAATATCTTCGATGCCGCAGGGCAGGCTACGCTACGCCTATGATTGTGTACCAGTATCGACCGCGGGGTGCGGGGTTATTGACGGCTCTGCGCCAGCCCGTTGTGCCAGTCTGCCTCTAAAGCCGCAACCGTCACCGGCAAAAGCGGACCGTCCGCTGACCTTCCCCTTCACGACGTCCATGCCGGAAAATCAGACCTAGATAGCGGTCAACGCAGAGATGAATGAGTGTCTGAAGTTGGGAATCAGGAAAGGGCGCGCGAATGGCCGGGATTGGGTCGTTGCTGACCGTTGGAACTTTTTAGTTAGAGGCTGCTTGCGGTCTAGCCCGCGCAGTAACGATCTGATCAGCTACCGCCTGAACGGCTCGCATGCGACGCCGTCGCCATCACCGTCCATGTGAGGGCCATAGCCTGGTTGCCCGCGCCGCAACGGAGTGGCGCCAGCTCGGCGAGCCTCGCCACAGTTGCGATAGCTCCAGCCTGCCCCGGTTGTTGGTGGCGCCGGGCGAGCGGCGCGGGAACTCGTCCGACGGGGTGAAGCAGGACCACTTGTCAGTTGCTTGGTGGCGCCACACCCAAACCCGATCTCGCCGAGCAGGTCCCAGTCAGAACGGTAAATTGCATGCCCGCGAGCAAGCTGTGCGCAGGACAAATCCACGCCGTTGACCCGCACCCGAGCCAGTGTGCGATCGTAGTGATCGTAACCTTGGCGGTCGATTTCCGCCGTTCCACGGGATGCAGCCGCCAGAGCCTCCTTTGACGCTATCGGGTCTCCGGGAGCGCAACTCCGCTCTTTTTGGCAGTGGCCGGGCAGTTCGGGCGCATCGATGCCGATTAGGCGAATGCGTTCCTCACCACAGCGTAAGGTATCGCCGTCAACGGCGATCAGGGTGCAGGCGAGCGCAAGGAGCAACATAGGGGCCTAATTTCGCATGTCGGCCTTAACGAGATGTATCAATCCGCCGGCCAAGCCAGGTAACTGCGTCAGGAGGCATTGGATGGTTCGTCCCGGGCGGCAGGAAAAAGGTCGGTGTCGCGTGCTATTCGGCGGCGCCCGGCCGGGTCATTGTCCACGTGAATGGACGTCTGATTTCGGGGGGAGCCGACGCGCGGCTTAATGTCTGAAGATGGGTCAACAGGTCCCCAGTTGGGAAAGCCGGCCCAAGCAGAAACCTGTTCACTCCTCAAGGGCTGAGCGACAAAGTAGAGCCTCGGCTGCCGCGTTGGCGACGGCAAGCAGTCTTGGTTCGTCCCATCCCTCTCGCGCTGCAGCCGATAGGCCGAGCATTGTCGTAGCAACGTAATCTGCGACACGTCCGGGAGCTTTAATTCCCGCATCGTCCAGAAATTCCGCCACCCTGCTGCGATTTTCTCCCGCAATTTGTTTGGCTGCGATGCCCCAATCCGTTGTGCCCGCTTTTGCGTGTTCAAGGATCAGGCAACCACGCCGCTGCGGACTAGTGGTATAAGCGTGCGCCGCAGCTCGCAGCATGTCGCCAAGCGCCGCCATCGGCGCTGCACCCGGCATCAGGAAGCGGTCCAGCGGCACCACGGTGGCCGAGTAGAGCCTTAGGCTCTCTTTGAAGAATGCGGCCTTGCTGCCGAACGCTGCATAGAAGCTCGGCGGAGTAATCCCGATCGCCTCGGTCAGCGCCGCCACGCTGACGTTTTCATATCCATGCTCGTGAAACAGGTGCTGCCCGGCTTCGACCGCAGCTTCAAGCGCGAATCCCCGGGGCCGCCCCCGTGGCCGCTTATTTTCGTTAATGGTCATTACACAACCCGCTTGCCTGTGTCAGTCATATTTGTATAGCGACCATTCATAGAAATGACCATGCCTCAGGTTCGTCACGGCGCAGAGGTGGTATCAACGATGCACAAGGACAGTTATGCCTCCATCCTCCAACAGACGCCGCGTTGAAGCGAGCGTAGCTCCACGCTCCAAACTCCCGATCGCGGCCCTTGCCGGCCTCGCCGCCAGTGGCTTCCTGTGCATCGTTACCGAGACGCTGCCCGCTGGCCTACTCCCGCAGATCGCATCCGGCCTGCGAATCTCCGAGGCGATCGCGGGACAACTCGTTGCCGTCTATGCGCTTGGGTCCTTGCTCGCAGCGATCCCGCTCACGAGCCTGACCCAGGGCCTTCGCAGACGACCGGTACTGCTTGCCACCATCATCTGCTTCGTTGTGGGCAACACGCTGACCGCTTGGGCCGGATCGATCACGGTCGTGCTGGTCGCGCGGTTCGTCGCCGGGTGCGCGGCGGGTCTCGCCTGGGGAATCCTTGCGGGTTACGCGCGCAGCATCGTGCGTGCCGATCAGACCGGCCCGGCAATGGCCCTCGCCATGGTCGGCGTGCCGCTGGCGCTGTCACTGGGTGTTCCCATAGGCACCTTCCTGGGCGGTTTGGTTGGGTGGCGCGGATCGTTCCTGATCCTCTCGGCACTGAGTGTCGTGCTGATCGGCTGGATTATCTTCAAGGTGCCCGATGCCCCCGGGCGGACGGGTGACGATCGTCCTTCCCTGCGCCGCGTCGTCGCGGCACCGGGTATCATACCGATCCTGCTCGTCATCCTTGCCTGGATGACGGGCCACAACATCCTCTACACCTACATCGCGCCGTTCGCGACCGCTGCGTCCGTGCGGGTCGATCTCGTCCTGCTGGCGTTCGGCATCAGCTCGCTCGTCGGCATCTGGATCGTCGGGCGACTAGTCGATCGGATGCTGCGCATGCTGGTATTGCTCGCGATCGGATCCTTTGCCGCCGTCGCTGTTTTCCTGTCGCTCACCGGCGGCCAGGGCCTTGCCATCTATGCAGCAGCCGTTGTCTGGGGTCTTGGCTTCGGTGGTGCCGGGGCGATGATGCAGACGGCGTCGGCGGACGCAGCCGGTGATGGCGTTGATCTGGCGCAGGCGATGGTGACAACGGCCTGGAACCTGGCGATTGCGGCCGGTGGGTCGCTTGGCGGGGTGCTCCTCACGACGGGAGGGACCACGCTGCTGCCGCCCGCTGTCGCCGCGCTGGCCGTGGCCGCCTTCCTCATCGCACTGGCCGCACGCCGCTTCGCCTTCCCACCCGGTCATCGAACACCGTTGATCACAGACCCGACGATAAGCTCAACATCCCATCCTTTTTTGAGAAAGGCCGCAGCGCCTGACGACGTCCGCTAACGCCATCTGCTTTCCTAATAGCGGAGCGGCCGCTTCCCAGCAGATCACGACGTTCGTTAGTGGATGTCCAGGGTGGCAAGCTGGTCGTTCGCGACGATGAACGAGCGTCCGAAGTTGGGGAGCGGGAAGGGCGGGCTGAATGTCCACTTGTGGGTCTTAGCGATTCACCATAGCGCCCATCCCAAACCATGTGTCGTCCAGTGCGAGCTTCACGAGCAAAGCCATGGAGTCAGCTGCTCCATCCGGATTGCCGGCAGCGATGGCATCGAAGACGTTCTGGTGGTCGGGCAGGGGGTCTCTGAGCAAGGCGCGATCACGCTGTTTGAAGCGGGTGGTCCACTCGACCCCTGCAGCGATACTCGAGCTCAAGGCGACCATCGCGTCGTTTTGTGACGCCGCTAAGATTGCTTCATGGAACTTCCTATCAGCTTCCTGACCAGCTTCGGTAGCTAAAGTCTCGCGGTGCATGACGGCTAAAGCGGCCTCCATCACACGTAGGTCGTTCCGGTCTCGCCGCTCTGCGGCTAGACGTGCGGCGAAAGGCTCGATGACAGAGCGTAGTTCAAACAGGCTTCTTAGCAACCGCATGTCTGGAGTACCCGCGAACGCCCAAGCCAGGACGTCAGGATCAAGCATGTTCCACCGGGAGCGGGGCAGTACACGTGTGCCGGACTTGGGCCGACTCTCGACGAGGCCCTTCGCAATCAGGACCTGCACTGCCTCTCTATAGGCACCGCGTGACACGCCCAGAGATTCAGCAAAAACAATCTCTCCCGGAAGGACGTCACCGGGCGGATATTCTCCAGACAGCACTGCACGACCTAAAGTTTGAACGACAGCGCCGCGCAATCTCCTCCCGGTAGGGGAGGTGATTGGGTCAGCGTTGTCACTACCGGTCATCACTCCCTGCTCGGGCATTCGCGCCTTCTAGTTGGATTAGATCAATCAGACGGCCAACGTAGCGGCCTATGGCTGTCGTGCAATCTCGTCTTAACTCAGCCGCAGCAAAGCTGATCCGTGGGGAGGAAGCGTGCGGGCAACGCGACTGGAGGCTGTGCCCACAGCTGTGCCGGCCCAAAGATCGCGTACCGATACCGCTCGCGACAGGCCGAGCCAGCGCAGGTCGATCCCGACTTCCTTCGGTTTGTCGCTGGTGTTGAACAGCGCGAGGTATCGGTCCTGTGACCCCTCTGGGCGCGCCGACCAGATGCGCGCGCCATCCTCGACGAAATGCGGCTGGTTGTCGGTGGACGACTGGTTCACCGCCAGCACCTCGCGGTTCGTCAGCAAGGCGAGCGTCGGCGCGTCGAGGTGGCGAAGGTCGCCGCCCATGATGAGCGGCGAACGCGCGATCGACCACAGGGTCATCAAGGTGCGCTGCTCGTCAGGCGTGAATTTGGTGGCGCGCTTGCCGAGCGCGAGCAGTCCCAGCGGCAGCATGTCGGCGTCCGGCCATGCGCCGGGGCGCCGCCACGGGTTCCAGTTCTCCAGTCGTGTAAATTGCGCCTCCAGCATCGACCACTCGTCCCAGAAGTCGTCGGAGATGCGCCACATCTGGGCATGCTCGCTCACATGGCCGCCGCGGATCACCGGCGTCTCGCCCGGCGACAGGCTGAGCATCATCGGCCGGCGGCTGTTGACGATCGCGATGTGGGCGCCCTCGATCTCCGGCGCATGCGCGTCATACGGGCGGCTCATGTCGTCCATCTTCACGAAGTCGACGCCCCATGAAGCGTAGAGCGCGAAGACGCTGTCGTAATACGCCTGCGCGCCCGGCTTGCGCATGTCGACGCCGTACATGTCCGGGTTCCACGAGCAGATGCTCGACGTGTCGGCGATATCGGCGGCGTGGTATTTGGTGCCGAGGACGGGCAGGTTGCGCTTCACCGCCAGCCGCGGGATGCCGCGCATCAGGTGGATGCCGAACTTCATGCCCATCGCGTGCACGTCGGCCGCCAGCTTGGTGAAGCCGGAGCCGTCTGCACTCGACGGAAAGCGGTTAGGCGCGGGTATCAGGCGACCATAGCCATCCATCGCCGGCACCGGTTCTGCATTATATTCGTAGCTGGAGGCTTTGGGCTCGTACCACTGGATGTCGACGGTGAAGACGTCGTAGCCGAACGGCAGCAGCTTATCGCGCATGATCGCGGCGGTTTCGCGGGCCTGCGCCTCGGTGATCGTCGTTGCAAAGCTGTTCCAGCTGTTCCAGCCCATTGGCGGTTTGGCCGCCAAAAGCGCGGATTGCTCATTTTGCTGAACGCCCGCTCGAACAGTCTTCGACGCCAGAACGGTGCTGGTAAGCGCGACGCCGGCAAGCGCCTGCCGCCTGTTGATTCCTGTCATGGATATATCCTCTCGCCTGAACGCCCCGGCTTTGACCGACGTCGTTGATCGGACAAACTACTCAGCATCAAGCTGAGGCGCAAATCTATAAAATGCAGCGATTTTAGAGAGATAAGGGAAAACACGCTTGTCATGCTAAACTAGTTGCCCACTTGTACTCCTACATGTACGAATGCCGCATCGGACTTGCTGTCTACAAGCGGCCGGAAACAGGGAGTGGATTCATGAAGGCAGTTTTGCTGTGCGGTATGGCGTGGTGCGCCTGTGTTGCGACGCCGGCCTTTGGTCAGTCCAACGCAAATTCAGTAAGCGCGACAGGCACTCCTCAGGCCGATACACCTGCTGAGCCTCAAGGGCCCTCTGAGGACGTTGCATCCGATCAGGACATCGTCGTAACCGGCATCCGCAGCAGCCTCCGTTCATCGGTCGCTACCAAGCGTAACGCCGACAACATCGTTGACTCCATCTCGGCAGAAGACACCGGTAAGTTCCCTGATAATAACGTAGCCGAGTCTCTTCAGCGCATCACCGGCGTCGCGATCGACCGGTCGGGCGGCGAGGGGCAGTTCATTACGGTTCGTGGCCTGGGGCCGGAATTTAACACTGTGCTGGTCAATGGGCGCATCATGGCGACCGACAATGACGGCCGTGAGTTTTCGTTCGACGTGCTGTCGTCCAACATGATCCAGCGCACCGATGTTTATAAGTCGGCTTTGCCGCAGTTGCAGGAAGGCGGCATCGGCGCCACGGTGAATGTCGTCACCGCACGGCCGCTAGATGGAAAAGCTGGCTTCCACCTCTCCGCAGCGGCGGGCGGCATCTACGACACATTAGCGAAGAAAGTCAGCCCGGACTTCTCCGCAGTCGGGTCATGGACGAACCCTGACAAGACGTTCGGCGTGGTACTGTCCGGGTCTTACACCGACCGCAAGAGCCAGAACGACTTCGTCAACATCGGCGGCTGGATCCTCGGACCAGAGGGCCTCATCAATGCCCCGGCGACAGCAAGCGGCCTAACCGCGGGGGCGTTGACCACCAGCGGCGATATCCACACTCCACGTGATCTGAACTTTAATCGCGAGTCCAATCGGCGGAAACGGATCAATCTCTCCGGTGCCATCCAGTCACAAGTGACTGACGACATTCTCCTGACGGTCGACGGCTTGTACTCGAAATTCGACGTGTCGCAGGACATCCGGCGCTTCGGCCTCTTCTTCACGCCGCGTTTCATTGATTTGAGCACTGACGCTAATGGCACCGTGACCGGCTTCAACAGGCCGGGGTCGCAGTTCCTGGCTGCTAACCCGGCACTGACGGCGGCGTCGCTTGCTGATCAGCGAGTCACCCTCTCGCAGAACGATAACATCGTTTACACGTATCAACGTAAGACAGAGAATTTCCAGATCGGCACCAATCTGGCGATGGACGTTACGGACCGCTTTAAGCTGAAGTTCGACGTGTCCGCGACCCGAGCAACTCGTGAGCAACCGCATCAGTTTGTTGTGGTCGGAACATTGGCTCAGACATCACCCCGCTTCGATCTAACCCCTGAGAATGACATTCCGACCGCATCCAACCTCGGGCCGATAACCGACGCCAACATTCTTCGAGCTCACTATGCCCTAAACCAGCTCATCAGCGTTCGCGATCAGGGCGTCGAGACGCATGTCGATGGCGAGTGGAAGGCAGAGGCCGGCATCTTCAAATCGATCATGGCCGGCGGGGCGTACAATCAGCGACGCAAGACGCGAACGTTGGCTGACAACTCGGACAGCGTCTGCACGTACTGCGGGTATGAGGTCAGCATCCCCGCAAATCTGGTGACGCCTTACGAACTGGACGGCTATCTCAGCAAGGCGTCCGGCCGCGATCTGATCCCGCGCAACTTCTTCACGTTTAATCCTGCAGACATTTTCTCCTACATCTCACAACCGTCGATCCTTGCGACGCCGCGACAGGGCAGGACGGCTGCCGAACAGGCCGCAGAGGCGGCGCGAGTGCAGGCGCTGCCGGGGGGCCCGTACGGGCTTCGTGATCGCCCGGGGCAGCGCCTCGACGTCGAAGAGCGAGTGTTTGCCGGTTACCTGAATGCAAACTTTGGCGGCGACAATTGGTCCGGCAACGTAGGTGCGCGGCTTGTCAACACGCGCGTTACATCGCGTGGCTTCGGGCAGCCCATCGTCAGCATCACCGTCAATCCTGGTGACGACAACCTGAACTTCAATTTCGGGCCGGCGCAGGCGATTACGATTAAGAATGACTACACCGACATCCTACCGTCAGCGAATATCAAGTATGAGCTGACGCAGAATATGTTCCTCCGGGGGGCGGTGTCCAAGACAGTCACAAGGCCTACGCTGACGTCACTTGGCACGGATAACAGCTATGGCGGTAGGATTACAAACGCGACCTCTGGTGGCGGTAATCCGAACCTCCAGCCATTCGAATCGATCAACTACGATCTTTCTTACGAGTACTACCTCAGCGATGTGAGCTATGTGAGCATCGCGGGCTTCTATAAGGACTTTTCCAACTTCCTCGAAAGCCAGACACTGCCCGTGCAGACCGCTGGCTTCACCTTTTTTGACACGCGCACGCGAAACGGCCAATCAGGCTCCATCGC
Source organism: Sphingomonas sp. Leaf343 (assembly GCF_001423765.1). GTDB lineage: Bacteria > Pseudomonadota > Alphaproteobacteria > Sphingomonadales > Sphingomonadaceae > Sphingomonas. Next base: position 16,249 of record NZ_LMPG01000005.1, read on the forward strand.
CGGCGTCGAGATCGGTGGACAATACACGCTTGATAAGCTGCCCGGCTTTCTTTCGGGGTTCGGCGTTGCGGGTAACTACACCTATGTCACAAGCAAAGTCGAACGTGGTGAAGGCACCTCCACTAACGATTGTGGATATAATGGTCTCTCGCCACACTCCGCGAATGGCAGCATCTTCTACGAGAAGTTCGGAATTCAGGCGCGCGGATCATACAACTGGCGTTCATCGTTTCAGCGAGCTTGCTTCGGCGCAGCATCACGGCCTGAAAACCGAGAGGCCTATGGTCAGTTTGACGCGAGCATTGCCTATGACATCGACGAGCGTTTCCAAGTTTATGTCCAAGGCGTGAACATCACTAACCAGTATGTTCGTGACTACTCGGTTCGGGAGGAGCGTCTCCTCCTGTTGCAAAACACCGGGGCTCGATATCTGTTCGGTGCGCGCGCACGCTTCTAAGCTGATCCATATAATACCTCGCTGGTGATCCAGCGAGGTATCCATACTGAGCTATGAGCCTCCTACGGACGCATGGGTGCAGGACTGAATACGATCATCGAACGAATGCAATCGTGGTGACGTGTTCCCCAAAGCTCTACCAGTCATAACTGGAGTCCGGGGTTAGTATGGTGCCCCTCGGGGCGGTGTTGCACAACCCGCCTGGCAGCATCG
>NZ_LMPG01000006.1 GCF_001423765.1 Sphingomonas sp. Leaf343
TGATCTGCTCCTCGCTGAACCTCGTCTTCTTCACTTCCGTCTCCTCGCGAAGGCGGACTCTAGCTCAAATTGGCAGAGTTTCTGGGGAGCACGTCAGTGGTGTGCTGCGCAACGTTGCCCAAGATTCTTAAAGTGCCTGAGATCTGCTGTTATTGACCGCTGAATTGTCGCTAGTGTCGGTACCCATTTGTAGACGCCATCATCCCTCAGCGCGAACTTTCGCCCGATCGGTGACGTCCAAGAACCTCAGCCTTTCGCGTTCAGATGGCCGTTGGCCGTTGTGAGCCACCGAAGAACGACCTGAATGAACGGCCGAAGTTGGGACGCGACCGGAGCGCCTAGGACGTCCGACTGTGGGTCATTGCGAACGCGAAATGCCAGTTGGGTACCGCCCCAATAGCCGGCGCTCGCCAGCCCCCGCTTTTGGCGGTAGCATCAGCGATATGAGGGTTTGGGAGAGGCCGTGATCAAGAGCTTCCGTTCAATAAGGGGAGAACCGCGCCTGTTCGCGGGGATTGCCCTTACGCAGTTGCTCGTCGTGATCGCCGGGTTCGGTTTGGAACCCATGCGCGGACGCACAAATTACGGCGCGTTGCCACTCGAAGTCTACCTGCATGCCACCATCGGCTTGGCCTGGTGCGTTTTGGCGGTCATTCAGCCATGGCTGATTGGCATGCGACAGCGCGAGCTTCACCGAGCGTTTGGTTGGATCGGCGCGTTTATCGCCGTCGCGCTGGTAACAACCGGGATCTGGACAACCTTCGACTCGATCGCCGGTGGCCGCCAGTCAGAACCCGCCTTTACGATCGTAGCAAACATCGGCGGCTTGATCCCGTTTGCCCTCTTGGTGATGTTGGCAATCCGTGTACGGCGGCGCAGCGACTGGCATCGTCGGCTTCTGGCGTGCGCCACGATCATCGCCGTCGCTCCCGCTTGGGCCCGGATCGTGCCGATGGAACAGCTTGGGCCGATCGGTCTGCTGCTGATGGAGGCGGGAATGCTCGCGCCGGTCGCCTGGAGCGCAGTCCACGAACGATGGACCCAGGGGAGCATCCATCCGGCTTGGTACTGGGGTGCGGCTGCAATCCTCTCGCCGCTGTTCATGGTGCCGGTCGCCTTAGTGCCGGAGTTTGCAACCTGGGCGGACGGGCTTGCCCCCGCCGTGAAACCTTGACGGTCGACCGTCTTAAGGGGTTCTCCCACCTTGGCCTGAGGACCGACCATATGGACGATCCGGCGCATCTTGATTGAGGGCCTTGTCGGGGGTGCTTGGGGGTGGTGCTTCGCTCTAGTAGGCATGTTGGACCGCTAGCAGGGGCGACGATTATAACCCTAATGACCGTTTTCCTCACAGCGGCGGTCGTTCGAACGTCAATTTACGGTTGCCGAAAGCTGTCGTCACCGGACATGAACGAACGTCTGAACCTTGGTGGCCGCAAACTGCGTACGACTGGCCGGATGTGGGTCAACCCTACGGGCCGAGACAACATACCTGCAAGCGGGAACGCGGAGCTGATCACGCGTGCCCGTCCACACCCTCATGCAAGCGCACGGAGCAGGGGTCAGCACTGCCACTATCGCCCACGCCGCCCCTTAACTAGAACGTTGCAATGCTGCGCATCACCACTCTCGACCAGTTGGCGACGCTGTTCCGCGGGCAGGGGGTGCGTACCGCCTATGTGAAGCACCTGTCGGCGAAGCAGGACAACAGCAAGAACCAGATCTATCTTGGCTCAGGTCTCGACGGCGTTACCAACCTGTTCCCGGCAACGATCATCGCCCGCTCGGCGAGCGAGAGCACAAACAAGCGGAAGTCGGCGGCCGGCACGCCCAAGGTCGAGGCGAAGCTCGACTTCGCATGGCTGGGCGCCAACGGCGACCGCCGCCCGGCGCCGCACACGCGGATCATCGACTATTTCCAGTATCCCGAAGTGCGCATGTCGGGGTTTCTGCGCGACAGCGATGGTCCGCAGAGCCTCGTGCGCGACCGACAGGCGGAATATGGCAGGCGTATCCTCGTCATGGGGACGGCGGCGGATGACACTGTCGTCGGCGTCGTCCTCACCGGGCGCGACGATCCGCTGGTGGCAGACTTCCCGGAGCTGCCGCTTGCCGGGCGCGGCGGCGTACTGCGGACGCTGGTCATCGGCGGCGCTCCGGATGCATCGCCGGCAACGCTGATCCACGAGCAGATGTCGTCAGTGGTGAAGGGTGGCTGGTACAGCTCGCGCATCAACCGGGGCGGCAACATCCAGCAGTTCACCGGCGCGCAGGGCGGCGGCTATACGCTGGAAGCGCTGCTCGGGGTTGCCGCCAACGGTAAGAAGGCACCCGATCTCCATGGCTACGAGATCAAGAGCTACAGCGGCCACCGCATCAGCCTGATGACGCCGACACCGGATCGTGGCTTCCAGGGCACGCACCCGTTCAGGGCGTTCATGGAGAAATGGGGACGCGAGGGGGACAAGGCCGACGGCTCACGCCGGTTCACCGGCATGTACCGGTGCGGCAGTGTCAACGACCGGACCCGGCTGGAGCTGGTCGTCCGGGGGTATGACCGTACGAGCGGCACCTTTGCTGATGCTACGGCGGTCTCCGTCGATCTGGTCCATGCCGACACCGGCGAGACCGCTGCCGGCTGGTCGCTCGAGAAGCTGGCGAACTGCTGGAACGCGAAACACGCCAACGCACTCTACATCGCGGTTGAAAAACGGGATGGTCACGAAGGCGCCGAGTACGCGTTCGGACCCGACTGGCTGATCGGGCAGGGCACGGATGTCTGGCGGCTGCTGCGGGCCATCGACAGCGGGCTCGTCTTCTATGATCCGGCCGACACGATCTACGCCGACGGAAAGCCCAAGGTCCGCTCGCAGTGGCGCATCAACGCACGCGATCTGCCCAAGGCGATGGCGGTGCTTTACGCTGCGTCACATACCGCAGCCGCCGATGCGACGGCGCTGCCCTATGTGCCGTCGTCAACGGCAACGGTCGAGATGCAGCCAATGCTGCTATAGGCCTCATCACTGTCGAGAAACGCCGCGCACCGCCCGAGCACATCCCCGATCGGCCAGCGCTCGCGGCCACGCATCGTACACTCCCAGACATCCGCCACGCGCCAGCCGTCTGCCAGCAGCTGATCGCGCACCCGCGCGTCGCGGGCGATGTTGCCGCCGATCTTGGCGCGCCAGAACTCCGGCCGGGTGGCCGGCCAGCGGAACAGGTGACAGTCATGGCCGTGCCAGAAGCAGCCATGCACGAAGATCACCGCGCGCCGCCCCGCGAACACGAGGTCCGGCCTTCCCGGGAGTTTGCGCGCATGCAGGCGGTAGCGGTAGCCCAGCGCATGCAGGCCGCGGCGCAGGATCATCTCGGGCTTCGTGTTCGCCGGCCCGATCCCGGCCATCATCCGGCTGCGGACCTCGGGCGATACGATGTCAGCCAACGCGCCTGCGCGCCGGTCTGGCGGTCTCCTGTGCCTGCTGCTTCACCGCGCGCAGGATCGCGTCTTCCATGAACTTCGCCACGGCCTCAACGACCGGGACCACCACGGCGTTGCCGAACTGGCGGTAGGCCTGCGTGTCGGACACCGGGATGTGCCACTCGCGCTCGCCGTGCTCGAAGCCCATCAGGCGTGCGCATTCGGTGGGCGTCAGGCGGCGCGGGCGGGTGCCCGACTGCTCGATCAGGATCTCCGAGCCGTCCTTGTGGTAGCGGGCCGACAGGGTGCGGGTGACGCCCTCCTCGCCGAACATGCTGTAGCCAAAGCCATTGCCGGCGGTCTCGTGCTTGAGCCGGTAGGCCTGCAGATACTCCCAGAGCTTTGGCGTCAGCGTGTACTTCGCGTTGACCTCATTGTGGCCCTGCAGGATGGCACCCAGCTTCGGCCATTCGGTTGACGGCGGGATCATGCGGTCGAAGTCCGCAAAGCTGAACCCCTGATCCTTCCTGAACCCGGCAATGAAGATGCGCTCTCGCTTCTGCGGGACCCATGGCTCCGAGCTGATGACGCGGAAGCTGATATGGTAGCCGAGCTCTTCTTCCAGCCGCTGGCGGATGACCTCGAAGGTGCGACCCTTGTCGTGGCGCTGCAGGTGCTTGACGTTCTCGAGCAGGAACGCGGCCGGCTGGTGATGGCGCAGGATGCTCTCGATCTCGAAGAACAGGTTGCCCTGATGCTCGTCGGCAAAGCCGTGGGCGCGGCCGAGCGAGTTCTTCTTGGACACGCCTGCCAGCGAGAAGGGCTGGCAGGGAAAGCCCGCCAGCAGCACGTCATGCTCCGGGATGAGCGCCGGCTCCTTGCCGTAGGGGCGGATGTCGCCGACCATCATGTGATCCGCACCGTCCGGGAAGTTGCGCCGGTATGTCTCGTTCGAGAAGCGATCCCACTCGCTGGTGAAGACGCATTTGCCTCCGATTGCCTCGAAGCCGAGGCGAAGGCCGCCGATCCCTGCAAACAGGTCGATGAACCGGAAGGCGGCAGGCCCTGCCTGCTTCGGCACCCTCGCATTTGCCAGCTGCATGACCTCGGCCATCGCCTCTTCCGGCGCAGCACTTGCCTCTGTCAGGTAGCGGCGAACCTGCCGGGGCGTGCGACGCACCGCCCGGCTGGTTTCCGCCAGCGAGAGACCGGACCGGCGCCAGGCGCTCCTGAAGCCGCTGTTGCGTCCGGTCATCTGGCGTCCTTCAAAAACTGGGTCGATTTCGGACATCTTGCATGCGTCCGCGCATGGAGCAAGCGTTCTCTTTTCGTTTCGTCGTGATCCGCGCTGGCGGGGCTCGCATGGGCCGTGTCCTGTCCTGCCTGCGCAGGCAGGGGAGCAGTTGTTAGCCGCTGTAGTGGGACGCAACCGGGCAGCGTGCCACGGGCAGGTAGTTCGCCGCGCTATGGTCTTCCGGCGGCTGACGACGCTGCTGCATCCTTCTTCAGCATGGCGTCCTTGACTGTGTTGCCGGCCATGGCTCCGGCTGCAACGGAGATGACGACATTGCCGACGAAGATCTCGGCGATGCCGACGACGCTGCCGAAAGCCATCAGCGCCGACGTCGTGACCGGCAGTGCAGTCACCAGCCTGCCGAGCGTAACCCTGGCCTCCTGTCTGATGACCTGCAGACGCGACAGTGCCGTGGTCAGCGGCTGCTCGCGCTCCACGCACATGATCAGCTGGCCCAGCGCGTCATGAAGGGCCCTGAGCTGCTGAAGCGCGACAGCGCGATCGGTGTCGACCGGGCCGCCGTTGCCGAGGGCGCGTTCTTCGTCGTCGATCAGACGCTGCACGGCCTCAAGTGCGATCGGGGCAAGAGCCTGAACGATCGCGGCCTGTTCATGCCGGGCAGGCCGGCCGGTCCACGCGGCCGAGCTGACCGGCTCGTCTCCCCTGATCTCGTTCCAGAGCGGCAGGAACTCCTGCCGCACCCTGTCCCGGCGAGCTGCCCGATCCTTCGTTTCGCGGATATGGCGAACAAATGCCTCGAGGCCGGGCTGCGCGGCGATAAAGGAGGGAGCCAGCGGCCGCAGGTCTACGCGGGCCAGCAGTGCGCGGCGAAGCGCCTTGTACCTCGCGTCATCAGCGAGATCCTGGATGCCGTCGCATGCGCCCAGGCACAGCGTCTGAAGCCGCTGCAGGGCCTCCTCGTCACTCAGGCCCTCAGGCCAGCTCGTCTGCAAAACACCCATAATTCTCAACCTGTTCGACTCGACAGGTCCTTGTGGCACATCCACAGGGTTGTAGGACATAGGGGGAACAAACCGGCCATCGCTCTGCGGGGGAGGATGCTCAGTTCGGGCCGTCACTTCGTCAGTGACCTTGGTTCTCGGGGGCATGCAGCAGCGGGCACTGCCTCCGCACGACCCGTTCTTTCAAACCGTTTCGAGGGAGGTCGCTGCCACGATGTTCCGAAATTCGCCTGAGATGTCGGGATGTCGCGCTTCAAGGTAGCTGGACACCTGAGGGTTGGCCATTAGCCGTCCGATGTATTTCGCCGAAAGCACCAGCTGCAGAACGTCGTCGCCGAAGGTCGACTCAGTCGCGCGGTAATCGTGGCTCAGCTTCTCCAGCTCACGCTCCATGCGAGCCATCTGGTCGGCCGTCACTCCAGCAATCACCTTCGGCTGGTCAGGTTTCGCGAGGTCCGCCTGCCGCGTTGCTGCGAGGATCGCTCTCGCGTAGCTAACGGTAAAGTTGCTCATGGAGGACATCAGCTCGGCGGTTTCAACCTGCCGGAACTGCTTCATCTTCCTCAAAACGTCAAAAACCTGAGCGTTGACGGGTCGATCCTTCAGGACATCGATTGCGCCTGGCGCGATGCCGTCGAGAAGATTACGCCTGCGCATTACCAGCTTCTCATCAATGCCTAGTGCTGCCGCAATCATCGTCGCGGGCACCCCCCGATCGATGGCGCGGGCAATCATGTAATGCTCCTGTACCGTAGCCAGGCGATTGACCCGTTTGTTGTAGGTGAATGCTTCATCGTCATCGGAGATAATGCATGGAGCTGTACCTGCACCGCGTTCGCGTAGAGCGTCGAGACGAAGATGTCCGTCGAGGAGCATATGCTTCCCGTCTCGGTCGGGGTGCGTGACGACCAGAGGCTCGATCACGCCAACCTCCCCTATCGACGTTGCTATACGGCCATACTTCTTGGATCCCGTGATACGCTTTGTCATCGGGCGCAGCGGAAGTAGCGCGCCAACCGGAAGCTCGACAACACGCCGTTCGAACGAGATCCGGATCGGGGAAGCGTCAGGCATGAACAATTCCCATCCGTTCAGCGATTGGCTGTGGCAAGCTTGCGAGACCCTCAGCCCTCAGCAGCTGAACAAAGTGATCCTCGGTCAGGAGCTGCGAAATCGCACCCACAATGAATGAAAGACGCCCCTGCGCAAGAGCTGCCTTTCGCAGGATTACCTTTTGCCGCTCGACTTCTTTTTGATAGGCGCGAACCAGACTACTTGCGGTGGGCTTCGACTTTCCCCTGACGCTGGCGCCAATTGAACTGATCCCTTTCCCGATCAGATTGCGGTCGTCGACAATCCGGCGAATGGCAAGCACCTGCACGCCAGGGATGGTGCCGGTTTCATAGGCTTCAGTCAGCGCGCGCTGGACTTCGGTATCGTCCGCCCGCGCAATCTCGGCGGCGATGGAGTGAGGAATGACGCCCCGTTCGACGGCATCAAGCAGCCGTTCCTCGCCACGTTCGAGCAGCATGTTGATTGTCCAGACGTATTCGGGGCTAAAGCCAATTTTCTGCGCGATTTCTGCATGACCGTATCCACGCTGGCGGAGAGCTCCAACCTCTCGGATAAGCTCCAAGGGCGAAAGATTGCGGCGCGCTAGGTTCTCGACGAGGCTCATGACAAAGCATTCGTTGCGTGTTGCTTCGATAACCATTGCGGGTATCTCCGCTTGGCCGAGTTTCAGAAATGCTTCCATCCGACCCTGGCCGCAGATCAGTTCGTAGCCGTCTCCCTCAGGTGCCCGCCGCACCGTGATTGGCCGTTTCAGTCCCACTGCGCGTATGCTGTCGACCAGCTCGTCGAAGATGCGGGGGTTTCGCGCTCGAGGGTTCAGCACTTCGACCGCAGCGACATCGATCATGATGATCTCAGGAGGCTTGTTGCTCACGCGGCGAGCCTCCGGTCAATTGGGTGGCGTCGAAGCAAGTGGTACAACGGGGAAAGATCCTCAGTCCTGTAAGCATCCAGGTCGATGCTATTATCTTCAGCGAGCCCGATGCGACCCCGAGGGCCGACATCCATCCAGGGAAGCAGATAATAGTCGCGAATGGTGCTGTTATCTGCGCCAAGCCGAACCACTACCGTGATGTCAGGTTGCAGCCCTGCATCAAGGCGGATCCTCCACCGTGGCGTTCCTGCGGGGGTGAGTTGACAGCGCGCGATAACGATCGCCATTGTGATCTCCTGATTTACGGTGAGAAGATCGGTGCATCCGTCGACGGATACGTGGCTGCCGATTTTTTCGATACCTGTGATAGTGTCGGCAACAACGTCAGGATGCATCAGCCTCAACTGACGGTTCGTCTCAACATATCGGTAATCGCGCGCCGGTTCGTAGCCGATGAGGCGGTAAGCGCGCAAAAGGCTGCCAAAGCGGCCTCGATACGCGGCCGTCGACGGCATGTCGTCGACTTCATCAATTATCAGGCCTGACAGGGCGCCGCGGCTAACCAGCAGACTCCGGAGCATATCAAGCAGTTCATCGTCACTGTACCGCCGTGCCCGCTCAGCAAGAATCACCTGCGCTGCCTGAAACAGGGTTGGGTCAACAATCGCCTCAAATACGCCGTCTCCCCGCACCCACATTTCCGGTGTGTTCACGATCCTCTTCTTTTTAAGCTTGAAAGAAACGCGATTGTAGACGTTGTTGCCGATGTATTTCTCATTGACGAGGATCTGCCGGATGACTCCACGAGTCCATGATCGGCCGAGATCAGTGGTACGCGCCTCGCTGTTTAACATTGCGGCGATCTCCCGCTCCGAGCGACGTTCGATGACGAACAGGCGGTAGATGCGGTCAACCGTCGCGACCTCGTTCTCCGGGCCTGGCACCAGGATGACCCGGTCGGTCTGAAGGCTTTTATGCTCGCCACGCTTGAGCTCCGCCTTCGGCAGGTTTTGCTCATCCACTAATTGTCGGCGAAGGCCATAGCCGGCATGCCCGCCCTGTCTGAAGCCGAGCGTGGTGAGCCTGCATTGCCCGGCGAACACCTTGCTCGAAAGTTCGCGGCTGTATTCACCTGCCATTACGCGTTTGATGCTCTTCATGACATTCGACGGCAGGCTACCATCATTGTCGAACTGCTCGGCGCAGTAATGAACGTTAATGCCGCGCTCGCGGCAGATGAATTCATAGTAGGCGCTCTCGTCGGCGTCTTGGAACCGGCCCCACCGACTGATATCGTACACGAGAACCGCCTCGTAGTCAGCTATGCCGTTTTGCACGTCCTCGATTAGGCGGCGCAGGGCATCGCGGCCGGCGATGTTCAGACCGCTGCGTCCTTCGTCGGCGTAACTGCGAATGATGCAGAAATTTCTGCGAGCCGCATAGGCCGCAATCGCCTCTGACTGATTCTCAGTTGAGTAGCGCTGATGGTCGGTCGACATCCGCACGTATTCGGCGGCTTTAGTCGGCGCAATCGGCTCGTTGTCCTTCTGCACGCTCTTCCCCGGCCGATGTCGCAGGCGTGTCGCCGCGGCTGTTCATTTCGTGCGCACGTTATTCGAGGGAGAGTGGAATGTCTTTTTCCAAGAACGACCGAAAACTTCGCGCTGATTCGGGAAGCCAGTTTCCGTTTAATCCCCGCGCTGATACGGAAGCCTCGTTTGCTGCCGTCGTCGCGGATGCGCTGCGGCGCGACTTCGGCGATACACCCGTGCAGGTAAAGCACATCGCCCGCCTGACGGGCGCTAACGAGCGCACCGTGCAGAACTGGCTTCAGGCACGGAATGGACCGAGCGGCGCGGGACTTGTGGTTCTGATGCGCCACTCAGACGAAGTAACTATTGCTGTTCTGGAGCTGGCCGAACGTTCTGATCTTCAGAGGAACTCCGTCATGGCAAACCGTGTTGCAAGCCTCAGGTCGGCTATCCTTGGCTTGCTGGCCTCTCTCGACGACGAATAGGCGGAGGCGACGCCATCAGTTTGGGATAGAAGGTTTAGGGTACGCCGCTGATAGTCAGGCAGGTGCTGTGCCGACGTTTGGCAGCAGCGCCGCCACCTGCTCAGCCCAGAGCGCCGGCACTGCGCCGGTGGCGGTCAATGTCGCTCCATCGACACCAGCCCTGATGTTGCCGGCAAGGACCGCCTCGGCCACCGCGGGTGCCAGAAACGCCAGCCGCAGCACGCGGGTGACATAGCCCGCCTGCACGTTCTCGCGGGCAGCGAGCGTGCTGACATCGATCTCGCCCGCCTTGAGGATGCTCCACCAGCGGCGTGCCCTGAGGATGAGGCGGACAAGCGATCCGTTGGCGGTCGCGGTCACGCCGCTGCCACTGGCATGCACCAGCCGCATGACACGCCCTGAGCGGGTGAGCCGCACCTCCGAGCGGATGGTGATGGTCTCTGCTGTGGTGGCGGCGGGAAGCTGGAGGGCAGCGGCGATGGCTGCGGTCGAGCAGACCAGATCGATGCGCCCGTCATGGATCTGCACCGAGGTGACAATGCTGCGGGCAGCATCCTTCGGGATAGCGGGCGCACCCGTCGCAATCGCGTCGGCTCTCGCTGCGGCGGCGGCAAAGCTGTCCGGCGTCAGCTCAAGCTGCGCGGCAGCAGCAAGCTCGACCGGGTCGGCGAACAGCTCGGCGATCCGCCGGGTGACGGCAGCCTCCAGCTCTGTGGCGGGCACGCGCAGCCCGGTGTCGCTGGAGCCGGTCTGCAGGTCACGACTGACATAGTAGCGGTAGCGGGCCTTCCCCCTGGCGGCATGGGTGGCGACCAGCGGCTGCCCTCGCGCATCCACGACGCGGCCCGCCAGCAGGCTGGCCGCTGCCCGGCCACCGCGACGCTGCTCGCCCTGGCGGTTGTCGGTGAGCTTTGCCTGTACCGCCTCCCAGACGTCGCGCGGGATGATCAGCGCATGGAGGCCGGCGTGAACCCGCCCCTGATGGTGGATCTCGCCGACGTACGTCGCACAGCGCAGGATCGAATAGAGGTTGCCACGCGAGAAGCGGACACCGCCAAACGCCTTGCCACCGAGGGTGGTGCGGACCGGGGCGCCAACATTGGTGCGTTCCAGCTCCTCTGACAGGCTGCGCACCGAGCCGAGCGCCAGATACCGCGCGTAGATGTGCCGGATGATGGCGGCATGCTCCTCGACGATCTGGAGGGATCGTCCATCAGGCGCGTAGCCAAGCGGCGGCGTGCCACCCATCCACATGCCCCGGGCCTTGGAGGCGGCGATCTTGTCGCGGATGCGCTCGGCGGTGACCTCCCGCTCGAACTGGGCAAAGGAGAGCAGCATG
>NZ_LMPG01000007.1 GCF_001423765.1 Sphingomonas sp. Leaf343
CGGCCCATAGGCCCGCGCCGGCAGGCGGTGGGGCCGGGAAAGTCTGCCTGTTCAGAAAAGGGTCATTGAACATGAACGAGCGACCGCTTGCGAGTAAGCGCTACGACTGCACTGAATGGCCGATTTTGGGTCACCCTTCGCACTGCGGCTAAGCTGACGCTGAGGATATCCCCTGAATAACGCTCTCATGTCGAGATGTTAATCGGGGCTATAAACCGGCTGAACATGTTCCGTTCGGCACCTGGATGTACAAGCATGTGGCGCCGATTCTAAAGAATAGTTGCGCCTTTCGCTTCAAGCCCGGTCACCGCATGTGATGCACAGCAAGGCGGTCGTAAGAGGCCTGATTCTCACAAAGAGCTAGACCGAACGGACGGATGAAGGTCGAAAAAGCGTCAGCTATATGCCAGCTATATGCGTTTTCCTGGAATCGATCTCGAATTGCTACGCCGCATAGGCCTAATCGCGTGCCCCTAAGGCTCCGCGCTCACTCAGCGGCAGCCGGTTCCGCTGGGGGCAAGAATGAAGCTTACACTACCGCTCATCGCCATTGTGCTAATTGGGGTTCCTGCTGTCGCACAGGCGCAATCGACGCCTGAGGACAAGGTGGCGGGTGACACGGCACCACCACCTGCGATCACCGTCAGCGGATCGGCGTCAATCGCTTCGGATTATCGCTTCCGCGGTGTCTCGCAGTCTGATCGCGAAATCGCAGTGCAGGGTGGCATCACCATCGCGCACAACAGCGGTTTCTACATCGGCACATGGGCATCCAACCTTGCCGGTTGGGGTACCTTCGGTGGCGCCAACATGGAGCTCGACCTGATCGGCGGCTACAAGGCAAAGCTTGCCGAGAACGCGACGCTGGACGTTGGCCTGACCTGGTACATGTATCCAGGCGGCTTGGATAAGACCGATTTCGGCGAGCCATACATCAAACTCACTGGCACGGCTGGCCGCGCGACCCTCACAGCGGGCGTGGCCTACGCGCCCAAGCAGCAGGCGATCGGTAAATGGTACAACACCGGCGCCGATGCAGCCGCGGGCGTCTATAACGATCCAGGCGACAAGGACGACAACCTTTACCTGTGGGGTGACGGGGCGTTCGCCGTCACCGGTACGCCGTTCACCGCCAAGGCACACGTCGGTCACAGCTGGGGCCAGGACGGGTTGGGTCCCAATGCCACCGCAGTCGCACCGACAGGCGAGTATTGGGACTGGTCGCTGGGTGCGGATGCGACGTGGAAGAACCTGACGTTCAACGTCTCGTACATCGACACCGACATCTCCGCCCGAGAGGCGACTTACCTGCGCCCGAGCTTCAGCAAGGGGCAGGACGGCACCGGCAATATCGCCGGCAGCACGTTCGTCGTTTCGCTGACCGCCGCTTTTTGAAGAGGAACAGCTGATGGACGACCTGCTTTGGATCCTCGTCATGCTCGGGCTGGTGGCAGCAACGCTCGCCTATGCACGCCTGTGCGACAACGCCTGAGGTGATGCGATGACCCTCGATCTGTGGCTCGCGGCGCTGACCGCGCTTGGCCTTCTCATCTACCTTGTTGCGGTGCTGATCCGCCCCGAACGCTTCTAGAAAGGAGCGGACCCATGACATTCCAGGGCTGGATCCTGATCCTTGGCTTCGTCGCCATCCTGCTCGCGTTGACCAAACCGGTCGGCACGTGGCTGTTCGCGCTGTACGAAGGGCGCCGTACGCCGCTGCACACCGTCCTCGGCCCGGTTGAGACGGGCTTTTATAAGCTGGCCGGCATCGACCCCGATCAGGAATATGGCTGGCGGCGCTACGCCGTTCACATGCTCCTGTTCAACGCCACGCTGATGGCGTTTACCTATGCGGTGCTGCGGTTGCAGGGCGTGCTGCCGGGTAATCCGCAAGGGCTGGCGGGGCTGTCGCCGCACCTCGCGTTCAATACCGCGATCAGCTTCACCACCAACACCAACTGGCAGAGCTATGGCGGGGAGTCGACGATGTCGAACCTGTCCCAGATGCTGGGCCTGACGATCCACAACTTCTTGTCGGCGGCGACCGGCATCGCACTGGCGTTCGCGCTGTTCCGCGGCTTTGCGCGGCGCGAGGCGAAGGCGATCGGCAATTTCTGGGCGGATGCGACTCGTGTCACGCTGTACCTGCTGCTGCCGATCAGCATCGTCTATGCGACGTTCCTGATCGCGAGCGGCGTGCCGCAGACGCTGTCCGGCGTGGTGGATGTGCAGACGCTGGAAGGTGCGAGACAGTCGCTGCTGCTCGGCCCCGTCGCCAGCCAGGAAGCGATCAAGATGCTCGGCACCAACGGAGGCGGCTTCTTCAACGCCAACAGCGCGCACCCGTTCGAAAACCCGACCGCCTTGACCAATCTGGTGCAGATGCTGTCGATCTTCCTGATCGGGTTCGGCCTGACCTGGACGTTCGGCAAAGCGGTCGGCAACACGCGGCAGGGTTGGGCGATCCTGTCGGCGATGGTGATCCTTTTCCTCGCGGGCGTTACCGTGACGTACTGGCAGGAAGCCGCGGGCAACCCCGTGCTGCATCATCTGGGTGTCGCGGGCGGGAACATGGAGGGCAAGGAGGTACGCTTCGGCATCGCCGCCTCCGCGCTGTTCGCGGTCGTCACCACCGCCGCGTCGTGCGGCGCGGTCAATGCGATGCACGACAGCTTCACCGCGCTGGGCGGGATGATCCCGCTGTTCAACATCCAGTTGGGCGAGGTCGTGATCGGCGGCGTCGGCGCGGGCATCTACGGCTTCCTGCTGTTCGCCATCCTCGCGGTGTTCGTCGCCGGGCTGATGGTCGGCCGCACGCCTGAATATGTCGGCAAGAAGATCGAGGCACGCGAGGTGAAGCTCGCGGTGCTCGCCATCGCCGTACTGCCGCTGATGATCCTGGGACTGACGGCGCTGTCGTCGGTGCTCCAACAGGGACTGGCAGGGCCGCTCAACAAGGGGCCGCACGGGTTCAGCGAGATCCTGTACGCCTTCACCAGCGCGGTCGGGAACAACGGCTCTGCGTTCGCAGGCCTCACCGCCAATACGCCATACTATAACGGGTTGCTCGGCGTTGCGATGTGGGTCGGCCGCTTCTTCATTATCGTGCCGATGCTGGCGATCGCCGGCGGCCTGGCAGCGAAGAAGTACACGCCGGAAAGTGCCGGCTCGTTCCCGACCACGGGCGGGCTGTGGGTCGGGCTGCTCGTCGGCATCGTGCTGATCCTGGGCGGCCTCACCTTCCTGCCGAGCCTCGCGCTTGGCCCTATCGCCGATCATCTCGCGATGATCAGCGGCAAACTGTCCTGAAGGGGCGCCTGACATGGCAAAAACCCACTCGAAAAGCCTGTTCACGGCCGACCTCGTCGTGCCGGCAATCAAGGCCTCGTTCGTCAAACTCAACCCGGCGGACCTGATCCGCAATCCGGTCATGTTCGTCACCGCGGCTGTCGCCGCGCTGATGATCGTGCTGCTCATCATCGGCAATGACGGACTGACAACAGGCTTCAAGCTGCAGCTGGTCGTCTGGCTGTGGCTGACTGTCCTCTTCGGCACGTTTGCCGAAGCGTTGGCCGAGGGGCGCGGCAAGGCGCAGGCGGCATCGCTGCGCGCCACCAAGGCGGAGCTGACCGCCAAGCGCTTCAAGGCCGACGGTCGGGAGCATGAGAATGTGCCCGCCAGCGCGCTGAAGGTCGGCGACATCGTTCTGGTCGAGACCAATGACCTGATCCCGTCGGATGGTGAGGTCGTCTCTGGGGTGGCCTCGGTCAACGAGGCGGCGATCACCGGCGAAAGCGCGCCGGTGATCCGCGAAGCAGGCGGCGACCGGTCGGCGGTGACGGCCGGCACGCGGGTCATCTCGGACGAAATTCGCGTCAAGGTGACGGTCATGCCCGGTCAGGGTTTCCTCGACCGGATGATCGCCCTCGTGGAAGGCGCCGAGCGTCAGAAGACGCCGAACGAGATTGCGCTGACGCTGCTGCTGGTCGGGCTGACGATCATCTTCCTGATCGCGGTCGCGACCATTCCGGGTTTCACCGCTTATGCCGGCGGCTCGATCCCGGTCGCCATCCTCGCGGCGCTGCTCATCACGCTGATCCCGACGACGATCGCGGCGCTGCTGTCGGCGATCGGCATCGCGGGCATGGACCGGCTGGTGCGCTTCAACGTCCTCGCCAAGTCCGGTCGCGCGGTCGAGGCGGCGGGCGACATTGACGTCCTGTTGCTCGACAAGACCGGCACGATCACGATCGGTGACCGCCAAGCCAGTGAGTTCCGCACCGTTGGTGGCGCGACGGATGCCGAGATGGCTGAAGCGGCGCTAATCGCCAGCCTCGCTGACGAGACGCCGGAGGGCCGCTCCATCGTCGTCCTCGCCCGCGACGAGTTCGGCGTTCACACGAGCGAGCTGCCGGCGGGTGCCGAGGTCATCCCGTTCACCGCGCAGACTCGTATCTCCGGTGTGCAGACGCCCGACATGCTGGTGCAGAAGGGCGCGGTGGACTCGATCCTCAAAGCCAACCCTGGCGTCGGCGAAACGGCTGCCGCGACCGAACTCCGCCGGATCACCGACGAGATTTCGCGTGCTGGTGGCACCCCGCTGGCGGTCGCCAAGAACGGGCGCCTGCTCGGCGCGATCTTCCTCAAGGACGTGGTCAAGGCCGGCATTCGCGAACGCTTCGGCGAACTGCGGCAGATGGGCATCCGCACGGTAATGATCACCGGCGACAACCCGCTGACCGCAGCCGCAATCGCGGCAGAGGCAGGGGTCGACGATTTCCTCGCCCAGGCCAGTCCCGAAGACAAACTCGCGCTGATCCGCAAGGAGCAGCAGGGAGGCAAGCTGGTCGCGATGTGCGGCGACGGCACCAACGACGCCCCGGCGTTGGCGCAGGCTGACGTCGGCGTGGCGATGAACACCGGCACGCAGGCAGCGCGCGAAGCGGGCAACATGGTGGACTTGGACAGCGATCCGACCAAGCTGATCGAGGTCGTTGGCCTCGGCAAGCAGCTTCTGATGACCCGCGGTGCGCTCACCACCTTCTCCGTCGCCAACGACGTGGCGAAGTATTTCGCGATCATCCCGGCGATGTTCGTCGCGCTGTATCCGGGATTGGGCGTGCTCAACGTCATGGCGCTCGGCAGTCCGCAGAGCGCGATCCTGTCGGCGATTATTTTCAACGCGATCATCATCCCGATGCTGGTGCCGCTGGCGCTCAAGGGCGTGGCCTACAAGCCGATGGGGGCGGGGCCGCTGCTGGCGCGCAACCTCGCCATCTACGGCCTTGGTGGCCTCGTTGCCCCCTTCATCGGCATCAAGCTCATCGATCTTGTCGTCGGTGGCATCGGCCTCGCATAAGGACAACCATCATGGGCAAAGACTTCACTTCCGCCCTGCGACCCGCGATCGTCATGACGATCCTCTTCGCAGCCCTTCTTGGGATCCTGTACCCCCTGGCAATGACCGGCATCGGGCAGATAATCTTCCCCTCGCAGGCTAACGGCAGCCTCGTGAGCGCAAGCGGCAAGGTGATCGGCTCGACCGTGGTCGGCCAGGCCTTCACCTCGGACCGCTACTTCCAGACCCGGCCGTCGGCGGCCGGCAAAGGCTATGATGGCCTCGCATCGTCGGGGTCAAACCTTGGCCCAGCGTCTCAGGCGCTGGTCGATAGGGTCAAACCCGATGTCGCCAGGCGGCAGGCGGAAGGCGCGACGGGCGCGCTTCCGGCCGACCTCGTCACTGCCAGTGGCTCAGGTCTCGACCCTGATCTGTCGCCAGCCGCCGCCCTGGTTCAGGCACCCCGCATTGCGCGCGTTCGAGGAATGTCGGTTGATGCGGTGCGTGGGATCGTTGCCCGATCGACCGAAACCTCCATCCTCGGAGAGCCGCACGTGAACGTGCTTGGCCTGAACCGCACTTTGGACGCCGCCGCGCGCTGATGCCGGTCAGTGGCGACGGCAGACCGGATCCAGACGCCCTCCTGCGTGCAGCCGCGCAGGAGGGGAGGGGACGCCTGAAGATATTCCTCGGAGCAGCGCCGGGCGTCGGCAAAACCTTCGAGATGCTGTCGGAGGGCGCTGCACGACGCCGTGATGGTACCGATGTCGTCGTCGGCGTGGTCGAAACGCATGGACGGGTCGAGACCGAAGCGCTGACCCGCGGACACGAGATCATCCCCAGGCTCAACATCGCCTATGAGGGCCGCACACTGGGGGAGATGGACCTGGACGCCGTCCTGGCGCGCGGTCCACGTCTCGTCCTGGTCGACGAGCTGGCGCACACCAATGCGCCCGGCAGCCGTCATCCCAAACGCTATCAGGATGTCGAGGAGCTGCTGGCGGCGGGCATCGACGTCTATTCGACCGTCAACATCCAGCATGTCGAAAGCCTCAACGACATCGTCGCGAGTTTCACCCGCGTCCGGGTTCGTGAGACGGTGCCGGACAGCATCCTCGAGATGGCGGAGATCGAGGTCGTCGACATCCCGCCCGACGAGCTCATCGAGCGGTTGAAGGCCGGCAAGGTCTACCTGCCGCATGAGGCGACGCGCGCGCTCAGCCACTTCTTCTCGAAATCCAATCTGTCGGCGTTGCGCGAGCTTGCGCTGCGGCGAGCTGCGCAGGCAGTCGATGCCCAGATGCTGGAGCACGTCCGGGCGCTCGGCGTCGGTGGTACCTGGGCGGGTTCGGAACGCATCGTCGTCGCGATCAACGAACTGCCTGGCGCCGACGGCTTGGTGCGCGCGGCCAAGCGGGTGGCGGATGGCCTGCGGGGACCTTGGACAGCGCTCTTCATCGAGACGCCGAGGACCGCTCATTTCAGCGACGCACAGCACCAGCGGGTTGCCGCGGTGATGACCTTGGCGACGCAGCTCGGTGCTGCGGTTGCGACCGTACCTGCGACCTCCGTAGTAGAGGGCATTCGCGGCTTTCTGACTGATGCCCGCGCTACGCAGCTCGTGGTAGGCAAGTCCCGTCGGTCGCGCTGGTTCGAGTTCCTCCACGGCTCGATCGTCGATCGCCTGATCCGCGAGACGCCGGGCGTCACCGTGCACGTCCTGCCGATGGAGGAGGAACCGGGTTCATCACCGGTACGTCGTCAGCGCGGCAACTGGGGCAAGCCTGCCGGTTACCTCATCGCGCTCCTGCTCGTGGCGATCGTCACCGCGCTTGCCAGCGCGCTGTTCCATATCCTCGACCTCGGCAACGTTGCTCTGCTCTACCTGTTGCCCGTCATGGCTGCCGCAAGTCTGTTCGGCCTTCGCACCGGACTGTTCGCAGGCATTGCATCCAGCCTGGCGTATAATTTCTTCTTCCTGCCACCGGTGGGAACGCTGAGCGTCAGCAATCCTGAGAATATCGTTTCGATTTTCGTGCTGCTCGGCGTGGCGATCGCCACCAGCCAGCTGACTTCGCGCGTTCGTGCTCAGGCCGATATGGCTGCGGCCAGCGCGCGGACGAACGCCACATTGGCTGGCTTCCTGCGGCAGCTGAGCGCGATCAACGACGCATCGGTCGCGGCCCGCATGATCTGCGACGACCTGGCGCGTCTGTTCGACGTCCAGACGGTTCTGCTCACCTCCTCGGGAGGCACCAGCCTCACCGTCCAGGCGGCCAGCGCTCCCGGTTATCGTCTCGATACGATGGACATGGCAGCGGCCAATTGGGCATTCGACAACGGCACCGCGGCGGGCAAGGGTTCAGGCACGCTTGCAGCCTCGGAATGGCTGTTCCAGCCACTCAAGGCAGGGGGCAAGGCGCTGGCGGTGATCGGGGTGGCGAAGGAGAATAGCGGCGATCCGATCCGTGCCGATCAGTTGCCGCTGCTGACCAGCTTGATCGATCAGGCAGCGCTGGTACTCGAACGCCTCCGGCTCGAGACAGAGATGCGCGACGTCGATGCCGTACGGACCCGTGATCGCCTGCGCGCTGCCCTGCTATCGTCGGTCAGCCATGATCTGCGCACCCCGCTGACCGCGGTGATCGTCGCGGCGGATCAGCTCGATCACGGTGCGACGCCGGAGCTCATCGGCACCATCAAGAGCGAGTCCGCGCGGCTTAACCGCTTCGTCGCCAATCTGCTCGATATGGCGAGGGTGGAGGCTGGAGCGTTGAAGCTCAACGTCGAGGCCACCGATCTCAGCGATGCCGTCGCCGGCGCCGCGCACGATGCCCGGCGGGCGCTGCAAGGCCATGATGTACGCCTCCAGGTATCGCCGTCGCTGCCGCTCGTCCGCGTAGACGCGCAACTGCTGCACCATTGCCTGCTCAACCTCCTCGACAATGCCGGGCGCTACGGCGATCCTGGAAGTGACATCATCGTCGAGGGCGTCCACCGATACGGCCAGATACGGCTGACCATCCTCGATCATGGACCAGGTTTACCCCCCGGGCGAGAGGCGGAGGTGTTCGAGACCTTCCGCCGCCTCGAGGGCTCTGATCGTGCGATTGGCGGCACGGGCCTTGGCCTTGCGATCGTCAAGGCGTTTGCCGAGGCGATGGGGATGAGCGTCGAGGCCGGCAACCGTGACGACGGAGAAGGTGCCGCCTTCACACTGGTATGTCCTGCAGACCTGATCGTCCGCAACACTTCCGAGAGCCACATCTGATGTCTGCAAAGATCCTCGTCGTCGATGACGAAGCCTCGATCCGCCGCCTGTTGCGCAATACCCTCGAAAGGGCCGGTTATGCTGTTGTGGAAGCGGCCGACGGCCGCGATGCCCTTCTCCGCGCAAGAGTCGAGTACCCCAGCGCGATCCTCCTCGATCTTGGCCTGCCGGATAGGGACGGGCTGGGTCTTATCCCGTTGCTCCTGCAGAACAGCGATACCGTCATCCTTGTCGTTTCTGCTCGCGATGCAACTGACGAGAAGGTCGCCGCGCTCGACCTCGGTGCCCATGATTTTGTATCCAAACCCTTCGATACGGATGAGTTGCTCGCTCGATTGCGTGTCGCCCTTCGCCACCGCGGGGTGTCGGAGACAGCGCCAAAGATCGTTCGCAAAGGTAACGTTACGATCGATCTTGATCGTCGCCTCGTCTGCCGCGGAACAGTGGAACTACACCTCACCCGCAAGGAGCACGACGTTCTCGCGCTATTGGCGCGTCATGCCGGCCGCGTCGTGACGCACGACCGCATCCTTGCGGTTGCCTGGGCAGGGGAGGACCCCCGCGTCGAGTATCTGCGGATCGTCGTGCGCAATCTCCGGCAAAAGCTGGAAGCGCCGGGCGCGGTCGGCAGCATCATTGCCAACGAACTTGGTGTTGGGTACCGATTGCGCGCCGATCAATAGCGGCTGCGGTCGTTCGAAAAACGCAACGCTACGCCAGCGCTATGCAGTTTCGTGGAATCGATCTCGAAATGCTACGTCCGGACCGATAGCTGGATGGCCACCTTGAGAGTTGTGGCATGGCATCGTGGCATCGATCGTGGAAGGCTGACATTGGCCTTCGTATTTCTAGACTGATCCTGTGCGGATTGGCGAATCTGGCGCTCACCTGTTTGATCGCAATGCAGGTTGCGCCTCGTACGGGGGGAGCGCTTGCCTACGCGCTGGCGACAGTGGGTTTCTTTTCCGCCAGCGCAGGAACCGCTGACGTGCTCCCCAGAAACTCTGCCAATTTGAGCTAGAGTCCGCCTTCGCGAGGAGACGGAAGTGAAGAAGACGAGGTTCAGCGAGGAGCAGATCATCG
>NZ_LMPG01000008.1 GCF_001423765.1 Sphingomonas sp. Leaf343
TGATCTGCTCCTCGCTGAACCTCGTCTTCTTCACTTCCGTCTCCTCGCGAAGGCGGACTCTAGCTCAAATTGGCAGAGTTTCTGGGGAGCACGTCAGTCGTCGGAACGGCAGGTGCGAGTTCTCCACCCGGTTGTTCGCCCAGCGGCCGACCTCCTGCTTCTCGGCATTGCCCAGCTCGTTCATCGCTGCCCGATAGGAGCGCAGGCCATCGGTGGTGATCGCCTCCGGTGAGCCATGGCGTTTCAGCGCCTTCTTCATGAAGGTGAGCGCGGCTGCCTTGTCCCGCGTCTTGGTAACATAGCTTTCCAGCACCTCGCCCTCGTGATCTACGGCTCGCCACAGGTAGACCATCTCGCCGTTCAGTTTCACGTACATCTCGTCCAGGTGTCAGCGCCAGTGGCGGAAGCCACGCATGTGGCTGACCCGCTTGCGCCGCACCTCGCCTGCGAACAGCGGCCTGAACCTGTTCCACCACAGCCGCACCGTCTCGTGGCAGATGTCGATCCCGCGCTCGAACAGCAGCTCCTCCACGTTCCTGAGGCTGAGCGGAAAGCGGACGTACATCAGCGCCACCAGCCGGATCACCTCGGGCGACGAATTGAGGTAGCGGAACGGACTGGCTGGCTTGCGCGGGCGGGGCATGCAGCGCTCTTACAATTCCCGAATTACCGAGGGGTGCATTTGAACTGACAGAGCTGCTACGACCGATGCCCAACGGTCTTCTTCTCGGCCGTTGCCCTCGCGGCCACTGTCATCTTCTGGCTGTGACCAATGAGTCCTGACCCTAGACAGCATCGAAAGATTCAATCACTAAGTGCGTGAAATACTAACTGATTGGTGTTTTCTTTAATTTATAGGTTACCGCAATACTGTTAATTAGCCCGAAGAAGATATACGTACATCCTATCTACTTACGACGTCTCGCTTCATCGGAGCGAGCTTGGCAAGGAACCTGTTCTGAATGGTAAACTTCACGCCCTCGATCTTCATCGCAGCTTGAAGGTTTTCTACCACTCGGTTCATGTCACCCTGCTGCACGCCCATATCTTTGTGGGCAGCTTTCATGTCGCGTCCAGTGTAGGTGCATCCAGCGTTGAGGATGTAGCAGAATTGCTCAAAGAGCACACGTTTCAGCCGCACCTTGTCCTGATTCATGAAGATCTCGCCAACCCGGCGATCAGCGAAGTTCAAGCTGACGAACTGCTCGACAACGCGACGAATGCCTTCCTGTCCATGAAAAGCCTGCGCCATGTAAGCGCCTGCAAAAGGCTGCGCTCCCGCGTTTGTGGGATCAACCTTGTACGGTTCAACGACCTCTTCTCTTGAAGCCGACTGCGGATCTAAAGACGCACGCTGCTGCGGCAGAGCGAGCATGAGGACCAAAGAGGCAATTATCATCGACTGAATTCCTCAAGTGATAGCTTAAAAGCTGCCCTGCAGCTGAAGGAGTAATCCGCGCTGGCGATCAGATGTCGCAATCGAGCCCAGGTCGGTATAGGCTACTGTCGCAGTCAGGTGCCGGTTGATCCCATAGGCAGCAAACGCGTCCCACCAATCATCTTCGCGTGCGACCGTAAGATTGCTGGGTTTCGTGCGGTATTCGGCGCCGAGCACAAACCGACGTGAAAACTGATACGCGACCGATCCTTCGCCTTGCAGGCGGTGATCATCACCGGTTGTGCCGCCGTGACCAAGGAGCCCGCCCTGGTTTGCCTTCGTCGCACGCACGGTGATGCTGGCTAACAGTGACCACTCCAGGAAAAGCTTGGTCGCTGACACATAATAGTCAAAGCCGGCATCGTGCGACGCCCCGACAGCCTTGACGGTCGCCGCATCCAGGCTCTTTTTGTATTGCAAACCCAAGGCGACCGCGGGCAGCCAATTCGGGCCATAAACGACATCGCCGGCGATGCGGACCTTCGCCGCATATACGTCCTGATCGAACCTGAAGTTGTTGCCCAGTCCAAGCGCCCCACCAACTTTGTTGGTGTCGAACACCTGCCGAGCGTAGCTCACTTCGATACGATCCCACGCACCGACTGCGGCCGAAAAGCTGGAGAAGCGGTAATCCGGTAGCTCAACGACGGTGGCGCTGACCTGCCCGCCAATGCCATCCTTCGTCGCGTTACCGCCAATCACCGCCCAGGGCGTCAAG
The DNA here is from genome assembly GCF_001423765.1 of Sphingomonas sp. Leaf343. GTDB lineage: Bacteria > Pseudomonadota > Alphaproteobacteria > Sphingomonadales > Sphingomonadaceae > Sphingomonas. The sequence goes on from NZ_LMPG01000008.1 coordinate 2,157, forward strand.
CCGCCGCCGGCAGCACCCTCTACCGTGCTAATGCCATTAGTCAGAAGTAGCTTGCCCGGTCCGCCGACCGCTTGCGCTGTTGCGGCTGTCGGGAATGCAGCAATCGCAGCGACGCAGATTAGTAGGCGGTGACGACAGCGGAACATGCGATCCTCATGGTCCGATTGTCCTTAATTTCCCGTAATTCCGCTACTTTTTGGATCAGTCAAATACCAACCAGTGCAGCCGTTTACCGAGGGTTGACCAGTATGAGGCAATAGGGAGCCATGAAGGTTGCCCATCTTTTTGCCGCAGCGTTGCTCGCCCCCAGCCCGGCGCTTGCAGGGAGCGTCAGTATCCGCGTCGTCGACGCTAACGGTCGCCCGGTTCCTGACGCCGTCATCACCATCCATCCGGCTTCCAAGCTGCCTACAGGGCCCATCCGCTTTCCTTGGCCGAATACGATGATGCAAAAGAACATTGCGTTCAATCCCGGCACGCTGATCGTGCCGGTCGGGGCGAGCGTCGCCTTTCCCAACGAGGATCGGGTCCGTCACCATGTTTACAGCTTTTCGAAGCCTGCAAGGTTCGAGCTTAAGCTCTTCGGGAAGGACGAGAGCCGCAGCTACACCTTCACTACCACCGGCACGGTGGCACTCGGTTGCAACATTCACGACTCCATGTCGGGCTTCATTCGTGTTGTCGACACGCCGTTCGCGGACAAAACCGGAGCAGCCGGCGACACGCGTATCAGCGGCGTGACAGGCGGCAAGGCGACACTCACGATCTGGCACCCGCGGCTTAAGGCCAAGTTGAACGAGGTCGCTTTTCCGCTCGATGTGCCGAGTAGCGGTGACGTCGCCAAGCTCATCACGGTAACGCTGCGCTGATCATGCCGTCGTTTTCACCACCACTCCAGAGGTTGACCGGAGCCGTGGGGCGGTCTTTGTCCGCGAAGCTGACAATCTTCTACGCGGCATTGTTTGCTGTTGCGACAGCTCTGATTCTCGTTGGCGCGAGGACCGGCATTAACAGCTACGCCGAGCGCATGATCAAGAGCGAGATGATCGTCAGTGCAAAGGTTTTCGATCGTGTTGCAGCCATGCGCTACGCTCAGTTCGGCGATGCCAGCAAGGTTCTCGCGGCAGATTTTGGCTTTCGCACCGCCGCCGCGACAGGGGACGGACCCACCATCGCGTCCGCTCTTGCATCCCTCAGGGGCCGACTGGACCTTGATCAGGCTTTCTTCATCGGGATCGATGGTGCAATAATCGGCTTCCGGGGTGCAATACCCAGCCAAGATGCCAATGAACTGCAGTCAGCGCTGGAAGACGGACAGACCCGCGGCGTTTTGCGGATCGGCGGCAAGAGGTTCAATGCCGCCGCCGCGGCTGTTCGAGCGCCGACGACGATAGGCTGGGTTGTGTTCGGCAACACCCTTGATGCTGCCGAAATGGCAAGATTGGCGAAACTTTCCTCGATTGATCTCGCTCCGCAGATAGTGCCCGCCTCTAACCTCACCGCTAAACAGCGGAGTGGTGGTGCGGTCGAGCAAGACATTGGTGGCACGAGGATCCTTGTCCAGGCTTCGCCGATTGCATCATTTCGAGCCGACGAACCGCAGATGCTCGTCCTCCAGCACAGCATCACCCGTGCACTTGCTGAGTACGGTCCGATGCTCTGGCTGTTGCTAGCCTGCGGCGTCGTTGGCGTGCTGGCAGCCGGCGTCGGAAGCTGGCTCCTGGCGCGACGGATCACACGCCCGATCTCGTTGCTGAGCGGCGCTGCCCTGCGTGTTGCCAAGGGCGAATATGTTCACGTGAAGGTGACGACAACGGACGAACTCGGCACGCTCGCCGCCAGCTTCAACCGGATGGTTGACGACATCGGTGAGCGAGAGCGTCAGATTACCCATATGGCGCTGCATGACAGCCTTACTGGCCTCGCTAACCGGGTCCTGCTGCGCCAGCACCTCGCCGACACGCTGGCCCGGCCCGTAGCAGGCCGCCAACAGGCGCTATTTTGCTTGGATCTGGACCAGTTCAAAAATGTGAACGACACACTCGGGCATCCCACCGGCGATGCGCTGCTGTGTGAGATTGCGCAGCGTCTGCGTGACTTCGCTGAGGACGGGTTCGTAGCCCGACTTGGAGGCGATGAGTTTGCGCTCATCCTCGATGACTACCAGCGGCCGCTTGATCGCATTGCTCACGAACTCATCCGTGTCGTGGCTGAGCCATGCATCGTAAATGGTCACCGCATCGTGCCGGGCACCAGTCTGGGCATCGCGATCTTTGGCGCTGATGGCGTAGACTCGGTGACGCTTGCCAAGAACGCTGATCTGGCACTCTACCGTGCAAAGCATGATGGCCACGGCAGCTTCCGTTTCTTCGAAGCGGCCATGGACGCGGAAGCCCGCAAGCGGCGGCAGATGGAGCTTGATTTGCGCGAGGCGATTAGCGGTGGTCAGCTATCGCTGATGTTTCAGCCGCTGTTCAATCTTGCTGAGTCTCGCGTCTCGGCCTTTGAGGCCTTGTTGCGCTGGAATCATCCAGAACGCGGACTTGTCTCGCCTGTGGACTTCATCCCGCTGGCTGAAGATACCGGGCTCATAGTGCCGATCGGCGAATGGGTGGTTCGCGAAGCATGTCGAGTAGCGCGCTCGTGGCCCGACCATGTCCGCATTGCAGTGAACGTCTCCCCTGTTCAGTTCCGCAATCCGGGCCTGGCCGCGGTTATCCTGCAGGCACTCACCGAAAGCGGTCTGCCGCCTCACCGCCTGGAGCTCGAGATCACCGAGAGCCTGTTCATCGACAACCCCGCCACGACACTCGCGTCGCTGCACAGTCTGCGTCGGCTGGGCGTTCGCGTAGCACTCGACGATTTCGGTACCGGCTACTCCTCGCTCAGCTATTTGCGGGCGTTCCCGTTTGACAAGATCAAGATCGACCGCAGCTTCATCATTGATCTGATGAGCAGCGATGGTGCGACCGCAATCATTAAATCGATCACGATGCTGGCCGATGCGCTCGGCATGGAAACCACTGCAGAGGGCGTCGAGGACGTCGGGCAGCTGGACATTTTGCGTGAGCAGGGCTGCAATCAGATCCAGGGCTTCTACTTCAGCAAGCCAGTTATTGAAGCAGAGGTGCAGCGCTTGCTGAGCGCAGGAAGCCGCGAGGAGATGCGCGTCGCTAGCTAAAATACCGCGCTCGACTTCAGCGCACACCAGAGCGACAGGATGCTCGACTCGGATGCGCAGCGGGAGCGCACGAGGCAGAGCCCTGATCGGCGTGACCGACAGGGCTGCCGGTGGTGGCAGCGGCACTGGAGCCGCTGCGAGCCGAGGAACATCACCATGCCAAAACTCAGCGACACGCAGGCCATCCTGCTGACCCACGCCGCAAAGAACGACACCGCCAGCCTTTATCCCCTGCCGCAGACGCTGCGCCGCGGCGGCGGTATCATCAAGGCTATCGCCGCGCTGGTGAGCGCCGGCTACGCCGACGAGCGCGAGACCCACGAGGCGGGTGCAGTGAACCGCACCGACGGCGATCTGCGCTATGGCATCTTCGTTACCGCGGCGGGGCTCGCCGCCATGGGCATTGTCGATGGCGAGCAAGGGGATGCGGCGCAGCCCTCCCCTGAACCTCCAACTGCTGCTTCAACTTTGGCCATGCCTCGCGTCACCAAAGCCAGTACAGTGGTGGCACTGCTGTCGCAGCCGACAGGCGCAACGCTGCCCGAGCTGATCACCGCCACCGGCTGGCTGCCGCATACCACCCGCGCTGCACTCACGGGCCTGCGCAAGAGGGGCCACATCATCGTGCGGTACAGCCGCGATGGCGCAACCTGCTACCGCATCGGCGCTGCGGCGGCCGCAGCATGAGCGCTGTCGATCGTGCGGTACAGCCGCGATGGCGCAACCTGCTACCGCATCGGCGCTGCGGCGGCCGCAGCATGAGCGCTGTCGAGGCGGAGATCGCCGCGCTGGAGGTCCTGTCCTCGGCTGTCCTGCGCGACCGGTGGTCGGCGCTGACCGGCAGTCCGGTGCCGCGGATCAGCCCGAAGCTGCTGCGGCTGGCGCTTGCGTGGGAGCTGCAGGCGCGCAGCTTCGGCGGCCTGTCGCGCGCGACCACGCGCACGCTCGACCAGCTTGGCCGCGGCGAGACGCTGACCGCCCCTGCGCGGCCCGGCATGCGGCTGGTGCGCGAGTGGCAGGGCCGCGTGCATGTGGTGACGGTGAGCGAGGATCAGGTGGTCCGCTGGGAGGAGCGGCCCTACCGCTCGCTGAGCGAGGTCGCCCGCGCGATCACCGGCACCCGCTGGTCCGGACCTGCCTTCTTCGGGCTGAAGAAGAAGGTGGCGGCATGAAGCCTGTCCTGAGCAGAGCCGCGACCACGGTCCGCTGTGCGATCTACACGCGCAAGTCGAGCGAGGAGGGTCTGGAGCAGGACTTCAACTCGCTCGATGCGCAGAGAGAGGCGTGCAGCGCC
>NZ_LMPG01000009.1 GCF_001423765.1 Sphingomonas sp. Leaf343
GTAACGGTTCAGCTGCACGACCGCATCGGCCAGCGTCGTGTAACGGTTCAGCTGCACGACCGCATCGGCCAGCGTCGTATCAGTGAATTCGAGACGGCCGGCTTCCCAGCCCAGCGATCCGGCAGCATCGCTCCGAACGGTGCCTCCCGTCCCGCCTCGCGCAACGAACTGCTGGCCCGAAACCAGTGCTATTGCGTCGCCGCTGGGCCGTCGCCGCAGAGCTATAAGCGTTGACGCGTCCGGCATCGTGCCGCCCAGCACGACCACTTTCCCTTCATAGACGATCACGCGCAGTTCGTTTCCGACCACCTCCGTCGAGAACGACGTCCCGGTTGCAAGGATGATCCGTCCTGCGGCTTGGACGGTGAATGGCCGGTTCGGTTCGTACGCAACATCGAACTTGGCGCGGCCGGACCACAGGCTGAGGCTTCGCTGTTCGGCACGTAGGCCAACCGATACGCTCGTCTTGGCGTCCATCGAAATGCGCGAGCCATCCGCGATGGTCAGCGCGCGCCGCTCTCCCGTATCGGTACTCAGCTGTTCACGACCGTGACCCTGAACATACCATGCCGTCCCACCGGCCAAGGCGAGCAACGCCGCCGCCGCGGCACTCCTGAGCGGCGCGTTATGGGACGGTCGCATCCATCGCAGCCGGTTGGCGCGCCGGAGTTCGTTCAGGGCATCGGAGCGCCGCGTGATAATTTCCGGTGCACTGGCATGCTCGTCGAGTGCCGCCCAAGCGGTGGCGCACTGGTCCAGCGCCTGCCGGTGAGCGGCGTCCGCCGCCAGCCACGCCGCCAACGCCTGATCGTCTTCCGGGGTCAGCTGGGTACCGCCTTTGAGCAATAGCCACCAGTCGGCGGCTTGCGCCGCCGCGCACGCCAAAGGAGCCTTTGGTTCCGGGCCGGGTCCTTGCGTCATCCCAGACCTCCCAGCTTCTCGGTCAAAGCCGTCATGGCTTTTGCGAGATGCTTCTCGACGGCGCTGACCGAGATCCCGAAACTGTCGGCGATCGTCGCCCGGTCGATCTGCTCGTAGCGATAGAGCAGGAAGATCTTGCGGGTTCGCTCAGGCAGTTCGTCGAGTGCCCGAACCAGCGTGACGAGGCCTTCGCGCCCTGTCGCGACGCGGTGGGGATCGAGCGGATCGACATGCATCGACCCTTCCTGCTGGACACCTACCGCATAACGCGTTCTCACAGAGGCCCTACGCGCGCGATCCCGCAACAGGTTCGCCGCGATCTGGAAGACATAGGCGTTCGTGTCCCGAAGGTTGCGCTCCGGCGTAGACGCCAGACGCAGGTACACGTCCTGAGCCAGATCCTCCGCCTCGCTGACATTGCCGACCCGGCGCGCAAAGAACGCGATCAGGCTCGGACGCAGATCGGGATGAGCGCGTTTCAGCAGCGAACGTAACTCCAGCGCCCGTTCTCAGGCATCAGACCTAAGACGCACGTCGACAGCATACCCGCATCACCGTGTCGGTACGATCGTCCGCTGCTGCGGCAACATGTCGCGCCAAGTAGATGGATCGCTTGCGTCCGGATCCGTCACAGGCGCCTGATGCAGCGAAAGCCGATATGTCCGGTTGACGAGTCGATCATCTGGGGGTGGCGCGCAGCGGGTCGATATCGCTGGCAGTAGCTCGGCGCACATAGGTGCGATCCCCCCTTGACGACTTTTCGCCCGATCCGGACGTTCGGCAGCTCTGGGTCCAGACTGCCGGCCCGCGAGACCGAGGCGCGCGGACCGATGCGTACCGAACAGCAGCTGCGACGCTTCGCGACGCGGCGCTCGGTGCCGGCGGAGTACCAGTCACTCGTCCACTCCCAGACGTTACCTATCATATCGTAGAGGCCATACCCGTTTGCAGGAAAGGTTTGAACTGGCGACGTGCGCTCCCAACCGTCAAGCATCTGGTTCGCAAACGGGAACATGCCTTGCCAGTAATTAGCCATCATCGCACCGCCAGGGTTTAGTTCGTCACCCCACGCATATTCGGTCGTGCTGCCGCCACGCGCGGCAAACTCCCATTCGGCTTCTGTCGGCAGGGCCTTACCGGCCCATGTCGCGTAGGCTTCTGCATCGCGATAGGCGATGTGAACGACCGGATGATCACCGAGGCCCTCGAGCGAACTTTCCGGCCCCAACGGATGGCGCCAATCTGCCCCCGCCTCGAACCGCCACCATTGCGAAGCGTCGTCGAGCGGCACTGGCGTCGTCGTCCGCGTGAAGACTAATGAGCCTGCCACCGCCTCTGCCGGGTTGAGACCAGGATAGTCGAGCGGGTCCGGCGGGATTTCAGCTTCCGTGATATAGCCTGTTGCATCGACAAACGCCGCAAAACTCGCGTTCGTGACAGGAACACGATCTATCGCAAATGCTACGACGCTTTCGACACGCCGAGGAACTTCATCCGGGTAAAAATTATCCGATCCCATGACAAAGTCACCCCCCGGTAGTAAGATCATATCTTCACCTGAAGGCGGAGGCGTCGGCTTGTTTGTCTGATTTACCACGCGATCCTCTTATTACAAAATATCAGCATAATCGGCATCGCCAGCAGGAGGAGGTCTATTTCTTTGATCATGAAACGAACTAAGTGGCAAGACGGCAACGCCAGCAATGTGCTCCCACTAAGGCTTTGTTAAGTTGCCGATCCTGTTTATCGAGGAACGGTAGCAGGCGCGGCGTTAACCCTGCCTTTGACTTACCTTCAATTGAGCAAAAACGGCGTGTGACCATACAGTCACACGCCGTAGGATCCGGTCAGGGCGCTTAGGAGGTGACTAACGCCCCACATGATAGTTACAAAGATATTATTAATAAGCAACCGCCAATCGTTAGCTCCGTTTTTTAGAACCGTCTCTTTTGACAGCAGTTCGTTGCACGAGGTGGGATGGGAGGCGTTGTTCGGAGCGATGCTGCCGGATCGCTGGGCTGGGAAGCCGGCCGTCTCGAATTCACTGATACGACGCTGGCCGATGCGGTCGTGCAGCTGAACCGTTACTCAGCGGACGAGATCACAATCGCCGATGCGCG
>NZ_LMPG01000010.1 GCF_001423765.1 Sphingomonas sp. Leaf343
TGACGTGCTCCCCAGAAACTCTGCCAATTTGAGCTAGAGTCCGCCTTCGCGAGGAGACGGAAGTGAAGAAGACGAGGTTCAGCGAGGAGCAGATCATCGCGGTGTTGCGCGAGCAGGAGGCGGGGATGAAAACGGCCGATGTGTGTCGCAAGCACGGGATCAGCAGCGCGACGCTGTATGCGTGGAAGGCCAAGTACGGCGGTATGGACGTGTCGCAGGCGCGCAAGCTGAAGGTGCTCGAGGAGGAGAACGGCCGGCTCAAACGGCTGCTGGCGGACGCCATGCTCGACAATGCCGTGTTGAAGGAAGTCGCGGCAAAAAACTGGTGAAGCCCGCCGCTCAGCGGAAGGCTGTCGAGCATGCCCGGCAGCTGTTCGGCATCAGCGAGCGTCGGGCATGTACCATCTTCGGCGTAGATCGAACGTCGGTGCGCTACGCGCCCCGGCGTAGTGATGATGGCGACCTGCGGTCGCGGCTGCGCGAGATCGCGGCTGAACGTCGGCGCTTCGGCTACCGGCGGCTGGGGATCATGCTGGCCCGCGAGGGGCTGGTCATGAACCACAAGAAGCTGCTGCGGCTCTATCGCGAGGAGAACCTGCGGGTCAGGCGCCGGCGTGGCCGCAAGCGAGCGATGGGCACCCGGGCGCCGATGACGCTGCCGCAGGGTCCGAACCAGCGCTGGAGCCTCGACTTCGTCAGCGACACGCTGATCAGCGGCCGGCGCATCCGCATCCTTGCGGTGGTCGACGACTTCACGCGCGAATGCCTGACGCTGGTGGTCGACACCTCATTGTCAGGCGCGCGTGTCGCCCGCGAGCTCGACGCCATCATCGCGGCCAGGGGCGTTCCGCCGCTGATGATTGTCAGCGACAACGGCACCGAACTGACCAGCCTGGCGATCCTGAGATGGACGCAGGAACGACCCGTCGAGTGGCACTACATCGCGCCGGGCAAGCCGCAGCAGAACGGCTACGTCGAGAGCTTCAACGGCCGCCTGCGCGACGAATGTCTCAACGAGACGCTGTTCGTGTCGCTCGGCCATGCCCGCTCGGTGCTGCGGCTCTGGCGCGACGACTACAACCATGTGCGGCCGCATAGTGGTGTTGGCGGGCTGACGCCCGCCGATGCTGCCAGGCGGGTTGTGCAACACCGCCCCGAGGGGCACCATACTAACCCCGGACTCCAGTTATGACTGGTAGAGCTTTGGGGAACACGTCANCCCGCCGATGCTGCCAGGCGGGTTGTGCAACACCGCCCCGAGGGGCACCATACTAACCCCGGACTCCAGTTATGACTGGTAGAGCTTTGGGGAACACGTCACCTTCACCGTCAGCGTGAAGCGGGAAAGACCCTGGTCATACTGGTAATAGGGCAGGTCGAACGTCGCGCCGTCCTTCAGCGGCAACGCGCCAAAGGCCACGCCCCACAGATTGCCCTCCCACACGGGCGCAGGCGCAGTCACGTCGATCGGGATCGCGACGCCCTTGTCCGTGCGTGTGCCCGTGATACGGCCGTCGGCGTACCGTAACCGGACATGCTCCTCGCCGTTGCGGCGATTGTCGAAGCTGATCGGCAGCAGGTCCTTCCGCGACAGCACGAAATGATCGCGCATGTCGAATTTGCCGTCGCCGATGCGCTGATGAACGACCACGTCCCAGGCCGGCTTGCCGCCTGCGGTCGTCGCCTTGATCGTCTGCCGGGTCAGACCCATCGCCTGTCCGCCGCGCGCGATGACGAAACACTGGTCGGCCGGCTTCAGCTTGTGCCCGTCCGGCTTCACCACCATCGGGGCCGCCGCCTGTGCCGCCGCCAGCGCCATCATCATCGCGATCATCCACGTCCCTCCCGAAATACCGGAAGGGACGTGTGTGAGTTACATAGGGCAGTCAAGCGTCAGCGCGTCAGCTTCTTGTACGCCAGTCGCGTCGGACGATCGGCGGCGTCGCCCAGGCGGCGGCGCTTGTCCTCTTCGTAGCTTTCGTAATTGCCCTCGAACCATTCGACGTGGCTGTCGCCCTCGAACGCGAGGATGTGCGTGCAGAGGCGATCGAGGAAGAAGCGATCGTGGCTGATGACGACGGCGCAGCCCGCGAACGTCTCCAGCGCCTCTTCCAGCGCGCGCAGCGTCTCGACGTCGAGATCGTTGGTCGGCTCGTCGAGCAGCAGGACGTTGCCGCCCTCCTTCAGCATCTTGGCCATGTGGACGCGGTTGCGCTCACCGCCCGATAGCTGGCCGACCTTCTTCTGCTGGTCCGCTCCGCGGAAGTTGAACGCGCCGACATAGGCCCGCGTCCCCATCTCCTGCTTGCCGAAGCGGAAGATCTCCAGTTCGTCGGAGATTTCCTGCCAGACGTTCTTGTTGGGATCGAGATCGTCGCGGCTCTGGTCGACATAGCCGAGCTTGACGGTCGAGCCGACCTCGATGGTGCCCTCGTCCGGTGTTTCCTGACCGGTGATGAGCTTGAACAGCGTCGACTTGCCCGCGCCGTTCGGCCCGATCACGCCGACGATACCGCCCGGCGGCAGGGTGAAGTCGAGATTGTCGAACAGCAGCTTGTCGCCATAGGACTTGGTCAGCCCCTTGGCCTCGATCACCTTGCCGCCCAGCCGCGACGGAAGCTGGATCAGGATCGCGGCCTTGCCGGCGACGCGGCTCTCCTGCTTTTCCATCAGCTCGTCGAACGCGCGGATACGCGCCTTGCTCTTGGTCTGCCGCGCCTTGGGGGTCTGGCGCATCCACGCCAGTTCGTCGGCGATCGCCTTCTGCTTGCCGGCCTCCTCGCGCTCTTCCTGTTCAAGGCGCTTGGCCTTCTTTTCGAGATAGCCGGAATAGTTGGACTCGTAGGTGTAGTAACGGCCGCGATCCAGTTCGAGCACCCAGTTGACGACGTTATCGAGGAAGTAGCGGTCGTGCGTCACGAGGATGACGTTGCCGGTATATTCCTTCAGGTAATTTTCCAGCCACGACACGCTTTCGGCGTCCAGATGGTTGGTCGGCTCGTCGAGCAGCAGGATGTCCGGCTTCTCCAGCAGCAGCTTGCACAGCGCCACGCGGCGCTTCTCGCCGCCCGACAGGTTGGTCACCGGCGAATCGCCCGGTGGGCAGCGCAACGCCTCCATCGCCTGTTCCAGCTGGCTGTCGAGCGACCAGCCGTCGACCGCGTCGATCTTGGCCTGAAGCTCGCCCATCTCCTCCATCAGCGCGTCGAAGTCGGTGTCGTCCTGCGGATCGCCCATCTCGGCCGAGATCGCGTTGAACCGGTCGACCAGATCCGCGACCGGGCGGACGCCGTCCTTGACGTTGCCCATCACGTCCTTGGTCGGATCGAGCTGCGGCTCCTGCGCCAGATAGCCGACACGGATACCCTCTGCGGCCCAGGCCTCGCCGACGAAATCGGGGTCCATGCCGGCCATGATCTTCATCAGCGTCGACTTGCCCGATCCGTTCGGGCCGATGATCGCGATCTTGGCCGACGGGATGAACTGCAGGTGGATGTTGTTCAGGACGGGCTTGTTCGCGCCCGGGAAGGTCTTGGTCAGACCCTTCATGACGTAGGTGTACTGGACGGCCATGCTGGCACGCGCTCCGTATTCGAGAAGTGGCGGAAGTGTTGCCCGCGAGATAGCGACGACGCGGGTTTTTGGCAACGCGGGGCGGGTTCGCCCGCCCTACCGCACGCGTTTCACGAACAGCCGTCCACCCTCCCGCGATTCCGACTGGAAGTTCGGCACCGCCTTGATGAGATCGGCGAGGTTCCGGTACCCGTAATTCCGCGCGTCGAAGCTGGACCGGTTGGCGGCCAGCTGCCCCATTGCCGACAGGCTGACGAAACCCTTCTCGTCGCGCTTGGTCGCGTCATAGGCGTCGATCAGGAGTTTGAGCAGGTCCTCGCCCACCGGCGCCTTCGCCTTGGGCGCTGCCCGACCGGCGATGGCGGGGGGCAGGGACTGCTCGATCGGCACGTCCTCCGACGTCGGCAAGGCGGCCGCCGCCGGAGCGGGGCGCTCGGTCAGCAGCGCGCCGACGTCGATGAAGCGCGTGCACGCCTGCCGGAACCCCTCCGGCGTCTTCGATCCGCCAAAACCGTAGACGGGAAGCCCGTCCTGCCGGATCCGCATGGCGAGGGGCATGAAGTCGCTGTCCGACGACATGATTCCGAACCCCTCGACCCGGCCCCGGAACAGCAGGTCCATCGCGTCGATCGTCATCTTCATGTCGGTGGCGTTCTTGCCCTTGGTCAGGTCGAACTGCTGCTGCGGTTCGATGCCATGGCGGATCGCCATGTCCTGCCACGGCTTCAGCCCGGACTTGGTCCAGTTGCCGTAGACGCGCCGGACGTTGACGGTGCCGAGCTCCGCCAGCACCGTCAGCACGGGGTCGAGCGTGGCGGCGGACGCGTTGTCGGCGTCGATCAGCAGGGCGATGTTGCGGGTGGAGGTGTCTTCCATGCCCCCCTTGTCGCCGACCCGGCCCGCCCCGGCAAGCGCAGCCTAACCGGCGTCGCCGCGCCGGTCGGAGGGTCGGGCGACGCCCGCATCGATGTCGTTCTGCCTGGTGGCGCGGGTATGGGTGTCCGCGTCGCCGACATCGTGCGCCAGATCGTCCGCGCTGCCGACGTCACGGGCCAGTGCGCCGCTGCCCTTGCCGCCGGCGGTCGTGCCGCTCGCGGTGCCGCCGCCATCGGAGTCCGCGACAGCCTGTTCGATCAGTTCGTGGTCGTCGGTGTCGCGCGCGGTCGTGGCACGGGGATTCTCGGCCATTTCTCGTCTCCTTCTAGGGAGTCAACGGCCACATCTGTCGCACCGTTCCTCATCCGGACGGATAGGAGAGGGCGATCACCTCATATTCGCGGACGCCCGCGGGCAGCTCGACGCGGCGCAGATCGCCCACCGCCGCACCCCGCAGCGCGAGGGCGAGAGGCGCGTTCCACCCGATGCGGCCCGCCCCCGCATCCGTCTCGTCGTCTCCGACCAGCGTCAGGACGCGTTCGATATCATCCTCGTCCGCGATCGTGATCGTCGCGCCGAACCACGCGCGGCTGCGGTCCTCCTGTCGCGCGGGATCGACGACCTTCGCCGCCTTCATCCGCTTCGCCAGCCAGCCGAGCCGCCGGTCGATCTCGCGCAGACGCTTGCGGCCATAGATATAGTCGCCATTCTCCGACCGGTCCCCATTGCCCGCCGCCCAGCTGATCGTCTCCACCAGCGCCGGGCGTTCGGTCGCGAACAGCTGCTCGTATTCCACGCGCAGGGCGGCGTAGCCGGCGGGTGTGATGTAATTGGGGCGGTCCATGCCGCGTTCCTACGCGGACCGCCGCATTCATCAACCCGGGCGGTTCTTGCCCAGATACCAGCTCAGCCGCGTCGCCCCCCGGCTCTGCGCGCGGGCGGGGTTCATCAGGTCGTACACGACCGCATTCTCCAGCACGCGCTGCACGTAATTGCGCGTCTCGGTATAAGGGATCGCTTCCACCCAATCGACCCACTCGACCGCGCCCGTGCGCGGGTCGCCGAACTGGCGCAGCCACTTGTTCACGTTGCCGCCGCCCGCATTGTACGCGGCGATCGCCAGCGGGTAGCTGCCGTAATTATTGAAGACGCGCTGGAAATAGCTCGATCCCAGCATGATCGACAGGTTCGGGTCGGTCGTCAGTTGGTCGGGCGAATAGCTCAGCCCCATCTTAACGGCCTGCTCACGCGCAGTGGCCGGCATCAACTGCATCAGCCCGCGCGCACCCGCGCCACTGATCGCCGCGCGGTCGAACTGGCTCTCCTGCCGCGCGATGGCGTGGATCAACGTCCACTGACCCTCGTACCCGTTCGGCACCGGCACCGTCGGAAAGCCCGCCGCGGAATATTCCGTCAGCCCATTCTGCATCGCGCTGCGCCCGACCATCACCGCCAGATCGGGGCGCGCGATCTGCCGCGCCAGATCGGCGGCCAGCCAGTGATCGGTGTCGCTGGTCGCGTCCGCCGCGATCTGCCGGACGAAGGCGGTCTGGTCCTTCCAGTCGCCGATCTGGCCCAGGAAGCGCACCGCCTGCACCGTCTCGCGCGCGGCAAAGGCGTTCCGCTCGGCCTGCGCGATCAGCGGCACGGGCGGGGGCGGCGGCGCGACCAGCGACTGGCCGGTCCGCTCCAGCGCCAGTTGCCCGTAATATTGGTCCCGGTACCCCGCCGCCTGCGCGTAGAACCCCGCTGCCTGCGTCGCCAGCCCGGCTGCCTCCGCCGCGCGGCCCGCCCAGTAGAAGCCCTTGGCGCGCGTCTGCGGCGCCATGCTGCCGCGGCCGTACCGCTCGAACAGCGGCATCGCGTCGGCGGGGCGGCCGAGCTGCTTCATCGCCGTCTGCCCGGCGAGCCACACGAGCGAAGTATAGTCGTCGCGCTCGCCATACGGCTTCTTCGACACGTCGGTGCCGGCCGGATAGGCGTCGTCGACCTGCCGCGCGATGTCGTAGGCGACCTGCCACTGATTGTCCGCCGCCGCCCCGCGGGCGTTGACCAGCAGCACCTCGTACCATTTCTCGACATTGCCGGGCCGGGCCGCTAGTGCCGGCCGGGATGCGAGCCAGGGCCGCACGCTGGGGCTCAACGTGTTGCGCAGCCACGTCGCCCGATCCGCGACATAGCCCGGATCGTTGGCGTACAGCGCCTGCGTCGCCGCGGAGATCGCCGCCGCATCGGGAGCCCTGGTCCGGAACGCCAGCCTTGCCGCGAAGATCGGGCGTTTCGCAGCGCTGGTATAGCCGAGCTGTCGCTGCGCCGTGCCGGTCGCGTCCTGCCACAGCAGCGCATCCATCCGCGCGTCGTGATCGTCCGGCGTCAGCGCGCCGGCGAACTGGGTCAGCACCAGCCCCTCGTCCTGCGTCGACAGCGATCCCATCCGCCACGCCGCCTTCGCCGCGGCATTCGCCCCGGCGATATCGCCGCTCGCCGCCAGTGCGCGGGCGAGCGCGACATGGCCCGTCGCCGATTGCGGCGGATAACGACGGAAGAAGGCGACGACATTGCCCGGCGCGGCGTTCTGCGCCTGACGCTCCGCCGCACGGCGGTTCGCCGCCTCGCCGGGCCAGCCCGGATGCGCGGTCAGGAAACTGGCGTAGCTGTCGAACGGCAGTGCATCGGTCTGTTGCAACGCGCGCCACTGGGCCAGCGCCGAGGCAAGGGCGGGGCTGCCGATCGCGGGCCCAACCGGACTTCCCAGCTGTCGCGAAGTGGATGTTGCGCCGGTCGCGGCGGCGGCGCGGTTCGCCGCCTCCACGCTGGCGCGTTCGATCTGTTCCTGCGTCTGGGGCAGGCCGGCGGTGCCGGCGAAAAGGGCGAGGAGGACGGTCGACTTCAGGGATGCGATCATGTGGACAATCTAGTCCCGCAACCCGTATCTGTCCTGAACGAATTGACGCCCCGTGGCGCGAACAAGGTTATTTTCGCATGTTTTCCGGATCGATCCCCGCCCTCGTCACGCCGTTCGATCCGACCGGCGCGTTCGACGACGCGGCATTCCGCGATCTGGTGGAATGGCAGATCGCCGAGGGATCGTCGGGCCTCGTCGCCTGCGGCACGACCGGGGAGGCGGCGACGCTGACCAAGGACGAGCATTTCGAGGTCGTGCGAGTCTGCGTCGATCAGGCGAGGGGCCGCGTGCCGGTGATCGCCGGCGCGGGATCGAACGATACGCGCGTCGCCGCCGCCAACCTGATCGCCGCCAGGGATGCGGGTGCCGACGCCGCGCTGATGGTCCCGCCCTATTACAACCGGCCGGGGCAGGAGGGCATCTTCCGCCATTTCGAGGCGCTGGCGCACGACGTGCCGCTGCCGATCATCCTCTACAACGTCCCCGGCCGCACCGTGACCGACATCCTGCCTGCCACCGTGATCCGCATCGTGCAGGCTTTCCCGACCGTGTTCGTCGGGATCAAGGACGCCAGCGGCGTGTTGCCGCGCGTCACCCAGCACCGGCTCGCGCTCGGGGACGGCTTCGCCCAGCTGTCGGGCAACGACGATCTGGCGCTGCCATACAACACGCTGGGCGGGGTCGGCTGCATCTCGGTCACCGCGAATGCCGCGCCGCGCCTGTGCGCGGAGTTCCAGACGGCCTGCGCCGGGGGCGATCATGCCGCCGCGCTGGCGCTGCACGACCGGCTCTATGCGCTGCACGACGCGATGTTCGTCGATGCGTCTCCCGGCCCGGTCAAGTACGCGATGACGCGGGTGCGCTCCGGCTTCCCGCCGCATCTGCGCCTGCCGATGACCCCGGCGGGCGAGGCGGCCCGATCCGCGATCGATGCCGGGCTGGCCGCGGCCGGGCTCGCATAGTCGAACTCGCCCGGCCGGTCCGCGGACGCCATAACGGCGCGGCACCGGGCCGGAGCGTGCGATCGCCGCTTCCCAGCGGGGCAGGGGCTGCCTACATCGGGACGACATGTCCCGCCCCAAACCCGCCACCTTCGACAAGAAGAAGATCGTCGCCGAGAATCGCAAGGCGCGGTTCGAATACAGCATCGAACAGGTGTTCGAGGCCGGCATCGCGTTGACCGGCACAGAGGTGAAGTCGCTCCGCTTCGGCGAGGGGTCGATCGCCGAAAGCTATGCCGAGGTGAAGGAATCGGAGATCTGGCTGGTCAACGCCAACGTCCCCGAATTCAGCCACGGCAACCGCTTCAACCACGAGGCGAAGCGACCCCGTAAATTGCTCCTTCATGAGCGCGAGATAAACAAGCTCCACGGTGCGGTCGCGCGGGAGGGCATGACGCTCGTCCCGCTCTCCGTCTACTTCAACAGCCGGGGGAGAGCGAAGGTGGAGCTGGCGCTGGCCAAGGGCCGCAAGGATCACGACAAGCGCGCCGCCATCAAGGAGCGCGAGTGGAAGCGAGAGGCCGGGCGCATCATGCGCGAGCGCGGGTGATGGCTCCGCGGCCGGACATGGCTGTTCCGCCCACCATCTGGCAGCGTTCGGCCGCATGGTGCCGCCGCAACCTGCCGACGCGCGAGTCGATGGAGCGCAACCGGATGCTGCGGCCCGTCGCGCACCGGGTCCTCGCGCCGGAGCTCTGGCGCTTCACCCGCCGTTCGGTTCCGCGCGGCGTCGCGCTGGGGATGGTCGCCGGATTTCTGTTCCCGGTCGCGCAGATCGCGATCGCCGCCGTCTTCGCGCTGCCGTTCCGCGCCAATGTGCCCGTCGCGGCGCTGACGACGTTCATCACCAATCCGCTGACCACCCCGATCCTGTGGATCATGGCGTACCAGATCGGCGCGTGGCTGTTGCGGACCGACGTCCCGATCCTGACGCAGCCGGCGGCGGAGGCGGCGACCGGCTGGCTGCAATGGGCGACACAGGCGCTGCACTGGCTGTGGGACAAGGGACCGGCGTTCGGCGTCGGCCTGATCGTGATGACGGCGGGGGCGTCGATCCTTGGCTATGCGCTGTCGGCGCTCGGGTGGCGGCTGTGGATCGCGCGCAAATGGCGGCATCGGCACGACGGCCGCGCGGCGATGTGATTCCCGCCGTTTGACGCGCCGTCATGGAAGAGTAAGACACCGCACATCCACAGCCTTTAAAGGATGTTAGATGCGTAAGCCGTTTGCTGGTTTCGTACTGTTTGCTTCCACGGTGTCTTCCCTCGCCATCGCCCAGACCACGCCGGCCCGTCAGGCCGAGCAGACCCGCACCGTCGCCAGGGCGGCGCAGGGCCCCGTCACCCCCGCCACCGCCGACAAGCCGCAACTCGGCACGTTCGGGTTCGACATGGCCGGCCGCGACCTGTCGGTGCAGCCGGGCGTCGACTTTTTCGATTATGCCAGCGGAACATGGTACAAGAACACCGCCATCCCGGCCGATCGGTCGACCTACGGCATGTTCCACGTCCTGCAGGACCTGTCGCTGAGCCGCACGCGCGGCATCCTGGAAGACGCATCGAAGCGTCCCGGCGACAAGATCGGCGACTATTACGCCAGCTTCATGGATCAGGCGGCGGCCGATACGAAGGGCGTCACCCCCGTCAAGCCGTGGCTGGCCGCCGTCAAGGCCGCGCCGACCAGGGAAGCGCTGCTGCTGGAGATGGCGAAGCTCCAGCGTCAGGGCGTCGGCGGCTTCTTCGGCATGGGCGTCGGCCCGGATGACAAGGACCCGAACACTTACGCGGTCAGCTTCGGACAGGCCGGCCTCGGCCTGCCGGATCGCGATTACTATCTGAAGGATGACGCGAAGCTCGCCGCCGTCCGCACCGCCTATCAGGCGTATGTCGCCAGGATGCTGGGCTTCGCGGGCGAACCGGGGGCGGAAGCGCGCGCGGCTGCGGTCGTGAACCTCGAAAAGGCGATCGCGACCGCGCACTGGACGCGGATCGAAAGCCGCGATGCGGACAAGACGTACAACCGCTGGACCGCCGCCGATTTCGCCGCGAAGGCTCCGGGCATCGCCTGGGGTCCGTACATGACCGCCCTCGGCGTCGCCGGTCGCCCCTATTACATCGTGTCGCAGCCGAGCGCGGTGACGGGGGAGGCGAAGGTCTTCGCCGATGCGCCGCTGCCGGTGCTGCGCGACTACGCCGCGCTGCGCGTCATGCGGGCGTTCGCGCCCTATCTGTCGAACGAGATCGAAAAGGCGAACTTCGCCTTCTACGGAACGACCCTGTCGGGCGCCCCGCAGCAGCAGGATCGGTGGAAGCGCGGCGTCGGCACCGTCTCCGGTGGTCTGGGCGAGGCGATCGGCCAGCAATATGTCGCGAAGTATTTCCCGCCCGAATCCAAGGCGGCGATCGACGCGCTGGTGAAGAACGTGATCGTCGCGATGGGCGATCGCCTCGACAAGCTGGAATGGATGGCCCCCGAGACCAAGGCGAAGGCGCGCCGGAAGCTGGCCGCGTTCACGCCCAAGATCGGCTATCCCGACACGTGGCGCGATTATTCGACGCTTCAGGTCAGGCGCGACGACCTCGTCGGCAACGTCGCCCGCGCCAACGCCTTCGAATATCAGCGCGAACTGGGCAAGCTCGGCCAGCCGATCGATCGCGGCGAGTGGTTCATGACGCCCATGACGATCAACGCCTACGCCAACCCGGTGATGAACGAGATCGTGTTCCCCGCCGCGATCCTCCAGCCGCCCTTCTTCGATCCGAAGGCCGATCCGGCGGTGAACTATGGCGGCATCGGCGCGGTGATCGGGCATGAGATCAGCCACCATTTCGACGATCAGGGCCGCAAATATGACGAGACCGGCAAACTGACCGACTGGTGGACGCCACAGGACGTAAGCCGCTTCAAGGCGTTCACCGACGCACTGGTGGCGCAGTACGACGCCTACGAACCGCTGCCCGGCCAGCACATCCAGGGTGGCCTGACGCTCGGGGAGAATATCGCCGATCTCGCCGGACTGACAGTGGCGCTCGACGCATACCACCGCTCGCTCGGTGGCAAGCCCGCGCCGGTGATCGACGGGACCACGGGCGACCAGCGTTTCTATTACGGCTGGGCGCAGGTTTGGCGCATCAAGTTCCGCGAGCAGGCGCTGCAGCAGACGTTGCTCTCCGATCCGCACTCGCCGGGCCATTACCGCGCGTGGACGGTTCGCAACCTCGATCCGTGGTATGCGGCCTTCGGTGCGAAGCCGGGGCAGGCGATGTACCTGCCGCCGGCCCAGCGTATCCGCATCTGGTGATGGCTCGATCCCCTCCCGCGGGCGTCCGTGGGAGGGGATATGCTTGACGAGTCCCGCACTCCCGCCCGAAGGCTGGTGCAATGACAACCCTCGGCCTGTCTCCCGTTCGTCTTGCGGCCCTGATCGCGGTCGCCGCCGGTATCGCGGCGGCGGTGCTGGTCCTGCTGCTGACCGGAAGCTGGATCGCGGCGGCGGGGTTTCTGGGCGGTGCGGTCGTGCTGGTCGGCATCGTCGCGGCGTGGCGGCTGCTGGCTCCGGTGCGCGAGCCGGACGGCAGGGCGGTCGACTGGAACGTCACGCGCGCGGTGGCCGCCGCCAGCGCCGATGCCGTCGCGGTCACCGACCGGGCCGGGCGTCTGGTCTGCGCCAACGACGCCTACGAATATATCTTCGGCGACTTTCCGACCCCGCCGGCGCTGCCGATCGGGGAAACCGGCGTCGCCGCGCTCAGCCAGGCGGGTCGGCTGGCATGGCGTGACGGCACGGCCACGATCGACCGGCTGGTCGTGGAGGGCAGCGTCCTGATCGCCACCGTGACGCGGGCCGGCGAAGAGGCCGACATGCTCGTCTGGCGCTTCGCGGCGGCACCGGAGCAGGACGTCACGACGACGGCGGAGTCGCTGATCGGTGGCGACACCGGCGACCGTCTCGGCCAGTCGGGGATCATGGCGGCGCTCCTTCACAGCGACGGCCGCGTCCGGGCCGCCAACCGCGCGCTGACGCTGCGCGCGACCGGGGGCGACGCCACGATCCGCCACCGCGATTTCGCGCATTTCCTCATCACCGACAGCCGCGGGCTGCTCCGGTTCGAACGTGAGGGGCTGGAGGGGACACCGCTCCGCCTGTTGCAGGTCCCGTTTCTGGAGGGGGAGGACTCTCCCATCCTGATCGTCCTGCTCGACGATCGCGAGGATGCGCCCGCGATCGGTGCGTCGGCGTCCGCGCATGTGCGCAGTCTGGTGTCGCTGATGCCGTTCGGCATGGCGTTGGTCGATCGCGACGGGCGCTTCCTGCAAATGAACGACTCGTTCGTCCGTGCCGCGTCGGTCGATCCGCAGGCACCGCCGCTGTATCCGGGCGACCTCGTCGTGCGCGAGGACAAGGCTGCGGTGGCCGACGCGATCCGTCGCTTTGCGGGCGGCGCGACGCACTCGGCCGATATGGCGGTGCGGCTGAAGGATCATCCCGACGAACCGGTCGCGCTGACGATCGCCGGCGCGCGGGGGCTGGGCGATGCGGCGGTGTTGCTGAGCCTGAAGGACAATAGCGAGGAAAGCCGCCTGAAGCGCGAGGTGGCGCAGGCGACCAAGATGCAGGCGGTCGGCCAGCTCGCCGGCGGCGTCGCGCATGATTTCAACAACATCCTGACCGCGATCCTCGGCCATTGCGACCTGA
This sequence comes from Sphingomonas sp. Leaf343, assembly GCF_001423765.1. Classification (GTDB taxonomy): domain Bacteria; phylum Pseudomonadota; class Alphaproteobacteria; order Sphingomonadales; family Sphingomonadaceae; genus Sphingomonas. The sequence continues at coordinate 13,052 of NZ_LMPG01000010.1, forward strand.
TGCTGATGCGCCATTCGCCGGGCGACAGCGATTACGACGACATCCAGCAGATCCGCACCAATTCCAACCGCGCCGCCGGCCTGACCCGCCAGCTGCTCGCCTTCAGCCGGCAGCAGACGCTGCGTCCGCAGATCCTGCAATTGCCCGACGTCGTGTCGGAGGTGTCGAACCTTCTGAAGCGTCTGATGGGCGAGACGGTGAAGCTCGACGTGACGCACGGTCGCAATCTCGGGCCGGTGCGCGCCGATCCGGGGCAGCTGGAGCAGGTCGTCGTCAACCTCGCGGTCAATGCGCGGGACGCGATCATGACGGCGCACCCCCGCGGCGGCGGCACGCTGACGATCCAGACGCGGTCGGTGACGGCGGCGGAGGTGCGGGCGATGGGGTCCGACATCCTGCCCGCCGCCGACTACACGGCGCTGTCCGTGACCGATACCGGCACCGGCATCCCCGCCGATATCCTGCCCAAGATCTTCGAACCGTTCTTCACCACCAAGGAACTGGGCAAGGGTACCGGGCTCGGCCTCTCCACCGTCTATGGCATCGTCAAACAGTCGGGCGGCTGGATCTTTGCGGATTCCCGGCCGGGGCAGGGCGCCACTTTCACGATGTACCTGCCCGTCCACACCGCCCCCGAAACCCCGGTGCTGCCCGCCAAGCCGACGCTGCGCGAGACGCCGAAGGGCGAGACATGGGCGCAGGGGACCGTGCTGCTGGTCGAGGACGAGGATATGGTTCGCGCCGTCGCCGAGCGCGCGCTGGCACGGCAGGGCTATACCGTCGTTACCGCCGACAACGGCGAGGTGGCGCTGGAGGTGCTGGCGCGGATCGAGCGGCCGGACCTGCTCATCTCCGACGTCGTCATGCCGACGATGGACGGGCCGACGATGGTCCGTCATGCCCGCGAACGCTATCCGGACCTGCCGGTGCTGTTCATGTCGGGCTATGCCGAGGAGCAATTGCGCAAATCGATCGACCTCGACAACGTCGCCTTCCTGCCGAAACCGTTTTCCGTTCAGCAATTGTGGGAAGCCGCGCGGGACGCGCTCGCTCCGCGTTGACGTGCGTTAATCGGGATTGGGCAAACCATTGCGTCTCCGTCCCGATCGGGGCTAAGGCATCAGGCGATGACTGCCCCGAAGCACATCCTCATCGTTGAGGACGAACCCCTGATCGCCATGATGCTCGAGGATTTCCTCGAGGTGCTGGACCAGAGCGTCGCCGGCAGCTGCGACAGCGTGACCGCGGCACTGGGGCGGATCGACGGGGGCGGCATCGACGCCGCGATCCTCGATGTCAACCTGCGGGGCGGCGAGAAGAGCACACCCGTCGCCGAAGCGCTGGCTGCGGCCGGGATACCGTTCGTATTCGCGACCGGCGGCAGCGACGACAGCGTCGACCAACGCTTCCGCGACCGTCCGGTCCTGCAAAAGCCGTTCACCATGGACGGCGTCGAAAAGGCACTTGCGGCGCTCTGAGGCGATCTGACGGCCGAGGTCGAAACGCCTTCCGCGCTCCGCCCGTACGGCAAAAAGTTCGGCCTCCGGCCGCAAAGGTGCTGGTCGCGAGGTCAGCCGTCGCTCGGGGGAACGGCGACGTCGCGCTATGGCGGGCTTCGGCGGCCGCCCTGCGCGACCGCCCGATTCGTCAAGCTCGCCGCAAGCTGTCGGCCGGCACGATCGTCGTCGCGCCGTCGCCGGTCGTGACCGCGTAGGTGAAGCCGGGTTGCAGCGCGAAGGCGCCCACATCGCCATCGCGGCCGATCGCCAGGAAGCCGACCTGCGCATCCTTCACCGCATCGCCGCGCAGGCGGACGATATGCTCCACCGCCTCGCGACAGGCCGCCGCCGCGCTCATCCCACCGCGCATCGATGCCACCACCCGGGCGGTTCCCGCGATCCGCGTGACCTCCTCGCCGACACCCGTCGCGGTGGCGGCCCCCACGCCCGCCTCCACGAACAGGCCCGAGCCGACCTGCGGACTGTCGCCGACGCGGCCGCGTATCTTGAACGCCATGCCGGACGTGGTGCACGCACCGGCGAACCGGCCGTCCGCGCCGCGCCCGATGATGCCGATCGTGTCGTGGTCCAGCGCCGATCCGCGCGTGCCGCCGATCCGGTTCTCGACGTTCGCTTCGGGCTTGTAACGCGCGGTCTTCAGCCACTCGCGCCAGGCCTTTTCCGATTCCGGAGTCAGCAGGGTCCGGGTCGGAAAGCCCTGTGCCAGCGCGAACTGGCGCGCGCCGGTGCCGACCAGGAACGTGTGCGGCGTCTTGTCCATCACCGCACGGGCGACGGAGACGGCGTGCATCACGTCCTCCAGCGCCGCGACCGCGCCGACATTGCCACGATCGTCCATGATGACCGCGTCGAGCGTCACGTGCCCGTCGCGATCGGGATATCCGCTATAGCCCACGGAATGGTTGGCGGGGTCCGCCTCCGGCACTCTGGCCCCGGCTTCGATCGCGTCCAGCAAGGTCCCGCCGGTCCGCAGTCGCGCGATCGCCGCCGCATTCGCCGCAGCGCCGAAGTCCCATGTCGATACGATCAAGGGGCCGACCGGCGGCATCATGACCGCTCCCGCCCGCGTACCCCCCAGCGTGGCGACCGGGAGCGTACCGGCCGCCGCGACGCCGAACAGGACGCGACGGCGGGCGAACCCGTTCACGGCCGCACGGCCGTCGCTGATACCCTCGAACGGTTCATGACCCCTGTTGTCCCGACCCGTCCTGCTGGTTCGAACCTTGATATCCATCGGCGCTGTCTTTCAAAATAAGGGTTCACTTTACAACAAACTCGGGAAGTTGGGCCACGGTCTGTTGCAGGTGGCAGACGAAAGAAGCTTGCGCGGATCGCCCTCCCGGCGACATAGGCTGTCGCCATGACTCAGTTCGATAAAGCCCGGCTGCCCAGCCGTCACGTCTCCGTCGGCCCGGAACGTGCGCCGCACCGTTCCTATTACTACGCAATGGGAATCACGGAGGACGAGATCGCCCGCCCGTTCGTGGCGCTCGCCTCCGCCGGCAACAACTCCGCACCCTGCAACACCACGCTCGACGCGCAGGCCGATGCCGCGCAGGCAGGGGTGATCCAGGGCGGCGGTCTGCCGCGCCGGTTCAACACGATCACCGTCACCGACGGAATCGCCATGGGCCATCAGGGGATGAAGGCGTCGCTGGTCAGCCGTGAGGTGATCGCGGACTCGGTCGAATTGTCGGTGCGCGGCCACTGTTACGATGCGCTGGTCGGCTTCGCCGGATGCGACAAGTCCCTGCCGGGCATGATGATGGCGATGCTGCGCCTGAATATTCCGTCGATCTTCGTCTATGGCGGCTCGATCCTGCCCGGCCGGTACAAGGACCGCGACGTCACCGTGGTCGACGTGTTCGAGGTCGTCGGCAAATACGCCGCCGGTGCCTGCCCGATCGAGGAAGTCCACGCCCTGGAGAAAGTAGCATGCCCCGGCCACGGCGCATGCGGGGGCCAGTTCACCGCGAACACGATGGCCTGCGTGGGCGAGGCGATCGGCCTGTCGCTGCCGAACAGCAACATGGTGCCCGCACCCTATACCACGCGCGAGCAGATCGCCGTCGCGGCGGGTGCGCAGGTCATGGAACTGGTCGCCCGCAATCTCCGCCCGCGCGACATCTGCACGCGCGAGGCGTTCATCAACGCCGCCCGCGTGGTCGCGGCGACCGGCGGCTCGACCAACGCCGCGCTGCACCTGCCGGCGATGGCCAGTGAGGCGGGGATCGACTTCGACCTGTTCGACGTCGCGGAGGCGTTCAAATCGACGCCCTACATCGCCGACCTGAAACCCGGCGGGCAGTATGTGGCGAAGGACATGTACGAGGCGGGCGGCGTCTATATGCTGATGAAGACGATGCTGGCCGGCGGACTGCTGAACGGCGACTGCGTCACGGTGACCGGCAGGACGCTGAGCGAGAACATCGATCAGGTGACGTGGAACCCCGACCAGAAGGTCATCTATGACGTTAGGACGCCGCTCAGCCCCACCGGCGGTGTCGTCGGCCTGCGCGGCAGCCTCGCCCCCGACGGCGCGATCGTGAAGGTCGCGGGCATGCACCGCCTCCAGTTCGAGGGGCCGGCGCGCTGCTTCGACTGCGAGGAGGACGCCTTCGCCGCGGTCGAGGCCCGCTCGATCGTCGAGGGCGAAGTCGTCATCATCCGCTACGAAGGGCCAAAGGGGGGACCCGGCATGCGCGAGATGCTGTCGACCACCGCCGCGCTCTACGGATTGGGCATGGGCGAGAAGGTGGCGCTCATCACCGATGGCCGGTTCTCGGGCGCGACACGTGGCTTCTGCATCGGCCATGTCGGTCCCGAAGCCGCGGAGGGCGGTCCGATCGCGCTGGTCGAGAATGGCGATACGATCCGCATCGATGCGGACGCGGGCACGATCGACCTGCTCGTCGAGGATGCCATCCTCGCCGAACGCCGCGCGAAGTGGCAACCGCGGGCCAACGACTATCAATCGGGCGTGCTGTGGCGCTACGCCCGCAACGTCGGCCCGGCGTACAAGGGCGCGCTGACCCATCCGGGCGCGCAGGCGGAGACCCATGTCTATGCGGATATCTGACCGCAGCGTCGCAGGAAGTGTCGCCGCACTCCTGCTCACCGCCTGCAGCCAGGGCAGCACCACCGACACGGAGGTACTGGCGAACGCGGAGGCGCAGCAGGGCGTCGCGGCGGCGGAGGACGGCCGTATCCTGTGTGCGCGCGGCGATGCGCCGCTCGCGCGCAGTTGCACGGTCGAACAGACGCAAGGGGAGGCGGGGAAGGATGGAACGGTCCTGACGCTCCGCCACCCCGACGGTGCCTTCCGGCGCTTCACCGTCACGACCGACGGTCGTGGCGTCATTCCGGCGGACGGTGCCGAGGGGGCCAGGGTGACGATCGTCGAGCCCGGCGTGATCGAGGTGAACGTCGCCGGTGACCGCTATCGCCTGCCGGCCACGGTGAAGGCGAACCCGTGATCCCGCTCGCCGGGCGACCGATCCTGACCGCGGCGCAGATGCGCGCAGCGGAGGCGGCGCACGGCGACCTCGCTGGATTGATGGAGCGGGCCGGGGAGGGGATAGCGGCCGTCGTCCACCGGCTCGCCGCCGGTGCGGAGGTGCTTATCCTCTGCGGACCCGGCAACAATGGCGGCGACGGCTATGTCGCGGCGCGCTCGCTGGCGGAGCAGGGGCATGCGGTCCGCGTGGCCGCCGCCGCACGGCCAAATACCGACCTCGCCCGCGCCGCCGCCGATCGCTGGACCGGCGCGGTCGAACGGCTGGCCGATGTCGCGCCGGCACCGATCCTGATCGACGCACTGTTCGGCACCGGCCTGTCGCGCCCGCTGGCCAATGACGTGGCGCATCATCTCCATCGGCTCGCAGCCCCCGCGCGGCTGGCGATCGCCGTCGACCTGCCGAGCGGCGTCGCCACTGACGACGGCGGCGTTCTGAGCAAGCCGCCCTTCGCCGACCTGACGCTGGCGCTGGGCCACGCCAAGCCCGCTCACCTCCTGCAACCCGCCGCGCGCTACAGCCGCAATGTCCGTATCATCGACATCCTCCCTCCCTCGCCCGCTGGCAGGGCGAAGGATGAGGACGGCCGGACGACGGTCCTGTCGCGCCCCGATCTCCCCGACCCCGGCCCCGATTCGCACAAGTTCACCCGCGGCATGGTCGCGGTCGTCGCCGGCGCGATGCCCGGCGCATCCGACCTCGCCAGCCTCGCCGCGATGCGCGCCGGCGCTGGCTATGTCCTCCATCTCGGCGACGCCACGGGCACTCCGCACGCGCTCGTCCGCAAATCGTACAGCGACGCCGCGCTCCACGATCCCCGCATCGGTACGGTCGTCATCGGCCCCGGCCTCGGCCGCGACGACACCGCCCGCGCCCGCCTCGCCGCCGCGCTCGCCAGCGGTCGTCCCCTCGTGGTCGACGGCGACGCTCTCCACCTGTTCGACCCCGACGCACCCCGCCGCGCGCCGGCGATCCTCACGCCGCACGGGGGCGAGTTCGAGGCGCTGTTCGGCCACACCCACGGCAGCAAGATCGACCGCGCCCGCGCCGCCGCCGCCCGTGCCGGCGCCGTCGTCATCTACAAAGGCCCCGACACCGTCATCGCAGCACCGGACGGTCGCGTCGTGGTCGGCGGCGATGCCAGCGACTGGCTGTCCACCGCAGGCACCGGCGACGTCCTGGCCGGCGCGACCGGGGCGATGCTGGCGAGCGGCCTTGATCCGTTCGCTGCCGCCTGCGCCGCGGTGTGGCTGCACGGAGAGGCCGCGCGCCTCTGCGGACGGTCCTTCATTGCCGACGACCTCGCCGCCGCGCTATCGCGCGTCCGATGAGCATCATTCTCCGCGTCGCCGCGCCCGGTGACGGCGTCGCCGACGACGGCCGCCACGCCCCCTTCGCCGCCCCCGGCGACACGCTGACCGATAGTTTCGAGGTCATTCCCGGCCCGCATCATCAGGTGCCGCCATGCCGTCATTTCCCGCAATGCGGCGGGTGCCAGCTCCAGCATCTGGACGAGGAGAGCTATGCCGGCTTCGTCACCGACCGTATCGCGTCGGCGCTGGACGGGCAGGGGCTGAGCGCACCGATCCGCCCCGCGATCGTCTCGCCCCCCAACACCCGCCGCCGCGCGACGCTCCACGCGGAACGCGGCGTGCTCGGCTTCACCGCGGAGGGCAGTCACCGCGTCGTCGACATGCGCGAATGCCATATCCTCGCGCCCGAACTCTTCGCGCTCGTCGCTCCCTTGCGCGCGCTGTTCCAGAAGCTGGGCCTGAAACGCCGCGCCGACGTTCACCTGACGCTCTCCGATCAGGGGCCTGACGTCCTTGTCAACGGCTTCGCGCCGGAAGGGCTGGCCGCCGCCGAGGCGCTCACCGGCTTTTGCGAGCGTCACGGCGTCGCGCGCTTCTGCGTCGATGACGGCCCGGGTGCCGAAGCGCGCTGGGAGCCGCAGCCGGTGACGATCACGCTCGGCGGCATCCCCGTCGCGCTGCCGCCCGGATCGTTCCTGCAAGCCACGCGCGAGGGGGAGGACGCGCTGGTCGCCGCCGTCCGTGAAGCGACGCAGGGTGCGCGGACCGTCGCCGACCTGTTCGCCGGGCTCGGCACCTTCGCGCTCGCACTCCCCGCGAAGGTCTATGCGGCGGAGGGCGCACGCGACGCGGTGATGGGGCTGAAGGCCGCCGCACATGCCCGTCAGCTGCCGGTCTTCACCGAACATCGCGACCTCTATCGCCGGCCGCTGACGGTGGCGGAACTCGACCGGTTCGACGCGATCGTCATCGACCCGCCCCGTGCCGGTGCCCGCGAGCAGGCCGCGGCGCTGGCCGCCTGCAAGACGCCGCGTCTCGCCTATGTCTCCTGCAACCCGGTCACCTTCGCCCGCGACGCGAAGGCGATGGTCGCGGAGGGCTGGCGGATCGACTGGGTCCAGCCGGTCGGCCAGTTCCGCTGGTCCACCCATGTCGAACTCGCGGCCTGCCTGAGCCGCTGATCCGCACCGACAGAGCGCGATCAATGTGTTCGCGCAGACGACTCTACGGGTACACCGCCCCGACGAAGAACAACCCGTCGGGCGGAGCATTCAGCCCCAGCCGCGCCCGGTCCCGCGCTGCCAGCGCCGCTCCGACGTCGTCCGCCGACCACCGCCCCATGCCGACCAGCGCGAGGCATCCGACCATCGACCGTACCTGATGATGCAGGAACGACCGCGCCGCCGCTTGCACCGCCAGCCGCTCGCCGGTCCGCCCGACCGTCAGCACGTCCAGCGTCCGCACCGGGCTGTCCGCCTGACAATGCGCCGAGCGGAACGTGGTGAAGTCATGCCGCCCCACCAGCATCGCCGCCGCCGCGGCCATCGCCCGCTCGTTCAGCGGCTGCGGCACCTGCCACGCCAGCCCGGCCTCCCATGTCAGCGGCGCACGCCGGTTGACGATCCGGTATTCATACGACCGCCCGACGCACGAAAACCGCGCATGCCAGTCGTCCGCGACCTCTTCGCAGGCGAGCACCGCCACCGGATGCGGTCGCAACCGCGCGTTCAACGCTTCCATCAGCCGGAACGCCGCGAACGGCTTCGCGATGTCACAATGCGCACGCATCGCCAGCCCATGCACCCCGGCGTCGGTCCGCCCGGCGGCATGCACCGCCACCGCCTCACCCGTCACCGCGAACGCCGCCGCCTCCAGCGCGCCCTGCACCGACGGCCCATGCGACTGCCGCTGCCACCCCATGAACGGCCGCCCGTCATACTCCACCGTCAGCGCGAACCGCGTCAAAGCCGCGTCCCGGCGGGGACCGGAAATCCGCGCAGCATATCCTCGGCAGAGGTAACGCCACGCCCAGCCCGTTGTACCAGCGTCGGCCGGATCGCACCGGAGCCGCAGGCGATCGTCAGCGCATCGTCCAGTATCGTACCCGGCGTTCCGTGCGACGGGTTCGACACCGCAGCGGCCAGCACCTTGACCCGCTCGCCCGCCACCTCGAACCACGCCCCCGGCGCCGGGTTCATCGCCCGGACCAGCCGCTCGACGTCTACCGCAGGCCGCGCAAAGTCGATCCGCGCCTCCGCCTTGTCGATCTTCGCGGCATAGGTCACGCCGTCCTCCGGCTGCGGCACGGGCGGATGACCGGCAAGGTCGCCCAGCACCGCGATCATCAGCTCCGCGCCCAGCGCCGCCAGCTCCACCGTCAACTCGCCCGCCGTCTTGCCATCGACCGGGGTCCGCCCCTCCAGCCGCACCGGGCCGGTATCCAGCCCGGCCTCCATCTGCATGATCCCGACCCCGGTTTCGCTATCGCCGGCCATGATCGCCCGCTGTACCGGGGCCGCCCCGCGCCAGCGCGGCAGCAGCGATCCGTGCACGTTCAAACAGCCATGCACCGGCGCATCCAGCACCGCGCGCGGCAGGATCAGGCCGTAAGCGGCCACCACCGCGACATCGGCGTTCAGGGCCGCGAATGCCGCCTGTTCCTCCGCACCCTTAAGGCTGGCAGGAGTGAACACGGGCACTGCCGAGCCCTCGGCACGCACGTGTACGGGGGAGGGCACCGCCTGCCGTCCACGACGTCCGCCTGGGCGGGGCGGCTGGCTATAGACGGCAATCACCTCGTGCTCGGGCGCCAGCAACAGCGCGTCGAGGACGATCCGGGCAAAGTCCGGCGTTCCCATGAAAACGATCCGCATGGGCACGCTCTCGACACGCTGGCGGAGGCGGACGCAACCCCCTATCTGTTCCCGACATGGCCTCTCCCGAGATCGAAGCATTGACCCAGGCGCTCGCCCGCCTGCCCGGGCTCGGCCCCCGGTCCGCCCGTCGCGCGGTGCTGCATCTGCTGAAAAAGCGGGAGGCGGCGCTGGGACCGCTGCTGACCGCGCTGACGGCCGTGGAGGAACGGCTGGCGACCTGCTCCACCTGCGGCAACGTCGACACCACCGATCCGTGTACGATCTGCGCCGATCCCCGTCGCGATGCCCGCGCCCTGTGCGTGGTGGAGGAGGTCGCGGACCTTTGGGCGCTCGACCGCTCGCGGCTGTTCCCCGGCCGCTTCCACGTGTTGGGCGGACGCCTCTCCGCGCTGGAGGGTGTCCGCCCCGAGGATCTGTCGATCGACGCGCTCGTCCGCCGGATCGAGGTCGGCGGCATCGACGAGGTCGTGCTGGCGATGAACGCGACGCTGGAGGGGCAGACGACCGCCCACTACCTCGCCGAACGCATCGAGCGCTTCCCCGTCCGCGTCACGCAGCTCGCCCACGGCCTGCCGGTGGGCGGCGAACTCGATTATCTCGACGAAGGGACGCTCGCACAGGCATTGCGGGCCAGACGACCGGTCACCTCCTGAATCCTCCCCGGTACGGGGAGGGGGACCAGCGGAGCTGGTGGAGGGGTAGCTCCAAGCAACTCCGCAGGTGGCTGTGCGTCCACGGATCGCACCGGCACACCTTGACCGGAATCGCACCCCCGAATACCCGCACCGGATGACCGTCCTCACCATTCTCGAAGTCCCCGATTCCGGCCTCCGCGCCATCGCCGCGCCGGTGGAAACCGTCGATGACACCGTCCGCACCCTCGTCGCCGACATGACGGAGACGATGTACGCCGCGCACGGCATCGGCCTCGCCGCGACGCAGGTCGGGATCGAGCGCCGCGTCGTCGTTATCGATCTCCAGTCGGAGGAGGACGAGCAGGGCAAGCCGGTCCGCGACCCCCACGCCTATATCAACCCGGAACTCCTGTCGGTCAGCGACGAGGTCGCCCGCTACAATGAGGGCTGCCTGTCGATCCCCGAACAATATGCCGAGGTCGAACGCCCCGCCCGCTGCCGCGTCCGCTGGCTCGATCTCGACGGCCAGACACATGAGGAGGATCTGGACGGCCTGCTCTCCACCTGCATGCAGCACGAGATCGATCATCTCGACGGCATCCTCTTCATCGACCACATCTCCCGCCTGAAGCGCGACATGCTGATGAAGAAGCTGACGAAGATGCGCCGCAACGGCTGACGCGCTTTTGCGCTGTCGTGGCGTTGGCGTTCCTGCTACGTTCCGATAATGCAGTCTGGCCTTGATCGTGCCGAGCGCGTTCGCAGCAAAGGCTTGTCGGGATGAAAGAAGAGACGATGCGCCGGACCCTCCACTTCCTCCACTTCGGGGCCTGATACGTGACCGCGGACATTCTGATCGTCGGCATCCTCGCCGCGCTCGTCGGCCTCGCGATCGGCTGGATCGTCGCCAGCCGCAGCGTCGCGAAGCTCGCCAGCGACCTCGCCGTCGCCAACACGCGTGCCGCCGATCTCGATATCGTCCGGCAGGCGCGCGACGCGGTGGAGCGGGAGCGGAACGACGCCATGCAGGAACTCGCCTGGCATCGCGCGCAGGCCGCCGAACGCATCGCCGCGCACGAAGCGGTGGTCGAGCAACTGGAGGCGGCGCGCGGCGCGATGCAGGACCTCGCGTCGCTGCGCGCCCAGAGCGAGGAGCGCCAGGCCGCCGCCGAGCAGACGATCCGCCATCTGGTCGAGGCGCGCGAGGCGATGACCGCACAGTTCGGCGCCGCCGCCGCCCGCGCGCTGGAGGGCGCACAGGCGCAGTTCCTCGAACGCGCGCAGGCTCGCTTCACCGAGTCCGAGCACACGTCCGGTCAGCGGCTCGCGGCGTTGCTCCAACCGGTCCACGACCGCCTGCAACGCTATGAGGAGGGCGTCGGCAAGGCGGAGGCGGAGCGGCGCGACGCGTTCGGCAACCTCACCGGCCTGATGGAATCGATGCGCGTCGGGCAGGAAACCGTCCGCAACGAGGCGTCGAAGCTGGTCAACGCCCTGCGCAACGCTCCCAAGGCACGCGGTCGCTGGGGCGAGCAGCAGCTTCGCAACGTGCTGGAGAATTGCGGCCTCGCCGAACATACCGACTTCCAGACCGAGGTGAGCGTATCGGACGGGGAGGGCGGTCGCCTCCGCCCCGACGCGATCGTCCGCGTGCCCGGTGGCAAGTCGCTGGTGATCGACGCCAAGGTGTCGCTCAACGACTATCAGGATGCGTTCGGAGCGGTCGACGACGCCGAGCGGCAACTCGGGCTGGCACGTCACGCCGCCTCGATGCGCGCGCACGTCAACGGTCTGGGCAACAAGAGCTACTGGAACCAGTTCGACGACGCGCCCGATTATGTCGTGATGTTCGTCCCCGGCGAGCATTTCCTGTCCGCCGCGCTGGAGCATGACCCGACTCTGTGGGACTTCGCCTTCGACAAGCGTGTCCTGCTTGCGACGCCGACCAACCTCATCGCCATCGCCCGCACCGTATCGGCCGTCTGGCGGCAGGAGAAGCTGGCCAAGCAGGCGCAGGAGATCGGCGCGCTGGGCAAGGAACTTTACATCCGCCTGTCCAAGATGGGCGAGCATATCACCAAGCTCGGCCGCAATCTCGAAACCGCGAACACCGCCTACAACGCGTTCGTCGGCAGCCTCGAAAGCCAGGTCCTGACCTCCGCCAAGCGGTTCGAGGCGCTGAACATCGACACCGCCGGCAAGACGATCGAACCGTTGCCGCTGGTCGAGAGCAGCCCGCGCCCGCTCGCCAAGCTCATCAGCACGGTGGAATAGGATGGCACGGGGCCGTCACACCACGCTCCCGCCACCTTATCTGAAACGCGTCTGGATCGACCCGGAGGCTCCGGTCGATCGCGCCGCCTACCCGTTCTGTTTGCCGCTGTTCGCGCGCGAAGCGTTCGAATTGCGGTTCGATGCCCCGGTCACGATCCTCGTCGGCGAGAATGGCGTCGGCAAATCGACACTGCTCGAAGGGATCGCGGTCGTTGCAGGGTTCGACGAGGGCGGCGGCGGTCCCGGCTATCGCGCCGTCGACCACAGCACCGCGATCGAACGCGGCGGCGGCGACCTCTCCCGTGCGTTGAAGGCCGCATGGCTGCCCCGGATCGGGCAGGGCTGGTTCTTCCGCGCCGAGAGTTTCTTCACCGTCGCCCGATATCTGGACGATGCGGCACGAGGTAACGGTGCGCCGCCCGACTTCCTGTCCCATTCGCATGGCGAGGGCTTCCTGCGCTTCTTCCAGGAACGCTGCACCCGCCCCGGCCTCTTCATCTTCGACGAACCCGAGTCCGCGCTGTCGCCCAAGCGCCAGTTCGACTTTCTCAAGCTGCTGCGGATCATGCAGTCGCAGGGTCAAACGCAGGTCATCATGGCGACCCACTCGCCCATCCTGATGGCGCTGCCGGACGCCGTCCTGCTCCAGATGTCGCGCGGCGGCCTGGCGCCGGTGCTGCTGGAGGAAACCGACCACTACCGCCTGACCCGGGAGTTCATACTCGACCCGCACGGCATCACCGCGGCGATGCTGGACGAATGAGCCACTACGCTGTTGTTGGACCACGCAGTCATCGCGCGTCAGGCCGGGCTCGTCCCGGCATCCACGTGACCGCAGCTTCACAACCTTGTATGTGTCGGCAGCGATGTACGCCGGGCCAGCCCCGAAATGACCCGCGTTCCGAAACACCACCCCGGCCGGCTACTCACCCTCGCTGCTGCGCCAGCACTTCATATGCCATCACCGCCGTCGCCACCGCCGCGTTCAGGCTGTCCGCCTTGCCCAGCATCGGGATCTTGACCAGCAGGTCGCACGCCGCGGCATAGCCGTCGGGCATCCCCTGAGCCTCGTTGCCCGTCAGCAGAAAGGTCGGCGCTGCATAGCTCGCGGCGCGGTAATCATGTTCGGTGTCGAGGCTCAGCCCGACCAGTTGTCCAAGACCCTTGCGCAACCAGACGAGGAAGTCGCCCCATTCGCACCGCACGACGGGGACCGTGAACAGTGCGCCCATGCTCGCGCGCACCGCCTCGACCGAGAACGGATCGACGCACTCGCCGATCAGGATCAACCCGCCCGCGCCGACCGCATCGCCGGTCCGCAGGATCGTACCCAGATTGCCCGGATCGCGCAGCCGTTCCGCAACCAGCCAGATGCCCGCCCCGGATCGATCCAGATCGGCCAGCCCGATCTCGAACTCGTCGAACACACCGACCACGGCCTGTGGATTGTCCTTGCCCGACAGTTTCGACAGGATGTCCGGCGTCGTCTCGATCGCGTCGCCGCCCGCACGCTCGACCTCCTCGACCAGCGTCCGGACCAGCGGATGCCCCGCGCTCGCCGCGGCGAAGAACAGCATCACCGGCAACCGCCCGGCCTCCCGCGCTTCGGTCAGGATGCGCAGTCCCTCTGCCAAAAAGCGCCGCTGCTCACGCCGATGGCGCTTGTCGCGCAGGTCGCGGACGCTTTTGACGAGCGGGTTGGAATAGGCGGTGATCTGACGCGGCATGACGGTGACGAACGGAGAGGTCAGTCCTCGCCGAACTTGGCCTCGACCAGCTCGGCGAGCTTGCTCACCGATTCCTCGGCACCGTCGCCGGTCGCGCGGATCGTGATGCTGTCGCCCATCGCGGCCCCCAGCATCATCAGGCCCATGATCGACGTTCCGGTCACGGACCCGTCGTCCTTGCAGACATGCACCTCGCATGGCAGCGCCGACGCCAGCGTCACGAACTTCGCGGATGCGCGCGCATGGAGCCCGCGCCGGTTGGTGATCTGCACGGTCCGCTGCACGCTCACGCCGCCGCCTCGCCCAAAACCTCGGAGGCGACCGAAATATATTTCCGCCCCGCCTCGCGCGCCGCGGCGACCGCATCGACCACCTTCATGGATTTACGCGCGGAGCCCAGCCGGATCAGCATCGGCAGGTTCATGCCCGCGATCACCTCGACCCGCCCGCGTTCCATCAAACTGATCGCAAGGTTGGAGGGGGTGCCGCCGAACAGGTCGGTCAACACGATCACGCCCCGGCCAGTATCGACCGCGCCGATCGCCGCGGCGATGTCCGCGCGACGTTCTTCCATGTCGTCGTCCGGGCCGATCGCGATCGTCGCCACGCGCTCCTGCGGACCGACGACGTGCACCATCGCGGTCACGAACTCGTCCGCGAGTCGCCCGTGGGTCACAAGAACCAACCCGATCATAAACTGGCTATTCTATCCTTGCCGACGGACCTTGGACCCTCCAGCGAGTCCTGCGATGCCGCCTCCAAATCACGATGGCGGACCGTGGGCGAAAATCCCCGTCCGCGCAAGAAGCCGCCGATCCGTTCGGCGACATGGACCGACCGGTGTCTCCCTCCGGTACATCCGATCGCGACGGTGACATAGGCTTTCCCCTCCGCCCGGTACCGTGGAATCAGCAGCGCCAGCAGCGCCTCGATGCGCGACATCGCTTCCTCATACGCCGGATCGCCCGCGACATATTCCGCCACCGCCGGGTCCAGCCCGGTGCCCGGCCTGAGCTCCGGCACCCAGTGCGGATTGCGCAGGAACCGCATGTCGAACACCAGATCGGCATCGCGCGGCAACCCGCGCGAAAAGCCGAACGACACCACCGACAGCACCGGCTCGCCGCCCCGCTCGTCGCCGAACAGCCGCCGCACCTGCAATCCCAGCGCATGCGCGTTCAGGCTGGTGGTGTCGATCAGCCGGTTGGCGAAATCGCGCAGCGGCGCGAGCAATTCCCGCTCCTGCGCGATCCCGTCCGATGCCGGCCGGTCCAGCGCCAGCGGATGCCGCCGCCGCGTCTCCGAATAGCGCCGCTCCAGTTCCGCACCGGCGCAGTCGAGGAACAGCATCCCGATTTCCAGCCCGTGATCCTCGCGCATCCGCCCGATCCGGTCGACGATCCGCGCCGGATCGAAATCCCGCGTCCGCGCCCCGATCCCCAGCGCCAGCCGCTGGCGTCGCCCGTCCACCCCCGCGGGCAGCGGCGCGTCGAGCAGCCGGTCGAGCAGCACCAGCGGCAGGTTGTCGACGACTTCCCAGCCGAGATCCTCCAGCGTCTTCAACACCGTGGACTTGCCGGCCCCCGACAGGCCGGTGACGAGCAGCACCTCCTGGCTCATGCCTTCGTACCCCCGCGCAAGGCCATTTCGAGCTTGATCGGCGCACTCGCCTCGAACGGAGCGAGCGCCAGTTCGGGGACCTCGACATCCGCCAGCCTTCGCACCCGCCGCTCCGGCATCCGCAAAACCTCGCCGTCGACCCGGACGATCAGCGCGACCGGCACGTCCTCGACATGCGGCATCGGCACGATGCCCAGCCCGCGCACCTCGATCCGTCCCGCGATCGTCGCCGGTGGCCGCGCCATCAGGCGACCGTCGCGTCGAACGAGAACCGTGTAGTCATCGCTGACCAGCACCGCGCCACGATCAATCAGCCGCAGCGCGAGATCGGACTTGCCGCTGCCCGACCGCCCCTCGATCAGGACGGCGCGGCCGTCGATGGCGACGCTCGTCGCGTGCAGCGTCTCGGACGAGAGCGAAGTCATGGCGGCGTCCCTCAATTCGGCTCGGCGAGCGGCAGGCGGACGACGAAGCACGCTCCGCCGGTACCGTCACCGCGCGCCTCTACCGCGATCGTCCCGCCATGCCCATCGACGATCGCCCGGGCGATGGCGAGGCCCAGTCCCGAATGCTGGCCGAACGCCTCGCTCGGGGGGCGGATCGACTGGAACCGGCGAAAGATCGCCTCGCGCTCCTCCTCCGGCACGCCCGGGCCTTCGTCCTCGACGGTGACGATCATGTCGTCGCCGTCGGCCGCGGCCGCGATCGTGACCAGCCCGTCGTCCGGCGAAAAGGATACGGCATTGTCGAGCAGGTTCTCGAACACCCGTTCCAGCCGCATACCTTCGCCCAGCGCCACCAGCGGTTCGTCGTGATCGTCGAAGCGGAACCGGATGCCGCGCTCCGCGCCGCGCGCCGCGCGCTGGTCGAGCAGGCCGGCGATCATCCGGCCGATATCGACCGGTTCGAACTTCGCACGGCTGAGCTGTGCGTCGAGGCGGGACGCTTCCGAGATATCGGTGATGAGCCGGTCGAGCCGGCGCACGTCGTCCTGCACGATCGCCAGCAACTGCGCCTGCAACGCCGGGTCTCTGACGCTCGCCAGTCCGTCCACCGCGGAACGCAGGCTGGCGAGCGGATTCTTGAGTTCATGCGTGACGTCCGCCGCAAAGGCCTCCGTGGCGTCGATCCTCGCTCTCAGGGCGCTGCTCATGTCCGACAGCGCCCGCGCCAGCATCCCCAGCTCGTCGCGGCGGGAGGGCAGGCGCGGCACCACGACCTCGCGCGCCCGCCCGCGCCGCACGCGCACCGCCGCCCGCGCCAGCCGTCGCAACGGCCGCACGATCGTTCGCGCCAGAAACAGCGACAGCAGCACCGAAACGAGCGTCACCACCAGCAGCACGACACTCAACCGGAACCGCTCGATCCGCACCGTCTGGGTGATGTCGCGTGCGTTGACCGTGGTCAGGACGGCGGTGCCGCGCGTCAACGGCGCGGCGGCGGTGATGACCGGCGTCCGGTCCGGCGCGCGCCAGACGGTGGCTGCGACGCCGGTGCCGGCGAGCGCCATTCTGACTTCGTCCCAGCCGGTCGGTGCGGTGCGATCGCGATACAAGGGAGGGCGGGGCGCGGCGACGACGGTGTCGATCACCCCGTCCAGAAACCGCGCGATCCGCTGGTCGTACCAGTCGCGATCGGGGTCCTGCAGCACGAAGTTGCGCAGTCCCAGCCGGCGGCTGTCCGCGAACGTCCCCTGCGGTCCCACCAGCCGCACCCGCGTGCCCGTCTCCGCCGCCAGCCGCAGTATCAACGCGTCGCGGTCGTCCGGCCGGCCGGCGCGGATCGCCTCCGCGATCAGCCGCGCCTCCCGCGTCGATTGCTCGACCCGACCGTCGACGATGCGGCTGCGATACGAATCGAGATAGAAGAACCCGCCCGCCAGCATCAGCAGCGCGATGATGTTCACCGCCAGGATGCGCTGCGTCAGCGAGATCCGTCCCGACCAGCGCAGCGACAGCTCGTGCGTGTCGTCCGGGCCGTCGCCGTCCATCTCGAAGGGACGGGCGCTATTCCTCGGAGAAGCGATAACCGGCACCGTAGAGCGTTTCGATCGCGTCGAACTCGGGATCGATCTGGCGGAACTTGCGCCTCACCCGCTTGATATGGCTGTCGATGGTGCGATCGTCGACATAGATGTCGTCCTGATACGCGGCATCCATCAACTGGTTGCGCGTCTTCACGATGCCCGGCCGCTGCGCCAGCGTCTCCAGGATCAGGAACTCCGTCACGGTCAGCGTCACCGCCTGTCCGTCCCACGTCGTGCGGTGCCGCGCCGGGTCCATCGCCAGCCGGCCGCGTTCCAGCGGTTTCGCCGCCGCCTCCGCCTCGCCGGTCGGCAGGATCGCCTCCGTCCGGCGCAGGATCGCGCGGATGCGGGCGATCAGCAGCCGTTGGCTGAACGGCTTGGCGATATAGTCGTCCGCGCCCATCGCCAGCCCCAGCGCCTCGTCCAGCTCGTCGTCCTTGCTGGTCAGGAAGATGACCGGCATCGCGCTCTTCTCGCGCAGCCGCCGCAGCAGCTCCAGCCCGTCCATCCGCGGCATCTTGATATCGAAGATCGCCAGATCGGCCGGATTTTCGAGCAGCGCCTTCAACGCCGCCTCGCTGTCCGCATAGACCCGCGTCAGGAAACCCTCTGCCTGAAGCGCGATCGACACCGAAGTCAGGATGTTACGATCGTCGTCGACGAGCGCGATGGTGGCCGTCATGATCCCGCCCGTCCGTCTCAGGGACCTCCCGCCTAGTCCAAAGCGGGACATCGCTCAACATAGGCTAGGCAAGGGGCGTTTGACGGTCCCCCCGGCGCTGCCTATGCGATGACGTCTAGGCATACGTATGCGGCAAAGACCGCGACGTGGTAGGGAAAAGGACAGGATTTTGAACGAACGCATCCCCGATCTGGGTCTGATGGCGCAGGGTATCGAAACCCGGGCGGACCTTCACTGGAACCTCGTGACCGCCCGGCTGGTCGAGGCGTCGGTCGCCTGCAAGGAGGGCAAGCTCTCCGCCGACGGTCCGCTCGTCGTCGAAACCGGCGCGCATACCGGTCGCTCCGCGCAGGACAAGTTCATCGTCCGCGATGCCGAGACGGAGGACACCGTCTGGTGGGGCAAGTCGAACAAGGCGATGACGCCGGAGCATTTCGCCGCGCTGAAGGCAGATTTCTTCACCGCGCTGAAGCGTCGCGAGGATCTGTACGTGCAGGACCTGTACGGCGGTTCGCAGCCGGGCAACCGCGTCCGCGTCCGCGTTCTGAACGAGCTGGCGTGGCACAATCTGTTCATCCGCACGATGCTGGTCCGCCCGGAAGAGCATGAACTGCGCGGCTTCCGGCCCGATTACACGATCATCGACCTGCCCAGCTTCCGTGCCGATCCGTCGCGCCACGGCACCCGGTCCGATACCGTCATCGCGGTCAACCTGACCGAGAAGCTGATCCTGATCGGCGGCACGCGGTATGCGGGCGAGATGAAGAAGTCGGTGTTCGGCCTCCTCAACTATCTGCTGCCGCCCAAGGGCGTGATGCCGATGCACTGTTCCGCCAATATGGGCGCGGACGGCCGCACCGCGGTGTTCTTCGGCCTGTCCGGCACCGGCAAGACGACGCTCAGCGCGGACGCCAGCCGCACGCTGATCGGCGACGACGAGCATGGCTGGTCCGACGACGCGGTCTTCAACTTCGAGGGCGGCTGCTACGCGAAGATGATCCGCCTCTCCGCCGATGCGGAGCCGGAGATCTTCGCGACGACCAAGCGCTTCGGCACCGTGCTGGAGAACGTGGTCATGGACCCGGTCACGCGCCAGCTCGACCTGCACGACAACAGCCTCGCGGAGAACAGCCGCGGTGCTTACCCGATCGACTTCATCCCCAACGCGTCGGACGAGAACATGGGCGGCGTGCCGTCCAACATCGTCATGCTGACCGCCGACGCGTACGGCGTGCTGCCGCCGATCGCCAAGCTGACGCCGGACCAGGCGATGTACCACTTCCTGTCCGGGTACACCGCACGCGTCGCGGGGACGGAGATCGGCGTGACCGAACCGGATGCGACCTTCTCGACCTGCTTCGGCGCGCCGTTCATGCCGCGGCACCCGTCCGTCTATGGCAATCTGCTGAAGGAGCGCATCGCTCGCGGCAACGTCGATTGCTGGCTGGTCAATACCGGCTGGACCGGCGGCAAATACGGCGTCGGCAACCGGATGCCGATCAAGGCCACGCGCGCGCTACTCAACGCCGCGCTCGACGGCAGCCTGAACGACGCCGAGTTCCGCACCGACCCGAACTTCGGCTTCAAGGTGCCCGTCGCGGTGCCGGGCGTCGACGCGGCGATCCTTGATCCCCGCGAGACGTGGGCGGACAAGGCGGCGTACGATGCGACGGCGGCGAAACTGGTCGACCTGTTCGTCGAGAACTTCGCGCAGTTCGCGGAGCATGTCGACGAAGGCGTTCGCCAGTCCGCCCCGAAGATCGCCGCCTGACCCGCGCTTCCCTCCCTCTCCCCTTGGGAGAGGGAGGGAAGCGCGGAGCGCCGGATGGGTGAGGGTCATTGCGACGGAAGCAACTCCACCACCGCGACCCCATTCTCGACACTCACCACCCGCAGCAGCGCGCCGACCGCCGCATCCGGTCCCCGCGCCGGCCAGGAGCCGTCGCCCACGCGCACTCGCCCGTGGCCGTCGGTAAGCGCGACCTCCACCGTCACCACCTCGCCGATCATCCGGGCCGCGCGGTCGTTCAGCCGCACGTCGCCGCCACCGACCGGATAGTCGGTGTACCAGCGCCGCCCGATCAGCACCGTCACCACGCTCCAGACGGCGAAACTGCCGACCTGCGCCGCGCCGGGCAATTCCGGCAGCGCCCATGTCGCGATGCCGGTGATCGCCGCGGCGATCGCGACGAATACGAGGAACACGCCGGGGATCAGCAGCTCGGCGATCCCCAGCACCAGCGCGAGCGCCAGCCACGCACCCGCCGGCCCGCCGACCGCGTCCAGATTCACGGCTTGGGCAGTTCGAACGGCCCCCGCTTGGGCGCGGGCGCCTCCGCCTTGGTGTTGCGCTCGCCCAGCGCGTCCTTCGCCAGTTCGCCGATTCCGCCCAGGGTGCCCATCAACTGCGTCGCCTCGACCGGGAACAGGATCGTCTTCGCGTTCGGGCTGGTCGCGAACTTGCCGATCGCCTCCACGTATTTCTGCGCGATGAAGTAATTGATCGCCTGCGTGCCGCCCGATTCGATCGCGTCCGACACGACCTGGGTGGCCTTGGCTTCCGCCTCCGCCGCCCGCTCACGCGCTTCCGAGTCGCGAAACGCCGACTCGCGGCGACCTTCGGCCTCCAGAATACGCGCCTGCTTCTGGCCTTCCGCCCGCAGGATCTCCGACGCCCGCGTGCCCTCGGCTTCGAGGATGTTGGCACGCTTCTCGCGCTCCGCCTTCATCTGCCGGCCCATCGCAGTGACGATGTCGGCGGGCGGGCGGATGTCCTTGATCTCGACGCGGGTGATCTTCACGCCCCACGGCACCGTCGCGTGATCGACCACCGACAACAGGCGCGCGTTGATCTCGTCCCGCTTCGACAGCGTCTCGTCGAGGTCCATCGACCCCATCACCGTGCGCAGGTTCGTCGTCGTCAGTTGCAACAGCGCCACATACAGGTCCGACACCTCGTACGCCGCCTTCGCCGCATCCAGCACCTGAAAGAATACGACACCATCGGTCGATACGATCGCATTGTCCTTGGTGATGATCTCCTGACCCGGAATATCGATCACCTGCTCCATCATGTTCACCTTGCGGCCGACCCGATAGAAGAACGCAGGGTAGAAGTTGAAACCGGGCGCGGCCGTGGTCGTGTAGCGGCCGAAATGCTCGATCGTGTACTGATATCCCTGCCGCACGATCTTGATGCTCGTGAACAGATACAGAAGCACCAGCAGCAGCCCCAGTGCGGCGACGGTCAGGCCCATCGGTCGATCCCCTCGTTGATGCCGACACCCTAGCGATACAGGCGTCGCGGGGCTACATGGCCCGCAACCCATTTAGCAGGACGCCCATGACCATCCGCCTCGGCCTCACCTTCGACGACGTCCTCCTCGTGCCTGCGGAATCGGACGTGCTGCCGAGCGAGGCGGATACCCGAACCCGCGTGACGCGGGGCATCGCATTGAACATCCCCATACTTTCCGCGGCGATGGATACCGTGACGGAGGCGGACATGGCGATCGTCATGGCCCAGCTCGGCGGCATCGGGGTTCTCCACCGCAACCTGACCGTCGAGGAACAGGTCGCCGCGGTACGTCAGGTGAAGCGCTTCGAAAGCGGCATGGTCGTCAACCCCTACACGATCGCGCCGACGGCGACGCTCGCCGAGGCACAGGCGCTGATGGCGCGCCACCGGATCAGCGGCATCCCGGTCGTGGAAGCCAACGGCCGCCTCGTCGGCATCCTGACCAACCGCGACGTGCGCTTCGCCGAAAACCCGAACCAGCCGGTCGCCGAACTGATGACGCGCGACAATCTCGCAACCGTCTCGACCGGCGTAGGGCAGGAGGAGGCGCGCCGCCTGCTGCATCAGCGCCGCATCGAGAAGCTGCTGGTCGTCGACGAGAATTATGCCTGCGTCGGCCTCATCACCGTCAAGGATATCGAAAAGGCGGTGACCTATCCCACCGCCACCAAGGACGCCGCCGGTCGCCTGCGTGTCGCCGCCGCCACGACCGTCGGCGACAAGGGTTTCGCGCGCACCGAGGCGCTGGTCGATGCCGAATGCGACCTCATCATCATCGACACCGCGCATGGTCATAATCGCGAAGTCGCCGCCGCCGTCGCGCGCGTGAAGAAGCTGTCCAACTCGGTTCAGGTCGTCGCCGGCAACGTCGCGACCGCCGAGGCGACGAAGGCGCTGATCGACGCCGGCGCGGACGGGATCAAGGTCGGCATCGGCCCCGGATCGATCTGCACCACCCGCGTCGTCGCCGGCGTCGGCGTGCCGCAGCTGACCGCCGTGATGGACTGCGCCGAGGAAGGCGCGAAGGCCGGCGTGCCGGTGATCGCCGATGGCGGCCTGCGCACCTCGGGCGACCTCGCCAAGGCGCTGGCGGCCGGGGCGTCCACCTGCATGGTCGGATCCTTGCTGGCGGGCACCGAGGAAGCGCCCGGCGAGACGTTCCTGTATCAGGGCCGCGCCTATAAATCGTATCGCGGCATGGGTTCGGTCGGCGCGATGGGCCGCGGCTCGGCAGATCGATACTTCCAGGGCGACATCAAGGACCAGATGAAGCTGGTGCCGGAGGGGATCGAGGGTCAGGTCGCCTTCAAGGGGCCTGCGCGCGACGTCATCCATCAGCTCGTCGGCGGCGTGAAGGCGGCGATGGGCTACACCGGATCGCGCACCATCCCCGACCTCCAGAGCCGCGCACAGTTCGTCCAGATCACTGGCGCGGGCCTGAAGGAAAGCCACGTCCACGACGTGACGATCACGCGAGAGGCCCCGAATTATCCGACGCGCTGATGCGGCGTGGGCGATCGGCGCTGTCCTGCACGGTGCCGATCTGTCACGGGATGCGGCCGCCCCACACCCCATCGCGAAACGTCGCGTTGGACCAACCTTAGGCTAACCTCCGATGACCCCCGCCGCCAGAACGCAGGCCGCGATCGACCTGCTCGATCAGATCATCACCGCCGCGCGCGAGGGCGGTGCGGCGGCCGATACGATCGCGACGCGCTTCTTCGCCCAGCGTCGCTATGCCGGATCGAAGGACCGCCGCGCCGTCCGCGAACTGGTCTACGCAGCGATCCGCCACGCCGGCGAGCTTCCGGTGAGCGGCCGCGCCGCCATGCTCGCGCTCGCCGACGATGACCCGGCGCTTGCCGAAACCTTCGACGGCTCGCCCTACGGCCCCGCGCCGATCGACGCGAACGAACCGCGCGCCGCCACCGGCGTTGCGCCCGCGTGGCTGGAGGCATTGCTCGCCAAATCCGACGTGCCGCTGCAATCGCTGGTCGACCGCGCCCCGCTCGACATCCGCGCCAACAGCCTGAAGCCCGCCCCCGATCTGGCCGACGCCGTCGAACTCCGCGTCACGGGCGGCTGGCGATTGCCTTCCGGCACCAATGTCGAACAGCTCCCCGCCTTCGCCGAGGGGGCGATAGAGGTTCAGGACGAGGGCAGCCAGATCGTCGGCCTCGCCTTGCCCGCGCAATCCGGCATGAACATCGTCGATCTGTGCGCGGGCGCTGGTGGCAAGACCCTCGCGCTCGCGGCGCGGATGAACAACGAGGGCGTCCTGATCGCCTGCGACACCGACCGTACCCGCCTCTCGCGCCTCGCGCCGCGCGCGGATCGCGCCGGCGTGTCGATCGTCCGCACCCGCCTGCTCAACCCCGGTCAGGAAGCCGACATGCTGGCCGACCTTTCGGAACAGGCGGACGGTGTGCTGGTCGATGCGCCCTGTTCGGGCACCGGAACGTGGCGGCGCAACCCGGAGGCACGCTGGCGGCTGACGCCGGATCGTCTTTCCAAGCTACAGGCGTTGCAGGCGCACGTCCTCGATCTCGGCGCGGCGCTGGTGAAGCCGGGCGGCCACCTCGTCTACATCGTCTGCTCGCTGCTCGACGAGGAGGGCGCGGGTCAGGTCGATGCCTTCCTGTCGCGTCACCCCGGCTGGACCGTCGACCTGCTCGGCCTGCCCGCCGGCCGTCCGCGCGGGGAGGGGCTGCGGCTCGATCCCGCCACCGACGGGACCGACGGATTTTTTGTCGCGCGCCTTCGGGCCGCGTGGTAGCCGTCATCACAATGTCGCCGTCGGAGACGATCATGCGTGTTTCGTGCCTCGCCCTTGCCGGATTGCTGGCAACCGTGAGCCTGTCCACCTCGCTCAGCGGCCAGCGGCCGGACGACCAGATCGACGCGCGCTCGATGCAGTTGCTGACGGAGGGGCGCGCCGCGAAGGCTGCGGGCAATCTCGACGGCGCGACCGATCTGCTGGAGACGGCCGTCGCGGTCGATCCGCGCAACCGCGCCGCGTTCGTGACACTGGCCGAGGTCGCCGATGCGCGCGACCTGCCGGGCAAGGCGATCCGCCTCTACCGCGAGGCGCTGCTGCTGGAGCCGAACGATCGCGTGGCCCTCGCAGGGCAGGGCGCTGCACTGGTGCACAAGGGCGCCCTGACGCAGGCGCGCGCCAATCTCGCCAGGCTCAGGACGCTCTGCAAGGGCCAGTGCCCCGAGGCGACGACGCTGGCCGCAGCCATCCAGAAGGGGCCGCCGATCACGACCGCGCAGGTCGATCCGAAGCCGGGCGTGTCCAAGGAGTAACCGGGTCGGGCGTTCACCCCAGAACCCGCGCGACCTCCACGAACTCCGCCACCGACACCGTCTCCGCGCGTCGTGTGGCCTCGATCCCGACCGTCTCCAGCGCATCGAGCGCACCCGGCACCCCTTTCAGACTCTGGCGCAGCATCTTGCGCCGCTGACCGAACGCGGCGGCGGTTACTCGCTCCAGCGTCGCCAGCCTGACGCCGGCCGGCGGTTCGGACGGTACGATGTGCACGACCGCCGACATGACCTTGGGTGGTGGCGTGAACGCCGACCGATGCACCGGCATCGCGATCCGCGGCACGCTGCGCCACTGCGCCAGCACGGCCAGTCGTCCGTAAGCGGGGCTGTCGACACCCGCGACGATCCGGTCCGCGACCTCCTTCTGGAACATCAGCGTGCAGCTTCGCCACCACGGCTGCCATTCCGCCGAAAGCCACCCGATCAGCAGTGCGGTGCCGACATTATAGGGCAGGTTGCTGGCGATGTGCGGCTTGCCCTCGAACAGGGACGGCATGTCGATCGCCAGCGCATCGCCCTCGATCACGCGCAGCCGCCCTGGGAAAGCCTCGCCCAGTTCGGCCAGCGCCGGCATGCAGCGCGCATCCCGCTCGATCGCCGTCACCCGCGCGCCCGCCTTGAGCAGCGCCCGCGTCAGCCCGCCCGGACCCGGCCCGACCTCCAGCACCTCGGCATCGGTCAGGTCGCCCGGTACCGCGGCGATACGGTCGAGCAACTGCCCGTCGAACAGGAAATTCTGCCCCAGCGCCTTCGACGCCGACAGGCCGTGGCGCGCGATCACCTCGCGCAGCGGCGGCAACGGAGTGACGGGGTTCACGCCCCGAACGCGGCGCGGCGGTCCGCGGCCTCCGCTGCCATCGCGATCGCCGCGATCATCGCGCCCGGCTCCGCCCGGTCCTGTCCGGCGATGGCGAAGGCGGTGCCGTGGTCGGGCGAAGTCCGCACGATCGGCAGGCCCAGCGTCATGTTGACGCCGTCATCGAAGAACAGCGTCTTGATCGGCACCAGCGCCTGATCGTGATAACAACACAGCGCCGCGTCGTAGCGTGCCCGCGCCCTCGGGTGGAACAGCGTGTCGGCGGCAAAGGGGCCGGTCACGTCCAGCCCCTCCGCGACGAGTTGAGCGATTGCCGGCTCCAGCACCTCGATCTCTTCCCGCCCCAGCGCGCCGCTCTCGCCGGCATGGGGGTTGAGGCCCGCAACCGCCAGCCGCGGACGCTCGATCCCGAAATTGCGCATCAGCCCACGCGCCGTCGCCCGCGCCTTGGCCAGCACCAGCTCCACCGTGACGAGGGCAGAAACGGCCGACAGCGGGACATGCGTCGTCATCGGTACGACCCGCAGATCCGGCCCGGCGAGCATCATCACTGCGTTCTCGCCCGCGATGCCGCAGCGTTCGGCGACGAACTCGGTCTGGCCGGGATATTCGAAGCCGATCGAGTAAAGGTGGATCTTCGCGACCGGTCCGGTCACCAGCGCCCGCGCTGCGCCGGATCGCGCCAGCCCGACCGCCAGCTCCAGCGATTGCAACGCGCACCGTGCACCCTCGATGTCGGGCACGCCCGGCACGATCTCCCCGGCATCGTGCACCGTCAGCACCGGCAGCGCGCGATCGAAGACATCGATCGCGGCGCGCGGATCGTCGATCTCGACGATCGGCCCGGCCCACACGCGAGCGACGGACCGGGCATCCCCGACCGCGAAGAACGGCGGCAGGCTCCGCGGCGCACGCGCATCCCACGCTTTGGCGACGATCTCCGGCCCGACGCCGGCCGGATCGCCGATCGACACCGCCAGCGGCATCATGCCCGCCGCCTCAGCGATATTCGACGATGGCGTCACGGCGAAGATCGCGCAGCTTCTGCTGGGCGCGCAGGTTGACCCGCTGCGTCTGGAGCTGGTTCTCGACCTGATCGCTCGACGGCAACTGGCCGCTCTTGGGATCGTCGCGACCGCACAGCACCAGCGCGCGGACGCCTTCGCTCGGTGATCCGAACGGCGGCGTCGACTGCCCGATCTGCAGCTTCAGCATGATGTCGCCCAGCTGCGGCGGCAGGTCGCGGATGCGCACCGTGTCGTTGTCGACCACTTCGGCCCCGACGCCCGCCGCGATCTTCGCGACCGATCCGCAACCCTGGATATTGGTGAGCGCCTTGGTGAAGGCCTCCGCCCGCTGTGTCGCCTGCGCCTGGTTCGTGCCCTGGGGAAAGCGGATCGTCAGCTGCTTCAGGCTGAGCCGCGCGTCGCGCGGATCGGCGGTCAGCACCTGACGCTTGTCGGTCAGGTAGATGATCGACACGCCGCCGGGAATCTCGATCGGCCCGGCGACCTGACCGACCTGCATCTGCTGCGCCGCCGTCGCCAGTTCCGCCGGCAGCACGGCCGCCCGGACCCATCCGAGATCGCCACCGACCGCCCGCGTCGAGGCTTCCGAAAACTGGCGCGCGAAATAGTCGAAGGGCTGCTGTCCCTTCTGGATCTCCGCGATCATCGCCCGGGCGTTGGCGACGACCTGCTGTCCGGTCGCATCGTTCGCGGAAAGATAGATCTCGCGAAGATTATACTCCTCGGTGCCCTTGCTGGCTTCCAGACGATCGAGGATCGCCTTCACCTCCTGATCGCCGATGTTGACGAACGGCTCGACCTTGCGGCGCAGGAAGCGTTGCCACGCGAGTTCGCCCTCGATCTGCCGCTTCAGCGACCGCTCGGACGATCCCGCCGCGCGCAACGCGCCGTTCAGCTGCTGCGGGCTTTGGTTGAAGCGATTCGCCACCCGGTCGTAGCTCTGGTCGATCTCGGGCTTCGTGACGACGATGTCGTTGGTCCGCGCTTCCTGGATCTGGAGCGTTTCGTCGATCAACTGACGCAGGATCTGAAGCTTCAGCCGCTCCAGCTCCTCGCCCTTCGGCATCTCCAGCTTGTTCGCGAAGATCACCAGCGCGACCCGCTGATCGACGTCGGTGCCGGTGATGACCGTGTTGTTGACGATCGCGGTCGGCTTGCGGACGTTCGGGTCCAGCTTGCCGAAGATCTGAAGGTTGGCCGGGATGTCCAGCGCGGCCTGCGGCACGCTGTTGTCCTCCACGGTCTGCGCGATCGCGCCTGCGGCCACGGCGGCAATGCCCATCAGGCTGCCCGCCAGGAGGGTCCAACGACGATGCTGATTCACTCGGCCTACCTGTCCCACTTGCGCGATCATCTGGAAAAGACGACGCTGCTACCCCGGCGTTACTGAACCCGCGCTTAGCGGCCGAGGTTCGTCAACGCCAGCGTCAAGAGGAAGTTGTTCCCCTTGCGCGCATCGCCGATCTGCCGGTAATCGCGCCGCCACGTCACGCCCAGCCGGATACAGTCGTCCTCGTACTGCACGCCCAGCCTGTGCCGGATCGGATCGAACCCGTCCGCCAGCGACAGTACATCCTCGTCCCGGTTGGTGAGATCGACGATCGCCGATCCGAAGACCGACCAGAAGCGCGCGATCTGCACGCGTCCCCCGACGCGAACCTCTTCGCGGTCGCGCAGATCCTCGGTCTGGTCGATGTCGCGATTGAGCTTCAGATAGCCCACCAGCGCATAGGTCGACCGGCTGCCGACCGTCGCGTCGACCTCGTTGCGGCGGACGCGGAAGCTGTCCTTGTCGAGGCGGTAGCGATGCACCAGCGACACGAAATCGCGGAACCGCACTTCCGTTCGTCCCGTATAATCGGAGAACCGGTCGCTGAGGCCGGTGCCGTCGGGCAGGATCGTCGCCCGCGTCGACAGGCGGTAGCTCTGCCCGACGACCGCATCCAGGCTGAACCCCGGCAGGTCGAGCGCATAGTCGGCGCCGTACGTGGCGCGCGACGAGTCCTCGAACCGGTCGTAACCTGGAAAACGGTTGAGCGCGAACAGGTTGGTATCGTCCAGATCGACCGCGCGCGAATCCTCGTTGGGGATCGACAGGTTCTTGACCCGCGGCGCGGCGACGAGCTGAACCCTTGGCGTCAGCCGCTGCGTCCCGCCGAGGAAACTGCCGACGAACGGCCATTTCATGTCCGCCGCCAGCGCCCCGATCGCCCGGCCCTGAAAACCCTCCGTCCCGCGATAGGTGACGACGGCGGTGGAGAGCGTGTCGTTGGCGTTGTACGCATCGCCGCGGGCGAAGGCCGTGAACGTCACTTCCTGACCCCAGTTGGTCAGACGACGCAGGTCCCAGCGCAGGCTGGCGAAGGCGCGCTGCGTATCCTGCCCGTCGGTACGCGTCAGCGCGAGGCTGTTGACCTGCAACTCCACGCGTCCGCCCAGCAGCGGATCGGCGAAGCGGCGGCGATAGTCGATCTCGGGCAGGGCGATCGGCTGCAAGCCCTGTTTGTCGTTGACGCGCAGCGTCTGCACCGCCCAGCCGCTGATCGAGAAATAGCTGTCCGTCCCGATCCGCTGCAACGTCGCCGTGTTGCGCAGCCGATCGTCGCGCGAGATGTCGTAGCGGCGCAGGAAAGTGCGGTCGGTCGCCAGCCGCAGCGATCCGCTGGCGCTCCATTCCGGCGTGAACTGGTATCTGGCGACACCGTCGATATAGCCGCGGAGCGCCATCTCGGTGTCGCTCGGGTCGACGGTGTTCAGGTCGTCGCTGCGCCGGCTTTCGGTGACATAGCCGTGCAGCCGGAACGCCCCGCGCCCGGACAGTTGCGAGTAATCCGCCTCCGCCATCGGCAGCACGCTGGAATAGATATGCGGCGTCAGCGTCAGGCCGCGATCGGGCGCAAGCTTGATGAAATAGGGGGTCGCCAGCTCCAGCCCGTTGACCCGGCTGTAGCTGAACTGCGGGCTCAGCAGCCCGCTGTCGCTCGACCCGCCGACCGGATGCGAGAAGCGCGGCAGCGGCAGCGCGGGCAGGCCGAACAGGTCCAGCCGTCCGCCGGCATAATAGACGCGCTGCCTGTCCGGCCGGTACGTCACCTTGATCGCGGTGATTTTCCAGCTCGGCTCCTTGGGGCAGCCTTTCGACGTCTCGACCGCGCAGGGCGTGTAGGCGGCGGTCTCCAGCGTCACCGTGCCGTCTTCGGACCGGGTTCCCTTCACCGCCGCCAGCCGTCCGCCCTGTTCCAGCACGACCAGCATGTTGTCGACCACGCCATCCTTCAGCGTGTCGGTCAGGTCGATGCGGTCGCCATAGGCGATGTCGCCCTGCGGATTGGTGACGGCGATGTTGCCGGTCGCCACGACCTTGCCGGTCTTGCGGTTCCAGACGACCTGATCGGCGCGCAGCCGCTGACCCTGCCGGATCATGCGCACGTCGCCCTTCGCGGTGACGATGTCGCCTTCGGAGTCATATTCCAGCGCACCGGCGGCGAACTGGACCTGATCGTCGGCGGCCGGGGGCGCGCCGGCGATCGGTCCGGCTCCGGGTGGCGCGACGGGGCGATCCTGAAGCTCCTGCGCGACGGCGCTGGTGGCCAGGCCGATCGCACAGGCCATCACGGCACAGCCGGCGAACAGGTCGATACGCGGCAAGAAACCCGTCCCCTTCAACACGTCGGCGCCGGCCGCCCTGAATGGCCGCCCTGAATGGCCGCGACGCGATCAGCGCCTATCGCACCCCGTCCGCTCCCGCAACGCTGCGCTTGCCATCCAGGTGCATCGTCCTAGATGTGACGTTCATAATCCGAGGACTTCATGCAGATCCATTTCGCGCCCGCCGCGGCCGCCGACGCCGCCATTCTCGTCATCCCGGTCGAGAAGGATGCGCTGGCGCGAACCCGGTGGAGCGGCGATGCGACCCGCCGCGTCGCCGAAGCGGCGGCGACGGCATCGCGGTTTTCCGGTGAGGCCGGGTCGACCGTCGAGCTGTTCGTCGGCGAGGGCGAGGGCGAGGGCGAGGCGGTCCGCCACATCCTGCTGGTCGGCGTCGGCAACCACGAGGGCGGCTGGCGCAAGGCGGGCGGCGCGATCGTGGCGAAGCTGCTGACCTCCGGCGCGACCGGGGCGACCGTCGACCTTTCGACGCTCGCCAACGCACCGTCGCCCGCCGCCGTGGCGAAGCTCGCGGGGACCGCAGCGCAGCGCGCATGGCGGCACGACGTGTACCGCACGAAACTGGCGGAGACGTCCAGACCGACACTCGTATCGCTCACGATCGCCGGCGCGCCGGACGGCACCGATGCCGCGTGGCTGCATCAGGACGCGCTGACCCGGGGTCTGGCGCTCACCCGCACGCTGGTCGCGGAGCCGGCGAACATCATCTATCCCGAGACCTTCGTCGAGCGTGTCC
Organism: Sphingomonas sp. Leaf343; assembly: GCF_001423765.1. Lineage (GTDB taxonomy): Bacteria > Pseudomonadota > Alphaproteobacteria > Sphingomonadales > Sphingomonadaceae > Sphingomonas. Next base: position 44,118 of record NZ_LMPG01000010.1, read on the forward strand.
GCGCCGATGTCGAAGGGCTGGGGCTGGAAATTACCGTCCTCGACGAGGATGCGATGCGCGAGCTGGGCATGGGATCGCTGCTGTCGGTCAGCCTCGGCTCGGCCCGCGAAGCCCGCGTCCTCGCGCTGCGCTGGAACGGGGCAGGGGAGGGCGACCCCGACCTCGCGCTGGTGGGCAAGGGCGTGACGTTCGACACCGGCGGCATCTCGATCAAGCCCGCCGCCGGCATGGAGGACATGAAGTGGGACATGGGCGGCGCGGGTGCCGTCGTCGGCGCGATGCGCTCGCTCGCCACGCGCAAGGCGAAGGCGAACGTGGTCGGCGTCTGCGGACTGGTCGAGAACATGCCGGACGGCCTTGCGACGCGGCCGGGCGACGTCGTGACGTCGATGTCCGGCCAGACGATCGAGGTGCTGAACACCGACGCCGAGGGCCGGCTGGTCCTGGCGGATGCGATCACGTGGACGCAGCGGACGTTCCGCCCGAAGACGATTGTCGATCTCGCGACGCTGACCGGTGCGATGATCGTCGCGCTGGGCAACGAATATGGCGGGCTGTTCTCGAACGACGACGATCTTGCCGCGCAACTCGCCGCCGCCGGCCTCGCGACCGACGACAAACTGTGGCGCTTCCCCTTGTCGGCGACCTACGACAAGCTGATCGACAGCCCGATCGCCGACATGAAGAATGTCGGTCCGCGTGGCGGCGGGTCGATCACTGCGGCGCAGTTCATCAAGCGCTTCATTGATGACGGCGTGAAGTGGGCGCACCTCGATATCGCCGGAATGGTCTGGTCCGACAAGCCCGGTCCCGGCTATGACAAGGGCGCGACCGGCTACGGCGTGAAGCTGCTCGACCGCTTCGTCGCGGACAATTTCGAGAAGTGAGGCCACGCTAGCGCGGACGGGAGGGGGATAATCCTCCCACCCGTTCGTGCCGGGCGAAGTCGAAGCACCGCTTCCCGCCACGTCGCACCCCCGCTAGACCAGCCGACATGCAGGTCGACTTCTACCATCTCACCGCCACCCCGCTCGACCGCGCCCTCCCGCAGATCGCGGAGAAGGTGGTGGCGGGTGGCGGTCGCCTGCTGATCGTCGCCGGCGAACCGGCCCAACGCGAGGCCCTCGACCGCCTGTTGTGGAGCTATGCGCCCGCCAGCTTCCTTCCCCACGCGCAACTGGGTCAGGGCGACGACACCGTGCAGCCGGTGCTGATCGCCCCCGACGTCAACGCCGCCAACCGTGCCCGCAACGTGGCGCTGGTCGACGGCGTGTGGCGCGACGACGCGCTCGATTTCGACCGCGCCTTCCACTTCTTCGACGACGATCGCATCCGCGAGGCACGGCTGGCGTGGAAAGCGCTCGCCGACCGCGACGGTGTCCAGCGCCGCTACTGGAAGCAGAACGACGCCGGCCGCTGGGAACAGGCAGCCTGACCAGCCGGCGTTGTTGCCTTCCGCCCCGCCCGCGACTAGGGGCGACGCGACTTTCCTCCCCATCAGACAGGAGCCCGTGACCGTCATGGCCGCGAACCGTACCTTTTCGATCATCAAGCCCGACGCCACGCGTCGCAACATCACCGGCGCCGTCACGAAGATGCTGGAGGAAGCCGGCCTGCGCGTCGTCGCGTCCAAGCGCATCCAGATGAGCCGCGAACAGGCCGAGGGCTTCTACGCCGTCCACCGCGAGCGTCCGTTCTTCAACGATCTGGTCGAATTCATGATCTCCGGCCCGGTCGTCGTGCAGGTGCTGGAGGGCGAGAACGCCATGCAGCGCAACCGCGACATCATGGGCGCGACCAACCCCGCCAATGCCGAGCCGGGCACGATCCGCAAGGAACTCGCCGAGTCGATCGAGGCGAACACGGTGCATGGTTCGGATTCGGACGAGAATGCCGAGATCGAGATCGCGTATTTCTTCAAGCCGGAAGAGATCGTCGGCTGATGGCTTGGCGGCTGCGGCGGGCGGAGACCGGCGACGCGCCGGCCCTGTCGCTCGTCGCGGCCGCAAGTTTTCTGGAGACGTTCGCCGGCATTCTGGCCGGCGACGACATCGTCGCGCATGTGACGAACAAGAGCGCACCAGTGGCTTTCGCCGACTGGATCGCCGATCCCGCCAGCATCGTGATGATCGCGACGCATCCGGATGGAGGCGCGCCCGTCGGATACACCGTCCTGACGACGCCTGACGATGTCGGCGAAACCCGGCCGGGCGACGTCGAACTCCGCCGCATCTATACGCTGTCGATCGCGCGCGGCACCGGCTTGGGCGCGGCGCTGATGGCCCACGCCATCACCGACGCGAGAGGGCTGGGCGGTTCCCGCATGCTTCTGGGCGTCTTCGCAGGCAATCATCGTGCCCGCGCCTTCTACGAACGACACGGTTTCTCGGTCATCGCCGATCGCCGGTTCAGGGTCGGGGTCACATGGCATGACGATCGGGTCTACGCCCGCGACGTGTGAGCCCCCCTTGCGGCCGGCCCCGGCGTCAGATGGCGGCGTGGCTTCCCGAACATGCGGTCAATTCGAGAAGGGGAAAATGCTCGTAGTGGCCGATCTTCGCCTGAACCATCGGATCGAGCACGGTGATCGCGGCGATGTCGTGGCTTTCGGGGATGGAGTAGATCGCCATCCCGTACGATCCCGTCGGATCCAGTACGGGTCCGCACGCGACGATCACGTTCCGACTGAACAGATCGGACTGCCACGCCCGCTGATCCATCAACAGACCGGCTTCTTCGGCCGTCAGCGTGTCCATGAAATCGGGGCGAGGGGGAATATACTTGCAGAAGTAGTTCCTCATAGACTCTCCTGATGGATCGTCGGGCACCGGCTTTCGCCAGCGTTCCAACCCGACCTGTGGGTGATGGTTATTCGTCGTTCGCCGACATAGGTGTTGTAATGATTGACAAATCTTTGTGAAATCCCACGACGACCGGCGTCGGACGATTTGTCGCGCGCCATTATGGGCCGATGAGTCCCGGCGGAGCGGCAAAGCGCGATAATGCTACCGGGATCACGGCGAACCGCTGGATTTTAGCAGTCCATCAAGATCGGCGGCGCGATAATGCTAGCGAGCGCGAATCGACATGTTGCAGGAAGGTGACATGCCAAGGGCGAAAGAATGTCGCTGATGCACGAAGAACAGCCCGGTCGCGAGACCCGCGACACCAGGACCTTCGCGGGGTCCACCATCGGTGACGGCTCTCCCGATCCGGCGCGATGGCGACCGCAGACGCATTTCCGTCACGCCGTCACGACCGGGGGGCAACTGGAATTGCTGAACGAGGCAGGCGGAATTGCCGTCGATTTCGAGCCGTTGCCGCAGAGTCCGATCCATTTCGCCTTCGCGGGCAGCCAGAGCGAAACGCTCAGTATCTGGACGACCCGGTCCGACCACGGTTTCATCAGCCGCCCCAAGATTTCGGCGGATCTCATCACCCTGCGATTCGTGCGGACGGGCTTCATGCTGCGGGACGATGCCCATGGCGACGGCACCGTCGTCGGCTTCGATCAGGCGCTATGCGTGTCGTTCGACGCGATGCGCCGCGAACAGGCGTCACCGGGATTCTCGGCCACCACCGCGACGATGAGCCGCGACGCGATCGTTCACGCGTGCCGCACCCTCAGCGGGTCGGAGGCGGCGATCCTTCCGCAATTCCGGCCGGTGGTCGAAACGGGCAATGCCGGTCTGGCTGCTTTGCGACAGACGCTGAACATCCTGTGGTATCAACTCGGCCAACGGCGCGACGACGATCTGATGATCCCCCTGCTGGAGGAACTCCTCGTCTATCAGTTTGTCAGTGCCTGGCCCTCGATCGGTACCACGATCGCGCCGAACCCGGTGGACGTCTCGATCAGGCCGATCAAGACGGCGCTCGACTTCATCGAAGGCAATCTGCGCAGGACTTTATCCATTTCCGATATCGCAGCCGCGGCGGGTTTGACGGCGCGTGCGTTGCAGACCGGGTTCAAGCGCCACGTCGGGTGCAGCCCGGTGCAACATCTGATCGCTCGCCGGCTGGACCGTGTCCACGCCGCCTTGCAGACCGATGACGACCTGTCGGTTGCGCAAGCCGCATCGACCTGGGGCTTCGCTCATATGAGTGATTTCAGCCGGCGTTATCGGGAGCGCTACGGATGCCTGCCGAGCGATACGAGGCGCAGGTCCAAGGTGTAAACCGGCAGAGCGCGGCGGCGGCGGGATCGGCTTTACAGCTTCTCGCGCGCCCAGAGCGTGTCCAGTCGCGCCTGATTACCGCCCCGCTCGCGCAGCCGCATGCCCTGCAGGCGCAACGTCCGGCCACGCAGCATCCGGCCCTCGGTCTTCCATATCAGGTCATAAATCGCCGTAGAGGTCCGCGCCGTGTCGCCGTCCCAGTAGCGGACCGTCAGCAGCACCGGCAGCCGCCCGGCGCGATCGTCCGCGCCACCGTCGGTCAGCTTCAGGATCGGCGTCTCGATCGCGTCGATGCCGATCGCGATGTCCGCCACCGGCCGTTCCGGCGCGATACCCAGCGCCTTCGGAAACACCACCGCCAGATCCTGAAGATCGTGTTTCTCGTCCTTGATCGCCAGTCGCTGGCCATCGCTCTCGACCGTGGCCACAAGATCGACGCGCGACCGCTCGCGCGCTTCGGTCGAGTGTTCCGCGACGCGCGCTGCCTGATCGGCTTTCCGGTCGGCCCAGCCGGTGTAGAAGGTCAGCCCGGCGATCACCACGCCCGCCACCGCGACGACCTCCGCCAGCGTCACCCAACGGCGGCGGGTCGCCTGTTCGGACGTCTCGCTCATCGCCCGCCCGCCTCCAGCAGTCGGGCGGGGGCCGCGAGTTCCCAGCTTCGGGCGATCCGATCCTCGACCAGCGGCCAGTCGACATCGCCCGACAGCGTCATGCCGACCCAGCCCGATGACGCGAGATACGCGGGACGCGAGTAGATGTCGGGGGCAGCCTCCAGCAGCATCGCCTGCTCGTCCTGGTCGCTGGTGCGGACGCAGACGACGTGGCGCCCGTCGCCGTGATGATCGTCGCGAACCTGCGCGAACTGATTCTCGCCCACGAAGAATGTCGGCTGGCCGTGGCTGGGCCGCTCTTCGGTTTCCGGCAATTTCAATGCTGTATCACGAATGCGATCGAGAGGCGTCATCACATACTCCGACAGGATGCGCGGGTATAACGCATGTTCGGCGGTCAGGACCCGCGCCGCCAGCGTCTCCGTGTCGTCCCCCGGCAGAATCGCGACGCGCGACTGTCCCAGCACCGCGCCGCCATCCAGCTCCTCGGTCACGACATGGACCGAGCAACCCGCATGGGCATCGCCGGCCGCGATCGCGCGGGCATGCGTGTCGAGACCCTTGTAGAGCGGCAGCAGGGACGGATGGATATTGACGATCCGCCCCCGCCAGCGCGCGACGAAGTCGTCGGAGATCAGGCGCATGTAGCCCGCCAGCGCGATCGTCCCGACCTCCGCCTCGCGCAGCGCCGCATCCAGCTGCGCCTCGTATCGGGCCTTGCCGATCCCCCCGGGGCTGAGCGCGAACGTCGCCAGCCCGCGCGCCCGCGCCCAGCCCAGACCCGGCGCATCCGGCTTGTCGGAGGCGACCAGCACCACCTCGTATCCGCGCGCCTGTTCCACCAGCGCCATCATGTTCGATCCCCGGCCGGAGATCAGGATGGCGACGCGCTTGCTATTGGACATGACCCGCCGTCCAGTCGGCGCGCGCGCTCCACGTCCCGGCCGACCCGCGGACGGTGCAGCCGCGCTGGCCCGCCTCGATCCGGCCGATCGTCGCCACCGTTTCGCCCGCCCCGGTCAGCGCGGCTGCCACCGCATCGGCCTCGTCCGCCGCCACAACCACCGCCATGCCGATTCCGCAATTGAAGGTCCGCGCCATCTCCTCCGGCTCGATCGCGCCCTGCGCCTGCAGATACGCCATCAACCGCGGCTGCTCCCACGCATCCGCGTCGATCACCGCATGCGCCTCCGCCGGCAGGACGCGCGGGATATTCTCCAGCAACCCGCCGCCGGTGATATGCGCCAGCCCCTTGATCCGCCCCTCGCGCAATAACGGCAACAGGCTGGCGACGTAGATCCGCGTCGGTGCCATCAGATGGTCGATCAACAGCCTGTCCGCATCGAACAGCGCCGGCCGGTCGAGCTTCCAGCCCTTGTCCGTCGCCAGCCGTCGTACGAGCGAGAAGCCGTTGGAGTGGACGCCGCTCGACGTCAGGCCCAGCACCGCGTCGCCCGCGCCGATCGTCGCGCCGGTCAGCAGACGGTCGCGCTCGACCGCACCGACGCAGAATCCGGCCAGATCATAGTCGCCCGGCGCGTACATGCCCGGCATCTCCGCCGTCTCGCCCCCGATCAGGGCGCAGCCCGCCTGACGGCACCCCTCCGCGATCGACGCGATCACGCGTTCGGCGATCCCGGACTCCAGCTTGCCGCTGGCGTAGTAATCGAGAAAGAACAGCGGCTCCGCGCCCTGGACGATCAGGTCGTTGGCGCACATCGCGACCAGATCGACGCCGACGCCCTCATGCCGGTCCCATTCGATCGCCAGCTTCAGCTTGGTGCCGACCCCGTCGTTCGCCGCCACCAGCAGCGGATCGACGAAGCCCGCCGCCTTCAGGTCGAAAAGGCCGCCGAACCCGCCCAGATCGGCATCGGCACCGGCGCGGCGGGTCGACCGGGCAAGAGGGCCGATGGCGCGCACCAGCGCATTACCGGCGGCGATCGACACGCCGGCATCGGCGTAAGTGTAGGAGGGTTGCTCGCTCATAGATTGCGCCTAGCCACATCGCGCTTGGATTTCCACGCTCGCTTCTGCAAAAGGCGCGGCATCATGCGCCGCTCCTCCGCCCCTTTCGCCGTAGCAGCGTTCGCCGTAGCCGCGGTCGCCGTTACCCCGGCGACGGTCGCGCAGATCGAAGGTTCGGGCCGCGGCGTCGCCCCGGTCGACAGCGCCGGCGCGTTCGAGGTGGCCGGCGTCACCGTCGATGTCGCGGCCGGTTCCGCGGAGGCGGCACGGCTCGGCGGCTGGCGGCTCGCCCAGCGCAAGGCCTGGGTGCAGCTTTCGCGCCGGCTTGGCGGTGGCGGCGGGCTGGTGTCGGACGGCACGCTCGACCAGCTCGTCTCCGGCATCGTGGTCGAGAACGAGCAGATCGGCCCGACCCGTTACATCGCCCGGCTGGGCGTGCTGTTCGATCGCGGTCGCACGGGGTCGGTGCTCGGCATCGTGACCTCGGCCGGGCGATCCACGCCGATGCTGGTGATTCCCGTCATCTGGTCCGGCGGGGTGGGGCAGGTCTTCGAACAGCGAACGCCCTGGCAGGAGGCGTGGGCGCGGTTCCGCACCGGCAACTCTGCCGTCGACTATATCCGCCCGGCCGGAACCGGCGTCGACCCGCTGCTGCTGAACGCCGGTCAGACCCGGCGACCCGGCCGCGGCTGGTGGCGGACGATCCTCGACCAATATGGCGCGTCCGACGTGCTGATCCCGACCGTCCGGTTGACGCGGCAATATCCGGGCGGCCCGGTGATCGGCGCGTTCGAGGCGCGGCATGGCCCCGACAATGATGTGATCGGGCGGTTCCTGCTGCGCGTCGGCACCTCGGCGGGCGTGCCGCAACTGCTCGATACGGGCGTGCAGCGACTCGACGCCATCTATCAACAGGCGCTGCGCAGCGGTCGTCTGGAGCCGGACGTCGCGCTGTCGCCGCCGCCCCGGCCGGAAGCGACGGAAACGCCCGCGCCGACCGGCGATCTCGACACGATCATGGCCAATCTCGGCGCGCCCACCGCCGGGTCCGCGACCGTCACGATCCAGTTCGACACGCCCGGCACCGCCAGCGTCGCGAATACCGAGGCACTGGTTCGCGCGATCCCGGGCGTGCGCTCCGCCGCGACGACCAGCCTCGCGCTCGGCGGCGTATCGTTGATGCGGGTCGTGACCGACGGCGGCGCGGCGGCGCTGACGGCGGCGCTGGAGGCGCGTGGCTATCAGGTGCAGGGCGCGGGCGACACGCTCCGCATCCGGCGCGCGCCTCAGGTCACGCCGCCCGATCTGCCTGCGGAAAGCCAGACGGCCGGGTGACGCGTGGCGCGTAGCCTTTTCCCCAGCCAGATGGCGTTGCCGCTGGCCTTGCCCGCCGATCCCCGCGACGAATCCTTCCTCGTCACACCGTCCAACGCCCGCGCCGTGCATCTGCTGGAACGCTGGGGATCGTGGCAGGTCCGCGTGGCGATGCTGACGGGTCCGCGCCGCTCGGGCCGCAGCACGCTCGCCCGCCTGTTCGCGGCGAAGAGCGGCGGGACGATCGTCGACGATGCTCATGCCGTGTCTCAGGAGTCGCTGTTCCACGCCTGGAACGACGCGCAATCCACCGGTCGGCCGCTGTTGCTCGTTACCGACGCGCCGCCACCGGTATGGGAGATCACGCTGCCCGATCTCCGCTCCCGACTGGCGGCCAGCGTCCTTGCCGAGATCGGCGCACCGGACGACGCCCTCGTCCGGTCGCTGCTGGATTATCGCCTCAACCGCCTCGGCCTCGACGCGCGACCCGATCTGGTCGACTGGCTCGCCACCCGGATCGAGCGTAGCCATCTGGCGGTCGAGCGTACCGTCGACGCACTGGATCAGGAATGTGCGGAACGCCGCAAGCGCCTGACCATTCCCCTTGCCCGATCCACCCTGATCGACGCCGGCCTGATCGCCGGCAAACCGGAGACGCCATGACCCGCCCAGCGCATATCGTGACGATTGCGGAGGCCGATGACGACGCCTTCGTCGCGGAACCCAACGACCGGTATTTCAACCGGGAATTGTCGTGGCTCGCCTTCAACCGCCGCGTGCTGGAGGAGGCGTGCAACACCGCGCATCCCCTGCTGGAACGGCTGCGATTCCTGTCGATCTGCGGGTCGAACCTCGACGAGTTCTTCATGGTCCGGGTCGCGGGTCTGAAGGGGCAGCAGAAACAGGACGTGGAACGTCGCTCCGCCGACGGCCTGACCCCGGGGCAGCAACTCGGGGCGATCGTGGCCGAAGCCGACCGGCTGATGGAAAGCCAGCAGGCGGTCTGGGGCGACCTGCGCGTCCTCCTCGACCAGGCCGGGCTGTTCATCCTCCGCCGCGATGCGATCGACGGCGAAGCCGACGAATGGCTCGCCACGCATTTCCGCGAACAGATCTTTCCGATCCTGACGCCGCAGGCGCTCGACCCCGCGCATCCCTTTCCGTTCATCCCCAACAAGGGGCTGTCGGTGATCTTCGATCTGGAACGGCAGTCGGACAAGGAGCCGATCCGCGAGATCGTCATGCTGCCCGCGACGATGCCGCGCTTCGTCCGCCTGCCGGGCGAGGACGCGCGCTACGTCTCCGTCGAGACGATCGTCAAGCGGTTCGCACCGGTCCTGTTCCCCGGCTACGAGGTTCACGGTGCCGCCGCGTTCCGCGTCCTGCGCGACAGCGACATCGAGATCGAGGAGGAAGCCGAGGACCTCGTTCGCTACTTTGCGAACGCGATCAAACGCCGCCGCCGGGGTCGCGTCATCCGGCTGGAGCTGGAAACCGGGATGCCCGACGCGCTGGAGGCGCTGCTTAAGGACGAACTGGGAGGCAGCGACACGATCGTCACCGAAAGCGGCAATCTGCTCGGCCTCTCCGACCTCGACATGCTGGTCGATGAGGATCGGCCGGACCTGAAATTCACGCCGTTCACGCCACGCTTTCCCGAACGAATCCGGGAGTTTGGTGGCGATTGCTTCGCCGCGATCAGAGCCAAGGACATCGTCGTTCATCACCCCTACGAGACGTTCGAGGTCGTGCTGGCCTTCCTGAAGCAGGCTGCGAACGATCCCGATGTCGTCGCGATCAAGCAGACGCTCTACCGCGCCGGCAAACAGTCCGCCGTCATCAATGCGCTGATCGCCGCGGCGGAGGCGGGCAAGTCCGTGACCGCCGTCGTGGAGTTAAAGGCACGCTTCGACGAGGAACAGAACCTCGTCTGGGCGTCCGCGCTGGAGCGGGCCGGGGTGCAGGTCGTCTACGGCTTCATCGACTGGAAGACCCACGCGAAAGTGTCGCTCGTCGTCCGGCGGGAAAGCGGCGGATTCCGCACCTACTGCCACTTCGGCACCGGCAACTATCATCCGGTTACAGCAAAAATATACACCGACCTCAGTTACTTCACGGCCGATCCTGTGATCGGACGCGATGCCGCGCAGATGTTCAACTACGTCACCGGCTATGTCGAACCGCAGGATATGAAGATCGTCAGCCTGTCGCCGGGCAATCTACGCCAAAGGCTGCTCCGGTTGATCGACGCCGAAATCGAACATGCGCAGGCAGGCCGCCCCGCGTCGATCTGGGCGAAGATGAACAGCCTCGTCGATCCCGCATTGATCGACAAACTGTACGAGGCATCGGGTGCCGGCGTCGAGGTGGACCTCGTAATCCGGGGCATCTGCTGCCTCCGCCCGCAGGTGCCCGGACTGTCCGAGAACATCCACGTCAAGTCGATCATCGGCCGCTTTCTGGAACATAGCCGGATCTGCGTGTTCGGCAACGGCAAGAAACTGCCCAATGACGGGGCGAAGATGTACATATCGTCCGCGGACTGGATGCCGCGCAACTTCGACCGGCGGGTCGAATATATGCTGCCGATCACCAACCCGACCGTGCACGACCAGATCCTCGATCAGGTGATGGTCGCCAATCTGCTGGATAACGAGCAAAGCTGGATACTGGGGCCGGACGGCGACTATACGCGGGTCGATCCCGGCGACAAGCCGTTCAACCTGCATCGTTATTTCATGACGAATCCGTCGCTGTCGGGGCGCGGCGCGGCGCTGGAGAAGGTGCCGACGCTCTCGCTCCGGGCGGCTCCATGAACATCTTCGGCAAGCGCGCCGACGCCTCTCGCACGGCGATCATCGACATCGGGTCCAACTCGGTTCGCCTCGTCGTCTATCAGGGGCCTGCGCGCCTGCCCGCAACCTTGTTCAACGAAAAGGTCATGGCCGGTCTTGGTCGCGGTCTCGCACAGACTGGCCGCATGGAGCCGTCCGCCCTCGCCGCCGCCCGCACCGCACTGGCGCGCTTCGCCGCGGTCACGCGCGAGATGGAGGTCGCCACCGTCCGCACCGTCGCGACTGCGGCCGTGCGCGATGCGGAGAACGGTCCCGAACTGATCGACGCCGCCACCGCGCTCGGCCTGACCGTGGAGATCCTGTCGGGCGAACAGGAGGCCCTGGGGGCCGGGCAGGGGGTGCTGTCCGGCATCCCCACCGCCGACGGCATCGTCGGCGATCTCGGCGGCGGCAGTCTTGAGCTGGTCCGCGTCCGCGCCGGCAAGGTGGAGGACCGCGTCTCCTTCCCGCTCGGCGTCCTGCGGATCGCGGGAACGCGCGGCAAGTCGCTGGACAAGCGGGTGTCCGACCTGATCGGAAAAGCCGGCTGGCGCGGCCGGGGCCGGGGCACGCCGCTGTATCTCGTCGGCGGGTCGTGGCGCGCGCTCGGGCGATTGCACATGGGGCTGGCGGGCTATCCGTTGCCTGTCGTCCATCAATATTGTCTCGCGCCGGCGACGGTCGCCCAGCTTGCCGCGCAACTGCCGCTGATGACCAAACAACAGCTACGCGACATCCCCGGACTGTCCTCCGGTCGCGCGGCCACGCTACCCGATGCGACCGCGTTGCTCGACATCGTCCTGCGCGAACTCGGTTCCGCCGGCACAGTCATCTCCGCCTTCGGTCTGCGCGAGGGGTTGTTGTTCGGGATGCTCGACGCACCGACGCGGGCGCTCGATCCGCTGATCGTCGCCGCCCGCGAGGAGGGGCGTCTGCTCGGGCGTTTTCCGGAGCATGGCGACCTCCTCGATCGCTGGATCGCGCCGCTGTTCGCCCACGAAGCGCCGTCTCAGGCGCGCATCCGGCACGCCGCCTGCCTGCTCGCGGATGTGGGCTGGCACGCCAATCCCGAATTCCGCGCCGAACGCGGGGTCGAGGTCGCGCTGCACGGCAACTGGGTCGCGATCGACGCCAGGGAACGCGCGCAACTGGCGCAGTCGCTGTTCACCAGCCTTGGCGGCGGCACCCTGTCGCCCGATCCGCTGCCGCGTCTTGCGGGTCAGCAGGCGCTTGCCGGTGCGGTCGCCTGGGGACTGGCGATCCGGCTGGGTCAGCGCTTGTCGGCCGGGCTGGCGGGGCCGCTCCAGCGCAGCCGGCTGGCGCGGGATGCCGGCACCGTGACACTGGCGCTGCCCGCGGCCGACCGTGCGCTCTACGGCGAGACGGTGGAGAAACGCCACGTCGCGCTGGCGACGCTGCTCGCCTGCAAGCCCGTCCTGGCCTGACCCGCCTCAGCCGCAGCGAAGTCCGTCGATCCGGCGGCCGTCGTCCAGCATCACGTTCAGGCGATCCTCGAAGAACTCCTTCGTGGTGATCTCGTCGGGGCGCAGCGTCCGCATCACGCGCGCATTGGTGCGCGCCTGCAACTCCTCGCGCATGCCGCTGTCGAACTTCGCGCCGACGAAGCGCATCCGCGTCGCCTCGTCGACGATGCAGGGCCCGACGGGCGCGGCAGGCGGAGTCATCGTCGTGCACGCGGCCAGCAGCGCCGGCGCCAGCAACAGGTACCTCATGCAACCTCCTCCTCGGTGCGCGTCATCTTCAACCGTCCGTTCTTCACCGCGAAGCCCAGCCGCCCCTCGACCAGATCGACCGCATCCCGCCCGAACTGGTCGTAACGCCACCCCTCCAGCATCGGCAGCCCCGTCCGCACGCCGGCGGCCAGCGCCTCCAGCTCGTCGGATCGCGCCAGCAGCTTCGATGCGACGTCGATATCGCGCGACCGGATCTTCAGCAGCAGCTTCAGCAGGTCGGCCACCAGCGACCCTTCCTTCCCCAGCCCCGGCTTGCGATCGTCGCGGGGCGGGAGCTCGTCGCCATCCAGCGGCGTCGCCCCTTCGATCGCCGCCATCAGCCGCGCACCGATATCGTTACCGGCCCACGTCGCGGACAGGCCGCGCACCCGGGCCAGGTCGGCCTGCTTGCGCGGCGGATGGCTGGCGAGATCGCCCAGCGTCTCGTCCTTGACGATGCGACCGCGCGGCAGGTCCTTGGTTTGCGCCTCCAGCTCCCGCCACCGCGCGATCGCCTTCAGCCGGCCCAGCATGTCGGGCTTGCGACCCGACACGCGCACGCGCTTCCACGCGACGTCCGGATCGTTCGCGTAGTTGGAGGGGTCGCCCAGCCGTTCCATTTCCTGGTCCAGCCACGCGCCGCGCCCGGTCTTGCGCAGGCGTTCCAGCATCTTCGGAAAGATCGCCGCCAGATGCGTCACGTCGCCGATCGCATATTCGATCTGCCGCGCATCCAGCGGCCGCCGCGCCCAGTCGGTGAAGCGCGCACCCTTGTCGATCTGGATACCGAGCCAGCTGTCGACCAGATTCGAATAGCCGATCTGCTCGCCCTGACCGAGCGCCATCGCCGCGACCTGCGTATCGAACAGCGGGTGCGGCGTCTTGCCGGTCAGGTTGTACACGATCTCAAGGTCCTGCCCGCCGGCGTGGAAGACCTTCAGGACATCCTCGTTGTTCACCATCAGGTCGAGCAGCGGCGTCATGTCCAGCCCGGGTGCCTTCGGATCGATCGCCGCCGCCTCGTTCACGTCGGCGATCTGGATCAGGCAGAGCTCCGGATAATAGGTGCTCTCCCGCATGAACTCGGTATCGACCGTGACGAAGTCGGCCCGGGCGAGACGGTGGCAGAGGTTGGCGAGGGTCGCGCTGTCGGTAATCAACGGATGGATGTGCATCGCCGTCCCATAGACCCGTCGCGCGGGTTGACAAATAGGGGCAGGGAAGGGGAGGGGCGCGCGATGACACAGATGCACGCCTATCGCTCCCACACCTGCGCCGCGCTGACCGCGGCGGATGTCGGCCAGACCGTCCGCCTGTCGGGCTGGATCCACCGCAAGCGCGATCATGGCGGCGTGCTGTTCGTCGATCTGCGCGACCATTACGGCATCACGCAGGTCGTCGCCGACGCCGACTCGCCGGCCCTGCCGGTGCTGGAGGCGGCGCGCACCGAGTCGGTCATCACCATCGACGGTATCGTGAAGGCCCGTGCGGAGGGGACCGCCAACGCCAGTCTGGCGACCGGTGAGATCGAGGTCTTCGCCCGCGCGGTGACGGTGCAGAGCGTCGCGCAGGAGCTGCCGCTGCCGGTCGCCGGCGACGCCGAATATCCGGAGGACATCCGCCTCCGCTATCGTTTCCTCGATCTCCGTCGCGAGCGGCTGCACGCCAACATCATGCTCCGCAGTCAGGTGATCGCCAGCGTCCGCCAGCGGATGATCGGACAGGGCTTCACGGAGTTCCAGACGCCGATCCTGACCGCATCGTCGCCGGAGGGCGCGCGCGACTATCTCGTCCCCAGCCGCGTCCATCCCGGCAAGTTCTACGCGCTGCCTCAGGCGCCGCAGATGTTCAAGCAGCTGTTGATGGTCGCGGGCTTCGATCGGTATTTCCAGATCGCACCCTGTTTCCGTGACGAGGACGCGCGCGCCGATCGTTCGCCGGGCGAGTTCTACCAGCTCGATTTCGAGATGAGCTTCGTCACGCAGGAAGATGTGTTCCAGGCGATCGAACCCGTCCTCCACGGGCTGTTCGAAGAGTTCGCGAACTGGCAGAACAAGGGCAGGCAGGTCTCGGCGCTGCCGTTCCGCCGCATCCCCTACCGGGAGTCGATGCTCCGCTACGGCAACGACAAGCCCGATCTGCGCAACCCGATCCTCATCAGCGACGTCAGCGAGCATTTCACCGGCTCGGGCTTCGGCCGCTTCGCCTCGATCGTCGAGGCCGGCGATGTGGTCCGCGCGATCCCCGCACCGGCGACGGCGGACAGGAGCCGCAAGTTCTTCGACGACATGAACGCGTGGGCGCAGTCCGAGGGATTCGCGGGTCTCGGCTATGCCACGCGCAAGGGCGGCGAATGGGGTGGCCCGATCGCCAAGAACCACGGTGAAGAGGGCATGGCGAAGCTCGCCGCTGCCCTCGACCTGGGTCCCGACGACGGCGTGTTCTTCGCCGCGGGCAAGGAGGCCCAGGCCGCCAGGCTCGCCGGCCTCGCCCGCACCCGCGTCGGCGAGACGCTCGGCCTGATCGATCCGGACCGCTTCGAGTTCTGCTGGATCGTCGACTTCCCGATGTTCGAATATGACGAGGACGCGAAGAAGGTCGACTTCAGCCACAATCCCTTCTCGATGCCGCAGGGCGAGATGGAGGCGCTGGAGACGAAGGACCCGCTCGATATCCTCGCCTATCAGTACGACATCGTCTGCAACGGCGTGGAGCTGTCGTCGGGCGCGATCCGGAATCACCGGCCGGAGATCATGTACAAGGCGTTCGAGATCGCCGGCTACACGCAGGCCGATGTCGATACGAACTTCGCGGGCATGATTAACGCGTTCAAGTTCGGCGCACCGCCGCACGGCGGTTCGGCGCCGGGCATCGACCGCATGGTCATGCTGCTGGCGGGCGAGCCGAACATCCGTGAGGTCGTCGTCTTCCCGATGAACCAGAAGGCGGAGGACCTGATGATGGGCGCCCCCAATTTCGCGAGCGCCAAGCAGCTTCGCGAACTGAACCTGCGGTCGACGGCAGAACCGAAGAAGGACATCGACAAGGCGGTTGCCCCCGCCGCGGGGTGAGGATGATCGGCCCGGCGGAGGGGATCCGCCGGGCCGGATCGTTCAGGCGGCCTCGAACTGGTCGTTATCCTGCAGCACCTTCAGCTTGCCGTCGGCGATCGCGAAGACCGCGCCGTGGATCTTCAGCGATCCGTCGGCGATCCGGTCGGCGATGAAGGGGAAGGTCTGGAGATTGGCGATCGATACGCGGACGCATTCCTGCTCCAGCGCCTTCTGGCCCTCGGGACCTGTCCCATGTTCGGCCACGACCTTCTCGCGCGCATCGTCGAGCAGCGTGATCCAGTCCTTCACGAAGCCGCCGTCGCCATGCGTCGAGTCGGCCAGACTCTGCGTCAGCGCCGCGCTGACGCCGCCACAGGCGCCGTGACCCAAAACGACGATCTCGGCGACCTTCAGCTTCGTGACGGCGAACTCGACCGCCGCCGACACGCCGTGGAAACCGCCGCCCGTTTCGTAAGGGGGTACGAGGTTGGCGACGTTGCGCACCACGAACACCTCACCCGGATGCGTTCCGAAGATCGTCGCCGGATCGACGCGGCTGTCCGAACAGGCGATCACCATCACCTTCGGTGCCTGACCCGACGCCAGCTCGGTCCAGCGTTCCCGCTCGGTCAGCCACTCCGTACCGCGAAACTTGTAATATCCTTCGATCAGGTCGGAAAAGTCGGTCATCTGCACTGAAGCTCCATCTCGGGCCGAATCGGCTGTTCACAGTCGTAACCGGCGGCCAAACGCCCGGTTCCTGACTTGCGGCACACCGTTACCGCATCGCGACAAAAGATGACAAGTCCGTCATGTTGATGATCTTCGCTGCCGGTTTCATGTGACATTTGGCCGGGGCGATCCTATCTGCACGGGCATGAACGACATGACGCCGCTCGCCCCCAAGGATGGTCGCCCGGAACGCGTCCGCAAGCCCGACTGGATCCGGGTCAAGGCCCCGACCAGTGCGGGCTTTGCCGCCACGCGCGAGTTGATGCGCTCGAAAAGCCTGACCACCGTCTGCGAAGAGGCGGCGTGCCCGAATATCGGCGAATGCTGGTCGAAGAAGCACGCTACGGTCATGATCCTGGGTGATACCTGCACCCGCGCTTGCGCCTTCTGCAACGTCAAGACCGGTATGCCGCGCGCGGTCGACAAGATGGAACCGCAGAACGTCGCGGAGGCCGCGGCGCAGATGGGGCTCCAGCACATCGTCGTCACCTCCGTCGACCGCGACGATCTGCCCGATGGCGGCGCGTCGCAGTTCGTGAAGGTGATCCATGCGATCCGCGCCGCCAACCCGACGACGACGATCGAGATCCTGACCCCCGATTTCCGCAACAAGGCGCAGGCGGCGATCGAGTCGATCGTCGAGGCGCGGCCCGACGTCTACAATCACAATCTCGAAACCGTACCGCGCCTGTATCCGACGATCCGCCCCGGCGCGCGGTACTACGCGTCGCTGCGGCTGCTCGAATCGGTCAAGCGACACGATCCGTCGATCTTCACCAAGTCCGGCGTGATGCTGGGGCTGGGCGAGGAGCGGCTGGAGGTGCATCAGGTGATGGACGACATGCGTTCCGCCGACATCGACTTCCTGACGATGGGCCAGTATCTTCAGCCGACCCCGCGCCATGCCAAGGTCGCAGAATTCGTCACTCCCAAGGCGTTCGACGCCTATGCCGGTATCGCACGGGCCAAGGGTTTCCTCCTCGTCGCATCGTCGCCGCTGACCCGGTCGAGCTATCACGCCGGCGACGATTTCGCGAAGCTCCGCGCGGCGCGGGAGGCGAAGTTGGCACCACGGCCGCGGGCCGTGATCGCGGTGTAGGCGCCTATGCCCAAGCATCAGGAAACACGGCATCTTCCGTACAGCGCGGAGCAGATGTTCGACCTCGTCGCCGACGTGAGGCGTTACCCGGAATTCCTGCCCTGGGTCACCGCGATGCGCGTTCGCAAGGATGGGGATACGGAGACGCTGGCCGACATGATCGTCGGCTTCAAGGGCCTGCGCGAGACGTTCACCAGCCGCGTCGAAAAGGCGCGGCCGGATATGATCCGCGTCGATTACGTCGAGGGACCGCTCAAATATCTGCGCAACGACTGGCGCTTCCGGTCGGAAGGACCGGGCTGCGCGGTCGACTTCGCGGTGGACTTCCAGTTCAAGAACCGCGTGTTCGAGATGCTGGCGGGTCAGGTGTTCGGCACCGCCTTGCGCCGGATGATCGGGGCGTTCGAGGATCGTGCGGCGGTGCTTTACGGCGCGACGGGCTCGGGTTCCGGCGGCATCAGCAGTTCGAGCGCACATAGCGCCGCCTGAAGGCGCACGCCGCCACGGCCATTGTCCGGGAACAGGCGGCGGTCGGCATGAACATCGTTGGGATCGCTGTCCTTTTCGGCGCGCGCGAAGACGACGGTGCCGACCGGCTTCTTCTCGCTGCCGCCGCCGGGGCCCGCGACTCCGGTGATCGCGACGGCGACATCGGCTCCGGTCTTCTCCACCGCGCCGCGCGCCATGCCCCATGCGACCGCGATCGATACCGCGCCGAACGTCTCGATCAGATCGCGCCCGACTTTCAGAAGGTCGGTCTTCGCCTCGTCCGAATAGGTGATGATCGATGCGACGAAGACGTCCGACGACCCCGGCACCTCCGTCAGCGCTGCGGCCACCAGACCACCGGTGCAGCTTTCGGCCACGGCGATCCGCCGCCCGGCCTTGCGATTCGCCTCGATGACGCGCTGCGCCGATTCCACGAGCTGCGCCGGAAGGAGCGTGTCGGTCACGATGCCGGACACAGCGGCAGGGCGGGGACGCCGGATTTGCCGCCGCCCCGCTCGTTCATCTTGAGATACTGGAGCACGGTGACGACGACGCTCGCCGTGTTGCGGGCCGGCAGCGGTTCCAGTTGCGTCACCAGTCGGTCTATCGTGCCGCAATCGTTCAGGTCGATTCGCCCCACGATCAGCGGCACGACGATGCTGGTCAGCACCGGCCGCGCGTAATCGGACGCCAGCAGCAGGTCGGCGGCGGGATCGCTCAGCTTGATGATCGCTGCCTTCGCACCCGGCCATGCGCGGTCCGCGGCGACCTGGTATTTGGCGATCAACGGCCCGTCCGCACGGCGGATCAGGCTGGCCGCGGGCAGGCGGGCGGTGCAGATGCGGCCGGTCTCGCGAATGATCTCCGGCAACGCGACCAGCGCCAGCGACTCCGCCTCCGCATTGTTCAGGCACGGTTTGACTTGCGCGACACCTGGGGTGGCGATCAGCGCTCCGGCCACGATCATCGTCGTCAGGCGCATCATGCCTCTCCTCTCCCGGCGGTTCTCGGCAGGCTGATCGTGGCGATCGCCTGCGCGGCGATACCCTCTTCGCGGCCGGTGAAGCCCAGACGCTCGGTGGTGGTCGCCTTCACGCTGACGCGGTCGGGGGTCAGGTGCAGGATGTCGGCGATGCGCGCGATCATCGCTGCCCGGTGCGGTCCGATCTTCGGCGCCTCGCATATCAGCGTCAGGTCCACGAAGTCGATTCGCCCCCCCCTGTCGGCGATCAGCCGCGCCGCATGGGCGAGGAACTGGTCCGACGCCGCACCCCGCCATTGCGGATCGCTGGGCGGGAAATGCGTGCCGATGTCGCCCGCGGCGATGGTGCCCAGCAGCGCATCGGTCAGCGCATGGAGCGCCACGTCCGCGTCGCTGTGTCCGGACAGTCCCTTGTCATGCGGGATCAGCACACCGCCCAGCCAAAGTTCCTCCCCGGCTTCCATACGGTGAACATCAAACCCCCCCGCCGACCGACTCTCCCACGCCAAGCGGGCTTCCGCCGTCGCGAAATCATCGGGATAGGTGATCTTATCGAGCATCGCTTCGCCCTGCACCAACGCGACGCGTCCGCCAAGCCGTCGCACCATCTGCGCATCGTCCGTCGCCTCGTCGCCGGCCGGCCAGCCCGCATGCGCCGCTCGCAACGTGTCGAGCCGGAAGGCCTGCGGCGTCTGGACGCGGTGCAATCCGTCGCGCGGCACGACCTCGCCGAGCAGACCCTTACCGCGCACCAGCGTGTCCGCCACCGTCAGCACTGGCGTCGCACCGTCGTGATCGTCCAACGCCGCCAGCACGCGCGCGATCACCGCAGGGGACACGAAGGGGCGGGCGGCGTCATGGACCAATACCCGTTCGACCGCATCCGATAGCGACGCCAAACCATTGGCCACGGAATCGCGTCGGGTGGGGCCGCCTGCGACCAGCCGCATGTCGTGGCCCAGCGCATCGCGGGCGAGATCGTCCTGTCCGGCACCGATCACGACGACGACTTCATCGACATGCCCGGCAAAGGCGGCGACGGCGTAGGCGACCAGCGGCCGGCCGGCGACGATGCTGAATTGCTTGGGCAGGTCACCGCCGGCCCGCGAGCCGGAACCGGCGGCGACGATCAATGCTGCGGTGCGATGGCGAAGCATGAACCGGCGGTAGCGTTCCGCGGCGAGGATCGCCAGCCTTGCATCGATCCCACGCTTCGGATAATGGATGCCTGATTTTCAGGCACATGCAGAAACTATCCCCCATCCAGATCGGCCCTGTCCGGATCGACCGTCCCGTCGTGCTCGCGCCGATGACGGGGGTGACCGATATGCCGTTCCGCACCCTCGTCCGGCGCTACGGCTCCGGGCTCAACGTCACCGAGATGATCGCCAGCCAGGCCGCGATCCGAGAGACGCGCCAGTCGATCCAGAAGGCCGCATGGCACCTTTCGGAGGAGCCGGTGTCGATGCAGCTCGTCGGCTGCACGCCCTATGAGATGGCGGAGGCGGCGAAGCTGGCGGAGGATCGCGGCGCGGCGATCATCGACATCAACATGGGCTGTCCGGTGCGCAAGGTCACGAGTGGCGATGCCGGATCGGCACTGATGCGCGATCTAAAGCTTGCCGCACAGTTGATCGACGCGGTGGTGAAGGCAGTGTCTGCGCCGGTGACGCTGAAGATGCGCATGGGCTGGTGCCACGACAGCCTCAACGCTCCCGAGCTCGCGCGGATCGCCGAGGATCTGGGCGCGAAGATGATCACGGTTCATGGCCGCACCCGCAACCAGATGTACAAGGGTCAGGCCGACTGGCGTTTCATCGCCGGGGTCAAGCGGGCGGTATCGATCCCCGTTATCGCCAATGGCGACATCAACTCGATCGAGGACGCGGAGGCGGCATTGGAACAATCCGGTGCGGATGGATTGATGATCGGGCGCGGCGCCTATGGCCGGCCATGGTTGCTGGGGCAAGTGATGGAATGGCTGGACACCGGCCGCCGCCGTGCCGATCCTGATCTCGATGAACAATACTCTGTTATCATCGAGCATTACGATGCGATGTTGAAGCATTATGGTAGTGTCACCGGCGTCAACATGGCGCGCAAACATATCGGCTGGTACACCAGAGGGCTGACCGGATCGGCGGAGTTCCGCAACGCGGTCAATCAGGAACCGGACGCCAGCCGGGTCAAGGCGATGCTCGCGGACTTCTACGCCCCCTGGCGTCGTCTTGCCGCTGCCTGAGGGGCGGCCCGGCGGCGGGCCGGGTGGGCTATCGGGCAGGCCCGGTTTCAGCGACCTGTTTACGGCCTTGCCCGTTGCGGTCGTCGTGATCGATCCGGACGACCGGATCGCGCATGCCAATGCGTTGGCCGAGCAAATGCTGAACCTGTCCGAACGGGTGATGCGCGGCCAGTTGCTGACCGCCATCCTGCCACCGCCAGAAGCGACGCAGGATCGCGACGGATATGGTTATGCGGTTTATGATACGGAGATCGCGACGGCACGGGGCGTACGGATGCGCGTGGATTTCGTTGAGGCGGCGGTGGCCGATCACCCCGGCTGGCGCACGATCACGCTGCACACCGCCGCCGGATCGCACCGGCTGGGCCATACCGCGGACCGGATCGGCGGCGCGCGTGCGGCGGAGGGCGCGGCAGCAATGCTGGCGCATGAAATCCGCAATCCGCTGTCCGGCATCCGTGGCGCGGCGCAATTGCTTGGCCCAAGCGAGCTGACACACCTGATCGTCACCGAGGTCGATCGCATCGCCGCGCTGATCGACCGGATGCAGGAGTTCGGCGACACCCGCCCGCTGCCGCTGTCGGCGGAGAACATCTACCCGTTGCTGGATCACGCCCGCGCCGTGGCACTTGCCGGCTTCGCCCGCGGCGTGACGATCGAGGAACGGTTCGATCCGTCGTTGCCACCCGCGCTCATCAACCGCGACGCACTGACTCAGGTTATCATAAACCTGTTAAAGAACGCGCGCGAAGCAGTTCGCAACGAGCGCAATGCGCGTATTGTGATGAGTACGGCCTATCGCCACGGCATCACCCGCAGCGGCGCGACCGGCCAGCCCCGCGTGCCGCTGCCGATCGAAATCTGCGTCGTCGACAATGGTCCCGGCGCGCCGGCCGACATCGCCGATCACCTGTTCGAACCGTTCGTATCGGGCCGACGCGAAGGGCAGGGGCTGGGCCTCGCACTGGTCGACAAGCTGGTGCGCGACATGGGAGGGATCGTCCAATATAGTCGCGAGGGCATGCCAGAGACGACGGTCCTCAGGCTGCTTCTGCCGAGAGGTACACCGTGAGCCGCGTCCTGCTGGTCGATGACGACGCCGCGATCCGCACCGTCGTCGCACAGGCGTTGCGCCGTGCAGGGCACATCGTCAATACCGCGGACAGCCTTGCCCAGCTCGATCGGGCGATCCTGGCGGAGGTGCCCGACGTGCTCATCACCGACGTTGTCCTGCCGGACGGCGACGGGATCGATCATGTCCGTGAAATTCTGACGCGCCACGCGCAATTGCCGGTGATCGTGCTGTCGGCGCAGAATACGCTGACGACCGCCGTCCGCGCCGCCGACCTTCAGGCGTATGACTATCTGCCCAAGCCTTTCGACCTCGACGTGCTGGCACGCGCGGTCGATGGCGCGCTGGCGCGGGGGCAGGGGACGGCGGAAGATGCCGCCGCCGAGGACGCGACCTTGCCGCTGATCGGACGGTCGGCGGCGATGCAGGACGTCTACCGCGTCATCGCACGCGTCGTGTCGACCGATCTGACCGTTCTGGTGTCGGGCGAGTCGGGCACCGGCAAGGAACTGGTCGCCCGTGCCATCCACGATCTCGGTATCCGTCGGGCCGCGCCGTTCGTCGCAATCAACATGGCCGCGATTCCGCGCGAGCTGATCGAGGCGGAGCTGTTCGGTCACGAACGCGGCGCGTTCACCGGTGCGGCCGTGCGCAACGCCGGGCGGTTTGAGCAGGCCTCGGGCGGCACGTTGTTCCTCGACGAGATCGGCGACATGCCGATGGAGGCGCAAACCCGGCTTCTTCGCGTGCTTCAGACCGGGGAGTTCACGACCGTCGGCGGTGCGCGGACCATCCGCGCCGATGTCCGGATCGTCGCAGCGACCAACCGCAATCTCGCCGATCAAGTCGCGGCCGGGCTGTTCCGCGAAGATTTATTCTATCGTCTGAACGTGGTGCCGCTCAGCCTGCCGCCGTTGCGGGAGCGCGGCGACGATGTCGTGATCCTCGCCCGACATTTCCTCGATGCCGCCGCCGCGGAAGGACTGCCGCGCCGCCAGCTCGCCACCGACGCCGCCGAAGTGCTGCGCGCCCACGACTGGCCGGGGAACGTCCGCGAGCTGGAAAATCTGATGCGGCGGCTGGCCGTCCTCACCCGCGACGAAGTCATCGGCGGCGACGCCATCACGGCGATACATGGCACCCGGGTCAGCGCCGCGCCGCAACCCAGCGTCGATTTCGACGAAGCGGTACGGGCGCTCGTCGGCCGGATCGCGCGCGAACGGCCCGAGGCGCTGGACGACGGCACGCTCTATGACCGGGTCATCGCAGAGGTCGAGCGTCCCCTGATCGAGACGATGCTGGCCCGTCACGGCCAGAACCAGCTTCGTGCCGCCCGCGCGCTGGGGATCAATCGCAACACGCTGCGGAAGCGGCTCGATGCGCTGGGTCTGGATCCTCGTAGATCGTGATCCTGTCCCGATCCGGGAAACGCAGCTTCACCAAGATTGTGGTTTTCATGCAACGGTCGACCCTGTAGGACGACGGTAATGATCGCCACCGCGACGCCGTTCCAGTCCGACGACACGCCCTTGCGGCGGCTTCGGGTGACGCCCGCCGTCGAGATCGCGGTGCTGGTGTTCGCGGTGTCCGTCGCGGTCGCCAGCTATGTCATCCTGTCGGGGTTCGATGCGCCGGAACGGCTGATCCAGCCCCCGCTCGTGGCGCTGCTGCTCGTCGCCAATCTCGTGCCCGGCATCGCCTTGCTGATGCTCCTTGGGCGTCGCATCGCGCTGCGCCGCGCCGCCCGGTCGCCGGTCGGCGGAGAGGGGCGGCTGCACGTCCGGCTGGTCGCGATCTTCTCGGTCATGGCGGCGGTACCGATGCTGCTCGTCACCATCTTTGCGTCGCTGCTGTTCCAGTACGGCGTGCAGTTCTGGTATTCCGATCAGGCGCGGTCGATGATCAACAACGCCACTGACCTGGCGACGACGGCCTATCAGATGAGCCTCGACCGCTGGACGAGTGAGGCGACCGCCAT
Source organism: Sphingomonas sp. Leaf343 (assembly GCF_001423765.1). Lineage (GTDB taxonomy): Bacteria > Pseudomonadota > Alphaproteobacteria > Sphingomonadales > Sphingomonadaceae > Sphingomonas. The sequence goes on from NZ_LMPG01000010.1 coordinate 68,406, forward strand.
GGCGAACGACCTCTCCGGCACGCTTGCGCAGCTTCCGGTCGACAGCGAGCAGTTCAAGGAATATTTCGGCCGTCAGGTCTATCAACGCAACCTGAACGAAGCCGCGATCTACTACGACGCCCCCAAGGGGGAGGTGCAGACGATCGCGCTGGTCAATCCCTACAGCCGCGACCTGCGTCAAGTGATAGATCGCGCGAAGATCAAGGCGCTGCTCGCCGGCCAGCCGTTCATCGTCACCGACACCGGTCAGCGTATCCAGGTCATCACGCGGATGCCGGACATCGATGGCGCCTATCTCTACGCCGGACGGTTCACGAATCTTCGGTTTATGAACGACCAGTCCAAGCGTGCCCGCGCCGTCCGCGGCGACTATCGCGCGCTGCTGGCCCAGGCGCGCAGCCTCCAGTTGAAGTTCAACGCAGCGCTGCTCGCGATTTCGTTCCTGATCGTCGGCGTCGCGGTCTGGATCGCGCTGAACGTCGCGGACCGGCTGGTGCGGCCGGTCGGCGAACTCGTCGCCGCCGCGCGCCGGGTCGCGGACGGTGACCTCGCCGCTCGCGTGCCCGATCCGCGTAGCCGGGACGAAGTCGGCACGCTGGCGCGCGCGTTCAATCAAATGACCGGTCGGATCGAGGCACAGAACGGCGCGTTGCTGTCCGCGAACGAACAGCTCGACAGCCGGCGCGCACTGATCGAGGCGGTGATGGCGGGCGTGTCCGCCGGCGTCGTTGCCACGGGACCTGATCGCCGCGTCAGCATCGCGAACGCATCGGCCGTCCGACTGCTTGGCCGTCCGGGTGAAGACGGCGTCGTCGGTCAGCCCTTGCTCCATATCGCGCCCGAACTCGATGCGCTGGTCGATGCCGGCGCGCGCGAGGCGGTGGTGCAGGTGGGCGAGGGGGCGGACGCCCGCACGCTGGCGGTCCGCATCGCGCATATCGATCGTGGCCCGATCCTGACCTTCGATGACGTCACGCAGCAACTCGTCGATCAGCGCCGGGCCGCATGGTCCGACGTCGCCCGCCGCATCGCTCACGAGATCAAGAACCCGCTCACGCCGATCCAGCTCGCGGCCGAGCGGCTGCAACGTCGCTACGGCAGCAAGATCGAAAGCGATGACGGCACCTTCGCAAGGCTGACGGAAACGATTGTGCGACAGGTCGGCGACCTGCGCCGGATGGTGGACGAATTCTCGTCCTTCGCTCGCATGCCCAAGCCGGTATTTCGAGAAGAGTCACTGATCGACGCCGCACATGAGGCACTGTTCCTGCACGAGGTCGCTCACCCCAATGTCCGGTTCGCGCTGGTACACGACGACCCGCCGCCGGGCCTGGTCTGCGACCGTCGCCAGATCGGTCAGGCGCTGACGAATGTCGTCAAGAACGCGGTTGAGGCGATTGAGGCGACCGGGCGTGAGGGTGGCGAGGTGACGCTGACGCTGACGCAGGAGGATGACACGGTCATCGTTCGTCTGGCCGACGACGGCATCGGCCTGCCTGCCGCGCGAGAGCGGATAGTCGAGCCCTATATGACCACGCGCGCGCGGGGCACCGGCCTCGGCCTCGCGATCGTCAATAAGATCGTCGAGGAGCATCTCGGCACGATCGATTTCTCCGACCGCGACGGTGGCGGCACGATCGTGACGATGCGCTTCGACGCCGCCGGCCTGTCGCGGCTCGATCAGGGGGCGACCACACCGGAGCCGGCCGGGGAGGGCCAGCTTGCATCGCTGACTTCACACCGAACATGAACAACTGGCGGACATAGCATAATGGCGCTCGACATCCTGGTCGTTGACGATGAAACGGACATCCGCGAACTGGTCGCGGGTGTGTTGGAGGACGAGGGCTACGAAACCCGTGGCGCCGCGCACAGCGATGCCGCGCTGGAGGCGATCGCCGAACGCCGGCCGTCGCTGGTGCTGCTCGACGTCTGGCTTCAGGGGTCGCGGCTTGATGGGCTGGAACTGCTGGACGAGATCAAGCGCCGCGATGCCTCGATCCCGGTTCTTGTCATTTCTGGCCATGGCAGCATCGACACCGCCGTCGCCGCGATCCGCAAGGGCGCGGTCGATTTCATCGAGAAGCCGTTCGAGGCCGAGCGCCTGCTGCTGATGGTCGCGCGTGCGACCGAAACCGAGCGGTTGCGCCGCGAGGTCGCATCGTTGCGCGCCTATGCTGGCCGCGACACCGACCTGACTGGCAACTCGGCCTCGATCAACGGCGTCCGTGCTACGCTGAAGCGCGTCGCTGCGACGGGAAGCCGCGTGCTGATCGTCGGCCCTGCCGGCGTCGGCAAGGAGGTCGCAGCCCGGCTGTTGCACGGCTGGAGCCAGCGGACCGCCGCGCCATTCGTCATAGTATCCGCGGCCAACATGACGCCGGAACGCGTCGAGGAGGAGCTGTTCGGGGTCGAGGAGGGAGGCGATCTCGTGCGGCCCGGTCTGCTCGAACAGGCACATGGCGGCACGTTGTTCCTCGACGAGATCGCCGACATGCCGGTGGCGACACAGGCGCGCATCCTGCGCGTGCTGACCGATCAAAGCTTCACGCGTGTCGGTGGCAGCCGGGTCGTGAAGGTCGACGTCCGCGTCGTCTCCGCCACCTCGCGCAATCTGACCGGGGAGATCGCCGAGGGGCGGTTCCGCGAAGACCTATATTACCGGTTAAACGTCGTCCCCGTGATCCTGCCGCCCCTCGCCGACCGACGGGAGGACATTCCACCGCTGGTCCAACACTTCATCGCGCATTACGCGTCCGAGCGCCGCGTGCCGACACCCGAGATCGCGCCCGATGCGATGGTCGCGCTGCAATCCTATGAATGGCCCGGCAACGTCCGGCAGCTTCGCAATGTCGTGGAGCGGACCGTCATCATGGCGCCCGGTGACAGGATCGGCCGCATCGATCTCGACCTGCTGCCAGCGGAGGTGCTGGGGCAAGGTGTGGCCGGCGGTAGCGGGACGACCGCGATCATGGGCGCGCCCTTGCGCGAGGCACGGGAATCTTTCGAGCGGGAATATCTGCGCGTCCAGATCCGGCGCTTCTCCGGCAATATCTCTCGCACTGCCAGTTTCATCGGCATGGAACGGTCTGCTTTGCACCGGAAGCTGAAATTGCTCGGCATCACGGAAACGCGCGAAGACTGACGCATATGAACGGGTGGATGGTAAAAACACTTTCTCCCGTGGCCGCACCACCTTCACTTCTCGTGGTATCGTCGCCATAACGGTGGAGCCGGACGTCACGTCCGGTTTCCGACGCCGGAAAACGGCGCATCGCGGGGCACCGCTCCGCCAACAAGAAGGGTGCCGCATGGCCGAAAAGCAGACCTCCCTTCAGGACCTGTTCCTGAATGCCCTCCGCCGCTCCAAGACGCCGGTGACGATGTTCCTGGTAAAGGGTGTGAAGCTTCAGGGTATCGTCACCTGGTTCGATAATTTTTCCGTGCTGCTGCGCCGCGACGGCCAGTCGCAGTTGATCTACAAGCACGCGATTTCAACGATCATGCCCGGCGGCACGTTCGACCTCGACCCGATCCTCGACAGCATCGGCGAAGCGCAGCGCAAGTCACCGCTGTTGCAGGAATTGTTCCTGAATGCCGTCCGCAAGTCCGAAGACAGCGTGACGATGTTCCTCATCAACGGCGTCATGTTGCAGGGGCAGATCGCCAGGTTCGACCTGTTCTGCATGTTGCTTCAGCGTGAAGGCATGGTGCAGCTCGTCTACAAGCATGCTGTGTCGACGATCCAGCCGGCGCGTGCGCTGAACCTCGCCGAGGAGCAGGGCGAAGCGGCGGACGATTGAGGACAGCATCGTGAACACAGGGTTCGATCGTGATCGCGACGATGTCGTCCGCGGCGCACGCGCGATCGTCGTGCTGCCCGACCGGGGCGATTCGACGCGCGATGTCGAGGCGCGGCTGGAGGAATGTGCCGGGCTCGCCGCCGCGATCGGGCTGGAGGTGGTTGATCGCGCCGCGTTGCGCGTCCGCACGCCACGTCCTGCGACGCTGATCGGCAGCGGCCAGATGGAGGAGCTGGCGACGCGCGTAACGATGGAGGACGCGGCGCTGGTCGTGTTCGACGCCGCGCTGACGCCCGTGCAGCAACGCAATCTGGAAACCGGCCTGTCCGCCAAGGTCATCGACCGTACCGGACTCATCCTCGAAATCTTCGGCGAGCGCGCCGCGACCGCAGAGGGTCGGCTTCAGGTCGAACTGGCGCATCTTGATTATCAGGCCGGGCGCCTGGTCCGCAGCTGGACTCATTTAGAGCGCCAGCGCGGCGGTTTTGGGTTTCTCGGTGGTCCCGGTGAGACGCAGATCGAGGCCGACCGCCGCATGATCCGCGACCGGATGGCACGGCTGCGGCGCGAACTCGATCAGGTCAGCCGCACGCGGGGGTTGCACCGCGACCGGCGTCAACGCGCACCGTGGCCGGTGATCGCACTCGTCGGCTACACCAATGCGGGCAAGTCGACGCTGTTCAATCGCCTGACCGGCGCACACGTCATGGCCGAAAACCTGCTGTTCGCGACCCTCGATCCCACGCTGCGGCAGATTTCGCTACCCGGCATCGACAAGGCAATCCTGTCCGACACGGTCGGTTTCGTTTCCGATTTGCCGACGCAGCTCGTCGCCGCGTTCAAGGCGACGCTCGAGGAGGTGGTATCGGCCGACCTGCTGATCCACGTGCGGGACATCGCCCACCCCGATACGGAGGCGCAGCGTGCCGATGTCGAGGCGGTCCTGGAGGAGATCGGTGTGACAGCGTCGACGCCCCGGTTCGAAGCGTGGAACAAGCTCGACCTGCTCGACGACGACAGGCGCGCCGACGCGCTGCAACAGGCGGCGCGGCGAAGCGACGTGATGGTTATCTCGGCGTTGACCGGGGAAGGGGTGGACCGGCTGTCCACCGCCGTCGCCGGACGGCTGACCGAAGGACATCATCGCTACACGATCTCGCTCGACAGCACCGACGGGGCGGGGGCTGCGTGGCTGCACGCCAATGGTGAGGTGCTGGCGCAGGCGACGGCGGACGACGCGACGACGTTCGACGTGCGCCTGAGCGAAGAGGATTACGCGCGCTTCAACCGTCGCTTCGCTTGACGGACGCCCAAAGTCGTTCCTTTTGATCCAGCGTCATTGCTGAAAATCCGGCGCCCGCCAGAGCCTCCATGCCCGCGAAGCGTCGCTCGAACTTGGCGTTGGCGTCGCGCAGCGCGGCCTCGGGATCGACGCCGCGATGGCGGGCGTAGTTCACGACGCTGAACAGCAGATCGCCGATCTCTTCGGCGAGTCCGTCCGGGCCGGCGTCATCGACTTCCGCCAGTTCCTCGTCGATCTTCGCGCGCGGTCCAGTGGCATCAGGCCAGTCGAACCCGACCCGCGCCGCGCGCTTCTGCAATTTTTCCGACCGGTTGAGCGCCGGCAGTCCCAGCGTGACGCCCACCAGCGCACCGGCATCGGCAGGCCGCTCGGCGGCCTTCACGGTATCCCAATCCGGCCGTTCGCCTGCGGATCCGAAGATGTGCGGATGCCGACGTTCCATCTTGTCGGCGATCGCCGCCGCGACGTCTTCAAACGCGAACAGACCATCTTCCTCTGCGATTCGGCTCTGGAACACGACCTGCAGCAAAAGGTCACCCAGTTCGTCGCGGACATCCTCGATCGATCCGCGTGCGACAGCATCGGCGACCTCGTAAGCCTCCTCGATCGTGTATGGCGCGATCGTGTCCCAGCGTTGCGCCAGATCCCATTCGCAGCCGCTGTCCCGGTCGCGCAGCCGCGCCATGATCGCGAGGAGGCGATCGAGCGATGAATCACTCATGATATCTCGTCGATAATAACCATTATGTAAAACTAAGTCTTGTTTGGCTGGAGGATCAGGGTGCGACCTTCCACGCGCCACGACACCAGCCGCGACAGGAAGTTCATGCCGATGATGTCCTGATCGCCGAATGCCTCCGACACGACCGCCGCAATGTCGCTGACCGTGACACTACCGACCTTCAGCGACTTTATCGTAACCCTACGCGCAACGACGCGACCATTGGCGGTATCGATCATCACTGGAAACGCGCGCTCGTTCAGGTCCAGCCCGGCGGCCTTCGCGGTTGCGACCGAAAGCGCAATCGTGGTCGCGCCACTGTCCACCAGCATCGGCGCTCGAACGCCGTTGATCGATGCGACCGCGTGGAAATGGCCGTCCTCGGCCATGCCAATCCGTGTTTCGGTGCCCGACACCTCCTGATCGTCGAGAAGCCGGTTCAACGACGGCAGTCTGTCTCGTTGGCTGACCAGCACCAGCCCGATCGCGAAAATCCCTACCCATGCCGCCGCCATCCGTAGCGTTTGCCCCGGTGGCGGCCGCCGGGCGATCAGCGCGGACAGGGGCAGCAGGATCATCAGCCCGTAGAACACCATATCCACGGACCGCTCGCTCACAGGATCAGCCCGTCGTAACCGGGCTCGACCCCGAACGGCAGCTCTGCCGCCAACGTGGCGTAGTCCAGCGTATGATCCATGTGCACCGTCGCCGCCCGGCCCGGCCTCAACTCCGCAATCCACGCGAGCGACTGGGCCACCGTTGGGTGCGTCGGATGCGGCTCATGGCGGAGCGCATCAATGACAAGGACATCCAGATTCTGATACAGCGCTCGCATATCGTCGGTCATTGCACTGAAATCGGTGGCATATCCAATCCGCCTGCCGCCGGCTTCGAAGCACAGCCCCGCACTGGTGATGCGGCCGTGCGGCTGGTCGGCGACCGACACGACAATGCTGCCGATGGTCAGCCGGTCGGGCAGCACCGTCGCCTCTACCGTCGCCGGATAACCGCCCTTGCCCTCGAATACATAGGCGAACCGATCCTTCAGGACCCTCAGCGTCGCCGATCGCGCATGGCCGGGCACCGGCCGGCCAAGAGCATGATACAATTGGCGAAGGTCATCGATCCCGTGGCAGTGGTCGGCATGATCGTGCGTCCAGATTACTGCATCGACCCGGCCTACCTCGACCGCCAGCAACTGCTCGCGCATGTCCGGACTCGTATCGACCAGAATGCGCGTATCGTCATGTTCGACGAGGATCGACGCGCGCGAGCGGCGGTTTCGCGGCTCATCTGGATCGCATGCGCCCCATTCGTTGCCGATCCGCGGCACACCGGACGATGTGCCGGAGCCGAGGATCGTGACCTTCATGCGCGCGTCTTGGCGAACAGGGTGTGGAAATTCTCCGCCGTCCGTTCGGCGAGCGCCACCGGATCGTCGCCACGCAACTTGGCTACGAACGCCAACGTATCGACGACAAACGCCGGCTCGCCGGGTCTTCCCCGATGCGGAACGGGCGCGAGGAACGGCGCGTCGGTTTCAACCAATATCCGCTCCGCGGGCAGGTCGCGCGCCGTCGCCTGTAGATCAATCGCGTTCTTAAAGGTGACGATGCCGGAGATCGAGATGTAGAATCCCAACGCCAGCGCCTTGTCGGCGAAACTTCGACTGGCCGTGAAACAGTGGATGACGCCGGGATAGGCCCCATTCCCCATCTCCTCCGCCAGGATGGCGGCGGTGTCCTCCTCCGCGTCGCGCGTATGGACGATCAGCGGCAGGCCGGTGTCGCGACACGCTGCGATGTGCGCGCGGAAGCTGGCCTGCTGCCGCTCCCGGTCGGAATGATCGTAATGATAGTCGAGGCCTGATTCACCAATGCCGACGATCCGCGGATGCGTGGCGCGCTCGACGAGTTTGGCGGTGTCGACATGCGCGTGCTGGTCCGCCTCGTGCGGGTGGATGCCCACCGTCGCCCAGACGTCGGGCTCGCGCTCCGCGGTGGCGAGCACCGCGTCCCATTCGCTCTCCCGCGTGGCGATGTTGAGCATCGCCGTTACGCCGCGCGCACGGGCACGGGCCAGCACTGCCGGCTGATCCTCGACCAGCCCCTTGTAGTTCAGGTGGCAATGGCTGTCGGCAAGCATCAGGCGACCTCCGCCGGCAGCTCCAGCCGGGGGAAGGCAGGCTTCGGCGCGGCGAGGCGGAAACCGCTGGCCACCTGCGCCGCATACCAGCCGTCGTCGTCGATCGCCGCATGATCGCGCGCATCGGCGCCAAGCAGGTCAAGGATCGTCGCCGCGCCCGTGGGCACCACCGGCAGGATCGCGATCGCCAGCATCCGGATCGCGCGGACCAGCGTACCCAGCACCGCGTGCATCCGTTCCGGATCGGTCTTGCGCAGCGACCACGGCGCCTGCACGTCGATATACTGGTTGCAGGCATAGACGCCGCGCATCCACGCCTCGATCCCCTGGCTCAGCGACAGGTCGCCGAACGCCGCTTTCAGCGCGGCGCAGGCGACGACGACCTCCTCGATCAGGACGGCGTCGGCATCGTCGCGCCGGCCGGCATCGGGAAACGCGCCGTCGAGATTCTTGGCGATGAACGACAAGGTCCGCTGGGCGAGATTGCCGAACGCGTTCGCCAGTTCGGCGTTGACGCGAGTCACGATCGCCTCGGGCGAGTAGGAGCCGTCCTGCCCGAAGCTGACCTCGCGCAGGAAGAAATAGCGGAGCGCATCGATCCCGAACGCGTCGGCCAGTGCCATCGGATCGACGACGTTGCCGACCGATTTCGACATCTTCTCGCCGCGGCTGAGCAGGAAACCGTGCCCGAACACGCTCTTGGGCAGCGGGATCTTCGCCGACATCAGGAACGCCGGCCAGTAGACCGCGTGAAAACGGACGATGTCCTTGCCGATCAGATGCAGGTCCGCCGGCCAGAACCGCGCATTCGATACGCTCGCGTCGGGATAGCCCGTTCCGGTCAGGTAATTGGTCAGCGCATCGACCCACACGTACATGACGTGTCCGGGACTGCCCGGCACCGGCACGCCCCAGTCGAAACTGGTCCGCGATACGGACAGGTCCGACAGGCCGCCCTCGACGAACCGCATGACCTCGTTGCGGCGGCTGTCCGGCCGGATGAAATCCGGTTCGGCCGCATAGAGGTCGAGCAGCGGCTGCTGATACTTCGACAGGCGGAAGAACCACGTCTCCTCGGCCGTCCACTCGACCGGGGTCCCCTGCGGCGACAGGCGATCGTCGCCCTCCCCCGTCAGCTCCTTCTCGTCGTAAAATGCTTCGTCGCGAACCGAGTACCAGCCCTCGTACCGGTCGAGATACAGGTCGCCGGATTCCACCATCGCCTGCCAGATCGCCTGACTGGCGGCATAATGATCCCTGTCCACCGTGCGAATGAACCGATCATACGAGATGTGAAAGCGATCCGCCATACCACTGAAATGCGATGACATTTCATCTGCAAACGCGCGAGTTTCCAGCCCCCGGGCGCGCGCCGCCTGCGCCATCTTCAGCCCGTGCTCGTCGGTGCCGGTCTGGAACAGCACGTCGCGCCCGGCCTGCCGCTGAAAGCGGGCGATGACGTCGGCGGCAACCATCTCGTACGCATGGCCGATATGCGGCCGTCCGTTGGGATAGTGGATCGCGGTGGTAATGTAGAAGGGCTCACCCATAGTCGCCGTCCCTACGGCGCACGCCTCGCACTGGCAATGTCCGAACGATCTTACGGGCGGCCTCTGCAACGACCTGGATCAGTCGGCGTGCAGTCTCGCGAGAATGCACGCCATCTCGAACACGGTACCGCTAGCGTCCAGCGACAGACCGCGTGCGGCTCCGGCCAGTTCGCGCGCGGCGGCATGCGCATCGAGCGCGGTCCTCAGCGGCTCTCCCAAGCGCGCCTTCGCCGCGCAGGCGATGAATGCCGGAACCCGGTCGAGGAACGCTTCGTAGCGGGCCTGCGCCGGCTTGCCCGACAGTTGCTTCGCCAGCGCCGCGCGCTGGCCATTGTCGGGGTCCCCGTCCGCAGCGATAGCGGCGATCGCCTGATCCACCCTGCCGAGATCGAGGCCCGCGAAGCGCAGCCCCCGCCCCGGCGCGCCGTCCGCGGCGGCGACCAGCGCGGCGATCTCCGACTCGTCCGCCTCGGGCAATTGCGCGTGCAGGACCGTCGCAACCTCCCCATCGGCCAACCGCTCGAAGCGCAGCAAGCGGCACCGGGAACGGATCGTCGGCAGCAGCTTGCCGGGTGCATGACTGACCAGCAGGAAGATCGTACCCGCCGGCGGCTCCTCCAGGTTCTTGAGCAAGGCGTTCGCGCCGCTGCGCTCCAGATCGTCGATCGAGTCAATCACGACCACGCGACGGCTGCTCATCGCGGGCGCGGTGGCAAACAGCGGCTGGAGCGTGCGAACCTGCGCGATCGTGATCGACCGCGCGAATTCGGGTTTGTCCGGGTCCTTCTGCAACCGTTCGAGCAGCCGGTAATCGGGGTGCGAACCGGCCGCGAACAGGAACGCCGTACGGTGATCGTCCGGCACGCCGAAGCCCGGTGGCAACGACCGATCGATGGCTTCGGCCAGCATCCGACGCGCTGCCATGCGCGCGAAGCTCGCTTTTCCGACCCCCTCGGGACCGGCGATCAACCAGGCATGATGCAACGCCCCGCTGTCCAGCGCCGCGCGAAATCCCGCCCGCGCCGCCGCGTTGCCGAGGAGTGACGTCACCGCGTCATCCGAAGAACGACGTCAGCCCGTTCCATGCGCGGCGAAAGAAGCCCGCCTCCCCGACATCGGCCGCCGCGACCAGCGGCAGGCGCTGCTCGGGCACGTCCGGCGAGGACACGACGAGATCCGCGATATGCTGGCCCGCCTTGATCGGGGCCTTGATCGGCCCATTATAGACGACGCGGGCCTTCAGTTCGGGAGCCAGACCAGCGGGCAGCGTCACCGTCAGAGCCTTGGGCGCGACGAGGCCGACGGTGGATGCATCGCCCATCTGGACGTCGGCGGTTTCGACCTGCTTGCCCTTGGCCGCGATCGGCTTGGCCTGCCACGCGCGAAAGCCCCAGTCCATCATCCGCACCGATTCCTCGGCCCGCTGTCCGAAGGTGTTGAGTCCGGCCACGACCATCACGAGGCGACGGCCGTTCTGTTCCGCCGATCCGGTGAAGCCGTACCCGGCCTCCTCGGTGTGGCCGGTCTTCAGCCCGTCGGCACCGGCGACGCGGCCCAGCAACGGATCGCGATTGGCCTGCGTGATCTCCGCGCCGCCCATCGTCTTGCCCCAGGTGAAATCCCGGCGCGAATAGAACTGCTTGTAGAGCTGCGGGAAGTTGGTGATCGTCGCGTCGGCCAGCTCGGCAAGGTCATGCGCGGTGACGAAGGTGACGCCGTTGTCGGGCCAGCCGTTCGACGTGCCGAAATGACTGTTCTTGAGGCCGATCTGCCCGGCCATCCGGTTCATCCGCTCCGTGAACGATTGTTCGGAGCCGGAAATATGCTCCGCCAGGACGACACACGCATCGTTCCCCGACAGCGTGACGATCCCGTAGAGCAGGTTGGCGACGCTGACCTGTTCGTTCGCCGACAGGAACATCGTCGATCCGGCCGCCGGGCCGTGCCAGCGCTGCCACGTCTCCGGGCGGACCGTGACCATGTCGTTCAGCTTCAGCTCGCCGCGCTTGATGAGGTCGAACGCGACGTAGACCGTCATCATCTTCGCCATCGATGCGGGCGGCATGCGGCGATCGGCGTCGCGCGCGAACAGCACCGCGCCCGTCGACAGGTCCTTAAGATAGGCGATCGGCGCGGGCGTCTGGAACTGCGGCGCAGCCGCGATCGAGGGTACGGCGAGCGCCGCGAGAGCGAGCGGTGCGGCGAACGGAGCGAGGTAAAGCCTGATCATGTCACGGTCCTTAGCGACGCTTCACGGCGGCGTCAGCCCTCCACAGCATCGGCGAGCAGACCCACCGACAAGGCGTAGAAATTCGAGCAGTTATAATCGAGGATGACACGATAATTGCCGGTCAGCAGGTACGCGGTGGCGCCCTCCCCGTCCGGCTCCATCAGCGTCGCCTGAACATTGTCCGCCGGAAAGGCGCGGCCCTGAGGCAGGATGCCGAGCGCGCGCCACTCCGCCATCGAACGCCAGCCGCTGTGCCGCTGGAACACCCGCGGGCAGCGCGGGCTGACCAATGTGTTGCGGATCGCGCTGCGGTCGAACGTCGACGGCACCGACACCGCTACGCCCCACGGCTGGCCCGGACGCCAGCCCGCATTGGCGAAGTAATTGGCGATGGAGGCCAGCGTATCCGGCTGGCTCGACCAGATATCCGCACGGCCATCGCCATCGCCGTCGCGGGCGAGGCGGAGATAGATCGACGGCAGGAACTGCGGATTGCCCGTCGCCCCGGCCCAGCTGCCCTTCAATTGCGAGCGGGGCACGCCACGATCGATCATCTTCAGCGCGGCGATCAACTCCCCCTCGAACAGGGCTCGGCGACGTCCCTCGTATGCAAGGCTGGCGAGCGAGCGGATCAGGTCGAAATTGCCGGTGTAGCTGCCGTAGTTCGTCTCATGCCCCCAGATCGCGACCATGATCGACTCGGGGACGCCGGTCTGTTGCTCGATGCTCGACAGCCGGGCGCGCTGCGCCTGATAGACGCCCCGCCCACGCCCGATCCGGGCGGCATCGACATGCTGCGCGCGGTATGGCGCGAAGGGCGAGAAGCTGGTGCTTTGCGGGTTGCCGGGCTGACCGCGGTCGAGATCTATGACGCGCGGATTGACCGTCAGACCCATGAATTCGCGATCGACGGTGGCGGCCTGAACCCCTTGTGCGACCGCGCGCACCTTCACCTGCATCAGATATGCGTCGAATGCAGCATCCTGCGCCGCGACGGGCGTGATATTGGCCGCTACGGCGATGACGGCCAGCGCCGCTTTCTGTCCCCACATCCCCTCCTCATCGCGGCCAAAGCCGTTCGCGACAACCCCGATCATCGCCGGGCTTGCACGGACCGGCGCGTCCGCTATCGGGGAGCGCACCGGAGAGATGGCCGAGTGGTTTAAGGCAGCGGTCTTGAAAACCGCCGTAGGTGGAAGCCTACCGTGGGTTCGAATCCCACTCTCTCCGCCACTATTCTCATCGGCAACGAAAAAGGCCGGGCGCTCCGATGAGCACCCGGCCTTTGTTCGCGCAAACCGTGCGGCTTACTTGCGGAGCGTGAGCCCGCCGCCGAAACGCTTGTTGAAGCGTGCGACCTGACCACCCGTGTCGAGCATCGTGCCGCGACCGCCGGTCCATGCCGGGTGCGCCAGCGGATCGATGTCAAGCGTCATCGTGTCGCCCTCCTTGCCCCAAGTGGAGCGGGTTTCGAACACGGTGCCGTCGGTCATGACGACCTTGATCGTGTGATAGTCGGGATGGGTATCGGCCTTCATGGGTCACGCTCCTGATGTGGCTGGTTCCGACCAGCCCGAAGAACAAGGCGAGGCCCTTATCGAGCCGCGCCGTCGATGTCAAAATTTACGCGGAGGTCAGGCCTGCGACGCCTTCGGCGGATCGGCGATCATCGCGGTGAACTGCGCCTCCGCAACGACCTGGCCGTCGATCTTCGCGCGTCCAGCGAACTTGCATACGCTGCCGCGTTTCTGCACGAATTCCGCCTCCAGATGGAGGAGAACGCCCGGCTCCACCGGCTTGCGGAACTTTGCGCCGTCGATCGCCATGAAATAGACGAGCTTGCCCGAACCCGCGAGACCGAGGCTCTCGACCGCGAGAATACCCGCGGCCTGCGCCAGCGCCTCGACGATCAGGACGCCGGGCATGATCGGCCGACCCGGGAAATGCCCTTGGAAGAACTGCTCGTTAATCGTCACCGCCTTGATGGCGACGATCCGCTCGTCCTTCACCAGCTCGGCGACGCGGTCGACGAGCAGCATCGGATAGCGATGCGGCAACGCCGCCATGACGTGCCCGATCTGGAGCGTCGTCATGGCGGTGTCGGCCGGCGCGGACGCCGTGTCGCTCACCGGCCGGTGTTGGCCGGACGGGCGGCCGGCGTCGTCGCGGCGGGCGTAGCTGCGGCCGGGGCCGCGGCACCCTGCTGCTGCTGGCCGGGCTGCCAGTTGGCGGGCGGGTTGATGCCGACCGACGGCACCAGACGGTCCAACTCCGTCGTGATCGCAGCGGTCACGTCGGCAGCAGGCGCGGCGAACAGGGCCGCGTCGGGGCGCACGAGCAGCGATACGTTGCGGGCGCGGACGACGGCCTGAACCGCCTCCGGCAGGCGTCCCGAAATCTGCTCGACCACATAAGCCTGCGCGCGCTGCGCCGGCAGGGTGATACGGCTCAATTCCTGCTGGGCGGCCTGCTCGCGGGTCTGGATCGTCTGCGCCTGCGTCTGGAGTGCGGCCTGATTGGCATTCGGTGCCGCACGGGCGGTATTGAACGCGGTCACGAGCGGCTGAAGCTCGCGGCCGATCGCCTCGCGACGGGCGTTCGCCTGATCGATCTGCGCCTTATAGGTCGTTTCGATCTGCGTCCGGGCGGTGGCCCAGGCGCGCGAGTTGGCGACCGCCTGATCCGGGTTGGCGACGGCGACGGTCTGCGCCGAGGTGGAGTTGGCGACGACAATCGCGGGAACCGCGACCGCAGCGGCGAGCAGCAGCTTCTTGAAGTTGGTCATCAGAACGAAGTCCCTACGTTGAAAGTGATGAGTTTGTCGTCGTCGCCCTTTTGCTTGACGAGGGCTTTGGCGATATCGATACGCAGCGGCCCGAACGGCGAGGTCCAGTTGACACCGAAGCCGACGGAAATACGCGGCTTGGGCGAGTCGCCGAGGAATCGCTCGGAGAAGGGCTGGTTGCGCTGGACGGTGTTGATCGACGTTCCCGTGCAGTTCGTCGCCCCGACGGTCGCCGAATAACCCGTTGGACAGGTCGTCGTCAGACCATTGATCGTCGCGTCGGAACTGACGACGGTGTAATAGGTGTTGCCGGCGGTATCCGTGATCGGATTGCCGATCACCCGCGGCGACCCGTCGGCATTGATGATGGGCTTGCCCGCCGCGTCGGTGACCACCGTATAGTTGGTCGTCAGACTCGGCCGCGTTATCCCAAACAGGCTGCCTGCCTGAACATAGACGGTCGGTCGCAGACCGAGTTCGCGTGCGCCCGCACCCAACGGAATCTCCAGTTCGGCCCGTGCGAGATAATAGGCACGGCCGCCCAGCGCATCGTCCTGAATCTGGCTGCGATCGGTCTGCAATTGCTGCGATCCGTCCGCATTGGTGATGTACGGGATACGCAGGATGCGCGGTCCGACGCCGCGGATGTCGAAACCGCGGAAGTTCGGTTCGCCAAGGTAGAAGCGGTCGATGATCCGCACCTTGTCGATGTTGGGACCGCGGCTCTTCTCCAGCGATCGGATATAGCCGCCCTCGCCCTGCAGCGAGAAGACGAAGCCGGAGCCGAGGCCATAATATTTCGCCGCCTGCGCCGTGGTCTTGATGTACTTCACATCGCCGCCCAGACCGGCGAAATCTTGGCTGAAGGAGAAGCGCGTACCCGCCGTCGGGCGCAGGCCGCTGTTGAGGCTGTTGTAGATCAGCGAATAGCCGACCGACGACGTCCAGCGATTGCCGAGCGAGTCGCAAAGGTACCGTCCCGCCAGCAGCGGATTGCAGCTGCCGTCACTGTTCAGGAAGGAATTGGCCAGTCCGACCTCGTCATATGAAAGCTTGTAGCGACCCGCGAGCTGCCAGTATTCCGTCAGCGGCACGCCGGCACGAAGCTGAAAACCGGTCGACACCTGGCTGAAGGTCGTGTTCCGGTCGCTGCCGATATAGTTGAACTGGTTGAAATCCTGACGAAAGACGTCGAAGCCCACCGCGATATTTTTGTCGAACAGATATGGCTCGGTGAAGCCGGCCTGGATCGACTTCGAATAGGTCGAATAGTTGACGCCGAAGCTGAGCGTCTGGCCCTTGCCGCGGAAGTTGTTCTGCGTGACGTTTGCCTGAACGATGAACCGTTCGAGGCTGGAGAAACCGGCCGAAAGCTGAAGCTCACCCGTCGACTTCTCC
The DNA here is from genome assembly GCF_001423765.1 of Sphingomonas sp. Leaf343. Taxonomy (GTDB): domain Bacteria; phylum Pseudomonadota; class Alphaproteobacteria; order Sphingomonadales; family Sphingomonadaceae; genus Sphingomonas. The sequence continues at coordinate 84,341 of NZ_LMPG01000010.1, forward strand.
TCAACCGGCGCTTCCAGCACAACGCGATCGGGGGCGCTGCCCGGCGTCTGCTTGATCTCGAATTTGTCCTGAAAGAACCCCAGCGAGTTGACGCGGTCCTGCGAACGCTTGACCTGGAATGTGTTGAACGCGTCGCCCTCGCCCAGACGGATTTCGCGACGGATGACCTTGTCCTGCGTCTGCGTGTTGCCGTTGATCTCGATCCTGTCGACATAGGTGCGTTGCGCCTGACCGATATGGAAATTGATCCCCATCGTCAGCGTGTCCTTGTCACGCTGGTACTCGGGATCGACCTGCGTAAACGCATAACCGAACAGGCCCGCCGCCTGGCTGAGGCTGTCGAGTGCGTCCTCGACCAACTTGGCGTTGTACCAGTCGCCCTTCTTGATCGGCAGCGACGCCGCGAGCTTCGTGTTGTCGAAGTCGCGGATTTCGCTGTCGACGGAGACGTCGCCGAACTTGTAGCGGGCGCCCTCCTCGACCACGTAGGTAATGATGAAGTCGCGCTTGTCCGGGGTCAGTTCGGCGACCGCGCTCGTCACGCGGAAGTCGGCATAGCCCTCGGTCAGGTAGAACTGGCGCAGCTTTTGCTGGTCGTAGTTCAGGCGATCCTGATCGTAGGTCGTGTTCGACGACAGCAGGCGAAACCAGCGCGACTGCTTGGTCGCCATCTCGCCGCGCAGCTGGTCGTCGGTGAACTTTTCGTTGCCGAGGATGTTGATCTGGCGGACCTTCGACTTGGCCCCCTCAGCGATCTCGAACACCACGTCGACGCGATTCTGGTCGAGGCTGACCTGCTTCGGCTCGACGATCGCGGCAAAGCGACCCTGCCGGCGATACAGTTCGACGATCCGCGCGACGTCGGCGCGGACCGCGGTGCGCGTGAAGATCTGGCGTGGCGCGAGCTTGATCTCTTTCGTGATCTTGTCGCTTTTGATCGCCTTGTTGCCCTCAAGGATCACCCGGTTGATGATCGGGTTCTCGCGAATGCGCAGGACGATGTCGCCCGTCTCCACGCCGGAGATGGAATAGTCCGCGAACAGGTCCGATGCCGCCAGATCGACCAGCGCCTGATCGAGCGTCGCGGCGGTGTACGGCGCGCCCACCCTCAGCTTCGTATAGGACAGCACCGTGTCCGCTTCGATCCGCTGCGATCCTTCGACGCGCAGGGTGCGGATCGTTCCCGCGGCAGTGGCGGGCACCGTCGCGGCCGGGGTGGCGGGCGGCACCGCCTGACGCGTACCGGCGGGCGGCACCGCCTGACGCGTGCGAGCCTGACCCGCGGGGCGGGCCTGCTGCGCATAGGCGACGCCTGCCAGCATGGAGGTCGCCAGCAGGGATGCGCCGATGCCGGCGACCTTGAAACCGTTATTCTTCACACACCCACCCCGAAAGATACGCCGGCCCCTGCGCGGGTCGCCCTGCCCCAGACTTGTCACCCGATCAAGTCTGCTCACCCGATCAGGCCGGCGAGGCCGCGCCACAACCCGAAGGCACCTAGATCGTTGAAGGTCACGAGAATCATCAAGGCCAGGATCGCCGCCATGCCGCCGCGGAACGCCCATTCCTGCACCGCGACGCTAACCGGCCGACGCCGGATCGCCTCAATCGCGTAGAACAGGAGGTGACCGCCATCAAGCATCGGCACTGGCAGCAGGTTGATGAACCCGAGATTGATGGAAACGAGCGCGATCAGGCCGATGAACGCCGGCCAGCCGAGCGTCATCTGCTCGCCCGATACCTTGGCGATGCGGATCGGCCCGCCGAGTTCGTCGACCGACCGCCGCCCGGTGATGATCTGCCCCAGCGTGTCGAGTGTCCCACGGACGATGTCACCGACCTGATGCGCCCCGACCAGCGGCGCCTTGATCAGCGACACCGGCTGATATTCGGCCGGCGGGCTGGCAATGCCGATACGGCCGATGCGATAGGCGTTGCCGAAGCGATCCTTCTCGGTGACCACGCCGATCGCCATGGTCGTGCTCCCGCGCGTTCCACCCCGTTCATAGGTGACGGCTACCGTCTCCGCGGGGCGCAGCATCGCGAACTGCGCGATATCGGCAAAGCTTTCCATAGCGCGGCCGTCGAGTGCAATCAGGCGGTCGCCCGCGCGCAGGCCGGCAACGGCGGCGGGGCTACGCTGTACGACGTCACCGACCACGGGGGGCGCGGTGCGCGCGCCGTAGAAGTGCGCAAAGCCCGCCAGAATCAGGATCGCGGCCACGAAGTTCACGAACGGCCCTGCCGCGACGACGATTGCGCGCTGCCACACCGGTTTCGCCTGAAAGGTGCGCGCGCGTTCGTCCGCCGGCAGCGCCAGCCATTCTGCGGTCGGCTGGCTGGCAGGCGTCATGTCGCCCGCAAAGCGAACATAGCCGCCGAGCGGAAGCCAACCCAGTTTCCAGCGGGTGCCGCGCTTGTCGGTCCAGCCCGCGACCTCGTTGCCGAAGCCGATCGAGAACGCCTCCGCCTTCACGCCGAACCAGCGGCCGGCGAGATAATGGCCCATCTCGTGGATGAACACGAGCGGGCCGATGACGCCGATGAAGGCAAGCAAGGTGAGCGGAACGCCCGGAGTGTCGATCAAGCCAAATCCTCTACGCGCCGACCCGCTATCGCTCTCGCCTCGGCATCGATCGCGAGCACCGCGTCGAGCGTCGCCGGAGCGGGCGGGTCGTACCGGTCGAGGATATCGCCGACGATTGCGGCGATTTCGAGGAAGCCGATGCGACCCTGCAGAAACGCGGCGACGGCGATCTCGTTGACGGCGTTCAGGATCGCGGGACGGGCGCCACCCGCCTTCAACACTTCGCGCGCAAGGCGGAGCGCGGGGAAGCGATCCTCGTCGGGAGCGGCGAAATCCAGCCGACCGAGCTTGACGAGGTCCAGCGGCTCCATCGGGGTCGCCATTCGATCGGGCCAGGCGAGACAATGGGCGATCGGTACGCGCATGTCGCTGGGGCCGAGCTGCGCCAGCATCGATCCGTCGATATAGTCCACGGCCGAGTGGATCACCGATTGAGGGTGGATGACGATCTGGATGCAATCGGGATCGACCGGGAACAGCCGCGCCGCCTCGATCAGTTCCAGACCCTTGTTCATCATCGTCGCCGAATCGACGCTGATCTTCGCGCCCATCGACCAGTTGGGATGCGCGACCGCCTGTTCGGGGGTCACGCTCGCCATCCGCTCCCGCGGCCATTCGCGAAACGGCCCGCCACTTGCGGTCAGGACGATGCGGCGGACGGCACGCGCGTCGTTGGCGGCGAGGCACTGGAAGATCGCATTGTGCTCGCTGTCGGCCGGCAGCAGCGTCGCACCGGATGCGGCCGCGGCGGCGAGGACGATCTCGCCCGCCGACACCAGCGGCTCCTTATTGGCGAGGACGACGGTGCCGCCCTGCCCCACCGCCGCCATCACCGGCTCCAGCCCGGCACAGCCAACGATCGCCGCCATCGTCCAGTCCGCCCCCGAGGCCGCGGCGGCGATCACCGCATCGCGTCCACCCTCGGCACGCGTCGCGGTGCCGGCCAGCGCGTCGCGCAGCGCCGGCAGGCGCGCAACATCGGCGACGACCGCCAGTTCGGCCCGTGTGCGGCGTGCGGCTGCGGCAAGACGCTCGACGTCGCCATTGGCGGTCAGCGCCCGAACGCGAAACCGCTCCGGCTCGCGCTCGATCAGGTCAAGCGTCGAGGTGCCGACCGACCCGGTCGCGCCCAGAACGGAGACGGTCTTCATGCCAGCAGCGTCGGCAGGATCACGAGCAGCATCGCCACCGGCATAACCGGCACGACCCCGTCGAGCCGATCGAGGACGCCGCCATGTCCGGGCAGCGTGTTGCCGGAATCCTTGACCCCGGCGCGACGCTTCAGGGCGCTTTCGAACAGGTCGCCGGCCTGCGCCAGCACCGCCAATACGGGGGTGGCGAGAACCAGCATCGACGGAAGGCCATATCCCGCATGGATGATATAGGCGACCAGCGTCGCCAGCAGGATGCCGCCGATCAGGCCGGACCAGGTCTTGGCCGGGCTGATCTTCGGTGCCAGCTTCGGGCCGCCAATTGAACGGCCCGCGAAGAACGCGCCGATATCGGTCGCCCAGACCAGCGACAGCGCCCAGAGCGCATGGACCAGCCCGGTGCCGGATTGCTCGCGGATCACCAGCAGCGCGAATACCGGCAAGCCACAATATAGCGTACCCGCCGCCAGCCGGGCGTTCCGCGTGACGATCGCAACGAAGAAGAACGCCGCGCCGAGCACGCCCAGCACGAAGAAATGCGGTCCTGCGGCCAGCGGCGACATCAGCGCCAGCGGCACCGACAGGGCGAACTGGCTCATGCGCTTGGTGCGGCGATCGACCTTTGCGAGATCGGCCCATTCGGCCATCATGAACAGGCAGACCACAACCGCCAGCAGCCACATTCCGATCCCGCCGAGCAACAGCGCGACCATAGCGACGGCGATCATCGCCACGCTGGCGATCATCCGCAGGCGAAGATTGGACGGTGTCCGCAGTTTCGCGTCGGGCGTCGGCAACGCCGCAGGATCGTCAGGAAGCTCGCTCACAAGCCGCCGTAACGCCGCTGACGCCGGGCGAACGCCGCGACCGCCGACGCCAGGGCGTCGCCGTCGAAGTCCGGCCACAGCGTCTCGACGAACAGCAGCTCGGCATAGGCCGCCTGCCAGAGCAGGAAGTTGGACAGACGCTGTTCCCCCGACGTGCGGATGACGAGATCGAGCGGCGGCAGATCCGCCGTGTCCAGTTCCGCCTCGATCGCCGCTTCGTCGATCATCTCCGCGGGCAGGCGTGCCGCCAGCCGGCGGGCGACCGCCGCGAGTTCGGCCTGCGCACCATAGTTCAGTGCGATCGCCAGCAACGGCCCGGTATTCGACGCCGTACTCGCGATCGCGTCATCGACCAGCGCGACGAGGTCGGGCGAAAATGCACGATAGTCGCCGATCACGCGCAACCGCACATTCTCCCGCGACAATTCCGCCAGATCGGAACGGATGAACAGCCGCAGCAATCCCATCAGGTCGCTGACTTCTTCCGCCGGCCGCCGCCAGTTCTCGGACGAGAAGGCGTACAGGGTCAGCGCCTCGATCCCCATCTCACGCGCCGCGCGCGTGACGCGGCGCACCGCCTCCACACCGGCACGGTGCCCGGCGAGTCGGGGCAGATGCCGCTGCTTCGCCCAGCGGCCGTTGCCATCCATGATGATCGCGACGTGGCGCGGCACGCCCGCCTGCCCGCCTGTATCGACGGGCAGCGTCGCGGCCGCGGACGCCAAGGAACCCGGAGGGCTCACTTGCCCAGAATTTCCTTCTCTTTCGCCGCCGATGCCGCATCGATATCAGCAATCGTCTTGTCGGTGATCTTCTGAAGCTCGGTTTCGTAACGCTTGCGCTCGTCCTCTCCGAACACGTTTTTCTTCTCGTCCACCTTCAGGCTGTCCATGCCGTCGCGACGCACGTTGCGGGCGGCGATCCGCGCCTTCTCGGCATATTGACTGGCCAGCTTGGCGAGTTCCTTGCGACGTTCCTCGGTCAGGTCGGGGATGGGGAGGCGCAGCGTCTGCCCATCGTTGATCGGGTTCAGACCCAGTCCGGCAGAGCGGATCGCCTTCTCGACCGGGCCGACGTTCGACTTGTCCCACACCTGCACCGACAGCATTCGCGGCTCGGGAGCCGACACGGTCGCGACCTGCGACAGAGGCATGTGGCTACCATAGACCTCGACGTTGACCGGATCGAGCAACGTCGTCGATGCACGCCCGGTGCGCAGACCGCCAAGATCGTGCTTCAGTGCGTCGACCGAGCCGGTCATGCGGCGCTGGATATCGGCCTTGTCATAGGCAGGCATCAGTTCGTCTCCTGATTCTGTACAATCGTCGAAACGCCTTCACCGGCGAGCACGGCGGCGAAATTGCCATGTTCCCGGATATTGAAGACGACGATCGGGATATTATTGTCGCGACACAGCGCGATGGCGGAGGCATCCATGACCTTCAGGTCGTCGGACAGCACTTTCGAATAGCTGACGGTATCGTACCGCGTGGCCGTCGGCACCTTTTTCGGATCGGCATCATAGACGCCGTCGACCGACGTACCCTTGAACAGCCCGTCGCACTTCATCTCGGCGGCGCGCAACGCGGCACCGGAGTCGGTAGTGAAGAACGGGCTGCCGACGCCTGCCGCGAAGATCACGACGCGGCCCTTTTCCAGATGCCGTTCGGCCCGACGGCGGATGAACGGTTCGCAGACGCTCGCCATCGGGATCGCCGACTGCACGCGCGTATCGACCCCGATCTGCTCCAGCGCGTTCTGTACCGCGAGCGCATTCATCACGGTCGCCAGCATACCCATGTAATCGGCGGTGGCGCGCTCGATGCCCTTGGCTGCGGCCGACAGTCCCCGGAAGATGTTGCCGCCCCCGACCACGATGCAAAGTTCATAGCCCTGGGCGCGGACGTCGGCGATCTCCTGCGCGACGCGCGCGGTAGTTTCGGGATCGATGGCGAGGCCGCCCTCGCCCATCAGGACTTCCCCCGACAGCTTCAACAGGATGCGTTTGAATTCTGGCATGATACTCGAAAGGCTGTTGCAGGGCGGCGGGAACCTTAGGCGTGAGGTCCGGGAGGGGCAACCCGAGTGCGTGCCTGCACCGGAAAATCACACATCCCGATCAGCCGCTGCACGAGAATGGCCGCGACAATCGTGACGAAGGGGCAGTCACGGGCAACTCGCCCATGACCGCCCCTCCTGTCACCCAAATGATCCCCTTCCGTCGCCGGGAGGGAGGATCGCCCGGTTTACGCGGTAGGCTGCGGCACGCCCGACACGGCCGCGACTTCGGCGGCGAAGTCGGAGGCTTCCTTCTCGATGCCCTCGCCAAGCTGAAAGCGCACATAGTCCTTCAGCACGATCGTCGCGCCGGCGTCCTTGCCCGCCTTCGCGACGACGTCGCTGATCTTGGTCTTGCCGTCCATGACGAACAGCTGGCTGACCAGCGCATGCTCCTTGCGGTACTTGGCGATCGAGCCCTCGACCATCTTGGCGATGATCTCGGCGGACTTGCCGCTCTCACCGGCCTTTTCGGCAGCGATCGCGCGCTCGCGCTCGATCTCGCCCTCGTCGAGGTCGGCCTCGTTCAACGCCTTCGGGAACGCGGCGGCGATGTGCATCGCCAGCTGCTTGCCGAGCGACTGGAGCACCTCGTTCGACGCCTCCGATTCGAGCGCGACGAGCACGCCGATCTTGCCCAGACCCGGCGACTGCTGATTGTGGACGTAGGACACGACTGCGCCCTTGGACACTTCGAGGCGCCGGGCGCGGCGCAGCGACTGGTTCTCGCCGATGGTTGCGACATTGTTGGTCAGCACGTCGGCGACGGTGGTTCCGGACGGCATCGCCTCGCCCTTCAGCGTCTCGATATCGTCGCCGGTCGCCAGTGCAATCTGCGTGACTTCGCGGACGAAATCCTGAAACTGATCGTTCTTGGCAACGAAATCGGTCTCGGAGTTCACTTCGACCGCAGCACCCCTGGTGCCAGACGTCGCGACGCCGACAAGACCCTCGGCCGCGGTACGGCTCGACTTCTTCTGCGCGGCCGCAAGACCCTTGGTGCGCAGCCAGTCGAGCGCGGCATCCATGTCGCCGGCGGTTTCGTTCAGCGCCTTCTTGCAGTCCATCATACCCGCGCCGCTCTTCTCGCGCAGGTCCTTGACCATCGCTGCCGTGATATCGGCCATTGTCCTGATCCTTTTCGTTATCCGAATATGTTTGCGGGCGGGGCGGAGCTATGATGCCCCGCCCCGCCCGCTAGACTTCGCGCGTGACGGTTACGCGTCGATCTGGCGCTCGGCTTCCGCGGCTTGGCCGGCTTCCATAGCCTGATCGGCATCGGCGCTCGACACGGGATCGGTGCCGGCGTCCGCTGCGGGCGTCTCGATCGCCTGCTCCTCCGCCGGCGGCTCCATCATCGCACCGATGTCGGCGCCCGAGCGGCGCTGCTGCTCCTGGCCGCCACGCGTCGCCGCGATCGCGATCGCCTCGCAATACAGGCGGATGGCGCGGGCTGCGTCGTCGTTCGCGGGAACCGGGAAGGCGATGCCGTCCGGCGACACGTTCGAGTCGAGGATCGCGACGACGGGAATGCCCAGCGTGTTGGCTTCCTTGATCGCCAGCTCTTCCTTGTTCGCGTCGATCACGAACATGACATCGGGCACGCCGCCCATATCGCGAATACCGCCAAGCGACATTTCCAGCTTGTCGCGCTCGCGCGTCAGCTGGAGCACCTCCTTCTTGGTCAGGCCGTGCGTGTCGCCCGACAGCTGCTCCTCCAGCGTCTTCAGACGCTTGATCGAGTTGCTGATCGTTTTCCAGTTGGTAAGCATGCCGCCCAGCCAGCGGTGATTGACGAAATGCTGACCCGAACGACGCGCCGCGTCGGCGATAGGCTCCTGAGCCTGGCGCTTCGTGCCCACGAACAGGACCTTGCCACCACCGGCGACCGACGACGACACGAATTCGAGAGCGCGCGCGAACAACGGCACGGTCTGCGACAGATCGAGGATGTGGACGCCGTTGCGGTCACCGAAGATGTAGGGCTTCATCTTCGGGTTCCAGCGATGGGTCTGGTGACCGAAATGCGCGCCGGTTTCGATGAGCTGCTGCATGGATACGACTGGAGCCGCCATGATGATATTCCTTTGCCGGTTATGCCTCTGGGAAGCGGATGACGCGGCCTGAAAGACCGGCGCACCGGTATGTGGTGCTTCCCATGCGGAGTTGAGGCGCGCTGCTTAGCCGGACCACGCTCCGAATGCAAGATGAGAACATTCCACGTACAGATGCTTGACGATGGAACGTGAGTGGAACATAAGCGGTTCAGATCAGAACGAAGGACTGATCCATTAACATATGTAGTTCAGCCGGCATGAAACACACCGGGCGAACAGCAGGTTTCGGAACCGAACGAATCCCGACCGGTTGAGTGGGGTCGAGGGGTTCGCGTCATGGAGGCGGACATGGTGATGATCGTGGTTAGTGCGCTGGTATTTTCAACGGCTCTGGCAGTTTCGCTGGCAGTGATCGGCCTAGCGATAGGCCCGCAATGGCGGCGCATCGTGCGGATGGGGATGGGTCATGTGGAACCGTCCTTCGCACCATTGGAAGTCTTGGCCCTGGCCGAGCGGCGCATTGCCGTCAGGCGGTGGGCGTCGGCTCCGGTACCTTTGCCGATACGGCGGCTGCGCGAAGTCGCCTGACTTTGGCATAGCTCGCAACGCTGAAGGGGATCAGCGCGATATAGATCACGCTGATTGCGCTGAGCGTGTGCCATGGCGCGGTAACGAGCGATGCTCCCAATAGGACAATCAACGCCAACGCTTCAAACCGGATACGTCGGCGCAGGCGTAGCGATGTCCATGAGAAAGTCGCTACGCTCGACACCATCAAGGTGGCCACGATGATAGTCCATGGGGCGACGAGGTAGGGGTTGGCAAAGACTGGCTCGCCCGACCATAACCAGAAGAACAACGGCAACAGTGCGAGTCCTGCTCCTGCGGGAGCGGGCACTCCGGTCAGGAAACCGGCGGATTTGTGAGGCTGCTCGGTTTCATCAATCTGTGCGTTGAAACGCGCCAGACGCAATGCACAGAATACGGCGAGGATCAGGGATGCCATCCAGCCAAACCGTGGCAGGGTGGACAACGACCAAAGATAGAGGATGAGAGCCGGCGCGACGCCGAACGAGATGGCGTCTGAAAGAGAGTCGAGTTCGGCGCCGAACCTGCTCTCGCCGTGAAGCAGACGAGCGATGCGACCGTCGATGCCATCGAGCACGCCAGCAACCATAATCATCGCTGCCGCCATTTCCCAATTTCCGCCAATCGCAAAACGCACGCCGGACAAGCCCGAGCAAAGCGCCAGAGCCGTGACAGCATTGGGTGCGATTGCCCGGAGTGGAAGCCCCCGGGGTACGCGACGCTCGCGGCGACGGGCGGGTCGGAACGCCATCAGCGGATTGACCGAGACATGAATGTCATTGCGCGATCCCGACAGCAGCCGTTCCGCCGATCCGGCCGAGGACGGTTTCGCCAGCGATCGACCGCTGACCCAGCGCAACTTGCGGCGCGCAATCGTCCGGCAGGTAGACGTCGACGCGGCTGCCGAAGCGGATCAGACCGACACGCTGCCCGGCGGCGACCATGTCCCCCGGCTTGACGAAGCCGACGATGCGGCGGGCAACGAGGCCGGCGATCTGGGTGAAGCCGATCTTGCGGCCGTCACGGGCCTCCACGACGAAATGCTGGCGCTCGTTCTCGTCGGAAGCCTTGTCAAGATCGGCGTTGAGGAACTTGCCGGAAATATAGACCACTTGACGGATGGTGCCGGCGATAGGGGTGCGATTGATGTGCACGTCGAACACCGACATGAAGATCGATACGCGGACCAGCGGTGCCTCGCCCAGTTCGCCCACGAGTTCGCGCGGGATCGCGACACGCTGGATCATCGTGACCAGACCGTCGGCAGGGGCGACGATCAGGTTTTCACCTTGGGGCGTGGTGCGGACGGGGTCACGGAAGAAAGCGGCGACCCAGATGGTCAGGCCGACCAGCGGCCAGAACAGCACGTTGGAGACGATCGTCAGCAGAAGCGTTATCCCGGCCGAGATCGCGACGTATTTGCGACCCTCCGGATGAACGGCGGGGAAGCGCCACTTCACCGTGGAGGTGACGAGTGGCGGTTTGTCGAGTGAGGTCATCGCGCCGGTCTACCGTCCAACGCTTCGCCTGACAATCGCGCCGCCGCACCCGACGATGCAGCGGCGCGACCGGATCACCCGAATGCAACCGTCGTTCGGCGGCGGCGGTGACGGAGCGCGCCACCCGTGAGCGCGACACCGACGATCATCATCGCCCACGTCATCGGCTCCGGCACCGCGGCGAGCCCCAGCTGATCCGTCAGTCCCCGCCCGATAGCGCGGTGAATCTGCGTTGTCGGGTGGATGGTGTCGAAATAGACGAAGCCGTCACAGGCAGGCGCGGCGCCGGGAGCCTGAAGGCAGGCACGGCCGGTATCGAGCATCGTCGGCAGTCCGTAGCGTGCCGGATCGGCGTAGATCGTTCGCTGAAAATCGAACAAGTCGAAAAATCGCGCATTGCTGCCGGTGGCCGCCGCGAAGCTGCCGACCAGTCCTTCGAACGCCATGTTGAGGTTGAACGACAGGCCGGTTCCGATCGCCGACAGCGTTGGCAAACCCAGCTGCGTGACGACCGGGATCTGGCCGATGTCGGGCAACCCGGTGACGATGAAGTTGCGGGCACCGCGAGCGTAGAGTGAGGCCAGCCCGTCCGTCATCGCGCCGAGTGTCGCGTCGAAACCGGGTCGATAGCCGGGGATCGTCGCCACTCGCTCCAGTTCCGATCGCACGTCGTTGCCGCCGAGCGTGATGAGGACCAGCGAACGGGAGTCGAAGACGTTGGCGGAGGCGTCGTACAATGCGATCTGCTCGGCGAAACTGGGACTTGCGTCGCCGATGACCTCGCGCGCCTGGGCCCCGCCCACGGAATAGTTTCGCCCGCCATATTCAGACGCGACCGCCGGCCCACCATCCACGGCACGGCCGACATAATCGGCGAAGGTGAAGCCGTTCGAGAAGCGACCGCGGAAGTAACCAGCTGCGGTCGGAGCGGGATCGGCACCCCTCACGTCGCGCCGGAACTTCTGCGCGTTGCCGCCGTCGACCAGACTGTCGCCGAAGACGAACAGGTTGCTGTAGCCCTGCGCCGAAGCGGGCGCGGCGAGGATCAGCGCGGTTGCGGCGATCACCCTTTCCAGAGTTCCGGACGCCATGATTCTCTCCCTGATCTATTGTTAACGCATCTTTTACCACCCTCTCGGTCGTGCGGAAACGCCATTCCGCCCCGCGCCCGTTTACAGCGCGCAACCCGCATCCTAGACGGCGCGCAACCCCATCATCGCTGCAAAGGACGAGACCGCATGGCCAAGATCAAGGTGAAGACGCCCATCGTGGAAATCGACGGCGACGAAATGACCCGGATCATCTGGGAATGGATTCGCGAGCGCCTCATCAAGCCGTATCTCGACATCGAACTCGACTATTACGATCTCGGCATCGAACATCGTGACGCGACCGACGATCAGGTTACGATCGATGCAGCCAAGGCGACACAGAAATATGGCGTCGCGGTGAAGTGCGCAACGATCACCCCCGACGAGCAGCGCGTCGAGGAATTCGGTCTGAAGAAGATGTGGAAGTCGCCGAACGGCACGATCCGCAACATCCTCGGTGGCGTCGTGTTCCGCGAGCCGATCGTCATCAAGAACGTCCCTCGCCTGATCCCCGGCTGGACGCACCCGATCGTCGTGGGCCGTCACGCTTTCGGCGACCAGTACAAGGCGACCGATTTCAAGGTCCCGGGTGCCGGTAAGCTGACGATGAAGTGGGTCGGCGAGGACGGTCAGGAGATCGAGCACGAGGTGTTCGACTTCCCTGCCGCCGGCGTCGCGATGGGCATGTACAATCTGGACGAGTCGATCCGCGACTTCGCCCGCGCGTCGATGCACTACGGCCTGAACCTGAAATGGCCGGTATATCTGTCGACCAAGAATACGATCCTGAAGGCGTATGACGGGCGCTTCAAGGACCTGTTCGCCGAGATCTTCGAGGCGGAGTTCAAGGACAAGTTCAAGGAAGCGGGCATCGTCTACGAACATCGCCTGATCGACGACATGGTCGCATCGGCGCTGAAGTGGAGCGGCGAGTTCGTGTGGGCGTGCAAGAACTATGACGGCGACGTGCAGTCGGATCAGGTCGCGCAGGGCTTCGGCTCGCTCGGCCTGATGACGTCGGTGCTCCTGACGCCGGACGGCAAGACGGTCGAGGCGGAGGCCGCGCACGGCACCGTCACGCGTCACTATCGCCAGCATCAGCAGGGGAAGGCGACCTCGACCAACCCGATCGCGTCGATCTTCGCATGGACCGGCGGGCTGAAGTATCGCGGCAAGTTCGACGATACGCCGGAAGTGACGCAGTTCGCCGAGACGCTGGAGCGCGTCTGCATCCAGACCGTCGAGAACGGCCACATGACCAAGGATCTCGCGATCCTGATCGGCCCGGATCAGCCATGGATGACGACCGAGCAGTTCTTCGAGCAGGTTCGCTTGAACTTGGAAGCGAAGATGGCGGTCGCCGCCTGATCCGACGGGCGGAGCGGGATCCAGCCCGCTCCGCCTCATCGCATGCCGCGCGCCACCGCCGCGGCCCGAAGATATTGCCAGTAGATCGCGCACCCGAGCAGGTGGAACACGAACGGCAATCGCGTGATCCGCCAGAACTCCACGCGAGCGAATGCCAGCCAGCCGAAGCCGATGCTGAACAGGCAGGCCAGCACCGACAGGACGAGCGACAGCAGCGTCGCTCCCGCCCCTGCTGCCAACGGGGTCCCGCCGCGGTAGCGGAAGAGATACGCGAAGCTCGCCGCCATCCACATTCCGAACCACATCGGCGACGTCATCAGCATCGCGACCATCAGCATGCCCGGGCCATCCGGGCTGGTTCCCCCCTCGGCGTAGTAAAGCCGGCCATGCCACATCACCAGCGGCAGGACGGCGACGCCGAGCAGCACGCCCGCAGTCCAGAGCATCAGCGCGGATCGAGGAGTCCGAAGCGTCATGATCGTCGGTATGCGCCGAACATCGGCGATGCGCGAGGGCGACGATCCAAATCCGATGTGGCGGACGATCAAGCCTAGCCTGATCCGGCTTCGGCTGGTTAAGTCGGGCGCATGGCGCTCAGGTTGGACAATGAAGGTTTCTCGGATGCTCTGGTGATCCTCGGCGCGGCCGGTCTGGTGATCCCGGCGTTCGCCCGGTTCCGGATCAGCCCGGTGATCGGGTTCATCCTGGTGGGTCTGGCGGTCGGCCCCGCCGGTCTGGGGCAACTGACGGGCATGTTCCCGTGGCTCTATTACGTGACGATCAGCGACCCGGCGTCGATCGAGCCGTTCGCAGAATTCGGCATCATCCTGCTGCTGTTCTCGATCGGGCTGGAACTGTCGTTCCGGCGATTATGGGGGATGCGGCAGCTGGTGTTCGGGACGGGGGCGGCCGAGTTGTTCGGGTCGGCCGCGCTGATCGCGATCGCGCTGCACCTGATCGGACAGGACTGGGCGGGCGCGGCGGGACTGGGGCTGGCGCTGGCGCTGTCCTCAACCGCCCTGGTGCTGCCCTTGGTGGGAACGACGAGCCCGGTCGGACGCGGCGCATTCGGCATGTTGCTGTTCGAGGATCTGGCGCTGGTGCCGATCATCTTCGCGCTCGGCGCCATGGCCCCGACCGCGAGCGACGAAGGATGGACCGGGATCGCGGGTGTCGCGCTGAGGGGCGGAGCGACCGTGGTCGCCATGTATCTCGGCGGGCGAATCGTACTACCGAGATTGTTCGCGCAGGCGGCGCGGACCAAGAGCCCCGAGCTGTTCCTAGCGGCGTCGTTGCTGGTCGTGATCGTCGCCTCCGTCGCGACGACCGCGGCGGGGCTGTCGCCGATCGTCGGCGCGCTGCTCGCCGGGCTGCTGATCGCGGAAACCGAATATCACAGCGAGGTCGAGGTGATGACCGCGCCGTTCAAGGGGCTGGCGCTGGGCGTGTTCCTCATCACGGTGGGTATGAGCCTCGACCTGAGACTGATCGGGCAGAACTGGTCGGGACTGTTGCTGGCGGTGGCGGGGGTGGTCGCGGTCAAGGCTGTCGTGACGTACCTGCTGCTGCGGGTGGCGCATGCGCGCGCGGGCGTGGCGGCGGAGACGGGGCTGCTGATGGGCAGCCCGTCGGAGACGACGCTGATCGTGCTGGGCACCGCCGCGCAGGCGCAGTTGATCCTGCCGTCCACCGCCGCCTTCTGGCAGACGGTGACGGCGATCGGCCTGACGATCACGCCGTTGCTGGCGAAGGTGGGCCGGATCGCTGCCCGGCGGATAGAGGCGCGGGATATCGCCGCACCCATTCCGGAGGCCGACGACGGCGGCAGTCGCACCGTGCTGATCGGGTTCGGGCGCGTCGGACGGATGATCGCCGATATGCTGGCGACGCATGGGCAGCCGTACATCGCGGTCGAGGCGGATATCGACGCGGTGTCGCGGGCGCGGGCGGAGGGGTATCCGGTCTTGTTCGGCGACGTGGCGCGCGGCGAGTTGATCGACCGGCTAAAGCTTACCGCATCGCGCGCGCTGGTGCTGACGATGGACGATCCCGTACTGACCGCGCGGCTGACGCGGCGGTTGCGGGCGGCGGCCCCTGCCCTGCCGATCATCGCCCGTGCGCGGGACGCGGGGCATGCGGCGGAACTGTACCGGGCGGGCGTGACCGATGCGGTGCCGGAGACCCTGGAGAGTTCGCTGCAACTGTCGGAGGCGGTGCTGGTCGATCTTGGGGTCGCGATGGGGCTGGTGATCGCGTCGATTCACGAGAAGCGTGACGAACTACGGCAGTTGATCCGGCGCGAGGCGGCGATGGAGCGGGAACCGCGCATCCGCCGGGTGCGGCGAAAGAGCGACCTGGCCTGATTACTTCGGACGGTACCAGCCGAAGGGAAGGAGGCGGTCGGCCAGTTCCTGTGCCTGTTTCGCATTGCCCTGACGCAGGGTGGCGGCGACCTGCGCCGCGCTGCGCTGGACGATGCGATCGAGCGGGGTCGGCGCAGGCGCACGGACGGCGGTTTCCAGCAGGGTCCGGCCGCGCGCGTCTTCGGGATCGAGCTCGATCAGCATCATCCCCGCGAACCCGGCGAACATCGCGCGGTTGCCACCGAGCGCGACCGACCGTTCGATCGCGGCGATGCCCGTACCGCGCTGGGCACCGACGACGCGGCCGACGAGCCGCCCGACGCGGTTGATGACGCCCAGATGCCACGCGCCGAGGCCAAGCTGTGCCTCCGCATTGCGGGGGAAGCGGGCACAGACCGTCTCGAACTCCTTGCGCGCTGCGGTCGCCTCCGACCGGCTGCCGGTCAGCTTCGCGCGATAGCCTAGCGCGACCGCCGCCAGCACGGCATAATCCTCGTCATTGGGGCGCGCCGCCGCGATGTCGCGGACGCGGTCGACGCGGGACAGGGCGGTGTCACGATTGCGATCCTCGAACGCCGCCTGGGTCAGGATGTCGCGCGCGGACTGGGCGATGGCCGGCATCGCGAGCGCCACGCAGGCGACCGCCGCCGACCCGATCCACCGTCCCCGCATCCCCATTCCCTTCGCTGTCATGAACGCCGAACCATCGGGAACGGATTAGGATAGCTGCCGCCGGTCAGGATACCAGCGCCGCGCGGATCGCGTCGAGCGCACCGGCCGCCTTGTCGCCGTCCGGTCCGCCGCCCTGTGCCATATCGGGACGACCGCCGCCGCCCTTGCCGCCGACCGCCGCGACGGCGACCTGAAGCAGCTCGACTGCGTTGCGGGTGCCGACGAGGTCGGGGGTGACTCCCACCGCGATCGAGGCGCGGCCATCGTTGACGGCGACGATCGCCGCGACGCCGGAGCCGAGCCGTTGCTTCGCCTCGTCCACCGCACCCCGAAGCCCCTTGGCGTCGAAGCCGTCGAGCACCTGACCGATAAAGGCTGTGCCGCCGACGTCCTCCGGACCGGCGGGTGCACCCGCGCCGCCGCCGGTCGCGATCGCCTTCTTCGCCTCCGCCAGTTCGCGCTCCAGCCGCTTGCGGTCGTCGAGCAGGGCGGCGACGCGCGCGGGCACCTCATCGGGCGTGGTGCGGAGCGTCGATGCAGCTTCCCGCAGCACCTCGTCGCGGTGAGAGAACCACGCGCGGGCAGCTTCGCCGGTCAGCGCCTCGACGCGGCGGACGCCGGACGACACGGCACCCTCGCCGATCACCTTGAACAGGCCGATCTCGCCCAGCGCGCCGACATGCGTGCCGCCGCAGAGTTCGAGGCTGTAGGCGCCGTCGTCGTCCTGCCCCATCGACACGACACGGACCTCGTCGCCGTATTTCTCGCCGAACAGCGCCATCGCGCCCTCTGCGATGGCTTCGTCAGGCGTCATCAGGCGGGTGACGACGGGGCCATTACCGCGGACCTGCTCGTTCACGCGCGTTTCGACCTCGGCGATGTCCGCAGCGGTAACGGCGACCGGTTGCGAGAAGTCGAAGCGCAGGCGGTCGGGCGCGACCAGCGAGCCCTTTTGCGCGACATGCGTGCCGAGCCGCTGGCGCAGCGCCTCATGCAACAAGTGGGTCGCCGAGTGGTTGGCGCGGATCGCGGCGCGACGGGTCAGGTCGATCGCCAGCTTCACGGCGTCGCCGACCCTGATCTCGCCCGACTGGACGTCGGCGTGATGGACCCAGATGCGGCCGAGTTGCTTCGACGTGTCGGTGACGAGCGCGTGCAGGCCGACGTCGCTCGACACGATGCCGGCATCGCCGACCTGACCGCCGGATTCGGCGTAGAACGGCGTCTGGTTGACGACGATCGCAACTGTTTCGCCGGCGGTGGCGTGATCGACGCGCACGCCGTCGCGGATCAGCGCGACGACCTCCGCCTCGCCGGTGTCGTTGGCGTAGCCGGTGAACTCGGTCGAGCCGGACTGTTCGGCGATGTCGAACCACAGGTCGTCCGAAGCCTTGGCGCCCGACCCCTTCCATGCGGCGCGGGCGGCGCGCTTCTGTTCGGCCATCGCCGCGTCGAACCCGGCACGATCGACCGCGAGCCCCTGCGCGCGCAGGGCGTCCTCGGTCAGGTCGTACGGAAAGCCGTAGGTGTCGTAGAGCTTGAACGCGGTTTCGCCAGCCAGCGTGCCGCCCTCTGCCAGGCCCGCCGTCGCCTCGTCGAGAAGCTTCAGGCCGCGGTCGAGCGTCTGGCGGAAACGCGTCTCCTCCTGCTGGAGCGTCGCCTCGATCAGCGGCTGCGCGCGGACCAGTTCGGGAAAGGCCGCGCCCATCTCGGCGACGAGCGCCGGCACGAGCCGGTGCATCAACGGCTCCTTCGCGCCGATCAGGTGGGCGTGGCGCATCGCACGCCGCATGATCCGGCGCAGGACATAGCCCCTGCCCTCGTTCGCCGGCAGCACCCCGTCCGCGACGAGGAACCCGGCCGAGCGCAGATGGTCGGCGATGACGCGGTGCGACGCCTTCCACTCGCCGTCGGGCGCAGTGTGGGTGAGCGCGGTCGAGGCAGCGATCAGCGCCCTGAAAGTGTCGGTGTCGTAATTATCGTGGACGCCTTGCATCACGGCGGCGACGCGTTCGAGACCCATGCCGGTGTCGATCGACTTCTTCGGCAGCTCGCCGACGATCTCGTTCGCGTCCTGCTCATATTGCATGAACACGAGGTTCCAGATCTCGACGAAGCGATCGCCGTCCTCGTCCGGCGAGCCGGGAGGGCCACCGGCGATATGGTCGCCGTGATCGAAGAAGATTTCCGAGCAGGGGCCGCAAGGGCCGCTGTCGCCCATCGCCCAGAAATTGTCCTTGGTCGGGATGCGGATGATCCGGTGATCGGGCAGGCCGGCGATCTTCTTCCAGAGATCGAACGCCTCGTCATCGGTATGGTAGACGGTGGCGGTCAGGCGATCCGGGTCGAGGCCCCATTCCTTCGTCAGCAGGGTCCACGCGTGAACGATCGCCTGTTCCTTGAAATAGTCGCCGAACGAGAAATTGCCGAGCATCTCGAAGAAGGTGTGGTGCCGCGCGGTGTAGCCGACATTGTCGAGATCGTTGTGCTTTCCGCCCGCGCGCACGCATTTCTGCGACGACGTGGCGGTGACGTAGGGGCGGCTTTCGAGGCCGGTGAACACGTTCTTGAACGGGACCATGCCCGCGTTGACGAACATCAGCGTCGGATCGTTCTGCGGCACCAGCGGCGCGGACGGCACGATGCGGTGACCGGTCGAGCCGAAGTAATCGAGGAAGCCGCGGCGGATGTCGTTCGTGGATGTCATGGGGCAGCGGCTTAGGCGAGCGACGGGATCGGCTCAAGCGCCCGATTCGCGGGGGACGAGACACCGAAGTGGAGGAAGTGGAGGCGCTGGACGGATGTCCTCCACTTCGGCGCAGTGGCGCGGTTAGTGGAAGATGTTTGCTGTCGGGGCGTGAGGGCGGGCATGCGGGCGTTGTACGCGACGGCGGTGGTGTAGGACAGGATTTGACGGGCTCAGCCGTCGACGCCCCAGCGCAGGCCACCGGGCAGCGGGTCATGGGCGTAGTCGATCTGGAGCACGCGCCGGCGCCGCGACGGGGTGGTTCGTGCCGATCGATGCAGGATGGGCGTGCTGTAGAACCATACCTCGCCTGCATCGGCGAGACAGGCATATTCGCCGCCAGCCTCGACGATCGAGCCGATCGCGTCCTCGGCGATGTAGCCGAGCCGGTGCGAGCCGGGGACGACCATCAAGGCACCGTTGTCCGCATCCACCGCGTCGACATGGATGCGGACGGTCAGCATGTGCTCGATGACGCCGATCGGCGGCGCGACGTGGAGGCGGCCCTGCTTCACGGTAAACGGTCCGAAGCCGTCGGTTTCGACGCGCTCGGCCACCTCGATCGTGCGATCCTGATGCCAGCCGAGCGCCCAATTGGCTCCGTCACGTTTGTCGAACAGCAACGCGCGGACCGGCCGGGCATCGTCGCCGATCATCGTGGCTGCCGCTGCCGTGATGTCGGCCAGCGCCGGGAAGGCGTCGAGCAAGCCCGGGTCGATGCGTTTTCCGGGCTGGGTGGCCGGGAGGGCCTCGAATAGTCCCGACACCGCATCGCGTGCGTCGTCGTTCAGGCGGTGCGGCCATTTCGCGTAGCCGCTCGTGGCGAGATCGCGCCGCATCATACCGGCGCGTCGAGCGACCGGGGCGGCTTGCTGAACCACTTCGGACCGGTCGGGGTCATGTGGAAGCAATCCTCCAGCCGGACACCGAACTTCCCCGGCAGGTACAGGCCGGGTTCGTCGGAGAAGCACATGCCGGCGGCGAGCGGCGTCGCCTCGTTATGGACGAGGTTGACGGGTTCGTGGCCGTCCATGCCGATGCCGTGCCCGGTGCGGTGCGACAGGCCGGGCAGGCGGTAGCGGGGGCCGTAGCCGGCGCTTTCGTAATAGCGGCGGACGGCGTCGTCGACGCTGCCGGCGGGTGCGCTGATTTTTGCGGCGGCGAAGGCGATCTGCTGGCCGCGCGCGACGGTGTCCCAGACTTTCCGGTGTTCCAGCGTGGCGGTGCCGTGGACCCAGGTGCGCGACACGTCCGATTGATAGCCGAGGACGGTGCAGCCGCAATCCATCAGCACGACCTGTCCGTCGGCGACGCGGATGACCTCCCGGCTGCCGTGCGGAAGCGCGGCGGCCGGGCCGATCAGGGCGAGGGCGAATTCGGGACTGCCGCCGAGCTTGCGGGTGGCGGCGTTCATGAGCGCGCCGATCTCCGCGCCGGTCATGCCCGCTTCGACCCGCGGATGCGTCCAGCGGTAGGCGGCGATCGTCACGTCGGTGGCGACCTGCATCAGTGCGATCTCCGCCGGGGTCTTGAGCATGCGACAGCCGCGCACGACCGCGTTGGCGCTGGTCAGGCGGGCGCGGGGCAGCGCGGCGGCGAGTGCCTCGACCGCGAAGAAGCGGACGGTTTCCTCGATGCCGATCGGCCGCGTGCCGAGGCGGCGATCGGTCAGGAAACCGGCGACGGTGCGCAGCGGGTCCTGATCCTCCTGCCATACGCGCACGTCCGCCGGGATCGCCAGCGTCTGGCGGACCGAGGGTTCCTCGAAAAAGGGCGTGACGATGCACGGGCGACCCTCCACCGGGATGACGACGGCGGTCAGCCGTTCGCTCCGGCCCCAGCGAACGCCGGTGAAATAGGTCATCGACGACCCCGATTCGATCAGGATCGCGCCGAGGCCGTTCGCCTTCATCAGCGCCTGCGCACGGGCAAGGCGACCGGCATATTCCTGCGGCCCGATCGGAACCGCGTCGCGCGTGATATCCTGAAGCCGCGACAGGTCCGGCCCGGCGGCGCGGAGTGCGCCCGCGACGGACAGGAACGGCAGCGCGGTGGCGGCGGCGAGCAGATGGCGGCGGGTGGCGAACATGATCGAGGTGGGTAGGCCCCTTGACCGCGCCGCCGCAATCCCCTTCCCTTCCCGGCACGTATCGGGAGTTCGGAATGGCCATGCGCCTCACTTACTGGATTTTGGGCGCGCTCGTTCTGGGGCTGGTCATCGGTTGGGGGCTGCATGTCGCTATCGACGACGGCAGCGCGGCGTCGGCGGACCGGCTGACGACGATCGCGGGATATTTCTCGATCCTGACGACGCTGTTCCTGCGCCTTATCAAGATGATTATCGCGCCTTTGGTGTTTTCGACGCTGGTCGTCGGCATCGCGCATATGGGCGACACGGCGGCGCTGGGGCGGGTGGGACTGAAGAGTCTGGGCTGGTTCGTGACCGCCAGCTTGTTGTCGCTGACGCTGGGGCTGATCCTGGTCAACGTGCTGCAACCGGGTGTCGGGCTGGCGCTGCCGTTGCCGCCGGCCACAGCGGACGCCGGTTTGGCGCGGGCGGCGTTCGATCTGAAGACGTTCGTCAGCCATATCGTGCCGGCGTCGATGGTCGAGGCGATGGCGACGAACGAGATTTTGCAGATCGTCGTTTTTTCCGTCTTCGTCGGCGTGGCGATCACGGCGGTCGGCGAGAAGGCCGCGCCGCTGGTGCGCGCGGTCGAGGCGCTGGTCGCGGTGATGTTGCAGATCACCAACTACGTCATGCGGTTCGCGCCGATCGCGGTGTTCGCAGCGGTCGCGTCGACGCTGGCCGAGCGTGGGCCGGGCGTACTCGGCGACCTCGCCTATTTCATGGGGTCCTTCTATCTCGGGCTGGCGCTGCTGTGGCTGCTGCTGATCGGGATCGCATTCGTGCTGCTCGGGCCGCGGACGCGGTTTCTGGTGCGGTATATCCGCGATCCGCTGATCCTCGCCTTTTCGACCGCATCGTCTGAGGCGGCGTATCCACGGACGCTGGAGGCGCTGGACAAGTTCGGGGTGCCGCCGCGGATCGCCAGTTTCGTGTTGCCGCTAGGCTATTCGTTCAATCTCGACGGATCGATGATGTACATGACGTTCGCGTCGCTGTTCATCGCGCAGGCCTACGGCATCCATCTGTCGATCGGCGAGCAGATCACGATGCTGCTGGTGCTGATGGTGACGTCGAAGGGCATCGCCGGCGTGCCGCGCGCGTCGCTGGTGGTGATCGCGGGGACGCTGTCGCTGTTCAAGATTCCAGAGGCGGGGTTGCTGCTGATCCTGGCGGTGGATCATTTCCTCGACATGGGCCGGTCCGCGACCAACGTCATCGGCAACGCGATCGCGGCGTCGGTGGTGGCGAAGTGGGAGGGCGGGCTCGATCCGCGCGAGGACCCGGACGTGATCGCCGCTACCGCCCCGGCGGGCGGTGGCCCGGCGGTGGCGGTGGAGCGGTTCGAGGATATACCCCCGCGCGCTTAGGGTTCAGGCGTAGCGATAGGGGCCGCCCGCCTTCAGTGCGGCCTGATAGGCGGGTCGCGCGTGGACCTTCTCGATCCAGGCGATCGTCGCCGGGCGGCCGGTATCGAGACCCGCGCGGTTGCGGGCGGCCTCCAACGGGAAACTCATCATGATGTCGGCGGCGGAGATCGCGTCGCCGGCGAACCACGGCCGCTGCGACAGCTCGCTCTCGACGTAATCGAGATGACGATCGATCATCGGCTGGATGCGGCCGGCGATCGTGTTGCCGACCAGTGGGATGCGCCCGAGGATCAGCTTCACGAGCAAGGGCGGCATCAGCGACCCTTCGGCGTAGTGCAGCCAGAAGCGATAGCGCAGCACCGCATCCCGGTGCGCCCGGGGTCCGAGGCGGCCGTCCGCCTTCTCGACCAGATATTCCACGATCGCTCCGGTTTCGGCGACGATCGTGCCGTCGTCCTCGATCACCGGCGACTTGCCGAGCGGGTGGACGCGGCGCAGTTCGGGCGGGGCGAGCATCGTCTTCGCATCGCGGGCGTAGCGCTTCACCTCATAGGGGAGGCCGAGTTCCTCCAGCATCCACAGGATGCGCTGCGAGCGCGAATTTTCGAGATGGTGGACGATGATGGTCATGACGGCTCCCCTGCATGCGCGCGCCAGATCCATGCCGATGCGGGCAGGACGACGCGATCTTCGATGCGGTAACGCGCGAGCGCGGCGGAGAGACGCGCGCTCAACTGCGGGCGGTCCGCGGCGTCGGCGATCGCCCGCGCGACCGGGCCGATTCGCGTGAGGAACGAGGTGGCTTCGGCGACGGGATCGGTCCCCTCGCCCGCGACATAATCGAACTCGATCGCGGCGGCGGTGATCGCGGTCCAGCCCGTTCGGGTCAGCAGGTCGAGGACGTACGGCATGTCCGCGAAGGCGAACGGACCGGGGGCGTAGCCGATCGCATCGACTGGCGCTCGACCGGTGACATCCTCGACCAGTGCGGCGGCGAAGGCGTTGCGGGTCCGCTCGCGGAAGCAGGAGAAGACGAGCGGTGCGCCGGGTCTGGCGATTGCGCGGAGGCGGGTGAAGGCGGCGACCGGGTCGGCGAAGAACATGACGCCGTGGCGGGAATAGAGGAGGTCGAGGGGCTGCGGCAGCGGGTCGGTCGCGGCGTCAGCGATGCGAAAGCTCGCGGCCGGAACACGGGTCCGGGCGACGGCGACGAGTGGTTCGGACAGGTCGATGCCGGTGATGCGGAGATCCGGCCTGGCGCTGGCGAGCGCCGCACTGGTCGCTCCCGCCCCGCAACCGATATCGAGGGCCGTACCCGTGTGGGGGGCCGCGGCGAGGATGGCGGCGTCCAGATGGCAGGCGAGATCGGAGAGGCTGCGGTCGGTGCGGTGATACTCGGCGGCCCAGACGTCGCCGACGCGGGTTTGCCAGTCCGTCGTAGAAGTCATCGCTTGGGCCTTTGCCGGGTCAGGAGTGATCGGGGCGGGATTGCCGCGTCGCTTCGTTGCTTACAGCGGTGGAAAGTTCGGTGCTGCCATATTTAGCCGAAGTGGAGGAAGTGGAGGCGTTCGCGGGGTCCTCCACTTCGCACCAACGAAAAGGGGGCCGCCGTTGCCGGCAGCCCCCCGATCGACACGCGAAAGGCGTGCCGGGTTCAAACGTCGTCGTCCTCGCCGGGACCGACCATCAGTTCCTCCGCGACCTTGTCGGTGCGCTGACGGATGGCCTTTTCGAGGCGGCCCGACAATTCGGGGTTCTCGCGCAGGTAGGTCTTGGCGTTCTCGCGGCCCTGCCCGATGCGGATCGAATCGTAGCTGAACCACGAACCGGACTTCTCGACGAGGCCCGCCTTCACGCCGAGATCGAGGATCTCGCCAATCTTGGAGATGCCCTCGCCGTACATGATGTCGAATTCGACCTGCTTGAACGGCGGTGCGACCTTGTTCTTCACCACCTTCACGCGGGTGGCGTTGCCGGTGATCTCCTCGCCGGCCTTGATCGCGCCGGTGCGGCGGATGTCGAGGCGGACGGACGCGTAGAACTTCAGCGCGTTGCCGCCCGTCGTCGTCTCCGGATTGCCGTACATCACGCCGATCTTCATGCGCAGCTGGTTGATGAAGATCACCATGCAGCGCGAACGGCTGATCGAGCCGGTCAGCTTGCGCAGGCTCTGCGACATCAGGCGGGCCTGAAGACCGACATGGCTGTCGCCCATCTCGCCCTCGATCTCCGCGCGCGGGACGAGCGCGGCGACCGAGTCGACGACGAGCACGTCGATCGCGTTGGAGCGGACGAGCGTGTCGACGATCTCCAGCGCCTGCTCGCCGGTATCCGGCTGCGACACGATCAGTTCGTCGATGTTGACGCCCAACTTCTTGGCATAGACGGGGTCGAGCGCGTGTTCGGCATCGACGAACGCCGCGGTGCCGCCGCCGCGCTGCGCCTCCGCGATGACATGCAGCGCGAGCGTGGTCTTGCCCGAGGATTCAGGGCCATAGACCTCGATCACGCGGCCGCGCGGCAAGCCGCCGACGCCAAGGGCGATGTCGAGGCCGAGCGAGCCGGTGGAGATCGTTTCGACCTGCATCGTCTCCTTGGAGCCGAGCCTCATCGCGGAGCCCTTGCCGAAGGCACGGTCGATCTGGGCCAGTGCGGCGTCGAGCGCCTTTTGCCGGTCGGTGGTAGCGGTTGCCATGCCGGTGTCGATCACTTTCAGATTGGCGGCCATCAGGGGCTCCCATCGCTAGAGCAAGCGCGTGGCGGGGGCAACGCGTCTGGTTCCATGTATATGGTTTGTTCTCTTGGAACAAGATGGGAACTGCAGGAAGTTCAGGCGCGCCGGGCCGTGAAGAGGAAGGAACGGCGGGCGCGGCACCGCTCTCCCCTCGCGGCTTCGTGCGACAAACTTTTCAGGTCATGACGGTCGCGAGCGTCCACCAGCCCTTCGCGGAGGCCAAGGCGGCTGCGGTGTCGCGGGCGTCGGGCGTGTCGAACAGCGCGAAGCAGGTCGCGCCGGAGCCGGACATGCGGGACAGCAGCACGCCGGGGGCGGCATCGAGCAGCGCGCGGACCTCGCCGATGACCGGGGCGAGCGACCGGGCGGACGCTTCGAGATCGTTGCGGGCGGCCCGGGCGCGGACGAGCAGCGGCCCCTCCCCCAGCGGGCCGCGGTCGATCCCGTCCCAGCCGGCGAAGACCGCGGCGGTGGAGACGGCGACGTTGGGATTGACCAGCAGCAACGGCGTACCGGAAGCGCCCTCGATCGGGATCAACGCTTCGCCCTTGCCGGTGCCGAGCGTGGTGCGGCCGAGCAGGCAGGCGGGCACGTCGGCGCCGAGGCCTTCGGCGATGGCGAACAGCGCAGGCGCGTGCGGACCGATACCGGTCAACCTTGCAAGCGCGCGGAGGGTAGCGGCAGCGTCCGCCGAGCCACCACCGATGCCGGATGCGATCGGCAGGTTTTTGGTGAGTGTGATCGCGACGGGAGGTGTGGTGTGATGTGTGCGGAAGGCGTCGCGGGCGGCGGTCACGAGGTTGGCGGGCGCCGTTCCATTCCCGACCGCGGAGGGAGATTGCAGGACTGCCGCGAAGGGACCTTCGATTTCGAACGAGTCCTCGGAAGCTTTCCCAACGGTGATCGTGTCGCCGTCGGCGGCGAAGGCGAACAGGGTTTCGAGTTCGTGATAGCCGTCCGGCCGGCGATGGCGGACGTGAAGCGCGAGGTTGATCTTGGCGGGAGCGGGTTCTGCGATCATCGCGCGGGTGATGCGGCAGGGGCGGTTCGGGGGCAAGATGAGGTTGCGGAGTTGCGGAAGGCTTCTGGTTGATGTCTGCGCGGGTCCAGCTTTCCTTGTCTGCATCACCCTGTGGCACTCCATACCGGTTCCACCCCGGCGAAGGCCGGGGTCCCGTTTCGCCACTGCCCATGAAACCGGGAGCCTCTGCGGCATCTGGCCCCCTGCCTGCGCGGCGGCACGGGCGTGAAATCAAGCGGCTAGCGCGCCGCCGGGCCGTTCTCGATCTTGGCCGTCAACCGGCCGATCGCTCGCGGCTCCGCGACCAGCGCGGCGGCGCGCCACGCGTAGCGGGCTTCGTAGCGGCGACCGGTGGCCCAATAGACGTCGCCGAGATGGTCGGCGATGTCGGCGTCGGCGGGGCTGTCCTGTGCGGCGCGTTCCAG
This sequence comes from Sphingomonas sp. Leaf343, assembly GCF_001423765.1. Taxonomy (GTDB): domain Bacteria; phylum Pseudomonadota; class Alphaproteobacteria; order Sphingomonadales; family Sphingomonadaceae; genus Sphingomonas. The sequence continues at coordinate 111,026 of NZ_LMPG01000010.1, forward strand.
CAGCGGCAGCGCGCGGGCAGTCTGGCCGGCGCGGTGATAGGCCCAGCCGAGCGAGTCGGCGATGGCCGGGTCCTCCGGCTCCAGCGCATGCGCCTTTTCCAGCATCCGCGTCGCGGCGGCGATATCCTCGCCGCGATCGACGAGACCGTAGCCGAGATAATTGAGGACCAGCGGCTGGTCGGGGCCGAGCGCTACCGCGCGGCGCAGGGCGCGGCGGGCGTCTTTCCACCGATCGGCGGCGTCGAGCGCGGTGGCGTAGCGGAGCCACGCGTTCCAGCGTCTGGCGATGCGGGGATCATCGAGAACACGGGCGTAGATGGGGGCGGCCTCCGCCGGGCTATCCGCCTCGACCAGCAGGTCGGCGAGGCGGACGCGATCGACGAAGGTCGCATCGGTTGCGGCGGCACGGGTGCGAGCGGCGGCGAGCGCCTCCGCCGACCGGTCGCTGCCGCCGAGCAGCGCGATGCGCGCGTCCAGCACCTCGCCCGACAGCGCCTCCTCCGACAGCGGGCCGACGACGGGGATCGCGGCGAGGTTGGTCAGGGCGGCGTCGGCATCGCCGGCACGCGCGAGCTGATTGGCGAGGATCAGGCGTGCCCGCGCATAATCGGGGTCGGCGTCGAGCGCGGCGCGGGCGAGCGACAGCGATAAGGTGCTGGCCTGCTCGCCACGGCCGAGATCCTCCGCCAGCCGCAGGAACAGGCGCGACATGCCGAAGGCGGGGGTCGGCTTTCGACCGACGGGAAGCGGCCGGCCGGTGCCGAGCAGCGCCTGTGCCCGATCCGGTTCGCCCGCGCCGACGAACAGCTCGGCGGCGGCGAGGCGCGGGGCGGGACTGGTGGTGGAGGCGAGGCCGGCGGCCGCGCTCCCCTCGCTCGCGCGACCGGCGGCGATCAGCAGCAACGCACGGTGCTCGGCGACCAGCGGCCGGGCGACCGGGTCGATCGTCGTCCGGTCGAGCAGCGCGACGCCGGCATTGCCGCCCGCCGCCCATGCCTCGATCATCGGCGCGAGGATGCGGAGGCGATCGGTGGAGAGGGCGCGCGTCGCCCGTGTCAGGGCGGCGGCGTCGCCGGCCCGGGCCGCATCGGCGATCGGGAACAGCGCGGCATCGGCGGGCGCGACACCGGCATCGCGCAGGACGGCGGCGGTCTTGCGGACCAGCGCCGCGTCGCCACTCGCGATGCCGGCGCGGAAGGCGCGGATCGCGACGACCGGATCGTCCGGCGACGCCGCGAGGGCGGCGGCGTAGGCGGCAGATGCGGCCGGCCCGTCGCCGTCCGCTTCCGCCGCGCGCGCCGTCAGATACGCGGTGCGGCCGGTATCCGCCGCAGCCGGCGAGGCGAAGGCGGCGGCCAGCGCGATCAGGTTACATGTTCGGATAATTCGGGCCACCGCCGCCTTCCGGGACGACCCAGTTGATGTTCTGGGTCGGGTCCTTGATGTCGCAGGTCTTGCAGTGGACGCAATTCTGCGCGTTGATGACGAACTTCGGGTCGCCGGTGTCCTGCCCGACGATCTCGTAGACGCCGGCCGGGCAATAACGCTGCGCCGGTTCGTCGTACATCGGCAGGTCGTATTCGACGGGCACGTTCGGGTCGCGCAGCGTCAGGTGGACCGGCTGGTCCTCCTCGTGATTGGTGTTCGACAGGAACACCGACGACAGGCGATCGAAGGTCAGGACGCCGTCGGGCTTGGGATAGACCGGTGGCTTGACGAGGTCCTTGCGCCACAGGCTCTCATGGTCCGGGTGATGCTTCATCGTGAAGGGCATCTTCAGGCCGAAATGCTCCAGCCACATGGTGATGCCCGACAGGCCGGAACCGAGGAAGTCGCCGAACTTCTTGACCAGCGGCACGACGTTGCGGACGACCGACAACTCCTTCTTCAGCCACGACGCCTCGAACGCCTCCGGATAGGCGGTCAGCTCGTCATGCTCGCGACCCTGCTGGATCGCGGCGAAGGCGGCTTCGGCGGCCAGCATCGCCGACTTCTGCGCGCCGTGCGTACCCTTGATGCGGGGGACGTTGAGGAAGCCCGCCGAACAGCCGATCAGCGCGCCGCCGGGGAAGACCAGCTTCGGGATCGACTGCAACCCGCCGTCGTTGATCGCGCGCGCGCCGTAGGACACGCGCTTGCCGCCCGCGAGCAACTCCGCGACCGCGGGATGAGTCTTCCACTTCTGCATCTCCTGGAAGGGAGAAATATAGGGGTTGGTATAGCCGAGCCACGTCACGAAGCCGATCGACACCTGACCGTTGGCCTGATGATAGATCCAGCCGCCGCCGTTCGCGTCGTTGCCGAGCGGGAACCCCTGCGTATGGACGACGCGGCCGGGGTGATGCTTCTCCGGGTCGATGTCCCAGAGTTCCTTGACGCCGAGGCCGTAGACCTGCGGATCGCTGTTCGCGGCGAGATCGAAGGTGCGGATGACCTCCTTGGTCAGATGTCCGCGAACGCCCTCTGCAAAGAAGGTGTATTTGGCGTGGATTTCGAGACCGGGCGTGTAGTCACCCTTGTGCGTGCCGTCGCGGGCGACGCCCATGTCGCCGGTCGCGACGCCTTTCACGCGACCATTCTCGTCGAACAGGATCTCCGCCGCGGCGAAGCCGGGGAAAATCTCGACGCCCAGTTCCTCGGCGCGACCCGCGAGCCAGCGGCAAAGATTGCCCAGCGAACAGGTGTAGGTGCCCTTGTTATGCAGGAACGGCGGGGTCCACAGATGGGGCAGGTTGAACTTGCCCTTTGCGGTCAGCACCCAGTGGATGTTCTCCGTCACCGGCGTCTCCGCCAGCGGGCAGTCGGTATCGCGCCAGTCGGGGATCAGCTCGTCCATCGCCCGCGGGTCGATCACCGCGCCCGACAGGATGTGCGCGCCGACCTCGGAGCCCTTTTCCAGCACGCAGACGGCCAGTTCCGCACCGGCTTCGTTGGCGAGCTGTTTCAGACGGATCGCCGCCGACAGCCCGGCAGGGCCGGCACCGACGATCACCACGTCGTAGGGCATCGACTCGCGTTCGCTCATGGCCTCTTCTCTCCAGCGGCCCCGCCGGCGATCCGCCGGGCGTGATGCCGCACCATCCTGTCCAATAAGCCGTTCCGCTACATTGACCGCCGCGTCAACCGTGGAGCATGACGCCCGGCGATGGGGGCATACCGGAATATCGATACGGCACAGTCCGTTCCCGCCGACCGCGCGACGATCGCCAGCGCGATCGCGTGGTGGGCGGAGGCGGGTGTCGACGTGCTGGTCGAGGACGTCCCGCGCGACTGGCTGGCGGCCCCCGCCCCGGCTCCGGTGGCGGTGGAGGCCCCGGCGGCGGATTCGCTGCCCGCCACGCTGGAGGCGTTTCTCGGTTGGAGGGCAGGGTCGAATGCGCCCGAGGCGGCGTGGAGCGGTGTGTCGCTTGCCGCTACGGGTCCCGCCGATGCCAAGGTCATGGTGCTGGTCGATTGCCCCGACCGTGACGACGGCAATGCCGGCGCCCTGCTCGCGGGCGAGCCGGGCAGATTGTTCGACCGGATGCTCGCCGCGATCGGGCTGTCTCGCGAAACGGTGCACATCGCCGCGGTCTGCGCGCGTCGCCCCGCCGCCGGGCGGATGCCCCGCGATATCGAGGCAAAGCTGGGCGAGATTGCGCGCCACCATGTCGAACTGGTCGCGCCGGAACGGCTGCTGCTGCTCGGCGATGCGACGAGCCGTGCCGTGCTGGCGATGGAGCGAATCGATGCGCGCGGTTCTTTGCAGGCGTTTAACCATAAAAGCGGACATACGAAGGTCGTAGCCTCCGCCCATCCGCGGATGCTGATCGAGCGTCCGGCGATGAAGGCCGAAAGCTGGCGCGACCTGCAATTGCTGATGGGGGCAGATCGATGAGCTGCAACATGCGTTTGAGAGCGGCGATGACGGTGGCGCTGGCCAGCCTGCCCCTGCCCGCGATGGCGGCGGAATCGGGCGGCGACCCGTCCGGCGAAACCCGCTCGGCGCAGACGGCGCGGATTCCGACCCAGCTGGATGACGGGCAACGGGCGGCGTATGCACAGGTGTTCGCAGCGATCCGGGCGCAGCGTTGGCAGGACGCGCAGCTGGGGCTGGACGCGATGAAGCCGGGGCCGCTGCACGCGATCGCGCGTGCCGAACTCTACACCGCGAAGGGTTCGCCGCGTGTCGAGCTGGGGCCGCTGGTCACGCTGCTCAACGAAGCGCCCGAACTTCCGCAGGCGGAGGCGCTGCGGCGGCTGGCATCGTCGCGGGGCGCAACCGACCTGCCGCCGCTGCCGGTGGCGCAGCGGCTGATCTGGCAGGACGGCGCCCCCCGCCGCGTCCGTGCGAAGGCGACGAAAAGCGACTTGGTCGCGGCCGATCTCGCACAGAAGATGCAGCCCTACGTCAAGGTCGACGACGGCGCATCCGCCGAGGCGCTGCTGATTCAGACGAGCGGCCTTACCCCGGAGGCGATGACCGAGTGGCAGGCGAAGGTCGCGTGGATGTATTTCCTGCGTGGCGACGACGCCAAGGTGCGCGAACTCGGCGCGCTGGCGGCGGCCGGCAGCGGCGACTGGGCGGTGCAGGGTCGCTGGATGACGGCGCTGGCGGCGTGGCGACAGGGTGACTGCGCAGCGGCGGAGACGGGGTTCGAGGGCGTGGCGGCACGCGCGGGCGATGTCGATCTGCGCGCGGCGGGCCTTTATTGGGCATCGCGGGCGGACATGGTGTGCGCGCGGCCGGACCGGATCGAGGGTCGCCTGAAAGCGGCGGCGCAGTTCGGCGAGAGCTTCTACGGACAGCTTGCGCGACAGGCGCTGGGGATGCGCGGCGCGATCGGTGCCAAGGGCGGGATGCGGGACGCGGACTGGACGCTGCTCGACAAGCGCCCGAACGTGCGCGTCGCGGCGGCGCTGATCGAGGTCGGCGAGGCCGATCTGGCGGACGACGTGATCCGCCAGCAGGCGAAGATCGGCAATCCGGCGGAGTTCGGCAGCCTCGTGAAGCTGGCCGAGACGCTCGACCTGCCGGCGACGACGATCTGGCTGGCGCACAACTGTCCGCAGGGCGTGACGCCGACCGCGGACGCGCGCTATCCAACGCCGAACTGGCAGCCGGACAGCGGCTGGCGCGTCGACAAGGCGCTGGTCTACGCACACACGCTGGAGGAATCGCGCTTTCGGCCCAGGGTGACGAGCCAGGCGGGTGCTTACGGCCTGATGCAGATCATGCCCGCCGCTGCGACCGATTTCGCGCGTGAACGGGGCACGACGATCGACAAGGTCGCGCTCGGCAAGCCGTCGGTGAACATGGATATCGGGCAGCGCCATCTGGAACGGCTGCGCGACATGGGCTTGACGGGCGGGCTGCTGCCAAAGGTGATCGCCGCCTATAATGCCGGGCCGAAGCCGGTCGGAGAGTGGAACACGCTGGTCCATGATGGCGGCGACCCGCTGATGTATATCGAGAGCATCCCCTATTGGGAGACGCGCGGATACGTCACGACGGTGCTGCGCAATTACTGGATGTACGAGACGCAGGGCGGCAAGTCGGCATCGACCAGCCGTGCCGCGTTGGCGCAGGGGATGTGGCCGCGCTTTCCGGGGATGAGCGGCGCGCTGGCGGTCCGGATGCCGTCGCGTGGTGATAGCGGTGTGGCCTATGCCGCGGCTCCGGCCCGGGCCGTCGTGGCTGCCGTCCGGCCGCGGATCGTTCGCGCGCCGGTGGTGACCGCCCCCGCCCCCACGGCGGTCGCGGTGGCGCAGGTCATCGCTCCGGTGCGGGCGGCGGTGACATTGCCGAATGCGGTATCGCCGATCCGGACCGCGGCGCTGGCGATGCAGCCGACGCCGGTGCCGTCCGCCCCCGCGAACAGTTTCGCCGAGAACATCGTGTCCGTCGTGAAGGCGATCCCCGGCACGGTGGCGGCGGCGGCGAGCGCGATGACCGACGGCGACCTGCTGCGGCGGGCGGCGGCGGCCATGGCGATGCAGCCGAACATCGTGAAGTCGGTCACCGCCACGATCGGCTCCAGCGTTCAGGGCGATTGATGGCAATCGACGAGAGCCGCACCTTTTTGCCGGTGCGGATCGCGGTGCTGACGGTGTCCGACACGCGCGGGCTGGCGGAGGATCGTTCGGGCGACACGCTGATCGAACGGCTGACGACGGCGGGCCACGTGCTGGCGGACCGCGCGATCGAGCGGGATGATGTCGACACGATCGTGACGCGATTGCGCAGGTGGATCGCCGATCCGGAAGTCGATGTCGTCATCACCACCGGCGGCACCGGCGTGACCGGGCGCGACGTGACGCCCGAGGCGATCGAGCAAGTCGCCGAGAAGATGATCCCCGGCTTCGGGGAACTGTTCCGCTGGCTGAGCTATGCCAAGATCGGTACCTCCACGGTTCAGTCGCGAGCCTGTGCGTGCGTGGCTGGTGGCACCTATGTGTTCGCGCTGCCCGGTTCGACGGGGGCGGTGAAGGACGGGTGGGACGGTATCCTGCGCGAGCAGTTGGACAGTCGACATCGCCCCTGCAACTTCGTGGAGCTGATGCCGCGATTGCTGGAGCGGTAGCTTGCCGAGGGTCGGTACTCGCCCATCATCGACAATGTTCTTGATACGTTCTGATTGCCATCGTACCATCGCGGCATGGCAAACACCCGGCCCGTGCGCGGTGCGACTCACAATGTGGAGAGCCGGCGATTCAACCTGCCGCAGGTGGAAGCCGACGGAGACTGGCTGGATGAGCGGGAGGGGATCGACGGCGCGCTGGCGCCGCTGAAGACGACGGTCACCGTCGAGCGGCCGCGGACGATCATCAGCCGCAATGCCTCGCCCGACGTGCCGTTCGACCGTTCGATCAATCCCTATCGGGGGTGCGAGCATGGCTGCATCTACTGCTTCGCGCGGCCGAGCCACGCATTCCACGACCTGTCGCCGGGGCTGGATTTCGAAAGTCGGCTGTTCGTGAAGCCGGATGCCGCAATGCTGTTACGCACCGAATTACGAAAGCCGGGCTATGTCGCGCGGCCGATGGCGCTCGGCACCAACACCGATCCGTATCAGCCGATCGAGCGCGAATGGCGGGTGACGCGGTCGATCCTCGAGGTGCTGGCGGAGACGGGTCATCCGGTGACGATCACGACAAAGTCCGACCGGGTGGTGCGCGATCTCGACATCCTCGCGCCGATGGCCGCCAGGGGATTGGCGGCCGTGTGCATGTCGGTGACCTCGCTCGACCCGAAGATCGCCGGCACGATCGAGCCGCGCGCGCCGCATCCCGAACGGCGGCTGAAGGCGGTGGCGACGCTGTCGACGGCGGGGGTGCCGACCTATGTCTCGATCTCGCCGGTCATTCCCGCGATCACCGATCACGAAATCGAGCATCTGATCGAACGCGCCGCGGAAGCCGGTGCGCGCTACGCCTTCTTCCTGCCGGTGCGGCTGCCACATGAGGTCGCGCCGCTGTTCCGCGCGTGGCTCGACGAGCATTTCCCTGATCGTGCGGGCAAGGTCATGAGCGTGATCCAGTCGCTGCGCGGCGGGCGCGACAACGACCCGGAGTTCTTCACGCGCATGAAGGGCGCCGGGCCATGGGCGGAGTTGCTGGGCACGCGGTTCCGGATCGCGTGCCGCAAGCACGGGCTGAACAAGGAGCGGATCGCGCTGCGCACCGACCTGTTCCGCGCGCCGGCGGGTCCGCAGGGGGAGTTGTTCTGAGGCACTCCGGCCCCGGTCGCGCGTTGGAGCGGCAGAAAGGATGCCGATATGACCGATCAGGATCGCGCGAAAACCGAGACGCCGGAGCAGCCCGTCGAGCAGGAGGAATCCGGTGCGGGCTATGGAAACAATGCTGGCGAGCAGGGCGCGGAGAAGACGAAGGAGGATTAAATGATGGCCGTTGGCGGGCGGCGGTTAGCTGAACCCTGCCGCCGCTTGCCTGCTTCAACCAGCGAAAGCTGGGGTCTCTTCGGGTATGAGATCCCTGCAAGCGCTTGAAACCCAGCCTTCGTTGACGTGACGGGGTCGCCGAGGATGGTCCGTCCTAGACTGATGGCTTTGGTGGGGCTGCCGCCTCAAACCTCCGCTAGCACGTAGCCGCGGAAGCGTTCGCGGAGCGCGGTCTTCAGCAGCTTGCCCGTGGCGGTGTGCGGGAGTTTGTCGACGAAGACTATTTCGTCCGGCAGCCACCATTTCGCCACCTGTCCGGTGAGGTGCGTCTGGATGTCCGCGGCCGAGACGTCGCTGCCCGGCTTGCGGACGACGACGAGCAGCGGCCGCTCATCCCATTTCGGATGAGGGATGGCGATGGCCGCAGCCTCGGCGACGCCGGGGCAGCCGACCGCGGCGTTCTCGAGATCCACGGAGCTGATCCATTCGCCGCCGGACTTGATCACGTCCTTCGACCGGTCGGTGATCTGCATCGTGCCGTCGGGATGAAGGACGGATACGTCGCCGGTGTCGAACCAGCCGTCCGCGTCGACCGCATCCTCGGTCGCGCCGTAATAGCGTTTGATGACCCAGGGGCCGCGGACCTGAAGCTGGCCGGAGGATATGCCGTCGCGGGGCAGGACGTTGCCCGCGTCGTCGACGACGCGCAATTCGATGCCGAACGGGATCTGGCCCTGCTTCGAGACGAGATCGAGCTGTTCGTTGCGCGACATCTCGTCCCATTCCGGCGGACGCTGACCGGCGGTGCCGACGGGGGAAGTTTCGGTCATGCCCCAGAGATGCGCGACCTCCATACCCATTCCCATGAGCCGCTCGATCATCGCGCGCGGCGCGGCCGAGCCACCGACGCTGGCATATTTCAGATGTGCGGGCGGGGGATTGCCGGCATCGATATGGCCGAACACGCCGAGCCATACCGTAGGCACGCCGGCAAAATGCGTGACCTTGTAGCGGGTCATCAGGTCACACAGCACGGCCGGGTCATTGACCGCGGAAAAGACATAGCTTGCGCCCGCGATCGGCACGGCGAGCGGCAGGCCCCAGCCGGCGGCGTGGAACATCGGCACCACCGGCTGCACGATCGCGCGCGACGACAGGTTGAAGACCGCGGGCGTGATGACGGTCAGCGCGTGGATGACGGACGAACGGTGCGTATACAGTACGCCCTTGGGATCGCCGGTCGTGCCGCTGGTATAGGCGAGCATGCACGGGTCGCGCTCCGGGCCCTCGGCCCACGCGTAATCGCCGTCCTCCCCCGCTAGCGATTCGGCGAGCGTGCCCGGCCCCTTCCCGTCCATGACCACATAGTGTTCGATGCTGGTCCAGCGATGCTTCAAGCGATCGACAATTGGCTGGAACATGCGGTCGTAGAGAAGGATGCGGTCGCCGGCGTGGTTGCCGATATAGACGAGCTGATCGTCGAACAGCCGCGGGTTGATCGTGTGGATCACGCCGCCCATGCCCATCGCGCCGTACCACGCGACGAGGTGGTTGGCATGGTTCATCGCCAGCGTCGCGATGCGGTCGCCGCGTTGCATTCCGAGACGTTCGAGCGCCTGCGCCAGCCGTTTCGCGTCATGGGCGATGCCGGCCCAGGTTGTGCGGCTCTCGCTGCCGTCCGCCCAACGGGTAACGATCGAGCGGCCGGCATGTTCGCGCGCGGCGTGGTCGATGATGCGCGACACGCGCAATTCCATGTCCTGCATCGATCCCAGCACGCGTCGACTCTCCCGGTCCGCCGACCGGCGGGAGCGCGCGGCCGGATCAGCCGACCAGTTTCAGCCTCGTCTCGGAGGTCTTGAGCCGGGCGGCGGCGACACCGTGCAACGCCTCGATATGTCCCGCAAGCTCCGCATCGAGCAGGAAATCCCGGCCGAGCAGCAACCGGGCTGGGCCGCGATCGGTGGTCAGCGTTGCCCATACCTCTCCGCGTGCCCCGCGATGATCGGACAGTAGCGTGGCAAGCGCGGAAAATGCTGCCTCATCAGTCACTTCGACCTCGATGACGAAACGGGCAGCGGCCGCCAGCGTTTCAAATGGCTGGATTCGCTTGACCGACACGCGCGGTGTTTCCTCGCCCGGGCGACGGTCGAGTTCGACAGTGATGAGCGCGCAGCCGCCCATCCGCGCCGCTTCCTCCAGATCCTTGGCGACGAGATCGTCGAAACAGGTGGCGACGAACTGCCCGCTCGAATCGGACAGCTGCGCCATCATGTAGCGTTTGCCGCGCGCAGAGGTGCGCCAGCGCGCGTCCTCCACCAGCACCGCCATCGTCGCACCGGCGCGTGTGCCATCGTCGGGGATCGTCAACTCGCCGAGCGAGGCGAAGCTGCGCGCGCCGTGCATGTGCGCGAGGTGCGAATGCCGGTCGACCGGATGCGCGGAGAAGTAGAAGCCGAACGCTTCCTTCTCCTGCTCCATCCGCTCCGACAGCGACCAGCGCACCGATGTGGGCAGCTTGATCGCGTCGCCGGCGTGGGCCGTGTCGCCGAACAGGCCGCCCTGCCCGCTGGTCTTTTGTTCGTGCGTGCGCGCGGCGACGGCGAGCAAGGTTTCCGCGACCGCGTGAACGCCGGCACGATTGTCGTCGATACCGTCGAACGCGCCCGCCGCGGCCAGCGTTTCGAGCTGACGCTTGTTCAGGAGGCGCGGATCGACGCGGGTCGCAAGGTCGTCGAGGCCGGCGAAGGGACCGTTGGCGCGTTCGACGACGAGGCGTTCCATCGCGCCTTCGCCGACGGATTTGAGGGCGCCGAGGGCATAACGGACGGCGAGGCCCTCGTCGCCGCCGACGCTGAACGGCTGAACGTCGAAGTCGGGCTGGCTGGCGTTGATGCAGGGTGGCAGCATCGTCACGCCGGCACGGCGGGCGTCCTCGACGAAGATGCCGAGCTTGTCCGTGAGCGCCATGTCGTAGCACATCGACGCGGCGTAGAATTCATGCGGGTGGTGCGCCTTCAGCCACGCGGTCTGATAGGCGAGCAAGGCGTAGGCGGCGGCGTGCGACTTGTTGAAGCCGTAGCCGGCGAACTTGTCGATCAGGTCGAACAGCTCGTTGGCCTTGGCCTTGGGGATGCCGTTCGCCTTTTCGCAGCCCTCGACGAAGGTCGAACGCTGCGCGTCCATCTCCGCCTTCACCTTCTTGCCCATTGCGCGACGCAGCAGGTCGGCGCCGCCGAGCGAATAGCCGGCCAGCACCTGCGCGGCCTGCATCACCTGTTCCTGATAGACGAAGATGCCGTAGGTTTCGGACAGGATGCCTTCGAGCAGCTTGTGCGGATAGACGATCGGCTCCGTCCCCTGCTTGCGGCGGCCGAAGCTGGGGATGTTGTCCATCGGGCCGGGCCGATAGAGCGAGACGAGCGCGATGATGTCGCCGAAATTGGTCGGGCGGACGGCGGACAGTGTCCGCCGCATCCCCTCCGATTCGAGCTGGAATACGCCGACCGTGTCGCCGCGCTGGAGCAACTGGTAGACGAGCGGATCGTCCCATTCGAGCGCGTCGAGCTGGATCGACACGCCGCGCTTGTTCAGAAGCTGCACCGCTTTCTGGAGCACCGACAGCGTCTTGAGGCCGAGAAAGTCGAACTTCACGAGCCCAGCGCCCTCGACATATTTCATGTCGAACTGGGTGACGGGCATGTCGGACCGCGGGTCGCGGTAGAGCGGCACCAGCTTCGCCAGCGGCCGGTCGCCGATCACGACGCCGGCGGCATGCGTCGAGGAGTGCCGCGGCAGCCCCTCCAGCTTGGTGGCGAGGTCCCACAGCCGGCGGACCTGATTGTCGTTGGCGTATTCCTTCGCCAGCTCGGGCACGCCGTTCAGCGCGCGCTTCAGGTCCCATGGGTCGGTCGGGTGGTTCGGCACGAGCTTGGCGAGGCGATCGACCTGACCGTAGCTCATCTGGAGGACGCGGCCGGTGTCCTTGAGCACGGCGCGCGCCTTCAGCTTACCGAAGGTGATGATCTGCGCGACCTGATCGCGTCCATATTTCTCCTGCACGTAGCGGATGACCTCGCCACGCCGGGTTTCGCAGAAGTCGATGTCGAAATCGGGCATCGACACGCGCTCCGGGTTCAGGAAGCGCTCGAACAACAGGCCGAGCTGGAGCGGATCGAGGTCGGTGATCGTCAGCGCCCAGGCGACGACGGAGCCCGCACCCGAACCACGGCCCGGACCGACTGGAATGTCGTGGTCCTTCGCCCATTTGATGAAGTCCGCGACGATCAGGAAGTAGCCGGGAAAGCCCATCTGGACGATCACGTCGACCTCGAACGCCAGCCGTTCACGATACAGGTCGCGCCAGCCCGCCTCGCCCTCGGATTCGCCCTTCAGCGCGCGCAGTTCGGCGATGCGGTCGAGCCGCGCCTCCAGCCCGGCGGCGGCGTCGTTGCGAAGCATCTCCGCCTCGCCGTCGAGGTCGCCGGCCAGTGTCGGCAGGATCGGCTTGCGGCTGGGGGCCATCACCGCGCAGCGTTGCGCGACGATCAGCGTGTTGGCGATCGCTTCGGGCAGATCGTCGAACAGCGCCTTCATCGTGTCGGCCGGTTTCAGCCACGCGTCGGGGCAACTGCGCGGGCGATCCTCCGTTTCGACATAGGTCGAGTTGGCGATGCAGAGCATGGCATCGTGCGCGTCGCCGAACGCACTTTCGGCGAAGCAGCAGGGATTGGTCGCGACGAGCGGCAGGTCGCGGTCATAGGCGAGATCGATCAGCGCCGGCTCGGCGGCCATCTCGACGGGATCGCTGCGGCGGCTGAGTTCGACATAGAGACGATTTTCGAAGAGCGACTGGAGCCGATCCATATAGGCCCGCGCACGGTCGGGCTGATCCTCCGCGAACAGGCGCGCGACGGCACCCTCACCGCCGGCGGTCAGCGCGATCAGGCCATCGGTGTGGCGCGACAGCATCTCGAACGACACATGCGCCGCGAGTTCGATCGGGCGGTCGAGATGCGCGGCCGATACCAGCGCGCAGAGATTGTCGTAACCGGTCGTGTCCTGCGCATAGAGCGCGATCCAGTCGATCGGCGCGGCTACGCCCTCCGGCATGTCCGGTCGCGCGATGCCGAGCATCGTGCCGATGATCGGCTGCACCCCGCCCTTCTTCGCAGCGTCCGAAAATGCCATCGCCGCGTACAGTCCGTTGCGGTCGGTCAGCGCGGCGGCGGGGAAGCCCAGCGCCTTTGCCTGCGCCGCGATCGCCTTCGGCTCGATCGCGCCATCGAGCATGGTGTATGACGAAAAGACGCGAAGTGGCACGAACCCGGAATGCATCCCCCGGAAGTAGGCGCTGGCGAACGATTCGACCAGCGTCGGAACCGTGCGTGCGACGGGCCGTTCGTCGCGGCATCCCAACAGGAGCATTATGATGACCGACACACCGCGCGCGATGGAAGGATTGCGCACCAGGGGGATCGGCGCGGGGTGGGGCTGGATCCTCGCTTACGGGGTCCTGTCCGTGGTGCTCGGCATCCTCGCCTTCGCGGCGCCGTTCGCGGCGACGTTGGCGGCCACGCTTGTCATCGGCATTTTCCTCATGGCGGCGGGGGTGACGTCGATCATCGCCGGCATCGTCGGCAAGGGCCATGAAAGCCGGGCCTATGCGATCCTCTTTGGCCTGTTGTCGCTGTTCATCGGTGGCGTCATGATGTTCGAACCCGCAACGGGCGCACTGTCGCTGGCAATGCTGGTCGCCGTATGGCTGGGCGTGCGGGGCGTGATGGAACTGGTGTTCGGGTTCCGCATGCGACGCGGCCGGGGGATGATGGTCGTGCTGGGTATCGTCAATCTCGTGCTGGCCGGCTTCGTGCTGGCAACGCTGCCGTGGTCGGCGCTGACGTTGCCGGGATATGTGCTGGGGATCAGCTTCCTGCTGGGCGGCGCGACCTCGATCGGGGCAGCGCTGGCGCATCGGAAGGGCGAGCCTGCGTTCGCGGTGTAGGCGGCGCGGCGAGTGTGAAGTGCGGTGGGACAGATCCGCGGGCGGTATTGCCTGCGGTCGCGCCCCGTGTCGCCCTGAGGGCGCGCCACCTTCCGGTGCCGGGGACGTTTCAGAGGAGGGCTTCGATGTCCTTGGTCAACTCTTCCGGCTTGGTCGTGGGTGCGTAGCGGGTAACGCGGATGCCGTCGCGCGAAACGAGGAACTTGGTGAAGTTCCACTTGATCGCCTTCGATCCGAGCAGGCCGGGCGCGGCGGCCTTCAGGTCCTCGAACAGCGGATCGGCCTGAGCGCCGTTGACGTCGATCTTCGCCATGACGGGAAAGTCGACGTCGTAGGTCAGCGAGCAGAAGTTCGCGATCTCCGCCGCGTCGCCCGGCTCCTGAGCGCCGAACTGGTTGCAGGGGAACGCCAGCACCGACAGCCCCCGACCCGCATAGGTACGGTGAAGCGCCTCCAGCCCCTCATATTGCGGCGTGAACCCGCATTTCGACGCGGTGTTGACGATCAGCAGCACCTTTTCCGCATAATCCGAGAGCGGCACCGGCGTGCCGTCCGCGGCACGGACGATATGGTCGTGGATCATGTCGTGGCTCCCCCGGGGCGGGCGTCATGGCGTGCGAGCAGGTAGCGCAGATTAGCCCTCACCCCTGGCCATTCGCGGTCGAGGATCGAGTAGACGACGGTATCGCGCAGCCGTCCATCCGCCATCACCTGATGCCCGCGGAGCACGCCGTCGCGGCGCGCGCCGAGCCGCTCGATCGCGGCCTGGCTGCGGATGTTGAGCTGGTCGGTGCGAATCTGCACGCACTGGCAGTCCATCGCGTCGAACGCGTGGGTCAGCAGCATCAGCTTCGCCTCGGTGTTGATGCCGGTGCGCTGCGCAGACTTCGCGTAGAAGGTCCCGCCGATCTCCAGCCGGCGATGCTGTTCCGCCATCCGCATCAGCCGGGTCGTGCCGACGACGGTGCCGGCCGCATCCTCGACCGCGAAGATCAACGCGCGGCCGTGATCCTGTTCGGCGAAGGCGGCGGCGAACCAGCGGTCCGGCACCTTCATCATCGACACGTTGGCGTAGAAGATGTCCCAAAGATCGCCCGCGGATGCGGCCGCGACGAGAGCGGCTTCGTCCTTGCGGACCAGCGGGCGGAGCGTGACGTGGCGGCCGGCGAGCGTCGGCACCTGCCGCCAGAGGCTCACCGTAACCGGCCCTCGTGCAGGCGGACGACGCGGTCCATCTTCAGCGCCAGTCGTTCGTTATGGGTGGCGACCAGCGCGGCCGAGCCTTCGCCGCGGACCAGCCGCAGGAACTCCGCCAGCACGATGTCGGCGGTGTGTTCGTCGAGATTGCCGGTGGGCTCGTCGGCCAGCACCAGCGCCGGCCGGTTGGCAAGCGCGCGGGCGACGGCGACGCGTTGCTGCTCGCCCCCCGACAACTGGCTGGGCCGGTGCGTCAGCCGGTGGCCGAGGCCGAGTATGGTCAACAGGTCGCGCGCGCGGGCGAGCGCGGCATCGCGCTCCGCGCCGTGGATGAGCTGCGGCAGGACGACATTTTCCGTGGCGTCGAAGTCGGGCAGCAAATGGTGGAACTGATAGACGAAGCCGAGCCGGTCGCGGCGCACCACGGTGCGGCCGGCGGCGTCGAGGCTGGCGGCTTCTTCGCCGGCGATGCGGATCGAGCCTTCGAACCCGCCCTCCAGCAGGCCGACCGCCTGAAGCAGCGTCGACTTGCCCGAGCCCGAGGCGCCGAGCAGCGCGACGATCTCGCCGGGCTGCACCGCGAGGTCGACGCCGCGCAGGACGTGGATCGTCTCCCCGCCTTGCGTGAAGCTGCGCGCGAGACCGGAGGTCTGGAGGACCGCATCATTCATAGCGCAGCACCTCGACCGGATCGGTGTTCGCCGCCTTGAACGACGGATAGAGCGTGGCCAGAAAAGTCAGGACCAGCGCCATGATGACGATCAGCGTGATCTCCGCCGGATCGGGCTTGGACGGCAGCGTCGTCAGATAGCGGATCGACGGGTCCCACAAATTCTGGCCCGTCACGAGCTGCACGAAGTTTACCACCGACTGGCGGAAGAACAGGAAGATCGCGCCCAGCAGCAATCCGGCAACCGTGCCCAGAACGCCGATCGTCGTGCCCACCGTGATGAAGATGCGCAGCATCGCGCCGCGCGTCGCGCCCATCGTGCGCAGGATCGCGATGTCGCGTGTCTTGGATCGCACCAGCATGATGAGCGAGGATGCGATGTTGAACGCGGCGACGAGGATGATGATGCACAGCACGACGAACATCGCCACCCGCTCCACCGCCAGCGCCTCGAACAGCTGCGCGTTGAGCGTACGCCAGTCGGCGATGACCGCGCCGCCGTTCAGCCTTTCCTTCAGCGGCGCGAGGATCTCGCCGACCTTGTCCGCGTTCGTCGTCGTCAGTTCGACCATGCCGACCTTGTCGCCCAACAGGAGGAAGGTCTGCGCATCCTCCATCGGCATCAGCACATACGCCTTGTCATAGTCGTAGATGCCGATTTCGAAGATCGCCGCCACCTTGTAGCTGACGATGCGCGGGACGGTGCCGAACGGCGTCGACTGACCCTGCGGAGAGATGATCGAGATATCGGAGCCGATCGTCGCGCCGAGGGACTCGGCGAGGCGCGATCCGATCGCGACGTTGTTCGATCCCGGCGTCAGGCGGGCGAGCGATCCCGCGATCAGACCGCGGCGGATGCCGGCGTTGGCGCGGATGTCCGACACCTGCATGCCGCGCATCAGGATGAATTCGGAGCGGCCGTTGTAGCTGGCGAACAGGGGCTGTTCGATCAGGGGAATGGCCGACACGACGCCGGGTGTCGCCTTCGCCTGCGCGGCGATCTGGCGCCAGTCGGCGAGGCGGTTGCCGTAACCCTGCACGACCGCGTGGCCGTTCAGCCCGACGATCTTGTCGAAGAGTTCGGCGCGGAAGCCGTTCATCACGCTCATCACGATGACGAGCGCGGCGACGCCGAGCATGACCGCGCCGAGGCTGAAACCGGCGACGAGCACGATGAAGCGCTCACCTCGTCCCGGCAGCAGATAGCGGCGGGCGATCATCCGTTCGTAGCTGGATAGGATCATGTCGCCGCTGGCTGTAGCACGCCCCCGCCCCCAAGCAACCTGAACGGATCTGTTGCGTCGAATCCACACGTCGCGACCAATCGTGTCGTGGGAGCCGCAAGGCTGGTGACAAAGTGAGGGAGGCGACCTAGCACTGACCTCGCTGAGACACAGGCAACGGCCGTGGTTCGGGGAATGCTCTTACGCCGCCAACAGGCCGGGCGAGAGCGGGAAAATGGGGGCTGACGAGCGATCGTCACGCAGGCGCCCGGGTCGGCAACGATCCGGGCGTTTGCCGTCTTACCCCATCTTCCCGCCCCACCGGCGATACGCGTGCCGGCGCGATACCGACAGGGGTGCGGGAGCTTCCAGACTGCGGCTCCCCGCCGGTATGATCGATGTGTATTCGAGCGAAGCTGAACGGCGGGTTACGGTCGCGCGCCGTTCAGTTCGTCTGTTTCGTCGTGCCGGGCTCGTCCTGATATCCACATAGCGGCGAGCCAACCGACCGACGCGCATGCGCCACCGCGGACGTCGGTCTTGGAACGGCATCCACGGTGGCGATTGGCGCACCAGAATCTCGCGATGCTACATCGTCGGCTCAGAAACTCCGCGACACCGTCAGGCCATAAGTGCGCGGATCGCCGGGCTGGCCGACGACCAGACCCGTACTGCCCGATTGCAGCGCCAGCACCTCGTAATAGTTGCGATCGAAGGCGTTGCGGAGCCAGCCGAACACGTTCCAGCTATCTTTCGCCTTGAAGCCCAGCCGGAAATTGCTGAGCGCATAGCCGTTGATGTCCGTATACAGCGACCGCGACGGGTTGGACGAGAAGCGCGAGCGGTAGCTGCCGTCATAGCCGATGTAGAATTGCCCATCGAGGCCGGCGACCCGGGCCGGCAAGTCGTATTCCGCGCCGTAGGAAAACGCCCATTTCGACACGCCCGGCAGACGTTGGCCGGAAATGTCGCATGCGGCCGGACTGACCGTGCCGGTGCCTGCGGGGGTCGCCGGACTGGTCGCCGTCGCGGTGGTGCCGCCGGACAGTTCGGGCGGGCACGGCGCGTCGACGAACTTCACATATTTCGCGTCGGTCCATGCGCCGTTGACGTAGACGTTGAAGCGGGAGGTCGGGCGAAACGCGCTGTCGAATTCGATGCCACGCGTCCGGACCTTGCCTGCATTCGCGAGATACCCGCGCAGCACGCCGAGCTGGCCGTTCGTCACCGTCGCCTGATAATCGTCGATCTCGGTCCAGAACGCCGCGAGGTTCACCGTCGCGCGGCGGTCGGCGAACTGCGTCTTCAGGCCCAGCTCGAAATGGTTGACCTTTTCCGGGTCGACCGTCGCCGCCGCGAGGATCGGGTTGTTGCTGCCGTCCAGCGGCAGGCCAGACAGGTTGATGCCACCCGATTTGTAGCTGCGCGCGTAGGTCGCATAGGCGTGGATGTCGGGCGTGACGGTCCAGGCGGCGGTGATATCCCCCGACACGTTCCAGTTGTCGAACGACGGCTCGTAGGTCTGCGGCGCCAGCACGCCGCGCTGGTCGCTGGTCAGCGTCGTGCTGCCCGCGCCGTTCGTGACGACCGAGACGTAGGACCCGTCCTTCTTGTCGTAGTTGACGCGCAGGCCAGGCGAAATCGAGAAGGCGTCGCTGGCGTGCCACGTCAGCTTGCCGAACAGCGCCGCCGACGTGTTGGTGAAGCCGATCGTATTGCGCGAGGTCAGGCCGTTCAGCGTGGCAGGGTTGCGTCCGCCCGCGCTGGTCGGGTTGAGCAGGAAGGCGCTGGCCGCGGGTCCCTGCACCTGAAGTCCCTGCGTATCGATCTCCTGATAGAAGTAGAATGCGCCCAGCGTGTAATCGACGGCGTTCGTACCGTTCGATCCGATCCGCAGCTCCTGACTGAACTGGCTCTGCTGCGAGGGATTGGCGGAGACGGTGGTGATCGGCAGGCCAATGAAATCGCGGTCGTTCGACGGGTCCCAATGCCAGAACCGCCACGCCGTCACCGACGTCAGCGTGGATGCGCCAAGATCCCAGTTGGCGACCAGCGACAGCCCGCCGAGCTCCTGCTTCGCGCGCAGGTCGGTATCGACGTCGGTAACGCGGTCGAACGCGTTGGTCGATGGGACGACATAGGCCTGCGCCGCCGCCAGCGCGGCGTACTGGCGGATCGTCGGTCGCTGCGTCGCGCCGGTGCGGGCATAATACTGGACGCAGCAATTCGGGTTCTGGC
Organism: Sphingomonas sp. Leaf343; assembly: GCF_001423765.1. Classification (GTDB taxonomy): domain Bacteria; phylum Pseudomonadota; class Alphaproteobacteria; order Sphingomonadales; family Sphingomonadaceae; genus Sphingomonas. The sequence continues at coordinate 130,238 of NZ_LMPG01000010.1, forward strand.
GGTTGTAGTCCGCGTAGAGCGTCAGATCGAGATCGGGCGTCGCGCGGAACAGCATCTGGCCGCGCAGGCCGAGATTGTCCTGACTGTTCAGATACTCGTCGGTGCGGACGTTGTAGATCGTACCGCGGCGCGTGGTGACCGACGCGGACAGGCGCGCGGCGATGCGATCCTCCACCAGCGGACCGCTGATCGAGGCCTTGCCCTGAAAGAAGTCGAGATTGCCGCCGCTGAACTCCACCCGCGCCTCCGGCGTGAAGCTGGGCGGACGCGTGGTGATGTTGATCGCGCCGGCGGTGGTGTTCTTGCCGTACAGCGTCCCCTGCGGCCCGCGCAGGATCTCGATCCGCTCGGTATCGGTGAAGTCGAACGTCGCCGAGGCGATGCGGCTGTAATAGACCTGATCGACATAGATGCCGACGCCCTGCTCGATCCCGTCGTTGGTCAGCCCGAACGGCGCACCGAGCCCGCGGATGTTGGCGGCTGAATTGCGCGGGTTGGTCGAATAGAACTGCAACGTCGGCTGAAGCTGGGTGATGCGGCTGACGTTGTAGGCACCCGTCTCCGCGATCGCTGTGCCACCGATGACGGAGATGGCGATCGGCACGCTCTGGACCGTCTCGGCGCGACGGCGCGCGGTGACGACGATATCGCCGCCCGGACCGGCGACGGCCGGGCCGGTGCGGCCGACTTCGCCCGCGGCAGGTGCCTCGTCGGGCGCGGTCGCCTGAACACCGGGACTGACGGGCGCAGGCTCCTGCCCGGCGGGCGGCGCAGCGATCTGGCCGGCGAGCAGCAGGGCAAGCGTCAACGACATCGGTATCTCCCGTGAACCTGCGGCCAAACTCCACCAATTTACTGGATGTTCAACGAAGCTTCGTCTTGGGATGCGCGAAGTTCAGCTTTGCGAGATCGAAAATTCCTCGTTTACCGGGTCTTGAAGGTCGTTCCGCCCATACCAGATTCCGTCTCGTGCGGTGCCGCTGATGGGCCGCACCGGGCATCGCGCTTCGGCGGATGCCTCGACTTCAACTCGCTCATCGGAGGATTTGAAATGCGACTCGACCTGACCCCCTATCGCCGTTCGACCATCGGCTTCGACCGGCTGTTTGACCTTCTCGAGACCAACGCGCGTGGCGCGGCGGCCGAGAACTACCCGCCCTTCAACCTCGAACGGATCGCCGACGACCGTTACCGCATCACCCTCGCAGTGGCAGGATTCGGCCGTGACGAAATCGACATCACCGCCCAGCAGAACATGCTGCTGGTCGCGGGGAAGAAGGACGACAAGCCGAACGCCAACTTCGTCCATGTCGGTATCGCGACCCGCTCGTTCGAGCGCCGCTTCGAACTCGCGGACTTCGTGTTCGTCGAGGATGCGCGGCTGAACGACGGCCTGCTGGTCATCGATCTCGTCCGCGAGGTGCCGGAGGCGATGAAGCCGAAGACTATCGCCATCAAGACGGGCGCGCCGCTGGCCGCCGTAGAGGCGAGCGACACCACCGCCACTGAGGAAGTCAAGGCGGCGTAACAAGCTCGGCGCCTGTTTCTCCCTTTTCCAGGCGTCGCGGGGCGTCCGGGCCGCAAGGTCCGGGCGCCCTCATTCCACCCGCTGCGGCCTCGAAATCCGGCGGTGGGGCCTCTCAGACCAGCCGGCTCTGCTTCACCGCCGCCGCGATGAAGCTGGCGAACAGGGGATGCGGGTCGAAGGGTTTGGATTTCAGTTCCGGGTGGAACTGGACGCCGACGAACCACGGATGATCCGGCCGCTCGACGATTTCCGGCAACGTGCCGTCGGGCGACATGCCGCTGAATACCAGGCCGCCCTCCTCCAGCGCATCCCTATAGTGGGTGTTGACCTCGTACCGGTGGCGGTGGCGCTCCTGGATCGCCGTGCCGCCGTAGATCGAGGCCACAACGCTGTTGCCTGCCAGCGTCGCATCGTACGAGCCCAGCCTCATCGTGCCGCCGAGATCGCCCTGCTCCTCGCGCTTCTCCAGTCCCGCACGGCCCATCCATTCGGTGATGAGGCCGACGACCGGCTCATCCGTCGGGCCGAACTCGGTGGACGAGGCGTCGGCGATGCCGGCGAGCTCGCGCGCGCCCTCGATACAGGCCATCTGCATGCCGAAGCAGATGCCGAAATAGGGTACGTTGCGCTCGCGGGCGAAGCGGACGCTGGCGATCTTGCCCTCGGCGCCGCGCTCGCCGAACGCGCCGGGGACCAGGATGGCGTGGCACGGTTCCAGATGCGCGGCGATGTCGCCGTCAGGGCCCTCGAACAGCTCCGCGTCGATCCAGCGGACGTTGACCTTCACCTTGTTGGCGATGCCGCCGTGAACCAGCGCCTCGTTGAGCGACTTGTACGCATCCTGAAGGCCGACATATTTGCCGACGACGCCGACCGTTACCTCGCCTTCGGGGTTGGTCAGGCGATCGACGATCTCGATCCAGCGGGACAGCTCGGGCGCAGCGCCGGGTTCGATCCCGAACGCCTTCAACACCTCCGAGTCGAGTCCCTCGGCGTGGTACTGGAGCGGCACGGCATAGATGCTCTTCGCATCCAGCGCGGGAATGACCGCGCTCGCGGGCACGTTGCAGAACAAGGCGATCTTGGCGCGATCCGACTCGGGCAGCGGATGTTCGCAGCGGCAGACCAGCACGTCCGGGGCGACGCCCAGCGCGGCGATCTCCCGCACCGAATGCTGGGTCGGCTTGGTCTTCAGTTCGCCCGCGGCGGCGATGTAGGGCACCAGCGTGACGTGGACGCTGATCGAGCGACCGCGGCCCAGTTCGTTCTTCAGCTGGCGGATGGCCTCGATGAAAGGCAACGACTCGATGTCGCCGACGGTGCCGCCGATCTCACAAAGGACGAAATCGAGACCTTCGACATCGGCCTGCGCGAAGGCCTTGATCGCGTCGGTGACGTGCGGAACGACCTGCACCGTCGCGCCGAGATAGTCGCCGCGCCGCTCCCGCGCGATGATCTGCTGATAGATGCGGCCCGACGTGACGTTGTCCGACTGGTGCGCGGCGACGCCGGTGAAGCGCTCGTAATGGCCGAGATCAAGGTCCGTTTCCGCACCGTCGTCGGTGACGTAGACCTCACCGTGCTGGTACGGGCTCATCGTGCCCGGATCGACGTTCAGATACGGGTCGAACTTCCGGATCCGGACATTATAGCCACGCGCCTGAAGCAGCGCCGCGAGGGAGGCCGCCATGAGCCCCTTGCCAAGCGACGAGACCACGCCGCCGGTGATGAAGATGTACCGCGTCATGGGACAGAACGCCTAGCTTGGATGGGGCACGCGCGACAAGCGCCCGCGAACGCGCGCAGGCACCGGTCCGACGATTTGCGATGAAATGTTAGTTAGCGAGCGGGACGGAGGCGTTATCGGCCAGGCTGCCCGGACCGACCGCGACGGGTGCGCCCGCACCGGTCGTGACCCGACCCTTGGCCGGCGTGTTCGGCACCGCGTTGTTCTGCGGAGCCGGGGCACGACGGGCGAGCGAGGTGTCGATCGTCGACACCCGGCGCGTGGCCGAATAACCGGCGAGCACGATCGAGAACACGACGAACACCGTCGCCAGCACCGACGTCGCCCGCGTCAGGAAATCGGCGGCGCCGCGCGCCGACATCAGGCCCGACGGGCTGCCGCCCATACCGAGGCCGCCACCCTCCGACCGCTGCATCAGGATCACCGTGACGAGCGCCGCAGCGATGATGGCGTGGATGACGAGGAGGAAGACGAACATGAAGAACCCGGACAGCCAGTGAAGGGCGGCACATAGGCGACCCCGCCCCGTCTATCAACACAAACGCCCTGCATCCCCGCGCAACCAAGGAAACCTGCGGGTTACCGCGGCGTTATGACATCGAAACGAAGCCCGATCGGTGCGCCGTCGACCGGGTGGAATTAGCGGAAGACCCCTGTGCCATCATCCGATCCCCATGCCCTGGCCACCTGGATGACCGCTCTGGTCGATTACGTCCGGTCGGGTGAGCCCGATCTGACCAATCGCCAGATGGCGCTGTTGCTGCTTGTCTACCTCAAACCCGGGCCACATACGGTGCGTGGATTGGCACGCGCGCTGAACGTATCCAAGCCCGTGGTGACGCGCGCCTTGAACAGACTGGGTACGCTCGGCTATCTCCGCCGCCAACGCGACGACAGCGACAAGCGCAATATCTTCGTCGCACGCACTTCCGAGGGGGCAGAGTTTCTTGAAGAGTTCGGGCAATTCATCGGCGACGGTCAGCCCCCCGCCCCACGGTCCGGCACGCCCAAACGGCTCGTCGGGGCCGTCGCGTAACATCTTCGCGTTGGCCGGGAGGTCGGTCGTGCTCGATCCACGAACCCATGCCGTACGGCCCGATCTTGCCGACGTCCGGCTCGCCGACCGTGTGTTCGCCCCTCATTACGCAGCGCCCGTCGAGCGGCGATTGTCGGCGGGGTCATCCCTGCGCCTCGACCGCAAAGGTGATTCGGAAATTCTGGCCGAGCTGGGTGCCGGCGATATGTTCGAAATGCTCGACGTGATCGGCGACACCGCATGGGGCGTCGCGCCAGGTCGCGGACTGGTTGGCTATCTTCCCGTCGCGGCACTGGCGTGACCAGCGTCTTCATTGACGGTGCGGCCGGGACCACCGGCCTCGACATCCGCGAACGGCTGGCGGGGCGGACCGACCTGTCGGTCGTGACGCTTGACGAGGCACGGCGCAAGGACCCGGCCGCGCGCGCGGAAGCCCTCAACGATGCCGACTTCGTGATCCTGTGCCTGCCCGACGAGGCGGCGAAGGAGGCGGTCGCGCTGATCGCGAGCGATCGGCCGCGTGTGATCGACGCATCGTCCGCCCACCGTGTCGCGCCCGGCTGGACCTATGGCTTTCCCGAACTGGAGCCGGACGGTGCGGAGCGCATCGCCTCGGCAAGGCGCGTGTCGAATCCCGGATGCTATCCCACCGGGTTTCTGGCGCTGGTCCGGCCGCTGGTCCGTGCCGGACTGTTGCCGGTGGACTGGCCGGTGACGGTCAACGCCGTGTCAGGCTATTCCGGAGGCGGCAAGGCGATGATCGCCGAATATGAGGATCAGGCGACACCGCCCGCCTTGCGCGCCTACGCGCTCGATCTCGCGCACAAGCATGTCCCGGAGATGACGGTCCATGCCGGCCTGACGCATCCACCGCTGTTCGCACCCGCAGTCGCGGCGTTGCGGCAGGGGATGCTGGTGGAGGTGCCGCTCAACCTCGGCGCCCTGTCCTCGCGCCCGACCGTCGCCGCGGTTCGCGACGTGCTGGCGCAGGCATATGAGGGTCAGCCATTGGTCGCCGTCGCCGATGACGGCCCGGGCGGCGTGGCGATCGAGGAACATGCCGGCACCGATCGGCTGACCCTCCGAGTGCGAGGCAATGACGTCACCGGACAGGTGCGGCTGATCGCGACGCTCGACAATCTGGGCAAGGGCGCCGGCGGTGCCGCCGTCCAGAACCTGAATATCATGGCGGGACTCGACCCCCTCGCCGGCCTCGTTTCCTGAAAGGTACGCCATGACGCGCAACCCCGTCGCCAAGCTGCTGCTGTTCGGTGCCACCGGCGATCTGGCGCAGCGGATGCTGCTGCCGTCGCTCTATGGATTACATGCCGATGGCCTGTTGCCGGAGGGGTTGACGATCACCGGATCTGCGCGGTCGGCCTATACCGACGACGAGTATCGGGATTTCGCGAAGAAGGCGCTGGACGAGTTCCTGCCCGAGGATCGCAAGGACGAGGCTGCGGTTGGCGGCTTCCTTCAGCGGCTGTCCTATCAGGCGATCGACCTGTCGGATCATTCCAGCTTCGGCCCGCTGGCGGAGAAGGTCGGCGATGTGTCGGGCGGCCTTGCAATCTATCTGTCGACCGCGCCGTCGCTGTTCGAGGCGGCGATCACTGGGCTGGAGTCGGTCGGGCTGGCGGGCGAGACGGTCCGGATCGGGCTGGAAAAGCCGCTCGGTTACGATCTGGCGTCGAGCCGCGAGATCAACGACGCTGTCGCCGTCGCCTTTCCGGAGGAGCGGACGTTCCGGATCGACCACTATCTGGGCAAGGAGACGGTGCAGAACATCCTCGCGCTCCGCTTCGGCAACAGCTTTTTCGAACCGGTCTGGAATGCGCAGGGCATCGACAACGTCCAGATCACGATCGCCGAGACGGTCGGACTGGAAGAGCGCGCCGGCTATTACGAGACGGCGGGCGCGCTGCGCGACATGGTGCAGAACCACATCCTGCAGCTCGTCGCGCTGATCGCGATGGAGCCGCCGGCGCGCTTCGACGGTACCGCGATTCGCGACGAGAAGGCCAAGGTGTTCCGCAGCCTGCGCCTGATGACGCCGGAGGATGCGCCGCACTGCACCGTCACCGGCCAATATGGCGACGGGGCCGTTAAGGGCGAGATCGTCCACAGCTATACCGACGAACTCGGCAAGCCATCGACGACGGAGACGTTCGTCGCGATCAAGGCGCATGTCGACAACTGGCGCTGGCAGGGCGTGCCCTTCTACCTGCGGACCGGCAAGCGCATGGCCGCGCGCCGATCCGAGATCGCGATCCAGTTCAAGCCCGTGCCGCATTCGATGTTCGGCAATCGCGGCGGACTTTTGCAGCCCAACATGCTTATCATCCGGCTGCAACCGGAGGAGTATGTCCAGTTGCTGGTGATGGCGAAGGAACCCGGGCTGGACCGTGAGGGCATCCGGCTGCGCGAGGTGCCGCTGAACCTGTCGCTGGACTCCGAGTTCGCGGGAACGCGCCGCCGGATCGCCTATGAGCGGTTGCTGCTGGACCTGATCGAGGGCGACCAGACGCTGTTCGTACGCCGCGACGAGGTGGAGGCGCAGTGGACCTGGGTCGATGCGATCCGGGCCGGCTGGACCGCCAACGGCATGAAGCCGAAGCCCTATGCGTCGGGGAGCTGGGGCCCGAGCGCGGCGATCGCGCTGACCGAGCGCGACGGCGTGACCTGGCAAGACGACTGAGCCTGCCGATCGGCGGTACCGATCGTGCCGCTATCGCCGGCAAATCCTTGTTTGGTGCAGCGACACTGCTAGCCTTTTCCGGAGGGGGGTATCGCAAGCATGTCGTCAGTCGTCCGGATCGTCATTTTTGCCGTGTTCGGTGTTGCCGCAGGCGGCTCCGGCGGGGCCGTCGCCGGTCAGCAGGCTGAGCAGTCGGGCGACATCATCGTCGAGGGGCCGAACGCCGTCCGCCGGATGCAGGGTGGCGAATGGCAGCTTGATCTTTCGCGATCCTATTATTTCGGCGCCATCGATACGAACCTGGACCGGATGCGGCCCACCGGGTCGAGCCGGACATGGCGCTTCTGCCTGCCCGACACCGATATCGAGCCGTTGTTGCGGTCGCTCGTCGGCGAGGGACGGACCGAATCGTCGGGAGCGATGAATTGCCGGCCGCTCAAGATCCGCCTCGGGAACGGTAGGCTGAAGGCGGATCAGACATGCACCGGCAGCACCATGACGAGTGCAACGAGTCCCTCGGGCTTCCCCACCGTCACACCCGCTCGTGACGTACTCACGGTCACGGGGCGGTACGCCGCCACGCTCCTGACGATGGACTTCAGCTCCCGCCGCGAACCCGCCGTTCCCGATCCCGCTTCCAGCGGAAGACCGGAGGGACGACGCTGGTCGATCAAGGGTAGTCGCATCGGCGACTGCCAACAGCGGCCAATCCACCCTCCCGGCAAATAGTGTCCGGGGGCATCGCCGACGTCCATACGTATGCGGGTTCCCCCCTCCGCTCCAGCCCGCTAACGGTCGCTGGACTGGCGCCGCAGGGCGCGACGGAGAGCCTGATGACCGAGATCGAGTGGTGGGATTACGAGGATGCGAGCGAGCTGGCCGATGCCATCGCGGGCGACGTGCAGTTCGTGATCGAAAGTGCGCTGGATGCACGCGGGTCCGCGGTGATCGCGCTGGCGGGCGGCAAGACGCCCTTTCCGGCGTATGAGAAACTGGCGCAGGCCAAGCTTGACTGGAAGAAGGTTACGATCATCCCAACCGACGAGCGGGTGGTGAAGCTGGGTGATCCATTGTCGAACGTCACCGCGCTCGCCAAGATCTTCCTGCCGAAAGGTGCGCGGGTGATGCCGATCGTGCCCGAAGCGATGAAGGATTATAAGGCGGCGGGCCGCTCCGCCGACGCGCTGATGCAAGATTTGCACTGGCCGCTCGACTTCTGCCTGCTCGGTATGGGCGGCGACGGTCACACCGCCTCGATCTTCCCCGGCGTCGATTTCGACGAGGCGATGAACGGGCCCAAGGAGCGCCGAGCGCTGGGTGTCATGCCCGACCCGCTGCCGCCCGAGGCCCCGGTCGCTCGCGTGACGCTGTCGAAAGCGGCGATCGCGTCGTCCAGGGCGCTGATGATCGCGATCATGGGCGACGCCAAGCGGACGGTACTGGAGCAGGCGATCGAACAGGGGCCGTCATCCTCCTACCCGATCGGCCGCGTGCTGGCCGATGTCGAGCTGCCCATCGACGTCCACTGGAGCAAGTGACCAGGCGTTGAAGCAAGTCGATTACATGGAGCAAGTAGGATGATCCACGCCGCGGTCGCCGCCGTCACGCAGCGGATCGTCGAGCGGTCGCGACCGGGTCGGCGCGCCTATCTCGACCTGATCGACCGCGAGCGCGAGAGTGCGGTGCGCCGGCCCAATCTGGGCTGTGCGAACCTCGCGCATGCCTATGCCGGCACCGACGAGGATCGCGAGGCGATGAAGGCCGATCGCGGCATGAACATCGGTCTCGTAACCTCGTATAACGACATGCTGTCGGCACATGCGGTCTTCTATCGCTATCCCGAACAGATGAAGGTCTGGGCGCGCGAGGTCGGCGCGACGGCGCAGGTCGCTGGTGCGACGCCGGCGATGTGCGACGGCGTGACGCAGGGCTATGCCGGTATGGAACTATCGCTGTTCAGCCGCGACACGATCGCGTTGTCGACCGCGGTCGCGCTGAGCCACGGCACGTTCGAGGGCGCGGCGTTGCTCGGCATCTGCGACAAGATCGTGCCCGGCCTGCTGATGGGCGCGCTGCGCTTCGGGCACCTGCCGGCGATCCTGATCCCCGGCGGCCCGATGCCGACCGGCCTGCCGAACAAGGCTAAGGCGGCGGTGCGCGAGCGGTTCGCGGTCGGCGACGCCAGCCGCGAGGAACTGCTGGATGCGGAGATCCAGGCCTATCACGGCAAGGGCACCTGCACCTTCTATGGCACCGCCAACACCAACCAGATGATGATGGAGGTGATGGGCCTGCACATGCCTGGTGCCGCCTTCGTCAATCCGGGCACCAAGCTGCGCCAGGAACTGACGCGCGCGGCGGTCCATCGGCTGGCGGCGATCGGCCAGCGCGGCGACGATTACCGGCCACTCGGCTGGTGCGTCGACGAGCGGTCGATCGTCAACGCCGCGGTCGGTCTGCTCGCGACCGGCGGATCGACCAACCACCTGATGCACATTCCCGCGATCGCGCGCGCGGCGGGGATCGTGATCGACTGGGAGGATTTCGACCGGCTCTCCGCCGCTGTGCCGCTGATCGCTCGCGTCTACCCTAACGGGTCGGCCGACGTGAACGCGTTCGAGGCGGCGGGCGGGATGCCCTTCGTGATCCGCGAGCTGATCGGCGCGGGATATTTGCACGACGACATCATGACGGTGTCGGGCGAGAGCCTGTCCGCTTATGGTGCGAAGCCGGGATTGGATGGCGATGCGCTGACATGGACCGATCCCGGTGCGAGCGGCGACGAGACGATCCTGCGACCGGTCGCTCAGCCCTTTTCTGCCGATGGCGGCATGCGCATTCTCGCGGGCAACATCGGGCGCGCCTGCATCAAGGTGTCGGCGGTCGACCGGGAGCGCTGGGTGATCGAGGCACCCGCCCGCGTGTTCGACGACCAGCTGGACGTGATCGCGGCGTTTCAGCGCGGCGAGCTGGAGCGGGACGTCGTGGTCGTCGTCCGTTTTCAGGGTCCCCGCGCAAACGGGATGCCCGAACTTCACAAGCTGACGCCGCCGCTGGGCGTGCTCCAGAACCGCGGTTTCAAGGTTGCGCTGGTCACCGATGGCCGCATGTCGGGGGCGAGCGGCAAGGTACCGTGCGCGATCCATTGCTCGCCCGAGGCGCTGGGCGGCGGCGCGATCGGCCGCATCCGCGACGGGGATGTGATCCGCGTCGATGCGGTGGCGGGGATGCTGACCGCGCTGGTCGATGCGGCGGAGTGGGAGGCGCGGACGCTGGACGCCGCACCGCCGCCCGCGACGGGTTTCGGCCGCGAGCTGTTCGGGCTGTTCCGCGCGCAGGCGGACGAGGCGGAAAAAGGTGCGTCGGCGGTACTGGCGGGTGCGGGACTCTGAAGGCCAACCGGCCCGGAGACACAACAGGAGAGTGACGGCATGGAGATGGTGGCAGTCGATCTGGGCGGCACGCACGCACGGTTCGCGATCGCGGAGGTCGAGGACGGCCGTGTCGTCCGGCTGGGCGACGTGGTGACGCAGAGGACCGCCGACCACGCCTCCCTTCAGACCGCGTGGCAGGCGTACGAGGCGCAGCACGGCAGGCCCCTGCCCCGGTTTGCCGGCATCTCCATCGCCGGACCGATCAACGGCGACGTCATCCGCCTGACCAACAACCCGTGGGTGATCCGGCCGTCGCTGATCCAGGAACGGCTGAACGTCGATCGATGGACCGTCGTCAACGATTTCGCGGCGGTCGGCCATGCCGTGGCGCAGCTGTCCGACGACGACTTCGTGCATCTCTGCGGGCCGGACGTGCCGCTGCCGAAAAAGGGCGTCACCACCGTCTGCGGACCGGGGACGGGACTCGGCGTGGCGCAGGTGCTGAAGACCGACGGCCGCTACCACGTGCTGCCGACGGAGGGTGGACACACCGATTACGCACCCCTCGACTCGATCGAGGACGCGATCGCCAAACGGCTGCGGCGGACGTTTACGCGCGTATCGTGCGAGCGGATCGTCGCGGGACCGGGCATCGTCGCGATCTACGAGACGCTCGCCGAACTGGAAGGGCGCCCGGTGCCGAGCCGGGACGACAAGACGATCTGGGCGGAGGCGCTGGACGGCACCGATTCGATCGCGCTCGCCGCGCTCGACCGGTTCTGCCTCGCGCTGGGTGCGGTCGCGGGCGACCTCGCGCTGGCGCAAGGCGCGAACGGGGTCGTGATCGCCGGCGGGCTCGGCCTGCGGATCAAGGACAAGTTGCTGCGATCCGGTTTCGACCAGCGGTTCGTCGCCAAGGGACGCTTCCAGTCGATGATGGCGGCGATCCCCGTAAAGCTCATCACCCATCCCCAGCCCGGCCTGTTCGGTGCCGCGGCCGCCTTTGCCCAGGAGCATGCCCAGTGACCATTCTCGACATCATGCGGACCAGCGCCGTCATCCCCGTGCTGGTGATCGACGATGCCGCAACGGCCAGACCGCTGGCGGAGGCGCTGGTCGCCGGCGGCCTTCGCGTGCTGGAAGTGACGATGCGGACCCCCGCCGCGATCGACGCCATCGTCGAGATGAAGAAGGTCGAGGGCGCGATCGTCGGGGCTGGCACGGTGGTGAATACCGACCAGTTCGAGCGGGTGATGGGCGTCGGCGCGGAGTTCATCGTGTCGCCGGGTCTGTCGGAGCGGCTGGGCGAGGTCGTCGTCCGCTCAGGCGTGCCGTTCCTGCCCGGCATCGCGACGGCGGGCGACATCATGCGCGGGCTGGACATGGGCCTGACCGAGTTCAAGTTCTTCCCCGCGGAGACGAGCGGCGGCCTGAAGGCGCTGAAGGCGCTCGCAGGACCGTTCGGTCAGTGCCGCTTCTGCCCGACCGGCGGCATCACCGAGGCGTCCGCACCCGGCTGGCTGGCGTTCGGTCCGGTGGAGTGTGTCGGCGGCAGCTGGGTGACCGGCGGCACGATGGCCGAGGTCGAGGCGAAGGCACGGTCGGCGGCGGCATTGCGGGGGTGATCCAGGGCTCCCTCGCTTCCTGTGAGGGGCTCCCTGCCAGCGACACGCTCGCGGCGAAACCCTCCCCCAGCTCCTGCCGACCGGAGAAGCCCAAGTCGCTACATCTCGCCGCGCGCGCGCCTGATCGCGTACCATTTCTGCACGTTGGCATTATGCTGCGGCAGGGTGTCGGCGAAGACGTGCCCGCCGGTGCCGTCCGCGACGAAATACAGCGCCCGGCTGGGCGCCGGGTCGAGGACCGCGTCGATCGAGGCGCGGCCGGGATTGGCGATCGGGCCGACCGGCAGGCCGGGACTGGCATAGGTGTTGTAGCCGTTTTTCGCGCGCAGTTCCGACACGCGGATGCGGCGGCCGAGCGGGCGTCCCTTCGTCAGCGGATAGATGACGGTGGGGTCCGCCTGTAGCGGCATGCCGAGGCGCAAGCGGTTGCCATAGACCGCCGCGACGGTGCGGCGCTCGGCGGGCTTGCCGGTTTCCTTCTCGACAATCGAGGCAAGGACGATCGCCTGTCCGGGCGTGGTCACGGCGATCCCGGGCTTGCGCTTCGCCCAGGCGGTGGCGAGATAGTCGCGCATCGCTGCCTGCATCCGCTCGACCACGGCCGCGCGGGTATCGCCGCGCTGATAGGCATAGCTGTCGGGCAACACCGAACCCTCACGCGGGACGGCGACGTCGCCACTCAAACCGTCGGCGCGAACGAGCGCGTCGTGCACGAGTACGGACGGGTATCCCTCCGGCACCGCCACGAAGCGCTGGCGGACCTTGCCCTCCTCCAGCAACGTCAGGATGTCCGACTGGCTTGCACCGGCGGGGATCGCATATTCGCCCGCCTTGATCGACCCGCCGCCGCCGAACACGCGCGCGAGCAACCGGAACCGGTAGGCGGAGCGGATCGCACCCGCCTTCTCCAATTCGGTGGCGGCGCGCGCAAGGCTCGCGCCTTCCGGCACCATCACCGCGAGTGGCTCGTTCGATGGCCCCGCGCCCGCCCACATGTTCGTCGCCACCAGCGCGCCGACGACAAGGGCTGCGATCAGCAGAACGAGGCAGCCGAGTTTCCGCATCGGATCAGATCGCGCGCATCACCAGCGACGCGTTGGTGCCGCCGAAGCCGAACGAGTTGTTCAAAACCGCCTTCACCGACCGCTTCTTCGCGACATGCGGCACCAGATCGACGCCGACGCAGCTGTCGCTGGGATTGTCGAGGTTGAGCGTCGGCGGCACGATCTGGTCGCGCATCGCGAGGATGCAGAAGATCGATTCCACCGCGCCGGCCCCGCCGAGCAGATGCCCGATCGCCGATTTGGTCGACGACATCGACACCGTCTGCATCGCATCGCCGAACAGCCGCCGCACCGCGCCCAGCTCCAGCTCGTCGCCCATCGGCGTCGAGGTGCCGTGCGCGTTGATATAATCGATGTCCTTGGGCTCCAGACCGGCCTTCTTCAGTGCCATCTGCATCGACCGGAATGCGCCGTCGCCCTCCGGATGCGGTGCGGTGACGTGATAGGCGTCGCCCGACAGGCCGTAGCCGATGACCTCGGCATAGATCTTCGCGCCGCGCGCCTTGGCGTGCTCGTATTCCTCAAGGCAGACGATGCCGGCACCCTCGCCCATCACGAAGCCGTCGCGGTCCTTGTCGTAGGGACGCGACGCCTTTTCGGGCTGGTCGTTGAACGCCGTCGACAGCGCGCGGGCCTGTGCGAACCCGGCGATGCCGAGCGGACAGACCGTGCTTTCCGCCCCGCCCGCGAGCATCACGTCGGCATCGTCCATCGCGATCATCCGCGCGGCGTCGCCGATCGCGTGCGCGCCGGTCGAGCAGGCGGTGACGACCGCATGGTTCGGCCCGCGCAGGCCGTATTTGATCGACACCTGACCGGAGATGAGGTTGATGAGCCGGCCGTGGACGAAGTGCGGCGACACGCGGCGCGGCCCCTTCTGGTGCAGCACCAGCGACTCGCTCTCGATGCCCGGCAGTCCGCCGATGCCCGAGCCGATCGAACAGCCCGCCCGCCAGCTTTCCTCGACCGTCATCTCGGTCAGGCCGGCATCTTCCAGCGCCTGGCCGGCGGCATCGATGCCGTAGACGATGAAGGGGTCGACCTGACGCTGGACCTTGTGGTCGACGCGCTTGCCGGGGTCGAAGCCATATTCATGGTCCGCCGGCTTCACTTCGCAGGCGATGCGGCACACCTGGTCGGACGCGTCGAAGCGCGTGATCGGACCAGCGCCCGATCTGCCGGCCAATATGTTCGCCCAGGCCGTCTCGACGTCCGCGCCGAGCGGCGTCACGAGGCCCAATCCGGTCACGACGACACGCCGCATGCTCTTACTCCGTTCCATTCATACCAAAACGGCCTCCCGCCCTCTCAGCGGGGACGGGAAGCCGTTCGGAACCCCTGCCCATTGGGCCGGGTCTGTCAGTATCTTACGACTTGTGCTCGTCGATATACGTGATCGCGTCCTTGACGGTCGTGATCTTCTCGGCGGCGTCATCGGGGATTTCGACCCCGAACTCTTCCTCGAAAGCCATCACCAGCTCGACGATGTCGAGACTGTCTGCGCCCAGATCGTCGATGAAGCTCGCGTCCTCGGTCACCTTGTCGGCCTCGACGCCGAGATGCTCGACGACGATCTTCTTCACGCGGTCGGCGGTCTCGCTCATGGTAGTCCCTCTTCGTAGAGTGTTGTGATTTCCTGAACGCACGTAGAACGCAGGGGATGCGCTGGCAAGAGCGTGTCTGGCGCGCATCCCGCACGATCCACGGCGGGAAACGGCGTCAGACCATCGCCATGCCGCCGTTGACGTGGATCGTCTGACCGGTGACGTAGCCCGCCTCCCGGCTGGCAAGGTACACGACGGCGGCGGCAATGTCGTCGCCCGTGCCAAGGTCGCCGGCGGGAATGCGCTGCGTCAGGGCCGCTTTCTGCGCGTCGGGCAGGCCGTCGGTCATTGCGGACCGGATGAAGCCGGGCGCGACGCAGTTGACGGTGATGTTGCGGCCGGCCAGTTCCTGCGCCAGCGCCTTGGACATGCCGACGAGGCCAGCCTTGGATGCGGCATAATTGGCCTGCCCCGGATTGCCGGTCTGGCCGACGACGGAGGCGATCGACACGACGCGGCCGAACCGCGCCTTCATCATCGGCTTGGCCGATGCGCGGATCAGGCGGAACGCCGCCTCCAGATTGACGCGGATGACGGTGTCCCACTCCTCGTCCTTCATCCGCATCGCGAGATTGTCGCGCGTGACGCCGGCGTTGTTGACGAGAATGTCGAGCCGGCCGAGTTTCTCCACCGCCTGCGGCACCAGCGCATCGACCTGCGCGGCATCGGACAGGTCGCACGCCAGCGCGACGTGATCGCCGTCCAGCGTCTCCAGAAACGCCTCCAGCTTGGCGACATTGGACCCCGACACCGCCAGCCGTGCCCCCTGCGCCGCCAGCGCCCGCGCGATGGCGGAGCCGATCCCGCCGGACGCCCCTGTAACGAGGGCGGTCATGCCTGTAAGATCGAACATGGAACCTATTTTCCTTCCCGTGTGGAATGTCTATATAAGAAACCGGCTAGGAGGCCAAAGACCAATGCAAAACCCAGATGCCGCGATCGCCGAAGCCATCAAGGTTCAATCGGTCGGCAATGATGTGGGCCTTCAGGCTACCACTGTTATGCTGCCACCTGATGTCCTTGAATTTCTGCGGGATACTGCAAAGAAGCGCGGAGTTTCAACCGGCGACATGTTGAGAATGGCGCTTGGAACGCAAAAGTTTTTGACCGAAGCCGTCAATAGCGGCAGTAAGGTCCTCATCAGTGGCAAGAACGGTACAAAAGATGTAGCGATCTGACACGAGGGAGGGGTATTATGGCGATCGGAGAGCCCACTGCAAACCTGGACAGTGAGACGCCTGATCCTGCTGCCCGGAATGTTTCGGCGATCGTCAACTACACTCCCCCGACGAATGACACTCCCGACAGCATGACCCGGAAATGGGTAAGCTACCTTCTGCTGTTGTTGCTCTCGGTTGTGGTGATATTGTCATTTATTCAGCTGTTTACGATAAACGGGGCAGTGATGCCGCGAACGACGGAACCGGGTGTGATGATTGCGGCGGTCACGGCCGACACGGCGGCGGACGCCGATCGTCTGATGCGCCTGATGAACGTGGTGTTTGGACCGGTCGTGACACTGTTCAGCTCCGTCGTCGGATTCTACTTCGGCGCACGAACCGCAAAGGATGCGGGGGCATCGTAGATGATTACGATTTGCCGACGAAATCCTCGATGTCGTTCATCGTCACGATACTGATCGCGTCGACGTCGGGGGCAATGCGCTTGACCATTGGGGTGAGGACCTTGCCACCGAACTCGACGAACTGGGTCACGCCCGCCGCCGCCATCGCCAGCACCGACTCACGCCAGCGCACCATGCCGGTGACCTGCTGAACCAGAGCGACGCGGATCGCGCCGGGATCCGCGATCGCCACCGCATCGACATTGGCGAAGACGGGAACCAGCGGCGCGGAGATGCTGGCCTCCGCCAGCGCCGCGTCCATGACGTCTGCGGCGGGCTGCATCAGCGGGCAGTGGAACGGGGCGGAAACGGGCAGCAACACCGCACGCTTGGCACCGAGTTCTTTTGCCAGCGCCACCGCGCGTTCGACGGCGGCGCGGTGGCCGGAGATCACCACCTGCGACGGATCGTTGTCGTTGGCCACGGTGCAGACAAGTTCCTCACCGCCCTCCGCCAGGATCGCATCGACCGCTGCGCCGGCGATCGTCCGCGCCTTGTCGAGATCGGCTCCGAGCAGCGCCGCCATCGCCCCCTCGCCCACCGGCACCGCAGCCTGCATCGCGCGACCGCGCAGCTTCAGCAGGCGGGCCGTGGTCGGCAGGTCGAATGCCTTAGCCGCCGCCAGCGCGCTGTATTCGCCCAACGAATGACCCGCGACGTAATCCGCCTTGTCGGACAGGCTGACGCCGGCCTCCCGCTCCAGCACCGCCAGCGTCGCCAGCGCGTTCGCCATGATCGCGGGCTGGGCGTTCTCCGTCAGCGTCAGCTCGTCCGCGGGACCGTCAGTCATCAGCCGGAACAGATGCTGGCCCAGCGCCTCATCGACCTCCTGAAACACCGCGCGGGCGGCGGGACTGGCGTCGTTCAGCACCTTGCCCATGCCGACCGCCTGGCTACCCTGTCCCGGAAAGATGAACGCGCGCATCGGCCTCTCCTGATGTCCGTGAAGCGGGCGGCATTACGGCCAGCGGCGGAACGAGGCAACCTGAACGATCCTGACCGGACTGCGACAGATCGCGACCATTTCGGGCGTCCGGCTCGATAGGTCTGCGACAATCGGGTTCTATTTCTGCTGCCGACGCCGGGAGATACGGCGCCGGATTATCGGGAGACAGATCATGAAGAAGTTCCTCCTCACCGCCCTTGCCGCGACGATCGCCGCTGGCCCGGTGCTTGCCAGCGCCGCCGAAGCCGCCCCCGCGCAGCAGCGCCGCGAAACCACCGTGGTGCGCGAACGCGGGAACGGCAGGACCGTCGTGACGAAGCGCACGGTCGTCCGCCATCAGCCCGGCTACCGTGCCAACCAGTACCGCCACTGGCGCAAGGGCGAGCGGTTCGACCGCCGCTATGCGCGCAACTATCGCCAGATCGACTATCGCCAGTATCGCGGCCTGCGCGCGCCGCCGCGCGGCTATCGCTACTATCAGTCGGGGAACGACGCGGTGCTGGTCGCCGTCGCCAGCGGCGTGATCGCCGCCGTGATCGCCGGAGCCATTCGGTAAGGGAGCGGGTAGAGCTTGCCTTTCGGCACCGTTCGTATAGGGACGACGACAGATCGGGTGGGGAGCATCGCTTCCCACCCTTTCCGTATGAAAGACAGCCGGAGGGGCGACCGCACGGGGCGGCGTCAGCGATCGGCCAACATGAAGGTAAGACATGGCTCTATACGAGCACGTGTTCCTTGCGCGCCAGGATCTGGCACAGGCGCAGGTGGACGCGCTGGCGGAAGCCGCCACCAAGATCGTGCAGGACAATCAGGGCAAGGTCGTGAAGACCGAGACCTGGGGCCTCCGTTCGCTGGCGTACAAGATCGCCAAGAACCGCAAGGCGCATTACGTCATGCTCGAGATCGATGCGCCCGCGGGCGTGGTCGCCGAGCTGGAGCGCCAGACCCAGATCAACGAAGACGTGATCCGCTTCATGACCGTCCGCGTGGACGAGCTGGAAGAAGGCCCGTCGGCGATGATGCGCAAGCAGGAACGCGACCGCGAGCGTCGTGGCGACCGCGAGGGTGGCCGTGACGGCGGCCCGCGTGGCGACCGCCCGGATCGTGGCGACCGTGCGCCCCGTCGTGACCGTGAAGAGGAGGCCGCATAATGGCTCGCCCGTTTTTCCGTCGTCGCAAGAGCTGCCCCTTCTCCGCGAAGGATGCGCCCCGGATCGACTATAAGGACGTCCGTCTGCTGCAGGGCTTCGTGTCCGAGCGTGGCAAGATCGTGCCGTCGCGCATCACTTCGGTGAGTGCCAAGAAGCAGCGCGAACTCGCCCAGGCGATCAAGCGCGCGCGTCATCTGGGCCTCCTGCCCTACGTCGTGAAGTAAGGAGTCCGGAACATGGACGTTATTCTGCTTGAGCGCGTCGAGAAGCTCGGCGCCATCGGCGACGTGGTGACGGTGAAGGACGGGTTCGCCCGCAACTTCCTTCTGCCGCGCAAGAAGGCGCTGCGCGCCAACGAGTCGAACAGGAAGGTGTTCGAGGCGAACCGCGCCCGCATCGAGGCCGACAACGCCTCGCGCCGGTCGGACGCCGAAAAGGACGCCGGATCGTTCAAGGACGCCTCCGTCGTCCTGATCCGTCAGGCGTCGAACACCGGCCAGCTGTACGGCTCGGTCGCGGTGCGCGATCTGATCGAGGTTCTGGAAGCCGACGGCCACAAGGTCGCCAAGAACCAGATCGTCCTCGACAAGCCGATCAAGTCGATCGGCGTGTACGACATCAAGGTCGCGCTGCACCCGGAAGTGTCGGTGACCGTCAAGGTCAACGTCGCCCGTTCGCCCGAAGAGGCCGAGATGCAGGCGCAGGGCGTCGACGTCATGGCTTCGATGTTCGAGCGTGACGAAGCTGGCTTCACCGAGGATTACGATCCGAACGCCGAGCCGGGCGCGACCGCCGAGGTCCAGTCCGACGACGCACGCGCGGACGGGGAGCAGGCGCAGGGCTGATCGCCTTCGCGCCAGCCCTTGTCTGACGAACAGGCCGCCCGGAGTGATCCGGGCGGCCTTTTTCGTTTCGCACCGGCGTTGAGACTATTTGCCAAACACGGCCCCGGGACACGGTCATTCCCCGGATCCGCCGGGTGACGGCATCGGACACGAAGCCCTCGCGCCGGTCGCCTCTTTCGATCCAGTCTGCGGCGAACCGACGTGGTCGGACTATTTTGCGGGTGCCGATACTCGGGGATGCCCCCATCCCACTCCTGCGGAGGGGAGCCAGCAGGATTGCCCCCTATCGTTGGACCTATCGTGCAGCACCCTCTTCGATGATCGCGACGTCCCATGGCGCGAGCGTGATCGGCTGGCCTGGTACGATCTTGCCCGATCGCAGCAATTCCGTACCAGCGACCGCGGGTGTCACGTTTTGCGGCGTGGCGGAATAATTGAGGATGTAGGTGACGTGGTGTCCGTTCTTCAGCGTGCCGCCGCGCGCGATCACCGGAAAACGGACGCCCGGCAGGGACGGCTGTACGCCCGCGCGCTCGACCTCACCGGCGACGATCTTCTCGATCAACGCATCGCTCGGCATGAAGCCGATATAGCTGACCTCGCCCTTGCCCCAGTCGTTGCGCGTCATCGCGGCATAGCCGGGCCATGACGGATGCTTGTAGCGGGCGATGACTTTCGCGGTGGTCGGCGTCAGCATCTCCATCCACCAGCGGGCGGTATTGCCCTCGTCGCCGACGGCGAACGGATCGCCCTCCAGCGATACGCCTTCGGGGATCGTGAACTGTTGATAGCTGACGCCCGCCGCCTCCGCGATTGCGCCGGGCTGCGTAGCGTAGCGGACCTTGGTGTTCTCGTCCGAGAAGCCGCTCTTGAAGGTGTAGAGCAGATGCCCGCCGCGTTTGGCATAGGCGTTGAGCTTGCCGATCTCGGCATCGCTCGCGGCATAGAGCGCAGGCACCAGGATCAGCTTGTAATCGTCCAGCGACGTCGTGGAGTCCGGCGACAGGATGTCGACCTCCACGTTCATCCGGTACAGCGCATCGTAGAACGGGCGCAGCACCTGATTATAGTCGACGCCGCCATCCGGTTTGAACGAGTCGAACGCGCTGAGCGCGGTGTTGCTGACATAGATGGCGACGCGGTTGTGCTTGGTCATGCCAGCCAGCCTGGGGCCGATCCGCTTCAGATCGGCCCCGACCGTCGATGCTTCCCGATAGACGGCGTTCGGCTTGTAATCCTGCGACAGCAATCCGCGCCAATAGGTTTCGATCGCATTGGCGGTCGTCGCCCAGTGCCAGTAGGCGACCATCTGCGCACCCGATGCAAGATGGCTGAACGCCTGCAAGCGCAACTGACCCGGATAGGGCGTCCAGTGCGGGAATCCCTGCGCCTCCGTCTCCAGCACCAGATAATTCTGGCCGTTCCGCATCGACCGCGTCACGTCGCCGCCGAACGCGATCTCCGCGCCGGTCAGCTTGTCCTGACTGGGATGATAGATGTCGATGCCGGCGATATCGAGCGGGCGGGCGGATTTCCAGTGATCCACCTCCGGCTGGATGCCGTACGAATAGCCGCGCCAGCCGAGATCGAAATTCTGGGTCAGGAACTGGCCGGGGCGGGCATGGGCGCGGACCAGCTTCGCCTGCCATGTCAGAAAATCGGTGACGAGGCTGCGCTGGAATGCGGCGAAGGCGTTCGACAGGCTGGCATTGATCGATCCGTTGACGGAGGGGAAATCCTCCCACCGGTTGATACGGTTGCTCCAGTAGTCGAGGCCGTATGCCGCGTTCATCGCATCGAGGCTAAGCCATTTTGCCTTCATTGATGCGACGAAGGCGGCCTGCACGTTGGGGCCGCTGGTGTTATAGGCCTTGGTCTCGTTATCGAGCTGGTAGCCGATGACGGCGGGATGATCCTTCACATGATCGATCAGCGCGACGATCACGCGTTCGGATGCGGCGCGATAGTCCGGATCGGTGATGTCCATATTCTGGCGGCGGCCATATTCCTCCCGTCCCCGCGGCGTGACCGCCAGCACATTGGGATGTTCGCGCGCCAGCCAGGTCGGCACGGCATAGGTCGGCGTGCCGACGATGACCCTGATCCCCTGACGGTGCATCGCCGCCAGCATCCTGTCGACATGGCGGAAGTCGAACACGCCAGGCTGCCGCTCCAGTGTGCCCCAAGTAGATTCGGCGATGCGGACGACGGTAATCCCGGCCGCCTTCATCATCCGCGCATCGTCCTCGACACGGTCTACGGGGGTGTATTCGTCATAATAGGCGACGCCGTAGAGGATGGTGTCGGAGAGCTGCGCCTGCGACGGCGCAACGACGCCCGTGGCGAGCAGCAGGGCCGCAACCGACCGCTTGAATAATCCTGACCTGCCCATATTAGCCTCTCCGCTTTAGTCGGAGTATATAGGCTCGCAACGGTCCGGCAACGGCGAAGTATTGATGCCTCACCGCGCCTGTCCCCATCCCGGCCGAACGTCCCAAGCTCGAACGACGAAGGCCGGACCGCCCAACGACGATCCGGCCTCCAGGCCATCCGGTCCGGACGCGACGATCAGGCCGCGGCGCCGTCCTTCTGCTTCTTCTCGGCATAGACGCGGATGGGTTCCTTGCGGCCCTCCACCACGTCCTTGTCGATCATCACCTCGTCGACGCCATCCATGCCAGGCAGGTCGAACATCGTGTCGAGCAGGATCGCCTCCAGAATCGAGCGTAGGCCCCGGGCGCCGGTCTTGCGCTCGATTCCCTTTTTGGCCACCGACACCAGCGCGTCGTCGGTGAAGCCAAGGTCGACCTGCTCCATCTCAAACAGTTTCTGGTACTGCTTGACCAGTGCGTTCTTCGGCTCCTTCAGGATCTTCACCAGCGCGCTGACGTCGAGATCCTCCAGTGTCGCGATCACCGGCAGACGACCGACGAATTCGGGGATCAGGCCGAACTTCAGCAGATCTTCCGGTTCGGTCGAGCGCAACACATCGCCGGTACGGCGCTCCTCCGGGCTGGCGACATAGGCACCGAAGCCGATCGACTTGCCCTGAAGGCGGTCGCCGATGATCTTCTCCAGCCCGCTGAACGCACCGCCGCAGATGAACAGGATGTTCGTCGTGTCGACCTGCAGGAACTCCTGCTGCGGATGTTTGCGACCACCCTGCGGCGGTACGCTCGCGGTGGTGCCCTCCATCAGCTTGAGCAGCGCCTGCTGCACGCCCTCACCCGACACGTCGCGGGTAATCGACGGGTTCTCGGCCTTGCGGCTGATCTTGTCGATCTCGTCGATATAGACGATGCCGCGCTGCGCCCGCTCGACGTTATAGTCGCTCGCCTGCAACAGCTTCAGGATGATATTCTCGACATCCTCGCCGACATAACCGGCCTCGGTCAGCGTCGTCGCGTCCGCCATCGTGAACGGCACGTCGAGGATGCGGGCCAGCGTCTGTGCCAGCAGCGTCTTGCCGCAGCCGGTCGGCCCGACGAGCAGGATGTTGGACTTGGCGAGTTCGACGTCCGCGCCCTTCGCACCGTGGTTCAGGCGCTTGTAGTGGTTGTGGACCGCCACGGAGAGCACGCGCTTGGCCTGCTTCTGCCCGATGACGTAATCGTCGAGGACATTGCAGATCTCCTGCGGGGTCGGCACGCCGCCGTCCTTCTTGGACACCAACGCTGACTTCGTCTCCTCACGGATGATGTCGTTGCAAAGCTCCACGCACTCGTCGCAGATGAATACGGTGGGACCCGCGATCAGCTTGCGCACCTCGTGCTGCGACTTGCCGCAGAACGAGCAGTAGAGGGTGCTCTTCGAGTCGCCACCGCTCAGCTTCGTCATTCAAACCTTCCTTGGGACGAGTTTCCCCGTCCTATATGGGCCGGACATGGTAGCCCGGCCAGTGCGCAAACCACAACGGCCAAAACGTCGTAGCGGCGGGTCGTTAACATCGTCCCGCCGCTGCGAGGGATCAGGCCGCCGCAGCCATATCCTCCGACGGCATCGGCCGCTTGTCGAATACCTCGTCGATCAGGCCGAACGCCTTGGCCTCCTCGGTCGACATGAACTTGTCGCGATCCATCGCCCGCTCGATCTCCTCCAGCGGTTTGCCGGTGTACTTGGCGTACAGCGTATTCAGGTCATGCCGCATCCGCAGAATCTCTCGCGCCTGGATCTCGATGTCCGCGGCCATGCCCTGCGCACCGCCCGAAGGCTGGTGGATCATGATGCGCGCGTTGGTCAGCGCGACGCGCATGCCCGGCTCGCCGGCCGCCAGCAGGAAGCTGCCCATCGACGCCGCCTGACCGACGCAGACCGTGCCGACGCGGGGCCGGATGTATTGCATCGTGTCGTGGATCGCCATGCCCGCCGTGACGACGCCGCCCGGCGAGTTGATGTACATGAAGATGTCCTTCTTCGGGTTCTCGGACTCGAGGAAGAGCAGCTGCGCG
This sequence comes from Sphingomonas sp. Leaf343, assembly GCF_001423765.1. Classification (GTDB taxonomy): domain Bacteria; phylum Pseudomonadota; class Alphaproteobacteria; order Sphingomonadales; family Sphingomonadaceae; genus Sphingomonas. The sequence goes on from NZ_LMPG01000010.1 coordinate 153,928, forward strand.
GTGATGAGGCTGGCCATGCCGTCCTCGACGCCGCCCGTCACGAAGATGATCCGCTCACGCAGCAGGCGCGAGAAGATGTCGAAGGAACGCTCGCCGCGGTTCGACTGTTCGATGACGATGGGAACCAGACCCGCCTGGGTCTGATGCAGGCCGAGGCCGGCGCTCATCAGCGGGCTCGCGAAATCGCCGGTCTCGAACGGATTGTGCATGGGATACTCTCTGATGCCCTGAAGAACACGCTATGTCGCGCGCCCTGCCGGGGAGTTCAAGCCCCGCCGGGCGGTGCCGGTTGCGCGAGGTAGAACAGCCGGCGCACTTCGCGCCTCCCCCGAACGACCGTGTCGAGGATCAGGCCGGCGAACAGGCACAGTGCGGCGACGATCCCCAGTCCGGTGACGAGGATCGCGGTCGGGAAGCGCGGCACCAGTCCGGTCGCTGCATAGGTCAATGCCAAAGGCACCGCGAGCGCGACCGCGATCAGTGCGAGCAGGCCGCCGAGCGTTCCGAAATACAGGATCGGCCGTTCGATGCGATAGAGCGTCAGGATCGTCGACAGGATGCGCCAGCCATCGCCATATGTGCTAAGCTTCGACGCGGAACCCTCTGGCCGCGCGTAATAAGGCGTCTCCACCTCCGCGCAGGGCATCCGCAGTTCGAGCGCGTGGACGCTGATCTCCGTCTCGATTTCGAAGCCGGCCGACAACGCCGGAAAGCTCTTCACGAAGCGACGCGAAAAGACGCGATAACCCGACAGGATGTCGGTGAAGCTGCGCCCGAACAGCCGCGCGAGCATCCCGGTCAGCAGCGCATTGCCGAACCGGTGGCCGCGCCGGTAGGATTCCTGCACCTGGCTGATCCGGCTGCCGACGATCATGTCGAGCTGTTCGGCGAGCAGGCGATCGACCAGCGCCGGCGCGGAGGCGGCATCGTAGGTCGCGTCGCCGTCCGCCATCACGTACACGTCGGCATCGACATCGGCGAACATGCGCCGGACGACCGCGCCCTTGCCCTGAATCCGTTCGCGCCGGACGACCGCGCCGGCCCCACGGGCGACCTCGACCGTGCGATCGGTGCTGTTGTTGTCGTAGACGTAGATCGCCGCGCCGGGCAACGCGGCGCGGAAGCCGGCGATCGTCTGGGCGATCGCGGCTTCCTCGTTGTAACAGGGGAGCAGCACGGCGATCGTTACGCCGACCGCATCGGCCACGGCCATCCGCCCTGCTGCCCCTCGCTGGTCGATCACTCGGCTGTGTCGGCCTTCGGCTTCTTCGCGCGCGGCTTCTTCGCCGGGACCGCATCGGCTGCCTCGGTGCCTTCCGCGTTCTCGGCCGCTTCCGGCGCGGACCCGGTCACGGCCGTCTCCGCTTCGACCGGAGCCGCCGCCTTCTTCTTGGCAGCCGGCTTCTTGGCGGGCTTCGGTGCCTCGTCCGCGGATTCGGCGGCCGGAGCCTCGTCCGTCACGGTTTCGACATCGGCCTTCTTTTTGGCGGCCTTCTTCTTCGGCTTGTGGTCATGATCGTGGTCGTGGTCGTGGTCGTGGTCGTGGACATGCGTCCCGGTCGCGAAACCGTCCTCGCTCTCGATCGCGGCTTCCAGTTCCTCGCGCGTCGACTCGCGGTCGGTGACCTCCGCCTTCTCGAACAGGAAGTCGACGACCTTGTCCTCGTACAAAGGCGCGCGCAGCTGGGCGGCCGCCATCGGCTCCTGCTGGACATACTGGATGAACTTCTGGCGATCCTCCGCGCCATATTGCTGAGCCGCCTGCATGATGAGGCGCTGCATCTCCTGCTGCGTCACCTCGATGCCGTTCGCCTGGCCGATCTCCGACAGCAACAGGCCGAGGCGCACGCGCCGCTCGGCGATTTTGCGGTAATCGTCGCGGTCGTTTTCCATTTCGGCGAGCGCCGCCGCCGGATCGGCCTCATGCGTCGTCTCATGTTCCAGCTGCTGCCAGATCTGCGCGAACTCCGCCTCGACCATCGACGGCGGCACCGAGAAGTCGTGACCTTCGGCCAGCTGGTCGAGCAACTTGCGCTTCATGTGCGTGCGCGTCAGCCCGTTATGCTCCTGCTCGATCTGCCCCTTCAGCAAGCCGCGAAGCTGCTCCAGGCTTTCCAGCCCGAGCGAGGTCGCCAGCTCGTCGTCGATCGTGCTTTCGGCCGCGGTCTTCACCGACTTCACGACGATGTCGAACGTCGCGGGCTTGCCGGCGAGTTCCTTGGCACCGTAATCCTCCGGGAAGGTCACCGCCAACTGGCGCTCCTCACCGGTCTTCGCACCGACCAGCTGGTCCTCGAAACCGGGGATCAGGCGACCCGCGCCGATCTCGACGCCCATATCGGTGCCGGTACCGCCCTCGAACGCGACGCCGTCCTCGGTCTTGCCGACGAAATCGACGGTGACGAGATCGCCCTGCTCCGCCGCCTTGTCACCGGCATCGTCCCAGCGCTTCTGCTGGTCGGCGAACTTCTTTAGCTGCTCGTCGACCGCTTCGTCGGCGACGGGGATCGTCAGCCGCTCCAGCTTCAGACCGTCGATCGCGGGCGTCGGCACGTCCGGCAGGACCTCCAGCTCGACCTTCAACTCGACATCCTTGCCGGGCGCGTAATCGTCGCCGAGCGCGACGGTCGGCTGCATGGCCGGACGCAGCGCCTTCTCGGCGAGCAGGCTCTGCACGCCTTCCTGAACCGCCGCGTTGAGCGCGTCCTGCGTCAGCGCCTCGCCGTGCATCTTGCGCACCAGATTGACCGGTACCTTGCCGGGACGGAAGCCGGGCATACGGACCTGCGGCGCAACGCGCTTGACCTCGGCATCGACCTTGGCGTCGATATCCTTGGCGGTGATGGTCAGCGTGTAGGCGCGCTTCAGGCCCTCGTTCAACGTCTCGACAGTCTGCATCTTCGGCCTTTGATCTTGAGGATCGAATGAATTTCGTTGGCTTCCCGCCCCTGCGCGCAGGGCGGGACTGGTGCGGGCGAAGGGACTCGAACCCCCACATCTTGCGATGGCAGGACCTAAACCTGCTGCGTCTACCAGTTCCGCCACGCCCGCAATCTTGGACCCGCCGTTGAGTGTCCGCTGTAAAGTACGACTTTCCAGCGGTCCCCTTGGGCGCGCGTCTATACCAGTGCGGCGGTTCGGAGCAAGCGGCACACGCAACCCGGAAAGGTCGAGCGGCGTTTATTCGATCCAAGGAGAGCAGAATGGCGACCCAGCCCCCACCCGAAAGCCCCGTACCCACGCCACAGCCGGTGCAGCCCGATGCCCCGCCGCCCGAGATTACGCCCCCCGGCCCCGATTTCGACCAGCCGTCGCCCGGAACGCCTGCCGGAGATCCGGGCACGTCTCAACCGGCGGAGATCTGACATGGCGGACCAGCGACATCTCGACCAACGGGGCGAAAGTCGTCCCGAGGATCATGTCGGTACCGATCCGGAAACCCCGCCGGAACGGCGCGACGATGACGCGCGTAGCGATATCGAGCAGGCCGTAAAGGCACGATCAGACGCCGTGGAACGCGGCGAAGGCGGACCGGAGCCTGAAACCTTTACCTCGACCGGTGAGCATGATGGCGTCGGCGGTACGGGTGGCGTGGTCCGCAATCAGGATCTCGATCAACAATGACCGGAACGGGAGCGGCTGTTCACGGCCGCTCCTGTTCCAGACATCACTCAACACAAGGCGTGAGCGGTGGGCAATCCCGCTCACGTGGTTGTCCGTCAGCCCTGATCGAGCATTGCCTTTAGCCGCTCATTGACGACGCCGGGGTTGGCCTTGCCCGCCATCGCCTTCATCGTCTGGCCGACGAAGAAGCCGAACAGCTTGTCCTTGCCACCGCGGTAATCCGCGACCTTGTCGGCATTGGCGGTCATGATCGCGGCGATCGCCGCATCGATCGCGCCGGTATCGCTGGTCTGCTTCAGACCACGATCATCGACCACCTTGGCGGCACCGTCGCCGGTGTCCAGCATGATCTCGAACACCTGCTTGGCGAGGCTGTTGGACAGCGTGCCATCCGCCACGAGTGCGAGCAGCTCCGCGGCCTGTACGGGCGACACCGGGCTGTCCGCGAATCCACGGCCCATGCGGTTGAGCGCGCCGAACAGTTCCGACGTGGTCCAGTTCGCCGCCTGCAGAGCCGCCACCCCCGCCTCCAGCAGACCATCGAACCAGCGCGCGCTCTCTACCTCGGCGGTCAATACCGTGGCGTTATAGGCGGTGACGCCGGCCGCCTCGTACCGGCGACGCTTGGCGTCGGGCAGTTCGGGCAGCGAGGCGCGACATGCGTCGAGGAACGCATCGTCCAGTACCAGCGGCAGCAGGTCGGGATCGGGGAAGTAGCGATAATCGTGTGCGTCTTCCTTCGACCGCATCGACCGCGTCACGCCCTTGTCCGGATCGAACAGCCGCGTCTCCTGAATGATGCGGCCACCCGATTCGAGCACGTCGACCTGCCGGTTCGCCTCATGCTCGATCGCCGCCATGACGAAGCGGACCGAATTGACGTTCTTCGTTTCCGTCCGTATGCCGAGAGGCTCGCCCGCCTTGCGCACGCTGACGTTGACGTCGGCGCGCATCGACCCTTCTTCCATATTGCCGTCGCACGACCCGACGTAGCGCAGGATCGACCGCAGCTTGCGCAGGTACGCCCCCGCCTCCGCCGGAGACGCCATGTCGGGCCGGCTGACGATCTCCATCAACGCGACCCCGGATCGATTGAGGTCGACATAGGAACGCGTCGGATGCTGGTCGTGCATCAGCTTGCCCGCATCCTGTTCGACGTGGATGCGCTCCACCCCGATCCGCTTGCCGCTCGCGTCCGGATTCTTCTCGTCCAGCGATATGTCGATCGCGCCCTCGCCTACCAGCGGGTGGTAGAGCTGGCTGATCTGATACCCCTGCGGAAGATCGGCGTAGAAGTAGTTCTTCCGGTCGAACCGCGACCATGTATTGATCTGCGCATCGATCGCCATGCCGGTACGGACCGCCTGCCGGATGCACTCGGCGTTCGGCACGGGCAGCATCCCGGGCATCGCCGCATCTACCAGCGACACCTGCGTGTTGGGCTCCGCACCGAACGTGGTCGAGGAACCGGAGAACAGCTTGGCGTTCGACGTGACCTGCGCATGGACTTCCAGGCCGATCACGACCTCCCACTCGCCCGTCGCGCCCTGGATACGATAGTCGCTCATGTCCGGTTCCGATGATGAAGATAGTTGATCGCGGTGAGCACCGCATTGCTGCCGAGCAGCGCGATGATCCAACAGCCGCTGAGGATGCGCAGGATCGCCGGTTGGAAGCCCAGCTCGTACGCCTCGTGGTGGGCGATCACCGCCGCCGCCGCCGCGAAGCAGAGGAACAGCGCGCCGAGCCGGTATTCGGCGCGCAGGATCACGCTGTTGCCGACGCACAAACCCAGGATGAACACCGCCAGAGCCAGGAAGAATCGCGCGAGGACGTGCTGGTCGAACGGATGGTTGTCGATTTCCGACAGCGACACCCCGACATAGGCACTGAGGATCGCGCCGAATGCCACGTTCAGCGCGTTCTGCGCCTCTCGCAGCACTTCGACGTTGTGCGCGGCAAAGGCGCGTGATCCTACCACCATGCCTCGGGGCGCGCGGTGAAGCCGGCGCGCTGTTCGATCGCAAGGCCCGCGTTCAGCACACCCTGCTCGTCCAGCGGCTTGCCGATGATCTGCAGGCCGAGCGGCAGTCCGCCCTTGCCGAGGCCGCCCGGCACGCTCATCGCCGGCAGCCCCGCCAGCGACGACGGCACCGTGAAAACGTCGTTCAGGTACATCGCGATCGGGTCCGCCGATTTCTCGCCCAGTGCGAACGCCGCCGAGGGGGCGGTCGGAGTCAGCAGCACGTCGCACACCTCCCACGCCTTCTCGAAATCGCGGGCGATCAGCGCGCGGACTTTCTGCGCCTGCGTGTAATAGGCGTCGTAGAAGCCGGCCGACAGCACATAGGTGCCGATCAGGATTCGGCGCTTCACCTCGTCGCCGAAACCGTCCGCGCGGGTCGCGGCGTACATATCCTGAAGGTTCGCGCCGTCCGGCAGGTCACGCAGGCCGTAGCGCACCCCGTCATAGCGGGCGAGGTTCGACGAAGCCTCCGCAGGCGCGATGATGTAATAGGCTGGCAGCGCATACTTTGTGTGCGGCAGGGAAACCTCGACGATCTCCGCGCCGGCATCGCGCATCCAGTCGATGCCCTGCTGCCACAGCGCCTCGATCTCGGCGGGCATGCCGTCGACGCGGTATTCCTTCGGCACGCCGACGCGCTTGCCCTTCATGTCGGGCGACAGGTTGACCTCCCAACGGGGCACGTCCAGTTGCAGCGACGTCGCGTCCCTGGTGTCGAAACCCGCCATCGCCTCCAGCATGATCGCGCAGTCGGTGACGTCGTGCGCCATCGATCCGGCCTGGTCCAGCGACGAGGCGAAGGCGATCGTGCCCCAGCGCGAGCAGCGGCCATAGGTCGGCTTGATGCCGCTGATCCCGACGAACGCCGCCGGCTGCCGGATGGAGCCGCCCGTATCGGTGCCGGTCGCACCCGGACACAGTCGCGCGGCGACCGCAGAGGACGAGCCACCGGACGAACCGCCGGGTGCCAGCGCGGCATTGCCGCCGTCGCTGCGCCGCCACGGCGAGATGACGTTGCCGAAATAGCTCGTCTCGTTCGACGAGCCCATCGCGAACTGATCCATGTTCAGTTTGCCGAGCATGCCCGCACCCGCGTCCCACAGGTTCTGCGAGACGGTGGACTCGTAAGTCGGCACGAAGCCTTCGAGGATGTGGCTGGCCGCGGTCGTCTGCACGCCTGCGGTGCAGAACAGGTCCTTCATCCCAATCGGCACGCCGGCCAACGGCTTGAGCGTCTCTCCGGCGGCCCGCGCGGCGTCGGCGGCACGGGCGGCGGCCAGCGCGTGATCGGGCGTCTCGACGAGAAACGCGTTCAGCGCCTTCGCGCCCGCGACACGCGCACTGAATGCCTCCGCCACCTCGACGGCAGAAAAACTTCCGTCGCGGACGCCGTCACGCAGGCCGGCGATGCCCAGATCGGTCACGTCGCTCATTATTCGATCACCTTCGGGACCGCGAAGAAGCCGTGTTCGGCCTGCGGTGCGTTCTTCATCAGGTCGTCGCGGATGCCGCCGGTGGTCACGACATCGTCGCGCAGCCGCAGCGTGTTGGGGATCACCGCCGTCATCGGTTCGACACCGGACGTGTCGACCTCCCCCAGTTGCTCGATCCAGTGGAGGATGTTGTCCAGTTCCGGGGCGACGCGCGCGGCGTCTTCTTCGGTGATGGCGATGCGGGCGAGGCTCGCGATCTTCTTCACGGTGGCGGTATCGACTGACATGGCCGTGCGGCTAGCATCGCGCATCGCCGCCACGCAACGCTAATTGCACTCCGCCGCCCACTGGGGCACGGGCGAAGCCCCAGAGTGGAGTGGCCGGTGGCGCGCAAGTTCCTGTACGTGATGGTAGTATTGATCGTGCTCGTGATCGCGGGGGCGTTCGCCTATCGCTTCTACGGCAACGACCTGATCCGCTGGACGATGGTGCCCGGAGAAGCGTTCCGCGCGCAGCCGAGCGTCGCCAGCCGCGCCTATGACGACAAGGCGATGTGGCTGGCGCGGCCGGACCTTCCGGGCAACCCGGCGTTGTGGGCGCCCACCGGGTATAGCTCGCGAGGCAAGGCGGGCGGCGCGGCGGTGTTCTTCATCCATCCCACCTCCTATGTCAGCCGCGACCACTGGAACGCGCCGACGACCGATTCCGAGACCAACGATCGCGCCGCGCTGTTCATCCGGGGACAGGCCAGCGCGTTCAACGAGGTCGGCGAGGTCTGGGCCCCCCGCTATCGACAGGCGACGTTCGGCGCCTTCCTGACCAGCGTGGCGGATGCCGACCGGGCGCTGAGCCTCGCTTATGGCGATGTCGACGCCGCCTTCGACAGTTTCCTCCGCCAGATCGCGCCGGGCCGGCCGATCATTCTGGCGGGTCACAGCCAGGGCGCGCTGCACCTGACGCGGCTGTTGCGCGACCGCGTGGCGAAGGACGTCCGCCTGCGCCGCCGGATCGTCGCGGCCTATGTCGTCGGCTGGCCGGTGTCGCGCGTGACCGATCTGCCGGCGATGGGCCTGACGGAATGTCGCACGCCGGATCAGGCCGGGTGCATCCTGTCATGGCTGACCTTTGCGGAGCCGGCGGACCCTTCGCTGATTACCGACACCTATGATCGCACGCGCGGTTTCGACGGTCAGGCGCGGCAGAACACGCCGATGGTCTGCACCAACCCCCTCGTTGGCCGGCCGGACGTGCCCGCCCCCGCCAGCGCCAATCTGGGCACACTCTATCCGTCGAAGGATCTCGCCACCGCAGACATCGTCGCCGGCAAGGTGCCGGCGCGATGTCAGGGCCGCGGTTTCCTGTTGATCGGCGAAGGGCCCGATGTCGGACCCTATGTGCTGCCCGGCAACAACTATCACGTCTACGATTACAGCCTGTTCTGGGCGAACGTCCGCGCCGATGCCGCCCGCCGGATGGCGGCGTTCACACGATGATTACGACGCAAGCGGCCGCGTTTCTGGAGGCACTGCCGACCGGTGGACGGTTGATGGGGCTGGATGTCGGCACCAAGACGATCGGCACCGCGCTTTGCGATGCCGGCTGGAGCTTCGCCAGCCCGGCGACGCTGATCCGCCGGACGAAATTCACCAAGGACAAGGCGCAACTCGTCGAGCTCGCGGCGGCACAGAATGTCCGCGGCCTCGTCATTGGCCTTCCGCTCAACCTCGACGGAACGGAAAGCCCGCGCAGCCAGTCATCGCGCTCCTTCGCCCGGCTGGTCGTGGACATGGGGCCGGTGCTGCTCTGGGACGAACGCTGGTCCACGGTCGCGGTCGAACGCGCGATGATCGAACAGGATATGAGCCGCGCCAGGCGTGCGGAACGGATCGACAATCTCGCGGCCGCGTACATTCTACAGGGTGCGATCGACGCGTTGACGATCAGCTAGCGGCATCGCGAAACAGATCGTTTCCCACATGAAAGTCATCTCAGCCTTCGCGAATGGTTAAACGTCCGTTGCGGACCCAAGTTCGCCAACGGAGAATCGACGATGAGAAACCTGTACGTGCTACTGGCGACCGTGATCGCCCTCGCTGCCACGCCCGTCTCCGCGACGGAGGTGATGGATGCGAAGGGCGATTTCCTGACCAGCTATACAGGTCCGCAACTCGCCGATCTCGACGTCACCCGCTTCTCCGTCAGCTATGATGCGGTCAATGCGCAATTCCTGCTCGGCGCGAGCATGGCTGGCACGATCGTTCCGGGCACGGCCGGCTTCTACGTCATCGGCGTCAACACGGGCACCGGCACGATCCGCCCTTTCGCGTCGATCGGCCAAGGTAACGTCATCTTCAATCAGGCGATCGTCATCAACAAGGATGGCACCGGCCGGATCGGTGCGACGACGCTGAACCCCGCCAACATATCGATCATGGGCGACAGCTTCATGGCGCGGATCGACGCCGGACTGCTGCCGACCACGGGCTTCGCATTCGATCGCTACGGCTTCAACCTGTGGCCGCGCGTGGGCTTCACGGGCAACGCCGACATCAGCGATTTCGCGCCGGAGAACGCCGTGCTCTCGTCCGTGCCGGAACCGGCGAGCTGGGCACTGATGATCGCCGGCATCGGCATCACCGGTGCCGGCCTCCGCCGTCGCCGCCGCGTCGCGGCCATCGCCTGACCTCGCACGAAGATCGAGATTACACGATGGGAGCGGCGGCTTGCCCGCCGCTCCCGGCTTCGCTACCCGCGAGCGTCGATGCAACGCTCCGATCACCGCCCCGCCACGATGATCCAGGGGGGCGCGGTGTTTCCGCATCGCCACCTGACCGGGATCGACGGACTTCAGCCGCACGAGATCGCCTATCTGCTCGACGAGGCCGAACGCTGGGTCGAGGCAAACCGCACGCATGCCAAGAGCGAGGCGCCGCTCGCCGGCCTGACCCAGATCAACGCGTTCTTCGAAAACAGCACCCGCACGCTGCTCAGCTTCGAGATCGCGGGCAAGCGGCTGGGTGCGGATGTCGTCAACATGCACGCAGCCCAGTCGAGCGTGAAGAAGGGCGAGACGCTGATCGATACGGCGCAGACGCTGAACGCGATGCGAGCCGACGTGATCGTCATCCGCCACATGAGTTCGGGCGCGGTGAAGATGATCGCCGACAAGGTCGACTGCGCCGTACTGAACGCGGGCGACGGCCGGCACGAGCATCCGACGCAGGCGCTGCTCGATGCGTTGACGATCCGGCGGCGGCGTGGGACGATCGCCAACCAGCGCGTCGTGATCTGCGGTGACGTGCTGCACAGCCGCGTCGCACGATCCAACATTCTGAGCCTGACCGCCTTGGCGGCGGAAGTCCGCGTCTGTGCCCCCGCGACGCTGATGCCAAAAGCGATCGAGCGGATGGGCGTGACCGCGTTCACCGACTTCGATGCGGCGCTGGAGGGAGCGGACGTGGTGATGATGCTGCGATTGCAGAACGAGCGGATGGACGGAGCGCTGGTCCCCTCCCCCCGCGAATACCGACTGCGCTACGGACTGACCGAGCAACGGCTGGAGCGGGCGGTGCCGGGGGCGCTGGTGATGCATCCGGGGCCGATGAACCGCGGTATCGAGATCGACTCGGCGGTTGCGGACGGGCCGCAGTCGGCGATCACCGAACAGGTGGCGATGGGCGTCGCGGTGCGGATGGCATGCCTCGACGTGCTGACGCGTCGGGCGCGCGGCGTGGAGGGCTGGTGATGCTGGCATTGACGAATGCGCGGCTGGTCCTGCCGGACGGCGTCGCGACGGGCGGGCTGCTGGTTCGCGACGGCATGATCGCGGCGGTCGGGATCATCGACGTGCCTGAGGGTGCGGAGGTCGTCGACTGCGGCGGCAGGCTGCTGGCCCCCGGCATCGTCGATCTCGGCGTGTTCAAGGTCGATCGCGAGGCGTGCCGGCGCGGCGGTATCGTGCGCGTCGGCCTGATGCCCGACCAGTCGCCGGTGCTGGATGGTCCCGGCATCGTGCAGCGCGCGGCCTTGGTCGGGAAGCCGGACCTGTGGATTCACCCGATCGTCGCGGCGACGCGCGAGTTGAAGGGGCAGGATCTCGCCGAAATGGCGATCTGCGCCGAAGCGGGGGCGAAGGCGGTCGGAACCGGTCGGGGCTGGATCGCCGACTCGGCGGTCATGGCTCGGGTGCTGGCCTATGCCGCCGGGCTCGGCATGGCGGTCGTCGCGCATGCCGAAGACGGCACGCTGACCCAGCATGCCGTCGCGACGGAGGGCGAGACGGCGACGCGGCTGGGGCTGGCGGCGGCACCGGCGGTGGCGGAGGCGCTGGCGGTGGCGCGGGACCTGATGCTGGCGGAGGAAACCGGCGCAAGACTGCACATCCGTCAGGTGACGACGGCGGCGGCGCTTGATCTGGTGCGGGCGGCGAAGCGGCGCGGCGTTGCCGTCACCTGCGGCATCACGCCTGCGCACCTGCATCTGTCAGCGATTGCCGTCAGCGATTTCAGGACGTTCGCGCATCTTTCGCCGCCTTTAAGGGAGGAGGCCGATCGGCAGGCGTGCCTTGCCGCGGTGGCGGACGGGACGATCGACGTGCTGTCATCCGGCCATGATCCACATGGGCCGGAGGCGAAGCGCTTGCCGTTCTCCGACTCCGCGGCGGGTATGGCGGGAGCTGAGACGCTTCTGCCGCTCGGGCTGATACTGGTGCGCGACGGACTCGTGACGATGGAGCGGCTGTTCGCGATGCTGGCCACCAACCCGGCGCGCGTGCTGGGGCTGGACAGCGGCACGCTGGCCATCAACCAGCCGGCCGACTTGCTGCTTTTGGATGAGCGAGCGCCTTGGAGGATCGACGGCGAAGCCTTTGCTTCGGCTGGAAATACTCCGTTTCACGGGCTCCCGGTCGAGGGGCGCGCCGTGACCCTGTGGAAGGGCGGGCGCGAAGTCGTCGCGCGGTAGCTACTCCGCCGGTTGAGCGACCGGCGGCGCCTCCGCCGGCAACAACCGACCGCGCCGCCACGGACCGTAGATATAGTAGAGCGCCGCACCGATCAGCGTGACGGTCGATCCGACGGGGAAGCTCCACCAGAGGGCGTTCGCCCCCAGCGCCGGCCGCGCCAACAGCGCGATGCCGAGCCGCACGGGGAACATCGCGACGAACAGGATGACGAGCGGTCCCCAGACCGCGCCGTTCGCGCGGACGACGCCGAACAGGACCATCGTCGCACCGAACAGGATGAAGCTCCAGCTCGCGATCTGCGCGATGTGCTGACCGATCGGGATCGACGGACTATCGGCGGCGAGGAACAGGCCGAGCGTCGTGCGGTCGAACCCCATCACCGCGGCTACCAGCACACCGGTCATCGCCAGATTGCAGATCAGGCCGGCGCGCGTGATCTGCGACACCCGGTCCCAGCGATTCGCGCCGATGTTCTGCGCCGCCATCGCGCTGACCGCCGCGCCGATCGCGAGCGCGGGCATCTGCACGTAACCCCAGAGTTGCAGCGTAATGCCATAGGCGGCGGTGGTCGCCACGCCCTCCCGGTTGACTAGGCCCACCATCGCGAGGCCGGCAACCGAGATCACCAGCATCTGCGCACCGATCGGCAGGCCCTTGGCCAGGATCAGGCGGACGAGCGCGGGATCGGGCTTGATGAAGGCGCGGTCGGTATTCGACAGGCGGATCGGCAGCTTGCGCCAGCTCATATACCCGACCAGACCGGCGATCGCGATGCCGTTGGCGATCAGCGTCGCGGTGGCGGAACCGGCGATGCCCATGCGTGGAAACGGTCCGACCCCGAGGATCAGCAGCGGGTTGAGACCGGCATCGACGATCACCGCAAGGATCATGAACCAGAGCGGCGTCATTGCGTCACCTGTGCCGCGCAGCCCCATCATCGTCAGCACCAGCATCATCGACGCCGGCAGCCCGAGGAAGATGACGCGCAGATACTCTTCCGCCAGCGGCAGCGCCGGCCCCGGCGTGGCGAGCGCGACGAGGATGGGATGGGCGAAGGCGAAGCCCAGCGCAGCCACCACCACCGAAGACGCCAGCACGAGCCCGATCGCCGATCCGAAGGCACGCCGTGCCTCCATGACGTCACCCCGACCCCAAGCCTGCCCTACGAGGATCGTCGCGGCCATGCCGAAGCCGAACACCGCGCCGAACATCAGGAACATGATGATGTTGGCATTGGAGGTCGCCGCCAATGCGTCCTCGCCGAGGAAGCGCCCGACCCAGATCGCGTTGATCGACCCGTTCAGCGACTGGAGGATATTCGATCCCAACGTCGGCAAAGCGAACGCGATCAACGTCGTGGCGATCGGGCCGGTGGTCAGGTCGTTCCGTGCCATAGATCGGTTCGCTCGCGTGAGGTCAGGCCAAGTTTAGTCCGATGCGCCTCGTTTGCGCAGGTCTCATCAGTCTCGGTGCTCAGGGCGCGAGCGGGCGGGACGATGGCAGATGCGCGGTGTGCAGGACAGCGTTTCCCGCAGCCGGCGTATCGATGAGGCGCAGCTCGGGTGGTGTCCAGCGCCGATGCGCGTCGTGGGTCGCACGTCATGCACGGCATCTGGACGCCGGCATTCGCCGGGGTGGGTTGCTGACGCGGCCCCTGACATTCCCCTGCTCCCGCGCCGCCGGGAGCACTGAAGGGTGCCTTACCCCAACCGTCCCAAGGCCGCCTGCAATCGCGCCGCTTCGGCCTGCTTGTCGGCGTGATCGGCCCGCGCCTTCTCCACCGCCTCGGGCTTGGCGCGTTCGATGAAGCTGGCGTTCGATAGCCGGCCGTTCAGCGCATCGCGCTCCTTCTCCGCGGCGGCGATGGCCTTCGTCAGGCGGGAGCGCTCGGCGTCGAGGTCGATCACGCCTTCCAGCGGCAGGATGAAGGTCGCTTCCTCGACCACCACCTGCGCCGCACCGCCGCCCCCCTGCCCCTCGGCGAGGTCGACGCGGGCCATGCGCGCGAGCACCGGACGCTGGCGCTGCAGCCTAGTCAGAGTCTGTTCTGACGCGTCGCGAACGTGCAGCGGCAGGCGTGCGCCCGGCGGCACGTTGAGTTCGGTGCGGGCGGCGCGGATGTCGCCGACGAGGCGGATCAGCCAGTCGATCTCCTGCTCCGCCTCCGGATGCGCCGCGCGCGCGTCCGGCATCGGCCAGCGCCCAACGATCAGGTCGTGATCGCGGGGTGCGAGGCCGTGCCAAAGCTCCTCGGTGATGAAGGGCATGAACGGGTGCAGCAGCACAAGAATTTGGTCGAGAATCCAACCGGCTACGGCCTTGGTCTCATCATCGATGTTCGTTTTGATGAGTTCCAGATACCAGTCGCAGAAGCGGCTCCAGACGAACTGGTAGATCGCATTGGCGGCGGCATCGAAGCGCAGCTCGGCGAGGGCAAGGTCCACCGCCTGCACCGTCGCGACGCATTCCGCGACGATCCACTGGTTGACGGCGTGGGTGGTGGCGGGAGGTTCGAGCGTGGTCGATCCGCCGATGCCGTTCGCCTGCGCGAACCGGCACGCGTTCCAGAGCTTGGTCGCGAAGTTGCGATAGCCCTCGACCCGCTTCTCGTCCATCTTGATGTCGCGGCCCTGGCTTTCCATCGCCGCCATGAAGAAGCGCAAGGCATCCGCACCATAGGTGTCGATCAGGCCAAGCGGGTCGACGGTGTTGCCCTTCGACTTCGACATCTTTGCGCCGTCCGCAGCGCGGACAAGGCCGTGCAGATACAGCGTCTTGAAGGGCGCATCTCCCATGAAATGAATGCCCTGCATCATCATCCTCGCATCCCAGAAAAACAGGATGTCGAAGCCGGAGATGAGCACGTCGTTGGGGTAGCGGCCGCCGAGCGTCACCGCCGAACCTCCCTCGGCAGCGAGTTGGGCATCTGGCCAGCCCAGTGTCGCGAAAGGCCAGAGCGCGGATGAGAACCATGTGTCCAGCACATCGGGATCGCGGACCAGCGTCACGCCCTCGCCCGCTTCTGTCTGCGCTTCGGCTTCAGTTTCGGCGACGAAGATGCGGCCATCCTCGGCGAACCACGCCGGGATACGGTGGCCCCACCACAATTGCCGCGAGACGCACCACGGCTGGATGTTCTCCATCCAGTTGAAGAACGTCTTCTCCCACGTCTT
This sequence comes from Sphingomonas sp. Leaf343, assembly GCF_001423765.1. Lineage (GTDB taxonomy): Bacteria > Pseudomonadota > Alphaproteobacteria > Sphingomonadales > Sphingomonadaceae > Sphingomonas. Next base: position 169,147 of record NZ_LMPG01000010.1, read on the forward strand.
CGGTACCAGCTTGATCGCGCCGGTGCGGACCGCCTCGATCGCCGGCTGCGCCAGCGTCTTGGCGTCGACATACCATTGGTCGGTCAGCCACGGCTCGATGACCACGCCGGAACGGTCGCCGTAGGGTGTCTGGATGACGCGATCCTCGACCCGCTCCAGCGCGCCAGCCTGCTCCAGCATCTCGACCACTCGCTTGCGGGCGTCGAAGCGGTCGAGGCCGATCAACTCGTCGGGGACGCCGCCGCACTGGACGATGCGGGCCTGCGCATCGAGCATGTTGAGCATGTCGCGCGCCTCGATCCCGGCACGACGTCCGACCTCGAAGTCGTTGAAATCATGGCCCGGCGTGATCTTGACCGCGCCCGAGCCCAGCTCAGGATCGGCATGGTCGTCGGCGACGATCGGGATCAGCCGGCCGGTAATCGGCAGGCGGACCTGACGACCGATCAGCGCCACATAGCGTTCGTCGGACGGGTTCACCGCGACCGCCATGTCGGCGAGCATCGTCTCCGGCCGGGTCGTCGCGACGGAGATCGTGTCGCTGCCATCCGCCAACGGATAGGTCAGATGCCAGAACTTGCCCTGGATCTCGCGCGTCTCGACCTCGAGATCGCTGATCGCGGTGCCGAGACCCGCGTCCCAGTTCACCAGTCGCTTGTCGCGATAGAGCAGCCCCTGTTTGTGAAGGTCGACGAACACCTTCAGGACGGCGGCGGAAAAGCCCTCATCCATGGTGAACCGCTCGTTCGCCCAGTCCATCGAACAGCCGAGACGGCGCAACTGCTGCGTGATCTGGCCGCCGGACTCGGCCTTCCAGTCCCACACGCGCGCGACGAACTCCTCACGCGTCAGGTCGGTGCGCTTTTCGCCGTTGGCGGCCATCTGGCGTTCGACCACCATCTGCGTCGCGATGCCGGCGTGGTCGGTGCCGACCACCCACAGCGCATCCTTGCCCTTCAGACGGGCATGGCGCGTCAGGATGTCCTGCAAGGTGTTGTCGAGGGCGTGGCCGATATGGAGGCTGCCTGTGACATTCGGCGGCGGATTGACGATCGTCCACGGCTCCGCGCCGGGGCGATCGGGGCGGAACAGGCCGTTCGCTTCCCAATGCGCGTACCAGCGCTGTTCGATGGCGGCGGGGTCGAAGGTCTTGGGAAGTTCGGTCATGCAGGACCCTTAGCGGGGCCGCGCGCCGTTCGTCACCCCCTGCCCGTCCGCATCACTTCAGACCGGTCCACTTCCCCATCCAGCCCAGAACCTCCCGATACCATTGCCGCGAGTTCTTCGGTTTCAACACCCAGTGGTTCTCGTTCGGAAAGACGAGCAGGCGCGACGGGATGTCGCGGCGCTGGAGCGCGGTGAAGGCGGCCAGCCCCTGCGTGTAGGGGATGCGGAAATCCTTCTCGCTGGTGATGACAAGTTGCGGCGTCTTCCACGCGGCGACGTGGTTGACGGGGTTCCACTTCTCGAACGCGGCGGGGTCCTCGTAATAGGTCTTGCCGCCATGTTCCCACTCGTCGAACCAGAGCTCCTCCGTTTCGTACGCCATCGCGCGAGCGTCGAAGACTCCGTCATGCTGGACGATGCACTTGAAGCGATCGGGCCACTGTCCCTCGATCCAGTTCATCATGTAACCGCCGTACGATGCCCCGAGTGCGCAAGCATTGTCGCCGTCGAGCCAGCCGAACTTCGCTGTCGCGGCGGCGAGACCCTTCTGAAGGTCCTCGAGTGGCCAGCCGCCCCAATTGTCGCGGATCGCGTCCGTGAAGGCCTGCCCGTACCCGGTGGAGCCGTGGAAATCGACGGCGACGAGGCCGTAGCCGGCGCCGGCGAACACCGCCGGGTTCCAGCGATAGGACCAGCTGTTGTTGCTTGATCCCTGCGGTCCGCCATGGACCATATAGGCCACCGGCACCTGTCCCGTCGCGCCGGCCGGTTTGACGGCGTAGCCGTAGACAGTGTCGTTGTTCGCGCCGGTGAAGCTGAAGCGGCTGACGGTTGGCATGTCGACCCCGGCGAGCTTCTCCGCGTTCACGCTGGTCAGACGCTGTGCCTGATTTGGCTTTGATATCATGTAATAATCGTCAGGCGCGACGAGGCTGTTCATCGCCACCACCGCACCCTTCGGTACGACAGCGACGGCGGAGACATGGCCTTCGCCAGTCAGTCGATGGACCTTGCCCGTCTGCGCATCGACCCGAAACAGGGGCGTTTCCTGCACGTCGTCGGCGGTGACATAGAGCGACTTGCCGTCGGGCGTCCACGCGATCGACGCGACCGAACGGTCCCACGCCTCCGTCACAGCGCGCACCTGACCGGAGGCGAGATCGCGGATCATCAGCACCTGACGGTCGGCTTCGTAGCTGGGGCGCTTCATCGCGAAATAGGCGAGGCTGCGGCCGTCGGGCGACACGGTCGGCAGATTGTCCATGCCGTCATTGTCGGCGGTGAGGTTCGTCGGCGCGGCGGAGCCATCGGCGGGAGCGGAGAAAATGTCGAGGTTGGTCGAGGTCGATTCGATCCGGCCCGCTTCGCGCAGGGCGAAGTAGACGGTGCGGCTGTCGGGGCTCCACGCCAGTTCCTCCGCGCCGCCATAAGGCTTGGACGGCGTGTCCCCGACCAGTGCACCCTCGATGGCAACGCCGTCTCCAGTTGCGCCGGCTGGCGTGAGCGGCAGGACGAACAGTTGCGAGCGCGTACCGTCTGCCCATGTATCCCAATGGCGGACGAACAGCTGGTCATAGGTGCGGCCGGAGCCAGCGTCCGCCGCCTTCTTGACCATCGCCGGCGTCAGGCCGGGCGCACCGGGCAGGCGATCGGCCCACACCAGGAGCTTCGACGCGTCGGGCGATACCTTGAAACCGCTGAAGCTGCCCTGAAAGCTGGTCAGCTTGCGCGCTTCGCCACCGATGACGGGCATCGCCCAGACCGCGACGTCGCCGCCGCCCTTATCCGACGTGAAGTAGACGGTGTTGCCGACGATCTGAGGGTCGTTCTCATTGACGCCCACCTCCGCCGCCAGCTTTTCCGGCTTCGCCGCCCGCCTTGTCAGGTCGAGACGCCAGAGATCGTAGGTGCCGCGATCGGCTTCGAGATCGGTCTCGCGCTGCGCCCAGACGAGCCAGTGGCCGTCCCTGGTCGTGGTCGGTGCGCCGATGCGGCTGAGCATCGTCACGTCGTCGATCGTCAACTGACGGGCGGCCAACGGGGAGGGAGAGACGGTGGCGGCGAGCGCAACGCCCGCGAGGAGGAAGTGCTTCATGTCCGCAGGATAGAGCAGAAGCCCTGTCCTGCGACAACTGCCCTCAGGTGCGCGCGCCCGGCTTGTCCAGCACCTGACGAATGCGCTCGTTCAACTCGGCACGACGATAGGGCTTGCGGATCAGTTCGTAACTGCGCGCGCCCTCATCGATAGCCTCGTCCGCGAAACCGGTCGTCAGCAGCACGGCCGTGCGCGGATAGTCGCGCTTCACCGCATTGGCGAGGCCCACTCCGTTCATGCCGCCGGGCATCAGGATATCGGTGAACAGCAGCTTGAAATCCGAGTCGCCGGCCAGCACGTCGAGCGCCGCGCGAGCGCTGTTCACGAGCGTGACGTCGTAGCCGAGATCGCGCAGCATCTCCTGCCCCAGCTCGCCGACCTCGATCTGATCCTCGACCATCAGGACACGTTCGACCCCTCCGCGCGACCGTGGCTGGATGACGGGCGAGCGGCGTTCGGCCGAGGAGCCGCTGGCGCGCGGGAAGTAGAGGGTGAAGAGCGCGCCGCCACCCTCCTGATTCTGCGCGGTCGCGAGGCCGCCCGACTGGCGCATGAAGCCATAGACCATCGCCAGGCCGAGGCCGGTGCCCTTGCCCATTTCCTTCGTGGTGAAGAACGGGTCGAAGATCTTGTCGACGATCGTCGGATCGATGCCGGGGCCATCGTCGCCGATCGAAATCGCGGCATATTCGCCGGGTGCGAGCTTCAGCGACGCGCCACCGGCATCCTCGGGCAGCACGGCGTTGCGGGTCGAGATCGTGATCGTCCCCGATCCGCCCAGCGCATCGCGACCGTTGCCGATGATGTTGAGCAACGCCATTTCAGCCTGCACCGGATCGATGCGGCAGTTCCAAAGATGATCGTCGAGCTGGCGACGAAGCGTCACCCCCTCCCCCGCCGTGCGATCAAGGATCGGGCGGAAGTCGGATATCAGCTGGTTGAAGTTGAGCAACCGGTCCCGCAGTTCCTGCTTGCGCGCAAAGGCGAGCAGTTGCTGCGTCAGCGTCGCGCCGCGATTAGCGGACATGGCGATCGCATCGACCGCCCGCCGCGCGCCGCGATCGGAGGCGTCGATTTTCGCCTCCAGAATATCGACATAGCCAAGAATGACTTGCAGCAGATTGTTGAAGTCGTGAGCGATACCGCCGGTCAGCTTTCCGACCGCCTCCATCTTCTGAGCCTCATGCAGCGCCTCCTCCGCCTCGCGCCGGCGAGAGATGTCGAGCTGCGACCCGAAGAAATACAGAAGCTCGCCGCTCTCGTCGAATACCGGCGATACGAACAGCGCGTTCCAGAAGGTCGAGCCATTCTTGCGGTAGTTCAGGACCTCGACCGCCACTTCCTCGCGCTTGGCGATGGCGGCGCGGAGCTGGTCGATGATGTCGCGGTCGGTTTCCGGCCCTTGCAGGAAGCGGCAGTTGGAGCCAACGATCTCGTGCTCCTCATACCCGGTCATGAAGGTGAAGGCTTCGTTGCAGAAGATGATCGGGTTGTCCGGGCGCTTCGGATCGGTGACGATCATCGGCATCCGCGTCGTCTTCACCGCGGCGAAGAAGATGTCGTGGGGCGCATCGTGCGGCGCGACGCGATGATCGATGACGGGAGGCGGTACGTGGCCGCGCTCGAATTCGGCGGTTCCGGCGAGGTCGTGCGTGCCCATGCCGAGCGAACCGGTCGGCCGATCTTCAGTTCCCATCGTCACGCGTCGGCTATCTCGGCTGCCCGGTGATGCGCGCGATCTCGTCCGCGACCATCGTCTCGACCATCGCCGGCAGATTGCGGTCGAGCCAGTCGCGCAGCATCGGGCGGAGCATGTCGCGCACCATTCCTTCCAGCGTGCCGTCGCTCGCCGGATCGGGCTTCACGAGCAGCCGCGAAAGATTTTCGAGCGACCCGCGGCTGGCCTCCGCCGCGGAGGCGGAGATGATCGGCTCGTCCTCGGACCTGGCAGGCGCGACCGGTTCCGGCCTCGATGCCTCAACCCGCGAGGTCGGTTCGGACTCCGTCCTTGCGACGGCTTCCGGACGAATCGGCTCGACACGCGCGGGTTCGATACGGGCCGGATCGGCGCGCACGGGCTCGACCGGCGCAGGTTCGGGCCGTCGATCGAAGCCGGGTTCGACCCGCGCAAAATCGGGGCGTGCCGGCTCCGGCATCGGATCGCGGAGTTCAAGAACCTCATGATCGTCGTCGCGCGGCGGAGGCGCGGGACGGGACAGGCGACGCCCACGCGTGGGCCCGTCGCCTTCCTCCGCGATGATCCGTTTGATGGAAGACAGGATTTCTTCCATCGACGGTTCCACGCTCATGTCCCCCATCAGCGGCACTTTCCGATCGAAACGTCCCTACTGACGGTTCGGCGACGACTTTCCTGTGGTTAATGCCGGGCTTCTGTCAATGTTCGAATCGAGCGCCGGGTCGAGCGGACGCGTCACGATCGCGGTCTGCGCCGGCGTGGAGCGGGTCGTCCCGGCGATCGGGGTCGGCTCTCCGTCACCCCCGAAATCGCCGATCCGGCCGCGTACTCGCTGGTAGTTGATGGTCGGATCGTAGAGCGAACCGCCATCCAGCCCCAGGTCGCGTGCCTCCGCATTGCCCATCGCCGCGATCAGCGCGAAACCGGCGACATAGGCGTCGCGACGCGCCGTCACCAGCGTGACCTGACTATTGAGCAGTTCCTGTTCGGCGTTGAGGATGTCGAGAATCGTGCGCGTGCCGACGCTGTTTTCGGCGCGCACACCCTCCAGACTGAGCTTGTTGGCGTTGACCGCCGCCTCCGACGAGGCGATCACCTGCTGCGAGGATTGCCAGATCGCGTAGGCCGAGCGGGTCTGCGAGACGATGGCGCGTTCGGTCGCGGTCAGCACTTCGAGCGCCTGACCACGGCCGGCCTCCGCCTGCCGCACCCGCGCGGCGGGCTGGCCGCCCTGGAACAACGGCAGCGAGAGCTGGAAGCCGGTGGTCAGGGCCGTGCCGCTACCCGGAATGCGCTGGCCATTGGCGACGCTGGGGACCGAGCCGAGGTAGTTGAAATATGTGCCGGACGTGACCGCCGCGACACGGGGCAGCCGGGTCGCTCGGGCGACGCCGATGTCGAAGCGGGTCGCATCCGCCTGCTTGCGCGCGGCGAGCAACTGCGGATTACGATCCAGCGCGACGTTGACGGCGTCGGTCGGCGAGGCGGGCAGGTTCGGGATCACCGGCGGCTGGTCCAGCGTGCCCGGCGGGGTGCCGACGACGGCGATGTAGTTCTCGCGGCTGGAGATAAGCTGCGCCTCCACCGACTGGAGCTGCGCGCGGGCAAGCGCCAGACGCGCCTCCGACTGGGCGACGTCGGTACGGGTCAGGTCGCCGACCTGAAACCGGTCGCGGCTGGCGCGCAGGTTGACGTCGAGGACGCGGACATTCTGCTGGTTCAGGCCGACGATAGCCTCGTCGCGCAGCACGTTCATATAGGCCGCGACGACGTTGGTGAAGGTCGTCGCCTCGGTGTTGCGGAGCGTCGCCCGGCCGGCTTCGACGCGCGTTTCCGCCGCCTTGACGGCGTTTCTCACCGAACCACCCTGATACAGCGGCACCGAGAACTGGAGCTGGCCGTTCGCCAGCCGCTCCGGGTTCAGGAAGTTGTTGTTCGCCTGCACGACGTTCTCGGTCGCCTGACTGTTCGCCGACAGCGAGGGCAGCCCGCCGGATCGCGCGATCGGCACGCTTTCGTCCGTGGCGCGCTGGGCGGCGCGCTGGCCGGTGATCGTCGGGTTGCTGGCATAGGCCTTTTGCAAGGCATCGCGCAGCGTTTCGGCCGGCGCGGCCGTGCCCGTGAAGCAGACGAGCGGGATGGTTGCGGCGACCGACAGGCCGACGCGAGCAGTGCGAATGGTCATGGGGTCAGAACCTAAAGGCGGCGGGCTTGGAAAAGCCGGGGAGGACGACGCACTCGGCATCGAGGAAAGGTTGCACGGCGTGGCCGCCGGCGGTGCGGGCACCGACGGCGAGGCGCGTGACGCCGTTCTGGATCAGGCCGGTGGCGATCCGGGCGCCGTCGCGAAGATGCGCGAGCAGCGCATCCGGCAGTTCCTCCACCGCTCCGTCGACGAACAGCACGTCATAGGGCGCGCCGGCGGCATGCCCCTCGACCAGCGGCGCTTCGACCACATCCACGGTCGCGCCGAGCGCGGCGCGCGCCACGGCGGCCAGTTCGGAGTCGCTCTCGACCGCGGTCACGACCGCGCCGAGTTCCACCAGCAATGCGGCGGTATACCCGCCGGTCGCGCCGATCAGCAGCACGCGATCCTCCGGCACGATCTCCACGGCGTTGATGAGCCGCGCGGTGGCGAGCGGCGAATTCTGGTAGCGGGCGCGCCCCAACGGGATCATCGTATCCCGGTACGCCAGCGACGCCGCGGTGGAGGGCAGATACGCCTCGCGCGGGATCGTCGCCATCGCCGTCACGACCCGCTGGTCGTCGACCGCGTTCGGCCGCAGCTGGCTGGCGACCATCGCCTGCCGAAGCCGGGCGGTGTCCACGGATGCGTGAGTCGTCGTCGTCGTCATACCACCCCCGTCGCACAACCGTATTAGTTGCGCAATACACTTGATTAACCTTGTCGTATCCCGCCCGGGCCGGGCAGCGCAAGCGGGATGGACATCGTGGCTCTTCGGTTCGCCTTTCTAGACCGCCGATCGCGAAATTTTGGTTAACGTGCGCTAACTGGCGTGCCGGACGCATTGCACGGTTGACGCCCGCCCGTTTCCACCGCATTGCGCCGCCTCCCCGCATATCGAGGCCCGATGGCGGAGTGGTGACGCAGAGGACTGCAAATCCTTGCACCCGGGTTCGATTCCCGGTCGGGCCTCCAGACCGCTATCGCAGCGCCGCGACCAGCGGTACGTCGGCGGGGGGCATCGGCAGCTTCGCCAATGCCTCCGGCGTATCCCATCGTAGCGCCGACGCCTCGATGGGTACGGGTTCGCCGCGCCATCTGCGCACGGCGTAGAGCAGCAGCACGAGATGCCGATCACCGGCTATCAGTGTCGAAAAGCTTCTCGGCGTCAGGGCGTCGCGATCGACGGTGATGCCCAGTTCCTCCGACAGCTCGCGCACGAGGGCCGCTTCGGCCGACTCCCCTGCCTCCACCTTGCCGCCGGGAAACTCCCACAGGCCGGCATGAGCCTTCCCTTCGGGCCGCTGCTGCATCAGCACGCGCCCGTGTGCGTCGATCAGCGCCGCGGCGACGACGAGCAGCAGCGACGGTTCGACAGGTCCGGTGCCCGACATCTCATCTTTCCTTAAATCCTGTCGGCTAATCGCCCCGACATGCGCAATCGGCTCCGCAACATCGTCCGCCCTGCTCGGCGTCGTGCCCATCGCGACCGTCGGGGCGCGACATCGGTCGAATACGCGATGATCCTGGCCTTCGTCGTACTGGTGATGCTGGTGGCGCTCAGCCAGGTCGCGGATGTGACGATCGGACTATGGGGCAACGTATCGGACAAGGTCCAGAAGGCTTCGTGAAAAATGCCCGGACCGCACTTAAGACTTTTTCAACTCTCGCCCCCTAGAGAAACTCGTGCTGACCCGGTGCTACGCCGGTAGGCCGGGTGACTGAAGCTTCAGATACGGAGACCGGAAATGCAGATGATCCGCAAGATTTTCAAGAACAAGAAGGGCGCCACCGCCATCGAGTACGGCCTGATCGCCGCTCTGATCGCCGTCGCTGCCATCGCCGCGATGCAGGGCCTGGGTGGCCAGCTCAAGAAGACCTTCGAGAACGTCTCGTCGAACATGAAGGCGACGTAATCGTCATCTTCTACTGACGAACGAAATCGGGCGGCGAGGCACTTGCTTCGCCGCCCGAATTGCTTCCAAGGGGAGACTGACGTGGTTAGAAGATTACGCGAGCTTTTCGCCGATACCCGCGGCGCAACGGCGATCGAATACGGCTTGATCGCAGCACTGATCGCCGTCGCGGCGATTGCGGCGATGCAGGGGCTGGGCGGCAAGGTGAAGAAGACGTTCGAGAACGTTTCGTCCAACATGAAGGTGTCGTAAGCCGGTCGGCTGGTTACAGCCGACCCATCTTCAGGAACTTCGCGCGACGCGACTGGCGCAGGTCGGTCGCGGAGAGCGGCGACAGATCCTTCAGCGCCTTGTCCAGCGCATCGCCCAGCGCGGCGATCGCCACCTGAGGCGCGCGGTGTGCACCGCCCAGCGGTTCGGCGACGATCGTGTCGATCACGCCCAGCGCCTTCAGATCCTGCGCAGTGACCTTCATCGCCTCCGCCGCATCGGGCGCGCGATCGGACGTGCGCCACAGGATCGACGCGCATCCCTCGGGGCTGATGACGGAATAGACCGCGTGCTCGAACATCAGCACGCGATTGCCGGCCGCCAGCGCCACCGCGCCGCCGGAGCCGCCCTCTCCCACGATCGCCGCGATCACGGGCACGCCGGCTGCGAGACAGGCCTCGGTCGAGCGGGCGATGGCCTCCGCCTGGCCGCGTTCCTCCGCCTGGATGCCGGGAAAGGCGCCAGACGTATCGACCAGCGTCACCACCGGAAGCCCGAACCGGTCGGCGAGTTCGACGAGGCGGATCGCCTTGCGATACCCCTCCGGCTTGCCCATGCCGAAATTATGGCGGAGGCGCGTGGCGGTATCCTCCCCCTTTTCATGCCCGATCACGACGATCTTGAGTCCGCGAAACGTCGCGAAGCCGCCGATGATCGCCTGATCGTCCCCAAAGGCGCGGTCGCCCGCCAGCGGCAGGAATTCCGCGAACAGCCCGGCGACATAGTTCTTGAAGTGCGGTCGTTCCGGATGGCGCGCGACCTGCGTCTTCTGCCACGGCGTCAGCCGGGCGAAGGTATCCCGCAACAGCTTGTCCGATTTCGCCTGCAAGCGGCCGACATCGGTCGCGATGTTGACATTGCCGCCGGCCGCGGTTTCGCGCAGTTCGTCGATCCGGCTTTGCAGCTCGGCGATCGGTTTCTCGAAGTCCAGAAAACTTGGCATCGGGCCGGCGGTTACGGCCGGCGGAGGTCGAGGTCAACGAGCGGGTGATCGCGGTTGACGAGTTCCACCAGCCGGCTGGCATCGACATGGGTGTAGATTTCGGTCGTCGCGATGTCCGCATGGCCCAGCATCGTCTGGAGCGCACGCAAATCCGCACCCCCCGCCAGCAGGTGAGTCGCGAAGGCGTGGCGCAGCACGTGGGGGCTGACGCGGTCAGGTGGTACCCCGGCCTCCGCCGCCAGCACCTTAACCAGTTGGTACAGGCGGATGCGTGTCAGATGCTTTGCGCCGGAGGGGAAGAGATAGGTCTTTTCGGGCGGCACATGGTCCCGCCACGCGGCGACGGCGGCGCGGGCGCGGTCGGACAGCGGCACCAGCCGTTCCCTGTCGCCCTTGCCGCGGACGATCATGTACGGGCGATCGGGTCGGATCGCATTACGGGGCAGCGACACGAGTTCGGTCGCCCGCAGGCCCGATCCGTAGAGCAGCTCGATCAACGCCGACAGCCTCAGGTCGTTCGCGGAAGGATGCGCCACCGCCAGCCGCTCCGTCAGCGCCGCGAACAGCCGGTCGACATCGGCATGGCTCAGCGCCTTGGGCAAGAGACGCGCAGTACCGGGCCGGGGCAGCGCCGCGCCGGGATCGTCGGCGCGGTGACCCTCGTCCTGGAGGAAGGCGTAGAAGCGCCGCAGCGCCGCCGCCTTGCGCGCGACGGTCGCGCGGGCGAGGGAGGACCAGCCGTCCGCCAGTCGTCGCAGCACCGCCTCGTCCGCCGACGCGAGACCGCCATCGACCGCCGCCGACGCCAGCGACAGGTCGCTGCGATAGGCGGCCAGCGTGTTCGCCGCCGCGCCCGCCTCCGCCGCCAGCATTTCGAGGAAGCGATCGATCAGCGGCCGATCGCTCTGGACGGTCATGCCCGCGCGATCGCCTCTGCGGCGATCATCCGCGCCTCGCCGTCGAGGCCGACCGCGCGCAGGGCGGTGACGATGCGGTAGAGCGCCTCTGGAGGCACGCCGCGCCACGAGCCGGTCTGCATCCCGATCGCCGCCAGCAGCAGGACGCTGCCTGCCTGCCCGTCCGCCGCCGCACGATCCAGCGCCCGCGTCCAGCTGTTGGCCGCGCCGATCCGCACGTCGAGCGCCTCCGCGGCGCGTTCGATGTCCTCCGCCGACAGCCGGCCGAGGCCGGCAAGCCCGGCGAATAGCAGCCGCCGCTTGATCTCGCTGCCGCCGTCATACCCCTGAAGCTGCGCATAGCTGACGAACTGCCGCCGATCGGGATCGGCGAGCGCGAGCATCGCCCAGCCGTCGCCGCCCGCCGCGACCGCGCCCGACCAGCGTGCGGCGGTACGGTCCAGCCCCGCCGACAGCAGGGAGGCGACGATCCGGTTTGCATCCGTATTGTCGCCGCTCGCCGGCTGGCGGACCGCGGCCCGCGCTGTCAGGACGAGGCGGGCGTAAGAAGGTCTGGCTCTCCATAGCTGACGCAGCGCCGCCATCCGCGTCGCCGAATCGACCCCGGCATAGGCGGTGCGTAGATCGGTCGCCGTCGCGGTCGGCCCCGATGGCGCATCGTCATCCGCTGCGACCGCGCCATACAGATCGACAAGCGCCGTATTGGAGAACACCCCCTGCCCGGCCGCCACCTCCGCCGCCTCGACCCGCTGGGCCAGGGGAATACCGGGAGCGAGCGCCCGCCACGACATCACCTGTGCCCCGACGCCGGCGAACAGCGCCTCCGGGATCGTCGTGCCGGTCGCGGCCGCCAGTCCGAAGCGCCACGTCGTCAGCCGGTCGACCCCGTCCCATTCGATCGTCACCGCCTGTCGGCCCTGACTGCCCGCACCGACGACTTTTTCGGCCAGCAGCAGGTCCACGCCGGTCGCCAGCCGACGCCGGCGGAGCGCGGTGAACTGTGCGCGCGCGGCCGTTCCGTTCCCCGCCAGCGCGGCGCATATCGGCTGAGCGAAAGCCCAGCCGCGCTCGCCGGTCGCGGCACGACCGGCATCGGCGAGCGGACAAAGGCCCGCCGGATCGCCCGTCGCCAGCATCGCGTTCATCGCGACCTGATACAGTTTCGGCGTATAGTCGGCATTGTCGACGCCCTGCACCACCGCGCGCGCCGCGACCGACTCGCCCATCCGCAGCAGCAGCCACGCGCGCTCGGCTGCGAAATCCGCGCCGTCGACGCCATCCGGCGGCTCCAGCCTCGAACTCAGGGCGCGGCGCAGCGCGATCGAGAGCCACCGGGACGGCAGCGGCGCGGCGGTACGACGCATCAACGCCTGCACGAACCCGCCGTCCGCGCCGGCGAAGGCCGCCGGCCCGACCTCTGCCGACACGCCGACTGCGTTTAGCGAGCGGCGTGCGAATTCCGGCATCTCGTAGCGCGCCAGCGTCGCCGGATCGATCGGCGTCGGTGTCGGGGTGGGGGTCGCGGTCGGCGTGGCGCTGGGCGTGCCGGACGGCAGCGGCTGGATGACACCACCCGCCGCAGGGGTCGGCGTCGTCTCCGGAGTCGCCGGCACGGGCACGCGGCCCGGTGTCGCCGGGCGCGGCGTGGCGGGTGCCGGCGCGGGAGCAGTGTCGCCGAACCCCGGTGGCAGGATCGATTCGGGCCGCTCCTGCGCCAGCGCGGCGGCGGCGGCCGCCGCGATCACCGCAGCGGCGAGGCTCGCATTACTGGAGGTTCGCAAGCGAGACCTGCTTCTCGACCTGGGTCATCGGGCGCTCGCCGTCGCGACCGGCGAGAAGGAACAGTCCGCCGACCACCACGATCAGGATGACGACGACGGTGATGACCAGGCGGGACATGGCGAACCTTATACGCTGCGGGCACGAAACGACGGTAACGAACGGAACGAGCGCTTTTGCGCGATCGCCCGTGCGCTGTATAGCGAGGGCCGCGATGTTGCAAAGCCACTCTCCCTGGGACGGCCGGCCGATCGTGCTCGTCGGGCTGATGGGGGTGGGCAAATCCACCGTCGGCAGGCGGCTCGCCGGGCGGTTGCGTCTTCCCTTCGTCGATGCGGATCATGCGATCGAGGAGGCGGCGGGGATGACCGTGGCCGAAATCTTCGCGCAATTCGGCGAACCCTATTTCCGCGACGGCGAGCGGCGCGTGATCGCGCGCCTGATGGATGGCAAGCCCAAGGTCATCGCGACCGGCGGCGGCGCGTTCGTCAACGAACACACGCGCGCGCTGATTCTCGATCAGGCGACGGCGATCTGGCTGACGGCGCACCCGGACGTGCTGGCCGAGCGGGTCGGACGGCGCGACACCCGCCCGTTGCTGCGCGGCAAGAACCCGCGTCAGGTGCTCGCCGACCTCGCCCGCGTGCGCGACCCGATCTATGCGGAGGCCCCTATCCATATCGTCAGCCAGCGTGGGCCGCACGAGGCCACGGTCGCCGCGATCATGCGGGCGATCGGGCTGGCGCCGCCGCACGCGCCCGATCCACAGCCAGAATCCTCGCCAAAACCTTCGGGAGCCGAACAGTGAAGACCGTAACCGTCGAACTGGGCGCGCGCCGCTACCCGATCCTGATCGAGGCGGGGCTGCTGACCCGCGCCGCCGGGCATATCGCGCCGCTGGCGCGCGGGCGGACGGTCGCGATCGTGACCGACGAGAATGTCCGGGCGCACCTCGCCACCGTGCAGGCGTCGCTGGCCGGCGCGGGCGTGGCCAGCGAGGCGCTGGTCCTCGCACCCGGGGAAGCGACGAAGAGCTGGGCGACGCTTCAGCAGGTGTGCGACTGGCTGTTGCGGCTGGGCGTGGAGCGCGGCGACCATGTCGTGGCGCTGGGCGGCGGTGTGATCGGCGATCTCGTCGGCTTCGCCTGCGCGATCCTGAAGCGCGGGTGCGGATTCATTCAGGTGCCGACGACGTTGCTGGCGCAGGTGGACTCGTCCGTCGGCGGCAAGACCGCGATCAACACCGCGGCGGGCAAGAACCTGATCGGCGCATTCCATCAGCCGGCGCTGGTCCTGATCGACCCCGACGTGCTCGACACGCTGGCCCCGCGCGAGGTTCGCGCCGGCTATGCCGAGGTCGTGAAATACGGGTTGATCGACGACGCCGGGTTCTTCGACTGGTGCGAGGCCAACGGCGCGGCCCTGCTGGCGGGGGACGCGGCGGCGCGGGTCGAGGCAATCTCGCATGCGGTGTCGGCGAAGGCGCGCATCGTCGCGGCGGACGAGCATGAGACGAACGGCACCCGCGCGCTGCTCAATCTCGGCCATACGTTTGGACATGCGCTGGAGGCGGAGGCGGGTTTCGACGGCAGCCTGATCCACGGCGAAGGCGTCGCGGCCGGTATCGCGCTGGCGTTCCGCTACTCCGTCGCGCGCGGGTTGTGCCCCCCGGCGGATGCGGAGCGCGTGGCGGCGCATGTCCGCGCCGCCGGCCTGCCCGACGGGCTGGCGGCGGCGGGGATCGCGGCGTCCGGCGCGCGGCTGGTCGAGCATATGCGCCATGACAAGAAGATGGCGGCGGGTACCCTGCCCTTCCTGCTCGCGCGGGGAATCGGTCAGACCTATCTCGACCGGTCGGTCGATCTGGCGGACGTCGAACGCTTCCTCGATCGCGAGCCGCGCTGATGCCGAACGGCGTCGCGAAACGCGACCTGCCGACGAAAATCTGTCCGGCCTGCGAACGGCCGTTTTCGTGGCGCAAGAAGTGGGCGCGGGACTGGGATGCGGTGGTCTATTGCTCGGACAGTTGCCGCAAGAAGCGGTAGTCAAACGGCTAAGGCCGCAGACTCCACGCCAGCCACAGCCAGCCACCGATCATCAACGCACCGCCGACAGGCGTGACCGCGCCGAGCCAGCGCGGCGCACCCAGCGCCATCGCATAGAGCGTGACCGCGAACACCGCACCGCCCGCGACGAACAGCCATCCCGGCCCGCGCGCGTCCATCCTGAGCGCTACCAGCGCGGCGACGGCGTGGACCAGTTGATACTGGCCACCGGTCCGCAGCCATTCCTGCGCATCGCCCTGTGCCCCGTGGGCGCCGAACGCGCCCGCGATCACGGCCAGTGCGCCCGACAGCGCCGCGAACAGCCCCAGCATCAGTCCCTCGCCGCCTGTGTGATGATCCCGTCGATGCCCGCGCGCAGGTCGCCTGCCTCGACCTGTTTGCGCAACCGTTCGCGGTCGTTCGCCCGATAGGAATGTTCGGCCCGGTCGATCGCACCGTCATCGACTCCGATCGAACTCAGCGCCCGCCGCCCCATCGAAATCGCCGACTCCAGCACCTCGCGGACGACATATTCGGCCTTGCTGTGGCTAAGCTTGATAAGCGCGCGCCGGTCATAGGCACGCACGAAGATCGTGGCCTTTGGAAACGCGGCATGGACGCCCTCCAGAATTTCTGCGTCGATCTGATCGCCGTCGATACAGAACAGGATGAGTTCGGCCTCCGAAGCCCCCGCCTGCCGCAGCAGATCAAGGCGGGTGCCGTCGCCATAATAGACCTTGGCACCGAACTCGCTGGCGATATCGATCATCTCGATATCCGTGTCGACCAGCGTCACCGGCACGCCCTCTGCGATCAGCATCTGGCCGACCGTCTGACCGAACCGCCCGTATCCGACGATGATCGCGTTCGCGCCGTCGGTCTTGGGGCCGTCCCGCTCCTGATCCTTGACGATCGGCTGCTGACGGAAGCGCTTGGTCGCGCTCATCAGGAACGGCGTCGAGGCCATCGAAATGGTGACGATCGCGCCGAACAGGCTGGCCGCCTCGGGCGCGATCAACAGGCCGTTCTGCGCCTGCGCGAACAAGACGAAGCCGAACTCGCCGCCCTGACTGAGTAGCAGCCCAAGCGCCAGCGCGCCGCGCCACGGCATCCGGAAGGCGAGGCCGATCAGGAAGATGACGAGCGTCTTGGTCGCGATCAACGCCGCCGCCATCGCGAGCACGAACAACGGCCGCTCGGCGATCGCCGTCAGGTCCAGCATCATGCCGACCGCGAGGAAGAACAGGCCGAGCAGGATCGAGCGGAACGGCTCCACGTCCGCCTCCAGCTCATGCCGGTAGGGGCTGTCGGCCAGCATCACGCCCGCGATGAACGCGCCGAGCGCGGTCGACAGCCCCAGCACTTCCATGATCGCGGCCGAACAGATGACGGTGAAGAGCGCCGCGAACACGAACATCTCGCGCTCGCCGAGATTGCCGATCAGGCGGAAGAACGGCCGCAGGACGAAGCGACCGGCCAGCACCAGCCCGACGACCGCCAGCACGGTATAGATGCCGAGCAGCCAGCCCGGCGGCGCATTGGCATCCGCCGGGTTGCGGCTCATCGCGGCAAGGATCGTGATGAGCGGGACGATCGACAGATCCTGAAACAGCAGAATCGAAAAGGCCCGCTCTCCGAACGGCGTCCGCATCCGGCCCGACGATTGCAGCATCGGCAGCACCTGCGCGGTCGACGACAGCGCCAGCGGCAGGCCCAGCGCGAGCGCGGCGGGACCGGAGAAATGCGCGATCCAGACGACGCCGGTGATCGCAAGGCCGCAGGCGACGACCTGAAGCAGTCCGACGCCGAAAATCTCCTGCTTCATCCGCCACAGCCGCGTCGGGTTCAGCTCCAGCCCGACGATGAACAGCAGCAAGGTGATGCCGAGTTCGGCAATGCCCATCTTCGATTCGGCGTCGCCGACGAGGCCCAGCACGTGCGGCCCGACTGCCGCGCCCGCGACGAGATAGCCCAGCGTCGCGCCGAGGCCGAGCCGGCGGAACAGCAACACGCAGAACAGGCCCGCGCCGAGCAGGATCGCGCCGTCGCGCAGCAGCGAGATCTGTTCGTGTTCCATCACGCGTGCTGCTTCGCGGAGGCGTGTTCGGCTGCCTCGGCGGCGGCTTCGAACGCCAGCCGGATCGACGGATGGCGCGCGGTGTAGCTCAGCGCCGGAGCGAAGACGTCGAGGCCCGGCCACGCGGGCATGTCGCCCGATCCTGCCGCCAGCCACGCCGTCAGCGTGTCGCGCGCGTCGGCCAGTTCCTGCGGCGTCTTGCCGAGGATATGGTTCGCCAGCAGCGATGCGGACGCCTGCCCGAGCGCGCAGGCGCGGACGAGCAGCCCGACCTTAGCGACCCGGCCGTCCGGTCCGAGGTCGAGATCGACGGTGACGCGGCTGCCGCAGATCGCCGACCGCTTTTCGCTGGTGCCCGCGGGATCGGCGAGCCGCTCGTGATGCGCGATCGAGGAGGCAAGGCGCAGGATCTCGGTATTGTACAGGTTGGCGGTCATTCGGCGGCTCCCGCGCTGTTCTCCGACGATGCGGGCGACGGCGTGCGCGCGCCGAACACTGGTTGACCACGGCGGCGGCGATCCACGAAATCGGCGATGCCGGCGCTGGTCGCGTTCAACAGCGGATAGGTGCGGCTCCTGACCATCCATTCCGGCCGCCGAGTCGGCCCGCCGCCGATCGTGTCGAGCACGAGTGCCGCCAGCAGGAAGACGAGGCTGGCGAGGATGAGGCCCTTGAGCGCCCCGAAGCCGAACCCCAGCGCCCGGTCGAGCGGCCCCAGCACCGACGTCCGCGTCCGCGATCCGATCGCGTTCGCGACCAGCTTGCCGCCGAAATAGGTCACGCCGACGATCAGCACGAACGCCAGCACCGCCGCACCCGACACGGTGCCGACGACGCCGGTCAGCGCCTGCGCCAGCGTGATGTGGAACAGCTTCAAGGCTGCGACCATCGCCACCCACGCGAACAGCGCCAGCACCTCCGCCACGAAGCCGCGCTTCAAACCGAGCAACGCGGACCCGACGACCGCGACGAGGACGACGATATCGAGGGAGGTCATGCGGCAGACTCAAAGCGTTCGTGGCGAGTCCGGTCGAGACACGATTTGTCAGATATGCGCAAGGGCACCTCTGGTCCCGAGGCGTCGAGCTAGCCCCGCCCCAGCATGTGATCCACGAACTGCGCCAGCGTGCGGAAGCCGGAGAGACGCAGCGGCCCGTCGTCCCTCGCCATCGCGGAGGGAACCAGCGCCCGTTCGAAGCCGAGCTTGGCCGCCTCCTTCAGCCGCAGCGGGCCATGCGCCACCGGCCTGATCTCGCCCGACAAGGCGACCTCGCCGAACGCCACGGCATCGGCGGGCACGGGTCGTTCGCTCATCGCCGAGACGAGTGCGGCGGCGACCGCCATGTCGGCGGCCGGGTCCTGCACGCGGTAGCCGCCGGCGATGTTCAGATACACCTCCGCCGACGAGAAGCTGAGCCCACACCGCGCCTCCAGCACCGCGAGGATCATCGCCAGCCGCCCCGAATCCCAGCCGACCACCGCCCGCCGCGGCGTCGCCCCGCTGGCGAGCCGGACGGTCAGCGCCTGGATCTCGACCAGCACCGGCCGCGTCCCCTCCAGCGCGGGGAACACGGTCGCGCCCGTCATCCCCTCCTCGCGCTGGGTCAGGAACAGCGCGGACGGATTGGCGACCTCCGCCAGTCCCTCGGTCTGCATCGAGAACACGCCGATCTCGTCCGTGCCGCCGAACCGGTTCTTGATCGCGCGCAGGATGCGATACTGGTGCGACCGCTCGCCCTCGAACGCCAGCACGGTATCGACCATATGCTCCAGCACGCGCGGACCTGCGATGCTGCCGTCCTTGGTCACGTGCCCGACCAGCACCAGAGCGGTGCCGCGCTCCTTGGCGAAGCGGATCAGTTCCTGCGCGGACGCCCGCACCTGACTGACGGTGCCGGGCGCACCCTCAATCAGGTCGCTGTGCATCGTCTGGATCGAATCGATGACGAGCAACGTCGGCGGCGCGCCCGCCGACAGGGTCGTCAGGATGTCGCGCGTCGACGTCGCGGCGGCGAGCTGCACCGGCGCGGAGCCCAGACCGAGCCGCCGCGCGCGCAACCGCACCTGATCCGCCGCCTCCTCTCCCGAAACATAGGCGACGCTGTGCCCGGCGAGCGCCATCTTCGCCGCCGCCTGAAGCAACAGCGTCGATTTGCCGATCCCGGGGTCGCCGCCGATCAGCGTCGCCGATCCTTCGACGAACCCGCCACCCAGCGCGCGGTCGAACTCCGCGACGCCGCTGGGCAGGCGCGCGGGCAGCGCTACATCGGCGTCGAGCGCGGTCAGCACGATCGACCGGCCCCCGCCCTGGAGATTGTGCTTGGCATGGAAGGGCGTGACGATGGCCGGTGCTTCCTCGACCAGCGTGTTCCACTCGGCGCAATCGGCGCATTGCCCCTGCCACCGCGACGCGACCGAGCCGCAGGCCTGACACACATAGCGTTTCTGGATTTTCGCCATACCGGTTTCATAGCGGAACGGGAGGGGAACACAATCGCCCGTGAAGGCGGTTCTCCGGGCGGCGGATGGTCAATCGCCGCCGCCGCCGCTATGGCCCCGCCACCATGCAGCCGAAGGACCTCCGTGTCGCGCTCTTCAGCGGCAATTACAATTACGTGCGCGACGGTGCCAATCAGGCGCTGAACCTGCTTGTCGGACATCTGCTGGCGCAGGGCGTCGCGGTGCGCGTCTATTCGCCGACCGTTCCTCAACCCGCCTTTTCCGCGACCGGCGATCTGGTCGACGTGCCGGCGATCCCGATCCCCGGCGGGCGCGGCGAATACCGGATCGCGTGCGGATTGCCGGCGAAGGTCCGCCGCGATCTGGAGGCGTTCGCGCCCAATGTCGTGCACGTCTCCGCACCCGACATTCTCGGGCATCGCGCGATCAGCTGGGCGCGTTCGCGCGGGATCACCACGGTCGCATCGCTGCACACGCGGTTCGAGACGTACCTCCGCTACTATCACCTGTCGGCGCTGGAACGGCCGCTGGAGCGGATGCTCGCGCGCTTCTACGGGCGCGTCGATACCGTGCTGGTGCCCGGCGACAGCATGGCGCAGATCCTGCGCGGCTGGGGGGTGACGACCCCGATCGGTATCTGGTCGCGCGGCGTCAATCACGACCGCTTCTCGCCCGAGCGCCGCGACATGCCGTGGCGGCGCTCGCTGGGTGTCGGGGACGATGAACTGGCGGTCGGCTTCGTCGGGCGGCTGGTGAAGGAAAAGGGTCTCGACGTCTTCGCCGACATCGCGCGCGCCCTGACGGAGCGGAACGTGCGCCACCGCGTGCTGGTGATCGGCGACGGTCCGGCGCGCGACTGGTTCGCGAAGGAAGTACCCGACGCGGCATTCGCGGGATTCCAGCGTGGCGACGCGCTGGGCCGCGCGGTCGCGTCACTCGACACGTTCTTCAACCCGTCGGTGACGGAGACGTTCGGCAACGTCACGCTGGAAGCGATGGCGGCGGCGGTGCCGGTCGTCGCCGCGCATGCCACCGGCACGACCGATCTGGTCGAGGAAGGCGTCACCGGCTTCCTCGTTTCTCCCCGCGATCCCGCCGCCTATGCCGACGCGATCGCGCGGATCGCTGGCGATCCGGCGTTGCGCCGGTCGATGGGCGAGGCTGGCCATGCCCGTGCGGCGGGATATCGCTGGGATGCGATCAATCAGGCGGTGCTGGATACCTATCTCGCGCTGAAGAACTAGTCCGAACATCTGGCTCGTGTTCCCGCGAAAGCGGGAACCCAGTGGCCGGGCAGGGCAATGGCCGGCTCCGCAACACTGGGCTCCCGCCTGCACGGGAGCACGATGGCCGCTACTCCCCCGCCCGCCAGTCGAAGGTCAGCGGCGCTTCGCGAAAAGCGAAGCGGTCGAGGTGGCTTGCAACCACCTCGCGCATGCGGGCCGTGTCCTCACCTTCGGGGACGGTCAACAGGATGTCGAGCGTCTCCGGATCGGCACGCATCTCCAGCTTCGATCCGTTCGGGAAGTCGATCGTGCCCTCCTCCTCGGTGAAGGACACGGTCATCTTGTGGCTCCAGTGCTTTGCGAGCTGCTGGAGGTAGCGGCTGGCCGATTGCGTCGGCACGCGGGCGACCGAGATCTTGGGCGACACGCTCATTTCAGGCGCTCGATCTTCTGCGCGAGCTCGTCGATCAGGCCGACGACCTCGTGCAGCGTCTCTTCCGACACGTCGCCGCGCCGCAATCGGCCGCGCACCGCCTGACCGAGGTTCCACATCGCGCGACGGGCCTGCTCACGATCGGTGCGCTCGCTCTGTTCGCCCATTGCCGCCAGTCGCTGCATCAGCGCCGCGACCTCCTCCTCGCGTTCCGCCAGATGGACGCGACCCTCGTCGGTGACGGCGAAGCGCTTCTTCGTACCCTCCGCCTGCTGCTCGCCGATCTGGCCCATCTCATCGAGGAGCGTCAGGGTCGGATATACGACGCCAGGGCTGGGGGCATAGGCGCCGCCGGTCAGCGCCTCGATCCGGCGGATCAGGTCGTATCCGTGGCTTGCCTCGTCCGCAATCAGCTTCAACAGGATCAGGCGAAGCTCGCCGCCGTCGAACATGCGACGGCCGCGGCCCGGTCGCCCCTCCTCCCCGTGCCCCGGCGTCCATTCGAACGAGAAGCTGCCGCGCGGTCCGCGACCGCCGTGCATGGCTTGGTGCATCGCACGCCTCATGTCGTCTTTGGAGCCGCAGCCCCGCTTGTTCATTCCAAACATCATCGTTCCCTATAGTTCTACGATGCAACCAAGATATATCTTCGAAAGCCGATCACAAGATGCTCCAAGATATATTTTCAGCGCCCTCCGATCCAACTCATGGATGACGCCGACGCGCGGACCCCCTACATCGGCGAAATGGATTTGTTCGCCGGGATCGAGCCCCCCGCCCCCACCGACGCACCCCCCGCCGATGCCCCGCTCGCGGATCGGCTGCGTCCGCGCACGCTGGACGAGGTCGTCGGGCAGGAGCATCTGACCGGCGCGGATGGCGCGATCGGGCGGATGGTCGCGGCTGGGCGGCTATCGTCGATGATCCTGTGGGGGCCGCCCGGCACCGGCAAGACGACGATCGCGCGGCTGCTCGCCGACGCGGTGGGTCTGCGGTTTGCCAGCATCTCGGCGGTGTTCTCGGGTGTCGCCGACCTCAAGCGCGTCTTCGCCGAGGCGAAGGATCATGCCCGCGTCGGTAAGCGCACGCTGTTGTTCGTGGATGAAATCCACCGATTCAACCGCGCGCAGCAGGACGGCTTCCTGCCGTTCGTGGAGGACGGCACCGTCACGTTGGTCGGCGCGACGACGGAGAACCCGTCGTTCGAGCTCAACGCCGCGCTGCTCAGCCGAGCGCAGGTGCTGATCCTGCACCGGCTGGACCGTATTGCGCTCGACCGCTTGCTGTCGCGCGGCGAGGAGCTGGAGGATCGGCCCCTGCCCCTCGATGCGGCGGCGCGGGAGGCGCTGATCGCCAGCGCGGACGGCGACGGACGCTTCCTGCTCAATCAGGCGGAGACGTTGTTCGCGATCGACCTGCCCGCACCGCTCGACCCGGCCGGACTATCCGCGCTGCTGCAACGGCGCGTTGCGGTGTACGACAAGGATCGCGAGGGGCATTACGGCCTGATCTCCGCGCTCCACAAATCGATCCGCGGGTCCGATCCTCAGGCAGCGCTCTATTATCTAGCACGGATGCTCGTCGCGGGAGAGGAGCCGCTCTACGTGCTGCGACGCCTGACGCGGGCGGCAGTGGAGGATATCGGCCTCGCCGATCCGCAGGCGCTGGTGCAGTGCATCGCCGCCAAGGACGCCTATGACTTCCTCGGTTCGCCCGAGGGGGAACTCGCGATCGTGCAGGCGTGCCTCTATCTGGCCACCGCGCCGAAATCGAATGCCGCCTATCTCGCGCAGAAATCGGCGTGGAAGACCGCGAAAGAGAGCGGGTCGATCAGCCCGCCCAAATCGATCCTCGGCGCGCCGACCCGGCTGATGCGCGATCTCGGCTATGGCAAGGGCTACGAATACGATCACGATGCCGAGGATGCGTTCTCCGGCGCGCGATACTGGCCCGACGACCTGCCGCCGCAACGCTTCTACGAACCGACCGACCGCGGGTTCGAAAAGCGCATCGCCGAGCGCATGGCGTGGTGGGACGAACGCCGCGCGAACCGCGATTGATGCGCGGCAGGGACGCGCATGCGCGGTTCACCCGCTTCGCGTGCTTCGACTGGTCCGGACAGGCGGTGCCCCGCCCGAAGGGACTGGCGCTGGCCATTACCGACCGCGACGGCCCGCCGCGTCTGGTCGAGCGGTGCTGGTCGCGCGCGGACGCGCTGGCGTGGTTGCAGGATGTCGCGCGGTCGGGCGAGCCGTGGCTGATCGGGCTCGACCTGTCGCCGACCTTCCCGTTCTGCGACGAGGGCGCGTACTTCCCCGGCTGGTCGAAAAGCCCCCCCGACGCACGGTCCCTTTGGGCGCTGGTCGAGGCGCATTGTGCCGGCGACCCCGATCTCGGCGTATCGTCCTTCCTCGGCGATCCGGAGGCTGCGCGATATTTCCGCCAGCACGGCGGCCGGCTCGGCGACCGGTTCGGCGCGCGCGGCGGTGGCCGGCTCCGCGTCGTGGAAGCGCGCAGCCGCGATACCGGCCAGGGATTGTCGGCGAGCTGCTTCAATCTGGTCGGCGCGGCGCAGGTCGGCAAATCCAGCCTGACCGGCATGCGCGTCCTCGACCGGCTGAACGGCGTCCTGCCGGTCTGGCCGTTCGATCCCGTCCCGGCAGCGGGACCGGTGCTGGTCGAGATCTACACCACCAACGCCGCGCGCGCCGCCGGGGTCGGTGGCGGCCGAAGCAAGCTGCGCACCGGCTGCGATCTCGATGCCGCGCTCGTCCAACTGGGGTCGCCCGCGCATGTGCCGCTCGCCCGCTACGACGATCATGCGACGGACGCGCTGTTGACGGCGGCATGGCTGCGCACCGTGGCCGAGGATCCGCGATACTGGTCACCCGCGCCCCTGACGCGCAGCATCGCGGCAACCGAAGGCTGGACGTTCGGCGTCCTCTGACGCTAAAGACGCCGCCGTGCCGGTTTAGCTCAGCTGGTAGAGCAGCGGTTTTGTAAACCGAAGGTCGCGGGTTCGATTCCTGCAACCGGCACCATCATCGCATGATCCACGCGCCCTTCGGCGGGATGACCAAGTCGAGGGCCGATCTGCCGTCGACCCGCGATCGGGCTGGCCCGCGCCTGCACGCTAGCCTAGGTTCGGGTCATGACCGTAGAAAAAGCGTATCTTTTCGAACATCGTATCGAACATTATGGCAATGGCGATCTGGATATCTGGATCGTCCTCTCGGCCGCGCGCGGGACTGTTGACCCGATCGCCAAATGCTATTCGCGCGACGACGCCGTGATGATCGTCGACGCTCTCAATGCGGGTGCCGGCACCGGTCGGCGCGAAGCTGCGGAAGGATGAGCGGGGATCGCTCGTCAAGGTGGACTCACGCGATCGGGGTGCTGCTCGTCGCGCCCTTCTATGTGGGCCTGTACGTCATCACGCTGTTGGGATCGACGATGCGCGGGAGGCGCCCCTGATGCGACCCGGTCGCTCTGCGGTCGATGGCCTTCCATAGAAAAAGCCGCCGACCTCGCGGCCGGCGGCTTTCTTGAGTCCGCTGGGTCGATCGGATCAGGCGAACGACACCTTGGTCCTCGTCCGGCGACGCATCGCACCGCCGACCAGACCGACACCGGCGATCATCATCGCCCAGGTCGTCGGCTCCGGCACGCCGACTACGTTGAAATTCCCCGCGAAAGTCGAGGTCGGACCATAAGCGCGACCTGCGATCGTCAGCGTGTAGGTACCGGCCGAAATCATCAAGGGCGTAATGCCCCAGACTTCGGTCAGCGACAACGGCTCGCCTAGCAGGCGGCTATACGCGAGAGGTGAGGTCAGCGATCCACCGGTCAGCGTGCCCGACGTGAAGTCGATGTCGCTGTCCAGACCGTTGCGGCTGGCGGCGTTGGTGAAGTCCGACGCCAGAACGCCGCTGCGCGTCACGATGAAGGTGAAGGTGTTCGTAAACGTCATGTCGCCGATGGCGCTGTTGCCGAACGTCCCGCTGTTCGCCGTGCCGCTGAACAGGTTGTAGGTCGCGCCCACACCGGTCGAACTCTGCGCGGCGGCGATCGACGGCGTCAGAACTGCTGCGCCCAGGCCCAGTACCGCCAAGCGAATCATCATGTTCATGTGTCTTCCCCCGATAGAAGCTGCGTCGTCAGCTTTGATCCCCTGATCTATCCCACATTTTCAATTTTTTAACAGCATGATTCCGCGGGCCGATTCCGATCAGGGCTATAGGCTACCGATTCTCAATCCGTTGAGGTTTTCGGAAATCCGCGAGAGCACCGCATCTTGCCACCGGACGGATGTTTGACGGCAGTCGGCACCGCGACGTTGCTGCGGTGGCCATGAACGAAATGTCATCCTGCACGATGCAGCTAAGTCGTTGATGCCTGGTTATGCGACCGACCCGGACCGAATTGGCGGACCGTCGCGATCAGGGAAGTGACGGGATTGTCGCACGAGTACGGCCTGCGGATCTCCGCCTGTGTGGTTCGAATGCCCTTCGGACGGCGTCGATGATACTGACGACGGGCGCGACATGGGGCATCTGCGCGGCCTGCACCGCGGGCGTGGTCGCCCGGCCGTTCCGCTGGCCGGAAGCTGTCTGGGCGGTATCCGGCGCAACGCTGCTGCTGGTGTCCGGCCTGTTGCCGATCTCGTCCGCGCTGTTCGCGATCGGCAAGGGGCTCGATGTCTACCTCTTCCTGATCGGCATGATGGTGTTGAGCGAAACCGCGCGGCAACAGGGGCTGTTCGACTGGGTCGCGGCCACCGCCTCCATCCACGCGCGCGGATCGACGCCGCGGCTGTTCCTCCTGGTCTTTGTCGCCGGGATCGTCACGACGACCTTCCTGTCGAACGACGCCACCGCCGTCGTTTTGACGCCGGCCGTCTACGCCGCCGCGCGCAAGGCCAAGGCCGATCCGCTGCCGTTGCTGTTCGCCTGCGCGCTGATCGCCAATGCGGCAAGCTTCGTGCTGCCGATCTCCAACCCCGCCAATCTGGTCCTGTACGGCGGCACGATGCCGCCGCTCGGCCAATGGTTCGCGTCCTTCGCGCTGCCGTCGCTCGCGTCGATCGTCGTGACGTTCCTGGCGCTGCGCTGGGTTGAGCGGTCGAGGATCGCCGGGGTCTGCGCGACCGATGTGGAGCGTAGTCCGCTGTCGACGGGCGGCAAGGCGGCGCTGGCCGGTATCGTCGCGACGGCGGCGATCCTGCTCGGCGCCTCGGCATTCGATGCACAACTCGGCCTGCCGACCGCGATCGCCGGCATCGCCACCGCGCTGCTGGTCTGTGGATGGACGCGCCGGTCGCCGATCGGCATCGTGCGCGACGTGTCGTGGAGCGTCCTGCCGCTGGTCGCGGGGTTGTTCGTCCTGGTCGAGGCACTCGACCATACCGGCGTCATCGGCCGGATCGCGGCGGCGTTGCGGGCGATGTCGGCCGACCCGGTGGAGGCGGCGCTGACGTCCGGCACGCTGCTCGCCTTCGGGTCGAACCTCATCAACAACCTGCCCGCAGGCCTGATCGCCAGCACCGCCGTCGCGCAGGCGCAGCCGCCGCGCCTCGTCGCCGATGCGCTGCTGATCGGGGTCGATCTGGGTCCGAATCTGTCGATCACCGGCTCCCTCGCGACGATCCTGTGGCTTCAGGCGATTCGTCGCGAAGGGGAGGATGTCGGCTTCTGGCGCTTTCTGAAGGTGGGCGCGGTGACGATGATCCCCGCCCTCGCGGCGGCGCTCGGCACGCGCGTGCTCCTCGGTTGACCCCCTGTACTCTCTCTCGACACGGCAAGGAACGATCATGGCCACCGCATCCGCATCGCTCCTCTCGGGCGACTCCCCACCCCGCCCGTCATCGTCGGGACCTTCGACGTTCGGGCGCACGCTCGACACGCTCAACTTCTTCCTTGCCGATGTCCGTGACGGGCTTGGCCCCTACCTGGCCATCTATCTGCTGGCGGTACGCGGGCCGTCGCATGGCTGGAACGAGGCGACGGTCGGACTGGTGCTGACCATCGCCGGGATCATCGGCCTGCTGGCGCAGACGCCGGCCGGCAGCCTGATCGACCGGACCCGCAACAAGCCGCGCATCGTCATGGCGGCCGCGCTGCTGGTGACGCTCAGCAGCATCTCCCTCCCCGTCGTATCGGGCTTCGCTGCAGTCGCCGTCACGCAGTCGGTCGCCGCGATCGCCGGCGCGGTGTTCGCGCCCGCCATCTCGGCGATCACGCTCGGCCTCGTCGGACCGAAGATGTTCGCGAAGCGCGTCGGCCGCAACGAGGCGTTCAATCACGCCGGCAATGCCGTATCCGCCGGGCTGGCGGGTGCGCTGGCATGGAAGTTCGGACCGGTCGTGGTGTTCTGGCTGATGGGCGCGCTGACGGTCGCCAGCATCGCCAGCGCCTCGCGAATCCGGAACGACGACATCGACGACGCCGTCGCACGCGGTCTCGACTGCGAACCGGACGAAGGATGCGAGGAGCCCAGCGGCTGGAGGACGCTGGTCGAGAACCGGCCACTGATGATCTTCGCCGCCATCGCCTTCCTGTTCCATCTCGCCAATGCGGCGATGCTCACCTCCGTCAGCCAATTGCTCGCCAGAACCGTGGGCAAGGATCAGGCCACCTCGCTGACCGCGGCGTGCATCGTCGCGGCGCAACTCGTCATGGTGCCGGTCGCGATCTTCGTCGGCCGCCATACCGACCGGTTCGGGACAAAACCGATCTTTCTGACCGCGTTCGGGTTTCTCGCAATGCGCGGGGTACTCTACACCCTGTCGAACGATCCGTGGTGGCTGGTCGGGGTACAGGCGCTGGACGGCATCGGGGCCGGCATCTTCGGCGCCCTGTTCCCCGTCGTCATCGCCGACCTGACCAGGGGAACCGGTCGCTTCAATGTCAGCCAGGGCGCGGTCGCGACGACCCAGGGGCTGGGCGCGGCACTGTCCGCAACACTGGCTGGATCGATCATCGTCCACGCCGGGTATAGTGCCGGCTTCCTGACACTGGCGACGATCGCCGGTGGCGGGCTTCTCCTCTATATTTTCGCGATGCCGGAAACGAAGAAGGGCGCGGCCTGAGACGGATGCGCGGGTTCGATCAGGCGGGCAGCATTCGTCCGGTCGTCCGATCGAGCCCGCGCGCGGTATAGATGTCCACCGCCGTCGCGCCGAGCACGAACAGGATCGCGCCCCACACCGCTCGGTTCCGCGGGTGCGCCCGTGCAGCAGCACCCAGCGCGGTCAGGTCCAGCGCATCGCCCGCAACTCGGCCCCAGACGTTGGTCGCGACCGCCGGTGCCGCGAGCAGCCCGGCACCCGCCACCAGTTCACGGACGCCGAAGGCGCGGATCAGCTTTTCCGAAACCTCCGCCTCCAGCGTCCGAGCTATCCGCTTCGCCCCGAACAGTTCGGCCGCGCCCAGCGCCACCAAGAACACGCCCAATCCAAGGCCCAACGCTTTGAATTCCATGACTTAACTCCCTCGCCGTCACCTCCGTTAATCGGTGTCGGCCGGGTAGCGTTCCGGGTCAGGATTCCGACCCGTCTCCGTTCGCCGCACCGGAATCATAATCTTCGCCAGCTTGTCCGCCGCCTGCGCCGGACCCACTGCCGTGGACCTCGCCAGTCGCGCGATCGACGTGAGCGCGTCGACCGTTCTCGGGCGGGATGCCGGCCCCGGCATTACGCGCCACCGAATCCACCGCCGTACCGCCATCGTTCGCGCCGACCCCGACCCGATCCGGCAATCGCTGGTCGTAGGTGTCCGCCTCGTTTCCGTAATGCCCGCCGGCATCGCCCACCGCATTGCCCCGTACCTCCTGCGTCGTATCAATGGTCGGACGGGCGATATCCGGCTTGGCGGGGGCGTGGTCGGCAGGGTTGTCGCGGTGATCGTGCATGGCATCCTCCTGCATCGGTGATGCCGTTCGAACGCGTGACGGCGCGGAGGGCTGCAACCGGTGACGCTGCTGCTGCGTTGCGCCTGCGGAATGATCCTGAAAGTCGCCAGCTACAACATGCACAAGGGGGTCGGAACCGATCGGCGGCTGAGCCCCGAACGGATCCTCGACGTGCTGCGGGAGATCGATGCCGACGTGATCGCCTTGCAGGAGGCGGACCGCCGCTTCGGCACCCGTGACGGCGTCATCCCCGTCCACCTGCTGGCCGAACACAGCGACTGGCAGGCTGTGGCGGTGGGCAAGCGGGCCGCCAGCATGGGCTGGCACGGCAATGCCCTGCTGGTGCGCAAGTCCGCGACGGTCGTCGGCTGCGACGCGATCCACTTGCCCGCCCTGGAACCGCGTGGCGCGGTATCGGCTGAGGTTGACGTGAATGGCGGCTCCGTCTGCGTTGTCGGCATGCATCTCGACCTGTCCGGTCTCTGGCGACGCAAGCAGGCCGCCGCGATCCTCACGCATGTCGCGCAGCGGCCGACGTCGCGGCCCACGGTGATGATGGGCGACCTCAACGACTGGTCCGCCGCATCCGGTTGCCTGCGCGATTTCGGTCGCGACTTCGTCATGGCCGCGA
This sequence comes from Sphingomonas sp. Leaf343, assembly GCF_001423765.1. Classification (GTDB taxonomy): domain Bacteria; phylum Pseudomonadota; class Alphaproteobacteria; order Sphingomonadales; family Sphingomonadaceae; genus Sphingomonas. The sequence continues at coordinate 198,895 of NZ_LMPG01000010.1, forward strand.
CCGGCCCCTCCTTCCACGCACGCGCGCCGGTCGCCCGGCTCGACCGCATCATGGTGTCGCGCGACCTGACGATCCGCAATTGCGGCGTCCACGCCAGCGCCGCCGCGCGGAAAGCGTCGGATCATCTGCCGATCTGGGCGGTCGTCGAAGCGGCCTGATGCGGGAAAAGGAGCTCCGCCTCGCGCTCGTCTGCTACGGTGGCATCAGCCTCGCGGTCTACATGCACGGCATCACCAAGGAAGTATGGCGGCTCGCCCGCGCCAGCCGGGCGCGGCATGACGGCGCGCCGCCACCCGCCGGCACCGACACGGTCTATCATGCGCTGCTGGACGAGATCGAGACGCGCGGCGGCCTGAGACTGCGCGTGCTGGCCGACATCGTCGCGGGGGCGAGCGCGGGCGGGATCAACGGCATTTTTCTGGGTCAGGCGATCGCCACCGGACAATCGCTCGATCCACTGACCGACCTGTGGCTGACCTCCGCCGATGTCGAGGCGCTGATCGACCCCGCTGCGGCGCCAGCCCATCGCCTGTCGAAGCTCTGGGCGCTGCCGCTGGCATGGATGGCGGCCGGGCGCAGCACCGATGCGCTGGAGGAACATGCCGACGCGGCCACGCGGGACGAGGTGCGGGCGAAGCTGTCGCACTTCGTCCGCTCGCGCTGGTTCGAACCGCCCTTCGGCGGGGAGACGTTCACCGGCCTGCTGCTCGATGCGTTCGACGCCATGGCGGCATCGGAGCGCGGATCGCGCCTGCTGCCCGATGGCCAGCCCCTCGACCTGTTCGTCACCGTCACCGACTTCGCCGGCCACCCCGAACGCCTGCGCCTGAACTCTCCGCCCGAGGTCGTGGAGACGGAGCATCGCCTCGTCGTGTCCTTTTCCGACGAGGGGCACGCGACCGACACGCTGGCGGCAATTCCCGAACTGGCATTCGCCGCGCGCGCCACGTCCAGCTTTCCTGGCGCGTTTCCGCCGTTCCAGGTCGGCGAGCTCGATCGCGTCCTGAAGGCGCGATCCGGCACGTGGCCCGGCCGACGCGCCTTTCTCCGCCGCATACTTCCCAGACAGTCCGCCGCCAATGCCGCCGACAAGGCGGTGCTGATCGACGGCTCCGTCCTCGCCAACGCGCCGTTCCAGCCGGCCATCGCGGCGCTGCGCAAACGTCCGGCGCGGCGACAGGTCGACCGGCGCTTCGTCTATATCGATCCCTCACCCGGTCCCAAGTTCCGGCTGGGCGGGCGCGACGGTACACCCGGCTTCTTCCAGACGATCATCGGCGCATCCAGCGAACTGCCGCGACAACAGCCGATCCGCGACAATCTGGATGCGCTTGCGGAACGGTCGGCGCGGATCGAGCAGATGCTCGGCCTGGTCGCGGCGATCCGTCCGCGCGTGGAGACGGAAGTGGAGGCGCTGTTCGGCCGCACGTTGTTCCTGAACCGGCCGAGTGCGCGCCGGCTGGCGGCATGGCGCGCGCGGGCGCAGATCGCCGCCGCGACGCAGGCCGGCTTCGCCTACGCCGCCTACGGCCATGCCAAGCAGGCGGCGGTGATCGACGCGCTGGCGGCGCTGGTCCACGGCATTGGCTGCGAGCAGCCACCGGAACGCCGCCGCCGCATCCGGCAGACGATCGCGACCGAGGCTGCCTTGCGCGCCGGCGGCGATCCGGCAGAACCGCAGGCGATCACGTTCCTGCGCGTGTTCGACACCGGCTTTCGCATCCGTCGCCTGCGTCTGCTCGCACGGCGGCTGGGGGAATTGGAAGAACGCGACGTCGAGCATCTGGGGGAGCTGCGCAAGGCGATCTACCTTTCCCTTTCGGACTATCTCGACCGCCAGCGCGCCGAGGCGTTCGCCGGCCTGCGAGCTACGGCGCGAAGCCTGCGCAACGATGCCGCGCCGCTGCTCGATGCGCTGGCGACCGCGCTCGACCTGCCGACGCTGGACGCGGACACCGACGCGCGGCTGGCGGCTGCGCTGGCCCCGCTCGATCGCGACGCGCGACGAACGATGCTGCTCGCCTATCTCGGCTTCCCGTTCTACGACACCGCCACGCTGCCGCTGCTGCAAGGCGAGGGGCTCGACGAGTTCGACACGATCCGCGTCGATCGCATCGCGCCGGAGGATGCGCCCTCGATCCGCGCGGGTGGCGCGGAGGCGACGTTGAAGGGTATCCAGTTCAACAGCTTCGGCGCATTCTTCAGCCGCGCCTACCGCGAGAACGACTATCTCTGGGGTCGGCTGCACGGTGCGGAGCGGATGATCGATATCGTCGTCTCCACCCTGCCCTCTTCCGTTCGCCTCCGCGCCGGCCGCATCGCCGCGATCAAGCGTGCCGCCTTCGTCGCGATACTGGACGAGGAAGAACCGCGTTTGCTGTCAATCGGCGCGCTCATCGCGTCGTTGCGGCGCGAGGTCGGATAGACGAACCGGTACGAAGGCTGGTCAAGCCGCGGCTTCGCCTGTAGCCTTGCACCCCGCATGGGTGAACGGAGACGAGAATGCAGTTCCTGAAGATCCTCTTCTGGTGCCTCCTCGCCTTTCTGGCCGCGCTGTTCACGATCGGCAATTGGACGTCGGTGCCGATCCACCTGCCGGGCGACCTCGTCGCCGAGGTGAACCTGCCGTTCCTGCTGCTCGTCACCTTCCTCCTCGGGCTGCTGCCGACCTTCGGATGGCAGGCGGCCCGGCGCTGGCGACTGAAGCAGCGGCTGACGACGTGCGAGCGCCTGCTCGCGGAAACCCGCGCCGCGCACATACCGCCGCCGGCAACCCCCACGCTGGCGGTGCAGCCGCTGGCCCCCGACGCCGCCTATGCACCGATCGCGCCGGAGCCGAGCCCGAAGTGAGCAACCGCATCTACGTCGCGATCGACACGCCCGATCTCACCCGCGCCAAAGCTATCGCCGCCAAGGTCCGCAATCACGTCGGCGGCCTGAAGCTGGGACTGGAGTTCTTCGCCGCCCACGGCCAGCCCGGCGTGCGGGACATGGCATCGATCGGCCTGCCGATCTTCCTCGACCTGAAGCTGCACGACATCCCCAATACCGTTGCCAAGGCGGTGCAGGCGCTGTCGCCGCTCGAAACCGCGATACTAACCGTCCACGCCAGCGGCGGCCGCGCGATGCTGGAGGATGCCAAGGCCGCCGCGCCTCTCGGCACGAAGGTAGTGGCCGTGACGATGCTGACCAGCCTCGACGCCAGCGACCTTGCCGCGACCGGTGTGTCGGGCAGCGCGCACGATCAGGTCGTCCGCCTCGCCGCGCTCGCCGCCGAAGCGGGCGTCGACGGCATCGTCTGTTCCGGCGCGGAGGTCGCCGCGGCCAAGACGGCCTGGCCGAAGGGCTATTTTGTCGTCCCCGGCGTGCGAATGGTCGACGGTCCAGCCGGCGACCAGAAGCGCGTCGTCACGCCCCGTGCGGCGATCGACGGCGGGGCGTCGATCATCGTCGTCGGCCGCCCGATCACGCAGGCAGAGAATCCCGACGCCGCCGCGCGGGCCATCGCCGCGACGCTGTGAAGCACGACGGCGGCCGTGCGTTACAAGCAGGCCGGCTGCTGCTATGCTCGCCCGGACACCGCCTCCGGCATTGACCCCGCTCCTCGTTCGACCGCCCTCCGGTCCGCGCAGGAAGCGGGCGAAACGGTGAACCGCATCGGAGACACGACGCCATGCCCGCCAAGATCTGCGGCCTGACCACGGCCGCGACACTGGATGCCGCGATTGGCGGCGGCGCAAGCCATGTCGGCTTCGTGTTCTTCGCCCCCTCGCCGCGCAACCTGACCTTCGATGCCGCGCCTGCACTTTCGGCGCGGGTGCCGGGTCACGTGTCGAAGGTCGGCGTCTTCGTCGATCCCGACGATGACCTGCTCGAACAGGCGGTCGCCGTCACCGGGCTGGATGCGCTGCAACTGCACAAGGTTCTACCCGCCCGCGCCGCCGCGATCCGGGAGCGGTTCGGACTCGAGACATGGGCGGCGGTTGCGGTGAAGGCGCGCGGCGACCTCGATGCGGCGCGGACGTTCGCCGGCGCGGCGGATCGTATCCTCTACGACGCCAAGACGCCGCCCGGTGCGGCGTTGCCCGGCGGCATGGGATTGCGCTTCGACTGGAGCCTGCTCGACGGGTTTGCCCATCCGTTGCCCTGGGCGCTGTCCGGCGGTCTCGATCCCGCCAACGTCGCGGAGGCGATCGCCCGCACCGGCGCACCGCTGGTCGACGTTTCCTCGGGCGTCGAGAGCGCGCCGGGGGTCAAGGATGTGGACAAGATCGCCGCCTTCCTTAAAGCGGCGCGATCATGAACGCCCCCAATTCCTTTCGCACGCAGCCCGACGAGCGCGGCCATTTCGGCCAGTTCGGTGGGCGGTTCGTCGCCGAGACGCTAATGCCGCTGATCCTCGATCTCGACCGCGAATACCGCGCGGCCAAGGCCGATCCGGCGTTCAAGGCCGAGTTCGAGGACCTGCTCGAACATTATGTCGGCCGTCCCAGTCCGCTCTATCACGCCGAACGCCTGTCGGCGGCGCTGCGCGAGGGTGCTGAACCCGGCATGGGTGCACAGGTCTGGTTCAAGCGCGACGAGCTGAACCACACCGGCGCGCACAAGATCAACAATTGCATCGGCCAGATCCTGCTGGCGATCCGCATGGGCAAGACGCGGATCATCGCGGAGACGGGCGCGGGCCAGCACGGGGTCGCCACCGCCGCCGTCTGCGCGCGTTTCGGCCTCCCTTGCGTGATCTACATGGGCGCGCGCGATATCGAGCGTCAGCAGCCGAACGTGTTCCGCATGAAGCTGCTCGGCGCGGAAGTACGCCCGGTCGAAAGCGGCGCGAAGACGCTGTCGGACGCGATGAACGAGGGCCTGCGCGACTGGGTCGCGAACGTTCACGACACCTTCTACATCATCGGCACCGCCGCCGGCCCGCATCCCTATCCGGAGATGGTCCGCGACTTCCAGAGCGTGATCGGACGCGAGGCGCGGGCGCAGATGCTCGCGCGCACCGGCCGGCTGCCCGACATGCTGGTCGCTGCGATCGGCGGCGGATCAAACGCGATCGGCCTGTTCCACCCGTTCCTCGACGACGCCGATGTCGCGATGCTGGGTGTCGAGGCGGCGGGACACGGCCTCGACAAGGATCACGCCGCCTCGCTTGCCGGTGGTTTCCCCGGCGTGCTTCATGGCAACAAGACCTATCTGTTGCAGGACGAGGACGGGCAGATCGCGGAGGGTCACTCGATCTCCGCCGGCCTCGACTATCCCGGCATCGGACCGGAACATGCGTGGCTGCGCGACATCGGCCGCGTCGAGTATGACAGCGCGACCGACCGGGACGCGCTCGACGCGTTCCAGCTGCTGTGCCGGACGGAGGGCATCATCCCCGCGCTGGAGCCCGCCCATGCCATCGCCGCCGTCACCCGCCGTGCGAAAACGATGCGCGACGATCAGGTGATCCTCGCCAATCTGTGCGGGCGCGGTGACAAGGACATCTTCACCGTCGCGTCGGCACTGGGGGTGGCGATATGACGACTCGCCTCGCCGCCGCCTTCGCGCAGGATCACGCCGCGCTCGTCTGCTTCGTCACCGCCGGCGACCCGACGCCCGCCGCGACGCCCGCGATCCTCGACGCACTGGTCGCGGGTGGGGCGGACGTGATCGAACTGGGCATGCCCTTCACCGATCCGATGGCGGACGGCCCGGCGATCCAGAACGCCAATATCCGCAGCCTCGCGGCCGGGACGCGCACGACCGATATCCTGTCAATCGCCGCCGGGTTTCGCGCCCGCCACCCCGATGTGCCGCTGGTGCTGATGGGGTACGCCAATCCGATGCTCCGCCACGGCAGCGCCGCCTTCGCGCGCGCCGCCGCCGATGCTGGTGTCGACGGCGTGATCTGCGTCGATATCCCGCCCGAGGAGGATGACGCGCTCGGGCCGGCCCTCCGCGCGGCGGGGATCGCCCCGATCCGGCTCGCGACGCCGACCACCGACGCCGCACGCCTGCCGACCGTCCTCGATGGCGCGGGCGGGTTCCTCTATTACGTGTCCGTTGCCGGCATCACCGGGCTTCAGCAGGCGCAGCAATCCTCGATCGAGGACGCGGTCGCGCGGTTGATGGACGCGACCGAACTGCCCGTCGCGGTCGGTTTCGGCGTCCGCACGCCCGATCAGGCCGCCGCCATCGCGCGCGTGGCGGACGGCGTCGTCGTCGGTTCCGCGATCGTCGAGATCGTCGCCACCCACGGTGCCGATGCGCCCGGCCCCGTCACCACCTATGTCCGTTCGCTCGCCGATGCCGTCGTATCGGCCCGCAAGGTAGTCGCAGCATGAATTGGCTCAACAGCGTCCGCAACGCCCTCGCCTTCGGTCCTCGCAAGGAGCAGGCGGAGGAGAATCTCTGGCACAAGTGCAAGGGATGCGGCCAGATGGTCTTCACCAAGGAGCTGGAGGAGAATCTCTACGTCTGCCCGCGGTGCGAGCATCACGAGCGGATCGGCCCGAAGATCCGCTTCGACCATATCCTCGACGAGGGCAGCTACGCCGAGCTGCCCGCCCCCAAGGTGCCCGAGGACCCGCTGAAGTTTCGCGACTCCAAGAAATATACCGACCGCATCCGCGCCGCGCGTACCGCCACCGCAGAGCCGGACGCGCTGTTGAATGCGCGCGGCACGATCCTGGGCCACCGCGTCGTGATGGGCGTGCAGGACTTCGCGTTCATGGGTGGATCGATGGGCCTGGCCGTCGGCGAAGCGTTCGTGCGCGGCGTCGAGGCGGCGATCGCCGACAAATCGCCCTATCTGATCTTCACCGCGGCCGGCGGCGCGCGGATGCAGGAAGGCATATTGTCGCTGATGCAGATGCCGCGCAGTACCGTCGCGATCCAGATGCTGCACGATGCCGGCCTGCCCTATATCGTCGTGCTGACCGACCCGACCACGGGCGGCGTCACCGCCAGCTATGCGATGCTGGGCGACATCCAGATCGCCGAGCCGAACGCGCTGATCGGCTTTGCAGGTCAACGCGTGATCGAAAGCACGATTCGCGAAAAGCTGCCCGAGGGATTCCAGCGCGCGGAATATCTGCTCGACCACGGCATGCTGGACATGGTCGTCCACCGCAAGGACCTGCGCGAGCGACTGGCGCAGGTGATCGGCTATCTCTGCGGCCATCGCGCGGCGGCCGCCTGAAGCGCAGCACGTCCATCCCGGCGAAGGTCGGGGTCCAGTCGCCGAGATCGTCGTGATGAAGCCGTGCCGCTTGTCGTCACCCGATCGCTAATGGACACCGCGCTTGGCCGGGGTGGATGCTAAAGGCTGAACGCATGCCCGATCACGCCACCTCCACCCACCCCGCCGTGCAGGCGCAACTCGACCGTCTGGCCACATTGTCTCCGGGCGCCGACACCCTCGGGCTGGAACGGATCACCGCGCTCCTCTCGCGGCTCGGCGATCCGCATCTGTCGCTGCCGCCGGTGTTCCATGTCGCGGGCACCAACGGCAAGGGATCGACCTGTGCGTTCCTCCGCGCCGCGATCGAGGCGGCGGGGCACTCGGTCCACGTCTTCAGCAGCCCGCATCTGGTCCGCTTCAACGAACGCATTCGGGTCGCCGGCCACCTGATCGAGGACGATCGGCTCGCGACGCTGCTCGCCGAAGTGCTCGACGTGGCGGACGGCATCGGCGCCAGCTTCTTCGAGGTCACGACCGCCGCAGCCTTCCTCGCCTTCGCCCGCACTTCCGCTGCCGCGACGATCGTCGAGGTCGGGCTCGGCGGCCGGCTCGACGCGACCAACGTCGTCGTCGCGCCCGTGGTGACGGGTATTGCCGCGCTGGGGATGGATCACGAGGCGTTTCTCGGCACCTCCGCCACCGGCATCGCGGCGGAGAAAGCCGGCATCGCCAAGCGTGGCGTGCCGCTGGTGACGATGGATTACGCCCGGCCCCTGCGCGACCGCATCGCCGCCGTGGCCGCTGACGCCGGCGCGCCGGTGTTCGCACGCGGACGGGCGTGGAACAGCGAAACTGCCCGCTCGACGATGCGCTACATCGACGACGGCTTCTCCGTCGTCACCAGCCGCCCGCGCCTCGTCGGCGCACACCAGTCCCGCAATCTGGCGCTCGCCATCGCCATGCTGCAGCATCAGGGCGCGCTGCATATTCCCGAGGCGGCGTACCGTGCTGCTGCGGACTGGGCGCAATGGCCCGCGCGCATGCAGCGCCTGTCGCCCGGACCGTTGACGGATCGCCTCCCGGACGGATCGGAACTCTGGATCGACGGCGCCCACAATCCCTCCGCCGCCGCGCCCGTCGCCCGAGCGTTGCGAACGATCGCCCGGGGGCGCCCGGTAACGCTGGTGCTTGGCATGCTGGCCAACAAGGATGCTGCGGATGTTCTCCGGCTGCTGTCACCGTCCGTTGCGCATGTCGTGGCGGTGCCGGTGGCCGGGCACGCGCATCATGTACCGCGGGACCTGGCCGGGGTCGCAGTCCGGTTCGGCCTCGAAGTCACCACGGCCATGACGCTGGAGGAGGCGCTAAGTCACGTCCGGCAACCCGCGCCGGTCCTGATCGCAGGGTCGCTCTACCTTGCTGGCGAAGCGCTCGCCGCCAATGGCGAACCGCCGGCCTAGTTGCTATTGACTTGCAATAACGGATCGCAGACGTTGCCCGCATAGCCGCGGAGCAACGCCATGACCGACACCCTCGCCCTCCTGCCCCACACCCTGCCACGCTGTCAGAACGCGCGACTCGCATTGTTCGCGATCCGGCGGATGGGCGCGCACGGCCTCAACGACGCCTGCGCCGCGCACAGCATCTTCACCAGCTTCGGACAGGATTTCCGCCGGCCCTTGATGCTCCTGCGGGCCTTGATGGCGGACCTCGCGGCGCATGCCGGCGGCACGATCGCCATCGCGCCGTGCTGCTGTGCGCGGATGACGTCCGCAGAGGCGGCGTTGCTGTCGATCCTTCAGCGGATCGAGACGGAGCCGGTGCAGGCGCAGTTCCTGATGAGCGACCTGCTCGGCATCCGCCGCGTGGAGGGGCCGCTGATGGCGGCGGCGGCGGTGACGGCAGCTTTCGCCGACGCCGGCCGCCCGATCGCGGCCTGATCCGTCAATCCGCCCGTGCGTCGCCCCCACCGGCGACGCCCGCGCTGCCGATCGAGCGGTCGACCAGTCCGCTGCGGCTCATCCACCAGAACAGCGCCACGCCCGGCAGCGCGAGCGCCGTCGTCAGCAGGTAAAAGTCGACATAACCGAAACGCTCGATCAGCGCGCCAGCGGTGGTGCCCGTCACGATCCGCCCGACGATGCTCGCCGCCGCGGAGATCAAGGCGAATTGCGCGGCGGTGAAGCGCAGGTCGCACAGCGCGGAGAAATACGCGATGACGACGACCCCGCCGAACCCGCTCGCCGCATTCTCGAACCCGATCGCACCGGCCATGCCCCAGTTGCTGTGGCCCGCCGCCGCCAGTGCCGCGAAGGACAGGTTGGACACCGCCATCAGCACGAGCGCGAGCAGCACCGAGCGCTTCATGCCCATCCTCGCATACAGCACGCCGCCGACGAATATCCCGACCAGATAGGCGATGAATCCGACGCCAACGTCGTAGAACGCGATCTCGTCGCCGGTGAAGCCAAGCTCGTCGAACAACAGCCGCAGCGTCAGGTTCGCCAGCGTATCGCCGACCTTGTGAATCAGGATGAACAGCAGCACGAGCACGGCACCCTCGCGCGCGAAGAACTGTACGAACGGCCCCCAGATCGCTTTCAGCCCCTCCGCAAAACCGCGCCGCTCGACCGGGTCGCGTCGTCGCGGCGGCTCGCCGAGGAGCAGGCCAGCCAGCATCGCGGGCAACGCGAAGGTGGCGCACGCCAGATATCCCGCGCTCCACCCGGCGCGCTCGGCCACCACCAGCGCCAGCGCGCCCGCCCCCGCCGATCCGATCCGCCAGCCATATTGGCTCATCCCCGATCCCACGCCGAGCTGACGCGGCTCCAGCACCTCGATCCGGTAGGCGTCGATGACGATGTCGAACGTCGCGCCGGCCGCGCCGACCAGAATGGCCGCCGTCGCCGCCGCGCCGATGCTCGCCGCCGGATCGACCAGCGCCAGATTGGCGACGGCGGCGATCACCAGCACGCCGGCCAGGATCAGCCACGATACGCGCTGGCCCAGCCGCCCCAGCACCGGCAGCCGAACGCCGTCGACCACCCACGCCCAGAGCCATTTGAGATTATAGACGAGGAAGGCGAGGCTGAAGGCCGTGACGGTCTTCTTGTCGATCCCGTCCTGCGCCAGCCGCGTCGTCAGCGTCGCGCCGATCATCGCATAGGGAAAGCCCGACGATATTCCGAGCGCCAGCGCCGCCAGCGGTTGCCGTTCCAGATACGGCGCAACCCCGTCCCGCCAGCCCGTCCGTTCGGTCATTCCCGCCCCTTCGCTCATCGACGGGCAGCATAGCCGCGCGTCAGTCGAGCGTCACGCCGCTTCCGTCGCTGCCATTGGCGAACAGGGTGAAACCCGGCGGCAACCGCTTGGGCGGCTTGCCGGCCATTCCCGCCTCGATCGCGCCGATCGCGGCGATCAGGTCCCGCTGGCCATAAGGTTTGGCAAGGCACCCGGCGGCCAGTTCGATCGCTTCCGGCGGACAGGCCCCCGTCACGAACATCACCGCGACCCCGCGCTGGCGGGCTGCGCGCGCGACCTCGACGCCGGAGCCGTCGGCGAGGTTGACGTCTACCAGCACGAGGTCGATCGCCTCGCCGTCCGCCAGTACGGCCACGGCATCGGCGACCCGGTCCACGGTCGCGACGATCTCGAAATCGGCGTCGGTCAGGATATGCTCGGCGTCGAACGCCACGAGGGGTTCGTCCTCCACGACGAGGAGCCGGACGATCCGCCGTTTTTTCTTGCCGAACAACACGCCCGTCCGCCCGATCGTTACGCCCATGACGCATAACGCACTTGGATCGTAACGGACGCAAAGATTTTTCGCGTCGGCGCGCAATCCGCAGTATTCGCCGCCCATGACCAACGAGAAGACCGCAGAAGGTGCCCCCGAGGGCGATCGTATCGCCAAGCTGCTCGCCCGCGCCGGCATCGCCTCTCGCCGGGAGGTGGAGCGGATGATCGCAGAGGGCCGGATCGCGATAGACGGCAAGGTGCTCGACACCCCCGCCACCGTGCTCGCGTCGCTGGCGGGCGTCACCGTCGACGGCAAGCCGGTCGCGGCGCCCGAGCCGGCGCGGCTGTTCCTCTATCACAAACCGCCCGGACTGCTGGTGACGGAACGCGATCCCGCCGGGCGGCTGACGATCTACGACCGGCTGCCCACTGATTTGCCGCGGCTGGTGCCGGTCGGTCGGCTCGATCTCGCCACGGAAGGGCTGCTGTTGCTGACCACTGACGGCGGGCTGAAGCGGACGCTGGAACTGCCCGCGACCGGCGTCGAGCGGACCTATCGCGCACGTGCCTATGGCGAGATCACGCAGGCGCGGCTGGAGGAGCTGATCGACGGCATCGAGATCGAGGGCATCCGCTACGGGTCGATCGACGCCAATCTGGAACGGCGGACGGGCGCAAACGTCTGGATCGAACTCACGCTGACCGAGGGCAAGAACCGCGAAGTCCGCCGCGTGCTGGAATATCTCGGCCTTCAGGTCTCGCGCCTGATCCGTACCCGCTACGGCCCGTTCGTGCTGGGCGAGTTGCAGCCGAACGAGATCGGCGAGGCGCGTGGCACCGACATCGCCACCTTCCGCCGCTCGCTCGAGGGTTCCAAGCGCGGCAAGGGCCAGGAGCAGGCGATCGTCGAGGTCGAGGCTCGCGTCGTCGCGCCGCCGCCGCCCCCCCCCACGCCTGCGACCAGCCGCTCCGTCGCGACGGAGCGCCCGCGACCGGAGCCGGTGCGCGTCAATCGCGGTGCTACAACGGCTGGATGGGGCAGCCGCACGCGCCCCAGCCGCCCCACCGTCGAACCCGATGCCCCACGCACCCGCGGTCGCCCGCCACTGCGTGACGGCGTCGAGGCGCGCGCGCCGCGTCCTGCTGCGGACGGCGAGCGCAGCGGTCGCTTCGTGCGCGACCGCGGCGACGACGCGCGCGCGCCCCGCTCGCGCGCCGACAGCGATCCGCGCGCCAGCCGTGATCGGTCCGACGATCGGCCGCGTGCAGCATCCGGGAGCCGGCCTTTCGCCGGCCGTTCCGACGATCAGTCGCGCGCTCGCGGGACTGCGCCCGGCAATCGCGCGTTCGGCGTTCGCACGGACGACCAGTCGCGGTCGCGCGGTCCCTCGAAAGGCCCAGCCGGCGGCCGCGGCCATCCTCCCCGTGCCAGTCAGGACGGCGGCAAGCCTCCCGCGCGCGGCGGCGGTGGCGGCAAAGGTCCCGCGGGCGGTCGTGGCCATCCGCCCGGAGGTCCGAAGGGGGGCGCCCCCGGGGGCGGCGCACCGCGCGGAGGGAAGCGCTGATGCGGGTGATCTCAGGACAGTGGCGCGGGCGTCCGCTCGTCGCACCCAAGGGCGACGCGACCCGCCCGACCGCCGACCGCACGCGGGAGGCTCTGTTCTCGATGCTGGCCAGCCGCCTCGGCAGCTTCGAGGGACTGGCGGTGGCCGACCTGTTCGCCGGCTCGGGCGCGCTCGGGATCGAGGCGCTGTCGCGTGGTGCGGCGTCCTGCCTGTTCGTGGAGCAGGACCGGCCAGCGATCGACGCGCTCAAGGCCAATCTGGAGAAGCTCGGCGTGCGGGCCGACGTCCGCGCGACGTCGGTGCTGGCGCTCGGACCCGCGCCCGCGCCGCTCGATCTGGTGATGATGGACCCGCCCTACGGCACCGGTGCCGCGGCGGTGGCGCTCGACAAGCTGGGGCGGCTCGGCTGGTTCGGTCCCGCGACGTGGATCAGCGTGGAAACCGCCAAGCAGGACGAACTGGACGTACCCGGATTCACCGTCGACGCTTCCCGGGTTCACGGCAAAGCGAGGGTCACGCTGCTGCGCCGCGAGGGGTGATCCGGCTCGATCTTCTCGGATCCCGCCAAAAAGGAAGTACTCGGGCCAGCCCTAACCCTCGACCGCATCCTCCCGCACCCGCAGCATCGACACCGCCGCCAGCGCCATCACCGCTGCGGCGAAGGCCATCGTCCAGATCGGCTCGGTCGGGAAGAAATGCTTCATGATCGTGCCCATCACCGTCGCCACCAGCAATTGCGGCACCACGACGAAGATGTTGAACAGCCCCATATAGATGCCGAGCTTCCGCTGCGGCAGGCTGGAGGCGAGGATCGCGTAGGGCATTGCGAGGATCGACGCCCACGCGATACCGATTCCGACCTCCGCCAGCAGCAGCATCGCCGGCGAACGGATCACGAAGAACGACAGGAACGACACCGCACCGATCGCCAGCGCGCCGGCATGCGTCCGCACCTTGCCGAAGCGTCGCGCGACCGGCTGGAGCAGGAACGCCGCGACGATCGCCGCGACCAGATTGTACGCGGCGAACATGATCCCGACCCAGTTGCCGCCCTGATTATACGCCTCGCTGGCGGGATCGGCCGAGCCGTAGACATATTGGGCGACGACCGGCGTGGTGTAGATCCACATGATGAACAGCGCCGACCAGGTGAAGAACTGCGTCAGCGCCAGCCGCTTCATGATCGGCGGCATGCCGGAAAAATCGCCGACGACGTTGGTCAGCAGATTGTCGCGATTGCCGCGTGCGTACATGGCACCCGCCGCCAGCCGCGCGATCCCGTAGAACGCGACCAGCCCGCCGAGCAGGTACAGCTCCTTCTCCAGCCCGAGCACCGCCACGACCAGCGTGATCGCCAGCCCCGCGCCGATCCACACCAGCCCTCCGACCGTGGAGGCGGGCGGCACCGGCGGCACGTCATGCTCGCCGGCTTCATGCCCCTCGAACGCCGCCAGTTCCGCCGGGCTGTATTCGCGCGTCGTCAGTACGGTCCACAGCACCGACGCCAGCAGCGCCGCACCGCCGAAATAGAAGGACCAGAGGACCGTGTCGGGGATACCGCCACCCGGATGGAAGTTGCGGACGCCGAACCGGTCGAGCAGGAACGGTGTCGCCGACCCGATCACCGCCCCCGCACCGATGAACGCGGTCTGGAGAGCGTAGCCCGCCGTATGCTGATCCTTGCGCAGCATATCGCCGACGAACGCGCGGAACGGCTCCATCGCGATGTTGAGCGACGCGTCGAGCATCCACAGCAGCATCGCCGCCGCCATCAGCCCCGGCGCGTTCGGCATCCCGACCAGCGCCAGCGCGGCCAGCACCGCACCGGCGAAGAAATACGGCCGCCGCCGCCCGAACCGGCCCCAGGTACGATCCGAGTAATGGCCGATGATAGGCTGCACCAGCAGGCCGGTCAGCGGCGCGGCGATCCACAGCACCGCCAGATTGTCCAGGCTCTCGCCCAGCGACTGGAAGATGCGGCTCATATTCGCGTTCTGCAGCGCGAAGCCGATCTGGATGCCGAAGAACCCGAACGAGATGTTCCACAGGCCCGCGAACCCCTGCCGCGGCTTGTCCGTCTTCATGCGCGGTCCTTGCGGGTGACGGAGGAGGCGCGCACGACCAGTCGGGTGGGCAGGATCATGCTCGCCGCCGCCTCTCCCCTGATCCGTGCGAGCAGCAGTTCGACCAGCCGGCGGCCCGCTGCGGCGGCGTCCTGCACCACCGTCGTCAGCGGCGGGTTCGCGAAGCTCGCCGCGGGGATATCGTCGAAGCCGACGACCGCGATGTCGTGCGGGACGGACAATCCCGCCTCCGCCAGCACACGCATCGCCGCCAGCGCGATCAGGTCGCTCGCCGCGACGATGCCATCGAACGGCAGGCCACGTGCCAGCAGTTCGATGGCCGCACGCGTGCCGTCGTCCTCCGTCGAGATCGATGCGACCTGCAGCCGCGGATCGGGTGCAAGCCCCGCCTCCGCCAGCGCCTGGGCATAGCCGGCGTGGCGATCGTGGAACTCCGGATAATGATCGGTCGCATCGCCCAGAAATGCGATCCGCCGCCGTCCCTGCTCCAGCAGATGCCGCGCCGCCGCCAGTCCGCCCGCGACATTGTCGCACCCCAGCGTCAGCCCCGGCTGCCCCGGCTGCACCGATCCCCAGCGCACGAAATGCGTGCCGTGGCCGACCAGCGTCACCAGCCGCTGATGATAGTGCGCGTAATCGCCATAGCCGAGCAGGATCAGCCCGTCGGCCCGGTGGCTGTCCTCGTAATCGGTGTGCCAGTCGCTCGACAGTTGCTGGAACGACACCAGCAGGTCGTAGCCCTGTTCGGCGCACGCGCTCATGATCGATCCCAGCATCGCAAGGAAGAACGGGTTGATGAGCGTGTCGTCCGGCGACGGATCGCGGAACAGCAGCAGTGCGATCGTCCGCGTCGTGCCCGATCGCAGGTTCGATGCGGCCCGGTCGACGGTATAGTTCAGCTGCTTCGCGATCGCCTCGATGCGCTGGCGGGTCGCCGGGCTGACGGTGGGGCTGCCGCGCAGCGCGCGCGACACGGTCGGCTGCGACACGCCGGCCAGATGGGCGATGTCGAACGATGTGGCTTTGCGTTGACCGGACAAACTCAGGGCACCCTCTCCCCACGTCCGCTCTTTCGACGGCGACCGCGCCTGCCGAGAACAGCGCAGAACGACCGCGACGTCAACGCTTGCGACCCGTCCGGCGGCTATTTATCACATAATTAGGCGACGTGGGGACAAAGCTGTGACTGCCCGGCCACAGCGGGTTGCATAAAAGTTGAATACGTATGCCGCGGGCTTTCCGAACATCGTCGCGCAATCCATTGCGACACCATGTATTCACCCACGGCGCGAGAGACGCCACGGGTTCTAAGGGGGAGGATTTTCGACCAATGGCTTCTACACGCTCGATCTCGTTCGGTGCCACGCTGAACCTGACCGCCAGTGGCGGTGCGCTGAGCGCCGCCCTGTTGCTGATCGGCACCGGTAGCGCGCACGCGCAACAGACGACGACGGTGCCCGACCCGGCCGGCAGTTCCAGCACGTCTGCCAATCCTAACGAGTCCGGCAGCGCGCCCGATCGCCGCGCCGCGAACGCCGCCGTCACTGGCGACGTCACCGCCGCCCAGAACGAGGCGACCGCACAGGCAGCCGGAGCCGCCGTGCAGGACGCGGGCGGCACGCAGGAGGATGCGGAGATCGTCGTCACCGGCTTCCGCCGCAGCCTCGAAAATGCCGTAGCGGAAAAGAAGAGCCGGGATCAGGTCATCGAATCGGTGTCCGCCGAAGATATCGGCAAGCTGCCCGACGCCTCGATCGCCGAGTCGATCGCACGCCTGCCCGGCGTTACGTCGCAGCGTATCGCGGGCCGCTCGAACTCGATCTCGATCCGCGGCTTCGCGCCCGATTTCTCGACGACGCTGCTTAACGGTCGCGAGCAAACGTCGACGGGTGACAACCGCGCCGTCGAGTACGACCAGTATCCCGCCGAAGTCGTCAATCAGGTGCTGATCTACAAGACCGCCAATGCCGGCCTCGTCGGACAGGGTCTGTCGGGCACGGTCGACCTGCGCACCATCCGTCCGCTCGAATTCGGCCGTCAGGTCGTGTCGATCGGCGCGCGCGGGACCTATGCCGATATCGGAAAGCTGAACGCCGGGTCGAAGGACCTCGGCTACCGCGCCACCGCGACCTATGTCGACCAGTTCGCGAACGACACGCTCGGCATCGCGCTGTCGGCATCCTATCTGGACGAGCCTTACCAGATCCAGGAGTTCAACGCCTGGGGCTATGCGACCGGCACCCGCGTCGGCGACACCGCCCAGACCTCTGTCATCGGCGGCTCCAAGTCCTACGTCACGTCCACGACGCTCAAGCGCCTCGGCCTGTCGGGCACGGTGCAGTGGAAGCCGATCCCGGAGCTGGTCACCACGCTCGACGGCTTCTTCTCGGACTTCAAGGACAACCAGATCAAGCGCGGTATCGAGCTGCCGCTGGCGTTCGGTGGCGGATCGGGCACGATCTTCAACCCGACGCAGACCAACTCGACCGTATCGAACGGCCTCATCACCTCCGGCACGTTCGAGAATGTGCAGGGCGTCGTCCGCAACGACGCGTTCGAACGCAAGGCGAAGCTCTATTCGTTCGGCTACAACGCCAAATACACCGGCGACGACGGCTGGAATGCTCAGGTCGACGTCAGCTACTCGCGCACCAATCGCCGCGAACTGAGCTTCGAAAGCTATAGCGGCACCGGCTATGGTCAGGCGCTGGGCGCGACCGACACGATTGGCTTCACCAGCGGCAATTCGGGCACGTTCTTCGACCCTACGCTCGACTATTCCGATCCCAACCTGATCCTCCTGACCGATCCGCTCGGCTGGGGCGGTGCGAACGCGCAGGCTGCGTATCTCAATGATCGTCAGGTCACCGATTCGATCCGTCAGTACCGGACCGAGATCGAGAAGGAGATCGACTCGCCGATCAGCGCTATGCGCTTCGGCATGAACTATACGCGTCATACGAAGTCGCTGGTCCCGACCGAGTTCATCCTGCGCCTCGCCAACGGTGCGTTGCAGCAGCGGATTCCGGAACAGTATATCAAGGCGTCGACGGACCAGTCGTATCTGGGGCTGGGGCCGATGCTGTCCTATGATCCGCGCGAACTGCTCGCGGGCGGGGTCTACAGCTCGACTCCGAACTTCAGCCAGGATATCGCGACCAAGGCGTTCCGCGTCCGCGAGGATCTGATGACCGCCTATGTCCAGTCCGATCTGCGCGTGCCCGTGGGCACTGCCGAGCTGACCGGCAATTTCGGTGTTCAGGTCGTGCATACCGAGCAGAAATCATCGGGCCTCGTGTCGAACGGCGTCGGCTTCAACAACGTCACGCGCGGCGACGATTATTTCGACGTGCTGCCGAGCGCCAACCTGTCGCTGCGCTTCGCCAACGACATCGTCATCCGCGCCGCCGCGGCCCGCCAGATGCAGCGGCCGCGTATGGACGACATGCGCGTGGCGCTGGGTTACGGCTTCGACGCCAATCAGCAGATCCTGAACGGCAGCGGCGGCAACCCGTACCTCCGCCCGATCCGCTCGAACTCCTATGACGTCACGATCGAGAAGTATTTCGGCAACCGTGGCTATCTGGCGGTTCAGGGTTTCTACAAGGACCTGAAGAGCTTCGTCTACAATCAGGAGACCGCGTTCAATTACAGCGGCTACACCCTGCCGACGACCGCCCCCGCCAACACCCCGCCGATCGGTCTCGCCACGATCCCGATCAACGGCGAGGGCGGGAGCATCTACGGCGCGGAACTCGCCGGCACCCTGCCGCTGGGCGAGATCGTCGGCTTCCTCGACGGCTTCGGCGTCACCGGCGGCGGATCGTACACCAAGACGGAGATCACGCCGACGCCGGGCGGCGCGTCGGAGGACATTCCGGGCTATTCGCGCTGGGTGGCGAACGGCACCGCCTATTTCGAGAAGTGGGGCCTGAACATGCGCGGCAGCGTGCGGTACCGGTCGACCTTCGTCGGCGAACTGTCGGGCTTCGCCGCCAACCGCGTGCGTCGCCGCGCGCTGGACGAGCTGATCGTCGATGCACAGATCGGCTATGATTTCAGCGGCGGGATGTTCAACGGCCTGTCCGTCTACGTGCAGGGCCAGAACCTGACCGACGAACCGTTCGTCACGCTGAACGGCGGCGTCCGCAATCAGGTGATCGACTATCAGAAATACGGTCGCCGTTATCTGGCGGGCTTCTCCTACAAGTTCTGATCCACCGTTTCGAAGATCGGGCCCAACCCCCGATGCACCTCCGGACCCGGCGAGCGGCGCAACCGCGCGCCGGGTCCTTTTTGTTTAAGGTCCTCTCATGAAGGCTTTCGCGCTTCTCGCCGCCACGCTGCTGGCCACCCCCCTCGCCGCGCAGGATTACCGCCAGCGCCTGCCGCAGGACGAGGTCATCTATTTCGTGCTGCCCGACCGGTTCGAGAATGCCGATCCGGCCAATGATCGCGGCGGCCTGACCGGCGACCGTCTGAAGACCGGCTTCGATCCCTCGGCCAAGGGCTTCTATCACGGCGGCGACCTGAAAGGGCTGACGAAGCGGCTCGGCTACATCCAGTCGCTCGGCGCAACGGCCCTGTGGGTCGGCCCGATCTTCAAGAACAAGCCCGTTCAAGGCCCGAAGGGGCAGGAATCGGCCGGCTATCACGGCTACTGGATCACCGACTTCACGCAGGTCGATCCGCATCTGGGCACCAATGCCGACTTCAGGGCGCTGGTCGATGCCGCCCACGCGCGCGGCATGAAGGTCTATATGGATATCATCGCCAACCACACCGCCGACGTGATCCAGTATCGCGAATGCGGCGAAGGGAGCGAGTGCCCGTACCGCGACCGCGCGACCTATCCGTATCAGCGCCGCGGCGGCGTCGACGGACCGGCGATCAACCCGGGCTTCGCGGGTGATACCGTACAGACGCCGGAGAATTTCGCGCGACTGACCGATCCGACCTACGCTTACACGCCCTACGTTCCCGCCGCCGAACGTGTCGCGAAGGTGCCCGCGTGGCTCAACGACGTCACCCTCTATCACAACCGCGGCAACACGGTGTTCCGCAACGAAAGCTCCGACACCGGCGACTTTTCCGGTCTCGACGACCTGATGACCGAGAATCCGAAGGTCATCGCCGGCATGATCGACATCTTCGGCGGCTGGATCGACCGGTTCGGTGTCGACGGCTTCCGCATCGACACCGCCAAGCATGTGAACCCCGCCTTCT
This sequence comes from Sphingomonas sp. Leaf343, assembly GCF_001423765.1. Taxonomy (GTDB): domain Bacteria; phylum Pseudomonadota; class Alphaproteobacteria; order Sphingomonadales; family Sphingomonadaceae; genus Sphingomonas. The sequence goes on from NZ_LMPG01000010.1 coordinate 218,679, forward strand.
GGCAAAGTTTCGTGCCCGCGATGCAGGCGCGCGCGAAGGCGAACGGCATCCCCAATTTCCACGTCTTCGGCGAGGTCACGGCGGGTATGGAGCCGGGCTATCTGGCGCGATGGACGAAGATCGCCGGCTATCCCGCGGTCCTCGATTTCGCGTTCCAGAGCGCGGTGATGCAGACGGTGGCGGAGAACAAGCCGACGAGCGTCCTCGCCGCTTTGTTCGAGGGCGATGTGCTGTACGCGAGCGGAGAGGAAACGGCCGACATCCTGCCGACCTTCCTGGGCAACCACGATCAGGGCCGCTTCGGCCGCTGGGTCCGGCTCGGCAACCCGCAAGCGTCGGACGCGGAGGTGCTCCAGCGCACGATGCTCGGTAATGCCATGCTGCTGACGCTACGGGGCGTGCCGACCATCTATTATGGCGACGAGCAGGGGTTCGCGGGCGACGGCAACGATCAGGACGCGCGCGAGGATATGTTCGCGAGCAAGGTCGCCACCTACAACGACAACACCCTGATCGGATCGAAGGCGACCACCGCCACGCCGAACTTCGACCAGCGCCAGCCGCTCTATCGCCAGATCGCCGAAATGGCGAAACTGCGCGTCGCGACACCCGCCCTCACCCGTGGCCGACAGGTGACCCGCGCGGGCGGGGACGGCCCCGGCCTGTTCGCCGTCTCGCGCTTCGACCCGGACACCGGCCGTGAGTTCGTGGTCGCGTTCAACACCTCCGCCCGCCCGCTGACGCAGGCGGTGCAGGTGGAGGTCGGATCGTCGGCGTTCACGACACTGACCGGATCGTGCACGGCGAAAGCGAGCGCTCCCGGCAGCCTCGTCCTGACCCTCCCTGCGTTCGGCTATGCGGTGTGCGCAGCGAAAACCCGATAGACTCCCCTATGCTTCGACTGGGGCGGGGCATCGCGCAAGTCGATCGCTGGTGCCCGCAACCCAGCCGATCACGGCTTCGTCGCGAACGTCGCGGCCAGCCCGTGATACAGCTTTTCGCGGCACACCCCCATGCTCGCCCAGTCGGCGATGAAGGCCGTGGCGAACATCGGCAGCATCAGGCCGCGGCTGGCGGTCGTCTCGGACAGGATGATGACCGCGGTCAGCGGCGCGCGCACGACGCCGGTAAAATAGGCGACCATCCCAAGGATCACGACTGCCGCCGCCGGCTCGCCCGGAAATGCCGCGCGCAGCAGATTGCCGACGCCCGCGCCCACTGCCAGACTTGGAGCGAAGATGCCGCCCGGCAGCCCGGCGACCGCGGTGGCCAGCGTAGCGAGCAGCTTGGCCGGACCGAACCACAAAGGCGCATCCGCCCCGACGATCATCGCCCGCGCCGCGCCATAGCCGGTGCCCCAGGTCAGTCCCGTGACGACACCCAGCACCGCGACGACGATGCCGCAGCCACCGGCGAACAGCACCGGCCGTGCCTTGCTCCAGCGCGTGATGCCGTGCCGCCCCGTCGCCAGCGCCAGCACCGCGCGCGAGAAACAACCGCCCGCCAGCCCGCCGGCGATCCCCGCGACCGGCACCACGATCAACGCTCCTGCGGTCGGAAGATGCGCGCCGATCGCGCCGAAATACACGTAATCGCCGGCCAGACTCTGCGCGACCATGCCGGCGATGACGATCGACGACAGCACCATCAGCGTCATGCGCTGTTCGTAGGCGGCGGCGAGTTCCTCGATCGCGAACAGCACGCCCGCCAGCGGCGTGTTGAAGGCGGCGGCGACGCCCGCTGCGCCGCTCGCGATCACGACCGAGCTTTTCAGCGTCACCAGCATCAGCCGGTGACTGAGGCCCATCACCGCCGCCGCGATCTGCACGGTCGGCCCCTCGCGCCCGACGCTGGCTCCGCACAGCACCGCGCCCAGCGTCAGCAGCGTCTTGCCGACGACGGTGCGGATGGCGATCAATCCGCTGGTCGCCGCCACCGGGTCGCTGCGGGCCGCCATCACCTGCGGAATGCCGGACCCGCGTGCCAGCGGCACCCAGCGGCGCGTGATCCACACGAGCGTCATGAATCCCAGCGGCGTCGTCAGCAGCGGCACCCAGCGGTAGTGGTTCGCGAACCCGCCGAACGCCTCGCCCGCCGCGTCCGACGCCTGCGCGAACAGCACCGCCGCGATGCCGATCGCGATCGCACCCGCGATGACCGCGATACGCCTTCGGAAACGCACCGATGTCGGCCCACGCGACCGGAGCAGCGCCCGAAAGCGCGACGGCGTCCAGCGTCTGGTGGCGGGGGTGATCGGCGACGGGTCGGGCACGCCCCCGTTTAAGCGTCCACGTCGCCGCGCGTCACCCCCCGCGCGATCAGTCCTCCATGATCCGGCTGTGTTTGGCCGTATCTTTCATCCGCCAGTACACGATCAGCGACACGCCGATCATACCCGCGACATACCAGTAGAAGGCGCGCTCCGCCCCCTCCCCCTTCAGCCACAGCGCGACATACTCGGCAGTCCCGCCGAAGATCGTGTTCGCCAACGCATAGGGCAGCGCCACGCCCAGCGCGCGGACATGCGCCGGGAAAAGCTCCGCCTTCACGACCGCGTTGATCGAGGTATAGCCGCTGACGATGACCAGCGCCGTCATCACCAGCGCCCACGCCGCCAGCGGGCTGCGCACCGTCTCCAGCGCGGTGAACAGCGGCACGGTCGCGATCAGCCCGGCGATGCCGAACCCGATCATCAGCGGCTTGCGCCCGATCCGGTCGGACAGCGCCCCCGCCGCCGGCTGCAACAGCGCATACAGCGCCAGTGCCGCCGTCATGATCCCCGTCGCCGTCTCGCGGCTGAAGCCCGACGTGTTGACGAGGAACTTCTGCATGTACGTCGTGTAGGCATAGAAGGCGAGCGTCCCGCCCGCGGTCAGCAGCAGCACCGTCGCCGCCTCGCGCGGATGCTCCCTGAACAACAGCCAGCCGCTGGATTTGGGCTTGTCGCGGGAATTCTCGAACGACTGCGTCTCCGCGAGCCCGCGGCGGATGCGGAACACCACGATCGCCAGCAGTCCGCCGATCGCGAACGGAATGCGCCAGCCCCATACCTCCAGCTCCGCCTCGGACAGCACGCCTTGCAACAGCAGCAGCGTACCAAGCGCCAGCAACTGTCCGGCGATCAACGTCACATACTGGAACGACGAGAAGAAGCCGCGCCGCGACTTGCCCGCCATCTCCGACAGATACACCGCGCTCGCGCCATATTCGCCGCCGACCGACAGACCCTGCATCAACCGCGCTAGCACCAGCAGCGCCGGTGCGCCCCAGCCGATCGTCTCGTATCCCGGACATACGGCGATCAGGAACGCGCCGGCGCACATCAGCGTCACCGACAGCGTCAGCCCGGCCTTGCGCCCATGTCGGTCGGCATAGATGCCCATGATCCACGCGCCGATCGGCCGCATCACGAACCCGACCGCGAACACCGCGGCGGTGTTCAGCAACTGCGCCGTCGGATCGCCTTTCGGGAAGAAGACCGGCGCGAAATACAGGCCGAATGCCGAATACACGTACCAGTCGAACCATTCGACCAGATTGCCCGCCGATCCGCCCAGAATCGACTTCAACCTGCCGCTTTTCGCGACGCCCCCCGCCGTGCTCACTTGGCGAATCCCCTCTTTGACAACAGCGCCTGAATGTCCGGGTCACGCCCCCTGAACTGCCGATAGGCGTCGGCGCGATCGGTTTCGTTGCCGGTCGAAAGCAGGATCGTCGCGAACCTGTCGGCGGTGGCCTTGTCCCACGGACTGCCCGCCTCCTCGAACGCGGAGAAGGTGTCGGCATCCATCGTCTCCGACCAGAGATAGCTGTAATAGCCAGCCGAATAGGCATCGGACGAGAACAGGTGATTGAACTGCGGCAGGCGGTGCCGCATCACCAGTTGCTTCGGCATGCCCAGCTCCGCCAGCGTCTCGCGCTCGAACCGGTCGGGGTCGATCACACCGTCCGCCACCGTGTGCAGCTTCATGTCGACGATCGCCGACGACAGGTAGCTGGCGGTCGCATAGCCCTGGTTGAAGGTCTTCGACGCCTCGATCTTGTCGAGCAGCGCCTGCGGCATCGGTGCCTTGGTCTGGTAATGCCGGGCATATTTGTCGAGCACGTCGTGCGTCAGCAGCCAATGCTCGTTCACCTGGCTGGGAAACTCCACGAAGTCGCGCGGCGTCCCGGCCAACCCCGGATAGGTCACGTTCTGTAACATCGCGTGGATCGCGTGGCCGAACTCGTGGAACAGCGTCTGCGCATCGTCCAGACTGATGAGCACCGGCTCACCCGGTGCGGGCTTGGCGAAATTGTTGTTGTTCGACGACAGCACCGTTTGCGCCGGCGGCAAGTTCCGCTGCCCGCGATACGTGTTCGCCCACGCACCCGACCGCTTGCCCGAGCGCGCGAAATCGTCGCGGTAGAACAGGCCGACCTCCTTGCCGGCGCTCGTTACATGCCACACGCGCATGTTCGGTTCGAACACCGGCACCGTACCCGTGATCTCCCTGAACTCCAGCCCGTACAGCCGGTTGGCGGCGTAGAGCGAACCCTGGATGATGTTGTTCAGCTCGAAGTAGGGCTTCAGCTGCGCCTGATCGAGGTCGTAGCGCGCCTTGCGAGCCTTCTCCTGATAATAGGCGTAGTCCCAAGGCTCGATGGTCAGCTTCTGCCCCTCACGATCGGCAATCGCTTGCATGTCACGGACCTCCTCCGCGACGCGCGCCTTCGCGAACGGCCAGACCCGCATCATCAGCGCCGTCGCGGCGGCGGGCGTCTTCGCCATCGTGTCCTGCATCCGCCAGTCCGCGTGCGTCCTGAACCCCAGCAGGTGCGCCCGATCCGCGCGTAGCTTCAGGATACGGGCGATCGTCGCGTTCGTGTCGTTCGCGTCGCCATTGTCGCCGCGCATCATGAACGCGCGCCAGGCCTTCTCGCGCAATGCCCGATCGCTGGCGAAGGTCAGCACCGGATCGACCGCTGATCGCGTGTTGACGATCGCCCAACCTGCCTGCTGGCGCTCGATCGCCGCGGCCTTGGCCACCGCCTTCACGCTGTCCGGCAGCCCGGCGAGCTGTGCCTCGTCGGTCACGGTGATCGCGGTGCCCTCATCCGCCAGCAGCTTGCTGGAAAAGTCGCTGAATGCCCTGGCAAGTTGCTGGTTGTAGTCGGAAAGCTGCGCCTTCTGCGCCGCATTCAGCTTCGCGCCCTGCCGCACGAAGCTGTCATAGGTGCGCGTCACCAGCCGCTGTTGCTGCGCGTCCAGCTTCGACCGGCCGGCGTGGATCGCCGCGATCCGCGCAAACAGCTTCGGATCGAACGTAATCGCATCCTGCGCCGCCGACAGTTTCGGCGACCATGTCTTCTCCAGCGCCTGATACGCTGGCGTGTTCATGTTGCTGGTCATCACGCCGAACAGCGCGCTCACCCGCTGAAGCCGCGCACCCGCCAGTTGCATCGGTACGAAGGTGTTGGCGAAGGTCGGCGGCCCGGGATCGTCAGCGATCCGGCGATACTCCGCCGCGCGCTCCGCCAGCGCCGCCGTGAAAGCCGCGGGGAAAAGCTCCGGCTTGACCTTATCCCACGGGGGTACGCCGCCATACGGACCATCCCAGTCGGCAAGCAGCGGATTGACCGCCTCCGCCGGCGCAGCAACATCCTGCGCACCGACCGGCGCATTGCCGGCGGGGACGATGAGCGCCGTCATCGACGCGACAAGCAACAGATTGTGCAATGGAAACTCCCGTTCATGCGGCGGCATCATAGCCGGCATGAACGATCCGTCACCCGCTGAATTGGCTTTCCTTGATAGCGACGCTCATCCAGCGCGTTTCAGTCGACGATGCTCATTCGGGTGGCGGTGCGGCGTCCTGCCCGGCAGCGATCGCCGCCGCCTCAATCAGCCGGCGGCCGGTTTCCTCTGCGCAGGCCGGCGTCATCGCCGCGGCGATCCCGTCCGGTCCATCGAGCAGGACCACCCCATATTCCGCGCTGGCGACACCGGGTTCGGTCAGGGGAGTCAGCGATGCCATGGGTCAGTCCTTCCGGAGATCGTCAGGGAACAGATAGGCGGAGTCGAACTCCCCGAGCGCGGCCAGCGCCCGGCGATCGAGTATCTCGGCCACCCCGTTGCGAAACAGCAGGAGACCACGTTCGCGTAACGACCGCAGGACGCGGTTGACGTGAACGCCGGTGAGCCCGCAAGCCTCCGCCAGATCGGCCTGTTTCAGCGGCAGCGCGAATCGCCCGTCCGCCGCCAGCCCGACCATCTCCAGCCGCGTATTCAACTCGCACATCAGATGCGCCACCCTGCCCTCCGCGCCCAGTCGACCCAGCCGAAAGATCCATTCGCGGTGCATCGCCGCATCGAGCAGCGTCGAGAACCACAGCATCCGCGTCAAATTGGGTCGCCCCTCCATCACCCGCGCCAGCGCGGCATGGGGCCAGGAGGCGATCTTGACGGGACCGAGGGTCGCGACATCGTGGTCCAGCATTTCCATCGGAAAGCCATGCAGATCGACGAAGTCGCCTGGAACATGGATCGCCACCAGTTGCCGCAGACCTTCGCGATCGTCCATGTATCGGCAGATGAATCCTTCCAGCAACATCGTGCTGACCGTCACGCGTTCCCCCGCACGGATCATCAGTGTCCGCGCCGGCAGCGTCCGGACGTTCTGCGCCGCGTCATCCAGCGCACCGATATCGTCGGCCGTCAGCTGCGATCGCCTCCGGCCCATCAGGAACCTGCCCGTGACGGTCTCGGTTCCCGTCGCCTCCACCATGCGCCACTCCATGCATTCACGTTGATCGGGATCAACGTGACCGAGTTTGATGCAACATTGCAAGAGCTTCGCGTGTTCCCGGCGATATGCATCATATCGTTTTCGATAACCACCATGCGCTCGCACGCGATTTCGTCGATACCGTCGAGAACCCTTCCTTCCCCTGCGTGGGCGCGAAATCGGCGCTGGCGCGTGGCCAGATGGATATTCTGGTCGGCCGCAACCTGACCTCCGCCTGGGACGACCTGCGTATCCTGCCGGCGCTGGCCGCAACCGTCGGCAAGTATCGCGCGGACCGGGCGCTGTTCCGGACGCTCGTCGTGCTGTTCGAAGGGCCGGAATCCCTGACCGAGGAAGCGTTCGAGCGGCACCTCTGGGCGCGCGCGCAATCGCTGTCCGACAAGGATGAATGGCTCGGCTATCGCCCCGCCGCCGAGGTATCGTCCGATCCCGACGATCCGCATTTCTCCCTCAGCTTCGCAGGCGAGGCGTTCTTCGTCGTCGGCCTGCATCCGAACGCGAGCCGGCCGGCGCGCCGGTTCAGGACGCCGGCGATGGTCTTCAACCTGCACGACCAGTTCGAGGTTCTGCGCGCGCAGCAGCGTTACGAGAAGCTTCGTGCCTCGATCGTCGCACGGGACGTCGCGGTCGCCGGTTCTCCCAACCCGATGCTTGCACGGCACGGCGAGATCAGCGAGGCTCGGCAATATAGCGGCCGGATGGTCGGCCCGGAATGGAAATGTCCCTTCAGTCGTAACTCGGTTGAGGCGAACGTGCATGGTTGAGCCGGGTTCGATCGAGACAGGTATGATCCGGACGATCCCTCCGCGCTCCGGCACCGCTTTCATGCTCGATCGCGGCCAGACGCTGACGGTGATCGACCCGGAAGGGCGTCAGGTCGCCGATCTGTTGGCCTTCTCGCGCACCGATCTGCGGGAGGTCATCTCGTCCGGGCGAACGCTCGATTATGCCAGCCGCCTGTATCTGACGACCAGCGATCCGCTCTATTCCAATCGCAGCAACGTTATGCTCCGCATCGTCGAGGACACGGTCGGCCGCCACGACTTTCTGCTGACGCCTTGCTCTAGGGACACGTTCCGGATCATCTACGGCGACACCGATCCGCATCGCGGATGCTTCGGCAACCTCGCCGCGGCGCTGGCTCCCTATGGTGTGGAAGAAGACGCGATTCCGGTGGCCTTCAACTGTTTCATGAACGTGCCCGTTGACGGCGCGACCGGCACCTTCACCGTCGAACCCCCACTCAGTGGCCCCGGCGATCATATCAGCTTCACGGCGGAAATGGATCTGGTGATCGGCCTGACGGCCTGTTCCGCACTCCAGTCCAATGGCGGCGCGTTCAAGCCCATCCAGTACCGGATCGACTGACCCGTCCTTTTCCAAGCCCCCGTTCTTCGGGCAGAGGCTGACAGAGGGCACCGTCGCGAGGATCACGCTCCAGACTACACCAGGCTATTCCACGAATACCGGATCGATCACCAGCCCGGCGGCGGACCATTCCGGCACCGCTTCCGGCCGCATCGGTACCATGAAGCGTTTGCCGGTCGGGCGCTCCACCTCAATCACGTCGCCGGCACCGAAGTTGTCGATGGCAACGACAACGCCCAGCGCCTCGCCCCCGGTCGTGACCGCGGGCAGGCCGAGCAGATCGGCATGATAATACTCTCCCTCGCCCAAGGGCGGCAATGCCGACCGGGGAACGGATAGCGTCGTGCCACGCAAAGCTTCGGCAGCGGTGCGATCACGCACCTCGGCAAAGCGAGCGATCGCGCCGTTGCTGCCGGAGCGAAGGGACGTCAGCGTCAAAGCACCACTGTTGAAGCTCTTGTGCGGGGACAAATCCTCCGCAAACACCTTCAGCCGCACTTCGCCCGCAATGCCGTGCGCGCCGACGACCGCGGCGAGCACGACACCAGCGTCATCCTTGGGGTGAGCCATCGTCCTCCGTTGGGTCGGCATCGGCACCCTTCGCCGGATCGGTCGTCGACACGCCTTGATTGGTCGCGTCTTCGAGGTCATCCGGCGCGGTGCGCGGGTCTGGGTCGAGATCCGGGGTCATCATGCACTCCTTGGACGTACAGCCCCTAGAAACGCACGACGACCCCGATCCGCTGCTCAGGCGGCGGTCTCTTCGGTCGCAGCTTCGTCACCGGCTGGCGCGTCGGCGGCGGGCTCCTCGGCGGCGGGCGCGGCAGCGGCGGCCGCAGCGGCCTCTTCCTGCGCCTTCAGCTTGTCGGCCCGCTCCTCGGCGCGCTCCGTCGCCTTCTCGCCCGGCTTGCCCTTGTTCGGATTGGTGCGCGCGGCGCGCTCACGAACGCCGGCGGCGTCGAGGAAGCGGGCGACGCGATCCGTCGGCTGCGCACCGACCGAGAGCCAATGCTTCGCGCGATCGGCGTCGAGCACGACGCGGTTCTCGGAATCCTTGGCGAGCAGCGGATTGTAGTTGCCGATCTTCTCGATGAACTTGCCGTCGCGCGGGCTCCGTGCGTCAGCGACGACGATGCGGTAATACGGACGCTTCTTGGAGCCGCCACGCGACAGACGGATGCTGAGTGCCATTGTAAGTCTTCCTTGCTCTTGATCTTCGCCGCGATCGACATCGCGGCAATATGGTTGGTGGAGCGCCTTCGCCGACGACGGCTTCGGCAGGTTATTTCTTCTTCAGGAAATTTTCGAAACCGGGCGGCAGCTTCGGCGTCTCGCCGGGACCACCCAGACCGGGCAGCCCGCCGGGCAGACCACCGCCGGGTCCGCCCGCCTTTGCCATCATCTCGCCCATGTCGGCGCCGCCCAGTGCGTTGCCGAGGCCGCCGAGACCGCCCTTGCCGAGCATCGCCATCATGCCCTTCAGCCCGCCCATCTTCTTGATCTTCTTCATGGCGGTAGCCATTTCCTGATGCATCTTCAGGAGCTTGTTGACCTCCTGCACCGTGGTGCCGGAACCCTTGGCGATGCGAATCTTGCGCTTGGCGTTGATGAGCTCGGGCTTCGTCCGCTCCTTCGGCGTCATCGACCCGATCATCGCGTCCATCCGCACCAGCACCTTGTCGCTGCCCGGCGTCGCCGCCATCGCCGCCTGCGCCTTCTTCATGCCGGGCATCATGCCCGCCAGCGCGCCGAGACCGCCCATCCGCGCCATCTGCGCGAGCTGGGCACGCAGGTCGTTCATGTCGAACTGACCCTTGGCCATCTTCATGGCCATGCGTTCGGCGTCTTCGGCCTGGATCGACTCCGCCGCGCGCTCGACCAGCGACACGACGTCGCCCATGCCAAGAATGCGGCCGGCGACGCGCTCCGGATGGAATGCCTCCAGCGCGTCCAGCTTTTCGCCCGTGCCCGCGAACTTGATCGGCTTGCCGGTGACGGCGCGCATCGACAGCGCCGCACCGCCGCGCGCATCGCCGTCCATCCGCGTCAGCACGATACCGGTCAATGGCACCTGATCGGAGAAGTTCTGTGCGACGTTGACCGCGTCCTGACCGGTCAGCGCATCGACGACGAGCAGGATCTCCTGCGGACGGGCGATGTCGGCGACCGCCCTCATCTCGTCCATCAGCGCCTGATCGACGTGCAGACGCCCGGCGGTGTCGAGCATCAGGACATCGTAACCCTGAAGCTTCGCCGCCTGCATCGCGCGCCGGGCGATCTCGACCGGCTGCTGTCCCGGCACGATCGGCAGCGTCGCCACCTCGACCTGCGTACCGAGCGTCGCGAGCTGCTCCTGCGCATTCGGGCGATTGACGTCGAGCGACGCCATCAGCACCTTCTTGCGCTCGCGACCGGTGAGACGCTTGGCGATCTTCGCCGTCGTCGTCGTCTTGCCCGAACCCTGAAGCCCGACCATCATCACGACCGCGGGTGGCGTCACGTCGAGCAGCAGCTCGCTCTCGTCCGCGCCCAGCATCGCCACCAGCGCGTCGTTGACGATCTTGACGACCTGCTGACCCGGCGTGACCGAGCGCAGCACGTTCTGGCCGATCGCCTGTTCGGTGACGCCGTCGACGAACTGGCGCGCGACGGGCAACGCCACGTCGGCTTCGAGGAGCGCGACGCGCACCTCCCGCATGGCCGCCCGCACGTCCGCCTCGGTCAGCGCACCGCGACCGCGCAGGCGATCGAAGACGCCACCAAGCCGGTCGCTCAGACTTTCAAACATGCGTACCCAGCCTCCTCATGCCACCCCAAGCAAAAAGCGCCGGCGGGCGAAACCTCGCCGGCCAGCGCGCATCGGGTGGATGCGTGTATTCCGATGTCCGACGGATCGGACGTTGGCGGGACCTAGCGGGATAGCGACCGAAAGGCAAGGGTGGAGGATACCCACGCTATTGACGAAGGTCGGTCACGCGACCCCCGCCCCCGCTTCGACGGGCGACGACCTACCAGCCCCCGCCCGTCTCCTCCAGCCAGACCCGTTCCTCAGGCGTCGTATCCCGCCCCAACGCCGCATTCCGTCCCGGAAACCGTCCGAACCGCTCGAACACCTCCCGATGATCGCGCGCGAACTTCAGGTTGTTTTCGATACCCAACGCCTCGAACTGCTTCACGCACAGGCTTTGCAGCGATCCGTCCTCCGCGTGCATCAGCGGCATGTACAGGAACACGCGCTGCTCGGGCGTCAATCGCCCGTCATACCCGCGGTCGATCGCCTCCAGCGTCAGCTCCGCCGCCAGCGGATCGGCTGCGAATGCCTCCGCACTGCCGCGGTGGATATTGCGCGAGAACTGGTCCAGCAGGATGATCGCCGCCAGCATCGTCTCCGGCCCGTCGCGCCAGCCGTCCGCGCGCTGGGCGAACACCGTATCGCGCCAGCCGCCGAACCGCTCGGCGATCTCCCGATCGCGCCCGGCGTCCCTGGCGAACTGGTGCTCCTGTGTCAGCCCGAACCAATAGTCGAGCACGGCCTGCGCCTGCTCATGGACTTGCGCCCCGCCGCCCACTAGATCGCCCGTCATGTCTCTCCCCGAGCCGGAGGTCGTCAGCCTCGGCTGCCGCCTCAACATAGCCGAGAGCGAAACGATCCGAACATTGGTCGCCCACCGCGATACAGTGGTCGTCAACAGCTGCGCGGTGACCAACGAGGCGGTCAAGCAGACCCGTGCCGCGATCCGGCGGGCGCACCGCGATCGGCCGGGCGCGCAGATCGTCGTCACCGGCTGCGCCGCGACGATCGATCCGGCAGGGTTCGCCGCCATGCCCGAAGTGACGCGCGTCGTCGCCAACGACATCAAGCTGCGCCCGGAAAGCTGGGGCGGAACGGTCGCGGCACCGACCGTCTTCGCCGGTCACGCCCGTGCCTTCGTGGAGGTACAGAACGGCTGCGACCATAGTTGCACCTTCTGCATCATCCCGCAGGGGCGCGGAGCAAGCCGCTCCATCCCCGCCGGAGCGGTCGTGGATCGCATCGCGATGCTGGTGGATGCCGGTCACCGGGAAGTGGTGCTGACCGGTGTGGACCTGACCAGCTACGGACCCGATCTGCCCGGATCACCGTCGCTCGGGATGTTGGTCGACCGTATCCTGCGCCATGTCCCGGCGTTGCAGCGGTTACGGCTGTCGTCGCTCGACTCGGTCGAGATCGGCGATCGGTTGTTCGAAATCGTGACCGGCGAGCCGCGCGTGATGCCGCATCTGCATCTGTCGCTTCAGGCGGGCAACGACCTGATCCTGAAGCGCATGAAGCGCCGCCATTCCCGCGCACAATCGGTCGCGCTGGTCGAACGGCTGAAGACCCGCCGGCCTGACATCGCGATCGGCGCGGACCTGATCGCCGGATTTCCCACCGAGGACGAGGCGATGTTCGCGGATACGCTGGCGCTGATCGCCGACTGCGACATCGTCTACGGCCACATCTTTCCCTATTCGCCACGCATCGGCACGCCCGCCGCGCGCATGCCGCAGGTCGCGCCCGAGGTGCGACGCGAGCGGGCGTCAAAGCTGCGCGCGGCGGCGGCGGCGCGCAAGGCGGCGTGGCTTGCGACCGCGATCGGCACCGTTCAGGACGTCCTGATCGAGCGTCCGGGCGATCGCGGCCATACCGCACACTTCGCGGAGGTCCGCCTTCCTGCCCCCTCGGGACCCGGCAGCATCCGGCCCGTCGCGATCACCGCGGCGACCGACACCCATCTCATCGGAACGACAGAATGAGCACTTGGCACGAGAAGCTGTTGGGCGGCTTCAAGCGGACATCGGACCGGCTGGTCGGCAATCTCGCCGGTCTCGGCGGCGCGCGGCTGGACGAGGCGACGCTCGACGATATCGAGGAGGCGCTGATCGCGTCCGATCTCGGCCCGCAGACCGCCGGTCATATCCGCAAACGGCTGGCCGAGGGCAGTTTCGAGCGCAACATGGAAGAACTCGGCATCCGCCTCGTCGTCGCCGAGGAGGTCGAGAAGACGCTGGCGAAGGTCGCGATCCCGCTGGAGGTCACCGCCTTCCCGCGCCCGCAGGTGATGTTGGTGATCGGCGTCAACGGGTCGGGCAAGACCACGACGATCGCCAAGCTGGCGCATCTGCTGATGGAGCAGGATTACGGCGTCATGCTGGCCGCGGGCGACACGTTCCGCGCCGCCGCGATCGGCCAGTTGCGGACCTGGGCCGACCGCGTCGGCGTGCCGATCGTCACCGGCAAGGAAGGCGGCGACGCGGCGGGCATCGTGTTCGAAGCGGTGAAGCAGGCGACCGCGACCGGTATCGACGTCCTGATCGTCGACACCGCCGGTCGCCTTCAGAACAAGCGCGAGTTGATGGACGAACTCGCGAAGATTCGCCGCGTTCTGGGCCGCCTCAACCCCGCCTCGCCGCATGACGTGGTGCTGGTGCTGGACGCGACGACGGGCCAGAACGCGCTCAACCAGATCGAGGTGTTCAAGGATGTGGCCGGCGTCACTGGTCTCGTCATGACCAAGCTGGACGGCACCGCGCGCGGCGGCGTGCTGGTCGCGGCGGCGGAAAAATACGGCCTGCCGATCCATGCTATCGGCGTCGGCGAGGGCATGACCGACCTCCGCCCGTTCGACGCCAACGAGGTCAGCCGCATCATCGCCGGTGTCGAGGGAGCGCGGAAGTGACGATCGGACGTGAAATCTACGAGAACGCCGAAACCGGAACGGCGGAATTGCGAGAGGACAAACCGGGCATCCGGGTCGCCGTCGACTACGCCCCGCTGCTCGTCTTCTTCGCGATCAACTTCTTCGCACCCGCCAACCCGATGATGCGGCTGGTCGGCGCGACGACCGGCTTCCTGAACGACATGGACCGTGTCGGTGCGCTCGTCATTGCGCGCGTGATCTGCGCGACCGCGGCCTTCATCGTCGCGACGATCGCGGCGATGATCGTCTCTCGCGTGAAGCTCGGCCGCGTGTCGCCGATGCTGTGGATATCGGGCGGGCTGGTCGTGATCTTCGGCGGCCTGACCATCTATTTCCACGACCCGCGCTTCATCCAGATGAAGCCGACGATCGTCTACGCCACCTTCGCGGGCGTACTGGTGTTCGGGCTGGCGACGGGACGCCCCTTGCTGGAGGGGCTGCTGGGCTCGGCCTATCCGGGGCTGACCGCGCTCGGCTGGCGCAAGCTGACGCGCAACTGGGCGTGTTTCTTCGCGAGCATGGCGTGCCTGAACGAGGCGGTATGGCGGACGACCAGCTGGGACTTCTGGGTGGGCTTCAAGCTCTGGGGCGCGATCCCGCTGACGCTCGGCTTCGCGCTGGCGAACATCCCGATGTTGCTCCGTCACGGCTTGCAAACCGACAGTGGTACAGCGGCGAAAGAATTGCCGCCGGAGTGAGCCTGTACGGGGTGCCGCTGATATCCAGCTAATCTTCTTCGGGAACTCGAAACTTGTCGGTCGGGAACTGCCGCGACAACCGCGTAATCGGCAAAACTTTAGCACTTCACCGTCGGTGCGAGCACAGCGAAGCAATCCAGCGGCACACCCGACGCACGTGATATCGCCCGCCCCGGGGTCCGCTCGCGGATCGGCCTGGCAGGAAGAGGCCGGCGGTGGCGTTCGCTTGTAGCGGACCTCGTAACCCGTCCGGATCGACGAGGCTCCAGAGCATCAAGGCGAACCGAGACCCAAGCCGCCGATGAACGGCAATGCGGCTTAGCGTGGCCGAACAGGGTCGATGCCGATAAAACTGAAGCCCTCCAGATCGCCGGTCGCGGTCGCATACGCCATCGCTGCGAGCAGCTTCTCGTACCGCGCCACGAAAGTCATACCGTCGGGCTCGCGCGGGGGATCGAACGCCAACGTCTTGCTCATGACCCGCAGCACGCTACCCGCCTCCAATCCGCAATGCCACTCCAGCGCTCCCGCGTAGCTACCCAGATTCTTATAATCCGCACGCTTCGGAAATCCGTCGATCAACCCGAGCCGCGTGACGGTCTCCGTCGCTTCGGCAAGCATCTGCGGGCGGACGCGTTTGCCCACATGGTCGTCATAGCCCGTCTGGAGCCTCGCCTCCTCGACCTGCACGATGCTCGCCGGAGCGGCCTCATCGATGCAGGTGAACAACGGCCTCGACGGGTGGACCCGATCGCGGATGACGATGACGACGCTTTGCAGTTCGTCGACACGCTCCACCGATATCCTGCGGCGATCCAGACCGCACGCGACCAGCCTGTGCTCGATCGCCGATACTGACGGAACCGGCGGCGGCGTATCGATCATGACGGTCCCTCTGCAATGGACATTCTCCGCCAACACGCCGGAGACATACCCGTCCGCTGACCGTCAAACCGGACACGACACCTTCACGAACGGATCGACCACGAACGGATTGCTCCCCCCGAACGTCCGCACCCGGAAGTCGAAGCGTGCACCACCCTGCGTCAGGCTACCCGCCCCCGCCAGAGGCGATCCGGCGGCCTTGACCGCGGCTTCCTTCATCATCCGGAACGCGCCCCACACGCCGACCCAGCTCTTCACCGCCGGGGCCGCGCCGTCGATCGCGAACTCGATCGAGGCTCCGCCCGCACCCGGCCAGTCGAACGTCGCCGGCACACCGGACTTGCCGTCATAGGTCAGCGACTGGCCGTCCGCCTTCAGCGTCACCGACTTCGCGCCCGCCAGCGCTACCGGCTCGATCTGGTAGACCAGCCGCGGCGCGTTCGGATCGGCGGCGAAGAACGCGCGGGTCACGCGCTGCGCCGCCTGAAAGGATTGCAGCCCCGTCTCGGTCATGCCGATCTCGCTGGCATTGGGAAGCAGCACCCAGTCGGGTTTGGTCGTATCGACATAGCCCGCCAGTTCCTGCGTCACGAACTTCGCGAACGCGCCCTGAGGCGAGAAGAAGTGGCCGAACTGCTCCAGTGAGATGTCGTTGGACGATGCGGCGAGCAGCGGAAAAGAGCGGCCGAGCACGTTGCGGCAATCCTGCCCGAAATTGCCGCTCAGCGCCGCCCCCATCTGGCTTTTGCGCGCTCCCCCCAGCGCGACGTTGGCGTCGCCCGCCACCGCCTTCACCAGCACGCCCGCGGGTGCGGGCATGTTCGCGCCGCTCTGGTCGAGCTGCGCGACCAGCGCCTTCACCTCCAGGCTGGCGGCCGATCCGGTCTCGCCGCCGCCACCCGGCAGTACCGCGACCATGTTCAGCTTGTCCGCCAGTTGCCCCATGCTCGCCAGCGTCGCGTCGAGCGGCCCCGGCGCGCCGGGCTTGCCGACGAACAGGCGCAGCGGCTCGAACGCGCGGACCGCCGCCTCGCGCGGATCGTCGCCCGCACCGCCGCCGCCAGCCATCGCATCGCCCGCCGCCGCGCCGGCTATCTTGCCGAACTGGCCGCCGGGGATTTTCGGCATCTTCATCTTTGGAACGGCGGCACTCTTGCCGGCGGTCATGTCGGTGGCCACCACGATCGCCCGCATCAAGGGCGCGATCGGCGACAGCGGCCCGGCGGCATCGCGCAGCCGCTGGATGTTCTCCGCCAGCGATGACACCGGTCGCGGCTGCATCCCCGCCATATAGTCGCGCCACCGGGTCAGGAACTCGTCGAAATACAGCCGCTGCAGATCCTGCTTCAGCATGCTCATCTCGGCCGGCGTCATCCCCGCCCGCGCGCCGGTGTCGCCGACCACCCAGCGTTCCTCGTCGAGCAGCTTCGGTCCGCTCGACAGCATCGGCACGAACACCTTGTCGTACCCGATGCGCGTGAACAGTTGCGGCACGCCCGCGCCCGGCGCAAAGGCGCCGGCAGGCGCGAAGAACACCTCCGGCTGCGGCCCGGCATTCTCGCGCGCGGTCCATGTCTCGCCGTCCGCCAGCGCGACGCTCTTGAGACGGCCATAGACGCGCACCGAGGCCGGCTGCGATCGCAGGATCGACCGTGCGGCATCGACCCGTGCCGTATCCAGCGACACGGGCACGAACGCCCCGTCGAGCAGCGCCCGCGTATGCCGCGCGACCTCGCCGGCCTGCACCTGCGCATCGGGGTCCTGCGAACGCGCCGCCCAAGCCGGCTGCACCCACGCCAGCAACGCTTCTTCCGCCTTCGGCCCCCGTCCGCCAAGCACGAGATAGGATTTCAGATCGTCGTAAAGCGCCGCCGGCGCGGCCCGGTCGGCATCGATCCGGTCCTCCGCCAGCCGTGCGAGCATCGGTGTCAGCCGCCGTTGCAGGTCGCGGCCATAGATCGCGCCGATCTGCCCCTCCAGCCGGCCGCCCTGCCCTAGCCCCAGTCCGAAATCGCTCGCCTTGTCCATGTCGCCCCGTGCCTTCGCCAGCACGCCGAGCGCGGCGAGATCCTGATCGGGCGTCGAGGTGCCACCGCGCGACGTACCCGCGGCGTTGGAATAGGCGGCGGCGGTTTCGTAGACCGTACCGATCAGCGCCTTGTTGCGGACATAGCCCCATGTCCACAGGCCGATCGCCAGCACCAGCGCCGCCGCCGCCGCGATCGCGCCGCCGATATAGACCTGCCGCTGACGCTTCTCTGCGCCCGCATTGCGATTGGCGATGCCGGCTTCCGGGAAGACGAGGTCGGAGAACAGCCGTTTCAGGAAATAGCTGCGGCCGCTGCCGACGCCGTGCGCCGACGCCATCGCCGCGACGCCCATGTTGAGCAGGATACGATCGACCGGATTGCCCGTCTGATTGCCCGATGTCAGATACACGCCGCGCACCCGCGCCGCCGTGTCGAAGCGCGAGGTCTGGCCAAGCGCGGCCAGCAAGTCGGCGATCGGCTTACGCAGCGACGCCAGCTGCGACGGGAACGTCGCGATCTGGCCGCGCAGGGTCAGTTGCCCCTCGTTCTGCATGCGATCGACCACCCGCTCCGACACGCTCGCGACCAGCGCGTCGAACCCGGCGAGCACCGCCGCGCCGTCGCTGCCGTCGCCCGGCGCGGTCGAACCGAACACCTGATCCGATTCAGCGTCCGTCGCCCGCGCGAAATACTCGCGGAACCCGGCAAGCAGATCGGTCTTGGTGACGAGCAGATAGATCGGCAGCGTCTGCCCCAGCGTCTGCTGGATCTCCGCCAGGCGCGCGCGGATATGCTGCGCGTGATCGGCCATCTTGCGCGCATCGGCAAAGTCCGGCGCGGGGATCGCGACCAGCACGCCGTTCAGCGGCTGGAGCGGCCGGTGCGTCTTCAGCAGGTCGAGGAAACCCTTCCACCCCTCCGCATCGCGCGCCGCGTCGACATCCTGAGTGACATAGCGCCCGGCGGTATCGATCAGCACCGCCTCGTCGGTGAACCACCAGTCGCAATCGGGCGTGTTCGGCTGACCGCGCAGCGCCCGGTACTCGCCCGCCACCGCGGTCGGGAACCCCAGGCCAGAATTGAGCAGCGCCGTCGTCTTGCCGGCGCCGGATGGTCCGATGATCGCGTACCACGGCAATTGATAGACGTACGATCCGCGTCGCCCGACCTTCGTGCTGCGCAGCATCGCCAGCGCTTCGCCCAGCTTCGCGTCCAGCGCCGCCCGGTCCGCCTTCGGCGCGGCCAGCGCATCGACCAGCGCCGCATTCGCCTTCGCCGCCTTGCGCCGCTGCCACCACCAGTACAGCCCGACGCCGACGATCGGCAGCAGCGAGACGAGCAGCGCCACCCACGTGTTTCCCAGCGGTCGCCAGCTGCCGATCGCGACCAGCGGCCCGACGAAGAACAGCAACAGCCCGGCGAAGATCGCGCCGACCACGCGCCAGAACCAGCGGTTCGCGAACAGTGACTTCACGCCCCCCACTCCCTTAGTTCCACGCCACGTCGTTGGCCACGCGGATTTCCACGCGCCGGTTCTGTCGCCGCCCGTCGGGCGTCGTATTGCTGGCCAGCGGCTGCGCATCGGCAAGACCGGTGCTGGTGATGCGGCTGGCATCGCCCAGCCCCGCCCGCGCGATCGCCTGACCCACCGCCCGCGCCCGCGCCTCCGACAGTTCGAGGTTGGACGGGAATGCCAGCGAGCGAATCTGCTGATCGTCGGTATGGCCCGCGATCTTCAACGCCCCCTTGGTCAGGTTCGCCGCCTGCGCCAGCCGCCCGAACGTGTCGGTCCACGCGCCGGACGGCTCCGCCTGCGCGCTTTCGAACAGCCCCTGATTGTTCAGGCGCAGGACGATGTCGTTGCCCTCGCGCAACACCGCCAAGCGCTCCGCCTCGACATCGGGGCGCAGGATCGACTGAATCTTCTCGAACGTCGGCGTCGCGGTTTCCGGCGGCGGCGCGGCGGGGGCGACGATCTGCGCCGAGCCGACCGCCTGATCGAGCGCCGTCACGGCCGCCGCGCTCTCGCTCGACAGGCGGAACAGCAGCGCGGAAAAGATCAACAGCGCGACGACGCCGATCGCGGCGGCGATCGCCCAGAGCGGGATCTTCTGCTGGTACGATCCCGTCGCCGTCGTCGCGCCGCGCCATTGCGGCGACAGGTCTCCGGCGGGCCGATCGCGCGTGCCGGCGATCGCGGCGGCCAGCCGCTGGCGACGCTGCTGCAGCACCGACTGTCCGCGCGGATCGAGCGCGGCCCGGCCCTCGAATCCCAGCGACAGGCACTGGTACAGCAATTCCATCAGCCGCGGCTCACGACGCGGGTCCGCCTCCATCCGCTCGGCGAACTGGAACAGCCGGTCGCCGCCCTGCACGTCGTTGTGATAGGCGGCGAGCAGGCTGTGCTGCGACCATGGACTGTTCGCGCCCCACGGCGTCGACATCACCGCATCGTCCATGAACGCGCAGAGGATGTAATGCGCCAACTGCGCCGTCTTGGGATCGAGGCCGAGTGCCTGCGCCCGCTTTCCGAACGCGTCGAGTTCGCGGATCACCAATTGGCGGAGCGCGCCCAGATCGGGGCCGACCGGCATCTGCCGCAACTGGCTGGCGAGATGGATCAGGCGACCGGCGGCGGCGACCAGCGGTTCGGGGCCGTAGAGATCGGGCTCCGCTTCCGCGAAGTCGAGCCGCGCCGGTCCGCTGCTGCCCGTGCCCGATGGCGGCGGCGTATGGGCTGGCGGCTGGTTCCCCGGCATGCGTGGCGGCGCGGGCGGCATTCCGCCCGCCGGCATCATCACCGTGCGATCCTGTGGCGGCGGACCGCCGGACGGCGGCGCGGCGGGCGTGCCCGGGAACGCCTGTCCGGGATAGGGCGATGCCGGTGGCACGGCCCTGCCGCTGCCGGCGGGCCGGATGATCGTCCGCTCCGTCGGCGGCGGGTCGTCGCGCTTGTCGCTCATCGCAGGCCCCTGTCAGCGGACTGGCTCATGAGTGGCTCCCCCGGATCGCCCACATCTCCAGGTCGAGATCGGGTATCTCGCCCGCGACGTGCAGCGCGACCGCGCCAGAAGTCGCGACCGATTGCCATTGCTCGTGCCGCGTGTTGATCGCGAAATAGACGGTGTTCGCGCGGAAAGGGATCTGGCGCGGCTCGGCCGGCATCGGATGGATGTCCGCACCCGGCAACTGGCGCATCACCAGATCGCGGATATGCTCGACCGACCCCAGCTTGGCCCGTCGCGGCAGGTTCGCGCGCAGCGTCTCGGTATCCACCGCACCGCGTGCCGCGAGAATGAAGCTCGCCCCGGAAAACAGCGACCGATCGGTGATTTGTCCGACGCGGATGCCATATTGGCGCAGCTCCAGGGGAATTGCGACCGCGCTCTGCTCGAACACCGCTGATAGCGAGCGGCGCAGGTCTCCCATCACCGCATCGAAACACACGCGCAGGTCGCGATGCTGGTACAGCGGCATGAAAATGGGCCGGTTGCCCGCCGCGGTCATCGTCGCGATCTCCGCCGCCAGCACGCACAGTGCACCATAGAAATCGGCCGGATGCACGCTGGGCAATGCCGCCAGATGCTTGACCATCGCCTCGCCGCGATTGACCGCGATCAGCATCATGAAATCGGTGATGTCGGCGACGCCCTTCGAACCCGGCGTCCCCAGCCGCCCGGCGATCGCCTCGCCACGCTGATGGAGCATGCCCTCCAGCTCCGACAGGAAGCCGCTGAGCGTCGGGCTCGCACCGGTCGCCAGAACGGTGGGAATGAAGCCGTCGTCGAGCACGACCGAATCATCGGACCGTCGCTCCACGATGCGCGCGATCGGGATCGTCGCATACCCGCCTAGCCCCTCGCCCTCATGCCGAAGCGTCAGTTGCAGGCGACCGACGTTCAGCGGCACCCGCGTCGGCGCGCCATAGACCGCATCGGCTGCCTCGAACTCCTCCGCCAGGAATCGCGTCTCGGCGCGGGCGGACGGATCGAGCGCGACATCGGCCGTGCCGGGTCGCGACAGGGGCAGGCACAGATGGACGTTGGTGTCGCGCAGGTCGCGCGCCACCTCCAGCGGCATCGGTGCCGCGGCCCCGTCCGGCACGTGGAACGGCGTACCGTCGTCGAACACGCCCGTCGCGCGGGATAGCGCGATCTTGCCCGTCTTGAGCAGCCCGTCGTCGATGCGCAGCAACCCCAGCCCCCACGCGTGCGAAACCAACGGCGCGACCCGCGCCTCCAGTTGAGCGGAGGTAAAGCGTTCGAATTGCTGGAAGTGCTGCGGACGCAGGAACATACCCTCCGACCAGACCGGCTTGTTCTCCCAACTCACTCCACCACCCCCCACAGGTTTTCGCGTCGTCGTATCCTACGCTGCGCCGTTCAGGAACGCCTCGTATCCCTCCCGAAACGCAACACTCATGATGCTGTTAACATTGGATGTCGCATCTTTGCGCAACGCGTCGAACACCGCCTGATACACCGTCCACGGATTAACGCCACGGCCGATCCTCAGTCCCTTCTTCTCACCCGCCGCCTTTTCCATAACGCGCTGGATCTCATCCGGGGAAAGTCGTTCGAAAACAGCGCGCAAGGCATGCTGAACACCTGCCAGCATCGCCAGTTGATGCTTCTTCACGTCTTCGAACGCCGATCGCACCGACTCTTCGGCGCCCATGAACCCGGGCAACGGATCGCCGAGCAGCAATTTGGCGGAATCGATCGCCGGCAGATGCTTCAGCGGGTTGTTGCGACCAAGGCCCAGTTGCGTCCGCTCCACGCGGAACTCGTTCTTGAACGCCGCGCGGTCCTGGATCAGGTCGGACAGGCCCAGCACCACCTGTTTATAAAGGACGCCCAGCCGGTGCATCGCATCGGGCGTGGTGCGCAGATCGGCAGGATCGAGCCCGGCCCCCGCACAGAACGCCGCCCAACCCTCTCCGTCCGGCGCCGCTGCCGACGTTTGCGCCGAAGGTATGGCGGGTGGAGCCGCCGGGGACGGCAGGAAGGGATCGGTCGGCACCGGCGCGGCTGCCATCGCCGACGGTGGGGTCGAGCCGAAAGGGTCCGCTGTCTCCACCGGCGCCCCGGCCGGCGGCAACGCGAACGGATCGTTCGTCGGCTGGTTGGGCACCACGGCGTCGTCCGGCCGGCTCGCAAATGGCTCGACTTCAGGCCCGAAGCCGCTGAACGGATCGGCGGCCGCTCGTTCCGGTGTCGCAGGCGCGGTAGGTATGCCCGCGAATGGGTCGGCGGTTGCTTCAAGCCCCCCGAACCGATCGCTCGCCGTTCGCCCCGGCGTCGCTGGCGTGTTCGGCTCGCCTGCGAAGGGATCGCTCCCGGCGTCGAACGCGGCAAACGGATCGCCTGCGGCTCGCTCCGACGTTCCCGGCGCGGCGGACCTGCCCGCGAACGGATCGGCCTTCGCATCGAAGCCCGCAAACGGGTCGGCTTTCGCATCGAAGTCGGCGAACGGGTCACCGGCAACGGGACGCGCGAACGGATCCGGGGTGCGCCCGACACTTGGCGGCGGCACGGACGGCATTGCGAAGGGATCGGTCGACAACGCGGGTGCTGGCGCGAAGGCAGCCCCGCTCGATCGGGTATCGGCAGGATGCGAGGGCGACGGAGCCGCGAATGGGTCCGCGCCGGCGAAGGGATCGGCCTTCGTCGGCGCAAAAGCCTCCATCCCCGCAAACGGATCGGCCGCCCGCGCCGATCCGTTTGCGGGGGGCGCGGCCCAATCTTCCGGGATCGCGAAATCGCTTGCCGCCGGGCTCGGCGCAGCGGCCAGCATCGGCCGGCTGAACGCATCGGACAGCGGACCACCCCACGGGTCCGCCGCTGCCACCGCTTGCGACGCCCGTGGCGGCGCGAGGAAATCGTGCATCGCGCTGCCCAGGAACTCATGCACCTCGGCATTCGCCCCGCCCGTTCCCCACGGGTCTGCGCCGGCATTGTCGAACCAGCTGTCCGGCTGGCTGAACGCGGGGGGCGGCGGTGGCGCGGCAGTCGCGACCTGCTGCTGCAGATTGGCGGCCAGACCCGCCGCCTCTGTCGTGATCTCGATGGCGTAATCGCCCAGCAGCAACCGGTCGCTGACCCGGACGGCGACCGGCATCTGCGGCGCGATCCGCTGGCCCGGACGGTTCAGGCTGACGCCGTTGGTGCTGGTATCGACCACGAACAGGTCGAGCCCGATCACCGAGATCGTACAGTGCGCGCGCGAGATATGGCCCGACTGGTCCGGCAGCATCCAGTCGCACTTCTGCGCGTCGCGGCCGATGCGGATTTCACCGCTGTCGATCTGGCGTCGGTCGATGAAGGTGCCGGGCGGGTCCGCCTGGCGGGAGAGCAGCAAGGTCCACATGAGGTCGTGCGGTTCGTCCCGTATCGTCAGCCGCCGGCCAGCCGGTCGAGCACCGCCGCCTGCGCCTTGCGCCCGACATCGCCGTGCATCAGCGCGACGCCGATGGCAACCAGATCGGCGAAGGCCAAGCGTCCGCGCAACGCCGGATCGTGAACCGTGAACAGCATCGCGGTGCGCGTCGCGATCCCCGTCAGGTGCGCCGCCGGCGGCACCGGCTGCAATCCCCGCGGCGCGATCGACGGCCCCGACCAGTGCGCCGCCATCGCCGCCCAGCGCGCGGGGGCCGAGACCGCGCAGAACTCCGCCGCGGTGAAGGCGCGCTCCGCCGCCTCGTCCGACGTCGTCTGCACCCACGTCTCGGCCGTTTCCAGCGCGACCCGCTCGGCCGCGCGCTCGCCGATTCCGGGGATCAGCCGAACCGCGAGGCACGCCCACCACACCGATTGCCGACGCGGCAGCATCAGCGCCAGCGCCGCCGCCGCATCCGCCTGATCCGGCATCGCCATCAGCGTCGTCAGCAACGCTTCCGGCCCGGTCGTCGTCGCCAGCGCTTCCAGCCCGGCCGCGGACAGCCCGCCATGCTCCTGCAACTCCAGTCGCTGGAACCGGAGAGGAACGACGGTCGGGGCAGGCGCGGGCACGCTGTCTCGATCGCCCGTCAATTTATCATCACCACGCCGCCCTTCAGGACCAGCATGCCATCGGCCTTCACCTGAGTCATCGGCGCCTTGTATTCGGCCATCGCTCCGGCGGAGACGTTCAGCGTCGCCTCCGCCTTGATCGTGATCTTCAGCGCCTTGATCTCGATCCCGGTCGGGGTCAGCTTGATGCTGCTGGTGCCGACCTTGATCTCCACCTCCTGCATCGACTCGTGCAGGCTCTTCTGCGTGACCTTGACCGTCTGGGTCTTCTGGACCGTGGTCTGCTGCGTCCCGGTGACGTCGATCTTGCTGTTGTTCTCGATCTTCGTGGTCTGGTCGTTCCTGATCGTCTCGGTCTGGTCGCGCTCGACGGTCAGGATCTGGTCGCGCTTGACGGTGCCGGTCTCGTCGTTGTCGACCACGCGCCGATAGTCGCGGCCGGTGTACATATACACCTCCTCCGCGCCCGGCTTGTCCTCGAACATCAATTCCTGCGTGACGCCGCCGTTCTTGTCGGTGACGGATCGCCAGCCAGTCTGCGTCGCCTTGCTCTGCGGATCGAACGGATATCTGGCGGACGGCGTGTAGAGCGTGCCGGACACGAACGGCATGTCCGGATCGCCGTACAGGAAATCGATCACGACCCGCGCGCCGATCCGCGGGAAGAACTGTGCGCCGTGGGTGCCGCTCGCCCAGGCCTGCTGCACAGGCAACCAGACGATCTCCGGCAACGGCTTCGTCGCTGACGAGTAATCGCGCGCATGCGTCACCGCGACGGGGATGCGGTTGAGGTCGTCGACCACCGCCTCGCCCTCCGCGGAACCCTTCTTCGCGACCACGCCTAGCACCGGCCCGGCGGCGCGGCGGCGGCCATGCGGCACCGGCGGCCGGAATGGCTTGCTCGCGTCCATCGCGGTGAAGCTGTTGGTATAGCTCGGCTCGCCCCCGCCGAGCATCCACGGATCGAACACGCTGTGGCTGACCGACGTCAGCACGATTCGCGACGGCAGCGTCCCGTCGGCCCAGTCGGGTTCTATCCGGCCGCCCGCGAAGAACATGTGATCCCGCCCCTGCCCGACGATCGTCTCCGCGCCCTGCGCATAGCCTTCGCCGTGACGGCCGCCGCGCCCGCTGACGTCGCCATTGGCCGCCGCCTCGCCGATCAGATCCTCATAGCCGTGCGCGTAAACGCGTCCCCAGTCGCCCGGGGCGCTGGCCGAGTGCAAGAACGGCGTATCGACCTTGCGCGCGTCGATCCCGTGAAAGACGTGCTTCGATGGACGCGCGCGGTGCGTGTGCGACAGCGACGTGATCTTGCTGTCCGAAAATCCCGGCTGGAACGCCATCTCGGTGCCGCCCACGACGTCGGCATAGGCGCTCGCCGCGTTGCCGAGGTGCATCTTGTGATGGAAAGTGCCCGCGGATTCCGCGTAGGTGAAATAATAAAAGATGCCGTCCTGCGCGAGCAGCCGCGCGAGAAAGTCGAACTCCGTCTCGTCGTAGCGGACGGCATAGGTCTGCTTGGCCGGCGCGGGGTTCAGGCTGATATCGGTGACAAGTCCGGGGACATCGGCGACCAGCGCCTCGAAGATCTCCTGCGCCGTCTTGTCCTGGATGAAATGCGTCGCGCGTGCATAGGCGGTCGCGAAATAGGCCGGACGGATGCGGAGGTGGACGCGGAACCCCGATGTGTCCCCGACCGCGATATCCGTCTCGTAGATGCGCCCGGCGAAGACCCGCTCGGTGCCATCCTTGGTCGTCACGTCCCACTTGGCGAGCTTGCCGATCCACGCGGACACGTCGCCCGGAGGCGTCGGCGAGATCAGTTCCAGCCGGTAGTCGAACGGTTCGGACAGCGCCTCCCGCCCCTCGAATCGCAACAATGCGAAGGCGTCGACATCGACACCCGCGAGCGCGCGCAGGTGGAGCAGGTGACCGGACGACATGCCGCTTCTCCAGGCCGGACGGACCGCCGCAAACCGGCGATCCGTCCGTCGGGGTTCAGGCGTTCACTTCTTCGGTGGCCAGATCGTAGATCAGGTGCGTCGGGGTCAGCGTGTGCTCGGTGTCACGGCCGCTGAACGCCTGGTCGAACTTGGCGATGTTGAGCGAGAGCGACTCGCTCGGCCAGTCGCCGCCCGAGCTGACCGAAAAGCCGGAAATGATGATCTTCTCCATGGCGATGTCCAGATAGGACGTGGTTTCGCCCTTCGACGTCGCGACGAAGCTGAACTTGCCCTTGGCGATCACGTCGCCCTTCAGCAGGGCCTTGAACAGCAGCTCCGACGACTTGTCGAGCGTCTTGGAGATGGTGATCTCCGACACCGACGCGGTGCTCGTGCTGCGATCGCCGCCGCGCGCGCTGCCGACGCCTAGGCCCGCGCCCCACTGGAAGCTGGCGACCTCGATGATGTCCTTGTACTTGCCGTTGGTGGTGCTGCCCTTGATTCCGTCGAGTTCGAGATAGATCGGCATTGGATCCTCCTTCGTTTGATATTGCCGGTCGGCGACATGCCGCCGGTCTTTTCACGCACAACGTCTCGCGCTCACCCGGTCAGGTGAGCTCGATCACATAATCCTGTTCGCCGACGGCGCCGGCGCTCGCGCCGATGTGGATCGCGTTGACCTCGCCTCCATCGGCCCTGAGCGTCAGGACGCGGTCGGCGAGATCGGCGAGCAATCCCCGCTTCAGGATATTCTCGATATTGCGGGCGCCGCTCTCCACCTCGGTGCAGCGCGCCACGACCTTGTCGAGGAACGCGTCGTCCCAGTCGAACGTGGCACCGTAATTGGCGACCACCCGCTTGCGGATCCGCTCCAGACTGATGACCACGATCTCGCGCAGGATGTTCGGCTGCAACGGAAAATAAGGAACCACCGTCGTCCGGCCCAGAAACGCCAGCTTGAAATACTCGGTCAGGTCGGGGCGCAGTTCCGCCGCCAGCGCCTCCGGCTCCGGCATCGTCTCGGCGTTGCGGCACAGCCGCTCGATCGTCTCTGTGCCCAGATTGGACGTCATGATGATGAGCGTGTTCTTGAAATCGATGTCGCGGCCCTGTCCGTCGCGCAGCATGCCCTTGTCGAACACCTGATAGAAGATGTCCTGAACGCCCGGATGCGCCTTTTCCATCTCGTCCAGCAGGATGACCGAATAGGGTTTGCGCCGCACCGCCTCGGTCAGCACGCCACCCTCTCCGTACCCGACATAGCCGGGCGCGGCCCCGACCAGGGTGGAGACCTTATGCTCCTCCTTGAACTCGGTCATGTTGATCGTCGTGACGTTCTGCTCGCCGCCGTAGAGCAACTCGGCCAGTGCCAGCGCCGTTTCGGTCTTGCCGACGCCGGACGTGCCGCAGAACAGGAACACGCCCAACGGCTTGCGCGGATCGGCAAGGCCGGCGCGCGCCGTCTTCACCGTCTGGCCGATGATCTCCAGCGCGTAATCCTGCCCCTTGATGCGCTTCTTCAACTGCGCGGGCACGGTCAGCAACGACTTGATCTCGTCGGCGACCATGTTGCCGACCGGGATCCCGGTCCAGCCGGCCAACACCTCGGCCACGACGGCCCGGTCGACCACGTCGTACACCATCGGCACCTTGCCCTGAACCTCCAGCACCTTCGCCTGCGCGTCGCGCAGCGCCTGGATCTTCTCGGCATAATCGGGTGCATCGGCGACCAAGCCGTCGATCGCGACCCGCGCGTCGCCGACCGCCTTCACCGCCTCGCGCTCGGCGGTCCAGCGGGCTGCCGTCTCGTCCCGCTCGATCTCCAGCGCCGCCTTCTTCTCGGCGCGCTCCGCCAGCTTGGCGGCGACATCGACGCCCGAACGCCCTTCGCGCTCCAGCATCGACACTTCGGACGCCAGCAGGCCCAGTTGCCGCTCCAGATCCTCGACCGCCGGTGGCGTTGCCGCCTGACTGATGCCGACGCGCGCGCAGGCCGTGTCGAGCAGCGAGATCGCCTTGTCCGGCAATTGCCGCCCGGTGATGTAGCGATGCGAAAGCCCAGAAGCGGCCTCCAGCGCCTCGCCGAGGATACGGACGTTGTGGTGCTTCTCCAGAACCGGCACCAGCCCGCGCAACATCGCGACCGCCAGCGCCTCCGCCGGCTCCTCGACCTTCACCACTTGGAACCGGCGGGTCAGCGCCGGGTCCTTCTCGAAATACTTCTTGTACTCAGCCCAGGTGGTCGCCGCGATCGTCCGCATCTCGCCGCGCGCCAATGCCGGCTTCAACAGGTTCGCCGCGTCGTTCTGACCTTCCGCGCCGCCCGCACCGATCAGGGTGTGGGCTTCGTCGATGAAGACGATGATCGGCGTCTGCGAGGATTTCACCTCGTCGATGACCGATTTCAGCCGGTTCTCGAACTCGCCCTTGATGCCCGCACCTGCCTGCAGCAGTCCGAGATCGAGCGACAGCAGCCTAACGTTCTTCAGCGAATCCGGCACGTCGCCCTGTACGATCCGCAGCGCGAAACCTTCGACGACCGCGGTCTTGCCCACGCCGGCCTCACCGGTCAGGATCGGATTGTTCTGGCGACGCCGCGTCAGGATATCGACGATCTGGCGGATTTCAGGGTCGCGGCCGAAGATCGGGTCGATCTTGCCGTCGCGCGCCTGCTGCGTCAGGTCGATCGTGTATTTGTTCAGCGCTTCCTGCCCACGCGCCACGCCGCCCGATGCCGCCGGTGCGCCGCCACCGGCATGACCGCCAGCCGCAGTCTGCGCCGCTTCGGCCTTGGCGGCTTCCTCCGACGACGCCGCGATCTGCACCATCGTGGTGCGCAGCGTTTCGGTCGGGATGCGTGCGAACTGGCCGCTCGCCTCCCGCGGGATCGCCGACAGCTCATCGGATGTCAGCAGGGCGAGCAGCAGATGCCCGGACCGGACGATCCCGACGCCATGCTCCAGCGACGCGATCAGCCACGCCTCGCGAATCAGGGTCACGATATTCGGGGCCAGCGCCGGTGCGCGACCATTGCCCGTCTTGAACCGGTCGATCTGGCGGTTGATGTCCTGCGTCAGACGCCCGGCATCGACTTCGAAGTGGCTCAGAATCACCGCGATATCCGACGTTTGCCGGTCGATCAGACGAAGCAGCCAATGCTCCACCTCGACATTGTAGTTGGTTCGCGACAGCGCGAGGCCGGCGGCACCTTCCAATGTCGTCCGGCAAACCTCATCGAGCTTGCCGACCAAGCTTTTCAGATTGACTTGAGCCAATGTAGTCCATCCCCCCCGGCAACCTCGAGTCAGAGGCCGCGGCTTTTCCCACCAAAACAATACGCTTCAGATTTCGAGGCCGCAAGAAGACTCGCGCGTTAACCTTTGCGAATCTACCCCGACCTTTTCCCTCTGGCCCCGCTCCGCTTGATCGACATTGCGGCAATACTCCAGAGGAATTGCGACGACAACAGCGATATTCCGATCAGCCGCTCGCGGTCAGCGGAATCGCACACTCGACCAGCGTCGCGTCGGAACCCGGATCGAGCGCCATCCACGCCGTGCGGCCAAGCAGCGCAGGCGCATCGGCCATGCCGAGGCGCAGCGGCGGGATCTCCGCCGCTGCGATCGCGAGTCGCAGGATCGGACGGTGTTCGATACCCGCCGCCAGCCGGCACAGCTCGCGCACCCGCGTGATCGTGGCGTCGTCGGTGCACAGCGCGATCATCTCGCCATATCCGATCGGTCCGACCTCGATGACATAATGGTGCTGCACATCCAGCACCGCCGCCCCGATCAGCGCCGCGTCGGGCAGATGATCGTCCTCTCCGCCTTCCTGCCCGGTCACGCCTTCGCCGCCCAGTCGTGCGAAGCGCCCCAGCGCCGGACCACCGATCCGCGACTGCTCCTCCGGCGGCAGCGCCATCCACACCGGCTCCGCCTGAAGTACGCGGAGCGGTCGCTTCAACAGGTGCCGCAACACCGTCTCGACCGACGCGGCGCTGCGCCGCTGGTCGCCGAGATGATGCGCCAGCGGGGCGAGCGCGACATCGTCCAGTTCCAGCCGGTCCCGCATCGCCGGCGTTGCCAACCCCGCAAAGGCCAGCATCGCACCCGTCGCGGCGTCGCTCCCGTCGCGGCCTGCGCGCTCGTGATCCAGCAGCCAGTGATATTTGCGGGTGATGCGATAGAAGAACGACAGCGCCCGGTGGTCGAAGACGTTCAGGAACGCCGCCACCGATCGGTCGCGCAGCCGCCGTCGCTGGAGCTGAATCTCGCTGTAGAACGGCGGCAGCGCGGGGGTCGCACCGACCAGCCCCATGATGTTCGTCGTCACCCGGGGCTGATGTCCGTCATCGTCGATCCCGGCCAGTTCCGTCGCCACCAGAGCCATGCGATCGGATGCGACGAAGCGCAGCGGTTCCTCGTCCGGTGCCGCGTCCTCGCCGATCGATGCCGGTCGCCCGCGCATCTTCGCCGCCTGCTCGATCAGTCGCACGGCCTGGACCAGCGAAGTGCGGGTCGCGCGCGCTTTCAGTCCCGATAACACCGTCATGCCGGACCGGTCACGTCAGGTCGCGCGTGCCGACGCGCGGTCGCCACGTCTTCCACAATCCCGGCTCCCGCCGCAGCTTGGCGGAGGTTCGCGTAAAGCTGTTGAGCGCGCAGGCGGTGGACAGGAACCGCTCGATCACCGCGCACAGCAGGAACGCTCCCGATCCCGACAGGCGCTCGTCGTCGATCTCCAGCGTCACGTCGACACCCGCCGCGACCGCGCTGTGCCCGCGCAACCGCATCCGCGCGACCGACGGCGCGGAGGTGACGCCGACCAGCCGATCGCGCAGGTGGGCACTCTCCGCTGTATCGACGATGTCGTACAGCGCGAGCACCTCGCGCAACGCCTGCGCCCCCTTCGGCCCGCCCGACAGGCTCAGGTGATTGAGCGCCATCTGCCCTACCAGCTTCCATACCCCCGCCCGCCCCCGCCCCGCCCTCCGCGTCGGCGTCGGCTTGGTGAGTGCGCTGGCACCGGCGACGCCGGGCATCTGCGCATCAAGGGTGAGGGTGGGGCGGCCTCCTCCGAACGGAAGCCGGGTGGGAAGATCGCGGTTGGTGACCAGCACCCGCGCCAGCGCCACGGTCGCGTCGTCGGCGAGCAGCCGCCCGTCGAGATCGGCGATCGACAGGAACACGTCGTCCCCCCCGCCCGGCCCGAAACTGCCGCGCCGCGCGGTCGCGTGGAAGAATCGCCCGCGCTCGCCGCCGCCGTGGATGGAGTGCAGCATCGGCGCATCGGTCTGCTCGCCCTGCGCATCCTGCAATCGGACCTCGCAGACCGAGTGGACCTCCAGCGCGTCCTCCCGCCGCGCATCCGGAACGATACGGTATTCGATCTCCGTCTGGTCGATCTGGATCGGCTCCGCCTCCATCTCGAACAGGTTCAGCACCGGCACCGCGAACAGCTCGAAATCGTCGGCGCGGACGACCCGCTCCAGCTCCGCCGCGGGCTTGTCGAGATAGAAGAACAGCTCCAGCCGCGTGCCGGGCATATCGAGCGTGCGCGCGGCCAGCCCCGCGATCTCCACGAACAGATGCTTCTGCGGATAGGCGAAATGCTCCTGCACCACCGCATAGGCGGTCGCCGCCACCTGCGTCTGCGGCAGCAGCAGCTCGTCGCGTTCCAGCCCCATGATCCGCAGCCGTTCCGGCGGCAACAGCACCGCGCGCGGATCGGACGGCCCGGTGCCGACACCGATGCCGAGCAGGTTCACGCCGAGTTGCTCGATCAGGATCTGCGCCCGCCGCGCATCGCTCTTGATGAACAGGCGGATGCGATCGACGCCCAGCGACACGATGTCGAGGTCCGGTATCGTGGTGGACAGCGCGATCCGCAGCACACCCTTCGCCTGCGCGACACCCAGCGCCGGCGCGTCCAGCGGCATCCCGCCCAGCGCCGCCTCCTCGATCCGGAGCGGCAGCAGGGTCGTGTCCCATGCCGTCCGATAGCGGCACGGCTCGCCCGCCACCGGCTCGGTCGTCAGCACCGTTCCCGCCGGGATCGTCACCGCCTTGTCGAGCGCAGGCGCGGGCGCGAGCCGTGCGACGAAGAAGGACGGCACCGGCTGGATCAGATGCGGATAGAGCGTCAGGAGCAGCGCGTCCGACAGTTCCGGAAACTCGTCGTCGATCTTGTGTCGCAGCCGCGCATTCATGAACGCGACCGATTCGATCAGCCGCCCGATATGCGGGTCCTCCGTGGCGTCGCGCGTCAGCCGCAGACGCGAGGCGATCTTCGGATAGGCGTCCGCGAACGCCCCCGCCGAATTGCGCAGGAAGTTCAGCTCGCGCTGGTAATAGGGGATCAGGTCGTCGATCATGGTTACCGCGCCAAATTCACATCAATCGCGCGATCCGACGGCCGCAGCCGGGCGTCGTAGATCACCGCTTCCTCCAGCATATCCAGCGTCATCACCGCGCTGATCCGAAAGCGGACGCCGGCCGACGTCGGCGCGCCATCCACCTCCACCTCCACCCGCCGCAGACGCGGCTCGTGGGTGCGGATGCCCTGCGCGATCATCCGCCGCAGCCGCTCGCGGACCGCGGGGCTGCTGAAATCCTCGGTGCTGAGATCGGCGAGGCCGAAGCCCAGCACCGTTTCGGCCAGTCCCGGCCGGGACCCCAGCCACTTCTGGTAGGGCCGCTTGCCGTTCAGCAATCCCTCCAGATCGCGACGCATTCCCAGCTTCAGCCGACGGAAGGCGGCATCGTCGTCCTCCTGCTCCTCGACCGCCATGTCGGGCGCATCGTCGATCAACCGGTCGAACAGCGACAGGACCGGGCGTGCGGCATCCGTCACGCGCCGACCTCCCGCCCGATCTGGGTCGTCAGCCGGAATTCGGATGCGATCTGATCGAGCTGGTAATGCGGCCGGATCGCGATTTCGCAGGCGAACGTCCCCGGCTTGCCGACGACTTCGCTGACCACGACCTTCGCCTGGCGCAGCGGATAGCGCACCCGCATCTCCGGACTGGCATCGTCGTTGCCGGTGACATAGGTCGCCAGCCAGTTCTGGAGCAGCGCCTGGCATTCCCGGGCATCGGCATATTTGCCGACCCAGTCGCGCGCGATCACCTTCACGTAGTGCGCGAAACGACAGACGCACAGGATGTAGTTCAGCATCGCGCTCATCTTGGCGTTCATCCGCGCCGCCTCGCTGTCGAAATCGGGGGGGCGGTGGATCGTCGGGAGGTTGAGGAACGCGACCGAGCCGGTCAGGTGCAACTGGCGCAGGCAGATGAAGCCCGCACTGTTCAACGCGACCTCCTGCTCTTCGGAAATCGCATTTTCCGTCGCGAAGCGCGCGACCGTTCCGGACAGGTCCGGACGCAGCATCAGCCGGGTCGGCCCATCGACCACCCCGCCCTCGTCCGCGAAAATCGCGCCCCGCACGTCCGCGGGCCAGCGGTGCAGCCGCATCGCCCGCGCCGCGACGCGGGCAAGCGCAAAGCCGCCGCCGATCCACAACAGGTCGGCCGGCCCCGCGACGCTCTCGTCATAGACGAAACCCAGCCGGGGCATCGACCGCCCGCGATAGGGCTGGCGCATCAACAGCCGGGGAACGACCGCACCGATGAACCGGCAGTCGCTTTCGCCGCGCAGCCGCTCGTACCGGGCCAGTTCGGGTCCCGTCAGGCTGCCGCCCAGATCCTGCCGCAGGTCGATATCGTCATAGCCGTCGAGGCCGATCATCCGCGGATCGACACCCAGCACGATCGGGCAGAACGATGCCGCCGCGACCTCCGCCAGGCTCGATACGGCGGCAAGGTCGTCGACCTTTTCGCGGCCGGAGGGACGGTGCCAGAGGGCGTGGTCGACGACCAGCATCCCGAACGGTTCGCCGCCGGGGGTACCGAATTCGCCGCTGTAGATCTTCTCGAACAGGCTGGTCTGGTCGAACGCCACCGCGCGTTCCATGTCGCGGGCGACCTCGGCCCAGCGCGCGTCGAGGATGCGCAGCCGCAATCCACCGTCGCCGGCCATGCTGTCGGCCAGCCATCGGGTGCCGCGCCACAGCGCCTCGATCTTCTGGAAGGCGGGATGATGCAGGATCGCGTCGAGCTGCTCGCCCAGCAGGCGATCGATCGCGGCCACCGCCGCGGCGATGCGACCGGCCTGCCGCTGCCGCGCGGCGAGGCGGGCGCGCTGCGCCGCCCGCTCCGCATCGGGCGAACGCGGAACCGGCCGATCCTCACCCGGCCCCTCCCCGACGATGACGTCGAGGAGGGATTCCGAGTGCGAACCGGCCAGTTCCATCGCTTCGTCCGGGTCCGGCTGGATCAGCCGGCCTTGCCCGGAATGCGCGCGACGAGGCGCATCGACGTCGACAGCTCCTCGAACTGCAGCCACGGACGCAGATGCGCGACCGCGGTGTAGCTGCCGGGCGCGCCGGGAACTTCCTTCACCTCGACCTTGGCCTCACGCAGCGGATACTTCGCCCGCGATTCCTGGCCGGCACCTTCGGACGCGTTGACATACTGGCTGATCCAGCGGTTCAGCCACTGTTGCGTGTCGCTCGCCTCCATGAAGGAACCGATCTTGTCGCGCGCCATCACCTTCAGATAATGGGCGAAACGGCTGGTCGCCATGATGTACGGCAGCCGGGCCGAGATGGCCGCGTTCGCGGTTGCCTCCGGCTTGTCGTACTTCTTGGGCTTCTGCATCGTCTGCGCCCCGAAGAAGACCGAGAAGTCGGTGTTCTTGTAATGGCACAGCGGCAGGAAGCCGAGATCGGACAGCTCCTTCTCGCGACGATCGGTGATGCCGATTTCCGTCGGGCATTTGGCGTCCAGATCGCCGTCGTCCGAGTGGAAGACGTGCGTCGGCAGGTTGGTAACCTTGCCGCCACCCTCGGCGCCGCGGATCGCGGTGCACCAGCCATATTGGGCATGTGCGTCGGTCAGGCGTGCGGCGAGCGCGTAGGACGCGTTCATCCACGCATAATCGTCATGCTGCATCGGCTTGGGATTGCCGTTCGCATCGCGCGGCGCTTCCTCGTAATCGAACGCGTCGACCGCCTTCGTGTCCTTGCCATAGGGCACGCGCGACAGGACCTTCGGCATCGTCAGCGTGACGAAGCGGGCATCCTCGGTGTTCCGGAAGCTGTTCCATTTGATGTAGTCGGCCGTCTCGAACAGCTGCTTCATGTCCATCGGGTTGGCCAGCTCGGTAAAGCTGTCCATGCCGAACACATTCGCATCCGCCGCCGAAATGAACGGGCAGAAGCCCGCCGCCGCGACCGACGAGATGTTGGTCAGCAGCTCGACGTCCGACGAGCTCTTGTTGAAATAGAAATCGCCGATCAGCGTCGAGAAGGGCGCACCGCCGGCCGTGCCGAACTGCTCCTCGTACACCTTCTTGTAGAAGTTGCTCTGGTCGAAATCGGTCGCCTTCTCCAGGTCGGCGGCCAGTTCCTTCTTGGTGACGTTGAGCACCTGGACCTTCAGGCCCTCGCCGATCTCGCTGTTCTTGACGAGATAGTTCAGGCCGCGCCAGCTGCCTTCGAGCGACTTGAACTTCTCGGCGTGCATGATCGCGGCGAGCTGTTCGGAGATCTGCGCATCGATCTTGGCGATCGCGTCGCGCAGCGTCACCGTCATGTTCTTCTGGAACTGGACGGTCCCGCTCATCGCCTCGTTGGCGAGCGTCCGCATCAATTCCTCGACGCGGCTCGGCTCGGTCTGCTTGGTGACGCTGATCGCCTGGTCGAGCAGGCTCAGGCCCGTCTCTTCCTGCGTGATCGTCTGCGCGCCACCCTGTGTCTGGGTATCGGTATCGGCCATCGTCACTTACTCCTTGGGCGCGTCGGACACGCCGAGCTGCTGCTGCAATTCGGCCAGCGAACCATTGTCCTGCAGGATCTTTTCGAGCAGCCCTTCGAGCTGTTCCGAACCATCGGCCTTCGCCATCAGGTCGCGCAGCGCGTTGCGCGTTTCCATCAGCTTGCGCAGCGGCTCGACCTGCTGGACGATCTGCTCCGGCTCGAAATCGTCCATCGAGCGGAACTTCAGGTTGACCTCGAATTCCTTGCCGTTCTTCTCGATGGTGTTGTCCACCTTCAGCTTCACGGCCGGTTCGATCCGGGCCATAACGGTGTCGAACTTGTCCTTCTTCAGGTCGACGAACTTGCGCTCCTTCAGCGCCTTCTTCGCCACGGCCGAGTCGCCGGAGAAGTCGCCGAGCACGCCGACGACGAAGGGCAATTCCTTGACCTCCTGAGCGCCTTCCGTTTCCACGTCATACGTGATGTGCACGCGCGGCTTGCGCACCCGCTTCAGCTTGTCGTGTACCGAATCAGCCATGTCCCACCCTCCAAGGCGCGCTATCGCGCCGATCTACGGTCCGGGACGACATGCCCCGGACATTACGCTCACTCCGGCGCCGGCGGGCGGATGCCCGAGCGCCAGTAAAACAGGTCGCGGCTCGATCCGTCGGGGATCAGTTCCACGAGCAGATCGCCGAAGCTCATCCGCGCGCGCCGGTCGACGTCGCGCAGTGCGGAGCCGATCGGGGACAGCGGTTCGAACTTCTCGAAATAGTCCGCGGCGGCATTCACCGCACGCAGGGCATCCTCGCGCCGGCCGATCTGGCCGATCGAGAACGGTGCGTTCGCCGCGCCGCCACCGGTCGCGACCAGCGCAACGCCGCCGGCATCCGCCGCGACCTCCGGCTCCTCGACGTCGTTGGCGCTGTCGTCGGGCAACAGCCGCAGCAATCCCTCCACCCATTCGCGAATCGATCGCAGTTCGTCGCTGACCCGCGACGCCGCCGGGAACCGCGGCTTGGTACGTTCGGAGATGAAGCCGACCGCGCGCCGCCACGCCGCCTCCGACGAGGACAGATGCACGACCGCGACGCGGAGCGGCTTGCCGCCGACCCGGCGCGCGATCGCCTCCGACGCCGCCATCGCCTCCTCCGCCTGCGCCTGGAGCGAGGCACGCTGTTCCGGCTTCACCGTCTGCGCGGAGGCGAGCATCCCCTCCGCGACCACGCGATCCATGTAGCGGAGCGAATCCTCGCCGCTGCCGGCCAGCACGAGGTTGCGCAGCGGCGCGATCAGCGTGCCGTCCTTGTCGCTGCCACCACCGGACAGTCCCGAGATCGGCTGGAACCGGGCCTCGACGCCGTCCTCCTCGTCCTCCGGCGGGTAGAGCCCCTGTTCCCACCATTGCTCGACCAGCTCGGCCATGACCACGACCGCCTTGTCGAAGCCGGCAAGACCATCGCGCCGGGCGCAGGACTCGGCAAGAATTGCCATGATCTCAAGGTCTTTGCCGTGAACGGTCAGATAGTCGAGCGCGGTTTCGGCGATCTGGTCCCAGCCCCAGTTATCGCCGTCGCCGACATCTTCGCCCATCGCCGCCTTTTGTTCGGCGCGGAAGATGGCCTTGCGCTGGAAACGGATCTCCCGAAAGAGATCACCGACTTCGCCCTCATCGGCGCGACCGTCGATACCGGGACCGTCGCCGATCGGCGCAAGAATACCAGCGTCGATGCCGTCGCCGATAATCACTGAATAGTCCCTCCCGCCCCGATGACGACTCGATAGGCCCCCGCCCGCGTCGTTGCACGTATCTTTTTTGCCCCGGCTACAACTTTCTCGCAAGCTTGCTTCGTGCTAGCCGATGCGAATACGGATGGAGGGTATCGCCGATGGGAATGCCGGGGTCGCGCCTGACCGACATGCACGTCTGCCCCGCGACGACGGGTCCCGTTCCGCATGTGGGGGGGCCGATCAGCGGGCCGTGCGCGCCGACCGTGCTGATCGGGAGCCTGCCCGCGGCGATGATGGGCGACCTGTGCGTCTGCGTCGGCCCGCCCGATTCGATCGTCAAGGGCAGCGTCACCGTCCTGACCATGAGCAAGCCCCAGGTCCGACTCGGCGATACGTGCGCGCACGGCGGTGCGGTTATCATGGGCTTTCCGACGGTGCTGGTCGGCGGATGACCGCACCCGCAGAGGCCGCCGCGCTCAGCCATGTCGGCTGCGTCCGGACCGCCAACGAAGACAGCGTGATGACCCACCCCGGCGGCACCTTCTGGGCGGTCGCGGACGGGATGGGCGGACACGCGCGCGGCGACTGGGCCTCGCAGACCGTCGTCGCGCGATTGGGTGCCGTGGCGTTGACCGGCAACCTCGACCACGATTGCGAGGCGGTCGCCGATGCACTCGCCGCCGCCAATGCGGAGGTGGTGGAGGCGGGCCGCGTCGCCGGCCGGACGATCGGCACGACCGTCGCGGCGCTGCTGCTGGCGGAGGGACGCGCCGCCTGCCTCTGGGTCGGTGACAGCCGGGTCTATCGGCTGAGGGGCGGCACGCTGCGCCAGATGACGCGCGACCACAGCCAGGTCGACCAGCTCGTCGCCGCCGGCATCATCCGCCCGGAGGAGGCGGCGGACCATCCGCTCGCCAATGTCGTGACGCGCGCGATCGGCGGCGAGCCGGACCTCGCGCTCGATGTCGTCGAGGATGCCCTGTCGCCGGGCGACGTCTTCCTCGTCTGTTCCGACGGGCTGAACAAATGCCTGTCGGACGCGGAGATCGCCGGATTGCTGGCGGGCGCGCCGTCATCGGCCTGCGACGCACTGGTCCGCGCCGTCCTGGCACGCGGTGCGCCCGACAATGTCAGCGTGGTCGTGGTCCGCCAGCCGGGCTGAGCGGCCTTGCGGGCGCGCTTAGCCGATGCCCATCACGCCAGTTCGTCCCTGATCTGCCCGGCCGACGAGCGGTCGAGCAGTCGCGCCTCCGGCTGCACGACGACGCTGTCCGGCGGCACGTCGCTCAGCAGCCAGACATTGCCGCCGATCGTCGATCGCGCGCCGATCGTCACCCGGCCCAGGATCGTCGCACCGGCATAGATCACCACGTCGTCACCGACGATCGGATGGCGGGCGTAGCGGCTGCCGCCCTCCCCCTTGCGCCGTGCCGCGCCCAGTGCCGAGCGCGCACCGAGCGTGACGTGCTGATAGATCCGCACCCGCGCGCCTACGATCGCGGTTTCGCCCACGACGACGCCCGTGCCGTGATCGACGAAGAACCCTTCGCCGATCGTCGCTCCCGGATGAATGTCGATCCCGGTCCGCTCGTTGCCGATTTCAGAGATCAGCCGCGCGACGATCGGCGCACCCAGCGCATCGAGCTGGTGCGCGATACGGTGGTGCAGGCTGGCGATCGCGCCGGGATAGCTGACGAGGATCTCGTCCACGCTGCGCGCCGCCGGATCGCCCAGAAACGCCGCCTCGACATCGCTGTCGATCAGGCGGCGGATGTCGCCCAGCGTCGCGCCGAACAGCCGCACGATCGTGGCGGGCAGATCCTTCTCGAACGCGCCGCTGGCCTCCGCCTGCCAGTATCCGAGTTCGTTGCCGATCTCCCGTTCCAGCGCGGTGAACGCCGCCAGCAGCTTGGCGACGACGAAACCATCCTCGTCGGCGGGAGTGCCGCGGAACTGGCCGAGGCGTCGCGGATAGAGCGCCGCCGCCAGCAACGCGACGACATCCTCGACCACCGTGCGCGACGGGAAGCTGGCGACGTCGCGCCCCTCCGGCTGGCGCGCGCGCCACGCCTCCCGCGCTGTCCGCAACCCCGCCGCCGCCTCGCCGATCGCCGATCCCGTCATGCCGTTCCTCCTCGATCGCGACGATACCCAAGCCGCCGGGTGTGGATTGGAAACAAAAGCTTCGCAGCGTCCAAGTGATGACAGCGGCCGGACCGATCCCTAATTGGGGAGCGATCCAGGGAGAGCAGAATGGCCACGACCTACGACGCGAAACTCGGCCTCTATATCGGCGGCGAATGGCTCGGCACCGGGGGACGCGACACGCACGACGTCCTCAACCCCGCCACCGGCGCGGGCCATGCGGCACTGCCGCTGGCGACCGCCGACGATCTCGACGCCGCGCTGGAGGCGACGCAGCGCGGCTTCGTGCTGTGGCGTGGCACCGCACCCGAGAAGCGCGCCGCCGTCCTTCAGAAGACCGCGCAACTGATCCGCGAGCGCGCCGACCACCTCGCGCGCATCGCCACGCTGGAACAGGGCAAGATCCTGGCCGAAGCCAAGGGCGAGGCGCTGTTCGCCGCCGCGCTGCTCGATTTCCACGCTGGCGAGGCGTTGCGCATCTATGGCCGCGTACTGCCGCGTCCGGCGGGTACGCGCAGTCTGGTGCTGCACCAGCCGGTCGGCCCGGTCGCGGCGTTCTGCGCGTGGAACTT
The DNA here is from genome assembly GCF_001423765.1 of Sphingomonas sp. Leaf343. Classification (GTDB taxonomy): domain Bacteria; phylum Pseudomonadota; class Alphaproteobacteria; order Sphingomonadales; family Sphingomonadaceae; genus Sphingomonas. Next base: position 259,388 of record NZ_LMPG01000010.1, read on the forward strand.
CCCGATCATGAACGTCGTGCGCAAGATCGCTCCCGCGATCGCGGCGGGCTGTTCGATCATCATCAAGCCCAGCGAGGAGACGGCGGGAAGCGCGGTCGAGGTGCTGCGCTGTTTTCAGGATGCCGGCCTGCCCGGCGATGTCGCGCAGTGCGTGTTCGGCGTGCCAGACATGGTGTCGCGCCAGCTGCTCGCCTCGCCGATCACGCGCAAGCTGAGCTTCACCGGCTCGGTCCCGGTCGGCAAGCACCTGATGAAGCTGGCCGCCGACACGATGATGAAGACGACGATGGAACTCGGCGGCCACGGACCCGTGCTGGTGTTCGACGATTGCGATCTCGACAAGACGCTCGACACGCTGGTGGCCCACAAGTTCAGGAACGCCGGACAGGTCTGCATCGCGCCGACCCGCTTCCACGTGCAGGAGGGCATCTACGACGCCTTCGCCGCCGGCTTCGCGGAGCGCACCCGCGCCTTGAAGATCGGCGACGGACTCGACTCGGGGACGCAGATGGGGCCGATGGCCAATCCGCGCCGTCCGGAGGCGATCGGCGAACTCGTCGAGGATGCCCGGCGTCACGGTGCGAAGCTGCTCGCGGGTGGCGAGCGCGGTGGAGAAGCCGGGGGAGAAGGCGGGTTCTTCTTCCAGCCGACCGTGCTGGCCGACGTGCCGCTCGACGCCCGCGCGATGAACGACGAGCCGTTCGGCCCGATTGCGCTGCTGCGCCCCTTCGCGACGGTCGATGACGCGATCGAGCAGGCCAATCGCCTGCCCTTTGGCCTCGCCGCCTATTGCTTCACCGAGAATGGCCGTCGCCAGAACCTGCTCGGCGACGCGATCGAGGCGGGGATGATCGCGATCAACAATGTCCGCCTGAGCTGGCCGGACAGCCCGTTTGGCGGCGTGAAGGATTCCGGCCACGGGTCGGAGGACGGCCCCGAGGGCGTGATGGCGCATCTCGTGACGAAGACGGTGCACATGATGTGACGGTGCCCGCTCCGCCCCCTTCGGGGGTCGTTGCGACATAGCTCCGTTGCCGGTCACCAAACCGCCGCCCCGGCCTTCGCCGGGGTGGCGGAAGAGGGTTTCGCAACGCCCCCCCGACGGCACGGGGGCGGAAGCGGATCAGCGCGGCTTCTTCGATCCTGCCAGCGCCGCAAATTCCGTCGCGTCGTGCGCGCAGAACATCCGCACCTGCCCGGCATGCTCCACCGACAGCGCCCGCACTCGCGCCTGATTGGCGATGCGCGCGGCCGCGTCGACCTGCATCAGCCGCTGGTACCCGCACAGGCCGGGCGGGCAGGACCGCACCTCCGCTCCGACCTCGCCGTGATGGAAATAGGCGTCGGCGGCATAGAACAGCCAGCGTCCGTCCTCTTCCTGCACGGCGACGCCGGCATGACCCCACGTATGCCCGGCCAACGGCACCAGCAGGATTTCGGGCGGCAGTCCCTCCAGGTCGCGAACCGCATCGAACCCGAGCCACCGTTCGCCGCCACCCGGCGGATAGAGCGACCAGTGTTCGGCCTCGTCCCATTGCTGCGGCCGATAGCGTTTGCGCGATACGAACGCGCCACCCTTGCGCTGGTCCGCAACCTCCTTCTCGCGTGCGGTGACGTGGATGCGGGCGTTCGGGAAATCCTCGATGCCGCCCGCATGGTCGAAATCGAGATGGCTGACGACGATGTGCCGCACGTCGAGCGGATCAAAACCGAGCGCCTTCACCTGTGCCATCGCCGTCTCTTCTCGTCGTAGCTGCGGGCGGTTCAGCGTCAGGAAGAAGTCCGACAGGCGGTCATGCGGCCGCGCCACATCCTTCGTCCCGAACCCGGTATCGACCAGCACCAGCCCGGCGTCGCTCTCGATCAAGAGGCAATGGCAGACGAGATGGGCCGCCGCCTCGCCGCTCTGCCCGTCGAACAATCGCCCACCCGGCGGGCAGCAGGTGCCGCAGTTCAGATGATGGATCCTCATGCGCTCCTCCTATGCCAGCCGTTGCCGGGTGCGCGCTGTCAGCTTCGGCTCCCGCCGCGCCCAATACGCCCATGCGATCGTTCCGCCGGCCGCTGCCAGCAACAGGGTCGCCGCCACTCCGGTCGATCGCCTCGTCTCCTCGCTCATCGCCCGTTCTCCCATCGGTCGTTATCCGTCCGTACAACGCCGCGAGCGTCTCCCGGGGAGCGGTGATTGACGCATGTTATTGAGAAACTTGGAGATTGTTCTGGTTCGACAACAAACCGGACGGGATGTGAACCGTTACGTCAGCGGCGCGATCGCCATAACCGATAGCGAGGCTCACGATGTATTATCACGACAAACGGCTCCAATACCCGGTTCAGGTGACGGAGCCCGATCCCGCCTTCGCGCGGATGCTGCAACAGGCGATCGGCGGTGTCGAAGGCGAAATCCGCGTGTGCATGCAGTATTTCTTCCAGGCGTGGGGCAATCGCGCGCCGACCACCAAATATCGCGACATGCTGCTGAACACGGCGACCGAGGAGATCGGCCATATCGAGATGCTGGCGACCGCCGTCGCGCTCAATCTGGAAAAGGCCCCTGCCAAGTTGCAGGAAGAAGGCGTCAAGGACGGCATCGTCGGCGCGGTGATGGGCGGCGAGAACCCGCGGCATAAGATCGAAGGGCTGATCCACAAGAACCTGCTGTCCGGCGGGCTGGCGGCGATGCCGGTGGATTCGGACGGCGTGCCGTTCAACATGAGCCACATCTACGCCAGCGGCAACGTCGCCGCCGACATGTACTGCAACGTCGCGGCGGAAAGCACCGGGCGCGTGCTGGCGGTGCGGCTGTTCAACGCCGCGCATGACGAGGGCATGAAGAAGATGCTCCACTACATGATCGCACGCGACACGATGCACCAGCAGCAATGGCTGGCGGTGATCGAGGAACTCGGCGCCGAGCCGAACAACCTGCCGATCCCCAACAGCTTCCCGCAGGACATGGAGGATCAGCAGAACAATTATAATTTCTACGTAACGTCGCTGGACGGCAGCTTCCCGGAGGGGCGCTGGACGCAGGGTCCGACGCCGGACGGCAAGGGCGAGTTCACGGTGTTCCGCAACGAACCGCTGGGCGAGGAACCGGTTCTCGGGCCGGCACGCCCCGACAGCGGGGCGCAGGCGCAGCAGATCGGCTGACCGACGCCCGGTGTCGTTTCACGACATCGAACGTCGCGATGAACCGGGCTCCCGCATCAGGCGGGAGCCCGGTCTCACCGGGCCCGGTCGGCTTCGATCCGGCCGGCGATGTCCATCGTTTGCGGCGTGATCCAGCCATAATGATAGTTGAGCTGGAACAGCGTGAACAGCACCGTCGCGACCACCGTCACCCACAGCACCACTCGCCCGAGCCGGAATTCGTGCGGTGCGCTTTCGGCCTGGCCGGGGATGTATTCCCCCCCGGCCTCGTGCGTGGTCCGTACGCCGAACGGCAGGACGAGGAACACGCTGAACGCCCAGAACAGGATGTAGATCGCAAGGGCGGACGTCCAGCGCATCAGGTCAGGCCTCGATCACCAGCACGTCGACGATCGGCTTCTTGCCCGTCCAGCGCGTGGCGACGCGGCGCACGGAGAGGCGCACGTCCTCGCGCATCCGGTCCATGCCGCGGCGGTTCCCCCTGGCGGCATCGGCGGCGGCCTCGACCGCGTCGGCGATGAACGCCTCGCGCTCGTCCTCGACCGGCACGCCCTGCAGCTTGACCTGCGGCATGCCAAGCAGGCGACCGCCCTGCCCCACCGCGACCGCGACGGAGATCTGGCCGTGCAGCGCGATGCGGCGACGCTCGTTGATCGTCGACCCGTCCGACGGCAGGATCACGTCGCCGTCCAGCACCAGCCGGCCGACCGTCGCATGCCCGACCTTCTTGGCCGCGCCCGGCCGCAGCCGCACGATATCGCCGTCCGCCTGCACGATCGCCTGCGGCACGCCTTCGGCCATGCCGAAGCGGGCATGTTCCATCATGTGGCGCATCTCGCCGTGGACTGGGATCAGCACCTCGGGCCGGATCCAGTCGTACATCCGCTTCAGCTCGGGCCGGCCGGGATGGCCGGAGACGTGGACGTGCGCCTGACGCTCGGTCACCATCTCCACGCCCTTGGCGGCGAGCTGGTTCTGGATGCGACCGATCGCGACCTCGTTGCCGGGGATCTGCTTGGACGAGAAGATCACGGTGTCGCCAGCGTCCAGCTTGATCGTGTGGTCGTTGTTCGCCACCCGCGCCAGTGCCGCGCGCGGCTCGCCCTGACCGCCGGTCGCGACGATCAGCACCTTGTTGCGTGGCAGCCTCATCGCCGTCTCGGGATCGACCGTCTCCGGGAAATCCTTGAAGTAGCCGCACGCGCGGCCGACCTTCAGGATGCGGTCGAGCGAACGTCCGGTGACGCACAGCTTGCGCCCCGTCTCGCGCGCGACCTCGCCCAGCGTCACCAGCCGCGCGGCGTTCGACGCGAAGGTGGTGACGAGGATGCGCCCGGGCGCCTTGGCGGCGGTTTCCGCGATCCCCTGACGCACGCTCGCTTCCGAACCCGACGCCTCCAGATTGAAGACGTTGGTCGAATCGCACACCAGCACATCGACACCCTTGTCGCCGATCGCGGCGAGCTGCTTCGGGTCGAACGGCGTCCCGATCAACGGCGTCGAGTCCAGCTTCCAGTCGCCGGTGTGGAACACCGTGCCCTCCGGCGTCTCGATCAGCAGCGCCGAGGATTCCGGGATCGAGTGCGACAGCGGCACGAACGTCACGCCGAAGCCGCCGACATCGAAACGCCGGCTCGGCTCCATGATCTTCAGCTTGACGCGGTCGGCGATGCCTTCCTCGTCCAGCTTGCCGCGGATCAGCCCGGCGGTGAACTGCGTCGCATAGAGCGGCACGCCGAGATCCTCGGCCAGATAGGGCAGCGCGCCGATATGGTCCTCATGCCCGTGCGTCAGGACGATGCCGACCAGATCGTCGATCCGGTCCTCGATGAATTGCAGGTCCGGCAGGATCACGTCGATGCCCGGATAGGCCGGGTCCGCGAAGGTGATGCCGCAATCGACCATCAACCATTTGCCGCGACAACCATAAAGGTTGACGTTCATGCCGATCTCGCCGGAGCCGCCGAGCGCACAGAAAAGCAGTTCGTTCTTCGGAGTCATTCAATACTTTCAAATAAGGGAGCGCCGGATGGTCGCCCGGCGCGGGCGTGGTTCAGCGGATATGGGCCTTATCCCACATCATCGCCAGCCCCTGAATGGTCAGGTCGGGTTCGATCGCGTCGAACACGATCGTATGTTGCCTGAAAAGATCGGCCAGACCGCCCGTCGCGATGACCTTGACGGGCCGTCCGACCTCCGCCTTCAGGCGGGCGACCAGCCCCTCGATCATGGCGATATAGCCCCAATAGATGCCGATGTGCATCTGGTCGACGGTATTGCGGCCAACGACGCTGGCGGTCGCCGGCGCCTCGATCGCGATGCGCGGCAACTTGGCGGCGGCGGTGACCAGCGCGTCTAGCGACAGGTTGATGCCGGGCGCGATGATGCCCCCCTTGTACGCGCCGCTATAGTCGCTGACGTCGAACGTCGTCGCGGTGCCGAAGTCGATCACGATCAGGTCGCCCGCGTGCAACGCATGCGCGGCGATCGTGTTGACCGCGCGATCCGCCCCCAGCGATGCGGGTTCGTCGACGTCGATCGCGATGCCCCATTCGACCGGCGCACGACCGGCGATCAGCGCCTCCGTCCTGAAATACTTAGAGCTGAGCACCTGGAGGTTGTGGAGCGCGCGCGGCACGACGGTGGCGACGATCACCCCCTCCACGATGCTGCGGTCATATCCCTCCAGCGCCAGCAACTGGCTGAGCCACACGGCATATTCGTCGGCGGTGCGGCGCGGGTCGGTGGCGATGCGCCAGCGGGCACGGACGGTGCCATCCTCGACCAGCGCGAAGACCACGTTCGTGTTGCCGGCATCGATCGCGAGTAGCATGCCCGTCCTTCAGAGCAGGAAAACGTCGGCGGCGTGGATGACACGCCGTTCGCCCGACGCCAAGCGCAGCGTCAGTGCACCGTCGGGGTCGAGGCCGTCGAACAGCCCATCGATCACGATACCGTCCGCCAGCCGGGCGGTGAGTGCGGTGCCGACCGGATGCGCCCGTTCCAGCCACCGCGCGCGCACTGCGGCAATGCCCTCACCCCGCCACAGCCCGACCCAGCGTGCGAACGCCTCCGCCAGCACGTCGAGGAAGGCGGCCGGATCGACACCGACCCCGTGCGCCGCAAGGCTCGTCGTGGCACGATCCGGCAGATCGGGGTGATGCGCGAGGTTGACGCCGATCCCGACGATCACCGCATCGTCCACACGGTCGAGCAGTATCCCGGACAGCTTGGCTCCATCGAGCAGCAGATCATTCGGCCATTTGAGCACCAACTCCCCCTCCCTTCGGGAGAGGGCGGGAGGCGCGGAGCGCCGGACGGGTGAGGGCGAAGCGCCGAGGAAGACCGCAACCGCTTCCTCCAGAGCCACCGCCGCGACGAGCGCCAGCGTCGCCGCCTGAGGATCGCTTCCGCGCAACCGCACCAGCGTCGACGCATAGACGTTGCCCGGAGGCGACACCCACGCGCGACCCTGCCGCCCGCGTCCCGCCGTCTGGCGCTCGGCCCGGAGCCAGAACCCCTCCGCCGCACCCGCCTTCGCCAGCAGGACGAGGTCGGCGTTGGTCGACCCCGTCTCCGCAACCGTCCGGTGCTGCGTCAGAACAGCGCCCGCGCCGCAGCCATCGTCCAGCCACCCAGCAGCGGGATCGCGAAATAGCCGAGCGGCGAGACGAACACCGCCGCCACCGCGATCAGGCCGCCCTGCAACGCCTCGCCCTCGAAGCGCGGGAACGCCGTCACGGGTTCGTCGAAGTACATCGTCTTGACGACGCGCAGGTAATAATAGGCCCCGATCGTCGATGCCGCGATGCCCACCGCTGCCAGCGGGAACAGCCCCGCCGCGACCGCCGCATCGAACACCGCAAACTTGGCATAGAACCCGAAGAGCGGCGGGATGCCGGCGAGCGAGAACATGAACATCGCCATCGCCGCGGCCAGCGCCGGCCGCGTCCGCGACATGCCCGACAGGCTGGCGATCGTCTCGACCGGCTGACCGTCCTCGTCGCGCATCTGCAACACGACGAGGAACGATCCCAGCGTCATCGCGACGTAGATCGTCATGTACGTCATTACGCCAGATACGCCCGCAGGCGTACCCGCGGCGAGGCCGATCAGCGCGAAGCCGACATTGTTGATCGAGGAATAGGCCAGCAGCCGCTTGATGTTGGTCTGCCCGATCGCCGCGACTGCGCCGAGCACGATCGATGCCAGTGCCGCGAAGATCACGATCTGGCGCCACTGGTCCGTCGCCGGCCCCATCGCCTCGATCGCGACGCGCACCGCGAGACCCATCGCCGCGACCTTAGGCGCGGAGGCGAAGAACGCGGTCACCGGCGTCGGCGCACCCTCGTACACGTCGGGCGTCCACATGTGGAACGGCACCGCCGAGATCTTGAACGCGATGCCGGCGAACACGAACACCAGCCCGAACAGCAGGCCCATCGATCGCTGCCCGGCATAGGCCGCGGCGATGCCGTCGAACAGCGTAGTGCCCGAGAAGCCGTAGACGAGACTGATGCCGTACAACAGGATGCCGCTGGCGAGCGCGCCCAGCACGAAATACTTCAGCCCGGCCTCCGCCGAACGCGCATCGCGCCTCATGAAGCTGGCCAGCACGTAGGCGGCAAGGCTCTGCAACTCCAGACCGACATACAGCGTCAGCATGTCCGTCGCCGACACCATCATGCCCATGCCCGCGGCCGAGAGCAGCATCAGCACCGGATATTCCGGCCGCAGATCGTCGCCGCTGGTACGCTGGAAGAAGCCCGGCGCCATCAGGATGGCGATGGCGGTGGCGATGTAGATCAGCACCTTGGAGAAGGCGGCGAACGCGTCGGCGCGGTACAGTCCGTCGAACGCAGACCCGCCGTTGCCGGCCGGACCCGTCAGGGCGATGCCCGCGCCCGCGAGGATCGCGACCGAGGCCCACGACACAAGGCGTGTCGAACCCAGCCCGCCCCACGCGGACACCAGCATCAAAATGATCGCACCGACGCCCAGCACCAGTTCGGGCAAGGTCATCGCGAGGTTGGCGGCGTAGCTCATCAGTGCGCCTCCCCCGGCGTCGTTTCATGCCCGGCGGCCGCAGCCCCGTGCTCGCCGCCATGCTCCGCCGCGGCCTTGGCGGCGGCAGCCGGGTTGCCGGCGGTAGGTTTGGAGTCGCCCGGCGGTGCGGCGCGGTCGACCCGTGCCAGCAGCGTCGCGACGTCGGTCCGCATCGGCGCCATGAAGCTCTCGGGATAGACGCCCATCCACAGCACGACCGCCGCGATCGGTGCCAGCAGCCACAATTCGCGGCTGCTCAGGTCCGGCATCGCCCGCACCTCTTCCGACGGGATCTCGCCATAGGCGACCCGACGATAGAGGTAGAGCATGTACGCCGCACCGAGGATGATGCCCGTCGTGCACAGCAATGCGGTCCAGGTCGACACCTGATAGGTGCCCATCAGCGACAGGAACTCTGCGACGAAGCCGCTGGTGCCCGGCAGACCGATCGACGCCATCGTGAAGAACAGGAACAGGATCGCATAGCGCGGCATGTTGATGCTGAGCCCGCCGTACCGCGAAATCTCTCGCGTATGCAGCCGGTCGTAGATCACGCCGACGCACAGGAACAGCGCGCCGGATACCAGCCCGTGGCTGAGCATCATGATCATCGCACCTTCGATACCTTGCCGGTTGAAGGCGAACAGGCCGATGGTCACGATCGCCATGTGCGCAACCGACGAATAGGCGATCAGCTTCTTCATGTCCGCCTGCACCAGCGCGACGAGCGAGGTGTAGATGACGGCGATGCTCGACAAGGCGAAGATCAGCCATGTCAGCTGGCCCGACGCCTCCGGGAACATTGGCAGGCTGAAGCGCAGGAAGCCGTAGCCACCCAGCTTCAGCAGCACGCCCGCCAGGATTACCGACCCGGCGGTCGGCGCCTGCACGTGCGCGTCGGGCAGCCAGGTGTGCACCGGCCACATCGGCATCTTCACCGCGAACGACGCGAAGAACGCCAGCCACAGCCATGTCTGGACATGCGCGGGGAAGTCGAACGCCTGAAGCCGGGGAATGCTCGACGTGCCCGCAGTCTGCACCATGTACAGCATCGCGATCAGCATCAGCAGCGAGCCGAGCAGCGTGTACAGGAAGAACTTGTACGACGCGTAGATGCGGTTCGCGCCGCCCCAGATGCCGATGATGAGGTACATCGGGATCAGGCCGGCTTCGAAGAACAGGTAGAACAGGAACAGGTCCTGCGCCGCGAACGTGCCGATCATCAGCACCTCGGTCAGCAGGAACGCCGCCATGTATTCCGGCACGCGGTTCGTCACCGACCGCCAGCTCGCGCCGATGCAGATCGGCATCAGGAACACGCTGAGCATGATGAGCAGCAGCGCGAACCCGTCGATGCCGAGGTCCCAGGCGAAGAAGCCGAGGCGTGGCCCCTGTTCGACGAACTGCCACTGGGCGCCGCCGATGTCGAAGCTGGTCCACAGCACGATGCCGAGCGCAAAGTCGATCAACGTCGCGGCCAGCGCCACGACGCGCGCGGTCTGCGCCGGCAGGAACAGGCACGCCACGGCGGCAATCGCCGGAACCGCGAGCATCAGCGACAGGATGGGAAAGCCTTCCATCACCCGATCAACCCGCAATGGCCCAGGTGACCGCGGCGGTCAGCCCGATCAACATGACGAAGGCATAGGAATAGACATACCCCGATTGTAGCCTGGCCGCCCCGCGCGATCCCAGTTGCACCAGCCATGCCGACCCGTTCGGGCCGAACCGGTCGATCGTCTTCTCGTCGCCCCGGTGCCACAACAGGCGACCGATGGCGAAGGCAGGACGGACGAACAGCAAATTGTACAACTCGTCGAAATACCATTTGTGGAGCAGGAAGCGGTAGAGGACGCTGAACTGGTCCGCGACGATCGCCGGGAAGTCCGGCTTGCGGATATACGCATACCAGGCGGTGAACAGCCCGAGCAGCATCGCGATCGACGCTGACAGTTTGATGATCGTCGGCACCTCGTGCATCGCGTGCATCAGATGCTCGCGGAACGCCAGCGCACCCTTCCAGAAGGTTTCGCCCGCCTCCGGCTCGATGAACGCGCCGTGGAACGCGAAGCCCGCGGCGATCGCCCCCAGCGACAATACGCCGAGCGGGATCAGGATCGGGACCGGGCTCTCGTGCGGATGATAGCCGCCGGTGCCGGTCGGCAGATCCTGCTGCGAGGCGCCATGCACCGACGGACGATGACCGCTGTCCTCGGCCTGTGCCGGATTGCCATGCGCCTCGTCGGCGTGATGCGCGTCGTGCGCGTCGGCATGCGCGTGATCGTCGTGATGCCCATGCGCGTCGTGCAATGCGTGCTGGATATGCTCCGACGCGGCCCAGCGCGGCTGACCCCAGAAGGTCAGGAACATCAGCCGCCACGAATAGAAGCTGGTGATCGCTGCGACTAGGACGCCGACGAACCACACGCCCGGATTGCCCGACGCCCAGCCCGCCTCGATGATCGCATCCTTCGAATGGAAGCCCGCGAAGCCGATCTGCGGCAGGCCGAGGATACCCGGAATGCCGACACCGGTGATCGCCAGCGTCCCCATCATCATCGCCCAGAAGGTCAGCGGAATGCTTTTCCGCAAGGCCCCGTAATAGCGCATGTCCTGCTCATGGTGCATCGCGTGGATCACCGAACCGGCGCCCAGGAACAGCAGCGCCTTGAAGAAGGCGTGCGTGAACAGGTGGAACATCGCCGCGCCGTACGCGCCGACCCCGGCCGCGAAGAACATGTAGCCGAGCTGCGAACAGGTCGAATAGGCGATGACACGCTTGATGTCGGTCTGCACCAGTCCGCACGTCGCCGCGAACAGGCAGGTCGCCGCGCCCACGAACGTCACGACGTGAAGCGCCGCCGACGACATCTCGAACATCGGCGACAGGCGGCACACCATGAACACGCCGGCGGTGACCATCGTGGCGGCGTGGATCAGCGCCGACACCGGGGTCGGGCCTTCCATCGCGTCGGGGAGCCAGGTGTGCAGGCCGAGCTGCGCCGACTTGCCCATCGCGCCGACGAACAGCAGCAGGCACAGCACCGTCATCGTATCTACGCGATAGCCGAGGAAGCCGATCGTCGATCCCGCCATGCCCGGGGCCGCGGCGAGGATCGCGGGGATCGACACGGTGCCGAAGACGAGGAACGTGCCGAAGATACCGAGCATGAAGCCGAGATCGCCGACGCGGTTGACCACGAAAGCCTTGATCGCGGCGGCATTCGCCGAGGGCTTGCGGAACCAGAAGCCGATCAGCAGGTACGACGCCAGACCGACGCCCTCCCAGCCGAAGAACATCTGGATCAGGTTGTCCGCCGTCACCAGCATCAGCATCGCGAAGGTGAACAGCGACAGATAGGCGAAGAAGCGCGGCTGGTCCGGGTCCTCCTCCATATAGCCCCAGCTATACAGATGGACGAGCGCGGACACCGACGTGATGACGACCAGCATCACGGCGGTCAGCGCATCGACGCGGAAGCCCCAGGCGACGTCGACGCCGCCCGACACGATCCACGTCAGCACCGGCGTCACCGTCGCGACGTTCGATCCGGCGATGAAGCCCAGAAAGATCGGCCACGACAGCGCGCACGACGCGAACAGCGCGGCCGTGGTCAGCACCTTGGCCGGGAACGCACCTAGCGCCTTGTTCCCAAGACCTGCGATGATCGCCGCGAGCAGCGGCAGGAAGACGATAGCGAGGATCAACCGTTTACCCCTTCATCCGGTTGACGTCGTCGACCGAGATCGTGCCCCGGCCACGGAAATAGATGACGAGGATCGCGAGACCGATCGCCGCCTCGCCCGCCGCCACGGTCAGCACGAACATGGCGAACACCTGTCCGACCAGATCGTGCAGATAGGCGGAGAAGGCGACGAGGTTCAGGTTCACCGCGAGCAGGATCAGCTCGATCGCCATCAGGATGACGATCAGGTTCTTCCGGTTCACGAAGATGCCGAGCACCCCCATCGTGAACAGGATCGCCGACACGACCAGATAATGGACCAGACCGATCACAGCGACACCCCCTGCCCCACGGGCGGCTGCGTGTTGCGCGTAGCGTCCTGCGGCCGGCGGTTCACCTGACGCGCGATGTTCTGCCCGCGCACGCCCGACCGCTCGCGGTGGGTCAGCACGATCGCGCCGATCATCGCGACGAGCAGGACGAAACCGGCCGCCTCGAAGATGAAGACGTAGCGCGAATAGAGCAGGTTACCGATCGCCTGGATATTCGGCACGACCGGATCGATCGGCGCGACCCGGCGTGTCAGGTCCAGCGTCCCGGCGCTCCACGCACCGACCGCGATGATGACCTCCGCCGCCAGCGCGACCGCGACGGCCAGACCGATGCCGGCATAGCGCATCACGCCCGCCCGCAGTTCGGCGAAGTCGATGTCGAGCATCATGACGACGAACAGGAACAGCACCGCGACCGCGCCGACATAGACGATGACGAGCAGCATCGCGATGAACTCGGCGCCGACAAGAATCATCAGCCCGGCGGCGTTGAAGAACGCCAGGATCAGCCACATGACCGAATGCACCGGGTTGCGCGACGAGATCGTCATCGCACCGGACAGGATCACGACGGCGGCGAACAGATAGAAGGCGATGGCCTGGATCACGCGACGGCCCCCTTGCCCGCGCTGTTAAGGATGAAGCGGCGCATTAACGGTACGGCGCATCGGCGGCAAGGTTCGCCGCGATCGCACTTTCCCAGCGGTCGCCATTATCGAGCAGCTTGGCCTTGTCGTAGATCAGCTCCTCGCGCGTCTCGGTCGAGAATTCGTAGTTCGGACCCTCGACGATCGCATCGACGGGGCATGCCTCCTGACAGAGCCCGCAATAGATGCACTTCGTCATGTCGATATCGTAGCGTGTGGTGCGGCGCGAGCCGTCGTCGCGCGGCTCGGCCTCAATCGTGATCGCCTGCGCCGGGCATACCGCCTCGCACAGCTTGCACGCGATGCACCGCTCCTCGCCGTTCGGATAGCGGCGCAGCACATGCTCGCCGCGGAACCGCGGGCTGACCGGGTTGCGCTCGTAGGGGTAGTTGATCGTCGCCTTGGCCTTGAAAAAATACTTCAGGGTCAGGGCGTGCGCCTTGACGAACTCCCACAGCGTGAACGCCTTGATGGTCTGCGCGATAGACATAATCAGATTCCCACCCGCATGAACATCAGCACGCCGGACACGAGGAACACCCAGAACAGCGACAGCGGCAAGAAGATCTTCCAGCCCAGCCGCATCAGCTGATCGTAGCGGTACCGGGGCACCGTCGCCTTGATCCAGCTGAACACGAAGAAGAAGAACAGGATCTTGGCGAACAGCCAGATGATCCCCGGCACCACATAGAGCGGTGCCCAGTCGACCGGCGGCAGCCATCCGCCCCAGAACAAGGTCGCGTTCAGCGCGCACATCAGCAGCACGTTGGCGTATTCGCCCAGCCAGAACAGCGCGAAGCTCATCGACGAATATTCGGTCTGGTAACCGGCGACCAGCTCCGACTCCGCCTCGGTCAGGTCGAATGGCGCGCGCTGCGTCTCGGCCAGCGCGGAAATCAGGAACACCACCGCCATCGGAAACAGCAGCGGATTGAACGCGAAGCCGTTGACCGGGATGATCGGCCACACCGCGCGCTGCGCCAGCACGATCGTCGACAGGTTGAAGCTGCCCGCCCACAACACGACCGAGATCAGGACGAAGCCGATCGCGACCTCGTAGCTGACCATCTGCGCCGCGGCGCGCAGCGCGGAGTAGAAGGGGTATTTGGAGTTCGACGCCCAGCCCGACAGGATGATCCCGTACACGCCCAGCGACGACGCCGCGAGCACGTACAGCAACCCGACATTGATGTCGGCCAGCACCACGCCCGCCTGGAACGGCACCACCGCCCACACGATCAGCGCGACCGTGAAGGTGATGATCGGCGCCAGCAGGAACAGCCCGCGATTGGCCGCGGCGGGGATGATCGTCTCCTGAAGGAAGACCTTCAGGCCGTCCGCGAACGACTGCAGCAGGCCGAACGGCCCGACCACGTTCGGACCGCGCCGCAGCGCCATCGCCGCCCAGATCTTGCGATCGGCGTAAATAATCATCGCCACCGCCAGCATCAGCGGCAACGCGATGACGAGGATGCCGATGATCGTCGCCAGGAACCACGACCATTCGTAGCTCATGCCGACGGTCGTATTGAAGAAACCCGTCACTCCGCCGCCTCCGCGAAATCCTGTCCGTGGATCAGTTCGGCCGAGCAGCGCTGCATCGTCGGCGACGCGCGGCAGATCGCATTGGTCAGGTAGAAATCCTTGATCGGATAGCCGTCCATTACGCCGGATGCGGTCGCGTCCAAAGCGGGTGCGCTCCACGCAAAGCTGGCCAGCCCCTCATGCCGCAAAGCCGGCACCGCCGTGTACATCTCCTCGCGCAAGCCCGCGAGGCTGTCGAACGGCAGCTTCGTGCCGACCACTTCGGACAGGGCACGCAGGATGCTCCAGTCCTCGCGCGCGTCGCCCGGTGGGAACACCGCCCGCTCGCCGCGCTGCACGCGCCCTTCGAGGTTGACCCATGTCCCCGACTTCTCGGCATAGGTCGCGCCCGGCAGAACCACGTCCGCGGCCGCCGCACCCTTGTCGCCGTGATGACCGATATAAACCTTGAAGCCACCGAACCGTGAGAAATCGACCTCGTCCGCGCCGAGGAAGAAGGTCAGCTTCGCGTCCGCCACATCGGCGATGCCGCCCTTCTGCGCGTAGCCGAGCATCAGGCCACCCATCCGCGACGCCGCCATGTGCACGACGTTGAAGCCGTTCCAGCCGTCCCGCACGAGGTTCAGCGTGTCGGCCAGCTTCAGCGCCGCACCATGGCCGCCCTTCAGCGCGCCACCGCCGACAATCACCATCGGCGTCTTCGCCTCGCCGAACGCCGTCGTCACCGCGTCGGGCAGGTCGCCCAGCACCGACAGGTCGGCCCCAAGCCACTGCACCTTGTAGGTCAGGTCCGTCTCCGGCCCGACCGCGAACACCTTCGCGCCGCGCTTGATCGCCTTGCGGATGCGCGTGTTCACCAGCGGCGCTTCCCAGCGCAGGTTGGTGCCGACCAGCAGGATCGCGTCCGCCTCTTCGGTGCCCGCGATCGTCGTGTTGAAGTTCACCGCCGCCAGGCTGGACGTGTCATAGTCCATGCCCGTCTGCCGCCCTTCGAGCAGGGTCGAGCCCATCGAGGCGAGCAGCGCCTTCGCCGCGTACATTGTCTCGCAATCGACCAGATCGCCCGCGACCGCCGCGACGCTCGACCCGGCGTCCACCGCCGCGATCGCCGCGAACGCCTCGTCCCACGTCGCCTCGACCAGCTTGCCGGCCCTGCGGACGAACGGCCGGTCAAGACGCCGGCGGACCAGCCCGTCGACGGCGTGGCGCGTCTTGTCCGACGCCCACTCCTCGTTCACGTCCTCGTTGATCCGCGGCACGCAGCGCAGCACCTGACGACCGCGGCTGTCGAGCCGGATGTTGGTGCCGACCGCGTCCATCACGTCGATCGTCAGCGTCCGCCGCAGCTCCCACGGCCGCGCTTCATACGCATAGGGCTTCGACGTCAGCGCCCCGACCGGGCACAGATCGACGACGTTGCCGCTCAGCTCGCTCGTCACCGCCTCTTCGAGGTAGGACGTGATCTGCATGTTCTCGCCGCGATAGATCGCGCCGATCTCCTCGACGCCCGCGACCTCTTCGGCGAAGCGGATGCAGCGCGTGCACTGGATGCAGCGAGTCATGATCGTCTTGACGATCGGCCCCATATATTTCTCGGTGACCGCGCGCTTGTTCTCCTGGAACCGGCTCTGGCCGCGTCCGTACGCGACCGACTGGTCCTGAAGATCGCACTCGCCGCCCTGATCGCAGATCGGGCAATCCAGCGGGTGGTTGATGAGCAGGAATTCCATGATGCCCTCACGGGCATGCTTCACCATCGGCGTGGTGGTGAAGACCTCCTGATTGTCCGCGGCCGGCAGGGCGCACGACGCCTGCGGCTTGGGCGGTCCCGGCTTCACCTCGACGAGGCACATGCGGCAATTGCCGGCGATCGACAGCCGTTCATGATAGCAGAAGCGCGGGATTTCCTTTCCCGCGGCCTCGCACGCCTGCAACACCGTGGCACCCTGAGGCACCTCGACTTCGATCCCGTCGACCTTCAGCTTTGGCATTATTCTGCCGCTTCCTGCATCGGTGCGAGGTCGCCCCCGCGTTCGTTGATCCGCCGCTCCAGTTCAGGGCGGAAATGCTTGATGAGGCCCTGGATCGGCCATGCCGCGGCGTCGCCCAGCGCGCAGATCGAATGGCCCTCGACCTGCTTCGTCACCTGTTGCAGCATGTCGATCTCGCCGATCTCGGCGTCGCCGGTGCGCAGTCGTTCCATCATCCGCCACATCCAGCCGGTGCCTTCGCGGCACGGCGTGCACTGGCCGCAGCTCTCATGCTTGTAGAAATACGAGATGCGGCTGATCGCACGGACGATGTCGGTGGACTTGTCCATGACGATGATCGCCGCGGTGCCGAGCCCCGATCCGACCGCCTTCAGCCCGTCAAAGTCCATCGGCGCGTCCATGATCTGCGCCGCGGGCACCAGCGGCACCGACGATCCGCCGGGGATCACCGCGAGCAGATTGTCCCAGCCGCCACGGATGCCGCCGCAATGTTCCTCGATCAACTGGCGGAAGGGGATGCTCATCGCCTCCTCGACCACGCACGGTTTGTTCACATGGCCGCTGATCTGGAACAGCTTGGTGCCGCGATTATTCTCCGCGCCGAAGCTGGAGAACCACTCCGCGCCACGCCGCAAGATCGTCGGCGCGACCGCGATCGATTCGACGTTGTTGACCGTCGTCGGGCAGCCGTACAGGCCCGCGCCCGCCGGGAACGGCGGCTTGAGGCGCGGCTGGCCCTTCTTGCCCTCCAGCGATTCGAGCATCGCCGTCTCTTCGCCGCAGATATACGCACCCGCGCCGCGGTGCACGAAGACGTCGAAATCGTAACCCGAGCCGCACGCGTTCTTGCCGACCAGCCCGGCCTCGTACGCCTCGGCGACGGCGGCGAACAGGGTCTCCGCCTCGCGGATATACTCGCCGCGGATGTAGATGTACGCCGCTCGCGCGCGCATCGCGAAACCGGCGACCAGTGCCCCCTCGATCAGCTTGTGCGGATCGTGGCGGATGATCTCGCGGTCCTTGCACGAACCGGGTTCGGACTCGTCGGCGTTGATGACGAGGAAGTTGGGGCGGTCCGCCTTCGGCTCCTTCGGCATGAACGACCATTTGGTACCGGTCGGGAAGCCCGCCCCGCCGCGCCCGCGCAGACCCGACGCCTTGACGACATCGATGATCTTGTCCTGCCCAAGCGCCAGCAACGCCTTGGTGTTGTCCCAGTCGCCGCGCGCGCGCGCCGCCTGCAACGTCCAGGGCTGGAAGCCGTAGACGTTCGTGAAGATGCGGTCCTTGTCGGCGAGCATCAGGCCCACTCCCCCCGGTAATCGTGGTTCGCGTCGACCATCTCCCTGAGGGTGGTCGGCCCGCCCGCCGGGCAGCTCGCACGACGACCCGTGGTGGAGCCCGGCGCGGGCGTCTCGCCCTTGGCCAGCGCCTCCAGCACCGCGACGGTGCGGTCGTAATCGAGGTCTTCGTAGTTATCGTCGTTGATCTGCACCATCGGCGCATTGGCGCAGGTGCCCAGACACTCGACCTCTGTGAGCGTGAACAGGCCGTCCGGCGTTGTCCCACCCTTGACCAGGCCGCGGTTCCTGCACGCCGCCAGCACGTCGTCGCTGCCCGCCAGCATGCACGGCGTCGTTCCGCACACCTGCACGTGATAGCGGCCGACCGGCGCAAGATTGAACATCGTGTAGAAGGTCGCGACCTCGTACACGCGCATGTACGGCACGCCGATCTGGCGCGCGACGAACTCGATCACCGGCACCGGCAGCCAGCCCTGCGTGTGCGTCTCCGCCCCGACCTGACGCTGCGCCAGATCGAGCAGCGGGATCGACGCCGACTGCTCGCGTCCGGCCGGATAGCGGCCGAGCACGATCTTCGCCTTTTCGGCATTCTCGTCGTTCCACGCGAACACGCCCCAGCGCGCGCGGGTCTCGGCCTCGTCGGGGATATGAACGGCGTCGGCCATCAGCGGTCACACTCACCAAAAACGATATCCATCGCGCCCAGGATGGCGGTCGTATCCGCCAGCATGTGGCCGCGGCTCATGAAGTCCATCGCCTGCAAATGGCTGAACGCGGTCGGCCGGATCTTGCAGCGGTACGGCTTGTTCGTACCGTCCGACACCAAATACACGCCGAACTCGCCCTTCGGACTCTCCGTCGCGACGTACACTTCGCCCGCGGGCACGTGGTAGCCCTCGGTGTAGAGCTTGAAGTGGTGGATCAGCGCCTCCATCGAGCGCTTCATCTCGCTGCGTTTCGGCGGTACCACCTTGCGGTCGTCGCTGGCGATCGGCCCCTCGGGCATGTCGCGCAGGCACTGGCGCATGATGCGGGCCGACTGGCGGACCTCCTCGACGCGGACCATGAACCGGTCGTAGCAATCGCCGCGCGTACCGACGGGAATGTCGAACTCCATGCGGTCGTACACGTCGTACGGCTGCGACTTGCGCAGGTCCCACGGAATGCCCGCCGCGCGGATCATCGGGCCGGAAAAGCCCCAGGCGATCGCATCCTCGCGGCTGACCGTGGCGATGTCGACGTTGCGCTGCTTGAAGATGCGGTTGTCCGCGACCAGCGAGATTGCATCCTCGAACAACTGCGGCAGGCGCGTGTCGAGCCAGTCGGCGATGTCCGTCAGCAGCTTCAACGGCACGTCCTGATGCACGCCGCCCGGCCGGATGTAGTTGTGGTGCATCCGCGCGCCGGACGCCCGCTCGAAGAAGTTCATGCAGTCTTCGCGGATCTCGAACAGCCACAGATTTGGGGTCATCGCCCCGACGTCCATGACGTGACTGCCGAGGTTCAGCATGTGATTGCAGATGCGGGTCAGCTCGGCGAAGAACACGCGCAGATACTGGGCGCGCACCGGCACTTCCAGATCGAGCAGCTTCTCGATCGCCAGCACGAACGTATGTTCCATGCACATCGGCGAGCAGTAATCGAGCCGGTCGAAATACGGGATCGCCTGCGCGTAGGTCTTGTACTCGATCAGCTTCTCGGTGCCGCGGTGGAGCAGCCCGACATGCGGATCGATCCGCGTCACGATCTCGCCATCCAGCTCCATCACCAGCCGCAGCACGCCGTGCGCGGCCGGGTGCTGAGGCCCGAAGTTGATCGTGTAGTTGCTGATGGTGACGTCGCCACCCTCGCTGAACCCGTCGCCGCCCGACCGCTCGATCGCGGTCGCGTTCAGTACGTCATCGACATAGGGATCGACCGTCGTGGTCGCGGGCGCCAGCCCTGGATCGGCACTCATTGGTTCTGCGCTCCCGGCTTCGAGGGGATCACATCGGGGTCCTTCGGCTTCGGCACGGCATCCGCTTCGGGAGCACCCTTGCCGGTGTCCGCCGTCGAGTCCGCCGTCGTCTTCGCATAGGGTTCGCTCGACGCCTTCGCCGGCTCGCCGCCGGGCTTCGCCGCGTCGGCCTTGGCATCCGCCTTCTGCACCGCATCGGCGCTCACCGGAGTCTGCGCGCCCTTGGCCTGCGGCTGCGCCGCCTTCTCGTCGCCCGGCAGCACGTAGGACGCGCCCTCCCACGGGCTCAGGAAGTCGAAATTGCGGAAATCCTGGGCCAGCGACACCGGCTCGTACACCACCCGCTTCTCCTCCTCGGAGTAGCGAAGCTCGGTATACCCGGTCATCGGGAAGTCCTTGCGCAGCGGATGGCCGCGAAAACCGTAATCGGTCAGGATGCGGCGAAGGTCCTGATTACCCTCGAACAGCACCCCATAAAGGTCGTACACCTCGCGCTCCAGCCAGCCCGCGACGGGCCAGATGCCGGTGACGGACGGGATCGGATGATCCTCGTCGGTCGCGACATGCACCTGCACGCGGTGGTTCCGGGTCAGCGACAACAGGTTGTAGACGACGTCGAACCGCTCGGCGCGGCTCGGATAGTCAACGCCGGCGATCTCCATCAGCTGCTGATATTCCAGCCCCGGGGTATCACGGAGCGCGGTCAGCGCCGGCACCAGCCCGTCGCGATGGACATGCAACTGCACCTCCCCGACGAGTTCGACGGCATGGACCAGCGCGCCGCCGATCGCCTGCGTCGCCAGCTCGATCGTCTCGTCGTTCAGCGCGACGGTATAGACGGGAGCGGGAGCCCTCAACGCTCGATGCTCCCGCTGCGACGGATCTTACGCTGCAACTGCATGATGCCGTACAACAGCGCCTCCGCGGTCGGCGGGCAACCGGGCACATAGATGTCGACCGGCACGATCCGGTCGCAGCCGCGCACGACCGAGTAGCTGTAGTGGTAGTAACCGCCGCCATTGGCGCAGCTACCCATCGAGATGACGTATTTCGGCTCCGACATCTGGTCGTAGACCTTGCGCAGCGCCGGGGCCATCTTGTTGCACAGCGTGCCCGCGACGATCATCACGTCCGACTGGCGCGGCGATGCGCGCGGGGCTGCGCCGAACCGCTCGAGGTCGTAGCGCGGCATGTTGACGTGGATCATCTCCACCGCGCAGCATGCCAGCCCGAACGTCATCCACCAGAGCGAGCCCGTCCGTGCCCACTGGAACAGCTCCTCGGTCGACGTGACGAGGAAACCCTTGTCGGTCAGCTCTCCGTTCAGCCCGTCGAAAAAACCCTGATCGGGCTGGATGATCGACGTACCGGGCTCCGGATTGTTGACGAGGCCGATCGGCCCGGAATGTGCGGTCACTCCCATTCGAGTGCTCCCTTCTTCCATGCATAGGCAAGGCCGAGCGCCAGTTCGCCGATGAAGATCATCATCGAGATCCAGGCGGTCCAGCCGAGCGAAAAAACGCTTACTGCCCAAGGATATAGGAACGCCGCCTCAAGATCGAAGATGATGAACAGGATGGCGATCAGATAAAAACGCACGTCGAACTGGCTGCGCGGATCCTCGAACGCGGGGAAGCCGCACTCATACTCGGACAGCTTCTGTTCGTTGGGCTGATGCGAGCCGGTCAGGCGACCGACCAGCATCGGCAGGAACACGAACGCGCTCGACAGCGCGATCGCCACGCCCAGGAACAGCAGGATGGGAAGATATTGCGACAGGTCGACCAAGGGGCTTCTCGCAGGTGCGAACGGATAAGGCCCGCTTTAGGCCCGCCCGCCGGGGCGGGCAAGGCTGGGAGGGTGTGAGAATAACTCGCAAGAAGCACGCTATGCTGGGAAACACACCTGTGTTGCCCCGCCCGGACGGGTGGATGCCGGGGCCTTACCGTCGTTTCGACAGGGGCCTTACCGTTGCTTCGACAGGGGCCGGACCCTCAGCGCAATGCGCCCGCCACCAGCTTGTGCAGCTTGGAATGCAAACCGTCGTTCGCCGCGAGGAACTCGTTGCGCTCCATCGGCCGGTCGCCACCGCGGAAATCGGTGACGAAGCCGCCCGCTTCCTTCACCAGCAACAGGCCCGCCGCGACGTCCCACGGCTTCAGCCCGGATTCCCAGAACCCGTCATATCGGCCCGCGGCCACCCATGCGAGGTCCAGCGCCGCCGCGCCGAAGCGCCGGATACCCGCCACTTCCGGCGCCACCGCGCCGAAGATGCGGCTCCACTGCGCGAAGTCGCCATGTCCCAGGAACGGGATACCCGTCGCGATCAGCGCCTCCGACAGGTCGCGTCGCGCCGAGACCCGCAGCCGCTGGTCGGTGTGCCACGCGCCCCGGCCCTTCTCGGCCCAGAAGCTCTCGTCGGTCAGCGGCTGATAGACCAGCGCAGTCGTGATCTCGCGCTTGCCGTTCGGCATCGGCTCCTCGACCGCGATCGAGATGCAGAAATGCGGGATGCCGTGCAGGAAGTTGGACGTGCCATCCAGCGGATCGACGATGAAGCGCGGCTTCGACGGATCGCCCGCCACCTCGCCGCGCTCCTCCATCAGGAAGCCCCAGTCGGGTCGTGCGTGGCTCAGTTCCTCATACAGCGTCTGCTCGGCGCGCTGGTCGGCCATCGACACGAAGTCGGCCGGCCCCTTGCGGCTGACCTGCAGATGCTGGACTTCGTTGAAGTCGCGCCGCAGACGCGGCCCCGCCTTGCGGGCGGCGCGCTCGATGACGGTGAATAGACCGGAATGGGAGGGCATCATACTTCCTTCGTCCCTCTCCCTTTGGGAGAGGGAGGGACCCATCGCTCTTCAGCGATGGGAGGGTGAGGACGGCAAGGTCCTCGGCATCAGGCCGCGGGCAAAGCCCGCGTCGTCGGTCGCGCCGCGCGCGCCGGCCGGGCGGCGGAGGGTGCGAACAGCTCCGCTGTCCGTGTCACTCCGCGCGCCGCACGTAGGTCTGCTCGTACACGTCGACCACGATCCGCGTCCCTGCGGCGATATGCGGCGGCACCATGATGCGGACGCCGTTGTCGAGGATCGCGGGCTTGTAGCTGGACGAGGCGGTCTGCCCCTTCACCACCGCGTCCGCCTCGACGATCGTCGCCTCGATCGTCGACGGCAGCTCGACGGAGATCGGCCGCTCGTCGTACAGTTCGAGGACCACGTCCATCCCGTCCTGAAGGAACGCCGCGGCGTCGCCCAGGATGCCGGCGTCGAGCGTGATCTGCTCGTAATTGTCCTTGTCCATGAAGGTTAGCGCCTCGCCGTCCTTGAACAGGAACTGGAAGTCCTTCGTATCCAGCCGCACGCGCTCGACCGTCTCGGCGGAGCGGAAGCGCACGTTGTTCTTGCGCCCGTCGATCAGGTTCTTCAGCTCGACCTGCATATACGCGCCGCCCTTGCCGGGCTGGGTGTGCTGAATCTTCACGGCGCGCCAGATGCCGCCTTCATACTCGATGATATTGCCGGGACGGATGTCCACGCCGCTGATCTTCATGGGATAGACCTACTGGAAAGAGCCTGGAAGCCGTGCCTCCGTACCCCGCGATCTAGCGAGGCGAGCCCGATCCGGCAAGCAGGGGGTAGGGGTTGACGTCCTCGCCCTGCCACCACCGCTCCCCCGCGGCCATGCGCTGGATACCGAAATGGAGGTGATAATTGCCCGGCCCGGCATCGCCCGTATCGCCCACGAACGCGACCGGGTCCCCCGCCCTTACCCGCCGGCCCTCCGCGATGTCGGGAGCGTAGCCCGACAGATGCGCGTAGTAATAGACCCAGCGCCGGTCGGGCGAGCGAACGTACAGCGTCGTGCCGCCCAGCCTGCTCTCGAACAGCTTCTCGACGGTGCCGTCCGCCGCCGCCAGCACGGGTGTGCCGCCCGGCGCCATGATGTCGGTGCCATGATGCCCGCGCGTGCCGCCACCGCGCGCATCGCCGAAGCTGTCGGCGATCGCGCCGCGCGGGACACCCGCGACCGGCACAACCAACCTGCCCGGCTGCCTGCGTCCGAACGGTAAGACCTGTGCGACCCGCTCGCGAACCGTCCGGCCGCCGCCGGACCCGAACGACAGCATCGATCCGAACGCCAGCGTGCCCAGCACGATCAGCGCCAGAACGACCCACCCGACCCGCGACATCCGCGATTACGCCCGGAACACCGCCTTCGTCCCCGGCTTGACCATCACCGACAGCCGCGCCCCATCCCAGTTGGTCAGGCGGATGCAGCCATGGCTTTCGGCGCGCCCGATCGTCTCCGGATTGGGCGTGCCGTGGATGCCGTAATGGTCCTTCGACAGATCCAGCCACACGACGCCGACCGGTCCGTTCGGTCCCGGCGGCAGCAACTCCTTGTCGTCGCCTTTCTTGGCGTCCCAGAACAGCGCCGGGTTGTAGTGAAACTTCGGGTTGTAATCCGCGCCCTTGATCGTCCAGTTGCCCAGCGGCAGCGGATCATGCTCCGACCCCATCGTCGCGGTGAACTGCGCGATCAGTTTGTCGTCCTTGTCCATCACGCGCAGCACGCCGTCGGACTTGTCGACGACGATGTGGTCCGCCTGCGGCTGGTTCGCGTCGACGTTGAGCATGTTCAGCGTCGCGCGCCATTCGTCGGTCAGCTTGGGATCGTACTGGCGGCTGGACGGCAGCGCGTTGGGGAATACGACTTTCGTCCCCACCGTCAGCATCGTCTGCGGCGAATTCAGCGCCATGATGACCGCGGGCGTGGTGTGGAACATCTCCGCCAGCTTCTCCATCGGCGACCGGTAGCCGATCGTCGGCAGCTTCGCCTGGACCGCGTAATCCTTCGGCAGCGGGTCGATGAACGGCCCGGTCAGCGCCGCCCGGCTCAGCGGCAGCGTGACGGTCGGCCGTGCATTGCGGTAGGCCGACAGCGCCTGCACCGTCGCGGCATCGGTCTTGCCCGTCACCGGCAACCCACGCGATTCCTGAAAGCCCTTCAGCGCGTTGACCAGCGCGATGCCGCCGCGCCCGTCCAGCACGCCGGGTCCGAAGCCGAGATGATCGAGGATGACCTGCACCCGTAGGATGTCGAGATCGACCGCGGGATTCGGGGCCGGAGCTTGGGCCGGGGGGGTCTGGGCCGCCGCGGATATCGCTGCGCCGCTAACGAGAACCGCCGCCAAGATCGCCTTCATCATCCCACTCCTGAACCGTTACGCTTGGGGTACGAACGGAACAGGACGCCGGATGTTTCCATGGTCGGCCTGCAAACCACCCTCGTCACGCCCGACCGGCCCGGCATGACGGCGACGAACCTACTACTTGGCCAGAACCTCGGCGAACGCCCGGACCGCAGCCGCCTCGTCCCCGTTCCACACCGATCCGCACACGGCGAGGAAATCCGCCCCCGCCGCGACCAGCGGCGCGGCATTCGCCGGCGTGATGCCGCCGATCGCCACTGAGGGCAGCTCGAACACCGCCGACCACCAGGACAGGATCACCGGTTCCGGGCGATGCTTCACCGCTTTGGTGGTCGTCGGGTAAAAGGCGCCGAACGCGACATAGTCGGCCCCCGCCTCCCCCGCTTCCATCGCCAGATGCCGGCTGTCGTGGCAGGTCACGCCAATCTGCGCGGTCGGCCCCAGCGCATCCCGCGCCTCGCGCGGGTCACCGTCGTCCTGCCCCAGATGCACGCCGTCCGCACCCAGCCGCTTCGCCAGCGCGATCGAATCGTTGACGATGAACGCCACTTCCCGGTCCGCGCATAGCCGTTGCAGCGGCTCGGCCAGCTTCGCCGCGATATGCTGGTCGACGTCCTTCACCCGGAACTGGAACGCCGCCACCGGACCTGCGTCCAGCGCCCGCGCCAGCCGGTCGGGGAAGTCGCCGTCCACCTCCAGCGGCGACACCAGATACAATTGGCACGGCGGCCGGCGCTGGTCGCGGGTGAAGGATACGGCGAAATCGGGGTCGAGCGGGCCGAGAGGATCGTCAGTCATTCCCCGCCCGTACCCGCTCGCCGCGCTCCGCTCCAGTCCGGCCGTCGCTTGTCGCGACTATTCCTCGCCCTTGTAGATCGAGACGATCTTGTCGAGCATCGCCAGCGCCTCGTCGCGCGGCCGCTGGAAAGTGTTGCGACCGATGATCGAGCCGTTGCCACCGCCCGCCAGAATGTCGCGCGCGTCCTGATACACCGCGTCGGATCCCTTGGACGCGCCGCCGGAGAACACGACGATCCGCCGTCCCGCGAAGCTCGACCGGACGACGTGCTTCACCCGGTCCGCCTGCTTCGACCAGTCGGTGCCCTCGTAGCTCTTCACGGCATCCTTCTGCTCGATATGGTCGGTCGGCAACTTCACCTTGATAATGTGCGCGCCGAGCAGCGCCGCCATGTGCGCGGCATAGGCGCCGACATCCAGCGCCAGTTCGCCCGCCTTGGACAGTTCGCCGCCGCGCGGATAGCTCCAGATCACCGTCGCAATGCCGGCCGCCGCGGCCTCCTCGCGCAGGGCCCGGATCTGCTCCATCGCGTCGAAGATCCCGTCCGACCCCGGATAGATGGTGAAGCCGATCGCGGCGCAGCCGAGCCGCAACGCGTCCTCGACGCTGCCCGTCTGCGCCTGCGAGATCGAGGTTGCCCAGCTGTTCGAGCTGTTGACCTTCAGGATCGTCGGGATGCGGCCGGCGAACGTATCCGCCCCCGCCTCCAGCATCCCCAGCGGCGCGGCATAGGCCGACAGCCCCGCATCGATCGCCAGCTGATAGTGGTAATGCGGGTCGTACGCCGCCGGATTGATCGCGAACGACCGCGCCGGGCCGTGTTCGAAGCCCTGATCGACGGGCAGGATCACCAGCTTGCCGGTGCCGCCCAGCTTGCCCTGCATCAGGATGCGGGCGAGGTTCGCCTTCACGGCGGGGCTGGTACCTTCGTATTTGTCGAGGATCGTCTTCACTGCGGGAGTCATGGTCGTTTCCTATCAGCTTGTTTCTAAAGGGTAAGCCAGCGACGTAGTGCCTGATCGACCTGTTCCATCCGGGTTGCGGAGGCATGGCCGATCACTTTGACGATGCGATGACGCTGGACCGAGGTGATGCGATCGACCTGCACCTCGCATTCGACGGTTAGGCCGGTATGTTCCTGCGGAGAGATGGCGACACGGAACAGCGCCTCGCCACCCACGACATCGGTCAACGGACAGAGCGTGATCGTGGCATGCGACTCGTTGAACAACTCGGCCTGAACGACGACACCCGGTCGCGCGCCGGACGCCGCGTCCGGTCCACCGATCAGCACGATTGCGCCGCGGATCAACTCCACGCCGCATCCTCGCGCGCGATGCCGTCCCAGAACGCATAGTCGCCCGCAACGTCGCGCCTCGATGCGCGCAGCGATTGCCGCCGCGCCTCCCGCCGGTACGCCTCGTCGTGCAGGTCGACATACCGGCGAACCGCCTCGCGCGCGATGTCGCTCTTGCTGCGCCCCTGCGTCCGCGCGACCGCGGCGAGCCGTTCCTCCAGTTCCGAGTCGAGCCTGACGCCGAGCACTACGAGCCTCCGTTTAACATGTTAAACATAGCAAGGTTCGCGGATTACCTCAACACACTTCCCGCGCGGTCGGCGCCTCCCTTCCGGACGGCCATGCCGGTGCGGCGAAGATGTCCGATGCGACGGTCCACGAGGAGATGAGTGCTGCCTGTCGCGGCCGTGGCGCAGGCGGCCACGGCGGCTAGCCCGAACGCGGGCACGCCGCCCCGCTGTCGAGCTGACGCTGGTGGGCAGCGGGAAGGTTGGCCCGCCGACCTGCGCGGCCTGGCCATCGTCATCGATCTGCCGGCGACCTGTGTACCGCGTGTCGGGCCGAATTGCCTTTCTTCGAAGGCTGTTACCGCCGACTCCGGTCACACGGCGTGAAAGCTCATCCGCTTCGCCAAGGCGGGGGCATGGGACCTCGCCGACCTGAACGCGATCATCATTCCGCTACTCGACGAACCGCCGCCGGCCCGAACCCGGCGGCGCTCCGCCATCAACGATAGAGCGCGGCCACGCCGGGCAGGGTCTTGCCTTCCATCCACTCCAGGAAAGCGCCACCGGCCGTGGAGACGAACGTGAAGTCGCCGGCCACGCCCGCGTGGTTCAGCGCCGCGACCGTATCGCCGCCACCTGCCACCGACACCAGCGACCCGTCCCTGGTCAACGCCGCCGCGGTCTTCGCCAGCGCGACGGTCGCGGTGTCGAACGGCGGCGTCTCGAACGCACCCAGCGGACCGTTCCACACCAAAGTCCGGCAATTCTTCAGCACGTCGCCCAGCGCCTCGACCGCCGCCGGGCCGACGTCGAGGATCATCTCGTCCGCCGCGACCTCATGCACGTTGACCGTCCGCGTCGGCGGATCGGCGCGGAATTCCGTTGCGACCACCACGTCATAGGGCAGATGCACGGTGCAATTCGCGCCGTCCGCCGCCGTCATGATCTCTTCGCAGGTCGCCGCCAGTTCATGCTCGCACAGCGACTTGCCGACATCGATGCCACGTGCCGCGAGGAACGTGTTTGCCATGCCGCCGCCGATGATGAGGTGATCGACGCGCGTGACGAGATGCTTCAGCACGTCGAGCTTGCTGGATACCTTCGCACCGCCGACGACGGCGGCGACCGGGTGGTCAGGGTTACCCAGCGCCTTCTCCAGCGCATCGAGTTCCGCCTCCATCGCGCGTCCGGCATAGGCCGGCAACGCCCGTGCCAGCCCCTCGGTCGAGGCGTGCGCGCGGTGCGCGGCGGAAAAGGCGTCGTTCACGTACGCGTCGCCCACCGCCGCGATCCGCGCCACGAGTTCAGGATCGTTCGTCTCTTCGCCCGCGAAGAAACGGGTATTCTCCATCACCGCGATCTCGCCCGGCTGCATCGTCGCGACCGCATCCTCGGCCCCGTCCCAGTCGATGAAGCGCACCGGCCGCCCCAGCACCTGCGCGTACGGCCGCGTCACCAGCGCCAGCGACATCTCCGGATTCCGCTGCCCCCCGGGTCGCCCGAAATGCGCCAGAACCAGCACGATCGCACCGCGATCGGCCAGCTCGGTCACGGTCGCCAGCGTCGCCCGCAGCCGCGTGTCGTCGGTCACCTGACCGTCCGCCATCGGCACGTTCAGATCCTCGCGCACCAGCACGCGCCGGCCCTGAATGTCGCCCAGATCATCCAGCGTTTTGAACGGCTTGCTCATGATTCCTCGATCCTGATGAGATCACCGACAGCGATCCTGCCGCCGGCCAGAACACGCGTGCACGCACCCCCGCGCCAATCCGGCGTCAGTGCGGCGCGAAGGCCGGGGGCCAGCGCCTCCATCCGCTCGCACGGGTCGGTCTCCCGCGTGATTTCCAGCACCACGTCCGCGCCGATCAAAAGCCGGACGCCCGCCGTCTGCGGCAGGTCCAGCCCCTCGACCAGCAGGTTCGCGCGCCGTTCGAACCACGGAATCGTGCGACCGACTTCCGCCATCGCGAGGTCCCAGTCGCCCGCTTCCATCAACGTCACCTGACGCCGGCCCAGCCCACCGGGCTTGCGCGCCCCACGGAAATCGCCGGCGATGCCGCCGTCGAGCGACACCTCGGCATGGTCGATGCTTTCCATCGGCCCCTTGGGTCGCCCGTGGCGCGCGATGCCGGCGATCCGGCCACTCACCTCAGATGAACCGCGCCATCGCCGTCGCGGTGTCGACCATGCGGTTGGAGAAGCCCCATTCGTTGTCGTACCAGCTGACGACACGCACCAGCTTGCCGTCGATCACCGCCGTCTCCAGGCTGTCGACCGTCGAGGATTGCGGCGTGTGCATCAGGTCGATCGAGACGAGCGGCTCGTCCGAATAGACCAGCACGCCCTTCAGCGGACCGGATTCCGACGCCGCCTTCAGGATCGCGTTGACCTCGTCGCGGGTCGTGTCGCGGGCCGGCGTGAAGGTCAGGTCGACCAGGCTGACGTCCGGCACCGGCACGCGGATCGCGGAGCCGTCCAGCTTGCCCTTCAGCTCCGGCAGGACCTCGCCCACCGCGCGCGCCGCGCCGGTCGTGGTCGGGATCATGCTCATCGCCGCGGCGCGCGCGCGGCGCAGGTCCGGGTGGATCTGGTCGAGGATCTTCTGGTCGTTGGTATAGGCGTGGACCGTCGTCATCAGCCCGCGCTCGATGCCGATCGCGTCGTTCAGCACCTTGGCGACGGGCGCGAGGCAATTGGTCGTGCAGCTCGCGTTCGACACGATCGTGTGATCGGCGGTCAGCTTGTCGTCGTTGACGCCGAACACGACGGTCAGGTCGACATTCTTGCCCGGAGCGGAGATCAGCACCTTCTTCGCGCCCGCATCGATATGCTTCTGGCACGACGCCTTGTCGGTGAAGAAGCCCGTGCATTCCAGCACCAGTTCGACGCCCAGCTCGGCGTGGGGCAGGTTCGCCGGATCGCGCTCGGCGGTCACGCGGATGCGCTTGCCATCGATGACGATGTCGTCGCCGTCCGCCGACACCTCACCCGGATAACGGCCGTGGACGCTGTCGCGGCTGAACAGCCACGCGTTCGACTTGGCGTCCGCCAGATCGTTGATCGCCACCAGTTCCAGATCGCCCGCGCCGCGTTCCATGATCGCGCGCGCCACGAGGCGGCCGATGCGCCCGAAACCGTTGATCGCAACCTTCACCGTCATCGCACCTGCTCCTTGGATTGGGGGCCGCGCAGCGTGACCGAAGCGGTCGAACCGGGGCCTGACGAACTCGCCTGAACAACTTGCGCGTGCCTTTGCGGGTCCGCGCCAGCGGCGTCAACCGCCACGCACGTTTATGCGCCTGCGCCGGTCCGCCCGCGCGCTCGGGTGAAGCGTCTTGCCGCGCAACATGGGTAAGCCTAATCGACCGGATATGAGTGACAATCCTTCCGATACGGCCGCCGAGCGGATCGATCGCGCGATCGCCCGGATCGAGGCGGCGGTCGCCGCGCGCGCCGCCAGTGGCGACGCCCTGTCCCGTCGCCACGCCGCGCTGAAGGCGCGGATGGCGGAGGCGGTGTCCGCGCTGGACGACGTGATCGCGCGCGGGGCGACGCGCTGATATGGCCAACGTGACGCTCAACATCGGCGGCCGCCCCCACCAGATCGCCACCCGCGACGGCGGCGAGGCCCGCGTCCAGATGCTCGGCCGCATGATCGACGAACGCTGGGCCGCCGCCGACCGTGCCTCCGGCGGCAGTGCCGAGCGCGCGTTCCTGCTGGTGTCGCTGATGCTCGCCGACGCGCTCGACGAATCGCAGAACCGTCCCCCCGCGGGCGCCGCCGTCAGCGAACCCGCGCTGCTCCGCATCGCCGACAGGCTGGAGGATCTGGCCGACGCGCTGGAACGATCCCCGCAGATCGGGTGACGGTGTTCGGGGGCCGCACTGCTGATCCGGTTCGCGAGGTAGCTACGCCCGCTCCCGCGCGACGACGGTGGTCCAGCGCCTTCGCGCTGCATACAACACTCCGGGGAGCACAGGTGAATGCGACACAGTCCACCCCGGCGAACGCCGTGGTGGCGCGAGGGGATCGGAAACTACCGACCCGTGCAAACCCCATTGCCGCCATCCCGCACACACCCTAAATAGGGGTCGGCGGGTTCTGCCCGGTACGAGCCTATATTATCCCTGAGGCTATTCATCATCCATAGGGAACTGTCCCTGCCCGGACCCTGGTCCGACGTATATGGTTCCCACCTGACGTACCGTGCGTCAGTGGATAAACCAGCACACGGCCACGGCGGTCCCGCCACCCTGCCCGATCCGGCATGACCGACAAGCGCCAGCTTCGTGCCGCGTTGCGAGCCCGTCGCGCCGCCGCCCCGCCGGTGGTGCTGCCCGTGCCCCCGGCCTTTTGCGATCACCTGACGCCCGGCGTGGTCGTTGCCAGCTATATCCCCGTGGGCAGCGAGGCCGACCCCGCACCCTTCGTCGCTGCCGCCGCACGCGCCGGCTGCATCCTCGCCCTGCCCCATGTCGTCGATCGCGAAACCCCGATCCGGTTTCTGGCGTGGGACGCCGAAGTCGCACTCGCCGCCGGCCCGTTCGGCTTGTCGCAGCCGCCCCGGAGCGCGCAGTTGCTAACTCCCGACATCATCCTGACGCCACTGGTCGGCTTCGACCGGTACGGCAATCGCATCGGACAGGGAGCCGGCCATTACGACCGCGCCTTCGCCGCCTGTCCGGGGGCGTGGCGAGTGGGGCTGGCGCTGGCGGTGCAGGAGGTCGATAGGCTGGTGCCCGACCCGTGGGACGTTCCGCTCCACGCCATCGCCACCGATATCGAATGGATCGTTCCCGCCCCATGACCCCAAGCTGGCGCAAACCCGCAGGCATCTTCGCCATCCTCGCCCTGATTGCCGTCTGGGCGGTCGTCGTCGCCAGCCTGTCGCAGACGGTCGGCGCGTGGCACTGGACGCTGCAACTGGCGTTCTACGTCTTCACCGGCATCGTCTGGATCGCGCCGATGAAGCCGCTGCTGCTGTGGATGGAAACCGGCCGCTGGCGGTGATGCCCGTTCAGCGATGTGGCGGTAGACACCTCGAACAATACGCCATTCCCATCAGGGAAGTGGCGCGAGTGACGGGGCTCGAACCCGCGACCTCCGGCGTGACAGGCCGGCGCTCTAACCAACTGAGCTACACCCGCTTGGAAGCGAGGCCGGCCAACTAGGCGGGGGGCCCCACCCTGTCAACGACCTTTTTGACGAATTCGCGTCAGCCCTCCCGATCGGGTCCTTTCCGCCGGCTGCGACGCTGCTGCACCAGCGTACCGTGTTCGAACAGGAAGCCCGCGATATCGGGCTTGCCGGCGGCCTGAAGCACCGTCTGGATGATGATGAGCAGCGGCACCGCCAGCAGCGCGCCGAGCGTGCCCCACACCCATCCCCAGAAGCTAAGCGAGATCAGGATCAGCAGCGGGCTGATCGTCAGGCGGTGGCCGACGATGAACGGCGTGATCGCGTTCGCCTCCACCAGATGCAGCCCGTACATCAGCGCGGGCGGCAGCAGCGCCATCCAGATGTCCGAAAACGTCATCAGCCCGCCCAGCGCGAGCAGGAACGCGCCGATCACCGGCCCGAAATACGGGATGTAGTTGAGCAGCGCGACGATCCCGCCCCACATCGCGGGATAGGGCATGCCGATGAAGTACAGCGCCAGCCCCGTCACGATGCCCAGCACGACGTTGATCGCGGTGATCGTGCCCAGATAGGCGGACACGTCGTCGACCACGTCCTGAATGACGCGTGCGGTCGCCATCGCCCCGTCGAAGCTGGTCCGCCCGGTGATCGTCTGCTGCCGCATCCGCGTCCAGCCGGACAGGAAGAAGAAGATGATGAGCACCGCGAACAGGAACTGCACGATGACGGCAGGGGCCGAGGTCGCGGCCAGCTCCAGGATCGAGCTGGGCGGCGCGACAGCGGCGGTGGGCGACCGCTTGATCGGCGTCGAGGCGATCTGGCGCAGCGTCTTGTTCACATAGGCTTCGAGGTTCGAATACAGGTCGAACAGCGGCTGGAGATTGTCCTGTATCCGGTCGAGCCGCGTCGGCAGCAGCCGGAAGAAATCGGTCGCGGGCACCACGATCGCCGCGATCGCGACATTGGCGGCGATCAGGAACAGCAGCAGGCAGATGATCGCCGCGATCGGCGACGGCACCCGCCGCCGCTCCAGCCATTCCAGCAGCGGCACCAGCGCCACCGCGATGACCAGCGCCGTCGTCAGCGGCAGGAAGAACTCCGCCCCCTCCTTCAGCGCGAACGGCAGCGCGAAGGCCAGCCCCGCCCCCGCCGTCAGCGTCAGCGCGGCGAGCAGCCGGTCGCGCCGCATCGCGATGCGCAGCGCGTCGTCCGCGCCCACCCCGGCGGGTATGCCCATGGCGTCGTCGGGCACCATGTCGCCAGCGTCGAGGTCGGAGAGAGCGTCGAGGTCGGTGGGAGTATCGCGATCGGCCATCGTGGCACTCTACGCGGTTTGGCCGGCTCCGCCATCGACGATATGATGAGGGTCAGGGGCTTGGGACCCGCGCCGGACGAGCATCGCCAGCATCCAGCCGGCCGCCACGATCGCGAACGGCATCGCGGGATAATGGTAGCGCGTCTGGCCGGTGAAGCCGAACGCCGTCAGCGTCGCGAACGCCGGCATCGCGCCCATCAGCAGCATCGGCGCATCCCGGCCCCGCCATCGCGCCCGCAACGCCAGCGCGACAGCGGCCAGCGCCAGCGCGAGGATCGTCATGTAGAATAGCTGGTCCGCCACCCGCACCAGCGTCAACAGGCGGCCCGCGTCCGGATAGCTGCCGTCCAGCCCCCAGAACGCATCGCCGTCCTTCGCCCAGAGCAGCGCGATCTTGGTCGGGCCGAGCGCCAGCCATGCCGCCGGATGCGCGACGATCCACGCCTTCGCCGCCGCCTTGAACCGCCGGTCCAGCTCCACCTGCCGCGCGACGCGGTCGCCGTAGGGGATGCCGACGACGCGGTCCCACTCCGGCGTCCGCTCCCACGCATACCAGCCGCCCGTCGCGTGCGGGTTCGCGCCGTAATAAAGCGACACGCCGCCATTGGTGGACACCGGCACGACCGCTCCGAGTGCGCGGTAGTTGCGAACCGTCCACGGCAGCACCACCGCCGCCATCGCCAGATGCACGATCACCGCCGCCTTCGCAGCATCCCGCCAGCGCCAGTCGCGCCACACGATCGTCATCGCGATCAGCAGCCCGGCCGGGAACATCAGCATCTGCGCCCGCATCAACGTCGCGACGCCGAACAACAGCCCCGCCGCGACCAACGCGATGCTGCGCCGCCGCTCGCCGACCAGCAGCACGAAGGCCGCCATCGTCACGGCCGTCGACGTCGCCTCCGACGTGGCGACCCCGGTATAGACGATATGCGCCGGGTAGATCGCATAGAGCAGCCCGGCAAGCCGCGCCCCCGTTTCGTCCGCCCCGACCAGCCGCGCACAACGCAGCACCAGCGCCAGGATCGCCGCCGCCGCGATCAGGTTCAGCGCGATCGGCCCCGCCAGCGACGGCCCGCACAGCCAAAGGCTCGCCGCCAGCAACGCCGGGTAGCCGACCGGCCAGAACGCGGTCGAATGCCCCGCCTCCCGATACCCCATCCCGCGCGCCATCTCGGCCGCGCGCACCAGATACC
Source organism: Sphingomonas sp. Leaf343 (assembly GCF_001423765.1). Lineage (GTDB taxonomy): Bacteria > Pseudomonadota > Alphaproteobacteria > Sphingomonadales > Sphingomonadaceae > Sphingomonas. The sequence goes on from NZ_LMPG01000010.1 coordinate 294,232, forward strand.
ATTCGCCGTCCGACGAGGGCGTCTGCGGAAACGCCACCACGACCGCCAGCCTCAGCCCGATCGCCAGCACGAACAGCGACGGTACGATCCACCGCGCGCCCAGCCGTCGCTCCAGAAGTGCGGCAAATCCCGTCATAGGCGCGATCAAAGCCACGAACGACGCCGCCTCGCCAGCGACAAGCGGGGTTAACGCCGCCCCACCGGCGCCATGATCGCCGGCCCCGGTTAACCGGTGCTCCCCATGTCCGGGATCGGGACAGGTCGGCCGGGGTCAGGCCGCGAACATCGCTTTCAGTTCGGATTTCAGGATCTTGCCATTGGCGTTGCGCGGCAAGGTGTCCGTCACGAAGCGGATCGCCACCGGCACCTTGAACCCGGCGAGCCGTGCCCGCACCCAATCCTGCAACTCCGCCTCGGTCGCCTCGCACCCGGGGCAGAGATGGACCACCGCCGCCGGCTCCTCCCCCAGAGTCCGGTGAGGAATGCCGATCAGCGCGCAATCCGTGACGGCGGGATGCGCGTAGAGGACGTTCTCCACCTCCACCGAATAGATGTTCTCGCCGCCGCGGATCACCATGTCCTTGGCGCGGTCGACGATGAACAGGAAGCCATCTTCGTCGACGCGTGCGAGGTCGCCCGTCCGCACCCAGCCGTCGACGAAGGTCGCGGCGCTATCGTCCGGCCGGTTCCAGTACCCGCGCGCGATCATCGGCCCGCGCGCCCATAGCTCCCCGATCATGCCGACCGGCAGTTCCGTGACGCCGTCGTCGCCCACGATCTTCAGGTCCGCGACCGCGACCGGCGGCCCCGCGCTGTCCGGTCGCATCAGATAGTCCTCGCCGCTATGATGCGTCAGCGTCGCGCAGGTTTCGGTCATGCCCCAGCCATTGCCGGGCAGCGCACCCAGCTCCTCGTGGATGCGCTTCACCAGTTCCGGCGCGGACGGCGCCCCGCCGTAAGCGATCGATTCCAGCGACGACAGGTCGTAGCGGGCGCGGTCGGGATGCTCCAGCAACTGCCACGCGATCGTCGGCACGCCGCCGGTGACGTTCACGCGCTCGCGCTCGATGATCTCGAACGCGCGGATCGTGTCCCATTTGCGCAGGAAGATCATCGTGCTGCCCGTCGCGATCGCCGGCATCAGCGCCGCGGAACAGGCGGTGACGTGGAACAGCGGTATCACCGTCAGCAGCACTTTCGGGCTGGGCGGCACCGGCATGTCGCCCCGCCGCAACGCGCTGCGCGCCGACGAATAGCCGTTCGACAGGACGTTGCTCATCAGGTTGCGGTGCGTGACCAGCGCCCCTTTCGGCGCACCCGTCGTCCCGCTGGTGTAGAAGATCGCCGCGTCGTCGTCCGGCACCACCGCGACATCGGGCAGCGGAGCATCCGGCAATCGCGCCCAGTCGTGTGGCGTCCCGATCGCATCCTCCAGTCGTGCCGCGATGCCGTCCAGCGGCGTCGAGGCGCGCGCGACCAGCACATGCTCCAGCGCCGGGGCCGCCGCATAGCGGTCTGCCAGCCGCACGTGCCGTTCGTTGTCGACGATCAGCACCCGTGCCCCCGAATCGGTCAGCCCATATTCCAGTTCCGCGCCCGTCCACCACGCGTTGAGCGGCACCGCGATCGCGCCCAGCGCCGTGATCGCGAAGAACGCCACCGGCCATTCCGGCAGGTTCCGCATCGCCAGCGCCACCCGGTCGCCACGTCCGACGCCCAGCCCGCCCAGATACGCGGCCAGCGCCACCACCGCCCGATGGTTGGCCTCGTACGTCACCCGCTCGTCCTCATGGATTACGAACAGCTGCTCGCCGGCCGCGCGCGACGCGCCGATGAACCACGGCAGCGACGGCGGCGCGTTCTTCCAGATGCGCGTCGGCACGCCGCGAATCGCCACCTCGTCCATCTCGAACGGGGCACCCGGCGCGGTCAGCATCGCCTTCGCCTGCGTCAGGGGCATCGCGGGCCAGTTCGGGTCGACGGAAATGGTCGGCTGACTGGCCATGCAAGGCGTCCTTTATCAATAACTCGAATATCGGGTCCGGCGGTTTAGGATTGATTCACGCGCCGCTCAAGGCGATAGAGCGGGCAACGATTAGAATTCAGGGTATGGCGAAACGTCGACACGCCGGCCCATCCACAGGAGACGTGCATGACCTCGCCCATCCGTACCGAGCGCCACGACGACATCCTCGTCATCATCTCGGACAATCCGCCCGTGAACGCGCTGGGTGCGGCGGTACGGACGGGTCTGGAAGCCGCGATCAAGCAGGGCGTCGCCGATGCCTCGATCGCCGCGATGGTCATCCGGTGCGACGGCCGCACCTTCTTCGCGGGCGCCGACATCACCGAATTCGGGAAACCCCCGGTCGAGCCACTGCTGCCCACGCTGGTCGACATGATCGAGGCGTCGTCCAAGCCCGTCGTCGCCGCGATCCACGGCACCGCGCTCGGCGGCGGGTGCGAGGTCGCGATCGGCTGTCACTACCGGATCGCCGCACCTTCGGCGAAGCTCGGCACGCCCGAGGTAAAGCTGGGCCTGCTCCCCGGTGCGGGCGGCACGCAGCGGCTGCCGCGCCTCGCCGGTCTCGCACTGGCGCTGGAGATGACGGCCAAGGGCGATCCGATCTCGGCGAAGAAGGCGCTCGACGCCGGCCTGATCGATCGTCTGGCGGGCGAGGACTCGCTGGAGGCGGACGCCATCGCCTTTGCCAACGAAGTGAAGGCGAAGCGCCCGATCCCCCGCGCGTCGGAGCGCGAGGTCGCCGCCGACGCCGATGCGGTCGCCACCTTCAAAAAGGACAATGCCCGCCGCTTCCGCGGCTTCGACGCCCCCGCCGCTAACATCGCCTGCGTCGAGAAGGCAACCAGTTCCTCCTTTGCCGACGGTATCGCCTTCGAACGGCAGGAATTCATGCGCCTGATGATGGGCGTCCAGTCGGCCGCACAACGCCACATCTTCTTCGCCGAGCGTCAGGCGTCGAAGATCGACGACGTCCCCGCCGACATCCCGCTGCGGCCGATCGCCCGCGTCGGCGTGATCGGGGCCGGTACGATGGGAGGCGGCATTTCGATGAACTTCCTGTCCGCCGGTATCCCGGTGACGATCGTCGAGATGCAGGCCGAGGCGCTCGACCGCGGCACCGGCACGATGCGCAGGAATTACGAGGCGACCGCCGCCAAGGGCCGCATGAAGCCGGAGCAGGTCGAAGCCGCGATGGCCGCGCTGAAGCCGACCCTCGACTTCGCCGATCTCGCCGAATGCGACCTCATCATCGAGGCGGTGTACGAGAATATGGACGTGAAGAAGGAGATCTTCACGAAACTGGACGGCATCGCCAAGCCCGGCGCGATCCTCGCGTCGAACACCTCCTATCTCGACATCGACGCGATCGCCGCCGTCACCTCGCGTCCGCAGGACGTGGTCGGCATGCACTTCTTCTCTCCCGCCAACGTCATGAAGCTGCTGGAGGTCGTGCGCGGCGAGAAGACTGCGGGCGACGTGCTGGCGACGGTCATGGCGCTCGCCAAGAAGATCCGGAAGGTCGCGGTCGTCGCCGGGGTCACCTACGGCTTCATCGGCAATCGCATGCTGATGCCGCGTCAGGTGGAGGCGACCAAGCTGCTGCTCGAAGGCGCGACGCCCGAGCAGATCGACCGCGTCCATGTCGCGTTCGGCATGCCGATGGGGCCGTTCCAGATGGCCGACCTCGCCGGCGTCGACATCGGCTGGCACCGCGACCCGACCCGGATCGAGAACATCCGCGACGCGCTCGCCGCCGAGAACCGCTGGGGGCAGAAGACGAAGGCCGGCTTCTACGACTATGACGAGAAGCGCACGCCATCGAACAGCGCCCGCGTCGCCGAGATCATCGACGACTTCCGCAAGCGCGAGGGCGTCACCCCGCGTGAGATCACCGAGGACGAGATCGTCGCCCGCACCCTCTACACGATGGTCAACGAAGGCGCGCTGATCCTTGAGGAGGGCAAGGCGCAGCGGGCGTCCGACGTCGATGTCGTCTGGATCTACGGTTACGGCTGGCCCGTCTACCGCGGCGGCCCGATGTTCTGGGCGCAGTCCGAAGGCTTGGCAAAGGTCGTCGCCGGGCTGGAGCGATATGACTTCCCCGTCGCCCGGTCGCTGAAGGACGCGGCGGCATCGGGTGGACGGCTGAAGTAGAAGCCAAAGCCCCTCCCCTTCAGGGGAGGGGTTGGGGTGGGGCGGCTCCTCAGGCGGGCCGCTCGCGGCGAGGCCCCACCCCCAGCCCCTCCCCTGAAGGGGAGGGGAGAGGCGATTCGCAGGATCAGGACAACATCATGACCGACCTCGACACCTTCCGCACCGACACCCGCGCCTGGCTGGAGGCGAACTGCCCGCCAGAGATGCGCAAGCCCGTGCGTTCGGAAGCGGATGTCTGCTGGGGCGGTCGCCGTTTCGAACCCTCCTGCCCGGAGCAGAAGCAATGGCTCGACACGATGGCCACGCGCGGCTGGACCGTACCCGACTGGCCGAAGGCGTATGGCGGCGGCGGGCTTTCTCCGGCCGAAACCAAGGTCCTGCGCGAGGAGATGAAGGCGATCGGCGCACGCTCGCCGCTCAACAGCTTCGGCATCTCGATGCTCGGGCCGGCGCTGCTGAAATACGGCACCGAGAACCAGAAGCTCGATCATCTGCCGAAGATCGCCCGGGGCGAAATCCGCTGGTGTCAGGGTTATTCCGAACCCAATGCCGGTTCCGACCTCGCCAGCCTTGCGACCAGTGCGGAGGATGGCGGCGACCATTATGTCGTCAACGGGCAAAAGGTCTGGACCAGCTATGCCGACAAGGCGGACTGGATCTTCTGCCTCGTCCGCACCGACAAATCGTCGAAGCAGGGCGGCATCAGCTTCGTGCTGTTCGACATGGACTCGCCCGGCGTCTCGACCAGGCCGATCCTGCTCATCAGCGGCTATTCCCCATTTTGCGAGACGTTCTTCGATGATGTGAAGGTGCCCAAGGCCAATCGCATCCACGACGAGAACAAGGGCTGGGACGTCGCCAAATACCTGCTCGGCCACGAGCGTGAGATGATTTCCGGCATGGGCCTCGGCGAGGGCAAGGACCTGCTGGTCGCGGGTGCGCTCGCGACGATCGGCACCGACGAACAGGGCCGGCTCGCGGACCCGCTGCTCCGCGCCCAGATCGCGCAATTTCAGGTTCGCGCGAAGGCTTTCGCGGCGATGTCCGAACGCTTCATCGACGAACTGAAAGCCGGCCGCGCCCACCCCGCGCAGCCGTCGATGATGAAATATTACGGCACCGAGCTGAACAAGGATCGCCACGAATTGCAGATGGCGGGCGGCGGCTCCGACGCGCTGGAGTGGGAGAGCGACGCCAGCCGCACCGGTGCCCTGCCCCGCGCATGGCTCCGCACCAAGGCGAACTCGATCGAAGGCGGCACGTCGGAGATCCAGTTGAACATCATCGCCAAGCGGATCCTGGATTTGCCGGCGTAACCAAAATCCCTCTCCCGTTGGGAGAGGGAGGGAGCCGCGCTGAGCGCGGCGGAAGGGTGAGGGTCACCGACGGCGTTCGCGCCCTGCCCTCACCCCGACGCTTTCCCGAGGGAAGAGCGAGAAGGAGATATCGATGCCCCTCTACCTCACCGAAGACCAGACCACGCTTCAGGACACGATTCGCGATTTCGTCGCCGACGCCGCGCCCGTCTCGCACCTGCGCGCGCTCCGCGATGCCGACGATCCCACCGGCTTCTCCCGCGACCTGTGGAAGCAGTTCGCCGAGATGGGCTTCACCGGCATCCTGATCGGCGAAGATCAGGGCGGACTTGGCATGGGCCATGTCGAGGCGGGCGTCATACTGGAGGAGATCGGCCGCAACCTGTCGCCCTCTCCCTTCCTCACCACCGCCGTCGCCGCCGTGGAGGCGTTGCGCGACACCGCGCAGGCCGACCGGTGGTTCCCCGGCATCGTCGCGGGCGAGACCGTCGCCGCGCTGGCGATCGACGAAGCCGCCAAGCACCGCGACCGCATCGACCTGAAAGCCGAGCGCGCCGGCAACGGCTTTCGCCTGACGGGCCGCAAGCGCTTCGTGACGCACGGCCATGTCGCCGACCTGTTGATCGTCGCCGCCCGTACCGCCGGCGGCGCGAGCGACCGCAACGGCATCACGCTGTTCGCCGTCCCGCGCGACGCCGCGAAGCTCGACATCCGGCCCGAACGCCTCGCCGACTCCAGCATCGCCGCGCACCTCGACTTCGACGGCGTGGAGGTCGACGCCGACGCCGTGATCGGAGAAATCGATGCCGGCCGCTCGCCGCTCGACCGACTGCTGCGCGCCGGCCGCACCGGTGCTTCTGCCGAACTGCTCGGCGTCGGCGGCGGCGCGATGGACATGACCGTGGGCTACCTCAAGCAGCGCAAGCAGTTCGGCGTCACGATCGGCAGTTTTCAGGCCCTTCAGCACCGCGCCGCGCACCTCTACAGCGAAATGGAGGTCGCCCGCGCCGCTGTGCTCCGCGCCCAGCAACTGCTCGATGCTGGCAGCGACCGGGCCGATGAAGCCGTCTCCGTCGCCAAGGCGATGACGGCGATGGCGACGACGCTCGGCGTCAACGAGGGCGTGCAGATGCACGGCGGCATCGGCATGACCGACGAATACGACATCGGCTTCTTCATGAAGCGCGCACGCGTGCTTGCCGAACTGTGGGGCGACGCGAACTTCCACGCCGACCGGCTCGCGGTCGCGGCGGGCTATTGATCCGGCGCGGCGAGGCGGCGAAGGGAAAGCGCATGGATCTGAATACCCCTCACGACGCCACGCCCGACCAGCTCGCCGCCGCACTCGTCCAGTTGCTCGACGTCGAACAGATCGACGTCGACCTGTTCCGCGGCGCACGCCAGCCCGGCGGCGAGGGGCGCGTGTTCGGCGGTCAGGTGATCGGTCAGGCACTTCAGGCCGCCCAGCGATCGACCGAGGGAGAAAAAGTCGCCCACTCGTTGCACGCGTATTTCATGCGCCCGGGCGACGAGAACTTCCCGATCGTCTTCCGCGTCGTTCGCGACTTCGAAGGCCGCAGCTTCGCCACCCGCCGCGTGATCGCCATGCAGCGCGGGCAGCCGATCCTCAACATGGCCTGCTCGTTCCAGTTGCCGGAGGACGGCTTCGCGCATCAGGATGCGATGCCGGACGTGCCCCCGCCGGAAGGGCTCGCCAGCGAGCACGACCTGCGCCATGCGCTCGCCGCCGAGGTGCCGGAGAAGTACCACCGCGTCCTGCTGCGCCCGCGCCCGATCGAGATGCGGCCGGTGTCGGAACGCAGCAGCGTCCGGCCCGAACCCGGTCCGCCGATCCAGCACGTCTGGTTCCGCCTGGCCGCGCCGATCGGCGACGATCCCGCCATGCATCGCGCGGTGCTGGCCTATGCGTCCGACATGCGGCTGCTGGGCACCGCGATGGTCCCGCACGGCGTCGCATGGCTGACGCCGGGCATGCAGGTCGCCAGTCTCGACCACGCGATCTGGCTGCACGAGCCGTTCCGCGCCGACGAGTGGTTGCTGTATACGATGGACAGTCCCTGGGCGGGCCATGCCCGTGGCCTGAACCGCGGCCGCATCTTCACGCGCGACGGTCGCCTCGTCGCCAGCACGGCGCAGGAAGGACTGATGCGGCGGCGCAAGCCGTCACCGGCGGCCTAGACGGCCAGCATCGCCCTCGCCGATCGGGTCGCGTCGCGCGTCCGCTCGGCCAGTTTCTTGACCTCGCTTGCCACCACCGAAAACCCGCGCCCCGCCTCTCCGGCCCGCGCCGCCTCGATCGTCGCATTCAGCGCGAGCAGGTTGGTCTGCGCGGCGATGGCGGCGATCACGTCGACCACCTCGCCCAGCCGGGACAGGATCGATTCCATTTCGCCGCGCCGATCCTCGGCGCTGCGGCGGAATCGCAGGCTTTCGTCCAGACGGCTGCCGATCTGCTCCTCCAGCTCGACCTGCGCGGTGATGTCGGTGGCGAACTTCACGACCTTGTACGGTTTGCCCGCCGCGTCGAGGATCGGAGTATAGATCGCCTGCACCCACCGCGGCGTGCCGTCCGCGGCGATCCGGCGGAACCGTCCCGCGGCGAATTCACCTCTGCGCAACTGCTCCCACAGGGCGGCATATTCCACTGACTCGATATGGTCGGGATCGCAGAACATCCGGTGCGATCCGCCGATCACCGCGCTGCGGCCATAGCGGAACAGCGCGAGGAAGATGTCATTGGCGGCGATGATCCGGCGTTCCATGTCGAACTCGACCACCGCCTGCGACCGGTCGATCGCGGTGCGGCGGGCATTCGCCTCCGTATCGGCGACATGCCTGGCCGTCACGTCGCTCGCCACCGTCAGCACGCCCGTCGCGGTCCCACGCGAATCGAGCAACGGCGTGTAGGATGCCTGCAACCACACCGCGCTGCCATCGGCGGTGAGTCGTCGGAATTCACCGGTTTCGGTCTGTCCGCTGCCCAGCCGCCGCCAGAACTCTGCATAGGCTGGCGATTTCACATAACTCGCATCGCACAGGATGCTGTGATGCCGGTCGACCAGCGCGTCCAGCCGGTATCCCACGGCATCGAGGAAACGCTGGTTCGCCCATCGGATATGCCCGTCCAGCCCGAACTCGATCAAAAGCTGCGACCGATCCATCGCCTGCCAGTGACTGGCTTCGCGATGGGGATCACCATGACTTGGCAGAACGTGCGGCATCTTACCGAGTTACCGGCAATGTCGTTAAAGTGCAGTAACCTAAGCCGCGGTTTTTCCATATTCCTGCCGGGTGACGGGGTGACTGGACGACAGGCCGCCATCCACCGCCAGCGCCTGACCGTTCACGTAGCTCGCCTCGTCCGATGCCAGGAACAGCGCCGCCCGCGCCAGCTCCTCCGGCTGTGCGCCGCGGTGCAGGGGATTGAGCCGACCCACCCGGTCGATCTTCCCCGCGCCGCGGGCATAATCAAACACGGGCCTGGTCATGCCCGTCTCGGTCAGGCCGGGACAGATCGCGTTGACCCGCACGTTCGATCCCGACAGCTGCTGCGCGGCCACCTGCGCCAGATTGATGACGCCGGCTTTCGACGCGGAATAGGCCGGCGATCCCGCACCGGATCGCAGCCCGGCGACGCTGGCGGTCAGCACGATCGCTCCGCCCCCGCGCTCGGCGATGCGCGGTGCGGCGTGTTTGATTGCCAGGAACGGCCCGATCAGGTTCACGCGCAGCACTTCCGCGATCAGGTCCGCGCTGGTGTCGAAGATGTTCGCCATCCCGCCGGAGATGCCGGCATTGGCGAACATCACGTCCAGCCCGCCATGCGTGTCGCACGCCAGCGCGACCGTGCGGATCACGTCCTCCTCCGATCCCGCATCCATCCGGATCGCGCGCGCCGCCTTGCCGATGATCGCCGCCGTCTCGTCCGCGCCGTCGGTCCGGTCGGCGACGACGACCCGCGCGCCCTCTTCGGCGAAAGCGATCGCCGCGGCACGGCCGATGCCCGATCCGCCGCCAGTCACGATCACCGACTTGCCGTCGAACCGCATCATGCCACCGCTCCGCCATCGACCACGATCGTCTGCCCCGTCATGAACCGGCTGGCCGGTCCGGCGAGGTAGACGATGGCACCGGCGATATCCTCCGGCTCGCCGATCCGGCGCAGCGGCACCGCTTCGTTCACCGCCTTCAGGCGCGCCGGGTCCTCCCAGAGCGCGCGGGCGAAGTCGGTCTTCACCAGCCCCGGCGCGACGCAGTTGACGCGCACGCCGTCCGGCCCGAACTCCAGCGCCAGGTTGCGCGCGAGCTGCATGTCCGCCGCCTTGCTGATGCAATAGGCCCCGATCGTCGCCGATCCTTTCAGCCCCCCGATCGACGACACGATGACGATCGATCCCTCGCCGCGCGCACGCATCGCCGGCGCGACCATCCGGATCAGCCAGTGGTTGGAGACGATGTTGTTGTCGAGCACCTTGCGGAACTGCTCGTCGGTGATGTCTGCCTGCGGCCCGTAATAGGGGTTGGAGGCGGCGTTGCAGACCAGCACGTCGACCTGCCCGAACGCCGCGACGGTCGCGTCGACCAGCGCCTGCAACTGCGCCTTGTCGGCGATGCTGGCGGCGACGGCGATGGCGCGCCCGGGGCCATGCTCCGCGTCGATCTCGGCGACGACCGCATCACAAGCATCCTGCTTGCGGCTGGAGATCACGACGCGGGCACCAGCCCGAACCAGTTCCAGCGCAGCCGCCTTGCCTATCCCGCGCGACGAGCCGGTGACGATCGCCACCCGGCCGCCCATGTCGAACAATGCGCTCATGCCGCCGCCCCCTGTGTCATCGCTTTCTGCGCAAAGCCCCACGCCGCATCCGCCAGTCCGTAGACGCGTGCCGCCGTCTCCTCGGCCTTCGCGCTCGACGCGTTGCCATCGATGATCCGCCGCTTGATGCCCTGGACGATGCCAGTCAGCCGGAAGAGGTTGTAGGCGAAATACCAGTCGAGTTGCGGCACCCCATCGCGGCCGGTCGCTGCACAATAGCGTGCGACCACCTCCTCGATCGTCGGGATCCCCGTCTCCGGCCCCGCCAGTCCCATGACGCCCGAGCGCCCCTCCGGCTCCGTCACCCAATTCATCAGGAAGTAGGAGAAATCGGCCAGCGGATCGCCCAGCGTCGACAATTCCCAGTCGAGCACGGCGATCACGCGCGGTTCACCTGCAGAAAAGATCATGTTGTCGACGCGATAATCGCCATGGACGATCGCCGTCCGCGTCTGCTCGGGCAACGTCCGCGGCAACCATTCGATCAGCTTCTCGATGCTCGGCATATGCTCGGTTTCCGCGGCGCGATATTGCTTGGTCCAGCGCGCCACCTGCCGCTCGAAATAATTGCCCGGCTTGCCGTAATCGACAAGACCAGCCGCCGCGACGTCGGTCGCATGCAGCGCCGCCAGCGTGTCGACCATCGCATCGTAATGCGCGCGCCGCTCCGGCGGTGTCAGGTCCGGCATCGCACCGTCCCAGATCGTCCGCCCCTCCACCATTTCCATAACGTAGAAGGCGGAGCCGATCACCGTCACGTCCTCGCACAGCCCGAACGGCTGCGGCACCGGAAAGCCCGTCGGGTGCAGCCCGGCGATCACGCGATACTCCCGCTCGACGGCATGGGCCGATGGCAGGATCGGCCCGAACGGCTTACGCCGCAGCACATAGGCGCGGCTCGGCGTATCGAGTCGATAGGTCGGGTTCGACTGCCCGCCCGCGAACTTCGCGTATGCCAACGGCCCCTGGAAGCCGTCGACATGCGCCGACATCCACTCCGCCAGACGGTCGAGATCGATGCGATCCTTCGCCACGACGTCAACGACGCCCTCCATACCGGTCACGCGAACACCACCACGCTGCGGGTCGCCTCGCCACGCCGCAGTTCGTCGAACGCGTCGTTGATCCGCTCCAGCGGCAGCCGCTCGGCGATGATCGCGTCCAGATCGAGCGACCCGCGCAGATAGAAATCCACCAGCCGCGGGATGTCGACGGGGAAGCGGTTGCCGCCCATGAACCCGCCTTGCAACCGCTTGCCCGACAGCAGGTCCATCGCCGACAGGCCGACGCTCTCGTCCGGCGGCAGCATCCCCAGCACCGTCGCCGTGCCGCCACGCCGCAGGACCTTGACGGCGGTCGCCGCCGACTGCGGTCGCCCGACCGCCTCGATCGCGTGATGGACGCCGCCCCGGCTGATCTCCACCACCTCGTCCGCCGCCGTCGGCGACAGTGCATCCAGCGTGTGCGTCGCCCCCAGCCTCTCGGCCAGCGCGCGCTTCTCGGGCACCGGGTCCAGCGCGACGATCTTGCCCGCGCCCGCGATCCGCGCCGCATTGACCGCCGCCAGCCCGATCCCGCCGCACCCGACCACGCACACCGTTTCGCCCGGCGTCACGTCGGCACAGTTGAACACCGCCCCCGCGCCGGTCGTCACGGCACAGCCCAGCAACGCCGCCCGGTCCAGCGGCATGTCGCGATCGATCGCCACGCAGGCGTGTTCGTGTACCAGCATCTGTTCCGCAAAGGCCGACAGGTTCAGCATCTGGGCGATCGGCCGATCGCCCAGCATCAACCGGGCCGTCGCGCCCCTGGGCCGCTTCACGGACGCGTCGATACACAGCGACAATCGGCCCGTGACGCAGAACTCGCACTGTCCGCAAAAGGCGGACAGGCAGGTCACGACATGATCGCCGACCTTCACCGATCGCACCTCGTCACCGACCGCCTCGACGACGCCGGCGGCTTCGTGCCCCGGAATGGTCGGAAACCGGTGCGGATAAAGCCCGTCGACGAAGTGCAGATCGGACCGGCACACGCCCACCGCATGCGTGCGGATCAGCACCTCATGCGCCAGCGGCTTCGACACCGTCACCTCCTCGATGACGAGCGGCGTCTTCGCGTCGAACAGCACCGCGGCTTTCATGAACGGATCACCTTCACCGGCCCGCGACCTCCGCCTTCCAGTCGGCGTGCTTGCCGAACTCGGCGCGCGCGATCGACCGGTTGTGGACCTCGTCCGGCCCGTCCGCGAAGCGCAGCGTCCGCATCGCCGCCCAGTCATGCGCCAGATCGAAATCGCCGCTGACGCCGCCGCCGCCGTGCGCCTGAATCGCGTCGTCCAGAATCTGCAAAGCCATCGTCGGCGCGGCGACCTTTATCATCGCGATCTCCAGTTGCGCCGCCTTGTTGCCCGCCTTGTCCATCATGTCGGCCGCCTTCAGGCACAACAGGCGCGTCATCTCGATATCGATCCGCGCCCTGGCGATCCGCTGTTCCCAGACCGAATGGTCGGCGATCCGCTTGCCGAACGCGACGCGGCTCAGCAGCCGCTTCGCCATCGCCTCGATCGCGGTTTCGGCGACGCCGATCGTACGCATACAGTGGTGGATACGCCCCGGCCCCAGCCGCCCCTGCGCGATCTCAAAGCCGCGTCCTTCGCCCAGCAGCACGTTTTCGACCGGCACGCGCACATCGACCAGCGACACCTCTCCGTGCCCGTGCGGCGCGTGGTCATAGCCATAGACGGACAGCATCCGCTCGATCGTCACGCCCGGCGCGTCCATGTCGAGGATCAGCATCGACTGCTGCTGGTGGCGCGACCCTTCGAAGCTGGTCTTGCCCATCAGGATCGCGACCTTGCAGCGCGGATCGCCGACGCCCGACGACCACCATTTGCGCCCGTTCACGACATAATGATCGCCGTCCCTGACCATCGCCGTCTGGATGTTGGTCGCGTCCGACGACGCCACCTGCGGCTCGGTCATCAGGAAGGCGGAGCGGATGTCGCCGTTCATCAGCGGCCGGAGCCAGCGTTCCTTCTGATCGGCCGTGCCGTACCGCTCGAACACCTCCATGTTGCCGGTGTCGGGGGCGGAGCAGTTGAAGCATTCGCTCGCCCAGCCGATCTTGCCCATCTCCTCGGCGCACAGGGCATACTCCAGGTTCGACAGCTGCGTGCCTTCGAACTCGAAACTGTCGTCGACATGCGCCCGGCCGGACCGCGGCGGCATGAAGAAATTCCACAGCCCCGCCGCCTTCGCCTTCGCCTTGACCTCCTCGATCACCGGCAGCACCTTCCAGCGTTCGCCAGCATGACTTTGCTGCTGATATTCGGCATGGCGCGGATGGATTTCGGCGTCGATGAACGCCTTCACGCGGTCCCGGAACCCCGTCTCGCGCTCGGTCAGCGTGAAGTCCATCGCATGCCTCTCCTGTGTCGTCGTCGACTCCGGCTTAGGCCATACCGCATCTTCGGTAAAGCGGGCGCGGGGCGGGATTTTCCCTCCTGCGTCGATCGTTACGAAAGGGACTGTTTCTTCCAAACGATGCTGATAGAAGCGGATCGATGGGGGCCAGCGAACAGCCGAACGACGAAGTGGAGCCGGGAACGCGGCGGTTCCGTGCCAAGCGCGACGCGATCCTCGCGGCCGCCGCCGACGCGATCAACGAACAATCGGCCAAGGGCATGACCTTCGCCGATGTCGCCCGCCGCGTCGGTCTGAACACCACCAGCGTCACCTATTACTTCAAACGCAAGGAAGACCTTGCTGCCGCCGCGTTCGAGAACACGCTCGAACGCCTGTCCGAGATGCTGGCGGACGCCATGCGCGAGGCGACGCCGCAGGAACGCGTCGCCCGCTTCCTGTCGCTCAACATGGCCCGGCTCGCAGCGATCCAGCGTCGCGAGGAAACCGCCTTCGCCGTCCTGTCCGATCTGCGGGCGACCGAGGACCCGATCAAATCCCGCCTGCTCGCCGGGTGGCAGCGCGTGTTCCGCGAAACCCGCGCGCTGTGGGGCGAACCCGCCGATCGCGTCCACAAGGACCTGGCCAGCGCACGCGCCCACGTCCTGCTGGAGAACACGTTCTGGCTGTCGCTCTGGCTGCAGCGCTACGACCTCGATCAGTATGACCGGATCGAGGCGCGGTTGATGGACGTGTTCGCGCACGGCATCGCCGGCAAGGGTGCGGACTGGCGCCCGGAAATCCTCGACCTCGATCATGACGAGCGCGAACCCGGCCGCGCGGCGTTCCTGCTGGCGGCGACCCGGCTCATCAACGAACTCGGCTATCGCGGTGCCTCGGTGCAGCGGATCGCGTCGGAGCTGAACGTCACCAAGGGCAGCTTCTACCACCATCTCGATGCCAAGGACGAACTCGTCGTCGCCTGCTATCGCCGCAGCTTCGACACGATCGCCGCCGCGCAGGTTCAGGCGGACGCCTCCGGCGGCACGCACTGGCACCGTTTGTCGAGCACCATCGCCACGCTGCTCGACGTGCAATTCTCGCAACGCGCGCCGTTGCTCCGCACCACGGCGCTCAGCGGCCTGCCGCCCGGGGAGCGCCGTGCGATGGTGAGCCGCTCGGACCGGATCGCCCGCCGCTTCGCCGGCATCATCATGGACGGCATCGCGGAGGGGTCGTGCCGCCCCGTCGATGCTCTGGTCGCCGCGCAGGCGCTGATGGCGCTTCAGAACGCCGCGTTCGACATGCGCAAATGGGCGACGACGATGCCGCGCCCGACCGCGATCGCGCTCTATGCCTCGACCCTGTTGTTCGGACTGTTCGACGACCGCCTCGCGCGGTAGCGTCCGGCGATGAGCCGCATCACCTATCGCAGCTATCTGCGCCTGCCCGATCTGCTCGACTGCCAGTCGCCGCTGTCGGACGCGCACGACGAACTGTTGTTCATCACCATCCATCAGGCGTCGGAACTGTGGCTGAAGCTGTCGCTGCACGAACTCCACGCCGCGCGAGATCACATCGCGCGGGATGAACTCAGCCCTGCTTTCAAGATGATGGCGCGCGTCGCTCGCATCATGGCGCAACTGATCCAGTCGTGGGAGGTGCTGGCGACGATGACCCCCGCCGACTATGCGATGATGCGGGGCAAGCTGGGCACAAGCTCCGGTTTCCAGTCCGACCAGTACCGCCGAATCGAATTCCTGCTCGGCAACAAGAACGCCGGCATGCTCGCGCCGCATGCGGCCGAACCCGCCGTCCACGCGGTGCTCGCCGCCGACCTCGCCACCCCCAGCCTCTACGACGAGGCGATCCGGCTGCTCGCCCGGCGCGGCCTGAGTATCGCCGCCGATCATCTGTCGCGCGACTGGACGCGACCCTATACCGCCCATGCCGATGTCGAACGCGCCTGGGCCACCGTCTACGCCGACACGACGCGGCATTGGGACCTGTACGAACTCGCGGAGAAGCTCGTCGACCTCGACTACCGCGTCCAGCTCTGGCGGTTCGGCCATCTCAAGACCGTCGAGCGCGTGATCGGCTTCAAGACCGGCACCGGCGGTACGGGCGGTGTGTCCTATCTGGCGAAGGTGCTGGAAACGCCGTTCTTCCCGGAACTGCTCAGCGTCCGTACCGCGCTCTGATGGCGTTGCTGCCGCGCTTCGACCACCGCGCCGTGCCGATCGTGCTGGCGGCGGCGGTGATCGACGTCATCGGTTTCGGCATCGTCATGCCGGTGCTGCCCGCGCTGGTGACCGAACTGGGCCATGTCGGTCTGGCAGAGGCGACACGGATCGGCGGCTGGCTGCTCGCGGCGTTCGCGGTCGCCCAGTTCTTCGCCGGACCGGTGCTGGGTCAGCTCGGCGACAGGTTCGGGCGGCGGCCGGTGCTGGTCCTGTCGATGCTGGCGTTTGGACTGGATTACCTGCTGATGGCGGTCGCGCCGTCGCTCGGCTGGCTGCTGGTCGGCCGCATCGTCGCCGGGATCGCCGGTGCGACCTATGGGCCCGCCGGTGCGGTCATCGCCGACGTGACGCCGGAGGACAAGCGCGCGGCGTCGTTCGGGCTGCTGGGCGCGGCGTTCGGGATCGGCTTCATGATCGGCCCTGCTCTGGGCGGGCTCGTGGCGGGTTTCGGCCCCCGCGCGCCGTTCCTGCTCGCCGCCGTGCTCGCCTTCGCCAACGCCGCGGCGATGATCGCCTTCCTGCCCGAAACCCTGTCGCCGGAAAACCGCCGCCCGTTCCATCTGCGCGATGCCAACGTCATCGGCGCGTTCCGGCCGCTGTTCGCCGCGGGCAACGCCGCACCGATTCTGATCGCGTGGTTCCTGTGGCAGCTCGGCAGCATGGTCTATCCCGCGACCTGGTCCTTCTGGGCCGCGATCCGCTTCGGCTGGAGCCCCGGCGCGATCGGCTGGTCGCTGGCGTGGGTCGGGCTGCTGACCGTGCTGGTGCAGGCGACGATGACCGGGCCGGCCGTGAAACGCTTCGGCGAACTCGGCGCGGCGGCGATCGCCATGGCCTGCTCCGCCGCCGCGATGCTCGCGCTCGCCTTCGCGACGGCGGGGTGGCAGGTCTATGCCTTCTTCCTCGTCGGCGCATTCGGGGCGTTCGCCTATCCCGCGCTGTCCGGCCTCGTCAGCCGCATGGTCGGGCCGGAACGTCAGGGCGCGTTGCAGGGCGGCCTGTCGAGCATCACCAGCGTCGCCGAGATCATCGGTCCCCTCATCGCCGCGCAGGCGCTGGCGACCGGGGCGCTCGCCGGGTTCGATGGCGCGGCGTTCCTCGTCTCCGCCGCGCTGATCGCCGGATCGGGACTGATCGTCCTCGTTGCCGCCCGCCGCCTGCCGGGGGAAGCCGCCGCATGACGGGCATCGCGCAGATCATCGCCGCGATGGATCGAACCGGCGAAGGCTGGCGTGCGACGCTCCCCGATACGTGGCTGCAAGGCCGCACCGCCTATGGCGGGTTGTCCACCGCCCTCGCCCTCCACGCCGCACAGCGCTGCGATGCGGACCTGCCGCCGTTGCGATCGGCGCAGGTGTCGTTCATCGGTCCGCTGTCGGGGCAGGTGACGATCGCCGCCACGCTCCTGCGCCGTGGTCGAAACGCCGCCTTCGTGCAGGCGGACGTCGTCGGCGATGCCGGCCTCGGGTTGCGCGCGACCTTCGTATTCATGCGCGCGATCGAGTCGCGGCTCGATCATCGGCGCGGCGACGCGCCGCCCTGCCCGCCCCCGCCCCCCGATGCGACGCTGTTCCGCGGCATCCCCGCCATCCCCTTCACCCGGAATTTCGAGATGTTCGATCAGCCCGCCGACACCGGCGCTGCCGAATGGCTGCGCTGGATCAGGCTGGCCGACCGCTCCGGTCTCGATCCGGCGGTGGAGTTGATGGCGATCGCCGATGCGCTGCCGCCCGCGGCGCTCAAACTGCTCGACGGTCCGGCGCCTGTCAGTTCGATGACGTGGCTGGTCAATCTGCTCGATCCCGCGCCCGCTACGACGGACGGCTGGTGGTTGCTCCGCGCGACGACGGATCACGCCGCCGCCGGCAGTTCCAGCCAGGCGATGGCGATCTGGAACGCCGCCGGCCAGCCGATCGCCGAACAGATGCAGGGCGTCGCCATCTTCGGCTGATCCTCCGCGACACATTGCGACAAACGCCGCCGGATCGGACATATGCCCGCGACACCGATCCGCGATACGGTGACTCAGGACGGGCCTCCTGCCCCGTCGACCGGAGTCGCCTCGTGGAACCCTTCACCCTCATCCTCGCCGCCCTGCTCGCCCAGACCTCCGCCGACGCGCTGCCGCCCGCCCCGCCGCCACCGCCGCCACGCGCGACGATGCAGGCGAACATCGATGGCGACGGCCTCGTCACGCGGGACGAGGCCCTGGCGCAGGCCGATGCGCAATTCGCGGCGATGGATGCCGATCACGATGGCAAGCTCAGCGCGGAGGAACGCCGCGCCGGCATGGCCGCGATGCGCGCGTCCCGCCCCGGCAGCGGCGACGGCCTGCGTCCCCCGCGCGAGGGGAACCGCTCGCGCGGGGATGCCGGAGCGATGGCCGGCGGCGACATGACGCAGGCCGCCTTTCGCGATCGCGCCGGCCAGCGCTTCGACCGGCTCGACACCGATCGGGACGGCAAGGTCGACCGCGCCGGGATGGCGGCCGCGCGCGCCGCGATGCGTGGCGGTGGCCGCCCCCGCCCGGCCGGCGACGAGTAAGCACAGGCTGTCCGGACGCATCCGCCATGCTACAGCCCGACATCATGGGAGATCAGCCGCATCTGCTGCTCGTCGACGACGAGCGCTCGATCCGTGAACCGCTCGCCGTGTACCTGACGAAACAAGGTTTTCGCGTCACGCAGGCGGGCGATGCGGAGGCGGCCCGGACGCGCCTGACCGCCTATGCAATCGACCTCGCGATCATCGACATCATGATGCCGGGCGAAGACGGTCTGTCGCTGTGTCGCCACATCGCCGCGACCAGCGACGTGCCCGTCATCCTGCTGACCGCCAAGGCGGAGGAAACCGACCGCATCGTCGGGCTGGAGATGGGCGCGGACGATTACGTGGTGAAGCCCTTTTCCCCGCGCGAGCTGGCGACCCGCGTCAAGGTCGTGCTGCGCCGGACTCAGGCGGGCGCGACGCGGCAGCATGCGCCCGAAAGCGGCTCCTACGCCTTCGCCGGCTGGGTCCTGAAATCGGGCGAGCGCGCGCTGGTCGATCGCGAGGGCGTGTCGGTGCCGCTGTCGACCGGCGAGTTCAACCTGCTGCTCGTCCTCGTCACGCGACCGCGTCAGGTGCTGACCCGCGACCAGTTGCTCGACCTGACGCAGGGGCGGGAAGCCGCCGCTTTCGACCGCGCGATCGACAATCAGGTCAGCCGCCTGCGCAAGAAGATCGAGGTCGACGCCAAGAACCCCGACATCATCAAGACCGTCTGGGGCGGCGGCTACACCCTCGCCGCCGAAGTGACGAGGCTGTGACCCGGTTCTGGCCCCGCCGCCTTGCGACCCAGCTCGGGCTGCTGATCGTTCTCGCGCTGTTCGTCGCCCAGGCGATCAACTTCACATTGCTGTTGCGGGAGCGGCGTCAGTTCGCCCTCGAACAGATCACCGGCCCCGCCGCCACCCGCTTCATCGACGCCAGCGAGCGGCTGTCGGCGGGCAAGCCGATCACCGCCGACCGTGGCCGTGTCCGCCTGATGTCGGTCAGCCCGGTCAGGCGCGGCATCATGGCCGAGCCGGAGGTCGCACGGGCGCTTCGTGGCGCGCTGACCGATGCCGGCCTGCGCGTCGGTCGCATCGACACGGCGCTGCGGCCGCTCCGCCGCGACGACCCGATGCTGCGCCGGGTGCCGCCGCAACGGATCGAGCGCATCCTGCGCGATGCCGACGAACTCGTCATCGCGGTCCAGTTGCTCGACGGCCGCTGGCTGATCCAGCGCATGCCCTGGGGTCATACCGACAGCGGCCTGATCTGGCGGCTGGTCGGGCAGACCGCCATCCTGTTCGTCGTCGTGCTGATCCCCGTCCTGCTCGCCATCCGCCGGATCGCGCGTCCCCTGCGTGATCTGACGCTCGCCGCCGAACGCTTCGGCCCCGGCGACGCGGCGGAGCCGGTGCCGGTGCGGGGACCGGAGGATGTCGCGGCCCTCGTCACGGCGTTCAACGGCCTTCGCTGCCGCGTGACGGCGATGTTGGACGAGAAGGACAAGATGCTCGGCGCGATCGGCCACGATCTGCGCACGCCCCTCGCGGCCCTGCGCGTCCGTATCGAATCGGTGGAGGACGACGCCGATCGCAACAAGATGGCGGACACCATCGCGGAGATGAACCGCACGCTCGACGACATCCTGTCGCTCGCCCGTCTCGGCCGTCCCAGCGAACTGCCGACGGATGTCGACCTGTCGGCGCTGGTCGATGCCGTCGTGGAGGATTTCCGCGATCTGGGCGATGATGTCGAGTTCGTGGAGGCTGAACGGCTGACGATGCGGCTCCGCCCCTCGCTGATGCGCCGCGCCGTCCGCAACCTGATCGAGAACGCGGTGAAATACGGCCGGTCCGCCGTCGTCCGCATCGACCGTTTGCCGGGGGCGACCGCGATCGTCGTCGCGGATGGCGGACCCGGTATCCCGGCCGACCGGCTGGAACACGTCTTCGACCCGTTTACGCGGCTGGAAACGTCCCGCAACCGGGAGACGGGCGGCATCGGCCTGGGCCTCGCACTCTCGCGGGCGATCGTGCGCGAAGCGGGTGGCGACATCGTCCTGACGAACCGGCCCGAAGGCGGACTCGCCGCGACGATCACCCTGCCGGCTTGACCCGCCGCAGCAGCGCCAGACCGCACAGGCTCAGCCCGCCCGCCGCGATCAGGTACACGCCGACCAGCCCCAGACCGCCGCGCGCGACCAGCCACTCCGCCGCGATCGGTGCGCTCGCGCCGCCGATGATGCCACCCAGATTGAACGTCATCGACACGCCCGTGTAGCGCACGCCGGCGGGAAACAGCCCCGGCAGCCACCCGCCGAGCGGCCCGTAGGCGAACCCCATCACGAACAGCGCCACCGCCAGCCACACGAAGATCACGACCAGCGATCCTGCGCCCAGCATCGGCCCCATCGCCAGCCCGACCAGCACGCAGCCGGCGAACCCCAGCGCCAGCACCCGTTCCGGCCGGCGGCGATCCGCCATCACGCTGGCGACGATCACACCCGCCGCCAGGAACAGGATCGCCGCCAGTTCCACGCCGAGGAACACCTGCCGCGAATAGCCGAGCGTGCGCGTTCCGTATCCCAGCGCGAAGGCCGTCGCGAGATAGAAGATCGCAAAGCATGCGACCACCGCCGCCGTCCCCGCCACCGTCGCGCGCAGATGCTCGCGCAGCAACGTCGCGATCGGCACCTTCGGCAGCGCCTCCGCCGCCGCCGCTTCCTGGAACGCCGGCGTCTCGGTCAGCCTCAACCGGACCCACAGCCCGAGCGCGACCAACACCGAACTCGCGAGAAATGGCACGCGCCAGCCCCATTCGCGAAACTGCTGGTCGGTCAGGAACACGCCCAGCAACAGGAAGAATCCGTTTGCCGCGATGAACCCCACTGGCGCGCCCAGCGGCGGAAACATCGCCCATGTGAAGCGCCGGTGCGGCGGCGCGTTCTCGACCGCCAGCAACGCCGCGCCGCCCCACTCTCCACCCAGCCCCAGCCCCTGCCCCAGCCGCGCGATGCACAGCAGCAGCGGCGCGATCCAGCCCGCCTGCGCATAGGTCGGCAGGAACGCGATCGCGACCGTGCTGCCGCCCATCAGCAACAGGCTGGCGACGAGCGTCGATTTGCGGCCGACGCGGTCGCCGAAATGTCCGAACGCCACCGCCCCCACGGGTCGCGCGACGAACGCCAGCCCGAACGTGGCATAGGACAGCATCGCCTGCGCCGCACCGCTCGTCTCCGGAAAGAACAGCGGCCCGAACACCAGCGCCGCCGCCGTTGCGTAGATATAGAAATCGTAGAATTCGACCGCCGTACCCGTCAGGCTGGCGAGCAGGATTCGGCGGGTGGAAGCAGGTGTCATGCCCGCGACCCTAGCCTGCACCGACTACGCCGCCAACGCCCGCGCCGTTGCTCCCGCCGATCAGTAGCCCAGCGCGCGCGTCAGGTTCAGCAGCAGCCAGTATAGCGTGCCCGACAACAGCATCGCGACGGGCAGCGTCATCACCCACGCCAGCGCCATGTTGCGCACGGTGCGCCCCTGCAAACCCGCTCCGTTCGCGACCGAGGCACCGGCGACGCCGGACGACAGGATATGCGTCGTCGACACCGGCATTCCGAACCGCTCCGCCAGCAGGATCGTGGAGGCGGCCATCAGCTCCGCCGATGCGCCCATGCCATAGGTCAGGTGCGTCTTGCCGATCCGCTCGCCGACCGTCACGACGATCCGTCGCCAACCGACCATCGTGCCCAGCCCCAGCGCCAGCGCCACGGTGATCTTCACCCAGAGCGGGATATAGCGCGTGCCGCGCTCCAGCTCGGTGTTGTACGCCTTGAGCGTTTTGACCTGCGCCTCCGTGAAGGTCGCCTGCGCGCCCTTGTCGGCGGCGACCAGCTTCGTCGTGTCGAGCACGAGATACATGTCGTTGCGCAGGTTCGGCACCGCCGCGGCGGGCACCTTGCCCAGCGAGCCATAGCCGCCGATCCGCTCCGCGACATCGTCCGACAGCGTCGCGAGGCCGCCATAGACGCCGGCATCCGCGACCTTCCTGGTCCGCAGGGCCGCGGTCACGCGGGCGCGTGCCGCCTCGACCGACGCCATCGGCCGTCCGTGCGCGGCATAGGCGGCGGACGCCGAGGTCGCCGCCTGCACGAAGGCTGGCGTCGCGCTTTCGGGGACGGTGCGGTTCAGAGCATAGGCGGTGGGCGCGCAGCCGATCAGGATGAGCATGATGAGGCCCATGCCCTTCTGCCCGTCATTGCCGCCATGCGCGAAGCTGACGGCGGTGCAGGTGCCGATCAACAGCGCGCGGATACCGGCGGGGGGCGGCGCGTCGGCCTTTGGCTCGCGATAGAGTTCCGGCTTGCGGAAGATGCGCTTCATCACCAGCAGCAGCACGAACGCGCCGGCGAACCCGATCAGCGGGCTGATGAGCAAGGCCGACAGCACCTTCGTCACCTGCGCCATGTCGACGCCCGATCCGCCGCCGTCCGACAGCAGTTGGTACGACAGGCCGACGCCGAGGATCGACCCGATCAGTGCGTGGCTCGACGAATTGGGCAGGCCGACATACCAGGTCGCGAGGTTCCACAGCACCGCCGCGAGCAACAGCGCGAAGATCATCGCGAACCCCCCGGCCGAGCCGAGGTTCAGCACCAGATCGACCGGCAGCAACGTGACGATCGAATAAGCGACCGCCCCCGACGACGCCATCACGCCCAGGAAGTTCCAGACACCGGACCACACCACCGCCAGATGCGCCGGCATCGCGTTGGTGTAGATCACCGTCGCCACCGCGTTGGCGGTGTCGTGGAAGCCGTTCACGAACTCGAACCCCAGCGCGATCACCAGCGCCAGCCCCAGGAACAGGAACACGCCGCCCGCGATCTGCTCGCCGACCTGTTGCGTGTCGCTGAGGATGCTGATGCCGGCATAGCCGAGCCCGCCGACCAGCAGGGCGGCAAACAGCCACTTGCCAGCGAACGGAAATCGATCGTCGAGCCGGGGGCCACGAGCGTGCGAGACGGACTCGCCGCCCGTCAAAACGGTGCTTGCCATGATGCAGCAATCCCTGCTCGACTTGAGTGACACTTTGATGACAACAGCCGCTTCAACGGCTTGGGAACTGCCCCGGACGGGGACGCAGCGGGGCTAACCCGGATAATGCTCGAACTCGGGCAGCGAATCGAGGTCGCGGGTCCAGTCCAGCCGCTCCGCCGTCTGGATATGCACCGCCGGTGCGAAGGCGGCCGGGTCGTCCAGTGTCGCCGACTGCACGTCGACGATGCCCGGCAACATCGCGGCATTGCGATAGAACAGCCCGCTGCCGCACGTCCCGCAGAACGCCCTGCGGCCATGCTCCGACGACGCATAGTCGACGGGCGTGCCGGTCACCGCGACCTGCTCCTCGCGCCACGCGATCCAGCCGACCATCGGCGCACCCGCACTCCGCCGGCAATCTTCGCAGTGGCACAGCGCGTGATGCTCCGGCGCCCCCGTCGCGACATAGCGGATCGCGCCACAATGGCAGCCGCCGCCGATGCTTCCGGTATCCATCGTCACCTCGTTCGCCCCCGGTCACCACGATTACGGTCGGTCGCAGACTCGATAACCTGCATCATAGCCGCGCGGCGTAATGCCGCAAAGGGGGCGCGGCGCGGGTGGTCCCGTGCCGCGGCCCCTTTGCGGCGTTACCTCGCGCCGGTTGCTCGGGATCAGCCGCGGGCGCCGACGCTGGCGATCTGTTCCGCCTTCGCCTGCCGGCGCGCGGCCTGCGCCCGCGCATCGCGCACCATCTCCTGATGGCAACGCAGCCGGGCGAAATGGTCGCCCCGCGACGTGTAGTCGCCACAGGCGAGCATGGCCGCGCGGTGGACGCGTCCGTCCAGCGCGATCCGGCCCTTGATCGTCGTCAGGTCCAGACCGACGGTGCTGACCCGGGCGGTCACCTGCGCGCGGTTCGATGCGGACACGGACGTGGCGAAACAGGCCGCCGCGGCGGCGGCCATGATGACGATTTTCATGATGAAAGCTCCTGCTGGTGATGCCGCGGCCGGGTATGTCGGGATGGTCCCATCGGACCGTCACCCCGCAAAGGCTCTGTCGACAGGATGCGATTAGCCGTGGATCGTTGCGCCGCCGCGACGATCCCGCGTCGTCCGCGTGACGCTTGCTCCCGCGGCCCGCGTTCCCTACCTGTTCGACCGTGACCGACAGCCAGCTTGCCGACCCGCCCTATCTCAAGGGCTTGAACCCGCCCCAGCGGGAGGCGGTGCTGACCACCGATGGCCCGGTGCTGATGCTGGCGGGCGCGGGAACGGGCAAGACCGCCGCCCTCACCGCGCGGCTCGCGCACCTGCTCTATACGCGCAAGGCATGGCCGTCGGAGATCCTGGCCGTCACCTTCACCAATCGCGCCGCGCGGGAGATGCGCGAGCGTGTCGGCCGACTGGTCGGCGAAGCAGTGGAGGGGATGCCGTGGCTCGGCACCTTCCATGCGATCGGCGCGAAGATGCTGCGCCGCCATGCCGAACTGGTCGGGCTGCAATCGAACTTCACGATCCTCGACACCGACGATCAGCTGCGCCTGCTGAAACAGCTCATCCTCGTGGCCGACATCGACGAAAAGCGCTTTCCGGCGCGCAGCCTCGCCGGCCTGATCGACGAATGGAAGAACAAGGGGCTGACCCCGCGCGACATCGATGCCGGTGAATCCGAACGCTACGCCAACGGTCGCGGCGGCGAACTCTACCAGCACTATCAGGATCGCCTGAAGGCGGTGAACGCCTGCGATTTCGGCGACCTGCTGCTGCACATGCTGGTCGTGCTGAAGACGCACCGCGATGTGCTGGAACAGTATCAGACCCGATTCCGCTACATCATGGTGGACGAGTATCAGGACACCAACAGCGTCCAGTATCTCTGGCTGCGCCTGCTCGCGCAGGAGCGGAAGAACATCGCCTGCGTCGGCGACGACGACCAGTCGATCTATTCGTGGCGCGGCGCGCAGGTGGAGAACATCCTGCGCTTCGAAAAGGACTTTCCGGGCGCGAAGGTGATCCGGCTCGAACAAAATTACCGGTCGACGCCGCATATCCTCGGCGCGGCGGGCGGTGTCATCGCCAACAACAGCGGGCGGCTAGGGAAGACGCTGTGGACCGAACTCGACGCGGGCGAGAAGGTCCGGGTCCTCGGTATCTGGGACGGCCCCGAAGAAGCGCGCCGCGTCGGCGACGAGATCGAATCGGCGCAGCGCGGCGGCACCTCGCTCGACGATATCGCCATCCTCGTCCGCGCGTCGCACCAGACCCGCGAGTTCGAGGATCGCTTCATCGCGATCGGCATGCCGTACAAGATCGTCGGCGGCTTCCGTTTCTACGAACGCGCCGAAATTCGCGACGCGCTCGCCTACCTGCGCGTCGTCAACCAGCCCGCCGACGACCTCGCCTTCGAACGGATCGTCAACGTGCCGAAGCGCGGATTAGGCGACAAGGCAGTTGCGAAGGTCCACCAGCTCGCTCGCGCATTGGGCGTGCCGCTGACCACCGCCGCCGCACGCATCCTCGACAGCGACGAACTGACCGCGCAGGCGCGCAAGTCGCTCGGCCGGCTGGTCGGCGACGTCGCCCGCTGGCGGGAGATGGCGACCACGCTGCCCCACCCCGAACTGGCGCGCCAGTTGCTGGACGAAAGCGGCTACACCGCGATGCTGCAGGCGGAGAAATCCGCCGAGGCGGCAGGCCGGCTGGAAAATTTGACCGAGCTCGTCCGCGCGATGGAGGAATACGACTCGCTCGGCGCGTTCCTCGAACATGTCAGCCTCGTCATGGACAACGAGGGCAGCCGCGACGATCCTAAGGTCACGATCATGACCATCCACGCCGCCAAGGGGCTGGAGTTCGACACCGTATTTCTCGCCGGCTGGGAAGAGGGGCTGTTCCCGTCGCAGCGCGCGATCGACGAGGGCGGCACCAAGTCGCTGGAGGAGGAACGCCGCCTCGCCTATGTGGCGATCACCCGCGCCCGCCGCCGCGCGTTCATCCTCCACGCCGCCAACCGGCGCATCTACGGCCAGTGGACCTCGTCCATTCCCAGTCGGTTTGTCGGCGAATTGCCGCCCGAGCATATCGATGCGGAAACCAGCATGACCGGCGGCGAATCGCTCTGGCGCGCCAACTGGTCGGAACGCGCCGATCCCTTCGCGGATGTCGCCCGCGGCACCGGTCGCGGCCCCGGCTGGCAGAGGGCCGCCGGCCAGATGGGAACGTCCAGCTTCTCCACCGCGCCGAAACGCATCGTCGAGGCGCGGTCGAGCGCGGTCAGCATCGGCAACAAGGGGCGCGACGACCTGTCGGTCGGCCTTCGCGTCTTTCACCAGAAGTTCGGCTATGGCGCGATCGCGGAGATCGAGGGCAACAAGCTGGAGATCGATTTCGAGGCCGCCGGCCGCAAGCGGGTGATGGACAGTTTCGTCACGATCGGCTGATCGCAGGCAAACTCAGCCGACCAGTTCGCCCAGTGCCTCCCGCAACGCCGCGGCATCATAGGGCCGCGGCAGAAATCGAACGCCGGGCAGGTCGTCCAGCGCCGGCGGCAGATGCCCGGACGTGACGATCACCCTGACGGCGGGCCAGCGCTCCCGCACCAGCGCCGCCAGCGCGAGTCCGTCGACCGAACCCGCCATGTCGATCCCGGTCAGCAGAATTCTCACGCCCGCACCGTCCGTCAGGATCGCAAGCGCCGCATCGGCATGACCCACGCCGATCGCCCGCAATCCCTCCGCCTCCACCAGATCGACCGCATCCAGCAGCAACAGCGGCTGATCCTCCACGATCAATACGGCGGCGGACACGGCAGCGGGCGCAACGACGGTCATGCCCGGCGCTCCAACCCGCCCATGCGGATGTCAGTCTTCAAGCAACTGGTGCAGCGGTGCCCGGAAATCGGCCGCGAAGCCCGCTGCCGTGTAGCGTTTCTCGACATGGCCCGTTCCTACCAGACCCATGTTGATGAGGCGTGAACCAAAGCCTTCGCGGGTCGGCGGATGAGCTTGCGGTCCACCGCGTTCCCGCCACGCCAGCACCAGTTCCTCCCCCTCGATCCGCCAGTCAACCGCGATCCGTCCGTCCTCCACCGACAGCGACCCGTATTTTATCGCGTTCGTCGCCAGTTCGTGCATCAGCATCGCCGTCGACAGCACCGCGCGCGGCGCGAGCATCAACTCCGGCCCGTTGGTGTCGATCCGCTCCCCGTCGCCGTCTCCCTCGGCGCACTTCGCGTGTACCGACAGTGTCTCGCGCACGATCGTCTCCAGCGCCGACCGGTCCCAATTGTCGCGCAACAGCACGTCCTGCGCGCGGCCGAGCGCCACGATGCGGTCGGTGAAGGCCCGCACCAGCGGCCGCTCCCTCACGGTGCGCAGCGATTGCGTGGCGATCGCCTGCACCATCGCCATGCTGTTCTTCAGGCGATGGCTCAGTTCCGACGCGACCACTTCGGCCCGCCGCTTCGCCTCCACGCCCTGCGTCGTCTCGATCCCGGTCAGGATCACACCCTCGACCGACCCGTCCGCTGCCCGGACGGGGCTGCACGAGAAGGTGATCCACGCCTCCTCCCGGAACCCCCCGCGCACCACCGTCAGCCGACAGTCGCGGACCAACGTGGCGCGGCCCTGCATCGCCTTGTCCGCGATCTGGACGACATCGCACTCGGCATGGGCGAACGCCTCCGCCAGACGCGATCCCTGCGCGTCGTGGCGCAGGATCGGGCGCAGCGCGTCGTTGACGATCGTCACCCGCTCCGCCCCCCAGACCAGAGCGGCGGGCAGTTTCGCCTCCATCACCCAGGTCGCGGCGCATCGCAGATGCGGCGACCATTCCTCGACGGGTCCCAGGGGGGTCGCTGACCAGTCATGAAGCATCACGGCCGACACCGCTGGACCGCAGGAGCGATCCGGTTCGATGAGAAGCGACAAAGGCTCACGATCCTGCAAATGTCGTTTCCTTGCCAACACTTGCGATTATTTATGGCCGAAAGGGGTTCGTTGCTCGATAAACCAGATCAACGATCCGCCATCTCTCGCTTGCGTGGTTCAGGAACCGTCTCGGTGCCGGCACGTAGTGGCTGCCTCGCCCGATTCGCGGGCAGGAGGTCCAGTGTCATGCTTTCCCGTGTCCTGAGCGTCGCCCTTGCCGGCGCAACGCTTGCCGTCGCCAGCCCCGTTCTCGCCCAGTCCGGTGCGGACGACGCGCGGTTCGCGCAGGCGCAATCGCGATTCGATCGCGAATACCAGCTCTACCGGCAGGAGGTGGACGTCTATCAGGCCGCCCGCAGCCGCGGTGGCTATCGCCAGCCCGCCTATCCGCAGGGCAATGACGGCTACCGCCGTGCACCCGACGCCTATGGCTATGACGACGAGGATGCGGCCTACGATCCCGCCCGCGATTACCGGACCGGATCCAACTATCGCGAGCGCGTGCTGTCGAACGAGGAGCGCGTCTATGCTGGCTATGACGGCCGCTATTATTGCCGACGTTCGGACGGCACAACCGGCCTGATCGTCGGCGGCGCGGCGGGCGGGGTGCTCGGCAACGTCATCGATGGCGGGCGTTCGCGCACGGTCGGGACGCTGCTCGGGGCGGCGGCCGGCGCACTGGCGGGCCGGGCGATCGACCAGAACCAGCAGCAGGTCCGCTGCCGCTGAACGGCGTCGTGACCCCGGCGACCGCCGGGGTCACGATCATGGCTCAGCCGATCTCGACCCCCATCAGCGCCACGTCGCGATATTTGGGATCGGCCGGCACGAACAGCGCGCTCGGAGTAAAGCGGCGCGGCGTCAGGCGCAGCGACGCGAGGCCCGCCAGCTTGAACGTGCCCATCTTCTCTTCCTTGGGCGGCTTGCCGTCACGCTCTAGCGTGGTCGCGTCGACGTAGAGCTCGTCGTGCCGGGTGTAGATCATGTGGGGTGCCAGCGTCACCTCACCGCGATTGTAGATCGCGGCGACGCACTGGCGCTTCACGATCGCCTCGAAGATGGTGGCGGGAGACGGCGGCGGACCGGCGTCGGCGGCGGGGCGCTCGATGGTCATCTGTGTACTCACGTCCCTCGTGATGCGCTTTTTGCCGCAGCGCAGCAAGAGCAGACATTCGTATGCAGCCGATCGTCCCATGGCGGCACGGCCACGCCTCGTCGCCGGAACGGGTGGCGACCTCACCGGTTGCACGATCATGACGGAAACCGCCGAACGCACCGATCCAGCCTTATGGGACGAGGTCAAACAGGCCATAACCGCCGGTGGCAAGGGCGGCGAGGCGGGCGAATGGTCCGCTCGCAAGGCCCAGATGGCGGTCGCCGAATACAAGAAGCGCGGCGGCGGCTATGTCGGCGACAAGGACCCGCACAACAGCCTGCACGAATGGTCCGAAGAGGATTGGGGCACCAGGTCCGGCAAGAAGAGCGGCGATACGCACGAACGCTATCTGCCCAGGGCGGCCCGCGAGGCGATCAGCGACGACGATTACCGCCGCACCACCGCCAATAAGCGCGCCGACACGAAGAAAGGCCGCCAGCACTCGCCGCAGCCGAAGGACGTGGCGGAGAAAACCGCTCCGTACCGCGACCACCGCACCAGGGTGGACCTCTACGCCGAGGCCAAAAAGCGGGACATCCCCGGCCGATCGAAGATGACGAAAAAACAATTGGCCGAAGCGCTGTCGGCCTGAACCATTCCTCCCCCGCGAGGGGGGGAATGCCGACCGCCCTATCTCCCCGTCCCCTGCTCCCCCATCAACGCCTGTGCGAAATACGTCGTCTGCAACGCCGCGAGACGTGCGCCCTGTTCGATATCGGCATCGCCCGAATGGCCGCCGGCGGTATCCTCGTAGAACAGGTACGGCAGCCCGTATTCCTTCATCCTTGCGGCGAACTTGCGCGCGTGCTGCGGTCCGACGCGATCATCCTTCGTCGTCGTCCAGATATACGGCTCCGGATACTTCACGCCCTTCTTCAGCTGCGCGTAGGGCGAGATCTTTTCCAGAAACGCCGCCTCGTCGGGGTTCTTCACCGATCCATACTCGTCCACCCACGACGCACCCGCCGCGATCTGTTCGTACCGGACCATATCGAGCAGCGGCACCTGGATCGTCACAGCCTTCCAGAGCTCGGGATGCTGCGTCATCTCCACGCCCATCAGCAATCCGCCGTTGGAGCCGCCATAGATGCCCAGCTTCTGCGCGCTGGTCAGCCGCCGCTTGAACAGGTCCTTCGCGACACCCGCGAAATCGTCGTAGATCAACTGCCGCCTGGTCTTGCGGCCCGCATCGTGCCACGCCGGCCCGAACTCGCCGCCGCCCCTGATATTCGCCAGAACGAAGCTGCCGCCCTTCTCCAGCCACAGCTTTCCCGTCACACCGGCATAGCTCGGCAGGCGTGGCAGCTCGAACCCGCCATACGCCGTCATCAGCGTCGGTGTCGTCCCGTCCAGCGGCACGTCCTTCCGGTGCACCACGAAATACGGGATCTCCGTCCCGTCGCTCGACGGAGCCTCGAACTGCTCGACCACCAGACCGGTCGCATCGAACTGCGCCGGCAGCGTCTTCACCGTCTTCGGCGCTGCCGGACGAGCGGCGTCGACCGTCACGAGCGACGTCGGCGTCAGGAATCCGGTCACCGACAGATAGGCCAGGTCGCCCCGATCGTCCGCGCTGGCGAGATTGATCGCCATGTTGTCCGGCACCGGAACCTCGGTCCGCGTCCATCCGGACGCACCCGGCGCATAGACCGCGGCGCGGCCGCGGACGTTGTCCAGATAGGTCACGATCAGCCGCGTCTTCGTGGCGACGACGTCGTTCACTGCCTGCCGTGGCGTCGGCGCGAACACGATGCGCGGGTTCAGCACGCCGCGCTCGACGTCCTTCAGCGGCGCGGAGGCGATCGCACCCGTCGGGATGTCGCCCCAAGGCTCGCTGGTCGTGAAGATCACCTGCCCGTCGACCATCCCTGCCGGCTGCGTGCGCGGCGGCATATCCAGCTTGCGCGTCCCGTTCGGCGTCCACACCAGCGTGTCGCCGCCGAAGAACGTCTGCCGGCGCTGGATCAGGACCAGCCGGTTACCCGCCGCATCGGTGATCGTCCGCCCATAGGTGCCGAGCTGGTCGCCCGGTTCGCCGCGGAACACCTCCGTCGCCGACGCCAGCGGCTGCCCGCGCTTCAACAGCTTGACGACGAACGGATAGCTTGACGCGGTCAGTGTGCCTGCACCCCAGTCGCGGCTGACCAGCAACGTGTCCTTGTCGACCCAGGTCGCGCCCTGTTTGGATTTGGGCAGGTCGAAGCCGAACTTGACGAACTGCCCCGCGACGAGATCGAATTCACGGTAGGAGATCGCGTCCTCGCCACCCTCGGACAGCGCGACGAGGCACAGCCTTTCGTCGGGCTGGAGACAGTTGGAGCCCTTCCATACCCACTCCTTGCCCTCGGCCTTGCCGAGCGCGTCCATGTCGATCAGCGTCGTCCATTGCGGCGTGGCGGTTGCGTAGCTCGCCGGCGTCGTCCAGCGCCAGATGCCGCGCGGGTGATTGGCATCGCGCCAGAAGTTCAGGATACGGCCACCGGTCTGCTCCGGCATCGGGATGCGGTCCTTCGACGATGCGATCGCCAGCGCGTCGGCGTAGAAGCCCTTGTAGCGCGGATCGTTCTGCAATCGCGGCAGCGTGCGGGCGTTCTCCGCCTCCACCCACGCCAGCGGCTTCGCGCCGTCCTTGTCTTCCAGCCAGATATACGGATCGTTGCTCATCACGCCGCTCTGCGCAATCGCAGTGCCGGTGGCAACCGATCCCATGATCGCCATTGCCGTCGTCCATGTCGCCCGCATCGTCGCTCCCTCATCGTCGCGTCGCGCCCGTTGTAGCGCGACGCGACGCGGAAGCTACACCCGTCGACCGGTGAACAGTTGCACCAGCCCGACGATCAGCGCGATGACCAACAGGATGTGGATCAGGCCCGCGCCGATGTTCAGGGAAAAGCCCAGCAACCACAGGATCACGAGGATGATGGCGATGGTCCACAACATGATCTGGCTCCTTTATTGCTCCCGAACGAGGGTAACGACGCGTCGCGGACGCCGTTCCAGGAAAGGTTTTCGTTCTACCGCAACGCACTAGCGCGCAACGTGCCGGCCGCCATTGCACGGGGCCGACGCTTCTGGTTGGATGATCCGATGACCCTCCGCCTGATCGCGCTCGCCGCGCTGCTGACGCCCGCGCCCCTGCTCGCGCAGGAACTCACGCCCGCCGAAACCGCCCGGATCGACACTTTGGTCCGCTCGACGCTGGCCGACACCGGTGTGCCCTCCGCATCGATCGCGGTCGTACGCGGCGGCAAGCTCGTTCTGGCCAGGGCCTATGGCAAGGCGTCGGAGACGATCCCGGCCGCTCGCGCCGACCTGCCCTACCAGATAGCGTCCATCTCTAAACAGTTCACGGCGACCGCGCTCCAGTTGCTGGAGGATGACGGCAAGCTGAAGCTGGACGACGCCGTCGCCACCTACATCCCCGGCATCAGCGGCGGCGACCGCATCACCCTCCGCCAGCTTCTCAGCCACACCTCCGGCCTGCAGGATTACTGGCCTCAGGATTACAGCTTCGCCGCGATGGCGACGCCGGTGACACCGCAACAGATCGTCGACCGCTGGGCGAAGAAGCCGCTCGATTTCGAACCGGGCACGCAGTGGCAATATTCTAACACCGGCTATGTCGTCGCGGGCATGATCGTGGAAAAGGTCGCGGGCGTACCCCTGATCGACTTCCTGCAGGCGCGCGTCTTCCGGCCGCTCGGCATGACGGCGATGGATCAGGATCTCGCCGTCGGCCCACGCTATCCACAGGGTTACAAGCGGTTCGCGCTCGGCCCCGTCCGCGTCGAAACGCCGGCTGCGCGCGGCTGGCTCTATGCCGCCGGCGAATTGTCGATGTCCGCCGCCGATCTCGCCAGATGGGACATCGCACGGATGAACCGCACGCTGCTGCCGCCGGAGGACTGGGTGGAGCAGGAGACGCCGGTCAGGCTGACGGACGGCAGCACCAACGGCTATGGTCTCGGCATCGGCAATGGCCGCCGGCTCGATCACCGCACGCTGGAACATAGCGGCGAGGCGGTCGGCTTCCTGTCGCAGAACATCGTCTTTCCGGACGACAAGGCGGCAATCGTCGTCCTGACCAATTCGTGGTTCTCCGACGCCTATGGCCGCATCACCCGCGGGCTTGCGGAGATCGTGTTGCCGAAGGCGGCAGCCGCCATTTCGGACGATGCCGCCGCACTGGCGAAGGCACGCCGCGTCTACGACCAGCTTCGCGGCGGTACGCTGGACCGCGCGGCCCTGACGACCGACGCCAATTACTATTTCACGCCGACCGCGCTGGCCGATTATCGCACCAGCCTCGCCCCGCTCGGCGAGCCGACGAGCTTCGTCGCGACCGGCAAGCCCGGCCTGCGCGGCGGCTTCGTCCAGCGCGGTTTCCGCGTCACCTATCCAAAGCGATCCTTGTGGATCAGCACCTTCGCCGAACCCGGTCAGGACGGCCGCTTCGAGCAATTCCTCGTCACCCCGGGCGAATGACATGACGCGTTTCGACCAGCACCTGATCGCCGACCGTGGCCAGCCCGCCCATGCGATCGAGATCATCGCCCCCGCAGCCTGTGACGCATGGCTTGCGGCGCAATCCGCCCGCACCCGCGCCACGCTCGCCGCCCAGCGCTTCACCGGCAAACCCGGTCGCCACGCGATCCTCCCCGGCGAGGGAGAGGCGTGGAGCGTGGTCGCGGTCGTCGATCAACCGGGCGCCCTGTGGTCGCTCGCCGCCCTGCCCGCTGCGTTGCCGCCCGGCACCTACCGCGCCTCGACCGGCGGCGGCGAGTTCGGCTGGCTGCTCGGGCAATACCGGTTCGACCGCTACAAACCGGCCGACGACGCCGAACCGCGCATCCTGCTGACAGCGGACGCCGCCACTCTGCCGGAGACGCTCCGGCTGGCGGAGGCGACCGGGTGGGTCCGCGATCTCGTCAACACGCCCGCGTCCGATTGCGGCCCCGCCGATCTGGAAGCCGCCGCGGAAACGCTCGCGAAGCGCCACGGCGCGCATGTCGTCGTCCGTCGCGGCGACGAACTGGAACAGGGCTATCCGATGATCCACGCGGTCGGCAAGGCCGCCGCCCGCGACCGCGCCCCGCGCCTGATCGAACTCCACTGGGGCGATCCGCAGGCCCCCCGTATCGCGCTGGTCGGCAAGGGCGTCTGCTTCGACACCGGCGGTCTCGACATCAAGCCGTCCGCCGGCATGCGCCTGATGAAGAAGGATATGGGCGGTGCGGCGCACGCGCTGGCGCTGGCCGATCTCGTCATGGCCGCGCGCCTGCCGGTGCGGCTCCACCTGCTGATCCCGGCGGTGGAGAATGCGATCGCCGGCGACGCCTTCCGCCCCGGCGACATACTCAGGACGCGCGCGGGCCTGACGGTGGAGAACACCAACACGGATGCGGAGGGTCGCCTCGTGCTGGGCGATGCGCTGACCCGCGCCGGCGAGGAATATCCCGAACTCGTCCTCGATTTCGCGACCCTGACCGGTGCGGCGCGTGTCGCGCTCGGCCCCGATCTGCCGCCGCTGTTCACCGACGACGAGGCGCTCGCCGCCGACCTTCTCGCCGCTGGTCGCGATCATACCGACCCGATGTGGCGGCTACCCTTGTGGGATGGCTATGACGAGATGCTGAAGTCGGATGTCGCCGACCTCGTCAACGCCCCCGACGGCGGTTTCGCAGGGGCGATCACCGCAGCGCTGTTCCTTCGTCGCTTCGCCCCGCAGGACGCTGCATGGGCGCATCTCGACGTGTTCGCGTGGCGGCCGGGCGCGAAGCCCGGTCGGCCCAAAGGCGGCGACGCCTATGCGTTGCGCGCCGCCTTCGCGGTCCTGAAAAAGCGTTACGTCGCGGGCGCGAGCGGCGTGCCCGAACGCTCGCACACGTAACGCGCCATCTCCTCGCGCAGCGGCAGGCCGGCGACCGGGCGCAGCGGCCCGTCATGCGCGTGGTCGACCTCGACCCGGTCGCGCCGGTCGCCGACGCCCAGCACGTGGAACAGCCGGCTGGAGCAATCGACCTCCGCGCGGGCATAGGCGACGCGATCGCCCCGCTCCTGCCGGATGATCGCAACGATCGTGCCCGTCACCGTCTTGCGCTCGCGAAGCAGGAAATAGCGCGACGCGGTATCCGACGGGGTCGGGATGCGCGTGCCCTTTACCCGAAGGTCGGACGGAGCCCGCCCGGCCACATCGGTCTCGACGAGGTTGCGGAGTACGACCGTCCCGTTATCCTGCTCGTTTCCCGGTGCTTCCGCCGTGTTGCACGCGCCCAGCGCCGCCATTGCGACGATCGTAGCCCAAATCCGCATCGTTTGATGAACTCCTTGTCATCTTTCCTTGCCCGCGGAGGGCCGAACTCGCAAGCGCCCGGTTCGATCCTGACCGAAATCAGGTCTTGCCGCCCGGCCGTACGCGCGCCGGATTGCCGACCACCGTCGCCCCCGCCGGCACGTCGCGCGTCACCACGCTGCCCGCGCCGACGATCGCATCGTTGCCGATCGTCACGCCGGGCAGGATGATCGCGCCGCCGCCGATCCACACGTTCGCGCCGATCGTCACCGGCCGGCCCAGCTCCAGCATCTGCCGCCGCTGTTCGGGATCGCGCGGATGATCGGCGGTCAGGATCTGCACGCCCGGCCCGATCTGCGTCATCGCACCGATCTCGACCCGCACGACATCCAGTATGACCGCCCCGAAGTTCAGGAACACGCCGTCGCCCACCGCGATATTATACCCGTAATCGCAATGGAATGGCGGCCGGATCGTCACGCCGCGCCCGACGCTCGCGAACATCGCGCGCAGCAACGCCTCTCGCGTGTCCGGCTCGGCCAGCGCCGCATTGTACCGGACCATCCACGCCGCCGCCGCCCGCGCATCGGCCTGCAACTCCGGATCGTCGGCGTTGTACAGGTCGCCGACCAGCATCCGCTGTTTCTGGCTGCGCGGATCAGTCATGGATGCCCGCCGCCGCCTCGATGATCGGCACGAACTTCGCCGCGGTCAGGCTGGCGCCGCCGACCAGCGCGCCGTCGACATTCTCGCAAGCCAGGATCGCACCCGCATTGCCGCCGACGACGGAGCCGCCGTACAGGATGCGGATAGCGTCCGCCGCATCGCCGACCATATGCCGCAGCTTGGCCCGCGCGATCGCATGGATCGCCGCGATCTCGTCCAGCGTCGGCGTCCGCCCGGTCCCGATCGCCCAGCGCGGTTCGTAGGCCAGCGTGAACCAGTCGCCGGTCGCGTTGTCCGGCACCGACTTCTCGATCTGCGCCTGCACCACCCGCTCGGCGCGGCCGGCGTCGCGCTCGGCCTCCGTCTCTCCGCAGCACAGGATCACGTCCAGCCCGTTGCGATACGCCGCCGCCGCCTTCGCCCAGGCATCGTGGCTCGTCTCGTGCTGGTCCGCGCGGCGCTCCGAATGGCCCGCAATGGTGAAGCGCGCGCCCGCCTCCCGCACCATCGCAGCCGAAACGCAGCCCGTGTGCGCGCCCGAATCGGCCTCGTGCACATCCTCCGCACCGATGGCCAGATCGGCCACCCGCGACGCCGCGGAATCGATCAGCGTGAACGGCACCGCCACCGCGACATCGACGCCCGGCGCGGCGCGGGCCGCCGCCGCGATACCGTCCAGCTCAGCGAGCGACGCCCGCGTACCGTTCATCTTCCAGTTCCCCGCCACCAGCTTGCGCCGCATCCGTCCGTCTCCCGCCCTTGGTTGCCACCGGCACTAACGGCACCGTCCCCGCGCACAAGCTTGAAGCCGCCCCGTCACCTGCTAAAGCGTCCCGGATTCCTTCAGATCGGTCGTTCATGCTCAGCTTCTTTCGCCGCATCATCAATTCCAGGGTGGGATTCATCGTCACCTTCGTGGTGCTCGGCGTCATCGCCCTCGCCTTCGCGGCGGGCGACGTCACCAACCTGTCCACGGGTTCGGGCGGGCTGACCGGCAACGACGTGGCGAAAGTCGGCGGCAAGGACATCACCGTCGCCGACCTGACCACCCGCGCCAATGACGAGCTTCAGGTCGCGCGTCAGCAACAGCCGACGCTCGACATGGCCGGCTTCGTTGCCGCCGGTGGGTTCGACGGCACGCTGCAACGGCTCATCACCACCTCTGCGCTGGAGGAGTTCGGCCGCGATCAGGGCATGGTCGTCAGCAAGCGCGCGGTCGATGGCCAGATCGCCAGCATCCCCGCGCTTCAGGGACCGAACGGACAGTTCGACGAGACGCTCTATCGCCGCATCCTGGCCGAGCGGAAACTGACCGACCAGCAGGTCCGCGCCGATATCGTCCGCGACACGCTGGTCGCGCAGCTGACCGGCCCCACGATCGGTGCGTCGCAGATCCCGCAACAGGTCGCGATCCCCTATGCCAGCCTGCTGCTCGAAAAGCGCGCCGGCCTGATCGGCTTCGTTCCCGCCGCCGCCGTGCCCGCCGGCCCCGCCCCGACCGATGCCGAACTGCAGACCTTCTACGGCCGCAACCTGAACCGCTATTCGGTGCCGGAACGCCGCACGATCCGCTACGCCGTCGTCACGCCCGCGTCGGTCGCCGCCAGCGCCAAGCCCACCGATGCGGAGATCGCGCAGGCATACAACCGGAACAAGGCGCAGTATCAGCCGACCGAGAAGCGCACGATCCGTCAGGTCATCGTCGCCGATCAGGCCGGGGCGACCGCGCTCGCCGCCAAGGTCCGCGCCGGCACGCCGATCGCCGCCGCCGCGACGCAGGCCGGCCTCGAAGCCGCGCTGATCGAGGGCACGACCAGGACCGGTTACGCGAAGCAGGCGAACGCCGCGATCGCCGATCAGGTCTTCGCCGCCGCCCGCGACGCCGTCGTCGGCCCCGTCAAGGGACCACTGGGCTTCCTCGTGGCGCGCGTTGAATCGATCGAGCAGGTTCCCGGCCGCACGCTGGCGCAGGTTCGCAACGAGATCGCCGCCGACCTGTCCAAGCGAAAGGGCACGGAGGCGTTGTCGAACGTCCACGACAAGATCGACGACGCGCTGGTCGCCGATGCCACCTTCGACGAGGTCGCGAAGGACGGGTCGCTCCAGCCGCAGACCACGCCCGCCGTCACGGCGCAGGGTGTCGATCCGCTGACGGGGGCGAAAATTGATCCGGCGTTGACGGCCGTCGTCACCGCCGCCTTCTCGGCCACCGACGGCGATCCGCCGCAGCTGGTCCAGACCGCACCCGACGGCAGCTTCGCGGTCGTCGCGGTGGGCGCGATCAGCCCGGCGGCACCGCGCCCGCTCGCCCAGATCCGCGACCGCGTCGCCGCCGACTTCACCGCCGACCGTCGCCGTCAGGCGGCCCGCCGGCTCGCCGGTCAGGTCCTCGCCAAGGTCAATGGCGGCACGGCCCTGCCTCAGGCGCTCGCCGCCGCCGGTGCACCCGCACCGCGTCCGATCAGCGCGACCCGTGCCCAGCTGGCACAGGCGCAGGGCGGCGCGGAGCCGGCCCTCGCGCTCATGTTCAGCATGGCGCAGGGATCGGCGAAGCTGCTCGAGGCACCACAGGGTGCCGGCTGGATGATCGTCAAGCTGAACCAGATCGAACGCGCCGATGCCAGCCGCAATCCGGCCGCCGTCGCCGGTGCCCGCGGCGACATCGCCCGGCTCGCCGGACGGGAGCTGGCGGAGCAGTTCGCCCGCGCCGCGCGCAACGAACTGGGCGTGAAGATCGACAGCAACGCCGTCGCCCGCGTCCGCAAGGACCTGACCGGCGCCGGCAACTGATCGCCGGAGCATGAACGCGGCACGGGACACGCTGGCGGCCGGCCGGCCCGCGATGATCTGGCGGCGGCAGGTGGCGGATACTGAAACCCCCGTCGCCGCCGCGCTCAAGCTGATCGAGCCGGGCCGTGGCGATTTCCTGCTCGAATCGGTCGAAGGCGGCGCGATCCGCGGTCGCCACAGCATCATCGGCCTCGCCCCCGATCTCGTCTTTCGCGCGCACGGCCAGACCGCCGCCATCAACCGACGCTGGCCGTACGATCGCGATGCCTTCGAACCGTGCGCACAGCCGACGCTGGGCGCGCTGCGCAGCCTCGTCGCCGATTGCCGGGCGGAGGTCGATCCGGCCCTGCCCCGCGCATTGACCTGTCTGGTCGGGTACTTCGGGTACGAGACGGTCGGGCTGGTCGAGGATCTGCCGCAGCCCGCTGCCGATCCGCTCGGCCTGCCCGACATGATGTTCGTGCGGCCGACCATCCTGCTGGTGTTCGATCGCCTCGCCGACACGCTCTACCTGATCGCGCCCGCCTGGCCGGACCTCGCGCGCGATGCCGACGCGATCGTCGCCGAGGCAGAGGGCCGGCTGGATGCCCTCGCCGCGCGCCTGGCTGCGACGCATCTGCCCGCGCCCGTACGCGCCGACGCGCCGGAACCCGCCTACACCCCCGCGCTCCCGCCCGGCCGCTATGGCGAGATGGTCGCCGCCGCGAAGGAGTACATCGCGGCCGGAGACATTTTTCAGGTCGTGCTGGCGCAGCGTTTCTCCGCGCCCTTCGCGCTGCCGCCATTCGAGCTGTATCGCTCGCTGCGGCGGATCAACCCGTCGCCCTTCCTGTACCATCTCGACCTGCCCGGCTTCGCGCTGATCGGGTCCAGCCCGGAAATCCTCGTCCGCGTTCGCGACGGGGAGATTACCGTCCGTCCGATCGCGGGCACCCGCCCGCGCGGCAAGACCGCCGCCGAGGACGAGGCGAACCGCGCGTCGCTGCTCGCCGACCCGAAGGAGCGCGCCGAACACCTGATGCTGCTCGACCTCGGCCGCAACGACGCCGGTCGCGCCGCATCGCCGGGCAGCGTGCGCGTGACCGACAGCTACACCGTCGAACTCTACAGCCACGTCATGCACATCGTCTCGAACGTCACCGCGCGTCTGGCCGACGATCGCGACGCGCTCGATGCGATGTTCGCCGGCTTTCCCGCCGGCACCGTCAGCGGCGCACCCAAGGTCCGCGCCTGCCAGATCATCGCCGAACTGGAGCCCGAACGCCGCGGCGCATATGCGGGTGGTGTCGGCTATTTTTCGCCCGACGGCTCGCTCGACAGCTGCATCGTGCTCAGGACCGCGGTGGTGAAGGATGGGACGATCCACGTGCAGGCCGGTGCAGGAATCGTCGCGGACTCCATCCCCGAATACGAGCAGCGCGAATGCGAGGCCAAGGCTGGCGCGATCCTCGCGGCTGCGCGCGAAGCGATGTCACGCGCTGGCGAGGGCGGGTTCGGCCAGTAGCCCTTCTTCTTTCTCCCGTCTCGGGGGATGGGGTAAGGCAGACCTCAGGGAACGACTCGCTCCGCCGCCTGCTTCGCCCGCTGCTCCGCCGCCCAGCGACGGTTCGCCTGCAACGAACACCCGGATTGCGCCGCAACGCCGTTCGGTGAACAAGTGTTGGGCAAGCCCGACGCCACCCTCTGCGTCTGCTCGCCGTCTGCCGCCCGTGCTGCCCAACTGGAATTTGGCACCGACACCGGCCCGGTATCGCGCAGCGCCGGGGGAATGCGGTACGGCTCACCAGCGCGCGAACATACGATCACCTCGTCACCGGTTGATTGCGGACATTGCTGGCCATCGGCGAGTTGCACGCTGCGGATCCGCTGCGGCGGCTGACCCGTCTCGGCCTGCTGCGCGAACCCGGCACCCGGCACGGCCAACAGCATCGCGGCGACAAACAGGCTAGACTTCATGATCGGCACTCCTTCGAACGATACAACGTCGCGGACGCCGCATGGCTCCGCGCTGAACGGGCGCGTGCGGGCTGGATATTGCCAAGATATTTCGCTGCCCAGACCGATGTTGCGTGCGGGTCCGCATCGGCTATGGCGGCGGCCATGATCCTCGTAATCGACAATTACGACAGCTTCACCTGGAACCTCGTCCACTATCTGATGGAACTGGGAACAGAGGTGGAGGTCGTGCGCAACGACGCCATTTCGGCGGGGCAGGCGCTGTCGTCGGGGGCGGAGGCGTTCCTGATATCGCCCGGCCCCTGCACGCCGACGCAGGCGGGTGTCAGCCTCGACCTCGTCGCTGCCGCCGCCGACGCGGGTCGGCCGCTGCTCGGCGTCTGTCTCGGCCATCAGGCGATCGGCCAGCATTTCGGCGGCAAGGTCGAACGCGGCGGCCTGATGCACGGCAAGACCTCGCCCGTGCTGCACGACGGCAGCGGCATGTTCGCCGGGCTTCCGTCGCCATTCACCGCCACCCGTTATCACTCGCTGATCGTCAACGACGTGCCCGACACGCTGCTCGTCAACGCCCGCGCGGAGGACGGCACCGTCATGGGCTTCCGCCACGCGACGCTGCCGATCCACGGCGTTCAGTTCCATCCCGAAAGCATCGCCACCGAACATGGCCACGCGATGCTCGCCAACTTCCTGCGCGACGCCGGCATCCAAGTGACCGAGCGCGCATGACGACGCTCGCGCTGCTGCCGTCGACCGACAGCCCGCTGTCTCGCGAAAGCGCCGCCGCCGCCTTCGCCGACGTGCTCGACGGTCGCGCCAGCAACGAGGCGATCGCCGCCTTTCTGATCGGCCTGACCGAGCGTGGCGAAACCTCGATCGAGATCGCGGAAGCGGCTCGCGCGTTGCGTGCCCGCCTGATCCCGATCGAGGCACCCGCCGGTGCAATCGACGTGTGCGGTACCGGCGGCGACGGCCACCACACGCTCAACGTCTCCACCGCCGTCGCGCTGATCGTCGCCGCGACCGGCGTGCCCGTCGCCAAGAATGGCAACCGCGCCGC
The DNA here is from genome assembly GCF_001423765.1 of Sphingomonas sp. Leaf343. Taxonomy (GTDB): domain Bacteria; phylum Pseudomonadota; class Alphaproteobacteria; order Sphingomonadales; family Sphingomonadaceae; genus Sphingomonas. The sequence continues at coordinate 336,633 of NZ_LMPG01000010.1, forward strand.
GTCGTCCAAGGCGGGAGCGGCGGACACGCTGGAGGCACTCGGCCTCGACATGGCCGCAGCGGGCGCGTCGGCGGAGGCGAGCCTGCGCGACATCGGCATCTGTTTCCTCTTCGCCGCCAACCACCATCCGGCGATGCGCCGCATCACTCCGATCCGCCGCGCGATCGGCCGCCGCACGATCTTCAACCTGATGGGACCGCTCGCCAATCCCGCGCACGTCACCCGCCAGCTGATCGGCATCGCGCGCCCCGACTATGCCACGCTCTACGCCGACGTGCTGGAGCAGCTCGGCACCGAAGCGTCGTTCGTCGTTTCCGGCGAGGAGGGGCTGGACGAACTGTCCGGCGCCGGCCCCAGCGTCGTCGTATCGGTGGGCAGCGCCTCGCTCCCCTCCCGCGTCGTGCCCGAGGACGCCGGCCTCCCCCGCTCTCCCGTCGAGGCGATCCGCGGTGGCGATGCCGCGCACAACGCCCTCGCGCTCCGCCGCCTGCTCGCCGGCGAACACAGCGCCTATCGCGACGCCGTCCTGCTCAACGCTGCCGCCGCGCTGCTGCTGGCGGGCAAGGCCCCGACCCTGACGGACGGCGCGACGCTCGCCGCCGAGACGATCGACCGCGGCGACGCCAACGCGCTGCTCGACCGCTGGATCGCTTACGCATGACCACCTACGCCAACATGCTCGACCAGATCCTCGCCACCAAGCGAGAGGAGGTCGCAACCCGCAAGGCGGCGACCAGCTACGCCGATCTCGCCGCGCGGACCCCGACGCCGCCGCGCGGTTTCCGCGCCGCGCTGGACGCGAAACCGGGCCCCGCGCTGATCGCCGAGGTCAAGAAGGCCAGCCCCAGCAAGGGCCTGATCCGCCCCGACTTCGATCCCCCCGCCCACGCCCGCGCCTACGAGGCGGGTGGCGCGGCCTGCCTGTCCGTGCTGACCGACGAGCGATATTTCCAGGGGGCGGACGCGTACCTGATCGCAGCGCGTGACGCCGTGTCGCTGCCCATCCTCCGCAAGGACTTCACCGTCGACCCCTATCAGGTGGTCGAGGCGCGCAGTCTGGGCGCGGACGCGGTCCTGCTGATCGTCGCCGCGCTCGACGATGCCACGCTCGCCGAGCTCGAAGCCGCCGCCATCGAACAGCATCTCGACGTGCTGGTTGAGGTCCACGACGAACATGAACTGGACCGCGCGCTGAAGCTCCGCTCGCGCCTGATCGGCGTCAACAACCGCGACTTGCGCGACTTCTCGGTCGACACCTCGCGCTCGTGGAAGCTGGCCGCACTTGCCCCGCCGGACTGCACCTTCGTCGCCGAAAGCGGGCTGACGACGCATGCCGATCTGGAGGCGATCGCCCGGCACGGCGTCCGCTGCTTCCTGGTCGGTGAGGCGCTGATGCGGCACGCCGATGTCGAGGCGGCCACGCGGACCTTGCTGAACGGATGAGCGGCCTGACGCATCTCGACGACACCGGCGCGGCGCGGATGGTCGACGTCGGCGACAAGGAGCGGACGAAGCGTCAGGCGGTGGCGACCGGCCGCATCTCCATGTCCGCCGCCGCGCTCGCGCTGGTTCGCAACGCCTCCGCCAACAAGGGCGACGTGATCGCCGTCGCCCGCGTCGCCGGGATCATGGCCGCCAAGCGCACGTCCGACCTGATCCCGCTCTGCCACCCCCTGCCCCTATCGAAGGTCGCGATCGATCTCGATGTGACCGACACCGGCGTCACCGTCACGGCCACCTGCGCCACGACCGGCCAGACCGGCGTCGAAATGGAAGCTCTCACCGCCGCGACGGTCGCGCTGCTGACGGTGTACGACATGGTAAAGGCCGTCGACAAAGCCATGACGATCGACGGCGTACGTTTGCTGACGAAGACGGGCGGCAAGTCGGGCGACTGGGCGGCGAACTAAGCTTCCCCCGTCCAGCTCCCTCCCCCTGGGAGGGGCTGGGGGAGGGTCTCTCCACCAGCGACACGGCCAAGGCTCCACCCGATCCGCCCCCTCAGATTGGGAGGTAGCGAGTCGGGGTGGGCCACGCGCCACCCCTTGCCCTCAACCCCAACCCCGGCCTACAAGCCCCGAACAAGACGGACCCGGCTCAGCCGGGTGGCTCGGCCCGGCGCCTATCCCCGGGACAGCGCGGCGACCGTGCCGCACACTCGGAACTTTCCCCCATGACCCTATTCGCCTCGCTTCGCCGCGACTGGCTGTCGAATCCGCGCGCGGACCTGCTCGCCGGCATCGTCGTCGCGCTCGCCCTGATCCCGGAGGCGATCGGGTTTTCCGTCATCGCCGGCGTCGACCCGCGCGTCGGGCTCTACGCCTCGGTCGCGATCGCCACCGTCATCGCCTTCACGGGCGGTCGGCCCGGCATGATCTCCGCCGCCACCGCCGCCGTCGCGGTCGTCATCGTCCCGCTCGTCCGCGACCACGGCGTCGAATATCTGTTCGCCGCGACGATCCTGATGGGCCTGATCCAGATGATCGCCGGCCTTGCCCGGCTCGACCTACTGATGCAGTTCGTCTCACGTTCGGTGATAACAGGCTTCGTCAACGCATTGGCGATCCTCATTTTCACGGCGCAGCTTCCGCAACTGATCGGCCGTGGATGGGAAACCTACGCGATGGTCGCGGCCGGCCTGGCGATCATCTACCTCCTGCCCCGCGTCACGAAAGCGGTTCCTTCCCCGCTCGTCGCGATCCTCGTGCTGGCGGCCGTCAGTATCGGCTTCGCGGTGCCCGTCACCACCGTCGGCGACATGGGTGCCCTGCCGCAGGGGCTGCCGAGCCTGCACCTGCCGCAGGTGCCGCTGACGCTCGACACGCTGCGCATCATCCTTCCCTATTCGCTGACGATGGCGGCGGTCGGCCTGCTCGAATCGCTGCTGACCGCGCAGATCGTCGACGACATGACCGACACCGACAGCGACAAGCGTCGCGAGTGCGCCGGTCAGGGCACTGCCAACATCGCCGCCGCGCTCGTCGGCGGCATGGGCGGTTGCGCGATGATCGGTCAGTCGGTCATCAACGTCACCTCCGGCGGCCGCACCCGCCTGTCGACGCTCACCGCCGGCCTCTTCCTGCTGTTCCTGCTCGCGGTCCTCGGCCCGTTCGTCGGCCGCATCCCGATGCCGGCGCTGGTCGCCGTGATGGTCATGGTGTCGATCGGCACCTTCAGCTGGAATTCGATTCCCAACCTGCGCCGCCACCCGCCGACCTCCTCCGTCGTCATGCTCGTCACCGTCGCCGTCGTCGTCCTCACGCGCGATCTCGCGCAGGGCGTCCTCGCGGGGGTGTTGCTGTCCGGCATCTTCTTCGCCGGCAAGGTCCGCCGCATGTTCGCGGTCGAGCGAACCGAGGAAGGACCAGTCGCCACCTACATCGTCACCGGCCAGATCTTCTTCGCCTCGGTCGACCGGTTCACCCGCGCGTTCCGCATGCCGGAATCCGCCGCCCGCGTCCTGATCGATGTCACCGCGTCGCATTTCTGGGACATCTCCGCCGTCGGTGCGCTCGACAAGGCGGTCGCACGTTTGCGCCGGGACGGTGCGGAGGTGACCGTGATCGGCTATAACCGCGCCAGCGCCGATCTCGTCGATCGCTTCGCGCTGCATGACAAAACCGGGGTGGAGATGGGCGTCACTCCGCACTGATGCCTGTTCCCGGCGCAACCGGCATGGCAAGGCTCGCGACATGACCCTCGTTCCCGTCGCCGAAGCCCAGTCCCGGCTGTTCGCCCTCAAACCGCCGGTTTCCACAGAGGACGTGCCCCTTCCAAACGCCGCCGGCCGCTGGGCCGCCGCCGACATCCTCGCCGCGCGGACTCAGCCGGTGGCGGACCTGTCGGCGATGGACGGCTACGCAATCCGCTTCGCCGACTTGCCCGGCCCCTGGACGGTGATCGGCGAAAGTGCCGCGGGCCGCCCCTTCGACGGCAGTGTGGAAGCACGACAGGCCACCCGCATCTTCACCGGCGCGGCGATGCCCGCCGGTGCCGACACCGTCCTGATCCAGGAAGAGGCCGGCCGCGATGGCGACCGCCTGATGCTGACCGGCGAAGGGCCCGCTTATGTCGGCCGCAACACCCGCACACGCGGCCTCGACTTTCACACCGGCACCCGCCTGATCGCCGCCGGCGACCGCCTGACCGCCGCCCGCATCGCCGTCGCCGCCACCGGTGGCCTCGCGACCCTTCCCGTCCGCCGCCGCATCCGCGTTGCGATCGCCGCGACCGGCGACGAACTCGTCCCCGCCGGAACGCTGCCGGTCGGAACGCAACTGCCCGAATCGAACGGCGTCATGCTTGCGGCGATGCTCGCGGATCTGCCCGTCGACATCGTCGATCTCGGTATCCTGCCCGACCGGCTCGACGCCCTGCGCGATGCGTTTTCCACGGTCGAGGCCGATCTGGTCGTCACCACCGGCGGCGCCTCGGTCGGCGATCACGATCTCGTCCGCCCCGCGCTGGAGGCGGCGGGCGGCACGATCGATTTCTGGCGCATCGCACTGCGCCCCGGCAAGCCGATGATGGCCGGCCGTCTTGGTGACGCGGCGGTGCTCGGCCTGCCCGGCAACCCCGTATCCGCCTTCGTCACTGCGACCCTCTTCGTCCGTCCGCTGATCGCGCATCTCGCCGGCGCGCGTGACCCGCTGCCGCAGACCAGCACCGTGATCCTTGGCGAAGACCTTCCCGCCAACGGTCCGCGCACCGACTATCTCCGGGCAGAAATCCGCGACGGCCGTGCCTATGCCTCTACGATTCAGGACAGTTCGATGCTGCTGACGCTCGCACGGTCGACCTGCCTCATCGTCCGGCCGACCGACGCACCGCCCGCGAAGGCCGGCGACTCGGCGGAAATCTTGGGGATCGCTTGACGGCGAGTTTTACGTTCCATATAGGTTCCTCGTCTGTTCTGAAGGACAGCCGGGTTCCGACGGAGGGAAACGCGATGCTCACGCGCAAGCAGCACGAGCTGGTCTGCTTCATCAACGATCGCCTCGCCGAGACGGGGGTGTCGCCCTCGTTCGAGGAGATGAAGGATGCACTCGACCTGAAGTCGAAATCGGGCGTTCACCGCCTGATCTCCGCGCTGGAGGAACGCCAGTTCATCCGCCGTCTCCCCAACCGCGCCCGCGCGCTGGAGGTGTTGCGCATGCCCGAGCGTGTCGATGCGAAGAAGGCTCCGAAGACGAAGGCACCGACACCTCCACTTCCTCCACTTCGCCAGCCAGCGAACGACGTGGTCGAGATCCCGTTGCACGGTCGCATCGCTGCCGGTGTCCCGATCGAGGCGTTCGAAGGCTCGTCGATGCTGGCGGTCCCCGCCGCGTTGCTCGGCTCGGGCGAACATTACGCACTCGAAGTCGCCGGCGACTCGATGGTCGAGGCCGGCATCCTCGACGGGGATTACGCCCTCGTCCGCCGCACCGAAACCGCCCGCGACGGCGAAATCGTCGTGGCGCTGATCGAGGACGCCGAAGCGACCTTGAAGTATTTTCGCCGCGAAGGCGCGATGGTCCGCCTCGACCCCGCCAACCGCGCCTACGACCCGCAACGCTACAGCCCGCAACAGGTCCGGATCCAGGGCAAGCTGTCCGGCATCCTCCGCCGCTACGACTGAGGCTGCTTTAAAGGGGCGGTCCGGGTAAAGCGGACCCGAGAAAGGCAGCCCTCAAGAAAATGGAGGGTCGCCGATCATCCCGAAGCCGCGCCCTTCCCCTGGGGAGAGCTTTTCCGCAAGCGCGACCGACCCGAGAGCGGGCGTCATTAAAACGCCGCATGGACTAACCTTCGACAGCTCAATTTCTTAATACGCTAAAAACATCCAGCTTCAGGGCCGCCGAAGTCCCGCGCCCACATCCTTCTGCCCAGCCGCCAAGACCCATGGGTGCTCGTCCCCGGCCCGCCGCACCGTCGCCGTCCACCCGCCGCGCAGACCTACCGCCACGCCGCCGCTCCGCGCCAGCACATCCCGGTCCAGCCGCAACCACCGTGGCCGACACCCGACCGGCAACCGCCGTTCGCTCACCACGACATCCGCCCGCTTGCACGCCGCGATCAGCTCAACGGCCGGCACCAGATACGCACTCCGCGTCATCACCACCCGCCGCCCGGAGACATCGACGCCGCACAGGTCCGCGCTGCACCTCGCTCCCGGCAGACCGTCCAGCGTCATCGGCGCGCCTTTCACGCCGCCATTCTCCGTCAGCACATTCTGCATATATTCGCCGGCCCGGTCCCGCAGCAGCGCCATCGCGCCGAACTCCGTCCGCACCGCCGCATGCCGCCCGTCTCCGCTGACCAGCAGGTCCGGCGCAGGCGTCATCGCAGCCCATCCGATCCCGACCGCCAGCGGCGCCGCACCCCACCGCCGCCACCGTGTCCGCCACAGCGCCAGCCACAGCCCCCCGACGACGATCGACGCATAGGCCGCATCCGGCATCACCGGCCACGCCCGCACCGCTCCGGGTGCCGCCGCCACCACCCGCGCCAGCCACAGCAACGCCCACAAAGCCCGCTCCACCAGCCACCAGACCGGTGCACCGAGCTCCGCACCGTCCAGTATCAGCGCCAGCAACTCCAACGGCATGACCACGAATGTCGTCCACGGGATCGCGACCATATTGGCGAGCGCCCCGTACAATCCCGCCCGGTGGAAGTGGTACACGGCGATCGGCATGAGCGCCGCCTCCACCACCACACCGGTCAGCAACAGCAACGCAGCCCCCCTGCCCCATCGCCGCAGCACGCCCTCCTCCCGCACCTCGGCAAAGACGCGCATCCAAGGATGGTCGTGCAGCGCCACGATCGCCGTGATCGCCGCGAACGACAGCTGAAAGCTCGCACCCGCCAGCGCCTCCGGCCACGCCAGCAGCACGACGATCGCGCCTGCCGCCACCAGCCGCAGCGTCATCGCCTCCCGCCCCATCGCCAGCGCCGCCAGCACCAGCAACGCCGCCACGCAGGACCGGATCGTCGGCACCTCCGCGCCCGTCAGCAGCGTATACCCCACCGCCGCCGCCGCACCCGCCGCGGCCGCGACGAACGGTAGCCGGACGCGCAACGCCAGCGCCGGCCACAGCGCCAGCAACCGCATCACGACCAGCATCGTCGCGCCTACCACCGCGGTAATGTGCAGCCCGCTGACCGACAGGAGATGCGCCAGCCCCGCAGCGCGCATCGCTTCGGCATCCTCCTCCGCGATCGATCCGACGTCGCCGGTCGCCAGCGCCGCCGCCACGCCTCCTGCGCTCCCCGCCACCCGCTCGCCGATGTGACGCGTCAACGCCGTCCGCATCCCGTTGTCCAGATTCCCGGCCGTCACGACCTCCACCGGCGCGAACCCCCGTCCCGTTGCACCCACCCCCGCGAACCACGCCACCCGCCCATAGTCGTAGGCCCCCGGAACGGCGGCACCCGGCGGCGGCATCAGCCGCGCCCGCAGTCGCACCACGGCTCCCCGCGTCAGCCCGACCGGCGCATCCGCCTCCGCCAGATTGACCCGCACCCGCCGCGGCAATGCGGGCACGTCGATCGGCGACAGGCTCAGCCGCACCAGTTCCCGCGCCACCAGCGGCTCGACACGCTCGACCCGCGCCGTGAACGCCGCGACCACAGGCCGTGGCAGCACCGGGGCCGCGACGCGCTCGGCCCGCCACCACACCAGACCCAGTCCGATCGCCATCGCCAGTGCTCCCACGGCAACGGCGCGGTTCGCTCGCCCGCCGCGACCCATCGCCGCCGCCAGACACGCGACCGCCACCAGACCCAGCATCGCCGCGGTCCACTCGCTTCGCCGCAGCAGTACGAACCACGCAGCGATGCCTGCGCCGACCATCACCGGCAGCCACAGCACCAGCTGGTCGCGCTCCGCCTCCAGCAACAGCTCCAGCCGATGCTGCACAGCCGCAATTTGTCGCAGCCGAGGGTGCGTGCTAGGGGCTGCGGCGGCTGAACTGGCCATTCGATCCACAGTCTGGGAGCACGCGCGCTTGAGCGCAACAACCGTTCCGGGCAACACGCCCGAAGCCACCTCCGTCGTCACGCGGTTCGCGCCTTCGCCGACGGGATTCCTGCATCTGGGCGGTGCGCGCACCGCGCTGTTCAACTGGCTGTTCGCGCGCCACAATGGCGGCAAGTTCCTGCTCCGGATCGAGGATACCGATCGCGCTCGCTCGACCCAGCCGGCGATCGACGCGATCCTGGCCGGCATGCGCTGGCTCGGACTGGATTGGGACGGCGACGCCGTGTTCCAGTTCGCCCGCTCCGATCGTCATGCCGACGTCGCCCATGCGATGGTCGAGAGCGGGCACGCCTATCGCTGCTGGATGACGCAGGAAGAGATCGCTGCACAGCGCGAGGCGGCACAGGCCGCGAAGAAGCCGCTCCGCATCCGCAGCCCGTGGCGCGATCGCGCCGATGGTCCCGCCGATCAGGCCTTCGTCGTCCGCCTTCGCGCCCCGCAGGAAGGATCGGTGATGATCGACGATCGGGTCCAGGGATCGGTGACGGTCCAGAACGCCGAACTCGACGACCTCGTGCTGCTGCGCTCGGACGGCACGCCGACCTATATGCTCGCGGTCGTCGTCGACGATCACGACATGGGCGTGACCCACGTCATCCGCGGCGACGATCATCTCAACAACGCCTTCCGCCAGTTGCCGATCTATCGCGCGAACGACTGGCCGGAACCGGTCTACGCACACATTCCGCTGATCCACGGATCGGATGGTGCCAAGCTGTCGAAGCGCCACGGCGCGGTCGGGATCGAGGCGTACCGCGATGAGCTCGGCATCCTGCCCGAGGCGCTCGATAATTACCTGCTGCGCCTTGGCTGGGGCCATGGCGACGCGGAGATCATCGCACGCGACGAGGCCGTGAAGTGGTTCGACCTCGCCGCCGTCGGCAAGAGCCCGTCGCGCTTCGACCTGAAGAAGCTCGAACATCTCAACGGCCATTATATCCGCGAAGCCGATGACGCGCGTCTCGCCGCGCTGGTGGCCGCCCGCGTGACGGGGGCCGACGAGACTTGTCTCGCCGCTGCCATGCCCGCACTGAAGCCGCGCGCCGCCAATCTCAACGAACTGGCGGACGGGGCGCAGTTCCTCGTCGCCACGCGACCGCTGACGATCGACGAGGCGGCGGCTCCGCTCCTCGCGGGCGACGCACCGGCCATCCTGACGGAGGTTCATGCGGCGCTTGACGCGCTCGACGGCTGGGATACGGACGGAATCGAAGCTGCGGTACGGCGGGTCGCCGACGCGCGGGGCTTGAAGCTCGGCCAGGTCGCGCAACCTCTCCGCGCCGCGCTGACCGGACGACGCACGTCGCCCGGTATCTTCGATGTCGTCGCGCTGCTCGGGCGCGGCGAAAGCCTCGGTCGCATCGCCGACCAAATGGCCAGCTAAGACTACGACCAGCTAGAACAAGGATGGTGGAATGACCGACGCCGCGAAGCTTTCCCTCGGCTCCAAGCAGCTCGATTATCAGGTCATGTCGGGGACGATCGGGCCGGATGTGATCGACATCCGGAAACTGTATGCGCAGACGGACGCCTTCACCTACGACCCTGGCTTCACCTCGACGGCATCGTGCCAGTCGACGCTAACCTATATCGACGGCGATCAGGGCGTGTTGCTGCACCGCGGCTATCCGATCGGCGAACTGGCCGAGCAATCCAGCTTCATGGAGGTGTCGTACCTCCTCCTGAACGGCGAACTCCCGTCGAAGGACGAACTGGACAATTTCTCGACCACGATCACGCGCCACACGATGGTGCACGAACAGCTTGCCACCTTCTTCCGCGGCTTTCGCCGCGACGCGCACCCGATGGCGATCCTGTGCGGTGTCGTCGGCGCCCTGTCGGCCTTCTACCATGATTCGACCGACATTCACGATCCGGCGCAGCGCGTCATCGCCTCGCACCGCCTGCTCGCCAAGATGCCGACGATCGCGGCGATGGCGTACAAGTATAGCGTCGGCCAGCCGTTCCTGTATCCGGACAATTCGCTCAGCTACACGGGCAACTTCCTGCGCATGACGTTCGGTGTCCCGGCCGAGCCCTATGTCGTGAACCCGGTGATCGAGAAGGCGCTGGACCGCATCTTCATCCTGCACGCCGATCACGAACAGAACGCATCGACCTCGACCGTCCGCCTCGCCGGATCGTCGGGCGCGAACCCCTTCGCGTGCATCGCGGCGGGCATCGCCTGCCTGTGGGGTCCGGCGCATGGCGGCGCGAACGAAGCGGCGCTCAACATGCTGCGCGAGATCGGCACGCCGGATCGCATCCCGGAGTATATCGCCCGCGCCAAGGACAAGAACGATCCGTTCCGCCTGATGGGCTTCGGCCACCGGGTCTACAAGAACTACGACCCGCGCGCGACGGTGATGCAGAAGACCGTGCGCGAGGTGTTCGCCGAGCTGAAGGTCACCGATCCGCTGTTCGACGTGGCGCTGCAGCTCGAGGAGATCGCGCTCAACGATCCGTACTTCGTCGAGAAGAAGCTGTTTCCGAACGTGGATTTCTACTCGGGCGTCATCCTGTCGGCGATCGGCTTCCCGACGTCGATGTTCACCGTGCTGTTCGCGCTGGCCCGCACCGTCGGCTGGGTTGCTCAGTGGAACGAGATGATTACCGATCCCGACCAGAAGATCGGCCGTCCGCGCCAGCTCTACACCGGCCCGACGCAGCGCAGCTACGTTCCCGTGGCCGAGCGCTGAGGCGACTATGCGGCCCCTGCGCGCGATCCTGCTGACCTTGGGCGTCCTCGCGACGCTCATGGGATTGCTCTGGATCGGCCAGGGGCTCGGTTACATCCACTGGCCCGCGTCCAGCTTCATGCTCGATCAGCGGGTCTGGGCCGATTACGGGGCGGGATTGGCCGTCGCGGGATTGCTGATGCTGCTGGTCGCGAGGCGATTGCCGCGGCGGTAGGTCCCTGGGTCCTCAACCCGCCGGCAAGCCCAGCGTAAACCGCGCGCCCTCGCCCGGCACGCTTGCCACCGTCAGGTCGCCGCCCATCGCCCGGGCAAGTCGCCGCGCGATGAACAGGCCCAGCCCGTTACCGCCCGGCTCGCTCGGGTCGATCCGCTCGAACTTGTCGAAGATCCGCGCCTGATCCTCCGGAGCGATGCCCTTGCCAGCGTCGATCACCGTGACGCACGCGTGCCCGTCGGCAACCGATGTCTCGATCCGCACCAGCCCGCCGCTCCCGGTATAGCGCACCGCGTTGCCGATCAGATTGACCAGGATCTGCAACGCCCGACGGAAATCCCCCAACCCGGGCGCCATCGTGTCGATTCCGGGCCGCTCGATGGCGACGCCCGCCATGTCCGCGCGGACTGTCAGCAATCCCGCCGCACGCCTCGCCACGTCGGCCAGGTCGATCGGCTCGATCGTCGGCCGGAACTCTGCCCGCTCGATCGCCTGGAGGTCGACCAGATCGTCGACCAGCGACAACAAATGCCGCCCCGCACTGGCGATGTCGGCGGCATAGTCGGCGTAGCCCGGGGTGATCGGCCCGTCCGCCTGCGCGTGGATACTGTCCGCGTTCGCCACGATCCGCGCCAGGGGCGCACGTAAGGCACGGTCCAGTCCGACCGTGAAGCTCGCCGGCAAGGTCTCGTCGTCGCCGGGCGCAACCGGATCGTGCCGGTCGGCGACTGTCCCCACCAGTCCGGCGAAGTCGCCGTTCGCATCGGCACGCGGCCGTGCCGACAGCTGGACGGGGCGCCCGGTCGGCTTCAGCACCGCCGGCTGCGCCTTGAACGCCCGGCGTTTCGCCAGCGCGTCGAGCATCGGCATCGCTCCGTCATCCGCCGCCGTAAAGCCGAACAACGCCGCGACCGGTCGACCAAGCATCGCCAGCGGATCGAAGCCATGCAACGCGCCAGCCTCCAGCGATACGAACGTCAGCCGCAGGGCCGTATCGGTCTCCCACCGCCACTGACCATCACCGGGCACCACGCCCGGCATGTCGCCGATCGGTGCCCAGACCGCCGTTTCGCTCCAACCGCTGGCAGCGAGGCGGACATGGCCATCTTCGGGCTGCGCCCGAACCCACAGGGCGATATCATTCTCGTCGTCGGCGACCACGATCTTTCGTGCGACGACGATCCCCAATCGCCGCGCCAATCGTGCGGCAGTGGCCAGTTGCGGAACCGCCAGAACCTGCCCCTCCGCCCCGCCGGCACGTCGGTTCAACGACGCGATGGCGGGATCGGCCGACACCAGCCGCCCCTCCGCATCGACTATGGCGTGCGCGACCGTGGCGCTCCTGCTCTCGACGACAGTCATCGTACGCGCCCGGCCAGCGCCCGGATCGCGCCGCGATAATCCGGATGCAGCGCCAGCGACGCCAGCGCGCCACGGGCATCGTCGTTCGCCACCGCGGCGATTGCATCGAGTTCGTCCGCAAACGCTTCGATGTCGCGCGTCGGGTCTGCATCGGCCAAGGCAAGCGCAATTCGCGCGATCGTCGACCGATCGAGATCGATCGCACGGCAGGCCAGCCACAGCCGATCTCCCGCCGGCTCCAGCGTGATCGCCCGCGCCTGGTCGACCGGCACGTCCAGCGCCTGCGCCAGAAGCGCGACGAACAGTCGCAGTCGCCGGTCGCCCAGCGACTCGACCAGCAGGTCCGGCAGTTCGCTGCGCCGGGGCATGATCGCCACCGCCAGCCTTTGCGCCACCGTATCCACCCGGTCGGTGTCGTCATGGGTGGTGAGGGTGCGTTGGGCGGCGGTGGCTATCGCGTGATCGGTTTCCGGGTCGGTCCCACTTTCGGGGCTGCCGCGCACGGCCGCGGCCGTCCACCAGACCAGCCGCCGATGCAGGTCCGCCGGCAGGTCGACGTCGATCCCGACGCCGCTTTCATGAGCATCGCGGCGGCGATTGTCCGCTGCCAGCAAGGCCATAGCCGCCGCGGCGACGACGCGATCGGGTGCGTTCGCGAGCCGCACGAGCAGGCTGGGCATGTCCGGCCCGGACACAGCCACGGGCAGCGCCTCCTCGATCAGGTCGAGCCGGACCCGCGCGATCAGTTCGTTCATCAGGTCGGCATCACGCAACACGCCCGCCCGCATCAGCCGCCCCAAGACGTCGGGCGAGCGCATCAGCACGCCCTCCGCCAACGCGGGCCGGTCCCGGTCGGCGAGCAGTCGCGCGGCGTGCCGGCGGATATCCGCCTCGACCCCCGCCACGATACCGCGCACGACCGCCGCCAGCGCGGCGCGGGTCCGGTCGTCCAGCCGGGTATCGTCCGCCAGAAAGAAATCGGCGATCGCCCCGGCCAGCTCGGCCTCCGCGCGATCGCCCCCGCGCGCCGCACGGCCCGCGAGCGCGTCGCGGTCCCACGCGGAGACGGTGTCCTGATGCGATCGTGGCGACATGGCGCGATGTCTAGCGCCAACGTCGTTAATGAGCGCCTAAGCCTGATCCCGAAGCGATTCGACCGCCGCCGTCAGCGTCGCCGCCGCGTAAGCCGCCGCCAGCCCGAGCCCCGCGACCGGCCAGCCGATCACCGCCCCCACCGTCGTCGCCAGCAGATAGGCGGGTGGCCCGCCCCACCAGCGCCGCCGCCGATCACGCCGGATCGCCCGTTCCGCCAGCCCGCCCAGGAACAGCAGACCGCCGGCCAGCAGTGGCGCGACGCCACCGCCGCTGCCCTCGACCAGTCCGGCGACGGCGACCGCGAGCGCGGGCAGCGCGAGTGTGCCGAGCCGCCCGGCCTGCGCCAGCCGCTCCTCGTCGCGCAGCGCCGCCAGCACCCGCGCAATGCCGAGGCCCAGCACGCCGGCCAGCACCAGCAACAGGCCCAGCCAAGCGATCCCCATGACCTGCGCCGTCAGCCCGGCCAGCCCGAACGCGACTCCGCCGCCGACCACGGCCTCCGTCGCGATATGCCGGTCGAGCAGTCGCGGCGACACCGCCCGCGCGATCGGCCCCAGAATCGCGGCGTTGAACCAGTCGCGCCGGTCCGCCACCGTCGCGGCCAGCACCATCCGTCCACGCGCGGCGAACGCGACCGCGCTGTGTTCCAGTCCGTGGCCGTCCCGCACATCCTCCAGCGAGAGGGGGACGTGCACCGCCTGCGCCTGTTCGGCGAGCCTCAGGATGCTGGATTGCAGCGCATAGTCGTTGGGCAACGCCGCGACCTCCGCGATACGGCGCGGGTCGATCCGGCCCACCCCGCCCCAGGCGAGTTGTCCGCCCAGTCGTTCGTAATCGGGTCCGGCCGTTTCGGCCGGCAGCACCAGCAACGCGTCGCCACCGGTGTCGCTCCTGCCGAAGCCATCGATCAGACCCTGCGTTGTGATGAGGCCGTCCGCGACCACGACGATCGTCGACAGGGGATGTAGCCGCGCCTGCGCCTCGACCGCCGATCGCACCGTATCGACCACAACCCCGCGCTTGCCGATCCGGCCGAGCGCGCCGAGCAGTTCGGGCGTCAGCCGCCCGACCGATACGATGATCTGTGCCGCGCCCGCCGCGATAAGCAGCCGCGCCTGATATTCGATCACGGTCCCGCCCCCGAAGGGCAGCGTCGCGATCAGCGTTCCCGGACGATCGAGCGCCTCGAGTTCGGCGAAAAGAAGCCCCGCAAGCATCGTGGGGCTGATAGGGACCGGGCGGCGAGGGTCAACCGCCCTTCTGTTTGTTCGGGGCGGCGGCGGGCGATGTCGCCAGTCTTCGGAGCGGGTTGCGCGTGGCAAGGCCCTGCGAAAGGGCGGCGGGTTACAGGGCCGGCCTTTCGCAAGGAGAGAGTTCCGGCGGAGGCCGCTAAACCGCCCCCTCGCCCTCCAGCCGGGCCACCGCGCGCTTTAGCTTCGACAGCATCGCGACATCGCCGGCGCGCCCGTCCGCGGCCGATGCCGCCAGCGCCATCAGGCGCACGGCACCGAAGCTGGCCGCCAGCCCCTTCAACCGCGTCGCGCCGGTGCGCCAGCCATCGACCTGCGTCGAGGACGCCATTTGCGCCAGCGCCTTCTCCGCGCTCGCCACGAACGCCACGCGCAACTCGGCGATCAGGCCGGGTTCGTCGCCCACCGCGGCGGCCAGGGTCGAATCGATTGCTCCGGGATCATACGCCATCCCCCGGACGCTAGGCCGCGTTCGTTAACGACAGGTTGCCGCACGAGGCTGGTCGTGGCGCGTAAAGATGGTAAACGACGGCAAATCAAACGGCGACCAAGGGGGATACGCTGGGCAATCACGATCTCTGGCCGACAGCCGATACGGCGTCCGACTATCGCCGCTCCGACTATGAGGTCGAGCCGCAGGAGCAGGACGTGCTCGACCTGGTAGAGGCGGACATCGTCGCGCCGCGTCGTGGCGACCGGGTGTTGCCGGCGCTGGCGGTCGTGCTGGCGCTCGCATGGATCGGCGGCATGCTCGCGCTGGCGTGGACATCGCTGCCCGCGCTGCCACCGGTGGCGCTGGTGCAGTTCGTCGCCGCGCTGGCGACCGTCCCGGCGCTGATCGGCATCGTCTGGCTCCTCGCGCAGCGGAGCAGCCGGTCGGAGGCGCGCCGCTTCGCCCTGACCGCGCGCGCGATGCGCGGCGAGGCGCAGGCGCTGGAACGCAGGATCGCCGCCCTGTCGCAATCGCTGCACCTGCAACGCGAACAGATCGCGCATCAATTGTCGACGCTGGCGTCGGTCGGCGACGTGGCGGCGGATCGGCTGGAGGCGGTCGGCCGCGGCCTGTCGGCCGAAGTCGATGCCGCCCGCGCCCACGCCGCCACCCTCGCCACCGCCGCCGAGCGCGCACGCGCCACGGTCGGCGAACTGCTCGCCGCGATGCCGGCGGCGCAGGCCGACAGCGAAGAGGTCGGCCGTCGCATCGAACAGGCCGGACTGGGCGCTGCTGCCCATGTCGCAGCACTCGATGCGCAGCTGTCGGCACTGACCGACCGTGCGCGGGAGGCGGACACGCTCTCGACCACCGCGGTCGCGTCGCTCGCCGGCCACCTGCAACGGATCGGCGACAGCGGGCACACCGCCGGATCGAAACTGGAACAGGTCGCCGCCGCCATGGCGGAGACGGTGGAGCTGCTCGCCACCCGCGCCACGGCGACGATGGAACGCTCACGCGCGGATCTGGCGGATCAGGGCGACGCCATGCTCGGGCTGGTCGACCAGCGTCAGGCGGCGCTCCACGCGGCCGCGCATGACAGCGTCAGTGCGCTGGGCGAGCGGGTCGGCGCGATCGATGCGGCGATCGAACTGATCGCCAATCGCCTGCACCAGCAACACGGGGCCAGCGACATTCTGGTCGGCGGCCTGCACGACGGCATCGCCGCGGTCGAGCAGCGGCTGGACGCGCTCCACGCGCAGGGTGTCGACCGGACGCAGCATCTGGCCGCCTCGATCAGCGCGCTCGGCGGTTCGGCGAATGCGATGACGGAGGCGTTGAAGACCGGCGATGCCATGGCGTTGAAGACGATCGGCACCACCGAATCGCTGTTGATCGCGCTCGACGCCGCCGCGCGCGAGATCGACGAGACATTGCCGGAAGCGCTCAACCGCCTCGACGCGCGGATCGACGGCAGCCGCAAGATCGTCGGTCAGGCCAAGCCCGAACTGCTCGCGCTCGTCACCGCCGCCGAGAGCACGCACGATGCGATCGAGGCGATCGCCGCAGTCATCCAGGATCAGCGCAAGACGCTGGATCAACTGTCGATGGCGCTGCTCGATACGCTGGAGAACGGCCGCGACAAGGCGGACGCGCTCGGTGCGATGGTCGACGAGACGATCGGTCGCACCAACCGCTTCGCCGACGAGGCCGCGCCCCGCCTGCTGGAGGCGCTGACCCGGGTCCGCGAAACCGCCCAGATCGCCGCCGACCGCGCGCGCGAGACGCTGGCGAAGGTCATTCCGGAGGCTGCCGCCGCGCTGGAGGATTCGGCCGGCGACGCGATGCGCCGGGCGACGACGAACACGGTCGAACGTCAGGTCGACGCCCTTGCCGAGGCGACGCGCGGGGCGGTCACCGCCGCGACCGGGGCCACCGAACGCCTCGCCGCCCATGTCCAGCGCATCGCCGAGCAGACCGCATTGGTCGAGGCGCGGCTGGAGGAGGCGCGCGAGGTGCAGGAACAGGCGGACAGCGCCACGCTGTCGCGCCGCGTCTCGCTGCTGATCGAGGCGCTGAACTCCGCTTCGATCGACATCGCCAAGGTGTTCGGGCGCGACGTGTCCGACAGCGCGTGGGCGGCGTATCTGAAGGGCGACCGCGGCGTCTTCACCCGCCGCGCGGTGCGCCTGCTGGAGGGAAGCGAACTTGCCCGCGTGTCGCGCCTGTACGATGACGACGCCGTGTTCCGCGACAACGTCAACCGCTACATCCACGATTTCGAGGCGATGTTGCGCGGCATCCTGACGCAACGCGACGGATCGCCGCTGGCGGTGACGTTGCTGTCGTCGGACATGGGCAAGCTCTACGTCGCCCTGGCGCAGGCGATCGAGCGGTTGCGGTAGCCGCTCGTTCCCCTGCTTTGGAGGGGGTGCGGGATCGAACCCTGGCATGCCGTCCGGAGAAGGCATCGCTGCGATCCGGCCAAGCCCTCAGGCGCTACGACTACCGGGCCTCGCGCACGAACCGGTATCCCTGCTGCTCGAACCCCATCGCCCGATAGAATCCGTTCACGTTCCTGACCGCGATCACGCCGACCGCCTCGACGCTCTCGCATCCCCGATCGATCAGCGCCGCGCGAGCCGCATCGACCATCGCCCTTCCGACACCCTGCCGCCGCGCCGCCTTGTCGACCGCGATCATCGTGATCCGTCCGACCGGCGCCGACTGGAGGCTCATTATCATGTGCCAGGCGACGCAGCCGATCACGCCGCCACGATCCGCCACCAGCACGCCGCCGCTGTTGCGCACGGCGTCGAACCGGTCGGCCGACAGCACCGCGTCCGGATCGATCAATCGGGCGATCGCCTCCAGATCGGCCCTGGCCGCAGCCCGGATCACCAGCTCCGGTTCGGGTGCCGGTTCCGGTTCGGGCGCTTTCTCCGGTGTGGTCCGACGCGGCTTGCCGGCCGCCCGTCGTCGTGTCGCGGGAGGCTCGCCGTCGCCTGCGTCCGCCGCCGGTTTCCGGGGTGGGATTCGCGCGGGCGTGACCTCCGCCGACTGCGCCCATGTCGATCCCTCCGCCTTTCGCAGATAAGCGCGGATGTCGTCCGCCGTGGCGGTCAGACCGGCGTCTCCCATGCCGAGCAACGCCTTGCCGCCGGCATCGGTCAGTCCGTAAAGCCCGTAATCGCCCACGCCCGGTTTGCGCCGGCGCGACCGGACCAGCTTCAGCCCGCGATGCGCCGCCGCGTCGCGCAGCGCGGCGGCCTCGTCATCTCCCGCCATCAGGGTTGCCAGTTCGGCTGATAACCCTTGTCGATCCGGCGATCGATGAAGAACGCCGCGCTGATGAAGGCCAGATGGGTCAGCGCCTGCGGAAAGTTGCCGAGCTGCAACCCGCGCTCGTCCAGCTCCTCCGCGAACAGGCCCAGCGTGTTGGCGTAGCTCATCCCCTTGGCGAGGATGATCTGCGCCTCGTCCAGCCGGCCCGCCCGCGCCAGACATTCCGCATACCAGAAGGTGCAGGTCGTGAACGCGCCCTCCCCGCCCTCCAGTCCGTCCGCATTGCGATAGCGATAGACCAGACCGTCGTCGCACAGATGCTCCTCGATCGCGTCCAGCGTCTTTAGCCAGACGGGGTCGGTCGACGAGACGAAGCGCATCAACGGCATCATCAACAGCGCCGCGTCCAGCTCGGTGCCGCCGCGCTCCTGCACGAAATAGCCATGTTCGGGATGCCGGAAATTATCCCAGACATCGGCGACGATCGCGTCGCGACACTCCGCCCACCGGACGACCGGCGCGGGTAACGAGCGCTTCTTCGCCAGCCGGATCGCCCGGTCCAGCGCCACCCAGCACATCACCCGCGAATGCAGGAAATGGCGCGGTTCGGAACGCATCTCCCAGATGCCGGCATCCGGCTGGTCCCAGTTGGACATGACGTGATCGACGATGCCGCGAACATGCTCCCAGCCCTCATGACTGATCGCCGCGCCGTATTTGTTGGACAGATAGGTGCTGTCCATCAGTTCGCCGAAGATATCCAGCTGGCTCTGCGCGTGCGCGGCATTGCCGATCCGGACCGGGCGACTGGCGGCATAACCGGACAGGTGATCCAGTTCGGATTCGTCCAGCGCCTCCGATCCGTCGATCGAGTACATGATGCGGATCGGATTGTCGGCGTCGGACGCCATCAGCCTCTGCCCCGCCCAGCGGCGGAAATGCTCCGCCTCCTCGTAGAAGCCGAGCCGCATGAAGGCGTAGACGGTGAAGGACGCGTCCCTGATCCAGCTGGCGCGATAGTCCCAGTTGCGTCCCGCCCCGGACGCCTCCGGCAGCGAGAACGTCGCCGCCGCCGCGATCGAACCGTGGCGACGCGAGGTGAGGAGTTTCAGCGCCAGCGCCGACCGCATGACCTCCTCGCGCCAGCGACCCTTGTAGGTGGAACGGCCCGCCCACTCGCGCCACGCGGACCGGGTCGACACGATCTCCGCCGCGATCTCCGCCTCGTCGGGACGGACCAGCGCTTCCTCGCCCAGTACGAACCATGCCGTCTGCCCGGCAGACAGGGCGAAGCGCGCCTCCGCCGCATCCGGTTCGGCCGTCAGCGGCACCGACGCGAACAGCCGCAGCGTCAGGACGCGGCCGGCGAAGCGGATGCCGCCCTCCGCCTCCGTCACCCTTGGTGTTTCGCGGGCATAATCGAAACGGGGCGCGCAACGGACCGTGAAGCTCACCGTCCCGCGCGTCACCGCGATCCGCCGGATCAGGCATCGCGCCTCCCGGTCGGGATGGGCGCGAGCCTCGGGATGCGGCATCAGGTCGAGGACTTCGACGGCGGCGTCATCCGCCATCCAGCGCGTCAGCAGCAGGTTGGTGTCGGGGACGTAGAGTTGCAGATTGCGGGGCGCGGCCAGATCGGGCGTGATCGTGAATGCCCCGCCATTGCCGCTCGACAACAGATCGGCGAAGATCGACAGGCTGTCGAGCGATGGCCAGCAGAGATAGTCGATCGTCCCGTCGCGCGCGACCAGCGCAGCGGTTTCCAGGTCGCCGATGATCCCATGATCGCCGATCGTCCGCAGCGGCGGCACCGCCCCGCTCTCAACCATTGTCGCGAGATTCCGGGTAGAGCGACATGCCGCCATCGACGAACAGCGTCGTGCCCGTCACATAGTCCGCCTCGTCCGACGCCAGCCAGACCGCGGCGCGCGCGACATCCTCCGGCTCGCCGATCCGGCCGTAGGGGATCAATCGCAGCAGCTTCGTCAGCGCCGCGTCCGTCTCCCACGCGTCCCGGTTGATCGGAGTGCGGATCGCCCCCGGCGCGATCGCATTGACGCGGATGCCGTCGCCCGCAACCTCCTGCGCCAGCGATCGGGTGAGCATACGGACACCGCCCTTGGCCGCGGCATAGTTGACGTGCCCGGCCCAGGGGATCACCTCGTGCACCGAACTCATCGCGATGATCGCCCCGGCACTCCGCGCGGGTCGCCCCTCCCGCGGTTGCGCCCGGAAGCGGCGCACGGCCTCCCGCGCACACAGGAATTGCCCCGTCAGGTTGACGCCGATCACGGTGTTCCATTCGTCGAGGCTCATCTCGGCAAAGGCGGCATCCTTTTGCACGCCCGAATTGGCGACGAGCAGATCGATCCGGCCGAATGCGGCCACCGTTTCATCGAACAGGCGAACGACATCGTCCTCCTGCGAGACATCCGCCCGCACCGCCACCGCCCGACCACCGGCACCGATGATGCGGTCGACCAGATCGTCGGCCGGTTCGGGGTGCGAGCGATAGTTGACGACGACCGCCGCCCCCACCCCCGCCAGCGCCTCCGCGACCGCCAGCCCGATCCCGGAACTGGCGCCGGTGACGATGGCGACATGGTCTTTCAGGCGCAGGCTGGTGGCGGTCACAGGCATTCTCCGGATGGCATGTGACGGGTCAACGACTCAGCCCCGGATCGGATGCGCGCGGCGCGACTCAGCGCAGACCGCCGCTGGTTGATGCGGGTCTATGATCCGTATCAGACTGTTTTCACGTGTCTTTTTGTGGGCCGAAAGCGTTCTTTCCGCGACCGCCCGAAAAGTCGGTCAGGGACGATCGCGGTGCCCGCGACGTCCGGCGCAACGCTCTCACAAAGGGGATGCCGCATGCTAGATGAACCACAATTGGTCGCCGCTTTGGACCGACGCGTCCGGCGGCGCGACGAACGTCGCGATTTCTTCAAGGCCGCGATCGGCGCGGCGGCGATCGGTGCCAGCGCCGTCGCGTTCTCGCCAAAAGCGACCGCGCAGGCCGCGAACCTCGACGCGGACATCCTCAACTTCGCGCTGAACCTCGAATATCTAGAGGCGCAATTCTACAGCTACGCCTTCGACGGAACCGGACTGCCCGACAGCCTTCTCGGCGGTTCGACCGCGCAGGGCGCGCGCGGCAGCGTGATCGTCGGGACGACCAATCCGGCCCGTGCCGTGAACTTCGGCGGCGAGCCCGTCATCCAGCAATATGCACGCGAGATCGCCGCCGACGAACGCGCGCATGTCGCCTTCCTGCGAACCGCGCTGGGATCGGCGGCGGTCGCGCAGCCGACGATCAACATCTCCGGAGATCCCGACGGGCCGTTCACCGCCGCGGCCACCGCTGCGGGCGTGCCGCTGACCAACGGCGTGTTCGATCCCTATGCGTCGCCCGACAATTTCCTGCTCGGCGCCTATCTGTTCGAGGATGTCGGGGTGACCGCCTACAAGGGGTCGTCCTCGCTCCTGACCAACACCACCTTCCTCGATGCGGCCGCCGGCATCCTGGCGGCGGAGGCGTTTCACGCCGGCATCATCCGCGGCGCGCTCTATCGTCGAGGACAGGCGATCCCCGCGCTCGTCACCGCGACCGAACAGATCGCGACGGCGCGCGATACGGTGGACGGCTCCACGACGCAGGCGGGTCCGCCGCAAACCTATGCCAATGACGATCAGGGCGTCGCATCGCGTCCGACGCCGCTGACGACGGAGGCCGGCGCGTCGACCGCGACCGGCAGCAACTTCGTGCCGACCGATGCCAACGGCATCACCTTCGGCCGGACCGCACAACAGGTCCTGAACATCGTCTATCTGAACACCGCCAACGCGGCCGCGGAGCTGGGCGGGTTCTTCCCCGCCGGGGTCAATGGCGGCATCCGCGTCAGCGCCACCAAGTGAGCAGGGAGTCAGCATCATGAACGACAAGATCGATTTCCTCGCCACGATCGAGAAGGCGGAGCATCAACGCGCCGCACGCCGCAACTTCATCCGCCTGTGCGGCGGTGCGGCGGCGATGACGGGCGGGCTTGCCCTGCTGTCCGGGTGCGACGACGACGACACGCCCGATCCGGTGGTGACGCCGACCCCTGCCCCGACACAGGGCGCGGTGACCGACGCCGACATCCTCAACTTCGCGCTACAGCTCGAATATCTGGAGGGGAATTACTACGCCTATGCCGTCACCGGCGGCGGCATCCCGGCCAATCTGCGCACCGGCACCGGTTTCCAGAGCGGCGTCATCGCCGGGTCGGGCGAAGGGGCCGCGCGGCAGGTGTCGTTTTCCGATCCGATCATCGCGCAATATGCGCGCGAGATCGCGTTCGACGAACTCGCGCACATCACCTTCCTGCGCACGCAACTGGGATCGGCCGCTGTCGCGCAGCCTAGCATCAACCTGTCGGGCAGCGCCTCGGTCATCACGCCCGGCGGCGCGACGGTGCCCGGTGCATTCACGGCGGCGGCGCGCGCGGCGGGGGTGATCGGCGCGACGGAGATCTTCGATCCGTTCGCGAACGACATCAACTTCCTGATCGGGTCCTATCTGCTGACGGATGTCGGCGTGTCCGCCTATCGCGGCTCGGCGCGTCTCATCACCAACAAGACCTATCTGGACGCCTCCGCCGGTATTCTCGCGACGGAAGCCTATCACGACGGCGTCATCCGCTCGTCGCTGTACGCGCTGGGATTGTCGGCCCCCTCGACGGCGATCTTCGACCGCATCCAGCGGATCTCCGATACACGCGACACGCTCGACGGATCGACCGATACCGATCAGGGCATCGGCACCGCCGGCAACGCCAACCTCGTGCCGACGGACGACAACGGACTGGTGCTCGGCCGCACCGCCAATCAGGTGCTGAACGTGGTATTCCAGAACGCCGCCGTCGGTACCCAGCGTGGCGGCTTCTTCCCGGAAGGTGTCAACGGCGCGATCCGGACGACCATCGCCAATCCCTGAGGCACGACCGGGACCAACGAAAAGGGCCGGGCCACTCGCGTGGCCCGGCCCTTGTTCATGCGCCCCGATAGGGATCAGAAGCGAAACGCGGCCGTCGCGCGCAGGCTGTGCCAGCGGAACTGATCGTCGCCGCGGCGAAAATCGGTGCCGGTCGCGGAGCCGCCGTTCGTCGCGTTGGTGAACGGCGTTCCGACAGCGCCCGCCGCACGGACGCGGAAGTCGTCGTCCTGATACTGGTGGAACATATATTCCATGCCGACCGAGAAATTCCGCCCGATCTTCTGCTCGATGCCGCCGCCGCCGAGAATACCGAACTGGTTGCGGTCGCCGCTGCCCGTGAAGGTGTTGGTCGTGTTGGTCGACGCGAAGCGACGGTCGATCTTGGCATAGCCCGCACCGAACGTGCCGTAGAACAGCGTCGTGTCGGCCGCATAGCCGGCACGACCGCGAACCGACGCCTCCCAGTCCACGTTGCGATACATGACATAGCTGGCCGGCGTGCTGGAGAAGGCGGTCACCGCATCGGTGATTTCGGTCTTGCCGAACTCGCCCACGACGCCGACGACGATGTTGCCGCGCTGTGCATCCATGCCGACGCGACCGTAATAGGCCCAGCCGTCCTTGTCCTTGTAGCAGCCACCGTTCGCGCCGGGCGACAATTGCGACCGTGCCGCACCGTTGCAAAAGCCGGGTGCGAAGGCGTTGCCGCCCGTCCCCGTCAGAACCTGATCGCCGAACCGCCCGTCCAGATTGCGATCGAACTGGATCGTCGATCCGCGGTCGTTGCCCTGTATGTCATACCCGCCGGCGGCACCGACATAGATGCCCGAAAACGGCTGATCCTCGGTGGTCTCCTGCGCCGCGACAGGTGATGCGGCGACGATCGCGATCGAAGCTGCGGCAAGAACCATTTGAAAGCGCATAGTTTTTATTCCCGGCTAGAATGTCGGGTCCAATAACTTGGTGCAGCCGGAATGGGTCCATGTCGATCCGGCGATAGACATCGGCCTGTTGCAAGCCGGCAACAGACACCCTTCCGTGTCAGGCCGCGAGATGAATCCCGCTCATCCGCACCAGCGCCTCGGCCAGATGCTTGCGACGGAACGGCTTGCTCAACCGCGGCAGTCCCGCCGCGACCCCTTCGACATCGGCATAGCCGGACACGATCAGTGTCGGGATACCCAGCCATTCCTGCACCCTGAACGCCAGTTCGGTCCCGGTCATTCCCGGCATCAGGTGATCGCTGACGACGATGTCCGGTCGCAGCCCCTCCCCGAGCAGCCCGATCGCCGCCTCCGCCGAGTCCGCCTCGACGACGGTGAAGCCCAGATCCTTCAGCATGAACGCGGTCGCGAACCGCACCAGCGTCTCGTCGTCGACCAGCAGGACGCACCCCGGCGCGCCGCAATGCAGCGGCTGCTCCGACTTGACCGGGACGACGGTAGCGGGCCGGTCCACCGCCGGCAGGCGCAGTTCCACCGTCGTCCCCCGGCCCGGCTCGCTGTACAGCGTCAGGCTGCCGCCGAGTTGCGCGGCCAGCCCATGGACCATCGACAGCCCCAGCCCCGTCCCCTTCCCCAGTCCCTTGGTCGAGAAGAACGGCTCGACCGCGCGATCGAGGGTCGCGGGATCCATCCCCACGCCCGTATCGCCGACGACCAGCCGGATCATGCCGACGCCCGCCACCTGCTCGGCATGAACGCCCAGCGTCAGCGTGCCGCCATCGGGCATCGCATCACGCGCGTTCACCGCCAGATTCAGCACCGCCATCTCGACCTGGTTCGCATCCGCGAGCGCGTGCGGCAGCGCGGCGTCGCGTTCGACGTTGACCCGAATCCGCGGGCCGGAGGTGCTGGCGACCAGTTCAGCCATGCCGCCGACCAGATCGCCGATATCGATCGCCTGCGCCTGCAACGGCTGCCGCCGCGCAAACGCCAGCAGGCGCTGAACCAGCGTCTTGGCGCGTTCCGCCGATGCCAGCGCGCCGGCGATCGCCTGCCGCTCGCGGTGGTCGCTCACCGGGCGGCGCTGCAACGAGTCGAGCAGGCCCAGGATCGGCGTCAGCAGGTTGTTGAAGTCATGCGCGACGCCGCCGGTCAGGCTGCCCATCGCCTCCAGCTTCTGGCTCTGGCGCAACTGGTCGTGCGCGCGTTCCAGATCGGCGGTCCGCTCGGCGACGCGGCGTTCCAGCGTCTCGTTCAGCTCGCGCAGTTGCGCCTCGCTGGCGGTCAGTCGCGCCGCCGTCTCCTCGGCCCGTTCGCGCGCGGCGAGCAGGTCGCGTTCATAGGCGCGGCGATCGGTGGCATCGACGAACATCGCCCGGATGCCGATCGTCCGGCCGTCCCGCACCACGTTCCGCCAGTCGCTGAGCACCGGCATGCGGTGCCCGTCCGAACATTTCAGATCGATCGCCACCTGACGCGCCGACCCTTCGGTCACCAGTTGCGGCGCGACATGCGTCTCGAAGAAGATCCGGCCCGCGGGCGTCATGATCGTCCGCAACGATACGCCCAGCAGCGCGTCCCGATCGATCCCGATCCACCCGGTCGCGGTATTGTTCGCGCGGATGATGCAGCCGTGGCTGTCGATCGTCAGATATCCGCACGGTGCATCGTCGTACAGCTCCGCCCGCGTTTCGTCCGGGGGAACGTCGTCCGACGGCGGCGGCATGACGGCCATCCCTATCGGGCCAGATAGCGTTCGATGATCGCGATCGTCTCCGCCGGCGCGCTCATGTGCGGACAATGTCCGGTCGCGTCCATCAGCGCCAGTTCCGCGTGCGGCATCTGCCCGACGATGTACGATCCCACGGCTTCCGGCGCGATCATGTCCGCCCGCGTCTGCATCACCAACGTCGGCGTTCGGCACAGCGGCAGGTCGGGGCGATGATCGGACAGGAACGTCACCCGCGCGAAGCGCTTGGCGATGGCGGGATCGGTCCGGCAGAAACTGGCTCCCAGTGCCTGCCCCAGCTCGGGCCGGTCGGGATTGCCCATGATGATCGGCGCGGTGGCGCGCGACCAGCCCATGAAGTTGCTGTCGACGACCTCCAGCAACTCGTCCAGGTCGGTGCGGGTAAAGCCGCCGACATAACCCGGCTCGTCGATATAATATGGCGATGGACAGACCATGACGAGCGATCCCAGACAGTGCGGCCGCTGGACAGCCGCCAACAGTCCGATCATCGCACCGACCGAGTGTCCCACGAAAACGGCATTCTGCAGTGCGAGCTCGTCGAACAGTTCCACGACATCCGCGGCGTAGCCGTTGAGGCTGTTGTACTTATCCGGATCGTAGGACGACAGTTCCGATCCACCCGATCCGACATGATCGAACGATATCGTGCGATATCGTTGCGCAAAATGCGGCGCGACATCATGCCAGGCCGTTTGATCGCATCCAAACCCGTGGGAAAACACAATCGTTTCAGGTCCATTCCCGGCAATCCGAACGTCGTTTCTTCGCAGCGCGGTCAACTTGCATCCCCTTTGCCCGTGTTAGAGCTTAACGTGTTGATCTTGCTTTGCAACGTGAATGACGGCGCCCGAGAAGGCCGCGGTCCCCGCGCCGCCGCAGCAGAACGCCGCTCATCGATAATGACTTGCAATAACGATAATCAGGCCGCTAAGGCGCTCTCGTTCAGGGAGTTTTTAAAGAATGACAGCGATCTTGGCGCTGCTCGCGACCACCGTGGCAGCTACCACCACCCCCGTCGCCGTGGCGGAGCCGCAACAGACGAACACCGCGCAACGCAGCGGCGACGGCTATTCGGGCGACGACATCGTCGTGACCGGCGCGCAGACCGCAGGCAGCGACGACTATACGATCGACGGCCAGACCACCGCGACGCGCATGCCGCTGAGCCTGCGCGACACGCCGCAATCGATCAGCGTCGTGACCCGCGCACAGATCGAGGATTTTCAGCTCAACGACGTCAACGCGTTGCTGGCGACGGTGCCCGGCGTCACCGTCCAGTTCGCGGACACCGACCGCGTCTATTATTCGGCGCGCGGGTTCGACATCCAGACGTTCCAGATCGACGGCATCGGCGTCCCCTTCGCATTCGGCATCCAGACCGGATCGATCGACACCGCGATCTACGATCATATCGAGGTGGTGCGAGGCGCGCCGGGCCTGTTGTCGTCGACCGGCAATCCTTCCGCCGTCGTCAACTTCATTCGCAAGCGTCCGACGCGGGAGGCGCGCGCCTCGGCAAGCGCGCAATACGGCTCCTACGACAACCTTCGTCTGGAGGCGGATGTCAGCGTGCCGCTGACCCGGGACGGCAGTATCCGCGCCCGCGCCGTGGGCGTCTACTACGATGCCGACACCAATCTGGACCGCAACCATATTCGCCGCTGGACGGGATACGGCATCATCGAGGCCGATCTGGGCCCGGACACCGTCATCAGCGGCGGCTATGGCCATCAGGACCACAAGAGCACCGGCGCGCTGTGGGGCGCGGTGCCGCTGCTCTACACCGACGGCACACGCACGGAGTTCGATCGATCGGGCAGCACGGCGCCCGAATGGTCGAGCTGGGGCGTGATCGATCGCCAGATCTTCGGCGACGTCACCCACAAGTTCGACAATGGCTGGGTCGCCCGCGCCAGCGCCATCCGTCGCGCGACGGACGAGGACAACACGCTGTTCTACCTGTCCGGCAACCCCGATCGCGCCACCGGTGACGGCCTTCTGACCTATCCGGGTGCGTTCAAGGCCCCGACGCGCAACCTGACGCTGGAAGCGTATGCGACCGGCCCGGTTTCGCTATTCGGACGCCAGCACGACGTGATGATCGGCGTGAACCGCAGCGCGCAGCAGTATCGGCAATATTCCAGCTACGGCGCGATCAACCAGCCGATCAACCTCGACGTGGCGCTGGCCGGCGATGCGGTCCGGCCGGACTTCCCCACGAATTACGACCTCAGCCTCGACCGCCATACGCGCCGCGAGACGGCCTATGGCCTCGTGCGGTTCAGTCTTGCCGATCCGCTCAAGCTGATGGTCGGCGGCAACGTCACGCACGCCACCAGCGAAGGCACATCCTATGGAACGCCGGTCAATTTCGACAACACGCGCTTCCTGCCGTTCGTCGGTTCGACGCTGGACCTGTCACCCAACTTCACACTCTATGCGAGCTTCGCGACGATCTTCAATCCGCAGACCGATGTCGACATCGACGACCGCGTGCTGTCGCCGATCAAGGGCAACAACCTCGAACTCGGGATCAAGGGCGCGTGGTTCGGCGGCCGGATGAACGCCACCGCCGCGATCTTCCAGACGCGTCAGGACAACACCGCCGCCTACGCCGGCTTCGCGGCCGGGCGGAGCTATTATGTCGGCGTCGACGCGAAGTCGCAGGGGATCGAACTCGACATCGGCGGGCAGGTCGCGCCCGGGCTGCAGGTCACCGGCGGCTATACGCTGATGCGCGTCGACGGGCGGGACGGCGATCCCGTGCGCACCTTCGTCCCGCGCAACACCGGTCGCCTCAACGTCAGCTATTCGCCGCCGTCGTTCGATCGCGTGAAGCTCGGTGCGTCGCTGCAATATCAAAGCCGGATCTATTTCGACGCGACGACCGCGACCCGCGTGCCGGCGAGGATCACGCAGGGCGGGTACGCCCTCCTCGACCTGCTCGCCAGTATTCGCCTGACCGATCGGGTGTCGCTCAGCGCCAACCTGCGCAACGTAACGAACAGCCGGTACATCACCGGCCTGACCTACGATCAGGGCTTCTATGGTCAGCCGCGAACGGCACTCGGCACGATCAGCGTCCGCTATTGATCCTCGCGGCACGGAGGCTTGCCGGCATCGTTCCGGCAAGCCTCCCTACTTGTCGGACAAGACGAATTCCGCCACTGGTCCCGGAAGATAGATCGGGAGAGACACGGATGACCTCGGCAATCAACAGGCGGCAGGCACTCGCCGGGGCGGCCTTGACAGGGTCGCTGGTCGCCGCGGCGTCGGTCGGCGCGGCCCGTCCGGCGCGGCCATCATCCGCTCCGCTCGCACCACGACCCCCGATGGGCTGGAACAGCTGGAACAGCTTCGCGACCACGATCACCGAGGCGCAGGCGCGCGAGACGGCGGCGATCATGCGCGAGAAGCTGCTGCCGTTCGGCTACGACATCTTCACGGTCGACATCCAGTGGTACGAACCCAACGCGTCCAGCTACGAGTATAACACCGCGCCGGTGCCGGCGATGGACGGCTATGGCCGGCTGATCCCGGCGCCCAACCGCTTCCCGTCCAGCGCCGACGGCTCGGGATTCAAGACGCTCGCCGCCGAGGTCCACGCGATGGGCATGAAGTTCGGCATCCACGTCATGCGCGGCATTCCGCGATTGGCGGTAAAGCGCAACCTGCCGGTGCTGGGCACGAAGTACCGCGCCGCGGATATCGCCGACACGTCCAGCACCTGCTCGTGGAACCCGGACATGTACGGCGTCGACATGCGCAAGCCCGGCGCGCAGGCCTATTACGACAGCATCTTCGCGCTGTACGCGTCATGGGGCGTCGACTTCGTCAAGATGGACGACATGAGCCGCCCCTATGACGCGCACGCGCCGGAGATCGAGGGCGCGCACCGCGCGATCGTCAACAGCCGCCGGCCGATGATGCTCAGCCTGTCCCCCGGCGAAACGCCGGTGATCCGCGGCGGCCATGTCCGCGAATACGCGCAGATGTGGCGCATCTCCGACGATTTCTGGGACGAATGGTCGATGCTGGAGGCGCAGTTCACGCGCCTTGAGAACTGGAACCCGTGGCGCCGCCCCGGTGGGTGGCCCGATGCCGACATGCTGCCGCTCGGCCGCCTCGCGCTCGGCAAGCGCGACACGAAGTTCACGCCCGACGAACAACGCACGCTGATGACCCTGTGGTCGATCGCCCGCTCGCCGCTCATCATGGGTGGCGACCTGCGTCATCTCGATGCGGCGACGCTGGCGCTGCTGACCAACCGCGACGTGCTGGCGGTGAACCAGTCTTCTACCGACAACCAGCCGCACTTCGTCGAGGACGGCGTGCGCGTGTGGTCCGCCCGCCCCGAGGGATCGCAGGATCGCTATCTGGCATTGTTCAACACCGGCGACGGGCCGCGGGAGATCGGCGTCGACCTGCGCTGGCTCGGATTGTCGCGTCCCGTCGCGGTGCGCGATCTCTGGAGCGGCAAGGCGATGGGCACCGCGACCGGCCGGGTCGCCCGGACGGTTGCCGCGCACGGGGCCGAACTGCTTCGGCTCAGCTAGACGTTCCGGGCGCAGCGACGGCGTTTTAACGGCTACCGTCGGTCGTCATCGCTGCTAATCTGCGGCGATGGACCCGCACGCGACGACTTCCGACCCCGAAGGGCGCAAGCCTGCCGTCCCCGTGTCGTGGTCGGCGGCGGAGCGGGTCGCCGCGCTTTACAGCTACGCCATCCTCGATACCCCGCGCGAGCCCGAGTTCGACGATCTCGTCCAACTGGCGGCGGAGACGTTCGGCGCGCCGATCGCGGTGGTCAACCTGGTGTCAAGCGATCGGCAATGGTTCAAGGCCGAACTCGGCATCGGCACGCGCGAACTGCCGCTCGACGTCTCGATCTGCGCGCACGCCATCCTGCAGAACGATCTCCTCGTCGTGCCCGACACGCGCGAGGACGAGCGCTTCGTCGGCAATCCGCTGGTGACGGCGGACGACGGCCTGCGCTTCTATGCGGGCGCACTGCTGCGCAGCGCCACCGGCGTGCCGATCGGCACCGTCTGCGTCCTCGACCGCAAACCCCGGCCGGACGGGATCACGCGGCATCAGCGACTTGTGCTGGAGGTGCTCGCGCGGCAGGTGATGACGCAGCTGGAGCTGCGTCGCGCGCTCCTGGAACAGCAGCATCGCGGCGACGAACTGACGCGCACGATCGCCCGCCGCGATCGGGCGGAACTGGCATTGCAGTCGATCGAGGAACGCTACCGGCTGGTCGCCCGCGCCACGAACGACGCCATATGGGATTGGGATTTCGCGACCAACCACGTCACGTGGAACGAAGCGCTGGTCGCCAGCTACGGCTATCTACCGGCGGAGGTGGAGCCCACCGGCGAATGGTGGATCGCACAGATCCATCCAGAGGACCGTGCACGGATCGACGCGAGCATCCACTCCGCAATCGACGGCGGCGCGAACAGCTGGTCGGGCGAATACAGGTTCCGCCGCTCCGACGGCACCTATGCCAGCGTTCTCGACCGCGGCCACGTCATCCGCGACGAAGGGGGTGCTCCGCTCCGCATGATCGGCGCGATGCTCGATATGACCGAGCGTCAGGAAAGCCGCGCCGCGCTGGCGATGAGCGAAGAGCGTTTGCGGATGGCGACGCAGGCGGCCGATGTCGGGTTCTGGGATGTCGATGTGGTTGCCGACATCCTCGTCTGGCCGCCGATCGTAAAGCGCATGTTCGGCATATCGGCTGATGTCCCTGTGACGTTACAGGACTTTTACGACGGCGTTCATCCCGACGACCGCGACCGGACGCTCGCGGCATTCGGGGCGGCCTGCGACCCTGATCGACGCGCGCTGTACGATGTCGAGTACCGCACGATCGGCAAGGAGGACGGCGTGATCCGCTGGATCGCGGCCAAGGGCCGCGGTCAGTTCGACGAGCGTGGATCGTGTGTGCGGATAGTGGGCACCGCCGTCGACATCACCGATCGGAAGCGGGGCGAAGAGGTGCTGCGGGCCAGCGAGCGTCGCCTGCGCTTCCTGCGCGATCTCGACGAAAGCTTGCGAGCCTCGACGGACGCACCGACCGCGATGCTGGCCGCGGCGGAGTTGCTGGCGCGGCATGTCGACGCGTCGCGATGCGCCTATGCCGATGTCGATGCCGATAGCGACCGCTTCGTCATCCGCGACGATTATGTCGCGCCCGGCATCGCCAGTTCGGCGGGCAGCTACCAGCTCGACCTGTTCGGATCGCGCGCGGCGCAGGCGATGCGGATGGGGCGCACCCTGGTGGTCGAAGACGTGCCCGCGGAACTGGACCCCGCCGACGGACGCGACATGTTCCTGTCGATCGGCGTCGGCGCGATCGTCTGCTGCCCGCTGGTCAAGGACGGCCGGCTGGTGGCGATGATGGCGGTCCATCAGGATCGGCCCCGATCGTGGAGCCGCGAGGATATCGCGCTGGTCGAAACGGTGGTCGAACGCTGCTGGGCGCATGTCCAGCGCGTCGGGGCGGAGGCGCGGCTGGTGCACAGCGAACAGCGATACCGCACGCTGTTCGAGGCGGTCGATGTCGGATTCTGCGTCGTGGAGATGAAGTTCGACGGCGACCGCGCCGTCGATTACCGGTTCGAGGAGGTCAATCCCGCTTTCGAACGCCAGACTGGATTGGTCGGCGCGGCCGGGCGCTGGATGCGCGAGCTGGCGCCGGGGCATGAGGACCATTGGTTCGAGACCTATGGCCGCGTCGCGCGGACCGAACAGCCAATCCGGTTCGAGAATGGCTCCGGGGCGATGGACCGCTGGTTCGATGTCCACGCCTTTCCGGTCGGCGCGACCGGCCGTCACCGCGTCGCCATCCTGTTCAACGACATCAGCGCACGCAAGCAGGCGGAGGATCGGCTGCTCGACCTGAACGAGACGCTGGAACGGCAGGTCGCCGAACGGACCGCCGAGATCCGGCAATATCACGACATCGTCGAATCGACCACGTCGCCGATCTGCGCCTTCGACGCCGATTTCCGGATCCTCGCCTTCAACAAGGCGCACAACGACGAGTTTCGCCGCGTCAACGGCTTCGACACCAGGGTCGGCGACGTCTTCCCGGAGCTGTTCATCCCGGAACAGCGAGAGGTCATGCGCGCGCTGATGCGTCGCGCGCTGTCGGGGGAGACGTTCACGATCGTTGAAACCTTCGGCCGCCCCCAGTTCGGCCAGCCCGCATGGGAGATCACCTACACGCCATTGCGCGACGAGAACGACCGGATCATCGGCGCATTCCATCTCGCCAACGACATATCGGACCGGCTGCGCGCGGAGGCCGACCTCGCTGCGACGCAGGAAGCCTTGCGCCAGAGCCAGAAGATGGAGGCCATGGGCAGCCTGACCGGGGGGGTGGCGCACGATTTCAACAATCTGCTGACGCCGATCGTCGGCAGTCTCGACCTGCTGCAACGAAAGGGGCTGGGCGGCGAGCGCGAGCAGCGTCTGATCGCCGGCGCGATCCAGTCTGCCGATCGCGCCAGGGTGCTGGTCCAGCGCCTGCTGGCCTTCGCACGTCGCCAGCCGCTGCAGCCGCGTGCCGTCGATCTGACGGCGCTCGTCGCCGGCATGGCCGACCTCGTCGCCAGCACGTCCGGCCCGCAGATCCGGCTGGATGTCGAACTCGCCGACGATCTGCCCGCCGCCGTGGCCGATCAGAACCAGCTCGAAATGGCGATCCTCAATCTCGCCGTGAATGCGCGCGATGCGATGCCGGAGGGCGGCCGGCTCAGCATCACCGCCCGCCCGGCGGCACCCGGCGAAACCGAGCGGGTCGGGCTGAAACCGGGACGCTACGTCAAGCTGGCGGTGGCGGATACCGGCACCGGCATGGACCCGGACACGCTGCGCCGTGCGGTCGAACCGTTCTTCTCCACCAAGGGGATCGGCAAGGGCACCGGGCTCGGCCTGTCGATGGTGCACGGTCTGGCGGCGCAACTCGGAGGGGCGCTGACGATCGACAGCCGCACCGGGCTCGGCACCAGCGTCGCGCTGTGGCTGCCGAGCACCGAGGACCGGCCGCACGAGGCCGAACAGCCGGACGACACGCCTGCCCCGCGGCGCGCCGGATCGGTGCTGGTCGTCGATGACGAGGATCTGGTGCGCGGCAGCACCGCCGACATGCTCGCCGATCTGGGCTATGACGTGGTCGAGGCGAACTCCGCCGAAACGGCGCTTCGCCTGCTCGACGAGGGTTTTGCGCCGGACTTGCTGGTCACCGACCATCTGATGCCGGGCAAGAGCGGCACCGAACTGGCGCGCGAGGTGCGCCACCGCCTGCCCGGTACGCGCCTGCTGATCGTGTCCGGCTATGCCGATGTCGAGGGGATCGCCCCCGATCTGCCACGCCTGGTGAAGCCGTTCCGTCAGGCCGACCTGGTCGAGATGCTGGCGGAGGCGACGGCGCGCTGACGGCACACTATATCACCGGCTCCACGATGACGGAGCAAGTGCATGAAGACGAGCGGTAATACCATTCTGATTACCGGCGGCGGGTCCGGTATCGGCGAGGCACTGGCGCAACGATTCCACGACGCGGGCAACACCGTCATCGTCGCGGGGCGGCGTCTCGATGCGCTGGAACGCGCCTGTGCGGGCCGCGACGATATGCATGCGATCACGCTTGACGTGGAGAGCGCGGAGGGTGTCGCCGACTTCGCCGCCCGGCTGCTGGCGGCACATCCCGCGGTGAACGTCTTAATCAACAACGCCGGCATCATG
This sequence comes from Sphingomonas sp. Leaf343, assembly GCF_001423765.1. Taxonomy (GTDB): domain Bacteria; phylum Pseudomonadota; class Alphaproteobacteria; order Sphingomonadales; family Sphingomonadaceae; genus Sphingomonas. The sequence continues at coordinate 371,423 of NZ_LMPG01000010.1, forward strand.
CGCTTCGAGACGCTGGACCGCGCACGCGATCTGGCGGATGCGGAGACAACGGTCACGACCAACCTGCTCGGCCCGATCCGCCTGACCAACGCGCTGATCGAGCATCTGGTCGGGCAGGCGGATGCCGCGATCGTCAACGTCACGTCCGGGCTGGCGTTCGTGCCGATGGTCGCCGCCCCGACCTACAGCGCCACCAAAGCCGCGATCCATTCGTACACCGTCGCGATGCGGCAGGTGTTGAAGGACAAGGTCGAGGTGATCGAGCTTGCGCCGCCCGCCGTCCAGACCGGACTGACCCCAGGTCAGGAGAGCCGCCCCGGCTACCAGCCGCTGGACGACTTCGCCGACGAGGTCATGGCGCTGTTCGCGCAGCAGCCGACCTCGCCGGAAATTCTGGTCGAGCGGGTCGGCTTTCTCCGTCGCGCCGAGGCGGAGGGGCGCTTCGACGAGACGCTGGTGCAGCTGAACGACTTCGCCACGAAAGCGCGGGGCGGTTGAATTCGGCACCCGGCCGTTCATGATCCGGATAGCTTGATCCGCTAGAGAGAGGGCGTGGGCCGGGGCGTCAGAGCGATCATCCTTGCGATAGCGATGCTGGCGTCCGCCGGCGTCGCCGCGCAGTCGGCTGTGCCGCCGCCGGTCACGCTGCAATCGGGTGAAGACGCATTGGTGCAGGATGCCGGCGCGATCGCCGAACGGCTCGCGCTGAGCCCGGATCAGGCCCTGCTCCACCTCCGGTTGCAGCAGGCCAGCGTCCCGACGACCGACGCCATCGGCCGCCGTTTCGCCGCTCGGCTGGCAGGGATCGCGATCGAGCATCGCCCCGCCTTCGGTATCGTCGTCCTGCTGACCGGTGACGATCCCGTCCCGGCGGAGGTTATCGACCTCGCCGGTCAACCGGTCACCATCCGCTTCGTGACCGGTGCGCGAGCGACGCAGACCGAGCTGGTGCAGGCGATCGGCGCGCATCAGGCGACGATCCGCGCCAGCCTGCTCGGCCCGCCCGGACTGGGCGTCGATCAACGCACGGGCGAGCTGGTAGCGATCGTGTCGGCGCGCGATGTGGAGCGCGAGGGGCTGGAGCCGCTGCGCGATCGGCTCGCCGCGCTGACGCAGGTGCCGGTGCGGCTGCGCGTCGTGGATCGGCCCGCGCTCGATATGGACGGCGTCGCGGGCGGCATGCGCCTGATGGGCAGCGTGCCCGGCGATACGCGCCGCTATCTCTGCACGTCCGGCTTCGTCGTCACGGACGGCACGCGCGACGCGATCGCCACCGCCGCCCATTGTGCCGATACGGTCAGCGTCCGCGATGCCGAAGGACGCGACGAGGCGCTGGAGTTCGTCGGCCAATGGGGCTGGGGGCATCAGGACGTCCAGATCAATCTCAGCCCACGTCCCCTGCAACCGGTGTTCTTCGCCGATGCCGCCCGCTCGGTCACCCGCCCCGTCACGGGATCGTACAGCCGCGCGGGAACGCGGGCGGGCGACGCCGTCTGCCATCGCGGTGAACGCACCGGCTATAGCTGTTCGCTGGTGGAGCTGACCGATTTCGCCCCGGCCGGCGATCTTTGCGGTGGCGCATGCCTGCCGACATGGACGACGGTAGCAGGCCCGACCTGCAAGGGCGGGGACAGCGGCAGCCCGATCTTTCTGGGCACGACGGCTTACGGCATCCTGAAGGGCGGCAGCTATCGATCGGATGGCAGTTGCGCCTTCTATTTCTACATGTCGACCGACTATCTTCCGACCGGCTGGACACTGCTGACGGCTCCCGCCCCGCCCGTCATTCCATAGAAGCAACTTGCTTTTGCTTCCGTGCTCGGACACATGGAAATCGTATAACACAGGGAATGACGCATGAGGATGCTCCGATCGGCGAGCCTGTGGGCGATGATTGCGGTGGTTCCTGCCCTGACCGGGTCGGTCGCTCCCCTCGGGGCGCAGGAGACGCCGGCTACCCCAAGTTATCCGGCGGTGAAGACGACGTCGTTCCGCGTCGGCGATTTCCTGCTGGCGCTGCGAACCGACACGCAGACGCTGGCCAGCCTTCGTCCCGATCCTGCATCCGCTTTCGACTTCCTGCCCTCCGCGCGGGAGGCGGAACGCGCCGGTGATGGTTATGTCCATGTCGGCGATCTTCACGTCCGGCTGCGCAGCGCGGGCGGTGCCTGGCAGGACTTCGCGTCCGCCAAGACCCGCCGCCCGGTCGCGCCGTTGCCGCCCGAGGCCGGGATGATCGCGGGCGCGGACATCACCGCGACGATGGGCACCGGGCTACCGCTGAAGATCGAGCGGCGCTGGATCGACGACAATGGCGTACCCGCGCTGCGGTTCACGCTGGTCAATGGCAGCACCGCACCGGTCGAGATCGGCGCGCTCGGAATGCCGATGGTGTTCGATAACATCATCACCGATCGCTCGCTGGACGAAGCGCATGCGCAGGCGAGCTTCGTGGATCCCTATATCGGCCGCGATGCCGGCTATCTTCAGGTCACGCGGCTGAACGGTGCCGGCCCCGCCCTGCTCGTATTGCCCGAAAAAAATACGCCGCTGGAAGCGTGGCGGCCGATCCTTCAGGACAAATGGGCCAAGGGACAAGCGTTCACCGACCGCAGCGATCGGGGGCAGACGTCCGAAGGATTCTACGACTGGACCGTCGCCAGCAAGGCCTTTGCCGAGCGGGAATGGGCGAAGGCTCCGGACCAATGGAACACCCCGACCAGCTTCACGCTGGCACCCGGCGAACGGCGCACGATCGGCATCCGCATGGTGCAATCGCCGACGATCCGCGCGATCGAGACGACGCTCGCGGCGCAGCATCGGCCGGTAGCCATCGGCATCCCCGGCTATGTCGTACCGACCGATCTGGATGCTTCGCTGTTCGTGAAGGCACCGCAGGCGATCACCAGCCTGACCGTCGAGCCCGCGAACGCGATGACGGTGACGCGGGCGGGCGAGGTGAACGGCTGGCAGAAGCTTTCGGTACGCGGCACCGGCTGGGGTCAGGCACGGCTGTCGATCGGCTATGCCGACGGCAGCGTGCAGACGGTGAGCTATTTCGTCACCAAGCCGCTGGAGCAGACGATGGCCGATATCGGCCATTTCTCCACGACTAAGCAGTGGTTCGAGGGCAAGGGCGATCCGTTCGGACGGTCGCCTGCGATCCTGACCTATGATCGGGAAGCGAACGCGATCGTATCGCGGGAACCGCGCGTCTGGATCGCGGGGATGAGCGACGAGGGCGGCGGCGGCAGCTGGGTCGCCGCGATCATGAAGCAGCTCGATCATCCGGAGCCGGCGGAACTCGCGCGGCTGGAGCGGATGATGAACCAGACCGTGTTCGGCCGGTTGCAGATCGCGACCGGGCCGACCCGGGGTGCGGTCAAGAAGAGCCTGTTCTACTATGACCCGAAGCTTCATCCCGGCTTCTACGACCCGGCGGTCGACTGGACGACCTGGACATCCTGGTCGAAAAAGGGCGCCGACGATCTGAACCGTGCCTATAACTACCCGCACGTCGCGATCGGTCATTGGGTCCTGTACCGCACCGCGCGCAATCATCCCGGGCTGGTGACGATGCGGCCGTGGCGCTGGTATCTGGCCATGGCATACCAGACCGCCGTCGCGATGACACGCGACGCACCGCAATATGCGGAGTTCGGGATGATGGAGGGCGACGTGTTCCTCGACATCCTGAAGGACCTGAAGCGCGAGGGCATGACCGCAGAGGCAACCCATCTGGAAGCGCTGATGCGTAAGCGCGCCGATCACTGGAAGACGCTGAAATATCCGTTCGGCAGCGAGATGGCGTGGGACTCGACGGGCCAGGCGGAGGTCTATGCGTGGATGCGCTATTTCGGGCATCAGCCGCAGGCGGACATCACGCGCGAGGTCATACTGGGCTATGACCCGACGATCCCGAGCTGGGGCTATAACGGCAATGCGCGCCGTTACTGGGACTTCCTCTACGGCGGCAAGGTCGCGCGGATCGAACGGCAGATCCATCACTACGGATCGACGCTGAACGCGGTGCCGCTGTTCGACGCGTTCCGCCAGAACCCGGCCGACACGCACCTTCTCCGCGTCGCCTATGGCGGAATGATGGGTGGCATCACCAATATCGACCGGGAGGGCTTCTCGTCCGCGGCCTTCCACTCCGCGCCCGACATGATGAAGTGGGACGCGTATTCGGGCGATTACGGCATGGGTTTCTATGGTCACGCGCTGACGGCGGCGACCTATGTGGTGAAGGATGCCGCGTTCGGGTGGCTGGCCTATGGCGGCAATCTGCGGGAGAGCGACGAAACGGTCACCGTCGTCCCGAAGGACGGCGCGCGGAGCCGCGTGTTCTTCGCACCCGTCGGTGCTTGGATCACGCTGGAGGCGGGCAAGATCGCGGAGGCGCGGTATACGCCCGCAACCGGCCGCATCACCCTGACGCTCGATCCGGCCACCACAACGACGCCAATCGCGCGCCTGTTCGTGGAGGCGGGTGCCGCCGGCAACCGTGTCTATGCGCCGGTCGGGGGGACATCTCTGCGAGGCGGCTATTCGGTGACGCTGGGCCGGGGCCCCACGACGGTCGACCTCGCCCCGTCGTAGGAGCGGGCGCTCAGGCCGGATCGCCGTATTTGTCGATGCGACGTCGCCCCACCAGCAATCCGCTTTCCAGCGTGGCGCACAGGGCGGCGTAATAATCGGCGAGGAACCCGGCATCGTCGCCATTGTCGGCGAGTGCCGCCTTGCGCCGGATCGTCGCGGCCACGGAATTGAGCGTTGCGGGATCGCCGTTGCGCAGCACGTCTTCCAGCGTCTGCAGCTCATAGATCCCGTACAGGGCCAGTGCCGCCGGAGGGAATGCGCGGCGTGGCTGGGCGGTCCAGCGAACCGCCTCGCTCGCCAGATCCGGGGCGAGCGTCCGCCGCGACGTCTGCACCACCCAGGTTCCCGCAACCAGATCGCCAACGCGGAGGCGGTCGCGGTTGAACACCGGGAAGAACAGGAAGATGCCGCTCCACGCGAGCGCGAAGATCGTCAGAAAGGCATCGGCGGTGCCGTTCTCCGCCTGCGCGCCCAGAAACGAGAGCGGCAGGAATATCTCGATCTCGCGCATGGCGTTCCGCGCCAGCACGGCGCCCGCGGTCAGCCGGGCACCGTCGCGCGCCACGACGCGCAGTCCCATCACCCGCTTGCCCGGCGTCGCCCCGCGACCGCTCATCTCGAACAGTACAAACCAGCCGTTGCGCAGCACGAACGCGCCGATCAGCCACACGATCCTGGCGATCTCCCCGCCCGTCGCCTCGTCGATGACATAGAGCGCGACGGTCGCCGCGATCAGGACGAGCAGCATGATCGTGATGTCGATCAGGAACGCGGTCGCGCGCGTGCCCGCGCCGCCCAGTTCCAGTTGCAGGTCCACCCCCTCCGGCGTGACGAAGCCGCGTCGCAGCGACGCCGCCGGCCTAGCCCCGCGACCGAACATCGAGACGCCTTCCGAATCCGTAAAAATAGAGGAGCCATCCCGCCAGCATCGCCGCGCCAATACCTGATCGCAGCATGTCTGACGTGACGACCTGCCGCCCGATACCCTCCAGTATCGCCGCGACAGCCAGCATCAGCACGACACCCGCGACCGCGACGGCGGCGGTCCGCCCCGCCGCGACGATCGCGATCATGCGTTGCTGCCGCCCCGGGAACGCGATGGCGGTGCCGATCCGCATCCCCGCCGCACCGGAGATCATGATCGCGAACAACTCGGTCGTGCCGTGGATCGCCAGCCAGGCGCCGAACTGCGGCCCCAGTCCCTTGTCCGCGAATACCGCGATCATCGCCCCGAGCGTCAGCCCGTTATAGAGGATCAGGAGCGCGGTCGGCACCACGAACGCGAAGCCGAGCGCGAAGGCGAAGATGGCGATCTGGGCATTATGTCCGAACAGGAAACCGGCGAACACCGCCAGCCCGTCTTCCTTCGATCCGTACATTGTCTCGCGCAGGGCTTCGGCGGACGCGCCCGGATCGCGGCCGCCGGCAAGCCCCTCCGGAATGATGCCGTAGAACCAGGCCGGGTCGGACCGTACGAGCGCATAGGCCGCCAAGGTGCCCGCGACGGTCAGGAACGCCATCACCAGCGTTTCCCGCCACAGCCGCGCCACCGAGCCCGGCCAGCCATGCGTAAAGAACCGGCCGAGGTCGCGCCACGCAGAGTCGGACACGCCGTAGATCTGGAAATAGGCCCGTGCGCAGAGTTGTTCCAGATAGGCGACCATCGCGCGGTCCAGCGACGTCTCGCGCGCGACCGAGAGCGAGGACAAGGTGGAGCGATACAGTAGCGGCAGCGCGAGCAGATCGTCGTCCGCCAGCGCGCCCACGGATCGCTTCTCGATGCGGGTGAGCAGGCTTTCGAGCCGCTGCCAGTCCTCCGCATGCGCGGCACGGAACCGGCTCGCGTTGAGCAGCGGCGGCGGGGCTTCGACGAACGCGCTCACAACAGGCTCCTGCGCTTGAGGTCGACATAGCCCTCCACCAGCCGCGCCGCGACCTGATCGTGCGGGCTTTCGATCACATGCACCCCCAGATGCCGCAGCCGCAGCAGGGCCAGCCGCCGGTCGCGCAGCAGCGCCGCCGCCGTGACGGCGCGGGTCACGTCTGCGGCAACGTCGGGCGCGCGATCGACGATCGTCTCCAGCTCGTCGTCGCGCAGCACGACGATCAGGACGAGATGCGTCTTCAGCAGGCGGGCGACCGCACGGACGAGAAAATCCGCGGACGTCGGGTCGGTGAATTCGGTGAATAGCACGATCATCGATCGTCGCGTCAGCCGCGCCGCCAATGTGGTCAGCGCGAAGGTGTAGTTCGTCTCGTCCCCGCCATAATCGATCGCCGCCGCCAGATGCTGCAACTCCGGAAAGGCTCCAGCCCCGCCGATGAAGCCGCTGGCGATCCGCGGTCGCGAGTCGAACGCATTCAGCGCCACCCGATCGCCCAGCTTCAACGCGAGCCACCCCGTCAGCAGCGCCGCCGACACCGCCCGGTCGACCCGCGGGATGCCGCCGACCGGGTCCGACATCTGCCGCCCGGTATCGATCGCGAAGACGATCTGGCTGTTGCACTCGGTCCGATACTCTTTGGCGTACAACTTCCGGTGGCGCGCCGACTGTTTCCAGTCGATCGCGCGTCGGTCCATGCCCGACCGGAACTCGACCAGCGCATCGAAATCCGTGCCGTCGCCGCGGTCGCTCTGCGCCAGCAAGCCCTGTACGGCGTGACGCTGGAACAGTTGCGCGCCCTGTTCGCGGATCGCCTCGACATCCGGCAAGATCGGCAGCGCCTGCTCCGTATCGATCCGCGCCTGCCGCCAGACGAGGCCGAGCGGCCCGGTCCAGCGTAGCCAGATATCCCCCAACCGTGCGGTGCCGCGTCGGATCGGCGTCAGCGTCAACCCGGCGGCACCGCGCCCGTCCTTCAGCGCGACGAACAGCGGGGCATCGTCGGCGACCGTCAGCAACGGGTCCGGTGCGATCATAACCTGCACCGCCCGTGCGCGACGACCAGTCACCGTCACGGCGATCGGCACGGTCAGCGGCACGCCCACGGGTGTCGATCGCGGCAAGGTCAAGGCCATGCTCGCCTGTGCCCGCCCCAGCAGCGTATCCATCGCGACCAGCATCAGCACCGCGAACGACCAGCCGAGCCCGACATACCAGCTTCGCGGAAACAGCATGGCGAGCAACAGCGCGACCGGAGCTCCGATCGCCGCCGCCAGCACCGCCATGCGGGTCGGATAGATCAACGCGGAACCTCGATCGTGTCGATGATCTGCGTCACCACCTCCTCGACCGTGCGCCCGCCGATCTCCGCCGCGGGTGCCAGGATCAGGCGGTGGCGCAACAAGGCAGGCGCCAGCGCCTTCACGTCGTCGGGGATGACGAAATCGCGGCCGTCCAGCGCCGCCCGCGCGCGCGCCGCGCCGGCCAGCATCGCGCCCGATCGCGGCGACGCACCGCTCTCCAGTTCGGCGACGGCGCGGGTGCCGCGGATCAGCGCGACGATGTAATCGATCACGTCGTCGACCAGCGTCACGCCAGCCACGGTCGCGACCGCCGCGTCGATCGTCGCTGCGTCGGCGCGCCGCTCGACACCCCAATCGGCGGGCGACATCGCCGCCTGCCGTGCGCCATGACCGGCGATGATCCGCCGTTCTTCCTCCGCGTTCGGATAGCCGATGGTTTGCTTGAAGAGGAACCGGTCGAGCTGCGCCTCGGGCAGCGGATAGACGCCCTGCTGTTCGATCGGATTCTGCGTCGCGACGACGGTGAAGCGCGCACTCAGCGGCAGGCTGTCGCCGTCGATCGTTACGGTCCGTTCCTGCATAGCCTCCAGCAGCGCCGCCTGCGTCTTGGGCGACGTCCGGTTGATCTCGTCCGCCAGCAGGAGTTCGGTGAAGATCGGCCCGCGCGTCAACGTGAAGGTCGATGTCTGGAAATTGAACAGGTTCGCGCCGATGATATCGCCCGGCATCAGGTCGGGCGTAAACTGGATCCGCCCGAAATCCAGTCCGACCGTCTGCGCGAAGCTGTGCGCGAGCAGCGTCTTGGCAGTGCCCGGCGGCCCTTCGAGCAGGATATGTCCGCCCGCGAACAGCGCCACCAGCAACAGGTCGACGGTGGCATCGTGACCCACCACCGCCTTGCCGATTTCGGCACGGATCGACTGGCCGAGCGCCCGGACATCTTCAACGGTCACCGTGTCTTCTCCCAAAGCCATTGGTGCAGCGCCCGTGCGGCTGCCAGCATGTCGTCGCGGTGGCCGGCCCGCCCTGCCGGAGCAACCAGCATCGTGAACGTCGAGGGTCCCGGCAACCGATCCAGATAGCGATCCGCCTCCTCGTCGGTCAGCCGGGCCGGCACGCCCAATAGCGATCGCGCCCGCTCCCGGATCAGCGCGGCATAGCGACCGCCAAGCGCGCCCTCCCGACCCGCCTTGCGGAGGATCATCGCGCTGTTGTCGACCAGCGCGGTCTTGCCGAACGCGATCGCGCGGCGCGGCGGCTCCGGCGTGCCGAAGCGGATCAGCGCCTGCCAACCGGCCAGCGCCAGCGCCGCGACGATCGCCATCGTCATCGCCAGGAACGGCGGCTCGAACGCCAGTTTCAGCGGACTGCGACCGCGCGCGAGCCCGTTCAGCGTCACGTCGAAGGCGACCCCCTCCGCCCCCGTCGAATTGACGAAATCGAGCAGGGCGAGCGCCCCCCGGGCACGCGCCAGCGACCGGATGCCGTGATTGTTGAGCAGATCGGGATCGGCGAGGATGTAGACCTCCGTGCGGCCGATCCGGCCGAGGACGACGCGGCCTGCCGCGTCGGTGACGAACGGAACCAGCGCCGCCGGGGCGACCGTCTGCAGCGGCCGGGGGGCGCCGACCGACAGCGCCGCCGGTGCCCAGTCGACCGCACGCAGCGGGCGGCCGCCGCTGGGCCGACGCGCGATCGGCAGCGCGGTCGCGGGGGCGAGCGTGCGGGCGGGATCGCTCGCCGGCAGCAGCCCGACGATGTCGGCCCACCCGTCCACGTCCTCGTTCGCCACGGTCGACCATTTCGGCAGGACGATCAGCGTCGCACGACCACGGCGCATGGTCATGAAGCTGCTCATGTCGACATTGCCGTGCTCGGGCGTGGCGACGACCAGATCCTCCGTGTCCCACCCCGCCTCGGTACGCAGGATGCGGGGGTTCCGGCCGGTCGCACCCGCCAGATTGACGATCCCGGCGAACCCCGTGGCGGCGTTCGACAGCGCATGCGCGCCCGCATTGCGCCCCGATCTGAAATCGGGCGCATAGGCTCCCAGCAACAGCGATCCCGCAAAGCCAAGTATGCCAACGATCAGCAGCAGGGCCACCGTCGTCGGTGCGAAGACGCCAGTGGACGCCCGCCCCCCGTCCCGATCCAGGGCGGTCGCAACCTCGCTCATGTCCGCCAGACCCGAGGCAGCACGAGGTCGGCATAGGCGGCGCGCGCCGCCTGCCAGTCGGCGTCGTCGACCGCCCGCCCGCCGAACAGACTATGCTCGACCAGTGCGGCGATACTGGCGAACAGGGGCCGCGCGGCAGTCGGCAGCATCGGCGCGGATGCCAGTTCGCGGCTGGTCAGCGACGGTTTGCGCAACTGGGGGCGACGGCGCGCGATATCGTCGATCGACCGGAACAGGAGATAGTGAACCGCCTCGGCGAAGCGCCGGTCGGCCGCAAGCCGGTCAGCCTCCGCCAGCCATGCGCGCGCAGGCGCGGCATCGGGCGTCCACGCCTCCTCCGGCACCTCCGGCACGACCGGCGATCCTCGTCGCCAGCGCGGCAACCGCCATTCGCCGGAGCGAAGCCGTTCGACGACCATCCAGATCGACATCGCGGCGATGAGTGCCAGCATCGTCCACAGCACGATCCGCGCATAGGGCAGGTCCGGCATCAGGTCCGACAGCCAGCGCAGCAGCCGGCCCACGGGTTCGAACATCCACGCCAGCCAGCGACCCAGCGCCTGCATCCATTCCGGTGTCGGCGGCGGCGGTGATGGGTTGTGCAGGGCGAACTGGATCGACGGATCGGCCCGCAACGCAGCGTGCGCGGCGGCGAGCCGATCGGCCACGGCCGCATCCTGTGCTGATCCCGCGATGATAGCCTCCCCAGCGACGATCGCCCCATGACGATCGGGCTGCCCCCGCTGGTCAGCTTAGCCGGATCGACCCATCAAGCAATCCGGTATCGGGGGCGATATGGCGGTTCATGGGCTGGACAGTGCGTCACCCGACGGTCACCCTGCCGCGCGGGGCATATCGGGGGATACGACATGGCGAACGACGGCAGCGACGGGATTTCGATCGGGGGCGTATTCGCACGCAGCTTCGACGTCATGCGCGGCAACCCGGCCGCGACGCTCGGGATCAGCGCCCTGATCGTCGCATTGCCGCAGTTGCTGTTCTACGGGCTCGGCGCGACGCAGGTAATCTACGGCGATGCCATGAACGGGCAATATGCGGCGGCGGGCAGTATCGGCCTGCTGACCGCCCTGTTGTGGCTCGTCGCTGGCGGAGCGATCGTACAGGCGACAGTCGCCCACGACGAAGGACGCAAGGCGACACCGGGAGAGGTGTTGCGGGTCGGATTGCGACGGGCACCGGCGCTGTTCGTCGTCTACGCCCTGTATCTGATCGGGGTGTGGATCGGGACGATATTCCTGCTCGTCCCCGGCCTGATGTTCGCGACGACCTGGGCGGTTGCCTTGCCGGCGATCGTTGCGGAACGGCCGGGCATCGTCGGCGCGTTCTCCCGCAGCCGCGCGCTGACCAAGGGCGCACGCTGGCACATCTTCGGTATCCTGATGCTGGCCTTCGTCGCGTATTGCATCGTCCTGGTCGTGCTCAGCCTGTTCGGTTCCGCAGGCCAAGGCACGCTCGACGCGCTGCGCGGCGATCCTGCGGCGGCGATCATGTTGCCGTCGCTGTTCGAACGCGTCGTCCAGTCGCTGGTCAGCACGGTGCTGGTGACGTGGCTCACCGCGCTCGGGGCGACGATGTTCGTCGCGTTGCGCCGGTGGAAGGATGGCCCCGGCACGGATCGTCTCGCCGCCATCTTCGCGTGATCCGCCGGGGGCTGACATCGGCCCGCGACCTGTGACATGCTGTTGAAAGGAAACAGTTTCGACAGGATGAGGAGAACGGAATGACCGGATCGACCAGGGGTCTGACGCGGCGCGACTGGATCGGTGGCGCGGCGGCCAGCGCGGGGCTTTTGCCGTTTGCGGACTCCGCCTCCGCGCGCCGGATCGCACCGAGCGACCGCGTCAACGTCGCCGCCATCGGGGCCGGCGGGATGGGGGCGCAGAACATGGGGAAGCTGACCGGGCAGAACGTCGTCGCGCTGGCCGACGTCGATTTCGCCCATGTCGCCAAGTCGCTGGTCGACAGCAAGGGTGCGGTCCGGCCCGACCGGCTGGCGTTGAAGGCCGCATACGACAAGGCGGAGAAGTTCGCCGACTATCGCCGCATGCTCGACCGGCGCAAGGATATCGACGCGGTGGTGATCGCGACCCCGGATCACCACCACGCGATCGCCGCGAAGATGGCGATGGAGCGCGGGCTGCACGTCTATGTCCAGAAACCGCTGACCTACACCGTGCGCGAAGGTCGCACGCTGCTGGATCTGGCGCGCCGCAACCCGAAACTGGTCACGCAGATGGGCAATCAGGGCCATTCGGGCGACGATGGCCGCCGCGTCGTCGAGTTGATCCGCGGCGGCGTGATCGGACGGGTGCGCGAGGTCCAGGTGTGGACCAACCGCCCCGTCTGGCCGCAGGGCGTCGCGCGCCCGGCGGCGGTGGCGAAGCCCGCCAGCCTCGACTGGAACCTGTGGCTGGGACCGGCAGCGGTCGATTGGGGCTACAACCCCGATTACGCGCATTTCAACTGGCGCGGCTGGATTCCGTTCGGCGTCGGCGCGCTTGGCGATATGGGCGCGCACCTGATCGATTTCCCCGTCTGGGCGCTGCAGCCGGGCCTGCCGACCCGCGTCGAGACGCGGCACAGCCATTGGGGCGGCGACGACGATCTTTGGGACGGCAAGCCGCCCGCCGAACTGTCCAGCTATCCGCTGGCGAGCATCACCACCTATCGGTTCGGCAATGCGAAGAACGGGCCGCTGACGTTGACGTGGTACGATGGCGGGCTGATGCCGCCGACGCCCGATGCTATGCCCGCGACGGTGCGGATGAATCCCGATGGCGGCGTGCTGTATATCGGCGAGCGCGGCATGCTGATGCACGAGACCTATGGCGAGAAGCCGGTGCTGATCGGCGACGGGACCGAGGCGCGGGCCGCCGCGGTGCCGATCTCCCTCCCGCGCATACAGGGTGGCCGCGACGGGCATGAGATGAACTGGATCCGGGCGATCCGCGGCGAGGAAGCGATCTCCTCCCCGTTCGCGACGGCGGTCCCGCTGAACGAGACGATGATCCTTGGCATGGTCGCGCTGCGGGCGGAACAGGCGATCGAGTATGATGGCGCGGCCGGCCGGATCACCAACATACCCGACGCGAACCGCTTTCTCGACCGGCAATATCGTCCGGGCTGGACGCTCTGACCGGCGAAAAGCCGGGGGCGGGGATCGTCACGAACGATCCCCGCCCCCGGCCGTCACGCGTCAGAAGGAGAAGCGCACGCCGGCGTCGTAGCGCGGCCCAAAGTTCTGGTAGGTCAGGAGCTGGTTGTCGAACCGGCCCGTGGTGAAATATTTCGCGTTGAACAGGTTGGTACCCTCCACGAACACCTGCAGGGCGGGCGTCACGTTGACGGCGACGCTGCCATCGAACTGGCCGTAATCGCGCACGAAGATCGGCTCGTTGCCCGAACCGCCCGCCAGCTGCCGCAGGAAGCGTTCGCGACGGTTATAGGCGATGCGGGCCGAGATGCCGTATTTCTCGTAAAAGACCGTCGCATTCTGCGAATTGCCGATCCCCTCCGCAGCGAACGACTGACCGATCTGGTTGACGTCGAAGTCGCGGTTGGTGCTGACGAACGTCGCATTGGCCTGAACGCCGAAGCCGCTCAGCACGCCCGGCAGCCAGTCGAGCGTGTGCACCACGTTCAACTCCAGCCCCTTGATCTCCAGCGACTCGGCATTGCGAGGACGTCGCACGCTGAATTCGCCGAAGAACTGCCCGCCGCGTTGCGTAATCAGCCCGCCGACCGGCAGCCGCACACCCTGTGCGTTGCCGGCGTTGGCGATCGGGATCGATTCTGCGGCGAAGGTTTGAACGATGAAGTCGTCGACCTTCTTGAAGAACACCGCCGCCGACAGCGTCGTGGTTGGTGTCGGATACCACTCCACCGACAGGTCGGCGTTGTTGGCGCGATACGGCTTCAGTTCGGTGTTGCCGCCGCTGGCGCTCAGCGTCGCCGGGCGCAGCGTGTCGGTGTTAAAGGTCGGGGCCAGGTCGCCGATCGCGGGCCGGGTCAGCGTCTTGTACGCGGCGACGCGGACCTGCAGCTTGGGTGTCAGATTCAACCGCACGTTCGCGGCCGGCAGGAAGTTGCTGTACGACGATTCGCGTGAGATCGCGACGCCCGCCGGGCTGGCGAACACACCGACATAGATCGTCGGATCGGTCGGCGGATTGCCGCCGGTCGGCGTCAGATCGACGAGCTGACGCTGCTGCCCGAACGAGCTGAGTTCCGTATATTCGTATCGCGCGCCGACGTTGACGAACAGCGGCATGGCGCCGACGTCCGCCTCGAAATCGAAATCGGCATAGCTGGCATAGACCGTCTCCCTGACGCGGGCCGACGGTTGCGGCGTGGCGGCATAGCCGTTGACCCTTGCATACCGGGCGGCCGTCGTGCCGGCCGCCAGACCCTGGGCCCGATCCAGCGCGGACGTCGCGGCCGCGCTGGTCAGGAAATCGAGATAGCGGCGTGGGTCGAAGGTCAGGAAGGTCAGCGGGACCGAACCACTCTTCGCGCCCAGTCCATCCATCGTGAACGACGACAGCAGGGACGGATCGGCCAGCGTCGGATAGCCGCAATAGACGCAACCGACATCGTCTGCGGACGTGATCGGGACGTTGTTCTTGTTGCGCGAGGTGCGCGCCACACCGAAGCGGAAGGCCTTGAACAGCGTGTTCTCCGGCTTCCATTCGTTGTTCCAGCGGTATTCCGTCACCTTCTCGGTGATGTCGTTGCCGTTGACGCCCGCGATGTGCGTGCGGCCCAGTGCCGGATTGCTCAGCACGCCCGTGCCATAGCCGGAGGTGGAGCCGATGCCGCCATTCTCCGCCTGGGTGAAGCTGTACTGCGACGGCGAGCCGATGACGGCGAAATAGGATTTGCCGCCACCCGCGTTCTTGGCGCGCGACCAGGTCGCATCCAGCACCATCTTGAACTCGTCGGTGGGGTTCCATTCGACGTTACCGCCGGCTTCCCACGTCGTCGTTTCACGCACCGCGCCCGACGAGATGAAGTCGGCATTGCCGCTGGTGGTCAGCGACGTGATCGTGCGGTTCCCGTCAATCGTCGCGGCGGTATATTGCGACGGCTCGAACCAGCTGCCGAGCGCGCGCGTGGTCGAATCGCTCTTGAACTTGTTGTACAGCCCGTCGACCGTGAAGGTCAGCGTGTCGCTGGCCTCGTACTGCGCGACCAGCGTGGCACCGAGCCGGGTGCGGACGTCGCGCGCATTGCCGACATCCTGGTTCCGTGGCGCATAGACGTTTCGAAACAGCGGCGCAGCGTTCGGCCCGACCGTCGTGTTGGGCAGATAGCCGCCGTTCGTGACGGAATCGATCGACGCGATACGCTTCTGGTATGACAAGGACGCCAGCAATCCCAGCCGACCATCGGCGAAGGTGTTGCTGAGCAGGCCGAACAATTGCGGCGTGAACTTCTCGCTGTTCTTCTCGTACAGCGCCTTGGCGCTGACGATGCCCTTGAACTCCTTCAGGTCCAGCGGGCGCGGGGTCTGGATATTGATCGTCGCGCCGATGCCGCCGCCCTGCAGCGACGCCTGCGAGCTCTTGTAGACCTGCGCGCCGCTGATGAGTTCGGCCGGGATCAGGTCGAACGAGAAAGCGCGGTTGAAATTGTCGCTGGCGAAGCTGCGGCCATTGAACAACACGGTGTTGAACTGTGGTCCCAGACCGCGAACGGTGACCGACTGGCCCTCACCGTTGCTGCGGTCGATCGCGACACCCGGAATGCGCTGAAGCGATTCGGCCACGTTGGCGTCGGGAAACTTGCCGAGGTCTTCGGAGGAGATCGCATCGAGGACACCGATGGCATCGCGCTTCTGTGCGGCGGATGTTGCGATGCTGGCGCGGATACCGGTGACGACGATGTCGTCGGCGGCTTCTTCCGTCTGCGGCGGCAGGCTCGCGGCCGGATCCTGCACCGTCGGCGCCGTCGTCTGCGGCATGGCCATCGCGGGCGTGGCGGCCATCAGAGCGATGAGCGCGCTGGCCAGTCCACACGCAGAATACGTCGCGTTACGCTTGAGTTGTCCCTGAGTTTTGCCCATCGCTATCCCTCCCGATTGAAGTCCCGCCTCGCTTGAACGGGATCCTAGTCTTTGCTAGGATTATTGTCTGATTAATACAACGGGAAAATGAAAACGATTTTATTCCCGCGAAAAACAGGGACTTAGATGTTAAATGGAGGGGAAATGGGCGGCAAATCTGCCGCCACCGTGAACACCGTCATCGTCGTGGGCGGCGGCTCGGCGGGCTGGCTGGCAGCCTGTCGGTTGGCCGCGCAGGCGAAGCGGACCGGAAGCGGCGTCTCGGTCACGCTGGTAGAATCCGATCGTATTCCGACGATCGGAGTCGGTGAAGGCACGTGGCCGACGATGCGGAACACCCTGGCGAAGATCGGCATCAGCGAGACGGAGTTCATCCGGTCCTGCGATGCCGCGCTGAAACAGGGTGCGCGGTTCGTCGGCTGGACGGACGGACAACCGGGCGACGCCTATTATCACCCCCTGAATCCGCCCGCCGGCGCGAGCGAGATCGACCTTGCGCCCTATTGGCTGGGCCGGTCGACGGATTTTGCGGATTGCGTCGACTATCAGGCGGCCCTGTGTGAGGCGGGACTGGCACCCAAGACGATCACCTCGGCCGAATATGCCGGCCACGCCAATTACGCCTATCATCTGGACGCCGGCAAGTTCGCCACGATGCTGAGGGAGCACGCAACGGGCGCGCTGGGCGTGACGCATGTGATCGGCGACGTGGCGCGCGCGAACCAGGCGGACAACGGCGACATCCTCGATGTGGAGATGGCGGACGGCCGGCGGATCGCGGGCGACCTGTTCGTGGATTGTACCGGGTTCGCCGCCCTGCTGATCGGCGGCGTGTACGGCGTTCCGTTCGAAAGCTGTCGCGACGTGCTGTTCGCCGATCGCGCCATCGCGATGCAGGTTCCGCATGCCAGCGACGACGACCCGATCGCCTGCCACACGATCTCCACTGCGCAGGACGCCGGCTGGATCTGGGACATCGGGTTGTGGACGCGGCGCGGCGTCGGCCACGTCTACAGCAGCGCCCATACCAGCGACGACGCAGCGGAGGCGGCGCTGCGCCGCTATGTCGGACCGGCGGGCGACGACCTGTCGGTGCGGACGATCCGGATCGACGGTGGCCACCGCGAACGCTTCTGGCAGAACAATTGCGTCGCGGTCGGGCTGTCGGCGGGCTTCATCGAACCGCTGGAGGCATCGGCGCTGATGCTGATCGAGGCATCGATGGACGCCATCGCCGAACGCCTGCCGCGGACGCGATCGGCGATGAATCTGGCGGCGCGGCAGTTCAACGCCACGTTCCGCCACCACTGGATGCGGATCATCGAGTTCCTGAAGCTGCATTACGTCATCACGCAACGGACGGACACGGACTTCTGGCAGGACAATGTCGCGGCGTCCTCGATCCCGGACGGCTTGGAGGAACGGCTGGAGTTCTGGCGCCACCATTCCCCTGCCCCGCAGGATTTCCCGCATGCGCGTGAAGTCTTCTCGTGGCCGAGCTATCAATATGTCCTGCACGGCATGCGCTTCGCCAGCCGCTACCCGCCGGTCGGCACCGCGACGCCGGAGGCGGCGATGGCCGCCGGCCTGATCACCCGCAATGAGCGGATCCGCGGCGACCTGATCGCGCGGGCGCCCGCCCACCGCGACCTGCTGCGCGCGGTGCGGAACTATGGATTGCAACGCGTATGAGCCGGGTGCGCCCTCTCGATCGATCCGCGCATGGCGCGCTGCGCTTCGACCCCGGCATCGTGTCCTCGCCGCAGACGATCGTGCAGATCGGCCTGTCGGAGATCGCGCTGGTGGCGGCGGACATGCCAGTGTGTCTGGCGAAGGATGCGAATACCGGCCGGTTCAATCTGGTCGCGCTGCTCGGGCTGATCGAGCCCGGCAATCTGTTCTGCGTCGAGGGGCGGATGCACGCGACCTATTGTCCGCGCGCGTTGCAACTGACCGGGTTCCGGCTTGATCCGGCCGGCGTCGCCGGGCTGGCGGTGGACGAGGCGGACGGCGCGATCGGGGCAGTCGCCGGGCAGCCGCTGTTCGTGGACGGGGAGTCGACCGCGCTCCTCGCCGACATCGCGGTGGCGTTGCATCGCCTGATCGCCGATATCGGTGCGGCGCGCGACGTGATCGGCGACTATGCCGGAAAACGGCTGATCCGGCCGTTGCGGCTCACGCTGCAAGGCGACGACGGGCGCGAGCACGGGATCGACGGCCTGTACACGATCGATACGGAGGCGTTGGCGAACCTGCCCGATGCGGATGTGCTGGCGCTGCACCGTGCCGACCGGCTCGCGCCGGCGACGATCATGGCGGCGTCCCTCGTTCAGATCGAGAGGCTGTGCCAGCTCAACAATGCCCGCCATGCACGGGTGCTCCGGATTCTCCCCTAGCATACAGGGCGCCAGCCGCTCTCGCGCATTGCGAAAGCGCCGGTTGCGCATCATCTCCGCCTGGTGACGAGATCGACACCCCTTCGCGAACGGGCGGGAGCCGCGGCATCCACCGCGCTGACCGTGGGCATGCTGGGCTATGCGTTGATGCTGGGGCTGGCGTTCCGCGGACCGGCAATACCGGCGGAGCAGACGCTGGCGACGTTCGACGTGCCCCCCGACGCATCACCCCCCGAGCGTGTCGTGCCACCGCCGCGCAAGATCGCCCGGCCGAGCGGGAAAGCATCCCCGCCCAACCTCCGTTCCAGGGCGACGGAGGTCACCGCGCCGGAGCCGGTTATCTCGATTGCGCCGCCGCCCGTTGCCGTGGCGTCGCTGCCCGATACCGGCGTGCAGGCTACCTCCGGCGCATCCGATCGTGCGGGGCCGGGAACGGGTTCCGGCGGGATCGGCAACGGCCATGGCGCGGGCGGTGATGGCGATGGCGACGGCAGCGGCCTCGAACGCGTGCCGCGGCTGATCCGCGGCCGGATCAGGGGATCGGACATTCCCGATGCGGTACTCGATACCGGATTCCGCGGCGTCGTCGGCACGCGGTATCAGGTCGAAATTGATGGCCACGTGACCGGATGTATGGTCGTGCGATCGAGTGGGAACACGCTGATGGACCAAGCCACCTGCCGGGCGGTCGAGAAGCGGTTTCGCTACGATCCGTGGCGCGATGTCGATGGCCGGCCGGTCCGGTCGACGGTGCTGCGCGATCAGCAATGGGACATCGATCCGCCCGCGATTGACGGGTGACCCGGCGACCCGGAGGTTCGACTATCGTCGGGCGCCGCCCATCGCCCGCCCCGCCACCGGGTCCAGCTTCGCCGCCAGCGCCGCGTCCCTCAAGCCCGGCGCGGTGATGATCGCGGTGTCGAGCACCGTATCGATCGGCGATGCAGGCCGCTCCTCCGGCAAGCCCAGCAGCAGACGGCGGACCGTCTCGCGCGCCAGCGCGCCGTTCGCTCCGACCTGCGCCAGCACGGCGGCGACATCGACGGCGGCTTCACCCTCCCGCCACGCATCGTAATCCGTCACCATCGCGATCAGGGCGTACGGAAGCTCCGCCTCCCGCGCGAGCTTCGCCTCGGGCATCGCGGTCATGCCGATCACGTCCGCGCCCCAGCTTCGATACAGCTGGCTCTCTGCACGCGTCGAGAAGGCCGGACCTTCCATCGCCAGATAGGTGCCGCCCGCGTCCACGCCCGCCCCGGCGTCGCGCGCGGCCTTCGCCGCGAAACCGGACAGGCGTGGGCAGACCGGTTCCGCCATCGGCACGTGCGCCACCAGCCCGGTTCCGAAGAAACTGTTCGGACGTGACGTGGTGCGGTCGATGAACTGGTCGACGATCGTAAAGCTGCCCGGCGGCCGGTCCTCGCGCAACGACCCGACGGACGAGATCGCCAGCAGGTCGGTGACGCCCAGCCGCTTCAACGCATCGATGTTGGCGCGGGCATCGATCTCGCCCGGCGCGATGCGGTGGCCGCGGCCGTGGCGGGGCAGGAAGGCGACGCGGGCATGACCGATCCACCCGGTCAGGATCGCATCGGACGGCTCGCCCCAGGGGCTGTCGACCCGCTGCCATTCCGCATCCTGCAAGCCGTCGATCGCGTAGAGCCCCGATCCGCCGAGGATACCGATCGTCCAGCCACGCATCAGACGGTGAAGCTCTCGCCGCAGCCGCACGCGCCCTTGGCATTCGGATTCTGGAACACGAAGCCGGCGGTGAAATCGTCCTCCACCCAGTCCATCGTCGATCCGATCAGGTAGAGGATCGACCCGCCATCGACGAACAATGTGCCGCCGGGCGTGTCGATTCGTTCGTCGAAGGGCTTCGCCTCCGTCACGTAATCGACCGAATAGGCAAGGCCGGAGCAGCCGCGCTTGGGGGTCGACAGCTTGACGCCGACCGCGTCCGCGGGCGCGCGGCCCATCAGGTCGGCGATCCGCGCCTCGGCGCTGGCTGTCAGGTTCAACGCGGCGGGCCGCGCGCGCAGCGTGGTGGCCATTACAGCATCCCCAGTTCGAGCTTGGCGTCGTCGGACATCTTCTGCGGGTCCCATGGCGGGTCCCAGACGAGATTGACGTCGGCGATCGAGATGCCCGGCACCGCGGCGACGCGCATCTCGACTTCGGCGGGCATCGACTCCGCGACCGGGCAATGCGGCGTCGTCAGCGTCATCGTCACCGTCGCCTCGCCATTCTCCGTCACGTCGACACCGTAGATCAGGCCGAGGTCGTAGATATTAACCGGGATTTCGGGGTCGAAGATGTCCTTCAACGCGTCGATCACGGCCTCATACAGCGCGCCGCCCGGCTCTCCCGGCGCATCGCCCTGCGGCTTCTGCGCGAGGAAGCCGGAGAGGTAATCGCGCTCGCGTGGCTCGGGCGTCACCAGCGGAGTGGCGACATCGTCCACCCGCGCCTTGGGCGGCGGTGAGACGCCCTCTACCTGCTCGACCTGATAGTCGCTCATCCGAAAATCCTCGTCACTCGCTCGACGCCCTTTACCAGCGCGTCCACATCGGCCGGTCCGTTATAGACGCCGAAGCTGGCCCGCGCCGTCGCCTCCACGCCCAGCGCCTCCATCAGCGGTTGCGCGCAATGATGACCGGCGCGGATTGCCACTTGGCTCTCGTCCAAGATGGTGCCGATGTCGTGCGGATGCACCCCCTCGACCGTAAAACTGACGATGCCGGCGGAGTCCGCCGGACCCAGCAGCCGCACGCTGTTGATGCTGCCCAGCGCATCGCGCGCTCTCGCAACCAGCGCCGTCTCGTGCGCGTGGATCGCCGGCAGGCCGATGCCCTCGACATAATCGATCGCCGCGTGCAGCCCGAGCGCGCCGACGATATGGGGCGTCCCCGCCTCGAACCGGCCCGGAGGCTTGGCATAGGTCGTCTTCGCGAACGTCACGCGGTCGATCATCGATCCGCCGCCCTGCCACGGCGGCATCGCATCGAGCAATTCGGGCCGGCCCCACAGCACGCCGATGCCGGTCGGGCCGTAGATCTTGTGCGCGGAAAACACGTAGAAATCGCAGCCGAGCGCGGTCACGTCGACCGGCATTCGCGGAACCGCCTGACACCCGTCGATCAGGATCTTCGCCCCGACACCGTGCGCCAGCGACACCGCGCGCTCCACGTCCAGCACGGAACCGAGGACATTCGATACATGCGCCAGCGCGACGAGCCTGTGCCGCGCGGTCAGCATCGCCGCCATCGCGTCGAGATCGATGCGGCCGTCGCTGGTCAGCGGCGCGACGTCGATCGCCGCGCCGACGCGCTCGGCGGCCATCTGCCACGGCACGATGTTGCTGTGATGCTCGAGCATCGACAGCATGATGCGATCGCCCGCCTTCAGCTGACGCGCGGCCCAGCACTCGGTGACGAGGTTGATCCCCTCCGTCGCGCCGCGGACGAACACGCATTCGTCGGGCGAGCCGGCCCCGATGAAGTCCGCCACGCGCTGCCGTGCGGCTTCATAGGCGACGGTCATGTCGGCGGACCGCTGGTATACGCCGCGATGCACGGTGGCGTAGGTTTCGCCGTACGCACGCGTGATCGCGTCGACCACGACCTGCGGCTTCTGTGCCGTCGCGGCGGTGTCGAGATACGCCCAACCGGCCGGAATGGCGGGAAAATCAGCGAGCGTGTCGAGCGGAGCGGCGCCGGTCATGCGGCATTCTCCAACGCGAAGTGGAGGAAGTGGAGGCGCTGGACGCTACTTTTCCCATCCCCCGCAAGAAGGGGCATAACGGCAGCCGCACTCACAACGCTCGCTCCAGCCACGCATCCGCATCCGCCACGAACGCATCGCGAACCGTCTCATTCCCGATCCTGTCCAGTGCATCGACGACGAACGCATGCGTCAGCAATGCCTGCGCCCGCGCCCGCGAAATGCCCCGGCTCTGCATGTAGAACAGCGCCCGCGCATCGAGTTCGCCGACGGTCGCGCCGTGGGCGCACTTCACGTCGTCCGCGAAAATCTCCAGCTCCGGCTTGAGGTTCACGGTGGCGGTCCGTTGCAGCAGCAGGCCGCGCAGCGACTGCTCGCCGTCCGTCTTCTGCGCATGGCGCGCGACCTCGACCGCCGCGGCGAGGCTGGCGGCGGAGCGATCGGCGGCGACGGCGCGCCAGACCTGCTTGCTCTGACCGTTCGGCTCGGCATGATGGACGCGAACCGCGCATTCCTGTCGCTGCTCGCCCGCCGTCAGCAGCGCGCCGCCATAATCTACATAGGCCCCCTCGCCCGCGACGATGCGCGCGTCGATCCGCGTGCCCGCCGCGCCCGCGCCGAGGAAGATCGCGATCAGGCTGGCTCCCGTACCGAGCGTCGCGTCCTCGCGCAGCGAGGTGAAGCCGGCATCCTGCAACAGCCGCACCGACCGCATCAGCCGCGCCGCCTTGCCCAGCGTGGTGCGCGTGAACCGGTTCGCCCAGCCGCTGCCGACATAGGTTTCCACGACCTGCGCGACGGCGTTGTCGCCCAGCACGATCTCGGACGGCAGATGGTTGGCGGCTCCGGTCGCGACATGGACGATCTGCACCGGATCGGCGGCGGCATCGGCGTCCAGATGCAGCGCCCACCCCGGGCCGGACGTGCGCGCGGCGAGGGCATGATCCTCCGCGTCGACCTGCCGAAGCACGACGCGGCCGAGATTGCTGACCGCCCGATCGACCACGCCGTCGACCACGACGATCCGCGCGCCGGGCAGGTCGAGGAACCAGCCACCGGCTTCGCCCCCCGCGATCTGCGGCAGCGCCGCGGCGGCGGCGATCCCGGCGGTATCGGCCCAGCGCCACGCTTCCTCGCGGGTGGAGGGGAGTTCCATGACGCTCATGCCGGCGACCCCGACGCTCGTGGCGACCGGATCACGCCGCCACCTGCGAATAGCCCGCCCGCTCCAGCTCGTGCGCCAGTTCCGGCCCGCCCGTGCGGGTGATGACGCCGCCGTCGAGGACGTGGACGAAATCGGGCTTCACGTAATCGAGTAGCCGCTGATAATGGGTGATGAGCAGCACCGCCTTGTCGGGCGCGCGCATGATGCGGTTGATGCCGTCGCCGACGATCCGCAGCGCATCGATGTCGAGGCCCGAATCCGTCTCGTCGAGGATCGCGAACTTCGGATCGACGATGCCCATCTGCACCATCTCGTTGCGCTTCTTCTCGCCGCCCGAGAACCCGACATTGACCGGCCGCTTGAGCATTTCCGCATCCATGTCGAGCTTGCGCGCTTCCTCGCGCGCCAGCTTCAGGAACTCCGCGCCCGACAGCGGCTTCTCGTCGCGCTGCCCACGCTGCGCATTCAGCGCCTCGCGCAGGAACTGGACGTTCGACACACCGGGAATCTCGACCGGATACTGGAAGCCGAGGAACAGGCCGGCGGCAGCGCGCTCGTGCGGTTCGAGTTCGAGCAGGTCCTTGCCGTCGAACGTCACGGAACCCGCGGTCACCTCGTAGCCGGGACGACCGCCGAGGACATAGCCCAGCGTCGACTTGCCCGCGCCGTTCGGCCCCATGATCGCGTGGATTTCACCCGCGTTCACGGTCAGCGACAGACCCTTGAGGATTTCCTTGCCGTCGATCTCGGCGTGGAGGTTTTCGATGTTCAGCATTGTCATCTCTCTAGCCCCTCCCCTTCAGGGGAGGGGTTGGGGTGGGGCGTTCGCCGGTCGGGCAACGCTCGTAGTTCATCCAGAAGCCGTGCCAGCACGCCCTCTATATTCTGCATGACGTCGGTGTTCGTGAACCGAACCGTTCGGAAGCCGAGTACGGCTAGCGCAGCATCGCGACGCTCGTCACTGGCGGCATCACCGTGCGTATGCCCATCAACCTCGACGATCATCCCTTTCTGCGGGCACAGAAAGTCTACGATGACCATGCCGATCGTCGCCTGCCGCCGAAACTTGAAACCGCCCAGTTGCGATTGCGACAGACGCGACCATAGCCGCTTCTCCGGCTCCGTCGGATTATGGCGCATAGCGGAGGCGCGACCGTGCATACGGTCGATCGTGCTCGCGGAGAGGCCCCACCCCCTGCCCCTCCCCTGAAGGGGAGGGGAGTCAAGGCGACGATCGTCGTCGCGGGGTGTCATCCCACAGATCCTTCAAGGCTGATCCCCAGCAACTTCTGCGCCTCGACCGCGAACTCCATCGGCAGCTGCTGCAGCACCTCGCGCGCGAAGCCGTTGACGATCAGGGCGACTGCCGCCTCCTGATCCAGACCGCGCGACATGGCGTAGAACAGCTGGTCCTCGCTGATCTTCGACGTCGTCGCCTCATGCTCGATCTGGGCGGAAGGGTTGCGGACCTCGATATAAGGGATCGTGTGTGCGCCGCACTGGTCGCCCAGCAACAGGCTGTCGCACTGGGTGAAGTTGCGCACATTCTCCGCCGTCGGGCCGACACGGACGAGGCCGCGATACGTGTTGTCCGAACGCCCTGCGGAAATCCCCTTCGACACGATGGTCGAGCGGGTGTTCTTGCCCAGATGGATCATCTTGGTGCCGGTGTCCGCCTGCTGGCGATTGTTGGTCACAGCGACCGAGTAGAACTCGCCGACCGAGCCGTCGCCCGACAACACGCAGGACGGATATTTCCACGTCACCGCACTGCCGGTTTCGACCTGCGTCCACGACACCTTGCTGTTCTTGCCCTGACACAGCGCACGCTTGGTGACGAAGTTGTAGATGCCGCCAAGGCCGTTCTCGTCGCCCGGATACCAGTTCTGGACGGTCGAATACTTGATCTCGGCATCGTCGAGCGCGACCAGTTCGACCACCGCGGCGTGGAGTTGGTTCTCGTCGCGCATCGGCGCGGTGCAGCCCTCCAGATAGCTGACATAGCTGCCCTTGTCGGCGACGATCAGCGTGCGTTCGAACTGGCCGGTATTCTCCGCGTTGATGCGGAAATAGGTCGACAGCTCCATCGGGCAGCGGACGCCCTCCGGGATGTAGACGAAGGTGCCGTCGCTGAAGACGGCGCTGTTGAGCGTCGCGAAGAAGTTATCCCGCTGTGGCACGACCTTGCCCAGCCATTTGCGGACGAGGTCGGGGTATTCGCGGATCGCCTCGCTGATCGAGCGGAAGATGACGCCGGCGGCCTCCAGCTCCTTGCGGAAGGTGGTGGCGACCGACACGCTGTCGAACACCGCATCCACTGCGACCCGGCGCGGCGCGGGCGCGTCGGGATCGGGCGCGACATTGGCGAGCAGCTTCTGCTCCTCGATCGGGATGCCGAGTTTTTCGTAGGTGCGGCGGATTTCGGGGTCGAGTTCGTCCAGCGACGCGATCGTCGCCTTCGCCTTCGGCTCCGCGTAATAGAACGCGTCCTGATAATCGATCGGCGGGACGTTCAGCTTCGCCCAGTCGGGCGCCTCCATCGTCAGCCACAGGCGAAACGCCTTCAGCCGCCAGTCGAGCATCCATTCGGGCTCGTTCTTCTTGGCGCTGATGTAGCGAACCGTGTCCTCCGACAGCCCCTTGGGCGCGAAGTCCTGTTCGATGTCGGTGGCGAAACCCCACTCGTACTTCTTCGATACGGCCGCATAGGCCTCGGCGTTCTTCATCACGCTTGCTCCAACACCGACAGGCTGGCGAGCGAAACACCCGCCAGCGCGCCGCGCACCGCGCCGTTGACGACGCTCCAGTGCGGCTTCACCCGACAACTTCCGTCGATCGCGCAGTCGTGCCGCGTCTCGGAGACGCAGGACGTCAGCGCGATCGGCCCCTCGACCGCCTCGATCACGTCCGCCAGGCTGATCGCCGAGGGCGGGCGCGACAGGCGGAAACCCCCGCCGGTGCCACGCGCGCTTTCCAGCAAACCCGCCGCGGCGAGGCGGCTGACCAGCTTCTGCGCAGTCGGCAGCGGCACGCCCGTCTCCTCCGCGAGCAGGGTCGCGTTCAGCCGACCCACGCCACCGCAGTGGCGCGCGGCGGCGGCCATCAGGACGACCGCATAATCGGCTAGGGAAGAGAGGCGCATCGTTCCAATCGGATCGGTTCCGTCCGATTGCAGATGGTGCAGCGCAACGCCGCGATCAACCGCTATCTTTGCAAACGACTCGCAAGGGTGCGATGAGCGCGCCCATGTCCTGGTATCACCCCGCCCTGTTCGCGCTCGATGCGGAGCGCGCCCATGCCCTGACGCTCAGGATGCTGTCGCTCTGGGGGGGCGCGGGCACGCCCTTGGCACGGGACGGCGCGCGCTATTCGCGGCTGGCGACGACCGTCGCGGGCGTGACCTTCGCCAATCCGGTCGGGCTGGCGGCGGGCGTCGACAAGAACGGGGAGGTGATCGCCGGATTCTTCGGGTTGGGCTTCGGGTCGGTAGAGATCGGCACGCTGACGCCGCGCCCGCAGGCCGGCAATGCGAAGCCACGGCTGTTCCGCCTGCCGGAGGACCGCGCGGTGGTGAACCGCTACGGCTTCAACAACCACGGACTGGACGCGGGGCTGGCGAATGCGCGGGCGGCGAAGCGGCGCGGGACGCTGGGCATCAACGTCGGCGCGAACAAGGATTCGGACGACCGGATCGCCGACTATGCGAAGAGCGTCGCTGCTGCCGCGCCGCTGGCCGACTACGTGACGATCAACATCAGCTCGCCCAACACGCCCGGCCTGCGCGACCTGCAATCCGGGCAGGCGCTGCGCGACCTGCTGGCGGCGTCGGTCGCGGCGAAGGGCACGACGCCGCTGTTCCTGAAGGTCGCACCCGATCTCGACCCTGCCGATGTCGACGACATCGCCCGCGCGGTGATCGAGGCGAAGGTCGATGCGCTGATCGTCGGCAACACGACCGTGACGCGACCGGGCCTGCGCTCCGCGAACGGCGCGGAGACGGGTGGCCTGTCGGGCGCGCCGCTGGCCCCGCTGGCGCGCGCACGGCTGGCGGATTTCCGCACGGCGACGGGTGGCGCGGTGCCGCTGGTCGCGGTCGGCGGCATCGGTTCGGCGGAGGAGGCGTATGCCCGCATCCGCGCAGGGGCTAGCCTCGTTCAGGTCTACACCGCGCTTGTCTATGAGGGGCCGGGGTTAGCGGCACGGATGCTCGGCGGGCTGGACGCGCTGCTGGCGCGCGACGGACTCAAGAGCGTGGCCGAGGCGGTGGGGGCGTAGCGCAGGATCAACGCGCATCTCATCTCCCCTCCCCTTCAGAGGAGGGGTCGGGGGTGGGGCGGTGCCGCAAACCAGTCGCTGGTTGAGAGGCCCCACCCAAGTCCTCCCCTGAAGGGGAGGGAGCAGAAGAATAGATCTCAAGTCCTTGGAACCAGCGTCTCCAACCGACGCTCCCAACAGATACGACAGCGCGCGGCACAAACAAGTTCACCGCGCCGGCGCGTCCTCGATCATCACCCGCCCCTCGCGGCGCGGATCGTAACCACCGTCGAGCACCCCGTTCCGCACGATCACGCCGTGAACGCCAGAATCCTCCCCCTGCCCCGGCCGCACGTCGACGCCGCGCGCCAGCAACCCGGCACGCACCGCGGGGGAGAAGCGGTCCGCTTCCCCCTGATAACTGCCGCCGCGTGCGATCAGGTTGGGCAGCGCGATCGCCTGCTGCATCGGCAGTTTCCAGTCGATCGCCGCGACCAGCGACTTGCCGACATAGGCGAGGATCGCATTGCCCCCCGCCGACCCGATCGCGCCCGCGAAGCGCCGGTCGGCGTCGAGCAGGATCAGCGGCGTCATCGACGATCGCGGCCGCTTCCCCGCCGCAACCGCATTCGCGGCCGGACGCCCGGCGGCATCGCGCGGCGAAAAGGCGAAGTCGGTCATCTGGTTGTTGAGGAAGAACCCGTCGACCATCCGCCCCGACCCGAAGATCGATTCGACCGTCGTCGTCATCGATACGACGTTGCC
This sequence comes from Sphingomonas sp. Leaf343, assembly GCF_001423765.1. Lineage (GTDB taxonomy): Bacteria > Pseudomonadota > Alphaproteobacteria > Sphingomonadales > Sphingomonadaceae > Sphingomonas. The sequence goes on from NZ_LMPG01000010.1 coordinate 399,776, forward strand.
ATGCGCGTCGCCGACGATGAAGTGGGACGTACCGACCGGCTCCACCTGCCGGTCGTTCGCCGCGACCGGCGCGCCCGGCGGCGTGCCGGCTTCCGGCGGCGGCCCTGCGGTGGCGCCGATAAGGCGCGACCGTGCGGTGACATAACCGGGATCGATCAGCCCCTTGACCGGCACGTTCACGAACGCCGGGTCGCCAAAATACCCGTCGCGGTCGGCATACATCAGCCGGCTGGCGGCGGCGAACAGGTACCACGCCTGGGCATCGTCCGGGTCACGATCCGCGATGTCGGTCCGCTCCAGCAGCATCAGCAATTGCAGCATGCCGACACCGCTCGCAGGGGGCGGCGGGACGCACACAGCATAGACGCGGTACCGTCCGCACACCGCTTCGCGCTCGACCGGCCTGTACCGGGCGAGGTCGGCGAGCGTCATCGTGCCCGCCAGCGGCCCGGCCTGTACGCGCGCCACAATCCGCCGCGCCGTCTCCCCCGTATAGAGCGCGTCGGGACCCTGCGCCGCCAGCCGCCCGAGGAACGCCGCATAGGCGGGATTGCGCAACCGGTCGCCCGGCCCGACCAGCCCGCCCCTGGGTCTGCCGAAATAGGCCAGCACGTCGGGCACGTTCGACTCCGGAAACGCACCGCTCGCCAGGAACTTGCCGAGACGTGGCGACACCACGAACCCGTCGCGCGCGGTCTGCTCCGCATCGGCGAACAGCGTCTTCCACGGCAGCGCGCCATGCCGCTGCTGGACGAGCGCGAGCATCTTCACCGCCCCCGGTACGCCCGTCGCACGACCGCTCAGCACCGCATCGCGGAATGGCAACGGCTTGCCATTGTCGTCGAGGAACATGTCAGGCGTCGCGCCGGCGGGAGCTGTTTCGCGCCCGTCATAGACGACGACCTTGCGCGTCGCGGCGTCGTAATAGCTCATGAAACCGCCGCCGCCGACGCCGGAGCTTTGCGGTTCCACCAGCGACAGCATCGCCTGCACCGCCACCGCGGCGTCCGCCGCGCTGCCGCCGCGCCGCAGCACGGCCATTCCCGCCTCCGTCGCCAGCGGATTGGCGGCGATCACGAAGATCTTCGCCTTCGCAATCGGCGCGACAGACTGTGCCGGAGTGGACGCCGTCTGCCGGTCCGTCGCGCAACCGGACAGGACCAACGCGGCGGCGACCGCGATCGAACGCAATATCGATGTCATCGGACTGTCCTTAGGTGATCCGATCGGCAATGCGAATGCCCCTATTAGCGTGGCGAGCGCCGGGATAGATGACGATCCGAAGCCCCCCCCTTCGGGACAGGGAGACCGCGCAGGAAAGGATGGCGATGAGCCGTACGCTGGAACATTTTCCCAACCTCGTGACGATGTTCTTCACGCGGGCGCGGGAGAAGGGCGAAGCGCCGTTCCTGTGGGCGAAGAAGAATGGCAGCTGGACACCGATCAGCTGGGCGGAGGCGGCGCGTCAGGTCGCCAGCCTCGCCGCCGGCCTGAACGCGATCGGCTTGAACCGCGGCGACCGCGTGATGCTGGTCAGCGAGAACCGCCCCGAATGGTGCATTGCCGATCTGGCGATCATGGCCGCCGGCTGCATCACCGTCCCGACCTACACCACCAACACAGAGCGCGATCACCTCCACATCCTCGAAAACAGCGGCGCGTGTGGCATCATCGTGTCGACCGCCAAGCTGGCGAAAGTGCTGCTCCCCGCCGTCCTCCGCTCCAATCAGGGGCAGACCGTGATCGGCATGGAGGAGATGCGCGCGCCGGCCGGCTCGATCGACTTCCACCTCTGGCACGACCTGATCGCGAAGCATCCCGCCGATGTTGCGAGCGCGGAGGCGGCAGCGGACTTCCAGCGCGACGATCTGGCGTGCATCATCTACACCAGCGGCACCGGCGGCGCGCCGCGCGGAGTGATGCAGCATCACGGCGCGATCCTGCACAACGCCAAGGGCTGCGCGACCGTCATCTCGGAGGATTTCGGCTGGGGGGACGAGGTGTTCCTGTCCTTCCTGCCGCTGTCGCACGCCTATGAACACACCGGCGGGCAGCACTTCCCGATCGGCCTCGGCGGGCAGATCTACTATGCCGAAAGCCTCGACAAGCTCGCCGCCAATATCGAGGAGGTGCGCCCGACGATCATGTTCGTCGTGCCCCGCCTGTTCGAAGTGCTGCGAACCCGGATCGGCAAGGCGATCGAGAAACAGGGCGGCATGTCGTCCTATCTGCTCAGCAAAGCGCTCGACGTCGGTGCGAAGGAGAACGAGGGGTGCGTCCGCCTGATCGACCGGCCTGCGCAGTTGCTGGTGCGAACATTGTTCAAGCCGAAGATCGCGAAGAAGTTCGGCGGGCGGATGAAGGCTATGGTGTCCGGCGGCGCGCCTTTGACGCCGGAGGTCGGGCTGTTCTTCCAGTCGCTCGGCGTGACCTTCCTGCAAGGCTATGGCCAGACCGAGGCCGCGCCGGTCATCTCGTGCAACCGGCCGAGCGCCGGCATCCGCATGGATTCGGTCGGCCCCGCGCTGATCGACACCGAGGTGCGGATCGCGGAGGACGGCGAGATCCTCGTTCGCGGCGAACTGGTGATGCACGGATACTGGCGCAACGAGGCGGAGACGGCACGCGTCCTGAAGGACGGCTGGCTCCACACCGGCGACATCGGCGAGATCGACGACCGGGGGCGGATCAGGATCACCGACCGCAAGAAGGACCTCATCATCAACGACAAGGGCGACAATATCGCCCCGCAAAAGGTGGAGGGCATGCTGACCCTCCAGCCCGAGATCGGACAGGCGATGATCGCCGGCGACCGGCGGCCCTATATGGTCGCGCTGATCGTGCCCGACCCCGACTGGACACAGGAATGGTGCGCCAGGGGCGGCGGAAAGTGCGACTTCAGGACGCTCGCGGAACACCCGGAATACCGCGCCGCGCTGATGGCCGCGGTAGAGCGGGTGAACAAGGACCTGTCGGTCACCGAACGCGTCCGCCGCTTCATTCTGGCGGACGGTCCGTTCACGATCGAGAACGAGCAATTGACGCCGAGCATGAAGACGCGGCGACACGTGCTGAAGCAGGTATACGGGGAGAAGCTGGACGCGTTGTACAAGGGATAAGTGCGCGCATCTCGACTGTTGCCTTCCGCGGCGAAGGCGGGAGCCCAGTCACTGGGTCCCCCTTCGCGGGGACACGTCAGTTCGTGCCGCTGCTCGGCACAACAACCGGAGCCGCCGGAGCAGCAACCACCCCGCCTGCCTTCGGCACCACCGCCAGCGTCCAGTCGCGATCGGGCCGCAGGTATCGCGCCGCGACCGATTGAAGGTCCGCCGGTGTCGCCTGCACCAGATCGGCCAGCACCGATCGCACCGCCGAAATCCGCCGCGGGTCGTACGCGCCGCCGCCCATCTGCGCGAGCCAGAACTGGCTCGACGTGGACGCGCGCATCAGTTGCTGCTTCATCGGGCCGACGATCCGCTCCAGCTCGTCCGCGGCGATCGGGGTCTTCACCAGATCGGCCGCGATCTCGCGCGACAGGCGAAAGAACAGGTCGACCTTGTCCGGCTCGACCTGCCCGATCGCCATGATCCGGCCGCCGGTCAGCGTGCCGACCGGCCACTGGCTCTGCACCGACGGACTATAGCTCGCGCCCGCCGTCTGCCGCAGCCGTTCGAACAACCGGTCGCCGAAAACCTGTGCCAGAATGTCGAGCTGGCGGCTGGTGCGGATCTCCGCGATGCCGCCGCCGGTCGGCCACGCGATCACCGCCGCCGCCTGCGTCGCCGGACCGTCATGCGTCAGCGTGACGGGCGTTTCCACATGCGCGGGGAAGCGGACCGGCAGTTTCTCCAGCGGCACCGGCCGGCGCGGCTTCATCGCGCCGAAGCTGGCCTGCGCCGCCGCGATCACCTCGTCGACCTTCACGTCGCCGAACACCGACAGCTCGATCGATCCCGATTGCAGCAGCGGCTTCCACAATTTGCGGAACTTGCGGCGCGTCAGGCCCTCGATCTGCTGCGCCGTCGGCGTCGCCCAGCGCGGATCGCCGTCGCGCAGCAATCCCTCCAGCTCGCGCTGGAGCACGCCGGTGGGGGAGGATCGCGCGGTCGCCTCCGCCGCCAGCGCCGTCGCCTTGGCACGCAGGATCGGCGCGCGGTCCCAGCGGGGATATTCCAGCTTCGCCGCCATCAACCGCAATTCGTCCTTATAGTCGGCGGGCGAGGTCATCGCCGCGAACAGGAACGCATCCTCGTCGATCCCGAAGTCGAGACCGATCCGCCGACCCGCCGACAATTGCTCCAGGTCGCCCTGATCCAGCTTGCCGACGCCCATCGCCACCAGCGCGAGGTCGGCCGCCCACGCGGCGCTCGGCCGGTCGGTCGGCAGTGCCGCATAGCCGCTGCCGAACCGCGTCCGGACATAGACGCGGCCCGTCTCGCCGGTGTTGGCGAAGATCAGCAACCGCACGCCATTGGCGAAGTCGACCTGTTCCAGCCCGAGCTTCTCGATCGTCCGGCGTGATACGACCGCAGACGGCGTGCCCATTTTCGGCAGGTCGTCGAAACCGACCGCGGCCTGAACGCGCCGCTTGCCGATCAGGCCGGACACGTCTGCCTTCAGCGCCGCCTCCAGCCGCGCGGTGGAGCCGCCATCGGCCGTCGGCGTCGTCACGATCGCGCGCGTGGCGTCGCCCTGAAAGATGCGGCGGGTCGACGCCAGCACGGTGTCCGGGGTGAACATCGTCTTGGCGCGCGCATCCTTAAAGATCGCGTAGCTCGTTTCCGGCGAGGTCGTCGTCTCGCGGATGTCCAGCGCGGAGGCCATGTCGTCCGCCTGTTTCGCCCCCGCCTCGACGCGCGACGTCTCCACGATCGTCCGCATGACGGTATCGTAGTCGGCGAGTTCGCGGTCGATCTCGACCTGTGTCGGTGCGGTCGCCATCGCATCGGCGATCACCGCACGCACGTCCTTCAGCGCCGCTTCCCACTGACCCGTCACGGGCACGATCTGGGTCGAGGTGACATTGGCCGATCGTGCCTCGTCGTCGACCGACACCTGCGCCTGGAGGAAGCTGCCGCCGGACCGTGCGCGCTGTTCCAGCCGACGACTGACGAGGCGGGCGGCGACCGTGTCGACCATGCGCTTCTGGTTGAACAGGATCGTGTCGTCCTGATATTTCCACGGGCGCAACACCGCCGTCGCGACGATCGCCGGTATGCCCGGCTCCACCAGCGACGCGGTGGCGGGTCTGGACGGATCGGGCTTGCCGAAATCGGGCGCGGGCACGTCGGGGCCGATCGCCTGCCAGCCCGCGAAATTCTTGACGATCAGGCGGGCGAACAGCGCCGGGTCCATGTCGCCCGAAATGATGACGACCGCGCGGCTTGGCCGGTACCAGCGGTCGTGGAACGCCTTGACCGTCGCACCGGTCGCCGCCGCCAGCGTCTTCTCGGTTCCGATCGGCGAGCGTTCCGCCAGCGGTTGCCCGGCATAGAAGGTCTCGCGCAGCGCATCGGCGAACTTCACCTGCGGCCCCGGCTGCTCGCGCCTCTCGGCCAGCACCACCGGGCGCTCGGCGGCGACGGAGGCATCGCTCAGCACCGGCGCGGCCATCATGCCCGACAGGATACGAAGCGACTCGTCCAGCCCCTGCTCGGTCGCGGCGGGCAGGTCGAGCTTGTACAGCGTCTGCGTCGGCGTCGTCGTCGCGTTCGAATCCGAGCCGAACGTCGCGCCCAGCCGCTGCCACACCCGCTTTGCCTCGCCGTCGGGAACATGGGCGGAACTGCGGAACGACAGATGCTCGATGAAGTGCGCGAAGCCGCGCTCGCTGTCGGTTTCGTACAGCGAGCCGACGTCCATCGCGACGCGCACCGCCACCTGCCCCGGTGGCACGCCGTTCTTCCGCACGGCATAGCGCAGGCCGTTGGGCAACGTACCGAACGACCACGCCGGGTCCGGCGCGATGTCGCTGCCCTTGTAGAGCCATGCCGCGGTATCGACGCGAATGGCCGGCGTCGAGGGATCGACCGCCGTCTGCGCCGCGGCGGGCGCCTTCTGCTGCGCCGAAAGGGGAGCCGTCAGGAATGCTACGGCCAGAGCGGAAACGCGGAACACGCGCGTGGGGAACGCCATATCGGCTCCTTTAGCGCCGGACGAGACGATCGGCCAACCTCATTCCTCCTTCTCGTTCCTCCCTGGCACGGGGAGGGGAACCGCGGAGCGGTGGAGGGGAAGCCACTGGCGGGATGGCTTGTGGCCGCCCCTCCGTCACGCCGGCGGCGCGCCACCTCCCCGCTCGCGGAGAGGATTTAACACGGCCAGCCGCTTGATCCCCCGCCCCGCGCGCGCCACATGCCGCGCATGTTGATCGAGACCGAAGCCACGCCCAACCCGGCGACGCTCAAGTTCCTGCCCGGCCGCATTGTCATGGATGCCGGCACGCGCGATTTCGCCACCCCCGAGGAAGCGGACGCGAGCCCGCTGGCCGACGCCCTGTTCGGCCTCGGCGACGTGACCGGCGTGTTCTTCGGCCGCGATTTCGTGTCGGTGACGATCGCGCCCGGCGTGGACTGGCGCGACGCCAAGCCCGACGTGCTCGGCCTGCTGCTCGATCATTTCAGCGCCGCGATGCCGCTGTTCCGTCAGGGTAGCGCAGGCTTCGCCGTGCCCCCCGCCGATACCGACTTCGCCGAGGATCCCGCCGACGCGGAGATCGTGGCGCAAATCCGCGAACTGATTGAGACGCGCGTGCGCCCGGCCGTGGCGAACGACGGCGGCGACATCGTCTATCGCGGCTTCGACAAGGGCAAGGTCTTCCTGCAATTGCAGGGTGCCTGTTCCGGCTGCCCATCCTCCAGCGCGACGCTGAAGCAGGGAATCGAGCAGCTGCTGCGCCACTATGTCCCCGAAGTCACCGAAGTGAGGGCGATCTGATGCCGGCGATCGACGACACGGCGCTCGACCAGCTCTTCCGCGAGGCGCGGACGTTCAACCACTATACCGACGAGCCCGTGCCGGAATCGGACCTGCATGCGATCTGGGACCTGATGAAGATGGGGCCGACCTCGGCCAACCAGCTTCCCGCGCGCCTCGTCTGGTGCGTCAGCACGGAGGCGAAGGAGAAGCTCGCCGCCGCCGCCAGCGACACGAACGCCGACAAAATCCGCAAGGCTCCGGTCAGCGTCGTCATCGGCATGGACACCGAATTCCACGAGCATTTGCCCGAGCTCTTCCCGCACGCCGATGCGAAAAGCTGGTTCGACGGCAACTCAGAACTGCGTCAGGCCTCGGCGTTCCGCAACTCGTCGCTGCAGGGCGGCTATCTGATCCTCGCCGCCCGCGCGCTCGGGCTCGATGTCGGGCCGATGTCCGGCTTCGACGGGGGTGCGGTCGACAAGGCGTTCTTCCACGACACGCCGGCGGTGAAGACCAACTTCATCGCCACGCTCGGCCATGGCGACCGTTCCACGTTGTACGACCGCTCGCCACGCCCGGCGTTCGAGCGCTTCAACCGGATCGCGTGAGCGCCGAGTTCGCGGAGCGCACGCTCGTCATCGAGACCGCCACCGCCGCCTGCTCCGTCGCGCTGATCGAGGATGGCCGTGTCGTCGCCGCGCGTCACGAGGTGGTCGGGCGCGGCCATGCCGAACGGCTGGTGCCGATGATTGCCGAACTGCCGGACGGTGGCCGCGCGACCCGCATCCTCGTCGACGTCGGCCCCGGCAGCTTCACCGGCGTGCGCGTCGGCGTCGCCGCGGCACGGGGGCTGGGGCTCGGCTGGGGGGCGACGGTGCGGGGTTTCTCCTCCCTCGCGATCGTCGCCGCCGCCGCGTTGAAGGCGTTGCCGCGCGAGCGGATTGCAGCGGTGCTGGAGGCGGGGCATGGTGAGGTCTTCATGCAGAGCTTCGCCGCCGACCTGACCCCGCTCGACGCGCCCGTGTCGCTGCACCCCGCAGAGGCGGCGGCCATACTCGGCGACACCTTCGCGATCGGCAGTGGTACGTACCGCCTGCCCGATCACGTCACCGCGCGCGCCGATGCGCTGCCCGACGCGTCCGACCTGCCGCTGCTGACCGCGGCGCTCGCCGATCTCGACCCGCGCCCGCTCTACGGCCGCGCGCCGGACGCCAAGTTGCCCATCGCCAGGGCCGCGCGATAATGGCTACGCGTATCCTCTCCCTCCGCCACGGCGATGCGCGCGACGCGGCGATCGTCGATGCGCTGATGACCGCCGCGTTCGACCCGCGCTATGGCGAGGCGTGGACGCGCAGCCAGTGTCTGGGCGTGCTGGCGATGCCCGGCGTCGCGCTGACGATCGCCAGCTACGACGACGAACCGGCCGGCTTTGCAATGGTCCGTGCCGTCGCCGACGAGGCCGAGCTGCTGCTGCTCGCGGTCGCGCCGAACCACCGGCATCGCGGCGTCGGCGGTGCGCTGCTCCGCTCCACGATCGCGGACGCGCAGAGCCGCGGCGTCGTGACGATGCACCTCGAGGTGCGTGCGAACAACGACGCGGTGCGCCTCTATACCGCTAACGGCTTCGCCAAGGTGGGTGAACGGCGTGGCTATTACCGCGGCACCGACGGGCGGCATCACGACGCCCACACCTATTCCCGACCGCTTTAGCTTATTGCGAGTCGGTATCCCTTTTCGCAACAAGCGAACGGGGCTACATGACCACCTCGTCCGAGAGGTTCAAAAGTCATGGCGCGCAAGATCGATCTGGAAGCTCTCTGCAACGAGAAGGGCCTGCGCATCACCGAGCAGCGCCGCGTCATCGCGCGCGTCCTGTCGGAGGCGGAGGATCACCCCGATGTGGAAAAGGTGTACGAACGCGCCTCCGCGATCGACAAGGGCATCTCGATCGCCACAGTCTATCGCACCGTTCGCCTGTTCGAGGAGGCGGGGATCCTCGACCGCCACGATTTCGGCGACGGCCGCGCCCGCTACGAGCCCTCGCCCGAGGCGCATCACGATCACCTGATCGATGTCGAGACCGGCCGCGTGCTGGAGTTCGTCGATCCCGAGCTGGAACTGCTGCAAAAGGCGATCGCCGAACGCATGGGCTTCCGCCTCGTCGATCACCGCATGGAATTGTACGGCGTCAGCCTCGACCGGAAGATCTGACTCCTGCCCGTCAGGGATAGATGCACGATCCAACCGGAGACGGGCGAGAATAGATGAGTACGCTCCGTCTGATCGTCCGGCTGATCGCGCTCGTCACCGCACTGCTCGTCGCCCTCCCGCTGCATGCTATCTGGCGACTGTTCCGCGCCCGCTCGCCGTGGCCGCGCCGCTTTCTCGGCTGGTGCGCCCGTATCGTCGGCGCGAAGGCGCGCGTCGTCGGCGTGCCCCTCACGCGCGACGCGGTAATCCTCGCCAACCATCTCAGCTGGATCGACATCCTGCTGCTGGCCGGTACGACCGGCACCGCCTTCGTCGCCAAGGGCGAACTCGAAGCCGTGCCGCTGATCGGCTGGCTGTCGTCGGTCAACCACACTGTCTTCGTCGCGCGCGGCGAGCGGATGGCCGTCGCCGAGCAGGTCGAACAACTCCGCCGCGCGCTCGCCGCACCGTGGCCTGTCACGATCTTTCCGGAGGGGACGACCGGCGACGGCACGACCCTGCTTCCGTTCAAGCCAGCCCTGCTCGCCGCGCTCGACCCGCCGCCGCCGGGCCTGCGCGTGCAGCCGGTGCGGATCGATTACGGTGACGCCCGGTCGGACTGCGTTTGGGGTGACGAACCCGGACAGGTCCACGCCCTCCGCGTCCTTCGCCGCCGTGGCAGCTTCGTCGCGACGCTGAACTTCGCCGAACCCTTCGCCCCGCAGGGCGGCCGCAAGAGCATCGCGGCCGAAGCGAGACGACGCATCGAGGCCCTCCAGTTCCTCCCCCTTGCATAGTGGGAGCATCGCCCCCTCCCCGCCCCGGCCGCGATCTGCTAACGGCCGTCGCATGAAGACCCCGCCCAAGACCTTTCACGTCAAGTCGTTCGGTTGCCAGATGAACGTCTACGACGGCGAGCGCATGGCCGAGCTGATGACGGCGGAGGGCATGACCGCCGCCGCCGACGTGAACGACGCCGACCTCGTCGTGCTCAACACCTGCCACATCCGCGAAAAGGCGACCGAGAAGGTCTATTCGGACATCGGCCGCATCCGCAAGATCGCGGGCAAGAGCGGCGGCGATCCGATGATCGCCATCGCCGGCTGCGTCGCGCAGGCGGAGGGGGAGGAAATCGTCCGCCGCGCCAAGGTCGACGTCGTCGTCGGTCCGCAGGCCTACCATAACCTGCCCGCCCTCGTCGCGCAGGCCGCCGCCGGCACCGCCGCGCTCGACACCGACATGCCGCTCGCGTCGAAATTCGGCCGCCTGCCCGCGCGCCGCCGCGTCGGCCCGTCGGCGTTCCTGACCGTGCAGGAGGGATGCGACAAGTTCTGCACCTATTGCGTCGTCCCCTACACGCGCGGGGCGGAGGTCAGCCGGCCCTTCGCCGCGATCGTCGACGAGGCGAGGGCGCTGGTCGATGCCGGCGCGCGAGAGATCACGCTGCTGGGCCAGAACGTCAACGCGTGGGTCGATGCGGACGGACGCGGCCTGCACGACCTGATCCGGACGCTCGACCGCATCCCCGGCCTCGCGCGCCTCCGCTACACCACCAGCCACCCCAACGACATGGCGCAGGGCCTGATCGACGCGCATGGCGACGTCGAAAGCCTGATGCCGTTCCTGCATCTGCCCGTACAGTCCGGCTCCACCCGCATCCTGAAGGCGATGAACCGCAGCCACGGCCGCGACGATTATCTGCGCCTGCTCGACCGCGTCCGCGCCGTGCGCCCGGACATCGCGCTGTCCGGAGACTTCATCGTCGGCTTCCCCGGCGAGACGGAGGCGGATTTCGCCGACACGCTGGGTCTGGTCAAGGCGGTCGGCTACGCACAGGCGTTCAGCTTCAAGTACAGCCCCCGCCCCGGCACCCCCGCCGCGTCGATGGCGGACGAGGTCGTGCCGCAGGTGATGGACGAACGCCTCCAGCGGCTTCAGGCGGCGCTCGGCCGCGACCAGCGCGCCTTCAACGAGGCGAGCATCGGCCGCACCTGCGACGTGCTGGTCGAACGCACCGGCAAGCTGCCGGGGCAGTGGCTCGGCAAGTCGCCCTGGCTGCAATCGGTCCATCTGATCGGCGATCACGCCATCGGCGATCTGGTCACGGTGGAACTGACCGGCGCGACCCAGTCATCGCTGGCGGGTCACGTCCGCCACGCCAAGGCCGCCTGACCCCTGCGGATCGCGCTTTCGCATAACCCGGATCAGCAGCGCGATCTTGTCGCTGTCCTAACCGCTTCCCATCTGCCAGTCTTGCCTAGCATGCCGAATCCTACCTGCCCCGCCAGCCCTTCGCCCGCCCTGCGCCCGGGTGCTTCGCGGCGAAGTGCAGGGACATGCTTCGACGCCTCCACTTCCTCCACTTCGCGTCTCGAAAGGACCGCATGAGCCGTAAGCCAGTCCCCGCCCAATCGGGCGAACGTGCCCGTGTCGAGGTGATGTTCGACCGCCCGCAGGCGCTGGCGCAACTGTTCGGCCAATACGACCAGAACCTCGTGGCGCTGGAGAACCGGCTGGGCGTCTACATCACCGCGCGCGGCAACCGCGTCGGGCTGGAGGGAACCGCCGAGCAGGTCGCGATCGCCCGCGACGTGTTGCAGGACCTGTATCAGCGGATCGCCCGCGGCGAGCAGATCGACACCGGCCTCGTCGACGCCTCGATCGCCATGGTCGCCGAACCGACGCTGGCGGGCATCGTGTCGGCCGAGCGCACCGGTGGCCCCGGCATCATGATCCGCACGCGCAAGAAGACGATCGTGCCGCGCACCCCGGCACAGGCGCATTACATGCGGGACCTCGTCGGCAACGACATGATCTTCGCGCTCGGGCCGGCGGGTACGGGCAAAACCTATCTCGCGGTCGCGCAGGCGGTGGCGCAGCTCATCACCGGCTCCGTCCAGCGCCTCATCCTGTCGCGCCCGGCGGTTGAGGCGGGCGAGCGGCTCGGCTTCCTGCCCGGCGACATGAAGGAGAAGGTCGATCCCTATCTGCGTCCCCTCTACGATGCGCTCTACGACTGCCTCCCCGCCGAGCAGGTCGAACGGCGCATCGCATCGGGAGAGATCGAGATCGCGCCGATCGCGTTCATGCGCGGCCGCACGCTCGGCGATGCGTTCGTGATCCTCGACGAGGCGCAGAATACGACGCCCGCGCAGATGAAGATGTTCCTGACCCGCTTCGGCCAGAACAGCCGCATGGTCATCTGCGGCGATCCCAATCAGGTCGACATTCCCGGCGGCGCCGCTGCCAGCGGTCTGGGCGACGCCGTCCGCCGCCTAGAAGGGCTCGACGGCATTGCCATGAGCCGCTTCACCGCCGCCGACGTCGTCCGCCACCCCATCGTCGGCCGCATCGTCGAAGCATATGAGGGGGCATCGGCGTGAATGATGTCGTAGGGGACTGCGCATGATCCAGATCGAACTCTCCCTCGAAGATCCCTGGCCCGAGGGCGAGTGGGAGGCGATCGCGCGGCGCGCGGCGGAGGCGGCGATCGGGCGGACGCCGCAGGGGCCGCTGCTGACGACGGAGGCGCTGGTGGAGATCAGCGTCCGCTTGACGACCGACGACGAGGTCCACGCGCTCAACAAACAATATCGCGGCAAGGACAAGCCGACCAACGTTCTCTCCTTTCCGATGGTGCAGCCCGATCTGCTCGACACCGTCAGCCAAAACTCCGATGATGGCGAGCTGCTGCTGGGCGATATCGTGCTGGCGTACGGAGTCTGCGCGGCGGAGGCGGCGGAACGCGGCATACCGACCGCGGATCACGCAACGCATTTGCTGGTTCATGGCACGCTGCACCTGCTAGGCTATGACCACATGACCGACGACGAGGCGGAATCGATGGAGGAGATCGAGCGACAGGCGCTCGCCTCCCTCGGCATCGCCGACCCCTATCTGATACGCGAGGACTGACTTGGCCGACGATCGAAGTAGCACCGCCGATAGCGACAGTATCTGGCGGGGTTTGAAGTCGTTCATCTTCGGACAGGATACCGAGGAGCGGCTGCGCGATCAGCTCGAAGAGGCGATCGATCGTCACGAGGACGATCCCGCCCCCGACGCCAAGGGCGACCTGTCGCCGCTGGAACGGCAGATGGTCCGCAACCTGCTGCATTTCGGAGAGCGTGACGCCGGCGATGTCGGCGTTCCCCGCGCCGACATCGTCGCGGTCGAGGAGAAGACCAGCTTCGACCACCTCGTACAGATCTTCGCGGAGGCCGGGCACAGCCGCCTGCCCGTCTATCGCGAGAAGCTGGATACGATCGTCGGCATGATTCACGTCAAGGACGTGTTCCGCATTCTCGCGACCGGCGCACCGCACCCCGCCGACCTGTCGGGCCTGATCCGCGAGCCGCTCTACGTGCCGATGTCGCGCGGGACGCTCGACGTGCTGGCCGACATGCGCCAGCGCCGCGTCCATCTGGCGATCGTGCTCGACGAATATTCGGGCACCGAGGGCCTGATAACGATCGAGGATCTGATCGAGGAGATCGTCGGCGAGATCGAGGACGAGCATGACGAGGCCCCGGAGGCGCTGCTGATCCCGCTCGACGGGGGCGCATGGGATGCCGATGCGCGCGTCGAGCTGGAGGATGTCGGCACCGCGGTCGATCCGCGGCTGGCGGATACGGAGGACGATGTCGACACGCTCGGCGGCCTCGCCGCGGTGCTCGCCGGCCGGGTGCCGCAGGTCGGCGAATGCGTCGATCATCCGTCGGGCTGGAAGCTGGAGGTGACCGATTCGGACGAGCGCCGCGTCAACCGCCTGCGCCTGCATCCGCCGGTCGAACCCGAACCCGCAGAGGCCGACTGATCGTTTTTGCCACTATAGATCGCCGGACCATCTTGTTTTGTAGATCAGTCACGGCGGCGTAAGGTTCTGCAACGCCAGAATCGAGACCAAGGAGACAGGATATGGACGCGATCACCGAAGGCAGCCCGATCAACGATCCCAAGAAGCAGCCGGCCGCGATGCGCCGCCTGCTGGGCCAGACCGCCCGCGACTGGTGGCCGGAATCGCTGTCGATCGACATCCTTCACCAGAAGGGTGTCAGCGGCAATCCGATGGGCGACGATTTCAAGTATCGCGAAGAGTTTCTGTCGCTCGATTACGACGCGCTGAAGGCCGACCTGACCGCGCTGATGACCGACAGCCAGCCGTGGTGGCCGGCGGATTACGGGCATTACGGCCCGTTCTTCATCCGCATGGCGTGGCACTCGGCCGGCACCTATCGCACCGGCGACGGCCGTGGCGGTTCGTCGGCAGGCCAGCAGCGCTTCGCGCCACTGAACTCGTGGCCGGACAACGGCAACCTCGACAAGGCCCGCCGCCTGCTGTGGCCGATCAAGCAGAAATACGGCCGCAAGCTCAGCTGGGCCGACCTCTTCATCCTCGCCGGCAACGTCGCGATCGAATCGATGGGCGGGCCGACCTTCGGCTTCTCCGGCGGACGCGAGGACGTGTTCGAGCCCGAAAAGGACGTCTATTGGGGCACCGAGGAGGAATGGCTCGGTCAGACGCGCATCGACGAGGAAGCCGGCCTCGCGCTCGAAAGCCCGCTCGCCGCGATCCAGCACGGCCTCATCTACGTGAACCCGGAGGGTCCCGGCGGCTGCCCGCACCCGCAGGGGTCGGCGCGCGACATGAAGGAAACCTTCGCGCGCATGGGGATGAACGACGAGGAAACCGTCGCGCTCACCGCCGGCGGCCACACCTTCGGCAAGGCGCACGGCGCGGGCGATCCGAAGCTCGTCGGCAAGGAACCGGAAGGGTCGGACATCGCGTCGCAGGGCCTCGGCTGGACTTCCACGCATGAGAGCGGGATGGGCGATCACACGATCACCTCCGGGATCGAGGGCGCGTGGACGCCGACGCCGACGACATGGGACATGACGTATTTCGACATGCTCTTCGACCATGAGTACGAACTGGTGAAGAGTCCGGCGGGTGCGCACCAGTGGCAGCCGGTCGGCAATCCCGACGACACGCTTGCCCCCGCCGCGCACACCGCGGGCAAGCGCGTGCCGACGATGATGACCACCGCCGACATGGCGCTGAAGGTCGACCCCGCCTACAATGCGATCTGCCAGAAATTTCGCGCCGACCCCGCCTATTTCGCGGATGCTTGGGCAAGGGCGTGGTTCAAGCTGACGCACCGCGACATGGGTCCGAAGATCCGCCTGCTCGGGCCCGAAGTGCCCGCCGAGGAGCTGATCTGGCAGGATCCGATCCCCGTCGCCGACTATCCGCAGATCGAGGCTGGCGACGTCGCCGACCTGAAGGCGACGATCGCCAACTCCGGGCTGTCGGTCGAGGATCTGGTGACGACCGCCTGGGCGTCCGCGTCGACGTGGCGCGGGTCGGATCATCGCGGCGGCGCGAACGGCGGCCGTATCCGCCTGTCGCCGCAGAAGGACTGGGAGGTCAATCAGCCGGAACAGCTCGCCCGCGTGCTGTCGGTCTATGAGGGCATCAAGCGCGACTTCGACCAGCAGGGTGCGAAGAAGGTGTCGATCGCCGACCTGATCGTGCTCGGCGGTTCCGTCGGGATCGAGACGGCGGCGAAGGCGGCCGGCCACGCGGTCGAAGTGCCGTTCAAGCCGGGTCGCACGGACGCCAGCGAGGAACAGACCGACGCCGAGGGCTTCGACGTGCTCGAACCCAAGGCGGACGGTTTCCGCAACTACCTCTCGGTCAAGTTCAACGTCCCGACCGAGGAGTTGCTCGTCGACCGTGCGCAGTTGCTCGGCCTCAGCGCACCGGAGATGACGGTGCTGGTCGGCGGCCTGCGCGTGCTGGGTGCGAACCACAGCAAGGCGAAGCAGCACGGCGTGTTCACCGATCGCCCGGGTCAGCTCACCAACGATTTCTTCGTCAACCTGCTCGACATGGGCACGGCGTGGAAGCAGATCAGCGATGAGAGCGACGAGGAATTCCTCGGCACCGACCGCCATACGCACGAGCAGAAGTGGACCGCGTCGCGCACCGATCTGGTGTTCGGCTCCAACTCCCAGCTCCGCGCGCTGTCGGAAGTCTATGCGGCGGCGGATGCGGGCGAAATGTTCGTTTCGCACTTCGTCAAGGCGTGGACGAAGGTGATGAACGCCGACCGGTACGACCTGACGGTGTGAATCCCTAGAATCCTCCCCTTTTCAAGGGGAGGTGGCGCGAATGCGCCGGAGGGGCAGCCACAAGCGATGTCGCCCGTGGCTGCCCCTCCGTCACGCCTGCGGCGCGCCACCTCCCCGCGAGCGGGAAGGATGGAGTCCGGCCGTTGCGGCAAACGACCACACCTCCTAGGTTCACACCATGCTGAAACACGTCCTGCGCGTCCTCGCGATCGTCGTCGTCATCGTCATCGGCGTGGTGGTGTATCTCGCCTGGCCGGATACCGCGAAGCTGTCGGTGGCGCAGGTCGCCGGTGCCCGCCCCGACATCACCACGCCGCGCGTCCAGACGCTGCCGACCGTCAAGGTCGCCGACGTCGTCGGCTGGCAGGGTAACGCAAAGCCGGTCGCGGCGCAGGGGCTTCAGGTCGCGGCCTTCGCCAGCGGCCTCGACCACCCGCGCTGGCTCTATCGGCTGCCGAATGGCGACGTGCTGGTTGCGGAGACGAACTCGCCCAAGCGGGAGGGCGGCGGCATCCAGGGCTGGGTCATGGGGCTGCTGATGAGCAAGGCGGGTGCCGGCGTGCCCTCGGCGAACCGCATCACCCTGCTTCGCGATGCGGATGGCGATGGCGTGGCGGAGGTGAAGACGCCCTTCATGACCGGGCTGAACTCCCCGTTCGGCATGGCGCTGATGGATGGACAGCTCTACATCGGGAATACCGACGCGCTGGTTCGCGTGCCCTATACGGAGGGTCAGACCAAGATCACCTCCACGCCGGAGACGATCGTCAAGCTCAATCCCGGCGGCAACCACTGGGCGCGCAACGTCATTCCTGCGGCGGACGGCAAGACGCTGTACGTGTCGGTCGGCTCGGCGAGCAATATCGCCGAAGGCGGCATGGCGGCGGAAAAATACCGCGCCAACATTCTTCAGGTCTGGCCCGACAAGCAATGGCGCGTCTATGGCGCGGGCATCCGCAACGCGAACGGCATGGCGATCAACCCGGTTACCGGACAGCTCTGGACCGTCGTCAACGAACGGGACATGCTCGGCTCCGACCTCGCGCCCGACTATCTGACGCAGGTAGAGTTCGGCGATCACTTCGGCTGGCCGTGGTTCTACTGGGGCGGTTATCCCGATGATCGCGTCGAGCCGAAGAACCCCGCCTTGCAGGAATATAGCAAGCGACCGGACTACGCCCTCGGGCCGCACGTCGCAGCACTCGGCCTTGCCTTCTCCACCGACGCAAAGCTCGGCGATGGCTGGGCTTCCGGCGCATTCGTCGGCGAGCACGGATCGTGGAACCGCAAGCCGGTGTCGGGGTACAAGGTCGTGTACGTTCCGTTCGCCGCCAACGGCTATCCCGTGCGGGGCGCAAAGCCGGTCGACCTGCTGACCGGTTTCCTCGACAAGGACGGCAAGGCGCAGGGCCGCCCGGTCGGCGTCATCACCGACAAAGCGGGCGCTCTGCTGGTCGCGGACGATGTCGGCAACCGCATCTGGCGGGTGAGCGCCCCGACCACGACCGCTTCGCGCTGACGATAGCGGGCTGGGTGGCGGGGATGGCGCAACGAACCCCCGCCATGCCGCACCCGCTGACGCGCACTACGTTGTTCGTCGTGATCGCGGCGGCTCACCTGTGCGCAATCATCCTCCTGTTGCTTGGCAAGTCGCCGGCGGTGCCCGGTTCCGAAGACCGGACATTGTTCGTCTTCGACGTCGCGCCTCAGCCTCCCCCGGCACCGATTCTGTCGACACCGCCCAAACCGAAGACGATCGACCTGCGTCCTGCGGGCGGCTCGCCCCGACCCGACCGCGTCGTGACACCGCCCGCCGATGCGCGCCCGCCCACCCGGTTCGACACGACGCTGACCGACGATGCTCCACCCGCACCGATCGTGGTCGCTGGCGACCTGCCCGGCACCGGGATCGACCTGACGCCCGGCGGCGGGCGCGGCGATGGGACGCGCAACGGCAGCGGTAACGGGTCCGGAGTCGGCAACGGCAACGGCGAAGGAGCGGGCGCGATGTGGATCGGCGCCGACTGGATCTACAAGCCGGTGCGCGAATTGCCTTATTACTGGCCCCGCGCAAAGGAGGCGCGGAGGGCCTCGGCGGTCGTCGCGCTCGACTGCGTCCTGCCCAAACCGGGCAAGCCGGAGCGTTGCACGGTGGTCGGCGAACGGCCCGTGGGGCTGGGCTTCGGCGAGGCGGCACTCGGCCTGTCCCGCCATTTCCGCATCCGCCCGGTGACCCGTGACGGCAAGGTCGTCAGAAACGTCACCGTCCGCGTGCCGGTGACGTTCAAGACACCCTACGTGCCAGTGCCGTAAGCGCCGACGATGATATCGCGGTTCGCGGATGCCGGGTTCGTCCCGGAATCATGCGACGTCACTTTAGCAACTTGGGCGCTTCCTTTTCGATCGCCGCTTTCACCTGATTGGCGAACAGCCCCAGGAACGCCGGCAGATCGACGACCGCATGAACCTTGTCCGCGAACACCGTCGCCGTGGAGGCGATCGTCTGGCCCATGGCGGAAACGGTGAAGTGCATCGTATCGCCATCCCATCGATGCTGGACCGCGCCGCCACCGGGAATTTTTTCCGTGATGCGCTGGATACCGCCGTCGAGGCGCTGACGGACGGCCTCCTTGCCAAGCGAGTGGGGTATGTCGAGCGAGATCGGGGTGCCCATCAGTCAATCCTTGGCAAACAACATGGCGTCATCCGCGAACGCCTTGAACTCCAGCGCGTTGCCGCTGGGGTCGCGAAAGAACATCGTCGATTGTTCGCCCGCCTGCCCGGCGAAGCGCGTGTAGGGCGCAATGCCGAAGCGGATGCCGGCCGCCTCCACCCGCTCCGCCAGCGCACGCCAGTCGGCGGGGGGCAGCACGACGCCGAAATGCGGCACCGGCACGACGTGACCATCGACCGCGTTCTCGACTGCCACGGGCTTTGCGACGGGATCGAGGTGCGCGACGATCTGATGACCGAAGAGGTCGAAGTCGATCCAGTGATCGCTCGACCGCCCTTCGCTGCAACCCAGCACGTCACCGTAAAAGGCACGCGCCGCGGCGAGATCGTGGACGGGAAAGGCGAGATGGAACGGGCGGAGTGTCATGGCGGCATGATACACCAGCGGATCGGGTGCGTCAGCCCCGGCGTCGGCATATGCGCAACCCCTTGTTAGGCGACCGGCGCCGGGCCAAGTGGCGCGTGTGACCATCCTTCGATCCCCTGCCCTTCTCTCCGTGCTGCTCGGGGCGGTGGCCGCGTGCGGTTTCGCGCCGCTGGAACTCTGGCCCCTGACGCTCGGCTGTTTCGCGGCGTGGCTGTTGCTGGTCCATCGGGCACCGACGTTCCGCAATGCGCTGTGGCGCGGCTGGCTGTTCGGACTGGGTCATTTTACGGTCAACAACAACTGGTTCCAGCACGCGTTCGACTTTCAGGACGCGATGCCGCCGGTGCTGGGCTATTTCGCCGCGGTCGGACTGGCGCTGTATCTCGCCGTCTATCCGATGATGGCGGCGGGCATCGCGTGGCGCTTCCGGCAGGATCGGGCCGACGCGGCATTCGTGCTGATCTTTGCCGCGGCATGGATCGCCACCGAGTATCTGCGGGCGGTGATGTTTACGGGCTATGCCTGGAACGCGCTGGGCGTGCTGTGGGTGCCGGTGCAGGCGGTGGCGAGCGTGTCGGCGTGGGTCGGCACCTATGCGCTGTCGGGCCTGACCATCGCATTCGCGGGCGTGTTGCTTCTGCTGTGGCAGCGGCGCTGGTGGTGGGCGCTGCCGGTATTGGCCGTGCCGCTCGCGTTGCAACCCCTGTCCTACCGTGCGCAGCCGCCGACGACCGGTTCGCGCGTGCGCGTCGTGCAGCCCAATATCGGTCAGCAGGATCGTAACGAGAATGACGGCGAACGCGTGTTCCGCGCCCTGGCGGCGCTGTCGGGTGAACCCGGCCCGATCCCCCGGCTGATCGTCTGGCCGGAGGGGATGCTGCGCGACCTGATCGAGGACGATTATCCGGCGTGGATCTACACCAATGATCCGGCGCGGTTGCGGCGACGGATCGCCGCCTTGCTGGGGCCTCGCGACGTGTTGATGACGGGGGGCATCGCGCTGTCGTTCGATGCGGAGGACCGGATCGCGGGGGCGGCCAATTCGGTTTTCGCGATCGACGCAAGGGCGCGCCTGATCGGCCGGTACGACAAGGCGCATCTGGTGCCATATGGCGAGTATCTGCCGCTGCCGTGGCTGCTCCGGCCACTCGGTCTATCGCAACTGGTGCCGGGCGATCTGGACTTCTCGCCGGGGCCGGGACCCCATGCGATCGAGTGGCCCGGGTTCGGACCGGTCGGCATTCAGGTCTGCTACGAGATCATCTTCTCGGGCGAGGTCGTGGACGAGGCGCACCGGCCGAAGCTGCTGTTCAATCCCTCGACCGACGCGTGGTTCGGCAAATGGGGGCCGCCCCAGCATCTGGCGCAGGCACGGATGCGCGCGATCGAGGAGGGGCTGCCGATCGTCCGGTCCACGCCGACCGGCATTTCCGCGATCATCGCGGCGGACGGCACGCTGCTGGCGACCGTTCCGCACGAGCGCGCCGGTGCGATCGAACTGGCGGTGCCGCCTGCGCTGCCCCCGACCCTGTTTTCCCGGATCGGAAACGTGTTGGCCGCGATGGTCGCCAGTGCCATGGGCGCGGCCGCGATTGCCATCCGCCGCCGGGGACGATAGGGACCCTCATATAAAGCTATCTTTATATCGTTATGAGGCATCCGATGCGCAGCTCGTTCATCTTCACGTCCGAATCGGTTTCGGAGGGTCACCCCGACAAGGTCGCCGACCAGATCAGCGACTCGATCGTCGACCTGTTCCTGTCCAAGGACCCCGAGGCGCGCGTCGCGTGCGAAACGCTGACCACCACGCAGCTCGTCGTGCTGGCCGGTGAAATCCGCGGCAAGGGCATCATGGACGCCGACGGCAACTGGGCCGAGGGCGTGCAGGAAGAGATCGAAAAGACCGTTCGCGATACCGTCAAGCGTATCGGTTACGAGCAAACGGGCTTCCATTGGGAAACCTTCCGCTTCGAGAACAACCTGCACCCACAGTCGGCCCATATCGCGATGGGTGTGGACGAAAGCGGCAACAAGGACGAGGGCGCGGGCGACCAGGGCATCATGTTCGGTTACGCGACCGACGAGACGCCGGGCCTGATGCCGGCGACACTCTACTACAGCCACAAGATCCTCGAAAAGATGGCCGCCGATCGCCATTCGGGCGCCGCACCGTTCCTGGAGCCCGACGCCAAGAGCCAGGTGACGCTGCAGTACGAGAACGAAGTGCCGGTCCGTGCCACCGCGCTGGTCGTCTCGACGCAGCATTCCGCCGACCTGTCGAACGACGCCGGTCAGGCCCGCTTGCGCGACTACGTCAAGGGCGTGTTCGCCGAGATCCTGCCGGAGGGCTGGCTGCCGTCGGAGGACAAGATCTACGTCAACCCGACCGGGCTGTTCGAAATCGGCGGCCCGGACGGCGACGCCGGCGTCACCGGTCGCAAGATCATCGTCGACACCTATGGTGGCGCGGCCCCGCACGGCGGCGGCGCTTTCAGCGGCAAGGACCCGACCAAGGTCGATCGTTCGGCCGCGTATGTCGCCCGCTATCTGGCGAAGAACGTCGTTGCCGCCGGCCTCGCGCGGCGCTGCACGATCCAGCTGTCCTACGCGATCGGCATCGCCGAACCGCTGTCGGTCTATGTCGACCTGCATGGCACCGGCACGGTCGAGGAAGCGGCGCTGGAAAGCGCGTTGCCGAAGCTGGTGCGCCTGACGCCCAAAGGCATCCGCGAGCATCTGAAGCTTAACGCGCCGATCTATTCGAAGACTGCCGCTTACGGCCATTTCGGGCGCGATCCGGAGGGTGAGCTGTTCACCTGGGAGAAGACCGATCTGGTCGACGCGCTGAAGGCCGCCGTCGCCGCATAACTCGCCCGCATCCCGGTCGGCAATCAAGGCCTCCCCGGTGACGGGCGAGGCCTTTTTTGCGTCCGGCCCCGCCCTGCACACGGTCCCGCCGGACGCTGCGTCTCCTACGCCTTGCGTCCGGCACCCTCGATCGCACCGTGCAGCGCCGCCTCGGCGATCCGCAGCCCCGCACCCGCTATCCGTTCCGCGGCCCAGCCGATCGCAGCCCCGGCCACGACATCGCTCCAGTAGTGCTTGCCGCCGCTCGGCTGGAGCGCCGCGACGGCGATCGCAGCCGCTTGCAGCGGCAGCCCGGCGCGCGGCGACTCGGTCGCCACTGCCTGTGCCACCGCCACCGCGCCAGCGGTGTGGCCGGACGGAAAGGAGTTGAGAGTCGTGTCCTCCGCCCCCTTCCCCTTGCTGACATGATGCCCCTCCTTCAGCGCGCGGGCAGGACGGGTGCGATCGATCGATGATTTCAGGACCGTCTTCACGCCCGTCGCGAGCAGATGGCTGGCCAGCATACGGACGCCGCTGCGCGTCACCGCAGGCTGCCGCGCCAGCGCGCCGATGACGATGGTCGCGACGGAAATCGCGATCAACGGTGGCTGGTCGGCAAGCTCCGCCGCCTCGACACCGGCGTTCAGCAGCGGTCCGTTCCTGCGTCGCGCCGCGCGATGCGTGGCAGCCCGTTCCGCGCGACCGGCGCGGTGCACGGCATTCTTCGCCTTACCCATTGGGGGCATCCTCCACATCGCTTTTGACCTGTGCGTGCGCGAGCATGGCGAACAAGCCCGCACCGCCGGCCAGATTGCCCAGCACCGCCGGCCCGATCAGCGCGAAGAGCGTCTGCGTCACCGTCGTTCGGCCATCGAACAGCAGCAGGAACGCCTCGTCCGATCCGACGACCGAGTGGCTGAACCCGGCAATCGCAACGATATAGGTGATGGCGAAAACGACCCAGAACGACTGCTCACGCGCATTGGGCAGGGTCCATGCGATGATCGCGATCAAGAAGCCCGCCGGGATCGCATTGAGGAACGTGTCCCACGCGCCGAGCTCCAGAATACGTTCCGATACGACGATCGCAGCATGACGCAACTCGGCATTCCCCAGCAGACCCGCGTCGATCAGTGCCGCGGCGATAGCGGTGCCGGTCATATTCGCACCCAGCACGATGCTCCACAGACGCAGTGTCCGCGTCAGCGCCCAGCGCGACGGGCGCGTCACCAGCGGTAGCATCGCGGTGACGGTGCTTTCCGTGAAAAGCTGCATACGTCCCAGAATGACGATCAGAAATCCCACCGGATAACCGAGCGCCACCACCAGCTCCGCCCAGTCCTCGGCCGGCAGGGCACGGTGGATCGCCGCCTCCGCGACCAGCGATGTCGTGATCGCCAGCCCGGCGGCAAGCCCCGACCAGAACAACGCCGCCGCCGGCCGCTTCAGTTCCGCCTCTCCGGTTTCGCGCACGGTACGATGCAGTTCGCGGGCGTCGGCTGCTTTCAGGTCCTCGACATCGTCGCCCTTGTCGGGTCCCGGTTCGTGAGACATCGGTGTATCGGATGAATCCATTGCGGGACTGTAACGGCCCGTCCCGCGCTTTGCTCCAGCGGAGCGCTTTGCGCGGGCGGGCGAGCACGCTAAGGCCCGCCGCCATGAACGATCCCGCCGTCATCCGCCGCCTTTACGGCCGTCGCCAGGGCCACAAGCTGCGGACCGGTCAGGCGGCGCTGGTCGAGGAGCTACTACCGCAGGTCGCGGTGCCGGAGGCGGGAGCGCTGGATGCCGCGACGCTGTTCGGCGACGACCGGCCGCTGCATCTGGAAATCGGCTTCGGCGCGGGCGAGCATCTCGCCGGGCAAGCCGCCGCCCATCCACAATCGGGCTTCATCGGGTGCGAGCCATTCCTGAACGGCGTCGTCGGCGCGCTCAACCATATCCGCGACGAACGGCTCGATAACGTCCGCCTGCACATGGGCGACGCTCTGGAGGTCGTCGAACGGCTGCCAGACGCGTCGCTGGAGCGCGTGTACCTGCTCCACCCCGATCCATGGCCGAAGGCGCGTCATGCCAAGCGCCGGATGATGAACCACGGCCCGCTCGACGCGATCGCCGCCAGGCTGAAACCGGGCGGCGAGTTCCGCTTGGGGACCGACGACCCGACCTATTGCCGCTGGTCGATGATGGTGATGAACCAGCGCCGCGATTTCGCGTGGCAGGCGCAGACGACCGCCGATTTCCTGACCCGCCCGGCGGACTGGCCGGAAACCCGTTACGAGCGCAAGGCGCGGCGACAGGGCCATGAGGTCTGGTATTTCCGGTACGTGCGCCTTTAGCGGCTGCGCCCCGGCCCGCCTCTGAGCACGACCAGCCAACTCTCTCAAACTCCTCGGTTATGCCGAGACATGGACGCCGGCCTTGTGCCATGTACAACCATCGTGGGTGGGTCCGGTCGAAGAAATGGACGGCGTGAGGGATCAGGGGGCATTGCCGCAATCGCGTAAAGGTCCGCACCGGGCTGCACCGTCGCGGCGGACACCGCGGTCGCCGACCGCGGCGGTTCACGGACGATGACCGACGCCAACTTCGACCGGCTGACCCCGCGCCAGCGCGATGTCCTGCGCGGTCTGGCGGCGCTGAAGTCGGCCAAGCGGATCGGCAACGATCTCGGCATCTCCGAATCCACCGTCTACGGCCATCTCGACAGCGCGGCCAAAACGCTGGCCGCGCCCGATCGCGCGACTGCGGCCCTCTGGTTTCAGGCGCATGAGCGGCAGCGGGACCCCCAAAAACCGTCCGGTCAACCTTTGCGGGTGGCTCCGGCCGAACCCGTGGCGGCAGGAAAGCCGATGTCGGCGGCGAGCGGTTCGCTGCGGCTTCCCTTTCGCGCCAAAGGATCGGCCTCCAATGACCTCAGTCCCCTCCAGCGTCTCGCGTGGATCCCGCTCCTCGCGCTCGCCTTTGCGGTCGGTTTCGGCATGCTCGCCGCAGGACTCAGCTTCGTCACCCACCTCGTCGTCGCCGTGTTCCATCAGGCATGACGACGCCGGCGCGGCGCAGCGCCTGTTCCTGCTGCTGCGGGAATTCGAACGCGCGCAGGACGCCGCCTTCGCCATCGGCGGAGAGGTCGCGGCGATGCTGGCGATGGCGCAGGCGGAGCAGCGGCTCGGGGCCGCCGTCGGACAACCGGTGTTCAAGGCGTTCAGCGAGGCGCTGGTCCACCTGTCGTCCGCCCGCGGCGCGACCGTCGACGGGCACCGGGCGCTGGAAAAGATCGCGCGCGTGTTCGACATCGCCTTCACGGCCGCCGACGAGGATTTCGGCGACAGCCGCAAATATCCGCCGTCGGGCATGGTCGGCGTCCGCGCCGAGCCGTCCGTCGCGGCCTGATGCGCCATCCGCTGTGGAACGATGGGGAGCGCGCTGATGCTTCACATCGTCGTCTTCAACGTCGTGCTGATCGCCGTCGTCGCCTTCGCCGTCTGGGGCGGGGGCGCACCGGAGCGCATCGTAGCGGGGCTGATGTTCGTGGCCAATGCGGCGACGGCCCTGCTGCCCTACGATCCCGGATCGACCTTCCTGTGGCTCGACTGGAGCGGGTTCGGGGTGGATGCGCTGCTGTTCGTCGCCTTCACGGCGGTGGCGCTGCGGGCCGATCGCTACTGGCCGATCTGGCTTGCGGCGCTGCAACTGGTGGCCGTCGCAATCCATCTCGTCAGGATCGTCGACCGCGCGCTGGTGCCGCTGGTCTATGCCTGGAGCATCGGGCAGATCGCCTATCCTTTAATGGCGCTGCTCGTCGCGGGGACGGTCCGGCATCGACAGCGGCTGCGGGATTTCGGCGATGACCCGTCCTGGAGCGGGGAAACCCGATGCACAGACGGGGCCGGACGTCCGGCTGACCCGCTGGTCTGACGAGGATCGCGTTGCGCTTCAACGATTGATGGAGGCGCTGAAGAAGGTCGCGGTGTCCGTCGCCCAGAGCCAGGAAGCGTCGCCCGAACCCTTCGGCACGATGCCCGCCCGCGGTCCGGATTCGCCGACCGACGCCGAAAAGGCGCGTGCCTTGTATCAGCAGCGGCGCAACCGCGACGCAGCCTTCGGGCGATTCGGCGCGGTGTTCAGCGAACCGGCCTGGGATATCCTGCTCGACCTGTTCATCGCGCATGAGGACGGGGTGTCGCGATCGACCGCCGACCTGATCGCGCGGCATGTCGCGCCTGCCAACGGGCGACGCTGGCTGCTGGTGCTCAGCGAATCGGGTCTCGCGCATCGCTGGACCGCGCCCAAGAGCGGTCAGGAGATGATCGGCATCACCCCGACCGCGATCGAGCTGATGCTGCGCTATCTCGACGGAGTGTAGATCAGGGCAGCAGCGCCTCGATCGCCTTCGCCAGTTCCTCGCCGCCGAACGGCTTCTGCAAAAGGCGGCTGTTCGCCACGCCTTCGAGTTCGTGGGCGGAGGCGCTGTCGCCGGTGATGTAGACGATCGGGAAGTCGGGCGCGATCTCCCGTGCGCAGCGGGCGATCTCCCATCCATCGACGCCGGCGCCGATGCGGATGTCCGCGACCAGCATCGCAATGTCGTCAAGCCCCATGCCGAGCACGCTCAGCGCCTCGCCACCGCTGCGCGCGCTGACGACGGCATAGCCACGGTCGGTCAGTCCTTCCTCAAGGAACGCAAGCACCGTCGGGTCATCTTCGACGATGAGCACGGTGCAGGACATTGTTCGATTCTCCCATGTCGGCATCCGGTCGCCGCCGCGATCGGCATAGGGACAGGTCCTTAGTTTTCGGTTGCCGCCACTTTAACCCGGTTGCGACGGAGCGTGCCCGCGATCGTCCGCACCGGAGCCTTGCCCGCTCCGACTCCAGACGGATGCCAGCCGCCGTGCGACCGCCCCCGCGACGCCCGGCCGGACCAGCAGCCAGTCGCGCATCGCCGGGCCTCGTTTCGCGCCGATCACCTGCTTGTAGCCGCTGTCGCCCGCACCCCAGTCGACCACGCCGATCTCCCGCGCCAGCATCGCCGAGAGATTGCGCCAGTAGAGCAGCTTGCCCGGTGAATGTTTGGCGAACGCCGGATCGTAGCTGTTGGCGATGGCATAACAGGTCCCGCCCGTCTCCATGTCGAACGAGAACGCCGCCGGCCGACCGTCGACCGTCAGCAGCGCCGCGCGCATCATCGCCGCCAGCGCCGGATCGCGTGCCGCCGCGCGCCAGAATGCCAGATGGCCATCATGCGTGAACTTGGCGTCGCGCCCGTTGGTGCGCGCGGCGATCCAGCTTTTGTGCTCGACCTCGCCCAGCATGTCGAACGCCGCTGGCCAGTCGTCCGCGCCCAGGAACCGCCACTCCAGCGCACCGTGTTCGGCCAGATGCTTCTCGTGGAACCGATTCTTCTTCAGCGTCGAGTTGCGCGGCCAGCCGCCTGCAGCCCGCAACGCCGCCAGATCGAGCAGCCAGCTGTCCGCGACGAACCGGTCCAGCACTGCCCAGCCCGCCGCGCGCGCCGCCGCGACCAGCGGCACGACCCCCGCATCGCCATCCGGCACAGGTCCGATCCTCAGCGCCCGCACGCCCCGTTCCAGCATCGGCAGCGCCACCGCAACCGCATCGGGATCGGCCAGCGGGAAACTGCGCAACGGCCAGTAGCATCCGGGCACTTCCGACAGTCCCAGCCAACGCGGCCCACGCGCCACCACCGGCAACGCCAGCCGGCCCTCCACCATCAGGGTCCGCGCGTTGTCACGTACGGCGGCGGCGTACCATGCCCGGCGCAGGAACCGGTGCGGGCCCGGCGCGGCCGCCGCCACCGCGTCGATCGCGGCGGGAAGCCCGTCATGCCAGATCGCGGAGGATGGACCGTTCATCGCGCACTCCCTAGACAGGAAGTCCTTACCAAGCACCGATACCAAGCCCAGAGGCATTGCGCATGATCCCCACCCTGCCCGGCGTGACGACCGTTGCCCAAACGATCGCGCTATCGCTGGCGCCGGTGTTCCTGCTCGCGGGCATCGGCCAGCTTCTGAACGTCCTCGCCGGCCGCCTCAGCCGCGTCGTCGACCGCACCCGCGCGCTGGAGGTGCTTCACCCGCGCTCCAGCGGGCCGGAGCATGACCGCCATGTCTGGGAACTGCGCCTGCTCGATCGCCGCATCTCGATCATCAACCACGCGCTGTTCCTTGCCGTGTCGAGCGCGATCATGACCTGCATCGTCATCGCCTGCCTGTTCATCGCGACGCTGGCGAAGCTGCATCTGGCGACGATCGTCGCGCTGTCGTTCATCCTCGCGATGATCCTGCTGGTGGCGGCGCTGGCCAGCTTCATGATCGAGGTCCGGGTGTCGCTGCGGGCGATCCACGTCCGGCAGGAACTGCTGAAGTGATCGAGAAACGCGCGCTACAAGCGGTGATCCTCGTCGCCTGCCTGTTGCCGCTGATCGTCGGCGGACAGGGTATCGTCCACGGTCCCGCCCCCTTCGGTCACCTGACCGACGTGCCGCGCGATCTCGACAGCCATTTCCGGTACATATCCGGCATCTTCTTCGCGACCGGCCTCGGCTTTCTTAGTTGCGTGCCGGCGGTCGAGACCAAGGGCCCCCGCTTCCGCCTGCTCGGCGGGCTGATCGTCGTCGGCGGACTGGCGCGCGGCGTATCGCTGCTCGCGGTCGGGGTGCCGTCGACCGGTCACGTCCTCGGACTGGGCATGGAGACGATCGTGGTGCCGCTGCTGATGCTGTGGCAGGCGGGCTTCGCGCGCCGTTATCTCGCCGGCGCGCCCGCCCCCGCCAGCCCGGCCCCGACGTCGGCGCTGGGCAGGTAATGCGGCGCGACCCGCGCCTTCGTCAGTTGCTCGTAGGCATAGCCCGCGCCCAGCACCGTCGCCTCGCCATATTTGTGGGCGATGAACGACAGCCCCACTGGCAACCCGCGCACCAGCCCCATCGGCACCGTCAGGTTCGGATAGCCCGCCACCGCCGGCAGTTCCGATGAGGACGGGCCGTCATACTGGTCGCCGTAAACCGGATCGGACAGCCACGCCGCCGCATAGGTCGGCTCGACCAGCAGCGTCGCGCGCGCATCCTCCAGCATCGCGTCGATCCCCTCCACACCTGCCAGCCGCAGCGACTTGGCGCGCGCTGCCCTATAAGCAGGATCGTTCAGCCCCTTCGTCTTCGCCGCCGCCTCGAACGTCTCCTGTTCGAAGAACGGCATCTCGGTCGCGCGGTTGGCCGCGTTGAACGCGATCACCTGATCCAGCGTCCGCGTCGTCACCGCCGCCGGCGTCGTCGCGAGATAACTATCGAGATCGGCCTTCAACTCGGTCTGGAGAACCAGCAACTCGGCCTCGCCCAGCCCGTCCAGCTTCGGCCGCTTCACCTCGACGAGAATCGCGCCCGCCGCCTTCAGCGTGTCGAGCGCCTTCTGGTAGGCGCGTTCAAGGTCGACGGGCATCTCCGGCCGCACGACGCCGATGCGCAGGCCCGACAGCGCGCTGGTCGACAGGCCCGCGACATAGTCCGTCGTCCTCGCCCCCTGTGTCGCGGCATCGGCCGGATCGGCGGCAACCATCGCCGACAGCATCGTCGCGACGTCGCGCACCGTCTTCGCCATCGGTCCGGGCGTATCCTGCGAATGGCTGATCGGCACGACATGCGTGCGGCTGACGAGGCCGATCGACGGCTTCAGCCCGACAAGCCCGTTGATCGCCGACGGACACACCACCGATCCGTCGGTTTCGGAGCCCACCGCCGCCGCCGCGAGGCTCGCCGCCACCGCCGCGCCGGAGCCCGACGACGATCCGCAGGCGGTCCGGTCCAGCGCATAGGGATTGCGGACCAGTCCGCCGACCGCGCTCCACCCGCTCATCGACCGGGTGGAGCGGATGTTCGCCCACTCGCTCAGGTTCGTCTTTCCCAGAATGATCGCGCCAGCCCGGCGCAACTCCGCCACCACGGGCGCGTCCCGCCGCGTCAGATTGTCCTTCAACGCCAGACTTCCGGCGGTCGTCGGCATCGCGTCCGCGGTTTCGATATTGTCCTTGATGAGGATCGGCACACCGTGCAGCGGCCCGCGCACCCGCCCGGCCTTCCGCTCCGCATCCAGCACCCTGGCCTGATCCAGCGCGTCGGGATTTATAGCGATCACCGACCGCAGCGTCGGTCCCTTCCGGTCCAGCTTGGCGATCCGGTCGAGATACGCCTTCACCAGATCGATGCTCGACGCCTTGCCCGCCTTCATCAGAGCTTGCAGATCGGCAATCGACTGTTCCTCGACGGGCACGAAGCGCGCCGCAGCCGGAATCGGGACGAGGCACAGGGCGAGCGCGGCAACCATCGACGAACGCTTCATCATTTCCCCCGAACCTTTGGATGCATGCCTACCAAAGCAGCCGCTTCATTGCGGCGCAACCATTTCGGTGGCGACATGGCCCTGCCATGTGAACTACCAAACGCTAACCTGCGTTATCACCACCACCCGCATGTCAGGATCCGTCTTGCCCGCCTTCGCGAAGATCCTCGGCAAAATCCTGTTGTTCGTCGTGATCGGCGTCTGCTTTGCTGCAACCATCGTTCCTCGCTATCTCGATCGCCTCTATTACGCGGGGCCAGAGAGCGGTCATTTCGATGGCGAGCATTTCGCCAACCCGGATGGCGACGACGACACGATCCGCCCTCCCGGTGGCGGCGGGCGCGCGTCCTTCTTCTGGCGCTATCTGACGGGCAGCGACGGCCGCCCGCTCTGGCCCGACACGGTTCCGATCCGCGCGGCCCGGTCCGGGGACCTGCTGCCGCCCCTGCCCTCCACCCCGACCCCGGTCGCCGCCTCGTCGGCAGAGGTCGCGCGCACGCCGATGCGGGTGACGTGGGTGGGCCATGCGTCGGTGCTGGTGCAGGTGCCCGGCTTCAACATCCTGACCGACCCGGTCTGGGCGGAGAAAGCCGGGCCGCTCGGCTTCGGTCCTCGGCGCGTCGCGCGACCCGGCATCGCGCTGGCCGACTTGCCGCGGATCGATCTCGTGCTCGTCAGCCACAATCACTACGACCATCTCGATCTCGCCACGCTGCAGACGATCTGGCGACGCGACCGGCCGATGATCGTCACCAGTCTGGGCAACGACGCCATCCTGCGCTCTCGCGGCATACCCGCCGTGGCCGCGGACTGGCGGCAATGGGTGGCGGTGAGAGGTCGCCCGCAGAT
The DNA here is from genome assembly GCF_001423765.1 of Sphingomonas sp. Leaf343. Taxonomy (GTDB): domain Bacteria; phylum Pseudomonadota; class Alphaproteobacteria; order Sphingomonadales; family Sphingomonadaceae; genus Sphingomonas. The sequence continues at coordinate 431,171 of NZ_LMPG01000010.1, forward strand.
CGCGCCTGCGCGTTACTGGAACGATACGATCCGCGTGGCCGTGACGCGCAACCACCATTGGGGCAGCCGCTGGTTCACCGATCGCAACCGCGCGCTCTGGTCCAGCTTCGTGGTACACCTGCCCGGCGGCAATGTCTTTTTCGCAGGCGATACCGGCTTCGGCGACGGCCGCTGGCCCGGCGAAGCGGCCGCATTCGGCCCGATCCGGCTGGCGCTGATCCCGATCGGGGCGTTCCGCTTCGTACCCGGCCAGATGTCCAGCGGCAGCCATATCGGTCCGATCCAGGCAGCCGAAGTCCGCGCCCGACTGGGTGCGACCACGGCGATCCCGATCCACTGGGGCACCTTCCGCCTGTCCTACGAACAGTTCCGCACACCGCCCGCCTTGCTGAAGGCGGTCACGGCCTGCCGCGGCCAACGCGGCTTCGACATGGTCCGGATCGGCCGCCCGGTCGATGTCGCGCCCTATACTCCCTTCCGCGAACGAGGGGCGGCGGGACTCGCCGGATGCCTGAACACGCCGGCGGTGAGATCGCTACGGTAGATCACGCCGTTCACGTCACCTTCCCGGCAGGGCCGGGGAAGTGTCCGGCTGAGCTGCCAGCAGGGTCTGGTCGACGGCGAACCCCGCCCTCACCCCATGCGATAGAAACACAGCTTGTTGCCATCCGGATCGCGCACATACGCGCCGTAGAAGTCCATCGCGTCCGGGCCGCGCGACCCCGGCGCCCCGTCGTCCGTCGCCCCCAGTTCCAGTGCCCGCGCATACACCACGTCGACCTGCGCCCGGCTGGCCATGCCCAGCGCGACCATCGTGCCGTTACCGGGCTTCGCGATCCCCCCGTCATAGGGCCGCGTGATCGCCAGCATCGGCTCGCCGCGCTTCGTCCCGTAGAGCGTGAACCCGCGCGCATCGGGCAATGTCGACAGCCGCCGCCCGCCGAGTTCACCGATCAGGCCGTCATAGAAATCCAGTGCCCTCGGCTGGTCGTTGGTGCCGAGCGTTACGTAACCGATCACGAGCGTGGTCCTTCCGGGGGCAGCAGGTCGAGCACCACCGCCGTCATCGCCACCGCGCCGGTGACGATCGCCGGCTCCGGCGCGATCTTGAAGAGAGGGGAGTGGTGCGACGGCACCGGCGGTCCGCCATTGCGGGCGGCGTCGATCGCCGCCTGCGGCGTGCCGCCGACCGAGAAGTAATAGCTCTTCACCCCCGTCTCCGGCTGCACGAAATAGGCGAAGTCCTCCGCGCCCATACCCTTCTGGCGAAAGACTGCGACCTTGTCCGCGCCCAATGTCTTCGCAAGCGTCGCGTTGAGGCGGCGGGCCAGCGCTGCGTCGTTGATCGTCGTCGGCGTGCCTTCGGTCACGGTCACGACCGGCATCCTGTCCTCGGCCATGCCGTTCATCACACCGACGCCGCGCGCGACCTGCTTGACTCCGGCGATCAGCCTCGCCCGTGTCGCCTCGTCATTGGCGCGCACCGTCACCTGCAATCTGGCGACGTCGGAGATGATGTTGTGTTTCAACCCGGCGTGGAACGATCCGACCGTGATGACGCCGGGATCGAGCGGCTGGCGGTCTCGGCTGATGACCCCCTGAAGGGCAATGACGAGCTGTGACGCCATGTATACCGGGTCCTTGCCCATATGCGGGCTAGCCCCGTGTGCGCCGACCCCGGGCACGGTGATGTCGACCGAATCGGACGACGAGTACTGGATGCCCTCGGACGCCGACACCGTTCCGGTCGCGCGTTCGGAGTCGACGTGGAAGGCCAGTGCGTATTCCGGCTTGGGAAAGCGCGTGTAGAGCCCGTCCTTCAACATCGCCTCCGCGCCCCCGACCCGCTCTTCCGCGGGCTGCACCACGAACACCACCGTCCCGCGCCACCGATCCTTCAACGCGGCCAGCCTCCGTGCCGTCGCGACGAGCGCGGTGATGTGCGTGTCATGGCCGCAGGCGTGCATCACCGGCGCTTCGACGCCGTCGACACCGACCTGCCGCACCGTCGATGCGTTCGGAAGGCTGGATTTCTCCTCGACGGGCAGGCCGTCCATATCGGCGCGGACCAGCACGACGGGCCCAACACCGTTCTTCAGCACGCCGACCACGCCGGTGCCGCCGACCTTCTCCGTCACGACCACGCCAGGCACCGCCTTTAATGCGGCGGCCATGCGCGCGGCGGTCTTCACCTCCTTCATCGACAGTTCGGGATTGCGGTGGAACCAGTCCCACATCTGCCCCAGATCGCGATCGTAATCGGCTTTGACGGCCGCGGCCCAATCGGGCGTCTGCGCCGCGACGGGCGATATCCCGGCAACGAGCAGCCCGGCGGCGATGATGTGGCGCATGTCTCGGCTCCCCCCTGATACCGGACAGCATAGCCGTGCTTGCGGCTGGCGCCAGTGGCCCCGCTGCGGTTAAAGCCCGATGCCATGTTCGACCTCGACGCCTACCTCGCCCGCATCGACATGCCGGCCCGCCCCACCCTCGACGCCGCCGGTCTCGCCCGCCTGCAACTCGCGCATCGTCTGGCGGTGCCGTTCGAGAATATCGACGTGGCGCTCGGCCGCGGCATCGCGATCGACGGCGCAGCGGTGTTCGACAAGCTGGTGACGGCGCGTCGCGGAGGGTATTGCTTCGAACAGGACCGGCTGTTCCGCGATGCGCTGGCGGCGCTGGGCTTCGCGGTTCGCCCGCTACTGGCGCGCGTATGGCTGGACATGACCACCCCGCCACCACTGACTCACACCTTCAGCCTCGTAACGGTCGAGGGCCAGCACTGGATCGCCGATGCCGGCTTCGGCGGCAGCTATGCCCCGCCGATGCCGCTGGTCGACGGGGCCGAGGCGACGGCGCCGGACGGTGCCCGCTTCCTGCTGGTCGTGGAGGGCGACGGATGGCTGCTGCTACGCGACGGACCGGCGGCGACGACCGACGGTCGCGGCGGCGGTGCCGGGTGGCAGCGTCAATACGGCTTCACGCTGGCGACCGTGGAACAGGCCGACCTCGCGCTCAGCAACCACTGGACCTCGACCGCACCGGGCACGCGCTTCACCAGCCACGTCGTCGCCAGCATCGTCCTGCCGCACGGTTTCGCGGGGCTGACGGACCGCGCCTATCGCCGTCGCGCTGGCGACAACGAGACCGCGGGTATGATCGACGACCCGCGCGTCTACCGCATGCGCCTCGGCCTGATGTTCGGCATCGCCCTGACGAAGGAGGAGGTCGCCGGACTGGGCCTCTTCACCTGACATCCTCCCTCGCGAGGGCGAGGACCGGTTCACCCCACGAACGCCCGTTCGATCACGTAGGTCCCGGGCTGCGAGTTCGAACCCTCCACGAAACCCAGCTCGTCCAGCATCTTCGCCGTCTGGTGGATCATCTCGGTCGAACCGCACAGCATGACGCGGTCGTTTTCCGGGTCGAGATGCTGCGGCCCCTGCAAGCGCTCGGCGAACAGGCTGCCGTCCTCGATCAGGCCGCCGATCCGCTTCGACGTGTGGAACGGCTCGCGCGTCACGGTCGGCACGTAATGGAACTGCGCCGCCGCCTCGTCCGCAACCAACGGATCGTCCTTCAATCGCGACGACAGTTCATCGTGATAGGCGAGGTCCGACACGCGCCGCACCGAGTGGACGATCACCACCTCGTCGAACATCCCGTACACGTCGGGATCGCGCGCCAGGCTCAGGAAAGGCGCGAGGCCCGTGCCCGTCGCGAACATGAAAAGGCGCTTCCCGCCGAGCAGTGCATCGGTCACCAGCGTGCCAACCGGCTTCTTGCCCAGATACAGCTCGTCGCCCGCCTCGATCGACTGGAGGCGCGAGGTCAGCGGACCGTCCGGCACCTTGATCGACAGGAATTCCAGCTCTTCCGCATAATGCTGCGAGCAGATCGAATAGGCGCGCATCAGCGGCTTCTTGTCGCCCGGCAAGCCGATCATCACGAACTCGCCCGAGCGGAAGCGGAACGTCTCTGGCCGCTCAATCGCGAACGAGAACAGATGCTCGTTCCAGTGGCGCACCCACAGCACCTTCGACGTCAGGAAAGTGGCATTCTCCGGGATCAGCGCAGGCGCGCGCTCCGCGGTCGTGACAGTGTCGGTCATCAAGCTTCCGATGTTTTGCGAACAATGCGCAATATGGGCGGCTCCGCTGCATTGCAACCATAGCGCATCTTGGGCACGCCCCACGTTGCCTGTTCCGCTCCCGTTCCCCATATTCGCCCGCATGGCCATCCAGATCCGCACGAACCTGTCCGAACCGGAAACCGGCGAGAACTTCGTACCCCACCGCCCCGCCCGCCCCGAAAAGGTGGAGGGCGGCAAACGCTTCGAACTGGTCAGCGAATACACCCCCTCCGGCGACCAGCCGACCGCGATCCGCGAACTCGTGGATACCGCACTGACGGGTGAGAAAGATCAGGTGCTGCTCGGCGTCACCGGCTCGGGCAAGACCTTCACGATGGCCAAGGTGATCGAAGCATTGCAGCGCCCCGCCCTGATCCTCGCGCCGAACAAGATCCTCGCGGCGCAGCTTTACGGCGAGTTCAAGTCGTTCTTTCCGAACAACGCGGTCGAATATTTCGTCAGCTATTACGACTATTACCAGCCCGAGGCGTACGTCCCCCGGTCGGACACGTACATCGAGAAGGAATCGTCGATCAATGAAGCGATCGACCGGATGCGCCACTCGGCGACGCGATCGCTGCTGGAGCGGGACGACGTCATCATCGTCGCGTCGGTATCGTGCCTGTACGGCATCGGCTCGGTCGAAACCTATTCGGCAATGATCTTCGACCTGAAAAAGGGCCAGACCGTCGACCAGCGCGAGATCGTCCGCAAGCTCGTCGCGCTCCAGTACAAGCGCAATGACGCGGCCTTCCAGCGCGGCAATTTCCGCGTGAAGGGCGACACGCTGGAACTCTTCCCGTCGCACTATGAAGACAGCGCGTGGCGGATCAGCTTCTTCGGCGACGATATCGAGGAGATCGTCGAATTCGATCCTTTGAGCGGGAAGAAATCGGCCACCCTCAACAGCGTGCGCGTCTACGCCAACAGCCACTATGTCACGCCCGGCCCGACGATGAAGCAGGCCGCCGAGGCCATCAAGCACGAGCTGTCCGAACGGCTGAAGGAGCTGGAGGCGGAGGGGAAGCTGATCGAACACCAGCGTCTCGAACAGCGCACGCATTTCGATCTGGAGATGATCGCCGCGACCGGCAGCTGCAACGGCATCGAGAATTACAGCCGCTTCCTGACCGGCCGCCTGCCCGGCGAGCCGCCGCCCACGCTGTTCGAATATCTACCCGAAAACGCGCTGCTGTTCGTCGACGAGTCGCACCAGACGATCGGGCAGATCAACGGCATGTCGCGCGGCGATCACCGTCGGAAGATCACGCTGGCCGAGTATGGCTTCCGCCTGCCCTCCGCGATCGACAATCGGCCGCTGCGCTTCAACGAATGGGACGCCATGCGCCCGCAGACCGTCTGCGTCTCGGCAACGCCCGGCCCGTGGGAGATGGAGCAGACCGGCGGTGTCTTCGCCGAACAGGTCATCCGCCCGACCGGGCTGATCGACCCGCCGATCGAGATCAAGCCGGTCGAGGAGCAGGTGCAGGATCTGATCGTCGAATGCCGCAAGACCGCGGAGGCCGGCTACCGCACGCTCGTCACTACCCTGACCAAGCGGATGGCCGAAGACCTGACCGAGTTCATGCACGAGGCGGGCATCAAGGTCCGCTACATGCACAGCGACGTGGAGACGCTGGAGCGCATCGAACTGATCCGCGACCTGCGGCTGGGCGTCTACGACGTGCTGATCGGCATCAACCTGCTGCGCGAGGGGCTGGACATCCCCGAATGCGGGCTGGTCGCGATCCTCGACGCCGACAAGGAGGGCTTCCTGCGCTCCGAAACCTCGCTGATCCAGACGATTGGCCGCGCCGCGCGCAACGTCGACGGCCGCGTCATCCTCTATGCCGACCGCATCACCGGATCGATGGAGCGGGCGATGAACGAAACCGGCCGCCGCCGCGAGAAGCAGGAAGAATACAACACCATCCACGGCATCACGCCGACGACGATCCGCCGCAACATCGGCGACATCATCGCACACGTATCGCAGGGCGATCAGGTCACCATCCCGATCGACGAGGACCGCCCGCACATGGTCGGCCACAATCTGCGCGCCTATATCGAGGACCTCGAGAAGCAGATGCGCAAGGCCGCGTCGGACCTCGAATTCGAAACCGCCGGTCGTTTGCGGGACGAGATTCGCGCGCTGGAAAACGACGAACTCGGCCTGCCCAGCCACGAACAGAAAGCGCCCGTCATGGGCCGCAGCAACGAGGGCAAGCCGGGCACGCGCAAGACCCGCTACGGCAAGGAGTCGAAGATGCGGATGGGCGGGCGGCGCGGCGGGCGATGAGATACCCGCTCGCCAGCTTGTGGATTGCGGCGTTCCTGACCGCCGCAATCCTGATCGTGTCCGGTTATCATCGCGCGCCCGACATGCTGGCGCTACGCCTGTCGCTGGTGGGCAGCCCGATCCTCCTGCCGCTGCTGATCGCCAGTGCCGGCGATCGGCATACGAGGACGATCTGGAGCGCGGTGCTGGCGATCCTGTCGATGGGATGGGGCTATGTATTGTACGCCGCCGTGGTCGCAGGCCCGGGCGACGGCTCCAGCTTCGCGATCGTGATTGGCTGGCTGGCCAGCGCGATCTCGACTGCCGTGGCCGTGCTGGGCGTCCTGTACGTCTGGCTGCTCCGGGTCTTGCGGCGAAACGATCGCTTGATCGTCCCGCCGCCCTCGCCCGTTTAGCCCGCGTTCAGATCCTCGCCGGATACGCCGTAATAGCTGGCGACGCGGTCGGCATAGGCCTGGTCGAACACCGGCGCGTTGTTGGACCAGCTCGGCCCGCCCTCCAGCAGGCGACGGTCGACGGTGATGACGTACAGGTCGCGCACCGGGTCGAACTGGAGCAGACCGAATGGTACCGGGTAGAAGCTCTTGCCCATCCCGAGGAACCCGCCGAGCGACAGTACCGCATGCGTGGTGCGACCCGACCCCTTGTGGACCATGAACGAATAGACCTGCCCCACCGCATCACCGTCGCGGCTTTCCACCTTCAGCGTGTGCGCAACGTTGGACTGGATCAGCAACTGGGTGGGGGCCTGTTCGGTAGACATGAATTACTCCGTGGTGGTCGCCGGTCGAACCTGTGGCGCGGCCTGCCGGTTCCATGCCCGAACGGCGGCGTACGCGGGTTGAGCATCGCTGCTGCCGTGCCTAGACGAGGGCGATGCGCGCTTCCCCCCTGTTGCTCACCCTGATCGTCGCCGGCTGCGTCGCCCCTCCCGTACAGCGCGCACCTGCGCCAACAGCGCCCGTCGCACTGCCGCCGCCGCCGAAACCCGTCGCGTTATCAGGCGATTGGCAGGACTGGCCGGTGACGCCCGGGACATGGAGCTATCGCCGCGACGCCCGTGGCAGCCTCGCCTTGTTTGGGCCGACCGGCAGCGACGCCGGCCTGACTATCCGCTGCGACATGGCCGCGCGGCAGATCTATCTTTCCCGCAGCGGTGCGGCGGTGACTCCGCTGACGATCCGCACGACCAGTACGACCCGCGCGATCGCGGTCCAGTCGACCGGCGGCACTCCGCCCTATGTCGCCGCCGCCTTCGCTGCGACCGACCCGCTGCTCGACGCGATGGCGTTCAGCCGGGGCCGTTTCGTCATCCAGCAGCCGACCGCGCCGACGTTGGTGATCCCCCCGTATGCGGAGGTCGGCCGCGTCGTACAGGACTGCCGCTGAACGGCTGGTCGCAAGTCCGCAGAAACCCCTTGTATCCGGCGCTCCGACACCGCACATTCCGATCGTGACCGGTGCCGGTCACATGGCTATCAACAAGCGAAAGGAGGTGATCCGATGTCTCATGGTTCAGCAGTGGGGTCGGTTCAGTTCGTTCGGGGGACTCGCTTCTGACATCCGTTTGAATCGTGCCGGGGGGTATCCTCCCCCAGTCAACGGCATGACGAGGATGTCAGAGGCATCATGGTTTCCCGGGCTGGAGCTCTCCGGCCGCTGACCATGTTTAGGGGTTGTCGGGTCGCCGGGAGGCGCTCGACAACCTCTTCTCATATCTATCGCAGTTGCCTCCGGGTTTTACGGCCGGGGACTTTGGGGCCAAGGTCCTCGCCCGATGCGTCGGCGATACGGGCCGAAGGCCGAACCGCCGACGGGAAGTCGGCAGAATCCTCCGCACGCGACGCCATTTCGCTCAGCGCCGCTCGGGCCAAGACCGTCGCAACCGCGTGACATCGCGCAGTATCCGCGTCATCCTGCGCTGCGTCGGCCACGACTCGGTCGGCGTGGCATAAAGGACGCGGCATGCTTCCGGCTCCCCTTCTCTGTGCGCTCGCGATCGTCAGTGGCTGGCGTCATGCGAACCGCCGACGCTATCCTAAAACGGCTCGTATCGCAGGCGATCTCAGCGACCTTGGAATGCTGGGCGTGCTCTGCTGGGGGCTCCTGTATATCCCGCTGGCGAGCTACCTGCTGCTCTCGAAAATAGTGAGCATCGGCGGCTGGAACGCCGCCGGTCATCTTCATCCGGCGGGCAGCGCGCCCCTCCTTCTGCTGGCAGGCGTATCTTTCGTGGCGGCGGTACCGATTGCCGCGCACGCCAAAGCGGTCATCGCCAAGTTTGCAGATCGGCCGAAGCTGGTTTTGGTGGTCCTCGCCGTTACCACGGTAGTCGTAATGCCGATCGGGCAGGCGATCGGCACCGTCGTCATCGCGGCGACGGCGGAGAAGGCGGCGAACGCCGTCCCGCTGATGTTCGTCACGGGCTGGACCGCGGGTATCGCTCTGGTTTGCAGCAGCGCCGTTAAGGCCTGTGTCGACATCTGGCAGCGGCGGCTGAATACCGGTAGCGCGACACACTAGACGCCCGTCAACCCGCGCTCGCCCTGGCGGCGAGCCGATCCACATCCCTGCGCCCGCGGACCACATATCGTCCCGAAAGGGGCTGTCACAAAAAGGATTGCGCCCGCTTCAGCACCTGATTGCAGACCTGCGTCTTGACGCGGCCTTTCAGGCTGGCGAGCGACAGTCCTTCATCGCCGCCCGTCTGCACGGTTCCCCGTTGGCCGGCGAGGAAACCGGGGGAGTTCGCCACACCTTGCTGCCCGGCCAACTTGCCGAGGATGCCGCTCGCGTTCGCGCCGCCGAGGACGTTGTTCTTCACGCAATAGCCCAGCAACCCGGCGGCATTGCCCGCGCCGATCGCGCCCAGTTGCGGCAGTCCCCCGCCCAGCAGACCGCCCGCCTGCTCCAGCAACCCGCCGGCACGCGGTGCGGCGGTTTGCGGTGCGGAGTTCGTCTGCGCCACGGCGATGGCGGGTGAGACCAAAAGGGCGGTCGCGAGCAGGGTTTTCATATCCGGTCTCTTCGATAGAGGATTACGACCGTCAACAGCCCGGCCGTCCGGCCGTTCCCGATTCAACCCGTCTCTGCGAAGGACGAGCGGCGAAGCGACGGAAGAGTTAAGGCGAACCGCACCGTCCCGTCGTCACGCCGCCCCTTACCTAGATTCCGACCACGCCGCCGTCATCCTTGGTGATGACGATCGTCGCCGACCGGGGACGTGACGTGCCCGTCGCGGCACCGGTCTGGGTATTCGGCCAGCTTGACGTGTTGTTGCCGGCACCACCGCCCTCGCCGGGATGCTGGATGTTTACGAACAGCGACTTGCCGTCCGGGGTGGAGTGGATGCCGGTGATCTCGCACTGTTTCGGCCCGACCAGGAACCGGCGCAGCGTCGTGCCGGGCGCCTTGCCGATCCGCGTCGTCGCGCTGCTCGAAGCACCGTTCAGCGAATTGACGACGGTCCGCGTCCCGCCGTCGCCGACCGTGCCGGGGATCGCCGCCAGCATCATGCAGTTGGTTACGTCGGTGTACGATCCGTCATCGGTCTGCAACCACAGCAACGGCGTCGCCTGACCCGTGACGTTGCTCGACAGGCCGAACCACATGCCGTCCGGCGACGAGAAGTCGTTTGTGGCATCCAGCTGCGACAGGTTGATGTTCGCCGGGTCGAGGTCGGATCCCGCACCGAAGGCGTAGATGTCCCATGTGAAGGTCGTCGCTTCCGACGTATCCGCCGTCTCGCGCAGGCGAACCACATGGCCGTTGACGTTGCCGGTGCTCGCCGCCCGGCCATCGACCTTCGGGTCGGTGTAGGCGCGCGGGTTGACGGCATCGACGCGGCCCGCAGAGCGCGACGAGTTGTTGGTCAGCGTGCAGTACATCTCGCCCGTTGCCGGGTTGACCGCGGTCCATTCCGGACGATCCATCGGCGTCGCGCCCAGCGCGTCGGCGGCGAGGCGGCAATTGACCAGCACGTCCGCCTGATCGGCAAAGGCGTAGGTCGTATTGGCGCTGGTCAGCGGCCCCTGACCAAATACCAGCGGCAGCCACTGGCCGCTCCCGTCCGCAGCGAACTTGGCGACGTACAGCGTGCCCGAGTCGAGATATTTGTCGCCGATCGCCAGCCGGTTGGTGGCCGTGGCATCCGCCGCCGACCACGGCGTCGCCGACACGAACTTGTAGATATACTCGTTCTGGGCATCGTCCCCCATGTAGAAGGCGGGCTTGACGCCGGCGATCATCCGGCCGGCCTCGCAGCCCTCATGGTTCATGCGGCCCAGCGCGGTGCGCTTGCGCGGAGTCGAGGCGGGGTCGAACGGATCGATCTCCACCACCCAGCCGAAGGTGAAGGGTTCGTGGCTGAAATCGCCCGTGCCGTCGGTCGGCGTGCCTGCGACCATCGTCGCGTTCCAGCGCGCGAAGACGGTGCTGCTGGCGTCGGTCGGTACCGCGGTCGACCACGCGTAATTGCCCGCGCGGCCCTGACCGATGCCGTAACGGGCCAGCGAGACGTTCTCCTTGGCGCGGCCGGCGGCGGTACGGGCGGCGACGTCGCCGGTGTCGCGACGGAAATATCCCGCCCAATTCTCTTCGCAGGTCAGATAGGTGTGCCACGGCATCGTGCCGTTCGCGCAATTGTTGATCGTGCCGCGACCGGCGGTGCCGTCGGTCGACTGCCGCGTGCGCAGGATGGCATTGCCGCGCACCGGCCCGCTGAAGCTCATCGGCGTGTTCGGCGTGATGCGGCGGTTGAGCGACGATCCCTGCGTGTAGCTCCAGGCGCCCGTGGCGGAAGCACGGGCGACCTCGATCACCGAAACGCCGTGCGCCTCGATCTCCTTGATCGCCTCTGCGGCGGGACGTGCGCCACCCACCGACGTGACGCCGGCGGTGTGTAGATACGACTCGGTGATATTCTCGTGATTCATCGCCAGCAGGCCGCGCAGGCTGCTGGTCGGGTCCGGCGCGCTGCCGCTGGCGGACAGGCCGAAATAGCTCATGCCGTCATGATGGTCGCCCGCGCGCTGCGCGAAGTTCGAATCGGTGCCGTCATTGGCATAGGCGGGAACGCTGGCGGAGATCGGATCGCCCAGCCGGTACAGCACCGACACGCTGTAACCGGTCGGCACCGCGACCACGTCTGCCAGACTCTTCGACACGGCGGTGAAGCCCAGCATCGTCGGCATCAGCGTGACCGTCGTCTCCGACAGCGAACGTACGCCATCCGGGCTGGTCGCGGTGAAGCGGAACACCAGCGGCGTCTGCGCAGTCACGGCGGGCGCGGAGAAGGTGGCGGTGTTGGTCGTCGCGCCGCTCAGGTTCACCGGCGTGCCGGACGTCTGCTCCCACTGGACCGACGCCGCCGTGCCGCTGGTGATCGAACCGGCGAGTTGCACCGTCTTGCCGCCGCTGGTGGTGATGTTCTGGCCGGCGCTGACGACCGCGGTTTCGCCGCCATCGTCGTCGCCGTCGCCGCAGGCCGTCAGCAGCATGCCGCCGAACGCCGCCGCCCCGGCCGCGCGCAGGCCACCCATCAGCGTCTGGCGACGCGAATAGCGGACCGCGATCAGGTCGCTGAGATGCCGGTTCTGCGAGCGGTTGGTATCGACGTCGCCATCGTCATAGGCGAGCGCGTCGGCGTTCAGGATCGTCATCTGGTGTCCCCCGGTATGGCCGTGGCCGGCCGATGGGGGCGCAATGCAGGTGTCGCATAACAACACCGTGACGTACGCGTTGCGAAATGGCGACAGCTTGGCGTCAGTTCGATGACAGCGCCTTCATCAAGTCACTGGCGAGGCGCCGGATTCGTTCAAATGCCGCCGTCCGTCACCTCCCGCCCGGTCGCGACCAGTGCGGCCGTCAGATCGGCGATGCAGGCATCGACCTGCGCCGCATCCGGGCTGCGGACGACGAAGTTCGCACCCACCCGACCCTCGCGGAAAAAGGGATAGCTGCCGATCGCGATGCCACCTTCCGCATCGGCATACGCCTTCTCCGTCGCTCTCAGCAGGTCGGCCACCTCGCTCTCCGCGACCCAGCAACCGATCGTGCGCGACACGACGGGACGTCCTCCCTCCAGCGTACCGGTCAGCCGGTCGAGCATCCCCGCCGTGATGTGCGGCACGCCCGCCATGATGAAGATATTTCCCCAGCGGATGCCCGGTGCGCCCGACACGCGGTTCTCGATCAGCGTCGCGCCCTCCGGCACGCGCGCCATCCGCGCCCGCGCCTCCGTCATGCCGCCGCGCGTCTGGTAATAGGCCTCCAGCGTCGCCAGTGCGTCCGGATGATGGACGACCGAGACGCCCAGCGCCGCCGCGATCGCATCGACGGTGATGTCGTCATGCGTCGGGCCGATGCCCCCCGTCGTGAACAGGTAATCGTTGCGCGCGCGAAGCGTGTTCACCGCCTCGACGATCGCCTCCTCCCGGTCCGCGACGACGCGGACCTCGGCGAGGCGGATCCCCTGCACGTTGAGCCAGGCCGCCAGTTGCGCGACGTTTTTGTCCTGCGTCCGGCCAGACAGGATCTCGTCGCCGATCACGACGAGGGCGGCGGTCCAGATGCGGCTGCTCTCCATAGCGCCCGCATAGCCTCGCAAAGCGCCGCCCGCCACGCTATATCAGCGCGTATGACCGAATACGTGACCGTCACCTCCGACGCGCCCGATGCGCGCACCGGCGCCATCAAGCTCCACGGCCCCGCCGCCTTCGCCGGCATGCACAAGGCGGGCAGGCTCGCCGCCGAAACGCTCGACATGCTCGTCCCGCACATGGTGCCGGGCGTCAGCACCGCGGAGCTCGACCGACTGATCTACGACTTCGTACTGGCCGGCGGCGGCGTGCCTGCGACGCTCGGTTATCGCGGCTACACGCATTCGACCTGCATCTCGATCAACCATGTCGTCTGCCACGGCATCCCGTCCGAAAAGACGTTGAAGTCCGGCGACATCGTCAACGTCGACGTCACCCCGATCGTCGATGGATGGCATGGCGACTCGAGCCGCATGTACCTGATCGGCGACGTGCCGCTGAAGGCGCGGCGGCTGGTCGAGGTCACCTACGAATGCCTGATGCTCGGCATCAAGCAGGCGAAACCCGGCAACCACATGGGAGACGTCGCCCACGCGATCCAGCGACACGCGGAAAAGCACCGCTACGGCGTCGTGCGTGATTTCTGCGGTCACGGCGTGGGTCGCCTGTTTCACGACGCCCCGGAAGTCGTCCATGTCGGCCGCCCCGGTACCGGCCCGGAACTGCGGCCCGGCATGATCTTCACGATCGAACCGATGATCAACATCGGCCGCCCCGACGTGAAGCTGCTCGACGACGGCTGGACCGCCGTGACGCGCGACCGCTCGCTGTCGGCGCAGTTCGAACACTCGATCGGCATCACCGACGACGGCTGCGAGATTTTCACCATGTCGCCCCGGGGCTATCCCCAGCCGCCTTACGATTGACGACCTAACTGGCGGCCGTCTGCGGGGAGAGCGGCCGGTGGAGCACGAAGCGGCTGCCATTCCAGATCGCGATGACGTAATCGCTGGCCGTGCCATATTCCAGAACGTCACCCGCATCGCAGACGTAGCGCGATACGGACGCCGCTTGGCACGCGGCCCCGCGCGCTTCGCGGCTGACCTTCTTGAACTTGAAGTTCTCGACCGGAGTGACGCCGCGTTGCACCGGCTCGACATCCCCCGTCGCGCGATACATCACGATGTTGTAGGCCTCTCCCTTGCGCTCAAGCCGTACCCGATCCATCCGTCCGTCGCGGTCGAAATCGCCCATGATCGTGGCGTTCGGCATGGTTACCGCGGCGAGCAAAGCAATCGAAAACATCCCGACCTCCCCTTTTGACCTGCGGATGATAGCAGTCGGCCGAACGGAAGCAATCGGATCGACACCGTCCTTGATGTCGATTGGCGAGCGGGTGGGGTGACGCCTTCGCCCCACCCCGCTACAGCCCACTCCATGACCCAGATCACGCCCGAGATCGTCGCCGAGCACGGCCTGTCCACCGAGGAATATGACCGCGTGCTGCACGCGCTCGGGCGGGAGCCGAACCTCGTCGAACTGGGCATCTTCTCGGTGATGTGGTCAGAGCATTGCAGCTACAAATCCAGCCGCATCCACCTGAAGAAGCTGCCGACCACCGGGCCGCGCGTGATCTGCGGGCCGGGCGAGAACGCCGGGGTCGTCGATATCGGCGACAATCAGGCCGCGATCTTCAAGATGGAGTCGCATAATCACCCCTCCTACATCGAACCCTATCAGGGCGCGGCGACGGGCGTGGGCGGTATCCTGCGCGACGTGTTCACGATGGGCGCGCGGCCGATCGCCAACATGAACGCGCTGCGCTTCGGCCGGCCCGACCACCCGAAGATGCGCCACCTGATCGCGGGCGTCGTCCATGGCATCGGTGGCTACGGCAATTGCGTCGGCGTACCGACCGTGGGCGGCGAGGTGAACTTCCATGCCGCCTATGACGGCAACATCCTCGTCAACGCGATGACGGTCGGGATCGCCGATCAGGACAAGATCTTCTATTCGGCCGCATCCGGCATCGGCAACCCGATCGTCTATGTCGGGTCGAAGACCGGCCGCGACGGCATCCACGGCGCGACGATGGCGTCCGCCGATTTCGGCGACGATGCCGACGCCAAGCGCCCGACCGTGCAGGTCGGCGACCCCTTCACGGAAAAGCTGCTGATCGAGGCCTGCCTCGAACTGATGGCCACCGACGTGATCGTCGCGATTCAGGACATGGGTGCCGCCGGCCTCACCTCCTCCTCGGTCGAGATGGCGTCGAAGGGCGGCGTCGGCATCGAACTGGTGATGGACGACGTCCCCCAGCGCGAGACCGGCATGACGCCCTACGAGATGATGCTCTCCGAATCGCAGGAGCGCATGCTGATGGTCCTGAAGCCCGGCCGCGAGGCCGAGGCGGAGGCGATCTTCCGCAAGTGGGAACTCGACTTCGCCGTCATCGGCCGCGTCACCGACACCGGCCGCATGGTCCTGACGTTCAAGGGTGAGACCGTGTGCGACATCCCGCTCGGACCCCTCGCCGACGAGGCGCCGCTCTACGATCGTCCGCACGTTCCGACGCCGAAGCCCGGGCCGCTGGAAACCGTACCGGGGTGCAAGGACATCGCGGCAGACCTGACAACTTTGATGGGCTCGCCCGACATCGCGTCGCGCCGCTGGATCTGGGAGCAGTACGACCACATGGTCGGCGCCGACACCGTGCAGCGCCCCGGTGGCGATGCGGCCGTCGTCCGCGTCCACGGAACGGACAAGGCGCTGGCGATCACCACCGACTGCACCCCGCGTTATTGCTTCGCCGACCCGGTCGAGGGCGGCAAACAGGCGGTCGCGGAGGCGTGGCGCAACATCACGGCGGTCGGCGGCAACCCGCTGGCGGTTACTAACTGCCTGAACTTCGCCAACCCGCAACGCCCGGAGATCATGGGCCAGATCGTCGGCTGTCTGGAGGGGATGAGCGACGCCTGCCGCGCGCTCGACTTCCCGATCGTGTCCGGCAACGTCTCGCTCTACAACGAATCCAAGGCGACCGGCGGTGGCTCGGCGATCCTGCCGACGCCGGCGATCGGCGCGATCGGCCTGCTCGCGGACTGGCAGAAGAACGTGACGATCGCATTCAAGGGCACCGGTGACATCGTCCTTGTGGTCGGTACGCGTGGCGGCCATCTCGGCCAGTCGCTGTGGCTGCGCGAGGTGCATGGCCGCGAGGAAGGCCCGCCCCCGCCCGTCGATCTTGCGGCGGAACGCCGCACCGGCGACTTCATTCGCGCGCGGATCGAGGCGGGTCAGGTCACCGCCTGTCACGACGTGTCGGACGGTGGGGTCGCCGTGGCCGTGGCGGAAATGGCGCTGGCCAGCGGCATCGGCGCGATGATCGACCGCAAGCAGCCGTTCGACTGCGCGCGCAGTTTCTTCGCGGAAGACCAGGGCGTCTACATCGTCACCGTCCACGATCCCGCCCTGCTCGATTTCCTGGCAGAGGCGCATGCCGCCGATGTCGAGGTCGAACCGCTCGGCCGTACCGGCGGCAAGCGCCTGATCTTCGAGCGTCCCGATCGCGACGACGTGGTCGCACTCGACGCATTGCGAACCGCGCATGAGGGCTTTTTTCCGGCCCTGATGGGAACCGATGCTGCTTTGGCGTGATGCCGGTCCGGACCGATATCGCGCCGCGCTGCGTCAAATCGGGACGGCATCCAGATTTCATGATTGGAAACGGTAAATCTCCTGTTAAGGATTGGCAGCAGGCAAGTCGAAATCGGCTTTAGCCCGCGAAACGGGGGAAATATCTTGAAGAACGTCATTCTCGGCGCGCTCGGCGCGTCCGTGGCCCTGACCATGGCGGTGCAGGCCAACGCCGGTTCGCTGCGCGCCGTTTCGGCACCGATGATCGTCGGCCAGACCTCGACCGCCACCCTCGTCGGCGGCGGCGATCCGCGCTATTTCGCGAACGCAGCGCGGTACAACGGTGTCGTGTCGCTCATCATGGAAACCTCGGGCGGGTCCTTCATCTGCTCGGGCTCGCTGCTCGCCGACCGTCGCTCGATCGTGACGGCCGCGCACTGCGTCAGCGGCGGTAACGGAACGCCCACCCCGATCAAGACGACCGCCTATTTTTACGGCGGTATCGATCCGGACGTTGTCCCCAGCTCAAGCACGCTCGCGACCAGCGTCAGCGTCGCGTCCTATTTCGTCAACTCGGGCTACACCGGCCAGGTCATCGATGAGAATGACATCGCGGTCCTCCGCCTGTCCGACCTCGCTCCCAGCTTCGCGAAGAGCTACGGCCTGTTCACCGGCGACCTGACTGGTCAGGACTTCAACGTCGCCGGCTTCGGCCGTCGTTCGGACACCGGCGGATCGGTGGGTGCCAACCTGAACCCCGGCCGTCGTCGTCAGGGCGACAACAAGTTCGACTACGCGATCGGCGACCCCGCCTTCAACGGCCAGTTCGAAGGCGCGTTTGGCGGGACCGCCGCCAAGAGCAAGATCATGCTGGCGGACTTCGACAACGGTCTCGCTTCGCAGGATAGCGGATGCCGGATCGCCGTCGCACTGGGCGCGGGCAACGGGTTCTGCGATACCGGCCGCGGTGCGATGGAAGTGATGATCGCCGGTGGAGACTCGGGCGGCCCGAGCTTCGTGAACGGCCGGATCGCAACGGTCACGTCGTTCATCTCGTCGTTCGGCATGAACTTCGGCGACGTCGACAACGCGCTGAACAATAGCTGGGGTGAACTGGGCGGTTTCGTCCCCGTCAGCATCCACCAGACATTCATTCGTCGCTCGATGGTCGGCGGCACCGTGCCGGAACCCGCGACCTGGGCTATGATGATGCTCGGTGGCGGCGCGGTCGGCGGTTCGCTTCGTCGCCGCCGTCGCACGACGGTGACCTTCGCCTGATATCGACGTCGCGGACCGGCATTT
Source organism: Sphingomonas sp. Leaf343 (assembly GCF_001423765.1). GTDB lineage: Bacteria > Pseudomonadota > Alphaproteobacteria > Sphingomonadales > Sphingomonadaceae > Sphingomonas. The sequence goes on from NZ_LMPG01000010.1 coordinate 449,079, forward strand.
CGCCGGTCCGCGGTTCGTCATGCCCCGGCGGAGACGCCGCGACGGCCAAAGCCGCCGCCCATGGGCCTGCGGACCGCCGTCGCCACCACGGGACTGGCTTCCCGCTCCAGCAGCGTCAGCGTCTCCTCGAACAAGGGGCGCAATCGGGCGACCGGCGCCAACGCCTCTTCCGGGGTGTCCTGCGCCTCGACACAGTCGCGGCCGATGTTCTCGATCTTCTCGGCCAGCATGCCCAGTGGCTCCGCGCCGAACTGCCGCGACTCACCCTTCAGCGTGTGCGCGGGAATGACCAGTGCTGCGGCGTTGTTCGCACGCATCGCGGCTTCGATCGCGATGACCGACTTAACGCCGTCCTCCCGAAAATAGCCAAGAATGCGGACGAAGCCCGTACCCAGTTCCGACCGCGCCTGATTGTAGGCGGCCCAGTCGACCAAACTGCTGCCCTCGAACGACACGTTGCGCACTTTCTGTTGGTGAACCCGAACCGCTCTCTAGCGGAAACGCGTAAACCAATAGTTGCCTCGTGCCATTTTCATTTCACGGGTCGAAAGGATTTTTAGGCGCGCGCAGGCTCAGCCGCACCGGCACGGCTCCAAAGCCGAGATCCTTCCGCATCGAATTGACCAGATAGCGTTCGTAACTGGCAGGCAGTTGATCGACGCGCGTGCCGAAGATCACGAAGCTGGGCGGCCGAGTTTTCACCTGCGTCACGTACCGCATCTTGATCCGCTTGCCGCCCGCGGCGGGGGGCGGATTGGCCTCGATCGCACGTTCGAACCAGCGGTTGAGCTCGCCCGTGCCGACCCGCTTCGACCACGCATCGCGCGCCTCGAACGCCGCGCCGATCATCTGGTCGATGCCCCGGCCGGTGGCACCCGATACCGTGACGACGGTCACGCCCTTCACCTGGCTCAACCCGTCCTCCAGCGCGCGCTTGACGCCGTTGAACAGCGACGACGCATTCTCGGCCACATCCCATTTGTTGAGAGCGATGATGAGCGCCCGCCCCTCCTCCAGAACACGGTCCGCGATCCGCAGATCCTGCGCCTCCAGCCCCAGTGTCGCGTCGAGGAGCAGCACGACGACCTCCGCGAAATCGACCGCATGCAGGGCATCGGCAACCGACAGCTTTTCCAGCTTGTCCTGCACCTTGGCGCGCTTGCGCATGCCCGCGGTGTCGATCAATCGCACCGGATGCTCGCCGCCGCCGGGTGGATGCCAGACCCAGTCGATCGCGATCGAATCCCGCGTGATGCCGGCCTCCGGCCCGGTAATGAGGCGATCCTGCCCCAATATGCGGTTGATGAGCGTCGACTTGCCCGCATTTGGTCGACCGACGATCGCCAGTTTCAGCGGCGCGTCGGGACGATCGTCGTCCTCCTCGTCCGCCGCCGTCTCGGCGCCCTCGATCAGCGGCAACAGGGATTCGAAGAGATCGGCGACGCCTTCGCCGTGCTCGGCCGACAGCTGAACCGGGTATCCGAATCCGAGGCTGAGTGACTCCAGGATACCCTGCTCGCCGCTGCGTCCTTCGGCCTTGTTCGCGACCAGAATCACAGGGGTGCTCGACTGGCGCAGCCACCGGCTGATCTCCTCGTCCAGCGGGACGATGCCGGCTCGGGAATCGAACAGGAACAGTGCGACGTCGGCTTGGGCCACGGCCGCCTCGGTCTGCAACCGCATGCGGCCGGGCAATGTCTGCGCGTCGTGATCCTCATACCCTGCGGTGTCGATGACGCGGAAATCCATGCCCAGCAGGTGCGCGTCGCCCTCCCGCCGGTCGCGCGTCACGCCCGGCCGGTCGTCGACCAGCGCAAGCTTCTTGCCGACGAGGCGATTGAACAAAGTCGACTTGCCGACATTGGGTCGGCCGACGATCGCGACCACGGGGAGTTTTGGCATGACCCGTGCCGTAGCGGAGGTGGGGGTCCGCTAAAACCCCCCGCATCACCCTAGCGGAACGCCGACACGCGCCCCTTCTGGTCCACCGTGTAGACGGTCGAGTTCGCGACGATCGGCGGCAGCGAGAACGGCGTGCCGGTTTCGATCGTCTGCCCGACCGCACCATCGGTCGGCGAGACGAACACAAGCTGCCCGCGCGAATTGGTCAACGCCAGCCGATCGCCCGCCAATACCGGCCCGAACCACGTGATCGGCCCGGACCGCTTCTTGATGTTGCGGAAGCGTGGCAACTGCGCCAACCACCGCGCCTTGCCGCTGGCCCGCGACAGGCATGCCAACCGCGCGTCATCGGTGACCACGAACAGCCACTCACCCGCGATCCACGGCGTCGAGATGCCGGCTAGGTTCTGCTCCCACAGCCGCTGCCCGGTCGCCAGTTCCAGCGCGACCATGCGCCCACCCTGCCCGACCGCATAGACGCGCCCACCCTCGATGACGGGTTCCGCGTCGATGTCCGCCAGACTCGACACCGACGTGGTGATCGACGTGCGCGACAGGGCGTCCTGCCACAACACGCGGCCATTCTCGTATCGATAGGCGCTCAATTCGCCTGATGAGAAGCCCGCGACGACCGATCCCTGGCTCGCTGACGGCGCGGCGACGCCGAATACGCCCTGCGTCTCCAGCGTTCCCGCCTGCACCCACTGCACCTTGCCGTCCGTCTGGCTCAGCGAGAAGATCTGGTTGTCCTGCGTGATGACATAGACGTTGCCGTTGGCGATCGTCGGGCTGCCGCGCAACGGTCCGCCGGGCTTCGACCGCCACAATTCCCTCCCGTCCGCCGCGTTCAGCGCGACGACGTCGCCCAATCCGTCCGTGGCGTAAAGCTTCGCCTCGTCGTAGCTGACGCCGCCGCCGAACCGCGCCGTGCGGTTTTCCTCGTTTGCCGTGATCTTCTGCGACCACAATACCGCGCCGCTCTGCGCATCGAACGCGTGCACCACGGCGGCGACGTCGATCACGAACAGCTTGCCCTCGGCCACCACCGGCGTCGCCGCCAGTCGTTCGCGATTGGAGCCGCCGTTGATCGTCGCCTGCCACACCCGGTTCGGGTTCGCTGCCAGCGCCAGATGCCCCATCGACTTGGCCGCATTGCCACCCGGTTGCGTCCACGTCTCGTTCGCCGTTGCCGCCGGCAGAGCGACCGCCACGTCCGCCATGGTCGGATCGGTCCGGACGTCGTTCTCCGACGTCAGGATCGGCACCCTCTCACCCAGCGTTGGCGTCTTCTTGGCGCCGCCGCCGGAAAAGATGCCGCACGCGCTCAGTGCGGTCAGCGCCAGCAGCAGGGCCGGCGCGCGAAAGGACTTCATCATCGGGCTTCCTGGTTTGCGGCCGCGCCAGCGGGAGCGGGAACGGCGTCGACGCCCATCGCGCCCGCCATCTGAACGGCGCGTTGACGCAGGGATTCGGGCACGCCGTCGTCCCGCGCGATCTGGGCGAACAGCTGACCCGCCAGGTCGCGGCGGCCGGTACGCAGGTGGCTGATCGCGACCATCTCGCCCGCGCTGCCCAGGAACGCGCTGCCCGGTACAGCCAGCGGCCGCAGCCGCTCGATGACGACCTGCGGCTTCAACGTGTCGAACTCGGCGCTGGTCTGGCGGACGAGCGCGAGATCGCGGAACGGCTTACCCAGCGACGTATCGCCCGCAACCTCCGCGAACTTGGCAGCGGCACCCTTCAGGTCGTTCTTCTGCAACAGGATATCCGCCTGCGTATACTTCGCCAGCGCGCGATATCCGGCACGTCCCTCGGTCGCCAGCGTCGCCAGCGTCGGCTGCGCGCCGGCGACGTTGCCTGCGCCCAGCGCCTCGAACGCCTGCGACAACTGCACGCCCTGCTCGCCAGCGGCTTCGGTCTGGCGATGCTGCCAGTACAGGAACCCTCCGAACGCCGCGATCGCCAGCACCAGCGCTACGGCGGCGAGCTTGCCCCAGCGGGTCCAGAAATCGGTCAGCCGGTCGCGCCGGACGCCTTCGTCGACTTCGCGGAGAAAGGCTTCGTTATCGTGCGGCGAGAGGGGCAAGCAGCGGCTCCAGAAAGTCGGGACAGGTTGATCGCGCGCCATAGCCGGGGACGCGCGCAAGGGGAAGCGGCGGATGAACCTCGATCAGGAACCGCACTCATTCCTTCGGCGCATAGACCTGCTCCGGCCCGGGAAACGCCCGCGACCGGACATCCACGGCGAAGGCCGCCGCCGCGTCGCCGATCCGCGTCGCCAGATCGTCGTACCGCTTCACGAAGCGCGGCACCCGGTCGAACAGGCCCAGCATGTCCTCGCCGACCAGCACCTGGCCGTCGCATTGCGCCGAGGCACCGATGCCGATCGTCGGACAGTCCACCGCCCGCGTGATCGCGACAGCGATCGGCTCGACCACGCCCTCGATCACGATCGCGAACGCGCCGGCCTCTGCCACCGCCACGGCGTCCGCGACGATCTTCGCCGCCTCCGCCTCGGTCCGGCCGCGCGCGCCGTAGCCGCCCAGCACGTTCACCGCCTGCGGCGTCAGCCCGACATGTCCCATAACGGGAATCCCGCGTTCGGTCAGGAAGCGCACGGTCGGCGCCATCGCCTCCCCGCCCTCCAGCTTCACCGCCGCCGCGCCGGTTTCCTTGAGAAGCCGCGCCGCGCTGGCGAACGCCTGTTCGGGCGACGCCTCGTAGCTGCCGAACGGCATGTCGATGACGACGACCGCGTGATAGCTGCCCCGCACCACCGCCGCCCCGTGCGCCGCCATCATCTCCAGCGTCACCGGCACCGTCGACGGCAATCCGTAGACCACCTGCCCCAGACTGTCCCCGACCAGCAGCATGTCGCAATGCGGATCGAGCAACTGCGCCGTCCGCACCGTATAGGCCGTCAGCATCACCAGCGGCTCCGCCCCCTTCCGCCGCCGGATGGCCGGCACCGTCAGGCGTTTGATCGGCGCGGGCGTGGGGTTGGCGCGGCTGGTCGCCGTATCGAGCGTGTAGGTCGTGGACATGGTCCGCGGTGTAGCGCCGCCGCCTCAGCCGATCCAGCCACGCCGCGCGGCCATGCCGGCAAGCCATAGCTGCAAGACGGCGATCGCGACGATGACGATCGGAAAGCCCATCGCCAGCGGAACGCCTTTGACCACGACGATGTCGGTCGCCAGGAACATCCAGCCGAACATCACCACGACCCCGACCAGCGAAACGGCGAACACCGGCCGCGCCAGCGCCGACCCCAGCAACAGCATCGCCGCACCGACCAGCCCCGTACCCACCGCGATCAGGTACACCCAGTCATACCAGCCCGGCAGGCTGGCGTAGAGCGCGCGGTCATACGCGGTCGCCGGCCCCATCGCCTCCGCCCCGAGCCGCATCTGCTGCACCCACGCCAACACGCCCATCGCGCCCCACAGGATCAGCACGACGGCCAGGGTGCGGAACCACAAGGGCGTTTTCGTCCAGCCAGCCATTGATTCCCCCGATTTTCCAAGGTGCGATGCTGCGCCTACCGCAGTCGTTACGCAAGCGGCTCAACCCAACCGTTCGCTGTAAGCCTCCGTATCGAACCCTACGAGCAGCACGTCGCCCGCTTCGACCACCGGCCGCCGGATCGCCGACGGGTGCGCGATCATCAGCGCAGTGGCCTTGTCCGCGTCCAGATCGCCCCGCTCCGCCTCCGGCAATTTGCGAAACGTCGTCCCGTTGCGGTTGAGCAGCTTCTCCCACCCCAGCCGCTCAACCCATCCCGCCAGCCGCTCCGCATCGACGCCGGCCGTCTTGTAGTCGTGGAACGCAAAGGGGGTCCCGTTAGCATTGAGCCACGCCCGCGCCTTCTTCACCGTGTCGCAGTTGCGGATGCCGTACATCGTGATCGTCATCGTAATTCCTTCATCTCGGCGGCTGCTTCGCCGCCCCGCTGTGTCGTGCCATCCCGACCCGGCCGCCGGCATTGCCAGGGCGAACATCAGACTGCTCGCCGCCATGGCCGCGCACCTAGCGTTCACACACGACGGGGGCCTGTAAATTTCTTGATCCCTGACGGGCAACGCGCATGACGCGAAACCCTCACACCACCATCCTGAATCATAGCGCCCCGCTCCCACCCGCGCTATTCTGCCGGTCATGACCACGCATCCGTTCTACGCCCTTCATCGCCAGCGTATGGTTCGGGTCGCCGCGGCGACGCCGCCGGCCAGCGTCGGTGATGCCCCTGCCAACGCGGCGGCGGCGATCGCGCTCGCGCGGACCGCGCATGACCGCGGCGTCGACCTCGTCGTGTTTCCGGAACTGAACCTCACAAGCTACGCGATCGACGATTTGCACCTGCAATCCGCGCAACAAAGCGCGTCGCTGGCGGCGATCGTCGCGGTGCGCGATGCCAGCCGCGACCTGAAGCCCGTGCTGATCGTCGGTGCCGCGATCGAGCGGGCCGGTCGCCTGTACAACTGCGCCGTCGTCATCGCGCGCGGTCGCATCCTTGGCGTGGTGCCGAAAACCTTCCTGCCCAACTACCGCGAATATTACGAAAAACGCTGGTTCGTCAGCGGCGCTGGCCTCCACGGGCTGACGATCGCAATCGGCGGAGAGGACGTGCCGTTCGGCGTCGACCTGCTCTTCGCCGCCACCGACCTGCCCTTCTTCACCTTCCATGCGGAAATCTGCGAGGATTACTGGGCACCCACCCCGCCCTCCACCGCCGGTGCGCTGGCGGGGGCGCTGATCTGCTGCAACCTGTCCGCCAGCAACATCGTCATCGGCAAGGCGCGGGAGCGGGCGATGCTCGCCGCGGCGCAGTCGGCGCGCGCAGTCTGCGCCTATGTCTATTCCGCCGCTGGACCGGGCGAGAGCACGACCGACCTGTCATGGGACGGTCAGGGGCTGGTCTACGAACTCGGCGAACTGCTCGCCGGGTCGACCCGCTTCGGCCATGACCCCGAACTTGCCGTCGCCGATATCGATGCGGAGCGGCTGTTGCAGGAGCGGACGCGGTTCGGCACCTTCAACGACGCCGCCGTCTTCGCCGGCCATCCGGAAACCCGCTTCCGCCGCATCGCCTTCATGCACGGCGACGATGCGCGCGACACCGGCCTCGAGCGCGATGTCCGCCGCTTCCCCTTCGTCCCCAACGATCCCGACAAGCGCGACGCCGACTGTTACGAGGCGTTCAACATCCAGGTCGAGGGACTGGCGAAGCGCCTGTCCGCGACGGGATCGAAGACGCTGGTGATCGGCGTGTCCGGCGGCCTCGATTCGACGCACGCGCTGATCGTCGCGGCAAAGGCGATGGACCGGCTCGGCCGCCCGCGTTCCGACATCCTCGGCTTCACCATGCCCGGCTTCGCCACCGGCGAGGGTACGAAGGCGCATGCCTGGGCGCTGATGCGCGCGCTCGGCATCGTGGCGGACGAGATCGACATCCGCCCCGCCGCCACACAGATGTTGAAAGATATGGATCATCCGTTCGGACGCGGCGAGCCGGTCTATGACGTGACGTTCGAGAATGTCCAGGCCGGCCTGCGTACCGATTATCTCTTCCGCCTCGCCAACCAGCGCGGCGGGCTGGTGCTGGGCACCGGCGACCTCAGCGAGCTGGCGCTCGGCTGGTGCACATATGGCGTCGGCGATCACATGAGTCATTATGCGGTCAATGCCGGGGTGCCGAAGACGCTGATCCAGTTCCTGATCCGCTGGTGCATCCGCGACGGCCAGTATGACGAGGCCACGAATCAGGTCCTTGCCGGGATCCTCGCGCAGGAGATCAGCCCCGAACTCGTCCCGGCGGGAGAGGACGGCGCGCTGCAATCGACCGAGTCGAAGATCGGGCCCTATGCACTCAACGACTTCTTCGCGCATTACGTGCTTCGCCACGGCCTTGCTCCGTCGAAGATCGCCTTCCTCGCCTGGCATGCGTGGCGGGATGCGGACTCCGGCCGCTGGCCCGCCGACTTTCCGGAGGATGCGCGCGTCGCCTACGATCTGCCGGCGATCCGCTTCTGGCTGGAAAAGTTCCTCGACCGCTTCTTCCGCACCAGCCAGTTCAAGCGGTCGGCATTGCCCAACGGGCCGAAGGTATCGTCGGGCGGCGCGGTCAGCCCGCGAGGCGATTGGCGCGCGCCGTCCGACGGCACCGCCCGCGTCTGGCTGGAGGAACTCGCCACCAACTGTCCGAAATGAAAGGTTTTCGCGATAGCGACGAATCGTTAACGATTGGTCGATTGTTACCAATTCGCCACGTTGCCAAATGTTCCTGGCTGGAGCATGTGAAAATCCTATGACAGTGCCTCCACCGGACGGGTCGCGCGATCGCCGGATCGAGGACCCATCCAATCTCTGGTTGATCCACCCCACCGGGCGCCTGCTGCTGCCCTGGGCGGTTCGCCGCGGCATTTCCGCGAATTCCGTGTCGGTGGCGGGCCTCGCCCTCGGGGCCGCGGCGGCGCTCAGCTATGCGCAGTTCGACCGGCCGTTCTTCGAACTCCTTGGACTGGTGCTGTCGATCGGCTGGCTGATCGCGGACGGTCTGGACGGCATGGTCGCGCGCGCGACCGGCACGTCGAGCGCGCTGGGCCGGATGCTCGACGGGCTGTGCGACCACGGCGTCTTCGCACTGATCTATGTCTCGCTTGCCTTCACTGTCGGCACGGTCGAGGGTTGGGCGCTCGCCGTCGCTGCCGGTGTCGCCCACGCGGTGCAATCGAGCCTGTACGAGGGGGAGCGCGCCCGCTTCCACCGCCGCATTCGGGGTGTAGCGCGCGTAGCCTCCCCGGCGGCGGAGGGTAACGCGCTCGTCCGCTTCTATGACTGGTTCGCCAGCGTGCCCGACCGTATGGCCGGCGCGTTCGAACGCGATCTTGCGGGCAGCACCGATCCGGTCGCCCTCGGCCGCCGCTATGGCGACGCGGCCGTTGCGCCGATGAGGTTGTTGTCGCTCGAAACCGCAAACATGCGGGTGCTGGCGATTTTCGTGGCATGCCTTATGGGCGACCCGCGTCTTTTCTGGTGGTTCGAGATCGCACCGCTCTCATTCGTCGCGATCGCCGGCCTTGCCTGGCATCGCCGGGTGGAGTGGACGTTCCGGACCCACAACTCTCCTGCCGCGACCGAGGCGTCGGCGGCACAGTATCTTGTCAAGGAACAGGGACAATAATGGGCACTATCCGTATCGCGATCGTCGGGATCGGCAACTGCGCCAGCTCGCTCGTGCAGGGCCTGGAATATTATCGTGAGGGCACGAACGATGCCGTGGGGCTGATGCACTGGGAAGTCGGCGGCTATAAGCCGAGTGATATCAAGGTCGTCGCCGCGTGGGACGTCGACCAGCGCAAGGTCGGCAAGGACGTGGCGGAGGCGGTGTTCGCCAAGCCGAACTGCACCGCCGTGTTCGCTGCGAACCTGCCCGCCACCGGCACGATCGTGAAGATGGGCGCGGTGCTGGACGGCGTCGCCGAGCACATGGCCGACTTCAAGGACGATCGCACCTTCATCGTCGCCAACGACACGCAGCCGACCAAGGAACAGGTCATCGCGGAGCTGAAGGCGTCGGGCGCGGACGTGCTGATGAACTACCTCCCCGTCGGCAGCCAGGAGGCGACCGAATTCTACGCCGAATGCGCGATCGAGGCCGGCGTCGCCTTCGTCAACAACATCCCCGTCTTCATCGCGTCGAACCCGGTCTGGGCGAAGCGGTTCGAGGATGCCGGCGTGCCGATCGTCGGTGACGACATCAAGGCGCAGCTTGGCGCGACGATCGTCCACCGCGTGCTGACCGACCTGTTCGCGAAGCGCGGCGTGAAGCTGGATCGGACGTACCAGCTCAACACCGGCGGCAACACCGACTTCCTGAACATGTCGAACCACCGCCGTCTGGCGTCGAAGAAGATCAGCAAGACGGAGGCGGTGCAGTCCGTCGCCGCCGAGCGTCTGGACGACGACAACGTGCATATCGGCCCCAGCGACTATGTGCCGTGGCAGAACGATAACAAGGTCTGCTTCCTGCGCATGGAAGGCCAGCTGTTCGGCGGCGTGCCGATGAACCTGGAACTGCGCCTGTCGGTCGAGGATTCGCCCAACTCCGCGGGCGTCGCGATCGACATGATCCGTTGCGCCAAGATCGCGGTCGATCGCGGCATCGGTGGCGTCATCGACCCCGCCTCGGCCTATTTTTGCAAGCATCCGCGCACGCAGATGACCGACGACATCGCCCAGATCGAGGTCGAGAAGTTCATCGCGGCCGCGTGAGATGAATGATACCGGGGCGATCCTGACGGGCGTCCTGCTCGCCGCCGGCCATGGCAGCCGCTTGCGGGGCAGCGCGCCCTACAAGCCGCTTTGCCCGGTCGGCGGTCGCCCCCTGATCGATCACGCGCTGTACGGCATGGCGGAGGCCGGGCTGACGCGCGCGGTCGTGGTGCTGGGATACGGCGCGGAGGCGATCGCCGCACACCTCGCCACGCGCGACTGGCCGCTCGTGGTGGACACGGTGATGACGCGCGACCACCGCGAGCCGAACGGCGTCTCCGTCCTCGCCGCCGCGCCCCTGCTGGAGGGCGAGGAAGCGGTGCTGGCGATGTGCGATCACCTTGTCGCCCCGGCGCTCTACGCCCGCCTCGCCGCCACCGGCGCGCGCGGGGGCACCACGCTCGGCATCGATCGCCGGATCGGCCACCCCTGGGTCGATCCCGACGACGTGACATGGGTTCGCACCTGCGGCGATGCGATCGTGGAGATCGGCAAGCTCGCGGCGGGCGGCATGGCCGATGCCGACGCCTACGACACCGGCGTCTTCGCGATTGGGCCAGCGCTGTTCGACGCGCTCGCCAGCCTCGCCGCGCCGTCGCTGACCGACGGAATGCGGATGCTCGCCGCCGACGCACGCGCGTTCACGGTCGATTGCAGCGATCTGGAGTGGATCGACGTCGACGACGCCGCGGCGCTCGCCAAGGCCGAGGACTGGATGCTCGCGCGGGCGGCCTGAACAGTTCGCGCAACCTACCCCTCCAGACGAACCCGCACCGAACGCCCCACCGCCCAATCCTCCGCAACCCGCACCAGCCCCGGTGCCACGACCTCACCGAGTACGTCGCGCGCTGGCAACATAATCCCCGGCACCCCCTCCCCCACAGCCCGCCCGGCCTCGATCCGCACGAGATGATCGCCCACCGTCCGCGCCTCGTCGGCGCTGTGCGTCACATACAGCATCGGCATCGCAAACCGCCGCCTCAGCTCCGTGACAAAGCCCAGCACCTCTCCGCGCCGCGCCGCATCGAGCGCGGACACCGGCTCGTCCAGCAGCAACAGTGTCGGCTGGCTCAGCATCGCGCGGCCCAGCGCCACCCGCTGACGCTCGCCGCCCGACAGATCGCGCGGCGACCGCCCCAGCAGCGGCCGGATCGCCAGCACGTCGATCACCGCATCCCACCCGATCCGCCGCTCGCCTTTGGCCCGGCTCCACCCATAGGCCAGGTTCCGCTCGACCGAGAGGTGCGGGAACAGCCGCGCATCCTGATGCACCACACCGATCCGCCGCCGCTCCGCCGGCACGAACACCCCGGCCGCGGTATCGTTCAGCACCCGGTCGCCCACCGCGACGACGCCCTCGTCCGGCCGCGTCAGCCCCGCCACCACCGCCAGCGTCGCCGACTTGCCTGCGCCGGACGGGCCGAACAGCACCGTCACCCCGTCCTCCGGCCCTTCGAACGCCACGTCGAGCCGGAACGCGCCCAGCCGCTGCCGCGCCGCGACCCTCATGCGCCCGCCCGCCGACGCCCGAACCGCAGCAACGCCTCCGACGCGACCAGTCCGGCGATCGCCAGCGCGAAGGATATCGCCGACAGGCGGGCGGCAGTCGCCTCGCCGCCCGGCACCTGCAACGCGGCATAGATCGCCAGCGGCAGCGTCTGCGTCTCGCCCGGGATACTCGCGGCGAAGGTGATGACCGCGCCGAACTCGCCCAGCGCCGCTGCGAATCCGACCACCGCGCCCGCGACCAGCCCCGGCCACGCCAGCGGCAACACGATCGTGACGGCCCGGTCCCATGCTCCCGCCCCAAGGCTCCGCGCCGCCTCCTCCAGCTTCGGATCGACACCCTCGATCGCCAGCCGCACGCTCCGCAGCATCAGCGGGAACGCACAGACGCCCGCCGCCAGCGCCGCACCCGCGCTGGTGAACGCCAGCCGCACCCCGAACCACGCATCCAGCCATCGTCCGACCGGCCCCTGCACGCCGAAGATGGTCAGCAGTACGAAGCCCACAACCACAGGCGGCAGGATCAATGGCGCGTGCAGCCCGGCATCCAGCAGCACCCGCCCCGGAAACCGGTACCGCGCCAGCACCCACGCGAACCCGACCGCCGCGATCATCCCAAACAGCGTCGCCTCGCCGGCCACGACCAGCGTCAGGCGCAGGGCCTCCCATTCGTCAGGACTCAGCAAAGGGCAGCCGCCGTCTTAAGCGATCGTGACGCAGCCCTGACGGAGGGGTGCCCCGCTCTCGTGAGCGCATGGAACACGCCTCCCCTCCACGGCCCGGCAAGGACCTCGCCAGCCCGGAACCATGCGAAGGCTGGAGCCGAAACCCCGCACGGGTCATGGCGAGCGTACGACGCCCGCAGTCGGGGTGGCTGCGCTTCAAACCAGGATCTCCCGCAAATATCCGGTCCTTCAAACCACCCGGAACCGGAACCGTCGGAAGATCGCCTGAGCCTCGCTCCCGCCCAGATATCGGTAGAAGCGTGCCGCCCCCGGCCCCGCCCCTTTCACCACCGCTGCCGGGTAGACGATCGCCGGGTGACTCGCCGCCGGAAACAGCCCGACGATCCGCACCCCCGGCTCCGCCGCCGCATCGCTCTCGTATACGACGCCCAGCGGGGCCTCGCCGCGCGCCACGAACGCCAGCGCCGCGCGCACGTCCGCTGCCGGCGCGAGCTGCCCTGCCACCTGCTGCCACACGCCAAGCCGGGTCAGCGCCGTCTGCGCATAGCGCCCCGCCGGCACCGCGTCGGGCTGGCCGATCGCCAGACGCCCTCCATCCAGCGCCGCCCCGATCGCAAATCCCGGCCGGATCGTCAGCCGCACCCGGCTCGCCCGCGGCGCGACCAGCGCCAGCCGTCCGCCCAGCAGATCGCGTCGCATCCCCGGTTGCAGCCGGCCGCCGCGCGCGAGTTCGTCCATCCACCGCTCGTCGGCAGAGACGAACAGGTCCGCCCCCGCGCCCGCCGCGATCTGCCGCGCGATCGTCCCGCTCGCCGCAAAGGAAAAGCGCACCGCCTGCCCTGTCCGCTTTCGATAGGCGCGACCCACTGCCTGCATGGCATCGGTCAGAGAAGCCGCCGCGAACACGGTCAGCGGCAGTGGGGTCTGCGCGACGGCGGGAAGGGCGAAGCTCGCGGCAAGACCGGCGATCACGAAACGGCGTGTATTTTTCATATCCCTACGGATACAACGCCTGATCGCCACGACAAGCCCCGCGTGCCACCGACCTGCGACGGTGCCGTTGTCCTATAACCCGACGATCCTCCGATATGGGTGTCGAACACAAGCCACCGGACAGTCCTCTGCGAACGTCGCACGGGCCTGACCTCTGCCTAACCTTCCGCGGCCAGATTCTTGAAATCCTTGTCTACGCAGTCGCCGGCCGATTCGATCTGGATCGTCGTGTGTCCTATGGCGTAACGCTCGGTCAGCAGCGTCTTCACCTGTCGCAAAATCGCCGGCTGGTCACCCCCCGCCGCCATGTCGACGTGCAGCGTCGCCAGCGTCTTGCCCGAACTCAGCGACCAGAGGTGGACATGGTGAACGCCCACGACGCCCGGCACGCTGGCGGCGATATCCGCCTCCAGCCGGCCCGCATCCAGCCCCTCCGGAACGCCTTCCAGCAGGATGTGCAGCGACTGCGTCAGCAACGCCCACGCACTGCGCAGGATCAGCAGCGACACCAGCACCGACAGGATCGGATCGATCGGCGTCCAGCCGCTGACCCAGATCACCCCCGCCGCGACGATCGCCGCGACGGAACCCAGCAGATCCCCCGCGACGTGCAGGATCGCACCCCTGATGTTGATCTGCTCGCGATCCGCCCGCATCAGGATTGCGAAGACCAGACAGTTCACCACCAGCCCCAGCACCGCGATCACCAGCATCGGCCCGGCCAGCACCGGATGCGGATCGGCGATCCGCTGCACCGCCTCCACCACGATCCATATCGTCAGGCCGAACAGCGCAAGCGCGTTGACGAAGCCGGCCAGCACCTCGAACCGGGCATAGCCGAACGACCGCTTCGCATCGGGCTTGCGGGCGGCGATGTGGAACCCCAGCCACGCCAGCCCCAGCGCCGCGGCATCGGTGAGCATGTGGCCGGCATCCGCGATCAGCGCCAGCGACCCGGAGAGATAGCCGCCGATCACCTCCGCGATCATGAACCCCGCCGTCAGCAGGAACCCGATCAGCACCGCCCGCTTGTTGCCGCCGCCATGGACATGACCCGCCCCGTGGGCATGGCCCCCTCCGTGAGAATGCCCGTGCGGATGCCCATGATCGTGGTCATGCCCGTGGTTCGCGTGATCGTGGTTCATCGATCATGGCCTTACCCCGGCGGGAGCGATCGGAGAAGCCGGCGGTTAGGGCTTCATGCGCCAATCCACCACGATGCTGACGATCGCCACGCCGGGACAGGGCCTGCACGAGATCACGCGGCAAATTACGGAATGGGTCGATGCCGAGGGCTATGACGCCGGTCTGCTGACGATCTTCTGCCGCCACACTTCCGCCTCGCTGCTGATCCAGGAAAACGCCGCCCCCGCCGCCCGCCGGGACGTCGAACGCTATTTTGCCCGGATCGCTCCCGAAAGCACGGATTACGAGCATGACGACGAGGGACCCGATGACATGCCCGCACATCTCCGCAGCGCGCTGACGCAGACGCAACTGGGCATCCCGCTAATCGACGGCGCGATGGTTCTGGGGACATGGCAGGGCATCTACCTGTTCGAACATCGCCGGCGGCCGCATCGCCGCACGCTGGCGCTGCACATGCTCGGCGAATGATCGTTTGCTGAACGGGAGCCAAGCCGTTCATCGCTCGTTCCACATCCAACGGCTAATACGGGGCGGTTCGCCGCATCGGCCGCGAACGGAGACGTGGAACATGGCATTTTCGTCAGGCCGCAAGGCTACAAGGTTCGGCCGAAAGGCTGTCGTGGCGGCACTCGCCACATCGACCCTTCTCGTCGCGGGGTGTGCGACGGAAACCCGGTACCGTCCGGCCACTGGTCAGGGCTTCAACCGTCAGGGTTATAGCGATCGACAGATCGAGCCGAATCGCTTTCTGGTCAGTTTCGCCGGCAACAGCGTGACGTCGCGCGACACGGTCGAACGCTATTTGTTCTTCCGGGCCGCCGAACTGACGCTGCAACAAGGCTTCGACTATTTCGTGATGGCCGACCGCGACACCAACCTTCAGTCGCGGACATTCTCGACGCCGGGCATCGGCGGACCGTGGGGCTATGGCGGCTTCGGCGGATATTGGGGTCCATCGTGGCGCTATCGTGGCCGCGGCTTCGGCTGGCGCACGTGGGACCCGTGGCTCGGTGGCGGTTTCGGTCCGTGGGGCAACAATTTCGACGTGCAAACGATCGATCGCTACGAAGCCAGCGCGGAGATCGTGATGCGCAAGGGCCCCATTCCGCGCGACAATATCCGCGCCTTCGATGCACGCCGCGTCGTCGATTCGGTGGGTCCGTCGGTCGTCCTGCCGGATCAGCGTCGCCGCTGATTCCGCCACCGACTGCGAACAAAAGCCCCGCCGGAGCCGATCCGGCGGGGCTTTTCATGTGTCCAGTGGTCTTGCGCCGGTAGCGGGCAGCCGGCTTACCCCATTGCCGCGACCTGTCCGTGGCAATGCTTGTACTTGCGCCCCGACCCGCACGGGCACGGTGCGTTCCGGCTGACGCGGCCTTCCCATTCCGCCGGATCCTCGCCGATCTCCGCCGCCTCCGGCCGAACGATCTGGAGCGGCGGCAGCGTCGTGGTGACATAGCCACGCGTTCCGGCATCGATATCGGCGGAATTGTCCTCGCCCGTGAACGGGTCGAAATGCGTCGTGATGAAATCGGGCAGGTCGGGCAGCGATGGTGCCGGCTGGAACTGGAAATTGGCGTGCGACACGGTGCGCGTCACATCCTCGCGGATGGTGTCGAGCATCCGCTGGAACAGGCTGAACGCCTCCTGCTTATACTCGTTGATCGGCGTCTTCTGGGCATAGGCGCGCAGGTGGACGACCTGGCGCAGCGCGTCGAGCGTGGCCAGATGCTCCTTCCAGTGGTGATCCAGGTTCTGGAGCAGGATCGACTTCTCGACCTGCGTCCACGTCTCCGGATCGAGCTGCGCCGACTTCTCCGCGATCGCCGCGTCGGCCGCTTCCTGCACCCGGCTTTCGACGATCTCCGGGTCGATCGCCTCTTCCTTCAACCACTCGTCCAGCGGCGGCTCGAACGCCAGCAGTTCGGACAGCTTGGTCCGCATACCCTCAATGTCCCACTGCTCCGGATAGGAGTTGGGCGGGCAACTGTCGCTGACGACGACGTTGACCGTCTCGGCGCGCATGTCGGACACCATGTCGTTAACGGCGTCCGCGTCGGCATCCATGATGTCGGCGCGCTGTTCGTAGATGACCTTGCGCTGGTCGTTCATCACGTCGTCATATTCGACGACCTGCTTGCGGATATCGTAGTTGCGCGCCTCGACCTTCTTCTGCGCGGTCTCGATCGCCTTGGTCAGCCACTTGCTGCCGATCGCCTCGCCATCCTCCATGTTCGACCGCATCATGCGGGCGAACAGCGTGTCGGGACCGAAGATGCGCAGCAGGTCGTCGTCCAGCGACAGGTAGAATCGCGACAAGCCCGGATCGCCCTGACGCCCCGAACGTCCACGCAACTGGTTGTCGATGCGCCGGCTCTCATGCCGCTCCGTGCCCAGCACGAACAGCCCGCCATTCGCCAGCACCGCCGCCTTCTCGGCGACGATCTCGGCCCGGACGCGCTCGGCGATCGCCTCGTATTCCGGCGTGCCGGCATCGAACTCCGGATGCTCGTCGTTCATCCGGAATTCCAGGTTGCCGCCCAGCTGGATGTCGGTCCCGCGCCCCGCCATGTTGGTCGCGATGGTCACAGCCGACTTCCGCCCCGCCTGCGCAACAATATGCGCCTCCATCTCGTGATAGCGGGCGTTCAGGACCTTGTGATCGACGCCTTCCTCGGTCAGGAATTCGGACAGCATCTCCGATTTCTCGATCGACACAGTGCCGACCAGCACGGGCTGACCCTTCTCGGCATGCTCGCGGATCTTCTTGGCGATCGCCCGGAACTTGTCCTGCGTGTCCTTGTAGAACTCGTCCTCCTCGTCGATCCGCTGGACGGGGACGTTGGTCGGAATCGAGACGACGTTGATCTTGTAGATGTCGTAGAACTCGGCTGCCTCGGTGGCCGCCGTGCCCGTCATGCCGCCGATCTTCGGATACATGCGGAAATAATTCTGGAACGTGATCGACGCCATCGTCTGGTTCTCGGGCTCGATCTCGACGCCCTCCTTCGCCTCGACCGCCTGGTGCAGGCCGTCCGACCAGCGCCGGCCGTCCATCATGCGACCGGTGAACTCGTCGATGATGATGACCTTGCCGTCCTTGACGATGTAATCCGTGTCGGCCTTGAACATCATGTTCGCGCGCAGCGCCTGGTTCAGGTGATGCACGACCTGCGTGTTCTCAAAGTCGTACAGGTTCTCGCCCTGCAACAGACCCGCCGCCTCCAGCATCCGTTCGGCACGCTCGGTGCCGTCCTCGGTAAGGATGATCGACTTCTGCTTCTCGTCCTTCTCGTAATCCTCCGGGTTGAACTGCTTCACGACCGCGTCGACTTTCAGGTACAGGTCGGACTTGTCGTCGGTCGGGCCGGAGATGATGAGCGGCGTACGCGCCTCGTCGATCAGGATCGAGTCGACCTCGTCGACGATCGCGAAGTTGAACGGCCGCTGCACCATCGAGCCGCGGTCGTACTTCATGTTGTCGCGCAGATAGTCGAAGCCGAATTCGTTGTTCGTGCCGTAGGTAATGTCCGCGGCATAGGCGGCGCGGCGCTGTTCGTCGGTCAGGTTCGGGATGATCGTGCCCGTCGTCAGGCCGAGAAAGCCATATACCTGCGCCATCCACGCGGCATCGCGGCTGGCGAGGTAATCGTTCACCGTCACGACGTGCACGCCCTTGCCCGGCAGCGCGTTGAGGTATGTCGCCAGCGTCGCCACCAGCGTCTTGCCCTCACCCGTCCGCATCTCCGCGATCTCGCCGCGATGGAGGACGATGCCGCCGATCATCTGCACGTCGTAATGCCGCTGACCCAGCACGCGCCGCGCGGCCTCCCGGACGGTCGCAAAAGCCTCCGGCAGCAGTTCGTCGAGCTTGGCGCCGTTCGCCAGCTGCTCGCGGAACTTCGTCGTCTGCGCGGCGAGACCGGCATCGTCGAGCGCCTCCAGCGTCGGTTCGAACGACGCGATCCTCGCGATCAGCGGGTTGAGAGACTTGACGTATCGGTCGTTGGAAGACCCGAAAATGGATTTGGCGAGGCCACCGAACATGGGCGGGATTCCTGATATGGAGAAAGCGCGGTCGCCCTATCAAGGGCCCGCGCGGAAACAAACAAGGGGACGGAAGGCGCAGCTATTCGCGCCGACGGTTCGCCCAGAGCGGCTCACGGGATCGGAGCGGCAATACGATCGAGAGCGGAATGGCCACGAGGCTCGCGAGCATCGGCAGCCCCCGAACCGGCCGCCTCGTCGCAGCAGGCCGGCGCGCCTCCGCGGCGCCTGCGACGCGTGCGCTTCCGGCCACCGCATGCGACACCTCCGGCACGCGCACGCTGCTGACGACGCCCGTCAGCGCAGACAGCAAAGCAGACAGGAGCAGCAACAGGTTCATGCGCCGCCCGACATAAGGCTGGCAGATCAATCCGTCCATCCCACGACTACAGCCCCACCACGCCACGCCACCGATCATATGCCGGTTTGCTGGAACGTCCCGAGATATGCGTGGCGTCTGCGCTCCGCCAGTTGCCGCGTCTCGACCGTCTGGCTTTCCGCGTGAGGCCGCCGCACCTGGCGTGAGGACCCATTGTCGACCAGCTGCGATATCGCGAACTTGCAGGTGCCATTGATGCCGACGAACAGGTACAGCTTACCCTTCGCAATCTGCATCTTCGCGTGAATTTGCTTGAGAGACCAAGGTTGGCCGACGACGCCTCCGTCTTTGATCGGCAGGGCGGCTGGCTCATTGTCCGTCGCCAGTCGTCCTTGCCACCGCCCTGAGGCCGATGTCAGAACGCAGCATCCAGACCTAACCGGAAAGTACGCGGGCGCAACGGAGTGACCTGATCGCGACCGGTAGTGAACGGCGTACCGAGTGCGAAGCGATTGCCGCGCACGTTCGCCAGATTTGTCACGCCCGCACTGATGCCGATTGCATCCAGCCCGATCCGCGCAGTGATCCCGCTGTCGAGATACCTGCCCTGAAGCTGGCCGAGCACTGGTCCGACGCCCAGCCGCGACGATCCCACATAGCGGAGCCAGCCATCCACCTTCAGGTCGGCCGACGATCCCAGGCTGCGCGTGTAGACCGCACCGGCGCGGGCGGTGACGCGCGCGGTGTTTGGAATCTGGCTCAATCGCGCGGCGACCTGAGCGCGCGCGGCAGCGGGGTCGACGATAACGCTGCCGACCAGATCGAACAGGCGCACCGCGGACGGTTCGTCGATGCGACCGTCATTGTAGGACAACGCCGCTTCCAACCGCAGACTGTCGCTGATGCGCGCGCCGACCGTGCCTTCGATGGTCCACAGCCGTCCATTGCCGATATTGGCGGTGCTGGGCAGGCCCGATCCGTCGATGAAGTCGGCCTGGATATCGCGCCACGCGGTGCGCGCCAGCGTCAGCGATCCGTCGAATTGGTCCGATCCGGCGCGCCCGGTGCGCAGCCCCGCCTCGATCGTCGCGACGCGGTCGTTCTGGAACCGGCGCACGAAGTCGCTCTCGATCGCCAGTCCGCCGGGCCGGAAGCCCTGTTGATAGCGCGCGAACATCTGCAGGCGCGGGGTCAGGTCGACCAGCGCCGCGGCGGAGGGCAGGACGATCGTCTGCTTTCGCCGTGCACTCATCGCCAGCAGCGCGATCGGCACGCGCGCGGCGACGTCCTCGCCCGCGCCGTCCAGCACCGAATGCGTGACGCGCAGCCCGGCGGTGGTCAGCAGGCCGGGAAGCAGGCGCACGCTGGTTTCGCCGTACAGCGTCGCTTCGCGGATCGTGTTAACGACGCCAGTCGTTGGCTCCAGTGCGCCGGGCGCCCCGAACAGGCGCGTCAGCCGGGTGCGGTTTTGGATGTAGCTGAAGCCCGCCAACCAGCCGGATCCGTCCGGGGCGGACGACCATAGCCGCGTCTCGTTCGCCTGCATGCGAGTCCGGTTCGCCTGCGCGAACAGCCGCACCGGCTGGTCCGGCGCGGTCGCGTCGTAGCGTTCCATCAGGTCGTGCGCCGTAACGCCGCTGGTCGAGCGGACATGCACCGTGCCGAGCAGGCCGGACACAACAAGCTGCGCCTGCCCGAAATCGGCGGTGAACCCCTCCGTCACCGGCGCGGCACGGGTCAGCGGCGGGTCACCGCGATCTGCATATTGGCTGTCCGCGCCGCGGATGCGCTGCCCGATGCCGATCAGCTCCACGCTCCAGTCGCGCGACAGGTCCAGCCGGGCGGCGGCGCGCCCGCCCTTGATGCGGGTAAGATTGACGTCGGTGCGGTCGAGCAGGGGTTTGTCGATATAGCCGCCTTCGGTCGCGGCGTTGGCGACGAGGCGGACGGCGAGCCGGTCCGCGACCAGCGGCACGTTCGCGACCAGTTGCGTGTCCGCACCGGGCGAGCCGTGCTGCATCGCCGATCCGCCCAGCGTCGCGGAGCCGCCGAAGCGCGTCGGATCGGGCGCGTTCGGCACCAGCCGGATCAGCCCGCCGAGCGATCCCGCACCGTAGAGCGTTCCCTGCGGCCCCTCCAGCACCTCCACCGCCGCCAGATCGGACAGGCGCAGGTCCGGATCGGGCGCGTTGTAGCTGAGGCGAAGATCGCCGAAATACTGGCCTACCGTCGCCTGGGTCGGACCGGTGAAGCTGGAGTCTGCGATGCCGCGGATGAACAGCTTGTTGCGACCCGCACCAAGATAGGTCGAGGCGACGCTGGTCAGCCGGTTCGCCAGCCGGTCGGTGCCGCCCGCGCCGCCGAACTCCAGCTCGCTTCCGGTGACGCGCGCGAACTGCCCCGCGAAATTGTCACGCGTGGTACCACGCTTGCTGGCGGTGACGACGATATCGCCGCCTTGATCGGAGGCTATGTCCGGCCGGGGAGCCGCCCGCCGCACGGCCACGCGAGCGGGTCGCATGGCGGGGCGGCGGGGCACCAGCCGCCAGCTTCCCGGGCCGATCGCCACCAGTTTGGCATCGGAACGCCGGGCGATCAGCGCCAGTGCGGCAGCCGGCGTCCACCGCCCGCGCAAGGCCGGCACCCGCTGCGCCCACAACCGCGGCTCCGGCACGACCACGCTGACCCGCGCGATCCGGCCGATCGCCACAACCTGCTGCCCGACGCTGCCGCCCGGCAGGTCGAGCGACACGCTTTCGGGCGCAGCCGGAGCCGCGACGAGCATGACGAAGGCCGCGACCGCGGTGCGGATCACGGATGCGGTTCCAGCGTCCACCCGTCCGGCTGCTGCCGCACCGTCACGTCGAGCAACTGGCCGAGCAAAGCGGGCCGCCGCTTCAGCGCCTGCACGTCCAGCGTCCCGCGGAACGTGCGACGCGCGACGGCGGGCGCGGCGCGGACCGGCTGGCCGATCTGGCGCGACAGGTCGGCCGCGACCTCCTCCAGCGATACATCGTCGAACGCCAGCCGCCCCTCCCGCCACGCCCCGACATCGTTCCGCTCCACCGCCTGCCGTCGCAGCGCATCGCCCTCCGCGATCACCGCCTGACCGGCATCGAGGCGCAGCGCCGCGCCCTCCGGATCGACCATCACCGCACCCTCCGCCACCGAGACGCGGGTGCGCTGCGGATCGGCCTTTACGTCGAACACGGTGCCGAGATCGGCCAGCGTCAGGTCGCCGACACCGACCGTGAAGGGATGCGCGGCGTCGTGGCGCACCCGGAACAGCATCTCGCCCCGCTCCACCGTCGCCACGCGCGGCGCGTTGTGGTCGAGCCGCACCTTCGACCCGCCGGCCAGCACGATGCTGCTGCCGTCCGCCAGCGCGACGGTGCGCTGTTCGCCCGGTGCGGTTTCGACCGCATAAGGGTACGGTGCCTGGGTCCACACGCCCAGCCCGATCGCACCGGCCAGCACCGCCGCGAGGGCGCCACCGATCCAGCGTCGGGTGTGGCGGCGCGCGGGCATGTCGTCGTTCGCCGCAATCAGACCGCTTGCCGGAATCGGAACCGTTTGCAGCGCCGCGACATCCGCCGTAACGTCGTGCAGCGCGGCGACCGCCCGGTCGTACCGCCCGGACCGCGAGGCATCATGCTCCAGCCACAGCGTGAACGCGTCCCAGTCGGCGTCCGGCCCCTCCATCCGCAGCGCCCAGCCGAACGCGTCGTCGTCGAGCGGTGTAGAGTCGTCGTTCATCGCAACCGCTCCTTCAGGTCGGCCAGGGCGCGGCTGGCGATCCGCAGGTCGCTCTCGACGGTGCTCAGGCTGACGCCCAGTTCCGCCGCCACCTCTCGCTGCGCCGCGCCGTCGATCCGCACGCGCCGGAATACCGCCTCCCGGCGCGGGCCCAGCGTCGTCAGCAGCGCCGCGACTTCGCCCGCTTCCTGCCGCGCCGCGACGCTGCGGTCGGCGGCCGGCTGTTCCTGCGCGTGACCGTCGCTCCACGCCTGATCGCGCGCCTCCGCCTGTCGCCGCGCGCGGTAGCGATCGATCATCAGCGTGTCCGCCGCGCGGTAGAGATAGGCAAGCGGATTGCCGATCGGCCCGTCCGCCCGCCCCGCCACCTTCAGCCACACGTCGTGCGCCAGATCCTCCGCCGCATCGCCCGCCCCGCGCGCCAGCAGGAATCGCACCAGCTTGTCGCGATTGGCCAGGAATACGGCCTCTAGTCCCGCGTGGGGCGCGGGGGCAGGTCCGGGGGGCGGCATGATGATGACCGGTCGAATGGGACGGAAGGCGGCTCGTCTAGCCGATGCATGGGCATGCTGAAAGGCGCTCCACCCGTGGGGCGGGTGGAGCGCCGGTTCGCCACGCGTGCGGGGGCCGGGCACGCGCGGATTCGCCTAGAAGGCGAATTGCAGGGCGGCGCGCGCGGTCAGCGCCACGTCGCCGAAGCGCTGTTCGGCACCGACTTCGCCGCTCAAGCGCACTTCAGTGGTGCCGGTGATCGCGCGGACGCGGCCGGTCCAGCCGCCGCCGCGCTCCTCCGGGTCGAGTACGAAGGCCGTGCCGCTGCCGAAGCTGGCGGTGGTGCGACCGATCGCCCCGGCGATGCGTTCGCGCCGGCCGCCCTCGACTTCGATCCGGCTCCACTGCGAATAGCGGTCGTCACCGCCGAAATTGATGCCTGCCGCCAGCGTCGCGGTCACCGCCAGTTCGTCGCTGCTGCGCTTGCGCACGGTCAGGTCGTACGCGGTGCCGCCGCCGGTCTCGCGATAGGTATCCTCGTTGAGCTTGTAATATTCCAGGGCGACGATCGGCCGCAGGCTGAACTGGCCGACGACGTGCTCGTACGACACGGAGCCGGAGCCGGAATAGAGCATGCCGTTCCAGTCGGAATCCGCCCGGCGCTGCACCGCTTCCGATCCGATCGCGCCATCGAATTGGCGCACCGCGTCGAACGACAGGAAGGCGGCGGAGCCCCGCACCTGCGCGGCGAACCCGCCCCAATGGCCGCGCCAATATCCCGCCAGTTCGTACTGGCTGTGGTTGACGCGGTTGACCGCCACGCCCTCGTTGGCGCGACCGCGCAGATAGGCGAGCGAAACGCCGATATTCCCCATCTGCGACTTGCGCTCCAGCCCGCCGCTCATGCCCCAGCCGCGCACGTCGTAGCTGGTGGTGCTCCGCGCGCCCTTCGATGAATTCCAGCCGACGGGGGCGAGCCACATGCCCCAGCGGCCTTCCTCCGCGAACGAACCCGCCGGATCGCGCAACTGCCCGGCGGCGGCACGCGACGCCAGCGTCACGCTCTCGAACACGCCCCCGGCATAATTGGGCAGCATCTGGTCGATCGTCGCGCGGAACGCCGCGCCGTCGTAAAGGCCACGGATCGCCGCGCCGACCTTCGCGTCGCTGCCGATCGCGGTATCGATCGCGTCGAAGGCGCTGGTGCCGGCGGCGTTCAGGCCAAGCTCGATCCGGGCCTTGCGCGCGACCTCCACCGCGATCTCGTTCGCGGCGCTGGCAACGATCGAACCCTTGTACAGGAACGGCACCGCCGCGGTCGCCAGCGTCAGGTTGGTCGCGCCGGTCAGGGTGCCGGACCGCAGCACGACATAACGGCCGGTGATATCGGTGCCGCCCGTCACGCGCAGCGCCAGCTGGCTGTTCGCACCGATCGTCGTCGCGCCGTTTACGACGATCAGGTTGCCGGTGGGGTTCGCCTTGTCGAGCGCGACGCTCAGCACCGACTGGTCGCCCAGCGTCAGCGACCCGATCGTCGCCCCGCCCGTCGCCCCGAACGTGCCGCCGCCGGATGCGACGGTGACCGCCAGGTTCGCGGCATTCGTCAGTCGGCCGGCGAACACGCCCTTGCCGGTGATCGCGAGAACGTCCGTGCCGCCGCCTGCGAAATCGGCGATACCGTCGAACCGGCCGGTGCCGCCGATCGCCAGCGTGTCCGCACCGTTGCCGAAGGTCGCGGTGCCGGCGAAGATGCTGGCGTTCGTCATTTCCAGCCGGTTGCTGCCGCCGCCGAACGATACGTCGGCCGCCACCGATCCGGCCTGAAGGTCGAGACGGTCGTTGCCCGATCCGAACCGGATCGCGCCGGTGATCGCCGGGACGCCGGTCTGGCCGGTGACCGCGATCTGGCGAACGGTTGCGCCTACGGTGTTCGCGGACAGGTCGATCGCTACGGAACGGGTGGCGTCCGCCCCCGCCGCACCGATCGTGCCGCTATTTTCCACTAGGGTCACGCCACCGGTGCGGTCGAAGATCGCGACCGCGGTCGCCCCCTTCGCAGACGCGCGGATCGAGCCGGTGTTGCGGATCGTCGGCACCGTTGCGCCGCTGTCGATCAGGATTGCCGCCGAGCGCGTATCGGCAACCCCGCCGCCCGTCGCCGTGACGGTGCCGCCGACGCGCAGTTCCGGCGTGGACCCGCCCGCGCCGAAGCGGATCGCGGTGGCGGACGCGCCGACCGCGGTCGCCTGCACCGTGCCGCCGACCGCGACACCCTGCGCGATCGTGACATTGCCTCCAAGCCCGCCGATCGCCAGCGCCGTGGCGGTGGCGCCACTATAGACGCCGTTGCCGGTCACCCGTCCGTTGACGATCAGGCCCGCGTTGGGCGCGGGCGTGCCGCCGACCGCTCCGATCGTCACCGCCCGCGTGGCGGAGCCGATCTGCAACGCCGGTGCCGCGCCGTACGTCACGATGTCGCCGACCTTGCCGGTGGCGTTCGACAGCGTGATGCCGCCCGCCACGTCGCCCGCCACGATCAGCGCCGATCCGCCCTGCAACAGGTCGTCCGCATCCAGCTTCGACACGTCGGCCGGCGCGGTCGTCGACCGGTAGCCGGTGCTGCCGATCAGCCCCTCCACGACCAGCGCGCCGCCGATGTTGCCGTCCAGCCGTGCGCCCACTGTGTCACGGCCGGTTGCGGTGATCGTGCCGCCCAGCGTGACGGCGCCTGACACGTTTTCGGCACGGACGCCGACACTGCGGTCGCCCAGCACGTTGGTCTTGCCGCTGTGCGTCACCGCGCCGGTCAGCGGCCCGCCGAGATAGATCCCGGCGGAATCATTGCCCTCGACGGTGATCTCGCCGGTGTTGGAGATTGTGCCGGTGAACGCACCGGCAGTCTTGATGCCGGTGCGGAAGTTCCCTTGCGCGAACGGGCCGTCGAGGTCGCCGTCCTTGTCCGCATCGGTGGCGGCAAAAGTCTCGTCGACGATGATCTTGCCGCTGTTGGCGATGTCGCCGCGCACGCCCGCCTGCGCCAGAACGCCCGTCGCGCCGTTCGCGTCGGTGATCTGGATGGTGCCCGCATTGACGACATTGTTGTTGCTGTCGATCGTCACCGCGACCCCGCCGGTGGGCACGATGCTGCCCGCGGAGGTGATGCCGATATTGTCGGCGGCGCCCGCCTTGACGGTGGAGGTGCGGACCGGCGTCGTCTGCTTGGTGGCGATGCTGGTCTGGGCGTGGGCGGAGGTCGCGACGATCATGGCAAGCGGCGCGGAGGAGGCGAGAAGCAGGCGGTACACGGAAACAAATCCCCTTCGAATGTCTTCTCCCATCCAGACGGACACAAACCATCGATGCCTTGCATTCCTCTCGGCGAATGGATGATTTCCAGGCGGCCGGTGGCGATCGCAGCTTACGCGACCGCGGCGTTCGCGACGCTGATTGGCTTGCCGAAGGGGGCGGAGCGCTGGGGATCGGCAGCTTCCGCCGAAGCGAACGCCCAAGATGGCTGATCTGAACAACCGACTCTGGTCGAGAACAGCCGTAAGATTCGGAGCGGCGCTGACCCATATGCAGGTATTCAACTCTTGTCTGCGCCCCCTCCCTGACTTCGGTCGTTCATTCAGCTTGAGCGGATAGCGCTTCTGGCGGCATCTTCATCAGCGGTGCCGGACGCGCTGCAGCTCGACGACCAGAAAGGCAGAGGTCTTTAAGTACGTCATCGACCCTCGGCTTTACGTTCCCGAAAACGAACCGCCAGCAAGACGGCCTGCGCTTTCCAGTCAGGACGATGAAACGGGAATTTGGTCAGATCTCGCGCTTGGTCGAAAATGATGCAGATCGCTATACAGGGCAATGACCGACTGCCGCATCGCACTCGCCAATCTCCCCATCGCCGAGACGGCGGAAGATTCAGTGAACCGCGCCGTCTCGGCAATCGCTGAAGCGGGGCGTCGAGGTGTGCAAATCATCTGTTTTCCGGAGTGCTACATCCCCGGCTACCGCTGGCAGGCGGACACATTGCCGCCGCCTTCCCTGCCGTTTCTCGAAAGCGCATGGGACAGGGTCGGTGCTGCGGCAAGGTCGGCGGGTATCTCCGTTATCCTGGGCACTGAGCGCCCCACCGAACACGGTCTGCAGATCACCGCGCGGGTCTATAATCCAGACGGATCGACCCAGGGCTGGCAGGACAAGGGGCAGCTCGATCCGTCTGAAGAGGCGCGCTACCCGGCTTTTGGTAGTGAGCGGCGCGTGTTCACCGCCGGCGACGTCACCTTCGGAATAGTCATCTGCCACGAAGGCTGGCGCTACCCGGAGACGGTGCGCTGGGCAGCGCGTCGTGGCGCGCGGATCGTGTTTCATCCGTTCGCACACGTTGCCGGGCCAGGTTCTTACCGGCCGGAAACCTTCGCCCACCCAGATAACACCTTTCACGAGAAGGCGATGCTTTGTCGCGCGGCCGAGAACAACTGCTGGTTCGTGTCAGTGAACAGCGCGAGCGACGGCGCGCCGGCTACCTCGGCGATTGGCCGACCCGACGGCACGCTGTTGTCCTACCAGCCATACGGCCAGGCGGGACTGCTCATCGCAGACCTAGACCTGAGCCTTGCCACGCTCCAACTCGCCGAGCGCTGCCGCATATCACCATTGTGACCGCGATAAGCGGCCAGCGAGAAGGCCCGCGGTTTCCCGTTTCAGGATGGCTTTACAGGAATATCGGCCCGATCCCCCGTGACTCACGTCGATCGCGAGGGCCTTTGCTGCACGCCGATTGCGTCGACCGCCAGCGCTTTGCAGCCATGACCGGTTCGTCTTAACCACTCTTTACCACCTGATCGGGCGCAACACCGTTGGGGCAGGTTTGGTGCAATCGATCCATCATCATTCCCCTCGTAACTGCCATGTTGGTTCCCGGCAGGACGAAACCATCATTCGACGATGCGACCCCGTAAGTCCGAGCACCGAACGCTCGTGTCTGCGTCAGTAGAGGGTATCGGCAATCCGCTGAGGCAATGCCCGATCATAGGCGTCACCATCGATTGCGGCCTGCGACAGCGTTCGCAGGATGGCTCCCACGCTGGGCAGGCTAGCTCGGGCCACCATGTTTTCCGGCTTCCACAACCCGGCCCGGATCACGGCACGGCTGCACTGGAAGAAGACGCTGTTGACGGTGATGCGCAGGATCGATTTCGGCAATTGTCCCGCCGTCGCGAAGCGGGCGAGATGATCCGGGTTCGCCAGTATTTCCGCCGTTCCGTTCACCCGCAATGTCTCGCCGATCCCCGGCACCATGAACAGCAGCGCCACACGCGGATCGGTAATGATATTTCGCAGGCTATCGATCCGGTTGTTCCCGCGCCGGTCTGGCAGGATCAGGGTGTTGGCATCTTCGATATGGACAAAGCCCGCCGGGTCGCCACGCGGGGTGGCACCCAGTCCCCTCGGCCCTGCCGTCGCCAGAATGGCGAACGGAGCGGCCTCGATGAAGGGTCGATAGACCGGGTGGATATGATCCACCTCCTTGATGACCGATGGCGAAGCGACTGCACCATATAGCGCCTCAAGGTCTTCCACCGTCCTGATATGCCCATCGCCCCAAGGAACATCACCCATGAACGCCATTACCACGCTGCACGCCCGCCGTGCGGTCAGCATCCGTCCGATCTCTACCGCCGGCTTCCGCCTCTTCGACACTGACCGTCGCGCGACCCATGCAACGATCACCGCCAACTACCTCTATGTCACCCGTCAGGCCGGGCACGATGCGCGCGGCTCCGTCGACTTCCGGCATCGAGACGATCTGATCGCGCAGGGGTTTGAATTGCCCGCCAATCATCCGAGCTGGGCCGAGGAGGAGGGTCGCATCTGGCGTGAGGCCGACGCTGCGACCGCCGACCTCGCCCCCGACGCGGTGCGCGCCTGGCACGTCGTCGTCTCGCTGCCGGAAACCAGCGATGCCGACGACTGGATCACGATGATGCGCGATTATGCGCAAATCACCATCGCGGCGCATGGTCCGGCAGTCACATGGGCGATCCATGCGAAGCCTGGTGGCGATGGTGGCTGGTGTGTCCCGCCGCATGCGCATCTCGTCATGACCACCCGCGTGTGGCGCCACGACGCCCGCCATGGCCACACTGTGCCGAGCTGGTGTGGCCCCGCCATGCAGGCGCGGCTGCACGCCGACTGGCTGGCGCGACTGCCGGACGTGATGCGCGCTGCAGCGGCCACGCCGTACCGTGCTGGCGCTTACACGCCTGCTCATCCCGACTGCGCCGCGCTCATCGGGCTGCTCGGCGGCGAGCCGCGCCAGCTGAACGCATCCAACCGGCGCAGCATCCGGCGTCGTCCTAGCCGCAGGATCAGGGTGATGCGGACACTTCCGCCCTCAGCTTCGCCGAACCACTCGCGCAATTAGCGCTGATGGGGCTCCGGCGGTCCACTACCAACGAGCAGATGAAGTGCGCCCTGTAACGGGGCGGAAAAGGAAAGACGGGCGATCCGCCCACGGAAGGAGTTTACCGATATGACCATCCAGCAATCGATCGAAACTATGCAAGGCTGGACCTATGCCTTGTGTATCATCATGGGCCATCCCACCTTCGCACCACTCAGCCATACCATCACCTTTGCCTCCAGTGGAAGTCGGGATCCAGTGGAAGCCCTGCAGATGGTGCTGTCAGTCTAACGCGAACCGCTCTCCATACGCTGCATGTCGGTCTTTGATGCCGACGGCCTAGCTCGCAAGGTTCTGCCACTCCGCCAGTGCGGCGGAGCGTCGTTCGCGATAGGTCTGGCGGTCGACGAGGTGGCGTTCGAGACTAAAGTGGTTGTGCACATTGGCGTGAATGGAGGCGAACTTCTGTAACGTCTTCATTTGCCTGAATCGCAGCATCGCCCGCTCCCTTCGTCGAAACGGCAGATGGCTGTTTTCCACCCGGTTGTTCGCCCAGCGCCCAACCTCCTGCTTCTCGCGGTTGCCAAGCTCGGTCATGGCGGCACCATAGGAGCGCAGCCCGTCCGTTGTGATCGCCTCAGGTGAGCCGTGGCGCTTCATGGCCTTCTTCATGAAGGCTAGCGCCGCCCCCTTATCACGCGTCTTCGTAACGTAGCTCTCCAGTACCTCGCCCTCGTGATCCACCGCCCGCCACAGGTAGACCATCTCGCCATTGAGCTTCACGTACATTTCGTCCAGGTGCCATCGCCAATGACGAAAACCCCGCATCCGGCTGACCCGCTGGCGGCGGATGTCGCCAGCAAACAGCGGACCGAACCTGTTCCACCACAGCCGCACCGTCTCGTGGCAGATGTCGATCCCGCGTTCGAATAGCAGGTCCTCCACATTGCGCAGCGACAGCGGGAACCGGACGTACATCAGCACGACCAGGCGGATCACCTCCGGCGATGAGTTGAAATAGCGAAACGGCGAAGCTGGCTTGCGAGCGCGGGGCATACCCTGCCCTACCCCGCCGCCGCCCAATTGCCAGCCGGTGCATTTGGTTTGACGGAGCCCATCCGTGGCCTGCAGCAGATCGTGCCCGCCGAAGCGGCGATGGTGGAGCGGATTTTCGCAGACTATGCCGCGGGCCTGTCGCCCATCGCCATCACGCGGCGACTCAATGCCGAGGGCGTGCCGTCGCCGCGCAGCGGCAAGACCAGCGGGCACGCCTTCGGCAAGACAGCGGCCTGGACGCCGAATACGCTGACAGGCAATGCCGCGCGGGGCACCGGCATTCTTAACAACCCGCTCTATGTCGGCCGACGACCATACGGCAAACAGACCTATCGCAAGAACCCGGACACTGGGAAACGCCAGGCCTTCGTCAACCCGGCGGAGAAGCGGCCGGATACCATCGAAGTGCCCGAACTGCGCATCGTGTCCGTGGATTTGTGGGAGCGGGTAAAGGCGCGGCAGGCGTCGCTGGCGCGAGGCCCGTTGTCGCAGACAGCGGCTCCTGCCCTGCCCTTCTATTCCCAGCAGCGCCCCCGGTATCTGCTCACTGGCAAGATGACATGCGGATGCTGCGGCGCCAGCTATGCCAAATCGGGCAAGAGCCGGTTCGGCTGCCAAGGCGCTGCCAAGAAGGGTCCGACCTGGTGCGACAACCGGCTGACGTTCCGTCAGGACGAACTCGACGCGCGTGTCCTGGCGGGGTTGTCGACCGAGATGCTGCGCGACGATGTCGTCGCGGCCTTCCTCGCCGAGTATGAGGCGGAGACGCAGCGCCTTGCTGCCGAGACGGTCAGCACCCGCCCTGAGCGTGAGGTCGAGCTGGCAAACCTCGACCGGCAGATCAGCCTCGCCAAGGCGGCCATCCTGAAGGGCGTCGATGCGGCGATGTTCGTCGAGGAGATGAAGGTCTGGAACGAGCGGCGGCAGGTCTTGCTCGCCGAACAGGACGTTGCGCAAACCACCTCCACAGAGTCCGAACTGCTGCACCCCGACCTCGGCCGCGTCTATCGCGAGAAGGTCGGACAGCTCACTGCGGCGTTCGAGGACGATGCGCTGAAGGCGCAGGCATTCGAACGGCTGCGCTCGCTCATCGAAGCCGTCGTGCTGACGCCGGAAGACGGCGATCTCGCGATCGACCTGCGCGGCGAGCTTGCCTCGATGCTGTCGCTATGCGCCGGAGCTGAAACGCAAAAAGCCTCCGCGGTGGTGACCGAGGAGGTGTTGCAAATGAAGATGGTTGCGGGGACAGGATTTGAACCTGTGACCTTCAGGTTATGAGCCTGACGAGCTACCGGGCTGCTCCACCCCGCGACACTGTGTATGGCCTTTTGG
>NZ_LMPG01000011.1 GCF_001423765.1 Sphingomonas sp. Leaf343
GGCGACCACCTCAACAACCCGTCCGGGCCGCCGCTGCGGTGAAACCCATCTAGGACAACACCCCATGCCCGTCAAACCCTTTCTGTCAGAAATGTGCAATTTTTGTCCGGAAAGCTGGAAAACGGCGGGGTTCACCGCTTGTGAGGGGCTTAACGCTAGGGTTTCGGGATGACCCTATCCCCCGTTCCCGGCCCGGAATCACCCGAATCGCTGCGGACACAGGTCCGGCGTGCCGTGATCTGGCGCTCCGGAAGCCAGATCGTCGCGCAGATGATCCAATGGGCGTCGACCTTTCTCGTCATCCGGCTGCTCGACCCGCGCGATTACGGCCTGTTCGCGATGGCGCAGGTGGTGCTGGTCCTCCTGAACATGCTCAACGGCTTCGGCCTCGCCAGTGGACTGATCCAGGCGGCGGACGTCACCGAGCGGCAGATACGACAGCTGTTCGGGATGTTGATCGCGCTGAATGTTGGACTTGCGGCACTCCAGCTACTCCTGGCCCCCGTCGCGGCGGCCTATTACCGGCAGCCGATCATCGCCGACATGCTGCGCGTGCAGGCTCTGCTTTACCTGACGACACCCTTCGTCGCGCTGCCCTTCGCATTGCTGAGCCGCCGGATGGATTTCCGGCATCAGGCACGGGCCAACATCTGCGCCTCGATCGCCGCGGCCGCCGCCGCGCTCGCTGGAGCACTTGCCGGATGGGGCGTTTGGACGCTCGTGATCGCGCCGCTGATCCTGTTCGGCGTGCGCGGCGCGATGATGACGTGGAGCGCGCGGTCGCTGGTGTGGCCGAGTTTCGACTTTCGTGGTGCGGGGCATCTCGCCCGCTACGGAGGTATCGTCGCGGCCGGGCAATTGTTCTGGTTCGGACAGAGTCAGGCCGACGTGTTCATCGCCGGGCGGCTGTTCTCGCCTCACACGCTGGGGATCTACACGACCGGCCTGTTCCTCGCGCAGATCTTCGTATCCAAGGTAGTGCCGCCGCTCAACGAAGTCGCCTTCTCCGCTTACGCGCGAATCCAGCACGATCCCGAAGCGGTCGCGGCCGCGTTCGTGCGCTCGGTCAAAGTCGTGATGGCCGCCGCCTTTCCCTTCTATCTCGGGCTGGCCGTGACGGCCGAGCCGCTGGTGCTGACGGCGCTGGGACCGAAGTGGGCGGAAACCGCGCCGGTCGTCCGACTGCTCGCGCTCGCCATGCCGTTCATGACATTGCAGGTACTCTACACCCCGGCATGCGACGCATTGGGACGGCCGGGGATCGGCGTCAGCAATGGCGCGATCGGTGCGGTCGTGCTAGCGATCGGTTTCCTGATCGGCGCGCATTGGGGGCCGGGCGGGCTCGCGACGGCATGGATCTGCGCCTATCCAGTCTACCTCGGGATCAGCTCGTGGCGCGCGCTGCCGGTGATCGGCGCGAGCGGGCACGCGATCCTGTCGGCCGTCGCGCCCGTGCTGATCGCGGCACTGGCCATGGCGGCAGCGGTGCTGCTGCTCGATCAAGCGCTGCTACTCCTGTCGCCGCTGCCGCGACTCGCGATCCTCGTGGTCGCGGGCGCGGGGATCTATGGCGGCTGGCTGGCGCTGTTCGCGCGCGCGACCATGTCGGAACTGATCGCGACGGTGCGGCGGACCGGTTAGGCCGTCTGGATATAGTCGCGCATCGCAGCGGCATCCGCCTCGATCCGGTCGATCCGGTATTTGACGAGATCGCCGATCGACACGAAGCCGACCAGCGTATCGCCATCGAGCACCGGCAGATGCCGGATACGCCGATGGGTCATCAATGACAGCGCGGCGATCACCGCATCGTCCTTCGCGACCGTCACCGGCGGCGCGGTCATAGCCGCCGACACCGGTCCGTCGAGCGCCGCCGCCCCGCCGTCCTTCAGCATGCGGATCACGTCGCGCTCGGAAAAGATGCCGACGACGCGCCCGCCCTGCATTACCGGCACCGCGCCGATCCGCCGCTCGCCGAGCAGCGCCACCGCGTCGGCGACGCTCGCATCGGGTGCGATCGTGACCACCTCATGGTGCACGGATTTCAGGATCGCCGCGATCGTCATCCTTGCCTCACCTCATGTCACCGGATCTCGTCGCCCGGATATTGAGGAAATCACGTTTCACGCCCAATGGAAAGCACATGGATCACGGATCGCACCGCCCGATGGCCAACCCGCCAAATCAGCCGCTCGCCGGCCAGCCGCCCAGCGGACTGACCGACCACGACTATGCACGATTCGCGTGGGCGCGGTTCCGGTCGCTGCTGGCGTGGATGACGCTGGCCGCGGCGACGATCGCAGCGGCGGCGATCGTGCTGCTGGCCTATCTGCAGGGGCCGCTCCACCTCGTCACGATGTTCGCGATTCTGGGCGGCGTCGGCGGATCGGTGATGCTGGCGGGCGCGCTGATGGGGCTGACCTTCCTCAGTTCCGGCAGCGGCCATGACGAGGATGTCGAACGGATCGACTGAGGATGGGCGCGCCGCAACGAAAAAGGCCGGCGTCCTTGGGGGACACCGGCCTCTTCAAACCACGGGATAGAACGATCAGTCGGTCGCGGCATCCGCCACGACGGCGCGCGCGCGACGACGGCGCGGCCGCGGCTCATCCCCGTCCGCCTCGTTGGCGGGCGCGGCCGAGATGCCGAGCGATGGCGGCAGGCGATCGGCGTCGACGCCATTGCCTTCCGTCCTGCTTTCCGGAGCCGCCTCGATCGACGCGTCGCGCCGGGGGCGACCACGGCGACGCGGAGCGACCAGGGGCGCATCCGCCTCCAGCACCGCTTCGGCACGCGCCTCCAGGTTTTCGCCGGGCGCAGGCGGGTCGGCACGTCGCTGACCTGCAACCTCGGTTTCGACCTCCGCCTGTTGCGGGGTATCGCGCTCCCAGCGGCGCGGCTGGCGCTCCTGCCGTTCGCCGTCGGAGCGGGTGTCCTGACGACGCGGCTGGCGCTCGGCGCGCGGAGCCTCCTCGCCAGCGTCGTCGCCCTGATTGTCCCAACGGCGCGGCTGACGATCACCGTCTTCGCGGTAATCCTGCTGCTGGCGATCCTGCTGCTGGCGATCTTGTTGTGGACGCCCCTCTTGCTGACGGCCCTCCTGCTGACGACCGTCACGACGCGGCGGCCGCTCGCTGCGCTCGCCACGAGGTTCGGCGTAGCGCTGCTCGTTGCCACGCTGGTCGTTGCGGTCCCCATTGTTGCGGTCGCCGCCATTGCGGTCGTTGCCGCGATCGCCGCCATTGCGGCCGCCGTCCTGCTGCTCGCCGGCACGGATCGGCTCACCCTCGTCGCCATAATCGTCGTCGTTGCCGTCGATGTCGAAATCGGGCTGCTGGCGGCGCGGCTGCTGATCCTCGAATCGGCCACGCTGGTCGCTGAGGACGCGGAAATAATGGTCGGCGAACTGCAGATAATATTCGGTGTTCACGCGGTCGCCCTGCCGCTGCGAATCCGCAGCCAGGTTCTTGTACTTCTCGTACAGCTGGTTCGCGTTGCCGCGTGCGCGATTGTCGATACGGTTGCCGTTGTCGGGACGACCCTGGCCGCCGGAACGCTGGCCACCACCGCTATTGCCACCACCGCTGGCATTGCCACCACGGCCGCGACGGCGACCGGCCTGCCGATTATTGATCAAGCTGTTCGTCCCTAATCCAGAAGAGATACGTATCCGCTGTGCCTTCGCGTCCGATCCGGAGCGCGACGGGACCGTAACCGGCCCGTAACGTCGCCCAGCGTAGCGGCGACCTGTGCCTTCAGGGTGCGGGCGTTGCCGCGATCTCGAACCGCCTGTCGTCCGGCGACCGTGTCGCCCAGCGATAACAGTTGGAGAACGTGTGCCCGACCCGCTCATAGCGGGCGACGCCCCTGCCCTACAAGCGAAATATGGGTGATGCAGGATAGCGGTCAAGTCGTCGGCAGCACGCCCGACAACACGCGGGGCCGCCCGCCCAGATCGCAGTGCTCCGTCACGACGAATCCCCGATCGCGCAGCAGGTCGCCGACCGCCTGCGCCTGCGTCCATCCGATCTCCAGCAGCACCGCGCCGCCGGGCGCAAGCAACCGCCGCAGCTCGGGCGCGAGGCGGCGGTAATCGTCCAGCCCGTCCGGCCCGGCGAACAACGCCTCCGCCGGCTCGAAGGCGGCAACCTCCGGCGGCAGATCTTCACCGGTCGCGATATAGGGGGGGTTGGCGACGATGCAGTCGAACGGACCGGTGATCGCGGTCGTCCAGTCGCCCTGAACGAAGGCCGCGCGCCGGCCGAACGCCGTCGCGTTGATCCGCGCCCACGCCAGCGCCTCCGCCGACCGGTCCACGCCCAGCCCCCGCGCATCCCGCCATTCGTCGAGCAAAGCCAGCAACAGCGTCCCCGGCCCCGCGCCGAGATCGA
Source organism: Sphingomonas sp. Leaf343 (assembly GCF_001423765.1). Classification (GTDB taxonomy): domain Bacteria; phylum Pseudomonadota; class Alphaproteobacteria; order Sphingomonadales; family Sphingomonadaceae; genus Sphingomonas. Next base: position 4,392 of record NZ_LMPG01000011.1, read on the forward strand.
GCAAGGTCGCCGGTGGCCGCCCCGCGAAATGCGCCACCGCCGCGGCGATCAGCGTCTCGCTGTCCGCGCGCGGCACCAGCGCCCCCGGCCCGACCGTCAGATCGAGTGTCCAGAAGCCGCGCGTGCCGGTGATATAGGCGACCGGCTCCTGCCGCTCGCGACGGGCGGCGAGATCCGCGAAAGCGGGTGGTACCGGGCGATCAAGGTCGAGCAGCAGCGTCGACCGCTCTATCCCCAGTGCGTGCGCAAGCAGCAGTTCGGCGTCGAGGCGAGGTGTCGCGGAGAAACCGAAGCGCGCGGCGGCGGCGTTGAGGGCAGCGGCGCAACGCGCTCCCGACGCAAGGGGGTCAGCCGACACCGACCGTCACCCCGTCCTTGCGGGCGCAGCGAAGCCATCCAGGTCCACGCTTGCGGCTCTGGACCGCCGCGTCGCTTTGCTCCTCGCGATGACGGGGGGATGGAAGCACGTCGCCCGCCCCCCAAAGTCGTCATCCACGCCGCGCGCCATCAGCCGTCCAGCGAGGCCAGCCGCTCCGCCTCGTCCTCGGCGATCAGCGCGCCGATCAGCTCGCCCATCTCGCCCTCCAGTATCTCGGGCAGGCGGTGGAGCGTCAGGTTGATGCGGTGATCGGTCACACGCCCCTGCGGGAAATTATAGGTGCGGATCCGCTCCGACCGGTCGCCCGACCCGACCATCGCGCGCCGTGTACCCGATCGCTCGTTCGCCAGCCGCTCGCGCTCCGCCTCGTACAGGCGGGTCCGCAAAACCTTGAGCGCCTTGGCCTTGTTCTTGTGTTGCGACTTCTCGTCCTGCTGGATGACGACGAGCCCGGTCGGAAGGTGGGTGATGCGGACCGCCGAGTCGGTCGTGTTGACCGACTGGCCGCCGGGGCCGGACGAGCGGTAGACGTCGATGCGCAGGTCCTTCGCCTCGTCGATCTGTACGTCGACCTCCTCCGCCTCCGGCAGCACCGCGACGGTGGCGGCGGAGGTGTGGATGCGGCCGCCGCTCTCGGTCGCGGGCACGCGCTGCACGCGGTGGACGCCGGATTCGAACTTCAACCTGGCGAACACGCCCTGCCCGCTGACGGAGGCGACGACTTCCTTGAAGCCCCCCGCATCGGACGACGAGCCGGAGATCATCTCCACGCGCCAGCCCTGCCCCTCGGCATAGCGTTGATACATGCGGAACAGGTCGCCCGCGAACAGCGCCGCCTCGTCGCCGCCGGTACCGGCGCGCACTTCGAGCATCGCCGAGCGTTCGTCGGCGGCATCGCGCGGCAGCAGGGCGAGCGCGAGGCGGTGATGCGCCGCCTCCAGCGCGATCTTGTTGTCGCGCAGTTCCTCCGCCGCCATCTGGCGCAGTTCCTCGTCGGCGGTATCCTCGGCCATATAGGCGAGGCTTTCCGCCTCCTGCCGCAGCCGCCGCACCTCGCCCGCCGCCTGCGCGACCGGCTCCAGCTCGGCATATTCCTTCGACACCGCCACGAAGCGATCTCCGGGCAGGTCGCCGGTCGCCATCTGCGCCGCGAGTTCGTCGCGCCGCGCCTCGATCTGGCGGATGCGGTCGGGGGAGATGGGGGTCATTCAGATGCGTCCTGTGACGTCCAGATGCCGTCTCGCCATTCGGAGATCATCTCTTCGAGAACGGTTTCGGACTCGACATCGTCGTCAGTCACGCCCCGCGTGTAGAGCGTCGCAGCATGGATGAATGCATCTACATCCGTCCCTGACAGTTCGAATTGCTGTCCGGTTCCCAGGATTTTCGCTGCAATCGTCGCGTGACCGTCCGGGTCACGCGCAACCAGCGCCGCCAGCGCCGATCCCTGAGAGTTGGCTTTTGCCAGGCGTTTCTTGACGTTGCCGCGATACGCCATGTCCGCAGACGCATGCGCACGACGCAGGTCGCATAAGAGCGATAACGCGTCCGGCTCAGCCTCTATGCTCACCGGGATGACAACGACCGCCGTACGCTGCTCGGCGCGCTCTTCGATCAGCATCGCCAGCCGCTCGACCCCCGCCGCCCAGCCGACACCCGGCGTCTCCGGCCCACCGAGCGAGCCGATCAGCCCGTCATAGCGCCCGCCGGCCAGCACCGTGCCCTGCGCGCCCAAGCGATCGGTCACGAACTCGAACGCGGTGTGGCGGTAATAATCGAGGCCGCGCACCAGTCGGGGGTTGCGCGTCCACGCGACGCCGGCGGCGTCCAGCCCCGCCGTCACCGCATCGAAGAACGCGCGCGCGTCCGGTGTCAGGAACGCGTCGATGTCGGGCGAGCTGTCCGCCGCGGGCCGGTCCTTCGGGTCCTTCGAATCGAGGATGCGCAGCGGGTTCTTCGCCAGCCGCATGAGGCTGTCCTCCGACAGGTCCCCGCGATGCGCCTCGAAATGCGCGATCAGCGCCGCCCGCCACGCGTCGCGCGTCTCCGCGTCGCCCAGCGTGTTGAGCTGGAGGGTCACGCCCTCGATTCCGAGTTCGCGCAGCAGCTGGTCGGCGAGCACCAGCAACTCCACATCCGCCGCCGGCTCGGCCGCGCCGATCACCTCCGCATCGATCTGGTGGAACTGGCGGTAGCGGCCCTTTTGCGGGCGCTCGTACCGGAAGACGGGCCCGGACGTGGCGAGCTTCAGCGGCGCATATTGCTGCCACCCCTCGGTCAGGAACGCCCGCGCCAAACCGGCGGTGAACTCCGGCCGCAGCGTCAGCAGGTCGCCGCCGCGGTCGGGAAAGGTATACATCTCCTTCGACACGACATCGGTCGTCTCGCCGATCGAGCGCGAGAAGACCTCCGTCGCCTCGAAGATCGGGATGTCGACGCGCTGGAAGCAATAGAGTGCGCGCACCTTCTCGAAGGTCGACAGCACGTGCGCGAACCGCCGCTGCTCCTCGCCGAAGATGTCCTGCGTGCCGCGCACGCGCCTGGGGGTTTCGATACGGGCCATAGAAGCGCGGCTATCTAGGCGAGGCCGCGGCCAAGCGCTAGCGTTGCCGGCATGAGCGACACACCGTGGTGGGGCCTTGGCCAAAGAGTGGCGCCGCCACGCTTCGTGCTGTTCGCCGTCGTATTCGCGGCGGCGCTGGCGGTCGGCATCCCCGAATGGGGGCGCGGACGCGGGATCATGGCCGCGTTCGACATCGCCGCGACCGTGTTCCTGGTCGCCATTGCGACGCTGTTCCGCCGCGGCGAGGCGGAGCGGATGCGCGCCGCCGCACGCGCCAACGACGCCAATCGCGCGGTGCTGCTGGGCTTTACCGGCGTGACGATGGCCGTCATCCTCGTGGCCGTTGCGGGCGAACTGAAGGGCCGCAACGACAGCGGCTCGATCGTGCTGGTGATCGCGACGCTGGTGTTGGCGTGGCTGTTCTCCAACACCGTCTACGCGCTCCATTACGCACATCTGTTCTACATCGACGATCCCCTCGGCCGCGATGCCGGCGGGCTGGACTTTCCCGGCACGGATACGCCCGATTACTGGGACTTCCTGTATTTCAGCTTCACACTGGGCATGACGTTCCAAACCAGCGACGTGGAGATCGGCTCGGGTCGCATCCGCCGCGTCGTGCTGGGGCAGAGTCTGGCGGCGTTCGTGTTCAATCTCGGCGTGGTGGCGTTCACGATCAACGTGCTGGGGGGCGGGTAGCCCCTGTTCCTCCCCTGCAAGGCGAGCAATGAGGCCCCTTAAGCGACTGGACTTCTGTCCTTTCCGATCATTACACTGGTGCCTTCCAATCTTTCGCCCATCGTTCGAAAAGGCTGTCCATGCTCCGATACGCCGCCGCCGCGCTCCTGCTCTCCTCCGCCGCCGCTGTCGCGCAGGTGCCCGCCGGCAATTCCGCGCCGCAGCCGGTGCCGTTCGTCGACACCGTCCCCGTCGCGCAGGACGTCGCCTATCCGGGCACGATCCGCCTCGACGTGGACGCAACCGACAACGAGCGCGGCATCTTCCGCGTCAGGGAGACGATTCCCGTCGCGAAGTCGGGCCACATGGTCCTGCTGTTCCCGAAATGGCTGCCGGGCGCGCATTCGCCGCGTGGCGAGATCGAGAAGCTGGCCGGCCTCGTGATCCGCAGCGGCGGGCGCATCCTGCCGTGGCGGCGTGACCCCGTCGACGTGTTCGCCTTCCACATCGACGTGCCGGCGGGTGCGAAGACGCTGGATGCGGAGTTCCAGTTCCTGTCCGCGACCAAGGCCGATCAGGGTCGCGTCGTCGCCACGCCGACCATGATCTCGCTCCAGCCCAACTCCGTCAGCCTCTATCCGGCCGGCTATTTCACCCGCCGCATCCCCGTCCAGATGACGGTGAAGTTCCCTGCCGGCTGGACCGCCGCCGGTGCGATTCCGGCCAAGGCCGCGCAATCCGCCGCCGCCGCGACCTACACCTACGACACCGCGAATTACGAGGTGCTGGTCGATTCGCCGATCCTCGCGGGCAAGTACGGGAAGACGTGGCCCCTGTCCGACCGGGTCGACCTGAATGTCTTCGCCGACACCCCCGACCAGCTCGCCGCCAAGCCCGAGCAGATCGACGCGCACAAGCGCCTCGTCGAACAGGCGGTGAAGACCTTCGGCGCGCAGCATTACGACAAATACGAATTCCTGCTGTCGATCACCGACCAGCTCGGCGGCATCGGGCTGGAGCATCACCGCAGTTCCGAAAACGGCGTCGGCCCCGGCTATTTCATCGACTGGGAGAACAGCGTCACCCGCCGCAACCTCCTCCCGCATGAATTCACGCATAGCTGGGACGGCAAGTTCCGCCGCGGCGCGGACCTGTGGACGCCCGATTACCGCACGCCGATGCAGGGATCGCTGCTGTGGGTGTACGAAGGCCAGACGCAGTTCTGGGGCTATGTCCTGCAGGCGCGTTCCGGCATCGTGTCGAAGCAGGACACGCTGGATGCCTATGCGACGATCCTCGCGGCCTACGACAACACGCCGGGTCGCCAGTGGCGGCCGCTGGTGGATACGACCAACGATCCCGTCATCTCCGCGCGCCGGCCCAAGGGCTGGACGAGCTGGCAGCGGTCGGAGGATTATTACAACGAGGGGCTGCTGGTGTGGATGGAGGTCGATTCGATGCTCCGCAAGCAATCGGGCGGCACGAAGTCGATCGACGATTTCGCGAAGGCGTTCTTCGGCATCCGCGACGGCGACTGGGGCGAGGTGACCTATACGTTCGACGATGTCGCGCAGACGCTGAACACGATCCAGCCCTATGACTGGGCGGGATTCCTGCGCACCCGCCTGACCGAGACGGGCAAGCCCGCGCCGCTCGGCGGCTTCGTCGCGAACGGCTATACCCTGGTCTATACCGACACGCCGACGTCGTATTTCACGAAAGCGGAAAAGGCGCGCGGCACCGACGTGTCCGCCTCGCTCGGCCTCGTCGTGAACAAGGACGGCGTCGTCACCTCGTCGATCTGGGGCAAGCCCGCCTATACCGCCGACATCGACGTCGGCACGGAGATCGAGGGGATTGGCGGCATGGCCTATAGCGGCGACCGGCTGAAGGCCGCGATCCTGGCCGCGAAGGGCACGAAGGAGCCGATCCGCCTGCTCGTCAAGAATGGCGATCGTCTTCGCGACCTGGTTATCGACTATCACGACGGCCCCCGCTATCCGCGCCTGCAGAAAACGGGCACGGGAGAGACGGGACTGGACCGTCTGCTGACGGCGCGTTGAACCGCATCACGTAAACGGGGGACTGCTATGCGTATCGACCTGATCCCGGTGGGCAAAAGCCCGCCGGACGACCTGAACGTCATCATCGAGGTGCCGACCGGCGGCGAGCCGGTGAAGTACGAGTTCGACAAGGCGTCGGGCGCGCTGTTCGTCGACCGCATCCTGCACACGCCGATGCGCTATCCGGCGAATTACGGCTTCGTGCCGCACACGCTTTCGCCGGATGGCGATCCGCTCGACGCGCTGGTCATCGCCCGCTCGCCGTTCATTCCCGGCTGCGTCGTCCGCGCGCGTCCGATCGCGGTGCTGAACCTGGAAGACGAGGCCGGCGGCGACGAGAAGCTCGTCTGCGTCCCCGTCGACGAGGTGTTCCCCTATTACTCCAACGTCGGCGGCCGCGCCGACGTGCCGGAGATCGTGTTCGAGCAGATCGAGCACTTCTTCACCCACTATAAGGATCTCGAAAAGAAGAAGTGGGTCCGCATCGGCGTCTGGGGCGATGCGGACGAAGCCAAGCGCATCACGATCGAGGCGATCGCCCGCTACGACGAGGCCAAGGCCAAGGGCGAGGAACCGCACGACCACGACGTCCCCGGCCGCGATTGACCTTCGGCCTGCGGTCCGGCGATGGGCGAGTATGACGGCATCCGCGTGCGCGCCGACCTGCTCGGCCTGTACGAGACGCCCATCCTGCACGGGCACCTCGCCGACTCGCAGGCGCTGACTGCCGCGCTGGCGGCGGCGATCCGGGCGAAGCGCGCGGCCGATTCCGGCATCGCGCGGTCCAATGTCGGTGGCTGGCACTCGGCCACCGACATGCTCGGCACCGGTGGAACGGGGTGGGGCGGCCCCGCTGCCGCGACGCTCGCGGACACGGCGGTGAAGATGTGCAAGCGCCTGTCGTGGTTCGACGGGCGCGATGCCGCGTCGTACGAATGGACGGTGCGGATGTGGGCGAACGTGTCGCCCGCCGGCGCGCTGAACATGAGCCACGCGCATCCCGGCGTGCTTTGGGCCGCAGTGTTCTACGTCGATATGGGTACGCCCCCCGCGGAGGGAGAGGCCGGCGGCGAACTGTTCTTCGAAGACCCCCGCGCCCCCGTCCCCTATATGCGCCTGCCCGGCTTCCGCCTCGTCGGCACGGACGGCCAGCCGCAACCGATCGAACGCCGCGTCGTCACCCGGGCCGGCGACCTCGTCGTCTTCCCCGCCTGGACCCGCCACGGTGTCCGCCCGCATCTCGGGACCGGCGACCGGATCTCGGTGGCAATGAACATCGACGTGAAATCCTAGGACTATCCGGAGGGGCTTGGCTTCTCCCGGAATGCGGCCGGTGCCGCCATGCGTGCAGGCATAGCGGGCGAAGCGTGGCTCACCCGGGCTCCGCCAGCCTGCGCAACGCTTCGCCGTCGACGCGCTGCACGGTCCACTCGTCCTGCCCCACCGCGCCCATCGCGCGGTAAAAGGCGATCGCGTCCGCGTTCCAGTCCAGCACCGACCATTCGAAGCGGGCGCAATCGCGCTCCACCGCCAGCGCCGCCAGATGCCGCAACAGCGCCTTGCCGAAGCCGCGCCCGCGTGCGGCGGGGGTCACGTACAGATCCTCCAGATACAGGCCGCGCTTGCCCTGCCACGTGGAGAAATTGTGGAAGAACAGCGCAAAGCCGAGCGGCTCGCCATCTTCGGCGATCACCGCCTCCGCGGCGGGTCGATCACCGAAGAGGGCGTCGTGCAGCATCGGCCCGGTCGCCAGCACGGCATCCGGCTCGCGCTCGAACACCGCCAGTTCGCGCACGAAGCGCAGGATGGTGGCGACGTCGGCGGGTTGGGCGGGCCGGATCACGGCACCACCTGCATCTGCGCGGCGATGTCCCTCGACCGGGCGGCGTACAGGCACGCGGCGACGATCACGCCCGCCCCCGCGATCGTCCACAGCGACAGGCGTTCCCCGAACACTGCATAGCCGAGCAGCGCGGCATACAGGAACGATGTGTACTCGGTGGTCGCAAGATAGCCCGTCTCCCCATGGGCATAGGCCCAGCCCAGCAGGAACAGCGACGCCGTCGCCAGCGCCGCGCCGATCGCCAGCTTGGGCCATTCGCCCGCATCCGGCCATATCGCCAGCCACGGCGCGGCGCAGAGCAGGATCAGGCCAATGATCCCCGACTGGAAGAACGCGATCTCCCCCGGCCCCGCGGCCTGCGACTGCAATCGTGCGACGATCAGGTTCACCGCGTACAGCACCGCCGATGCGATCACCGCCACCGATCCGGCCAGCGCCTCCTCGCCCAGCCGCATCTGCGACTGCCCGGCCAGCACGACCAGTACGCCGCCGAGCGCCGCGGCGGAGCCGATCGCGACCTGCAGGCCGACGCGTTCCTTGAGCACGACCGCGCCCAGCAGCAGCGCAAGGATCGGCGCGACGTAGGTCAGCGTGATCGCCTGCGCCATCGGCACGCGCGCCAGTCCCCAGAAGAACAGCACCGCCATCACCGCCGTGACGCAGGCGCGCAGCACGTGTAGCCGGAACCCCCGTGCGCTGGGCCGCGGCGCACCGCCGACGCGCCAGACCGCCGCGCCCAGCCCGGCCGAGATCAGCGTGCGCCACAGCAGCGCGTTGTAGACGCCGATCGCCAGCACCAGCGACTTCATGAACGCGTCCATGATCGAGAACAGCCCGATCCCCGCCGCCGCCACGGCAAAGGCGAGCGCGGGGGTAACGGTGCGGGATGCGGTCACCGGATTTGCCGTATCTCAATTGCAAGACCCAACGTCGACCACTTTGTATCGGCGGTCAGCAGCGAAAGATTTTTCTGAAGCGCCAGGGCAAGGCAAATCCGATCAGCCAACGACACGTCGTCGTAGCGTGTCCGTAGCCGCAAGGACGCGGCCAGGATCGCCTGCTGCTCGTCGAACGGTGTAACGACGAGGCCCAAGTCATCCAGCAACGCTTTGCAAGCCGCAACGTCGATGCCCTGGTCACTCATCTTCGCAAGCGTCTCAGAGAAGTTGACCGCGCTGAACAACGCGCCATGCAAATACGGGATGGCGACCTCTGCGCCTTTTTCCTGCTGAAGCACCGCCATCACGGCGGATGCGTCGACAACATGCGTCACGCGCCCGGGCGATCCCTGGACCACCTGCCATGATCGACGTTCTCGCGCGCCGCCTCCGCACGACGGTCGGCTATCAACTCGTCTGCGATGCTATTCTGGTCGCCGGGCGGCAGCATTGCCCGAAAACGCGCCTGCACATCACGGACGACCTGCTCGTAGTTCTTCAATACAAGCTTGCCATCCTCCCGGGCGATCGTCAGCACCGTGCCCGGACGCAGCCCGAGTTCCTCCGCCAGTTCTTCCGGCAGGACCAACTGTCCTTCAGCAGTGACACGGGCTTGATAGGTCACGGACGACGCTCCGCTGATAAGGCTAACACAGGACCTATGCCGCCGCCAGCGCCCGCGCCTCGTCCGCGGCGTCGATCTCCGCCGCCTTGGCCTCCACCAGCCGCACGATATGCTCGATCATGTCGGCGTCCTGGACGTGGTGATCGGTGACGCCCGACAGATACACCATGTGCTTGCCGTTGCCGCCGCCGGTGATGCCGATATCGGTCTCGCGCGCCTCGCCCGGTCCGTTGACGACGCAGCCGAGCACCGACAGCGACATCGGCGTGCGGATATGCGTCAACCGCTCCTCCAGCGCCTGTACGGTGCGGATCACGTCGAACCCCTGCCGCGCGCAGCTGGGGCAGGACACGACGCGGACGCCGCGGTTGCGGATGCCCAGCGCCTTCAGGATCTCGAAGCCGACGCGGACCTCCTCCTCGGGTTCCGCCGACAGCGACACGCGGATCGTGTCGCCGATGCCGTACCAGAGCAAGGATCCCATCCCGATCGACGATTTGACGGTGCCGCCGATCAGGCCGCCCGCCTCGGTGATGCCGAGATGCAGCGGGCAATCCACGACCTCCGCCAGCTGCTGGTACGCCGCGACCGCCAGGAACAGGTCGGACGCCTTCACCGCGACCTTGAACTCGTGGAAATCGTGGTCCTGCAACAGCTTGATGTGGTCCATCGCCGATTCGACCAGCGCATCGGGGCACGGCTCGCCATATTTCTCCAGCAGGTGCCGCTCCAGCGACCCGCCATTGACGCCGATCCGGATCGCGCAGCCATTCGCCTTCGCCGCGTTGACGACCTCCTTCACCCGCGCGGCCGAGCCGATATTGCCGGGATTGATCCGCAGGCACGCGACGCCCGCGTCCGCCGCCTCCAGCGCGCGCTTGTAGTGGAAGTGGATGTCGGCGACGATCGGCACCCGCGATGCGCGGACGATCTGCTTCAGCGCCGCGGTGCTTTCCACATCGGGGGCGGAGACGCGGATGATGTCGACGCCCGCATCCTCGCACCGGCGGATCTGGTCGATCGTCGCGACGGGATCGCTGGTCGGCGTATTGGTCATCGTCTGCACGGTGACGGGCGCGCCGCCGCCGACAGGGACGGTGCCGACCATGATCTGGCGGCTCTGACGGCGGACGATGTCACGCCAGGGTCTGATGGACATGGGGCTCTTATACAGCGCGCGGGTTGCGGTTCAAAGACCAGGGTGTACGGCAGCGCCAATGACCGAAACGCCAGCGATCAGGCGGCATTATGAGCCAACCGCCATCCGGCGGCATTATGGGATGGACTGGCTGAGGATCGGCGCGTTCGCAATCCTGATCCTCTACCATATCGGCATGGTCTTCGTGCCGTGGAACTTCCACGCCAAGTCGCACCATGTCGAACGCTGGGCGACGGTGCCGATGCTTGCGGTCAACGCGTGGCGGCTGACCTTGCTGTTCGTCGTATCGGGTTACGCCAGCCGCGCGCTGCTGGCGCGGTCGCACGGGCTGGGCCGATTCGTGCGCGACCGGAGCTGGCGGCTGCTGGTGCCGCTGGCGCTAGGCGTCGCCGTGGTGGTGCCGCCGCAGGCTTGGGTGGAGCTGGTGCTGCGCTATGGCTATCCGGCCGGCTATCTGCATTTCTGGGGGCATGATTATTTCACCTTCCGGCGACTCGGTCAGGTGACGGTGCCGACGTGGAACCATCTGTGGTTCGTCGGCTACCTGTGGCTCTACACCGCCCTGCTGGCGATCGGCGTCGCCGCGATCCGCATCCGGAGGGCGCAGCACGGCTTCGACTGGCTGTTCGGCAGCGCGCTGGGCGGTGTAGGGGTGATCGTCGTCCCGCTGGCGTGGTCGACCGCGATCCACGCGCGCTGGTTCCAGATGGTGGGGGAGACTCACGCACTGGTCGGCGACTGGATCGCGCACCTTTCGTATTTCCCTGCCTTCCTGTTCGGCTTCGCGCTCGCCCGATCGCCCGCGACGATGCGCGCGATCGGGCGGTGGTGGCCGGCGGGTGCGGTGCTGGCGATCGCCGGATACGCCTATGTCGTGGGGATCGAGCGGGGCTGGATCGGCCCATGGGGGCCGGCATTGTTCGCGCGCTACGGCGTTGCGCATGCGGCGCAGCAATGGGGCGCGATCGTCGCCCTGATCGGCATCGCCGAGCGCTGGTTCAACCGCGATGCGCCGATCCGCGCGACCCTGACGGAGGCGGTCTTTCCCTTCTACCTTGTCCATCAGACGATCATCGTCGTCGTCGCCTACGTGCTGTGGAACGCGGCTTTGACCGCGGGACAGGAGTTCGCGGTGCTGGTCGCCGCGACCGTCGCGGGTTGCACCGCCTTCTACTATGGGGGCCGCGCGGTGCCGTGGCTCAGGCCGCTGATCGGACTTCGGAGACAATCATGACGTGGACGCTGATGGTGCATGGCGGCGCGGGCCGGATCGACCGCGACGCGCTGACGTCCGCCATGGACGCAGGCGCGCGCGCCGGTCTGGCGCAGGCGCTCGACGCCGGGGCCGCGCTGCTGGCCGCCGGCGGCGAGGCGCTGGACGCGGTGCAGGCGGCGGTCGAGGTGCTGGAGGACGACCCGCATTTCAATGCCGGGCGCGGCGCGGTCCTGACCTTCGACGGCCAGATCGAGCACGACGCCGCGATCATGGACGGACGCAACCGCAATGCCGGCGCGATCGCCGGGATCGCCGGCACCCGCCACCCCGTCGCGCTCGCCCGCGCGGTGATGGAGCATAGTCCGCACGTCTTCCTCGCCGGCAGGGGGGCGAACGTCTTCTCCCGCGAACAGGGTTTGGAGCAGATCGACCCCGACTGGTTCGTGCTGCCCGAACGCCGCGCGCAATTGGCGAAGATGAAGGCGGACAGCGACTGGTTCGACGTCGACATGAAATACGGCACCGTCGGCGCGGTCGCCCGCGATGCGGCGGGCCATGTCGCGGCGGCGACCTCCACCGGCGGCGTCACCGGCAAGCGCTGGGGCCGGATCGGCGACACGCCGGTGATCGGTGCGGGCACCTTCGCCGACGACCGGGCGTGCGCGGTATCGTGCACCGGTTCCGGCGAGTTCTTCCTGCGCGAGTCCGTCGCGCGCGAGATCGCGGCGCGGATGCGGCTGGCCGGCGAAACCCCGGCACAGGCAGCCGCGACCGTGCTGGCGGGCGTACGCGCGATGGGCGGCACCGGCGGCGTCATCGTCTGCCCCACGAGCGGCGATCCGATCTGGCATTTCAATACCTTGGGCATGTATCGGGGCACTGTCAGCGCGACGACGAGGGAGGTCGCGATCTACGGAGACGAGGGATGAAGCGTATCGTCGCGGCGCTGTTGCTGCCGTTCCTGCTGCTCGCGCAGCCCGCCGCGGCGTTCTGGGAATATGGCCATCAGACGGTCGCCTCGATAGCCTATGCCAACGTCACGCCGCGCACCCGCGCCGCGATCGGCCGCATCCTCCTGGCCCAGGCGCAGCTCGGCACCCCCGGATGCCCCGCCCGCACCATTCAGGAAGCGAGCGTCTGGCCCGATTGCGTCAAGCCGCTGAAGGACGCCGCCGGCCAATCGCGGTTCGGCTATGCCTATAGCTGGCACTATCAGAACGTGAACATCTGCCAGCCCTTCACGCTGAAGCCCGCGTGCACTGACGGCGACTGCGTCTCGACCCAGATCGACCGGCAGGCCGCGATGCTTGCCAACCGGCGCGCTCCTGCGAAGGACCGGGCGATGGCGCTCGCCTTCCTCGCCCATTTCGTCGGCGACCTGCACCAGCCGCTGCATGCGGGTGACAAGTCGGACAAGGGCGGTAACGATGCCAGGGCCGCGTACGGCATCTATGCGCCGACGCGGCTGAACCTGCATTCGGTCTGGGACGGCCTGCTGGCGGAGCGCGCGATCTCCTCGCCGCCGCCCCTCGTCCGCCGCTATTCCGCCGCCGACCGCGCACGGCTCGGCGCGGGCACCGTCACCGACTGGAGCCGCGAAAGCTGGCAGGTCGCCCACACCGCCTACGAAGTCGCCATGCACGGCGACCCGTGCCGGCCGACGCCGGCGCGCGTGACGCTGACCGACGCGAACGTGGAAAAGCTGGTGCCGGTGATGCGCAACGAGGTCGTGAAGGGCGGACTGCGGCTGGCGAAGATGCTGGACCGTGCGCTGGGCTAAGACGTCACGCCGGGACGGGCCCGGCATGACGGCAGGCCGCTACCGCCCCACCGCCTTCGCGACCGCGTCCACAACGCCCGGCGCGACCGGCAGGGACGGATCGGCATAGGCTGACAGGTTCGGGGCACGGCCCTCGCCGACCGTCTTCAACACGTGGTTCACTCCGGGCACGATCGCCAGCGTCGCCTGCGGGTCGGCCTTCGCCAGTGCCCGCGCGTCGTCCACCGACACCTGCAGATCGCGGTCGCCCTGCACGATCAGCACGGGCAGCATGATCCGCGCCGCCAGCGTCACCGGGTCCTGCGCGAAGGCATCGATCAGGAATCCCTGCACCGCCGCCGGGAACAGCCCGGCGAGCGGTGGCGGCAGCGTCGCCGGGTCGACGCGCCGGCCCGCCTCCAGCGAGTCGATCGCGCCGAGCGCTGCCGACAGGATCGGTGCGTTGGCCGGATTGGCCCGCAACTGCTCGCGCATCACCGCGCCGAGCGGCCGCCCGGGCGCGGCGATCAGGATCACGCCGCACAGTCCGCGCGGGTCCTGCGCTGCCCTCAGCGCGACCAGCCCGCCCTCGCTATGCCCCAGCAGCCACGCGCATAGTGCACCCGTCCGCCGCGCCGCCTCCGCGGCCCAGCCCTTCGCGTCCGCGGCATAGTCGGCGATCGTCACCGCATTCGCGTCCGTAACCGCGCGACCGCTCCCGAACATGCCGCGCTTGTCGATCCGCAGCGTGGAGACACCGCGCTCCGCCAGCGCCTCCGCCAGCAGGCGATAGGAGGCCGCGGTCACGCCCATCGGGTTGTTGCCGTCGCGATCGGTCGGCCCGGAGCCGGAGATCACCACCACGACCGGCGCGCCTTTTCCGGCGTCCAGCAACGTCCCCGCCAGCGGCCCCTGCGGCCCCGGGATCGTCACCGCACTCGCGACCGCCGCCGTCTTCACCGCAGCCGCCATCATCGTCATCCAGATCATCGCCCTGCTCCCCTCATGTTGTCGACCTCGGCCATGCAAACACCGCGAAGACGGCGCTGCTGCCCAGCAGAAACACCGTCCAGACCGCCACCATCCACGCCGGCGGCGCACCGTCGCGCGCGAACACCAGCCAGGTCGGGATTGTCACCACGATCAGGAAGACGATCGTCGCCAGCCATCCCGCCCCGGTCACCGGCCGGAACGACAATCCGCTTCGCACGAACCACGCCCGCTCATTCGCCATCGTCATCCCCCTTCGGCGGTCGCCCGCGTCGCGCCGGTTGCGGCGCGTCCAGCTTCACCCCCCGCCGCGCCAGCGCCTCGCGCAGCAGGCATTCCACTTCCGCATTGACGCTGCGCAAATCGCCCGTCGCCGCCCGCTCGATCGCCGCGTATAAGGCGGGATCGAGACGCAGCGGAAAGGCTTTGCGCGGCGGGACGGTCATCGTCGGACCAGCATTACTGGTAGAGCGATCCGGTATTGACGACCGGCTGCGTGTCGCGTTCGCCGCACAGCACGACCATCAGGTTTGACACCATCGCCGCACGGCGTTCGTCGTCCAGTTCGACGACGTTCTTCGCCGACAGCTGCGCCAGGGCCAGTTCGACCATGCCGACTGCGCCCTCGACCAGCGTCGTCCGCGCCGCGACCACCGCCTGCGCCTGTTGCCGGCGGAGCATCGCCCCCGCGATCTCCTGCGCATAGGCGAGGTGCGTGAAGCCGCATTCGTCGACGGAGATTCCCGCCACGACCAGCCGCGCGATCAGTTCGTGGCGCAGTTCAGCGCCGACCTGATCGTGGTTGCCGCGCAGCGTCACCTCCTGATGCTCGTAATCGTCATAGGGGTAGCGCGATCCGATCGTCCGCACCGCCGCCTCAATCTGCACGTTCACGAACGCCTTGTAATCGTCGACGTCGAACAGCGCCTGCGCCGTATCGACGACGCGCCACACCACCTGCGCGGCCATCTCGATCGGGTTGCCGCGCAGGTCGTTGACCTTGATCCGTTCGGAGATGACGTTGTTGGACCGTACGGAGATCTGCCGCCGGATCAGCCACGGCAACACCCAGCGCAGGCCAGCCTTGCGATCGGTACCGCGATAGTCGCCGAACAGGGTGATCGCGGCCGCCTGATTGGGTTGCAGCATGTAGAAGCCGCAGGCGATGAAGACGGCGGCGATCATGCACAGGATCGGCAGCCATGACATCGTCGGGCCCCAGCGCTCCGTCGCCAGTTCCACGATCGACGCAATCCCGCCGATCAGCGCCAGCACCCCTGCGGCGAGCATCGCCAGCCCGTTCGTGCTGGCGGCCGGCCGCTCCGCAGACCGCGTGAGTATCCCCTGTTCCATCCGTCCCTCCTTTATTATGATATCACTTTAATATCGAATCAGGAGGTGATGCAAGGGGGCGTCGGCGAATTTCGATCAGCAAGAGGAGAAAGCCATGCGGCGACCCGGAGCCGCGCGCGCTGGACGGGATTGCTCCGCTGCGCCCGCAATGGCGGGCGGACGGAGGATAATCCGCGCGCAAAAAAAGGCGCTGTTATATTTCGCGTACCCACGGAGAAGCCGCTATGGCTGAGCCAGCGGGTGATTCGGTTCGGGCGTTGGTGTCTGGCTTTCCCCGCAAGCGTAGGGAGCGCCAGCTCATTGCTATGTTACAGATGTTTGTTGATGACAGCGGCATAAATCAGCCACCGATCTACTGCTTAGCTGGTTGGATCGCTACCGCGAGTCAATGGGCCTTGTTTTCAGACGACTGGCAGGCAGTTTTAGACGAAGAACCTAAGCTTGATTACTTCCATGCGGTAGAATGGAAACGCTTAGGGGATGCTTTTCGCGGATGGCAACGCAGCGATGCGGACGCCAAACTAGAAAAGTTAATAGCTACTATCTCAAAGCATAAGCTGATTATGTCGTCATCTATCATGCTTCATGAACACTATATTGAAGTATTCGGTGACACCAAAGATGTGCGGAGGAGATTCCCTCCGTACCAGATGCTTTTGAACCATCTTGTCATTCAGACCGCCGACTGGCTTAGATCGAAAGGTAGAACTGATAAGCTAGACATAATCTTTGACTCTCAAATGAGTCACGACAAGATCGTTTTAGGGTTTTGGGATGACCTAGTAGCAAACACCTTTGATGATATCGGTGCAACTTTATCAAACTCTCCTATATTCAGGAACGACAAAGATGTGGTTGGCCTTCAAGCGGCTGACCTTTTGGCGTGGACCATTCGTCGCTCGAACGTGAATCATATGAAGGGATTACCGATTCCGCACGACTTATGGAAACACAGAAAGAAAGACGCTGGAACCGCGGGCGTGGTACATATCATTAATAAGCTAGTGATGGTGAATATGCATCTGACCAGTTTTTACCAAGCTATGGTTCAAGCTGGTATATATCCGCCACAAGTCATGAGGTATGATCGGAAGCTTTTGGCTCCTTCAAACTGGAGTCGACCAGAGCCTGGAAACGATCATCTGCCTCTGTGGCAATGAGTTCTCCAGCGTCGATTAGTCTTTGCACCTCGCGCCTGAACTTCTCGCTCTGCTCCTCGGGCGTCATCCCGGCTTTCTTCTTCGGCATGGCTATCACCCTCCGATACGAGTCGTTTCATAGGTGAGCCGCTTGCCAACGACACCGCGCAGCATTTCGTCGGTGCGGTCGGCGTCGTTGAAGCCGGTCGCGATGCGGTTGGTGTAGCGGAACTCGAACTCCGCAACGTAGCGGTGAAGGTGCTTCTTGGCGCAATGCTGATACGTGCCCTTCATGCCGCGCTTGAAGATCGAAAACGCGCCTTCGATGGTGTTGGTATGGATCAACGGGTTCGCATAATCGACATACTGTCCCGCGCTATGGCGGGTGAAGCTGTGCGAGGCGAAATGCTTGTCCAGATGGCGATAATAACCCGCTTCATCGGTCATCACGTGCGCTTCCTGCGCGATGTTGTCGGTCAGGATCGGGGTGAGGTCCGCAGCCTTGAGGCTGTCCACCACCATCGAACGCTGGCGACCAGTGGAGCGGTCAATGAGCGACAACACCTTGTGCTTGTGCGCGAAGCCCCGGCCCTTCTTCTCGCCTTCCGGCTTGATGCTGCGATCATGGCCGATGAAGGTTTCGTCCACCTCGACAATGCCGCCGTCCGAACCGAACGGGGTGAGGTCGCCAGAGCGCATAGCTTCGCGGATGCGATGCGACATGAACCAAGCAGTCTTGAGGGTAACGCCGAGGATGCGGTGAAGCTGGTTGCTCGACATGCCCTTCTTGCTGCCGGCGATCAGATACATCGCCTGAAGCCAGATATGCATGGCAACGTGGGAAGCCTCGAAGATGGTCCCGATCTTCACGGTGAAGGGCTTACGGCACTGGTAGCACTTGTAGGCGCCTATGCGGGTGCTCTTGCCCTGCATCTTGCTGATGCGCTCGACGCCGCCGCAATGCGGACAAGTCGGACCCTGCGGCCAAATTCGCTTCTCGACGAAGGCGTAAGCGGCTTCCTCGTTGTGGAAGTGCGGGGCGGAAAGGGCGGACGACATGGGCTTAACTCCTTGCCTCATTCCTGCGCTCGCCCATTGGGTACGTCAAGTATGATATCGCCCAAAAAAAGCCCTCCCCCGCCGCCGGCGAAGGAGGGTCCTTCAACTTGGCAAGCTCGTCCTAAAATCAGCTCAGAACGATCGTCACCGCGCGGCGATTGGCGGCGTAGGCGGCCTCGTCGGACCCGGTTTCGGCGGGGCGTTCGCTGCCATAGCTGATGACGCTCATCCGCGACGGCGACACGCCCTTGGCGGCCAGATAGTTCTTCGCCGAGTTCGCGCGGCGGTCGCCGAGCGCGAGGTTGTACTCGCGCGTGCCGCGCTCGTCGCAATGTCCTTCGATCGTGATGCGGACGTTGGGATAGCGGTTCAGCCATTCCGCCTGGCTGTCGAGGATCGCGCGCGCCTGCGGGTCGATGTCATACTGGTCGAGGCCGAAATTGACCGTGTTCGACGTGACGGAGCGGGTGAAGTCGGCGTTCGAACCCGGCACCACCTCGTTGCCGGTCTGGCCGGTCTGGCCGGTCGGCGCGGTGTCGACAGGACCGGTAACAGGCGCGGGTGGCAGCACTTCCGGCCGCTTCTTGGAACAGGCGGCCAGCGCCAGCGTGGCGGTGGCGAGAATCAGCGTGGTCTTCAGCTTCATGGTCATACTCCCGGTATGTCAGAACCAAATGTCGTCAGGGGCGCAAGGGCCCCCAGGCGGGGTCGGAGCCGCCGAGCGGCGTCGGAATGCGGCGTTCGTTGACGCCGGTCAGGTCGACCGACCACAATTGCCCCGATCCGCCCGAGCCGCGGCCCGAGCGATAGAAATTGATGACGCGGCCGTTCGGCGACCAGCTCGGCCCCTCGTCCGACCAGCTGTCGGTCAGCAGCTTCTCGCCGCCACCCGACGGCGACATGATGCCGATGCGGAAATTGCCCGCCAGCTTGGTGAAGGCGATCAGGTCGCCGCGCGGGCTCCAGACCGGCGTCGCATAGCGCCCACCGCCGAAGCTGATCCGCTGCTGGTTCGAACCGTCCGCGTTCATGACGTAGATCTGCTGCCCGCCCGAACGATCGCTCTCGAACACGATCCTCGACCCATCGGGCGAATAGCTGCCGCCGGTGTCGATCCCAGGCGACGTCGTCAACCGCTGCGGCGTGCCCCCTTGCGACGACACGCGGTAGATGTCGGTGTTGCCGCCCTGCGCCATCGAGAACAGGATGTAGCGGCCATCGGGCGAGAAGCGCGGCGCGAAGGTGGTCGCCACGTTCTGCACCACCAGCCGCTGCTTGCCCGACCCGATATCGTAGACATAGATCGCCGGGATCTTGCCGACATAGCTCATATACACGATCGACTGCTGGTTCGGTGCGAAGCGCGGGGTCAGCACGATCGACTGGCCGTTGGTCAGGAAGCGGTGGTTGGCCCCGTCCTGATCCATGATCGCCAGCCGCTTCACGCGCTTGTCCTTAGGCCCCGTCTCCGAGACATAGACGACGCGGCTGTCGAAATACGGCCCCTCGCCGGTCAGCCGCGCATAGATCGTGTCCGCGCATTTGTGCGCCGCGCGCCGCCAGTCGGCCGGCGGCACGACGAAGCCCTGCCGCGTCAGCTCCGTCTTCGCGGCGACGTCGTACAGGTAACAGCCGACCGTCAGATTGCCGTCGCCGTTGGCGCGGACGAAGCCCTGCACCAGCGACTGCGCGCCCGTCCCGCTCCAGTAATCGAACACCGGTGCGGTCACTTCCGGAAACGCCACCGCACGCAGGCGATTGGCGGGCAAGGGCGTGAACAGCCCGGAATTGCGCAGGTCGGTGGCGATGATGTCCGCCAGCTGCCGGCCCAGCACGTCGGTCGATCCGGCGGGCGTCGCGACGACCGACTGGGTCGGCATCACCGGGATCGCGATCGGCATCGGCGCGGAGATGCCGCCTTCGACATCCACGACCAGTCCGCCGCCGTCCTGCTGCTGCGCGGCCGGGGCAGCGGAGGGAGCCGGCGGAGCCTCCTGCGCCACGACGGGCGCAGCGGTGGAGAGGGCGAGCAGGGTCAGAAAACGGCGCATCATCATCCTCATCCGGGCAATTTGTAGCGGAGCGTGAAATTGCTCCAGCCATTCTGGACGTCATACAGGTCCGCAGGCAACCCGCGCAAAGGCGCGCAGCCGACGAAGCTGGCGATGGCGAGATCGTCGACGCGGTCGACATAGCGGCTGTTCTCGTCGTCGACGCCGCTATGGCCGACCACGCGGGGCCGCGCCGCAAGGCTGCCGTCGCGGTTCAGCTTCAGGTTGATCGTCACGCGGATGCGCGACGCGCCGGGACCGGGGTTGACCTGACGATTGGCGCAGGGCTGCACCTGCCGCTGGATCGCGGAGCCGATATCCGCCGCCGCCTGCGCGCCCATCTTGGCGGCCGGCGCCGCCTCGGCCTTGCTGGTGGAGGGACGGTCGGACAGCCCCTTCAGGAAATCGTCGCCCAGCCGGGACCCGCGCGGCTTCGATGCGGTCGCGGTCGGTGAATTGCCGCTCCCGCGCGCCACGGTCGTCGGCTTCGCCGCACTCGCCGCCGCCTTTGTCGCGGTCTTCGCGGGCGCAGGCTTGGCGGCTGGCGCGGACGGCTTCGCCGGCGTCGTCTTCGCTAGCGCAGCCTTTTCCGGCGCGGGCGTCGGCTTCTTCGGCTGCGGCCTGGGGGCGGGTGCCGGCTTCGGAGCGGGCGCGGGTTTCGGCTTCGCGACCGGCTCCGGCGCGGGCCTGGGCGGAGCCGGCTTCGGCGCAGGCGCGGGTGGCGCGGGATCGGGCTTCGGCGCGGGCGGAGCCTCCAACGGTTCCGGCGGCGCGGCGTCTTCCGGTGGACCTTCCTCGGGCGCGACCGACTGCGCCGGCTCGACGTTCGGGGTCGGCGACAGCGCCTCCTTGCCGACCTCCTCGACCAGCGACACGGTGATCGGCTGCTGCTTCAGCGTCTCGGGATTGGGGGTCGCGAGGAACCCGACCGAGAGCAGCCCGAAGAGCACGGCATGCCCCCCGAGCGCGACGCCCAGCCCGATCTTCTCGCTCCGCTCCATCAGCGCGCGCCACCCTCGACGGTAACAAGCGACACGCGGTTCAGCCCCGCGCGGTTCAATTCGCCCATCACCCGCATCACACGCCCGTAATCCAGCCCCTTGTCGGCGCGCAGATACACTTGCGGCGGCTCCTTGCCCCCGCCCGGACCCATCGGCGACGATGCGGCGATCGCCTCCAGCCGCGCGGGCAAGGCTGCCTCGATCAGTTCGGTCTCGCCGACATACAGCTTGCCCGCCTCGTCGAGCGAGATCTGCACCGGCTCCTGATCCTGATCGAGCGCCTTGGCGCGCGCATCGGGCAGGTTCACCGGCACGCCCGCCGTCAGCAGCGGCGCGGTGACCATGAAGATGATGAGCAGCACCAGCATCACGTCGACCAGCGGCGTGACGTTGATCTCCGCCA
Source organism: Sphingomonas sp. Leaf343 (assembly GCF_001423765.1). GTDB lineage: Bacteria > Pseudomonadota > Alphaproteobacteria > Sphingomonadales > Sphingomonadaceae > Sphingomonas. Next base: position 25,611 of record NZ_LMPG01000011.1, read on the forward strand.
TCGGCGCGCGCCGGCCCTTGCGACCGGACGGCAGGTTCATCGCCATCTCAGCGCCCCCCGCTCAACGGCTGGTATCGAGCTGCCGCGACAGCGTCGTGTGGAACCCGTCGGCGAAGCGGTTCAGCGCCGCCTCGATCCGGTTCACGCCGTGGCTGAAGCGATTGTACGCGATCACCGCCGGGATCGCCGCGAACAGGCCGATCGCGGTCGCGAACAGCGCCTCCGCGATCCCCGGCGCCACGACGGCGAGCGACGAATTCTGCGCCGACGCGATGCCGGTAAACGACCGCATGATGCCCCAGACGGTGCCGAACAGCCCGACGAACGGCGCGACCGAGCCGACCGTGGCGAGGATGTTCAGCCGGTCCGACAGCCGGTCGATCTCCGACGCCGCCGCCGCGCCCATCGCCGTCGCCAGCCGCTCGCGCGTGCCGCCCTTGTCGATCTGGCCGCCCGCGGTCGAATGCCGCCACTCGCGCACGCCCGCCGCGAACACGCGCGCGGACGGCAGGTCGCGCTCCGCCTCCGCCTTGTGGAACGCGTCGATGTCGTCCGCCTTCCAGAAATCGCGCTCGAACTTCGTCATCTCCTTGCGCGTCCGCTTCAGCCGCACCGAAAAGCCGATGATGATCGCCCAGGTCCAGACGCTGGCGGCGAGCAGGCCGCCCATCACGAACTTCACCACCCAGTCCGCCTGGAGGAACAGCGCGACGGGCGACATCGTCGCGGCGTCCATGTTGAAGACGGGATTCATTCTTGCCCCTCGATCAGTCGGCGAAATATATTGGTCCACGCGGCCGGCTGGCGTAGCGGGCGGCCGTTGCCGGCGACCAATGCCGCCGTCACCACCGCGTCCGCCAGCACTTCCTGCTCGCGCCTGACCGTTTGATGAATGACGACGCGCGCGGTGGTCGTCGCGGTCACCCGGCTGGCGACGATCAGCGCATCGTCCAGCCGTGCGGGCGCGCGGTAGCGGATGTGCAGGTCGGCGATCGCATAGGCCCCGCCGCCGCCCTCGAACGTCGCGCGCTGATCGATCCCGGCCAGCCGCAGCATGTCCGACCGCGCACGCTCCATATAGCGCAGATAATTGGCGTGGTAGACGACGCCCGACAGGTCGGTATCCTCGAAATACACGCGCAGGGGCAGGCGATGCTCCACGCCCGCGAAACGCCCCTCCGTCGGCTGGTCCACGCCGGTCATGCGCGACCCGTTAACCCAACGGTTCGTCGGACGGAACCCTGTTCGCCTTCGACAAGCGACGGTAGAACCGGCGGAAAGCACAGGAGAGCGATCATATGGCCGACCGACCCACCATTGGCGTCACCCCCTTCCTCACCATCCGCGGCCGCCGCGGTCAGGAGGCGCTGGACTTCTACGCCCGCGCGTTCGGCGGCGAGGTCGTGGAGCGCAACGTCGCGGAGGATGGCCAGCGGCTGATGCAGGCGGGGCTGAGGATCAACGGCGGCTTCGTCATGCTGTCGGACGAATTCCCCGAATGGCGCGGCGCGGCGGAGCCCGAGCCGCAGGGGGTGACGCTCCACCTCCAGGTCGACGACGCCAACCGCTGGACCGACCGCGCGGCGAAGGCCGGCGCGACCGTGACGATGCCGGTCGCCGACCAGTTCTGGGGCGACCGCTACGGCCAGGTCACCGACCCATTCGGCCACCGCTGGTCGATCGGTTCGCCGATCAAGTGAGCAAGCTCTCCCCTCCCCTTCAGGGGAGGGGCCGGGGGTGGGGCGCTTCCGCAAGCGGGCCGCTCGTTGAGAGGCCCCACCCCAACCCTCCCCTGAAGGGGAGGGAGTAGTTCGGCACTGCGTCGCGGGCTCCACCCGCCGACGTTCGTGCCGAGTTCGTCACCCAGCCCGCCGCTCCAGCGCCGCCGCCGCCTCGTCCATCAGTTCGGCGATGATCGCGGCGGTCGGCTCCTCGCGCTTGACCATGCCGACCGACTGGCCCGCCATGACCGAGCCATGCTCGACATCGCCGTCGATCACCGCGCGGCGCAGCGCGCCCGCCCAGTAATGCTCGATCTGCAACTGCGCCTCCGCCATCGCGACACCGCCTTCGTCCAGCGACAGCGCGACCTCCCGCTGCTTCGCGGTGAACAGCTCGCCGCCGGCATTCTTCAGCGCGCGTACCGGGATGACCGGCAGGCGCGGATCGATCTGCACCGATGCCACCGCATCGCGCGCCGACGCGCGCAGAAACGCCTTCTTGAAATTCGGATGCGCGATCGATTCGGTCGCGCAGACGAACTTGGTGCCTAGCTGCACGCCCGCCGCGCCCATCTCCAGATAGCCGGCGATCGCTTCGCCCCGACCGATCCCGCCCGCGACGAACACCGGCAGTTCGGCGGCGATCTCCGGCAGCATCTCCTGCGCCAGCACGCTGGTCGACACCGGCCCGATATGGCCGCCCGCCTCCATCCCCTCGATCACCAGCGCGTCGACGCCCGACCGGATCAGCTTCTTCGCAAGACTCAGCGCCGGCGCGAAGCAGATCACCTTCGCCCCCGTCGCCTTGATCGCCTCCAGCGAACCCTTGGGCGGCAATCCGCCCGCCAGCACGACATGGCCGACCCCATGCCGGCCACAGACCTCGATCAGCGCCATCAGGTCGGGATGCATCGTAATCAGGTTCACGCCGAACGGCCTGTCGGTCAGCGCCCTGGTCGCGGTGATCTCCCGGTCGAGCAGATCGACCGTCATCGCCCCGCACGCGATCACCCCGAACCCGCCCGCATTGGAGATCGCGGCGACGAGGTTACGCTCGCTGACCCACGACATCGCGCCACCCAGAATGGCGACCTCGCTGCCCAGAAAATCGGCCCCGCGCTGCATCAGGCGGGCGAGACGGGGCGAGGCAGCGGTCAGATCGTTCATCCCGCCTCCCTAGAACGCCCCGCCGCGGGAATGAAGGGGCGTTGGGTTGGGCGCTGGACTTGGCGAACTCCTCCCTTACGCAGCGTTGCTGGCGCAGGGGCGTACCAAACTAAGCAGGATTACTCCGGTAGCTTGGAGCAGACGTCGCGAACCGGATGGATTTGCCACGGTTCGGCTATCATCCGTCCGCGCCAGGTATCCTTTTATCTTCTTAAGTTTCTCTCTGGCAGGCCGCAGCATCGAAAAGGAAATTATGTCGGCCATCGAGCATCCGCGGCGTATGGTCCCGCCACCATGCTGCGGCGCTGGGGCTGCGATCGGCCAGCCGCTCCACCGCAGTCTTCGCGTTCACCGCATATCCCCGCACCTTGACGCTCTTCCCGGAGACCACCGCCCACATTTGAGCAAGCCAGCCGTCCGGCGCGGAGAGTACGCCCAGACCGCGCCACTCGCGCTCGCGCTGCGAGGCAAGCGGCAGCGACACACCAATCCACTCATCCCTGACCCAGTCAGGAGCCTCGCCCAGCGGGCGACGCACAATCTTGATGTCCATCAGAACATGCTGTCACGACTACGCTACGTCCGCAATCGGGAAGGTGTGATGGCCGTTGGACTGCCTGTCCTACACGCCAACGACCCTGTACAATCCCGCGCGACCGCTCTTTGACATCGCCGCGCCCACCAAAGATCGCCCGCCCGCGACATCCCGCGAAACGGCGCGTCGGACTAGCCCTGGCCTAATCTTCCGCGGCCGGGATCAGCCCGCGACCTCCGCGTCGAGGCCGTAGGCGGTGTGGAGCACGCGCACCGCGAGTTCGGTATAATCCTCTTCGATCAGCACGCTGACCTTGATCTCCGACGTCGTGATCGCCTGGATGTTGATCCCGCGCTCGCCCAGCGTGGTGAACATCGTCGACGCTACGCCCGCGTGGCTCTTCATGCCGACGCCGACGACACTGATCTTCGCGACACGGGTGTCGTGGACCAGCTTGTCGTACCCGATCGCGGGCTTCGCCTGTCCGAGCACGTCGAGGCTGCGGGCCAGATCGGCGGCCGGCACCGTGAACGTCACGTCGGTCGATCCGGTCGAATGCGCGACGTTCTGGACGATCATGTCGACGTTGATGCCCGCCTCCGCCAGCGGTGCGAAGATCGCCGCGACCGAGCCGGGGCGGTCGGGCACGCTGGCCAGCGTGATCTTCGCCTCGTTCTTGTCGTGCGCGATGCCGGTGATGAGCTGGCGTTCCACGTCGTCGATCTCCTCTTCCCCCACGATCATCGTGCCGGGCAGCGTGTCCGCCATCGGAGCATCGTCGCCGGTGAACGACGACAGCACCTGGACGCGGACGTTTTCCTTCATCGCCAGCCCGACGGATCGGGTCTGGAGTACCTTCGCGCCGACGCTGGCGAGTTCCAGCATCTCCTCATAGGTCACGCGCGCCAGCTTGCGCGCGCGCGGCACGATGCGCGGGTCGGTGGTGTAGACGCCATCGACATCGGTATAGATGTCGCACCGCTCCGCCTTCATCGCCGCCGCGACCGCGACCGCCGACGTGTCGGAGCCGCCCCGGCCCAGCGTCGTCACCCGCCCGCTGTCGGCGACACCCTGGAATCCGGGGATCACCGCGACCTCGCCGGCGGAGAGGCTGGCGTCGAGCGCGTCGGTATCGATTGTGCCGATCCGCGCGCGGGCGTGGGCGTCCGAGGTGTGAATCGGCAATTGCCAACCCAGCCACGACCGCGCCGGCACGCCGATCGCCTGCAACGCGATCGCCAGCAGGCCGCTGGTGATCTGCTCCCCCGCCGACACCACCACGTCGTATTCGCGCGGATCGTAGAGCGGCGACGCCTCCCGGCAGAAACCGACCAGCCGGTCCGTCTCGCCCGCCATCGCGGACACGACCACGGCGACCTGGTTGCCAGCGGCGACCTCCCGCTTCACGCGCGCGGCGACGCTGCGGATGCGCTCGCTTCCCGCCATCGACGTGCCGCCGAACTTCATCACGATGCGCGCCATCGGCGGGGGCAAACTCCTTTGTGGGAAAGCGGCGGCCCTGATAGGAACAGGGCATGAGTGAAGCAAGCAGCACGATCGTCGCGTCGGAAGCCGCGCATTTCGGCAAAATGGCGGCGGACTGGTGGGACCCGAAGGGCTCGTCGGCGATGCTCCACCGGCTGAACCCGGTGCGGCTGGGCTATATCCGCGGCGCGATCGATCGCCATTGGGACGGCGACGACACCAGCTTCTCGCCGCTGGCGGGCAGGACCGCGCTCGACGTCGGATGTGGGGCGGGGCTGCTGTCCGAACCGCTCGCCCGGCTGGGTGCGGCAGTGACGGGGCTGGACGCCGCGCCGGAGAATATCGCGGCAGCACAGGCGCATGCGGCGCTGACCGGACTAAAGATCGACTATCGCGCGGGCAGTGTCGAGCGGCTGGCCGGCGAGCGGTTCGACCTCGTCGTGTCGCTGGAAGTTATCGAGCATGTCGCCTCCCCCGCCGAGTTCGTACGTGGGCTTGCGGGCGCGCTGGCGCCCGGCGGGCTGATGATCCTGTCGACGCCGAACCGCACGCCGTTGTCGCGCCTGACGCTGGTGGGCCTCGCCGAACAGACCGGCATGATCCCGCGCGGGACGCACGACTGGGATAAATTCCTGACACCGGACGAGCTGACGACCCTGCTCGCCAGCGAGGGCCTGATCGTCAGCGACGTTCGCGGCGTCGCCCTGTCCCCGACGCGCGGGTTCGTGCTGAGCGATTCGGTGCAGCTGGACTATATCCTCACCGCGACCCGCGCCTGAAGCGGGACGGCGCCGGCGGTCAGGCGGCGGTGTCTCCGGCGGCATCATCGCCGTCCCCGTCGCGCTCCTCCTCACGCTCGGCGCTGCGTTCCAGCGCCGACTTCATCATCGCCGTGAACGGATCGGCCAGCGCCAGACCGAGGATGCCGAACAGCGCACTCGCCATGATCTGCATGCCCAGCGTCAGGGCCGGCGGCAGGTCCACCGTCTTTTTCGCGACGATCGGCAGCAGCACGTACCCGTCGAACGTCTGCACGATCAGATACGTCCCGATCGCCCAGAACCCGACATCGCTGCCCGCCGAAAAGCCCACCGCGATCATCAGCGCGCCGCTGATGAAGGCGCCGATATTGGGAATGAACGCCAGCAACCCGGTCAGGATGCCGAGGATCATCGCCATCGGCACCCCGCCCAGCATCAGCGCGAACCATGTCAGCACGCCCTCTGCGATCATCCCCAGAATGCGTCCGAACAGCAGCCGGCGCAGCGTCCGGCCCATGCGCTGCAACACGACCGAGAACTCGGCCCGATTGGCACGGGGCACCAGCCATTCCAGCCCACGCTGATAGACGCCGGGGTCCATCGCCACGAACAGGCCGATGACGAGGATCATGAACATCGTCGTCAGCGCACCGATCGCGGTGCCCACCCACGACGTGATCCGCCCGACCGATCCCAGCGCCTGCTTCGCGATGCCGTTGACGTCCGACGCACCCGGCATCAGCCCCTGCTCGCCGAGCCAGCCCGAAAAGCGGTTCGCCTGCACCTCCAGCGTAGAGCGCAACTGCGTGACCTGCGCCGTCACCTGCACGCCCGTCAGGTAGAAGGTGCCGAGCAGGAACGCGATGACCAGCACGACGACGATCAGCAGCCGCCATCCCCGCCCGATCGGCAATATCTTCCCCAGCAGCCGGACACCGCCGTCGAACAGGGCGGCCACGACCAGCCCGGCGAAGATGATGAGCAACGGCTGGATCAGCAGCACCGCGACCGCGATCGCGCAGATCAGGCCAATCCACACGCCGGCTCGCTTCAGTTCGATACGGATGAAGTCGTCGCGCAGCTCCAGCGGCGCGGCATTCCGGACCTTCGTCGGCTTGGGGTCCGGGTGGTCGGCCATTACCGGGCGGCGGGGCCGGTCGCGGGGTGGAGCGACGATCCCGCCCGGCCGCCGCGTAGCGATCCCGCCCAGGTCAACGGGTTGAGCGTCGCATCGCCGTCCAGACTGAACGTCACGAACTCCGCGCGGCCACCCAGATTCTCGTACGGCACCGGTCCGCCCAATCCCAGATCGGCGAGCGGGAACCGGCTGTCCGCCGAACGATCGCGATTGTCGCCCATCAGGAATACGCGGCCCTGCGGGATCTTGATCGGTCCGAAATTGTCGCCGGGGCTGAACCCCAGTTCGATCGTGTCGTAATGGCGGCCGTTCGGCAGCGTTTCGGTCACGGTCGGCAAGCGGCAGACCCCGCTGCCGTCAGGCAGCGTCTCGCGCGCGCCGGGGTAATCCGATTCGCGGCACGGGCTGTTGGTGTCGACGGGGATCAGCGTGTCGTGCACCGCCCCGCGCCTGACCGGAGTACCGTTCAGGATTACCACGCCGCCGCGCACCTCCAGCGTGTCGCCCGGCAGGCCGATGACCCGCTTGATATAGTCGTTGCGCGTTCCCGGCGGCGTCACGATCACCACGTCGCCCCGCGTCGGCAGCGATCCCAGCAGACGGCCCTTCGTGAACGGCAATTGCGCGCTCCAGCTATCGACCGGCTCGCGCAGGACCAGACCCTTGAAGATCGCGACCGGATTCGGGATCGTCGGCGACACGAACGACCAGCCATAGGCGAACTTCGTCACGACCAGCCGGTCGCCGACCCGCAATCCCGGCAGCATCGATTCGGATGGAATATAGAAGGGCTTGGCGACGAAGCTGTGGAATCCCAGCACGATCACGATCAGCCAGAAGATGCCCTTGACCTCGCTCCACCAGTCGGTGCCCGGCTTCCGGGCGAGCGGGGTCTTCGTACCTTCGTCGGTCTGGTTCAGCACCGTCGCCTCGTTCAACGTCGCTTCCTTCATTCGCTCGCGTCCCGCCGGGGAATGGCCTCGATCACGACGAAGGCCTGCGCCCAGGGGTGATCGTCGGTCAGGGTCAGATGCACCCGTGCGGCCATGCCATGCGGGACCAGCGCGTCAAGTGCCGCCTGAGCGCCACCGGACAGGGCCAGCGCCGGCGCGCCCGATGGTGCGTTGACGACGCCGATATCCCTCATGAAGACACCGCGCCTGAAGCCCGTCCCGACGGCCTTGGAAAACGCCTCCTTGGCCGCGAAGCGCTTGGCCAGCGTGCCGGCCTTGGTGAACGGCCGCCGCGCCGCCTTTGCTCGCTCGACATCGGTGAACACCCGCGCCTCGAACCGCTCGCCGAACCGCTCGATCGACTGGGCGATCCGCTCGATATTGCACAGGTCGGATCCTAGACCGACGATCATCGGACGATCCCGGCACGAACAGGCCGATCCCTACCCACGCGCCGCGTCCATCGCGTCGCGCATCCGCCGTACCGCCTCGTCCAGCCCGACGAACAGCGCCTCGCCGACGAGGAAATGGCCGATATTCAATTCCCGCACCTGCGGAATGGCCGCGATCGGTCCGACATTGTCGAACGTCAGTCCATGTCCGGCATGGACCTCGATCCCGTTCTTCGCCGCCAGCGCCGCCGCATCGGACAGCCGCCGCACCTCCTCCGTCCGCGCTTCCCCGTCCAGTTCGGCATAGCGGCCGGTGTGCAGCTCCACGACGGGGGCGCCCAGACGGATCGCCGCCTCGATCTGTCGCGCATCGGGTTCGATGAACAGCGACACGCGGATATTCGCGCCATTCAGTTCGCTGACGAGATGCTGGAGGTGGTTGTGCTGCCCCGCCGCGTCCAGCCCGCCTTCGGTCGTCCGCTCTTCGCGTTTTTCCGGTACGATGCAGGCCGCATGCGGCCGGTGACGCAGCGCGATGGCGAGCATCTCGTCGGTGGCCGCCATTTCGAGGTTGAGCGGGATCGTCAGTTCCGCAGCGAGCCGGGCGATATCGTCGTCGGTGATGTGCCGCCGATCCTCCCGCAGATGCGCGGTGATGCCATCGGCACCCGCGTCCGCCGCCAGCAGCGCCGCGCGCACCGGATCGGGATAGCCCGCTCCGCGCGCGTTCCGCACCGTCGCGACATGGTCGATATTGACGCCCAGACGCAGGATGCCGGTCATGCGCAGGCCGCCGCAGAGAGGATCGCATAGCTGGGGCCCCGGCCCTGCCAGATCTCCCCGAACTCATAATCCGCGCGATTGGTCACAAGCGCGATGACGATCCCCTTGTCCGGCATGATGACGTTGCGGACCTGAAACCGCCCGATGCCGCCACGGCGCTCGACGATCCGGACCGGCGCAGGGCAACCCTGCAACGGCGCACTGAACGTCCACTGGCCCAGCGCCATATATCCCAGTTTCGGATCGCCCGCCCACATCGCATCCCGCGCAGGCTCGCTGAGCAACTGACCCGACAGCAACGCGCGGTCGAACCCGGCCATGTCGGCAGCGGTCCCGACCAGCCCGCCCGCCGCGCCGTAGCGCATCAGCATCGCCCGCTCGGCGGCGTCCGGTCCACCCGGCCACGTCTCGTCCACCGTCGCCGACTGTGGCGTCACGAAATGCGCCGCCAGCCCCAGCGGCCCGGCGATCCGCTGCTGGAACAGGTCCGGCAACGTCAGCTTCGCCGTCCGCTCCAGCAGCGCACCGACGACGATGTAATCGCAATTGTTATACCGCCACTGGCCCCCCGCCGCCGCACGGCCTTTCAGGCACCAGCCCAGACCAGTCTCGCCACCGGTATAGAAGGCCGGGTCGCCATTCGCATCCTTGGGGCTGTCGTCCGGGTTGCGCAGACCCGCGCGATGCTGGAGCAATTGCCGCAGCGTCGGCGCATTCGCTCCCAGCACCGGCAAATACCGATTCGCCGGAACGTCGAGCGCCAGCCGCCCGGCATCGACTTCCTGCATCGCCAGCGTCGCCACGACCTGCTTGGTCACCGACGCCCATGGCCAGACCGACTCGTAGGTGAACGCTCCGGGCTGACCCTTCGCCGGCTGGCCAACGCCACCGCCCGCGATCCTGCGCGGACCCTGATATACGGAATATACGCCCGCGAAGCCGCTGGCATCCAGAGCCGCCTCGATCCGCAGGCGCGCCGCCGCATCGGCACGGGCCAGGGCCTGAGCCTGCTGCTCGCCCTGCGCCGTCACCGGGCTTGCCAGCATCAGCGCGACCAAGGTCAGCAATGCCCTCATGCCGCAGCCCGGCTCCCGGGCTTGATCGGCGGGATCGCCATCAGTTCGGGCGGCAACGCGTCGGGCGAATAGGTCGGGACCTCCAGCCGGATCAACGGATAGAACGGGATGCCGAGATCGGCGGTACCGTTCGATCGATCGACCAGCGCCGCGGCGGCGATCGCCTCGCCGCCTGCCGCCGCGATCGCGGCGATGGCCTCGCGCGAGCTGAGGCCGGTCGTCACGACATCCTCCATCATCAACACTTTCTGACCGGGTTCCAGGCGGAAGCCGCGGCGCAGGCCGAAGGTTCCGTCCGGCCGTTCGAGGAACATCGCCTCGACGCCCAGCGCCCGGCCCATCTCGTGCCCCGCGATCACGCCGCCCATCGCCGGCGACACGACCGCGGCGATCTGCGCCCGCACGCCCTCGGGGATACGCGCCGCCAGCGCCTCCGCCAGCCGCGCACCCCGCCGCGGGTCCATCAGCACCCGCGCACATTGCAGGTAACGCGAGCTGCGCAGCCCCGACGACAGGATGAAATGCCCCTCCAGCAGCGCGTCGGCCGCGCGGAATTCGGCGAGGACATCGTCGTCGGTCATGAAGGCTCTTTTCCAGGCTGGGGATGGTCCACCGGAGATAGGCGGCACCCCGGCGATAGGCAATGTAAAGCACTCCACCATGAATTCCGCCGGGAAATTACGCGCTGTGCCGCTTGAGGCGGATCACCCCCCGGCGTATAGGCCATGCCCAAACGGGCCGCTTGTGCCCGGATTCCGCCGCTTCCCGGGCATCCGGGACGGTCCAGAACGTGACACCCGCCGCGTGGCGGGTCATCGACCAACGGGGTAACGACAGACGATGGGCATCATGGGGTTCAAGCAGATCGCGATGGCGGCGGGGCTCGCGCTCACCGGCCTTGGGGCGGGCCTCGGCTCCGTCGCCGCGCACGCGGCCCCGACGCCGCAGGTGGCGAACGCGCCCGCGCCGGCACCGCAGGGTGCGGCCGCGCCGGCAGGCGTGTCGAACACCGCGCCGACCACCGCCGCCGCGACCCCGCCGGCCGCACCGGCAAGCCCGCTGCTCGCGGTCGACGGTGCTCCCGGCGCGCTGCCGGAGGCAGGGATCGGCCAGCCGACGAACGGTCTGTTCGGCCTTCAGCCGCAGGTCACGCGCAACGGCGAATTCGCGCACTGGATGCACAATGCCATCCTGTTCCCGGTCATCACGATCATCTCGCTGTTCGTGCTCGCGCTGCTGATCTGGGTGATGATCCGCTATCGCGCCAGTCGGAACCCGATTCCGTCCAAGACCTCGCACAACACCGCGATCGAGATCATCTGGACGCTGTTGCCGGTTGCGATCCTGGTCCTGATCGCGCTGCCGTCGATCGGCCTGCTCCAGGCGCAGTTCAAGCCGGCTCCGGCGGGTGCCGTGACGCTGAAGGCGATCGGCAACCAATGGTACTGGACGTATCAGTATCCGGACAATGGCGGCTTCGAAGTCACCGCCAACATGCTGAAGGAAAAGAGCGAAGTCACCGCCGGCCAGCGTTTCCGCACCGACGCCGACGGCCCCCGACTGCTCGCCGCCGACAACCGCATCGTCCTGCCGGTCGGCGTGCCGATCCGCCTCATCACGACCGCGAACGACGTGATCCACAGCTGGGCGGTGCCCGCCTTCTGGATCAAGCTCGACGCGATTCCGGGCCGCCTGAACGAGACGAGCTTCACGATCGATCGTCCGGGTCTCTATTTCGGCCAGTGTTCGGAGCTTTGCGGCGCGCGTCATGCGTATATGCCGATCGCGGTCGAGGCGGTTCCGCCGGCGCAGTTCGCCGCCTGGGTCCGCGCCAAGGGCGGCACGATGCCCGGAAGCAAGGCCCCTTCGTCGGCGGTAATCCCGCAGCCCGGCGCCCCCGGTTCCGCTGCCGAGAAGGCCGCGACCGACGCCACGGACGCGGCGACCGGCCCCACCGAAAACGCCACCGTCGCGGCCCCGACCGCGCCGCAGGGCGCGACCAACAACCCCGCCACCGGCAACGCTGGACAGTAAGATGACAGACACCGCCCTCCACCCGTCCGGCCCCCTCGGTTCGGGGTTCGTCGCTCACGACGCGCACGAGCATCATCACGATGCCGATCACAAGCCGGGCTTCTTCGCCCGGTGGTTCATGTCCACCAACCACAAGGATATCGGTACGCTGTACCTGATCTTCGCGATCGTCGCGGGGATCATCGGCGGCTCGATCTCGGGTCTGATGCGCGCCGAGCTGGCGCATCCCGGCATCCAGTATCTCGGAAGCTGGGCATCGCTGCTTCATGGCGGGCCGCAGAGCCTCGACCAGTCGCTCCACCTGTGGAACGTGCTCATCACCGCGCACGGCCTCATCATGGTGTTCTTCATGGTCATGCCGGCGATGGTCGGCGGGTTCGGCAACTGGTTCGTGCCGATCATGATCGGTGCGCCGGACATGGCGTTCCCGCGGATGAACAATATCAGCTTCTGGCTGCTGATCCCGTCGTTCACGCTGCTATTGGCGTCGCCCTTCTTCGGCGGCGCGGGCAATGGCTGGACGCTGTACGCACCGCTGTCGACCTATGGCGAGCCCGGACCGTCGACGGACATGGCGATCCTGTCGCTCCATCTCGCGGGTGCGTCGTCGATTCTCGGCGCGATCAACTTCATCACCACGATCTTCAACATGCGCGCGCCGGGCATGACCCTGCACAAGATGCCGCTGTTCGTGTGGTCGATGCTGGTCACCGCGTTCCTGCTGCTGTTGGCCCTCCCGGTCCTCGCCGCCGCGATCACGATGCTGCTGACCGACCGTAATTTCGGCACGACCTTCTTCGACCCCGCCGGTGGCGGCGATCCGGTGCTGTACCAGCATCTGTTCTGGTTCTTCGGCCACCCCGAAGTGTACATCATGATCCTGCCGGGCTTCGGCATCGTTAGCCAGATCATCGCCACGTTCAGCCGCAAGCCGGTCTTCGGCTATCTCGGCATGGCCTATGCCATGGTCGCGATCGGCGTCGTCGGCTTCGTCGTGTGGGCGCACCACATGTTCACCACCGGCCTGTCGGTGAACACCAAGATGTACTTCACCGCCGCGACGATGGTGATCGCAGTTCCGACCGGCATCAAGATCTTCTCGTGGATCGCGACGATGTGGGGCGGCTCGATGCGCTTCCCGACCCCGATGGTCTGGGCGATCGGCTTCATCTTCATGTTCACCGTCGGCGGCGTGACCGGCGTCGTGCTCGCCAATGGCGGCATCGACGATTACATGCAGGACACCTACTACGTCGTCGCCCACTTCCACTACGTGTTGTCGCTGGGTGCGGTGTTCTCGCTGTTCGCGGGCTTCTACTACTGGTTCCCGAAGATGTCGGGCCGTATGTACAGCGAGCTGCTCGGCCAGCTGCACTTCTGGGTGTTCTTCGTCGGCGTGAACGTGATGTTCTTCCCGATGCACTTCCTGGGTCTGCAGGGCATGCCGCGCCGCTATCCCGATTACCCGGACGCCTATGCGCACTGGAACACGGTCGCTTCGGTCGGCTACATGATCATGGCCGCGGGCATGGCGATCTTCTTCGTCAACCTGATCTGGTCGATGCTGGCGGGCAAGAAGGCTCCCGACAATCCCTGGGGCGAAGGCGCGACGACGCTGGAATGGACGCTGTCCAGCCCGCCGCCGTTCCACCAGTTCGAGACGCTGCCTGTGATCGACTCGGGCAAGGATCACTGATCCACCCGGCACGGACGGAGATACGAGAGGGCCTCGGAGGAAACTCCGGGGCCCTTTTCCATGCCGTTGGTTAACAGATCGGCCCGGAATCTTTATTGGCGTTTTACGCGGCTTTAACGCCGTTTCGCGTAGCTCGTACCTGTTAGCCGCGACCGGGACCTGAGTCCCTCCGGCATCACACGGGACGATCCGAATGTTGGACACGGCTACGCCGGCGCCGTTCGCGCCGGACCCTATCGGTGCGTCCGTCGATTGCGGCGTCGCATCCGCCATGACGGCTCCGGCGCGGCTCGCGACGATCGCGCCGGCGGCGCTCGGGCTCGCTGCCTGTGGTAGCGGCGGCAGCACCGACGGGGCTACCGGCAGCGGAACGACGAGCGGCGGAACTGCGGGCGGAAGCACCACCGGCGGCAGCACCGGCGGCGGTGGGACGACCAGCGGCGGCGGGAGCACTGCCGGCGGTTCGACTGGCGGTGGGACGACCAGCGGCGGCGGGAGCACTGCCGGCGGTTCGACTGGCGGTGGGTCGACCGGCGGTGGGTCGACTGACGGCGGCGCGGCGAGCGGCGGCGGAGCGGCGGGCGGCGCCGTCGCCGGCGGCGGCATCATCGGCGGTGGCATAATCACTGGTGGCGGCGGCACCGATGGCGGCGGCGGCACCGGTGGTACGCCTGCGCCCACGCCCGACGAACCGGTTCCCGTCGTCCCCGCCACGATCACGACGGTCCAGGCCAGCCGCTTTCTGGCGCAGGCGACCATGGGCACCACCCGGACGCAGATCGATGCGGTGGTCGCGCGCCGCTACGAGGGCTGGATCGACGACCAGTTCGCGATGCCCCGCGCCATCAGCCACTTCGACTGGCTCATCGCGAACGGGTACGGCGTCGAAGCCAACGTCTTCAACGAGGCCGGGTTCGACGCCACCGTCTGGCGTCAGCTGATCGTCGAACCCGACCAGTTGCGGCAGAGGGTCGGTATGGCGCTGCTCGATCTGCTCGTCGTCGCGATCGACAACCTGCATTTCCGGCAGTTCGCGACGGCGGCCTATATCGACGTCCTGCTCGACAACGCGTTCGGCAACTACCGCGACATACTGGGCGCGATCACGACGAACTCGGCGATGGGGTCGTACCTGACCTTCATGAACAATCGCAAGGCGAACCCCCGGACGGGGGCGCAACCGGACGAGAACTATGCACGGGAGCTGATGCAGCTGTTCGCGCTCGGGCCGTATCAGCTCAACATGGATGGATCGCCCAAGCTTGCCGGCGGGCAGCCGATCGAGACCTATGGTCAGCTCGACGTCACGCAGCTCGCCCGCGTGTTCACCGGTCTGGTGCCCGCCCTCAGCGACGTGAAGAACCCGGAATATCATCGCAAGCCGATGGTGATGAACAGTGCCTATCACGAAACGGGATCATCGACCGTGCTGGGTGTCACCATCGCCGGCAGCGACGGCATGGCGGCGATCAAGCAGGCGATCGACACGATCTTCGCGCATCCGAACGTGCCGCCCTTCATCGGCCGCCAGTTGATCCAGCGGCTGGTCACCTCGAACCCCAGCCCCGGCTATATCGGGCGGGTCGCATCGGTGTTCGCAGATAACGGGTCGGGCGTCCGCGGCGACATGAAGTCCGTCATCAAGGCCATCCTGCTCGATTCGGAAGCCCGGTCGGACGCAGCGCTGTCCAGCGCGACCGCGGGCAAACTGCGCGAACCGGTGATGCGGATGACCGCCTGGGCACGCGCGTGCAACGTCAATTCCCCGTCCAACGCATGGGCGATCGGCGATACCTCCAACCCTGCGATCCGGCTGGGTCAGGCGATGGGACGCAGCCCGACCGTCTTCAATTTCTTCCGGCCCGGCTACACGCCCGCGGGAACGCCGATCGCCGCCGCCGGACTGGTCGCGCCGGAGTTCCAGATCACCAACGAACAGTCGGTCGTCGGCTACGTCAACTATATGTACGGCCTCGTCTCCAACGGCGTGGGCGACGTGCGCGCCGACTATACCGCGCTGCGGTCGATCGCGAGCGACAGCGCCACTCTGGTCGCGGAAATCAACCTCGTGCTCGCCGCCGGACAGCTGACCGAGACGACGCTGACGGCGATTCGCAAGGCCGTCGACAGCATCCCGGCCACCGCGACCAACGCCGAAACCAACCGCGTCGGCATCGCCCTGATGCTGACCCTTGCCTCCCCCGAATTCATGGTGCTGAAATGAGCCGCTTCGATCACGATACGTCGCGTCGCGCCTTCCTGCGTCGCAGCGCAACCCTGGGCATGGCGGGCGTCGCCGCGCCCTTCGTCACCAGCCTCGCCGCGATCGGCGAGGCTGCAGCGGCGACCACCAGCGATTACAAGGCGCTGGTGTGTGTGTTCCTGCACGGCGGCATGGATTATGCCAACACGCTCGTCCCCTATGACGAGCCGAGCCATGCCGCCTACCTTGCGGCACGGTCGAACATCGCACTGACGCGCGATACGCTGGCGGCCAGCGTGCTGTCGCCCAGCGTGTCGCTGGATGGTGGCCGCCAGTATGCCCTTGGCAGGAACATGGGCGGGCTTGGCCAGCTGTTCGCATCGGGCAAGGCCGCGGCGGTGCTCAACGTCGGCACGCTGGTCCAGCCGACCACGCGCGCCCAGTATTTCGCGAACAGCGTCAAGCTGCCGCCGAAGCTGTTCAGCCACAACGACCAGCAAAGCTATTTCCAGGCGTCCAGTCCCGAAGGCGCGACCTCCGGCTGGGGTGGCCGGATGGGCGATCTGTTCCAGTCGGGCAATGGTGCAGCGACACTGACCTGCATCAATACCAGCGGCAACGCGGTCTACCTGACCGGCCAGTCGGCCTTGCAATATACCGTCGGTACCGGCGGACCGATCGCGCTGCTCAACAACGCGACGACGATGTACGGCTCCTCGACCGCGGCGGCGACGTTGCGCAGCCTGATGAGCGGCAACGCATCCGGCATGCTGGCCAGCGAACATGCCAAGATCTCGAAGCGCGCGCTCGACACCTATTCGCAGGTGGCCTCGGCGCTGGCCAGCGCACCGGCCGCCGGCTTCAACCTGTTCCCGACCGGCAACAGCCTCGCCGACCAGTTGAAGATGGTTGCGCGCCTGATCTCCGTGTCGCAGACTCTGGGCGCGCGGCGGCAGGTGTTCTTCGTCAGCCTGGGCGGGTTCGACATGCACGACAATCTGGTCACGCAGTTGCCGACGCAGATGGGCCGCGTATCGGATGCGCTGAAGGCGTTCTACGATACCACCGCCGCTCTCGGGGTGGCCGATCAGGTGACCAGCTTCACCGCCTCCGACTTCGGCCGGACCCTTCAGTCGAATGACGACGGATCGGATCATGGCTGGGGCAGCCATCATTATGTCGTCGGCGGCGCGGTCAAGGGTCAGCGCTTCTACGGCACCCCGCCCCAGGTCGGCCACAACACGCCGGACGATCTCGGGCAGGGCCGGCTGGTGCCGACGATCTCCGTCGATCAATATGCCGCCACGCTGGCAAGCTGGTTCGGCGTGGGAACGAGCGATCTGCGCACCGTGCTGCCGAACATCGGCAACTACAATCCGTCCACCTGGAACCTCGGCTTCGTCTGACCCCCCGCTCCGGCGGGAACAGGATCGTCAGTGGCGGAGGAACACCGCCAGCGACAGCACGTGGTTCATCCGCGTGCGTCCCCCGGTCTGGTTGATCGCCTGATTGAGGTAGCCCGCCTCGATCGTCGAACGCCCCTTCAACGGCACCTCGACACCGGCGAAGGTCCGGAGCTGGTCGAAACCCCCGCGCGCACCCCAGTCGGTGTCGTTCAGCGCCACGAAGGCCTCGATCGATCCGAGCGCGCGGACGCCCTTGCCCGATTCGGCGAAGGCGTATTCGCCGCGGATCATCTCGCGCAGGCGATGGCCGGTATCCCGCCCGTCCGATCGCCAGCGTTGTTCCAGCCGGGTCCGCGACTGGATCTCGCCGCGGCGTGACGGCGGCAGCGTCCATCCGATCTGCTGGAAGCTCCGTTCCTCGTTGCGGTCCTTTCCGCCCTCGATCGGCGACACGACATGGGCATAGCCCTGATAGACCGTGACCTGCGGACTGATCCGCCACCCGATCGCGGGCCGCAGCAGGAGCTGGTCGAGGCGCGACACCCCGTCCCCGCTGCGCGGCTGCACCTCCGCGAAATAGACCAATGGCCCGGATATCCGGCCCATGACGGTGGCGTTGGCCCACAGCTGCTGGTCGTTGGTGGTCTGCCCCGGCGCCGGGGTCGCGACGATCAGCAGCGTCGCGAGGAGAAGAATGGCTCGCATGATGACGCCAATGTCACTTTTGTAGCCGCCTGTCAGCGGCGCTTTCTTCCCGGCGTGGTGAAGCGTATAGGCTGGCCGTTCCCATGACCACCGCCACCCCCCTGCTGCCGCCCGCCGACTGGCGCGATTTCCTGGCATTGACGAAACCCCGGGTGATGACGCTCGTCGTGTTCACCGGCCTGTGCGGCATGCTGGCCGCACCGGTCGGCATCCATCCGGTGATCGGCTTCACCGCGATCCTGTGCATCGCGCTCGGTGCTGGCGCAGCGGGCGCGCTGAACCAGTGGTACGAGGCGGACATCGACGCGGTCATGCGCCGCACGCAGAAGCGGCCCCTGCCCGCCGGCCGCATGGATCGTCAGGCGGCGCTGCATTTCGGCGTCGGACTGTCGGCCTTTTCGGTGATCCTGATGGGACTGGCGGTGAATATCGCCGCCGCCGCGATCCTGACCGTGTCGATCCTGTTCTACGTCCTGATCTATACCGTGTGGCTGAAGCGGCGGACGCCGCAGAACATCGTCATCGGCGGTGCGGCCGGTGCGTTTCCGCCGCTGATCGGCTGGGCCGCGGCGACGGGTCAGGTCGCGCTGCTGCCCGTGCTGCTGTTCATGCTGGTCTTCCTGTGGACGCCGCCGCATTTCTGGGCGCTCGCGCTGTTCGTGAAGACCGATTACGCCAACGCCGGCGTGCCGATGCTGCCCGTCGTGGCGGGCGAGCGCGCGACGCGGGTGCAGATCGGCCTCTACACCATCCCGATGGCGGTTGCGGCGATCGCCCCGTGGCCACTGGGGCTGACCGGCCCCATCTACGGCGTGGCATCGATCGTGCTGACCGGCATCTTCGCGCTGCTGGCGGTGCTGGTCGCGACCCGTCGTCAGGTCGAGGGCGATGCGATGAAGCCGGAAAAGCGGCTGTTCAGCTATTCGATCCTCTATCTCTTTGTGATCTTCGGCGCGCTCGTCGCCGATCGGTGGGTGCTGGCATGACTCCGGAAGAACAAGACCTGATCCGCAAGCGGCAGAAGAGCCGCGCGCTCGTCATGGCGTTGCTGCTCGGCGCGCTGGTACTGCTGACCTTCGCGATCTCGATCGCCAAGATCCAGATGGGCATGGGAGCATCGCATTGAGCGACCTTGCCGCAAAAGGCCGTACCACGCGCACCGCGGTGCTAGCGGTACTGGGCATCTGTTTCATGACCGGCCTCGCCTGGGCCAGCATCCCGCTCTACCGCATGTTCTGCCAGGTCACCGGGCTGAACGGCACGACGCAACGCGGGCAACAAGCCCCCGGCGCGACCGAGCGGATGGTACGCGTCGACTTCGATGCCAATGTCAGCCCGAAGCTGCCGTGGAAGTTCCGTCCGGAGAACACGTCCGACACGGTCGCGGTCGGCGCGCGCGACATGGCGTTCTTCACCGCGACGAACACCTCGAACAAGCCGATTACCGGCACCGCGACGTTCAACGTCACGCCGGCACAGGCGGGCAAGTATTTCACCAAGATCCAGTGCTTCTGCTTCACGCAGCAGACGCTGAAACCGGGTGAGACGGCGCGCATGCCGGTCATCTTCTACGTCGATCCGAAGATGCTCAAGGACCCCGACGCGGCGGACATCGAAACGATCACGCTGTCGTACACGTTTTACCCGGTGGATTCGCAGGCTCCCACCAGCTAGAGCGGACCGGAAAAGCCAACAGGGAAGCGACGATGGCCGGCGCCAAGAACCACGACTACCACATCCTGCCACCCAGCATCATGCCCTTCTACACGTCGATGGCGGCGCTGGTGATGGCGGCGGGCGGCATCATGTACATGCATGACTATGCCGGCGGCGGCTGGATCTTCCTGATCGGCTTCGCGGCGGTGCTGTTCGGCATGTATAGCTGGTGGGCGCAGGTGATCCGCGAGGCGCATGCCGGCGATCATACGCCCGTCGTGCAGCTGCATTTCCGCTATGGCATGATCCTGTTCATCGCCTCCGAGGTAATGTTCTTCGTCGGCTGGTTCTGGGCGTTCTTCGACTTCTCGCTCTTTCCGACCGCGATGAGCATCGTCGACGGACAGGTCGAACGCGCCGCAGAGGGCGCCGCCGCGGTCGCCGCGACGTGGCCGCCCAAGGGCTTGGAAGTCATCAACGCGTTCGAGCTGCCGCTGCTCAATACGCTGATCCTGCTGGCATCGGGCACGACCGTGACCTGGGCGCATCACGCGCTGATCCACAACCAGCGCGGCGGCGAGAAGCGCGGCCTCTGGGGTGCGCTGGGCGTCGGCGACCGTGACGGCGTGCTGAAGGGCCTGTGGCTGACGGTGCTGCTGGGCGCGCTGTTCACGTCGATCCAGGCGTACGAGTACATGCACGCGCCGTTCCCGTTCAAGGGCATCAACTACGGCGCGGCCTTCTTCATGGCGACCGGGTTCCACGGGTTCCACGTGCTGGTCGGCACGATCTTCCTGCTCGTCTGCCTGATCCGCGCGTACAAGGGCGACTTCACGCCGAAGCAGCATTTCGGCTTCGAGGCAGCTGCCTGGTACTGGCACTTCGTCGACGTGGTGTGGCTGTTCCTGTTCGTCACCGTCTATGTCTGGGGTGGCTGGGGCGCACCGGTCCACGGCGGGTGATCCGGTTACGGGCGCAGGCAGCGCGATGAGCGATCCTGCGCCCGGTCTACCCGAATCTGGGTTACCCGGGTCGGGTGATCCTGCTCCGGCTCATCCCGCACCGACGCTGGTGCAGGCTGGCCTGAAGGGTCTCTGCCCCCGCTGTGGCTCCTCCGGCCTCTATGCCGGCCTCCTCCGTTTCGTCGAACGCTGCCCGCGCTGTGGGCTCGATATCGGGTCGTTCAACGTCGGCGACGGTCCGGCTGCCTTCCTGACGCTCATCCTCGGCGCGCTGGTCGTTGGGTTGGCGATCTGGCTGCAACTCGCCGTGAATCCGCCGTGGTGGGTCCACGTCCTGGTCTGGATTCCGTTCATGATCGCGACGACGATCGGATCGCTCCGCATCGCCAAGGCGATGCTGCTGGCGGCCGAGTACCGGAACGCCGCGCAGGAAGGACGGGTCAGGGAATGAGGCGGTTTCCCGTTGTCGCCACCACCGTCGTCGTCCTCGCCATCGCGGCGATGATCGCGCTGGGCCTGTGGCAATTGCTCGACCGCCGGCCACAGAAGCTCGCCTTCCTCCAGCAACTCGCGGGCAACCCGACGAAACCGCCGGTCCCCTTCCCGGCCGTGCCCGACGACTCGCTGCTGTTCCGCCGCACGTCCGCTACCTGCATGCCGCCGGTCACGGTGAAGCTGGCGGGGGCCGGCGCATCGGGCTTCCGCGCCCTCGCCACCTGTGGATCGGGGCTGATCGTGCAGCTCGGCACGATGCGCGATCCCAAGGCGAAGCCCGTCTGGGGCGGGGGGCAGGTCGCGGGCTATATCAGCCACGCGCCCGATGGCCGCTCGCTGATCGGGTCTTTGTTCGATCACCGGCCGCAGGCGATGATGCTGGTCGCGGGCACCCCGCCGGAGGGTCTGCAACCCAACGCAGCGCCCGATCTCGACTCGGTCCCGAACAACCATCTGGCTTACGGTGTGCAGTGGTTCTTCTTCGCCGCGGTCGCCGCGATCATCTATGTACTGGCGATGCGGCGACGGACCCGTTAGTCGGGGCCGCCATGCGTTACGTCAGCACGCGCGGTTCCGCGCCCGTCCTCGATTTCCGCGGCGCGACGCTCGCGGGCCTTGCCAGCGACGGCGGACTGTATGTCCCCGAAGCATGGCCGACCCTGACGGCGGCGGAGATCGCGGACCTCGCCGGCCTGTCCTATGCACAGACCGCCGCCCGCATCATGACGCCGTTCATCGGCGACTCGCTGACGCCGGAAGACCTGCTCGCGCTCTGCGAAACGGCTTACGGACGGTTCAGCCACGCCGCGGTGACGCCGCTGGTGCAGCTCGGCCATGACCAGTGGCTGCTGGAACTGTTCCACGGCCCCACGCTGGCGTTCAAGGACGTCGCGCTCCAGCTGCTCGGCCTGTTGTTCGAGCGGTTCCTGACCGGCACCGACCAACGGCTGACGATCATCGGCGCGACCAGTGGGGACACCGGATCGGCGGCGATCAACGCGGTGGCCGGGCGCGCCGGCATCGATATCTTCATGCTCCACCCGGTCGGCCGCGTGTCCGACGTGCAGCGTCGTCAGATGACGACCGTCCTGTCGCCCAACGTCCACAATATCGCGATTGAGGGTGATTTCGATCAGGCGCAGGCGCTGGTGAAGGCGATGTTCGCCGATCCGGCGCTGTCGGGTCGCTTCACCCTTTCGGCGGTGAATTCGATCAACTGGGCGCGGCTGATGGCGCAGGTCGTCTATTATTTTTACGCCGCCGTCCGGCTTGGCGCGCCGGAGCGGGCGGTCGCCTTCTCCGTCCCGACCGGCAATTTCGGCGACGTGTTCGCGGGCTATGTCGCTGCGCGCATGGGCTTGCCGGTCGCGAAGCTGGTCGTCGCGACCAATGTCAACGACATCCTCCACCGCGCGCTGTCGGCGGGCGATTACTCCAAGGGGACAGTAAAGCAGACCGCCACGCCCTCGATGGACATCCAGGTGTCGTCGAATTTCGAGCGGCTGTTGTTCGATCTGGGCGACCGCGAGGGCGCGGCCCTGACCGCGCAGATGCGCGGCTTCGATACCAGCGGCAGCCTGCGCCTGACCAACGCCCAGCGGGAGGGCGCATCCAAGCTGTTCACCAGCGCGCGCGTCGACGGCGACGACATGGCGCTCGCAATGCGGCGTATGCATGACCGCACGGGCCATGTCATCGATCCGCACACGGCGATCGCGATCGCCGCCGCACAGCGTCTGGACGTCGACGCAC
Organism: Sphingomonas sp. Leaf343; assembly: GCF_001423765.1. GTDB lineage: Bacteria > Pseudomonadota > Alphaproteobacteria > Sphingomonadales > Sphingomonadaceae > Sphingomonas. The sequence goes on from NZ_LMPG01000011.1 coordinate 48,531, forward strand.
CCGTCGTAACGCTGGCCACCGCGCACCCCGCCAAGTTCGGCGACGCGGTCGAGCGGGCTACCGGCGTTCGGCCCGCGCTGCCCGGCCGCGTCGGCGACCTGTTCGAGCGCGAGGAGCGCTGCGTCACCCTGCCCGCGACCCTCGCCGCGATCGGTGGCTATGTCGCGGAGCATGCCACGCCGACGCCCGCATGAAGCTCGACACGCTGATCGGAGAGCCCTGGGCCGATTACGGCCTGATCGATTCGGGTCATGGCAAGAAGCTGGAACGCTATGGCCGCTTCCGCTTCGTCCGGCCGGAACCGCAGGCGATGTGGGCCCCCGCCGGAAACGACTGGCGCGCGGCGGCCGAATTCGTGCCCGGTTCCGACGAGGATGGCGGCGGCCGCTGGACCTTCGCCGAACCCGTCCCGCGCGATGGCTGGAAGCTGCGCTGGGACAATGTGTCCTTCACCGCGCAGACGACGCCGTTCCGGCATCTCGGTTTCTTCCCGGACATGGCCCCGGTGTGGAACTGGATGCGGGAGCGGACCGTCGGACTAAACGCGCCGGAGTGCATGAACCTGTTCGGCTATACCGGGGTCGGCACGCTGGCGATGGCCGCGAACGGCGCGAAGATGGTGCATGTGGATGCGTCGAAGAAGTCGGTCGAGGCGGCGCGCGGCAATGCCACGCTGTCCGGGCTGAACGATGCACCGGTCCGCTGGCTGATCGACGACGCCGCCAAGTTCGTCGCACGCGAGGTGCGCCGCGGGCGGCGTTATGACGGCATCCTGCTCGACCCCCCGAAATACGGCCGTGGGCCGGAGGGCGAGATCTGGCGGCTGGAGGAGGACCTGCCGCGCCTGATCGCCGACTGCCGGCGCCTGCTGGACGAGAATTCGCGGTTTCTGTTCCTCACCGTCTACGCGGTGCGGATGTCGGCTCTCGCGATCGGCGAAATGCTGGCACAAGTATTCAGGGACCTGCCAGGGACGGTGGAGGCGGGCGAACTCGGCGTCCGGGAGGAAGCGCGCGGCCTGATTCTGCCGACCGCGATCTGGGCGCGCTGGAGCCGGTAGTTCGGGATCGTCAGCGGGGTAAGGGCGGGACCATGGCTGGATGCCGCCACGGTGCCGGTGGCGGCGCTGGTCGTATCTGAACGACCTGTTGCGCGATCTGCGACTTGGGGTTCAACGCGGGATGCCCCTGCTTCCGGCGCATTCCTGAACGAGTCAGCATCATAGCCACAGCGACGTAGTCGCTAGCCGGACCGGCCTTCATGAAGAAGCTCCAGAGCCGCCTATCCGCATCGTTGGCGGCGTGCAGCCCTCCCGACCAGCTCAGGAAAGACTTTTGTGGGCTAAGCGCTGGACGCATTACGTTGTCGCAGTCCGTTGCGGTTGACGAAGGCGATGCCGCTCGACACTCGTCTTCCGTCGACCCGGGGCCTGCCGACGCGCCCTCTGCTCACCCGTCAGCCAGTACGGGTCACTCCTCTATGGTTTCCTTACGGAGACTGGATCAGATCGCGCATCAAACGTCGCTGGATTCTGAGTCCGGGTAAAACCGGATCGGAGAAGTGGCCCACCGACCTTTGATTTTGCTGCCGTCGTTCGGGCCGGCCGGGGTGAGGTGAACCTCCGGTCGAGAAGGGCAACCATAGCAGCTTCGGCCCAGACCCAAAAAAGAAAACCCGCCAATCAGTAGCTTAAGACCATGTTCGCGCTATCAACATAGTTTTACCAGTAAAAGCTCTCGACATTGTGCATGTCAGGTATATCAATACCCCGTATCGTATACCGTATTTACGTCACGTCGTCTTCGGTAATCGCTTTGGCAAATTCGCTTCTGCGAAGGTGCGGAGTGGTGATCCCGATAACTGGCAAAGGCGATGGATACTGATCGAACAGTGCAAGGGGGGAAGCTATGCAAACGTCAATAAAGCGGCGACATGGTCGAAACAGTTATCACAGGGCACTTTGGTCCGGATCCGCGTCGCTCATCGTGCTGCTCGGTAGCTTTATACCTGCCAATGCTATGGCACAATGCGTCCTCTCCGAATCTACGCTGACCTGTACGAAGAGCGGAAATCCTTATCCGGACGGGATAACCCTCGAACAGGATGGCGATGGGCAGGTCGTTCTGGAAGATGGCGTGTCTGTGGAGCCAAGCCCGGGGGTGACGGGCGTATCGATAGCTTCCGGCGGAGACACCACATTATCGAGAACAGGCCCCGCCCGCGTGGCAGCGAGCGGTGATGGCGCCGTGTCGGTCGACGTGCGTAGCGGCAGGGACGCCACGATCGGTATCGACGAACTGTTCACCGACGGGGCCGATGCCCCTGCGCTCAGCGTCGTCGCAGGGCGACGCGCCACGATCCAGGTCGGCTCGATCCTGACGGGTGGTGATCGCTCGGCAGGCATGATTGTCGACGCGGCGTCCAGCATCTCCCTGACGGCGGGGGCGATAACTACGTCCGGCAAAGACGCTGCGGGAATCGTGGCAACGAGCCGGGGAGGGGACATCACCATGTCCCTCGGATCGGTTTCCGTCGCCGCGGTCAGCACGGGAGTAAGCGCCACCAGCTATGGCGGCGGGGTCAGCGTTTCGGTGGCCGGAACGACACGGGACGGTGGCCTTGTCGATGGCGGGATCGTCGCGACCAGCGGCATCGCTCTGGACCTGTCGGCTTTATCGTCGACCATCGAAGTCACGGGTCCGGACGCGACGCAGTTGATTACGTTTCCGGTCACCGGCGCCCCCGAGAAAGCCGGGATCGTCATGGTGACCGTCGACCGGGCCGCGACCGTGTCGTCGATCGACGACACGGCCATAGCGATCGTCGCCGAGAAGGCATCGACGCTGACCAGCAACGGTGCCGTCACGCGGGAAGGCTGGTGGGGAAACCGGGTCATTGGGGTCCAGGGTGGGGCGACGACCATCGTCAACAACGGGACCATGACCGGCGTCATCCGCCTCACCGAGAACGGCGATACCTTCACCAACAACGGCACCTTCACGACAGCCGGCTTCAACGCTTTCGACGATAACGAGACATTTGTCGGCGCCACGCCGAACAGGGGCACCGACACCTTCGTCAATACCGGCACCATTCGCGTACAACCTGACGTGGATTTCACACAGTATCCGGTCTTCACGGGCGTGGAGGTGTTCCGGAATTCCGGCCTGATAGACCTGCGTTCAGGCACCGCAGGCGACATCGCGTTCTTCGGGCGGTCGATCGTCGAGGTCGGTCAGGGTCAGGCGCCGATCCTGGGTCGGTATATCGGCAGCGGCAACGCCAGCATCGCCCTCGACCTGCAATTCGAGGACAATGGCGCGTTTGTCGACACGGTCCGATTTGGCCAGCTTCCCGGTGACGTGGGCGCAAACCCGCTCGTGGTGTCCGGAACGACCAAGGTCATCTTGAACCCGCTCGGCAATCGGGCTCCGAAGCTGCTGATCGGTTTGCCAGTGATCTTCGTGCCCAGCGGCAGCACCGGCACGTTCGAACTGGCGCAGCCAATGTCGATGGGCGGCCTGCAATACGCCCTCCTGTACGATCCGCGGCAAACTGCATGGGCCCTGTATGCCGCGCCCGATGCAGCAGTGCTGCGTCAGATCAAGGTCCCTACGAACGTGCAGGCGCTTTCGACCCGCGCCAGCGACGCCGTGTCCGCGCATCTCCGCGAACAGCGTGACCAACGCTGGAGCGAAATGGAGCCACGATCCGGCATGTGGCTTCAGGTCGTTGGCGACAGCACCACGCGCAACGAGAGCTATTCGGCGACGGTCAACCGCATTGCGATGACCGGGGTCGACCTGTCGCAGCGTCAATCGATTATCGGAGTTCAGGCAGGCATCGGTACCGCCGGACCTGACGCCGGTGAAACCGGTATGATCTTCGGCGCCACGGCAGGTTATCTGCAATCCACCGCCCGGTTTCGTGCCACGCGGGATAAACTCAAGATCGATGCCGTCGGCTTGGGCGGGTACGCCAGCCTTCTGGCGGGACCGGTCTTTCTGACCGCGTCCGCCAGCTATGCGCGCCACTCGATCGACGACGCACTGGACGAGGTCGGTACCAACGGGATGGTTCGCGCGGACAGCTATGGAGTTCGCGCAGAGGGAGGCATTCGGTTCGGCAACGACACGTTCTTCGTCGAGCCGAGCGCATCGATTACCTACACTGTCACCTCCGTCGATCGCGTGAACCTGTCTTTCGGCCAGATCGCATTCGACGATCTGATCAGCAACAGGGGAACGGCGGGCGCACGCGCAGGCGGACGCCTGCCGCTGGGAGAACGCGAACTCGTCTTCTATGCGGGTGGTGAAGCCATCCATGAATTTGCGGGCGACGATCAAGCCCGACTGGCCAGCGGCGAACTCGAAGTGACGTTGCCCAGCTACCGACCGGGCAATTACGGCCGCGCAACGCTTGGCATCAACGTGACCTCCGAAACGCGAATGACCGCATTCGCCGAAGGGCACGGTGTTTTCGGCAAGGGATACAGCGGCGGCGGCGGTCGGGTGGGCATCCGCATCGCGCTGTAATCCGAAAGCGGCGCATCAGACCCGCATCCGGGCAGCGGCATCTCGATCAGTATCTGAACACATGGGGGGGCATATGAACCGGGTTCAACTCGCGGCTGGCGTCGCGACTATTGCATTCATGACGGGGATTCCGTCGACGGCGGCTATTGCACAGACTGCCGGCGCCACCAGCGCATCGATGAAGGCTGACAAGGCCACCGCGCGGAAACAGGCCGCGGCCGATCGGCGGAAGGCGCGTCGGCAGAGGCGCGAAGTGCGGGCGTCGCAATCGGCGGCGCGTGCCGCGGCCCGGAACTCGGGCGTTAACGAAACCGGCGAGCCTGCGAACGATATCGTCGTTACCGGTACGCGTATCGCGGGCAATTATGGCAGGACCGGCGCGCCGGTACAGACGGTCGGGCGTAGCGAGCTCCAACGTCGCGGCCTTGCGCATCTGGAAGAAGCATTGAACTCGCTTCCTGCGGTGCAACCCGGTCTGGGCAACCAGACGAGGAATACCAACAACGATCCTGCGTCGTTCGGTCGCAGCCCGATCAATCTCCGCAATCTCGGATCATCTCGCACGTTGGTGCTGGTGAATGGCCAGCGTGCCACGAATGACACCAACAACATTCCTGCCGCAATGCTGGAACGGGTGGAGGTACTGACCGGCGGCGCCTCGGCCGTCTACGGCTCGGATGCGGTCGGCGGCGTCGTCAACTATATCCTCAAACGGAATTACACAGGCATTACCCTGGATGGCGAAGGCTCGTTTTTCCAGCATCGAAACGACAGCACCGAAATGCAATCCCTGATCGCCGCCAACCGCCTGAACCTTCCACCGCGCAACTTTATTGGCGGTCCGCAAGGTTTCGTAAATGGATCGACCGGATTTAACTTCGACGGCAATCGCGGCAACATAACGGCGCATGCCGGATATCGGATCACAACCGACCTCGCCAGCAACAAATTCGATACCACCGCGTGCGCGCTGGCGAACGGGCCGTCGGACAGTGCACTGCCCGGGACATTCAACGATCGCTCGCAGCGCTTCTGCGTCAATCCAGGGACCTACAATCCGTATGGAGTATTTGGCATACTCGCCAAGGACCCGAAACAACCCGGCGGCCCGACCGACGGCGGCAATTTCAGTAATGCGATCGACGGATCCAAGCGCTTTCGCATCGCGACCAACACCGACGACATCCTGACCCAAAGTCAGGACTTCATTTACCGGTCGGACAAACGCTTCGATTGGGGCGTCAATGGCCGCTACATGATAGAGGAGGGTACGCAAACCGAGATCAATGCGACCTACTCGCACTCTCGTTTTGCAACGAGCAGCCGAACCCGCAATTTTGATGCTGCCTATGCGACCGAAGTCGACATCAATTGCGACAATCCTTATCTTAGCAATCAACAGGCGACTTCCCTCTGCGGGACGAAAGCCGGCGATCCCAATACTTCCGGAAAGTTCGGCTTCGTGGCGTATTGGCCAAGCGATGTTGACCGGGTTTATGATTTTACGCTGAAGGAGGGCCGTATGACGGTCCAACTCAAGGGTAAGCTGACGAACGATATTCGATACGAAACCAACATAATACGGACGGATCGGACCGATCACTCGGTATTCAACTCGTTTTTCTCGGCACGCCGTCTGGCCAACGGACTGCGCGCACGTACCATCAACGGTCAGGTCGTTTGCCTGACGCCCGTGCCCGCCGAGGTGACTGACGATGTCGGTTTGAACCAGCGCAATCTGGCCGACGATAAAGCGTGCCAGCCCCTCGATATCTTCAGCACCAACGGGCCGAACGAAGCAGGATTTGATTACCTTACCCAAAATCCCGGGTCGTTTGAGGGTCATACCGTCGAGGCGATCGTCAACGGGACGATCTCCGGGGCTCTCGGTGCTTATGGCATCCGCTCACCACTCGCCAAAAATCCGGTGGGCTTCTCCGTCAATGTCGAAGCTCGACATGCGCAATTTGCGCAGGTTTCAAGCGGGGCGGTGTACGGCTTGCCGATCGACACGGATTTCCGCGAAATCGACGTATCTGGAGAAATCGCCGTCCCGCTCATCCAGGATGTGCCCTTCATCCAATATTTGCAGGCCAGCGGCGCCTATCGCCGGATGGATTTCCGCGGCGCTACCGGCAGCAATTGGCGCGCTGGCGTAGATTATCGCGTATCGGATCAATTCGCGCTTCGCGGCAGTTACAGCACGTCCTATCGCGTCGATCCCTATCAGACGCTGTCCCCCAACATCATCGATACGGGACAAGGGTTTGCACGATTACTCGATCTTTGTTCGCCACCGGGCGGAACAAGACCGGTCGTCCGCCGCCTGACTGCCGCCCAATGCCTCGCGTTCGGCGTATCCGCGCCGCAATATGCGGCCTTGACCAATCGTACGGATTGCAACGAGGCGGGCTTCTGTCCGGGCAACATCCTTTTCGGCGGGAACAGAAATCTCAAGCCTGAGCAAGGCGCCTCTATAACCGTGGGAATGACGATCACCCCAAAGATAATCCCGAACTTTGTCTTCAATGTGGATTATTACCGCAACAAGATTACCCAGTTTATCAGCTATGTTGATCCGTACATCTCCTTTATACAGTGTCAGGCGGGCATCAGCTTTTACTGCACCCGGTATAAGCGGGATGCGACATCCGGCCGGATCGATGCTCCTGGATCGTATGCCGATGGCACGCCAGCCAACTTCGGTTCTCAAATCAATTCGGGGATCGACTTCAACTCCGATTACCGCTTGATAACGAGCGATCTCTTGAAGCATAATCTTGGTGAAATTGCCCTGAACTTCAGCGGCAACCTTCGACTCAAGAATGAGCAACAAAAGGTGCCGGGTACGCCATCGTTCGATTGCACGGGCTATTTCGGCTATGGTGGAAAAGAGAACTGCGGCTCCGCGGCGAACCCGCGGTGGCGTCATACGGTCCGGGTAGTCTGGGCGCTGCCATGGAGCAATTTGGCGCTGAACGCCTTATGGCGCTACACAGGTGCAGTCCGATATGCGGGTTTGCAGTCCAACCCGATCCTGAGCACGCCGCCAACCATAGACGACATCATCATTTCACCGAAAGAAGCTCACCTGCCGTCTTCGAGTTTCTTCGATGTAGGCGCGACATTGAAAGTCAGCAAGTCGGCTAGCATGCGCCTGACCATTAATAACATACTGGATACGTCGCCCTATTTGATGGTTAACAACCATGGCGGGTGGTATAATACGCAGCCTCTGATGTACGATGTATTCGGACGAAGAATCACCATCGGTATCAACGCCAATTTCTGATATAGAGATATTCAGACTATCACGTGGATATGATGGCATGTTTTGATCGCCGGCCAATTTAATGGTGGGCAGGACAGGTTCCCTGACCGATATTGTTGGATAGGGAACCTGTCAGAAGATCCTTTCAAGATTCGGTGCGCGGTGCCGAATATCTTTTCGGGAGGCTGCCCCTGAAACCGGGCTACGCCGGGCCGTCTGTCGCGCTCAACCTCCCGGCCGGCACTCAGTCACGGCTTGCCCGGACCTACTTTGACCATATTAGCGAAGTCAGTCGATCTACCTGATGGCAGAGGCTTGACCCGAAGGCTCTTCGCCGCTCAAATTCGGCCGACCGTGCTGCTGCCGATTCCGTGGGCGCCAGGATAGGGTGTCCTGGGACCGGAGGTTGTGAACGCAACGAATGTGTGCTCACAGCCGAGACGCCCAACCAAAGATGGACGCTGACGTCATCTACGTCTGGACCATTGAAGGATGGCTGCCGGGTTCATCATCGACCTGTTCTCATGCCGCGCCGCCAGCCGGTCAACGTCGTGTCCATCGGACCGGCAGTAGCGCAGGATCACCATCGCCAACGTCATGCCCTCTAGCTCCCGACCCGATGTCAGCGCTACGTTTCGCTATATCCCGGCTTGCTCCACGCCTTCGCATCCGGCTTCGTGACCAACATCCAGCTTTGTGCGGGATACCCCTGCCGACAAACCCGTGCGGATCGGCGGGTAGGTCGGTTCGATGTCGTCGCCACCTCGAACCCCTTGCTTCAAAGTTGCTGCAAGAGCGGCGGGAAAGGCTGGTACCGGGGCTCCGTCTCATGAGCACCAAATGCAAAAAGCCCCGGGATCCAAAAGGATACCGAGGCTTTTTTGAATGGTGGGCGTGGCAAGGATTGAACTTGCGACCCCTGCGATGTCAACGAAGGCGACAGCGCGGATTTCCGCGGTTTTCAAGCCTCCACCGCCTCCGTTGACCTCGCTGAAACCAGCGAAAAACCGTGCGTGATCTCGGCGAACGCCGAAGTCGCGCCGAAGCTCACCACCGACATCTAGGCGCTTCGCACGCCAACGCCATCACGCAAGCGCGCGGCTGAAAACACCGATTCAGCCGGCGCCTTCGTGCGCCCTTCGACTTCCCATCCGGGAGCCGACAAGATGTCGCAAAATTCCACGCCTTCCGCCGCGCAGACCGCGCGCGAGGCACGTCAGCTGACCAATGCCTTCACCGCCAAGCTCACTCAGAAGAGCCGTGGCCCTGACCCCCATGTTCGCCGCGACAGCTACGACGTCGACGACGATCGCGCGAAGGTCTGGCGCAAGATCGAGGACGGATCGAGGCATGCGGGGCTCGCATGGGCCGACGCGCTGATCCAGACGGCCGAAGAGTTCGACGTCGTGCACAAGAAGCATGGCGCGCGCGGGCCGCTCCAGGCGAACGGAATACGCGTGCTTCGGTCAATCGTCCGCAGGGCTCTCGACTTCGCGACCGGTCGATCCGAGCCAGAGCTGCTGACGATCATGAAATGGACTGGGCTATCCAAAAACGCGGTAGTCGGAGCGCTTGCGCGGCTACGCGAGCACGGCTTCCTCGACTGGGTGCGGCGGACCATCCGCGTCGGAGAGAAGGGGCAGCCCGGGCCACAACGCAAGCAGACGTCGAATGCTTATTGGTTCGGCTTCGGCCGCATGCAGAACAAGCACAGGGGCGTGTGGCAGCGCTTCCGGCAGCTGCTGGCGAAGAAGCTCGCGAATAAGCCTCCTAGCGGCGCCACCCCTCCCAAACTCCTGACAGCCGGCTCCACGCCCATCCGTGTGGCTTCTGGCGAGCTCGGCGCTGTGCTCGCGTCCCTCGGCGCCAAGATCGAGAGCGCGAGTTCATGAAGCGCTCTGTATCCCTCCTAAGGGGTTTAAGATGATGAGGAAGCGAGATCGCTAAGGCGATCTCGGACAGTTTGTTGCTCCCCCATGCCGAACACTCACGGCACATTCACCCGACAGCCAAGTCTCGGCTGTCGGAACGTGGCGGCTTGCGCCGCCCCGGGCTGCCTAGGGGGGAGGAGCACGAAGCGTGCCGTTTCAACAGCAGCGGCGTGCGCGCGCAAACGTCGTCAATCGGGCGCGCGGAACGCGTCATCTTCTGCTGACCAGCGCGGGTCGTAAGAGACGTAAAGGCTGCCAAGGCCGGACGTCATCAGGTCGCGCATTGCTTGGAAGCAGGATGTAATTTCCGGCGCCCACGCATCCGGCTTTTCTGACGCCGTCTTGAGCAGCGTGTCTAAGCCCGCCGCGACCTGCTCGAGCTGTCCGAGCCGCTCACCGTCGATAATGTACAGGATATCTGAGGGTGGAGGTTCGTTCGGCTTGTCCATCCTGATCACGCTCACGCAAAAAGTCCCGGCCGAATCCGGGATAACGCAAGTAGCATCACTCAGCCGATCTAGTCAGTTGCTCAGGTGCGCCGCCCATGCATCGAATAGGCGACGAAGCCGCACCTGGTGCTCGCTCCGATCGTATGCCGCTTTGACCTTGTCTTTTGCCGCGTGCGCCAGCGCTCGCTCAATTAGATCGCCGTCAAAGTCCCCGCGCTCGTTCATCACCGTCGAGAACGTCGCCCGCCAGCCGTGCGGAACATGCCGGCCGGCGAAGCCCGCGCGATCGTACAACGCGCCGATCGCCGCCTCGCCGATCGGCCGGCCGCCATCGCGGCCGGGGAAGATCAGCGGATCATGCAAGTTCGCATCCTCCCAATGCATATTTGCATCCCCAGAATGCATAATCGCGCGCGCTGCGCGCAGCAGCTCCACCGCGGCGGGCGCGAGCGGCACGACGTGGTCGTTCTTCTCGTCGGCCTTCTTCGCCACCTTCAGCTTCATGCGGCTGGCCGGCACGCGCCACACCGGCGCTGAGCCGTCCAGATCCTCGATCTCCGACCAGCGCGCGCCGCGAACCGCCGCCAGGCGCACGGCCGTCAGCGCGAGGAACCGCGACGCGAGCTTGATCGATGCCGACGCGTCGACGCGATCGGCCGCGGCGAGCAGCTCGCGCGCGCCGGCGACATCGAGGAGCGCCGGCTGATGCCGTGCCGGCGCCGGCGGCGTCAGCGCGCGGGCGACGATCGCTGCGGGATCATGGTCGGCAATGCCTTCGGCGATCGCGAAGGTGAATACGGCCGAGATCCGCTGCCGGACCCGCCGGGCTGTCTCCAGCCTGCCGCGCTCCTCCACTGAACGCAGGGCGTTCAGCACCACCGGCGTCGTGATGGCGCCGATCGGCATCGCGCCGATCGCCGGGAAGACATCTCGCTCAAGGCTGGCGAGCACGTCGGCCGCGTGAACGGCTGTCCAGCGCGGCAGCATATGCGCGTGCCAGCGGCGGGATACATACTCGAAAGCAAGAACTTTCGCGTCGATTTCGCCTCGCGCCTGGCGCGGATCTTCGCCGCGGCCGAGCTGCTCGCGCGCCTGAGCACACCGAGCCCGGGCGGCATCGAGCGATATCTCCGGCCAGCTGCCGACCGTCAGCAACTGCTCGCGGCCGTCGATGCGAAAACGCAAACGCCACGACTTCAGTGCCGTCGGCGCGACGTAGAGATGCAAGCCGCCTTGGTCGGCGAGCTTGTAAGCGGCCACGCGCGGCCGCGCGGCTTTCACCGCGGCGTTGGTCAGCATAAACGACGCTCCACTTTATTTATCTGGGGACGGGTATGCGAGTCGTGATTGATACCAACAGACTCGAAAGCTCGGAGCTGCGGCGGTTTTTGGCGGCCAGTGCTGTCAATAAAGCAGTCTTGCCTGAACACACTCTCACAGAGATGTTTAAACCGAAATCGCTAGACGCGATTTATGCGAATCACTCTGTTATTATCGATTTCCCGACTCAGATCATCGTGCTTCAAGGCAACAGAAAGTTGCGGAAAGTCGACGCACGCGCGCCGGGGGTTGCAAACAGGTTTATCGATCGGAAGATGACCAAAGGGTTTCCGATCTACTGCAAACTCCTACGGATCGCGATGGCCGGGGATGCCGAGATCCAAGGCCAAATCCAGGAGCGTCACGCCTGGGCGCTGGAACGCGCGTCGGTCATGAGTGAGGTTATCGACGATCAATCCGAAGCATTGCGTGGCATTCGTTCGGAGTTCGATCCGGATGACCTGCGCCAATTAGCCGCAGGATTGCCGACGTCCTACCGTTTCAAAGCTCTAATTTTGGGAGGCGCAACTGCGTTGGCGACCACCTTGGCGCAGCAGCTCTCGGATGGCGTTCGGTTGTCAAAGCCTCCGCATCGATACAATAGTTTTATATGGCGATATTCATTATGTCATCTGGTGCAGCTAATCAGCTTATTAGCCCGAGGCGGCACACGCAGGCGGCGTGACAAGGCGGTCAACGACCACTTCGACAATGTCTTCGCGACCTTTGGGACGTACTACAATGGTTTGATGACCATGGACCGTGACTCCCTGTCGACCTATGCAGTTGCACGCACGATCCTAGACGGTCTCGGAGCTCGGCTCGCGCCGGATTATCTTGAGACTGGCTATGACATAGCGCTTCTTGATCGCGAAACATGCGCGGCAAACGCAGACTAGTTCACCGCGGCTGAGATGGTAGCCGCGACTGCGCACCTTGGCGAAAACTTGACGGCCTTATACCGCCGTCGACCGCCCGCGTTATTCGGAGGCAAGCAGCTATCCAGCGGACGGCCGGCGCTAAACCATTCAGCTGCAACGCTAAGGGCGCATGACTTTATTCCAATCGACTGCGTAGCCGGCCGCTTCGAGCTCCTTCCCGAGGCTCTGTTTCCATCCGTTGCCGTCATCCATTTGCTCCCAAACAACACCGGCAAAATCGCTTGGTATTTCCAAGTCACCGCGCTTTAGAGCGCAAACGCGGTTCCGCCCAAGTCGGCCGATGAAATAGCCGAGCTCCAACATGACGTTCTGACGCGCACGCGGCTGTAGGTCGCCCCCCATGGCACGTCCTTCATCGTCAGGTGTCAACAGGACGATGGCGAAGCCGACACCGGCCTCTGCCTCAATTTTCTCGATGACGGTACGACCTTGGCTTGCACGCTCATGCAGGATGATCGCCTCAAAACCAAGGCGCTCCATAAAGCGGGCGACGGCTTGTTGAGCCTCGCCATCGTGGCCGTGGACTACGAACACCTTCCGGTCGAAATCAGCAGGAGCTGATTCTGCAGCAACGCCCGCGGTACCCGTTTCCTCTAGGCGCTCGTTCAAGGAAGTAAGAGCCTCCTCGAGCAGCGCGATCGACCGAGCTTTTGCGCCTTGAAGGGCTTGCTGCACCTCTTGGGTGCTCGCCCGCCGATTCATTAAGACCGGGCCGGTGTTGAACGAACAAGCAGCATGGTAGCGATTATAGTCGGGTGTGCCCAAGCCGAAGGTTCGCTGCAGTCCCTCTTCTACTGACACCCGGATTCGCTCTACTTCTGGGTCACCAAACTGCTCGCTTATGCGCTCGGGTGCAAATGCACGAACCTGCTCCAGCCTTTTCGCCAATCGTATGATGCCTGCTTTCAGGTCCGCAGCGGTCATATCTTTGGGCTCCGGCCGATTTACCGTGGTTGGTTTTCTCGCCACTTATAGCCCCTCTGCACTTGGTCTGAGAGCAGCAGGCTAGCTCGCGATTGGGTGAGACACCATTCCCCGCAGATGCACTCGTCACAATGAGCCAGCCAGCACCTCGCCCTTTGCATCTCGAAACTGACTAGCGCGGCGGATATGCCATCCGCCGCGCCGACGTATTTCTGCGGGTTTCGGATGGCGAGATACCCGCAGAACGTGCAGCCGATACCCGCTCAGGAACCGCCGGTGATGATGAGTTCGGTAACGCGCTGCGCGCCGGCCGTTGCCGACGCAAGCGTCCAGGTCGTCTCGATCTCCATGATCTCGAAGCGGGCGAAGGTCTCCCGCACGAATGGCGTGGCGTTGATCGAGATCATGAAGCGGCCGCGGATGCCGGCGAGCTGCTCGGCCATCGCTACGTAGTCGGCGCGGCTGAAGCTGACGCCGTATCCCTCCGTCTCGTCGTATGGCGGATCGAGGTAGAACAGCGCCCCCGGGCTATCGTAGCGGCGGATGCAGTCGGACCAGGGCAGCTGCTCGATCGTGACCGGCGCCAGCCGATCGCGCAGCGCCTTCAGCTCCGCGCGGAGGCGCGGCAGCTGGATCCGCGACGACTGGTCGCGCCGGACGCCGAAGGTGCGCCCCTCGACCCGTCCGCCGAACGCCAGGCGCTGGAGGTACAAAAAGCGGACGGCACGCTCGATGTCGGTCAGCGCCGACGGATCAAGAGCGCGCTGACGTTCGAACTCCGATCGGCTGGCAGGCAGCCAGCGGAATTCGTCGACGAACGGCTCATAGTGTCGGCGCACGACGCGGAAGAGATTGGCGACGTCGGCCGACAGGTCGTTGATGACCTCGACAGGAAGCGCCGGCGCTCCCTGCCGATCAGCTGGGCCCGCGCATCGATGACGGCCTGCGCATCGGCGACGCTGTCGAAAAAACCTTCCGCCGGCTGCACCGTCCCGTCGATCGCGCCCGGGTACCGCGCCGCGATCGCCGCGTCGGACCACGTCGCCACCACGGCATCGCGCGATGCGGCCGCGATATCGGCATAGGCGGCGGGCATCAGGCGGCGCTCCGCAGGCTGCCACCGATGAAGGTGTCGGCGGGAAGCGCGCGGCCGGCCTCCGCCATGCGCGCCAGCAGCGCGCGGACGTCGGCCAGCGTGTTCGACACGTCCGACATGATCTCGTTCCCGGTCTGGACGTTGGCCGCGGTCCGCGCGGCGCTGTCGGCCGTCGCCCTAGCGAACGGGCTTTCGACCGATCCGGCGATCGGCGCGGCATTGTCGATCGTCGCGATCGCCTTGGCGGTGGACGCCTGGACGGCGTCGAAGGCGTCGAAGAACCCTTGCGTCGATCCTTGACGAGCGCTGGCAGAGCGCCATGAAGGCCATCCGAGATTCCATGCGCGTCATCGGGACGCGCAGCTACATGCGCTACTACGATCGGCCGGCGCCGGACGCTGGCTGGCGCGGCATCTCGTTGGACATCGCTTCGGCGTGAGCCGCTGGTGCATCCTCCGGACGGACGGCAGCAAGACGTTGCCGCTTATGCGCTCGCTGAGCGCAGCGGGTTTCGTCGTCTGGACGCCCGCGCGTACCATCCGGAAGGTCACCCGGCCGGGCACACGCCATGAGCAGCGATCCGAGCTTGATGTGCCGATCCTGCCTACGTTCGTCTTCGCCCGCGAGCGCGACCTGCCGATGCTGGCGGACGTCACGCAGCTGTCGATCAGCCCACACCCGGGGTTCTCGATCTTCCGCTATGGGGGCCGCATTCCGCTCGTCGGGGATGCAGAGGTGGCCGGGCTCCGCGAGGAGGAAGCACGTGCCGCTGCCATCATGCAGGCCATGCGCGATGCCGAAAGCAGGGAGGAAGCCGAGCGGATCCGTATCGATGCGATCAAGTCGGAGACCGCTCGCCGGCGAGCCCTGATGGAGCTGGAGCAGGCACGTCGCGCAGAGCAGCGCGCCAAGCCCCTGATCATCGGCGTCGACGATGAGGTCGCCGTCGAGAAGATGCCGGCACTGGTCGGTATTCCTGGCATCGTGAAGTCGATCGTCGGGCCGCACGCCTTCGTGCAGTTCGGCAATCGTACATGGAAAATTGAGGGTTGGCGGCTATCGCCATACCTCGACGAACAACAAGCGGCCTGACGGCCACCGCCGCTCAAGCGGCTTCAGGGAAAGACGATCTGGGGCTTTGACCCTTGCGCGCCCTTCATAGCTTCCCCGCGGTGCGCCGCGGAGGAAGTCGTAAGCATGTCCAGATCCGGAGGTGGCAATGGCCGCACCCAAGGCCCGCCCGCTGGCGGTGGACACCTCCGGGTTTCATTTCGGTCGATCCGTACAAGGATGCCCAGGCTGATCTGGCGAACCTGCGAATGGGCAAGGTGACGCTGTCTCAGCTCGTCGAGGAGCGCGGGTACGACTATCTCGAGTTCCTCGCTCAATTTGCGGAGGACCTCGCGAACGCAGAGGCGGCGCTGGGCGCCGGAGTGATGTTCGACGGCGACCCCCGCAAGGCGCTGAACACGGCCACGCCCGCCAAGAGCGATCAGGCGAAGGCCGACAACGACACCGCCGGCGCTGACGCCGCGGCCTGACACCGGAGAGACCGATGGACCCCGAGAACACCGCCCCCGCGGCCGATGAGACGCGCGCGCTGCCGATCGTCACCCGCGAACTGACGATCCGCGCCGACACGTTCAACGAGGCAGATAACACCGTGGAAGTGGTCTGGACCACTGGCGCACGTGGCACCCGGATGGACTGGCGTCGCTGGGAACTGATCGAGGAAGAACTCTCGACCGACCCCAAGCATGTCCGGCTCGACCGGATCAACAGCGGCGGGCCGGTCCTGAATTCCCATCGCAGCTACGATCTCTCTTCGCAGCTCGGCGTGGTGGTGGATGGTTCGGCACGACTGGCGAACGGCGAGGGCACAGCCACGCTGCGGTTCTCGCGCCGCGAGGAAGTCGCACCGATCATCCAGGACATCCGCGACAAGGTCATCCGGAACGTGTCGGTCGGCTACCGCGTGCACGAATACGAGGTGACCGAGCGCGAGGGCGAACGGCCGATCTACCGTGCGATCGACTGGGAGCCCTACGAAATCAGCTTCGTGACGATGCCGTTCGACGCCGGCGCGCAGACCCGAAGCCTCGAATCCGCGCAGGGCGGCAACCCCTGCATCTTCCGCCGAGCATTGCCGGCATCCACCCAGGAGACCAGAATGGACCCCGAGGACCAGGCCGCCAATACGTCGGCCGACACGACGACCCGTACCGAAACCCCGGCCGGTCAGACCACGATTGACCAGGCACCGCAGCAGCAGCGCACGGGTTCGATCGCGATCGCCGACATTCGCCGCGCCGCCACCAACGCCGGCCTCGACACCGACGCCACCTTCGAGCTGATCGGCGAGCATGAGGCGACGCCCTTCACGCGCGATGCGTTGATGGCGAACATCGGCCGCCGGTTCGCCGAGCGCGACAGCAGCGCACCGACGATCAACCGCGTCTCGGCAACGGTCGGCACCGGCGTGACGCTCTCCCGAGCCATGTCCGATGCCGTCTTCCACCGCATGGCCGGTGGCGAGATCAGCCCGGACGCCCGCCAGTTCCGCGGCATGGGCATGCTCCGGATGGCCGAAGAGCTGCTCGGTTCGTCCGGCGTCTCGACGCGCGGCATGGTGCCGAATGAGATCGCCGAACGCGCGCTCCACACCACGTCGGACTTCCCGGCGCTGATGTCGAACGCGATGAACCGCCGCTTGCGCGCCGCGTATGCCGAACATCAGCCGACCTATCGCCTCTGGGCCCGCCGCGCGCCGAACGCGCCCAACTTCAAGGCGATCGACGTCGTGCAGATGTCGGCGATGCCCGACCTCCTCAAGGTCAACGAAGCGGGCGAGTTCCGTTACGGCACGGCATCGGATGGGAAGGTCAGCTACGCCCTGCTCACCTATGGCCGCATCATCGCGCTGTCGCGCCAGCTCTCGACGCGGAGCAGCATGAACAACCCGGTGGAACTGATCTGGCCTTCCTTGTCGACCGCGAACACCCGGTCGACCAGCGCGCGGATCTCGACGCGGCTGTCGGCCGACCACTCCCGCAGGCATAGGTCGATCAGGCTCTTCGCGACCTGCAGCTCGGGGCCGAAGTCCAGCTGGTCCGCCACGGCAAGCTGAACCTTCTCGCAGCCGTCATATGCCGGCAGTGTGATGTTGCCCTTCTTGCCGCCGATCGTCGCGTCATACTCCTGCGCCAGAAGCGCCTGCAGCTGAAAGACTTCGTCGAAGCTCTCCTGCTTGAACGCTGCAATCTGCGCCGAAAGCGCGCGCGCCTTGACCAGCCGGGTGCGCACCAGCTCGTCGATCAGCAGATCCATCGGCTTTACGGCCGCGATCGGGACGAGGCTGCCCTTGGCATCTCGCAGGTACCATGCGCCGGCGACGTCAATCGCGGCCGGATGCGGCTTGTCGCTCATGCCGCGATCGCCAGTGCAAGAACTTGGCGGCTCATCCCCGCCAGCTGGTCGGCTACCTGGCCGAGATCGACCGCGCCGAGCAGGGAGCGGAGCTGATCCTTCTCTACGGCGACGCGATCGCCGGGTGCTGCATCGATGAGGGCATGCAGGTGACGCTTGTCCATGGCCATACGATCGCCGGGAGCCGCGTCGATCAATTCCCGCATGCTCTTCGTGTCGACCGCCATTGGAACCCCGCTCATTGTAGATCGGGAGGTAGCTCGATCAGCGGCAGGATTGGCAGCTGCAGAAAGCTGCAGGGGTCGGGCGGCATAAGCGGGGCCAGGGGGGCGGCGTGCGCCCATCCACCCTGCCCCAACGCCTTGTCGATCAACGCCAGGCACGCGGCCAGGTCCAGAATGACAATACCGCGGTGCGAACCCACGTCGCGGCCAATCACGCGCAGCTTGACCAGCTGATCGACATACTGTCGCGCGCGACCACCACCCACGGGTGGGTTCATGTTGCGACCGATTTCGTCGTAGCTCGGGCTCGCGCCCCGCCGCAGCCGCTGAATGATGTAGGCCAAGGCTTCTACCCGGCGCGGCGGTGCGTTCGGCCTCAGCACTCCCTGCATGATGTTCATGGCGTTATCCCCCAAGGGGAGAACATAGCCTGAACCGTGGAGCGAATGCTATTCGTCAGCTATTCTGCCACGGTTCGTCGCCGCGCGGGCCGGATCTGGATCAGCATATTCGGCCGGGTTGTACTCTGGATACGCGCCGGACCGCCGCAGCTGGCGCAAGATGCCGTTGAAGGCCGCCGATACACCCTGCGTCCTGTTGAGCTCCGTCTCCTCGCCCGCCGCTTCCCAGAAGCTCGCCAGCGGCCATCGCTCCGGACAGTGCGCGAGGAGGCACCGCAGCGCGAGCCTGACCGCTACCGTGTCGACGCGGCCGAGCCTGGCTTCGCCTTTCGCGCTGAGGAGAATTTCAACTGCCAGATCGACAATGATTCGAGCGTGCGGACGCATGCCGGCATTGGAACGAAGTGCGAACAAACATCAAGCGCGCGGTGCGATCGGCGCGACCGCGGCGGATACTCCATCCGCCATGGTGGGGCGCAGGCGCAATTTTCAGCCAGGGAGAGGGCCGCTATCTACTCGCAATACCCACGGGGTACCCGCAGGTCATACGTCTGCAATCGCCCAGATCCGGACGCTCAGGTCGGCAATCCGTGTCCCCGACGCAGCCGATCCTTCAGTGCGATCCTTCCCATTTCTCCATCTCCAAAGGGCGATTTCGGGAAAGCGGATGCCCCGAACGCCTGTAGGCTCCATCGGCAAGGGGCTTTCCCACGGTTCTACCCCGCAGATACCCGCTGACCGTCGCGGCGGTCGGCCACTTGCCGATGTTCGGCAACTTTCGCATGGAAGAGCGATGAGCCAGGCGAGAAAGGGAGAAGGCACCCAGTTGCCCTCGCGGCGTGACCGTGTCGCTCTCGCCACCGCGGCTTATCTCCCGATCTTTCTCTTTCTAGCCGCAGTGATTGCCGCTGTACTGTTGATCCCAGGCGAGATGGTGCAGGTTGGGCGCCGCCGCGGCCCATACATCCTTGTGCCAGCCTTACCCGTGCAGATCGGAGTTCTGGCCGGTGCGGTGCCGCTGGCCAGCGTGGTGTTGGCGAGGATGGTCCGCGGCGCCTACTCGCTATGGACGACGAGGCATGCAGAGCCAGGCGGCTTTGTTTTGGCGCCTGGCGAACTCATCGCTTGGCGCGGCAAGCAGGGATTGCGCGGCATCGACCGAACCCGCCTGGTCATGGCACTCCTGACTTGCATCGGGCCGGCCCTGTATGTCTGGTGGCTGGTACACGTTTGGACAGGAGCCGAACCGCTTGTTCTGAAGCTCTTCTGGAGCTTCTTCGCCACAGTGGCACTCAGCGCCACTGTGGCGCCGCTCATGTCGAAGCCCGGTCGCACCTTCGTCAACGATGTACTCGGCGAAATGGTCGTAACGGATCGACGCATCGCGTGGTGCAGCGGGCGTGGCAATCAGTACAGGGAGATCCTCGGGGCCGAGATTAGAGACGCCGCTCTCGTTGAAGGCGATGGACAACGCGGCTGGATTGTCCTCACCCACGTTCGCCGCGCCCAGGTCTCGGAGGTCGACCTGTTCGGTGTACCCGACCCGGCAGAGGCTTTGGTGGCAATCAGGCGCTTCGTGTCGTCGACGTAAGCCATCGGCTAGAAAGGCGAATTGTGGTCGAGATACGCTCCGCCTCGCTCGCCTTTGCTCCTCGGCTGTAGCTCCCGGCAAGGTACGATGTACCCGGCGGATACCCGCGGATTGTCCGCTTACGCCCATATCCGGACGCTCGGGTAACAAATTGGGGCTTTCGAAAGCAGCCATTTGTTCAGGGCGATCTTTCCCGTTTTCCCGTCTCCGGAGGGCAATTTCGGGAAAGAGCAATTGGGAACAGATTTTGGGAAAGCGGGTGCACCTTCCGGCTGTCCACGCGGTCGGCGCAGCGACTGTCCCGCTACAGGTTCGTTTTCGGGGAAGGTCATGCCTGTAGGGAAACACCTGTTTTCCGTCAGCCTATGGCGCCGAACTGATCGAGCATCCACACGCGGAACATGCGCATCGCGTGGCTAGGTGGCCGGGACTTCAGCCGCGTTAGCCAATAGCGATCGGCGTCCACCTCGATGACGAACGGTCGTACAAGCTGTCCACCTTCGATCTCACGCCAGAAGAGGTCGTACGGAACCAGCGCAATGCCCGCGCCACGCATAGCGGCCTGCGCCATGATGAGCGAGGAGTCGAACAGCGGCCCGCGGATTGTGCTATTTTCCACTCCGGCGGCTTCGAACCAGGCCGGCCAGTCCTGTGGACGGTAGGACCGCAGCAGTGGTGTCCGCAGAAGATCAGCCGGCTCGCGCAGGGTTCTTGCCATGACCGGGTCGCACAACGGCGAAAGGGGAGCAGAGCAGATCAGATCCGCAGCCATCCCGTGCCACGCGCCGTCACCAAAGCGGATGGCATAGTCCAGCCCCTCGGCGACCAGATCGACCTTGTTGTTGTTGGTCAGCAGGCGAAGGTCGATGCCCGGATGCGCCGCCCGGAACGACGGTAGGCGTTCAAGAAGTGCACCGACGACAAACGTTCCGACCGCGCTGACGGTCAATACCTCCTGTACCCCACTGCCCTCAAACCTCTCGAACAGGCGGTCGATCGCGCCAAAGGCTTCGAACAACGTCGGAGCCAGCGCCAGCCCCTCATCGGTCAGTTTCAGACCTCGATTGGAACGACGGAAGAGGATGACTCCCAATCGCTCCTCCAGCGCCTTGATCTGGTGGCTGATCGCCGCCTGCGTGACGTTCAAACTGTCAGCGGCTCGCGTGAAGGAAAGGTGGCGAGCTGACGCCTCGAATGCGCGCAACGCATTGAGCGGTATGGGGACCCGAGCCATTCATCCCTCAAAATACTAATGACGAAGCTGAGATATCGTCCTTTGCTTGTAAGCGACACGCGCATCAAACTCCAAATAATACTGATGATCAGGCGAACCACGATGAATCCCACGCGACGGGCTTTGGCCTTTGGCATTCCTGCCCTGATGTGTTGGCCCGTTCTCGCACGAGCCGCAGTTGCCGATCCCATCGCAGACTACGAACGGGC
This sequence comes from Sphingomonas sp. Leaf343, assembly GCF_001423765.1. Classification (GTDB taxonomy): domain Bacteria; phylum Pseudomonadota; class Alphaproteobacteria; order Sphingomonadales; family Sphingomonadaceae; genus Sphingomonas. The sequence goes on from NZ_LMPG01000011.1 coordinate 70,083, forward strand.
AACCGGCGGACGGATCGGAGTCCATGCGCTGAACGTCAGGACTGGCAAAACGCTCTCATGGCGAGCCGACGAGCGCTTCATCATGTGTAGCTCTTACAAGGCATCGCTTGCCGCGTTCGTGCTGTCGCGGGTTGACCGCGGAGAGGAGAAGCTGGACGCGCTCGTGCCTTACACGGCGAAGGACACGCTGGAACTGTGGGGGCCGATTGCAAAGGCCAACTTGGCGAGAGGCACCATGACGGTCGAGGCGATGTGCAAGGCCGCAGTCGAGATCAGCGACGGGGCGTGCGCGAACCTGCTGATGGCACGATCCGGCGGCCCGGCCGCGTTGACCGCCTTCCTAAGGTCGATCGGTGACACGGTAACCCGCGTCGATCACTACGAACCCGCGCTCGACCGCGTTCCCTCGGGTGGTCCGGATGACTCGACGACACCGGCTGCGATGGCAACGACGTTGCGCAAGGTCATTGTGGGCAATGTACTGTCCGACCGGTCGAAGGCGCTGCTCACGAGCTGGCTTGTCGGCAACCAGACAAATCCGCGTCTTCGCGGTGGCCTCCCAAGGAGCTGGCGTATCGGCAACAAGACCGGCCACAGCGGTCGCGACATGGCCGGCGACATTGCGGTCGCCTGGCCCCGACCGGACACGCCGATCGTCATCGCGGTCTATACACGGGGTGGCAGGCCCTCCGAAAAACAGTTCGACAAGGCTTTCGCCGGCATCGGTCGGCTCGTGGCCAAAAGCCTGACATAGGGCAGCAGGATTACTGTCGGAAATCACACGTTTGCCGTCAGTGGCAAACCCGCCGATCAGGCCCCGGCTCGCGCCAAATCGGATATACGACAAACACCAACAGCTTGATGGGCTGTGCGACAACCCTGCTCCGAGCGTTTTGCGTTACCCCTGCCATCTACGGCGAACCGCACTGATTTTCCCGAAACTCGATCCTTTTCGGGAAAGACGGCAGCGACCCGCCATGTCGGCTAACGCCATTTGCCCCCCAAAAGCGGCCATTCCGCTTCCCACCAAACCCGGACATAGCGGCGGATGGCGGATAACCCATCCGCCGTGCTGCCCTTCATATGACGGAGGAAAGGCGCGGAAAGGGCCATTGTACCCGCTCGATACCCTCAGCAACCCCAATCGAAGGAGTCGCCGCCTTCCTCCGATCGGTCCCAGATCACGTCGTCCCGCTCCGGCGGCAGCCAGAGCGACCCGCCGCCGAAACGTGCTCGGATGATCGCCGCGCTGTGGCCCGCGTCCTGGAACACGGCATCGTACGCTTCGCCGGCATCGAGCCAGCGCGCGATCAGTGCCGCGCGCAGCGAGGTGATGTAGCCGAGCTGGATGCCGCGGGCACTGACCACCGCGATGGCGTTCTCATCGGCCTTGTTCTTCGGTTCGCGCACCAGGCGGATCGGTTCGCCATGCGTGCACAGCGCCATCTCGAAACGACGGTTGCTGCGATCACGATTCGCGTGATCGAGCCCGACGACGGCTAGGCTCATCTCGCGCGGAGAGGTCAGGCGACCAAAAGGAGAGAAGAACATATGCGGAACGTAGAACGAATTGGATCGAGTCGGCAATGCCGCGACTCGGCCAAACTTGCAGCAATTATAAGCGGTTGAGGATGCTCACCACCCAGAGCACGACGACCAAGCGGTTTTCCCACTTGAATACGTTCTGCACGTCACGCGGTACGAACGTCTATAGGACGCCTGCGGTGGATTGTATGTCGCTTGGTAAAGCGTGTTCGCATATCGCCAGTCGGGATAGCGTTCATCGCTTGCCTGCTTAATGAGCCTCAATGCCCCCTTCACACGCTTCTGCAGCGCAGCGCTGCGCGTAAGCTCGTCGCGCGCATCGAGAAACGAGCTGGAACATGCCGGTAGCGTGCCGCAGTAATGTCTTGCTGCCGTCGTGACCGCCTCGTCGCTCATATCGTATCCGGGAAATTCAACGGCCTCTACGAGCTCAGCGTTCTTAGCGTCGCGTTCAGCCATTCGCAGCCGAACATCCATCTGCCCCAGCAAGAGCGCGATCAGCAGCATCATGTCCGCTTGCCGATGAAGATGACGCGCGCGACAATGTTGATCTCTTCGGCCGGTAATTCGTCGACGGGAACGGAGGGATTGTCAGACAGGATGATCACGCGATCTCCCCGCATCCGCAGCCTTTTAATCGCCCCGAATTCTCCCGTCGTATAGGCCCAGATCGCATCCTGCTCGATCACGCGCCGCTGTGATCTGTCGAGCAGAACGATGTCTCCGTCATGGATTGTAGGCGTCATCGAGTCCCCGCGTCCACTCGCCCAGGTGAGCTGCGCCGGTGGCGAGGATGTGATCGTCTGCACCCAACCACGTGGAAAACGCAGAACTTCGGCTTCGACATGTCCGTCGGCGAACGTAGCACCCATGCCATAAGCAAGGTCAATTTGCTGGATCTCGACGAGGTCGAGCTGGCCCGCCGCCAGTTTATCGGAGCTGCTTCCCCCGTTCAGCATATCGACGATGCGCAGAAGCTGGTCGGGGTTGGCCTTCTCCATCAGCTTGCGAGCGAGCATCTGCTGTTGGCTGACCGCAGCACTTGCCGCAGGCACGTCTACACCGATCCTAGCCAAGATTTCTGACTTAGGCACTTCAAGGACGCGAGCAAAGCCATCGACAAATGCGAGATCGAACCGGATGTCGCCGTTGATGACCCGGTTCACGGTGGACCGCTCGCGGCCGATCGCCTCGGCTAATGCCTCATCAGAGGCACCCACCGCCCGCTTTCGTTCTTTGAACCATGCTTTATCCACGCCGGCATTGTGCGCAATATGCACACGAACATCCTGTGCGTAATCCGCACTAATGTGAGTTGACATGTGTGCGTCGTCCGCACACAAGGCGCACATGGGCTCGCAGCTTGATTCCTTCATGAAGCAAAACGGCATGACCGATGCGCAGTTTGCTGCGTTGATCGGCCGCGATCGTTCGCTTGTGAACCGGCTCCGCAACGGCTCCGCCCTTCCTACGCTTGAAGTTGCCGCAATCATCGAACGCGAGACCGACGGCTCCGTACCGATGAATGGCTGGCTCGCCCTCGAAGACGCCTCCGATCACGCTAGCGTGTCGGTCGGATCGATCGAGCAGGCCCAATGATCGTTGCACGCCTTTCCCCCTTCGGCCGCTGGCAGACCGGCCGATGCCCGACCAGCGAGGACATCAAGCCCCGCGCTGGCCGAGTCCCCAGTTTGCTCATCCGCTCCCTGGATGTCCGCGACGCCGGTCAGCGTATCCGGCCGGCGTCGCACCCGCATTTCGGTCTTGCCGCATGATGGCACCGCACATCCACAGCCGGTACCGGACCATTCCCATGTCTTTGCTGCTTGACGTGCTGGGGCGCAGCCTCACCACGATCAGGGATCAGGATCGCGCGACGAACGCCGATCTCGGCGCGGTCCTCGGCAAAAGCGAAGATCGGGTTGCCGCTTATCGCAATGGCGATGCGGACATGGGCGTCGTCTCGTTCCTGCGCGGCTGCCGTGAATGGGACGGCCGTTTCGCCAACGACGTGCTGGCGATCGTCGGCATGAAGCTCGTGCCAATCGAGACTCACGGTCCCTGCGACCAGGCGGCGGTCACCACCTTTCTTCGGCTCACCGCCGAGCTGTCTGCCGATCTCGAGGAAGACGGGGACATCAGCGACGCGGACCTCGCCGATAACGCAGCGTTGATCGAGCGCGTCGGGCGGCTGGTCGACGGGTATCGCGAGCGCCTTCGCTCCAGACACTTCGCGCTGCTGAACCCTCCGGACACCAGCTGACGCCAGACTGACCTAGCCCACCCCCATCATCGACTGGCGTTCCGGAAGCACCCGTTTCCGGCGACGCCACCGGCTTGCCCGGAAGGATCGCCGCCATGTTCCATGCCTCCGCCGCCAGTTTCGCCGACGCCACCCCCACCGATCCGCCCGCCATGCCTCCGCTGAAGCCGTGGGAATACCTGCGCCTGCGCCGGCTGCGTTCGGGCAAGTCGGTCGAACAGGTCGCGAGGGAGCTGTACCGCAGCCTCTCGATGCGGGCGGGTGGTATGGAGCTCGTCCGCCTGCTGGAGACGCCGGGTTGGCGCGCCAAGGACGGACGCACGATCGCCAAGCTCGCGGCGATCTTCCCGTTCGATCCCGGCGTCTACCGCCAGCTCGCCGATCGCGACCTGCCGGTCGAGCAGCACCCCCCGGTCTGTCGCGGCTGCGGCTGCAGCTATTGGGACCGCCAGCGCGGCGCGGAGACGGCCCGGCTGGAGTGGGCGGCGTCGAACCTCTGCTCTGGCTGCGATGCGGAGGCGCATGCGGAATGATCCGGCCCCGCGCCTGCATCGCTGCGGATATCCATCCGCTCGGCTGTACCTGCACCCGCTGCGCGGCGCGGGCTTCGCGCATCGGCGTGGCCGATCGCGCCGCCATGCTGAGCGTGGCCGTTATCACGGCCGCTGCCGCGTGCTGGGTCATCGGCAGCGTCGCCGTGCGCGCCGCACGCGTCGTCTTCGGAGGCTGAGCGGCCGATGACGAACCTCCGCCTCGTCGTGCCGATCGCCACGCTGATGCTCGGCCTGGCCGCTGGCCTGTTCGTCGTCGGCTTTGTCCGCATCCCGCTCGCCCTGACCATCCTCGTCGGCTTCGCTCTTTTGTGGGCCGTCGAGGTCCTGCGCTTCCGCGCCGCTACCGCCCAACGGGAGAACCGTTCGTGACCTACGCCGACCCACGGCTTCACCGCCCGCGCACCGTTCGCGCCCTCGATCTGGCCGCACGGTTCGATGCGGGTGCGTTCGACGTCGAGTTCCACGTCGACGGTTGCGACTGCCACGTCTGCGTCGACGCGGATCTCGTTGACACGCGCCTCGACGCGAACATCATCGGCGGGATCGGCGCGGCCGGCCTGGTCATGGGCGCAGGCTTCGGCCTGCTGCTCGCCTTCTGCGGCCACCCGACCGAGACGACGTCCGCCGTCCTCGCAATCGTCGGGATCTACCGGTGAGCGCCGCGCTGATCCCGCCCGCGCGGCCGACCATGTCCGCGCCGCTGATCGCGAAGCTCTGCCGCGAGCGGGCCGCGCAATACGGCGCGCTGCGCGCGTCGTCGCCGACCGCCGTGGCGCTCGATCAGGCCGCGGCGCTGATCGAAACCACCATCATGCCCGCCGAAGCGCGGCAGGGAGCGTCACGATGAGCGAGGGCGATAACCGCAACGAGGGTATGGGCGGCGGACATGTCGCGGCCGACGAACTGCGTCTGCTGATCGAGCGCGCCGAGCGCCTTGAGGAAGAGAAGAAGGGCATCGCCGACGACATCAAGGACGTCATGGCGGAGGCGAAGGGCAGGGGATACGACCCCAAGGCCATCCGCAAGATCCTGTCGATCCGCAAAAAGAAGAAGGAAGAGTTCCAGGAAGAGGAAGCGATCCTCGAGGTCTACATGCAAGCGCTGGGCATGATCTGATGACCAGCTTCGCCGCGAACAAGACCCCACGCTGGGCCGATCAGACACCGCGCTATGCCGAAGCGCTCGCGCATGTTCGCCATGACCAGAGCGGCTCGACGTCGCGGCTGCAGCGCAGGATGCGCATCGGCTACAACGAAGCCTGCCGCTACATCGAGCGGCTGGAAGACGAGGGTGAGCGATCACGTCAAACCGGGTACGCTGATCCAGCGCGACCCAGACGCTGATCCGTACCTGGTGCAATCCGTAGCGGCACGCGGACATGCTTGGAATCTGACCGGCTGGGACGCTCCGGACGGACAAGCCGACAGAAACGAAGCGCGCCGCTGGTGGCTGAATGGATGGGTTGCGCAACGATACGCAGCAGCCCCGCTCGGCTTCATTCTCAGGCCGATCGAGATCTTCGACTATGACTGCCCCGGGCGCGACTGCCTCTTTGTCGTGCTGCCCGGGCAGGCATTCGTCGCGCGGCGCTCAGGTCAGATCGAGATGTTCGCATGATCGCGACCGCCACGCTCTACCTGGGCGACGCGTACGCGATCCGGCCGACGCTCGGCTTCTACGACGCCGACGTCATGGATCCGCCGTACCTGATCCGAGCAACCGGCGCCGGCAAGTACCGCGCGCGCCGGCCAATGATGGACCGCATCCTCGCGGAGGGGCTGCACCAGGGGTTCGACATGTCGATCGTCAACCCGCTGCTCTGCGGCGCCGCGATCGTGTTCGCCCACAACGATCAGCTGGCCGAGTTGCTCGCGGTCGCGAAGGGCAACTTCCACCGCCATGCGGTATGCGTCTGGCAGAAGACGAACCCGCAGCCGGTCGCCAACAAGCATTATCGACCGGACGCCGAATTCTACGTCCACGCATGGCAGCCCGGGTACCATCCCGCCGGCGCCATGGCCGATCTGCTTCGGGTGAGCCGCATCACGTCGCCGCGGGGCCCTGCGCGCTTCGATCACCCGACGACGAAGCCTGACGCGCTGATGACGAAGATCCTCGTGAATATGCGCGGGGACAGCGTCTGCGATCCCTTCATGGGTACTGGCTCCACCGGCGTCGCCGCGATCGCGGCCGGCAAGCGCTTCACCGGCATCGAGCACAACCCGACGTACTTCGAAACGGCCGTGCGCCGGATCACCGCGGCCGTCGAAGCCGCATCCTTCTCGAACGCTGAAATGGAGCAGGTGGCATGAACGTCTCGTCGATCCGTCGCGTCGGCAACTCGGCCGCGCCCAGCGCAGCCCGGACCTACCACCAGCTTCGCGAGCGCCGCATCTGCGAGTTGCTGGGCCAATGGATCTCCGGTCTCGATCCGATGATCTTCGAGCGCATCGACGTGTCGCCGCAGATCCTCGTCGAAGTCGGCGTCGGTGCGCCCGGGTTCGACGAGCCGATGCTGACGGCGCAGGTCACCGTCGACGACTTGGTCGCGGCCGGAGGGCTCTACTGATGTGCCAGACCGTGACCGCACCAGGTGGCGGTACCATGATCGTCTGCGGCGGCCATAGCCGCAAGCGGTGCCCCTGCGGCCGCCGCGCCGATCGGCTCTGCGACTGGAAGGTCGAGGGCAAGCGCAGCGGTACCTGCGACTCCCCGATCTGCAGCGGCTGCAGCACGTCGCCGGCACCCGGCAAGGATCTCTGCGCCAAGCATGCGGTCGCTCTCGAGGAGTGGCGCACTGGCAAGCGCGCGCAGGACCAGCAGAAGGAGCAGGTAGCATGACTGCGCCGACAATCACGCCCGGATATCCGCTCCGGTGGCCGGAGGGGCGGCCACGAATAAAGCAGCGCGCGCAGGCTCTGTTCCGGCATGAAGGCCGGAGCATGACCTTCACCGCCGCACGGACGCGGCTGGCGCGCCAGGTCGCGGCGATGACGCGAACGGGGCAGCACTATCGCGTGGTCTCGATGATCCTGTCGACGAACATCCGCTTCACCGCGAGCGGCGCCCGGGATCAGAACGTCAGCCGCCGCGAGCCCGACGATCCCGGCGTTGCCTTCTACTTCGACCTGGACGGCAAGCCACACGTGCTGGCCTGCGACCGGTGGGACAGCGTCGCCGACAATATCGCCGCGATCGCCGCGCACATCGAGGCGCTGCGCGGTCAGGAGCGCTGGGGCGTCGCGGATCTGCGCCAGGCGTTCGCCGGCCACGTTGCGCTGGCGGCGCCGGCGGCCGCGCACGGCTGGCGTTCGACGCTCGGCTTCAGCGCCACAGCGCGAGTCACCGCGGCCGATGTCGACGCCCGGTACCGCGACCTCGCGGCAGCCCGCCATCCTGACCGGGGCGGCTCCGTCGAGGCGATGACCACCCTCAACATCGCCCGCGACGCGGCGAAGAAGGAATTGAGCCGTGGCTGAGAACAGCGCGATCGAGTGGACCGACCACACCTTCAACCCTTGGGAAGGCTGCCAGAAGGTCGGCCCGGGCTGCGACAATTGCTACGCCGAGACGCGCAACGCGCGCTTCGGTGGCGGTACCGCGCCAAATTGGGGCCCCGGCGCTCCTCGGCGGCTCACCAGCAAGTCGAACTGGCAGAAGCCTCTGCAGTGGCAGGCGGCAGCGGAGGCGTTCGCGGCCGAGCACGGGCGGCGCCAGCGGGTGTTCTGCGCCAGCCTGGCCGACGTGTTCGACAACGCCGTTCCCGAGATATGGCGCAGCACCCTGTTCGGCCTGATCGATCGGACGCCACACCTCGACTGGCTGCTGCTCACCAAGCGCATCGGCAACGTAGCCGGCATGACCGACGTCGAGTGGGGCACCGAGGATTGGCCGACGAACGTCTGGCTGGGTGCGACTATCGTCAACCAGGAGGAAGCCGATCGAGACCTCCCCAAGCTGCTTGCAATCGAAGGGCCAAAGGTCCGCTTCCTGTCGATGGAGCCACTGTTGGGGCCGGTCTCGTTTGATCCCTGCGAGCTGGCGTCGATCGACTGGATTATCGTTGGCGGTGAGAGCGGGCCCGGCGCCCGGCCGATGCATCCAGACTGGGCACGAGACCTTCGCGATCAGTGCTCAATTGCGTTCGTGCCTATGCTCTTCAAGCAGTGGGGCGAGTGGCTGCCGTGGCAGCCGGATCAGCTACCTTATTTCAAGTCCCAGCACGGCGAACTGATCGATCGGCATGCCCTGCCCGATTTCGACAGCGCTGATCTGAAGGGCTGGACCGATAGCTGTCTCTACGACGGCCACGACCTCTGCGTGCACCAGCGTGTCGGCAAAAAAGTTGCCGGCCGCGAGCTCGACGGAATCACCCATGACGGAGCACCGACATGAACGCCCCCTCGATCGTCCACTTGGACAAGCGGGTCAGCCGCGCAGCCGAGATCGGCCGCGGCGTCGACCTCACTGCGGCTGACCTCGATCTTCTCGTCAGCCTTGGCCTGATCGACCTCCTACACGAGGCGAAGGTCGAACATCTCAAGGAACAGACACGATGCAGAGTCGCCCGGCGCCAGTCTATCGACGGGGGAAATACTGGCTCGACAAGCTCCGGCGAGAGGACGGGTCCCCCCGTTCGTCTCGTTGGTACGTCTTCTGGTACGACCCCGACGCGCGACGCGAGGCAAGCGTATCAACGGGCGAGGAGGACGTCGACCAAGCCATCCTCGCGCTCGACCGGCGGTACCTGAGCGATGCCAGCGAGGCGCCCGCCTATTGCTATGCGTGCGGACAGCCGCTCGCCTCCGCGGAGGCTTACCTGTTGACCGACGCAATCGCTGACTACCGTCTGGAGCATGGCGACCTGAAGAGCTCGTCGGACAGCATCCAGGCGCGTCTGAAACACGTCACCGACTTCCTCGACGCTGAGGAGGATCGCGGCGGTTCGTTCGGGATCGAGACGAGCTGCGCCGTCGCATCCGGCATGCCCTTCATCACCGCATTTCGCACCTGGTCGAAAGACCAGCCGGTGACGTGGAAAAACAAGGCCGGCGAGATCACGGCATCGCGGCCGCGCGCCTCCGCAACGACCGAGGAGTCGGTGCTGCAGGTTGCCGCCGCCTTGAACCACGCCGCCGACGCGGATCCGCCGCGATCGGAGCGTCGGCCGATCTACAAGCCCCTCCCCCGCAAGCAGGTGTCGCGCCCGCGGCGGACGCGCGTCGAGGTCGACGTGCTGGCCGATATGCTTGCGTACGCGGCCGAGCCGGACAAGAAGCGTGCCTCGCTGCACGCCTTCATCGTCGGGTCGCTCTGCACCCTCGCCCGCCCCGACAGCGTGGTGGACATCTGCATCGCTCCGGAGCGCGAGCAGTGGTACCCGGGTTCGCCGACGCTGGACCTCAATCCCTTCGGCCGCGCCCAGACGAACAAGTATCGTCCGCTGATCCCTGTCGTACCGGTGCTGTCGGAGTGGCTGACGGCCGAGTTCGCTGCCTACCAGCGCCTCGACAAGAACGCGCGCAAGGGCGCGGGCTACCTCGTCAACTATTACGGCCGGTCCGTGCTCGACGTTGATCGCTCCTGGTCGACGATGCTGACGGGGCTGAAGCTCCCCTCCGGCCGCGAGTGGAAGGCGTACCTGTTACGTCACAGCCTTGCGACGCTGCTGCGCAACCGCGGCGTGGCGAAGTGGGACCTCGAAGGCTTCATGGGCCACGACGTCACTGGTTCGACAGAGGTCTACGCGATCGGGCGATTCGCCACGGTCACGACCGCTCTCAATGACATTCTCGGGGAGATCGACGCTCGAGCGCCGGGCGCTTTGCGCCGAATTAGCGCCGAAGTCGGTGTCTCCGGTTCCTCTGCTGGGAGGCAAAAAATGACCGGATAACACCGACTTCGGTGGTGGGCGTGGCAAGGATTGAACTTGCGACCCCTGCGATGTCAACACAGTGCTCTACCACTGAGCTACACGCCCACAAAGGGGAAGCGCGCCTCTAGCGGCGGGTGCCGCGGAGCGCAAGCGCCTAATTCAGGCCCGCGAGGTTCGTCTCGAACAGCCGGTCCACCTCCGCGACCAGATCGCGCAAATGGAAGGGCTTGGACAGGACACGCGCGTTCGGCATGGCCTTGCCCGCCTTCAGCGTCACTGCCGCGAAGCCGGTGATGAACATGACGCGCAGATTGGGAGACAACTCGCCCGCGCGCTGGGCCAGTTCGATGCCGTCCATCTCGGGCATGACGATGTCGGTCAGCAACAGGTCGAACGACTCCGTTCGGATCAGCGGCAGCGCCGCCGTCCCGCGATCCACCGCGGTCACGGCATAGCCGGACTTCTGGAGCGCGCGCGTCAGATATTCGCGCATCACCTGGTCGTCTTCGGCCAGCAGAATTCGGATCATCGCCTGGTATCCCTCGTCGTCGGACGAATGTAGCCACGAGACGGTTAAGATTTCCAGTCGAAAGCCCCATTCCAGCCACCGGTCCGCCACGGCCCTTTCGTTCCGTCCGCCGGAACGATAGCGTGAGCGCGATGGAACCGTCATTCGACCGGTATGGCAGCTCGCCGCCCGCCTCTCCGGTGGTCGTGTCGGTGCCGCACGCGGGTCGCGACTATCCGGCGGCGCTGATCGACGCGCTGAGGGTGCCTGTCGCCGCGCTGCGCAGTCTGGAGGATCGGCGCATCGATGCCGTCGCACTGGCGGCGGGCGGGGCCGAGACGATGCTGATCCAGCGCCGGGCACGCGCATGGATCGACCTGAACCGGAGCGAGGACGAGCGCGATCCGCGCGTCGATGCCGGCGCGCCGCCACTGCCCGCCATTCCATCCGCGAAACTGCGCAGCGGTCTGGGTCTGGTGCCGAGACGCGCGGGCGGCGTCGGCGATATCTGGCGGCAACGCTTTTCGGCGGCGGCGATGGCAAAGCGCATCGCGGAGGATCACCGCCCCTATCATACCGCGCTGGCGGAGGCGCTGCAGGCGGCGCGGTCGCGATTTGGTGCGGCGGTGCTGCTTGACCTGCATTCGATGCCGTCGCTGGGACGTCTTCAGCCGCGGATCGTGATCGGCGACCGGTTCGGCACGGCCGCGGATGCCCGTTTCACCGGGCGGGTCGAGGCGACCGTCGTTGCGGCCCGATTGCCCTGCGGCCTCAACGCGCCCTATCCCGGCGGCCATGTGACGCAGGCGCACGGCAATCCTGCGGCCGGCATCCACGCCATCCAGATCGAGATCGACCGCAGCCTGTATCTCGATACGCGAATGGACGATGTCGGCCCCGGCCTGCCGCGGATCGCCGCCCTGATCCGTGCGGTGATCGACGATCTGTCCGACGAAGCCCTCGCGCGACCAATACCGGTCGCCGCCGAATAAAAAACCACCCCGCAGCGCGAAGCGTGCGAGGTGGCCAAGGTTCAGGGAGGAGACACGCTAAAAGCGTGTCGTACGGCCTCGCGAAAGGGGGGACACGAAACCGTACATGGCATAAATAGGCGAGCGGCCATTTGGTTCAAGCCCCGCCTGGAAAAATGCGTTTTTACAGGTCGTGTGCGTAACGATCGCTACAAACATGCGCTGGCTATGCCTGATCCGGCGGCGACGATCGGGGGATCGCCGCCGCCCGACCAGCTCACGCCTGCGGCAGGATCTGCGGCTGAGGCGTCTTGCCCTGCTGCACCTGACGGCCGAACACTTCACGCATCAGCGCCAGCGAGAACAGATGCGCGTAGAGCAGCGGCAACATGCCCGACTGCTGCATCTTGCGAAGCTGGTCGCCGCGCAGGCCGTTCAGCTTCTCCTCGTTGATCATCTGGAAGCCGCGATAGACGAAGGGCTGGCCACCGGCATCGGGCTGGATGCTGACCTCGCCTTCCATCAACAGGCCGAGTTCGCGCAGCTCGCGCATGAAGTTCTGCGTGCGCTGTCCGGCCTGTTCGAACTGCTCGTTGAATGCCAGGATCTGCTTCGTGACCTCGGACGGCTGGCCATCGTCGAACAGCCGGTCGCCCTCGTCATACGCCCCCAGCACCGGGCTGGTCGGATCGAAGCAGAGCGACAGCTCCTCCGAATCCGGGCGCAGCCGCGCGAGCATGTACGGATAACGGCGGACATAGGCGGGCACGTAGAAATTGTCGTCGACCAGCTTGCCGTCGTCGCCGATGAAGACGTTGACGCCCTCGTTCAGACCCATCAGCCCGAGCGGGATCGCATCGTCGCCGACGGAGAACACGATCGGCATGAATCGCTGCACCAGCGCGAATTCGTCGGTGGTGATCGGAACCGCGTGCTGCCCGATCAGGTGCGGCGCGCTGTCCTGCGGGCGAATGCGGTAATCGGCGTGGGTCTCGCTCGAAAGCGGCTCCAGCCCATTGTAGAAAAGCGGCAGTTGCGGCGCGCTGGCCATATATCTCTCCATCGTCTTGTCGCAGGCCCGCCCCCCGATGGGCCGCCCGCCGATCGGCAGAGGCTCTATTGGCCGGGCGCTGGCGGCGCAAGGAGCTTGCCGGGGTTGAGAATCCCGAGCGGGTCCATCGCGGTCTTGATCGCGACGAGCGCCCGCATTCGGGCGGGCGAGGCGATCCGCGCCAGTTCGTCGCGCTTCATCTGGCCGATGCCGTGTTCAGCGGCGATGGTGCCGCCCGCCGCGTCGACCAGATCGTGGACGAAGCCGGTGATGACCGGCGCATCCTCCGCATACCAGCGGTCGCGATCGACGCCGCCGGGCGCGCGGACGTGGAAATGGATGTTGCCATCCCCCAGATGCCCGAACCCCGACGCGTCGGTGCCGGGAAAGCGTGCCTCCGCCGCCTTGGCCGCGTCCTGCATGAAGGCGGGCATCGCCGCCACCGGTACGGCGATGTCGAACTGCACCGCCGGCCCGCGCGCCCGCTCCGCATCCGATAGCGAGTCGCGCAGCCGCCAGAACGCCTCCGCCTGCACCTCGCTGGCCGCGATCGTCGCATCCTCGACCAACCCATCCGTCAACGCTGCGCCGAGCACGCGCTCCAGTGTCGCCGCCGGGGCCTCTGCGTCCGTCGTCGCGGCCGTCGCCTCGATCAGCAGATGCCACCGATGCCGCCCCGCCAACGGTGCGCGCGATCCGGCGACGTGGTCCAGCGCCGCAATCAGCGTGGCGGCCGGCATGATCTCGAAGCTCTCGACGCTGTCACCATCCGCCTGGAACCGCCGCAACAGCGCCAGTGCGGCCGCCGGATCGGTCACGCCCGCCCATGCGACCGCCCGCGCCGCCACGGCCGGCACCAGCCGCAGCGTCGCGGCCGTGACGATCCCCAGCGTTCCCTCCGCCCCGATCAGCAATTGATCGAGATTGTAACCCCGATTGTCCTTCTTCAGCGCCGCCAGTCCGTCGTAGATCGAGCCGTCCGCCAGCACCGCCTCTACCCCGGCGACCAGACCGCGCATCGTGCCGAAGCGCAGCACCTGCGTTCCTCCGGCGTTGGTCGACACCAGCCCGCCGATCGTCGCATTGCCTCGCGCGCCCAGCGTCAGCGGAAAGCGTCGTCCCACCGCAAGCGCCGCATCGTTGAAGGTCTGGAGCACGACGCCCGCCTCCACCACCGCCAGCCCGGCGTCGGCGTCGATCATGCGGATCCGGTCCATCCGGCGCATCGACAGGATCAGCGCGCTGCCGTCGACCGGCGGCGTCGCCCCACCGACCATCGAACTGTTGCCACCCTGCGCCACCAGCGGCACGCGGTGCCGCGTGGCCGCGGCGAGGATAGCGGCGACCTGCGCCGTCGTCGCCGGCGACAGGATCGCGGGCGCGGCCCCGCGCCACCGCTTGCGCCAGTCCTCCAGCCACGGCGCGATAGTCGCAGGATCGGTGACGATCCCCTTCGGCCCCAGCACGGGTGCCAACTCCGCCAACATCGCCGCCTGCGCGGCGGTCGCGCCATCCATTACGGTCCGTTCGCCTGTCATCTCGGACGATCGGCTAGGCGCAATTCATGGGGTGTTCAACGATCGCGCTTACGATCGCGATCTGAAACGATGATCGCCCAGGCCCTGCCCCTCCTTGCCGCGCTGACCGCGCCGATCCTGCTCGCCGCGGAAAAGCCGGGTCGGCCGGAGTCGCGGGTCGTATTCGCGCAATTGACCATTCGCGAGCGGATCACGATCCGGGTGCCGCGGATGAGCATGCCGGGCCGCGTGCCGCTGACCGCGCCGACGGTGTGGAAGGAAAGCAAGGGACCGAAATGTATCGCCGCCGCCAGTCTGGCTGGCGCGATGGTGTCCGCCCCCGCCACGATCGATCTGGTCGTGCAGGGCGGCCAGCGCATCCGGGCCAAGCTCAGCCGGCAATGCCGCTCGGTCGACTTCTATTCCAATTTCTACATCCGGCCGGGGCCGGACGGTCAGGTCTGCGCCGACCGCGATACGATCCGGGTCCGATCGGGGGCGTCGTGCGAGATCGACTCGTTCAAAACGCTGAAACCGGTGCGATAGGGTCACGCAACGGTTCCAAATCGGCACCACCGCCGCGGTTTTCTTGACTTTGGCCGTCGAATACGCAAGCGCAACGGGGCCAGCGTGCGGAACATCGCACGCCCATTTTCCGGACCGCTACATGAGCTTTGCCGATCTCGGCCTGTCCCCCGAACTTCTCAAGGCCGTCAACGACGCCGGCTATGATACGCCGACGCCGATCCAGGCGCAGGCGATCCCGCCCGTGCTGATGATGCGCGACATCATCGGCATCGCCCAGACGGGCACCGGCAAGACCGCGTCGTTCGTGCTGCCGATGATCGACATCCTGGCCCAGGGGCGCAGCCGCGCCCGCATGCCGCGCAGCCTGATCCTGGAGCCGACGCGCGAACTCGCCGCGCAGGTGGCGGAGAACTTCGAGAAATACGGTGCCAACCACAAGCTGTCGATGGCGCTGCTGATCGGCGGCGTGTCGATGGGCGACCAGATCAAGGCACTGGAGAAGGGCGTCGACGTCCTGATCGCGACGCCGGGCCGGCTGATGGACCTGTTCGGACGCGGCAATATCCTGCTGACCGGCTGCTCGCTGCTCGTCATCGACGAAGCGGACCGGATGCTCGACATGGGATTCATCCCGGATATCGAGGAAATCTGCACCAAGCTGCCCAAGCAGCGGCAGACGCTGCTGTTTTCGGCGACGATGCCCGCACCGATCAAGAAGCTGGCGGACAGGTTCCTCGACAATCCCAAGCGGATCGAGGTCGCGCGGCCCGCATCGACCAACATCAACATCACCCAGTGGCTTGTGCCGGTGAAGTCGGCCGACAAGCGCGAGCGCCTGCGCCGCCTGCTCGCCCAGCCGGAAGTGACGAACGCGATCGTGTTCTGCAACCGCAAGACGACCGTGCGTGAACTCAACAAGGTGCTGAAGCAGGGCGGCTTCAAGTCGGGCGAGATCCACGGCGACATGGAACAGCCGCAACGGCTGGCCGAACTGGAGCTGTTCAAGCGCGGCGACGTGACTATCCTCGTCGCCTCGGATGTCGCGGCGCGCGGGCTGGACATCAAGGGCGTCAGCACCGTCTTCAACTATGATGCGCCGTGGCACCCCGACGACTATGTGCATCGCATTGGCCGCACCGGCCGGGCGGGCGCGACGGGCACTGCCTACACCTTCGCTGCGCCGGACGATGCCGAGAATATCGAGAACATCGAAAAGCTGACCGGCCAGAAGATTCCCCGGCTGGCGGAGGACACGAAGCCCGCTGCCGAACCGCAGGCGGACGTGCCGGCAGAACGCCCGCGCCGCGGGCGTCGGCCGGAGCGGGTCGAGAGCCCCGCGCCGGTGCAGGACGCCGTGGCCGAGCGCCCGGCTGCCCCGCCGCAACGCGATGCCCGGCAGGAGCCGGCCCGTGCGCCGGAACACGCGCCTCGCCGCGAACGTCAGGACGATCGCTACGCCGAGCGGAACGACCAGCGTCGTGACCGATATCGGCGCGACGAGCGCGACGATGGCCCGGATGACGGCTGGAACGGCCCGATCCCGGAGTTTTTGAAGGTCGCGCTCGTCATCCAACCGTGATCGTCGCACGTAACTAAACTATGTTCGAGCTGACCGCACCGGAACCGGAGGATGTCGCGTCGCCGTGCGTCAGCACCTGCGCGCTCGATCCGGTGACGGGCTGGTGCCTGGGGTGCGGGCGCTCGATCAGCGAGATTACGGGATGGGGCACGCGCGCGGCGTCCGAACGCCGCGCGATCCGGGCGGAACTGCCGGCGCGCATGGCGGCGCTGGAACGGTCGGGACGGCGCTGATCGTCAGGCGGCGGCCGCCTGTTCGTCCAGTTGCTGCGCACGTTGATAGGCGGGGCGTGCGGTAAGACCCGACAGATAGGTTTCGAACGCATCCCGCTTCGGCAACGTCCCGAACGCCAGCCCCCATGCGATATGACTGCCGACATAGACATCCGCCGCGGAGAAACGATCGCCGGCGATGAAGTGCCTGCCCTGCACGGCCTCATCCAGCGCATCGACGGTGGCGTCGTAGCTGCCATAGCCTACCATCCGGCCCTGTTCGGCCGTGACCTCGATCTTGCGGACATGATCGATCACTGCCTGTTCGACCGGACCTGCGGCAAAGAACAGCCAGCGATAATAGTCGGCACGGTCGCTGGGCGGCGGTGCCAGCCCGGCGTCCGGAAACGCATCCGCCAGATACGCGCAGATTGCCGCACATTCCGTGACGACACGGCCGTCGTGGACGATCGCCGGCACCTTCGCCATCAGGTTGATCGCGCGATATTCCGCCGCCTTCATGCTGTCCGCATAACCCAGCACCACCGTCTCGTACGGTGCGCCGACCTCCTCCAGCATCCACCGGGCGATGCGGCCACGCGATTGCGGGTTGGTGTAGAAGACAAGGCTCACCGCGGGTTCCTCAAAGCTGCTTCTTGAACAGGGCGAGCTGGCGCGACCATGCCCGTTCCGCCTGCGGCTGATTGTAGGCGCGGCTGTCTGGCGGACACCAGCCGTGGTTCGCGCCTTCGTAAACCTCGATCTCGGCCGGGATTTTCGCGGCGGCGAACGCCTGCCGAAGTCTGGTCTTGTCGTCGGGTGACCGCGCGTCGTCATTGGCGGCGATGGCGATCAGATAACCGCCCTTCAGCGTCGGGACGAGCTTGTCCGGGCTGTCCGCCGCATCGCCGACCAGTGCCGCGCCGTGGAAGGACGCCCCCGCCTTCACGCGATCGGGACGCGCGGCGGCGGTCCGCATCATCATCGGGCCGCCCATGCAGTAGCCGGTGACAGCGAGACCGCGGCGTGTGTCGACCTGCTTCTGCGTATCCAGCCACGCAACGAACGCCTTGCCGTCGTCCGTGACGGCTTCCGGCGTCAGCGCCGTCCGCCACGGCATGATCCGGTCGCGGACGGCGGGCTGATCGAAACTCTCGCCCGGCTTCAGGAACGGCGCTTTGACCGAGCGGTAGAACTGGTTGACGACCAGCACCGCATAGCCGGATTCGGCCAGCCGTCGCGCCATCTGCTCGAATGCCGGCCGCAGCCCCATGATGTCGGGCCAGATCAGCACGGCGGGATGGCGGCCGGTGGCGGGCGCGACGAAATAGGCGTCGGCGGTGCCGTCCGGCGTCCTGATCGTCACCGCGCGGCCTGCGACGGGCACGGCGCCGGCAGGGCTGGGCAGCAGCGCGATCAGACTCGCCGCGCCCATGCCGATGCCGAAGTCCCGGCGGGTGGGGCCACGGTCGTTGTCGTCCGCGGTATGGTTGTCGCACATGGTCAGCGTCCCCTCGTCGACCCGCAGCTTAGGCGGAAAACGGGGGGACGCAACCAGTTGAGATCAAGGGCGGCTGGAATCAGCGGCGGAACGGATCGTCGAACAGCGCACGTGCCTGCGACGCGGGATCGTCGCCGTGCAGCACCGCATCGGCGTCGCGCGCCTGCTGCTCGCGCTCTGCATGCAACTGCGCGATCAGCGCCTCGCGATCGCCCTCCAGACGGCTGTCGGTCGGCTGCGCATCCTCCGGGCTGCCCTTGGCGGCCTTCGCCACCGCGGCATCGAGTTCGCGCTGCGTCGTCAGGCCCAGCGTCACCGGGTCCTTCGGCGTGATGTTGGCGATGTTCCAGTGGCTGCGGTCGCGGATCGCGGCGATCGTGGTACGCGTCGTGCCGATCAGGTTGCCGATCGCACCGTCGCTGATTTCCGGATGATTCCGGATGATCCACGAAATGCCGTCCGGCTTGTCCTGACGCTTCGACACAGGCGTATAGCGCGGGCCCTTGGTCCGGCGGACCTGCTCCGGTCCCTTGGTCATCTTCAGGCGATAATCGGGATCGGCCTGACCCTTGTCGATCTCGTCCTGGCTCAGTTCGTGCGCGCGCACCGGATCGCGGCCGGTCAGCTTGGTCGCGGCGGTGTCGTCGGCGATCGCCTGCACCTCCAGGATGTGGAGACCGCAGAAATCCGCGATCTGCTCGAACGAGAGCGCGGTGTTGTCGACCAGCCATGAAGCGGTCGCGTGGGGCATGAGCGGCTGGGCCACGGGCGGAAACTCCGTCTAAAACAGAAAGGGCCGCCCCTTCCCGGAGCGGCCGCACATTGCCTCCGATGTAGAACGCCAGCGCCCCGAGGGCAACCCGGCGCGGGGATTCAGGCCGCGAGGGGCACAAGTGCCGGAGCGGCGGCCCGAACAGGAGCGAGCGCACCGACGAACTGGCGCGCGCTGGCGGCCCAGCTGAACCGCCCGGCATAGGCCGCGCACATGATCCGGTC
The DNA here is from genome assembly GCF_001423765.1 of Sphingomonas sp. Leaf343. Taxonomy (GTDB): domain Bacteria; phylum Pseudomonadota; class Alphaproteobacteria; order Sphingomonadales; family Sphingomonadaceae; genus Sphingomonas. The sequence goes on from NZ_LMPG01000011.1 coordinate 89,183, forward strand.
CCGAGTCAGCGCCGCCGCGATCGCCGCGTCCAGATCCTCGTCCATCGCGCCGACGCGGTCGTCCAGCACGTCCATGGGTCCCGCCACCGGATAGGCGGCGACCGGCGTGCCGCACGCCAGCGCCTCGACCATCACCAGCCCGAACGTGTCCGTCCGGCTGGGGAACACCAGCACGTCGGCGCTGCGATACGACGCCGCCAGTTCGGCACCCGTGCGGGAGCCGAGGAACAGTACGCCGGGAAACTCGCGCTCCAGCTTCGCGCGCGCCGGACCGTCTCCGACGACGACCTTGGTGCCGGGATGGTCACAGGCAAGGAAGGCGGGCAGGTTCTTCTCGACGGCCACGCGACCGACATAGAGCAGCACGGGGCCAGCCAGCCCGGTCATCGCCGGATCGCGCGCGCCGTCGCTGCCGAAGGTCGCGAAATCGACGCCCCGGCCCCACGCCCGCACACGGTCGATCCCGCGATCGACCAACGTCGCCTCGACCGTCGGCGTCGACGCCAGCACGGCGTGCGACGCGCCGTGGAACCAGCGGATGTAGCGCCACATCCAGGATGGATCGACGCCGGTCCGCGCGGCGACGTAATCCGGGAACTGCGTGTGAAAGGCGGTGGTGAAGGACAGGTCGCTGGCCACGCACCACGCGCGGGCGGCGATGCCGAGCGGGCCTTCGGTCGCGATGTGGATAGCGTCAGGTGCGAACTCGTCCAGCAGGCGGCCGACCGACTTCTTCCCGGCCAGCGCCAGACGGATGTCGGGATAGGTCGGGCAGGGAAAATTGCGGAAGCGGTCGGGGGAGACGACCATCACCTCATGCCCGGTCGCGGCCAGTTCGCGCGTCAGCGCCTCCAGCGTGCGGACGACGCCGTTGACCTGCGGACTCCAGGCGTCGGTGACGATGGCGATGCGCATACCGGTGTTCCTCATGCTGCTGCGGCCAGCGCGACGATCGTCGCGGTGCGGGCGCGCTGGGCCATCTCGTCGGCCCAGCGCAGGATCTCCATCGTGCCGTCGAAATGCTCGACGAGCGCGGTGCAGCTTTCGACCCAGTCGCCGTCGTTGTAATAGGCGACACCCTCGATCTCGCGCTGCTCGGCGGTGTGGATGTGGCCGCACACGACCCCGTCGACGCCGCGCGTTCCCGCCGCATGCGCCACGACCTCCTCGAAGTCCGAGATGAAGGCGACGGCGTTCTTCACCTTCGCCTTGGCATGCTGCGACAGCGACCAATAGGGCATGCCCAGCCCGCGCCGGGCGAGATTGAACCAGCGGTTCACGCCCATCAGCACGGTGTAGGCGGCATCGCCGACATGCGCGAGCCAGCGGTGCGCCAGCGTGATCGCGTCGAACTCGTCGCCGTGGAGCACCAGCAGGCGGCGACCGTCGGCGGTGACGTGGATCGCCTGTCGCCGGATCGCGATGCCGCCGAAATCGAGGCCGGTGAACTGGCGGAACACCTCGTCGTGGTTGCCGGGGATGTAGGTGACCTTGGTCCCGCGCTTCGCCCGTTTGAGCAGCCGCCAGACGACGTCGTTGTGCGCGGCGGGCCAGAAGAACCTCTTCTTCAGCCGCCAGCCGTCGATCATGTCGCCGACGAGGAACAGATGCTCGCTGTCGACATGATCGAGGAAGTCGATCAGCATCCCCGCGTTGCAGCCGCGCGTGCCGAGATGCACGTCGCTGATCCAGATCGTGCGGTAACGGCGTCGCTCCACGACGCGTTCGGGCACGCTGGGCCGCGAATTGGCAAAGTCGGTCAGGTCGGTGATGTCTGACAAGGTCGCGGCAGTCATGGCGTGGCCCCCGGTTGTCGCTCCATCGGCCATAGCGCCGCGATGTGACGCGGGTGTTCCCGTCCGGTGACGCCGGCGCGACGATGGCGTGACGGAACCGCGTCAACGCCGGGTCGACGGGAGCGGTACTAGATGGCCCCGGTCACTCCATCCCGGCCCGGATCGCCGCCGCCGCCACGAACGGCGCGCCCGCCACCAGCAACAGGCTGACCGCGCCGAGCAGCTTGAACGCGCCGCCGATGTCCGCCGCCGGATCGAGCGCGCCCGCCCCGAAGATCAGCAGCGGCACCGCCAGCGGCAGCATCACCAGCCCCGCCAGCGCCCCCGCGCCGCGAAACGACGCGGTCAGCGCGGCGGTGGCGACGGCCAGCGCGGCGAGCCCCGGCGTACCGATCGCAAGGCCGATCTCCACCCGCCTCAGCATGTCGGTCGACAGGTCGAGCAAGCCTGCCGCGACCACCGCCGCCAGCATCAGCGGCGGCGCGAAGGCGATCCAGTGCGCGACGATCTTCGCCGCCGCCATCGCCGCCATCGGCCGGCCGCGTACCGCGATCTGGTCGAGCACCCCCGATTCCAGGTCGGGCGCGACCAGCCGCTCGACCGGTAGCAGCGCCGCGAGCAACGCCGCCGCCCACACGACACCGCCGCCGACCCGCGCCAGCAACGCCGCGTCCGGCCCGATCGCGAACGGGAACAGCGTCGCCACCAGCAGGAAGAATATGACGACCAACGTCGCGCCGCCGCCTGTATAGCCGCGCCGGACATCGCGCAGGATCAGCGCGATCATGCGCCACCCTCCAGCAACAGCCGCTGCGTCGCGGGCAGATGCAGCGGCAGGTGCGTCGCCACCACGGCGGAACCGCCGCGCTCGACATGCCGCTCCACCAGCACCTCCAGCCGCGCGACCGCCGCCGCATCGAGGCCGTTGGCGGGTTCGTCGAGCAGCCACAGCGCCGCGCCGCCGGCGACGACACGCGCGATCGCCGCGCGGCGACGCTGGCCCGTCGACAGCATCCGCACCGGCACCTCCGTCAGTGCGGCGAGATCGACATCGGCCAGCGCCTCCACCACGCGGCCGGCGGGATCGTCCGCCCCGTCGATCCGCGCCCAGAACATCAGCGCCTGCGCCAGCGTGCGGTCCGCGTCGAGCGCGCTCGCCTCCGCCATCAGGGCGATCCGGTCCGGCCGGACGACCCGTCCCCCGGCGGGCGGCAACAGTCCGGCACAGATCCGCAGCAGCGTCGATTTTCCGACGCCGTTGGGGCCGGTGACGAGCAGCGCGTCGCCCGCAGCGACCGCGAACGACAGATCGTCGAAGATCAATCTTCCGCCGCGGCGTGCCGCCAGTTCCTCCACGACCAGTCCCGTCGCGGCCAATCCGGTCGTGGCCAATCCCGTACCAGCCGGCCCCGTGCCCGCCGGCCCTGCGGCAGGCGGCATCAGTCGTGGTCGCCGCCGGCATCGTCGCCGACGGCATCCTCCAGCGCATGCATATCGTCGTCGGACAGGCCGAAATGATGGCCGATCTCGTGGATCGTCACATGCGCGACGAGATCGTCCAGCCGCACGCCCGTCTCGACCCACTCGTCGAGGATTGCGCGCCGGTAGAGGTGGATGCGGTCGGGCAGCGCGCCCGATGCCAACGAGGATTTCTCCCCCACCGGCCGTCCGTGGTACAGGCCGGTCAGGTCCAGCGGATGCTCGATGCCAAGCGCCGCGAGCGTCTCCTCGTCGGCGAACTCCTCGACCAGCAGCACGACATCGCCCAGATGCGCGACGAACGCGGCGGGCAGGCGTGCGACCGTGGCGCGCGCGATCGCCTCGATCGCGGCGGCATCGGGCGCTTCTCCGATCGCGGCTTGCCGTTCCATGCCGACCGCCATAGTCCCGGCCGCGGGATAGGAGCAAGGACAGGGTCATGGTGGAAGCGCTGAGCGAGGCGGAACGGGCGGACGCGCTGGACGGCCTGCCCGAATGGGATTTCGACGAGGCGCGCGACGCGATCACGCGGTCGATCGTGTTCGCCGACTTCATCGAGGCGTTCGGCTTCATGACCCAGGTGGCGCTGATCGCCGAGCGGATGAACCATCATCCGGAATGGAGCAACGTGTACAACCGCGTCGACATCCTGCTGACGACGCACGACGCTGGCGGCATCAGCCCGCGCGACATCGACATGGCGACCGCCATCGACGCGATCGTGGAGGAGTAAGCGGGCTCGTGATCGGGACCGCGATCATGGGAAAGCGACGCGCGTAAGTTCCTCCCCGGAACGGGGAGGTGGCGCGCCGCAGGCGTGACGGAGGGGCAGCCACAAGCGACGCCACCTGTGGCTGCCCCTCAACCGCTTTGCGGTCTCCCTCCCCGCTCCGGGGAGGATTTCAGCGGCGCATCCGTTTCCGCAGCGCGCCCGGCATCCAGCGTGCGGCGAAGGCCATGCGTCGCGCCGTCTTGCCGACGAACGTGTGCACCGCGTCGCCGTGCACCGCCGCCCAGGCCGCCTCCGCCACCGTCTCGACGGGGGTCAGTTCCATGCCGGCCGCCGTCACCGTCTCGCGGATCGTCCGGTTGCTGCCGCTGGTCACGCCGTCGAGCAGCGGCGTTTCGATGAAGCTCGGCACGATGCTGCGCACGCGGATACCGTCCCTCGCCCATTCGCCGTCCAGTGCCTCGGTCAGCGCGCGCACGGCGAACTTGGTCGCGGAATAGGTGGCGAGCCCGGCCGATCCGTAGATCGCTGACGCTGACGCCGTATTCAGCAGGCACGAACCCGGCGTCCGCGCCAGATAGGCGTGGCCGATCTTCGCGCCGTTCAGCACGCCCGTCAGGTTGATCGCCACCACCCGGTCCAGCTCCTCGAAGCTGGTCGTTGCGATCGGGCCGCCGGTGCCGATGCCGGCATTGTTGTGCAGCACGTCGAGCCCGCCGCCCGCGGTGAACGCATCCAGCGTCGCGACCCACGCATCGCGATCGCGAACGTCCATGACATAGCTGGCGCTGCCCGCCGGCAGGGTCGCCGCCGCCGCCGCCAGCGCGGCTTCGTTCACGTCGGCGATGCCGACCCGCCAGCCCCGGTCCGCGAACAGGCGTGCCGTCGCCAGACCGATGCCGGACGCACCGCCGGTGATGAAGATCGCGGGCATGGCCCCTCCTGAAACACGCCCGATCCAAGCCGGGCGTTTGACGCTGGCCCTATCCTCCCCCATCGTCCGTCGCGATGCCAGCCCCCGCAGTGACTTTCGACGGCGTATCCAAGCGTTACGGGTCCACCGCAGCGGTCGACGCCGTGTCGCTGACGATCGGGCCGGGCAGCTTCGTGGCGCTGGTCGGGCGATCCGGGTCGGGCAAGTCGACCTTGCTCAAGACGATCAACCGGCTGGTCGAGCCGAGCGCCGGCCGCGTCCTGATCGACGGTAACGATGTCGCGATCGGTCCCGCACCGGCGCTGCGCCGGCGGATCGGCTATGTCTTCCAGCATATCGGCCTGTTCCCGCACATGAGCGTCGCGGAGAACATCGCGATCGGCCCGCGCATCGCCGGTGAGGCGCCACCCGATGTCGCGCGGCTGCTCGATCTGGTCGAACTGCCGCGCGAGGTCGCGTCGCGCGATCCGGCGGCGCTGTCGGGCGGCCAGCGCCAGCGGGTGGGCATCGCCCGCGCGCTCGCGCCCGGCGCGAAGCTGTTGCTGATGGACGAGGCGTTCGGCGCGCTCGATCCGCTGACCCGCGACGCCCTGGGCCGGCGGCTGCGCGACCTTCACGACGAGCTGGGCCTGACGACGATCCTCGTCACGCACGACATGGCGGAGGCGCTGCTGCTCGCGACGCGCGTGGTGGTGATGGACGCGGGTCGCGTCGTCGCCGATCAGGGACCGGCGGCGCTGCTGAAGGGGGCCGGGGGCGAGCAGGCGCAGGCGCTGGTCGCGGTGCCGCGCGAACAGGCGCAGCGGATCGCCGCCCTGTGACTGCGTTCCTCGCCGCGCTCGGCCGGGTGCCGCCGCTGCTCGCCAGCCACGTCCTGCTCTCCGCCGCCGCGCTGGTGCTGGCGCTGGTCGTCGCCGCGCCTCTGGCGATCATCGCGAACCGCCGGCCGAACGTCGCGCGCGTCGCGCTGGGGTTCGCCAGCCTGATCCAGACGATCCCGTCGCTGGCGCTGCTGGCGCTGTTCTTTCCGCTGTTGCTCAGCCTGTCGGCGCTGGTGGGGGGCGGGATACCGGCGCTGGGCTTCCTGCCGTCGCTGCTGGCGCTGACGCTCTACGCGCTGCTGCCGCTGTTGCGGAACGGGGTCGCCGGGCTGGCCGGGATCGATCCGGCGGTGATCGAGGCGGCGGATGCGGTGGGGATGACGCCCGCACAGAAATTGCGGCTGGTGGAGGCTCCGCTCGCCGCGCCGGTGGCGATCGCGGGCGTGAGGACCGCGGCGGTGTGGACGATCGGCGCGGCGACGCTGTCGACCACGGTCGGCCAGCCGAGTCTCGGCGACCTGATCTTCGCCGGATTGCAGACGCAGAGCTGGGCGCTGGTGCTGGCGGGGTGCTTCGCCTCCGCCGCGCTGGCGCTGGGGGTGGATGCCGCGATCGGGCTGGTCGAACGCGGCATCGCACGGCGGCGGCGCGGGCTGTGGATCGGCGGGCTGGCGGTGCTGGCGATCGGTACGGCGGCGGCGACCGCGCCGCTCTGGCCGCGTGGCGAAGGCAAGGTCGTGACCGTCGGCGCGAAGAACTTCGCCGAGCAATATATCCTCGCCCGATTGATCGGATCGCGGCTGGAAAACGCCGGCTACACCGTCCGCTATCGCGACGGGCTGGGGTCGGCGGTGATCTTCGGCGCGGTCGCGAGCGGGGATGTCGACGTCTATGTCGATTACGCCGGCACGATCTGGAGCAACGAGATGAAGCGGAGCGACGTGCCCGCCCGCGGACCGATGCTGGCGGCCATGACGCAGTGGACGAAGGGGCGCGACGTGACGCTGCTGGGTGCGCTGGGGTTCGAGAACGCCTATGCTTTCGCGATGAAGGCGCCGGGGGCGATCCGCACGCTGGACGATCTCGCCGCCGCATCGGCGCGGCTGCGGCTGGGCAGTGACCTCGAATTCCTCGAACGGCCGGAATGGGCGGCGGTGAAGCGCGCCTATCCGATGCGCTTCGCGTCGGCGACGCCGTACAGCCCGACCTTCATGTATCAGGCGCTGGCGAGCGGGCGGGTCGACGTGATTTCCGCCTTCTCGTCGGACGGGCGGATCGCGGCGGGCGGGCTGACGGTATTGACCGATCCGCGCCGCGCGATCCCCGGCTACGACGCGATCCTGCTGGTGTCACCCGCCCGCGCGAAGGACGAACGCTTCGCCGCCGCGCTGAAACCGCTGATCGGCCGGATCGACGTGGCGGCGATGCGCGCCGCGAACTATCAGGTCGATCGCGAGACGGACAAGCGCACGCCGGAACAGGCGGCGGCGTGGCTGGCCGCGAAGGTCGGGCTATAGCCCCTCAGAAGAACAGCTTCCGGATCGATACGCGTACCGATCGGCCCAGCGGATCGAGATAATCCGGCTGGTAGCTGACCGGAGTCGCGCCGGTCGCATCGCTAACCCGCTGGCGGCTGTTGAACAGGTTGCTGATCCCCGCCGTCACCCGCACGCCGCGCAGCCACGGATGCGCCCTGACCCAGTCGATCCGCCCGCCGAAGTCCGCGAACAGCCGCAGGTCGACCGTCGCCAGTCCACCGAAGTTCAGGTCCTGCGCCGATGTCAAGCCGTTGACGGTCGTGCCCGTCCGGTAATTCACCGACAGGCGCGAGCCGAGCCCGTTGTTGGAATAGCCCGCCTGCCCCTCCAGCTGATGCCGGGACTGGCCGCCGCTGGAGCCGATCGCGTCGCCATTCAGCAGGTCGAGCGCCGGTCCACCCTCCGCCACCAGCACGCGGTCGGTGAAGCGCCAGGTGTGGTAGACCGCGAAGTTCAGCCGGCCACCGCCCTGACCACGTCCACCGAAACGCCCGCCCCCCGGCCCGCCGCCGAAGCCGCCCGGCCCGCCGGGTCCGCGCTGTCCCCCCGCTCCCGGTCCTCCCGCTCCCGGCCCTCCCGCGCCCTGACCACCCGGCGCACCGCCGCCGGGGGGCCGCAGCCCCTCGAACGGGTTGGGGCCCGTACCAGCACGAAATGCCTCCAGCTGCTTCTGGATCTTCGACTTGAGCGGCATCGAGAAATTGACGCCCCAGCGGAGCTGCGACTGCTCGGTCCGCGCGAAGTTCACCGGGCGCGTGTCGATGCCGGTCAGCTGACCGTCCGCATCGCGCACGAAGCGGTCGGGGAACGCCGCCTCGATCGCCGCCGTCGCCGCCGGGAAGCTGGCGACCGGGTTGTCGACGCGCGTGTCGACGTAATTGGCGGTCAGCGACAGGTCGCGCGCGCTCCACGGCTTCAGCGTCAGACCGACCTTCTTCACGTGCCGCTCGAACCCGTCGAGCAGGGGATTGCCGCCGCTGATCGTCGTCACCGTCGCCGTCGTGCCCCGCACATAGTCGAACACGCGCACGTTGGGCGTCGTGATCGTCGGGTTGCCGAGCTGTTGCGCGGACGGGGCCGATTCCTCGTCGGTGGCGGAGGCGATCAGGCGGATGCCGTCGATCGGCGACCAGTTCGCGCCGTATCCGGTCGTCACCAGCGTACCGAAATCCGACAGCCGGTCGACGCCGAGATTCAAGTTCGCCGACAGATTGCCCAGCGGCGACAGGATCTCCCGCGAGCGGCTGGCGATCGGCAGGTCGACGTTCATCTGCCCGTTGACGATATCGCGGGACACGTCGCCGGCCGAGTTGGTGGCGTTCCGGAACGAGCGTGACGAGAAGTCGCTGGTGCTGGCACCCACGCGGACGCTGGTCGTCACTTCGCCCGCCGGCAGGTCGAACAGGCTGCCCGTCAACAGCATGTCGCCACCGCCGACGGAACTGGTCGACCGTGCGCGGGTGCCGGGCAGGATGCCGAACTGGTCGGCGACCAGCGTGCCGTTCGGATCGCCGGTGAAGCCACTGGCGTCGACCCCGGTATCCGTCCGCGTATCGCTTTCGACGCGGTCGTAATTGCCCGTGAACGACCATTGCCACTGGCCGACGCCACCGTTCAGCGTGGTGCCGAGATGCCCGGTCAGCGTGCTGCCGCGCTGTTCCAGCGGCGAAAAGCCATCCTCCAGCCGGCGCACGACATCGCCGGGCAGCGTCACCACCGGCAGGCCGAACTGCCCCGTCGTATCCGCCAGTTCCAGCGTTCCGTTGAACGTCGCCGACGTGCCGAGCAGCGGCGTCGCATACACGGCGTTCGCCTCGAAATTGCGCGTCTGCGGCAACAGCGTGCGATAGGCGCGCTGGTCGAAATTCGCGGTGCCCTCGTCGTTGCTGGCGGCGGAGATGTTGCGCTGCGACTCGAGCAGCGCGCTCGCCTCGCTATATTCCAGATGCAGGTTGGCGCGGCCGTCGCGCTGGATCGACAGCAGGTCCAGCTCGCCTTCCGGCGCGGTCCGCCCGCCATCGGTGGACAGGCGCGCATCCGCCTCGACGGTTGCGGCGCGGAAGCGGCGGCGCAGGACGATGTTCACGACGCGGCTGTCGGCGCGGTAACCGTATTTCAGCGCGACTTCCTCGGGCAGGATCTCGACGCGCTCGATCGCCTCGGTCGGGATGTCGCGGATCTCCTGAAAACCGGAAATGCGCTTGCCGTTCAGCAACGTGATCGGCGCACCGCCGCGTCCGCTGGTCGTCTGCGGCGCGAGTTCCGTCAGCAGGTCGGAGATCGAGCTGACGCCGTAGGAGCGGACGTCGGCCGCGCCCAGCGTCTGGTCGGGCGGGATGTCGCCGACGACGGAGCCGCGCGGGCGGGACCCGGTAACGACGATATCCTCGCCCGCACCTTCATCCTCCGCCGCGCCGCCAGCCCCGCCGGCCGCCTCCCGATCGCGGTCGGTCTGGGCGCCGGGCTGTTGGGTGCCAGGCTGGGCGGCCGTCGCCGGGGTCTGCGCCTGCGGCGTGGTCACCTGCGCCGCGACGGGCACGGCGGCGGTTTGCGGAACGGGCAGCGCGGCCGCCATCATCAGGATCATGGTCATCGCGATCAGCGCCTAGAGGCCAATTGTCGCACAAATGTGCCGGTCAGCGCGATGTTCGTCGCAACCATGCGATCGCGCCCGCCGCCGCCAGCAATCCCGCGCCCCAGCCGCGCCCCCGTTTCAGCGCCGCCAGCCCGCCGCTCGCCATCACCGTCGTCAGCATCCCTGCGCCGATCGGCGGCAGCGTTGCGGCGGTGGCCGGCGCGGGATCGCCCTTCGGCATCGTCGTCGCCAGCCCGACCGCCGGCTGATCCGCCACCGATGCGCCGCGATGCCCCATCGGCCGTGACGGGCCGTCGGTGGTGTCGCGATCGGTCTGCCGCTCCAGTTCCGAATTCAGTTCCGCGCCGAGCAGGAAGACATAGGCCGACAGCGACAGCCATGTCAGCATCACCACGATCGCGCCCAGCGAGCCGTAGGTCGCGTCGTAGCTGCCGAAATTGGCGACATAGAAACCGAACCCGGTCGTCATCGCCAGCCAGATCACCGTCGCGCCGACCGATCCGGGGGTCAGCCACGTCCACTTCGCATGCCGCCGGTCCGGTCCGTACCGGTACAGCGTCGCCGCGCCCGCCGCCGCCAGTCCGGCGAGCAGGACATAGGACGACAGTCGTATCCCCGCGCGTATCCAGGTCGGCGCCCACGGCATCAGGTCGCCGAGCAGCGCGACCGCCGCGACGGTGCCCATCGCGCCCAGCACTAGCACGACGGCGCCCGCGGTGACGCCCAGCGCCAACAGCTTCTGCGTCACGAAGCCGCGATCCTCATGCTCCTCATACGCCACGTTCAGTGCGGTCACGATCGCGCCCGCGCCGCTCATCGCGCCGTACAGCGCCAGCGCCAGTGCGAGCAGCAGGCCGAAGCCCTTCTTGCCCTCCGACGTGGTCACCACCTGCAACAGCTGGTCGCCGATCAGTTTCGCGACATCGCGCGGCATCACCGACGTCAGCGACGCGACATGCTGGCCGACGGTGTGCGGATCGGCGGCGATGCCATAGATCAGCACGGTCGCCCCCAGCAGCGGCACGATCGACAGGAACGCGTAAAACGCCACCCCCGCCGCGATCAGGCCGATATTGTCCTCGCCGGCCTCGTTCCACGCGCGCAGCAGCACCGCCTTCCAGCCCCGCGCCGGGATCGCCCACGGGCTGGCCGCATGCGCGCCGATCATCCTGTCCTGCTGTGTCATCGATCCGTCCGTCACCATTCGGACACAAACGCCGCGGCCGCTCGTTGGCCGCATCTGACAGGGGGAAAAGCCGCGTGGCCATCGATCGCAAGCTCGTCGACAGCGGCCGCCGCCCGCTGCCGGCCCAGACCGTGGGCGCGGGTGGTGGCGTCACCACGGGCCATCCCGCGCAGGTGATCGCCGCCAACGTGCCGGGGATCAGCGGCCTGCTCGGCCTGGCGGTAGGCGTCGTCGTGATCGCGGGCCTGTTCTTCGCGAAGGACGTGCTGATCCCGATCACACTGGCGATCCTGCTGTCGTTCGTGCTGTCGCCGATCGTCGGGTTCCTGCGCCGGCTGAGACTGCCGCGCGGGCTGGCGGTGATGATCGCGGTGCTGGCGGCGCTCGGTCTGGTCGGGGGGATCGGCACGCTGGTCGGGATGCAGGCGGCGTCGCTGGCCGACGACGCGCCCGGCTATGTCCGCCAGATCGAAAGCAAGCTGGACGGCGCGAAGCGCTTCGCCGCCGACCGCGTCGCCTTTTTCGCGCAGGACAAGGCGCGTCCCGCCCCGACCGTCTCCGGCCCGCCGCGCAGCAACACCGAACGCGTGCTCGCCGGCCGCGACCGCCAGCCGGTTCCGGTACGCGTGGCCGAGACCGAACCCGACGCGCTCTCGGTGGCGGGACAGGTGCTCGGCCCGGTCGTCGGGCCGTTCGAGACGTTCGTGATCGTGCTGGTCGTCGCGATCTTCATCCTGATGCAGAAAGAGGATTTGCGCGACCGCCTGATCCGCGTGTTCGGATCGTCGGACCTGCACCGCACCACGCTGGCGATGGACGACGCCGGCGGGCGGCTGTCGCGCTATTTCCTGTCGCAGCTGGCGGTGAACGCCAGTTTTGGCACCGTCATCGGCGTCGGCCTGTGGGCGATCGGGCTGCCGGTGCCGGCGCTCTGGGGAATCCTCGCGGGTATCCTGCGCTTCGTGCCCTATATCGGCGCGCTGCTGGGTGCGGCCCTGCCGCTGGTGCTGGCGGCGGGCGTCGATCCCGGCTGGGGCATGGTGATCGGCGTCGCGATCCTGTTCGCGGTGGTGGAGCCGCTGGTCGGCTATGTCGTGGAGCCGCTGCTCTATGGCCACTCGACCGGCCTGTCGCCGCTGTCGGTGGTGGTCGCGGCGGTGTTCTGGACGTGGATCTGGGGGCCGGTCGGCCTCGTCCTGTCGATGCCGCTGACGCTGTGCCTCGTGGTGCTGGGGCGGCACGTGCCCAGTCTGGAGTTCGTCGACATCCTGCTTGGCGACCAGCCCGCGCTGACCCCGGTCGAGAGCTTCTACCAGCGGATGCTCGCCGCCGATCCGGAGGAAGCCTTGGAACAGGCGGAGGCGCTGCTGACCGAACGCTCGCTTACCGCCTATTATGACGAGGTCGCGCTGGGTGGCCTGAAGCTGGCGGCGGAGGATACGCGGCGCGGCGCGATCGACCGCGAGGGCGCGGGGCGGATCGTCGCGTCGATGCTGACCGTGATCGGCGAACTCGACGAGCATGACGATACCGCCACGCCGTCTCCGTCCACGCCCGACAAGCGGCTCAACCCGATGCCCGCCAGCGGCGATAGCGTGATCGACGAAACCGCGCCGCGCGACCTGCCGCGCGCGCCGGACGCATGGGCGGCGGCGGATACCGTGACCTGCGTCGCCGGGCGCGGCGTCTTGGACGATGCGGTGACGGCGATGCTGGAGCAATTGCTGGCGAAGCGCGGCTTCGGCGTCCGCCGGGTCACGCACGCTGCGGTCGGCCGCGATGCGCTGGAGCGGATCGACTATACGGCCACGCGGTTGATTTGCCTGTCGTATCTGGAGATCGGCGGCACCCCCAGCCACTTGCGCTATCTCGTCCGCCGCTTGCACCGCGAGGCACCGCATGCGCGGATCATGGTCGGGTTGTGGCCGGAGGGCGAGGCGGCGCTGAGCGACGAGCAGATCCAGCGGACGCTGGGCGCGGACCTGTATGTCGGCAGCCTAAGCGCCGCGGTCGAGGACGCGCTGGCGCTGGCCGGGGAGCCGGTGGCCGCGGCCGGCTAGGCCGGTCGCCCCAGCATCAGCGCCGCCCGCGTCGCCCTGCAAACGACCTCGTCGCGCTGGTTCAGGCCGGAGTGCACGAAGGTGACGATCCCCTGCCCCGGCCGCGACTTGGAGGCGCGGATTGCCGTCACCTCCGTCTCGGCGCGGATCGTGTCGCCGGCGAACACCGGCTTGGGGAACAGCGTCTCCTGAAATCCCAGGTTGCCGACGGTCGTGCCCATCGTCGTGTCCTGCACCGTCAGCCCGACGACCAGCCCCAGCGTGAACAGCGAATTGACGAGCGGCCGGCCGAACTCGGTCCGCGAACAGTAATCGTGATCGATGTGGATCGGCGCGGGATTATAGGTCAGCGAGCTGAACAGCATGTTGTCCATCTCCGTCACCGTGCGCCGGATCTCATGGACGAAACGCCGGCCCACCACGAAATCGTCGAACCACAGACCCGCCATATCATCCACTCCGCACTGGCGCTTGAGCCGCCGTTTCCGTCCCCCTATCCTGCCACGAAGAAGGGAGCCAGATGCGCCACGGACCATTGAAGCTGAAGGCGCAGATCCTGTGCGGCGACGCCATCGCGTTCGGCCCGGGCAAGGCCGACCTGCTGGAGGCGATCGGCGCACACGGCTCGATCTCCGCCGCCGGCCGCGCGCTGGGGATGAGCTATCGCCGGACGTGGTTGCTGGTCGATGAGATGAACCGCTGCTGGGCGGAGCGGCTGGTGGCGACCGACGGGCGACGCGGGGCGGGCCTGACCGACTATGGCCGCACGATCCTGTCGGCCTATCGCGCGCTGGAGGCGACGATCGACGCGGCGACCGCGTCGTCGGAGGCGTTTGCGGTGCTGGAACGATCGTTGCGGGTCGAGCCGCTGGCGCGGGCACCCTGACGCTACGACCCGCAGTCAGACGAAGGCCGGGGCCTGTCGCAACTGCTGGTACGCCGCGATCACCCGTTGCAACTCGCCTTCGTGACTGCGGTCGCCGCCGTTGCGGTCGGGATGGAACTTGCGGACCAGTTCCGAATAGCGCCGTCGCAGCCCGGCGCGGTCGGCATCGGGGGCCAGCCCCAACACTTTCAGGCTGGCGCGATCCTGCCCCGACAGCGGCTTGCCGTCGTTGCGTTCGGGGGCGGTTTCGCGGCGATAGCGTGCGGCGATGGCGTCTAGCGGGTCATGGAAATCGGCCCAGCGCGGCCCCTGATCGCCGCTGCCCGCCCGTGCGAAGGCACGCGTCTCGCGCTCCCAGCCGGCGGTCGGGCGCTGGGCGTTGTGGATCTCGTCCGCGGTCATGCCGTCGAAGAAGTTGTAGCCGGCATTGAACGCCCGGACATGATCCAGGCACATCCAGCGAAAGCGCGGCGGCCCGCCGTCGCTCGCACCCTCCAGCGGCGGCGCGCGGAACTCGCCCGGCTCCTCGCAGCCCGGCTGCGCGCAGGGTCGTCCATTCGCTTCGACCCGCCCGTGAAACCGGGCGGCGGGTCGTTCCTTCCGTTCCATGACCTTGTTTATTCGATCCCTGCCGTCAAACCGGCTATGTAGGAGCCGATGGACATCACCGCTACCGACCCGCTCGACCGGATCATCGCCGATCGCCTGACGCAGGCGCTCGCCCCGTCGCATCTGACCGTCAGCAACGACAGCGCGCAGCATCGCGGCCATATGGGCGACGACGGCACGGGCGAGTCGCATTTCAGCGTCGACATCGTCGCCGACGCCTTCGCCGGCCAGTCCCGCGTTGCGCGCCAGCGGCTCGTCAACCATGCGCTCGCCGACCTGCTCGCGACCCGCATCCACGCGCTCGCGATCCGGGCCCGCGCACCGGGAGACGCCTGATGTCCTGCGACCTGTGGTACTGGCCGGGCATCCAGGGCCGTGGCGAATTCGTGCGGCTGGCGCTGGAGGGTGGCGGCATCGCGTATCGCGATCGCGCGCGGGAGGAGGGCGCGGAGGCGCTGCTCGACGATATGGAGACGCGACAGGACCGCACGCCGTTCGCGCCGCCCTATCTCGACTGCGACGGGCTCGTCATCGCGCAAGTCGCCAACATCCTGATGTATCTGGGCGAACGCCACGGCCTCGCGCCGTCGTCGATCGCGGACCGGCTGTGGCTGAACCAGATCCAGCTGACGATCACCGACCTCGTCGCGGAGGTTCACGACGTCCATCACCCGGTCGCCACGGGAGACTATTACGAAGACCAGAAACCGGAAGCCGAACGCACCGCCGCGCAGTTCCGCAACGAGCGCCTGCCGAAGTTCCTGACCTATTTCGAGGATGCGCTGAACGGCGCCGATTGGCTGGTCGATCATCGCTGGACCTATGCCGACACGTCGCTGTTCCAGCTGTTCGAGGGGCTGCGCTACATGTTCCCGCAGCGCATGGTGACGCTGGAGCCGAATTATCCCGGTCTGGTGGCGCTCCACGGCCGGGTCGCGGCATTGCCCGGCATCCGCGCCTATCTCAAGAGCGACCGCCGACTGGCGTTCAACGAGGATGGCATCTTCCGCCACTATCCCGAACTGGACGCCGCCTGACATGCGCCGACAGCGCCCCGCCGCGCGCATCCTGCTGGTCGACGGCTGTGGCCGGACGTTGCTGTTCCGCTTCGTGCCGGAGGACGGCCGGCCGCCCTTCTGGGTGACGCCGGGCGGGGCGGTCGATCCGGGTGAGAGCTACCCCGAAGCCGCCCGCCGCGAATTGCGCGAGGAGGTTGGCCTCGACCGGGATTGTGGACCGGAGGTCGCACGCCGGCTGGTCGAGTTCCTGACGCTGGAGGGTGTCGAGGTGCAGGCCGACGAGCGATATTTCCGTGTCGATATCGACACCTGCGACGTCGATCCTGCGGGCCATACGCCATTGGAACGCCGCGTGATAACCGAGTGGCGCTGGTTCGAACGCGACGACATCGCCGGCCACGCCGAACCGATCTTTCCCGTCGACCTGACCGCCATGCTGGCCGCGACGGACCACCCGGTGGAGGTTGCATGACCCTGACGCGTTATCCGCTCTCGACCGGCGTAGACCTCGACGTCCAGACCGCGGGCGACCGCAATGCGCCGCCGGTGATCCTGCTCCACGGTTTCCCCGAATCGCACCGGACGTGGCGGCATATCGTCCCCGATCTGGCGCGCGACCACTTCATCGTCGTGCCCGACCAGCGCGGCTATGCCCGCTCGTCCAAGCCCGCCGCGGTCGAGGATTACAGCCCCGACCGGATCGTCGGCGACCTGATCGCGCTGGCCGACGAGCTCGGCATCGGCCGCTTCACGCTGGTCGGCCATGACTGGGGCGGCGCGGTGGCGTGGATGGCGGCGCTGACCCGGCCCGACCGGGTCGAGCGGCTGGTGATCGTCAACGCGCCGCACCCCTATGTCTTCCAGCGGTCGTTGTTCGAGGACGCGGAGCAGCGCGCCGCCAGCCAGTACATCACCCGCTTCCGAGACACGAACCTCGACCGCAGCATCCTCGCAAAGGGGCTGGAGCATTTCCTCTCGACCAGCTTCGCGGGCCACGTCGCCACCGCGATCGCGGGGGCGGACAAGGCGGCGTATCTGGACGAATGGTCGCAACCGGGCGCGCTGACGGCGATGCTCAACTGGTATCGCGCGTCGAACATCGTCGTGCCGGCGCCCGGCGAGGATGCACCCCGGCCCGCGTTCCTCGACCGTCCCTTCCCGCCCGTGACGCAACGGACGCTCGTCGTCTGGGGCACGCAGGACAAGGCGCTGCTGCCGGTGCAACTGGAGGGTCTCGACGCGCTGGTGCCCGACCTGACCGTCGCGACGGTCGATGCCGGCCATTTCGTACCGTGGCAGCATCCGGAGGCGGTGATCCGCGCGATGCGGGACTGGGGTATCTGACGCGCGGGTGCGGTTCAGAAGTACCGCGCCAGCGTCACCTCGAACCGGCTGCGTTCGATCCCGTACAGCTTCAGCGACGAATCGATGTCGTTGTAGGTCCAGTTCACCTGCGGCGAGAATCCGAACAGCCGGATCTTGCGGTTGCCCAACGTCGTCCGCACCACCAGCCGCGTATCGCGCCGCGCGTCGAGGTCGAAGATCGGCAACGGCGCATCGAACATCGCCCGCGACAGGCCGACACTGCCGCCGACGTTGAAGCCGTGGGGCAGTTCGCCGCCGACGCCGACATTGCCGCCGATCTCGGTGTTGGAAAACGGCTTCTGCCGCAGCCAGTCGCGCCGTACGAACGGCCCCGCCGACATCACGATCGTCCGCGTCAGCGCATGTTCCAGCGTGCCGTACACGCCGCCCTGCCACCCGTCATAGCCACGATCGAAGAATGCGCGGACGTGCCGCACGTCGATCTGGTAGCCGAACCGGTCGCGCTTCCCGAGCATCATCTGCCCGCCGGTGCGGACGCCGACCTGCTCCGTCGTCGCGTCGCCGCCATACCAGCGCCGCGCGTACACCCCCTCCAGCGAGACGCTGCTGGTCGGGGTCAGCCGGTACTCCGCACCGCCGGCGAGCTGGACCGCATAGTCGTCGAAGCGGCGACCACCGTAATTGGTCCCGTTCGCATCGAACTCCGCCAGCGCCGACACGTCCGGTGCGACCGGCAGACGCAATCCGGCGGATAGCTGCGCGGTCTGGCCCAGACCGGAGCGCGCCTTCGCATCCTCGTTCAGTTCGGCGAGGAACGCCTGATCGCCGAGCAGCACGGTGATCGACTGCGCCGTGGTGGCGTTGTTGATGTTGGTATCGGGCGCGAGGCCGATGTTGAAATCCAGCCGCCACGCCCGTCCGCTGCGGATCGTGTCGCGCACGGTGCGGATGGTGCGGGCGATCTGTTGCGGCAGATCGGCATCCTGTTGCGCGATCCTGAGCTGGCGATCGGCGCTGGCGGTCTTCTTCAGGGCCATCAGCGCCTGCGCCAGCTCCAGCCGGACGCGCGTCTGGCGTGGATCGTCCGCCAGGATCGCCATGAACTGATCCGCCGCACGGGCATGGTCACCGGTGCGCGCCGCGATCAGCCCGCCCAGAAAGCGTGTCTGCAGGCTATAGCCGGGGGCGAGGCGCAGCGCCTCCACCAGCGGCTTCGCCTCCGCGAAATGCTGCTCCCCGATCAACCGCTCCGCCGCCGCCAGCAATTGCGGCGGCGTCAGCGTGATCCGGCAGGTGCCGCCCGAGCAGCTTTGCCCGGGGGCGGCGAATGCGGGGGCCGCCGCGACGCACAGCGCCGCCACGCTCATCCCCACGATCCGCATCGCTCGTCGCTCCGTCTGAACCGCTTACTTCTTGCCGCCGACGAAGCCGCCCATGATGTCGACCCGCTGGTTGGGAATGCCGCCGACGATGCGGAAATTGCCGCCGATGTTCTTCGCGTCCGGGCCATAGAAGGTGCCGTCGATCGAACTCGCCCCGGCGCTGCTGGTGCCCGCGCTGACCGACGTGAAGTCGATCGGCACCGCGATACCGCCGCTGGTGAAGCCGGCCGATGCGAAGGTACCGGCGAAGGCCGTCGATGCCGCCGTCCAACTGGCCGACCCGGTCGCCGCGAATGTTGCGCCGGAAGGGATGGTGAGCGCCGCATCGGTGATCGGCGCATCCTTGAAGAACCCCGGCCCGACGGTACCCGACAGGGCGAGCGTCAGGCTGCGCTTGCCGAAATCGACATCGACGGCGCTGGTGCCGTTCAGCCATTGCTGGACCGACGGGCTGCCGCCCTGCTGCATCACCATCGTCGCCAGGAACTGGCCATCGAAGCGGGCGCTGCCCTTGGTCGGTGTCTGCAACGCCGTGCTGCGGGAGCCGAAGACGAGCACGCCCTGTTCGGAAATGGTCGTCCCGTCGTCGGTCCTCTCGTTCCGCTCGAACCCGGCCAGCGACACGAACGCGCCGGAACTGTTGGGACGCTGGTAGAAGAACGTCAGCGGCACCTTGCCGTCGAGAACGTGCAGATAGTTGAAGCCCGCCAGTAGCGGCACCTGACGTTCGACATCCTGAGGATCGGAGGTGGTCCGGTGGCGGGGGTCCTGGAACGTGACATCGCGCGTCACGCCCGACTTGGCATCGCCCAGCGACAGCACGAACACACCGTCCCGTGGATCGTAGCTGATCGTACCGGACGGCGCCGCAACGGTGCTGGCGTTCCCGGTATACATCTCGCGCCCGTCCTTATCGACCGTCATCGCGTGCATCGCACCGACCGCATCGAACGTCGTCGCCGTCTTCACGTCGAACAGGTTCGCCTGCGTGGCGACCGGTGCCGTCGGCGTCGGTGTCGCAGTCGGCGTGGGGGTAGCGGCCGGCGTCGGCGTGGCCGTGCCACCGGTCGCCCCGGCGGATGAGCCGATCGACGCGACACCACCGCCACCGGATCCGCCACAGGCGACCAGCGGGAGTGCAGCAAGGGCCATGATCGTCGCGCGCATCGGTAATTCCTGTCCCGGGAAATCGTCGAGCGCGGGATTACATCGCTGTGGTTAACAACCTCTCAACCCCGCGCGACCCTCCGCGACCGGGGGTGACGGCGCGCGCGCATCGGCTTACAGCGCGCGCATGTCCCGTACCTCCGCACGAACCAAGGCGCGCGCCGCCGCTCGCCTTGCCGCCGTCCAGGCGCTGTATCAGCACGAGATGGAGGGGACGGCGATCCCCGCCCTGCTGCATGAATTCCATCACCATCGCATCGGCGCGACGATCGAGGACGTTGAATATGCCGAGGCCGACGTGATGTTCTTCGACGATCTGGTGAAGGGTGCCGCCGCCCGGCTGGCCGAGGTCGACCGCCTGATCGAGGAGAAGCTGACCGCCAGCTGGACGCTGACGCGACTCGACAAGCCGATGAAGGCGATCCTGCGCGCGGGCACCTATGAATTGCTCGCGCGGCGCGACGTGCCGGTCGGCGCGGTCATCAGCGAATATGTCGACGTGGCGCACGCCTTCTACGAAAAGCGCGAGACGGGCTTCGTCAACGGCCTGCTCGACGCGATCGCCAGGGACGCCCGCGCGAAAGGCTGATGACCGACATCGTCAATCTCAACCGCGCCCGGAAGGCGAAGGCGCGCGACGCCGCAAAGGCGACCGCCGCCGCCAACAGCGTCGCGTTCGGCCGCACCAGGGCGCAGAAGGCGGCGGACATCGCCGACGCCGACCGTCGCAAGGCGTTGCTGGACGGCGCGAAACTGGAGCGGGAATAGCCGGCGCAGACCATTGCGTCGTCACGTCGAGAATGAAGCAACATCGGCATCCCATAAAGAACTTCGTACGATGATCCCGTCCCTGCACGCAATTGCCAGCATCGACATCACGCCGTAAACTCCCGCATCACTCTGGGGGGAGTCACGATCATGCGTCCTGTTCATGCCACCTGCGCGATCCTGCTCGCGGGGACCGCCTCGCTTGCGGTCGCGCAGACCACCGCGACGCCAGCGGTGCCCGCGTCCGCGGCGGCACCGTCGCCCGCCGCCGGCGACCGGCCGGAAAGGACGCCGGCCGGCGTCACCGTCACCGCTCCCGGCGGCTGGACCTCCGCACCCGGCGCGACGTTCGTGGAGCTGACTGCGCCGGAGGGTGACATGCGCCTCGCCGTGGTCGATGTCGCCACCGCGGCCGATGCCCGCGCCGCCACGCTCGCCGCGTGGCAGGCATGGCGTCCCGCCCAGACCCGCACGCCCAAGCTGGTCACCGCTCGTCCGCCCCGCAATGGCTGGGAGGAACGTCAGGTCCTCGATTACGAGGTATCGCCCAACGAGAAGCGCGTCCTGATCGCGATGGCGCTGCGCAAGGGCACGGGCTGGACGGTGATGCTGGCCGACGGGTCGGAGGCGACCGCCGAAAAACGCGGCGCGGCGCTTGGGCTGATGCAGCAGAGCATCCGCCCCGCCGGTTATTCGCGCGAGAGTTTCGCCGGCCGGACCGCGCATCCGATGGATGCTGCCCGGATCGCGGAGCTGCGCAGCTTCGTCGAACAGGGGATGAAGGACCTCGGCGTACCCGGCGCGGCATTCGCGCTGACGACCCGCGCAAAGACGATCTACGCGACCGGGCTCGGCGTCCGCCTGCTCGGTGACCCGACGCCCATCGACGCCGACAGCGAATTCGCCGTCGCGTCGAATACCAAGGGGATGGCGACGCTGATGCTCGCCAAACTGGTCGATGAGGGCAAGCTGGCCTGGGACCAGCCGGTGACGCAGGTCTATGCGCCGTTCAAGCTCGGCAGCCCGCAGACAACCAGCAAGGTGCTCGTCCGCCACCTCGTCTGCGCGTGCACCGGGCTGCCGCGCAAGGACATGCAGGTGATCCTGAACTCCGACCCGAAAAGCGGCGCGGCGGATACGTTCCGGCAGCTGGCGGCGACGGAGCCGACCAGCGGCTTCGGTGAGGTGTTCCAGTACAACAATCTGATGGCCTCCGCCGCCGGCTATATCGGCGGGCACCTCTATTATCCGTCGATGGACCTCGACGCGGCCCTGTCAAAGGCGATGACGGACAAGGTCTGGTCGCCGCTCGGCATGACGCGCACCACGCTCGACTTCGACAAGGCGACGCAGGGCGACTGGGCGCGCCCGCACGGCGATTCGATCGACGGCGTGCCGGAACCGATGCTTGGACAAGGGATGCGCCTGAATTACGCCTTCACCCGCTACGGCGCGGCGGGCGGGGCGTGGTCGACCGCCAACGATATGATCCGCTATGTCCGGTTCGAACTGAACGAAGGCAGGCTGGATGACGGTCGCCAGTACGTCTCCGCAAAGAACCTGCTCCAGCGCCGCGTCGCCAATGTGCCGGTCGGCGAGGACCGCGTCTATGGCATGGGCATGCAGGTCGATCGCGACTACGGCATCGACGTCGTCCATCACGGCGGCAGCCTGGCCGGGTACAAGACCGACATCGTCATCATTCCCGGCGCGGATATCGGCGCGGTGATCCTGACCAATTCCGACAATGGGCAGGGCATGTTGCGCCCGTTCATGCGCCGCCTGCTCGAACTGCTCTACGATGGCAGGCCGGAGGCAGCGGACGACGTGGCCGCCACCGCCAAACGCTATCACGCCGAGATCGCCGAGGAGCGCAAGCGCGTCTCGCCGACGCCCGACGCGAAGGCCGCCGCCGCGCTGGCATCCGCCTATGTCAACGCCGACCTCGGCCGCGTGACGGTGACGCGCAAGGGCGAGGGCGTGACCTTCGACTTCCGCTCGATCGCCTCGCCGGTGGGCACGCGCCGCAACGACGACGGCACGACCAGCTTCGTCGCACTCGATCCGACCTTGCTGTTCTTCCCGATGGTGGTCGGCACGAAGGACGGCAAGCGCACGCTGACCGCGCGCGACGGCCAGCACGAATTCGTGTTCGTCGAGGCCTGACCGGTTCGGGCGGGGCGGTGGCGCGACGGCCCGCCCCGCCCTACACCTGCACGGGTGACCGAAGCCGACTTCATCGCCGCCCTGCGCACGCTGCCGCTCCACTCCGGTGCGCGGGGGCTGACCGACGACACCGCCGTCGTCGGCGGGCTGGTGATGACGACCGACACGCTGGTCGAGGGCGTACATTTCCTGTCGACCGATCCCGCCGCCGACGTCGCGTGGAAACTGGTCGCGACGAACCTGTCCGACCTTGCCGCCAAGGGGGCACTGGTCGAGGGCATCCTGCTCAACCTGCCGCTGTCCGATCCCGATCGGGATCGCGACCTGCTGAAGGGATTGCGGGAGATCATGATGGCGCATGACGTGCGGCTGATCGGCGGCGACACGGTATCGCTGCCGCCCGGCGCACCGCGCGTGCTGACCTGCACCGCGATCGGTCGCGACGCCGCCGCCCCGCCGCGCTCCGGCGCGCGGGCGGGCGATGCGCTGTGGGTGACGGGCACGATCGGCGATGCCGGCGCGGGGCTCGCGATCGCGCAGGGGCAAGCGGGGCCATCGTCGCTTCTCGCCGCGTATCGCCGCCCGCAGCCGCGACTCGCCGATGGCCGCACGCTCGGCCCGGTGGTCCATGCGATGATGGACGTGTCGGACGGCCTGCTGATCGACGCCGCGCGCATCGCCGACGCCAGCGGCCTCGCCGTCGCGATCGACCTCGCCGCCGTGCCGCTGTCCCCTGACTATATCGCCTTTGCCGGGGACGACAGGATCGCCGCGGCGACCGCCGGCGACGACTATCAGCTGCTGTTCGCGACAGACCGGGACCCGCCCGTTCCCGCGACCCGGATCGGCGCGTTCGCCCCGGGCGCCGGCCTGTCCCTTCACGACGGTGATGTCGTGATCGCGCTGCCCGATCGGCTCGGCTGGCTTCACGACGCGCCAAGCCGCTTGCGTTAGCGTCCTCCCCTGATACCTTCCCCGTAATCTCGGCGAACGATCCGCGCGGCACAGACCGTGGGGACGTCGCCCAGCAGGGGAAGGATAGGCATGACGACGGTGTATATCGCCATGGTCTGCGGCCTGATTGCCGTACTCTATGGATTCGTGACCAGCGGCCAGGTGCTGCGCCAACCCGCCGGCGACGCGAAGATGCAGGACATCGCCGCCGCCATTCAGGAGGGGGCGAAGGCATATCTGGGCCGGCAATACACCACCATCGCCATCGTCGGCGCGATCGTCGCCGTCATCCTCGCCTTCACTCTCGGCCTGCTGTCGACCGTCGGCTTCCTGATCGGCGCGATCCTGTCGGGCGTAGCCGGTTATGTCGGGATGCACATCTCGGTCCGCGCGAACGTCCGCACGGCGGAGGCGGCACGCACCTCGCTGCAAGGGGGACTCACCACCGCCTTCCGCTCGGGTGCGGTGACCGGCCTGCTCGTCGCCGGCCTCGGCCTGCTCTCGATCTGCATGTTCTTCTGGTATCTGGTCGGCCCCGCCGGCCACGCGCCCAACGACCGCATCATCGTCGAGGCGCTGACCGCGCTGGCGTTCGGCGCATCGCTGATCTCCATCTTCGCCCGACTGGGCGGCGGTATCTTCACCAAGGCGGCCGACGTCGGCGCGGACCTCGTCGGCAAGGTCGAGGCGGGCATTCCGGAGGACGACCCCCGCAACCCCGCCGTCATCGCGGATAACGTCGGCGACAATGTCGGCGATTGCGCGGGCATGGCCGCCGACCTGTTCGAAACCTATGTCGTCACGCTCGGCGTCACGATGATCTCGATCGCGCTGCTGATCCAGGCGAGCGCGGCAGAACTGCTGCGCCTGATGAGCCTGCCGCTGATCGTCGGCGGCGTGTGCATCATCACCTCGATCATCGGCACCTACATGGTCCGGCTCGGGGCCAGGGGCTCGATCATGGGCGCGCTGTACAAGGGGTTCTGGACCTCCGCGCTGCTGTCGATCCCCGCGATCTACGTTGCGTGCGTCTATACGCTGGGCGACCTCAACGCCGTGATCGGCGGCGCGGGCTTCCTCGACGCCGCGACCGACGACCTGACGACCAGCGTCGCTCCGGCGACCGCTGCGTCGTTCACGGGCATGGATCTGTTCTGGTCGATGCTCGTCGGGCTGGCGGTGACCGGCCTGATCGTGTGGATCACCGAATATTACACCGGGACGGCCTATCGCCCGGTCAAGTCGATCGCGAAGGCGTCCGAAACCGGCCATGGCACCAACGTCATTCAAGGGCTGGCGATCAGCCTCGAATCGACCGCGCTGCCGACGCTGGTGATCGTCGTCGCTGTCGTCGTGGCCTATCAACTTGCCGGCATCATCGGCATCGCCTTCGCCGCCACCGCCATGTTGTCGCAGGCGGGCATGGTCGTGGCGCTCGACGCCTATGGGCCGGTCACCGATAACGCCGGTGGTATCGCCGAGATGGCGGGCCTGCCGGACGACGTCCGCCACCGCACGGACGCGCTCGACGCGGTCGGCAACACGACGAAGGCGGTGACGAAGGGGTATGCGATCGGCTCGGCGGGTCTCGCGGCGCTGGTGCTGTTCGGCGCGTACACGACCGATCTGGCGACCTACTTCCCCAATCTGACCGTCGATTTCAGCCTGTCGAATCCGTACGTCATCGTCGGCCTGCTGCTCGGTGCGCTGCTGCCGTATCTGTTCGGCGCGTTCGGCATGACCGCCGTCGGTCGTGCGGCGGGCGCGGTGGTGGAGGAAGTCCGCGGCCAGTTCCGCGACAATCCGGGGATCATGGAGGGGACGACGCGCCCCAACTATGGCCGCACCGTCGACCTCGTCACCCGCGCCGCGATCAAGGAGATGATCGGCCCCTCGCTGCTGCCGGTCGTC
Source organism: Sphingomonas sp. Leaf343 (assembly GCF_001423765.1). GTDB lineage: Bacteria > Pseudomonadota > Alphaproteobacteria > Sphingomonadales > Sphingomonadaceae > Sphingomonas. The sequence goes on from NZ_LMPG01000011.1 coordinate 114,511, forward strand.
AGCCCCATCGCCCTGTATTTCATCATCACCGCGGTGGCGGGGCAGGCGCAGGGCTTCGCCTCGCTGGGCGCGATGCTGCTCGGCGTGATCGTATCGGGCCTGTTCGTCGCGATCTCGATGACCAGCGGCGGCGGTGCGTGGGACAATGCCAAGAAATACATCGAGGACGGCAATCACGGCGGCAAGGGATCGGAGGCGCATAAGGCCGCCGTCACGGGCGACACCGTCGGCGATCCGTACAAGGACACCGCCGGCCCCGCCGTGAACCCGATGATCAAGATCACCAACATCGTCGCCCTCCTGCTGCTCGCTGCCCTCGCCGGAGGTGGCGCAGGGTGATCCGGTCGGGCGGGGGGCGACTGACCCACCCGGCTGATCCACGCTAGGTTGATCGAAGGGGAAGAATCGGGCCGGCAGGACGCCGGTCGATCGGGGGCAGTCTTCATGAAATATGCGTATGTGGTGGTCTTGGCCGCGCTGTCGGTCGGCGCGTCCGCGACGGCACAGGTCAATCTCGACGCCAAGGCCGCCGCCGCAGCATTCGGCGCGCGCGAACACGTCATCGACGCCAGCCTATCGCCCGACGGCTCCAAGGTCGCGATGGTCGTGCCCGGCCCGGTGCAATCGACGGTGGTGCAACTGCTCGATATGCAGACGGGCAGCGCCAAGGCGATCAACTACGCCAAGGGCGATCCGATGACGCTGACGACCTGCGGCTGGGCATCGAACGCACGCCTCGTCTGCTCACTGTACGGCATATCCAATGTCGCGATGGGCGGATATCTCGCCTATCAGCGGCTCATCGCCTTCGGTGCGGATGGCGCGGACCCGATCTCGCTCGGCACGAAGGAGCGAGTGAAGCTGTACGCCAGCCAGTCAGACGGCTACGTCGTCGACTGGCGCGACGGAGCGTCGGACAATGTCCTGATCGCGCGCAACTACATCCCGGCCCGCGCCGAGGCGAACTTCTCCGGCGGCATCGCGAACGGGCTGGGGGTCGACCTGATCGACACCCGCACCGGCAAAGTCGACCATGTCGAGGGCGCGCATCCCCGCGCCACCGGCTATCTGGGCGATGGCAAGGGCACGATCCGCCTGATGATGCTCGACAATCAGCGTCTCTCGGCCGAGACGCGCGGCATTACCGAAATCTTTTATCGCCAGCCGGGCAAGCGCGACTGGCTGCCGCTCGGCACCTACAATTCAGTCACGGAGACGGGCATCTATCCTGTCGCGATCGATAGTACCGCCAATGTAGCGTATGTGCTGAAAGGCCTGAACGGTCGCGACGCGCTATATCGCATCACCCTCGACGGCAGCGGCAAGGAAGAGCTCGCCTATTCGAACGCCGATGTCGATGTCAGCGGCGTCGTCCGGATCGGTCGATCCGGTCGCGTCGTCGCCGCCAGCTATGCGTCGGACGATCACAGCAGCACGATCTTCGATCCCGAGTTCAAGAAGCTCGTCGCAGGCTTTGGTCGCGCCCTCCCCGCCCTGCCGCTGATCCGCGTCGTGGATTCCAGCGCCGACGAGCAGGTCCACCTGGTCTACGCCGCCAGCGACACCGATCCGGGTCGCTACTTCCTGTTCGATTCCAACAACAAGAGCCTTAGTCCGCTTGGTCAGGATCGACCCGAACTCGCCGGCGTGACCTTGGGTACGGTCAAGCCGATCAGCTACAGGGCAGCGGATGGCACGATGATCCCCGCCTATTTGACGCTGCCGCCCGGTGGCACAGGCAAGAACCTGCCGGCGATCGTCATGCCGCACGGCGGACCGGCGGCACGTGACGAATGGGGTTTCGACTGGCTGGCGCAGTTCTTCGTCAATCGCGGCTATGCGGTCATCCAGCCCAATTATCGGGGTTCCGCCGGATACGGCCAGCAATGGTTCCAGCAGAACGGCTTCAAGTCATGGAAGACCGCGATCGGCGACGTGACCGATGCCGGACGCTGGCTGGTCGCAGAGGGGATCGCGGACCCGGCCAAGCTCGCGATCGTCGGCTGGTCCTATGGTGGCTATCCCGCGCTCCAGAGCCAGGTCGTCGCCCCCGATCTGTTCAAGGCCGTCGTCGCGATCGCGCCGGTGACCGATCTGGGCATGCTGCGCGCCGAAAAGGTGGGCTTCACGAATACGACACTGGCGCGCAATTATATCGGCGACGGGCCGCATCTGGAGGAGGGTTCCCCAGCCCGCCACGCCGCGGCTTTCAAGGCACCGGTACTGATGTTCCACGGCGACAAGGACATCAACGTCGATGTGGGCGAGTCGCGGGCCATGGACAGGCAATTGAAGGCGGCGAAAAAATCGTCCGGGCTGGTCGTCTATCCCGGCATCGACCATCAGCTTCGCGACAGTGCGGTGCGAACCGACATGCTGGCGAGGGCCGACGCGTTCCTGACCGCAACGATGATACGATAAATCGGGTGGTCGTGGTGCATGGCGTTGATTTGCTGGGTCACATTCACTGCGCCCAACATCGCGAGTCTCGCGACAGCCACATCGTAAACGCGTAACAGATCACGGATGCCGGCCCCTGGGCGCCGATGCTCGCCGGCATGGGCGTCGCCGGTGGCGCGCTCCTTACGCGATCGCGTCACGTGCGCTTCGCCGCCTGACGAACATTGTCCGTTATGGCGCCATTCGCGGGAGAAAGGTCCGGAACCGAGCCACTTGGTCGTGACGTGATCGACGTCGTGCGATTGTCTGCCGGGCATGACGCCCCCCGGCAACCGGCCCGCGAACCAGCTATTCTACGGCGACAACCTCGTCGTCCTGCGGCGCGACATCGCGGACGAGAGCGTCGACCTGATCTATCTCGATCCGCCGTTCAATTCGAACGCCACCTACAACGTCCTGTTCAAATCGCCGACCGGCGGCCATGCCGATGCGCAGATCGCCGCGTTCGAGGATAGCTGGCACTGGAATGCGGCCGCGGAAGAGGCGTTCGACGATGTCCGGCGCAGGGGCCACGCCCGCACCTTCGATCTGTTGAACGCGATGCGCGGGTTCCTCGGCGACAACGACATGATGGCCTATCTGGCGATGATGGCGGTCCGCCTGATCGAGCTGCACCGCGTGTTGAAGCCCACCGGCTCGCTCTATCTCCACTGCGACCCCACCGCGAGCCATTACCTGAAACTGCTGCTGGACGGCGTGTTCGGCGCGGCGTCGTTCCGCACCGAGATCAACTGGCGGCGATCGTCCGCGCACAACGACGGCAAGCAGGGTCGCGCGCAATATGGCAATATCCGCGATGTCATCCTGTTCTACAGCAAGTCCGCCGACTGGACCTGGCACTGGCAGTACACCGCCTACGACCAATCCTACGTCGCCAGCGCGTACCGCCATGTCGACGCGGCCGGGCGACGCTATCGGCGTGGCGACCTGACCGCGGCGAAGCCGGGCGGCGACGTCAGCTATGGCTGGCCCGTCAAGCGCCCGATCGGCGGCGCGTGGGAGGCCGATCTGGACGACGACCATCACGCGCCGCGAGAGGGTTGGGAGTATCGGCAGGTGCCCCCCTACAAAGGGCGTTTCTGGGCGTTCTCCCGCACGAACATGGCGGCGTTCGCGCGTGAGGATCGGCTCGCCTATGCGGCGTCGGGGATGCCCGAGTATAAACGCTATCTCGACGAGCAGCCGGGCGTGCCGTTGCAGAACGACTGGGGCGACATCTATCCGGTCACGGGCCACGAACGGCTCGGCTATCCGACGCAGAAGCCGGTGGCGCTGCTGGAACGGATCATCGCCGCCTCGTCCGATCCCGATGCCGTCATCCTCGATCCGTTCTGCGGCTGCGGCACCGCGATCCATGCCGCGCAGAAGCTGGGCCGGCGCTGGATCGGGATCGACGTGACGCATCTCGCCATCTCGCTGATCGAGAAGCGGTTGCGGGATGCGTTCCCGGCCATCGCCTTCACCGTCGAGGGGACGCCGCGCGATCTGGCGTCCGCGCTCGATCTGGCGGCGCGAGACAAATACCAGTTCCAGTGGTGGGTGGTGTCGCTGGTCGACGCGCAACCCTTCGGCGGTCGCAGGAAGGGCGCGGACGGCGGCATCGACGGGGTGATCTGGCTGCAACTGTCCGCCACGGGCAAGGCGGATCGGGCGCTGGTGTCGGTCAAGGCCGGCGCGAACGTCTCGGTGGCGATGATCCGCGACCTGAAAGGCACGATGGAGCGTGAGAAGGCCCCGTTCGGCCTTTTCCTGACCGTCACGCCGCCGACCCGCCCGATGCGCGAGGAGGCGGCGTCGGCCGGCACGTGGCGCGATCCGCTGACCGATCAGGCGTTCGAACGGCTGCAGATCATGACGTTGCAGGAGTTGATGGACGGCAAGCGCCCGCGCCTTCCCGTCGTTCACCGCACCGCCTCCGTCCGCCGCGCCGGGCGGGAGGACATGGCCCGGCAGACGCGATTATTGTAGCGTCGCCGGTATCCCGGAGTTCGCGACCGCCGAGCATTGTCGCCCCCGCCCCGAACACTATATACGCTGTGTGCCGCCCGGATACGGCGTCTTCGCCAGACCTTTCGCACTCCCGGATCGGCCGCGCTCCGCGCTCGCCTTTCCTTTGTGGTGCGATCGGCGTAAGGGCGGCGCGATATATTCCGATTTTGACGAGGTTTGTTTGGCCAAGGAAGAACTGCTCGAGATGCGCGGCCGCGTGGTGGAATTGCTCCCCAACGCGATGTTCCGCGTGCAGCTTGAGAACGATCACGAGATTCTGGGGCACACCGCCGGCAAGATGCGCAAGAACCGCATCCGCGTGCTGGTCGGTGACGAGGTGCTGGTCGAACTGACCCCGTACGACCTGACCAAGGGTCGCATCACCTATCGCTTCATGCCCGGCCGCGGCGGTCCCGGACCGTCGTAGTAGACGGGCCGATGATCGAAGCACGGGCGGCGATACCCGGACTGGTTCTCGCCTCCACATCGCCGCGCCGGCTGGAACTGCTCGGCCGGCTGGGACTTACCCCTGCCCGCATCGCCGCGCCGGATGTCGACGAGACGCCGCGGCGGGACGAGGAACCGCGCGCCTATGCCACCCGCATCGCGCTGGCCAAGGCGCAGGCGGTGGAACGTCACGACGGAGAGGTCGTGCTGGCGGGCGACACGACGATCGCCGCCGGCCGCCGCATTCTCGGCAAGCCCGCCGACGATGCCGACCTCGCCGCGATGCTGCGCCTGCTGTCGGGGCGCCGTCACCATTGCCTGTCCGCGATATGCGTGATCGACGCGGAGGGCCGCATCCGCAGCCGGCTGTCCGACACCGTCGTCGCCTTTCGTCCGCTGACGCATGCGGAAATCGACGCCTATGTCGCGTGCGGCGAGGGACAGGGAAAAGCCGGCGGCTACGCGATCCAGGGGCGCGCCGAGGCGTTCGTGCGCTTCCTCCACGGCAGCCATTCGGGCGTCGTCGGCCTGCCGCTGACGGAGACGCGCGCGCTCCTCAAGGCTGCCGGACTGCCACTTGCCTGAATGGCTTTACGAGGCGGGAATCGGCGAGGCGCGCGCCGCGCTGATCGATGACGATCGCATACTGATCGCCGCGATCGAGCCGGACGATGCCGGCCCGCTGGTCGGCGGCATCCACGCCGCGCGCCTGACCGAAATCCTGCCCGGGCGCAGCGGTCGCGCGACGCTGGCGACCGGCGAGGAGGTCTGGCTCCCGAAACTGCCCGCCGGCATCACGCAGGGCGCGGCGCTGACGGTCGAGATCGTCCGCGAATCGGTCCCGGAACCCGGCCGCACCAAACCGCCCCGCGCCTATGCCACCGACGCGGCTCCGGCTTCCGCCCCGACATTGCGCGATCGCATCGCCGCGACCGACCACCCGGTCCGTGAATATCGCGCGCACGAGGCGGACCGGCTGGAACAGGCCGACTGGTCGGAGGTGCTGGAGGAGGCACGGACCGGCGACATCGTCTTCCCCGGCGGCATGCTGCTGATGTACGCGACGCCCGCGATGACGCTGTTCGATATCGACGGGCCGCCCCCTGCCGACGCGCTGGCGCTCGCCGCAGCGCCGCACGTCGCCGCCGCGATCATGCGTCACGGCATCGGCGGATCGATCGGCGTCGACTTCCCGACGATCGAGGGCAAGACGCTGCGCAACACCGTTGCCGCCGCGATCGACGATGCCTTGCCGCAACCGTTCGAGCGTACCGCCGTCAACGGCTTCGGCTTCCTCCAGATCATCCGCCCGCGCCCGCGCGCTTCGCTGCCTGAACGGCTGCGCGCCGATCCTGCCGGAGCCGCCGCCCGCGCGCTGCTGCGTCGGCTGGAGCGGGAGCCGCCCGGATCGCCGCGACGTCACCGGATCCCCCCTGCCGTCCACGCGAAGCTCCTGACCCGCCCCGACTGGCTGGCCAAACTGGCCCGCCGCACCGGCATCACTCACGAATGGGAGAGCGGCTGATGGCCGGGATCACCTGCCCGATCTGCGGAGAACCCGCTGACCCCGACGTCCGCCCCTTCTGCTCCGCCCGCCACCGCGACCGCGACCTGCTGCAATGGCTGGGCGAGGGATATCGCATCCCCGCCGGTCCCGCGGACGAGGATGGCGAAGACGGACTGGACAAGACTTACGCGCCCGACTAAGGCCGCGCTTCGCCGTGATCCACGGTTGGCCCGGGTAGCTCAGTTGGTAGAGCATGCGACTGAAAATCGCAGTGTCGGCGGTTCGAATCCGTCCCCGGGCACCACGTCCTCCTCCCCAGACTCGTCGACCCCGCTCATCATCGATTAACCGCGTAACCGCTTCTTAGGACGCGGCGGCCCATAGGCGTCGGACCTTCCCGTCCGGATGCCGCCGATGATCCCGCTTCCCCTGATCGCCCCCAATCCGCCCCGCGCCAGCCGCCTGGGCGAGGCGTTCGCGCGGGTGGAGGCGTCGGGCATCTACAGCAATCACGGTCCCGAAGCGCGCGCGTTCGAGGCGGAGGCGACGATGCAGCTGTTCGCCGGTCGCGGCGCAAGCCTGGCCGTCGCCAACGCCACGCTCGGCCTGATGATCGCGATCCGCGAGGCGGCGGGTCTGCGCCATCGCCCCGGCGCGCAGGCGCTGATGCCCGCATTGACCTTCGCGGCGACGGCGCAGGCGGCGGAATGGGCCGGGCTCCAGCCACTGGTGATCGACATCGACCCGGACGACTGGGCGATGTGCGCCGCCGGGGAGGAGCGGATGCTGCGCGAGCGGCCCGGCCGCATCGCTGTCATCGTTCCCTATGCGACGTTCGGCAACGCCATCGACCTCGATCGCTATATGTGGTTGCGGCGGCGTTACGGCGTCGGCGTGGTGATCGACGCCGCCGCCTCGCTCGGCACGCTGGACGATCGCGGGATCGGCTTCGGAGCCGACGCCCCGTTCGCCGTGGTCCATTCGATGCACGCCACCAAGACCTTCGCGGTGGCCGAGGGCGGCCTGATCCACAGCGGCGACGCCGACCTGATCGAGCGGCTGCGCGTGATGACCAATTTCGGCTTCACCGGCGGCCGTTCTGCGACGATGCCTGGCATCAACGCCAAGCTGCCCGAAGTGCTGGCGGTGATGGCGCGCGAGAAGCTGACCGGAATCCAGCCGATCTGCGACGGGCGCGCGGCGGTGGAGCAGGCGTATCGCGAGGCACTGGGCGACGTCGCGTTGCAATCGGTCACGGGCCACCGCCGCGCGGTGCAGTTCATGCCCGTACTGCTCCCCGAATCGCTTGCGCCGCACCGCGAGGCGGTCGTCGCGGCCCTCGCCGCCGACGGCGTCGGTTGCGGCACCTATTTCAGCCCGCATCTGGGGCAGCAGCCGTGGCTGCGCGAGGTCGGCGAATGCCGGCCGACGCCGGTCGCGGACAGCGTCGCCGCGCGTATCCTGTCGCTGCCGATTACGGACGCGATGACAGCGGCTGACGCGCGCCGCGTCGTCGCCGCGCTCCAAACCGCTTGCGCCGCGCTGACGACGGTCGCGCGCATCCCGGCGCGCCTACGATCCGTGCCCGCCGTCGCACCGATGATGATCGTCGGCGGCGGCCCCGCCGGCACCGCGCTGCTCACCGCCGCGACCAAGCGCGGCCTGCTGCCCGATCTCGCGCGCGACCTGATCGTCGTGGAGCGCGATGCCCAGATCGGCGGCGGCCGACTCGGCCGCTACGCGATCACGTCCGATTCGACCGCGCAGACCTTCCTGACGGCGGTAAAGGACAATGTGCATCCCGCCATCGCCGCCCTGCACGACGCGCCGGAAGGGCGCGCCGTCGCCGCCCATGCCGATGCGTTGGGCGTGCCGCTGGTCGAGGTCGGCCCGCTGCTGCGCGCCACCGGCGAGCGGCTGGCCGATGTCGTGCGCGATCACGGCGGCACCGTCCTGACCGGGCATGAGGCGCTGGGTGCGGAGCGGACCGGCGACGGGCTGTGGCGAGTCACGTTGCGCCGCCTGCGCGATGGCGCGACCGTGCAACGACTGACGCGCGCGCTGGTCGTCGCGACCGGCGGCCATCAGCCGCTGGACCGGCTGGCGACGCAGCGCATCGCCGGTGCACCGCTCGTCGAACTGGCGGGCGAGCGGCTGATGCAGTCCGATGCGGTCCTGACGCTGGGCGGGTTCGCGCAGGTCGCCGACATCCTGTCGCGCCGGCGAGCGCCGAAGATCGCCGTCATCGGCGGCTCCACCAGCGCCCTGACCAGCGTGGCGCTGCTGCTGAAAGGGCAACCCGCGCTACCGCTCGGCGCGGGCGCGATCACGTTGCTGCACCGACGGCCGCTGCGCCCCTTCTACCACAGCGTGGAGGCCGCCCGCGCCGAGGGTTTCACCGATTTTGGTCTCGACGACATCTGTCCCGTCTCGGGCTTCGTCTATCGTCTCGCCGGGTTCCGGCTGGAGGCGCGCGACCTCGTGCTGCGGATGCTCGGCGTGGATGGCCGCGCGCCCGATCCGCGCGTCGCGCTCCACCGGATCGCGGGAGAGGATGACGCCACCGCCCGCGCGATCGTCCGCGATGCCGACCTCGTCGTCGCAGCCCTCGGCTATCGCCCGATCGGCCTGCCACTGACCGGTGTCGACGGGCGCCCGCTGGCGATTGCGGCGGACGAGGGCGCACCGATGGTCGACCGTTACTGTCGCATCGTCGGCGCGGACGGCCAGCCCGTGCCCGACGCCTATGGCATCGGCCTTGCCGCCGGCTTCGTGCCGTGGGGCGCGCTGGGCGGGGAGGCCAGTTTCGTGGGGCAGGCGAACGGCCTGTGGCTGTGGCAGAACGATGTCGGCCTGATGATCGTCGACCAGATCCTCGCACAGGCCGCGCGCGCCGCCGCATGAGCCACACCCGCACCGTCAGCGGCACGCCAACGGTCAGCGTCGTCATGGCCGCGTATAACGGCGCGGCCCTGATCGGCGAGACGCTGGCCAGCCTGCGCGACCAGAGCCTGCCCGACTGGGAAGCGATCGTCGTCGACGACGGATCGAGCGATGCCACGCGCGACGTCGTTGCCGCATGGCCGGATTCACGCGTCCGCCTGATCGCGCTGCCGCAGAATGGCGGCCCCGTCCGGGCGCGCAACGAAGCCCTGCGTCACGCCACCGGCCGCTACGTCGCCGGGCTGGATCAGGACGACCTCTGCCGCCCCGACCGGTTCGCGGCGCAGGTCGCGTTCCTCGAATCGCATCCCGATATCGCGCTGGTCGGCACCGCCGTGGAGTTCCTGCGCGACGGCCGCGTCCTGCCCTCCACCTACCCGCCGATCACCTCGCCCGCGCTGACCGGATGGCTGGCGTGGATCGAAAATCCGCTGGCATGGTCGTCGGTGATGGTTCGCGGGGAGGTCGCCCGCGCGCTCGATCCGTTTACCCGACCCGACATCCTCTATGCAGAGGATTTCGACCTCTATCACCGCGTCGCGCCGTTCGGCGGCATCGCCCGGCTCGACGCGCCGCTGGTCCGGTATCGCCAGCACGCGGGCGGTATCTCCCGCCGCTATCGCGACCGGATGGAAGCAAGCGCCACAGAGGTGCTGGCCGCACGTCACGCCGCCCTGCTCGGGAAGCGGGCGGAGGCGGCGGCGCGGGCGCTGGTGGTCCACAATATGGGCGGCCGGGCAGTGCGGGACCGCGCGACGCTGGCGCTGCTCGGCGGCGTGCTGGCGCAATTGCGCGACGCCTATCTGGCGGAGACTCGCCCCGGCGAGGCGGACCGTCGACTGATCCACTGGCACACCGCCGACCGCTGGGCGCGAATCGGCCGCACCGCGCTGCGGGAAGGAACGCTGACGCTCGCGGATATGGCGGCGATGCGCCACGGCCCGCTCGGCAGCCCCGCGCCCGCCGCCCCCGCCTGGTCGCGGCTGGTCGGCGCGGCGCGCAATCTGGGGCTTCAGACCTTGGCGGCGAAGATCATCCGGCCCGGCCCGAGCCGCGCGAACACCTGATCCAGATCGCGCTCGCCGACTGCGAAACAGCCCTGGCTGCGGCCGAGCATACCGTGCGACTTCACCATGTCCGGGTTGGCGTACCACGCCGAATGGATCACGATGGCGCGGCCCAGCGCGTTGTTGTTGGTCGGGTCGAGCCCGACCAGCCGCTGCGACCGGCCATGCTTGCCGACATAATAATCCGCCGTCGCGAATGCGCCTTCGGACGACGCATTCGAGCCGAAGTCGTTCGAGAAGCGCTTCAGATAGCCGGTATGCGACGGGTCCGACCCGCTGCCATGCGCGACCAACAACGTCGTCGTCCTGCCGTTCAGCAGGTCGACGAGATGGAAGCGCGGCTGCGACGAGCCAGCGGTGAAATCGGCGATGGCGATCCGGTCGCGCTGCGCGACGCGGCTGCCATGCTGCTGGAGCGCCGCGAGCGCCTTCCTGAACAGGTCGGGCCGTACCACACGCGGCGACACCAGCGCCTTCGCCTCCGCCGGCATCGGCGGCTGGCCCGTCGGTTTCAGATCGCGTGCCGTCAGTTTCCGCGTCGCCGACGACACGGTCCCCGGCACTGCCAATGCCCCCACCATGACCAGACCGTTGCGAATCAGCGCGCGCCGACCCAGACCCGATCCCTGCTCCACCTGTTGCTCGTGCATCGATGCTCCGACTTGTCGTTCAAACCCCGCAAGATTCGCTATAGCGGATAATGAATGACTTTTCTGTAGGAGTTCCCGCCATTTGCGGGTGAATCGCGCCAACCCGTCGCAACTGTCCCACACTTCGTCGCTACAATCATCGAGGCCGGCCCGGCACCAACCGCGACGTGATGCGTTTAACCTGACGCAAGCGATCGACGAAAGGGACGACGATGAAAAGCTGGATCATGGCTACGGCCCTCGCCGCGGCAATCGCCACGACAGGTCCGGCCTACGCCGCCAATGGCAGCCTGGTCGCGGTGGACGAGGCCGCCGCAACGCTGATGCCCAATCGCTATATCTGGAACGATGCCGCACCGGAAGCGATTTCTGCGGAACCGGTGACCGTCGTCGTCAGCATCCCGCAACAGCGCGCATTCGTCTATCGCGGCGATGTGCTCGTCGCCGCGTCCAGCGTATCTACCGGGAAGGACGGCAAGGAAACGCCGGTCGGCGTCTACCCGATCCTTCAGAAGAACGAGGACCACAAGTCCAACCTGTACAACGCCGCGCCGATGCCTTTCATGCAGCGGCTGACATGGGATGGCATTGCACTCCACGCGGGTCGCAATCCGGGCTTTCCCGATTCGCATGGCTGCATCCGCTTGCCCGCCGCCTTCGCCAAGAAGCTGTTCGGCATCACCCAGCTCGGCACGACGGTAGTCGTAACGGACATGGACGTCGTGGGCAGCCAGCTCGACCGGAGCCTGCTGGAAACCGAAGCCTCTCGTGCGAACACAGAACAACTGGCAATGCTCGGGCAATAAGATCCGCCCCTCACCGGGAGGGAGCAGCGATGGAGTAACCGCAAACGCGACATCGTTGCCGCGCGTCGCGTAGACCGGGCTGCTGTCCTACTTTCCGGTGTCACGTAACCCGATCGAACGAAACGATCGAGCCGCCGAAGATCGCATGGGGCTAGACCTCAGACCGGCAAGCCCATCTCGCGCAGCGTCCCTCGCAACGCGACGGCGTCGGTGAACAGGATCGCCGGCAACCCGATCGCCTCCGCCCCCGCGACGTTCGCGGCATTGTCGTCGATGAACACCGCCTCGCCCGCCTTCAGCCCGAATCGGGTCAATGCCAGCCTGTAGATCGCCGCATCCGGCTTCACCAGTTTCTCCTCGCCCGACACCACGACGTCGCGGAACCGGTCGAACATTCTCGACTCCTGCGCCCGGAACGGCGGCCAGAACTCATGGCTGAAATTGGTGATTGCGAACAACGGGATACCGGCCGCGTTCAGCTCTTCGACCAAAGAGTGCATACCCGCGATCGGACCCGGAATACTGTCGAGGAAGCGCGGCTGCCACGCCGCGATCAGCTCCGCATGCTGCGGGTGCAACGCGATCAGCTCCGCCGAGGTTTCGGCGAAGTCGCGTCCCGCATCATGCTGGAAATGCCATTCATGCGTCAGAACATCGCGCAGGAACGCGTCGAGCGCCTCGCCCCGGGGGACGAGACGCTCGTACAGGAACCGTGGGTCCCAGTCGTAAAGAACGCGGCCGATATCAAAGATAACGGCTCGGGGCGTGATGCTCAGCCCTGACGCGCCTTGAAACGACGGTTGGTCTTGTTGATGACGTAGGTCCGGCCGCGACGACGGATCACGCGATTGTCGCGGTGGCGATCCTTGAGCGACTTCAGGCTGTTGCGAATCTTCATGGCGCGCTTCTGTCTGGATGGTGCTGGAAAGCGCTGGCGGGTAGAGACGGGGGCCGCCTAAGTCAAGCAACGCGGGCGCCCCTCGGGCGTTTCGACTCCGCAACGTCCATCCAGTGAGGCTTTCATGTCCTATCGCTCCGCCGCTCTTCTCGCCACCGTCGCGCTGGCACTGGCGGGGTGCGCCACTGGCTACACGCTGCCCCCCGCAGAGGTCGTCCGCTATCATCTGGGCGAGCCGATCGACCGCGGCACGATCGCCGTCGAGCCGCAGTCGACGCCGGGCGCGCCCGCCAGTCTGGAATTCAAGACCTATGCCGCCGCGGTCGAGACGCAGTTGTTGCGCAACGGCTATTCGGTCGCCGGCGCAGGCTCGCCGCCGCAACTGATCGCGACGGTCGCCTTCACCCGCCAGAACCGTGTCGGTCCGCCGAAGCGTTCGCCGATCTCGATCGGGCTGGGCGGCGGCGGGTTCAGCGGCGGTCGCGGGGGCGGCGGTGTCGGGCTGGGCGGCGGCATCGGCTTCCCGATCGGCGGCGGCGGCAACCGCGCGCTGATCGAGAGCGAGCTGGCCGTCACGATCAAGCGCCGCGTCGACCAATCGCCGGTCTGGGAGGGTCGTGCACACATGATCTCGCAGGCGCAGGGGCCGGACGGTACCGCCGACGCGATGGCCGCGCGCCTCGCCACCGCCCTGTTCACGGGGTTTCCCGGAGAGTCGGGCCGCACTATCGAGGTGAAATGACCATCAGCATCAACGCCGCCTTCGACGGCGGCAACATCCGTGTCGTCGCGATCGACGGCGATCGCATCGACCTGGAGATCGCGCGCGATCACCTATCGGACTTTTTCCAGTGGTTCTCGTTCCGCGTCGCCGGAGCAGCGGGCCGGACGCTGACCTTCCGCATCGTGAATGCGGGCGATTCGGCATACCCGTTCGGCTGGCCGGGCTACAAGGTCCGCGCGTCCACCGATCGTGTCGCATGGCGGATGACCGGCACGCGCTACGCCGGTGGCGTACTGGAGTGGGACTGGACGGCCGACACGCAACTGGCGTGGTTCGCCTATTTCGCGCCGTACACGATGGAGATGCACGAGGCGCTGGTCGCGCGTATCGCAACGCAGCCGGGCGTCACCCACCGCGAACTCGGCACCAGCCTCGACGGGCAGGCGATCGATGCCCTCACGATCGGCACCGGCGCGAAGCAGGTGTGGCTGTACGGCCGCCAGCATCCCGGCGAGTCGATGACGGAATGGTGGATGGAAGGCGCACTGGAGCGGCTGACGGACGCGGACGACCCGATCACCAGGGCGCTGCTGGAGAAGGCGACCTTCCACGTCGTGCCGAACATGAACCCGGACGGCACCCGCCGCGGCCATCTGCGCACCAACGCAGCCGGCGTGAACCTGAACCGCGAATGGCACGCACCCTCGGCGGAGCGCAGCCCGGAAGTCCTATGCGTCCGCAACGCGATGGATGCGACCGGCGTCCACGTCGCGATGGACATCCACGGCGACGAGGCGATCCCGGCCAACTTCATCGCCGGTTACGAGGGCATTCCGTCCTGGACCGACGATCACGGTGCGAAATTTTACGAATTCGGCCGTCGCCTCGCCGCGCACACGCCCGATTTCCAGACCGACAAGGGCTACGAGAAGTCGTCCGCCGGCAACGCCAACCTGTCGATGTCGACCAATCAGGTGGCGGAGCGATTCGGCGCGCTGTCGATGACGCTGGAAATGCCGTTCAAGGATCATGATCCGAACCCGGACGCGGAGTTCGGCTGGTCGCCGGAACGCTCGAAGCAACTGGCGCACGCAATGCTGGAAACGCTGGCGGACATGATCGACGAGGTTTGAAGACGCATTCGGGTGATCCGTTCTCCCGTCTTCGCGGGAGAACGGATCATGACAGCTATGCACGCGCGTTAGCCGAACACCTCCGCGAACAGGTTCTGCATCGCCTGCCAGCTCCGCCGATCCGCAGCGGCGTTGAAGCCGAAGCCGCTGCCCGTATCCTCCAGCTCGCGGTCGGTGAACGCATGCCCGGCACCGCCATAAGCGTGGATCTGCCAGTCCGCACCCGCCTCGGTCAGTTCCTCGCCCAGTGCCGTCACCGCTGGCGGCGGCCCCAGCGGATCGTTCCAGCCGTGACAGACCAGTATCTTCGCCGCGATCGGCGACACGCTGTCATAGTCCGGCCGGTCATAGACCCCGTGGAACGACACCACCGCAAGCACATCGCCCCCGAACCGCGCGACATCCAGCGCCGCCTTGCCGCCGAAGCAGAACCCGATCGCCGCGCATCGGTCGCCATCGACTACCGGCAGCGCCTTCAACGCAGCCAGCGACGCTTCCAGCCGCCCGCGCAGCAGGCGGCGATCGGCGTTCAGCTCGTCCATATATCTCGACGTTTCCGGCGTGTTGCGCTCGGTGCGCTTGCCCTGCCCGAACACGTCGCAGGCCAATGCCGCATAGCCCAGCTTCGCCAACCGCTCGGCCACGACGGTGTCGCTCTCCTTCTGGCCGAGGATGTTGGGGATGACGAGCACGCCGGGCCGCCGATCGTCGGTGGCGTCGTCCCATGCCGCGACGCCCTCGAACGGGCCGCCCGGACCTTCGTACACGATCGTTTCCCGCCGAATTCCCATGATGCGCTTCCTGTCCTAGAACCGCATCGCACAACCAGCGAAGGGGCGGCGCGGTCCATGGACATACGACAGGACGATCCGAATGCGCCGCATGTCGCGACGCTGCTGGCGTTTCACCTGTCCGAACTGCGTGCGGTGATGTCGGGCGAGTTCGCCTTCGCCCTCGACGCCCGCGGCCTGTCGGAACCGGGCGTGACGTTCTGGACGGTCTGGATCGACGACGCGCTCGCGGGGTTCGGTGCGCTGAAACGACTGGATGCGGGTCATGCCGAGGTGAAGTCGATGCGCGCCGATCCGGCCTTTCTCGGCCGTGGCGTCGGTCGCGCCATGATGGACCACATCGTCGCGGCGGCACGGGCGGACGGGTACGCGCGCCTCAGCCTGGAAACGGGCACCGCCGCCAGTCACGATGCTGCCGTCGCGCTCTATCACCGCACCGGCTTCGTGGACTGCCCGCCCTTCGCCGACTATCGTGCCAGCCCGCACAACCGCTTCATGACCCTTGCGCTCTAAGGAATGCCGATGCCGCAGCTCGTCCTCATCCGTCACGGCCAGTCGTCGTGGAACCTCGAGAACCGCTTCACCGGCTGGTGGGATGTCGACGTGACCGATCAGGGCGCGGCCGAGGCGAAGGCGGCGGGCGAGCTGATGGCGGCGAAGGGCCTCGACTTCGACCTGACCTTCACCAGCCTCCAGCTGCGCGCGATCAAGACGTTGAACCTAGCGCTGGAGGCGATGGGCCGGCTGTGGCTGCCGACCGAGAAAAGCTGGCGGCTGAACGAGCGGCATTATGGCGGCCTCACCGGCCTCGACAAGGCGGAGACGGCGGCGAAGCACGGCGAGGATCAGGTGAAGATCTGGCGCCGCAGCTTCGACATCCCCCCGCCCGCGCAGGAGGCCGGCAGCGCATTCGACCTGTCGAACGACATCCGGTACCGCGGCATCGCGATCCCCAACACCGAAAGCCTGAAGGACACGATCGTGCGCGTCCTGCCCTATTGGGACGACCGCATCGCGCCCGCGCTGAAGGCTGGCAACCGCGTCCTGATCTCGGCGCACGGCAATTCGCTCCGCGCGCTGGTCAAGCACCTGTCGCACATCAGCGACGAGGAAATCACCGGACTGGAGATCCCCACCGGCCAGCCGATCGTCTACGAACTGGACGACGCGCTGAACGCCACCGATCGCTATTATTTGCGCGACCGCTAGGCATCGGCCGCGTTCCTCGCGGATTGCCATGCAGGCCCAGGCTCGCTAACCGCCGCCCATGACGCTCGTTGGCATCATCATGGGTTCGACGTCCGATTGGGAGACGATGCGCCACGCCGCGGACACGCTGACGGCGCTCGGTGTCGCGCATGAGACCCAGGTGGTGTCGGCGCATCGTACGCCGCAGCGGTTGTACGATTACGCTACCGGCGCGGCCGACCGCGGGCTGAAGGTCGTGATCGCCGGTGCCGGCGGGGCGGCGCATCTGCCGGGTATGGCCGCCGCGATGACGCATCTGCCGGTGCTGGGCGTACCCGTCGAATCGAAGGCGCTGTCGGGCATGGATAGCCTGCTCTCGATCGTGCAGATGCCCGGCGGCATCCCGGTCGGCACGCTGGCGATCGGCAAGGCGGGGGCGATCAACGCCGGCCTGCTCGCCGCCGCCATCCTCGCGACGTATGACGAGGGGCTGGCGGAGCGGCTCAAGGCGTGGCGCGCGAAGCAGACGGAGTCCGTCGCGACCGATCCCGTTCCGGTCGGCTGATGCTCGAACCCGGCGCGACGATCGGCATCCTCGGTGGCGGCCAGCTCGGCCGTATGCTGGCGGTGGCCGCCGCGCAGCTTGGCTATCGCACGCACGTCCTCGCGCCGGATCGCCAGAGCGTCGCCGCGCAGACCGCGTCCAGCCTGACGCGCGCCGATTACCACAACCGCATCGTCCTCGCCGATTTCGCCGCTGCCTGCGACGTCGTGACGTACGAGTTCGAGAATGTCGCGATCGGCCCGGTCGAGTGGCTGGCCGAACGCGTGCCGGTCCACCCCCATCCCCGCGCGCTCGCCGCCGCGCAGGAGCGGATCGCCGAGAAGCGCTTCGTCGAGGAGGTCGGGGGTCGCCCCGCGCGCTGGGCAGCCGTATCGAGCCGCGAGGAACTGGAAGCGGCGGTCGCCGACGTCGGCACCCCTGCCGTCCTCAAGACCGCGCGTTTCGGCTATGACGGCAAGGGGCAGGCCCGGCTGCACACGCCCGCCGACGCCGATGCCGCATGGGAGTCGATCGGCGGCCCCGCCGTGCTGGAGGCGTTCGTGCCGTTCGAGCATGAATTCTCCGTCCTGATCGTCCGCGGGCAGGACGGCACGACCGCCCGCTACGACGCCCCGCTCAACATCCACCGCGACGCGATCCTGCGCACCTCGACCCTGCCCGCCCCGGCCGCCGTGCTGGCGCAGGTCGACGAGGCGACCGACCTCGCCTGCCGCATCGCCGCGCGGCTCGACTATGTCGGCGTGCTGGCGTGCGAGTTCTTCGTCGGCGTGGACGGGCCGGTCTTCAACGAGATGGCCCCGCGCGTCCACAATTCGGGCCACTGGACGATCGAGGGGGCGGAATGCTCCCAGTTCGAGAACCACATCCGCGCGATCTGCGGCCTCCCGCTCGGCAGCACCGCGCTGACGGGTACGCGGGTGGAGATGCAGAACCTGATCGGCGACGATCCGTGGCAGCCGGTGCTCGGCGAAGCGGGCGCACACCTGCACCTCTACGGCAAGGGCACGGCGCGTCCCGGCCGCAAGATGGGCCACGTCACGCGCGTCCGTCGCTGAGGGGAGCGGGGTCACGACGGACGGATAGACTTCCGCGTCGCAACAAGCTCGAGGACGCTGTCATTGCGAGCGTAGCGAAGCGATCCAGCGTTCCGCGCGCCGCGCTGGATTGCTTCGCTGTTCCCGCAATGACGCAACCGGGAAAGCCTCAGCCCCTCACCGCACCACCGGCAACGTCACGAAGCTCTCGTCCGGCCCGCCGACGGTGACCTTCTGGGTCGCCTTCACGTAATCCGCCGGCCTGGCGAACATGATGTTCGGCACGAACGTCTGCGGGTTGCGGTCGTAGAGCGGGAACCAGCTCGACTGAACCTGCACCATGATGCGATGCCCCGGCCGGAACACGTGGTTCGTCGTCGGCAGCGCGAAGCGGTAGGTCAGCGGCACGTTGGCGGCGATCGGCTTCGCCTCCGACAGGCTTTCGCGGTACCGACCGCGGAAGATGTCCATCGCCACGCCGAACTGATAGCCCGCCATATCAGCGTCGCTGGTGCGGCCGTCCGGATACACGTCGATCAGCTTCACCACCCAGTCGCTGTCGGTGCCCGTCGTGGAGGCATTCAAATTGACCTCCGGCGCACCCGCGACCGTCACCGCCTGCGTCAGCGGCTCCGTCTGAAACACCAGTACGTCAGGACGGCCCGACACCATCCGCTGGTCGCCGCCCAGCCAGTTGCGCCAGCCATTGCCCGAATCGGACTTGGGCAGCGGCCGCGCACGGTATCCGACCGGCGCGGCGGGATCGGAGATATACTCCGCCGTCGCCGCGTCGCCCGCCGCCGCGTCGAACCCCAGCGCACCGGCCGGCTTCAGGTACAGCTTCGCCGGGGTCGCCGCTCCCGCTCCCGGCCAGGCTGGCAACCGCTGCCACTCGTTCGCGCCCGACTGGAATGCCGTCACCGGGGCGACATCCATCGCCGGCTGATCGCTCTTCAGGTAATGCGCAAGGAACGGCGCCAGCACGGTGCGTCGCCACCAGAGCGCCGTGTCCGCACTCCACTTCACACCGCCCAGCGCGCTGCCGTCACCGGCTCCCTGCCCGTGGAACCACGGCCCCATGGTCAGGAACACCATGTCGTTGTTGGTGTCCTTGGCCTCCAGCGCCTTGTAGACCGCGGGACCGCCGTAGATATCCTCCTGATCCCACAGGCTGTGGACGACCATCACCGGCACCTTCAGCGGCTGCTTCGCCAGCACCTGGTCCATCGCCTGCGACTGCCAGTAGGTGTCGTAGGCGGGATGTTCGGCGACCTTGCGCCAGAATCCTACCTGCTCCAGCCCCTGCCTCTTCGCGATGGCGCCGGCGGAGCCGCCCTTCAGATACCAGTCGTAATCGTCGCTGATGTCCTGAATCCATTCGGCGGATGCGTCGCGCGTCGCCTCCTGCCCCAGCATGTATCCCATCATCGTCTGGCGGAACGCGCCGTTGTGGAACCAGTCGTCGCCGCGCCAGCCGTCGACCATCGGGTTCATCGGCACCGCGACCTTCAACGCAGGGTGCGGGTTGATGAGCGGCATCAGCGACAGGAATCCGTCATAACTGATGCCGATGATACCGACGCGCCCGTTCGATTCGGGAACGTGCTTCACCAGCCAGTCGATCGTGTCGTAGGTGTCGGTGCTGTCGTCGGTCTTCGTGGGGTTGAACGGCGTGCCGACGGGGGCCGGGTTCATCGAATACTGCCCCTCCGACCCGTGCATCCCGCGCACGTCCTGAAAGACGCGGATATAGCCCGAGGCGGTGATCGCATCCTCGCCCGTGGCCGCCGCGCCGGGCAGCGACGCGTAGATGCCCGGCCGGTCGCTGGCGGAGCTTTCCGCATCGTACGGCGTGCGCGTCATCAGCATGCCCGCGTCCTTCGCCCCGCGCGGGATCGCGATGATCGTGTGCAGCTTCACGCCGTCACGCATCGGGATCTCGACGACGCGCCGGATGTATCCGTATTTCTCCACCGCCGGCACGTATTTGGCCGGGCGCTCGTCGAACGCCTTCAGCGCGTTCGCCTGTGCGCTCTTCGACGCGGCGGGTCTGGTCTGTGCGGGCAGCGACGTGGCGATCGCTGCGATTGCGGTCGCGGCCAGCAGGGTACGGATCATCCGAGCATTCCTTTGAAAAACGAACGGCCCGCCGGTCCATGGGGGACAGGCGGGCCGCGAAACGTGCATCAAGCGGTGGCGATCACGCGGTGCGCGTGCCCGACATCGGAAAGCTGCCGAACGCCCCCGCGCCGACGGATCCGACCAGCGTGTCGCCCTCGATCGTGCCTTCGCAGTCCAGCGTCATCGGCATCGGCACGCTCACGCTCTGCTTCCACGCGATCGTGTCGCCGTCGACCGTGCCGTTGACGGCCATGCCGCCCATCGCACCGGTCACGTCGCCGGTGAAGGTGCCGCCGTCGCTCTTCACGGTCAGCGTCATCTTCTGGTCGCCCAGCGGCGACTTCACGACGCAATCATAGGTGCCGTCCACCCCAGCCATCACTTCATCTCCTGTTTTGCGTCCGTTACGGACGCCGCCGACACGGACTCGACCGGCAGGCCCAGCGTGTCAAGCTGCGGCCGCACAACCTTGGCGTCACCGACCACCACCCAGATCGCGCGCGACGGGTCCAGTGCCGCCTTCATCGCCGTATTCAGCTGCGGCAGCGTCATGCCACGATATCGCTGTGCGATCGTGGCGTAATAATCGTCGGGCCGGCGATACAGATCGTTGTTCTGCATCGCACCCAGCACCGCGCCGCCGGTTTCGAAATTGCCGCTGAGCGAGCGCACCGCGCCGCTGATCGCGCGATCGAACTCCACCTGCGTCATCGGCTCCGCACCGACGAACCCGCTCAGGTCGCCGCGCAGCGCCGCGATCGACGGCCCGGTCTTGTCCGCCTGCACCGGCGCCTGCACGTAGAAGGGCGCGGCATGTTCCAGCTGGCGGAAGATGCCGTAGACACCGTACGACCAATGCTTGCCCTCGCGCAGGTCCATGTTCAGGCGGCCCAGGAAACCGCCACCCAGCGCGTCGTTGGCGGTCTGGATCGGTAGCAGGTCCTCGGTCCCCGTCATCGCGTTCGGGATACCCGCGACGATCACCGACTGCGGGCTGTCCGGCCGGTCGATCAGTACGATCTTCGGAGCGGACGGCGTGCCCGCCCCCTCGAACCGCTTCACACCCGCCGTGCCGCTCGCCTTCCAGTCGCCGAACGCCGGCTCCAGCGCGGCCCGTACTTCGGCGAGCGGACGGTCGCTGACGACGAACAGCTTCGCCTTGTCCGGCCGCAGCCACGCCTGCTGGAACGCAACCAGTTCCGCGCGCGTCAGGCCCGCCACCGCCCGCGCATCGCCGCTGCCGGCGGTGCGCGCATAGGGGGAGTCCGGGCCGTACAGCAATGGCGGCAATGCCCGTTGCGACAGGCCACCGGGATTGGTCAGTTCCTGCGCGATCTGCGCGATCTGCTGGTCGCGTACACGGGCGACTTCGGCATCGGCGAAGGCGGGTCGGCGCACGATGTCGGCGAACAGCGCCGTCGCCGGCGACAGGTTCGCGCTCGGCACGCCCAGCGTCACATAGGTGCGATCCGCGCCGAAGCCGGTGTTGATGCTCGCGCCCAACCGCTCCTTGGCGATCGCGAGCTCGGCCGCCGACAGCGTCGTCGTGCCCTCGTCCATCGACGACAGCGTCAGTTGCTGCGTTCCCGACTTGCCCGGCACGTCCGCCGCCGCGCCGGCGTCGAAGCTCAGCGACATCTGCGTCATCGGCACCGCCGCCTGCTGCGCGTAGATCAGCTCGATGCCGTTCGACAGCTTCGTGCGCTGCACGGCCGGAAACTTCAACTCGCCGATCGTGCCGAGCGCGGGCAAGCCGCCGCGCGTGCCCTTCACCGGGGTCTCCGGGGCGGGCTTCACCGCGGCGGGCGGCGGCACCTTCGCCTCCTCATACGCATCGCGAGGGCCGGGTACGACCGTCAGCGTATAAGACGGCTTGGTCAACCATTGGTCCGCCGCCGCCTTGACCGACGCGGGCGTGGCCGCCGCCAGCCGCTCCAGTTCCTTTTTCGCGAACCCCGGATCGTTCGCCAGCAGCGCGCCGCTCGCCAGCACCCGCGCCTGACCGTTCACCGACTCCAGCGACGCGATACGCCCCGTCGCCTCGTTCGTCACGACCCGGCTCACCTCGTCCGCGGTCGGGCCGTCCTTCAGGAAATCGGCGGTGATCGCGTCCAGCCGCTGCATGACCTTGGCCGGATCGACGCCCTCCTTGACGATGACCTGGATCGTGAACTGGCCGATCTGGTTATAGCCGTAATTATAGGCCGATACGCTGGTCGCCAGCTTCTCCTGCCGGACCAGTGCCTCCTGCAGCCGCGAACTCGCCAGCCCACCCAGCACGTTCGCCGCGATGTCCAGGTTCACCGACTGCGGGTCGTTCGATCCCGGCACCGTCCAGCTGCGCGAGATCATGACCGCCGCGACGCGGTCCTTCATCGTCTCGACCTTGGGCGCGGTCAGCGTCGTCACCGGCACCACCCGCGCCGCCGTCTTCGGCCCGCTCGGAATCGCACCGAAATACTTCGTCACCAGCCGCTTGGCCGTCGCGACATCGACATCGCCCGCCAGCGCCAGCACCGCATTGTTCGGCCCGTAATGGCTGCGGAACCAGTCGCTCACCGTCGTCAGCGTCGCCGCGTCCAGATCGGCCATCGATCCGATCGTGTCGTGACCATAAGGGTGCGTCACCGGCAGCAGCCCGGCGGTGATCTTGTAGTCGACCAGTCCGTAAGGCTGGTTGTCGCCCTGCCGCTTCTCGTTCTGGACGACGCCGCGCTGCTCGTCGAGCTTCCCCTGCGTCACCGCACCAAGCAGATAGCCCATGCGGTCGCTCTCCAGGAACAGCGCCCGCTCCAGCGCCGCGGTCGGCACCGTCTCGTAATAGTTGGTCCGGTCGAGGTTCGTCGTCCCGTTGAAATCGGTCGCGCCGACCTGCTTCAGCGGTTCGAAGAAATCGTCCGGCGCATTCTCCGATCCGTTGAACATCAGATGCTCGAACAGGTGCGCGAAGCCCGTCTTCCCCGCCGGCTCGTGCTTGGCGCCGACATCGTACCACACCGACAGCGCCACGACCGGGGCCTTGCGATCGGTATGTACGACCACCCGTAATCCGTTCGGCAGCGTGAATTCCTCATAGGGCAGGTTCACCGCCTTCACGAGGGTCGCCGCGGGCACCGGCTGCGCCTGCTGCGCGACCGCTGGAGACAGGATCGGAGCTACGAGCGCGAGTGCAGCCGCGCCAGCCAGCGCGACGGATTTGATGGTCATGGGCAATACGTCTCCAACCTGTATCAAGACACGCTATAACGCGTGTGCTGCAGAGGCAATGGCGCGACGGTTTTCGTATACGGGAGTACTTGTGTTGCCCCAATACAACACCATGTGATCGCCAACAGACAGGGATCATCCATGAACCTCGACCGATTCACCGACCGCGCCAGGGGCTTTCTCCAGTCCGCGCAAACCGTTGCGATCCGCATGAGCCATCAGCGCATCGCCCCCGAACATTTGCTCAAGGCGTTGCTCGAAGACGACCAGGGGATGGCCGCCGGCCTGATCCAGGCCGCGGGCGGCGATGCGAAGCGCGCGGTGGCCGACACCGACACGGCGCTCGCGAAGATTCCGGCGGTCAGCGGCTCCGGCGCCCAACAGAGTCCCGGCCTCGACAACGACACCGTCCGCGTCCTCGATACCGCGGAACAGATCGCGCAAAAGGCCGGCGACAGCTTCGTCACCGTCGAACGCCTGCTCGTCGCGCTCGCGCTGTCGCTCACCACCGCCCCCGGCAAGGCGCTGAAGGCCGCCGGCGTCACGCCGGAAAGTCTGAACGCCGCGATCAACCAGTTGCGTCAGGGCCGCACCGCCGACACCGCCGGGGCCGAGGACCGCTACGACGCGCTCAAGAAGTTCGCGCGCGACCTGACGCAGGCGGCGCGTGACGGCAAGCTAGACCCGGTGATCGGCCGTGACGAGGAGATCCGCCGCACGATCCAGATTCTCGCCCGCCGCACCAAGAACAATCCCGCGCTGATCGGCGAACCCGGCGTCGGCAAGACCGCGATCGCCGAGGGGCTGGCGTTGCGCATCGCCAATGGCGACGTGCCCGACACGCTGAAGGACCGCCGCCTGATGGCGCTCGACATGGGCGCACTGATCGCGGGCGCGAAATATCGCGGCGAGTTCGAGGAACGGCTGAAAGGCGTGCTGGACGAGGTGAAGGCGGCCGAGGGCGACGTCGTCCTGTTCATCGACGAGATGCACCAGCTAATCGGCGCCGGTAAATCCGAAGGCGCGATGGACGCCGGCAATCTCCTGAAACCCGCCCTCGCCCGCGGCGAACTCCACTGCGTCGGCGCGACCACGCTCGACGAGTATCGCAAATATGTCGAGAAGGACCCCGCGCTCCAGCGGCGATTCCAGCCCGTCTTCGTCGGCGAACCCACGGTCGAGGATACGATCTCGATCCTGCGCGGCCTGAACGAGAAATACGAACTCCATCACGGCGTCCGCATCACCGACGGCGCGCTGGTCGCCGCTGCGACGCTGTCGAACCGCTACATCACCGACCGCTTCCTCCCCGACAAGGCGATCGACCTGATGGACGAGGCCGCCAGCCGCATCCGCATGGAAGTGGAATCGAAGCCGGAGGAGATCGAGACGCTCGACCGCCGCATCCTGCGCCTCAAGATCGAGCGCGAGGGTCTGCGCCGTGAAACCGACGCGGCATCGCTCGACCGGCTCGGGACGATCGAGCACGACCTCGCCAATCTGGAAGAACAATCGGCCGAACTGACCACGCGCTGGCAGGCCGAGAAGGACAAGATCGGCGCCGAGTCCAAGCTCAAGGAACAGCTCGAAGCCGCCCGCGTCGCGCTCGACCAGGCGCAGCGTCAGGGCGATCTCGCCCGCGCCGGCGAGCTGTCCTACGGCACGATCCCGCAACTCCAGAAACAGCTCGCCGACGCTGCCGGCGCGACCAAGGGCGCGATGCTGCGCGAGGAGGTCACCGCCGACGATATCGCCGGCGTCGTCAGCCGCTGGACCGGCATCCCCGTCGACCGGATGCTGTCCGGCGAACGCGAGAAGCTGCTCAGGATGGAGGAACTGCTCGGCAAGCGCGTGATCGGTCAGGGCGATGCGGTGCGCGCCGTCGCCACCGCCGTCCGCCGCGCCCGTGCCGGGCTACAGGATCCGAACCGCCCGCTCGGCTCGTTCCTGTTCCTCGGGCCGACGGGTGTAGGCAAGACCGAGCTGACCAAGGCGCTCGCCGAATTCCTGTTCGACGATCCCGCCGCGATGGTCCGCATCGACATGAGCGAGTTCATGGAAAAGCACGCCGTTGCCCGCCTGATCGGCGCGCCTCCCGGCTATGTCGGTTACGAGGAGGGCGGCGTCCTGACCGAAGCCGTCCGCCGCCGCCCCTATCAGGTCGTCCTCTTCGACGAAGTCGAAAAGGCGCATGGCGACGTGTTCAACGTGCTGTTGCAGGTGCTGGACGACGGTCGGCTGACCGACGGACAGGGCCGCACCGTCGACTTCTCGAACACGCTCATCATCCTGACCAGCAATCTCGGCAGCCAGTATCTGGCGAACCTCGACGAGGGTCAGGACGTCGACACCGTCGAACCGCAGGTGATGGAGATCGTCCGCGCGCATTTCCGCCCCGAATTTCTCAACCGGCTGGACGAGATCATCCTGTTCCACCGTCTGGGACAGGCGCATATGGGCCCGATCGTCGATATTCAGGTCGGCCGCGTCGGCAAGCTCCTCGCCGACCGGAAGGTCGTGCTCGACCTGACCGACGCCGCCCGCGCGTGGCTCGGCCGCGTCGGCTACGATCCGGTCTACGGCGCCCGCCCCCTGAAACGCGCCGTCCAGCGCCACCTCCAGGATCCGCTCGCCGACCTGATCCTGCGCGGCGACGTCAGGGACGGATCGACCATCCATGTCGACGAAGGCGACGGCAAGCTGGCGCTCCTCGTCAGTTGAAGCCCTGAAGAACGCCTTCCCTTCAGGAAAGGGCTGGCCCTTCAAGGAAGGGTTGGGGTGAAGCCTTCTCACCAGCGACCAGCGCGCCGCAGAAAGGCTCTCCCCCGCCCCTCCCCGAAGGGGCGGGGGAGAGTCGGCGCTATCGCCCGGGTGAGCCGCTGAACCGCAGGCCCCACTCCGAAAGCCTCGGCGATCGCACGCGACATTGCCGGCTGGCACTGGCACAGCATCGGCCATGGCCCGGCTGATCCTGTTCAACAAACCCTATGACGTACTCAGCCAGTTCACCGACCGCGGCACCGACACGCCCCGTTCGACGCTGTCGGACTTCATCGACCTGCCCGGGATCTATCCTGCCGGCCGGCTCGATCGCGATAGCGAGGGCCTCCTGCTGCTGACCGACGACGGCCGGCTTCAGGCGCGCATCGCCGATCCCCGTTTCAAGCTCGGCAAGACCTACCTGGTACAGGTGGAGGGCGATCCGGACCCGGCGACGCTCGACCAGTTGCGCCGCGGCGTCATGCTCAAGGATGGGGTGACGCGTCCCGCCGCGGTCGAGCGCATCGATCCGCCCGGCCTCTGGCCCCGCGACCCGCCGATCCGCGTCCGCGCCGCGATCCCGGATTGCTGGCTGAGCCTCACGATCCACGAGGGCCGCAACCGGCAGGTCCGCCGCATGACCGCCGCCATCGGTCATCCGACGCTCCGCCTCGTCCGCTGGAGCATCGGCGACTGGACACTCGCCGACCTCCTGCCGGGGCAGTTTCGTCCGGCCTGACGTAGCGGAACGACGTCGGGAGTGACGAGCGCCGCACACCGAAAACGCCGCACAAAAGAAAAGGGAGGCCGGCTTACGCCGACCTCCCCGATCTTGCTTCGAGAGGAGAGACTTACTGGCCCGAACCCGGACCGTAGGTGATCTCCACGCGACGGTTCTGCACTTCGCGGACGCCATCGGCAGTCTGCACGCGCAGGTTCGTCTCGCCGAATGCGCTTGTCGTGACGACGCCTTCCGGGATGGAACGCGAGGACATATACGCCTTCACCGCGTCTGCACGGCGCTGCGACAGGCCCTGGTTGTACTGCGACGAACCCGAGGTGTCGGTGTAACCGGCCAGCTGGACCTGAGCGTTGCCGCAGGTCTGGTACTGGGTGACGGCATTGTCGAGGATCGACGCCGCTTCCGGCGTGATGTCCGACTTGTCCCACTCGAAGAACACGATGAACGGTCCCGGCGAGCATGCAACCGGCTCCGGCGGAGGAGGCGGCGGCGGGGGAGGCGGCGGCGGCGGCGGCGGCGGCGGGGGAGGAGGCGGCGGCGTCGGCGAACCGAAGTTGTACGTCAGGCCACCCAGGATCGAGTGCGACCGGAAGCGACCGTCGAAGTTCCGGTTCGACACGTCGACCAGACCCACGTTCTCCGCATTGAAGAAACGGTACTTCAGGCTGACGTCGACGTGGTCGGTCAGGGGAGCGCGGACACCCGCAAGACCCTGATACGCGAACACGGTGTCCGAATCGCTGAGAGCGATCAGGCCGCTGTTGACGGCGACGTTGGTCTTGACGCGAGCGACGCCGACACCACCGCCGATGAAGCCCTGGATCCCGTCGTCTTCACCGAAGTCGAGCAGGCCGTTGACCATGAAGCTGAGCGCCGAGGTTGCGTAGCCCGCACCCTCATACACGCCTGCCGGGAAGTTCGTGCGAACGCCACCCGGAACGGTCGTGCCCGGCGTCGTCGTGGTCGACGAATAGCTGTCGATCGTGGCGCGCTTCCAGCCCACTTCGGTTTCCAGGCGGAAACCGCCGAAATCGTAGCCGATGACGCCATCGACGTCATAGCCGTACTTGGAATCGACAGTACCTGCGCTGTCGAGAGTTCCGATGTCATAGTCGATATCTTCGACCACCATCGCACCACCGTTAATGCCGATGTACCACGAATTATCGCGGGCCAGGGCGGGTGTGGCGAGTGCGGTGGATGCAAGTGCCAGAACGACGGCAAGCTTCCGCATCATATTCCCCTTTCTTGAAGTGTCACTACGGACAGGGCAAACTCACTATCCCGACGATGGTTTCCAGACAAGCCGACATTGTTCCGCGACTGTTGCCCAATAGCCACGCTTATTTGATGTCAGGGGGCGATCAGCCCGTGCGTGCGGAGCATCGCCAGCATCGCCGCAACCGCCTGACGCGCCTCTGTATCCACGAAATTCCCGCCCGTCGGCGCAGCGATCGCGTTCTGGCGCGGCCCCAGCACGGGGGTTCCGTCGATGACGATGCGGCGCGCGGGAACGATCCCGGTATCCCACTCGCCGTCGACATGGCGCAGCACCTGACGTCGCGCGATGTCCCACACCGTCCATCCCTCGGCCGGGATCAGGAACCGCCAGCCCCCGGCGGTCGCGCAGGCGATCGCCGTCGCGTGGCCGCTCCACGCCCCGGTCGCCGCCGGCCCGACGATCCAGCAGCGCCCCGGCGTCGGCGACACCGGCGGGACGTTCACCCCGGCGGCCACGACGCTGGCCTGCACGCCCGCATCGATCAGCATCAGCGCCTCGTTGTGAAAGAGTTCCTTCTGCGCCTGTCCCGGCTCGATCAGCGGCAGCGCCAGCCGTGCGGTCGTCTCCATCATCATTCTCCCACCATGATCGTCAGGGGCGGCGAGTCTCCCCACATGCCCCGTTGCCGCACCGTCACCGCGACACCGCCCGCGCATTCCGCCGCGCTCAAGACCAGCATCGCGGTATCGACCGACCGTTCCTCGACCGTTGCGCCACGGGCCAGCACGACGCGCCAGCCTTCGCGCTCCTCGCCCAGCGGCACGTCGACCCCGTCCAGCCAGCGCCAGCCGAGCCGGCTCCGCCGCGTCCAGCGCACCGTCGCGCCACCCTTCGCCGGCCGCTCGACGCGTCCGCCGACCGGCGCGGGCACCCGCGGCCGCGTGCCCCGCGATGACCAGCGCCCGTGCGCCGCTCGCGTCATCCGCCCGAACCTCGCCGTCCGGGCCAACCTGCCCCGCCACGTCATTCCGCCCCATATCCGCTCCCTCCGCTACCGATGGCGACCCCGACCCCATCGCCACCCCGCGCCCGCCGCCCCCGCAGGCGGTCGCGCCCCCCATCGCCGCCCCCGAAGCGGCCGAACGCAGGAAGGGCCGGTCGCGTATCCGGAGGCCCCCGCCCCCGGACCGCGCCGGCCCGACTTGCTAATTCTCGATGTTCCTGTTTTGTACACAAACAGCGTGACGCTGTCAAGCGGCGTTTCGATCCGGGGGTCTGTCATTCCCGCGGACGCGGATCGCCAACTGCCCGGAGAATGTTAACCCATTGAAAGAGAATAGAAGATCAAAGCTCTTATTATAAAGTGTCTTTTATATATGAATAAAGATAATTGACATTATTATGTCAGTGACTGAGCTTTCCACCCAGTCCGATGAAAATTCGGCAACGGGGAGCATACCATGCGTTTCAAAAAAGCTGTTTTATTGTTGTCCATGACGTTTTCCGTCATGACGGTACCTGCCGGGGCGGTAACATTTAAATTGAACAACCTCGGGGGTGCCGGCGCCGGAACTCAGGCCCGTGCCGGTTTCGACATGGCCGCCGCCTACTGGTCGTCGATCCTGACGAACAACGTCACGATCAACCTGGATATCGGTTTCAGTCGCCTCGGACCGAATGTCATCGGCGGAACAGCTTCTGCCGCGACGCCACTGTTCAACAGTCAGGTGTATCAGGCGCTGCGATCGACGGCGACCTCATCCGTGGACGCGCTGGCAATCAGCTCGCTTCAGACTTTGAAGGCTTCGCCTTATGGCGATCAGCAACTCACGGTGACGACGAACTATCTGAATGCGGCGGGCAACGGTTACCTCGACAAATATACCCGCGTCGTCGACAAGCCGATCATCACGAACATCGGTCTCCTGACGAACACGGCTCTCGCAAAGGCAATGGGCCAGACCATCAGTGCGACCGGTCTGCCTATCGACTACGCCGCGACGGATGGACGGGTGCTTTTCAGCAGCGATTTCGATTTCGATTTCGATCCCCGGGACGGAATCTCGTCGAAGAGCGTCGATTTTCTGGGCGTCGCCATTCACGAAATCGGTCACGCTCTCGGCTTCGTCAGCGGTGTGGACACGTACGACACCTATACGTCACCCGGAAGTTTGCAGCGGATGAATCTCGACAATTTCGTCTTCATGCATCCTCTGGATCTGTTCCGCTACAGCTCCGAGGGCGTGATCGACTGGTCGACCCAGAACACGCCCTATTTCTCGATCGACGGCGGAAAGTCCCAGTTGTTCGGCGATTCCAGAATGTCGACCGGGACGTATAACGGCGACAAACGCCAGGCATCCCATTTCAGGGACTCGCTGGCCGGAGCTCCGCAGCTCGGCATCATGGATCCGACGGTTTCCAACGGCCAGATGGCCGAGGTCACCGCGCTGGACATCGCTGCCTTCGATGCGATGGGCTGGACGACCCGTTTCGACGCACTTCGTCAGCCCGGATACCGGTTCTCGACCGCGGATATCTACCGGTCGCTGAGCGGAGCGGTGCCGGAGCCGGCGACATGGGCGATGATGTGCAGCGGTGTCGGCATGATCGGGGGATCGCTCCGCCGTCGCAAGCGCGCCGTCGCAACGCAAACCGCCTGATCGGCCACCACCACCTCGACCAAGGATTTCGACATGAAGATATCAAGGATTCTGGGCATCTCCGCCGCATTGATAGCGGCATCCATGAGCGGAGCGGCATCGGCCAAGTTGCTGGTTTTGAACGTCGCCGGATTCAAGATCAATGGGGAACTGGACGACCCGCGCAACACGATCAGGACACTTGATCTGAATGGATCGGTCAGCGATTACGTCGCGGTCAGGGTCGTGTCTTACGACATCAACCTGACGGCGTTTGATCCGAGCTGGCTATCCGAAATCAGAATGGGCGTCAGCGGCCGGTTCGGCCTGAGCTTGATCAGTACGCCGCTTTCCACCGAAGACCGTCCCGGAACCACCAATCTCAAGGGGGTGGCGACGTACAACTCCTATATATTCACGCCGCTGGACGGGATTACGCGATTTCAGTTCTTCGATGTCGTCGATGATCCTGCCATCATGCCTGACGCGATGGTCAACTCCGGAACCGTGACATTGGATTATTACGGCTATAGCGGACCCGTAAGCTATGTTCCCGAACCTGCGACATGGGCGATGATGATCGGCGGCTTCGGGATGGTGGGTGGCGCAGCACGCCGCCGCCGCACCGCCATCGGACGCGTCAGCTTCGCCTGATCGCCGTTTGAAGAAGGGAGCCATCGGTCACAGACGGGTGACCGATGGCTCCCCTATCGCCTCGCGCGAACTCGAACACCCGGCCGCGCCGGTTCCGCCCGCCGTACACGTCCGACATCACGACGGCGCGAACGATCCGTTTTGCTCGCCGGCCGCGCCTTCAGCGTGTCGGTGATGAACCGCTCGACCCGGTCGTTGACCGCCAGCGTCGACAGCCCCGCCAGATCCATCCTGTCCAGCATCTCGAACACCGATGCCAGCAGGCGTCCCGACACGCGCATCAGCGCCAGTTCTTCCCCGGTCTCGACCATGATCCGGCCCGTACCGGAACCCGCTCCGGCCCGCTACCGCCGCCGTATGTCACTGATCGAAATCGCTCCTTCCCGGCTCGGTGCCGTGCAGTTGCGACCACAACGCCCCCGTCCCATGCTCCTGCGCGCGGTTGACGTACTGGGATGCCACCAGCCACCCCTTGATCGGCCGCAGCGGCAGCAACGTACCGATCAGCATCACCGGCACCGACGTGAACAGATGCACCCACCATACCGGATCGAACGCGACCTGGATCCACACCACGAAGAACGCCAGCGGGAACGCGACGATGCACAGGGAAAAGAACGCCGGCCCGTCGTCCGGCGCCGCGAACCGGTAATCCAGCCCGCACGTCCCGCACCGGTCCGTCACCTTCAGCCACGACGCGAACATCGCCCCCCGTCCGCATCGCGGACAAAGCCCCTTCCAGCCGCATCGCAGGATCCAGCGAAACTTGTCCCCGTCGGAGGAGGGCGGGGCGGGGGCGGGGGCGGAGGCGGAGGCGGCGGGGGCCGCCGGATCGACCGGGTTTGTCATCCCGGCGATGTGGGCACGCCGGCGCGATCCGTCGATTGGACGAATTGTCCCGCTATCTGGACCCGGCCTGATCGAGATGCAGGTAGCGCGAATTGAAGTCCGCGACGTCAACGATCCGGCCCCAGTCGAGCAACCGGATGTGACGCCGGTCGCGCGCGATCAGCCCGTCGACCTCCAGCAATTTCAGCGTACGGTTGACATGCACGCTGGTCAGCCCGGTCGCGTCGCCCAGTTGCTCCTGCGTCATCGGCAATTCGTAGCTGGGGTGCCCCGCGACGCCCGCTGCGCGCGCGCGCAGCGTGAACTCGCACAACAGATGCGCGACGCGGGTCTTCGCATCGCGCCGGCCCAGATTGGTGACCCATTCGCGATAGACGGAACCGGCGATCAGCGCATCGACCCACAACGCCTCGCCGATCGCCGGATGCGTCAGCGCCAGCTTGCGCAGTCCGTCGCGGCTGACCTCCGCCGTTTCCAGCCGCGTCAGCGACTGGACGTTGTGATCCGCCACGCGCAGGAACAGGTGCTGGACGTCGACGAAATCGCCCTGCATCTCCAGCGAGACGATCTGCCGCGCTCCCTCGCGCGTCAGCTTCTGCCGATATGCGATGCCCGAAATGATGAATGCGCAGGTCGGCCGCGGCGGCTCGCCCTCGCGGATCAGATAGCTGCCGGGCTCGTAATGGCGATGCTGCAGAACCATCGCGGTGATGGCCGCGCGATCGGCATCGTCCAGCCGCGCCCGCATTTCCATTTTCCGGATGACGACCGCAGCGACATCTGACACAGACTTACTCCCAGGGCGGGAGCACAAGTCTCTCTCAGTCGCCGGAACCCAGAGCCTTAGCCGATCGGCGATCCGCGCTCTCTAACATGCTCCGGCGTTCAAAAGCCAACATAGATCAACGATCAGGGCTTCAGCGCCCAGCGCATCACCTGTCCGATCCCCGCCGCTCCCCATCGCGCTCCGATGCCGGCCCGCGCCTGCGCGGGCGCATCCCAGCCATGAAGCCGCTTCGCCCATACCGGCAAAAGATCGACAGAAGCTTTTAACATCAATGCGTTGGCCGGTCCACCAACCATCTCCCCCGTCGGCTGGTCGAGCAGGCGCCGGGCGACATCGCGCGTCCGGTGATCGACCCTCAGCGCAGGCCGCATCGCCTCCAGATAGCGCGACAGCGTCGCACGGCTGGTCGGCACGTTTTCTGCACCCAGCCTATGGGCAATTTGCGCCATTTCGAAAATATAGGCGTCCTGACGCGCCATCGGCATCGCCGGATCGCGATACGCCAGATGCGCGCGGAGGAAACAGTCCACCTCCGCCGCATGCACCCATGTCAGCAACGCCGGATCGTCCGCGGCATAGGGCGTGCCGTCCGGCAGTGTCCCGACGACCCTCGCGTGGATGCGCCGCACCCGCCCGATCGCGGCGTGCGCCGCCTCGGTCGACCCATAGGTGGTGACGGTGACGAACTGCGCCGTCCGCTTCAGCCGCCCGGCCATTCCGCGCCGGAAATCGCTGTGGTCCCAAACCCCCGCCAGCGCGCCGGGATGCAGCATCTGCATCAAAAGCGACGCGGTGCCGCCGATCAACATGCTCGGGAAATCGCCGTGCACCGCCCATGTCGCCGATCCCGGCCCGAACAGCCCGTCATCGCCGTCCGGCCGCGTCAGATCGATCTCGGTCGATCCGACCATGCCGCGCATCCGGTCGCCGATCGCGGTCCTGACCTGATCCGTCAGCGCCACGCCGCCGCCATCGTCAGCACCCCGCCCCACGCCGCGATCTCGTCGTCATGCCGGACGTGGATCGTCAGCGCGCAGGCATCGTCCTCCCCGATCGTGACCTCGCCCGTCCATTCCACGGTCGCATTACCCGACAGCGTCACCATCGCATCCTCGTTCGCGATCGCGCGCACCAGCCCGCCCCGGTTGAACACCGTCACGACCGTGTCCCAGCCGATCCGGCCGGTCAGCCCGGCGGCATAGGTCGATGCCGCCATCGCGCTGCCGCAACTGTTCGTCAGGCCGACGCCCCGCTCGAACGTCCGCACGAACAGACTGTCGTCGCGCACCATCACGAAACTGACGTTCGCCCGCCGCGGCAGCCACGCCGGGGCGGCCTCGCACCGTCGGCCGATCGCCGACAGTTCCGCATCGTCGATCGCATCGACGAAGGCGACCAGATGCGGGTTCGGGATCGCCACCGCCGTGAACCGCCGCTCGCTTTCCAGCATCGGCACCACCTGTTCCACCACGCGCGACAGATCGCCCAGCGGCCATGCCGCCGCATCGAGGGAGGCCGGGCCGGCGCGCTCCGACACGGTATAGACGCCCGGCGCCAGATCGGCGTCGCGTTCCACCCACGCGGTCGATCCGTTCAGCTGCACACCGCCCTGCGCGATCCCCAGCCGCTCGAACCCCAGCCGCGCGACGCAGCGCAGGCCGTTCAGGCACGTCTCCGCCTCCGATCCGTCGACGTTGAACATCCGGAACCCGATCGGCCGCTCGTCCGTGCCGTCAGTCATCAGCAACAGGCCGTCGCCGCCCACCGGCCCCGCCCGGTCCGCCAGCACCCGCGCGATCCGCGCCCAGCCCGCGTCCGGGCCCCCGTCCGGCTCCCCGCCCGGGATCGTCATCCCCCGCGCGTCGATCATCGGGAAATCATTGCCGGAGCCATGGCATTTGGTGATCGCGAACTTCATGCCCGTTATTTAGGGGCGCTGGCACGCGGATGAAAGTTCAGCCGATCCGGTAATGGCCCGCCAGCCGGTCCAGCGCCAGCGTCAGCACCAGCCGCCCCGATCGCGTCGGCCAGCCCAGTTCCTTTTCCGCCGCCGGCAACGCCTCCCCCGCGCACACCACCCGCCACAGGATATCGCACAGCCCCGGCCCGATGCCCGCGATCGCCTCGTCGAACCGCCGCTTGGCCGCGATCCGCGCGGTCGACGGGTCCAGCCCGTCGCCGCCGCCGCCGTCCACCCGCTCGCTCCAGCGCATCGTCGTCGCCGGAGCCATCGCCGCCCGCTCGTGATCCGCACGCAGCCGCTCGCCCGCCGCCAGTTGCCGCGCCGTCACCAGTCCGCGCGCCGCCAGCCACGATAGCGGCGATTCGGCGACGTTCACCGCCACCCGCCTGCCGCCGACCGTCCTCGCCGCCATCTCCCGCTGTAATTCCTGCATCGCCCGCTCCTCCGCTACGACATCGGCGTGACACGGACCGCGGCGTGTAGGACAGCGCCGGCCGTCATTTTGATGGACGCATGTCGGTTTTCAATTCGATTGACGGACAGCCTGTCCGGCGCGATGCGTTCGCGTGAAACTGGAGGGGGAATGACATGCCTGAAATGGACAGAGCCTGGAACAGCGTCCGCGACAAGTTGCCGGAGTTCATCAACCTGGCGCGCAAGTTCAGCGCGACAGATATCGTGCCGACCGCACAAGCCCTTATTCTTTCCGAACTTAGCCCGACATCCAGTGGCTGGTGCTTCGGTCTGTCGATGGCCTATGTCATCGGCATGGCAAAAGGGGAAACCCCGGCCTCGATCATCGCCAACGGCTATCAGGCGGCGGGACTCGCCAACGGACAGGCATCCCGGGTCGCGGTGAACGCACCGCCCGGCCTGAGCGATCTCGCCCAGCAGGCGCGCATTGGCCAATGGACCGGCAACGTCAAAAACTATCAAAGTCACCAGCATGCCGAATATCAGGTGTCGGACGATGTCGGCCCCGCGGGCCTCGTCACGACCCAATGGAACACCGAATATTCCGACGTCTTCCGCCGATTCGCGAAAGTCGCGAGGGGGCTGGTCGACATCGGCAATGGCTATGCGCTGGTCAATTCGCCCAACCACTCGATGGCGGCGGCGATCGGCCGGACGTTCAGCTTCTACGATCCCAATTTCGGGTCGGTGACCTTCGCGACGGCGCAGCAGTTCCAGGATTTCTTCACCGCCTGGTTCGACCGCGATTTCATCCAGAAGGCGTACAAGGGCACCGCCGGCGGTGCGAAGAACGGGCCGCCGGCCCGGTCGCTGGTGATAAAGCTCTGTGTCTTCCAGCCGCAGCGGCAGCGTTCCGGGGCCATGTCTGGTGGGCGCTGACGGGCTCGAACCGCCGACCCTCTCGGTGTAAACGAGATGCTCTACCAACTGAGCTAAGCGCCCCCGGCATGTCCGGGTGGACCAGTCTCCTATGCGATCGGCAGGCCGGCACGCCGGACCGCCGCCACATAGGCGTGCATCCCCTGCCGCGCTTTTTCGGACAATGCAACAAAGGCGCGGCGGCGGTCGCTCGGATCGGGCTGGCGGATCATCAGGCCGACATCGGTCAGCTTCCCGATCCAGCGCAGCGCCGTCGTCGGTGCCACCGCCGATGCGATGCACAGGCTCGACACCGACACGCGCTCCCCCTCCAGATGCGCGGCGTACAGGTCCAGCACCATGTCCCACGCCGGGTCCTCGAACAGCCCCTTGCCCAGGAACCCGTCGCGCAGCCGCCGCGCCCGGATCGTCTGCCGGACCAGTGCGGCATTGTCCGCCCGGTCGGCATGGCGCGCCTCCGCATCATCGGGCGCGATCGCGAAACGGCTGCGCCGGTCGGACACCTCGATGATCGAGTCGCGCGCGGCCGGCCGCCGGTCCACCCGATCGTGCCCCGAACCATAGGCGCTGCCCTCGCGCGTCAGTCGCGCCAGCAGGTCCGCGATCCGCGCCACCTCCTCGTTCAGGCGCGCGAGCGGCGATTCCTCGCCCTCGCGCACATGATCGCGCAGCACCGGGTCGCCCAGCCTTCCCGCCGCCGCCGCGACCGCCGCCAGCCGGTCGAACGCATCCGCCTCCACCAGCAGCGCCTGGTCGCGGGTCAGCAACTGCGCCGCAACCAGATCGATCTGCGCGGTGTCCAGCGCCACCACCACCGGCAGGCCCAGCGCCATCGCCACCGCGTCGATCCGCGGCAATGCGCCCAGCAGGATCGCCTCCGCCACGCCTTCGGCTTCGACCAGCAGCATCGGGCGGCCGGCATGACGGCCCAGCTCCAGCGGCAGGCTGGCCCAGTCGATCCGCGCCAGCAGCCGCCCGCCCAATCGCGCCACCGCCGCCTCGTACCCGCGATCGACCTCCCCGATCGTCAGCGCGGTGAACTTGGGCGGCGGCCCGCCCCACTCGCCGGTCCACTCGCCGGTCTGGTCGCTGGCCCGGCTCCGGGCCAGATCCTCTCCCACGGTCAGCCGATCGCCTTGACGATCTCTTCGACCATCTTCTTCGCGTCGGCCAGCAGCATCATCGTATTGTCCATATAGAACACGTCGTTGTCGACACCGGCATAGCCGACCCCGCCCATGCTGCGCTTGATGAACAGCACCGTCTTCGCCTTTTCCACGTCCAGCACCGGCATGCCGTAGATCGGCGACGTCCTGTCGGTCTTGGCGGCGGGATTGGTCACGTCGTTGGCACCGATCACGAACGCCACGTCGGTCTGCGCGAATTCGGAGTTGATGTCCTCCAGCTCGAACACCTCGTCATACGGCACGTTCGCCTCCGCCAGCAGCACGTTCATGTGCCCCGGCATCCGCCCCGCGACCGGATGGATCGCGTATTTCACGCGCACCCCGTGCTCCTTCAGCTTGTCGCCCATTTCGCGCAGCACGTGCTGCGCCTGCGCCACCGCCATGCCGTATCCGGGGACGATGATGACCTGCTCGGCCTGCTGCATCAGGAACGCCGCGTCCTCCGCGGATCCGCGCTTCCACGGGCGGTCGACCTTGTCGCCGCCGCCGCTCGTGTCCGCCACCGCGCCGAAGCCCCCGGCGATCACGCTGATGAAGCTGCGGTT
Source organism: Sphingomonas sp. Leaf343 (assembly GCF_001423765.1). Taxonomy (GTDB): domain Bacteria; phylum Pseudomonadota; class Alphaproteobacteria; order Sphingomonadales; family Sphingomonadaceae; genus Sphingomonas. The sequence continues at coordinate 152,745 of NZ_LMPG01000011.1, forward strand.
CATCGCCCGGCACATGATATAGCTCAGGATCGCGCCGGACGATCCGACCAGCGCCCCGGTGATGATCATCGCCGTATTGCCCAGCGTGAACCCCATCGCCGCCGCCGCCCAGCCCGAATAGCTGTTCAGCATCGACACCACGACGGGCATGTCCGCGCCGCCGATCGGGATGATGAGCAGGAACCCGATCGCGAACGACAGCAGCGTCACGGTCCAGAACACCCACGGCGCCTGATCCTGCGTGAAATACATGACGAGCCCGACGATCGACCCCAGCACGCCCAGATTGAGCATGTGCCGCCCGGGCAACAGGATCGGCTTGCCGCCCATGTTGCCGTTCAGCTTCAGGAACGCGATGATCGACCCCGAAAACGTGATCGCACCGATCGCCACGCCCAGCCCCAGCTCGATGCGGCTGGCGGGGTGGATGACGGCGAACGGCTGGCCGATCATCGGCACCACCAGTTCGGCGATCCCGAACGCGGTCGGGTTCAGATACGCCGCCACGCCGACCAGCACCGCCGCCAGCCCGACCAGCGAGTGGAACGCCGCGACCAGTTGCGGCATCGCCGTCATCGCGATCCGCCGCGCGATGACGAAGCCGATCCCGCCGCCGACAGCGATCGCGGCGAGAATTTCCGGCAGGCTCGCGATCTCGTGCGTCACCAGCGTCGTGACGACGGCGATGCCCATGCCGATCATGCCCAGCCGGTTGCCCCGCTGGCTGGTCGCCGGGCTCGACAATCCCCTGAGCGCGAGGATGAAGCACACCCCCGCCGCCAGATAGGCGAGCGCCACCCACGGATTTACGGCGACTTCATGCACGGCGGCCCCCTTTCGCCCCCGTCACGCGGACGGACGCTCTTTTTTCTTGTACATCGCCAGCATCCGCGCGGTGACCGCGAAGCCGCCGAAGATATTGACGCTCGCCAGCACCACCGCCCCCAGCCCCAGCCACTTCGCCACCGGCGACCCGGCCGCCGCCGACGCGACCAGCGCGCCGACGATGATGACGGACGAGATGGCATTGGTCACCGCCATCAACGGCGTGTGCAACGCCGGCGTCACCGACCACACGACGTAATAGCCGACGAAACACGCCATGACGAAGATCGACAGGATCGCGATGAAGGTCATGCGTTCGCTCCCTTTCCGGCAGACCGATCAGCGCCGTCGCGACCGATGTTCATGCCGCCATACGACGCGGCGACGGGACCGGACGCCCCATTTCCTGCGCTGCCTCGATCCAGCATCCGATCGCATCGTACGCGTTGTCGAGCGCTTCCTGGGGTGTATCCCCGTCCGATCGACAACCCGGCAGTTCGGGAACGTACGCCATGAACCCACCGCCATCGCTGTCCGACAGCGGCATGATGTCGACCTCGTAATCCTGTGGCTTCATGTCTCGCTCTCCCGCACCGCATCGATGAACCGGACCAGCGCGCGGATATAGATCGGCTTGATCGGCCGGTGCGCGGGGATGGTCAGGATCTCGGCCATGCCTTGATGCTTCACCTTGTAATGTGATCCCTTGCGCGGAGGCGTGCAAGCCACACCCGATGCGGCGCAGACCGTAGCGACATCATCGATCCGCCAGTCGCGCGGGTTGGACCGCATCGCATCCAGCAACCTGTCCGGTCGGCTCATACGCGCGCGTCATGCCACATCCGTCAGTCTCGCATGCACCACCGCGCCGCCCTGCGTCAGGCGGATCGCGTCGCCGATCTCCGCGTCCAGCACCGGCCGCCCGGCCTCCTTGTCCCAGAAGGCGGACAGGAAATTGTACAGGTTGCGACTGAACAGCGCCGATGCGTCCGCCGCCAGCCGGCTCGGCACGTTGCGGTGGCCGACGATCCTGACGCCGTGGCGCACCACGACCTCGCCCGGCCGCGATCCCTCGACATTGCCGCCCTGCTCCACCGCCAGGTCGACGATCACGCTGCCCGGCCGCATCGTCGCGACCTGCGCGTCGGTAATCAGGCGCGGCGCGGCGCGGCCGGGGATCAGCGCGGTGGTGATGACGATGTCCTGCTTCGCGATATGGCCGGACACCAGTTCGGCCTGCGCGGCCTGATATTCCGGGCTCATCTCGCCGGCGTAACCGCCCGCGCCCTCGCCCTCGATGCCGGCGACCTTCTCGACGAAGATCGGCTTGGCGCCCAGCGACTGGATCTGCTCCTTCGTGGCCGAACGGACGTCGGTCGCCGACACCTGCGCACCCAGCCGCCGCGCGGTCGCGATCGCCTGAAGCCCCGCGACGCCGACCCCCATCACGAAGCATTTCGCCGCGCTGACCGTGCCCGCCGCGGTCATCATCATCGGAAATGCGCGGCCATATTCCGCCGCCGCGTCCAGCACCGCCTTGTACCCCGACAGGTTCGACTGCGACGACAATATGTCCATCGACTGCGCACGGGTGATGCGCGGCATCCACTCCATCGCCAGCGCTTCCAGCCCGGCCGCGGCATAGCCGTCGATCCGCGCGCGCTCCGCCACGGGGTTCAGCGCCGCGACCAGCCACGCGCCCGCCGCGGTCCCGGCCAGCGTCGACGCGTCCGGCCCCTGCACGCCCAGCACGATGTCCGCCCCCGCCAGCGTCGCCGCGCGATCGCCGATGCTCGCGCCCGCCTCGGCATAGGCGGCGTCGCCATATCCGGCGGCATCGCCGGCGCCGGCCTCGACCGCCACGGTCGCGCCCAGCGCGGCGAACTTCTTCGCGGTTTCGGGCGTCGCGGCGACGCGCTTTTCGCCGTCCGCAGTTTCGAGGAGGACGGCGATCTTCATGATTCGATCAGGCCGCGATCAGCCAGATGACGATCCCGACAACGATCGCGACGCCGACGGAACCCCACTTCATCATGCCGATCATCCGGTCGTAACTGGCGACATGTGCCTTCAAGTCGGTGTTCCCGGCCATAATTTCCTCTATCCCAGTTCCGAAAGGATGTTTGCTGCCCCGACACTAACCAGCCGATCCCTTACCCTCAAGCCCAACATTGCACGCCCGCATCGTCATCCGGACTTAAGCCGCCCTTTACCGGTGCCGCCTTATGCCCCGTCCCGAACGGGGACGGACGACACGCATGACGCGAAACGGGCAGCGATTGCTTCTCCTGATTGACGACGAACCGGCCCAGCGCCGGCTCGTGTCGGCCCTGGCCGCACGCGCGGGCTGGCGCTCGATCTTCGCCAGCGATGCGGAGATGGCGATCGCCACGCTCGGCACGCAGGACGGGATGCAGCTCGATGCGATCCTGATGGACCATTGGGGCACCGATGCGGATGCCGACGCGCTGCTCGGCGAGTTGCGTGCGCGGCGGCCGGCACTGCCGATCCTGGTGCTGACCGCCAACGGCTCGGTCGCGCATGCGGTGGCGGCGATGCGCGCCGGCGCGACCGACTTCCTCGTCAAGCCGCTGGCACCGGAACGGCTGCTCGCCGCGCTCGATACGGCGGTCGGCGGCAAGACGGCGGGCGAGTTGCGCCCGCTGACCGAGAAGATCCCGGCGCTGCTCGCATTCGACGAGATCGTCGGCTCCGCCCCCGATTTCCGCACCGCGCTGGCGATCGCCGCCAAGGCCGCCCGCGCCCGTGTCCCCGTCCTGCTGGAGGGCGAGAGCGGCGTCGGCAAGGAAGTCGTGGCGGAGGCGATCCACGCCGCCTCGCCGCGCGCGAAGAAGCCGCTGGTCGCGGTCAATTGCGGTGCGATCCCGGCCAATCTCGTGGAATCGGAGCTGTTCGGCCACGAGAAGGGCGCGTTCACCGGCGCGTTCGAACGCAAGATCGGCCGTTTTCAGGAAGCGGACGGCGGCACGCTGCTGCTCGACGAGGTCGGCGAGATGCCGCTGGAGGCGCAGGTCAAGCTGCTCCGCGTGCTCCAGACCGGCGAGGTGCAACCGCTCGGCAGCCGCCACCCGCGCGAGGTGGACGTGCGCGTCATCGCCGCCACCAACCGCCGCCTGCTCGACGAGGTGGAGGCGGGCCGCTTCCGCGAAGATCTCTACTACCGCCTCAACGTCGTGCAGGTGACGATCCCGCCCCTGCGCGAACGCACCGGCGACATTCCGGCGCTCGCCCGCCATCTGCTCGCGCGGATCGCCAAACAGCCCGGTCTGCGCCCGCTCGGCATCACCGACGATGCGCTGCAACTGCTCGGCGACTACGAATGGCCGGGCAATGTCCGCCAGCTCCAGAACGCCCTCTTCCGCGCCGCCATCCTGTGCGAGGGCGATGCGCTGACCGGGGCCGATTTCCCGCAGATCGCGGCGATGGGCCGGCGCGGCACCACGATGCGGACCGCGCCGGAGGGCGGCGGCGTCACGCTGTTCCGCCCCGATGGCCATATGCGCCCGCTGGAGGATATCGAGGCGGACGTCATCCGCCTCGCGATCGGCCATTATCGCGGCCGCATGACGGAGGTCGCGCGCCGTCTCGGCATCGGCCGCTCGACGCTGTACCGCAAGCTCGGCGAACTCGGGATCGACAACGCCGCCGCCTGATCGCGCCGCCGCCTGATGGACCCGCCGCCCTATTGCCCCGCGTCGGCGGGAACCGGGACCGGATCGGTGCTTTCTTCCGCCAAAGGGAGATTTCATATGATCCGGCCGATTGTCTGCGCGCTGTTGCTCGCCACCGTCGCGGCACCCGTCGCCGCCCAACAGACCCGCGCGATCTCCGCCTCCGACAAGCGTCAGGGGGCGCAGGCCAATCCGCAGCTCGTGACGGAGTTCGGCGGCGCGTATCGCGGCCCGCAGGCGGCCTATGTCGAACGCGTCGGCCGCCGCGTCGCGGTCCAGTCCGGCCTGTCGAACGCGACCGGCGATTTCACGATCACCATGCTCAACTCGCCGGTGGAGAACGCCTTCGCGATCCCCGGCGGCTATGTCTACGTCACGCGCCAGCTTCTCGCGCTGATGAATTCGGAGGCCGAACTCGCCTCCGTCCTCGGCCACGAGGTAGGCCACGTCGCCGCCCGCCATTCCGCCAGCCGCAACACCCGCTCGCAGATCGGCTCGATCGGGGCCGCCATCCTCGGCGCGGTCACCGGCAGCAACGCGATCGGCCAGCTCGCCGGCACCGGCGCGCAACTCTATACGCTCGGTTACGGCCGCAGTCAGGAATATCAGGCCGACGGCCTCGGCGTCCGCTACATCACCGCCGCCGGCTACGATCCCTATGCCGCCGCGTCGATGCTGACCCAGCTCGACGCGGAGACCACCCTGACCGCCCGCATCGCCGGGCGCGACGCGAAGGCCACGCCGGGCTGGGCCTCCACCCACCCCAACGGCGCGGACCGCATCGCCCGCGCGCGCAAGCTGGCGCAGGCCACCGGCCGTCCGGCCACCGCCGACACGCAGGACACCGCCTTCCTCCGCATGCTCGACGGCCTGCCCTATGACGACGATCCGGCTCAGGGCGTGATCGACGGCCAGACCTTCCGCCACCCCGAACTGCGCGTCCGTTTCGCCGCTCCGACCGGCTATACGATCGCCAACGGCACCGATGCGGTGACGATCGCCGGCAGCGGCGGTCAGGCGACGTTCCAGGGCAGCGAAGCCTCCAGCCCGGAGGCGGCGATCACCGCCCGCTTCCGCGCGCTCGGCGGCGACGTGCCGGAGGGCGCGGTGCAGACCGGCACCGCCAACGGCCTGTCCTATGCCTGGCGCACGATCCGCGCCGCCGCGAACAACCGCGCCGTCGACGCGACCGTCGTCGCCTATCGCTTTCCGGCCGCCGTCTACACCTTCACGCTGGTGACCCCCGGCGGCGCGGGCATCGGCCCGTTCCAGCCGCTGCTGAACAGCGTCGCCGCGCTGACCCCGGCACAGGCCGCGGCGATCAAGGGCAAGATCGTCCGGGTCGTCCCGGTCAAGGCCGGCGACACGATCGAATCGCTGGCGGCCCGCATGGCCTTCCCCGATTACCGCCGCGAACGCTTCCTGACGCTCAACGGCCTGTCCGCCGACGACCGGCTGGTCCCCGGCCGCCTCGTCAAGCTGGTCGTGACGGGCTGATCCCGCCGACCGGCACGCTCTCCGGTTGCCTCCCCCCGGGGGAGGCTCCCATCCGCAACAACGCCGATGACGCTCCCCGTCGCGGCGGCTATGACGGGGGGATGTCGCGTTCCCCGTCGTCCCCCGCCCTGTCGATCGTCATCCCCTGCTATAACGAGGCCGCCTGCCTCGACATCCTGCACGCCCGCGTCTCCGCCGCCGCGCGCGCCTCGGTCGGCGACGATTACGAGATCGTCCTCATCAACGACGGATCGCGGGACGACAGCTGGCCCGCGATGCAGCGCCTCAGCGCGACCGACCCGCGCCTCGTCGCGATCAACCTGTCGCGCAATCACGGCCACCAGCTGGCGCTGACCGCCGGGCTGGACCTGTGCGCCGGCCGACAGATCCTCATCATCGACGCCGATCTTCAGGACCCGCCCGAACTCCTCGCCGACATGCGCCGCATGATGGCCGATCTGGAGGCCGACGTGGTCTACGCCGTCCGCCGCAAGCGCGAGGGCGAGACGCTGTTCAAAAAGGCCACCGCCAAGCTCTTCTACCGCGTCCTCGACCGCGTCACCGACACCGACATCCCGCTCGACACCGGCGATTTCCGCCTCATGAGCCGCCGCGCGCTCGACGCCTTGCTGTCGCTGCCCGAACAGGCGCGCTTCATCCGCGGGATGGTCGCGTGGGTCGGCTTTCGTCAGGTGCCCTTCCCCTACGACCGCGCCGAGCGGCTGGCGGGGGAGACGCATTACCCGCTCGGCAAGATGATCCGCCTCGCCTTCGACGCGGTCACCGGCTTCTCGACCGCGCCCCTGCGCTGGGCCAGCCATGTCGGCCTCGCGCTGACCGGCGTGTCGCTGCTGCTGTTCGTCTATATCGCGGTCGGCTGGCTGTCGGGATCGGCGGTGCAGGGCTGGACCTCGACCATGCTCGTCACCGTCTTCCTCGGCGCGGTGCAGATGTTCGTGCTCGGCATGATCGGCGAGTATCTCGGCCGGCTCTACATCGAATCGAAGCGTCGCCCGCTCTACCTCGTCGCCGATGTCGCCGGCCCGGTCCGGGGCCGCGCCACCCTGGGCTTCACCGCCGCCCCTGCTCCCCTTCCCGTCGAATCAGGGCCTGGCGAGCGTGACGAGGGAGACGCCGGGCGGCATGGGCAAGCGACCGACCAGATGCCGCTCCAGCCGGAAAATGGCCTCGAACATCGTATTTAGCGGCTTGGCCGGCGGCGAATCGTCGCTGTCGTCGCGCCCCGTCATCCGCCCCGCGATCCGCGCCGCCGCCGCCAGCGGAAACAGCAGCGTGTTGAAATAGCCGAGCCTGTCCGGCTTCAGCCCGGCCCGCTCGATCGCCGTCTTCAGCGTCGTCTTCGAATAGCGGCGATGATGATGGTTCACCACGTCGTGCGCGCTCCACATCCACTGGTGCGCAGGCACCGCGATCAGGATCTTGCCCCCCGGCTTCAGCAGCGACTTCATCGCCGCCAGCGCCGCGACGTCGTCCTCGATATGCTCGACCACATCCAGCACCGCGACCAGATCGTACGCGCCCCGCTCCACGCCCGGCAGTTCCGGCAACGGCGCATCGCCGACCGGCCGCCCCAGCCGCTCGCTCGCGATCTCGCGCGCCGCCGGATCGATCTCGATCGCCTCGACCGAGCCGAACTTCGCCAGCATCGGCAGATTGTGCCCGGTGCCGCACCCGATCTCCAGAATCCGCGCGCCCGCCGGCACGTCGCCGTACCGCGTCAGGTAATCGGCCAGGATGTCGCGCCGCGCCCGGTACCACCAATGGGTGGAATCATGCGCCGCCATGCGGTCGTAGACTATGCGGTCCATATCACCTGAACACCCAGTTGCGTTGCAGCCCGAACGTCACCAGCGGCACGACGAACACCGCCGGCACCAGCGGCCACCATGTCGGCCCGTGCACGAACGGCCCCGTCACCAGCGCCCATGTAAACCCCTGATTGAGCAGGAAGCCCAGCGCCTGCACCACCGTGAAGCGCACTGCCGTGCTCCGGTCGCGCGTGCCGTGCCCGCGGAAACTGACCGCACCGTGCGCGAACCGGCCGACCGCGGTCGCCAGCACGAACGCGACCAGCACCGCCAGATTGGGGTTCATGACATAGGTGGCGAGCGGCCAGTACACCGCGGCATAGAACAGCGTCACCGCCACGCCGGTCACGCCGAACCGGACCAACTGGCCCAGCACGCCGCTCGTCCGCCATTGCTCGATCCTGGATGCCACGCTCGCCTGCCTGTTGGGTTGCCCGCCCTAGGGGGTGGACGGGGCGGGGGCAATGGTGGGGCGAGAGCCCGCGGCCGGCACCTCTGGCGGACCGCTGGTGCCGCTCCGATCCACCGGCATCCGGAGCGGGGATCGAAGCGCCTCCCCGATCCCTATTGCGCGAAACTCTTGACCTCGTCCTTCGTCAACAAGCCATCCGAATTCTTGTCCATCCCCCTGAAACCGGGGGCCATCATCCTCTCCCTAATCGCCACCCGCTGCTCCGCGCCGATCTTCTTCTGCGCGGCGGGATCCCCGGCGATCTTCGCGTCCAGCCGTCGATCCAGTTCCGCCTGAAACTCGCTCAGGCTCAACGCCCCGTCGCGGTTCGCATCCGCCGACGCGAGGAACGCGGCATCGAGCTGCATGTCCATCTTCAGCTCACGCTGTGGACTACCGGACGCCGACGGCGCAGCGCCGGATGCCGCCTGCAACAGGATCAGTAGAGACGCGCCAAGCATGTTCGGACTCCGTGATGGCCGGGGACGATGACGGGACAAGGTCGGATCCGGCCGGTGAACACTGCCTGAAGGCCGACCCTCCTATCGATAGCCGGCATTGCGCGATACGGCCGTCCTTCCCGCAGAGCATCGAGTTTCGGGAATTGCCGCCGATCGATCGTTGACGTAGCATCGTGACGTTCTCGGGAGTCTTTCGAAATGATCCAGCGTCACCGCTAAAGCGGCAAAGCATACGCCAGCGGAGTAATCCGCCGCCTAGACTCTGTTTTCGAGAACATCATGCAACGACTGAATAACAAGACGTGCGTCGTCACTGGCGCTGCGCGTGGCATCGGGCGCGCAATCGCAGCCCGTTTCCATGACGAAGGTGCCATGGTCATCGTCACCGACATTGACGAGGCGAAAGGAGCGGAAACGGCTGCTGAAATCGGGTGTCGGTTCGAACCGCTCGATGTGCGCGAGGAATCCGACTGGCGGCGGTTAGCCGGCGTCATTCCCGTAGCCGACGTGATGGTCAACAATGCTGGCGTGACGGGTTTCGAAGCCGGCATGGCTCCGCACGACCCGGAACACGCCAGCCTCGCGGATTGGCGCGAGGTTCACCGGGTCAACCTCGACGGGACGTTCCTTGGTTGTCGCTACGCGATCGGCGCGATGAAGACTGCGGGGGCGGGTTCGATCATCAACATATCCTCCCGCTCGGGGCTGGTCGGCATCCCCGGCGCTGCGGCTTATGCCTCGTCCAAAGCGGCGATCCGCAACCACAGTAAGACAGTCGCGCTCTACTGCGCGCAACAGGGTTGGAAGATACGCTGCAACTCGGTCCACCCGGCCGCTATCCTCACGTCGATCTGGGAGCCGATGCTTGGCAATGGTCCCGATCGGGACGCCAAGATGCGGGCGTTCGTTGCGGATACGCCGCTCAAGCGGTTCGGGATGCCCGATGAAGTCGCGGCGATTGCGGTAATGCTAGCTTCGGATGAAGCGACCTACGTCACCGGCACGGAGGTGAGCATCGACGGTGGGCTACTCGCCGGTTCTGCTGCTTCACCCCGCTAACAGCGGCGACGAGCGTGGTCGATCACGCCCGTCAGCCTTTCCCGCAAACGATGGTGTAATGGCAAACGCTGGTTTGACGAGAAGCATTATCTCGCCGTCGCGACCGGTAGCAGCCCTACAGCACGCCGATATTTTGCAGCCACTGCTTGACTTGGCCGGGCCACTCCCTTGTGATGGGATCAGCGGTCGGCCGCATTCCGAAAGCATGACCACCCTTGGCGTACAGGCGCATATCCACCGACACGCCAGCATCGTTCAATGCCAGCGCGTAAGCCATCGGCTCCCGGATATCGTCGACGGGATCGTTCATTGCATGGATGATGAGTGTGGGGGGTGCCTTGGGGCTGATCTTCACCCAAGGCTTAAGTTCGAGATTGTTCCTGCTCTTGCTGTTGTCCAGCATACGCGCCGTATAGACGACAATCGCAAAGTCGGGTCGGGGAGATTGCCGATCGGCTGCATCGGCAAGCGGGTAGGTACGCTCTTCGGTGTTACTCATGTTCGCTACCAGATAAGCACCTGCGGAGAAACCAATCACGCCGATCTTGTGTGGATCGATCCCATGGGTCGATGCCTGCTGTCGCAGTAGCCCCATTGCGCGCTGAGCGTCTTCCAATCCCAATAGCACCTTAGGCCGCTGCTGCTTTCCGTCCTCCTTCGGCCATACCTGCGGCGTCCGGTATTTCAGCATGACGCAGGTCATGCCCTGCTCGACTACCCAATCGCAGATCTCGGTGCCTTCCAAGTCGGTCGCGACCGCGTAGAAGCCGCCGCCTGGCAGAACCATCATCGTCGCGCCGGTATTTCGGCCGTTTGGCTTGTAGATGGTCATGGTCGGCCGGGTGACGTAGCTCGCCCAGTGCCACTTCCTGCCACCAACAAGCGGTGAGCCGTTGCCCGTTGCTTCGGCCTCAACGCCGGTGTCCGGCTTCGCAAGAGCGACGTTCGCAGGCCATAACGGCACCTGCGTGCCGCCAGCGGTCGGTTGCCACACGCCCTTTCGTTCCACCTTCGGAACTTCAATCCTGTCTGGCGAACTGTCGTTCTTGCTGGCTTGGCCGCAGGCCGCTCCAGCGAGGCCAAGTGCGAGGAGCAACGGCCCGACAAATCGGAAGCGCGACAAATCCGATCTCCAATTCTGAAGGCGCAACCCGCGGTTGAGAATCATCCGGGGTGCGATGGATGCAGGTTAATGGCGACTGCTATTCCCGCAAGCCGCTGCTTCCCACAAACGCAGGAATTGCGGGACAGTGGCCCAAGCGATTGCTCCGAGAGCCATCAAGATCTCCTGGTTTTCTCCAAATCTGTTCTCGATTGCTCTTTCCCGAAATGGCCGATTGGGGACGGAAAAATGGGAAAGGTTGCACTTAGCGGACGACCATGATCGGCAGCCTGAACGTGCGCCATGGAGCGCTTCGGGACATAGCCGATCACGGGCATTCCGCCTGATAGAACCACCATCGCGGCCCCGCCGCCGCACGCCGACACCTCGCCGCCCCGCCCCCCGTTGCTCCCGGCCCGGACACTCCCTAGAGCGACAGGCCACACCGCGGGGCGGACAGGGTTCGGGGAAGCAGCGTCTTGATCGCCAATGAAGATCGGTCCCGGCCCGTTCGGCCGCCATCCGGCACCCCCGCCATGTCCGGCCCGCTGGTCCGGGATCTCGAACGCCGCTGGCTCGGCTTCGCGCTGCTGGCATGGGCGGTCGTCGCAGCATGGTATGTGTTCGATCACTGGAATGCCGTCCGCTATCTGTCGCTGGGCGACACCGACGACAATATGCGCCTCGCTCAGGTGCGCGCATGGCTGGGCGGTCAGGGCTGGTCGGATCTGCGCCAGTATCGCCTGAACCCGCCCGCCGGATTCGACATCCACTGGAGCCGCATCGTCGACCTGCCGATCGCCGGCCTGATCCTGTTCTTCCGCCTGTTCACCAGCAACGCGTGGGCCGAACGGCTGGCGTGCGGCATCGCGCCGCTGCTGCCGCTGTCGATCGTCTTCGTCGCCCTGTCGGCGATGGTCCGCCGCCTCGTCGCGCCGCTGGCATGGACATTGGCGCTCGTCATCCTCGTCACCGGCGCGACCGCGACGATGCTGATGTTCATGCCCGAACGCATCGATCACCACGGCTGGCAGCTCGCCTGCCTTGCCGTCACCGTCGCGGGGCTCGGCGATCGTCGGGGTCCGCGCGGCGGCGCGCTCGTCGGGTTGGCCAGCGCGATGTCGCTCGCGATCGGGCTGGAACTGCTGCCCTATGCCGCGATGGCCGGCGCGATCATCGCGCTGCGCTGGGTGTGGGACCCGCGGGAGGCGCGGCGGCTGGCCGTCTACGCGCTGACGCTGGGCGGCGGCGGCGCGATCGGCTTCGCGCTGTTCGCGTCGGACGCCAATCATGCGATGCGCTGCGACGCGCTGACGCCCGTCTGGCTCAGCGTCGTCGTCGCGGCGGGGGCGCTGCTGTTGCTGCTCGCCTTGCTGTCGCCCCGATCGGCGGGCGTCCGGCTCGGGCTGGCGCTCGTCGCCGGCGGGGTGATCGCCGCCGGGTTCGTCCACTTCTTCCCGCAATGTCTCGGCCGTCCCGAGGGGGTCTCGCCCGAACTGGCGCGCAACTGGCTGGACAATGTCCGCGAAGCCAAGCCGATCTACAAACACCCGTTCCGCGTCGCCTTTCCGATCGTCGCGCTGCCCGCCATCGGCCTGATCGGCGCGTTCGTCGCCGCGTGGCGGGCGCGGCGCGGACCGCAGGCGGTCGGCTGGGCCGCGGTCGCGCTGTTCAGCGCGTTCGCGGTGGCGATGCTGTTCTGGCAGGCGCGCGCCGGCCCCGCCGCGCAGTTGCTGGCGATTCCCGGCGCGGTGGCCCTCGCGTGGCTGCTGCTGCCATGGCTGTTCAACCACCGGCTGATGCCGGTGCGCGTGTTCGGCACCGTGATCGGCTTCCTCGTCGTCTCCGGCCTGTTTGCCGGCCTCGCGATCAAATACCTGCCGATCGACCGGCCGACGACCTATACGCGCCGCGTCAACGCCGCGACCGGGGAGTGTCTCCGCACCTCGCGGCTGATGACGCTCGACCGCATTCCGCGCGCGACGATGTTCACCTTCGTCGATCTCGGCCCGCGCCTGATCGTCGTCACGCATCACGATGCGATCGCCGGGCCGTACCACCGCAATGGCGACGCGATCCTCGACGTGCAGCATGCCTTCGGCCGTTCGCCGATGGAGGCGCGCGCGATCATGAAGCGGCACGGCGCGACGATGTTGCTGGTCTGTCCGGACATGGCGGAGGCGACGATCTACCGGGCGCGCAACCCCGGCGGCTTTTACGACCGGCTGGCGCATGGGCGGACGTTAGACTGGCTGACGCCGGTGCCGCTGGTCCGCGGCTCGCCCTACCGGCTGTACCGTATCGACTAGGAAACGGTTTGTTTCATCCTCGGGACGCCCTTAACCATTCGAGATTTCATATACGATCGCGATGAAGACGCTTCGCCCCACCGACCAACACCGGGAACTGGCCGCGATGATCGCCGAGTCGCTGTCGCTTGCCGATTCGCTCGGGCTGCACCGCGTCGGCATCGGGCTGAACGACGCGCTCGAACAGCTGACCGGCTTCGGCTACGCCCCGCCGGGGACGGAGCCGGCCGTCAACGCAGCGTGACCGCCAGCCCGTCCATCACGAACTGAACCGCCAGCGCCGCCAGCAACACGCCCAGCAGGCGCGTGATGACCGCCTCGATCTTCGCACCCAGCATCCGCATCAAAGGCCCCGCCGCCAACAAACTCACCAGCGTCAGCAACAGGATCGACGCCAGCGCGGCCATCACTACCGCCGACCGTTCAAGGCCGTCGTTGCGACTCATCAGCAGCATGACCGAGGCGATCGATCCTGGTCCGGCGATCATCGGCATCGCCATCGGAAAGATCGAAACGTCCTCCGCTTCGTCGGAAGAGATGTTGGCGGCCCGGTCCTCGCGCCTTTGCGTGCGCTTCTCGAACACCATCTCCAGCGCGATCAGGAACAGCATGATCCCGCCCGCGATGCGGAAACTGGCGAGGCTGATGCCGAGCCCCCGCAGCAAAGCTTCTCCGAACAAGGCGAACACGACCAGGATCGCCGCCGCGACACCCACCGCGCGCACCGCCATAGTGCGGCGGTGGATCGGCGTCGCGCCCGCCGACAGGCCGGCATAGATCGGCGCGCAACCGGGCGGATCGATAACGACGAAGAACGTGATCAGCGACGAGACGAACAGCTCCAGCAGGCCGGACGTGCTCACAACTCCGGCTCGGCGACGCCGGCGCGGCGGCTGGCGGCGACCAGCGTATTGCGCAGCAGGCAGGCGATCGTCATTGGCCCGACACCTCCCGGCACCGGCGTGATCGCCCCCGCGACCTGCACCGCGCTGTCGAAATCGACGTCGCCGACCAGCCCGTCGTCGGTGCGGTTGATGCCGACGTCGATCACGGTCGCGCCCGGCTTGATCCAGCCGCCCTCGATCATCTTCGGGATACCAACCGCCGCGACGACGATATCCGCCCGCCGCACCGCTGCGAACAGGTCCCGCGTACGACTATGCGCGATCGTCACCGTGCAGCTTTCCGCCAGCAGCAACTGGGCCATCGGCTTCCCGACGATGTTCGACCGCCCGACCACCACGGCATCCAGACCCGCAAGGTGGCCATGCACCGCCTTCAGCATCATGATACAGCCGAGCGGCGTACACGGCACCAGTGCCGGCAATCCGGTCGCCAGCCGTCCCGCGTTGACGGGGTGGAAACCGTCGACATCCTTCGCCGGATCGATCGCCGCGATGACCGCGTGGCTGTCGATGTGCGAGGGCAGCGGCAACTGCACCAGGATGCCGTCGACGCTGTCGTCGGCGTTGAGTTCCGCGACCAGCTCCAGCAACCCGGTCTGGTCGACATCGACCGGCAGGCGATACTCGATGCTGTTCATGCCGGCCGCGGTCGTCGCCTTGCCCTTCGAGCGGACATAGACCGAAGACGCGGGGTCGTCCCCCACCAGCACGACAGCCAGCCCCGGCCGGCGTCCGGTCGCAGCGGTAAAGCTCGCGACCCCCTCCGCGACGCGCTGGCGCAGGGCGGCGGCGTGCGCCTTGCCGTCGATGATCGTGGCGGAAGAGCTGGGAGCCGTCATGGCCCGCCCCCTTAATGCCAAGCCGCCACTTTCGCCAGTGTAGCGAATGCGGCCGATCAAACTCCCGCGGTCGCCGCCATATAGTTCATCATGATGTTGGGCAGCACGATGTTGGACAGGATATAGACGATCAGCAGCACGACCATCGGCGACAGGTCCAGTGCGCCGAAATCGGGCAGGATGCGGCGGATCGGCCGGTACAGCGGTTCAGTGATCCGTTGCAGCGCGTTCCATACCGTCCGCACGAAGTCGCTATACGTGTTGATGACGTTGAACGCGATCAGCCACGACAGGATCGCCTGCACGACGATGACCCACCACAGGACGTTGAGGAGCAACTGGACGATCTGGAGGATGGCGATCAAGGCGGGAACTCTCCGAAACGGGTGTCACCGGCATCTATAGGGTGTCGCGAGCCCCGGGAGAACCCGACGCCCGCAAAAACCGCTTCGCGCAGACATGCGGCCTACCGCGCCGCCTTCGCGCTCACCAGCGTACCCGCACCCTGACGCGTGAAGATTTCCAGCAGCATCGCATGCGGGATTCGCCCGTCGAGGATCACCGCTGCGTCGACGCCCGATTGCACGGCAGCCACGCACGTTTCGATCTTGGGGATCATCCCGCCGGTGATCGTTCCGTCCGCGCGCAGTTCCTCGACCGCGGCCGGGTCGAGCGAGGTCAGCAGTTCGCCCTGCTTGTCCAATACCCCCGCGACATCGGTCAGCAGGAAGAACCGCGACGCGCCCATTGCCGCCGCGATCGCGCCGGCCATCGTGTCGGCGTTGATGTTGTAAGTCGTTCCGTCCGCACCGACCCCGACCGGCGCGACGACCGGGATGATGCCCGCGTTGGACAACGTATCGAGGATGCTGCGATCCACGGCGATCGGCTCCCCGACGAAGCCCAGATCGACATGCCGCTCGATCCCCTGCAACGGGTCGGGATCGCGCAGGCCCACCTTCTCCGCCAGCACCAGCCCGGCATCCTTGCCGGATATGCCGACCGCGCGCCCGCCCGCCTGACCGATCCAGCCGACGATATCCTTGTTGATCGATCCCGCCAGGACCATCTCGGCGATCTTCGCGGTTTCCGCATCGGTCACGCGCAGCCCGTTCACGAACCGTGATTCAACGCCCAGCCGCTTCAGCATCGCGCCGATCTGCGGCCCGCCTCCGTGAACGACGACGGGATTGATTCCGACTGCCTTCAGCAGCACCACGTCCTCCGCGAAGTCGCGCTGCAACTCCGGATCGCCCATCGCGTGCCCGCC
The DNA here is from genome assembly GCF_001423765.1 of Sphingomonas sp. Leaf343. Classification (GTDB taxonomy): domain Bacteria; phylum Pseudomonadota; class Alphaproteobacteria; order Sphingomonadales; family Sphingomonadaceae; genus Sphingomonas. The sequence continues at coordinate 168,984 of NZ_LMPG01000011.1, forward strand.
ATATTTCACGACGAAGGTCTGGCCGGCGTAGCGCTGGAGATACGGCAACGCCTCGGTCAGCGTCTCCGCCTTGGCGAGCAGGGCGGCATCGGGAGAGTTATCGGTCATGATTGCGCCCTTAGCGGCCACCGTAACCAGACGAAAGCGGATGTCGTTGTGCGCTGGTCCTGACGGCGTATGGACGTCATCCAACCGATCGCGAGGATCGACGTCGAGAGCAGCGATCGTGATGATGACGCCCGAACCCGACGCACTGGCAGCCTTCGTGGCCGGCGTCGCCCCAGTGAAAGGCCCGCGCCTACCGATCCAGCCGCCGCCCCAGCCCCACGAACAGATAGATCGCTGGCGGCACCAGCACCGCCGACAGCACCACCTTCGCCAGCATCTGCCCGGCCAGCAACTCCCCGATCGGAAAGATGCCCAGGAACGCGATCGACACGAACAGCAAGGTGTCGACGATCTGGCTCAGGATGCTGGCGATTCCCGCGCGCAGCCATAGCAGCGTCGCGCCCTCCCGCCCTTTCAGCCATGAAAAGATCGTGACGTTCAGCGTCTGCGAGATGCCATAGGCGACGATCCCGCCCAGCCAGATGCGGGGCGTGCCGCCCATCATCAGCGCGAACGCGTCGCGACGCGCCGGCTCCATCTGCGGGCTCGCCGGCACCGCCAGCACGATCACCGCCAGCAGGATCGACACGATCAGCGGCACGAACCCGATCCGCACCAGCCAGTTGGCGATGTCGCGCCCGTGCAATTCCGCGACCGCCGACGAGGTGACGACCAGCAACAGGAACGCAAAGATCCCCGCCTCGACCGCCAGCGGCCCGAGCGCCACCTGCTTGTTGCCGAGCACCCCGGCGATGCAGACCATCCCGCCGTAGAAGATCGAAAAAGCGAACAGGGATCGGGGGATGCGGAGCGCGGTATCCATCGTCGCAGTGCTAGCGTCCGCTTGCGACGGGTACAATCGCGCGCTTTCGGGCAGTCGTCCGGGCGCCCCGAACCTCGGGGCTGTCCTACACCCCCGATTATTGCCATAACCCGCGGCGACATCAAGGTTGGGGGCGTACGAAACGTCCCAAGAAGGGGCTGTTTGCCGTGACGTTTGGGACCATTCGCGCGTTTTTCAGCCGGACGCGCCGTTCGTGAGCCGCTTCCTGATCGGTATCGCCGGCATCGTCGTCATCCTCGGCATCGCCGTGCTCCTCTCCAGCGATCGCCGGGCGATCCGCCTGCGCGTGGTGGGATCGGCGTTCGCGTTGCAGGCGGGCATCGCGGTGCTGGTGCTCTACGCCCCGTGGGGGCGCTCCGTGCTGGCGTTCCTGTCCGGCGGCGTCGCCGACCTGCTGAGCTATGCCAAGGCCGGGACCGATTTCCTGTTCGGGCCGCTCGCGACGCCGGCGATCGGCGGCAACAGCTTCGCGATCGCGGCACTGCCCGTCATCATCTTCTTCGCCAGCCTCGTCTCGATCCTCTATTATCTCGGCGTCATGCAATTCGTGGTGCGCTGGATCGGCGGCGGCATCGAAAAGGTGATCGGCGTGTCGAAGGTCGAATCGCTCTGCGCGGCGGCGAACATCTTCGTGGGCCAGTCCGAATCGCCGCTCGTCATCCGGCCCTACCTCGCCGGGCTGACCCCGCCGCAATTGTTCACCGTGATGACCAGCGGCATGGCCGGCGTCGCAGGCACGATCCTCGCGGCCTATGCGTCGATGGGCATCTCGATCGAATATCTGCTCGCGGCCAGTTTCATGGCCGCGCCGGGTGGCATCCTGATGGCGAAGATCATCATGCCCGACACGCGCATGCCGGTGCAGGGCGAACTGCCGCTGGGCGATACGCACGTCCGCGACGTGCATCTGGCAGAGGCACGGATCAGCGGCGTCGGCCCTGCGGCGCTGCTGCCGGAGGGGACCCCCGGCGAACCCTTGCCCGATGCCTCGCATGACGAGGAACGGCCCGCCAACCTCATCATGGCCGCCGCGCAGGGCGCCCAGACCGGCGTCAAGCTTGCGGTCGCGGTTGGTGCGATGGTGCTGGCGTTCGTCGCCCTCGTGGCGCTCGCGAACGGGCTACTCGGTGGCCTTGGCAACATGGTCGGGCTACCCGGCCTGTCGTTCCAGGGGCTGCTCGGCTACGTCTTCGCGCCGGTGCTGTTCCTGCTCAACGTGCCCTGGACGGAGGCGGGCATCGCCGGAGGGCTGTTCGGCCAGAAGATCGTTCTGAACGAATTCGTCGCCTATATCTCGCTCGGCCAGCAGGCGGCGGCGCTCAGCCCGCGTACCGTCGCGATCGTGACCTTCGCGCTGTGCGGGTTTGCGAATTTCTCGTCGATCGCGATCCAGATGGCGGTGACGGGCAGCCTCGCCCCCGATCAGCGGCCGATGATCGCCAGGCTGGGTATCCGCGCGCTCGTCGCCGGCAGCCTCGCGAACCTGATGTCCGCCGCGCTCGCCGGTCTCCTGATCGGCTGAGAAGGGGGAGGAGCCGAAGCCCCTCCCCCTCACGAACTCAGACGAAGCGAACTGCCGTCCGGCGACGGCGCATCGCACCGCCGATTAGTCCGACGCCCGCGATCATCATCGCCCACGTGGCGGGCTCCGGGACCGCCCCCGTCAGCGACAGATATTCGCCGCGCGACAGCTTGAAGCTGTAGACCAGATTGGGGATCAGCGACTGACCGGTCGGACACATATCCCCCAGCGCCACCTGCGACCGCGCGGTGTTGGCCGCATTGACGCACACGTCAAACTGCGTGCCCGCGCCGTTCTGCGTCACGGAGAAGTCGTTGTCGGTGATGACCACCAGCGTGATGCCGCCATCCGCCGTCCGCGGCCCGAAGGTGAAGCCCTCGATCTTTTCCGGCACTTGCAGGCCCCGGGCCTTCAGCGCAGCGGCGATGTCGATGAACGGCGTCGCGTCCTTCTTCGCCGCGACGACACCCGTCGGCAGCGCATTGGTGCCGGCCAAGCTGACGTTCGCCACGTTCGTCGCGCCGGTCAGGTCGATCTGGTAGATGCGCTTGGACGCGACCTCGGTCGATGCGGTTTCGTCGACGCTCAGTCCGCGATTGTCGCGCTCCAGCACCAGGAACTTGCCGTTGCCCAGCGACTGGATCGCCGACACGCCGATCGACCGCCCCTGATTGTTCGCCCCGAACGTGTCGATGACGCGCGCGTTGATGTCGGCACGATCCTCCAGTTGATAGATGAACTGCCCGGTCGACTGGCCGGATGCGATATCGAACGCGACGATGCGGACGTTGCGGCTAAAGCGCCCGTCCGCGCCGCCATTGTTCGCACGCCCCTCGTCGACCAGCGGGTCCTGCAGGATGGCATAGGCCGTCTTGCCGTCCGGCGTCACCGTCAGCCCCTCGAACCCACGATTGTCCTGACGGCCGTTCACGATTGTCGGTCGGCCGTCGACATGGTTCAGCGTACCGTTCGCATCCTTGGGCAACAGGTTGGCCGGCGTCGTGAAACTGCGGATCATCCGCCCGTTCGCGTCGAACTCGTACAGCGACGGACCATATTCGTCCGACACGAGGAAATTGCCGTTCGCCAGCCGCGCCAGCCCTTCGGAATCGAACGATCGGCCGAGCGTCGCGGCATTGCCGTTCAGCAGGCGCGGATTCAGGCCGTTGAATGCCTGACCGTTCATGTCTGTGAACACCGTCGTACGCTGCAAGGTGAAGCCGCCGATCGCACCGGTCGAATCGATGTTCAGCGAGAACGCCTGCATCCGCGGGGCAAAGGACAGCACGCCACCCCCCGGCCCGCGATCCGTGATGCCATAGAACAGCCCGTCCGTGGCGTTGTAGACGAGGTCGGATCCGAACCCGCCCAACCGGTTGTTGCCGGTCCCGGTAAAGCCCGACAGATCCGTGCCGTTGGCGACCGACAGGCTGGAGACGAAGCTGGCCGCATGGGCGGGAATGGCCGGTAGAGCGGCGGCGATCAGTAAGGTGGCGATACGGCGCATCGTGATTCACTCCCTGTTAACCGTTCGGCCAAACAGGAACATGGTGACGTGCCCGTGACGTTTCGGCGACGGAATGACGACTCTGCCGCGGCTGCGGCAATTCTCCGAAATTCGTCAGAGGACTGCCGCACTCCCGCCTTTCTTATGGCATCATCACCGTATCGATGACGTGGATGACTCCGTTCGACTGATACACGTCGGCGACCCTGATCCGGCCCATATTGCCCTTGCCGTCCATGATGCCCCAGCCGGCACCCGCCTTATGGAACGTCAGCGGCTCGCCCTGCACGGTCGTGTAGGTCGCTGTGCCGCCGTTGGCCTTGGCCTTCGCCGCGATCTCCTTCGCGGTGATGCGGCCAGGCACGACGTGATAGGTCAGGATACCCGTCAGCGTCGCCTTGTTCTCCGGCTTCACCAGCGTGTCGACAGTGCCCGCCGGCAGCTTCGCGAAGGCGGCATTGGTGGGCGCGAAGACGGTGAACGGGCCGGGGCCGGACAGTGTCCCGACCAGATCCGCGGCCTTCACGGCAGCGACCAGCGTCGTGTGGTCCTTCGACGCCGCGGCATTTTCGACGATGGTCTTGGTCGGGTACATCGCGGCACCGCCGACCTTCGGATTCTTCTGCGCGTAGACCGCTCCGCCGCCCGCGACCATTGCGACGGCGGCCACGGCGTTCAGGATATTCCGGTTCATGCTGCTCTCCTCCGCGCCGTCAAGCGACGCGAAGGAGGTACGGACGACAAGGGTCGATTGATGCAAAGCAACCTCGCGTCCGGGCAACGTGCGTTACCCGTCGGCAAGATCAGCGCGTCGGCACCGGCGTCTCGCCCGAATAGTCGTAGAAGCCGCGCCCGGTCTTCTTCCCGTACCACCCCGCCTCGACGTATTTGACAAGCAGTGGCGCGGGCCGGAACTTGGGATCGCCTGTCCCCTCGAACAATACGCGGGTGATCTCCAGACACGTATCCAGCCCGATGAAGTCCGCCAGCGTCAACGGCCCCATCGGATGGTTCAGCCCCAATTGGCAGGCTGCATCGATGTCGGGGATCGTCGCCACGCCCTCGCCCAGCGCGAAGCACGCCTCGTTCAGCATCGGCATCAGCACGCGGTTGACGATGAAGCCCGGCGCATCGTTGGCGCGCACCACGCGCTTGCCCAGGGCCTGCGCGTAGCTCTCGACCGCCGCCACCGTCTCGTCCGACGTGGCGAGCCCGCGGATCAGCTCGATCAGGCCCATCACCGGCACCGGATTGAAGAAATGCACACCGACGAACCGCGCCGCGTCGGGTGCCGCCTGCGCCAGCCGCGTGATGGGAATCGACGAGGTGTTCGAAGCCAGCACCGCATCCGCGCGCAGCACCTTGCCGACATCGGCGAAGATCTGACGCTTGATCGCCTCGCGCTCCGTCGCGGCCTCAATGACGAGATCGCAGTCGCCCATCGCCGCGACCGCCTCTACGGGCTCGATCATCGCCAGTGCCGCATCGCGCGCTTCGCCGGTGATTTTCTCCTTCATCACCGCGCGCTCGAGCTGTCTGGCGATACCTGCCTTACCTTGTTCGGCCTGCGTCAGCGATACGTCGGCCAGCAACACCGTGAAGCCGGCCTGGGCAGACACTTGCGCGATTCCCGCGCCCATCTGTCCCGCCCCGATCACGCCGATAATCCGCATGCTGCTCTCTCCTCTGTGACCGCGCGCATAGCGGCTGCGGAACGTCATCGCCAGCACGGGGGTTTGTCCCTCCATGCGTATCGCTTTGCCTGCCGTTTCGGCCGTAGCCCTTGGTATCGTTCTACTTGGAGGCTGCACCGTCACGGACGCTCCACAGGCGAAGTCCAGCCCGACGCCTGGCGGGACGCGGGAAGCCCATGTCACACCGCAGTCTGCACCGACGCCGTCGGCCATCGTCAATGCCTCGACGACCCCGGCAAAGCCGGGCGAACAAAAGACGTTCGGAGACTGGATCGTTGCGTGCGACAACACTGCCTTGTGTCAAATGGCCTCGCTTGGCCCGGAGGATGGAGCTTTCCCCTTCCCGTCGGTGACGATGGCGGTGCTGCGCCAGCCGGGGCCGGACGGTGCGGTCGATCTGTCGTTCGACGTCGCGGGTGACGAAAAGCCCGTCCGTCCGGTTGCCGTGACAATAGACGGCCGCCGCATTGCACTGACGAATCTCAACGGGCCGGTCGCCGCTACCGTCGCCGCCGCCATGACGAACGGGACCGTGCTGACGGTGCTGGAGGCTGGCGACCGGCGGCGTGCGACCGTTTCGCTGAAGGGCGCGTCCGCCGCGTTGCGCTGGATCGATGCCCGGCAGGGTCGCGCCGGAACCGTCACCGCCCTCGTTGCGAAGGGAGACAAACCGGCCGCGTCGGTGCCGGGACGCCGCGCCGCGCCGATTATCAGGGCCGTCGTCGCAACCGGTCGTGCGGCGATGCCGACGCCGAAGCAACTTGCGGAGATGAAACGTCTGGCGGCGTGCGGCGAGGGCTTCGCCACGACGATGCAGCCGGAGACGCATGCGCTGGGCGGAGAAGCAACGCTCGTAATGCTGCCTTGCTCGTCCGGGGCCTATAACCTGTCCTCGGCGCTGTTCGTGATCCGCGGCGGCGACGTCGATGTTGCCAGGGCCGACGTGCCAACCGGTTTCGGCCCAACCCCTGCCGCCGGGGAGGATGTAACGACGTCGGTCGTCAACGGCGCATGGAAGGATGGCGAGCTCACCAGCTACGCGAAGGGTCGCGGCCTGGGTGACTGTGGCGTGACGCAAAAATTGGTCTGGGACGGCTCACGCTTCCGCCTGTCCGAACAGGCGGAGATGGGAGAGTGTCGAGGCAATCCCCATTACCTTACGACCTGGCGGGCGCAGGTGGTGCGGCAGTAGTCGGAGGTGCAGGGGCGATCCCCCACAATACCAATATTCGGTGCGGTCGAAACGATATCTGGAAGCCCGCCGAGCGCTACGGCGCGACGCGTTCCGCTTGCGCCTCGGCAAGATAGACGGCGAACAACCCATCGGGATCGGTCCACTCCGCGACCGGTGTCCAGCCGCCGCCTCGCAGCAGGATACGCCCATCGCGCGGTCCATATTTGTGACTGTTTTCGGTATGGATTGATTCGCCCGCGCCAATCGTGAACGAGCGGGTGTCCACGTCGAACGCAACGTCGCGCGTTGCGACGAGGTGCATCTCGATCCGCGCACGGTCGTTGTTCCATCGCGCCTCGTGCCGGAACGCATCGACCGGCACGGTGCCATCCAGTTCGCGGTTGATCCGTTCCAGCAGATTCATATTGAACGCCGCCGTCACCCCGGCCGCATCGTCATAGGCGGGAACGAGCACGCCCTCATCCTTGATCCGGTCCATCCCGATCAGCAGCATTGCGCCTTCTCCCAGCGAAGCCTTCATCGCGCGCAGCAGATCGATAGCCATCGCCGGGGTCATGTTGCCGATCGTGCTGCCGGGAAAGAAGCCGAGTTTGGATGCGTTCGCGATCGTCCGCGGCAGCGCCAATGGGCGCATGAAGTCCGCCTCGAAAGGCAAGACCAGCAGATCGGGAAAACGCGCTGCCAGGATCTTGGACGACGCGCGCAGGAAATCGCCCGAGATATCGATCGGCACATAGGCCGATGGCGCGATCGCCTCCAGCAGCAGCGGCGTTTTGGTCGAGGAGCCGGAGCCGAATTCCACCACTGCACGCCCCTCGCCGATCCGCGTGCGTACGTCGGCGCCGATGCGCGACAGGATCGCGACTTCGGTCCGGGTGGGATAATATTCGGGCAGGTCGGTGATCTGCTCGAACAGCTCCGATCCGCGCCGGTCATAGAACCAGCGCGCCGGAATCGCACGCGGGCGACGCTCCAGTCCGGCCAGTACGTCGGCGCGGAAGGCCGGATCTGCGAGACTGCGCGTGCGGTCCGCGTCGCCCTGCTTCAGCATGTCAGAGATCCCTGGCGAGTCGCACGCCGGTGAACTGCCACCGGTGGTGCGGATAGAAAAAGTTGCGGTAGCTGGCACGTGCATGGCCGCGCGGCGTTGCGCACGATCCGCCGCGCAGTACGAACTGGCCGCTCATGAACTTGCCGTTGTACTCGCCGACCGCACCCTCGGCAGCCCGGAAGCCCGGATAAGGGCGATAGGCACTGCCGGTCCATTCCCAGACATCGCCGAACAAGCCGCCGTCCGGCCGTGGTTCGACGGGCCCCGCATCGGCCATCTGATTGCCGCCGGTGGGGTCGAGCCCGGCTGCGGCCGCTTCCCACTCGAACTCTGTCGGCAGGCGCGCACCGGCCCAGGCGGCATAGGCATCGGCCTCGAAAAAGCTGACATGCGTCACCGGCGCGGCGGGATCGATCGCGCGCCTTCCATCAAGGCCGAACCGCGTCCATCCGCCGTCCTGCTCTTTCCAGTATAGCGGTGCGACGATCGCCTCAGCCTTCACCCATGCCCAGCCATCCGCCAGCCACCAGCGCGGCTCCCGGTAACCGCCATCGGCAACGAATGCCTGCCACTCGCCATTCGTCACCGTCCGATCGGCAAGCGCGTGCGGTGTGAGCAGAGCATCGTGGCGCGGCCCCTCGCAATCGAACGCAAAGCCGTCCCCATCATGGCCGACCTGTACGATGCCGGTCCGGCCCTCCACCCACGCGATCGGCCCCGGCATCGCCACCGGCACCTTGCGCGCAGCCGGCCACAACGCCGGCTCCAACGGATTTTCGGAAAAGCCGTGCAGGATATCGGTGACGAGCAGTTCCTGATGCTGCTCCTCGTGATGACAGCCGAGTTCGATCAGTTCCAGCGCGGTATCGGGCAGCGTCGGCAATGCCGCGACCAGCGCGGCGTCGACATGTACGCGATACGCCCGCACCTCGTCCAACGACGGGCGCGTCAGCATCCCGCGGCGCTCCCGCGCATGGCGACGACCCTCGGCTTCGTAATAGCTGTTGAACAGGAACGGCCAGCGCGCGTCGTGCAATCGGTACCCGGGCACGTGATCGCGGAGTATGAACGTCTCGAAAAACCACGTCGTATGCGCCAGATGCCACTTGGCCGGCGACGCATCGGGCATCGACTGCATCGTGGCATCGGCATCCGACAATGGTCTTGCCAAGGCCATGCTCAGCGCCCGAACCGACGCGAATCGTTCGCCATGAGGCGACCGTGCGTTCGCTACCGCCGCTATCGTCATACCCGCCCTTTCGCCAATGATGCGCGGGCGTTAGGCTCAGCGCGTTCCCCCCGGAACCCACAGAACGTCGCCGGCGCCATTTTGGTTCAGCGCCCTTGCCGCGACAAACAGGTAATCCGACAACCGGTTGATATAGGTTGCAGCCACATGGCTCGCGTCCGGCATCGCCGTGACCGACCGCTCGGCCCTGCGCACAACCGCCCGCGCCAGATGTAACCCGGCCGCACTTGGCGTGCCGCCGGGAAGGATGAAGCTGGTCAGTGGCAACAAATTGGCGTTCAACGCATCGATCGCCAGCTCCAGCCGTTCGACCTGGGAAGGGACGATACGCAATGCACCGTCGATCGCACCGGGCGTTGCAAGATCGGCACCGAGATCGAACAGGTCGTTCTGGATGCGCGCCAGTTCGTCGCGAACGACTCCGGTCACCATTCCGATTAGCGCGACGCCGATCGCGCTGTTGGCCTCGTCCAGGTCGCCGATCGCAGCGATCCGGCGATCTGATTTCGCAACGCGCGATCCGTCGACCAGACCCGTGGTGCCGGTATCACCGGTGCGCGTGTAAATCTTTGTCAGTTTGACCATGACGCCGTTCGCTATGCGGAACGATCAGGTTCGGCCAGCCGCAAACAAGATCACGACCACGATCAGTACCGCCAACGCCTGAAAGAAGATGCGCTGCTGCATCATGCGATTGGATTTAAGCGATGCCTGGCTCGGCCCCTCGCCATGCACTTGGGCGTGCGATTCCTGAAGGAAGGAGATGACGCCGCGAACGAGCGCCACGACCGTCGCGATCATAGCGGCGATCAGCAGGATGACGAGGAACGTATTCATGTCTTCAATCTAGGCGTTCCGCGCCGAAAAACCAGTAGGCAAGCGGCCGGCCCGCAACAGGTCTGCGAGCGCACGACCATCCTCCCCCGCCTCGCGTAGAGCCGCCAACGTCGGCGCACCGTGACGCTTCGCCAACCGCTCGCCGTCCGACCGGGTCAACAGGGGGTGATGACGATAGCGCGGCGTTGGCAGCCCGAGCAGCGCCTGCAACAGGCGGTGGACATGCGTCGCCGCGAACAGGTCGATACCGCGCACCACGTCGGTCACGCCCTGCGCCGCATCGTCGACGGTGACCGCCAGATGATAGCTGGACGGCGCATCCTTCCGCGCGAGCACGACATCACCCTGCGCCGCCGCCTCGCACGCAACGGTGCCTGCGGTTTCGTCCCACCAGTTCAGCGGCCCCGTCCGCGCCAGCGCCTTCGCGACATTGAGGCGCCAGCAATGCGGTGCATCCGGCTGGTCGTCGCGCGGCCGATGCCGGCAGGTACCGGGATACACCGCCTCTGGCCCATGAGGGGCAGACAGGCTGGCCGCGATCGCGGCACGCGTACAATAGCACCGATAGACCAGCCCCATCGTGTCCAGTTTCCCGAACGCATCGGCGTACAGGTCCAGCCGCTGCGACTGGAACACCGGCCCTTCCCAGCTGAGCCCCAGCCAGGCGAGGTCGGCCACGATGTCCGCGACATGCTCCGGCCGGCTCCGCGTCCCGTCGATATCCTCGATCCGCAGCAGGAACCGCCCGCCCCACGCGAGCGCAAAATCATGCGCGCGGATTGCGGAGGCGGCGTGGCCTAGGTGCAGCCGCCCGGTCGGGCTGGGGGCGAAGCGGGTGACTATCCCCTCTTGACCCGGAATCATGCTCCGTGCTGTCATCATGACGTCACGCCGATGGGCGACAGCGCCCGCGAGATCATCGGCGACTTCGCTTGGGAGGGCGCGTGTTTCATCCCGACCTGATCCGGCATCCCGACAGCTGTCCTACGCTCGTGCTCAATGCGGATTACACGCCGCTGTCTTATTACCCGCTCAGCCTGTGGCCGTGGCAGACCGCGGTCAAGGCGATGTTCCTCGACCGGGTCGACGTCGTCGCGCATTACGAGCGGGAGGTGCACAGCGCCCGGATGTCGCTGAAGCTGCCGTCCGTGATCGCGCTGAAGCAATATGTGAAGCCGTCGCAATTTCCCGCCTTCACCCGCTTCAACCTGTTCCTGCGCGACCGGTTCGCCTGCCAGTATTGCGGCGTGTCGCGCGATCTGACGTTCGATCACGTCATCCCGCGCGCCCAAGGCGGCCGGACGACATGGGAGAACGTGGTCACCGCCTGCGCCCCCTGCAACCTGAAAAAAGGCGGGCGAACACCGAAACAGGCGGCGATGCCATTGTATGTGGAGCCCATCCGCCCCACCAATTGGCATCTGCAGGAACATGGGCGGTCGTTTCCGCCCAATTACCTGCACGACACGTGGCACGACTGGCTCTACTGGGACATCGAGCTGGAAGCCTGAACGATTTGGGCCTGAATTGGGGATACCGATGCGGATCGTGGTGGCGGGCGTTCTGGCGTTCGCAGTGGCGGCATGCGGCGACAACGCGCAGGACAACATGGCGGAGGCGGACGCGAAGGCCGCGAACTTCACGCCGCCCTCGGTGACGTCGCGGCTCGACTATGGAGGCGCGATCAGCCGGCGTTTCCGTAATCTCGATCGTAATGGCGACGATGCGCTGACGCCGGACGAACTGCCGCGCGCCAACACGCGCCTCCGCGCGCTCGATCGCAACGGCGACGGCCGGATCACGCAGATCGAATATTCCGAAGGGCTGCTCGCCCGGTTCGACGCGATGGACCTCAATCACGACGGCACCGTCACGTCGGAGGAGCGCGAGGCCTATCGCAGCGGCCAGCGGGGTGCGCCGACGCCGGTGGCACCGGGGCCGTAAGACCGTCAACGGGCACGATCGTACCGACCTGAACGGACGAGGTTGACGCCCGCCCTGCCGCAGCGCAGCATCGGGGCATGGCCAGCCTTCCCCCCATCGCGAACAACCCCGACATCCGCTATCTGGGCGCGCTGCTCGGCGACGTCATCCGTGCCTATGGTGGCGAGCGGCTGTTCGCCGCGACGGAGACGATCCGGCGGGCGTCGGTCGAACGCCACCGCGGGCTGGGCGACGGTGCGTCGGTCGACCTCCAGCTCGAAAAGCTCGATCTCGATGAGACGCTCGATTTCGTTCGCGGCTTCATGTTGTTCTCGATGCTGGCGAACCTGGCCGAGGATCGTCAGGGGATCACCGCGGAGGACGGGGCGGACGTCGCCTCCGCGCTGAAGCGGCTGGCGGCCGAAGGTATCGACGGCCCGCGCGTGCTGGACCTGCTCGACCACGCCCTCGTCGCCCCGGTGCTGACCGCGCATCCGACCGAGGTGCGGCGCAAGAGCATGATTGACCACCGCAACCGGATTGCAGAACTGATGGCGATCCGCGATGCCGGACAGGAAGAAACCGCAGACGGCGATCTCGTGGATGAGGCGATTACGCGGCAGATCGCGCTGTTGTGGCAGACCCGCGCGCTGCGGCGGGATCGGCTGGGCGTGGCGGACGAGGTGGAGACCGCGCTGTCCTATTTGCGCGACGTGTTCCTGCCGGTGCTGCCCGCGCTCTACCAGCGTTGGGATCGCGCGCTCGGTCATCGCACGCCGCCGTTCCTGCGGCCGGGAAGCTGGATCGGCGGCGACCGGGACGGCAACCCCAATGTCACCGCCGCATCGCTGACGCTGGCACTGTCCCGCGCAAGTGAAGCTGTGCTCGGCTATTACTGCGACACGATCCACGCGCTGGGTGCGGAACTGTCGATCTCATCGCTGCGCACCGATATCGATCCCGCCGTCGAGGCGCTGGCGGAGGCGAGCGGCGATAGCGCCACCAGCCGTCAGGACGAGCCGTTCCGCCGCGCGCTGTCGGGCATATATGCGCGGCTCGCCGCAACCTATCAGGCGCTGACCGGCAAGAGCGCACCCCGCCCCGGCGCACTGCGCGGCGAACGCTATCCCGACCCGCAGGCGTTTCGCGCCGACCTCGTCACGCTCGCCCGTGCGCTGGCGAAGATGGGCGCGGCGGCGGGTGGCGACGGCGCGTTGCGGTCGAGCGGCGCACTGGGCCGGCTGGTGCGCGCGGTCGACGTGTTCGGCTTCCACCTCGCCGCGCTCGACCTGCGCCAGAACTCCGCCGTGCACGAACGCGTCGTCGCCGAGTTGTTGAAGGTGGCAGGCGTCGAGGGCGATTACGCCGCGCTGGACGAGGCCGGACGCATCGCACTGCTCCGCCGCGAACTCGAGTCGCCGCGCCCGCTGACCAGCCGCTTCCACGCCTATTCGGACGAAACCGCGTCCGAACTCGCGATCGTTCAGGCTGCGGCGGAGGCGCATGCCCGCTACGGCCCCGCCGCGATCGGCATCTACATCGTGTCGATGGCGAAATCGGTGTCCGACCTGCTGGAGGTGCACCTGCTGCTGAAGGAAGCCGGCCTCTATCGCCCCGGCGAGACCGCCACTGCCGCGATCATGGCCGTGCCGCTGTTCGAGACGATCGAGGATCTGGAGGCCGCACCCGCGATCATGACCGACTGGTTCGCCCTGCCCGAAGTCGCGGCGATCGCGGCCGCGCGCAAGCATCAGGAGGTGATGATCGGCTATTCCGATTCGAACAAGGACGGCGGCTATCTGTCGTCCACCTGGGGACTGTCGAAAGCGTCGACGGCGCTGCGCCCGGTGTTCGAGGCGGCGGGCGTCGGCATGCAGCTGTTCCACGGCCGCGGCGGTGCGGTGGGGCGCGGCGGCGGATCCGCCTTCGCGGCGATCCGTGCGCAGCCGACCGGCACCGTGCAGGGCCGCATCCGCATCACCGAGCAGGGCGAGGTGATCGCCGCCAAATACGGCACCCGCGAAAGCGCGGCCACCAATCTGGAGGCGATCGCCTCGGCGACCCTGCTCGCCAGCCTGGAGCCCGTCCGCCTGTCCAATTCGGAGAACAGCGCGTTCGCGGCGGCGATGGAGACGCTGTCCGGCAACGCATTCCGCGCCTACCGCGACCTCGTCTACGGTTCGGACGACTTCCGCACCTTCTTTCGCCAGATGACGCCGATCGCGGAAATCGCGAATCTCAAGATCGGCAGTCGCCCGGCCAGCCGTACCAAATCCGACCGGATCGAGGATCTCCGCGCGATCCCGTGGGTCTTCAGCTGGGCACAGGCACGCGTCATGCTGCCGGGCTGGTACGGCGTCGGTCAGGCGATCACGGCGTTCGAGGACAAGGGCCTGCTGCGAGAGATGGCGAAGGGCTGGCCGCTCTTCGCGTCGACGCTGGCGAACATGGAAATGGTGCTGGCGAAATCCGACATGAGCGTCGCCGCGCGCTACGCCGAACTGGTCGAGGACGGGCTCCGCGACCGGTTCACCACGATCCGCGATGCGTGGCACATGACGCAGGACGGCCTGCTGGAGGCGACCGGCCAATCGCGCCTGCTGGAGGATCATCCTGCGCTCGACGCGTCGATCCGGCTACGCCTGCCTTACATCGAACCGCTCAACCTGCTCCAGATCGAACTAATGAAACGACACCGCGCCGGCGATCAGGACGACCGCATCGGCGAGGGCATCCTGCTCTCGATCAACGCGATCGCGACGGGACTGCGCAATTCCGGGTGAACCCGCGCGAGCACTCCCCCTACCAGGCAGTCACCGACCACATTCTCCCTTGTAGAGGAGAAATTTTCGGCAGGTGCGCTCGACCAAGCGCGATCCAAATCAAGGCCGCGCTGATTGCGCGCGCGCAAAAAGGCCGCGGACGATGTCGTCCCCGGCCTAATCACCGCTACGATCGGCAATCGATCCACGCGCCGTTGACGGCGCGCGATCGAATTACTTGATCTTGGCTTCCTTGAAATCGACATGCTTGCGCACGACCGGGTCGTACTTCTTGAAGCTCAGCTTCTCCGTCTTGGTGCGCGGATTCTTCTTGGTGACGTAGAAGAAGCCGGTGTCCGCGGAGCTGACGAGCTTGATCTTGACGGTGGTCGGCTTGGCCATGAGCCCTATCCTGAAAAAGAAAGAGAGCGGCGGCCGGGGCCCCCGCTCGATCAGTGGCGGCGCATGACGCATGGCTGGTGCGAAGTCAACTAAAAGCACGTCGGCAGGCGGTTCTTAACGGCCCGGCAACCAGTGGAAGCGTAGGGTTTCAGCAGGATAGAAGAGGAGAGGGGGGATATGGAGCAGCCGATCGATCTGGACGCCGTCCGCGCCGACCTGACGATGCGAATTGCCGCGATCGACACCCGCGCCCCCTATGCCCGACCTTGCGAACTCGCCCCGGCGATCGATGCGATTCGCGTCATCGCGCATCGCAACGGCCTGAACCCCGCCGTCACCGTCGCCCATTTCGTCGACTCGGCGCTGTCCCGCGGCGAGCGCGGCGCGCTGGTGCACGGCTGGCTGTCGATCCTGTCCGACGCGGTCGGATGCGATCGTCAGGACGTCGCCGCCTGCGACGCCTATGCCGCGGCCTGCTCGGTCCGTCTCGCGAGCTGACGCTTTGGATGCATTGATGGCCGCGCTCGTCGCCGCCGCACTGGCCAGCGTCGGCGATCGGCCCGCCCATCTGGCGGCGATCCTCGCCGACCGGTTCAGACCCGCCACCGTCATCCTCGCTGCCCTGGTGGCACTGGCCGCCGCGACCGCGTTGGCGGCGGGCGCCGGCATCCTGCTCGCGCCGGCGCTGACGCCGGAGGCGGCACGGCTGTTGCTGGCACTGGCGCTGGCGTTGCAGGGCGGCGGCGCGCTTTGGCCCGGCAAGCCACCGGAGCGGCTCGACAGCTGGCGACTCGGCGGCTTCCTGACGACGGCTTCGGGTTTGTTCATCCTGGCATTCGGCGACGGCGTACAATTCGTGGTGGCGGCGCTCGCTGCCGGACGCGGATCGCCGGTGCTGGCGACGATCGGCGCGACATCGGGGGGGGCTGCCATCGTCGCCGCGGCGGCGCTGCTCGGCGAACGGGCGTGGCTGGCGCTGCCGCTGACGATTGCGCGACGGACGATAGCCGCGCTCTTCCTGCTCGCCGCCGCGCTGCTCACTGTGTCGGCACTCCGGCTGGTTTGAATGCGGAGCCATTCGGCGGAAGGATCGTTACGCTGACGATCCCGAAACCCGGAGCTTTAAGATGGCCGACGTCGCCCCCGACCTGAAGACCCCCACCGACCTCAACCGCAACGATACGCGTACCGTCGCGGAGGCGCTGAACATCGCGCTGGCCGATTGTTTCGCGCTGTACCTGAAGACGAAGAACTTCCACTGGCACGTCTCCGGCCCGCATTTCCGCGACTATCACCTGATGTTCGACGATCAGGCCGCGCAGATCCTCGGCATCACCGACGCGATCGGCGAGCGGGTGCGCAAGACCAGCCAGACCACCCTGCGCTCGATCGGCGACATCGGTCGTCACCAGACGATCGTCGACAACGATCACGACTATGTCAGCGCCGACGAGATGCTGGCGGAACTCCGTGAGGACAATCTGAAGCTGATCGCCGTGTTCCGCGATGCGCGCGAACGCGCCGAAGAAGCGAACGACACCGCCACCTCGTCGATCGTCGACGACTGGATCGATCAGGCGGAGGAGCGCGCCTGGTTCCTCTTCGAAACCGCACGGAAGGGCTGATCCCATGCTGAAACTCGCATTGATCTTCCTCGTTTTGGGCCTCGTGCTAGGCGGTCTCGGATTCGGTGGTGTCGGCGGCGCCTTTGTCGGCATCGCCAAGATCCTGTTCGTGATCGCGCTGGTATTGTTCGTGATCTTCCTCGTGCTGGGCCTGTTCGCCGGCAAGAAGGTCAAGGACGCGCTTTGACTCCGCCCGTCCGGCTGGTGGCGAGCGGTCCGATCCGGATCAGCCACCAGTCGGGCGGCGCGCCGAAGCGGATCGGCAGATTGCTGGTCCCCAGCCCGCCCGTAACGATGATCGTGCGTCCCGGATCCCGGATCACGCCGCACCGATAGCGGGGCGGAGCGACATTGATCGGTGCGCCGAAGAACGGCAGCACGACCTGCCCGCAATGCGTATGCCCCGCCAGCAACAGGTGGATAAGTGGCTTGGCCCACAACGTCGCCTCGGGCGAATGGGCGATCATCACGCCCGCACCCTGAAGCCGCAATAGCGCGAACAGCCCCGGCGCGATCCGGAAATGGCCGGTCGACTGGTCGCCGAACCCGGCGACCCGCAACGGACCGATCTGCGCGGCGTCGTTGACGAGCAGGGTCGCCCCGATCCGCCGTAACATCCGCGCGACCCGTGCATCATCCGTCGTATAATCGTGATTGCCCAACACGGCGACGATCCCGAACGGTGCCGACAGTCGCCGCAGTTCGGTTTCCAGCAACGGCACCGCGTGGATGGCCTCGGCTACGCCGTTCCCTTCGATGAAATCACCCGCGATGACGATCAAATCGGGACGTTGGGCGTTCACGCGATCGACCACGCGGCGCAAACGGCCCGGGTCCATTGTCATGCTTTCCATGTGGATGTCGCTCAACAGCGCCACCGTCATCGGCGGCGCACCCACCGGCCAGTCGGGCAGCCCGACAATGGTCCGGCGCAGCACGGGATCGAGGCGCGCATTGTGCACGCCGATGCCGAACAGGATACCGCCGGCCGCGATTAGAAGCAGAGAGGCGAGCAGCGAACGGTGCAGAAACATCGCCGCCCCGTAGCGGGAGCGGTTCCGCCACGCCATGCGTTCGGATGCCATGCACGCCTTCGCCGCGCTTCTCGATTCGTTGATTTATACGCGAGGGCGTAACGCCAAGCTGAAGCTGGTCGCCGATTATCTGCTCGCGACGCCCGACCCGGATCGCGGCTGGGCGATGGCGGCGCTGACCGGCGATCTCGATCTCACTGGCGTCAAACCCGCGCAAATACGTGCGTTGATCGAACAACGCGTCGATCCCGTGCTGTTCCGGATGAGCCGGGATTATGTCGGCGACACGGCAGAGACGGTGGCGCTGCTCTGGCCTGCACCGGTCGTACCCGCAGAGCCCGAGCCATTGTCGCTGGCGCAGGCGGTCGACCGGTTGCGGCACCTGTCGCGATCGGATGCGCCGGCGGTGCTGGCGACGATGCTCGACCGGCTGGATGCGGAGGAACGGTTCGCGCTGCTGAAGATGGCGACCGGCGGCCTGCGCATCGGTTTATCGGCCCGACTGGCGAAGACCGCGTTGGCGAACGCGTTCGGGATCGATGTCGATGAACTGGAGGAGCTGTGGCACGGCCTCGATCCTCCCTATGCGACGCTGTTCGAATGGGTCGAGGGTCGCGCGGAACGACCGACGGCGGTGGATACGCCGATCTTCCGCCCGTTCATGCTGGCGCACGGGCTGGAGGATGCGCGCGTCGATCTCAAAGAATATGCCGCAGAATGGAAATGGGACGGCATCCGCGTCCAGATCGTCCATGTCGCGGGTCAGACGCGCCTCTACAGCCGCACCGGCGACGACGTAACCGGTGCGTTTCCGGATGTCGCCGCCGCTTTCGCCGAACCCGGCGCCGTGGACGGCGAACTGCTGGTGAAGGGGGAGGCGCAGGGGGGCGAGGCAGCAAGCTTCAACGCATTACAACAGCGGCTGGGCCGCAAGACCGTATCGGCGAAGATGCTGGCCGATTATCCCGCCTTCGTCCGGCTCTACGACATTCTGGTCGACGGCGACGAGGACCTGCGCACGCGGCCGTGGACCGAACGGCGCGAGCGGCTGGAGGCTTTCGTGCCACGGCTCGATCCCGAACGTTTCGACATCAGCGCGGTGATCGAGGCGGATGACTTCACGCATCTGGAAGCGATCCGAGCCGGCGCCCGCGACGCCGCGATCGAGGGCGTGATGCTGAAACGGCGCGACAGCCCTTATGTCGGCGGTCGCCGCGCCGGGCTGTGGTACAAATGGAAACGCGATCCGCTGACCGCGGATTGCGTGATGATGTACGCGCAGCGCGGCAACGGCAGGCGCTCCTCCTATTATAGCGACTATACCTTTGGCTGCTGGACCGACGACGGCGAGTTGCTGCCAGTCGGCAAGGCCTATTCGGGGATCACCGACGAGGAGTTGCGGATGCTCGACAAGTTCGTCCGCAACCACACGCTCAACCGTTTCGGCCCGGTGCGGGAGGTCGAGAAGACGCTGGTGCTGGAGATCGCGTTCGATTCGATCCACGCCTCGACGCGGCACAAATCCGGCGTCGCGATGCGCTTCCCCCGGATTGCGCGGATCAGGACGGACAAGCCGGCGGCGGAGGCCGATCAACTTGGCACGCTAAAACGGCTGGTGAGCTAGATTCTCATCGCGACGAAGGTGATGGCATAATCAGGTCCGCCCATGGCAGATCGGGACCAACGGGAACGATACCGGTCGGATCCAGATCGCGATGGCTGGCATAATAATGTGTCTTGATGTGGTCGAGATGAACCGTCGCCGCGATCTTCGGGATCGCCAGCATCCGTTCCAGATAGGCTTCCAGCGCGGTGTAGTCGGCGATGCGGCGGATGTTGCATTTGAAATGGCCGACATAGACCGGGTCGAACCGGACCAGCGTGGTGAACAGGCGGATGTCCGCCTCGGTCATGGCATCGCCGACCAGCCAGCGACGGGATGCCAGCCGCGCCTCCAGCCGATCGAGCGTCGCGAACAGCGGCCTGACGGCGTCCTCATAAGCGGCCTGCGTGGTTGCGAAGCCGGCCTTGTAGACGCCGTTGTTCACCCGGTCATAGATTTCGGCGTTGATCGCGTCGATCTGGGGCCTCGGCGCGATCGGATAATAATTGCCTGTCGCCGCGCCGAGCCCGTCGAACGCGGATGTCAGCATGCGGATGATCTCCGACGATTCGTTGCTGACGATCGCACCGGTTTCGATGTCCCACAGAATGGGCACGGTGACTTTGCCCGAATAGCCGTTTCGCGCGCGGGCATAGAGCTGCCACAGATACTCCGCACCGTGGAGCGGATCGCCGGTGCCGCCCCGGTCCGTTGCAAAGGTCCAGCCGTGATCCAGCATGACCGGATCGACGACCGATACGCCGATGACCTCCTCCAGCCCCTTCAACGCGCGCACGATCAGCGTGCGGTGCGCCCACGGGCAGGCATAGCTGACATATAGGTGATAGCGTCCCGCCGTGGCGGGTCGGCCGGGTTGCCCGTCCGGCCCGGGTCCGCCGTCTACGGTGATCCAGTCGCGAAAGCCCGCGTCCTGCCGCTTGAACGCGCCATCGGCGGAGTCTTCGGTCACCTTGCCCGGCCGCCAGACGCCGTCCACCATTCTGCCCATCTGCCGCTCCCGTTTCGCGAAGGGACTACGCGCGAAGGCTGTCCGGTGATCCGCCGGATGCGCCCGGCATCACGGCAGCGCGATCTCGAACAGGGTCGGCCAGAGCTTGCCCGTGACGAACAACCGCCGGCCCTTGGCGTCCCACGCGATGCCGTTCGCCACAGCCTCGATATCGGTCGCCCCGATTTCCGCGACGATCGGCCCCAGATCGACGATCTGGACGACCTTCCCCGACGCGGGATCGATACGGACGAGATACGGCGTGTGCCACACATTCGCGAGGATCGTGCCATCGACGAGTTCCAGCTCGTTCAGGTCCTTGAGCGGCCGGCCGCGGATCGTGACGGAGATGCGGCGGCGATCCTTCAGCGTCTTCGGATCGACCACACGCAACGTGTCGGAGCCGTCGGAGCGGATCAACTGCGTCGCATCGCCGGTCAGTCCCCAGCCTTCGCCGGAATATCGCAACGTCCCCAGCCGCTTCAACGTCTTCGCATTCCAGCGGTGCGCGATACCGTCATGCCATGTCAGGCTGACGAGTTCGTCGCCTGCCAGTGCGACCCCCTCCCCGAACTGCGCGGGCGGGATCGCAGCGCGGGCGATGATGCGGCCGTCGTTCAAGCGCACGCGCCGGACCTCTGACTGGCCCTCCTGCCCCGTGCTTTCGACCAGCATGCCGTCGTGCCACAACAGGCCTTCGGTGAAGGCCATGCGGTCGTGCGGGTAGCGGGCGACGATACGCGGTATGACGACGGGAATGTCCGCCTCCGCCGGTGCGGCGACGGGGGCCGATGGCGATGGCGCCTGTTGCGGCGCGAGCCACAGCGCGAGCAGGGTGAGGAGCGTCGGGATCATCGCACCTGAGTGCGGCAGGCGATGCGAGGCTGCAAGCGCCTACCGCTCCGTTGCCGTCCCGTCCGCACCGATCAAAACCCCTGGATCCTAATGGCGGAAGTGGCGCATGCCGGTAAAGACCATCGCCAGCCCCGCCTCGTCCGCCGCCGCGATCACCTCGTCGTCGCGGATCGAGCCGCCCGGCTGGATCACCGCCGTCGCACCCGCCTCCACCGCCGCGAGCAGGCCGTCGGCGAAGGGGAAGAACGCGTCCGAAGCCACCGCGGAGCCGATCGTGCGCGGTTGCGCCCAGCCTGCCTTCTCCGCCGCATCCTTCGCCTTCCACGCCGCGATCCGCGCCGATTCCAGCCGGTTCATCTGGCCCGCACCGATGCCGGCCGTCGCATTGTCCTTCGCATAGACGATGGCATTCGATTTGACGTGCTTGGCCACCGTCCATGCGAAACGGCAATCGGCCAGTTCCTGCCCGGTCGGGGCGCGGCGGGTCACCACCTTCAACTCGCCCAGCCGGCCGTCGTCGCGCGACTGCACCAGCAGGCCGCCGGCGATGCTCTTGATCGCCAGCCCGCCGCGCGTCGGATCGGGCAGTTCGCCTGCGATCAGCAGGCGCAGGTTCTTCTTGCGCGCGAACACGGCCCGCGCATCGGCATCGGCGTCGGGCGCGACCACGACTTCGGTGAAGATCTCCGAGATCGCCTCCGCCGTCGCACCGTCGAGCGGGCGATTGACCGCGACGATGCCGCCGAACGCCGACACGGTGTCGCACGCGAAGGCGGCGCGATACGCGTCCAGCACCGTCTCGCCGTTCGCCACGCCGCAGGGGTTGGCATGCTTGACGATCACCACCGTCGGCGGTCCGTCGCGGAACTCCGCCACCAGTTCCAGCGCGGCATCGGCATCGTTGAGGTTGTTGTAGCTGAGCGCCTTGCCCTGCAACTGCTCCGCCTGGGCGATGCCGCGGGCGTGCGGGCCGCGCGGCAGGTACAAGGCCGCCAACTGGTGCGGATTCTCGCCGTAGCGCAATTCCTCGGCATGGCGCGTGAAGGCGAGCGGCAGCGTCGCCGGAAACGTCTCTCCCTGATCGGAAAAGGCGAACCACTGCGCGATCGCCGAGTCGTACGCGCCGGTGGCGGCGAACGCCTTGGCCGCGAGGCGGCGGCGCGTGGCGAGCGTGGTGCCGCCAGCATCGAGTTCGGCCAGCACGCCCGCATAGTCGGCGGGATCGGTCAGTATCGCGACATGCGCGTGGTTCTTGGCGGCGGAGCGGACCATGCTGGGTCCACCGATGTCGATATTCTCGATCACCTCGTCCCGTTCCGCGCCCTTCGCGACCGTCGCCTCGAACGGGTAGAGGTTGACGACGACGAGGTCGATCGGCGCGATGCCGTGCTCCTGCATCGACGCGACATGCGCCGGATCGTCGCGCACCGCGAGCAGGCCGCCATGGACCTTGGGGTGCAGCGTCTTGACGCGGCCGTCCATCATCTCCGGAAAACCGGTCAGGTCCGACACGTCGTCGACGGTCAGCCCGGCCTCGCGCAGCGCCCTTGCGGTGCCGCCGGTGGAGACGAGCGCGACGCCCTTCGCCGCCAGCGCGGTCGCGAGGTCGACGATGCCGGTCTTGTCGGAGACGGACAGGAGGGCGCGGGTGACGGGGATGGTGCTCATGGCCAGCGCCCTTGGCCGGTCAGAGCGCGCGCTTCAAGACCCAGCTGATATGCGCGCCGCCGGTCGGGGCTTCTCCGCCGACCACCAGTTGCTGGATCGCCACGGGCCGCCCCTCCCCGTCGATCCACACGCTCTCCTCGATCGCCAGCGCACCGCCACGCGCGCGGAACTGCCACAGCGCGCCACCGGGCAGGCGCAGGATCGCCGCCTGTCCATCGGCAGTGGCCGACGCCTGCACGCCGCGACCGAGATGGAACCGGACCGCGAACGCCGTCGCGCCCGGGTTGCGCTTGCGGCCGGCGGGCAGCAGCGCATCCTCGCCGCGCAACTCCCGACCATCGCCGGTCAGCAGCAACTGGCGTCGATGCTTGAAGCCCCAGCGGCGGACGTAACCGTCATGGCTCGCCTCGATCCGGCTCGCGGCATCCGACTCCTGCCGGGACAATTCGACCTCCGCGACGCCGCGGCCGAGCGTGCCGTCGGCGTGGATCGCGGTGGAGTTCGAATCACCGACCGTCAGCGTCGAATGCGCCGCGGTGGTGCGCAGCCCCTCGGCGAGGCTGGCCGGCAGTTGCACCACCGCCGCGCGCGCGCCGCCGCAATTGACGACAATGCGGACGGGGCCGTCGCTGAACTCGAACGCCAGCGTCGAGGCGCAGCCGCCGTCGACCACCCGCGCGACCGGCGGCGGCGCGGCATCGACGATCAGCACCGCGGATCCGGCCGCCAGCCGCTGATACCCCCATTCGCGCGACTGGCGCAGCGGACGGGTGCGGATGCCGCTCGCCGCGATGACCGCCGCGACCTCCGCTTCGGTCGAGGGTCCGCCGCCCTGCCAGCTCGACAAAGCGCGGTCGCCGTGGCTTGCGCCGAGCAGCGCCGGGACCATCCGCGCCAGCGCCGACTCAGCGACGCCGGGCAGCTCCAGCCGGCGCGCGGCATAGGTTTCGCGCAGGGTCGACAGCAATGCGATCATGTCGAGCAGCATCGCCGGGCTGCGCGACACGACGCCGCCATCCTCGGACAGACCGGTGTGCAGCGCGCGGGTCAGTCCCGCCTCCCCGAACGCCTGCCGCGGCTCGCCGCCGGGGATGAGCAGGCCCGCCGCGACCACGCCGCACCACGCGGCCACGCGTGGCGCACCAGCGGCGGCCTTGTCGGCGCTGCGATCCAGATGCCGCGCGCCCCGCGCCAGCGTATTCAGTACCTGCGACCGATAGATCAGGTCGGTGGACGACAGGATCAGCGGCGCATGCGCGGTCCAGAACAGGATGCGGCGACCCCAATTCTCCGGCGACCACGCCGCGCCCTCGATCTTCGTGCCATGCGCGGCCAGCCACCGCTGCATCAGCCCTTCGGCGACGGTCGCGCCGTCGGCGCGGGTGGCTCCCGACGACAGATCGCGCAGCCACGCGAAACTGTGGACATAGGCATCGAACGCGGGCGACCAGTCGGGCCTGGCGAAATCGAGCGTGTCGGTCGCCCGTGTCTCGCCGCGAAAACCAAGCTGGCCGGCGAGCAGCGCCTGACCCCGGGCGGCATCGCCCAGCACGGGATCGTCCGGCACCGCGATCAGCTTCAGCGGATACCGCCCCTTCAGCCGCATGCCGTGAAGCGGCGTCCGCCACGTCAACCGGTGTAACCGTTCGGTCAGCCGTTCCGCCAGCGACAGGCCGGACGTGCCGCCGACGCGCATCAGCCGCCTGCCCTCGTCGATTCCGTCGAGGCACTGATTGGTATCGGGGGGAAGGTCGCTCACGCGCCGCGAAGGGCCTGAATATTGTCGGCGTAGCGATCCGGCCCGCCACGGAATACCGCCGTGCCGGCGACCAGCGCGTCCGCGCCGGCGTCGATGCACTGGCGCGCGGTGTCGGGATCGACGCCGCCATCGACCTCCAGATCGATGGCGCGGCCGGTCTGGTCGATCATCTTGCGGATCGCCGCAATCTTCCTGAGCTGGCCGGGGATGAAATGCTGACCGCCAAATCCGGGATTGACGCTCATCACCAGTACGAGATCGACGGTGTCGAGCAGATAGTCGAGCATCTTGGCGGGCGTGCCGGGACACAGCACCACGCCCGCCCGCTTGCCCAGCCCCTTGATGTGCTGGAGCGAGCGATGGATGTGCGGCCCCGCCTCGTAATGGATGCTGATGCAGTCCGCGCCGGCATCCGCGAAAGCATCCAGATACGCATCGACCGGCGCGATCATCAGGTGGACGTCGAACGGCTTGGCCGTGACGCCGCGCACCGACTTCATCACTGCCGGGCCGAACGAGATGTTGGGCACGAAATGCCCGTCCATCACGTCGATGTGGATCCAGTCCGCGCCGGCGGCGTCGATGGCGCGCACCTCCTCGCCCAGCTTCGCGAAGTCGGCGGACAGGATCGATGGGGCGATACGGACGGGAAGGGCTGGCATGGGCGCTCGTGTAACGCGGGATGGGCCCCGGTGAAAGGTGGGGTGCGAAAGGTCAGGCGCGGCGCAGCTTCACCGCGAAGAACCCGTCGAGACGTCCCTTTTCGGCCAGCATCGTCGGCAGCGTCCGGACATATCCTTCCGCCCGGGCCGTCACACCAGCAGGCAAAGACGCCGTGTCGACCGGTTCGACCGCGAAGTCGCGCCGCGCAACAAGGAAGCGTTCGAGTTGTCGTTCGCCCTCCTCCTGCTCCAGCGAACAGGTGGCGAAGACCATGACGCCGCCCGGCTTCACCCAGTCTGCGGCGCGGTTCAGGATGCGCGTCTGAAGCTCCGCCAGTTCGGCGACCATCGACGGGCGAACGCGGTGCAGCACGTCGGGGTGGCGGCGGAAGATGCCGGTCGCGCTGCACGGCGCATCGATCAGGATCGCGTCGGCCGGTTCCTCCGGCGACCAGAGCAGCACGTCGGCGCGCACCACCTCGGCCTTCAGGCGGGTGCGGAACAGGTTCTCGCGCAGCCGCTTGATCCGCCCCTGCGACGAGTCGATCGCGACGGTCTGCCAGCCGGCGGCGGCGAGCTGCATCGTCTTGCCGCCGGGCGCGGCGCACAGGTCGAGCGCGACACCGTCGCCCTTCCCCAGCATACGCGCCGGGATCGTCGCGGCAAGGTCCTGCACCCACCACGCGCCGTCGGTGTAGCCCGCCATTTCCGGCACGGGGTCATGATCGACGAGGCGCAGATGGCCGGGCGCGAGGCTTTCGCCACCCAACCGCCCCCGCCATTCCTCCGTCGCGTCCGGATCGGCGAGCGTGATGTCGAGCGGCGGCGGTGCGGCGATGGCTTCCGCCGCGGCCTCGACCATCGCCTCGCCCCAGGCGGCCTCCCACCGCGCCTCGACCAACGGCGGCAGGGCGGGGATTTCCGGCAGCAGGATGTTGGCGCGCATCAGCGTGCCGAACACGCCGTGGACCAGCTTGCGCGGGCCGCCGTCGACCAGCGGCAGCACGGTCGAGATCGCAGCGTGCGGCGGCGTGCCGAGCACCAGCGCCTGCACCAGCGCGATGCGCAGCGCCGTGCGCGCCTTGGCATCGTCGGGAAGCGGTCGCTCGGTCGCGCCGTCGATCGCGGCGTCAAGATCGGGCAGGCGACGCAACGTCTCCGCGGCGATGGCGTGCGCCAGCCCGCGATCGGGACCGTGGACCATCCGCGTCGCCGCCGGCAATGCCGCCTCCAGCGATTCGCCGCGACGCAGGACCGCATCGAGCAGCTTGATCGCGGCGCGGCGGGTCGGCACACCGAGCGGTTCGGGCGCATGCGTCTGCGGCCCCGCCGGCTTCGTTCTGGGCTTCACTTGGGAGAACTCCTTTGAGCCCCTATGTGGAGCAGCAGCGATATTCCAGCAACCACAGCACCGGAGATACGCCGATGGGACAGCGTCCCGACCATCTGAAGCCGCCCAGCTATCTGTCACCCAACCCGCCGGTGCCGCAGCCGGAAGCCACGCCGAAGCGCGACGACGATCCGCTCGGTCGTGATCCGGTACGGTACGGCGACTGGGAATTGAAAGGGATCGCTGTCGATTTCTGACGCCCGCGCGGGAACTTGTTTTCCCTGCGGAACGTCCCGCTTGATATGGGGCAAATCGGCAGGCGCTGGCGGATCATCGGCGGGGGGCTGCTCGGCGTCGTCGTCATCCTGTTGCTGATTGTGGCGATGTTCCCGTGGGGCGTGTTCCGCGGCATCGTCGAGCGTGAGGCGACGGAGCGCTTCGGCCGGCCGGTGACGATCGGTGCCGTGGACCGGATCGACTCGTTCGGCTTCGTTCCCGTCATCGCCATCCGCGACGTGCGCGTGCCGCAGGCGAATTGGGCGGGAACCGGCGATTTCGCGCGGGTAAAGCAGGTGACGGTCAGCTTCCCGGTATGGCCGCTGCTGACCGGCGAGTTCCGACCCCGCGATGTGACCGCGGACGGCGTGCGGCTGGCACTGGTCCGCGATGCGCAGAAGCGGACCAACTGGGATCGGCCCGGCAATCCGCAGGGCGGCGGCTCCACCGACCTCGGCGCGATCACGATCCGCGATGCCATCGTCAGCTACGCCGACGCGGTGCAGGACCGGCGCGCGACGATGCGGCTGAGCGCCGATCCTGACGCCGGGTTTAAGGCGGAGGGCGACGGCGTCATCCGCGGTGCGCCGGTTCGGATTACCGTGAGCGGCCCCGCCCCCGTTCGCGCACGGCCCTGGCCGTTCACCGCCGACATCACCGGACGTGCTCTGACGATGCACGCCAAGGGTAACATGGACCGGCCGCTCGACACCGATGCGATGACGCTGGACGTGTCGGCGCGCGCGACCGACCTGAAGCTGATCGACGCGGTGATCGAGGCTGGCCTGTTCCGGACCCGACCCGTGGCGCTGACCGCGCATGTCCGGCATGATCCGACGCGCTGGACGATCACCGGGCTGAAGGGAACGATCGGCCGGTCCGACCTGCGTGGCCGGATGACGGTCGACAAGGTCGACGGCCGGTCGAAGATCGACGGCGAGCTGATCTCGCGCCAGTTCGCGTTCGACGACCTGACCTCGCCGGAAGGACGCGCCGAGGGTGCCGCGAATGAACGGGCGATCGGGCCCCGGCTGGTCCCCGACACCCGCATCGACATCGGCAATATCGATAACACGGACGGGCGACTAGTCTTTCGCGTCGGCCAGATCGTCGGGCCGGGAGCCAATGCGCCGATAAGCTCGCTGGCCGGGACGATGACGATGGACCACCAGTTGCTGACGTTGGCGCCGCTGAAGATGCAGCTGGCGCAGGGTCGCGTCACGGGGCGGGCGACGATCGACCAGCGTGGCGATCGTCGGTCGCCGACCCTGTCGTTCGACATACGGCTGGACGGCGGCCGCGTCGCGGGCTTCGCCGCCGGGGGACAGTTCACCGGCAAGGTCGACGGACGGGCGCGGCTGAGCGGCACCGGCGACACCATCCGTAGTGCGATCGGCCGGTCGAGCGGCAGCATCGGCTTCGTCGTGCGCGACGGTCAATTGCCGCAGCGTTACGCCGCCGCGCTGGGTTTCGATGCGGGCCGCGCGCTGATGGCGGGCTCGCACGATCGCGCCGGATTGCGCTGTCTGATCGCGCGGGTATCCGTGAAGGGCGGTAGGGGCCGCGTCGATCCACTCGTGGTGGACACCGCGATCAGCCAGCTGAAGGGGGCCGGCACGATCGCATTTCCGGCGGAGACGCTGGCGCTGACGATGAACGGCGCACCCAAGCAGGACGTGATCCTGCGTATTCCCGGCAATGCCAGTATCGGAGGAACGCTGACCGATCCGCGCATCGTCGTGCCGCGCGAGGTGAAGTCGGTCGGTAACATTCTGAAAGCAATCGGCAATCGGATTACCGGGCACAGTGGACCGGTGGCGGGCAACGCCGATTGCGATACGCTGGCGGCGCGGGCTCTCCGCTGATCGTCGCGGCGGAACGTCAGGCCAAGGTTCGTCCAGCCCGGTATGCGACGACGGATCATATCCGTGGTGCAACGAGCGCGTTGTCGGGAGCGATATAGATAAGACGGGATGCTGCAGGGCAGCGTGATGCGAGAACGGCGCGCCACCTCCCCCTGGAAAAGAGAGGACCTAAAAAGTCTATCGGCCTTCGTCGCGCAGCGGTCTGGCCAGCAGGTCGCCGACGACCTGCGCGGCCGGGGCTCCTTCCAGCAGGCGGCAGACGGCCTCGGTCACCGGCATGTCGACGCCGGCATCCGCCGCCGCCTGACGCAGCACGGGGGCGGTGAACGCACCCTCGGCGACGGTGCGGCGGTCGGCGAGCAGCGTCGCCGCGATTTCTCCACGCCCCAGCCCGACGCCGAGCGAGAAGTTGCGGCTGCTGGTCGACGAGCAGGTCAGGACGAGATCGCCCAGCCCGGACAGCCCCGCCAGCGTCTCCGCCCGCGCTCCGCGTGCCAGACCGAAGCGGGTCATCTCCGCGAAGCCGCGGGCGATCAGCGCGGCGCGCGCATTCTGGCCGAGCCCAGCGCCCTCCACCACGCCGCAGCCGATGGCGAGGACGTTCTTCACCGCGCCGCCGATCTCCGCGCCGGTCACGTCGCTGGATGCGTAGGGGCGGAAATGCGGCGCGGCGAGACGCTCCATCAACGCCCCGCGCAGATCGTCATCCTCGCACGCCAGCGTCACCGCGGTCGGCAGGCCCCGCGCGACCTCGTGCGCGAAGGTCGGGCCGGACAGCACGGCGATCGGCGCGGCCGGGTGCGCGGTGCGCGCGACCTCCCCCACCAGACGCCGCGTACCCGCCTCGATCCCCTTGGCGCACAGCACCAGCGGCGTCGTGCCGACCGGCGTCGCGCTCAGGATCGCGGCGACATGCTGCGCCGGGACGACGACGAGCAGCGCGTCGAGATCGCGCATCCGCCCCGGATCGGTCGTCGCGACGATTGATGTCGACAAGGGTATGTCGTTCAGGAACAGCGGGTTGAGATGATCGCGGTTGATCGCCTCCACCACCTCCGGCTCGCGTGCCCACAGCAGCACCTCGCGACCGCCATGCGCCGCGACCTGTGCCAGCGCGGTACCCCAGGCACCGCCGCCGAGAACCCCGATCCGCATCATGCCTTCACTCCTGCGCCACGAACCGGGGGAGCCGACGGGTCGAGCGGCCAGCGTGGACGCGCGGGCATGTCGAGCGGGTCTGTCAGGCCGGCGGCGAACCGCTCCACCCCCGCCCATGCAATCATCGCGGCATTGTCCGTGCACAACCAAAGGGGGGGCGCGACGAAACGGCGGCCATGCTCCGCCGCCAGACCCGCCAGCGCGGTGCGGACGGCGGTATTGGCAGCGACCCCGCCCGCCACCACCAGCGTCCGCGCCTGAGGCGCGGCGGCGAGCGCGCGGGCGGTGCGATCGATCAGGCATTCGACCACCGCCGCCTGGAAGGATGCGGCGAGATCTTCGGGCGAATGATCGGCCACCGCGCGGGACACGGCGCTTTTCAGCCCGGCGAAGGAGAAATGCGGCTCCGGCGACCCCTTCAGCGGACGCGGCAGCGGCACCGCGCGAGGATTGCCGAGCGCCGCCGCCCGCTCCACCGCCGGGCCACCGGGGAAACCGAGGCCCAGCACCTTGGCGGTCTTGTCGAACGCCTCCCCCGCGGCATCGTCGATCGTGGTCGCGAGCCGGTGATAGCGGCCGACACCTTCAACCAGCAGCAACTGGCAATGACCGCCCGATACCAGCAGCAGCAGATAGGGGAAATCGAGATCGGGATCGGACAGCCGCGGACTGAGCGCATGCCCCTCCAGATGATTGACGCCGATCAGCGGCTTGCCGACCGCATGCGCCAGCGCCTTGCCGGTGACGAGTCCGACCATGACGCCGCCGATCAATCCCGGCCCGGCGGTCGCGGCGATCGCATCGACATCGGCGAGCGCGATGCCGGCATCGCTCAGCGCGGCGGCGATCAGCGGCTCCATCGCCTCGACATGCGCCCGCGCGGCGATTTCAGGCACGACGCCGCCATAAGGGGCATGCGCCGCCTCCTGCCCCGCCAGCCGGTGCGCCAGCACGCGGCGATCGTCGGTGACGAGCGCGGCGGCCGTCTCGTCGCAGGAGGATTCAAGGCCGAGGATCAGCATCCACGCTCTGTAGGACGGGCGACGGGGACGGGCAAATCCGCGTCGGCACGGGTAGCGTTGCGAAGCCCCGCCCCGCGCGCTAACCCGCGGGGATGATCCGGTTCAGGCTCGGGACGCGGGGGTCGCCGCTGGCGCTCACCCAGGCGGGGATGGTGCGCGCGGGCCTGTGCGCCGCCCATGACTGGCCCGAGGACGCGGTCGAACTGGTCGTGATCCGCACCACCGGCGACCGGGTGCAGGACCGCGTGCTGGCGGAGATCGGCGGCAAGGCGCTGTGGACGAAGGAACTCGACCGCGCGCTGCTCGATGGTGAGATCGATGCGGCGGTGCATTCGATGAAGGATGTCGAGACGATCCGGCCGGAAGCGATCCGCATCGCAGCGACGTTGCCGCGCGCCGATGTGCGGGACCGGTTGATCGGGGTGGAATCACTGGATGCGCTACGGCACGGGGCGGTCGTCGGCACCAGCTCGCCGCGACGGCGCTCGCAGTTGCTGCGGCTGCGGCCCGATCTGTCGATCGTGCTGTTCCGCGGCAACGTCGAAACGCGGCTGGCGAAGCTGGCGGCGGGCGAGGTCGATGCGACGCTGCTGGCGGCGGCGGGGCTCGACCGGCTGGGACGCGAGGATATCGGCCACGCGATCGGCACCGACGTCATGCTGCCAGCACCGGCGCAGGGCGCGGTCGGGATCGAGGTGCGCCGCGCCGATGCCTCGGCGGAGGCGCTGGTCGCCGCGATCGACGATCCGGCGACGCACGTCTGCATTGCCGCCGAACGATCGCTGCTGGCGGGGCTGGCCGCGGATTGCCACTCGCCCGTCGCGGCGCTGGCGAGTTTGGCGGGCGAGACGCTGTCGCTGCGCGGCCAATTGCTGTCGGAGGACGGCGCAGAGGCCATCGTCGGGCAGGTCGAGGGCGTGCCGGGCGAAGACCTTGGCGGCGCACTGGCCGCCGACCTGCTGGCGCGGGCACCGGAGGCGGTACGGCGACTGTTCGCAGCGTGACCGGCGGCGGGACACCCCGTCCCATCGCCGTCTTGAGGCCGGAGCCGGGGAATTCGGCGACGGCGGCGCGGGTCCAGGCGGCCGGGTGCGGGGCCCGCAGGTTACCGTTGTTTTCGGTAGCGGCGGTGGACTGGGCGGCGCCGGAACCATCGCATTTCGACGCGCTGCTGCTGACCAGCGCCAACGCCGTGCGGCATGGCGGCGAGGATCTGGCGCGACTCCGATCCCTTCCCGTCGTCGCCGTCGGCGAGGCAACGGCGCGAGCCGCGCGAGCAGCGGGATTCACGGTGACGCTGACGGGAAGCGGCGATGCCGCTTCGGTAGCAGCGGTCACTTCCGGGCGGCTGTTGCATCTGGCGGGCCGCGAGCATCGCGCGGTGGCGGGCGCTACGACGATCGTCGTCTATGCCGCGGAACCGCTGCCGGTCGACGTTTCGTCCTTGGCCGGTACCGTCGCCATGCTGCATTCGGCGCGCGCAGCGTCGCGGCTGGCTTCGCTGGTGGCGGGGGAACGGCGCAAAAGCATCGCGCTTGCGGCGCTCAGTCCCTCCATCGCCGCGGCGGCTGGGGATGGCTGGCGATGCGTGATCGCCAGCGAATTGCCCCGGGACGAGGCACTCGTCGCGCTGGCGGTGCGGCTCGCCGGTGCCATCGGTGATTGACCGGATCGCCCCACGGCCCGATAAACGCCCACGATGAGCAGCCACGCGCCCACCGATCCGACGCGGTCCCGCGGGCCTCGCATGGGCATCATCCTGACGCTGGTGCTGCTCGCCTTCGTCGGCGGCGCGCTGCTGGTGGGGCTGGCGTTCCGGTCAGGCTGGTCGTTCGGCGGACTGATGGCGCAACGCCAGGCCGCGGAGGCACAGCCGGCCGCGACCGGTTTCCAGCCGGCGCAACCATTGACCTCGACCGGATCGGTGCCGAACGTCGATCCCGCGACGCTGGTCACCCGCGAGGCGGCACTGGCCGGTCAACTCGCCGCGCTGGAGGCGCGCGCCGCCGTCGTCGCGACCGATGCCGCCGCCGCGGGTGCGCAGGCGACGCGGGCAGAGGCCCTGATGGTCGCGTTCGCAGCGCGGCGAGCGATCGATAAGGGCACGCCGCTCGGGTATCTGGAGGAGCAGCTCCGCACCCGCTTCGCGCAGGCGCAGCCCAAAGCGGTCGCGATCATCGTGCAGGCGGCGCACGAGCCGGTGACGGCGGAGGATCTGCGCCAGGGCCTCGATGCGCTCGCCCCCGATCTGGCACGACCCGCGAGCGAGGGCTGGTGGGCGGACCTGCGCCGCAGTTTCGGCAATCTGGTGGTGTTGCGACCGGAGGGTACGCCCTCGCCCGCCGCCGAGGACCGGCTCGCACGGGCGCGCCGGTTGCTGGACGATGGCCGGGTCGATGCGGCGCGGGCGGAAGTCGCGCGCCTGCCGGGCGCGGGCGATGCCGGTGCGTGGATGGGGGCGGCACGGCGCTGGGTCCTGACGCATCAGGCGCTCGACGTAATCGAGACGGCGGCGATCCTGGGGCAGGCGCAGGGTCTGCAACCGCCGCTGCGGGTGGCGCCGGCGCAGGACACTACGCCGGTGGTGACGACCGAAGGCGCCTGAGCGGCCTACGTCGGCTGGTGACCCGGTCGTGCGTTAGGCGTCCCGTTCGACGATGGCGGCTCCGGCGGATCGCATCGCCTCTGCGTTCAGCCGCGCGCCGAGTAGCAGGACCCAGGCTGACACCATCAGCCAGAGCATCAGCACCACGACCGCCGCGAGCGAACCATAGGTGTCGCCGAGCGACGCGAAGCGCGCCACGTAGAGGCGGAATACGAGGGTAGCGAGCAACCACATCGCGACTCCGGCGACCGTCCCCGGCAACGCACGATGCCAAGGGATCGGTTCGCAGGCCGGCGCATAGCGATAGATGATGACGAGCCCCCCGCCCGCACCCAGCGTCAGCGATCCGAACAGGATGATGGTCGATACCAACCATGCGCCGGGCAGCCCGTCCGGCACATAGCTTTGCAGCAACGCCAGCACCGACAGCGACACCAGCGCGGTCAGCACCAGCGCCGCACAACCAAGCACCAGCAGCGTGGATACGACCTGCCGGCGGATGCCGCGACGCTCCACCCGCACGCCATATGCGAGGTTGATGCCGTGGAGCAGCGATCGTCCCGCTCGCCGGGCGCTGAACAGCGTCACCGCGAGCGAGACGAGCGTCGTTGCGATATCGCCGCGCAGCACCGTCAGCTTCGTCGCCAGCCCGCGGGATACCAGGCGTTGCGCATCGGCGGGCAGGATGGCGACGAGCTGCGTGATGTTGCGCGCCACCGTGTCGGGCGAGACGAACAGGCCAAAGGTGCCGGCGATCAGCCCGATCAGCGGCACCAGCGCGAGAAATGCGGCGAAGGCGATCGAACTCGCGGCGATACCGAAATCATCCCGCAACGCTCCACGGATCGTCACGACCATGAGGTGGAGCCAGCGGGAGATGCGCAGCCAGTGGAGCGGCGGAGCCGTGATGGACTGCATCGCCAGCAAACGGGTTGGTCAGCCGGTCGTTCCGGATCCATCGCGCGGACTGCTACGCCGACGACCCGGGACCGCGGTTGTGAATGGACGCCCGCCGCTACAGCCGCTCGATCAGTGCCATCGCCCCGTGCGGCGCACGGACCTTGGCGCCGTTGATGAAGAACACGAAGGTGTCGCGCGGCTGGTCCGGCGCAGGATCGGGCGCGGCATAGGGCAAGCCGTCCGGCTGTCCGCCGCCCGCCCAGCCCCTCGCGATCGTCGCCCAGTCGTCCAGCGCTGCCGGGGCGTAGCCGGCGACGAATCGCTCCTCCGCCGCCTCCAGTCGGGCGTAGACGAGATCACCGGACACGTCGGCAATCGCCGGATATTCGGTCGAGTGCGCGTAGACGATCGCGACGCCGGCCGCGCGGCACGACGCGACGAACTCCGGACAGGCGAAGCTGTCGTGACGGACATGCACGGCGTGGCGCAGTGCGATGCCGTCCTGCTGCGCCGGCAGCAGTTTGAGGAACGCACCGAAATCGTCGGCGTCGAACGTCTTCGTGGCCATGAACTGCCACAGGATCGGTCCGAGCTTGTCGCCGAGCTCGGAGATCCCCTGCCCCGTGAAGCGCGCGATCGACTCGCCCGCTTCGGCCAGCACCTTGCGGTTGGTGCAATAGCGCGACGCCTTCAGCGCGAAGACGAAGCCGTCCGGCGTCGCGTCGCGCCAGCCGGCGAAGGTCGCGGGTTTGAAGCCGCTGTAATAGGTGCCGTTGACCTCGATCGCGGTGACCTTGCCCGCGGCATATTCCAGCTCGCGCTTCTGCGGCCATTTTTCCGGAAAGAAGGTGCCGCGCCATGGTTCGTAGGTCCAGCCGCCGATGCCGACCCGAATACCGGCGGTCATATCGCGTGCCCCTCGGCATCGCGCAGCACTTCGCGCCGGCCGACATGATCGGGGCGGCCGACGATACCGTCCTTTTCCATGCGTTCGATCAGACGCGCAGCGGAGTTGTAGCCGATCCGCAACTGGCGCTGGAGCCAGCTGGTCGACGCCTTCTGCGATTCGCAGACGAGCTGGATCGCGGCGCGATATTGCTGGTCCTCTGCCGAATCCTCGCCGGTCGGTGCGCCCTCCAGCGCGAATCCATCCTCGGGTTCCTCGGTGACGGAACTGATGTAGTCCGGCAGCCCCTGCCCACGCCAGTGATCGGCCACCGCGCGCACCTCGTCGTCGCTCGTGAAGGGGCCGTGGACGCGGACGATGCCCTTGCCGCCGGGCATGTACAGCATATCGCCGCGCCCGAGCAGCTGCTCCGCGCCCTGTTCGCCCAGAATGGTGCGCGAATCGATCTTCGACGTGACGTGGAAGCTGATTCGGGTCGGCAGGTTCGCCTTGATGACGCCGGTGATGACGTCGACCGACGGGCGCTGCGTCGCCATGATGAGGTGGATGCCCGCGGCGCGAGCCTTTTGCGCCAGCCGCTGGATCAGGAATTCGACTTCCTTGCCGGCCGTCATCATCAGATCCGCCAGCTCGTCGACGATCACCACGATCTGCGGCAGGACGTCGTATTCGAGCTTCTCCTCCTCGTAGATCGGCGCGCCGGTATCGGGGTTGTAGCCGGTCTGGACGCGGCGGCCGAGCGGCTGGCCCTTGGCGCGCGCCGCCCTCACCTTGTCGTTGAAGCCCGCCAGCGAACGCACGCCGACCGACGACATTTGCCGATAGCGGTCCTCCATCGTCTCCACCGCCCATTTCAGCGCGCGGACGGCCTTGGCGGGATCGGTGACGACCGGCGACAGCAGATGCGGGATGTCGTCGTACATGCTGAGTTCCAGCATTTTGGGATCGATCATGATCATCCGGCACTGGCTGGGCGTGAGCCGGTAGAGCAGCGACAGGATCATGCAGTTGAGGCCGACCGACTTGCCCGACCCGGTTGTGCCCGCGACCAGCAGATGCGGCATCGGCGCGAGATCGGTGATGACCGGATCGCCCGCGATGTTCTTGCCCAGGATGATCGGCAGCTGCGCCGCCTGATCCTCGAACGACTGGCTGCCGACGAGTTCGTGGAGCGATACAGGCTCGCGCTTGGCGTTCGGCAGTTCGATGCCGATGACGTTGCGGCCGGGGATCACGGCGACGCGCGCGGAAATCGCGGACATGTTGCGCGCGATGTCGTCCGCCAGCGCGATGACACGGCTGGCCTTGATGCCCGGCGCGGGTTCCAGTTCGTACATCGTCACGACGGGACCGGGGCGAACCTCGATGATCGAACCCTTGACGTGGAAGTCGTCGAGCACGTTCTCCAGCAGACGGGCGTTCCGCTCCAGCGCGGCCTTGTCGATGACGTTGCCGGACGACGGAGGCGACGGCACCAGCAGGTCGAGCGAGGGCAGCACGTAATTGTCGCGCAGATCGAGCTGCTGCTGGCGCTTCGGCGTCGCGGCGGACACGGGTGCCAGATTGCGGTCGGCGATCACCGGCGCGGGGCGCGGGTCCGGTTCCGCCACCGCGCGCGGCTGCACGGGTTTCCGCGTCAGCGTCAACGGTTCCTCGTCATCCTCGTCGGTCGCATAGGCGTCGATGTCGTAGGGCAGGTCGCCATCCACCGGGCGGACGCGGCGAAAACGCCAGCGCCGCTCGCCGAATTCGATCTCCAGACTGCGCGCCCAGACGATGACGCCGGCGATGGCGGCGATCAGGCCGATGCCCCGCCCCGCCCACAGCTCCGCCACCGGTTCACCGATGAACGCCAGCGCCCAGCGGATCGCACCCGCGATGCCGAGCCCGACGATCCCGCCCCACCCGGCGGGCAACGCCAGCACCGACGCCGCCGACACGAACGCCAGCGCGGTCGCCATCAACGCCACCCCCAGAGTCGCGCCGCGCAACATCCGCACCCAGCGACCTGCCGGCGCGTCGCGCCACAGCCGCAGACCGACGATCGGCCCCACCGGCAGCAACAGCGCGACGATGGGGCCGAACGCGGTCAGCATCAGGTCCGCCAGCCATGCGCCGGCAAAACCGACGAGATTCGCGGCGCTGCCGCCGGACGCGGTGTTGATCGCGGGATCGGCCGGATGATAGCTCGCCAGCGCGAGCGCCAGCAGCGTGGTGACGGCGAAGATCGCGGCCGACGCGATCAACGCCCCGCTGCGCACCGCGCCTGCCTTCATCGTCTCGCGCCACAGCGGCGGCTGCGCCTGGCTGGCCATCGCCTTCGTTCCCCGTCAGAATGTTCGTAGAATGCCCGGCGGAAATCATCGGCTTTCGCGTTAACCTCGTCA
Organism: Sphingomonas sp. Leaf343; assembly: GCF_001423765.1. Lineage (GTDB taxonomy): Bacteria > Pseudomonadota > Alphaproteobacteria > Sphingomonadales > Sphingomonadaceae > Sphingomonas. The sequence continues at coordinate 206,743 of NZ_LMPG01000011.1, forward strand.
AGCCGGCGTTGCCGTCCTGTTCCCGGGACGAGCGGGAATCGCGGCACTGCCTCATGGCGATGTATGTCCCTCCCGCCGCATTTCGCGCTTGGGCCGGCGCGGCCAGCGCGGGTAAGACGCTTTGCATGCAGAACGATGTCATCATCCTCGGCGGCGGACTGGTCGGGGCCACGCTGGCGCTGGCGCTGGACGCGCATGGCCTGACCTCCACCGTGATCGACCCTGCCGATCCGGCGGTGATGCTCGCTCCTGGGTTCGACGGGCGCGCGTCGGCCGTGGCGAGCGCGAGCCACCGCATGCTGGATGCGATCGGCGTCGGCGCGACATTGTCGGGCAAGGGCTGCGCGATCCGGCAGATCCGGGTCAGCGATGGCCTGAAGCCCGGCGCGCTCGACTTCGTGCCCGATGCCGACGACGGCGCGCTGGGGACGATGTACGAGAACCGGCTGCTGCGGCGGACCCTGTTCGAGGCGGCGCGCGCTGCAAAGCATGTGACGCTCAGGATGCAGACGCGTGCCACCCACGTCGAACGCAGGGCGGCGGGGGTCTTCGCGACGCTGGACGACGGCAGCGTCGTGCGCGCTCCGCTGCTGATCGCGGCGGAGGGGCGTCATTCGCCGACGCGGGAAGCGGCGGGCATCCGCGTCGCGCGCTGGTCCTACGATCATGCCGCGATCGTCGGTGCGTTCCATCACGCGCAGCCGCACGGCGATATCGCCTACGAGATCTTCTATCCGTCGGGTCCGTTCGCTCTCCTGCCGTTGCCCGATGACGAGATCGGGCATCGTTCCGCGATCGTGTGGTCGGTCGCCGCGGCGTACGGGCCGGGGCTGGTGAAACTGTCCGATCGCGCTTTTCTGGCGGAGGCGGAGAAGCGGATGGGCGGGTTCCTCGGCACGCTGTCCGCGCCGAGTCCGCGCGCCTCCTATCCGCTGGGGTTTCATCATGCCGGCACGATCACGGCGGAGCGGCTGGCGCTGGTCGGCGATGCGGGGCACGGCATCCACCCGATCGCCGGACAGGGCCTGAACCTGGGGTTCCGCGATGTCGCGGTGCTGGCGGAGGTGCTGGTGGAGGCACGGCGGCTGGGGCTCGACCTCGGCGACGCGCAGGTGATGGCGCGGTATCAGAGCTGGCGCGGCCTCGATACGCTGGCGGTGGCGGCGGCGACGGACGGACTGACGCGATTGTTCGGTGTGCGGGGACGAACGGCGAGCGCAGTACGGCGGTTCGGCATTTCCGCCGTAGACCGGCTGCCGCCGCTGAAGGCACGGTTCATGGCGGAGGCGCGCGGCGAGAGCGGGCAACTGCCGCGGCTGTTGCAGGGCGCGATGATATAGGACGGGTTTAGCCGACCCTTAACCTCGATCCGATAAAGCCGGGGCATGACCGACCCAATATCCGAAGCCCGCGAGAAGCGGAGCGGTGTCATCCTCCGGGCCGCCCTGTCGCGTGATGGGGCGACGGTGGAGCGGCGGGTCCGCAACCTGTCGCCGCGTGGAGCCTGCGTCGACAACGAGCAGGATTTGGCCCCCGGCGACGTCATCACGGTGGCGATGGGCAGCCTGCGCGATCTGATCGCCGATGTGATGTGGGCCAAGCCGCAGCTGGCGGGGCTGCGCTTTCGCTCGACCATCGATCTGGAGGCGGCGCGCAAGCCACGCGCGACGATTGCCGCTGCAGCTAAGGCCGGCTGGATCGCCGACATGGGCCACGCCTACCGCCGCGGCAGCTGACGGTCAGTCGAGCGACCGCGCTTCGTCGACCAGCATCACCGGCACGCCGTCGCGAATCGGATAGGCCAGCCCGGCCGACTCCGACACCAGTTCCTGCGCCGCCTCGTCATAGCGCAGCGGCGTACGCGTGACCGGGCAGACGAGCCGTTCCAGCAGCCACGGATCGAGCGCGCTCATTGCAGCGTCACCCGATCCTCGCCGTCGTGGCGGCCGAAGAACTGCATGAGCTGGATGATGAGTTCGGCGCGCTGTTCGATATCGGGCGCCTCCAGCAGCGCCTGTTTCGCGGCGACGTCGAACGGCGCGATCTGGGCGATGCCATTGACGAGGCTCTGGTCGTCGAGCCGGCCGACCGCATCCCAATCCACCGAATAGCCAGCAGCGTCGGCGAAGCGGCGCGATTCCATTTCCAGCGAAGAGCGACGGCCCAGTGACAGCGCGTCGTCGGCAATCGTCGGCAGCAGCTCCGCCTCGATCTGGCGGAACGCGGTTGCAGCGTCGAGTTCGCGGACGACGCGGAACAGCGAAAGCCCTTCGAGGATGACGTTGTAGCGGCCGTCCTCCAGCGCCTCCACCTCCGCGATCTTGCCGACGCAGCCGGTGGTATAAAGCGGCGGCTTGTCCGACATCGCGCCCGGCTCGATCCGCGGCTGGATCATGCCGATCCGCCGGTCACGCGCCATCGCGTCGGAGATCATCGCGCGGTAGCGCGGCTCGAAGATGTGCAGCGGCAGGTGCATGTCGGGAAATAGCAGCGCGCCAGGCAGCGGAAAGATCGACAGCCGCGTCATCGGGCGTCCGTCATCCGAACAGCACCGCGGACAGACGGCGGCGCTGCGCCGACACCCAGGGGTCCATCAGGCCGACGACTTCGAACAGCTTCAGCAACTGGGTGCGCGCCGCCCCGTCGTTCCACTCGCGGTCGGCGGCGACGATGTAGAGGAGGTTGTCGGCGGCAGCATCGCGGTCGCCCGCCGCCATCTGCGCACCGGCCAGGGCGAAGCGACGCTCGTGATCGTCGGGATTGTTCTGCACATCGGTCGCGAGTGCGGCATAGTCCGCCACCGGCTGCGCGGTCTGCGCCAACGCCAGCGCGGCACGGGCGCGGTCGAGGCCGGGGTCCTTCAGGTCGGCGGGCAGCGAATCCACCGCCGCCTGCGCGTCGTCAGTGCGGCCCGCGGCGACCAGCGCGCGGATGCGGCCGGACAGGACGGCGGGATGCTCCGGCGCCATCTCCAGCAACTGGTCGAACAGCGACAGCGCGCGTTCGCCGTCGCCTTCTGCCAGCATCTCCTCACCCATCGCGACCAGTGGTTCCAGTTCGGCCTCCTGATCGGCGGCTTCGGTCTGGATCGGCAGTTGCTTCAGGAGCTGGTCGAGCATCGTGCGCAGTGCGCTTTCGGTGCGCGCGGGCGTCAGGTCGGCGACGAGCTGACCCTGGAACATCGCGTAGACCGTCGGGATCGACTTGATCTGGAATTGCGCGGCGATGAACTGGTTCTTGTCAGTGTCGACCTTGGCCAGCACCACGCCCTTGTCGGCATAGGCGGCGGCGACCTTTTCCAGCACCGGCGTCAGCGCCTTGCAGGGCCCGCACCACTCCGCCCAGAAATCGATGATGACGAGGCTCGACATCGACGGTTCGACGACATCGCGGCGGAAGGCGGCGACCGCATCCTTTTCGGCAGGCGACATTCCCAGGGTGGCCACGTGATCTCCGTTCGCTTGTGTCGGTCGCTATTTGGGGCGGAAGAGGGCGGATTGGAAGCCGGAGCGGGGCGAAAGGTCCCAAAGGTCACGGGATATCGCGTGCAGGTGGGACTGTTCGCCAGTTCGATGTCGGACTGTGAGGGCAGTCCTTAGTGCATGGGGTAGTTGTAGGACAGCTTTGGGACGTCCTATCCTTCCCCGCCCCTCGACCCCGGCGAAAGCCCGGGGGCCGGTTGCCGCCAATGCCGTGAGTCTCATCGATTTCGTGGAGGCTGGACCCCGGCCTTCGCCGGGGTGGTCCGGATGGGGTGTGGGACCGCTGCGTCCTGCTCCACCGTCATGCCTCAATGGAAATCCCGTGATTTGGGCAGCACGCGCACGTCGCGGGGGTGGCCGTGGCGGGGAGGGTCGTCGTGGCGGGGATCGCGGCCGCGGGGGTGTTGCGGGCGGATGAACTCGTCGGCGCGCGACAGGGTGATCGTCGGCTGGTGATCCTCCGACAGGCCGCGCAATTCATGCGTGCGATCCTCGACCCGTGAGGTCATCAGATGCACCACCCCCTCGTCGCTGCGCTGGACGACGCCGTGCAGGACCATCAACCGCGATGCCATCACGGCGCGGCGATGCTCCTCGAAATCGCGCGCCCACATCAGCGCGTTGGCGATACCGCTCTCGTCCTCCACGGTGATGAAGACGGCATTGCCCTTGCCCGGCCGCTGGCGGACGAGGACGACCCCGGCGACGCTGGCGCGGCGGCCGTCCTTCGCATGGCGCAACTGGTTGCAGGACAGGATGCCCTCGCCTGCGAACGTCGCGCGCAGGAAGGTCATCGGGTGGTCCTTCAGTGACAGCCGCGTCGTCTGGTAATCGGCGGCGACCTGTTCGGACAATGGCATCGCGGGCAACTTCGCATCCGGTTCCACCCCCAGTTCCGGCGCATCGGCCGCGGCGAACAGCGCGAGTTGTACGGGCGGCGTCCGGCGTACCTCCCAGCCCGCCTGCCGCCGGTCCGTCCCCAGCGAGCCGCACGCATCGGCATCGGCGAGCAGCTTCAACGCCCGCGACGGCAACCCGGCGCGGCGGGCAAGGTCCTCGATCGACGCATAGGGCGCGGCGGCGGCGATGGCGCGGCCCCACTCCTCGCGAAACCCGTCGATCTGGCGGAAGCCGAGGCGGATGGCGAGGTGGCGATCGTCGCGGACCTCCGCATTCCAGCCGACCGGCTTTCTGTCAGGGCCGATACGGCGACGATGGAAGTTGCGCGCGACCGGCTTCGGCGCACCGGGTTCCAGGCGATTGTCCCAGAGGCTGTGATTGACGTCGATCGGCGTCACGTCGACGCCGTGTTCGATCGCGTCGCGCGCAAGCTGGGCGGGGGCGTAAAAACCCATCGGCTGCGAATTCAGGATCGCGCAGCCGAATACCGCCGGATAGCGGCATTTGATCCACGACGAGACATAGACCAGCCGCGCGAACGACAGGGCGTGGCTTTCGGGGAAACCATAGCTGCCGAACCCCTCGATCTGGCGATAGCAGCGCTCGGCGAATTCGCGGGTGTAGCCGCGCGCGGTCATGCCATCGACCAGCTTCGCCTGAAAATCCTCCATGCCGCCGACGTGCCGGAACGTCGCCATCGCCTTGCGCAGGCGGTTCGCCTCGTCGGGGGTAAAGCTGGCGGCGACGATCGCCAGCTTCATCGCCTGTTCCTGAAACAGCGGCACGCCATACGTCTTGCCGAGCAGCGTCTTCAATTCGTCCGGATCGTGCGGTGGTGACGGCGATGGACACTCGACCAGTTCCTTGCCGGCGCGACGGCGCAGATAGGGGTGGACCATGTCGCCCTCGATCGGCCCGGGCCGCACGATCGCGACCTGCACCACCAGATCGTAGAGTTCGCGCGGGTTGAGCCGCGGCAGCATGTTGATCTGGGCGCGGCTTTCGACCTGAAACACACCGATGCTGTCGCCGTCGCACAGCATCTCGTACACCTCCGGCGCATCGGGGGGGACGGTGTCGAGATCGTGATCGCCCATATCGGCATCGCGCATCAGGTCGAACGCCTTGCGGATGCAGGTCAACATGCCGAGCGCGAGGATGTCGACCTTCATGATCTTCAGGACATCGATATCGTCCTTGTCCCATTCGATGAAGGTCCGGTCCTTCATCGCGCCGTTGTGGATCGGCACCGTCTCGTCCAGCCGCCCCTCGGTCAGGACATAGCCGCCGACATGCTGCGACAGATGCCGCGGAAACTTGTGCAGCTGGTCGACGATCGTGCGCAGCTGCGCGATCTGCGGATTGGCGAGGTCGAAGCCGGTTTCGTGGAAGCGGCGTTCGTCGAACCGGTCGGAAAAGCTGCCCCAGACGGTGCTGGTCAGCCGCTGCGTCACATCCTCCGTCAGACCGAGCGCGCGGCCGACCTCCCGCACGGTGCTGCGCGAGCGATAGCGGATGACGGTGCCGGCGATCGCCGCGCGGTGGCGACCGTAGCGGCGGTAGATGTACTGCATCACCTCCTCGCGCCGTTCATGTTCGAAATCGATGTCGATATCGGGCGGCTCGTCGCGCTCCGCCGACACGAAGCGCGAGAACAGCAGGTCGTGCTTCATCGGATCGACCGACGTGACGCCGAGCAGCCAGCACACCGCCGAATTCGCCGCCGAGCCGCGCCCCTGACACAGGATCGGCGGATCGCATTCGTCACGCGCGAAGCGGACGATGTCGTGGACGGTCAGGAAGTAATGCGCGTAGTGGCGGTCTGCGATCAGCGGCAGTTCCACCTTCAACAGCCCTTGCAGCTTATCCGGAATTCCGTCGGGAAAGCGTTGCCGCGCCGCCGTGTAGGTGATGTGTTCCAGCCAGCTTTGCGCGCCCCAACCCTCCGGCACCGGTTCGTGGGGGTATTCGTAGGAGAGTTGCGACAGATCGAAGCCGATGCGATCGAGCAAGATCTGGCTCTGCGCGATGGCATCCGGGCGAAACGCGAACAGCCGCGCCATTTCCTCCGGCGGTTTCAGGTGGCGTTCGGCATTGGCGGCGAGGATGCGGCCGGCGGCGTGGACCGTCAGCCTCTCGCGGATGCAGGTGACGACGTCATGCAGCGGGCGGGCGCTCGGGTCCGCATAGAGCGCGTCGGTGGTCGCCAGCAGCGGCACGCAGGCCGCGTCCGCAACGGCCGCCAGCCGTGCTAGTCGCCGCCGGTCGCGCCCCGCACGCGGCATCGTCAGGCCCAGCCAGACGCAGCCCGGTGCGGCCTTTGCCAGCTCGGCCAGCGTCGCGGGCAGGCCGGGATCGGCACGGCCTGGTGGCAGGGGGATGCCGGGCATCGGCTTGACCAGCCGCTCGGTCGATCGGGACAGGACGATCAGCAGCAGATCGTCGGAATGACGGATCAGGTCGCCGAGCCCCAGGATGCAGCCACCCTTCTCCGACCGCAGATTCCCCGTCGTCAGCAGGCGGGTCAGCCGACCCCAGCCGTGGCGGGTGGCGGGATAGGCGACGATGTCGGGCGTGCCGTCCGCGAACACCAGCCGTGCGCCGACCGCCAGCTTGAACGCGAGCGGCGGCAGTTGCGCGCCGAGCAGGCCCTTTCGCGCGCGCTCCAGTGCGTCATAGGCGCGGACGACGCCGGCCACGGTGTTGCGGTCGGCGATGCCGATGCCGGCGTGCTTCAACTCCACCGCGCGGGCGACCATGTCGCCGGGCTGGCTCGCGCCGTCGAGGAACGAGAAGCTGGTGGCGGTGACGAGATCGGCGAACGCGCTCATCACTGCCCGGTGCCTCCGCAGCCTCGCATGACCCCCTTCTTGTTGGTCCCGCACCGTGCGAACAGCATCACGCGAACAGCCCGTGCAAATACCAGCGCGGCGCTTCCGTTTCCGAATACAGGCCGTGGCGGAAGATCCAGAAGCGCCGCCCGCGCCGGTCCTCGATCCGGAAATAATCGCGGGTGGGGATCGCGGCGTCGTGGCGTCGCCACCATTCGCCGGCGATCCGCTCCGGCCCCTCGGCGCGTGCCACGTCGTGCAACGTGCGCCGCCAGCGGAAGCGGGCGGGTGGGCCGTCCGGCACCTCCGCCATCACGCTCTCGATCGGCTGCGGCGGATCGAACAGGTAGATCGGGCGAAGCGGCGGCTCCCCCGCCTCCGGCTCCGGCCAGGGTATCGCCGCGGTCGCGGGCGCAGCAGCGGGCAGCATCAGTTCGGCCTGTTCGGGGATGTGGCTGTCGCGCGCCGCGAATCGCCGCACCCGATCGCGGCCGAGGCGTGTCGAGAGTTGGTCGACCAGCGCGCCGACATCGCCGCCGCCAACACTCTGGCGCGTCTCGCCGCCCTCCAGCTGCAACTGGCTGGTGTCGAGCCGCTCCGCCAGCACCACGTCGAGCCGGATCAGGTCGTAGCCGAAACCGGGGTCGAGGGGATCGGCCAGCCCGTCGATCCGCTCCGCGAACAATCGCATCAGCAACGATACGTCGCGGGTCGGGCGGCCGGTCTCCACGCGCAGCCGCTGGATCTGGCCGTCGGCGCGGAACAGCTTCGCCTCCCACCGACGACCGCCCTCGCGGCGTTTCTCCAGCGCGTCGACAGCTTCGGCGGCGAGGTCGGCGATTACCTCCAGCGCATATTCGGTGCGCGCAACCGGTTCGGCGAAGCGCCGTTCGGCCGCGATCGGCTGGACCGTTTTGCGCGCCACGACCGGGGACTTCGCCTCCCCCGACAGCCGCCGCACCGCCGTCGCCGCCGCTTCGCCGAAGCGTGCGGCGATACCACTGAGCGGGCGGCTCATGACGTCGCCGACCGTCTTCAGCCCGGCGCGGCGCAGCGCCTCGCTATCATCGTCGTCCAGCCCCAGCGCCGCCACCGGCAGCCTCCGCACCGCCCCCGCCTCGTCCGGGGCGGGCGAACCGGCATAACGGGCGAGCGCCCTCGCCACCTCCGGCGTGTCGCCGAACGCATGGCGGACCAGCACACCGCGCCGCGCCAGCCGCCCCTCGACATCGGCCGCGAGGAACCGCTCCCCTTCGAACGCATGGACGCATCCGGCGATGTCGAGCGTCAGCCCGTCGGGCGCATCCAGCGCGACGGTCGGCGTGTAGCGTGCGCAGCCCTCCGCCAGTCGTTCCAGCCATTCGTGATCGGCATGCGGGTCGCTGGGAAAGACCTCCAGTTCCGGCACCCGCGCCCGTGCATCGGCCAGCGTCAGGCCGGGTTGCAGCCCCGCGAGCATCGCCGCCCGGTCGAGCGCGACGAGGCGCACGGCTTGGCCGACCGTCTCCACGAAGGCGGTCGGCGTCTCACCCCGCCCGACGAACAGATGCGGTCGCGTCGCGCGCAACCGTTCGATCGGCAACCAGGGGAAGACCAGCGCCAGATAGCGCCGCTTCCCGGGCCGGCAGGGGGACGAAATGTCGGGTTTCACGGTTCCACTCCACGGGCCAGCGGGTGCCGGCAGGGCCGCCGCGCCGACGCAGGCATTCGACGAGAAAGGCAGGTCGGCCGGGTGCGGGCGTGCCGAACACGTCCCCCGGCAAGGTGCGAGACGGCATGGCGGCGACGCCCCAGCGGCTGGCGGCGGCGCTGGGTTCGACCTGTGCGGCGAGGCGGACGCCGAGCACGGTGACGCCGGACGATTCGGCGGCCAGCATCAGCCGGCGGGTCGCGGTCAGGTCCAGCCCCGGCACGCGGCCATGCGTCTCGACGATGACGGTACCGAGCCCCGGACAGCGCGCCGCATCCGCCGCCACGCGCAGCAATGCGGCGGGATCGGGCACCTCCGCCAGCACCAGCGTATCCGGGGTCAGACCAAGGTCGAGCAGGCCGGTCGCATGCAGCCGCCCGTCGCCGCGCCCCTGTTGCCGCACCCACAGGATCGGTGCAGTCGTGTGCGCCCATGCCTGTCCGGCCAGTGCCAGCGCCACCGCGAATCCCGTCGCCGCCGGCCCGTCCTCCGCCTCCGTCCCATAGATTTCATGCAATTGCGCCGCCGGTGCCCCCCGCTCCAGCCAATCGTCCGGACCGGCGGAATCGATCGCCCTGCCGCTGCGGGGGGCGGCGATCGCGCGAAGATGCGCTATCAGGGCAGTCGAGTCGGCCATCTATGTTCTTGTAATGTTCTATTTGATGAGTCGCCAACCCTGAATCTTCGCGCATTCGGAGATGGTCGTCGCGTTTTGCGCTTGCGAGCACGACGCACCCCTGTTAGTGGCCGCGCCTCACCCAGCCGGTCCGCCGGCTTATGGCGCCAGAGCGGGCGTAGCTCAGGGGTAGAGCACAACCTTGCCAAGGTTGGGGTCGAGGGTTCGAATCCCTTCGCCCGCTCCAGTTTTCCGTCAAAGCCGTCAGAGGCTTTCGGTTCAGCACGCTTTCCGATTATGCGTCCAGATCCGCCGCCAGCGACAGCGACATATAGCGTCCCGCGATGACATACAGTCCCGCCGACGCATTCGCGACCAAGCGATAGGTGTCGACCGCATTATTGTCCTGCACCCGCGCGATCACGTCGAGCCCCGCCAGATGCAGCCGATAACGGGTCCCCGGCGCGACGGTATTTGGGGGAACGGTGGCCCACCGGATCGGTTCTGGAACGATAAGAGTGACTGGCCGGATGCGAACATACGGGAGACGATCATGAGCGACGAGAACCGGAATACGGGGGCCCGGATCGCGAGAGGCGCGCTGGCCGGACTGGTCGGCGGCATCGTCGCATCGCTGGCAATGGATGGATTGCAGGCCATCCTTGCCAGATTGTCCGACGCCGACAGCGGCGGGGACAGCGACAGCGACGCAGAACCTACGACGAACAAGGCGGCGGACGGGCTCGCGAGGCTGGTCACGGGCGACGAGGTCGCGGACGCGAACAAGCCGCTGGCCGGGCAGGCGATGCACTATGGCCTGGGGGCTGTTCTCGGCGTCGCTTACGGCATCGCGGCGGCGTTCGAGCCGCGCGTCACGACGGCGTCTGGCACGCTGTTCGGGCTGACCACCGCGACCGTGCTGGACGAGGGCGCGGTGCCCGCGCTGGGACTGGCGGATGCGCCGTGGAAGACGCCGGCGTCCGGCCACCTCTATTCGCTGGCGTCGCATCTGGTGTTCGGCGGGGTGACAGAGCTGGTCCGCGCGCAGGTCGACGCCACGCTCGCGCCAGCGGACTGACCGCCGCCGACACGGCTGGCGCGGACCCCGGGGGCATGCAACGACGTTCACGGCGAGTTCAATGCGCGGCAGGCAAGACATCGCGCATCCTCGGGAGATCGTCGTTGAAGTCCTTTATCGCCGCCGCCCTGCTCGTCCCGGCCATCGCTGCTCCGGCCGCCGCACAGGGGAACGACCTTGCGAGCGTGCAACGCTATCTGAAGGCGATCACGACGATGACCGCCGATTTCAGCCAGACCGATCGCAACGGTCAGGTGCTGACCGGCACGCTGACGTGGAAGCAGCCGGGCAATATCCGGTTCCAGTACCAAAAGGGCGTGCCGACGCTGATCGTCGCCGAAGGCGGCGCGCTGACGTTCATCGATTATTCGGTGAAGCAGGTGCAACGCTGGCCGATCCGCAATTCGCCGCTGGGCGTGCTGCTCGATCCAAACCGCGACCTGTCGCAATTTGCGAAAGTCGTGCCCGGCGATCCGCGGCTGGTATCGGTCGAGGCGCGCGATCCCAAGCATCCCGAATATGGCCGCATCACGCTGGTGCTGGCGCGCGATGCCGCCGCGCCGGCGGGCATGACGTTGCAGGGCTGGGTGGCGCTCGACAGCCAGAACAATCGCACGACCGTCCGGCTGTCGAACCAGCGTTATGGCGCACCGGTGGCGAGCAACGCCTTCCGTTGGACCGATCCGCGGCCGACGACGCGGCGGTAACGTCTTCACGATCGGATATCCCGCTTCGCGGGTGATGGATTTTCGAAGCTATATGCCCCCGCGAAACGCAGGGTTTCCCGATCAAGTCGTTTTTTACAAAGCCATTCATCCAATCGACAGGTTGCCGGGGCTAAAGCCGATTTGCGGATGTGGGGCGTCCGGGATTTCCCCCTGTTGCCTGGATCGAACCTCCATTCGCCTGCGTGACGAACGCTGAGTCGGCCCTCGTTCCATGCCCCCGGAACGGGGGCCTTTCTCATCCGGTTGCGAACGACCTGACATTGGACGGCGCGGCTTGGCCATGACGCGCCGAACATCGACGCGCCCCGCAAAACCCGCTACCCGCGCGCCCGTGAAGATCGTCTCCTGGAACATCAATTCGGTGCGGTTCCGCATCGCCATCGTCGAGCATTTCCTGCGCGAGCAGGCACCCGACATCCTGTGTCTTCAGGAGACGAAGGTGGTCGACGACGACTTCCCGTTCGAGATGTTCCGCTCGCTCGGCTACGACCATATCGTCATCCACGGCCAGCGCATGCACCACGGCGTCGCGATCCTCAGCCGCGTGCCGATCGCGCTGGACGACCGGTTCGACTGGCAGGCCAATCGCGAGGCGCGGCATGTCGGCGTCGCCCTGCCGAACGGCGTGCGGCTGGAGAATGTCTATGTCCCCGCCGGCGGCGACGTGCCCGATCGCGAGGTGAATCCAAAATTCGGCCAGAAGCTCGATTTCGTGGAGCGGATGACGCGCTGGTCGGAGGAGTTGTCCGGCCCGACGATCCTGGTCGGCGATTTCAACATCGCACCACTGCCCGAGGACGTGTGGAGCCACAAACAGCTGCTCGACGTGGTCAGCCACACGCCGATCGAGGTCGAGGCGCTCGCCCGGTTGCAGGCGGCGGGCGACTGGGTCGACCTCGGCCGGCACTTCCACCCGGCCCCCCGGCGGCTGCACACCTGGTGGAGCTACCGCGCGAAGGATTGGGCGGCGTCGGATCGCGGCCGGCGGCTCGACCATATGTGGGCGACGCAGGACGTGGCGGCGCAGGCGGTGGCGCACACCGTGTTCGAGGACTGCCGCGGCTGGCTGAAGCCGTCCGATCATGTCCCGATCATGACCGAGTTCGCGTGGTGAGGGAGGCGCGGGACGTCGCGCGCGCGATCGACGCGATGCGGCGCGGCTGGCCGATTGCGATCGATGCGCCGGGCGAGGGTCCGCTCACGCTGCTGGCGGTGGAAAGTGCCGATCCGGTGCGGCTGGCGGCATTCGCGCCGGGTGGCGGCCCGGCACTGATCACCAGCGGGCGGGCGGAGACGCTGAAGCTGACCAACCAGCTCGCCGCCGCCGATCCGGATTTCCCGGTGGTGGTGGAGCATGCGCCGTGGCTCGATTTCGATGCGGCGGTCGCGCTCGCCGACCCGCAGCTCGATCTCGCGACGCCGCTGAAGGGGCCGTTCCGAACGACCGACGTCGTCCGGCCGGTCGCCGCGCTCGCGGCGCTGCGACTGGCGCGGATCGCAGGATTGCTCCCGGCCTTCTTCATCAACGGGGTCGAGCCGGAGGTGACGATCGCCGCCGCCGCGATCGACGCCTACACCGCGCCGGCCACGCTCCGGATCGCGACGCGGGCGCGGCTGCCCGTCGACGGCGCGGAGGATGCGGAGATCGTCGCGTTCCGCGCCCCCGATTCGGGGGACGAGCATGTCGCGCTGATCGTCGGTCAGCCGGACGGGACGCCGCCGCTGGTACGGCTGCACAGCGAGTGCCTGACCGGGGACGTGCTCGGCAGCCTGAAATGCGATTGCGGGCCGCAGCTTCATGCCGCGATCCGCGCGATCGCCGCGAACGGCTGGGGCATCCTGCTTTATCTTCGGCAGGAGGGCCGCGGGATCGGGCTGGTCAACAAGCTGCGCGCGTACCGGTTGCAGGATCAGGGTTTCGATACGGTCGATGCGAATACGCGGCTGGGCTTCGCGGTCGATGCGCGCGATTTCGGCGTGGCGGCGCGGATGCTGGACCTGATCGGCCAGCGCGCGGTGCGTCTGTTGACCAACAACCCCGCCAAGGTCGCGGGGCTGGAGGCGGCGGGCACGCGCGTGGTGGAGCGGGTGCCGCATCATCTGCCGCCGAACCCGCACAACGAGCGGTATCTGGCGACCAAGCGCGACCGGACGGGTCACGAATTCTAGGCGCTATTCCAGCATCCGCGCCACCGCATCGAAATCCGCCGCAACGACATCGGCGCCCAGCGCCAGCACGCGTTCGGCGTGGTCGGCGGGACAGTGCAGCCCCGCGCACAGGCCGATCACGAACGCCCCGGTCTTCGCCGCGCCCGTCACGCCGACCGGGGAATCCTCGATGATCGCGCATCGCCCGATCGGCACGCTCAGCCGATCCGCGCCGTAGAGATACAGGTCCGGCTCCGGCTTGCCACGCGCGACATGTTCGCGACCCGAATAGATGTGATCCCCGAACGCGTCGCGCAGGCCGAGATGACGCAGATGCGTGTCGATCCAGCGCGTCGAACTGGACGACACCACCGCGCGCGGCAAGTCCTTCGGGAGCGACCGCACGAACGCCACGGCACCCGCGACCGCATCGATCCCCTCCGCCAGCACGCGGGCATTCTCCACCTCGCGATCGGCGTGGAACGCGTCCGGCAGCGGCTTGCCGATCCACTTCTCCACCGCCGCGATGAAGTCGGTCCCCGACAGGCCCATGAAATGCGTCATCGAATGCTCGGGCGTCGTCGGATAGCCCGCCGCCGTCAGCCACTCCGCAAGCTGCCGGTTGCCCGACGCTTCGCTTTCCAGCAGCACGCCGTCGAAGTCGAACAACAGGGCGTCGTACCTCATGCGCGCGCTCCGAACAGCGCAGTACCGACACGGACATGCGTCGCGCCGAGCATGACCGCCGTTTCCAGATCGTTGGACATCCCCATGCTCAATCCCCCGAGGCCGTGATCGCGCGCCAGTTTGGCGAGCAGCGCGAAATAGGGCGCAGGTTCGAGGTCGGCGGGCGGCACCGCCATCAACCCGGCGATCGTCAGTTCGGCAGCCCGCGCACGCTCCAGCAACGCCGGCAGATCGGCCACCCCGCAGCCACCCTTTTGCGGCTCATCACCGATATTGACCTGCACGAAGCAGGCGGGATGCTTGCCGGCGTTCGCGCACGCTGCCCCCAGCGCATCGACCAGCGACGGACGATCGACGGAATGGATCGCGTCGAACAGCGCCACCGCGTCCGCCGCCTTGTTCGACTGAAGCTGTCCGACGAGGTGCAGTTCGACACCGGAATACCGCTCTCGCAGCGCCGGCCATTTACCCTGCGCCTCCTGCACGCGGTTCTCGCCGAAGACGCGCTGGCCGGCGGCGAGCAGCGGTTCGATCTCCTCCGCCGTCCGCGTCTTGGACACGGCGATCAGCGTCGCGGCGTCCTGACGATGTGCAAGGCGCGCGGCCGCGTCGATCCGGGCGCGTACCGCCGCGAGGGGGTCCTGTTCGGTCATGCGGGGCGCTATAGGGGCGGCGATGCGCAGCCGATACCCCGCCATTCCGCCGATCCGCTGGCTGATGACCGACGAGCGGCTGGGCGACGGCCTGTGGCGGGCGTTGCGACGCTTGCCGCCGGGGAGTGGAGTGGTGTTCCGGCACCATGGCATGCCGGTGGCGGCGCGGCGGGCGTTGTTCGCGCAGGTGCGGCGCGTCACACGGGCGCGGCGGCTGATGCTGATCGTGGCGGGGTCAAAGATGGCGGGGGCGCTGCGACACGGGCGAGCCGCCGGAGCCTATAGCTGGCCGGTCCATGATCGGACGGAGGCGCTGGCGGCGCGGCGGGCGGGAGCGAAGATGGTCATGGTGTCGCCGGTGTTTCCGACGCGCTCGCATCCGGGGGCCGGGGCACTCGGACCGGCGGGTGCGGCGCGGATCGGCCGGCTGGCGGATGCTCCCGTCATCGCACTGGGCGGCATGACGGAACGGCGGTGGCGACGAATTGCACGATTGGGTTTCGCGGGCTGGGCGGCCATCGATGCCTGGGCAGGCTGATTACGAGCCGCCCGTTAGCAAAACCCGCAGCAGCCGACGTCAGAACCGGAACGCGGTACCCAGATAGACGGCCTGACTGTCGCGCCGATCGTCCAGTCGCGCCAGCCGCTCGCGATCCGAACGATAACGGACGCCCGCCGTCACATCCAGATTGTGCGTCAGCGAATAGGACCCGCCCAGATCCACAGAATAGCTCTGCGGATCCGCGATCGCTTTCGGCGTGCCGGCGATGGGGCGATCGGCCGCCGCACGGACCTGCGTGCTCCAGCGATTGGCCGTGTAGCTGAGCGCCACGTCCGCACCCTCGCGCCCGCCAGGCTGGGTCGCGAGGTCGACGCGGGTCACGTCGCCGGCGATCGCGAACCGCTTCCACCCGACCGCGGCGCCCAGATTATAGGCGATCGGCGCGATCCCGGTGCGCGGCTCGGCGGCAACGCGCGTGGCGGCGTTCGTGTCGACGTTGCTGCGGGCGCGGACCGCGACCGTCACGGCGCGGCTGTCGCGACGCGTTTCGGCCGGCGTGAAAGGCAGGCCGTTACCGGTACCAAGACCACTTCGCGCAAACAGCGCGGCGAGCCGCGGATCGCCCGCCGCGGGCGTGAAACCACCCAGCGTCCGAGCAGGAGCGCGCTTGAGCGTGCGGGCGCTATGCTGATCGGCGGTCCGGAGGGCACCGACCGCAGGCGCGACGAGGGCGGCGGTGGCGACAAGCGCCCCGGCCACAACCCCTATCATTGCGCGATGCGCAGCCACCCCGAATCCTCCGACTAATCCCCTCGAAACTTCGCCTAGCATGATTCGATCCGGGCCAGCCATCGCCTGACGGCTGACGGTACGGAAATTGCGCGTGTGTTGCACCAAACGCACACTTCTGCCTCGGCACGAGCGTAACTTGCGGGCGCGCACGCGGCTCTATAGAGGCGGAGACGCCCTTTTCCGTCTTAGGACACCCATCCGCATGATCCGCCGCACCGCCCGTCTGGGCATCATCGCCGTCCTGTCGCTCGCGACCCTGTCCGCCTGCGCCAGCAACGATCGGCCCAAGGGCGATCTGGCCGCATCGAAGATCACGACGATCGGCGTGAACAGCTATCTGTGGCGCGCAAGCCTCGACACGCTGTCGTTCATGCCACTGCTCCAGACCGACTCCAACGGCGGCGTCATCGTCACCGACTGGTACGTCAATCCGCAAATCCCGACGGAGCGGATGAAGGTGACGGTGTCGATCCTCGATCAGGACCTGCGCGCCGATGCGGTGCGCGTCGCGGCGCTGCGCGAGATCAACCGTCAGGGTCAGTGGGTGTCCGCACCCGTTCAGGCCGCGACCACGCAGAAGCTGGAGGATCTGATCCTCACCCGCGCCCGCGATCTGCGCCGCGCCTCCATCGCCGGCTGAGGCAGCATCCATGACGTCGCGGTTCAACGCGCTGAAGGCCGACGCCCACTGGCAGGCCGTGTGGGACGAGCGTCGTACCTTCGCCGCCGATGCCGCGTCCGACAAGCCGCGCGCCTATGTCCTTGAGATGTTCCCCTATCCATCGGGGAAAATCCATATGGGCCACGTCCGCAACTATACGATGGGCGACGTGCTGGCGCGTTATCGGCGGATGACGGGGCACGAGGTCCTGCACCCGATGGGGTGGGACGCGTTCGGGATGCCGGCGGAGAACGCTGCGATGGAAAAGGGCGTGCATCCGGGCCACTGGACGCGCCAGAATATCGCGACGATGAAGGCGCAGTTGAAGCGGCTGGGCTTCGCGCTCGACTGGACGCGCGAACTGGCGACGTGCGAGCCCGATTATTACGGCCACGAACAGGCGCTGTTCCTCGATCTGTTCGCGGGCGGGCTGGTGTACCGCAAGGAATCGTCGGTCAACTGGGACCCGGTCGACATGACCGTGCTCGCCAACGAACAGGTGATCGACGGCCGTGGCTGGCGATCGGGCGCGGTCGTGGAGAAGCGCAAGCTGAACCAGTGGTTCCTGAAGATCACCGACTTTGCCGACGAACTGCTCGACGGCCTCGCCGACCTGAAGGACTGGCCCGACAAGGTCCGGCTGATGCAGGAGAACTGGATCGGCCGCAGCAAGGGGCTGACGTTCCGGTTCGATCCCTTGGTGCCCCTGAAGCAGCCGATCGAGGTCTACTCGACGCGTCCTGATACGATCTTCGGCGCCAGCTTCGTCGCCATCGCCGCCGATCACCCGATCGCGCGCGAGGTCGCCGCGCGCGATCCGGAGGCGGCCGCCTTCATCGAGCGCTGCAAGGCGGGCGGCACCACCGCCGCCGAACTGGACACGCAGGAGAAGCTGGGCTTCGATACCGGCTACGAAGTGTTGCATCCGTTCGATGCGGCGTGGACGCTGCCCGTCTACATCGCGAACTTCGTGCTGATGGAATATGGCACGGGCGCGGTGATGGGTGTGCCCGCGCACGACCAGCGCGACCTCGATTTCGCGCGCAAATACGGGCTGGACGTCACGCGCGTCGTCGCCGAGGGCGACATGGTCGCGGCGACGTTCGCGGGCGACACCGCCTATACCGGCCCCGGCGCGATCGTGAATTCCCGCTTCCTCGACGGCATGGACGTGGAGCAGGCCAAGGCCGCCGTGATCGCCCGCGCCGAGGGTGAAGGCTGGGGCAAGGGCTCCACCGTGTTCCGCCTGCGCGACTGGGGCGTGTCGCGCCAGCGTTACTGGGGCACGCCGATTCCGATCATCCACTGCGATGCCTGTGGTGCGGTGCCGGTGCCCCAGGACCAGCTACCGGTCGTGCTGCCGGACGACGTGTCGTTCGCCATCCCCGGCAACCCGCTCGATCGTCATCCGACGTGGAAATACGTCCCCTGCCCGTCCTGTGGCGGCGAAGCGTTGCGCGAAACGGACACGCTCGACACCTTCGTAGACTCCTCGTGGTATTTCATCCGCTTCGCCAGCCAGCCCAGCGACCGGCCCTTCGATCGCGCCGAGGCGGAAAAATGGCTGCCCGTCGCCCAGTATATCGGCGGCGTCGAGCATGCGATCCTGCATCTGCTCTACGCACGCTTCTGGACGCGCGCGCTGAAGCATATCGGCCAGCTCGACATCGCCGAACCGTTCGCCGGGCTGTTCACGCAGGGGATGGTCACGCACGAGACGTACAAGTCCGCGGAGGGCCTGTGGCTCGGCCCCGACGATGTCGAGGGCGGCATCGAGGTCGCGACGGGTCAGCCGGTAACGGTCGGACGCGTCGAGAAGATGTCCAAATCCAAGAAGAATACGATCGATCCCGAGCCGATCGTCGATCAATATGGTGCGGATGCCGTGCGCTGGTTCATGCTGTCCGATTCCCCCCCGGAGCGCGACCTGCCCTGGTCGGAAGCCGGTATCGACGGCGCTTGGCGCTTCGTGCAGCGGCTGTGGCGGCTGGTCGGTAGCGAGGACGACGCTGGTCACAGCGAGGACATCGCCCTGCGCAAGCTGTCGCATCGCACGACCGCCGGCGTTGCCGACGCGATCGAGGGGTTGCAGTTCAACAAAGCGGTCGCGCTGCTCTACACGCTCGCCAATGCCGTCGAGAAAGCAGCCCCCTCCCCCGACCGGCGGGATGCCGTGGCGACATTGCTGCGCCTTGCCTCTCCGATGGTCCCGCATCTGGCGGAGGAAGCCTGGGCCGCAGGTGGACAGGCCGGACTGATCGCGGATGCGCCATGGCCCATGGTCGATCCGGCAATGCTGGTCGATGACGAGGTGACGATCGCGATCCAGGTCAACGGCAAGCTGCGCGACACGCTGGTGTTCGCCAAGGGTGCCCCGCGCGAAGACGTCGAGGCGGCCGCACTCGCCAGCGACAAGATCGCGCGGACGCTCGACGGCAAGCCGCCCCGCAAGGTCATCGTCGTGCCCGATCGTCTCGTGAACATCGTCGCATGAGAGCCGTTGCGCTCCTGTTGCTCGGAACCGTGGCGCTGTCGGGCTGCGGCTTGCGACCGCTCTATGCCGGTGGCGGCGGCGGCGCGGTGGCCAACACGCTGGCCCATGTCGAGGTCGCGGCGATCGAGGGCAAGGCCGGCTGGCTGATGGCGAACGCGCTGCGGGACCGGCTGGGCAATCGTGGCGGCGCGGCGACCTACCGGCTAGACATCCGGCTGGACGACCGAATCAGCGGGCTTGGCTTGCGCAGCGACGACAGCGTCACGCGCGAACGCCGGGCTTTGCGCGCGCGATACCAGCTCGTGAACGTGGCGGATGGATCGGTGCTGCTGGATGCTACCGCCGGATCGGATGCCGGTATCGATGTCGTCCAGTCCGAATATGCGACGATTGCAGCGGAGAACACGGCGCTCGAACGTCTGTCCGGCATCGTTGCGGATCAGATCGTGTCTCGGCTGGCGCTGTACGCGCAGCGGCGTCCCGCGACGCCGTGAAGGCGAACGCCAGCCAGATCCGTCAGGCGCTGGCCGCGCCCCGCCCCGCCGTCCGTTTCCATCTGCTCCACGGCCCCGACGAGGCGGGGGCCGACGCACTGGCCCGGGTGCTGGGCGAAGCAATGGGCAAGGGTGCGGAGCGGGTCGATCTCGATGGTGCGACATTGAAGGCCGACCCTGCCCGCCTCGCCGACGAAGCCGCGTCGATGTCGCTGTTTGGGGACAGGCGGTGGATCAGGATCACTGGTCTGGGTGAGGAAAGCCTCGCCGCGGTGACAGCCCTGCTGGAGGCGGAGAACGCAGGCAATCCCGTCGTTGCGATCGCCCCTTCCGTGAAGGCGACTGGCAAGGTCGTGAAGCTGGCGCAAGACTCCCCTGCCGCCCTCGCCTTCGCCTGCTATCCGCCAAACGCGCAGGATGCGGAGCGGCTGGCGGTGTCGCTCGCGACCGAGCAGGGGATGCGGGCAGCGCCCGGCGTCGCGGCGCGAATGGTGGCGGCGAGCGGCGGCGACCGGGCGGTGCTGGCACGCGAGATCGATAAGCTGGCGCTGTTTCTCGACGCGGCGCCCGATCGGCCCCGCGATCTCGATCACGAGGCGCTCGATGCCGTTGGTGCGGCGCTTGATGAAGCGGAGACGAGCCTCGCCGTCGAAGCCGTGGTCGAGGGGCGCGCCGATCTGCTGGCGGTCGAGCTGGCACGGATGTCCGATAGCGGAACGTCGCCGATCATGTGGCTCCGTCAGCTCGTTCGTCGGCTGGGGTCGCTCGCGGACATGCGCGCGGACGTCGCACGCGGCGAGCCAGCGGACAGCGTCGTCAAGCGCCACCGCGTGTTCTGGAAAGAGGAACAGGCGACGATGCGCGCGCTGCGTCGCTGGTCGCCGGTCATGCTCGCCGACGCGCTTGGCCGCGCGCGCGCCGCCGAACGGGCGGTCATGGCATCGGGCAATGCCGGCCCCGTCCTTGCCGACCATGCTATCCTGACGCTGACGCGTGCAGTGACGAAGCGCGGCTAGATCGTCTCGCCGGTAAGCCGCTGACAGAGCATGTCGAGCTGGTCGAGGGTCGAATAGGCCAGCGTCAGGCTGCCGCCC
The DNA here is from genome assembly GCF_001423765.1 of Sphingomonas sp. Leaf343. Lineage (GTDB taxonomy): Bacteria > Pseudomonadota > Alphaproteobacteria > Sphingomonadales > Sphingomonadaceae > Sphingomonas. The sequence goes on from NZ_LMPG01000011.1 coordinate 227,593, forward strand.
TTCTCTCCGCCATGCGCGATCGTCACGGTCACGCCCAGCAGATCGGCAAGCTGTCGTTGCAAGGCCGCAATATCGGCATCGGGCGGCACGGGCGCGGTACGTTCACCACGTGACTCCGTGCGACGCGGCTTGGTGTCGCGCGCGAGCTTCTCTGTCTCGCGCACCGATAGCCCGCGGCGGACGACCTGTTCGGCCAGCCCCTCGACATCGGGTGCCCCCAGCAGCGCACGCGCGTGACCCATCGACAGCGACCCGTCGACCACCCGCGCCTGAACCGGATCGGGCAGCTCCAGCAGCCTTAACAGATTGGCGACATGACTGCGCGATTTATGAACGATCCGCGCCAGCGCCTCCTGAGTGTGGCCGTAATCGCCGGCCAACCGCTGATACGCCTGCGCCTCTTCGATCGCGTTGAGATCCTGACGCTGGATATTCTCGACCAGCGCGATTTCAAGCGTTTCGGCGTCGTTGAAGTCGCGAACGACCACGGGAACTTCGTGCAGACGCGCCCGCTGCGCCGCCCGCCAGCGGCGTTCGCCAGCGACGATCTGGTACTGGTGACCGTGCGGCCGTACCACGATCGGCTGGATGACGCCGCGCGACGCGATCGACGCGGCGAGTTCGTCCAGCATCGCCTCGTCAAAATGTCGGCGCGGCTGCTCGGGGTGCGGCGCGAGAGCGCTTACGGGCAGCATCCGCACGCCGGGCCCCGGTTCGGAACCCGGCGTGACCGGCGTCTCGCGCGCCATTTCCCCCAGCAGGGCATTGAGCCCACGGCCAAGGCCACCGCGCGGCCGTCGTCCGGCATCGCTCATGCGGCGGCGTCCACCGGCGTCTTGGGCAGCCGCTGGATCATCTCCCGCGCGAGCGCCATATAGGCCTCCGATCCGGAACAACGATGATCGTAGATCAGCGCGGGCAAGCCGTGACTGGGCGCTTCGGACAGGCGGACGTTGCGCGGGATCACAGTGTCGAACACGACCTTACCCAGCACGGCGCGGACATCCGTCGATACCTGTTCGGTCAGCCGGTTACGGCGATCGTACATCGTCAGGGCCACGCCCAAAATCGCCAGACCGGGATTGAAGCGTTCCCGAATGCGTTCGACCGTACTCAGGAGTTGTGACAGGCCCTCCAGCGCGAAGAACTCGCACTGTAACGGCACGAGCAATCGATCCGCGGCAACCATGGCGTTGATCGTCAACAGTCCGAGCGACGGCGGACAATCGATCAGCACGATGTCCCATCGCGATGCACTCGCGCGGATAGCGGCATCCAGCCGGTGGGTGCGATCGTCATACTCCACAAGCTCGATCTCCGCACCCGAAAGGTCGACGGTGGCGGGTAGAACATCCAGTCGCGGAACCTTGCTCGGCACAACCGCCGCATCGACCGGGCAGTCGCCGAGCAACACGTCATAGCTCGACCGTTCCCGCTGCGACTGGCCTATACCGAGTCCCGTGGAGGCATTGCCCTGCGGATCGAGATCGACCAGCAGCACACGCTGCCCGGTGGCGGCAAGTGCGGTTCCAAGATTGATCGCGCTCGTGGTTTTGCCCACGCCACCCTTCTGATTGGCGATCGCGACGCAGATCATCGTGGACACCCGTCAAGAATGACGATCGACGACGTTGACTCCGTGACGCTTTGTTCCACGTGAAACATCATGCCCCTCGCCTCGACCTGTGATGGAAGATCGCCCAACGCCGTTGCCCCTCTCGGCAACAGCCAGCGCGTCGTTGGTGTGCAGCAATGCCCGGCGGCAAGCAAAAGCTTTTCGACAGATGCGACCGCTCGCGCAGTAATAACGTCAGCTCTGACCGTCACTGCCTCAACCTTGGCCTCCATCACCTCCGCCGATGGGATCGCCAAGCTTGCGATGCAGTCATTCAGAAACATCACGCGCCGCTTGCGAGGCTCGACCATGGTCATGATCCCCACGCCCGCCAAAGCCAGGACGATACCGGGAAAACCACCGCCAGATCCGATATCCATCCAGCGCCCTTGCCCGCCTCCCGCCAGTTCAAGCAGCTGAAGCGAGTCGGCGACGTGCCGTTGCCAGATGACCGGGATCGTACCCGGCGAGATCAGGTTTTGCCGCCCGTTCTCGTCGATCACCATAGCAACGAACCGCTCGATCTTCGCCATCGCGTCGGCGTCGACGCGTGCCGCGACCCAGGCCATTGCCTCGTCTTCGGTCATGCCGCTTTCCTGCTATGCAACAGAACCGCACTTAGCGCAGCCGGCGTGATCCCACGGATCCTTGCCGCCGCTGCCAGTGATCGTGGCTTGCTGGCCGTTAACCGCGCCACCATTTCGTTGGAGAGTCCCGGTATGCCTGCATAATGCAGATCAGGTGCCAGACCGATATCCTCCTCGCGGCGCATCCTCTCGACCTCTACGGCCTGGCGTTCGAGGTAAGGCGCGTAGCGCGCATCCTGTACGGTTTCCGACACGACATCTGCATCCGCCGCCAGATCCGGGGCGACGTGATCCAGTGTCACACCGTCGAAGCGCAGCCACTCCCAAGCATTTCGCCGCGCGCCGTCTTGCGCCACTCTACCTCCCGCCGTCGCAATCGCCGACGACGTGACTTCCCGCTGCAGTAGCTGCCGCACCCGTGACCGCTCCTCGGACCGGGAATGCTGGTGCTCCATCCGCTCTTTCGTCAGCGCACCGGCCTCTTCGGCGATCGGCCCCAGACGCGTTTCAGCATTATCGGCTCGCAAGGCCAGCCGATATTCCGCTCGCGCGGTTAGCATTCGATATGGCTCGGTCACCCCTTGCAACACCAGATCGTCGATCATCACCCCGATATAGCTGGAGGCGCGATCGAGGACGACAGGTGCCAGTTCCCTCGCATAGGCTGCTGCATTCAATCCCGCGATCAGCCCCTGCCCCGCAGCCTCTTCGTACCCCGTCGTGCCATTGATCTGCCCCGCGAAGTACAGACCGCGCACGTCCCGCAATGCCAGGGTCGGCGCGAGGGCACGCGCGTCGAGATGGTCATACTCGACGGCATAGCCGGGCATCGTGATCCGGGCATGCTCCAAACCCGGGATCGTCGCCATCATCGCTTGCTGGGTCGCGGTCGACAGGCTGGTCGACAGACCGTTGGGATAGACGGTGGTATCGTCCAGACCCTCGGGTTCAAGGAACACCTGATGCCCGTCACGGTCCCCGAACCGGTCCACCTTGTCTTCGATCGAGGGGCAGTACCGTGGCCCTTGCCCTTCGATTGCGCCCGAGAACAGCGGCGACTCCGGCATCGCATTACGAATGAGGGCGTGAGTCGCGGCGTTGGTTCGTGTGATGGCGCATGCGACTTGAGGCAGGCGGCGGCGGCGAGTCAGCGCCGACATGGACCAGGGTTCGACGTCCGACCCCTGCTCCTCAAGCGACGCCCAATCGATGGTCCGCCCGTCCAGCCGCGGCGGCGTTCCGGTCTTCAGCCGAGCCATCGGCAAACCCAGCGCCCGGAGCGACACCGCCAAAGGACCGGCAGCGCGTTCGGCTATCCGTCCGCCATGATGACGTTCGGTGCCTCGAAAGATCGTTGCCCCGAGAAATGTGCCGGTCGCGATGACGACGGATCGCCCGAGGATCGTGCTGCCATCGTTCAACTTCACTCCCGTGACGTTGGCACCTTTTAACATCAGTTCCGTCGCTTCCGCGGTGACGATCGTGACGTTCGTCCGATCAAGCGCGTGCCTTACGGCCGCTGCGTAATTGCGGCGATCGGCCTGGATACGGGGCCCTTGAACCGCCGCCCCCTTGCTGCGGTTGAGCATCCGGTGGTGGATCGCCGCAGCATCAGCGGCAACTGCCATGATGCCGTCGAAGGCATCGACTTCCCGGACGATATGTCCTTTGCCCAGCCCGCCGATCGACGGATTGCACGACATCTGACCGATGTTCGCCGTAGAGAATGTCAGAAGCGCAACCGATGCGCCACGCCGATGTGCGGCTGCGGCTGCTTCGACGCCGGCATGGCCGGCACCAATTACCAGAACGTCATACATTCCTCCGCAATGCCGCGAGGCATGGCAAAGGTCAAAATTGTTCCACGTGGAACATGGCTATTTGCCAAGACAGAAGCGTGAGAAAAGCGCATCCAGCATCAGGTCCGTCGCATTGGCACCCGTAATCTCCGCCAGTAATAGGCGCGCAAGCCGCAAATTTTCCGCGAGCAGCAGCGGATCCGCCGATCTATCCGACAGCGCAGCCGATGCTGCAACGCACAAATCCTGCTGATGCCGTTTCAATGGCAACAAGTCGTCCGTAGGAACAAGTGCTTCGGCACGTACCTGAATAATCGACCACAAAGCCTCGATCGACGACGGATCGTCGCGCGCGGTAGCCACCGTCGCATCAGCAGGCACGTCGTTTCGTCCCGTAACATCCCTCCGACTATGAACACGTACGGCGTCGGCCCGCGGAGCCTCGACGTCCCCCAGCCAGAGAAGAATATCCGCTTGCTCGACCGCCTGCCTGGCACGGTCCACCCCGATGGCCTCGACCAGATCGTCCGTCGCGGTCAACCCCGCGGTATCGGTCAACCGATACGCCATCCCCTGTCTCGCGACCTGTACCTCGATCCGGTCGCGCGTCGTCCCTACCACCGGCGACACGATCGCGGCATCCTGCTGCACGAGCAGATTAAACAAGGTCGACTTTCCCGCATTCGGTGGTCCGGCCAGGACGACCGTCACGCCGCGGTGCAGCGCGTCGACGGATGGAGCCGCCGCAACCTGCCTGATCGTGTCCGACAGCTCCTGCATGTCCGACTGTATCGATCCGACATCCTCGTGGACATCGTCCTCGTCGCCATAATCCAGCAAAGCCTCGATCCGCGCCGACAGGATCGCAACCTCGGTCATCCATCGCTCGACCGACCGGCTGACACTCCCCTCCGCCGCGGCCAAAGCCATCCGCCGCTGCGTCTCCGTCTCGGCCGCGAGAAGATCGGCCAGACCCTCCGCCTCGGTCACGTCGAGCCGGCCGTTTATCACCGCGCGCCGTGTGAACTCACCGGGTTGCGCCAACCGGACGCCCGGCTGTTCGATGAGAGCTGCCATGATCGCCGCGACGACGGCACGCCCACCGTGACAGTGAATCTCGACGAGATCCTCGCCCGTCGCCGTCGCCGGTCCGGGAAAAATCAGCATCAGCACGCGGTCGAGCAACATGCCTCCCGGATGGCGCAATGTCCGTACGCGCGCGGTTCGGGGCGGCGGCAGCGTCCCCGCCATCGTTGCGGCCACTGCAAGCGCGACCGGCCCGCTGACCCGGATCACGGCGATCGCCGCCGGCGGCTGTCCGCTGGACAATGCCGCGATCGTATCGGTCATCCCTTGGATGCAGCGCCGATCGTGCCGGCGCTATCGAGCATCTGCCGCCAGAATCGCATGCCGGCATCGCCCATCGGTGCCCAGCTCTTCAACATGCCCTCCAGCAACTCGGGCTGGACTTTCCCCTGCATCGCTTCCTGCATCATCGCGACATATTGGTCGTGCAGCGGCGTCAGATCCGGCAGGCCCATCGCCCGACGTGCCTCATCGGGCGTGCAGTCGATCTCGATCGTCACCTTCATGTCGCATATCCCCGGCCGCCGTGGCACCGCATAGCGCCACGGCAGCGTGCTCCCGTCAACCGGACGGGCATCTCAACCGAACAGGCTGGCGACGCCGAGCGTAGTCTCGCTACCGATCCAGCCCTCGTAGATCATCTTGAACGCCACGAAGACGATGACCGCGAGACCGACATAGGCGATCCAGCGATACTTGTTGATGATCTGCGCGATAAAGTTCGCCGCCAGCCCCATCAGTGCCACCGACAGCAGCAATCCGACGACGAGGATGCCCGGATGCTCGCGCGCCGCCCCGGCGACCGCAAGGACGTTGTCGAGGCTCATCGACACGTCCGCCACCGCCACCGCCCAGGCCGCGCCGGCGAAGCTCTTGGCAGAGCGGATGCCTGACGCCTCGTCTCCGGCGATCTCCTCGGAACCGGGATTGTGGCCACCCTCACGGATCTCGCGCCAGAATTTCCAGCTCACCCACAGCAGCAACAGTCCGCCGGCGAAGATCAGGCCGACGATGCCCATCAGCCACGTGACGATCAGCGCAAACAGGATACGCAGCACCAACGCCGCGCCGATACCGATCAGGATCACCTTCTTGCGCTGATCCGCGGGCAGGCCCGCCGCCAGCGCCCCGACCACGATCGCATTGTCGCCCGCGAGCACGAGGTCGATCATCAGCACCGATCCGAAAGCGGCCAGCGCGGCGGGTTCGGTGATGTTGGAAAAGTCGGCGACGATGTGCTGCCAGATGTCGGCGGGCGAACCCGGTCCGCTCGCGACGGCCGCGGCCAGAAGGGTGATGATGGACATGTCGGCTCCCGATGACGCTTCGGTCACCTCATAGCGCAACATGCCGGTGTTACGAGCGAAAGTCGCTTAATGCCGTCGTTCTCGACGCTTGCTGTGACCACGACGCGGGCAAAGCCACCGTCGTCGGTCCGGCCGCGCTCGGCCAACCCCTGCCGCAAGGTGCGGCAGGGGTTGGCCGCCACGTTACTGATTCATGCTGTCGAAGAAGTCGTGGTTGGTCTTCGAGTTCTTCATCTTGTCGAGCAGGAATTCCATCGAGTCGATCGTACCCATCTGCATCAGGATGCGGCGCAGGACCCACATCTTGGACAGCTTGTCCTTCTCGACCAGCAGCTCTTCCTTGCGCGTGCCGCTCTTGCCGACGTCCAACGCCGGGAAGATGCGCTTGTCCGCGACCTTGCGGTCGAGCACGATTTCGGAGTTGCCGGTGCCCTTGAACTCCTCGAAGATCACCTCGTCCATGCGGCTGCCGGTGTCGATCAGCGCGGTGGCGATGATCGAGAGCGAGCCGCCCTCCTCGATGTTGCGCGCCGCACCGAAGAACCGCTTCGGGCGCTGCAACGCGTTGGCGTCGACACCACCGGTCAGGACCTTGCCCGACGACGGCACGACCGTGTTGTAGGCACGGCCCAGACGCGTGATCGAATCGAGCAGGATCACCACATCGCGCTTGTGCTCGACCAGCCGCTTCGCCTTCTCGATCACCATCTCGGCGACCTGCACGTGGCGCTGCGCCGGTTCGTCGAAGGTCGACGACACCACTTCACCCTTCACGGAGCGCTGCATGTCGGTGACTTCCTCGGGCCGCTCGTCGATCAGCAGCACGATCAGGAACACTTCGGGATGATTGTCGGTGATCGCCTTGGCGATGTTCTGCAACATCACCGTCTTGCCGACGCGGGGCGGCGCGACGATCAGCGTACGCTGGCCCTTGCCCTGCGGCGAGACGATGTCGATGACGCGCGCCGACTTGTCCTTCTGCGTCGGGTCCTCCGGGTCGAGCGTCAGCTTCGATTCCGGGTAGAGCGGCGTCAGGTTGTCGAAATTGACGCGGTGACGAACCATGTCGGGATCGTCGAAATTGACCGCGGTCAGCCGCACCAGCGCGAAATAGCGCTCGCCGTCCTTCGGCCCCCGAATCTCGCCCTCGACCGTATCGCCGGTGCGCAGCCCGTGCTTGCGGACCTGATTGGGCGAGACATAGATGTCGTCCGGGCCGGCAAGGTAATTCGCTTCCGGACTACGCAGGAAGCCGAAACCGTCCTGCAACACCTCGATCGTGCCCAGCCCCATGATCTGGTCGCCGCGTTCCGCCTGTTCCTTGAGGATGGCGAACAGCAGGTCCTGCTTGCGCAGCGTCGACGCGCTTTCGACGCCCAGTTCCTCGGCGAGCTGCACCAGCTCGGCGGGCGTCTTCTTCTTCAGGTCTTTGAGATGCATGGAAAAGTCCGGATGCGAGCGTCGGGCGGCGAAGGATCGCAAACGAACCGAAGCTGGAAAGGCGCGTGGATACGCGGCAGGACGCCGCTACGCGAGACAGGGAGGTAAGCGGCTCGCTACCTCCCGTCAAGCCGGGTTCAGGGTTTTACGATCACCAGCACCACGATCAGCGTCACCGCCAGCGCGGGCACCTCGTTCAGCATCCTGAGCTTGCGCCCGTCGAGCGTCGGCTTCCCCCGCGCCAGCGTCTTCGCATAGCCGACCGCCCAGCCGTGATAGCCCGACAGCAGGACCACCAGCAGCAGCTTGGCGTGGAGCCAGCCCAGCCCGGACACGCCGTCGAACAGCCCCAGATTGGCCGCCAGCATCAGCCCCAGCACCCAGACGACGATCATCGCCGGCGTCAGGATGATGTGGCGGATCTTGCCCTCGCGCGACACCCACTCGGCGGCCTCGTCCGTCCGTCCGGCGGCCAGCGCCTCCTGATGATAGACCAGATAGCGCGGCAGCATGAACAGCCCCGCCATCCAGAAGATGACGAAGATCAGATGCGCCGCCTTCACCCAGTCATAGGTCGCGCCCAGCCAGCCGATCATCGCGTTCTCCGTACATGCGCCAGCAACCGCTCGACATGCGCGATCGGCGTGTCGGGCAGGATGCCGTGCCCCAGATTGAAGACATGCGGCCGCCCCGCCAGCGCGCCGGTGATACGGTCCACCGCCCGGTCGAGTTCCGCTCCACCGGCGATCAGCGCGAGCGGATCGAGATTGCCCTGCACCGGCATCGCCTCCGGCAACACGCTGTTCGCCCAGGAGGGATCGACCGTCTCGTCCAGCCCCAGCGCATCGACCCCGGTCTCCCGCGCATAGGCGGGCAGTTTGCCCCCCGCCCCCTTGGGGAAGCCGATCACCAGCAGGTCCGGCCGTTTCGCCTTCAGCGCCGCGACGATCGCCGCATTGGGCGCGATCACCCAGCGTTCGAACTGCGCAGGGCTCAGCGATCCGGCCCAGCTGTCGAACAGCTGCACCGCCTCCACGCCCGCATCCGCCTGCGCGATCAGATACTCGACCGTCATCGCCGCGATCGCATCGACCAGCGCCTGGAACGCGCCCGGATCGTTATAGGCGAAGCGCCGCGTCTCGCCCTGATCCTTCGAACCCCTGCCCGCGACCATATAGGTCGCGACCGTCCACGGTGAGCCCGCAAAACCCAGGAACGTCGTCGCTCCGGCGTTCAGGGCGGGCAGTTCCGCCGCGACCCGGCGCACGGTGCCATAGACCGGCTCCAGCCGCTCCGGCACCCGCTCCAGCGCGTTCAGCGCGTGATCCATGCCCTTGTGGTTCATCAGGGCCGGCTCCAGCCGCGGCCCCTCGCCCGCCCCGAAACTCAGATCCTGACCCAGCGCCCATGGCACCATCAGGATGTCGCTGAACAGGATCGCGCCGTCGAACCCGAAGCGCCGGATCGGCTGAAGCGTCACCTCCGCCGCCGCGACCGGATCGGTAGCGAGCGCGAGGAACCCCCCCTTCTCCGCCCGGAGCGCGCGATATTCCGGCAGGTACCGCCCGGCCTGACGCATCAGCCAGATCGGCGGCACCGACGGCATCGCACCCTTCAGCACCGCGAGCAGCGGCTTGTGAGTCGGATCGGTCAGCGTCCTTCTTCCTTAAAGAAGAGTTAAAAATAGGATGAGGTAGTGGTTGGCGCGTTGGCAGCGGGGATTAGGCATCCATCCCGGAAATGCCAACAGCTTGACCGCGCGGGAGTCGCGGAATCGCATGCGATTCTGTTCCTTCATCCCCGTTATCCACAGGCTGTGGAGGAAAACCGGGGCTGTGGATGCGGCTGTGGATGGAATGCGAATTGTCCACCGCCCGCACCTCGCTTGGCCGGTCGACCGGGTTACGCTACCTCTTGCCCGCATGTTATCCACAGATCGGCCAACAGCGTCGTCCGCCGGCTCGTCAAGCCCACGATGACGACCCGCCTCCACCTCCACCTCCTGTCGGATTCGACCGGCGAGACGCTGGAGAACATCGCCAAGGCCGCGCTCGCGCAGTTCGACGATGTCGAGACGGTGCGCCATTTCTGGCCGATGGTCCGGACGGAGATGCACCTCGACCGGATTCTGGCGGAGATCGCGCAGAATCCCGGCCTCGTCGTCTACACGCTCGTCAATCCGGCGATGCGGCGCACGCTGGAGACGCGCTGCGCCGGCCTTGGTCTTCCTGCGGTCGCGCCGTTGGATCCCGTCAACGACGCACTGTCGGCGATGCTCGGTCAGCAGGCCAAGGCACGGCCGGGGCGGCAGCACGTCCTTGACGCCGCCTATTTCGCCCGCGTCGATGCGATTCAGTGGACGATCGCGCACGACGACGGCATCGCACACGAGGAATGGGAGGAGGCGGACATCGTGCTGGCGGGCGTCAGCCGCTCGTCCAAGACCCCGACCTCGATCTATCTCGCCAATCGCGGCTTCAAGACCGCCAATATCCCGATCGTCGTCGAGAGCCCGCCGCCGGCATCGCTCTATCGCCTGCGCAATCCGCTCGTCGTCGGACTGACGACCAGCGCCGATCGCCTGATCCAGGTCCGCCGCAACCGCCTGCTCTCGCTCAACCAGCAACCCGACACCGCCTATGTCGAGGAGGAAGCCGTCGTCCGCGAACTCGCCTTCGCGCGCCGCATGTTCGCCGACAATGGCTGGCCGGTGATTGACGTCACCCGCCGCTCGATCGAGGAAACCGCCGCCGCGATCGTCTCGCTGGCCAACCAGCGTGAGGTGTGAGGGTGAACGTGTCACCGGGTGAGTCCCACCGCCATCCCGCGAAGGCGGGAGCCTGGTGCCTTCGCATCTGCGCAACGTCGCCGACCCCGGATCAGCCGACCCCCCGATCACTGGGTCCCCGCCTTCGCGGGGATACATCGCACCAGAACCACCGCGCAGGAACGCTCCACCGATGACCATCATCCTCGCCTCGCAAAGCGCGTCCCGCCGCGCGATGCTCGACGCCGCCGGTGTGCCGTTCGAGGCGGTCGCTGCGAACGTCGATGAGGAATCGGCCAAGGCCGCCCTCACCCACCTCTCGTCCCGCGATCTCGCCGATGCGCTGGCCGAACTGAAGGCGGTCAAGGTCGCCACCCGCCTCCCCGGCCTCGTTCTGGGTTCGGACTCGCTAGTCGCGCTCGCCGACGGCACCCGTCTCGACAAGCCGGAGAGCCGCGAACAGGCGGCCGAACACCTGACCCGGATGAGCGGCGGCACCCACGACATCTGGAGCGCGGTGGTGATCGCCGAACAGGGTCGCCCCGTCTGGCGCCACGTCGAACGCGCGCGGTTGCACGTGCGGCCGCTGTCCTACACCTTCATCGAGGCGTATCTGGATCGGGAGTGGCCGGTCATCGCAGGATGCGTCGGCTGTTTCAGGATCGAGGGACCGGGCGTGCAGCTGTTTTCGAAGATCGAGGGAAGCCATTTCACCGTTCTCGGCATGCCGTTGCTGCCGGTGCTCGCCTATCTGCGCGAGCGCGGCGTCCTGCCGAAGTAGAGGCATCCGCCGGATCGCCTCCACTTCCTCCACTTCGGGCCTCCACTTCGAAGGATATCAATGCCCTACGCAGACGTGATCGGGGACCCGATCAGCCACTCCAAATCGCCGCTCATCCACCGTTTCTGGCTGGAGGCGCTGGGCATCGACGCCGATTACCGCGCGACGCACGTCACGCCGGACGACCTCGCTGCCTTTCTCGACGGTCGCGCCGCCGACCCCGACTGGCGCGGCTGCAACGTCACCGTCCCGCACAAGATCGCCGCACTCGATCACGTCGCCGACCCCGGTGGCGTGCGTCAGTCGATCGGCGCGGTGAACACGATCTTCCGCCAGTCGGACGGCAGCCTGGCCGGCACCAACACCGATGCCGCCGGCTTCTGGGCTCCGATCGCCGACCTCGATCTGACGGGTCAGCCGGTAACGGTGATCGGCGCTGGCGGCGCGGCGCGCGCGATCCTGTGGGCGCTGGCGCAGGTCGGCGTCGGCCCGGTGACCGTGATGAACCGCAACCCGCTCAAGGCCGCGGCGCTGCTGTCGCACTTCAAGCTCAAGGGTCAGGCGCTGCCGCTCGGTCCCGCCGCGCCGCCCTGCGCCCTGCTGGTCAACGCGTCGAGCCTCGGCATGACCGGACAGCCGCCGCTGTCGCTCGACCTGTCCGCCCTGCCCGACCACGCCGTCGTCTACGATATCGTCTATGCGCCGCTGGAGACGGAACTGCTGGCCGCCGCCCGCAAGCGCGATCTCGATACCGTCGACGGGCTCGACATGCTGGTCGCGCAGGCCGCTGCCGCCTTCGCGATCTTCTTCGGCAAGGACCCGCCCCGCGACCGCGACGACGATCTGCGAGAGCTGTTGACGGCCTGATGCTGACCGTCGGTCTCACCGGCTCGATCGGCATGGGCAAATCCACCGTCGCGGCCATGTTCGCGGCGGAGGGCGTGCCGGTGTTCGACGCCGACGCGGCCGTCCACCGCCTGCAAGGTCCAGCCGGTGCCGTCGTCGCCGCGATCGAGGCGGCGTTCCCCGGCACCACCGGTTCGGCCGGCGTGAACCGCACCGCCCTTTCCGAAGCGGTACTGGGCGACGATGCGGCGATGAACCGGCTGGAGGCGATCGTCCATCCCGCGGTCGCCGCGGAACGTGCCGCTTTCGTTACCGCCCATGCCGATTCGCCGCTGGTCGTCTTCGATATCCCGCTGCTGTTCGAAACCGGCGGCGATGCGCGCGTCGACCGGGTCGTCGTCGTCTCCGCCGATGCGGCGGTCCAGCGCGCCCGCGTCCTCGCCCGCCCCGGCATGACGGAAGCGAAGTTCTCCACGATTCTCGCGCGTCAGCTTTCCGATGCGGACAAGCGCGCGCGCGCCGACATCGTCATTCCGACCGACGTGGCGATGGACGACACCCGCGCGGCGGTCCGCCGGGCCATCTCTTGCCTCCGCGCGCCGACGGGCGGATAAGGTCCCCATGCGTGAGATCGTGTTCGACACCGAAACCACCGGGTTCAAGTTCGCCGAGGGCGACCGGATGGTGGAGATCGGCTGCGTGGAGCTGTTCAACCGGGTCGAAACCGGGCGCACCTTCCACGCCTATTATTGTCCGCAGCGCGATATGCCGGTGGAGGCGTTCAACGTCCACGGCCTGTCGACGCAATTCCTCTCCGACAAGCCGGTGTTCGCCGCGGGCGTTGCCGATCTGCTCGACTTTATCGGCGATGCGCCGCTGATCGCACACAATGCGGGGTTCGACTTCGCCTTTCTCAACGGCGAACTCGGTGCGTGCGGCTTCCCGCCGATCTGCACGAAGACGCGGATGGTCGATACGCTGCAGATCGCCCGGTCGAAGCATCCGGGGGCGAAGCATACGCTTGACGCGCTGTGTTCGCGGTTCGGGATCGATCGTTCGCATCGGGTGCTGCACGGGGCGCTGCTCGACGCGCAGTTGCTGGCGCAGGTCTATGTCGAATTGATGGGCGGGCGGCAGATCGGGCTCGGCCTTCTCAGCGACATCGTCGTTGCCGATACGGGGCCGGTCGTCGCATCCACCCCCCGCATCGTCCGTCCACCGCGCGTTTTCGCGGTGCCGGAGGGAGAACTTCGCGCGCATGCCGCGTTCATGAAGGGCATTACAGATCCGCTCTGGGGGGCCGTGGCGTCCGGTTGACGCTGTTTCGAACGAAGCCAACAGGACCGTTCGAGAGACATGGAGAAGACGATGGATATCCGGATTTCAGGTCATCAGGTCGAAACGGGCGAAGCGCTCAAGACCCATGTCCAGGACCGACTCCAGGGTATCGCCGACAAATATTTCAGCCGCGCCATTTCCGCCGAAGTCACCTTCGGGAAGGGGCCGCATGATGTCGGGTTCAAGTGCGATATCGTCGCCCACGTGATGAAGGGCCTGGTGCTGAAGGGTCGGCACGAAGCGCAGGACGCGCATCCCGCGTTCGATGGTGCCGCGGAAAAGATCGAGAAGCAGTTGCGCCGCTATATGCGCCGCCTGAAGGATCGCCATGCCGCGGAGACGATCGAGATCGCGGAAGCCGGTGCCTATGACAATGCCGGCTACACGCTGTTCGCCGAATCGACCGCCGAAGAGGAAGAGGCGGACGCCCCCCTGATCGTCGCGGAGACGCGCGTCGACATCCCCGATGCGTCGGTCGGTGATGCGGTGATGATGCTCGACCTGCGCAACACGTCGGCGCTGCTGTTCAGGAATTCCGGCACCGGCACGTACAACATGGTCTATCGCCGCGGCGACGGGACGATCGGCTGGGTGGAGCCGCAGCGCGCCGCCTGAGTCCCTCCCTTGCTCCCCCCGCGCCAGCCGCTATGGCCCGCGCGGGGGAATACATGTCCGGGACAGCTTCGTGATTACCGATTTCAGCGACCTGTTGCGTCCCGACGCCGTCGCCACCGGCTGGAACGCGGCCACGAAGAAGGCACTGTTCCAACAGGTCGCCAACAGCTTCGAAAGCCTCCGCGTCGGCGATGCGCGGACGATTGCGGATCGGCTGACGGAGCGGGAGAAGCTGGGTTCGACCGGTTTCGGGGGCGGCGTCGCGATCCCGCACGCCAAGCTGCCCGATCTGGCCGCCCCTACCGGGCTGTTCGTGCGCCTGTCGCAGGCGATCGACTTCCAGGCGGTCGACAATTTGCCCGTCGATCTGGTGTTCGTGCTGCTGTCGCCGGTCGACGCCGGATCGGACCATCTGAAGGCGCTGGCCCGTGTGTCGCGACGGCTGCGCGACCGGTCGTTCCTCGGCAAGCTGCGCGGGGCCGGTTCGCGCGATGCACTCTACGCGCTGTTCACCGCCGACGAGAGCCGCCATGCCGCCTGAAAGCGGCGAGTCGGCGCATTTTCGCGCGCTGGAACAACTCTACGCCGAAGCCCCGATCAACCGCTTCTTCGAATCGTCGCTGGAAATCCCGGAAAGCGGCGTCGCCCGCATCCACTTCACGATCGACCAGCGTTATTACCACGCAGGCGGCGCGGCGCACGGCACGAGCTATTTCAAGATGCTCGACGATGCCGCCTTCTATGCGGCGAACAGTCTGGTCAGCGATCGCTTCCTGCTGACGACGGCATTCAACCTGCTCCTGACCAAGCCGCTGACCAGCGGTCCGGTCGTCGCGGAGGGCCGCTGGATCAGCGGCAAGCGCCGCGTCTTCGTCGCGGAGGCGCGACTGATAGATGCGGACGGCGAGGAGGCGGCACGCGGGACCGGCACCTTCATGCGATCCCGCATTCCGCTCGCCACGCTGCCCGGATACCGCACATGAGCGACCGGCTGCCCAGCCACCTGCTTGTATCCGCCATGTTGCGGCGGGCCAACGACAGCGGCGGCATGGGGATGGTGCTCGCCAAGGGGGATGCTCAGGCCGGCGCGATCCTCGCGGTGACGGTGGAACCCGGTGGGCCGGAGCGGCTGTTCGAGCGCGGCTTCGATCCGCTCGGCCGTGTCGGAATCGTCGAGTCGACGCCGGACGACGACATTGCCGGCTACTGGCGGCGCAGACGCTCGCGCGACCCCGACCTGTGGGTAATCGAACTGAACGTCCCGGGTGCGCAACGACTCGTCGCTGAAACACTGGGGGCGAATTGACTCGTTAACTCGCTTCGGCGAGCGCGGTTCCACTGAAAACACGCGTTGTGCCGTGTCCGGGTGCGATCCGGGTCGGTGACGCAGTCGGGGGGCAGCCCGGACGATCGCTTCCCGCGATCGGGCCCGTGATCCCACCGCATGTCGTATAGAGTGAATGACCGTTTTTGCCCGGTTCGCGACTGCCGCGACCATGTCCCTTGCGCTGGCCGGCCTTCTCGGCACCAGCACGCCGACCCTGGCGCAGGTGGTTCAGACCCCCGCCATCGTTTCGGCCACCGCCACGGAGTCCACCGTCGAGCCAGTCGCTCCGGTCGACACCGCCGCTACTGACTCCTTCGATACCCTGGCCGACGCGGTCGACGCGCATGACGACGACGCGACCGCGTCGACCTCCGCGATGCGTTGCCTGGCCGGCGCGATCTATTTCGAATCCAAGGGCGAGCCGCTGTCCGGTCAGCTCGCCGTCGCGCAGGTCATCCTGAACCGCGTGAAATCGGGTCGCTTCCCCACCGACGTCTGTGGCGTCGTGAAGCAGCGCGGCCAGTTCGGCTTCGTCCGCGGCGGCGAGATTCCCGCCGTCAACGAGGGCGCACGGTCGTGGCGCACCGCCATCGCCGTCGCCCGGGTCGCGATGGCCGATATGTGGAAGGCCGCCGCTCCTAAGGCGCTGTACTTCAATACGCCCGGTCGCCTGCCGGGTTCGGGGCTGACCAAAATCGCCGCGATCGGCAATCACATCTTCTATCGCTGAACGCACACCGGCGGGGCTTGCCCGCCGTTCGTGTTTCGTTCTATGAACGGGGGCGATGCTGGACGTTGCCCCTTCTTCGTGTCTGGATGATGGCAATCCGCTGCTCTGTGCCGCCGACGTGGCGCGCGGGGTCACGCGGATGCTGTTGCGTCACGACCTCATCACCCTGACCGAAGTCCCGCTGGAGGGTGGCCGCCGTGCCGATCTGATGGCGATCGATGCGCGTGGCGGTCTCGTCGTGGTCGAGATCAAGGTGTCGCGTGCCGACCTGCTCGGCGATGGCAAGTGGCCGGACTATCTGGCGCATTGCGACCGGTATTTCTGGGCGGTGCCAGCGGGGTTCGACCTGTCGCCGCTGGACGGACCCGCCTTCCTGCCCGAACGGACCGGCGTGATCGTCGCCGACCGCTACGACGCGG
Source organism: Sphingomonas sp. Leaf343 (assembly GCF_001423765.1). GTDB lineage: Bacteria > Pseudomonadota > Alphaproteobacteria > Sphingomonadales > Sphingomonadaceae > Sphingomonas. The sequence continues at coordinate 244,250 of NZ_LMPG01000011.1, forward strand.
AGATCGTGCGTCAGGCACATACCGTGCCCCTGCCCGCCCATGTGCGGAAGCGGTGCACGCTGGCCTTCGCGCGCCGGGCGGCGCGGCGGCTGACTTCGCTGGCCGATCCCGAGGCAGCGGCGCTGCCGTTCGAGTGAGGGACCTAGGAGGCGATCATCCAAGCCGCTGTGATCGCTCGATGCTGCGTTTGAAGGTTGGGCCAGGATTGGTCCAATGACGCGGTTTGGCGGCGCTCGCCTCCGACAGGCTGGCCGATCCGAAGAGCGGTCGGAGGCCGACGCGGCATGACATCGTCAGTCCCGCGAACACGGCGAACCCCTGACCCATTGCGCAGTGAATGCCGGAACAGGCCCGGCATGCCGAAGCGGCAGACTCCTAGAACTTCGGGCCGGCGACCTGTGCCTGCGATTTCTTCGGCGTCTCCGCATAGAGCTTGGCGATGGCCGAGTTACGGGGGTCGTTCGTCGCATATTCGCGTGCGGACTGGCCGGTCTGGCGATCCTGCTGGTCGGGATCGGCCTTGGCCGTCAGAAGCAGGCGGACCATGTCGATGCTGCGGTTCTGGGTTGCGAGGATCAGGGGGGTGATGCCGGCCTGATTGCCGAGGTTCGGATTGGCCTTGGCCGCAGCGAGGATCGGAATCATCTCCGACTGGCCACCCTGTACGGCGAGCAGCATCGGCGTATTGCCCTTGCCGTCGCGCAGGTTTGGATCGGCACCCTTTTGCAGCAGGAAGCGGAGGTAGGTCGTATCGCCGCGCTTCACGACGATGTGCATCGCCCCGTCGCCCGAGGTCACGTCGCGGGTGTTGATGATGTTGCTGCCCGGCTTGTCGAGCATCGCGATCACGTCGTTGCCCTTGGCATCGCGAACGGCGCTGAGGAATTTATAGCTTTCGGATTGCTGCTGCGCCGCGACCGGTACAGCAACCAACATGAAAGCTGCGGAAATCAGTGCCTTGCGCATCATGCGAACGGGGTCCTTGGAACGATGCCGGAATGCTTGCGCGACACCGGCTAACAGATCAAGGCTGGCACCGCCATGAACAAGCTTTCCACTGTCGGCGACGCCATGAAGACGCTCCTTCTGGCCGGTCTTGTGTCTTTATCCGCCTGCCAGCCGGCACCGACCGGAAAGCCGCCGCTGGAGGGCGCGCGGATCGGTGGACCCTTCACCCTGATCGATCAGAACGGGCGTACCGTTACCGACCGCAGTTTCGCCGGCAAGTACCGGATCATGTATTTCGGCTACACGTTCTGCCCCGATGTCTGCCCAACCGACGTGCAGTCGATTTCCGCAGGGCTGAAGCTGGCGGAACGCAGCGCTCCCGACAAGGCGGCGCAGGTCGTGCCCGTGTTCGTCACGGTGGACCCGGCACGCGATACGGTGCCGGTGCTGAAGCAGTTCGTCTCCGCCTTCCACCCGCGGCTTGTCGGCCTGACCGGGGACGAGTCGGCGATCGCGGGGATCAAGAAGGCGTACGCAGTCTATGCCGCAAAGGGCGAGGCGACGCCCGGCGGCGGCTATCTGGTGGATCACAGTCGCACCGCCTATCTGATGGACCCTGACGGCAAGCCGCTAGTGCTGGTGCCGCAGGACGAGGGGCCGCAAGCGGTGGCCGACACGATCGAGAAGTGGGTACGGTGATCGACAAGTTCTGGGAACGACCGATCGAGACGCTCGACCGTGGCCAGTGGGAAGCACTGTGTGACGGGTGCGGAAAATGCTGCCTTCACAAGCTGGAGGACGAGGATACCGGCGAACTGCACAGCACCAACGTGGCGTGCAAGCTGCTCGATCGACGATCCGGGCAGTGTTCGGATTACCGCCACCGCCGCGCCTATGTGCCGGAATGCGTGCGACTGACGACGCGCAACGTGCGCGACATCGACTGGTTGCCGTCGACCTGCGCCTACCGGCTGCGTGCGAACGGCGAGCCGCTGCCGGACTGGCACTACCTCGTCAGCGGCGATCGTGACGCGGTGCATGCCGCCAAGCAGTCGGTGCGCGGCTGGACGGTCAGCGAAACGGATGTCGGCGATCTGGAGGATCACGTCGTCGATCGCATCCTGTGACGGGATCGGCGTTGCCGGCCGATCTGGACGTCGTTCGAAATCCGCGGGCGCGCCGTTGCACCCTGTCGCTGGACAGCGCGACCGGACGCGCGCGGCTGGTGCTGCCGCCGCGCGCTGCGCTGAAGCCGGCACTGGTCTGGGCGGCGGGCAAGGCGGCGTGGCTGGCGGAGCAGCGTGCACGCCTGCCCGTTGCGCGACCATTCGGGGCGGGGACCGTGGTCACGGTGGCGGACGAGGTGCTGACGATCGTTCGTGACGAAGGAACGCGCCGCGCGCTGATCCACGACGGCGACCGGCTGCTGGTGGCGGGGCCGGAGGACACGATCGGTCGTCGCGTCGAAGCGTGGATCAAGCGTAGGGCGCTCGATCTTCTGACGATCGAGACCGCGGAGTATGCGACGCTGGCCGGGGTGACGGTGGCGTCGGTGGCGATCGGCGATGCGAGAAGGCGCTGGGGAAGTTGCGCGTCGACGGGGGTGATCCGCTATAGCTGGCGGCTGATACTCGCGCCCGGCTGGGTGCGGCGGGCAACTGTGGCGCATGAGGTCGCGCACCGGGTGCATATGAATCACGGACCGCAATTCCACGCGCTGGTCGCGGACCTGTACGGCCGCGACCCGACGCCGGCGCGGGCATGGCTGCGCGAACACGGCGCGGCGCTTCACTGGGTCGGGCGGTCGTCCTGAACGGGCACCGGCTGGCGAACCGTCGGTAGCGGCTGGCGTGCGGGGGCGGGCAGGGACTGCCGCCCCGGCGGCACCGCCTCGCTGGCGGCCGGATCGCGGGGGCCATCGCGGGGAACGTCGCGGGGAACGTCGCGCCCGGTGACGCGGTCGATCAGGTCGTCGAGCTGTTGCCGCGAAGCATCGTCGTCGGGGCGCTCGTCAGATACGCCGGGATCGACCGGCTGTCCGGTTGGTGCACCGGCGATGGGGTTGCCGTCCTCGTCGACCTGTTGGCCGCTATTGTCTGGCTGGCCGAAATAGCTCTCTTCATCGGGCTCCAGCTGCCATTCGGGCAGCGTGACTTCGGTGTCGAACTGCTCGATCGGGCGCTTGGCGGTGGCCGGGCGCATGAAGGCGGCGAAGGCGCGCGCGGGGGCGGTGCCGCCATGCAGGCCGCGGATCGGACGCGCGTCGTCGCGGCCCATCCACACGCCCGTCGTCAGGCCACTGGAGAAGCCCAGGAACCAGCCATCCTTCAGGGAGGTGGTGGTACCGGTCTTGCCCGCGACCGGGCGGCCGATCTGCGCCTCGCGACCGGTGCCGGTGTTGACCGCGGTCTGGAGCAGGTCGGTCATCTCCGCCGCCACATAGGGCGCGACGAGAACGCGGCTGGTATCGGCCTGATGCTGGTAGATCACCTCTCCGTTCGCCGTCACGCGGGTGATACCGTAGGGGACGATCGCGACGCCCTTCGATGCGACGCTGGCGAAGGCGCGCGTCATGTCGATCAGGCGGACGTCGGACGTACCCAGCACCATCGCCGGATGCGTGTTGATCGGGGTGGTGATGCCGAAGCGGCGGGCCATATCGGCGATCGTCGGGAAGCCGACCTCCTGCCCCAGCTTCGCCGCGACGGTGTTGAGCGAATAGGCGAAGGCGGTGCGCAGCGACACGTTGCCGCTGTTGCGCCGCGAATCGTTGCGCGGGCTCCAGCCATCGATCGTGACTGGCTCGTCGACGATCATGTCCTCCGGCTTGTGCCCCGCCTCCAGCGCCGCGAGGTAGACGAACAGCTTGAACGCCGATCCGGGCTGGCGGACGGCCTGCGTCGCGCGGTTGTAGATCGACGACACGTAATCGGTACCGCCGACCATCGCGCGGACGGCCCCGTCACGGTCGAGACTGACGAGCGCTCCCTGCGCGCCGCCCGGCACGTTGGCGCGGATCGCGGTATCGGCCTGACGCTGCATCGCCGGATCGATCGTCGTCCACACCTCCAGCGGGGCCTGCGTCTCGTCGATCAATGTGTCGAGCTGCGGCAGCGCCCAGTCGGTGAAATAGCGCGCGCTGTTCTGCTGCGCGCCCTGCACCAGCTTCAGCGCCTCCGGATTCGCCTCCTCCGCCTGCAACTGCGTGACATAGCCGTTGCGGACCATCTGCTGGATGACGACCCCCGCACGGCCCTTGGCGGCGTCGGCATCGGCGGTGGGGGAATAATTGGACGGTGCCTTGACCAGCCCCGCGATGACGGCGGCCTCGGCGAGATTCAGCTCGTCCGCGCCGTGACCGAAGAATTTGCGGGACGCCGCGTCGATTCCGTACGCGCCGCCGCCATAATAGACCTTGTTCAGATAGAGTTCGAGGATCTGGTCCTTCGAGAACTTGCGTTCCAAGGCGAGTGCGAGAATCCATTCGCGGAACTTCCGGCCGAACTTCTTCTGGCTCGACAGGAAGACGTTGCGGGCGAGCTGTTGGGTGATCGTCGATCCGCCCTGAACCCAGCGGCCACGCTCGTACCGGACCTGGACCGAGCGGGCGATGCCGATCGGATCGACGCCGAGATGGCTGCGGAACCGCCGATCCTCGACCGCGACGGTGGCGTCGCGCATGACGCCGGGAATGCGGCTGTAGGTCAGCCATTCGCCATAGCTGGGCCCAAGCGAGGCGATGATCGACCCGTCGCTGGCGTGGACGCGGATCATCTGACCGTTGGGCGAGGATTTCAGTTCCTCGAAGCTAGGCAATTGCGACCGCGCGACATAGACGGCGATCACCAGCGCACCGAGCGCGAGGACGCCGAGGCCGATCATGATCTTGACGAAGAAACCGAGGCGGCGACGCCAGGGCGAGCGGGGAGCTTTACGCGTGCGGGCCATGTAGGGTCGGCGAAATACGCGTTAACCGCGTCCGCCACAAGCGGTGGCGGACGCGGTACGAGTCAGCCCTTGCGCGGGCGAAACTCCAGCGCGACCGAGTTCATGCAGTAGCGCAGGCCAGTCGGCGGCGGACCGTCCGGGAAGACATGGCCGAGATGGCTATCGCAGCGGGCGCATCGTGTTTCGGTGCGGACCATGCCGTGGCTGCGATCGGAGTGATCGGTGACGCTGCCCTCCGCCAGCGGCTGCGTGAAGCTGGGCCAGCCGGAGCCGCTGTCGTATTTGTCGGCGCTGTCGAACAGTTCGTTGGCGCAGGCGGCGCAGCGATAGAGCCCGTCCGCCTTGTTGTCGGTCAGTGCGCCGGCGAAGGCGCGTTCCGTCCCCGCCTCGCGAAGGACATGATATTGTTCGGGCGTCAGTTTGCGACGCCATTCGGACTCGGACAGATTCAGATGTTCCATGTCGCTAATCTCGGATCGAGGGGAGGGGGCGTCAATGGCCACGGTGGCCGATCCGCGTCAGCCGCGCGACGATCTGGATCAATGCGGGACGTGCGGCGGCGACGAGCAGCGGCGCGAGGGGGCCTTCGCCGATGGCGCGGACGATGCCGGCGACGCCGATCGGGCGGTGGACGGCGCGGGCGAAGGCCGGTTGCCATGTCCGCGCGGCATCGGGGCCGCCGTTGGACAGGGCTCGGGCGGCGGCGATACCACTGGCGATGGCGATGCCCATCCCCTCGCCGGCGAGCGACGGGATGACGCCGGCCTGATCGCCCAGCCGGAACAGGCCGGCGGTGCCGCTGCGCTGACGCCAGCCATAGGGAACGTTGGCGACCGCATCGATCGCCGCGCCCGAAGCCATATAGGCCAGCCGTTCGCCGAGGCGGGGATGCTCGTTGCCCAATATCGCGAGCAGGGCGGCGGGGGAGCCGGCCTCCGACAGGCGGGACCGGTGGACGGCCATGCACAGGTTGACGCTGCCGTCCTCCTGCCGGGCGATCCCGACATAGCCGCGATCGAACAGGTGCAGTTCGATCGTGTCGGCGACCAGTGCATCGAGGCCGGGCGCGGGGGCGAGGCGGACCCGCAGTCCGAGCGTCGGATCGCTGCCGCGCGCCGACTCGGGCCGGGCGAGGCCGCGGAGGTCGTGCTTGCCGGTCGCGAGGAACAACGCATCGGCGGCGACCGTCGTGCCGTCGTTCAGCCGGATGCCGTCCACCTCCACGGCCCGGGCGCCGACGCCGCGTTCGACCGCGTCAACCCGATCGAGGAGCAGGGTGTCGAGGCGGCGGCGCGATACGCAGACGGCGGGGCGGGGAAGGGGTGCCTCCGCCGTACGGCCCCCGGCGAACAGGCGGACGCGGGTGACGCGGTCGCGGTTCAGCGCGCCCGCCTCGACCCCCAGCGAGCCGAGCGTCTCCAGCGTCCGCCAGCTCAGGAATCCGCCGCACAGGGCATCGCCCGTTTCGCGGGTGCGCTCCAGCATCAGCGCGCGCGTCCCGGTGTGGGCCAGCGCGATGGCGGCGGCGGTGCCGGCCGGCCCGCCACCGACGATCAGCGCAGCGTTTCGACGCATAACCGGAACGGAAAGGCGCGGTAGATACGGGCATGCCCGACACCCGCTTCCCGCAGGATCGCGTGCCATTCTGCCGGGCGATAGCTGCGCGCGATCGACAGCGTACCGTCGTGCCGCACGATCGGGTGCCAGCGGGCCAGCGTCGCCAGCAACGGAAAGCCGACATGCGCGAAGCGGTGGCGGTGAAGGTCGTTGACCAGCCAGCAGCGGGCATTCGCGTCCATGAAGCGCAGGAAGGCGACAAGCTGATCGTGGCTCATGTGATGGGCGACGAGGCTGGAAATGATCGCATCCCAGCCGCCGCCCTGTCCGGCATAGTCGCCGGTGATCCAGCGGATGCGCGAATTGACGGGGCTATGCGCACGTGCCGCCTGTTCGGACCGGGGGTTGAGGTCGATGCCGGTCAGTTCGGCGTCGATGCCGCGCCGCGCCGCCCAGCGCTCGATCCGGCGCAGCATGTCGCCATCGCCGAAGCCGACATCGAGCAGGCGGAGGCGCTTGCCGCGAACCGCACGCTTCAGGAAGGCGAGGGTCGGTCGCGCCGCCATCGTGACGGTGTTGACCCGTGCCAGGTCGGCGACGACGGCGGCGTAGACATGGAGGTCCAGATCGTCCGCATCCATCAGCTCCTCGGCCTGGGCGCGGACCGCCAGCGTCATGACGCGCTCCGGAAGCCGAAGCCCTCGGCGGCGAGACCGGGACCGAACGCCAGCGCGACGCCGTTCGTGACGGGCGGCCCTGCCAGCAAGCGTTCCAGCACGAACATCAGCGTCGCCGACGACATATTGCCATGGTCGGCCAGCACGGCACGGGAGGCGGTCAGCGCATCTTCGGGTAAGGCCAGCGACTGCTCGACGGCATCGAGGATCGACCGGCCGCCGGCATGAACGGCCCAGCCGTCGATGGCATCCGCGCCGCATCCGCCGGTGACGGTCCGGCGAAAGGCCTCGTCATCCAGGGCATCCGCAATCCGGCGGGGCACTTCGCCCGACAGGTGCATGGCGAAGCCGGTGTCGGTGATCGTCCAGCGGATCAGTGCGTCGCTGTCGGGCAGGGTCGCGGCGAACGGAGCACCGAGCGCGAAGCCCGCGGGATCGGCGGTGACGAGCGCGGCGGCCGCACCGTCGCCGAACTGGAGCATCGCCAGCAACGGCTCCAGCGCTACCGTGTCCTGCAGGTGCAGCGTCGACAGTTCGCAACAGATCACCAGCACGCGTGCGGCCGGTTCCGATCGCACCAGATGGCGGGCCGTGCGCAATGCCGCGACGGCGGCGTAACAGCCCATGAACCCGACCAGCAACCGCTCGACCGAACCCGGCAGGCCCAGCCGCTGCGCGACGATCTGATCGAGGCCGGGGGCGACGAAGCCGGTGCAGCTTGCAACCACCAGATGCGAGATGCCGTTCAGGTCCGTGCGCTCGCCCAGTGCGGCGACGGCGGCGAGGCTGAGCGTGGGGGCGGCATCCGCATAGAGCCCCATGCGCGCGGCGGTGCCGGGCATCGCACCGGCATAGAAGCCGCCGGGCGATACGGGCGACAGACCTTCCCGGGTCGGGGGCAGCACCGACCAGCGATGGCCGATGCCCGATCGCCGCGCCATCCGGGCGAAGAGGCGCGCTTCGTCGCCCGCCACACGTGACTGCGCCCAGGCGATGAACGCGTCGTGGATATCGTGCGGCGGCGCCGCGGTGCCGATCGCGTTGACATGGGCGGTGACGGCTGCGGTCGCGGGCAATCGGGATGCTTTCGGTGACGTTCGGGTGAAGTGCCCCGGACGAACAAGGGTTTGCGTCCGTCGTCAACGCATCACTCGCTCGCTTGGCTGCAACCGTCAGGCTCGTCATCGGGATCATCGCCCGACATCTCATAGCGCTGCCCGAGCAACGCGATGGCATGACCGACATAGGCCGCGACCACATGCTCCTCGATTCGTTCGAGTTCGGCGCACGCCGCGCGAAGCTGGGCGTGGATGGTTTCGACATCCCGTCGACGATCGTTCGAGGCGGGCAGAACTATCCTCCATGATAATTTGTTATGTGGAGGATATCTCCACAGATCACGTGCGCGTTATCAACGATCAAATCAGCCTGCGGCCACACATATCGCTTGCCAACCCCGTTAATTTCCTAACATATGTTTGGATAAGAGATGTAAAGCCATTACAATATGATCGAGATTGGTCCATCGTCACATCCGGAACCAGTCAGAAGGGTAACTCGTCCCACGCGCGACAACGGCCATGTGGTCGCCAAGCAGACGAAGAACCGTTGGAGCAATATAGATTGTGAGTGACGCCTCGATCGTAGCCCTCATCAAGGACATGACGGCAAAGCTGTCCGCGGTGGCCGACGAGTTCAGCATGCGCGCCGATCAGGTTTATACCAACCATAGCGAAGATCACAGGAACGGCGACGCTCCGCCCCCCGTGCGCGAGCCGATCGCGGTCTGTCGACGATTGCTGGAGGAGCGGCGACTGCGCCGACGCCATTTGCCGGCCGACCTTTTTCACGAACCGGCCTGGGACATGTTGCTGGCGCTGTATGTCGCGGATCACGAACACCGGATCATGAACGTGAAGACGCTCGTCGGCAGTGCGGATGCGCCGGTCACCACGTCTCAGCGGTGGATCGACCATCTCGCCAAGCTGGGCCTGATCGACCGGGTGACCGATCCGATCGACCGGCGGCGGATCGAGGTGTCGCTGAGCGACAGCGGACGCAAGTCGATCGAGGGATATCTGGCCGCCATCGCCTGAAGACGGCTACTCGTGGGAACGGCCGAAATCGGGTGCCGGATCGTCCTGACCCTGTTCGATGATCGACCGGCGGATCGCGCGGGTGCGGGTGAACAGGTCGAACAGCGCATCGCCGTCTCCCCAGCGGATCGCGCGTTGCAGCATCGTCACGTCCTCCGTCAGGCGCTGCAAGATTTCCAGCACGGCTTCTCGGTTGTTGAGAAACACGTCGCGCCACATCGTCGGATCGGACGCGGCGATTCGCGTGAAGTCGCGGAACCCGCCGGCGGAGTATTTGATAACCTCCCCCTGCGTGACCTCTTCCAGATCGGACGCGGTGCCGACGATCGAATAGGCGATGAGGTGCGGTACGTGGCTGGTCACCGCGAGGACCAGATCGTGATGACGCGGCGTCATGATCTCCACATTCGCGCCGAGAGCCTTCCAGAAAGACCTGAGGCGGATGACGGCGGCGTCCGGCGTTGCCTCCTCCGGCGTCAGGATGCACCAGCGGCCGCGGAACAGAGTCGCGAACCCCGACTCTGGGCCGCTATGCTCGGTGCCGGCAACCGGATGACCCGGAACGATCGTCGCGTCGGGCAGCACAGCGCGGAGAGCGGCGATCACGCTCTCCTTGGAGCCGCCGACATCGCTGACGATCGCGTCGCTGGGCAGGTCGGCGGCGAACTCCGCCGCGACCGCGCCCATCGCACCGACCGGCACGCACAGCACCACCAGATCGGCGTCGATCACCGCTGCGCCGGCGCTATCCGCGACATCGTCGCACAGATCGATCCGTGTCGCCGTCGCGCGCACATCCGGGTCGGCGTCGTACCCGGTGACGCGCACCGTGGGCATCGCCGACCGCACGCCGCGTGCGATCGAGGAGCCGATCAGGCCCAGACCGATGACCGTGACGCGCGCGAACGGCAGCATCAGCCCGCCTTCGCGACCTCGGCGGCAAGCACATCGGCCACCGCGCGCAGCTCGCCTTCGGTCCCGATCGTGATGCGCAGGCCGTGCGGCAGGCCCTGTCCGGGCAACCAGCGCGTCGCGTAACCCGCCGCCATCAGCGCGTGATAGGCGACCTCCGCGGTCAACGTGCCTTCGAACAGCACCAGCACGAAGTTCGCCTTGCTGGGCACCACGCGCAGGCCGATCGCGGTCATGGCGTCGGTGAACCAGTCGCGCCATTCGCGATTATGCTCGCGGCTACGGGTGACGAAGGCATCGTCGCCGAGCGCCGCGATCGCCGCCCGCTGCGCGCCGATGCCGAACGCGAAGGGCGCGCGAATGCGGTGCATGGCGTCGATGATCTCCGTGGAGGCATAGCCCCAGCCGATCCGCTCCGACGCCAGCCCGAAGATCTTGGAGAAGGTGCGCGTGACCAGCACGTTGGGCTGGGTCCGCGCCAGTTCCAGGCCGCCGTCGTCGTCCTCCGGCTCCAGATATTCGGTGTATGCCTGATCGAGCACCAGCAGCACATCGCGCGGCAAGCCGGCGTGAAGGCGCGCGATCTCGCCTCCGTCGGTGTAGGTGCCGGTCGGATTGTTGGGGTTGGCGACGAATACGACGCGCGTGCGCTCCGTCACCGCCGCGAGGATCGCGTCGACATCTGTCGCATAGTCGCGATCGGGCGCGATCACCGGCGTGGCGCCGACGCGCCGCGTCGCGATCTCGTACACCGCGAAGCCGTAGCGGACGTGGATGATCTCGTCCCCCGCCCCGGCGAAGGTACCGGCGGCAAGGTGCAGGACCTCGTCCGAGCCGGTGCCGTAGATCAGCCGCTCCGCCTCTACCTCGTAATGAGCCGCCAATTTGGCGCGAAGTTCGACGGCGGCGGCATCGGGATAGCGTTCCAGCTCGGTCGCGGCACTGCGATAGGCGTCACGCGCGGCTTCGGGCGTGCCGAACGGATTCTCGTTCGACGACAGCTTCACGACCTTGCGCCCGTCCTCGCTGGTAGCGCGGCCGGGGACGTAGGGGGCAATGCCCATGATCCACGGCTTGGGGGCAGGGGCGGTGGTGCGGATGTCGGTCATCGCCTGCGCATAGCGAGCGCGGTCTTGCCCCGCCAGCCTGTGCGGACTAACCGCCGCAACGTGGACGACCGCTACGGCCTTGCGCGCCGCGTGACGCTGCCGGGGCCGCTGCGGCTGGACGGCGGCGCTACGTTGGGCGCGATCGACATCGCATACGAGACGTATGGCGAGATCGCAGCGGACGGTGGCAACGCGATCCTGATCTGCCACGCGCTGACCGGCGACCAGCACGTCGCTTCCGCCCACCCGCGCACCGGCAAGCCCGGCTGGTGGACGCGGCTGGTCGGGCCGGGCAAGCCGATCGATCCGGCGCGGCACTTCGTGATCTGCTCCAACGTGCTGGGCAGTTGCATGGGATCGACCGGGCCGGCGTCGGTCGATCCGTCGACGGGGCAACCCTGGGGCATGCGGTTTCCGGTCATCACGATCCGCGACATGGTGCGCGCGCAGGCGCTGCTGCTCGATCATCTCGGCGTCGCGCGATTGCTGGCGGTGGTCGGCGGATCGATGGGGGGGATGCAGGCGCTGTCATGGCCGGCGACGTTCCCCGACCGGGTCGGCGCGGCGGTGGTGATCGCCTCGACCGCACGCCATTCGGCGCAGAACATCGCGTTCCACGAAGTCGGACGACAGGCGATCATGGCCGATCCGAACTGGCAGGGCGGGGATTATCATCGGGGCGATCCGCCCTCCGCCGGGCTGGCCGTAGCGCGGATGGCGGCGCACATCACCTATCTGTCCGAAGCAGGGCTGACCGAGAAGTTCGGGCGCAAATTGCAGGCGCGCGATGCGAAAGGCTTCGGCTTCGACGCGGATTTTCAGGTCGAGAGCTATCTGCGGCATCAGGGATTGAGCTTCGTCGACCGGTTCGACGCCAACTCGTATCTGTATATCACCCGCGCGCTGGATTATTTCGATCTGGCGGAGGAGCATGGTGGCCTGTTGGCGAACGCGTTCCGGACGACGGCGGCGCGGTTCTGCCTCGTCAGCTTCGACACCGACTGGCTGTACCCGACCGCCGATTCGCGCACGATCGTCCACGCGCTGAACGCCGCCGGTCGTGCGGTCAGCTTCGTGGAGCTCTCGAGCCCGTACGGCCACGACGCGTTCCTGCTCGACAGCCCGGAATTGAACCGCGTCGTCGACGGCTTCCTGCGGGGTGGGCGATGACCCTGCGACCCGATCTGGCGATCATCGCACAGCATGTCGCGCGGGGTGCGCGCGTGCTGGACGTCGGTTGTGGCGACGGGGCGCTGATGGCGAGCCTGCGCGACGAGCGGGAGGCGGATGTGCGTGGGCTGGAGATCGACCCGACCAATGTCGCCGCTGCGGTGGGGAGGGGGTTGGCGGCGGTGCAGGGGGATGCGGATGTTGACCTGGAAGGTTATCCCGACGCCAGCTTCGATTATGCCATCCTGAGCCAGACGTTGCAGACGACGCGCAACCCGCATCTGGTGCTGGACGAGCTGTTGCGGATCGGCCGGCGCGCGATCGTCAGCTTCCCCAATTTCGCGCACTGGCGCGTGCGGCTGTCGTTGCTGTGGGGCGGGCGGATGCCGGTGACGTCGCTGCTGCCCGAAGAGTGGTACGACACGCCCAACATCCATCACGTCACGATTGACGATTTCCGCGCGTTCCTGGCGAAGCGCCGCGTCACGGTCGAGGACGCCTGGTTCCTGGCGAGAGGCGCGCGACGGGGGTCGGCGGGAGCCAACCTGCTGGCGGAGCACGCAGTATTCCTGTTGCACCGCGAGGAACTATGATCGAGATCAAGAGTTTGCACATTCCGAACCTGCTGGACATGGTATGAGCAAGACCGCGCTGATCGTCGAAGACGAGATTTTCGTCGCCCTGGATCTGGAGCGCATCCTGACGGATGCCGGCTACCGGGTCTGCGCGATCGCCGCGGATCGGCAGGAGGCCCTCGACGCCGCCCCTGAATGTGCCTTCGCCTTCGTCGACGTCAATCTTCGTGACGGCGCGACCGGACCCGATATCGCCCGCCGGATCGCGGCCGATTACGGCGTCAAGGTGGTGTTCGTGACCGCCAACCCAGCCCAGATCGGCGACAGCGATACGGCACTCGGTTTCGTCCGCAAGCCGTTCAGCGAAGCCGCGATCCTCGCCGCGGCGGCGATGGCAGCGGGCGAGACGATGGTCGCCAACGATCAGGTCCAGCCGCTCGCCAACGCGGGCTGACGGCCTCAGAAGCCGTTTAAAATGTCATGAGCCCGGCTTGTCGCGACTGAGCGCGGCGGTCGGAATCTCGATCACGACGACCAGCCCCTCGGCCCGCCAATCTTTCTTCACCGTGCCGCCGAGCTGGCGCACGGCGCTGAGTTCGATCAACTGGCTGCCGAACCCGTGATGGACGCCGGGGTCGATCACCGCCGGCCCGCCCTGTTCGCACCATGTCATCACGACATGCTCGTCCCGGGCGTCGACGGTCACCACGACATGGCCCCCCTCGATCGACAGCGCGCCGTACTTCGTCGCGTTGGTGGCGAGTTCGTGGAACAGCAGGGCGAGCGGCGTGGCGGAGCGATCGTCGATCGTCACCATCGCGCCGTCCACCACGATCCGCTCCTCGTCCGCTCCGCTATACGGGCTGAACAAATCCTGGAGCAGGCCGTGCAGGCTGTCCTGTCGCGAGGCCGGGCGCGACTGCGCGCTGTGCGGGCGGACGAAGTCGTGCGCGCGGCCGAGCGCCGTGATGCGCTGGCGCAGGTCCGTGGCGGCGGGGGCGAATTCCGGACGCGCGCGGGCGGCGAATCCGACCAGACCCGCGATCACCGCGAAGATGTTCTTGATCCGGTGCGACAGTTCCTGGCTGATGACCTCCCGCTCGTCGAGCGCCAGCTTCTGTTCGTGGATGTCGGTACAGGTGCCGAACCAGCGCGTGATCCCGCCCTCCGCATCGCGGATCGGCAGCGCGCGACCCAGCACCCAGCGATAGGTGCCGTCGAAATGCTTCAGCCGGTATTCGATGTCGTACGGATTCCCGGTATCGAGACTGTGCCGCCACACCGACCACGCCCGATCCTGATCGTCGGGGTGGAACATGTCGTTCCACGCCTCGCCATCCGTGGACCCCTGCGGCACGCCGGTGAATTCATACCAGCGGGCGTTGTAATAATCGTGAAAACCATCCGGCAGCGTCGACCAGACCATTTGCGGCATCGTGTCGGCCAGCGTGCGGAACCGCTGCTCGCTATCCTGTAGCGCCTGCCGCGACAGCGCCTCCGCCTCGCCCTGCTCGCGCGAGGTGCGGCGATCGTCGAGCCGGGCCATCGCCGCCTTCGCCAGCAGGATCAGGCCCTCGCGCTGGAGCGGCGTCAGGCCGAGCGGGCGGGGCACCGTGTCGATGACGCAGACCGTGCCCAGCACGATGCCGTCAGACGAAACCATCGGTACACCGGCATAGAAGCGGACGTTGAGATCGCCCGTCACCAGCGGATTGTCGGCGAAGCGCGCATCCTGCGTCGCGTCGGTCACCTCGAGCAGGTCCGGTCCGCCGAGCGCGTGCGCGCAGAACGAGATGTCGCTGGGCGTTCGATCCTGATCGATGCCGGTCCGGGCGAGGAATTGCTGATACTCCGCCTCGACCAGCGTCACCAAGGCTACCGGTGCATCGCACAGCCGCGCCGCGAAGGCGACGATATCGTCCAGCGCACCCGCCTCGCGCAGGCCACCGGTGTCGTAGGACGCGAGCACGCGCGTCCTGCGATCGTCACACAGGATGGATCGGTCGATGGTCATGCCGATCAGAACGGCACGTCGTCGTCGAGATCGTCCGCGAAGCCGCCGCCCTGTCCGAAGCCGCCACCGCGAGCGCCGCCGCCACCGGACCCGCCACCGGCGCCACCGCCACCCGCGCCGCCCGAACGTCCGCCGCCATAGCCGCCGCCCGAAGACGCGCCACCGCCGCCGCCGCCCCAATCGTCGTCGCCGCCGCTACGGCCGCCGCCCCCGGCACCGCCCGCGCCGCCACCGGCGCCGTCGAGCATCGTCAGCACACTGTTGAAACCCTGCAGCGTGATTTCAGTCGAATAGCGATCCTGACCCTGCTGATCCTGCCACTTCCGCGTGGTCAGCGCGCCCTCGATATAGACCTTCGATCCCTTGCGGAGATACTTCTCGGCTACATTGGCGAGGCCTTCGTTGAAGACCTTGACCGTGTGCCACTCGGTCTTCTCTTTGCGCTCGCCGGAATTGCGGTCCTTCCACGATTCCGATGTCGCGATACGCAGTTCGACGACCTTGCCGCCGTTCTGGAACGAGCGGCTTTCGGGGTCGCGCCCCAGATTGCCGACCAGAATGACCTTGTTGACGCTGCCCGCCATCTTCTTCCCTCGTCAGAGGCCGACGGCGACCGCCAGCCAGTATGTCGCGCCGGCCATGACATAGGCGGCGACGAAAAGGTAGCCGACCATGAAGGCCGGCCACTTCCATCCGTTGGTTTCCCGTCGCGTCACGGCGATCGTCGAGATGCACTGCGGCGCGAACACGAACCACATCAGGAACGCCAGCGCGGTCGGAAGGCTCCAGCGGCCTCGGAGCCGGTCGGAGATCGCACGCGTACCCGACTCGCCTTCCGCATCGTCGATCGCGTAGACGGTGCCGATCGCGGAGACCGCGACCTCGCGCGCGGCCATCGCGGGCAGCAGCGCCAAGGCGATGTCGCGGTTGAAGCCGATCGGGGCCACGACCGTCTCGATGCCGTTGCCGATGCGGCCGGCGATCGAATAATCGACCGGGCTGACGGTGCTGCCCTCCGGAGGCTTGGGAAAGCTGAGCAGCAGCCACAGCACGACGGTGGTCGCGGCGATGATCGTGCCGGCGCGCTTCAGGAAGATCATCGCGCGCGTCCACAGACCGATGCCGATATCCTGCCAGCGCGGCCACTGGTATTTCGGCATCTCCATCATGAAGCCCGACGACGCGCCCTTCGTCACCGTGCGACGCAGCAGCAGCGCGGCGAAATAGGCGCCGGCGACCCCCATCACGAGCAGGCCGAACATGACGAGCCCCTGAAGGCGCACGAACGGCAGCACCTGGATGTTGGGGATCATCGCACCGATGATGAGCGTATAGACCGGCCAGCGCGCGCTGCACGTCATCAGCGGCGCGATCAGGATCGTGGTCAGCCGGTCCTTCTCGTCCTCGATCGTCCGCGTCGCCATGATGCCGGGGACGGCGCAGGCGAAGCTCGACAGCAGCGGGATGAAGGCGCGGCCGGACAGGCCGACGGTCGCCATCAGCCGGTCCATCAGGAACGCGGCGCGGACCATGTAGCCCGATGCTTCGAGAACGAGGATGAAGAGGAACAGGATCAGGATTTGCGGCAGGAACACGATCACCGCGCCGACGCCCGCGATCAGGCCGTCGGTGACCAGCGACCGCCAGAAGCCGTCGGGCGCGGTGTCGCGGACCCAGCCCTCCAGCCCGCCGAACGCGACGTCGATCATGTCGGCCGGAGTCGCGGCCCAGGTGAACACCGCCTGGAACATCACGAACAGGATCGCCACCAGCAGCAGCGGCCCGACGACCGGATGCAGCGCCACCGCGTCCAGCCAGTGCGCCCAGCGGCGTGCGGGCGTCTCCGACACCGTCGCCGCGGTGGCGATCGCGCGGGCGCGGCGTTGCAGGACGACGATGCCTTCCTCGACGCGGTCGGCGACGGGCGCGGGCCGACCGTCCAGCATCGGCGACAGCTTCGCGCGCAGATCGTCCAGCCCGCGGCGGCGCACCGCCACGGTCGGCACCACGGGCACGCCCAGCTCGCGCTCCAGCACGGCAGGGTCGAGGACGAGTCCGTCACGCTCCGCCAGATCGATCATGTTGAGCGCGACGATCACCGGACGGCCGAGCGCGATCAGTTGCAACGTGAAGCGCAGATGATTGTCGAGGTTGGCGGCGTCGACCACCACGATCAGGGCGTCGGGCAGGCGTTCGAACCCGCCGCGCCCCGTCACGACGTCGCGCGTGACGCGTTCGTCGGGAGACGAGGGATCGAGGCTGTACGCGCCGGGCAGATCGACCAGCTCGATCGGCCGGCCATCGTCGAGCATCATGCGGCCCGAATGACGCTCCACCGTGACGCCGGGGTAATTGCCGACCTTTTGCCGCGCACCCGTCAGGGCGTTGAACAGCGCACTCTTGCCGGCATTGGGATTACCGACCAGCGCCACCAGCGGCGCGGCATTCACCGGGCGATGTTCGATGGCTGGTCAGCCGGCGAGCGGCGCGACGTGGATGCTGGCGGCGACCGCGCGGCGCAACGCCACCGTCATCCGGCCGATCCGGCACGCGATCGGACCGCCGCCGATCGACGCGCGGTGCAGCACCTCCACCCGCACGCCCTCATCAAAGCCCAGTTCGCGCAGCCGCCGCGCCTCGGGATCGGCGAGGCGCGGCCAGTCGATCGCGGCGATCAACGCCCGGCGATGACGGGGGAGGGTGTCGAGGCGGTCGGGAACCATGACTCGTCACATAGAAGGCCTGCGACTGATTATCAATAACCTGCACCGGCCGGCGGGCTCCGGATCGACAGATGCGAAGGCCAATGCAGGAACAATATTGCGGAGCGTCCCCAAGCATCTAGCGTCATGGCGCATCGATAAACCTAGGAATCGGTCGAATATAGTTTGAATCCGGTGAGTCGCAGGATAGCCTGATTACAGTATTGATGTCGTCGACGCGGCGGGGGACGGGTTTGTCATGGGCGGTTCTTTGGAAACTATGGCGCTAGAGGCGCTAACGGCTATTGTCGGTCACGGTGAAGTCAATGAATTGCTGATAAATCGTATCGTCAACAGCGGTCGATCACGGCCGCACCCGTGGAGTACCCGCTACCCGTATATCTGCTGGACGGGATTGACCGATCGCAGTTTCAACGCCCGCCTGCTACCGGCGAAACCCTATCCCCCGGTGGAGGCGCTGGGCACGCGTAATCCGCCGATCGCCGAGGTGACGAAGCTGTTCGAGGCGGCACCGGCGGGCCAGCGGCTTTGTCCGAAGTCGACGTGCTTGTTCCCGGCGTTCGCGCAATATCTGACCGACGGGTTCATCCGCACGCAGATGACCAACGGCGCCGCGCCGGAAGATCGCCGTCGCACCACGTCCAATCACGAGATCGATCTCAGCCCGCTCTATGGCCGGACCGAGGCGCAGACCGGGGTACTGCGCCTGAAAAGCGCGGCCGCGGGGCAGCGTGGCCGCCTGAGGAGCCAGACCTTGCCGACCGGCGTGTTCCCGCGGCTGTTGTTCGACGTGCACGGCAATGTCGATCCGCTGTTCTGCGACGACGCCGGGTTTCCGATCCTCGACATGCCGCTGGGCCTGGACCATGGCGGCAACCGGGCGACGATGTTCGCGGTCGGCGGCGACCGCGCCAACGCGACGCCGCAGGTGGCGATGATGAACACGCTGCTGCTGCGCGAACACAACCGGCTGGCGGGGAAGCTGGAGCAGGCGAACCCCGGCTGGGACGACGAGCGAGTCTTCCAGACCGCCCGCAACATCCTGATCGTGCTGTATATCAAGGTGGTGGTCGAGGATTACATCAACCACATCAACACGTCGGTCTTCAAATTCCGCAGCGATCCCTCCGTCGCGTGGCACGCCCGCTGGAACAAGCCGAACTGGATGACCGCCGAGTTCAGCCTGCTGTACCGCTGGCATTCGTTGATCCCGGAGACGTTCGTCTGGTCGGGCGCATCGGTTCCGGGCGGTACGATGCTGCTCGACAATACGCGGCTGCTCGCGTCGGGACTCGCGGACGCCTTCGTCGCCGCATCCGCCAATCCCGCGACCAGACTGGGACTGGGCAATACGGCGAGCTTCGTTCGCGGGTTCGAGGCGCGCGCACTGGCGCAGGCGCGGTCGAACGAGGTCGCTGGCTATAACGACTATCGCAAGGCGATGGGCCTCGAGGCGGCGAAGTCGTTCGCGGACATCACCGGGACGTCGAAGGACCCGGCGGAACAGGCGCGGCGCACGGCGCTGGCCGCCGAACTGAAGCGGCTGTACGGCACCGTCGACAACGTCGAATATTATGTCGGCCTGTTCGCGGAGCCGTGCGAGAAGAACGGGCCGCTGCCCGAACTCATCATGGCGATGGTCGCGATGGACGCCTTTTCGCAGGCGCTGACCAATCCGCTGCTCAGCGAGCATGTCTGGGGCAACGCCGCCAACCGCCGCCTCGCCTTCACCGACATGGGCATCGCCGAGATCGAGGCGACGACGAAGCTGCGCGACATCCTGGTCCGCAATTCGACCGGCGTCGCCGATCGCTTCGTGGGCATGACGCGGCCGGAATGGCGGCGCTCCTGACCGGGTTCAGGTCCCGGCCAAGATCAGACCGCCGGATAGCGCAGCCGGCCGATGAAGCGGGACAGGCTGGGGCGGTGTTCGGTGCGCTTGAGGAAGCCGGCCTTGGCCTTTTCGAAGCGCATGATGCCGTCGATGCGGCGATCGAGGAACGCACGAGTGTCGGCATGGCCCTCGCTGTCGTCGTCCAGGAACACGGTCACCGTCGCGCCGTAGACGCCGAGCAGGATCGCGCGTTTCGTGTAGTGATTGTAATCGGTCGCGGTATCGCCCGCGAGCCGCCACATCGCATCGACGCTGCGCCAGCCGAGCTTCGCCGCCTCCGCCAGGTTCTGCGGCATGGCGAGGATCGTCAGCGCGCGGCGCAGCGCCTCCCGATCCGCGGCCATGATCGTCAGTCGCGCCTCCACCAGAGCGGCGATGCGGGCGCGGATCTTCATCGCGGCGAGCGTCGGGGGGGGCAGCATCTCCGCCATGCGCGCGTCGACCGAGGCGAACCACGCATCGATCATCCGCACCGCGCTGATCCCGCGATCACCGGCGAAGGCGAGCGTGGCGATATCGGGATCGACGCCCTCTCCCTCCGCCGCCATCGCCAGCGCGGCCTCGCTCCAGCCGTCGAACGCGGCGTTGGCGGCGATGGCGGGGGCCAGCACCAGCCGGAGTTCGTCCAACGTCGGATCGGCGGGATCGGGCGTGGCGTCGGCCATATTATCGAGGGTGATCGGATCGGCGGTCATGGTCTGCTCCTCGGATGCTCCACATGATGGTTGCCGGGCTCCGGTGCAACCTCGGGGCGTGCAACCTCAGGGCGTACAACCTCGGGGCGCACAACCTCGGGGCGGCGGCGGACCAGGACGAGGGCGGCGGCGACCATGCCGATGCCGATCCAGTCGATCATGCCCAATCGCTCGCCATAGATCACCCAGCCGATCGTCGCGGCGACGACCGGCTGGATCAGCAGCGTCAGGCCGACCATCAGCGGCGACGCCTTGCCCAGTGCGTAGATCATGCAGCCCTGACCCAGCACCTGACTGACCAGCGCCAGCCCGAGCAGCGGTCCCCATGCGTGGGGCAGGATCGTCTCGCGCAGGATCATCGCGAACAGCAGCAGCGGCAGGATGCTGGCGACCGTCGACAGCGCCAGCGCGGGCATCGGCGGCATCCGTTCGCGCACGCCGGCCATGATGATGAAGTATACGGCATAGAGAATGCCCGCCGTCAGGCACAGCGCGTCGCCCATCAGATTGGCGGGATCAAGCTCGTAGGAGCGGCCGAGCAGCAGCAGCGCGCCGGCCCCCGCCAGCAGCAGCGCGAAACCCTGGATACGGGTGGGCCAGGCGCGCGCGACGATGAAGCCGTAGAGCGGGAAGATGAACGTCGCGCAATTGCCCAGCAGCGTCGCGTTGGCGAGTGTCGTTCCCATGATGCCGAGATGCCAGCTGCCGAGATCGCCCGCGAAGGCGATGCCGGCGAGGATCAGGATACCCCAGCGTTTCGGCCCCATCGATGGCGCGGCACGGGCATCCGCCGCGCCCCGGTCACGGCGGCCGGCGACCGCCAGCACGATCAGGACCGGCGCGGCGAGCGTGATGCGCCAAAAGCCGGCGGCGACGGGACCGGTATCCGCCATCCGCACGAACCACGGCCCGAACGCCAGCGCGACATTGCCGATGACGAGCGCCAGAAACGCGATCGCGCCGCTCGCGACGGCTTCGGATCGTACGGGGGAGTCCGCGGGCGCAGAGGCGGCCACCGCGCCGTCCAGCGTCGCGATCGCCGCCACGCCCAGATCATCGCTTTTCAGGGCACCAGTTTTTCTTGGGCGGCGTGGCGCGAGCATGATGCGGTGTAGCGCCCTATCTGCGATCCCGACACCCGCAGGGACAGGAGTTTTCATGCCCGCTTTATTCGATCCCGTCGTTCTTGGCGCGATCCACGCCCCCAATCGCATCCTGATGGCGCCGCTGACCCGCGGCCGGGCGGATCGCGATGCGGTGCCGACGCCGATCATGGCGGAATACTACACACAACGGGCGGGCGCCGGCCTCATCATCTCCGAAGCGACCGGGATCAGCCGCGAAGGTCTGGGCTGGCCCTATGCGCCGGGGTTGTGGAGCGACGAGCAGGCGGCGGCGTGGAAGCCGGTCACCGATGCCGTGCACGCCGCGGGCGGGCGGATCGTCGCGCAGCTGTGGCATATGGGGCGGCAGGTGCATTCGTCGGTAACGGGAAGCCAGCCGGTATCGTCGTCGGCGACGAGGTCCGACGGCACGGTCCACACCTATGACGGCAAGCAGGCGTTCGAGACGGCGCGGCCGCTGGACGTGGCGGAGTTCCCGCGGTTGCTGGACGATTACGAGCGGGCGACGCGCAACGCGATGGCGGCCGGGTTCGACGGCGTGCAGGTGCATGCCGCGAACGGTTATCTGATCGATGAATTCCTGCGCGACAACGCGAACTTCCGGGACGATCGATACGGCGGCAGCCCGGAGAACCGGGTGCGGCTGCTGCGTGAGGTGACCGAGCGCGTCGCATCGATCGCCGGCGCGGACCGGACGGCGGTGCGCCTGTCGCCGAACGGCAATTCGCAAGGGGTTGACGACAGCGATCCGGCATCGGTGTTCGGCCCGGCGGCGAAGGCGCTGTCGGAGATCGGCATCGCCTTCCTCGAACTGCGCGAACTCGGCCCCGACGGTACGTACGGGGCAACCGATGTCCCGAAGCAGTCGCCGCTGATCCGGCAGCTCTTCGATGGTCCGCTGGTCCTCAATTCCGACTTCACCAGCCGTGCGCAGGCGCAGGCGGTGCTGGATGCGGGCGCGGCGGATGCCATCGCGTTCGGGCGGACGTTCCTCGCCAATCCGGACCTGCCGGAGCGGTTGCGGATCGATGCGCCGCTCAACCCGATCGACCCGAAGACGCTGTATAGCCAGGGGCCGGAGGGGTATATCGACTATCCCGCGCTGGAAACCGAGGCGGCGTAACGGACATGGCTGCTCGACCCGGAGCTTTGGATGTTCCGGGTCGAATAGCCATCAAGGTTGCCGGTTTTCCCGTGCCACCCCGGCGAAGGCCGGGGTCCAGTTCCCGGGCGACCGGTGAGACGCACCAGCTTCGCCGGGGTAGATGGTTGTTGCTGTGCCGGTTTGGCGACCGCCCACCTCAACCCCCACGTGCGACTATCCCGTCGAGCCACCGGGTGATGCCGTCGCGCGCCGGGTTGCGGACGGCCTTGCTAAACAGCGCAAACGGGATGGCGAGCAGCCACGGCATCGCCACCGCCGCGACGACGAACGCGAACGCGGCGAACAGCGCCACGAACTTCACCCGGGCGATCACCCCAACGCTGACGCTGTCGAGGCGGATCGTGCGCGGACCCTTCGCGTCGTAGAAGGCGCGCGTGGTGATGTCGCCGCTGCCGTCGAAACGCGTCTGGCGCGGGAAGAGGCGTGGCGGCGGACCGGTCGGGTTCGCCCGCGTATCGATCACCTCCAGCCGCCGGCCGTGCTCCACGACGCGGTAGCGGGAGGGCGGCGGCTCGGTCACCGGCCGGGGCGACCCGTGCGCCAGTCGGCGGCCGACTGGCCCCACGCATCGACGCGGAAGGCGTCGAGCGGCGGCGGCAGGCTGCACGGCCCGCCATTGGTCGCGCCCAGTCGCTGCGCGAGCCGGATCGAGGCATGATTGTCGGGATCGATCGTGTGGATCACGTGCGTCCAGCCGAGCACGTCCACCGCATAGTCGATCGCGGCGATAGCGGCCTCATGGGCGTAACCCTTGCCCGCGAAGGCCGGCGCGACGCCCCAGCCGACCTCCGTCCCGGGCCAGCCATCGGGCTGGTGCGGGCCGATGCGCCCGACCCATGCGCCGGTCGCGCGTTCGATGACGGCGAACATCGAGAAGCCGCGGATCGTCCACGCCCCCGCCATGCCGCACAAGGACCGCCACGCGACGCTGCGCGCCTGCACGCCGCCCAGAAAGTGCATCGTCTCCGGATCGGCATGGAACGCGGCCCACGGCTCCCAATCCTCCGCCGCCAGTGGCCTGAGCATCAGGCGCGGGGTGAAGAGGATCGGGCCGCCGGTCATCAGCCGCCGAACCGCTCGCGCAGGTCGAGCAGCGCGAGCGCCGCCTTGGCCGCTTCACCGCCCTTGTCCTTTTCGTCGGGACGCGCGCGGGTCAGCGCCTGCGCCTCGTTCTCGACGGTCAGGATGCCGTTGCCGATGGCGAGGCCGTCCATCGTCAGCGCCATGATGCCGCGCGCGCTTTCGCCCGCGACGATCTCGAAATGATAGGTCTCGCCGCGGATCACGACGCCGATCGCGACGAAGCCGTCATAGCGGTCGGCCTCCGCCGCCAGCGCGATCGCGGCGGGAATCTCCAGCGCGCCCGGCACCGTCACCGTCTCGTGCGTGTGGCCTGCGGCCTCGATCGCGGCGCGCGCGCCGGCGACCAGCAGGTCGTTGAGATGGTCGTAGAAGCGCGCCTCGACGATCAGGATATGGGCCAAGTCTTCAGTCCTCGATGCGCCGCTCGCCGACGATCGACAGGCCGTAACCGTCGAGTCCGACCAGCGTGTGGTGGGTGTTTGTGAGCAGGATCATGTCGTGGACGCCGAGTTCGGCGAGAATCATCGCGCCGACACCATAGTCGCGCAGTTCCTCCATCGGCACCTCGACCTGCTCGCCCGCCTGTCGCCGGACGGCGGTGGTGAAGGCGTCGGCGCGCTGGCGATTGATGAGGACGATGACGCCCGATCCGGCTTCGGCGATCATCTCCATCGAGCGCTGGAGCAGGCCGCCGCGCGCCGAATCCTCGCCGAAGATGTCGCCGTAGGGGGACAAAGCGTGCATGCGGACCAGCACCGGCTGCGACGGATCGATCCGGCCCTTGACCAGCGCGACCTGTTCGGTGCCCGTCGCGGTGTTGCGATAGGCGCGGGTGGTCCATTCGCCGCCCCAGCGGCTGGTGAACTTCGCCTCCGCCTTCTTCTCGACGAGGTGGTCGTAGCGGCGGCGATAGGCGATCAGGTCGCGGATGGTGCCGATCTTCAGGCCGTGCAATTGCGCGAACGACACGAGGTCGTCCATCCGCGCCATCGTGCCGTCCTCGTTCATGATCTCGCAGATCACGCCCGAGGGGTTGAGGCCGGCGAGACGCGACACGTCGACCGCCGCTTCGGTATGGCCCGCGCGCACCAGCACGCCGCCGTCGCGCGCGACCAGCGGGAAGACATGGCCGGGCGTCACGATCTCCGCCCGCCCCTTGGTCCCGTCGATCGCCACGGCGATCGTGCGGGCGCGGTCGGCTGCGGAGATGCCCGTCGTCACGCCGTCGCGCGCCTCGATCGACACGGTGAAGGCGGTTTCGTGACGGGTGCCGTTGTTGCGGCTCATCAGGTCGAGGCCGAGTTCCTCGACGCGCCGCTTGGCCATCGCGAGGCAGATCAGGCCGCGCCCATGACGGGCCATGAAGTTGATCTTTTCCGGCGTCGCCATCTGCGCGGGGATGACGAGGTCCCCCTCGTTCTCGCGATCCTCGTCGTCGACGAGGATGAACATCCGGCCGTTGCGGGCTTCGTCGATGATCTCCTCGGGCGAGGACAGGAAGGCGTGGCGGATGCGCGCCAGTTCCGGATTAGCGGCCACGATAATGCTCCATCCGTTTCAGGTAGCGCGCCAGCACGTCGATCTCGATGTTGACGGTGCCCCCCGCCGTCAGGGTGCCGAGCGTCGTCGCGGCTTGCGTATGCGGGATGACGTTGACGCCGAACTCGGTCGCGTCCGCCGCGTCGGTGACGGCGTTGACGGTCAGCGAGACGCCGTCGACCGTGATCGAACCCTTGGTGGCGAGGAACGGCGCGAGGGCGGGCGGAACCGAGAACAGGATGCGCCTGGAGTCGCCGTCGGGTTCGACCGAGACGATATGCGCGACGCCGTCGACATGGCCGGTGACGATGTGGCCGCCGAGTTCGTCGCCCAGCTTCATCGCGCGTTCGAGGTTCAGGCGGCAGCCCGCGCGCCATTGATCGGCGGTGCGGGCGATCGTTTCCCCCGACACGTCGACGGCGAACCAGCCGGGGCCCTTGTCGACCACGGTCAGGCACACGCCCGAACAGGCGATCGACGCGCCCAGATCGACGGTGCCGGTATCATAGCCGGTCGCGATCCGCACGCGCGCGTCGCCGCGATGCTCCACGGCCTCGATCGTGCCGATGTCGGTGATGATGCCGGTGAACATGGACCCTCGTCTATCTAGCGCGCTCGTAGACTTCCAACCGGTCGCTGCCAAGCGCACGCGCATCGGTCAGCCGCCAGCGGCCGTGCGCATCGCCCAGGTAGGTCAGGCCGATATCGGTGACGGCCGGGCGACCGCCGCCGATCAGGATCTGCGCGCGGTAGAGAAGCAGCCGGTCGACGAGGTCGGCGCGCAGGAACGCGGCGGCGGTGGCGGCACCACCCTCGACGAACAGATGGTCGCCGGGGAGGTCGCGGATCGCATCGGGGGATGCGATGATGCCGTCGCCGATCGCCGTCGCCGAGAGGATGTACCGGCGCGGCGAACGCTCCTCCAGCCCCGGCAGCCGCACGTCCAGCTTCGGCGCATCCGCATCCCATGTGCCGCGCCCGACGAGGATCGCTTCGTGACGGCTGCGTTCGAGATGGACATGTGCGCGGGCTTCCGGCCCGGTGATCCAGCGGCTCTGCCCCGATGCGGTGGCGATCATACCGTCGAGCGAGGTCGCGAGCTTGAGCGTCACGAACGGGCGGCCGAGCGTGCGCCGGGTCAGGAAGCCGGCCATAGTCCGCCGGGCGTCCGTGCCACCGGGTCCGACATCGACGGCGATGCCCGCGCTGCGCAATCGGGCAAAGCCGGCACCGGCGGTGCGGGGGTCGGGGTCCTCGATCGCGCCGACGACACGCGCGACGCCGGCCGCGACGAGCAGGTCGCTGCACGCAGGGCCACGCGGCGACACATGGGCGCAGGGTTCCAGCGTGACGTAGCAAGTCGCGCCGCGCGACTCCTCGCCCGCCTGCGCGAGCGCCGTGGCTTCCGCATGGGGGCGGCCCCCCGCGGTGGTCCAGCCGCGGCCGATCACGCGACCCGCCTTGACGATGACGCAGCCGACATTGGGATTGGGGGCGGTGCGCCCCCGCGTCCGCTCCGCCAGCGTCAGCGCCGCCGCCATCCAGCGCGCGTCGTCGGGATGGGTCAGATGCCCCAGCCCTTCAGCTTGTCATCCAGTCGCTTGAACGAGGCACGCTTCTCCGCCTCCGCATCGGCCTGCGCCTTCAGGGCGGCGGCCTTGATCGGGGCGTCGATCTTCTGCTGCGCGATGATCTCCGCATCGGTGCGGGTCGCCGGCCATTGCTCCACATAGACGATGTCGCGTTTGTAGGTCGGGTCGACGCGGCTGTCGTGCGCGAAGGCGTAGATGAAGAAGCCGGTGATGAGCATCGACGCGACGAGGAACGCCAGATCGATCCGCGTCCGCGTGGCGAGGAAGGCGCGCAGATCGCGAATGGCCCGGACCGGCGACATGCGGGAGAAGAACTGCATGAGGGGAAAATAGGACGATCGGGGCGGACTTGCCAGAGGCGTCGTTGGAAGGGTCGGCTTAGCATGACGGACGTGAGGCACGTCTTCTTCTAAAACCGTGGGGGGCGTACCTGTTGCCCCCGGTCTGCGAAGCCCGGTTCAGTCCTGCATCCGGAACGTCACGGTCATCACCCGCCACGCGGCCTCCGCCACACCGTCGCGGGTGCCCGCCCTGAACCGCCAGTGCGACAGGGCGCGTTGTTCGGTGACGCGCCAGAAGGCGTCGCTGGTGGCGCTGACGCGTTCGACCTGCTTCACGCGGCCGTCCGCCCCGACCAGCACGCGCACCGTCACCTTGCCCTCGTTGCCCAGCCGTCGTTCAAAGACGGGGTAGTCGGGCTGGAAATCCGCGGCGTAGCGTGCGTCGACGGATGGGCCGACGATCAGCGGCGGGGGCACGGGCTTGGGTTGCGGCAAGACCTCCGTCGCGGTGCCCGTACCCGGCATGGCATCATAGGGCAGCGGTGGCAAAGGATCGACGGTGCCGGTCAGTGGCGAGTCGATCGGCGTTTCGACGACCGGTTTCGGCGCGTCGAGCGGCGGTGCGGGGCGAGGCTCCGCGCTGACCCGCGGATCGACCGGCTTCGGTTCGGGCGGTGGCGGCGGGTCGATCGGCCGGAATATGGTGACGAGCGGCGGATCGGCGGGCGGGGGGCCTGTCACGATCGGTGCGGCGACCATCAGCGCCGCGATGACCGCCGCGTTGATCCCGACCGCTGCCGCGAGGCCGCCGGGATTGAACCGGGCCCGCGCAGGCCCGCCATAACGATCCGCATACATCAGCAACGCTCCTCCATCAGAGTGAAACGGTGCGAGTCGGCCGACCGCAAGCAGGATGTTACATCATATCGTTTTGCTTGCAAGCGCGAGGCTCATGTCGCCGCTCTATGTCGCCGCTCACTGGTGCGAAAGACGTGCGATCGCCCGCTCGCGCCCGATCAGCGGCAGCAGCGCGGCCATGTCGGGACCGTGATCCAGACCGGTCAGCGACCGACGCAGCGGCAGGAACAGTGCCTTGCCCTTGCGGCCGGTCGACGCTTTCAACGCGCCGGTCAGCGCGTGCCAGACATCGCCCGCCCAGTCGATCGTCGCCGCGACCCGTGCAGCCTCCGCCAGATATTCACGATCGTCGTCGGCGGGTTCGGGAACGTCGACCGGTCCTTCCACGACCCGCCACCAGTCGGCCGCTTCCCCGACACGGGTCAGGTTCGGGCGCACCGCGTGCCACGCTGCGGCGTCCATTCCGACGGGCAGGCGATCCGTAACCTCTTCATAAGGCAGGCCGTGGATGACCTTCGCGTTCAGCTGCGCCAGCTCCGCCTCGTCGAAGCGCGCCGGTGCACGACCGAAGCGGGCGAAGTCGAACGTGTCGATCAGCGCCGCGTCGTCGATCGCCTCGACCGGATCGCTCGTGCCGAGCCGCGCAAGCAACGCGCGGATCGCCCGGGGTTCGATGCCCTCTTCGCGGAAATGATCGAGGCCGAGCGCGCCGAGCCGCTTCGACAATTTGCCCTCGCTGCCGGTCAGCAGCGCCTCGTGCGCGAAGGCGGGCGGGGGCGCGCCCATCGCGTCGAACATCTGCAATTGCAGCGCGGTATTGGATACGTGATCCTCGCCGCGGACGACGTGAGTCACGCCCATCTCGACATCGTCGATCGCGGAGGGGAGCATATACAGCCACGATCCGTCGGCACGGCGGATGACGGGGTCGCTCATCGTCGCAGGATCGAAACGCTGCGATCCGCGGATCAGGTCGTCCCACATGATCGGCGCATCGTGATCCAGCCGGAAGCGCCAGTGCGGCGCGACGCCGTCCGCCTCCAGCGCCGCCCGCCGTTCGTCGGTCAGCGTCAGGGCGGCGCGATCGTAGACCGGCGGCAGGCCGCGACCGAGCAGGATCTTGCGCTTCAGGTCCAGCTCCTGCGCCGTCTCGTACGCCGGATAGACGCGCCCCGCCGCGACCAGCGCGTCGAACCGCGCCTGATACAGTGCGAATCGTTCCGACTGGCGGACCTCCGCATCGGGCGTCAGGCCGAGCCAGCCGAGATCGGTGCGGATCGCCTCCACGAACCGCTCCTCGCTGCGTTCCGCATCGGTATCGTCGATGCGCAGCAGAAAACGGCCGCCGTTCGCGCGCGCCCACATCCAGTTATGCAGCGCGGTCCGGATGTTGCCGACATGCAGGCGGCCGGTGGGCGAGGGGGCGAAGCGCGTGACGATCATGATGCGCGCTCTAGGTCGCCGGCCGGCATGGGCCAAGAACATTGCATCCATGTTGCACGGGGGTAAGGGGGGCGTCCTACGGGGCGGCTCAGGAACGACGCATGAAACTCATCACCGGCAATTCGAACCTGCCGCTCGCCACCGCGATCGCGCAGTATCTGGAACTGCCGCTGACCGATGCGCTGGTCCGTCGCTTCGCCGACGAAGAGGTATTCGTCGAGATCCAGGAGAACGTCCGCGGCGAGGACGTGTTCGTGATCCAGTCGACCGGCTTTCCGGCCAACGACAACCTGATGGAATTGCTCATCATCATCGACGCGTTGAAGCGCGCGTCGGCGCGGCGCATCACCGCGGTGATCCCGTACATGGGCTATGCGCGACAGGACCGGAAGCCGGGGCCGCGCACGCCGATCTCCGCCAAGCTGGTCGCGAACCTCATCACCGTCGCCGGCGCGGACCGCGTCTTGTCGGTCGATCTGCACGCCGGGCAGATTCAGGGATTCTTCGATATCCCGACCGACAACCTCTATGCCGCGCCGGTGATGTCGGCGGACATTCTGGCGCGGTTCAAGGGCAAGAACCTGATGGTCGTCTCGCCCGATGTCGGCGGCGTTGTCCGCGCGCGGCAATTGGCGAAGCGGCTCGACAACGCACCGCTGGCGATCGTCGACAAGCGCCGCGAGCGGGCGGGCGAATCGGAGGTGATGAACATCATCGGCGATGTCGAGGGCCGCTTCTGCGTGCTGATCGACGACATCGTCGATTCGGCGGGCACGCTCTGCAACGCCGCGGCGGCGCTGCGCGAGGCGGGAGCGGAGGATGTCGTCGCCTATGTCACGCACGGCGTGCTGTCGGGCGGTGCGGTGGCGCGGGTCGACGGATCGGCGCTGACCGAGCTGGTCATCACCGACTCGATCGGCAATCACGAGTCGATCGGCGCGACCAACCGCATCCGCCATCTGCCGATCGCGCCGTTGCTGGGCGAGGCGATCAAGCGGATCGCGGACGAGACGAGTGTGAGCAGCCTGTTCGATTGATGCGAAGACGCCGGCGCGGCACGTCCGCGCCGGTGCGCGGCAAAGCCGCCGCAGCGTCGAGCACGGACGGCGAGCCGGCATCGCCGCACTCGTTCGACGGCGGCTTTGCCGTCGGCGCAGCACCAGGTTTCTACGGTTTGCGAAATGGCCTGCGGCACAGCCGTCGTCGGACAGGATCGGCTTGGCGGAGCCGCTGGCCGGACCTGGAGAACCCCTAGCGGTTTCCCAAACCGACGATATGCTCGAACACCGCCGGGTGCAGCGCCTTGCTGAACGCGCATCCGTACCGGACCTTATCCCGCCACGCGACCACGGCCTCCAGCGGAGCCAGGCCCGGCAACGTCAGCCACACGATCGTGCCCGGCCACAGGGTAAAGCTCGTCTCCGCCCGAAAGCCCGACATCGACAGGTCGACGACGTCGATCTCGAATCTGGTCTGGCCCCGATCGCGCAGATGCGCGCGCATCTTCACCGCCCGACGCAGCGCGTGGCGGTGATCGTCTCCGGAGACTTGCTCGAAGGGTGGCGTGAAGACGGGGCGTTCCATGCCGATGTTCTGCACCCGTAATGGTTATTTTTCGGCTAATGCCCCGGTGCCGTCGAAACGGACAGCACACGCGTCGAAGTTGCTCTATTGCAAACGGCATGCAATAGCATTGATGTCAGGGGTGGATTTGATCGGCACCCTGTGCTTTAGGGGCGCGCAAAGCCTCCAGACCCTCTCGCATGATGCGTAGCCAGAAAGGCGGACGATCCCATGAACATTCACGAATATCAGGCCAAGGACCTCCTTGCGAAGTTCGGCGTGCCCGTTCCCGCCGGCTTCGCCGCGATGAGCGTCGAGGAAGCCGTCGCCGCCACCGAGAAGCTGCCCGGGCCGCTCTATGTGGTGAAGGCGCAGATCCACGCCGGCGGCCGCGGCAAGGGCAAGTTCAAGGAACTCGGCCCCGACGCCAAGGGCGGCGTCCGCCTTGCCAGGACCGCCGACGAAGTGCGCGCGGCGGCGACCGACATGCTCGGCAACACGCTCGTCACCATCCAGACGGGTGACGCGGGCAAGCAGGTCAACCGCCTGTACGTGACCGATGGCGTCGACATCGCCAAGGAATTCTACCTCGCGCTGCTCGTCAACCGCGCGACCGGCCGCGTCTCGATGGTCGCCAGCACCGAAGGCGGCATGGACATCGAGACCGTGGCGCACGACACCCCCGAAAAGATCCTGTCGATCGACATCGACGCCGCGACCGGCTTCCAGCCGCATCACGGCCGCGCCGTCGCCGCCGCGCTCGAACTGACCGGCGACCTCGCCAAGCAGGCCGCCAACGTCGCATCGAAGCTGTACGACGCGTTCCTCGGCACCGATGCCGAGCAGATCGAGATCAACCCGCTCGCCGTCACCGACGACGGCAAGCTGATGGTGCTCGACGCCAAGGTCGCCTTCGACGGCAATGCGATGTTCCGTCACAAGGACCTGATGGAACTGCGCGACACCACCGAAGAGGATGCGATGGAGCTGGAGGCGTCGAAGTACGACCTCGCCTACATCAAGCTCGACGGTGATATCGGCTGCATGGTCAACGGCGCCGGCCTCGCGATGGCGACGATGGACATCATCAAGCTGAACGGCATGTTCCCGGCCAACTTCCTCGACGTCGGCGGCGGCGCCAACAAGGAGAAGGTGACCGCGGCGTTCAAGATCATCCTCGCCGATCCCGCGGTGAAGGGCATCCTGGTCAACATCTTCGGCGGCATCATGAAGTGCGACATCATCGCCGAGGGCATCGTCGCCGCGGCGAAGGAAGTGAACCTCTCGGTGCCGCTGGTCGTCCGTCTGGAAGGCACCAACGTGCAGGCCGGCAAGGACATCCTCGCGAACTCGGGCCTCGCGATCGTTCCCGCCAACGACCTGGGCGATGCCGCGAAGAAGATCGTCGCCGAGGTGCAGAAGGCGGCGTGAGTCGCGCCTGACCTTTCGCGGTTCGGAGGGGCTCGGGCGGAAACGTCCGGGCCCTTCTTCGTTGACGCCGTACGGCAACGTCCAAATGCCGCTACGGCAAGTGCGTCCGGCCATACCGGACTTGCGAAAACAGCCTGTTTCTGCCTAGTGGCGAGCCGATACGGCCGTCGAATTTTGTGAGAGGGACGCTCGATGAAGGTGCTGGTGCCGGTCAAGCGCGTGCTTGATTATAACGTGAAGCCCCGCGTGAAGGCGGACGGGTCGGGCGTCGACCTCGCCAACGTCAAGATGTCGATGAACCCGTTCGACGAGATCGCGGTCGAGGAGGCGATCCGGTTGAAGGATCGCGCCGGCGTGACCGAGATCGTCGTCGTGTCGATCGGCGAGCAGAAGTCGCAGGAGACGCTGCGCACCGCGCTGGCGATGGGCGCGGATCGCGCGATCCTAGTGACGAGCGACACGAAGGTCGAGCCGCTGGGCGTCGCCAAGATCCTCGCCAAAATCGTCGAGGAGGAACAGCCGCAGCTCGTCATCCTCGGCAAGCAGGCGATCGACGACGACAACAACCAGACGGGTCAGATGCTCGCGGGCCTGCTCGGCTGGGCGCAGGGTACGTTCGCCAGCAAGGTCGAGATCGAGGGCGACACCGCCAAGGTGACGCGCGAAGTCGATGGCGGGCTGGAGACGGATGACCTGAAGCTGCCTGCGATCGTCACCACCGATCTGCGCCTGAACGAACCGCGCTACGCGTCGTTGCCGAACATCATGAAGGCGAAATCGAAGCCGATGGCGACGAAGACGGCCGCGGATTTCGGGGTCGACGTGACGCCGCGTCTGACGACGCTGAAGGTCGTCGAGCCGAACAAGCGCTCGGCCGGCATCAAGGTCGCCGATGTCGACGAACTGGTCATGAAGCTGAAGGCGATGGGAGTGGCGAAGTGAAGACGCTGGTCTGGGTCGAGCATGACGGGTCTGCCGTCAAGGACGCCACGCTGTCCGCCGTCACGGCGGCATTGAAGCTGGGCGAGGTGCATCTGCTGGTCGCCGGTCAGGGTGTCGGCGGTGTCGCGGAGGCGGCGGCGAAGATCGCCGGCGTCGGCAAGGTGCATGTCGCGGACGACGCGGCCTATGCGCACGCGCTGGCGGAGAATGTCGCGCCGCTGGTCGTCGAGCTGATGGGCCACCACGACGCGTTCGTCGTGCCCGCCACGACGACGGGCAAGAACATCGCCCCGCGCGTCGCGGCGTTGCTCGACGTGATGCAGATCAGTGAAGTCCTGTCGGTGGAAAGCGAGGACACCTTCACCCGGCCGATCTACGCCGGCAACGCGATCGCCACGGTGCAGTCGTCGGATGCCAAGAAGGTGCTGACGATCCGCGGCACCGCCTTCGACAAGGCCGCGAGCGAAGGTGGCTCGGGCACGATCGAGGCGGTGGCCTCGACCGGCGACAAGGGGCTGTCGACCTTTGCCGGATCGGAAATCGCGGCGAATGCCCGGCCGGAGTTGACCAGCGCCAAGATCATCGTCTCGGGCGGTCGCGCGCTGGGATCGTCGGAACAGTTCCATGCGCTGATCGATCCGCTGGCGGATGCGCTGGGTGCGGGTGTCGGCGCTTCGCGGGCGGCGGTGGATGCGGGTTATGCGCCCAACGATTATCAGGTCGGCCAGACCGGCAAGATCGTCGCACCGGAAGTCTATGTCGCGGTCGGTATCTCCGGCGCGATCCAGCATCTGGCGGGTATGAAAGATTCCAAGACGATCATCGCTATCAACAAGGACGAGGATGCGCCGATCTTTCAGGTGGCGGACCTCGGTCTGGTCGGTGACCTGTTCAAGGTGATCCCGGAACTGACGGAAAAGCTGTAGTCGCGTGGCGGGTTGGGCGGGGTCGCTCCACCCGCCGCAGCCCGGTACGCGGCACCAGCATCGCCGGCTCCTTCAGGTCCCAGACCAGCCCCAGCCGGCGCAGCGCCAGCAGCACCCACCAGCCGGGATCATGCTGACCCGGCTCCACTCCGAGCTTCGCCGACCCGGGCCACGCGTGATGGTTGCCGTGCCATGCTTCTCCGAAGGTGATGAGGGCGGCGGCGGGCAGGTCGTGGCCCTGTACGGCGACGTCATCGACGCTCCAACCCTGTGGTCCGTGGCGATGCGTCAGGTGTCCGACGAACCAGTGGCCGGTGACGCTGACGGCGACCCGCACAGGCACGCCCCAGACCAGCCACGGCAGCCCGCTAACCCAGAAGAACATTGCGGCCAGCGGTAGCTGCTGCAGCATCCATGTCGCCTCCAGCCAGCGTAGGACCCGATCACGGGCCAGCCGCTCCTCCAGCAGGAAGGCCGGCGGATGCGCCAGGATCAGGCGGCAGTGCATCTGCCACCACGCGTCCCGCAGCATCGTGGTGCGATGTGCGTGCAGATCGTGACACGCCGTCTGCCGCTGCGCCCAGTCCCGCGTGTCGTGCAAGCGTACCATTCCAAGCGGCCCAGCCATCCCGACCAGCGTGCCGAGATAGGCAAGCACCCGCTCCAGCCAACGTGGTGCGGAGAGGCTGCGATGGATCAGCAGGCGGTGAAGGCCGATGGAATGGCCAAGACACAGCGTCACGGCCGACGTACCGAAAAACAGCAATAGCGCGCCGAACGTGACGAAAAGCGGCGCGAGCATGACGGCGGAGAGCGTCATCCCGCCGATCCACAGCGAGCGAACGGGTGCCCATTCGATATGGCCGGCGACGGCGCAGCTTTCGTCATCCACCTTCATCCTGTCCGTCGGACTGCATACCATCATCGTCTCCTAGGTATTTAGGCAACCACCTAAGCGATAAGCTGTTGGTTGTCGATGCTTAGGTAAGCGCCTAATTACCCTCTATGCAGCGTATCTTCGAAGCCTTGTCCTCCTCCGTGCGCCGGAAGATCCTCGCCTACCTCAGCCATGCGGAGTTGAGTGCCGGCGAAATCGCCTCGCGCTTCTCGATGTCGAAACCGTCCATCTCCCAGCATCTTTCGGTGCTGGAGGCGGCGGGCCTCGTCACCAGCGAGAAGCGCGGGCAGTTCGTCTTCTACGCGATCGTTCCGGACAGCCTGACGAACACGCTCAACGGCTATGTGCAAGAAGTCTGCCCCGTGGCGTGTCCCCTGAAGCGCGAATTGGCGGCGCTGACCCCGTCGGACCGGCTGCACGTCATCACCGGTGGACCGGGGTCGGGCAAGTCGACGCTGATCGACGCGCTGGCCGCGGTCGGCGTGGCGACCAGCGAGGAAGTCGGCCGCCGGATCATCCGGGAACAGGTGGCGGCGGGGGAGAATGCGCTGCCCTGGGGCGACCAGCGACGCTTCGCCAAGCTGATGCTGGCAGGCGAGACGGCGGCGCACGCGTTCGCGCTGGAGCGCGGGGAAACGGTGCTGCTCGATCGCGGCGTTCCCGATGTCGCCGGCTTCCTGCGGGTGTCGGGCATCGCAGTCCCCCCCGTACTGGACCGGGCGGCGCGCACGAACCGGTACAATCGCCGCGTCTTTCTCGCGCCGTTCTGGGCCGACATCTTCACGGAGGATGCGGAGCGGAAACAGTCGATGCAGCTCGCCGCCGCTACGGAGGCGATCATGCGGGCGACCTATGCCGAATATGGCTACACGATCGTCGAACTGCCGCGCGCGCCGGTGGCGGAGCGCGTCGCGTTCGTCCTCGATCACCTGAACGCGGCCGGATAGCGGGGCCATCGCGAGCGGAAATTTTCGGGAGAGTCCCCGATGCCGGGCGATCCCTGCCGTGACCGCAACACGATGTCCCAGGCGCCGCATCCCGGGCCGGCGCCGTCACGCGCCGGCCACAGCCGCAGGCGCGATCCCGTCCGCGAGCAGCGCGTGCAAAGCCGCTATGTGGCCGTTGTCGCGCGCGCCGCCTGCGTCCGATGTCATAACGACCGTCAGCGCCAGATCCGGAATGACATAGACCATTTGCCCGCCATAGCCCCAGGCGAACCGAACGGGATGGCCGGCTGCCTCGCCGATGAACCAGCCATAGCCGTATCGTCCGCCGCTCCAGGGCGAAATCGTGCGCGGCGTCCAGCTCTGCTCGATCCACGATGCGGGCAGCACGCGCTTGCCGTCGATGACGCCGCCGAGCCGGTACATTTCGCCGAAGCGGGCGAGTGCCCGTGGGCTCATCAGCATGTCATTCCCGCCGAAATAGATGCCCTGCCGATCACGGGGCCACGGCGGGATCGCGATACCCAGCGGGCGCGCGAGCCATTCCCGGGCAAGATCATGGGTGCTGCGATCGGACGCCCTGGTCAGCATCGCGGACAGCAGGTGCGAGTTGCCCGTGGAGTAGAGCATGGCGCCACCCGGCTCGTCGACGAACGGACGCGACAACGCGTATCTCACCCAGTCCGGGCTCGATACCCAGCGGCCATAATTCTCGCCGGACGTGCGTTCGAGGCCAGCCTGCATCGATAGCAGACTGCCGACCGTAAGCCGTCGGAGGCGAGCGTCGGGATCCGGCGGTGCGTCGCTCCGGAGCACGGACAGCACCGGCTGATCGATGCCGCTGAGGATGCCCCGCTGGATCGCGATACCGACCAGTGCCGACATCACCGATTTCGAGGCCGACTTGATGTTGACCGGACGATCGAGCGGTGGCCCGCCGTTGAAGCGATGTTCGGCCAGCGTCCGTCCGTTCCGAACCACGATGACAGCGCGCAGACGCGGGAGGTTCGCCGCCGTCCTGACCGCGGCGGCCATGATCTCCGGCTGCAGGCCGGTCGTCGGTCGCGACGTCGGGGACGGGAGAGAGGTTGCCGCGCCCGGACTATTCTCTCCATCGCACCCCGCCAGAACGAGCGCGGCGCCCGCTATGATCCGGATGGCGATCATCGGCGAAACCGATCGCCAACGCCGGCACGACGGACGTGAGCAGGGTTCAAGGGTCAGTTCGTACCCTGCCTGCGCGCTCCTGCGATCATCCTTTGCGCGATGGCTCGCACCCCGTTGTCGTCCTTGGTGGCGTCGCTGGCGGGATCACCGAGATGGCCGAGGCTCGCTTCCAGAAAGTCGAGCAATCCGGGATGTTGCCCCTCGACATATTCCATCAGCTTGAACAGCAGATGCTCGGTCGCAATCTCGCGTTGGCGGGTCTGGACGGTGCCGGCGTCGCTCATCATACTCTCCTGACTGGAGGCAGCATAACGCACCGGCGGCGCATGGGTCCCCGTCATGTCTTGCACCCGATCCATCGCCCCGGACGACTTTGCGTCGACGGCAGCGATAACGGAAGCGGACCCGATGCGACCAACGTCGCGGCCCGTCGTTGAAGGCGAATGGACAACGACCCTCTCGCCGCTGCGATCGAACATGCCCGGGCATTCGCGCAATCTCTCAACCCCGACGATTCGATCGACGGGAAGACCGGCTTTACCGTCGACAATCTCCTGGCCCTGATCGCCGCGGCAACGCCTCCGACGCCCGAAGACAAGGTCGCCGACGAGCTGGGCGATCCGGCCTGACGCCTCCCTTTGCAGGCTGCGCGCGCGGCTGGAAGCAGCCTCGATCGCGCGGATCCAGGCGGCGATGGCCAACGGCGCGAAACCCCGTGCCGGCAATGGACGCCAGACATATTCCAATCTGCAAGTCGGCGCGTCACCGTTATCCTGGACAAGGTGAGTGCCACCGATCAGCCGGACGGACGTGCCCGCAACGGGCGA
This sequence comes from Sphingomonas sp. Leaf343, assembly GCF_001423765.1. Classification (GTDB taxonomy): domain Bacteria; phylum Pseudomonadota; class Alphaproteobacteria; order Sphingomonadales; family Sphingomonadaceae; genus Sphingomonas. The sequence continues at coordinate 282,351 of NZ_LMPG01000011.1, forward strand.
ACGCATGATCGGAAAAGCCTGGATGCCCCGTGAGGATTCGAACCTCAATTGACGGAGTCAGAGTCCGTAGTCTTACCTTTAGACGACGGGGCAACAGGTGGGCGCGTCTAGGCGGGTGGGCGGTGCGTGTCAACGTCTTGCGTCGTAGGGCGCATCGGGGGGCGACTTGTCGCGGAGGCCGGTGCCCGCTAGGTTGATCGCCAAGCACCGGACGGGACCTCCCGCGACGGCAGAACAGAACAGAAAGATCACGGCACATGGGGGATGTTTCCGCCCGATTGCCGTACCGGCAGGACCGTCCTGCCCGTCCGGCGCCCGCCCGGCCGCCACGCGGTCGCTGGCATGACGCGCACGCCTATGCGGCGCTGGACCTCGGCACCAACAATTGTCGCCTGCTGATCGCCCGCCCGCAGGGGCCGGGCTTCGCGATCGTCGACGCCTTTTCGCGGATCGTGCGGCTGGGCGAGGGACTTGCCGCCAGCGGCCGGCTGAGCGACGCGGCGGTGGAGCGGACGATCGCGGCGCTTCGGGTGTGTGCCGACAAGCTGAAGCGGCGCAACGTCACGCTGGCGCGGTCGGTGGCGACCGAGGCGTGTCGGCGTGCGGTCAACGGCACCGCCTTTATCGAGCGGGTGCATGCCGAGACGGGCATCCGCCTCGACATCATTTCCGCCGAGGAGGAGGCGCGACTCGCGGTACTGGGCTGCCACGCGCTGATCGAGCCGGGGCGCGGCCCGGCGCTGGTGTTCGACATCGGCGGCGGATCGACCGAGCTGGTGCTGGTCGATACCGAGGGCCCTGCGCCGCGCGTGCTCGACTGGCATTCGGCACCATGGGGCGTGGTGTCGCTGACCGAGAGCGCGGGCGGCGGCGAGGATGCCGACGGGCGGGCGGAATCCTATGCGGCGATGCGCGCTTTGGTCGCCGACAGCATGGCGGTATTCGCGGCACGCCTGCCGCGGGTCGCGCGGCCGCGGCTGCTCGGCACCAGCGGGACGGTGACGACGCTGGGCAGCGTGCATCTGGGGCTGTCGCATTACGACCGGTCGGCCGTCGACGGCATGATCGCGCCCGCCGCCGCGATGCGCGAGATTAGCCGATCGCTGGCGGAGAAATCGATCGCCGAACGCGCGAAGGTGGCGTGCATCGGCAACGAGCGCGCCGATCTGGTCGTCGCCGGCTGCGCGATCCTGGAGACGATCATGGATTTGTGGCCGGCGGAACGCCTCGGCATCGCCGACCGCGGTATCCGCGAGGGTATCCTGCGCAGCCTGATGGGAACGCCCAAGCCATGAATCGTAACGTGACTGGCGGCCGCAAGCGCGTGAAGACCGCGCGCGGCCGCACCGCCGCCTCGACCCGCTGGCTGGAGCGACAATTGAACGACCCGTATGTCCGTCGCGCCAAGGCGGAGGGGTATCGCAGTCGCGCGGCGTACAAGCTGCTGGAACTGGACGAGCGGTTCGGCCTGTTGAAGGGATCGCGCCGCGTCCTCGATCTGGGGATCGCGCCGGGCGGATGGAGCCAGGTGGTGCGGCGCCGTTCGCCGGGGGCGCAGGTGGTCGGCATCGACCTGCTGCCGGTCGATCCGCTGGACGGCGTGACGATCCTTGAGATGGACTTCATGGACGACGCCGCACCCGCGAAGCTGAGCGAGGCGCTGGGCGGCGCGCCCGACCTCGTCCTGTCGGACATGGCGGCCAACACGGTCGGGCATCCCCAGACCGATGCGCTGCGGACGATGGGGCTGGTCGAAGCGGCGCTGGCGTTCGCCGTCGAGGTGCTGTCGCCGGGCGGCGCGTTCGTGGCGAAGGTGTTCGCGGGCGGCGCGGATTCGGAGCTCGTGGCGGAGATGAAGCGAAACTTCACGACGGTGAAGCACGCCAAGCCACCGGCAAGCCGCAAGGGTTCGGTGGAGTGGTTCGTGGTGGCGCAGGGGTTCAAGGGTAGGGCAGCGGATCAGCGCAGCTGATCCGCGTCTTGGCCCGACCCGCGGCCGGCGAGCGCAGCCGGTCGACGGGCGACACGGCCATGCCCGCTTTGGTTCAAGCTGGGTAGCGCCATGCTCCGCTGATCCGGGTTGCTGTCCGAGTCAGGCTTGGTCAATCTTTTGGATACCGGCGAAGCGGTCGGTGCGGCGAGCGATCACGAGCGTCAGGCCCCGCCGTCGAGCCGAACACCAGCTTACCCGCTCGTCAACCCGGCGAACTCCGAGGTCTCGATGAGCAGAGGACGTCCCCGTCCCACGGCGAGGCCCCAGCATTCGCCGGGGCGACGGGCAGGCGGAAGGGGCGCACTCCCAAAGCCGCTACGGGAAGGTCCGGAGAGCCACCGCCAAGTCGCACGAAAAGTCAGAAGAGCGACACGGCTAAGCCGCGTCGTCGATCGAGCTAAAGCCCGCCGGCCGGCGTTCGCTTCAGGATCGCGAGGCGATCCTGAAGCTTCCGCTCACCCATCGTAATCCGCGCCGAGATTCTGGTTCCGCGGCGGTGCCGACGCGGTCAGGCGGAGCGCCTCGGCGGAGGCGGACAGGCTGCCGATGGCGTCGACCTCGTCGTCGTCGTCCATCTGGACCTTCTGCAGGCTGTTGACGACCGATTCCTCCAGATGCGCCGGGCGCACCGTTTCCTCGGCGATCTCGCGCAGCGCGACGACGGGGTTCTTGTCGCGGTCACGGTCCAGCGTGAGTTCCGCGCCGCCCGAGATCTGGCGCGCCCGCTGTGCCGCGAGCAGCACGAGGTCGAACCGGTTGGGAATCTTGTCGACGCAATCCTCGACGGTGACGCGCGCCATGCCGTGTCCTTAACTACACCAATAGGGAGAATGGCGGCGCATACCCGTCGGGGTCCGGAAAAGCAAGGTTGGCGGGCCCGGCAACATGGATCAACGCCGTTGCCCATGCGTAATGGTCCCATGGCCGCCGCCTCCGCCCGCTCCCCTGCTGCCGAACGACCGGGCTTCATGGTGGAGGGCAACCGGCTGACGCTGCTGCCGGAAGGGCCGGAGCGGATGGATGCGCTGATCGCCCTGATCGAGGGGGCGAAGCACGATCTGCGCATCCTCTATTATATCTATGCCGCCGACGATTCGGGCCGACGCGTCAACGCGGCACTGGCGGCGGCGGCGCGGCGCGGGGTCCGCGTCGCGCTGATCGTGGACGGGTTCGGCAGCGATTCGACGCCCGACGCGTTCTTCGACCCACTGTCGGCCGCCGGCGTCGACAAATGCGTGTTCTCCGCGAAGTTCGGTCGCCGCTATCTGTTGCGCAACCATCAGAAGCTGGCGCTGGCGGATGCGGAGACGAACCCGCGCATCATCATCGGCGGCTTCAACGTCGAGGACGATTATTTCGGCACGATCGCCAACAAGGCGTGGCGCGATCTGGGGTTGTTGATCGAGGGACCGGCGGCGGCGCGCATGGCCGGATACTTCGACGCGCTGCGGACGGCGATCGAGCGACCCAAGCTGCGCATCCGCCCGATCAACCGCGAACTGGGCCGGTTCAGCGAGACGGAGGGCCGGCTGCGCTGGCTGATCGGCGGACCGACGCGGCATCTGTCGCCGTGGGCGAAGACGTTGCGGACCGATCTGGCGAGCGGCCGCTGCATCGACATGATCGCGGCCTATTTCACGCCCAGCCCGATGCTGCTGCGGCGGATCGAGAAGAGCGGGCGCACCGGCCAGCGCGTGCGAATCATGACCGCCGCCAAATCGGACAACAACGCGACGATCGCCGCCGCGCGGTTCAGCTATGCCGGCCTGCTGAAGCGCGGGGTCAGGATGTTCGAATATCAGGCGACCAAGCTGCACACCAAATTGTACGTGGTCGACGATGCCGTCCATATCGGCTCCGCCAATTTCGACATGCGCAGCCTGTTCATCAATCTGGAGTTGATGTTGCGGATCGACGACCCGGCCTTCGCCGCGCACGTCCGCGACTATGTCGACGGCGAGCTGGCGAATGCGCGCGAGATCACGTGGGACGATTACCGCGCCAGCACCGGCTGGTGGCAACGGACGAAGCAGTTCGGCGCATATCTGGTGCTGGCCATCGTCGACCCCGGCCTGTCGCGAGGGCTGAATTTCGGGATCGACGAATAGCCGCGTTCGCTTTGTTCGCCTGCGCACACTAGATGCGGTGGCGATGACCCTCTCGATCGATCGCCGGACGATGTTGCGCACTGCCGCCCTGACGGGCGCGGGCTGCGCAGTCGCGCCGTCCTGGGCGCAGGGCGGCGCGTCCGGTCTGGAGCGGCCGACGCTGTCGGGCGAGGAGATCGTGCTGCGGATCGCGCGGCAGACGATGGCGATCGACGGCACGCCGTCGCGCGCGATCGGCATCAACGGAGCCGCGCCCGCACCGCTGATCCGCCTGCGCGAGGGACAGCGCGTGCGTCTGCGCGTCGTCAACGCGCTCGACGTCGATACCTCGTTGCACTGGCACGGGCTGCTCGTGCCGTTCCAGTATGACGGGGTGCCGGGCGTGTCCTTCCCCGGCATCCGGCCGGGGACGGAGTTCGTCTACGACTTCACCGTCCGGCAGAACGGGACCTACTGGTATCACAGCCATTCCGGCGGGCAGGAGCAGGAGGGGCTGTACGGCCCGATCGTGATCGATCCCGCCGGGCCGGACCCGGTCGCATCCGACCGTGACCACGTCGTCATGTTCTCCGACCATAGCGAGCAGAGCCCGGCGGCGATCTTTCGCCGGATGAAGCTGCAACCCGGCTATTATAATTTCCAGCGGCAGACGCTCGCGGGATTGCTGGCGGGCCGGGATCAGCGGGCGAAGGACCGCAGGCACTGGGGCGCGATGCGGATGGACCCCGCCGACATCGCCGACGGCACCGGCGCGACGTACCGCTACCTCGTCAACGGTCATGGTCCGCGCGACAGCTGGACCGGGCTGTTCGAACCGGGCCAGCGGGTGCGCCTGCGCCTCATCAACGCATCGGCGATGACCACTTTCAACGTCCGCATCCCGGGGTTGGCGATGACGGTGGTGCAGGCGGACGGACTGAACGTGCGGCCGGTGACGGTGGACGAACTGCAAATCGGCGTCGCGGAAACCTATGACGTGATCGTCACGCCGACCGGCGACCGCGCGTGGACGCTGGTGGGGGAGAGCATCGATCGCTCCGGCATGGCGCGCGCGACGCTGGCGCCGCGGCGGGGCATGACCGCACCGGTGCCGCCGCTCCGGACGAGGCCGCTCGCGACGATGGCGGATATGGGCATGACCGATATGGGGAGCGGCGGCATGGCGACGGCGCCGCCGCCGCGGGGCGCGGACCCGAGCGCGGAGCAGAACGGATCGCGGCGGATCGCCACGCCCGGCTATGTCGTTCCGCCGGTCGATCACGCGACGATGGACCACTCCGCGATGTCCGGCATGGATCACGGCGGCATGGATCATGGCGCGATGGACCACGGCGACATGGCGATGCGCGACTTCTCGCATGCGCCGCAGGTCCGGAAAGGTCCCGGCGTGCAGACGATCGCGCCGATGCCGGTCGATCGCACCGGTTATCCGGGGCAGGGGCTGGACGATGTCGGCCACCGCGTGCTGACGTACCGCGACCTCGTCGCGCTCGATCGCAATCCGGACGTGCGGGCACCGGATCGTACCGTGACGATTCACCTGACGGGCAACATGGAACGCTTCATGTGGGGGTTCGACGGGCAGCGGATGGTCGACACGCACGAACCCTTCGCCTTCACGCTGGGCGAGCGGGTGCGCGTCGTTTTGGTCAACGACACGATGATGGGCCACCCGATCCACCTGCACGGCCATTTCTTCGATCTGGTGACGGGCAGGGGCGACCATGCGCCGCGCAAGCATACCGTGCTGGTGCAGCCGGGCGGGACGGTGACGTTCGACCTGACGGCGGATGCGGTCGGCGACTGGGCGTTCCACTGTCACATGCTGTACCATATGCTGGCGGGCATGATGCGCGTCGTCAGCGTCCGGCCGCGCGGGGCGGTGGCGTGATTCCGCTGTTCGCGGTACTGGCGATGGCGGCTCCGGCGCAGGATCATGCGATGCACGCCATGCCGGGCATGACGTTGCCGGCGAAACCCGCTGCGAAGCGGAAGCCGCCCGCCGGAAAGCCCGCCACCAGTAAGCCGGTGAAGCGACCTGCGCCGGTCGCGCCGGTGGCGATGGATCATGCCACGATGGATCATGCCACGATGGATCATGCGCAGATGGGGCATGTGCCCGCGGAGAGCGTGCCGGATGCTGCGCCGATGGACCACGGCGCGATGGATCACACTGCTATGGGCCATGCCGCCGCGTCGGCGTCGGAGCCTCCCGCGAAGACCGGCACCGACCTGCCCGCCGGCGCGGCACCCGCCCCGCCTGCGCCGATGCCGCATTACGCCGACCGCGTCTGGAACCCCGCCGCGATGGCGCAGGCGCGCAAAGCGATGATGCGCGAGGAAGGCGGTGGCCAGACCTTCGCACAGGTCATGCTCGACCTCGCCGAGTTTCAGATCCGCGATGGCCGCGACGGCTATCGGTGGGAGGGGGGGGCGTGGTTCGGCGGCGACATCCACCGCGCCGTCGTGAAGAGCGAGGGTGAGGGCGATCTCGGCGGCGGGCTGGAGGTGGCGGAGGTGCAGGCGCTGTATTCGCGCGCGATCGGCCCGTATTTCAACCTTCAGGCCGGCGTGCGGCACGACGCCCGCCCCGGCCCGTCGCGCACCTATGCGACGATCGGTGTCGAGGGGCTGGCTCCCTATTGGTTCGAGGTCGACGTCGCCGCGTTCGTCGCCACGACGGGCGAGGTGCTGGGCCGGGTCGAGGGTTATTACGACCAGCGGCTGACGCAGCGGCTGATCCTGCAACCGCGTGTCGAGGTGAACCTGTCGGCACAGGACGTGCGTCGGCGGGGGATCGGCTCGGGCGTTACCGACGCGGAACTGGGCCTGCGTCTGCGCTACGAGGTCCGGCGCGAATTCGCGCCCTATGTCGGCGTGTCGTGGGAACGGCGGCTCGGCGATACCGCCCGCTTCGCGCGGGCGGCGGGGGCGGACACCGGCGGCCTTGGCGTCGTTGCCGGCCTGCGCGCCTGGTTCTAGTCCTTCCAGGCCCAGTATAGCTGCGCCGGCGGGACGTTCCACCACTCCATATCATGGTCGATGCGCTGCCAGTGCGGGGTCAGGAAGTCCTTCACCTTGGGGCTGAACTGATAGACGAGGAACGCGCCGCCCGGACGCAGCGTCGCATGCGTAGCGGCGGCGATCGCCGGGCCGATGCCGGCCGGCAACGTCGAAAAAGGCAGCCCCGACAGGATATAATCGGCATGCGCGAAGCCGTGATCGGCGATGATCGTCGCCACATCCGCCGCCGATCCCTCGACCGCCTGAAACCGCGGATCGACGATCGTCGCGTCGAGATAGCGAATGAAATCGGCATTGGTGTCGATCGCGATCAGCGTCGCATCCGGCGCCATGCGTTCCAGAATGGGACGGCAGAAGGTGCCGACACCGGGACCATATTCCACGAACAGCTTGCACTGGTCCCAGTCGACCGGCCCCAGCATGTTGCGGATGAGCTTGTCGGACGAAGGAATGATCGATCCGACCATCACCGGATGCTTCAGAAAGCCCTGAAAAAACATTTGCGCCGGGGACGGTATCCCGGCGGGGCGACGCGCGCGGCGGGCGGCGGTGGACGAGCTTGCCATCGGAATCCTGTCGGTCGTGGTCCCCACACGAGCGGCGAGGCTGCCCTCTCCGTCGCACAGGTGCCGAACGTGTTGCAAGCCATCGGGTTTCGCGCTGCGGTTAATCGAGTGATCGAAAGACGTTGGGCGACAGGGTTGGCGAGGCCCCGGACGCCTCCTACAGCGTGACGATGCGGACGCGGGCGGATCAGGGGCGGAACGGGCAGGTGGCGGTCATCTTCCTGTCGCGGCGGCGCGCGGACGACGGGGCGGGCTATGCCGCCGCCGCCGAGACGATGGACGCGCTGGCGGCCGTGCAGCCCGGCTATCGCGGCGTCGACAACGTGCGCGGGGCCGACGGGTTCGGGATCACCGTGAGCTGGTGGGCGGACGAGGCGTCGGCGGTCGCGTGGCGCGCGCATCCGGACCATGCGACGATCCGCGAACGGGGTCGCGGCGACTGGTATGACGGATACGAGGTGGCGGTCGCCGGCGTGACGCGGTCCTACGAATGGGCGCGCGAGTGACCGCCCCCGATCGTAATTTCGCGCTGATGTTCCTCGTGATGCTGACGATCGCGGCGGGGAACACGGCGCTGCAATCCGTGCTGCCGGCGCTCGGGCGATCGCTGGGCGTGGCGGACGCGATGGTGGCGGCGGCGTTTTCGATCTCGGCTTTGTTGTGGGTGGTCGCCGCGCCGTTCTGGGCGAAGCGGTCGGACACCTATGGGCGCAAGGCGATGATCCTGCTCGGCATGGGCGGGTACACCGTCTCACTGCTGCTGTGCGGGCTATTCCTCGCGGCGGGGATCAACGGCGTGGTCGGCGGGACGACCGCGTTCATGCTCTTCGTGCTGGGTCGCGTGCTCTACGGATCGCTCGGAGTGGCCGCGCCGCCCGCGGTGCAGGCGGAGGTCGCCGGATCGACCACGCCGGCGGAGCGGACGCGCGCCCTGACGCTGCTGGCGAGTGCGTTCGGGCTGGGCACGATCCTGGGGCCGGCGATCGCGCCCTATCTGCTGCTCGGCCATGTCGGCGGGTTCGAGATCGGGCTGGCGGGGCCGGCGTTCCTGTTCGCGCTGTTCGGCGCGGGCGTGTGGGTGACGGTGTGGCGGCTGCTGCCCGACGACCGGCCGCCGGATCAGGGCGGGGGCGCGCACGCCGGCGGCACCAGTTCCGCCTATCCGTCAATCGGCGGCGCGCCAACGGGGGCGACGGTGGCGGCGGCGACGCAGCCGCATGCGGAACAGGTCGGCTATCGCGATCCGCGTATCCGGGCATGGATGATCGCGGGGCTGGTGATGGGGCATGCGCAGGCGATGGCCAGTCAGGTGATCGGCTTCGTCGTGATAGACCGGCTCCACGTCGCGCCCTCCGCCGCGCTGGAGCCGACGGGCATCGTGCTGATGATGGGCGCGGGGGCGGCGTTGCTGGTGCAATGGGGGCTGATCCCGCTGCTCAACCTGACGCCGCGCCGGCTGGTGCTGGTCGGCCTGACGCTGAGCATCGCCGGCACCGCGCTGACCGGCGTGGCGACGTCGCTCTACGGGATCGCGCTGGCCTATGCGCTCGCCAGTCTGGGCTTCGGCTTTACGCGGCCGGGCTTCACGGCGGGCGCTTCGCTGGCGGTCGGGCCGGCGGCGCAGGGATCGGTCGCGGGCAAGGTGACGAGCGTCAACGGGGCCAGCTTCGTCCTTGCGCCCTCGATCGGGATCGGCCTCTACGGCCTGTGGCAGCCGCTGCCCTATCTTGTGGGCGCAGCCGCGCTGGTGCTGGTGTTCGGCTATGCGTGGGGCGGGCTGCGCGTGGCGAGGGATCGATCGGCCGCTCCGAACGCTTGAGCGTCGATGGCACTCGTCGAACTCGGCCGATACGATCGCAACGCGGCGCACATCATCGTCGGCCGTCTCGATTCCGAAGGAATATACGCGATCGCCTTCGACGGCGGCGCGAGCATTGCCGACGGCAGTTATCTGCTGATCCCCGTCCGGGTGATGGTCGACGAGGATGATCTTGCCGAAGCGAGGGCGATCATCCCTGCCTGAAAAATGGGCAGAGCCACCCCGCTGCCCGATAAAGTTTCGTTAACCAGTCCATCCAGCCGGCGCTTTTCCGAAGAATTCCGGCCTTTCCGGTCTGGCACGACCGTTGCATCGCAGCATCCTGCATCAATAGCCAAGCAAAGGGGGCGGGATGAAACTGGTCATAGCGGTCATCAAGCCGTTCAAGCTCGACGAGGTCCGCGAAGCACTCACGACATTGGGCGTCGCAGGTATGACGGTCACCGAGGTCAAGGGTTTCGGCCGCCAGAAGGGCCAGACCGAAATCTATCGCGGCGCGGAATACAGCACCAACATGGTGCCCAAGATCAAGGTCGAGGTCGTCTGCGCCGCATCGATCGCCGACCGCGTGGTCGAGGCGATCCAGCAATCGGCGAACACCGGCGCGATCGGCGACGGCAAGATCTTCGTGCTCGACGTCGGACAGGCGGTGCGGATCCGCACCGGCGAAACCGACGACTCGGCGCTTTGAAGGGGGGAATGATGACGCTTTCTCGCATGATCGCAGGGATCGGGGCGATCGCCACGACGACCGCACTCGCCGCGCCCGCCTGGGCGCAGGCCGCCGCTGCCGGGCCGATCAAGGCGCCGACGCCCGAACAGATGGCCACGATGGTCAACAAGGGCGACACGACGTGGATGCTGATCTCGGCGGCGCTGGTGCTGCTGATGTCGGTGCCGGCGCTTGCGCTGTTCTATGGCGGCCTCGTCCGCACCAAGAACATGCTCAGCGTGCTGATGCAGGTCTTCATGATCGTCTCGGTCGCCGCCCTCGTCTGGGTCAGCTGGGGCTACAGCATGGCGTTCACGGGCGGGTCGCCGTTCGTCGGCGGGCTCAGCAAGGCGTTCCTCGCCGGGGTCAGCGCGACGACCTACGGCGCGACCTTCTCCAACAACGTCTACATCCCCGAATACGCGTTCGTCGTGTTCCAGATGACCTTCGCGTGCATCACGCCCGCGCTGATCGTCGGCGCGTTCGCGGAACGGGTGAAGTTCACGCCGCTGCTGATCTTCGTCGTGCTGTGGCTGACCATCGTCTATTTCCCGATGGCGCACATGGTCTGGTACTGGGCCGGCCCGGATTTCCTGTCCGACGCACCGACCGACACCGGCCTGCTGTACGGCTGGGGCGCGCTCGACTTCGCGGGCGGCACCGTGGTCCACATCAACGCAGGGATCGCCGGCCTCGTCGGCTGCCTCATCATCGGCAAGCGCGTCGGGTACAAGCAGGAGCCGATGCCGCCGCACTCGCTGACCATGACGATGATCGGTGCGTCGCTGCTGTGGGTGGGCTGGTTCGGCTTCAACGCCGGGTCCAATCTGGAGGCGAACGGCCTCGCCGCGCTGGCCTTCATCAACACCTTCGTCGCCACCGCGGCGGCGGCGGTCGCCTGGGCGGTGATCGAACAGATCGTCCACAAGAAGCCGTCGCTGCTCGGTGGCGTGTCGGGTGCGGTCGCGGGTCTCGTCGCGATCACCCCGGCGGCGGGCTTCGCCGCGCCGATGACGTCGATCCTGCTCGGTTTCGTCGCATCGGCGGTGTGCTTCTGGTTCGTCACCACGGTGAAGAACAAGCTCGGCTATGACGATACACTCGACGTGTTCGGCATCCACTGCGTCGGCGGCATCATCGGCGCGATCGGCACGGGCATCGTCGCCGCGCCGTCGCTCGGCGGTCAGGGCTGGGTCGACTACACCGTTTTCCCGTCGGTCGCCGGCACCTACGACATGGCCGGCCAGGTGCTGACCCAGATCAAGGCGGTCGTGCTGACGCTGGTGCTGTCCGGCGGCGTCTCGGCGGTGCTGTTCTACGGCATCAAGGCGACGATGGGCCTGCGTCCCAGCAAGGAAGTCGAGACCGAGGGCCTCGACATCAACGAGCATGGCGAGCGCGCCTACAACTACTGACCCGTTCGGGGCGGGGCCTGAAGAAGCCCCGTCCCCCACGATGTTCCTCCTGCGGACATCCTTGAAGCCCGGTGCGGAAACGCACCGGGCTATTTTTTGGCCGGCGGGTCCGATAGCGTCGGAAACATGCTGATCCGATTCCTCCTCGCCCTGATGATCGCCGCCCCGGTTGCTGCTCAGGTCGCCGCGCCGGAAGGACCGCCGCCCGTCCGCGTCGTGATGACCACGACCGAAGGACCGATCACCGTCGAGGTGAACCGCGCCGCCGCGCCGGTCACCTCCGCCAATTTCCTGCGCTACGTCGATGCCAAGCGGCTGGACGGCATCACCTTCTTCCGCGCGATGCGGCTGGCGTGGGGGCCGGGCCTGATCCAGGCGGGGCAGCACGACATGAAGAAGCTGTATCCGCCGATCGCGCACGAGCCGACAACGAAGACCGGGCTGACGCATACTGAGGGCGCGATCTCGATGGGGCGCATGGCACCGGGCACGGCGCGCGCCGACTTCACGATCGCGATCGGCGACATGACCGGGCTGGACGCGCATCCCTACGCGCCGGGCGACAATGTCGGCTATGCGGTGTTCGGTCGCGTGGTGGAGGGCATGGACGTGGTCAAGCGCATCTGGTCCGGCCCCCGCGACCCGAATGCCGGGGCGGGCGCGATGAAGGGGGAGATGCTGAAGCCGGAGATCAGGATCCTGACCGTGCGGCGGGTGCCCTAGCGCCTGGTCCCAGCCGATGCTGCCGGTGCCGTAAGCTCTGTCGGCGGCAGCAACGCGCCGGCCTGCACCCGATCTGCACAGGCTTCGCGCAGCAAGCGCATCGTTCGCACCATCCCGGCTCGACCGAAGGGGCGCATCCCGTCAGCCTGAAACAGGATGGGACGCACGGGCATGACGGGGTTTGGACGGGGCGACATCGGGCGGAAGCTGATCGCTGGCATGGCGCTGATCGCGCTGGGCGAGGCGATCGTGTTCGAGGAGGGGCTGATCGGATCGGCGTTGGGCGGGTTCGCGCTCGCGTGGCTCGCCGCACTGGTCCTGACCCGGCCTGCGGTGTGGCGGAACCGTGCGGCGGAGATCGCGGCGACGGTGGCGGGCGGGTTCGCGCTGGTGCTGGTCGACGATCCGAACATGCTCGCACTGGTGCTGTTCGCGGTCGCGGTGTCGCTGGCGGCGCTGCTGCCGCGCCGACGGTTCGACGATGCGCTGGCGTGGGCGGGGCGGCTGGCGTGGCACGGCGTCAGCGGACTCGGTGCGCCGCTGCACGACCTGGGCAAGCTCGCGCGTATTCGCGCGCGTCGTTCGCAAGGGGGGCTGCGGTTCTCCGGGGCGATCGCGCTGCTGGCGATGCCGATCATCGGGGGCGCGATATTCCTGACGCTGTTCGCCAATGCCAACCCGCTGATCGCCGACGCCTTTTCCAGCATCGCACTGCCGAACCTCGACACGGTGATCCTGCGCACGATTCTGGCGCTGGTCATCGCGATGGGCGCGTGGCCGATGCTGCGGCCCGCCGCCTCGACGACCCGGCGGGAGCGATCCGGGACCGGGCGGGACCTCGACGCGATCGATCCGGGCGTCGCGACGCTGACGCTGTCGCTGGTCGTGTTCAACGCGATCTTCGCGGTGCAGAACGCACTCGACATCGCATTCCTGTGGAGCGGCGCGGTCCTGCCGTCGCGCGTGACGATGGCGGAATACGCGCATCAGGGCGCCTATGCGCTGATCGTTACCGCGCTACTGGCGGGCGCGTTCGTGGTCGTCGCGCTCCGGCCCGGCGGCACCGGGGCGGCGAGCGTCGTCGTGCGCCGGCTGGTGACGGCGTGGATCGCGCAGAATGTCCTGCTGGTTGCGTCCAGTGCGCTGCGCACGCTGGATTATGTCGACGGGTTCGGGATGACGACGCTGCGGCTCGCGGCGCTGGCGTGGATGGCGCTGGTGGCGACGGGGCTGGTGCTGATCGGCTGGCGGCTGGTGCGGGGCCGCTCGACGGCGTGGCTGGTCAACGCCAATGCGCTGGCGGCGGCGCTCGTGCTGGCGCTGTGCGGCGTCGTCGATCTCGGCGCGGCGGCGGCGGCGTGGAACGTCCGCGTCGCGATGACGCAGGGACGCGGCGGCCCGCCGATCGACCTGTGCTACCTGCACGAACTCGGCGCGTCCGCGATCGTCTCCGTCGCGCGGCTGGAGCGTCATGCGTCCGATCCGGTGATCCGTGACCGGCTCGCCTTCATCCGGGGCGAGGCGCGACAGGATCTTGCGATCCGGCTGTCGACGTGGCGCGGCTGGACGTGGAGGAACGCGCGCCGGTGGGCGCAGGTCGAGGCGATCGCCGGCCCGGCCCGCCTTCGCCCCGCGCCGGAGGGGCGCGAGTGCAACGGTGCGATCAAGGCTCCCGATCCTTTGACGCGGACGCCATTGACGGGAGCGCCGCAACGATGATCCTGTGCCCGATGCCGCGCACCATCCTTGTCGTCGACGACGATCCGCATATCCGCCAGCTGCTGGTCTTCGCGCTGGGCAAGGCCGGACTCGGCACGGTCGAGGCCGCCGACGGGGAGGCGGCGCTGGCGCTGGTCGCGGCGCAGTCGCCGGACCTGATCGTGCTGGACATCAACATGCCGCGCATGGACGGGCTGGAGGTGTGCCGCCGCGTCCGTGCCGACAGCCAGGTGCCGATCCTGTTCCTGTCGAGCCGCGACGACGAGATCGACCGCGTGATCGGCATCGAACTCGGCGCGGACGATTATGTCGTGAAGCCGTTCTCCCCACGCGAAGTCGTCGCCCGCGTCATGGCGATCCTGCGCCGCGCCGCCGCCCCCACGCCGCCCCGACCCGCCGCCGCGACGATCGCGCAGGGGCTGCTGCGGCTCGACATGGAGGGATGGCGCGCAAGCTGGGCGGGGGCGGAGGTGGCGCTGACGGTCACCGAATTCTCGATCCTGCGCCTGCTGGCGGCGATGCCGGCAAAGGTGTTCGGCCGCGATGCGATCATCGACCGCCTGCACGGGCCGGGTTTCGCCGTGACGGATCGCACGATCGACAGCCATATCCGCAACCTGCGCGCGAAGTTCGCGGCGGCCGGCGGCACCGACCTGATCGAGACGCGCGCCGGCATCGGCTACGCCCTCGGGCCGTGTCGCGGGCAGCGAGGTTGAAGGCAGCGTTTTGAAGAGCTGGGCGAAGCGCCATTGGCCCAGGCTGCGGCTGCGCACGATCCTGTTCGCGACGCTGTTCGTGGTCGCGGCGCTGCCCGGCGTCGGCGCGGTCGGGTTGCGCGTCTATGAGAACACGCTGGTCCGGCAGACCGAGGCGGAACTGGTCGCGCAGGGGGCCGTGCTCGCCGCCACCGCCGCCTTGCTCTGGCCCGCCGCGCCGCCGGGTCGTGTCGTCGCCGGCCTCTCCGGCCCCGATGGCCATGACGCGCCGGACAGCGGCATCGATCTCAGCACGACGCCGATCCTGCCCGAACGCCCGGCCGCCGCCGCCGCCGCCGCCGCCGCCGCGGGCGCGGGCATGGCGGCGGATGCGGTCGCCGCGGCGCGCCGGCTCGCCCCGGTGGCGACCGCGACCAGAGCGGAGACGCTGGCCGCCATCACGCTGCTCGATCGCGCCGGCATCGGCCCGGACGGCAGCTACGCCGCCCTGCCGGAGGTCGCCGCCGCGCTGCACGGCCGATCCGCCACCGTCCTGCGCCGCAACGGTGCGTACCGTGCGGTGTACCGGTTCGAGTGGCTGTCGCGCGCCGCCGCGATCAGGGTGCATCATGCACGACCGATCGTCGTGAACGGTCGCGTCGTCGGCGTCCTGCTGCTGTCCCGCTCGGCGCGTGCGCTGTTCAAGGGGTTGTACGAGGATCGCGGCAAGATCGCGCTCGGCATCGTGCTGATCTTCGGGACGTTGGTGTTGCTCAGCGGCCTGCTGTCGCGCGGCATCGCCCGCCCGATCGAGGCGCTGGGCGCGGCCACCCGCGCGGTCGCCAGCGGCCGGGGCGAAGTGCCCCCCGCGCCCGCCACCGCCGCGATCGAAATCCAGGGTCTCTATGCCGATTTCGCGATCATGGCCGACGCGATCGAGCGCCGCTCCCGCTACCTGCGCGACTTCGCCCATGCGGTCAGCCATGAATTCAAGACGCCGCTGGCCGGCATCCGCGGCGCGCTGGAACTGCTGGCGGAGCATGGCGACACGATGTCGCCCGACGAGCGCCACCGGTTCCTTGCCAATGCGGATGCGGATGCGGACCGGCTGGCGTTGCTGGTGACGCGGCTGCTCGATCTCGCGCGGGCCGATATGGGTACGGGCGGCGACGGACAGGCCGATGTCGCCGCCGTGGCGCACCGGGTGGCGGATGCCGAGCGTGGCGCGGGGTTCGCGATCGAGGTCGCGGTGCCCGCCGGGCTGTCCGCGCGGATCGATGCGGCGACGCTGGAGGCGGTGCTGGCGGGCCTGCTCGCGAACAGTCGTCAGGCGGGGGCGGCGTCCGCGACGATCGTCGCGGCGCGCGAGGGGGCGGGGGTGGCGGTTCGCGTGTCGGACACCGGACCGGGCATTCCGATGGCGGATCGTGGACGGGTGTTCGAGCCGTTCTTCACGACGCGGCGGACGACGGGGGGAACCGGACTGGGGCTGCCGATCGCGGCGTCGCTGCTCGACGCGCATGGCGGATCGCTGGTGCTGGAACAGGGGGCGGGGGCGGTGTTTCTGGTGCGATTGCGATGAGGGTGGCGTTTGTGGCGAAGCCGTCGGTGGAGTGACCCGTCATTGCGAGCGGGGCGAAGCAATCCAGTCCGGTGCTTGCGGTTCTGGATTGCCGCGCCGCTTCGTTCCTCGCAATGACGATCGAGAGATCACCCCGTCTCCGTCTCCGCCTCCCCCACCGCCTTCGTCGCCGCCTCGCCGGTCCAGTCGAGGTCGCCGATCGTGCGCCACACTTCCTTGCCCTGCGCGTCGAACAGGATGCTGGTCGGCAGGTTGCTCGCCACCGCGGGCACCCACGCCATCTTCGGGTCGGTCCAGGACTTCAACGCCTTGAACTTGCGTTCGGCCAGAAACGCGGTCGCCTTGGCCGGATCCATGTCCTGGCTCAGCGTCACGACCCGCAGCTTGCCGCCTTCGCGCACCGCCAGCGCGTCGAGCGTCGGCAGTTCCTTCACGCACGGCCCGCACCACGTCGCCCACAGGTTCAGCAGCACCGGCGTGCCGCGATAATCCGCCAGCGTCACCGGCTTGCCCGCCGGGTCGACGAACGCCAGCGTCGGCGCGGCCTCCCCCCTCCGGCTGCGGTCGATCGTGCCGGCGGGCTTCGCCGCGGTCGCGCCGGACGGCGCGGCTTCATCGGGCGACACGGCATTGGCCATCTGTTCTTGGGCCATCTGTTCTTGGCCCACCTGTTCTTGCCCGGCGGGGGTCGAGGCCCTATCGCAACCGGCGACCGCCAGCCCGGCGGCGAGAACGAGACCGATCGAGCGCATGAGTACCTCCAACAGCATGTGGGGCGGCCGCTTCGCCGAAGGGCCGTCCGCGGTGATGCGCGAGATCAACGCCTCGCTTCCCTTCGACCAGCGGATGTGGCGTCAGGATGTGGCGGGCAGCCGCGCGCATGTCGCCATGCTCGGGAAACAGGGTATCGTCCAGCCCGCCGACGCGGAGGCGATCGCCGCCGGCCTGGAGGAGGTCGCCGCCGGTTACGAGCGGGACGGCGTGCCCGACGACCTGTCGCTGGAGGATATCCACATGTTGACGGAGGCGCGGCTGGCGGCGGCGATCGGCCCCGTCGCCGGCCGGCTCCACACCGCGCGGTCGCGCAACGATCAGGTCGCGACCGATTTCCGCCTGTGGGTGCGCGACGCGATCGATCAGGTGCTGGATGCGCTGCGGGCGTTTCAGGCGGCGCTGCTGGCGCGGGCGGAGGACCATGCCGGTGCGGTGATGCCCGGCTTCACGCATCTGCAATCGGCGCAGCCAGTGACGCTCGGCCATCACCTGATGGCCTATCACGAGATGATCGCGCGCGACGTGTCGCGCTTCGTCGATGCGCGCGCGCGGATGAACCTGTGTCCGCTCGGGTCGGCGGCGCTGGCGGGGACCGGCTTTCCGATCGACCGGCACGCGACCGCCGCGGCGCTGGGCTTCGACGGGCCGACGCGCAACTCGCTCGACTCGGTCAGCGACCGCGACTTCGCGCTGGATTACCTCGCCGCCGCCGCGCAATGCTCGCTCCACCTGTCGCGCCTTGCCGAGGAATTCGTGCTGTGGGCATCGCAGCCGTTCGGCTTCGTCGCGCTCAGCGACCAATGGTCCACCGGCAGCTCGATCATGCCGCAGAAGCGCAATCCCGATGCGGCCGAACTGGTGCGCGGGCATTCGGGGCGGATCACCGGTTGCCTGATGTCGTTGATGATGACGATGAAGGGCCTGCCGCTCGCCTATTCCAAGGACATGCAGGACGATAAACCGCCGGTGTTCGAGGCGCACGACCTGCTCGGCCTCAGCATCGCGGCGATGACCGGCATGGTCGAGAGCGCGACATTCCGGACCGACCGGATGCGCGGGCTGGCCGAATCGGGATACGCCACCGCCACCGACCTCGCCGACTGGCTGGTACGCGAGGCGGGGGTGCCGTTCCGCGAGGCGCACCACATCACCGGGCGTGCGGTGGCGCGGGCGGAGGCGCTGGGCGTAACGCTCGATGCAGTGCCGCTGGACGATCTGCAGGCGATCGATGCGCGGATCGATGCGCGCGTGTTCGACGTGCTGTCGGTCGATGCTTCGGTCGCCAGCCGCACCAGTTTCGGCGGCACCGCGCCCGCCAATGTCCGTGCGGCGATCGTCGTCGCCAGGGGGGAAGCATGACGCGTCCGGTTCTTCTCGCGGCGCTGCTGCTCGCGGGTTGTGGCGCCGCGGACGGGTTGCAGCCGCCACCGGGCGGCAAGCTGCCCGTCGCCCCGGTCGGCGCGCGGGCGACGCCGACGCCGGCGCAGTTGCTGACCCCGACGACGCAGCAGCGTCCGCTTCGCAACGACGAACTGCTGCGCCGTTCGGAAGAGCGCCGCTCCGACGATTTCAACCTGCCGCCGCAATGATCTTCCACCCTTCCCCTGAAGGGGAAGGGCTTTCGAGCTTAGGAACCGCATGGATCATTTCGCCTACCGGGACGGTGTCCTCCACGTCGAGGACGTGTCCGTACCCGCGATCGCCGAGGCGGTCGGCACGCCCGTCTACATCTACTCCGCCGCAACGCTGCGCCGCCACGCGCGCGTGTTCCGCGACGGGCTGAAGGACGTGCCGCGCAAGCACCTCGCCTACGCCATCAAGGCCAATCCCAACCTCGCCGTCCTCCGCGTCCTCGCCGACGAAGGCTACGGCGCGGACGTCGTCTCGGTCGGAGAGATGAAGCGGGCGCTGGCCGCCGGCATGCCGCCGGCCGACATTGTCTTCTCGGGCGTCGGCAAGACCCGCGCCGAACTCGCCGCCGCGCTGGATGCGGGCATCGGCCAGTTCAATCTGGAGCTGGAGGAGGAGGGCGTCGTCCTCGCCGCGCTCGCCGCCGAACGCGGGCTGGTCGCGCCCGCGACGCTGCGCGTGAATCCCGATGTCGACGCCGGCACGCACGCCAAGATCTCGACCGGCATGAAGGAGAACAAGTTCGGCGTGCCGATCGATCAGGCGGCGGGCATGTACGCGCGCCTGTCGGGTCAGCCGGGCCTGAACCTGCGCGGTATCGCGATCCATATCGGCAGCCAGCTGTTCGACCTCGCGCCGCTGGAGGCCGCCTATGCACGCGTCGGCGATCTCGTCGCGGAGTTGCGCGGACGCGGCCACACCGTCACGCATGTCGACCTCGGCGGCGGTCTGGGCGTGCCGTACAAGAGCGGCGACATGCCGCCATCGCCCGCCGATTACGGCGGGATGGTCGCGCGCGTCACCGCCGGCTGGGACGTGGAGCTGATGTTCGAACCCGGCCGCGTCATCGCCGGCAATGCGGGAGTACTGGCGACCGAGGTCATCTGGGTGAAGCCGGGCGTCGTCCACCCCTATGTCATCGTCGATGCCGCGATGAACGACCTTGCCCGCGTCGCCCTATATGATGCCTATCATGATTTCGTCGCGGTCAGGCCGACCGGCGAGCGGATGACTGCGAATATCGCCGGCCCGGTGTGCGAGAGCGGGGACACCTTCGCGATGGGCCGCGATATCGATGCGGTCGCGTCGGGCGACCTTGCGGTGTTGCGGACGGCGGGGGCCTATGGCGCGACGATGGCGTCGACCTACAACAGCCGCCCGCTGGTGCCCGAAGTGCTGGTCGATGGCGACCGCTACGCCGTCGTTGCGGACCGGGTCGCTGCGGAGGCGCTGATCGCGGCGGAGCGCGTGCCGGACTGGCTGGCGGGTTGACGCCGGCGGGATCGGTCAATCGGCGCAACGGGGTTCCACCTGTCATGCCCCTGTCATCCGGATTGCCTAACCGCCCGGCCTGAGCGTGGAGCGCGTCGCAGCGGGCGAGGGCCCGCGGCCACCGGCCGCGCGTTCTCGAAGCCGACAGGTGGTATCTGCACATTCTCGCCCCCGTTCTGGCGTTGCTGGCCCTGCCCGTGCCGCCGCCTGCACCCGCTGCGATCGCGCCGGACGTGCGGATCGATGGCGCGATCGGCGCGGACGATCGTGGCAGCGTTCGCGATCTGGCCTTCGACGTTCCGGCGGACGTGACGCAGATCCGGGTGACGTTCACGCTGAATGGACCGAAGGGTGCGCAGGTTACGCTGGGTATCGCCGATCCGCAGCGCAGTCGTGGCTGGGGCGGCGGCGTCAAGAAGGCGTTCGTCATCGACGAGGGCTTCGCGACCCCCTCGTTCCTGGCCGGCCCGATCCCGGCGGGACGCTGGCACCTGACGATGACGGTGGCGAGCATCCGCGCCGCCGACCGCGCGACCTATCACGCCGACATCCACTTCACGCGGCGCGGCGACCGGCCGGTCGGAGCATTCCCGAACGCCCCGGTCGCGGGCGGGCCGGGCTGGTATCGCGGCGACCTGCACAGCCATACCGGCCACAGCGATGCGCGGTGCCGCAGCCTGTCCGGGCGCAACATCCCCTGTCCCCTGTTCCTGACGACACAGGCGGGAACCGACGCCGGCCTCGATTTCCTGGCGGTGACGGATCACAACGTCACGTCGCACTTCGCCGAACTGGCGGTCGCGCAGGAATATTTCGACACGCTGGTCCTGCTGCCGGGGCGCGAGATCACGACGCGGTTCGGCCATGCCAACCTGATCGGCACGACCGCGGTGCTCGACCTGTCGCGGGCGGGCGAGGCGGGCGTTTCGATCAATCCGATCCTGAAGGCCGCACACGCGACCGGCGGCTTCCTCAGCATCAATCATCCCGCGACCCCGACCGGCGAGGACTGCCTGGGCTGCGGCTGGGTCGCCAGCGACACCGACTATAGCCTGATCGACGGCGTGGAGGTCGCCAACGGCGACACGATCGACGATTTCCGCGGCGATCCCTACCGCGCGAAGGGCGCTCATCTGCGCGTCTGGGAACGGCTGCTCGATCGTGGCTATCGGCTGACCGGGGTCGGGGGCAGCGACAATCACGACGCGGTGCAGGGCCGCCAGCCCCAGCCCTCGTCGATCGGCCGGCAGTCTCCGGTCGGCATCCCCGCGACGATCGTCCACGCCTGCGCGCGGGCGGGCGATGCCCTTGTCGCCGGGTTGAAGCGCGGCCGGGTGTTCGTCGACATCGCCGGGCGGCGCGACCGGCTGCTCGACCTGACGCTGACCGCGCGCGGCCGGCGCGCCGCGATGGGAGAGGTGCTGGCGATCGGCGCGGCGCGCGACGTCCGCGGCACGGTCCACGTCCGCGGCGTGGCGGGCGCCCACCCCGTCCTGCGCATCGGCGGCTCGGACCGGCGGATCGCCCTGCCTCCCGTGGCCGGCGACGATGCGATCGTGCCGTTCCGCGTCGCCGACGTGAGGCAGGCGCTGTGGGTCCGCGCCGATATCGTCGATGCCGCAGGCGCGACGATCCTGGTCGGCAATCCGGTCTATCTGGATCGCGGTGCCGATCCGGACGCGGACCGGTCGCGTGGCGACGAATGCGCCGGCTGATCGACCGCAGCCCGCGCGACACTATCGTCGCGGCCGGTAGCTGACGCCTCGCGATCGTCGCGGTTCCGGCATTACGGCGGGCTTGTCCCGGCATCCCCGGTTCGCCACAACCGAACGGGCGGCGGGTGCGATGCCGCAAACGACGTTGACGATACGGGAAACACATCGGATGAGCCGCCACTGCCGATGACCCTCCACAGCCTTCCGCTCTTCGTCCGCCTCGCCGGTCGTCCCGTGATCCTGCTGGGCGAGGGCGAGGCCGCCGACGCCAAGCGCCGCCTGCTCGACCGAGCCGGTGCGACCGTCGTCGGCGAGGATGCGCCGGCCGCGCTTGCGATCGTCGCGCTCGATGACGAGGAGGAGGCGCTGGCCGCCGTCGCCCGGCTGAAAGCGCGTGGCATCCTCGTCAATGCCGTCGATCGCCCCGATCACTGCGACTTCACGCTGCCGGCGATCGTCGACCGCGATCCGGTGCTGGTCGCGATCGGGACGGGCGGCGTCTCCGCCGGCCTCGCCGCGGCGTTGCGTCAGCGGCTGGAGACGCTGCTCCCCGCGTCGCTCGGCACGCTGGCGAGGGGGCTGCACGCCGGCCGCGCGACGCTGCGCGCGCGCTTCCCCGACGGCGGCGAGCGGCGGCGCGCCATCGCCGCTGCGCTCGCCCCCGCCGGCCCGCTCGATCCACTGGAGGAGCGGGACGTCGCCGCATGGCTCGCCGACCCCGTGGCACCGCCACCGGCGACGCTGATCCGCATCGCGCTGACCTCGTCCGACCCCGACGACCTGACCTTGCGTCAGGCGAGGCTGCTCGCTTCCGCCGACCGCGTTTTCCACGCCGCCGACGTGCCGCGCGCGATCCTCGACCGCGCCCGCGCGGACGCCGCCCGCATCATGGCCGAACCCATCGACGAACCCGGCCTGTCGATCCGGCTGGACATGCAATGAGGGCGTATTGCTACCGGATCGTCGATGGGCAGGCGGAGGCGATCGACCTCGACCGCGCGATGGCGGAGCATTGCCAGCTGGTTTGGGTGCACCTGCCGCAGATCGATGACGAGACGATCGCATGGCTGCACGATACCGCTCGGCTCGACGACTATATCGTCGACGCGCTGACCGCGACGGAGACGCGCCCCCGGTGCGAGGCGATCGGCCACGGCGCGTTCCTGAACCTGCGCGGCCGGTCGCACGATCCGCTCGACAGTTCGGATCTGCTGGCGTCGGTCCGCATCTGGGCCGTGAAGGGCCGCTGCTATTCGGTCACGCGCAAGCCGATGATCGCGGTCGGCGTGGTCAAGGAAGAGGTAGCGAAGGGCGAGATCCGCGATCCCGGCGACCTCATCACCGCGTTCGCCGCGGCGATCACCAACGATCTCGACCCCGATGTCGCCGATCTCGGCGACCAGCTGGACGATTGCGAGGAGCGGCTGGACCCCAACCGCGTCTTCGACCTGCGTCGCACCGTCAGCAAGGTGCGGGTCGCGGCGATCACCTATCGCCGCTTCCTCAGTCCGCAGCGGGCGGCGCTGGAGAAGCTGGCGGCGTTGCCCGGCGACTGGCTGGGCGACGACGACCGCCTCCACATCGCCGCCGCTGCCGACCGCGCGGCGCGCATGGCCGAGGAACTGGAGTCGATCCGCGAACGCTCCGCGCTGATGCACGAGACGCTGTCCGACCTGCGCGCGGAGCAGATCGACAGCCGCTCGCTCGTCATCTCGATCGTGGCGATGGTGTTCCTGCCGCTGACCTTCCTGACTGGCCTGTACGGCATGAACGTCGAGGGGCTGCCGTTCGCGAAGGAGCCATGGGCGTTCGACATGGTCGCGGGCATGTGCCTCGCGATTTCGGTGGGGGTGATCGGCTGGTTCCTGCGCAAGCACTGGTTTTCGGGGTGACCCCTGAAATCCCCTCCTCGAAGGGGGAGGGAGTGTCGGGCTCAATTCGGCCGCCGCCACAATCCCGCCGGCCGCACCACATCCGCGTACAAATCTTGCCGCCGAGCCGCCTCGCGCCCCGCCCGCGCGATAAATCCCAGCTTCTGCGTGCCCGAGGTGCTGACCCGCCGGTCCCACGCCCTCTCGCCCCGCGCCGCGACCTCGCGCCCGATCGCACCATAGATCGCTGCCGCCGCCAGCACGGCCCAGGCCGACCGGAACGACAGCGCCGGCGTGCCACCCCGCGCGCTCGCCTCGAACGCCGCCGCCTTCTCCGCCAGCCGTGCGCCGAGCCGCGCCAACGCCGCGCGGTTGCCCGGCTCCAGCAACGTCGCCTCGGTCAGGCCGACTTCGGCGAGCCATGCGGCGGGCAGGTAGCAGCGCCCCGCCTCCGCATCCTCGCGCACGTCGCGGGCGATGTTCGCCAGCTGGAACGCCATGCCCAGATCGCAGGCGCGGTCCAGCGTGGCTTCGTCCTCCGGCGGCACCCCCATGACGACCGCCATCATGCAGCCGACGACGCCGGCGACGTGGTAGCAATAGCGGTACAGGTCGTCCTCCGTCGCCGGCCGCCATTCTTCCGCATCCAGCGCGAAGCCGGCGATCAGGTCGCGGGCGAACGCCGGCGGCAACCGCGTCTCCGCCGCCACAATTCGCAACGCGTCGAACGCCGGATCGCCGACGACCCGCCCGGCCAGCGCCGCCTCGGTCTTCGCGGACAGCTCCGCCAGCCGCGCCGGCGCGTTCTCGACAGGGCTCATGCCGTGGCCGTGATCCTGCCCGTCGGCGATGTCGTCGCAGCGCCGGCACCACGCATAGAGCAGCCATGCCCGCTGCCGCGTCTGCGGATCGAACAGCAGGGATGCGGCGGCGAAGCTCTTCGATCCGCGCGCGATCGATTCATGCGCGGTCGCGACGATCGCGTCGCGCGTGGGCAGCGAAGCGGTCAAAGATCCCCGACCGACATCCGCACGATCGGCTGCGTCGGCACGTGCTTCGCCATCCGCTCCAGCAGAACGTCCAGCGTATCCGCGACGATCAGCAGGTCGCGGTGCTGCGGCCGCAGGAAGCCGGTCTGCGCCATCGTCCCCCAGAATGCGATCAGATGCTCGTAGTAATTGGCGGTGTTGAGCAACCCCACCGGGTCGGCGTGATAGCCGAGCTGCGCCCAGCTCAGCGCCTCCCACAATTCGTCCATCGTGCCGGTGCCGCCCGGAATCGTGACGAAGCCGTCCGACAATTCGGTGAACAGCGCCTTCCTCTGATGCATGCCGGTGACCACGTGCAGTTCGGTCAGCCCACGGTGCGCCACCTCCGCATGGACCAGCGCCTGCGGGATGACGCCGATGACCTCGCCGCCCGCCGCAAGCGCCGCATCGGCGATTGCCCCCATCAACCCCAGCCGCCCGCCGCCGTAGACGATTCCGATTCGCCGCTCGGCCAGCGTCCGCCCGACCTCCCGCGCGGAATCGATGAACACGGGATCGGCCGGCGTCGCGGAGCCGCAGTAGATGGCGAGGCGCTTCATGCTGCGCGGGTTAGGGGATGAGGACGGGAGCGGCAAGGGTGGGGTGGTCGGGGATGTGGGTTGAGTCGTCAGAGATATGCATCATGGATGCACCCGGTGTTCTGTGATTAGTTCATGATGCAGAACTCGTGAATTTTGCATCACGCGCACCGTTGCCGGAACTGTACCGCCAAGCCATGATGCAATTATGGCTCGCTGGCTGCTCATCCTGATATCTGCTGGAGGGATGGCACTCTCGGGGTGCAATCAGACACCGAAAACCTATAGCGCCGCCTGCGCTGTTCCCCTGCCTGGCTGGGGAACAGAAAAGAACGGCATCGGCCACCTCCTTCCCGTAATGTCTGTCTTCTTGGCCTCAGACGGTACGGTACTCTGGAACAAGGCCACGACATCAAACGAGAAACTGCGTTCATACGTGAACGAGGCAAGCGGCCTTAATCCAGTGCCGCAGATCGTGCTTGAAGTCTCTCCAGCGGCATCTTGCGACAGGGTCCGCGAAGTTCGCTTGATTATGGACAGCGCACCTATGTGCAAAGGCCCTCATTCTCGCTGTAGCGAGGGGTGGAATCCCAAGGAGTGGCCAATGTTCGGCGGTCCGTAAACGATCCTGATACCAGTGGACCCTTCCAGCGTTGCGCCTCTACCCTGATGCAAAACTTTTAAATTATGCATCACCCCGCCGAACCCTCACCCCTCCAGCATCAACCTCGCGGTCGCCTTCGCACTCCCCACCACGCCGGGAATGCCCGCGCCCGGATGCGTGCCGGCCCCCACGAAATACAGGTTCGGGATCGCGTCGTCGCGGTTGTGGACGCGGAAATATGCGCTCTGCGTCAGCACCGGTTCCAGCGAGAAGGCGCTGCCCAGATGCGCGTTCAGGTCCTGCGCGAAGTCGCTGGGCGCGTAGTGGAACTTGGTGACGATGCGCTCGTGGATGTCCGGGATCAGGCGGCGGCCGACCTCGTCGATGATCCGCTTTTCCAGGATCGGGCCGATTTCCGCCCAGTCGACCGGGAACTTGCCCATGTGCGGCACCGGCGCGAGCGCATAGAAGGTCGACATCCCCTCCGGCGCGAGGCTGGGATCGGTGACGGTCGGGTGGTGCAGGTAGAGCGAGAAATCCTCGCTCAGCACGCCGTGATCGTAAATGTCCTCCAGCAGGCCCTTATAGCGCGGGCCGAACAGGATCATGTGGTGCGGCACGCCCGGCCACGTGCCCTTGATGCCGAAATGCACGACGAACAGTGACGGGCTGTACGACTTGCGCTCCAGCTTCGCCTTCGTCCGCTGCGAACTGCGCGAATCGACCAGCAGGTCGCGATAGGCGTGCATGATGTCGGCGTTGGCCGCGACCATGTCCGCATCCGCGCGCCAGCCGCTTTCGCAAGCCACGCCCGTCGCGCGGTCGCCCAGCGTCTCGATCTTCGCGACCGGATCGCCGAGGCGCAGCACGCCGCCGATCCGCTCGAACTGCGCGACCATGCCGGCGATCAGCCGGTTGGTACCGCCCTTCGCGAACCAGACGCCGCCGTCGCGTTCCAGCTTGTGGATGAGCGCGTAGATCGCGCTGGTGGTCATCGGGTTGCCGCCGACCAGCAGCGTGTGGAACGACAGCGCCTCGCGCAGCTTCTCCGACTTCACGAAGCCCGACACGACCGAATAGACCGACCGCCACGCCTGATATTTGGCCAGCGCCGGGGCCGCCTTTATCATCGACGCGAAGTCGAGGAACGCGACATGGCCCAGCTTCTCATACCCCTCATGGAAGACGCCGGCGGAGTATTTCAGGAACTTCTGATATCCCTCCCAGTCGCCGGGATGCAGCTTCTCGATCTCCGCGCGCAGCACGGTGTCGTCGTTGGTATAGTCGAAATTGGTACCGTCGGGCCAGTTGAGGCGGTAGAACGGCGACACCGGCTCCAGCGTGACATCGTCGGCCATCGTCCGGCCGGTCAGCTGCCACAATTCTTCCAGACACGCCGGATCGGTAATGACCGTCGGCCCGGCGTCGAAGGTGAAGCCGTCGCGCTCCCAGTAATAGGCGCGCCCGCCCGGCTTGTCCCGCGCCTCGACGATCGTCGTCTGTACGCCTGCCGATTGCAGCCGGATGCCGAGCGCCAGCCCGCCGAATCCCGCACCGATCACTACCGCCGTCGTCATGCCCTTGCCCTCATCAATGCGCGCACCGCACGTCCGATCGGGACCGGCGGCTTGCCCACCAGCACCCGCGCCTTGTCCTTCAGCGTCGACGTTCCCGCGTAGAAGCGCCCGATCAGCCCCGGATCGAGCCGGTAGAAGCGTTCGAGCACGCGGTAGCGTTCCTCCGGCTCGGCGGCGCGGAACAGCATCGTGTCGAGCATCCGGTAGAAGCCGCGCGCGTCCCACGTCTGCTTCGCCAGCCCGTGCGTCAGCGTGTGCAGCGCCTCGCCGGAGAAGTCGCGCTGCGCGACTATCGCGGCGGCGGTGCGGATCGCGTCGGGCAGCGAATAGCCGGTGGTCGGGTGGAACAGCCCCGCGCGCATCCCCGCCTTCGCGGTCTTCGCGCCGCCGGAGCGCCAATATCCCTCGAAATCGCCGCCCATCGCCACGGGAAGCACGCCCGATTCCTCGCGCACGATGCTGCCGCGCCACTCCTGAGCCTCCGCATAGCGATCCAGCCGCGGTTCGATGGCCCGGCGGTTCAACTCAGCCTTGTCGCTGTAATAGGTGTCCTCGACGAAGATGCGCCGTTCGGAAAACGGCAGGACATAGACGAAGCGGTATCCGTCGATCTGCTTGACGGTGGCGTCCATCACCACCGGCCGCTCGCGCCTATGAGGCGCGTCCAGCGCGATTTCCCGCCCGACGAATTTCTGCCAGCCCAGGTCGAGCATCGACAGATCGCCGGTGCCGCGCGCGTCGATGACGCCGCCCGCCTCGATCCGGTCTCCATCCGCCAGCACGACGCCGGTCGCCGACACGCCCGGCGCCTTCCGCCCCAGCATCAGCCGTTCGGGCGGCAAGGCGGCGCGCACCTCCCGGTCCAGCGCGCTGCTCTCGATCGAATAATAGGTCGCGTCGATCGTCCGCGCGTGATGCGGAAAGGCGACGTCGTAGCCGCGCCAGCCATAGGTCACCATCGGCTCGACGATCCAGCGATCCGCCGCCGCCACGTCGCTGCCGAAGAACGACCAGAGGTGGTTGCCGCCGACGCTGTCGCCGCCGTCGATCAGCCGAACGTCGAGGTCCGGGTGCCGCTTCGCCAGTGCGAGCGCGATCAGCCCGCCGGCAAGACCGGCGCCGACGATCGCGACGTCGCAGGAGATGGTGGTGGCCATGGAGCGCTCCGCCTAGCGCGTTTCGCGGCGACACGGAAAATCTTTCCGTGTCCGCACCATCCTGCATTACCATCCGGCGATGACAACGCCGATCCTGTCCACCCCGCGCCTGACGCTGGTCCCCCACGACGCGCGCGATCTGGACGAGATGGCGGCGATGCACGCCGACCCCGGCTTCTACGCGTCGCTCTCCGGCAAGCCGACTCCGCGGGAGGAGGTGTGGCACCGGCTGCTCCGTTATATCGGCCATTGGCGGGTCGCCGGTTACGGCCACTGGATCGTGCGCGAGACCATCGGCGGCGAGTATCTGGGCGAGGTCGGCTTGATGGATTCGCGGCGCGGCATGATCCCGGATTTCGAAGGCGTGCCGGAGGCTGGCTGGGGCTTTCGTGGGATGGCGCAGGGCAGGGGCTTCGCGCAGGAGGCGCTGGCGGCGTTGTTCGACTGGGCGGATCCGCGCCTGCCGCGCACGGTCTGCATCATCGATCACGACAATATGCCGTCGCGCCGGCTGGCGGAGAGAATTGGTTATCGTACGTTCGCGGACGGGCAATATCGCGACAAGCCGATCCTGGTTCTCGACCGCGTGTCGAACCGGGACACGAGGTGATCCGATCGTTGGCGCGGTCGGCACGCCATGCTAACGGCGTGGCGTCTGAGGGAAAGATTCGGTCATGCTGGATGCCCAGAGCGAGGCCGCACGCCTCGCGACGCTGAAGGAATACGGGCTGCTCGACACGCCGCCGGAGGCCGCGTTCGACGTCATCGTGCAGGAAGCGGCAACGGTCACCAATACGCCCATCGCGATGATCTCGCTGGTGGATGACGGGCGGCAATGGTTCAAGGCGGCGGTCGGCGTCGATCACCGCGAAAACCCGATCGAGGAATCGATCTGCGCCCATGCGATCCGCGCCGACGACCTGTTCACCGTCGCCGATGCCAGCACCGACGCCCGTTTCCGCGACATCCCGGCGGTGGCGCGGGAGGGGGGCATCCGCTTCTACGCGGGCGCGCCGCTCCGCATGCGCAACGGCGCGAAGCTCGGCACGCTGTGCGTGATCGACGTCGCCCCGCGCGACGACCTCGATCCCGAGGAACGCACCGCCCTCGAACTGCTCGCCCGACGCACCGTCGCGGCATTCGAACTGCGCCGCGACATCGGCGACGCGGCGGGGCTGGACGGCGGCGACGCGCAGGACTGGCTGGAAGAATCGGCGGACCTGCTGGCCCGCGCCGCCGTCGCGCTCGACCGCGCCCAGGCAGGCGCACCCGCCGCGCATCTGGAGCACGTCATCGCGATGGTCGACGCGCTGCGGGTGACGAAGGGCTGATCCTGTTCGTTCGCCCTGCCGCACTCATGACGGGCGGGCGCGGCGCTGCGGAACCCCTGTCCGGGGTGGGATATCGACTCCGTATCGTGTAGGGCAACGCCCGTGATCCTCGCCCTCATCCTGTCGGCCGTCGCGATGACGCTGATCGTCGGCGTCCGTTACCTGATCGTGTCGGGCGCATTCGCCTGGGCGACGGGGCGGCGGCATCCGGGTCTCTATCGCGGCCTCGATCCGCAGATGCGGCGGGAGATCGCGTGGAGCCTCGCGTCCGCCGCGATCTATGGCATCCCGGCGGGGATCGTCGCGTGGGGCTGGCACAATCACGGCTGGACGCTGATCTACGACCGGGTGGGCGATTATCCGCTGTGGTGGCTGCCGGTATCGGTGCTGCTGGTGTTGTTCGCGCACGACACGTGGTTCTACTGGACGCATCGCTGGATGCACCGGCCGAAGCCGTTCCGGATGGCGCATGCCGTCCACCATGCCAGCCGGCCGCCGACCGCATGGGCGGCGATGGCGTTCCACCCGATCGAGGCGCTGAGCGGCGCTGTTGTAATTCCGCTACTGGTGTTCGTCATTCCGCTCCACACGGGCGCGTTGTGCTTCGTGCTGGCCGTCATGACGGTTATGGGGGTCACGAACCATATGGGGTGGGAGATTTTCCCGCGGTTCATGTGGCGGGGGCCATTGGGAAACTGGCTCATCACGGCGAGCCATCACCAGCGGCATCATGAACAATACGGGTGCAATTATGGCCTCTATTTCCGCTTTTGGGATCGCCTCTGCGGCACCGACCGCGGCCTCGGCGATTTCGCGCGGGATCACGCCCGCGCAGCGCGCCGCCACGCTGGCACTGGCGATCGCCAGCCTGTCGGCGCTCACCGGCGCGATTAGCCCGGCGCGGCTCGACGTCGCGGTCGACAATCTGCGCTCCGGCAAGGGCATGATCCGCATCTGCCTGACCGCCGATCCCGCCAATTTTCCCGGCTGCATCGACGATGCCGACGCCGTCACGCGCTCTGTGCCCGCCGGCGTCCACAGCGTCAGGTTCGACGGTTTGCCCAGGGGCAACTACGCCGTCGCGGTGATCCACGACGAGAACGGCAATTCGCGCCTCGACACCTTTGCCGGCATCCCGCGCGAAGGATTCGGCTTCTCGCGCAACCCGGCGGTCCGCTTCGGTCCGCCCCGGTTCGAGGCGGCCCGCTTCACGCTGGACGGTGGTGCAGAAACGCAACAGGTACGGATGCGTTACATCTTCTAGGGGATCGGACCGGACCCGATCCGGTTTTCGGGACGTTGCGCCGGGATCATCGTATCACCGGAGTTACAGTCCTTGCGCGCCATCCTGCCCGCCGCCGCCCTGCTGCTGCTGTCCACCGCCCCGGCGCTGGCGCAGTCGACGCCGGATGCCCCGCCCGCCGGTACCGCCAACGGCTTCGACGCGGACACCGTCACCGCCGGCGTTGCCGCCGCCTATCTGACCGATTACGAAGGGTCGGACGATTACAGCGTGATCCCGGCCCCCGCGGCGATCGGATCGATCAGCGGCTATGCCTTCCAGTATCTCGGCAACCGCCTGTCGGTCGACCTCATTCGCAACCCCGCGGGTCCGACCTGGGACCTTCAGGCGGGGCCGATCGGCGTCGTCAACTTCAACCGGTCGAACACGAAGAGCATCGACGATCGTCGCGTCAAGGCGCTGGGAGAGGTGAACACCGCCTACGAGATCGGCGGCTTCGTGGGCGTCGGCAAGACCGGGGTCATCACCAGCCCGTACGACCGCCTCGCCGCGTCGGTCAGCTATCGCTACGATGTCGGCAACGCACACGAGAGCGGCATCTGGCAGCCTACCGTCAGCTATTTCACCCCGCTCAGTCAAAAGGCCGCCGTCGGCATCTTCGTGTCGGGTGAACGCGCCGCGGGCAAATACGCGCGCACCTATTTCAGCGTGTCGCCGCAGCAGAGCCTGGCGAGCGGGCTGCCCGTCTACAATGCGCGCGGCGGCTGGAAGAACTGGTCGCTCGGCGTCGCGGGCACCTATGCACTGAGCGGCGACCTGCTGCATGGCTGGAAAGCGGTCGGCGGCGTCAATTACCGCCGTCTTCTCAACGATTACGCCGACAGCCCGCTGACCAGCATCGCCGGCTCGCGCACCCAGTGGCTGGCCGCACTGGGTGTTGCCTACACGTTCTGACGGAGTTTTCCCGTCCCTCGCCTGTTTCGGGCGGCGGACATGCAGGCGATCCGGCCGGCATGTCTGCCGCCTTTTTCGTAACATTCGGCGTGCCAAAGGCAGCCTTGACGCACGCTATCTGCGTTTAACGAAAATTTATTTGACGTCATGGTGCACTGCGGTGCGTCCGTCGCGGCCCCATCGACGTTCCTGTTCCCGATCGCGGGTCGCGGGAGCTTTGCCTCCTTCTCTCGCGGCAGAGAACCTGAAGGCCGGTCGCCCCCGATCGGCTGCAAGAGGGGATGACCGATGACGGATAGCGAACACCTGATCGCGGCCATGGACAATCGCGTCCGCCGCCGCGACGACCGGCGGGAGTTCTTCAAGGCGGCGTTCGGCGTCGGGGCGTTTGCAGTCGGCGGTGCCGCGGCACTCAGCTTTTCGACCAAGGCCTCGGCACAGTCGATCACGGACGCCGATATTCTGAACTTTGCGCTGAACCTCGAATATCTGGAAGCGCAATTCTACCAGATCGCGGCGAACGGCGCGTATCTTCCGGCCAATCTCACGGCGAGCGGCGGCGGCACCGCTGGCGGCACCGTCACCGGCGGCAGTCCCGTGACCTTCACCGATCCGATCGTGGCGCAATACGCGCGGGAGATCGCGGCGGACGAGGTCGCGCACGTCACCTTCCTGCGGAGCGCCGGTGCGCTGGGCACGGCGGCGGTAGCGATGCCCAACATCGATATCCGCGGCGGCGCGGGCGGACCTTTCGGTGCGGCGGCGGCGGCCAGTGGCCTGCCGGCGACGTTCGATCCCTATTCCAGCGACGCCAACTTCCTGCTCGGTGCCTATATCTTCGAGGATGTGGGCGTGACCGCGTACAAGGGTGCATCGCCGTTGGTCCAGAACAAGACGTTCCTTCAGGCGGCGGCCGGCATCCTGGCGGTGGAGGCGTATCACGCCGCCATCGTCCGCACGACGCTGTACGGTCTGGGCGTCGAGACGCCCGCATTGCGCACGGCGGCCGACAACATCTCGAACGCGCGCGATACCCTCGACGGCACCGCGACCGATCGCGATCAGGGTATCTCGCCCGTGACCCGCAACGGTCAGCTGGTGTCGAACATCGTGCCCGCCGATCCGGATACGGCGCTCGCCTTCAGCCGCACGCCGCAGCAGGTGCTGAACATCGTCTACCTCAACAACGCGGCGGCGACGATGGGCGGGTTCTTCCCCAACGGCGTCAACGGCAACATCAAGGGCGGCATCGCCACCCTCTGATCTGTCGAGAACCTCCTTTTAAGGGAAATGCTTCCATGCAAGACGAACATTTCGTTCTCGACCTGGTCGAGAGAGCCAAGACCCGGCGCGACGCGCGTCGCGGTTTCCTGCGCGCCGCCGGTGGCGCCGCCGTCATGGCCGGCGGCCTGTCGATGCTCGCCGCCTGTAACGACGACGACACGCCGCTGCCGACACCTACCCCGACCGCCACGCCGACGCCGACGGCGGTGACGGAAGCGGATGTGCTCAACTTCGCGCTGAACCTCGAATATCTCGAAGCACAGTTCTACAGCTTCGCGGCGTTCGGCACCGGCCTGCCGGCGAATCTGATGACCGGCACCGGTGCGCAGGGCGCGGTGACGGGCGGCAAGCAGGTGACCTTCACCGACCCGATCGTGGCACAGTATGCGCGCGAGATCGCCTATGACGAGATCGCGCACGTCACCTTCCTGCGTACCGCTCTCGGCGGGGCGGCGGTGTCGCACCCGGCGATCAACATCTCGGGCGATGCCAACGGTGCCTTCACCGCCGCGGCGCGGGCGGCACAGGTCGTGACCTCGACGGCGACCTTCGACCCCTATGCCAGCGACAACAACTTCCTGCTGGCGGCGTATCTGTTCGAGGACGTGGGCGTCACCGCGTACATGGGCGGCGTGCCCCTGCTCTCGACACCCGCCACGATCGAGGCGGCGGCGGGCATCCATGCGGTCGAGGCATATCACGCCGGCCTCGTCCGCACGCTGCTCTATCGCAAAGGCGTGACTGACAGTTCGATCATCACCGCCACGACCCGGATCAGTGACGCGCGCGACACGCTGGACGGTACCGCCAATACCGGTCTGCTGGGTCAGGGCACCGACCGCGATCAGGGTATCGCATCGGAAACCGTCAACGGTCAGGTCCGGTCGAACATCGTGCCGACCGATTCGAACGGCATCGCGTTCGCGCGTTCGCCGTCGCAGGTGCTCAACATCGTGTATCTGACCCCGAATGCGTCGACCACCAGCGGCGGCTTCTTCCCCGCCGGCGTCAACGGCACCGTTCGTTCGACCTGATTCCCCTCCTGACGGTCGAACGGGGGCCGCGCCGGCAACGGCGCGGCCCTTTTCGTTGGGCCCGCTTTTCGTTTGGACCCGCGGCGACACGCGCCTATGCTCGGGCCATCCCCGGGGGAGCGCCGATGCCGCGCTTGAGAGGAGGGCAGGAGCCCTCGACCCGCTGAACCTGATCCGGTTGACACCGGCGGAGGGAGGGAGCGGCTTTCACCAGAAATCCGTGCCCGCGCTCCGATATTGGAGAGCTTGCACCATGGCCGACATCGACTCCCCGATCGAACGCGCGAACGCGGGACCCCGTACGGAAATAGGCGTCACCACCGGCCCGATCCGCGGATCGAAGAAGGTCCACGTCGGCCCCCTCGGCGTCGCCATGCGCGAAATCCACCTCGATCCGTCTTCCGGCGAGCCGCCGCTGCGCGTCTACGACACCTCCGGCCCCTACACCGATCCGCGCGCGCAGATCGACATCAACACCGGCCTGCCGCAGCTCCGCCGCCAGTGGATCGAGGCGCGCGGCGACGTCGAAAGCTACGACGCGCGCGAGATCCGGCCCGAGGACAACGGCCAGCTCGGCCCCGATCGCTCCGGCGGCGTGCCGCAATATCCCAACGCGATCCGTCGTCCCCTGCGCGCCAAGCCCGGCATGAACCTCAGCCAGATGCATTATGCCCGCCGCGGCATCATCACGCCCGAGATGGAGTACGTCGCCACCCGCGAGAATCTCGGCCGCGAAATGCTGAAGGATTACAAGCGCGACGGCGAAAGCTTCGGTGCGTCGATCCCGGACTATGTCACCCCTGAATTCGTCCGCGACGAGGTCGCCCGCGGCCGCGCGATCATCCCCAACAA
The DNA here is from genome assembly GCF_001423765.1 of Sphingomonas sp. Leaf343. Lineage (GTDB taxonomy): Bacteria > Pseudomonadota > Alphaproteobacteria > Sphingomonadales > Sphingomonadaceae > Sphingomonas. Next base: position 317,571 of record NZ_LMPG01000011.1, read on the forward strand.
CGTCAACCACCCCGAATCCGAACCGATGGCGATCGGCCGCAATTTCCTCGTCAAGATCAACGCCAACATCGGCAACAGCGCGGTCGCCAGCAACGTCGCCGCCGAAGTCGACAAGCTCGTCTGGTCGATCCGCTGGGGCGCCGACACGGTCATGGACCTGTCGACGGGCCGCAACATCCACGACACGCGCGAATGGATCATCCGCAACTCGCCCGTGCCGATCGGCACCGTCCCCATCTATCAGGCGCTCGAAAAGGTCGGCGGCATCGCCGAGGATCTGACGTGGGAGGTGTTCCGCGACACCCTCATCGAACAGGCCGAACAGGGCGTCGACTATTTCACCATCCACGCCGGCGTCCGCTTGCCCTACATTCCGATGACCGCGAAGCGCGTCACCGGCATCGTCTCCCGCGGCGGCAGCATCATGGCGAAATGGTGCCTCGCGCATCACAAGGAATCGTTCCTCTACGAACGCTTCGACGAGATCACCGAGATCATGAAGGCGTATGACATCGCCTACAGCCTCGGCGACGGCCTCCGCCCCGGCAGCATCGCCGACGCCAACGACGAAGCGCAGTTCAGTGAGCTCTACACGCTCGGCGAACTCACCCACCGCGCTTGGGCGCAGGACGTGCAGGTCATGATCGAAGGCCCCGGCCACGTGCCGATGCACAAGATCAAGCAGAACATGGAAAAGCAGCTGGAAGTCTGCGGCGAAGCGCCCTTCTATACGCTAGGGCCACTCACCACCGACATCGCGCCGGGCTACGACCACATCACCAGCGGCATCGGCGCTGCGATGATCGGTTGGTACGGCACCGCGATGCTCTGCTACGTCACGCCCAAGGAGCATCTCGGCCTGCCCGACCGCGACGACGTCAAGGTCGGCGTAGTCACCTACAAGCTCGCCGCCCACGCCGCCGACCTCGCCAAGGGCCACCCCGCCGCCCAGATGCGCGACGACGCGCTGTCCCGCGCGAGGTTCGACTTCCGCTGGCGCGACCAGTTCAACCTGTCGCTCGATCCGGAAACGGCGGAAGATTACCACGACCAGACCCTGCCAGCGGAGGGCGCAAAGACCGCCCACTTCTGCTCGATGTGCGGCCCCAAATTCTGCTCGATGAAGATCACCGCCGAAGTCCGCGAGTTCGCCGCGAAGCAGAACGCCCCGGCCGACACGTTCCTGGCGGCGGACGACGCAGACGCCGACCGCGCCCTGTTCGCCAACGGCAAGGGCTCGGTAGCGGACGCGGAGGCCGGCATGGCGGAAATGAGCGAGCGGTTTAAGGCAAAGGGGAGCGAGGTTTACCTGCCAACGAAATAACATTAGACCCTTGTTGAGGGGGACTGATATGGCAAATCTTCCATACGTTACATCTGCCAATAACGTGACGCGGGCACTCACAGCGATTGCCGCAGCCGCAACACCAGAAGCAGTGACCGGAAACTTCGTTAAAACTATTCTTAAGATCCCTGGTGGATCTGGAGATCAAATGACGTCGTTTTTGAAGAAAATTGGATTTGCTAATCCTGACGGAAGCCCCACTTCTATTTACAAGAAATTTAGAAATGAAGCTACTCGTGGCGTCGCAGCCGCAGAAGGTTTGAAGCAAGGCTATTCCGCATTATATAAGCGGAATGAGTATGTGCATGAATTACCTGATAAAGATATCAAGGGTCTAATCGTCGAAGAAACAGGCCAAGCGGCCGACTCAAATGTGGCGACGTACATTTTATCGTGCTTCAAGGCAGTAAGGGCATTTGCCAATTTTGACAAGATTGTAGAGTCGTCGGTGGACTCTGAATTTGAGTTACCTATAACCTCCACAATGAGTCAGAGTTACCGGGAGAGAGCGGCTTCCGTAGATGAGGCTGTAAAACCGATCGGCCTAAGCTTGGGCTACAATATAAATCTTAATTTGCCAGCAACCACAGATATTGCAGTTTTCAATGCTATATTCAAAAGTTTGCGAGAAAATTTGTTAGCTCAAAGTGATGTCTAACGTCGAACATCATATTCGATCGTTTGGCATGTCGGGCTATCTGATTACGGAGGAAGTGCTCGCTATCGAGCGCCGGTACGGCGTAGATTTAGGTCACGTCTCGGAAGCCAAGGACGACAAGTCAGGATATTACCCTCAATTTGATCTCCAAATTCGTAAGCAGGCTGCAGATATGGCTGCTCACTACGAACTTTTTTACTGTTTGGAGCAATCGATTAGGCAGCTTATTGTCCGCACGTTGGCCGATAAGGCGGGTACTAGTTGGTGGAGCGCTGCCGTGCCCGCGAAGATCGTAGAAGATGTGAAAGGGCGCGTTCAGCGCGAAATTGATAGCGGGTTTAGCCAAAGATCAGATTACGAAATAGATTATACTAACTTTGGTGAGTTGTCGGTCATCATCGCTTCAAATTGGGATGTCTTCGGAGCTATATTTTCGAGTAAGCGTGCGGTAGAAAGAATCATGAATAGCTTGAACTTGCTCCGTGGACCAATTGCACATTGTAGTCCACTGGCTGGCGATGAGGTGGATCGCCTTTTACTAACTGTGAAGGATTGGTTTCGAGCAATGGCGTAGCATTAGGCTGGAAAGCACAAGCATCAATAATGATACCGACACTGCGCCACCTGCAGCTCCTGCTCGGCGCCGCTGCCTGTAACCCGATACACCAGCCGATGCTCCTGATTGATCCGCCGCGACCACCAGCCTGACAGATTGCCGCCCAGCGGTTCGGGCTTGCCGGTCCCCTTGAACGGATGACGCCGGCATTCCTCGATCAGCGCGTGAAGCTTGTCGAACAGCTTCGGCTCCTCGGCGCGCAAGGCGATATATTCCGCCCACGACCGCGACGAAAACCGGACGTTCACGGCTGGATCGGGTCGTGAACCTCGCCGCCGCCGCCGTCCAGCTCGGCAATGCTCTCCAGCAACCGCTGCGCATTCTTGGGCGAGCGCAACAGGTACAGCGTCTCCTCGATCGACGCCCAATCGCTTTCCGAAATCAGCACCGCGCCCTCACCGCGCTGACGTGTGATCGCAATCGGCGCTCGATCGGCGACGACCTTGTCGATCATCGACTTCAGGTTCTCGCGAGCTTCGGAATAGCTGACCGCATGCATCGCCCGAAGATGGACAGAAGTTTGGACAATGTCAATCGCGACAAGTCTCACCCTTAACGCGCCACCACGCCCTTCCAGAACGCCACCCGTCCCCGGATGGCGCTCGCCGCGTCTTTGGGTTCGGGATAATACCACGCCGCGTCGCGATTCTCCGCGCCGCCGACGACCAGCGTGTAGTAATGCGCGGTGCCCTTCCACGGGCAGACGCTGGTCGTCGCGCTGTCCTTCAGCAAGGCTGGGTCGACGGCGGATAGCGGGAAATAGCTGTTGCCCTCCACCACCACGATGTCGTCGCTCGCCGCGATGCGCGTGTCGTTCCACCAGGCTTCGGTCATGGCTCGTCCTTTTGCTCTTGTTGCACCCAACGAGTGTCGAACCGGCTTTGCTCCGAAGTGGCGCATGTTCGTGTGGTGACGTGCCGGAACACATGCTCCGATGGCCGTGCGCCGGCATTCATGTCGGACAGGCAGCGAGGAGAGAATGATGCGGTCCATTCCCGTCGACGTATTTTACTCGGCATCCTTCAATCCGGGTGACGCGGAATCGAACGCGTTCTTCACCGCCGTGTGCAGTGGACTGGATATCAACGGATCGAATGTTTCGTTCGGGGCCAATCGCCTGCCGTCCGAGCAGGCGCACAAGCTGATCGCCGGATCGCAGGGTCTGATCGCGGTCTGTCCGAAACGGGAAGCCCTCACCGATGGCAGATTCAACATGCCGCAAGCCGTCAACGACGAGATCGCCTTGGCCTATGGCCTCGGCAAACCGATTCTGGTGATCGCCGAGGAGGGCGTGAACAAGGGCGGGTTCAAGGAGAAGTACAGGACGTTCCAGACCTTCGATCGGTCCAGACTGGATGATCCCGGGTTCATCACCGCGGCGATCAAGGCGATCCACGAATTCAAGGTCGAGCTGATCGACCAGAGCCATTTCGGTCAAGCCCACGAACCCGCCGACAGCCACGCCGAGCATCTCAGCCATCTGGTCGAGTTGCGAAAAACTGCCGACGATTTCGCATGGGAATATTCCACGACCAAGACGATCGTCTACACCCGGGACTCGACCGTCGCATTCCCGACCAGCGTCTTCGCAACGCAAGGCGTGAAGGTGCCCGACGACAGCGAACCGATCGTCTGGGAGTACAAACATGTCGGATCATCCGGTGCCCTGCGGCTGGTGCCGACGATCGATCAGCAAAGCTCGACGTGCGTCGATGTTCGGCTGAAGCCCGATCCGGCCGCCGAAAAGGGCGATCACATCACCTATCGCACCTATAGCCGGTCACGCTATCTCGTTCCCTTGTGGGAAGACGAGACGCTGGATGACCGCCGGGTGCACCTGAACAAGGGCGAGTTTCGGGTGTCCGAGGGTCTGTTATTCATCCATCGCACCAAAAAGGCGGTGCTGGAGTTCAGGCTCTGTCGCGAATACGGCCTCAAGAAAAGCGACATCGTGCCGTTCGTCGCGAGCTATACCTCGTCGATCGATTTCGAGGTCGAGAGCGAACTGAATCGTGCCGAGGTTCGGATCGACGACTATGGCGGTTCGCTCACCGTGCGGATGGAGATCGAGAGCGCGCTCCCCGGCCACCTCTACGGCATCGCGTGGAACCCGCCGGTGCGTCCAGCTTCCGGGAACCCGTCATGAGCATCCGCTCCTGACCGCTCTCCACGACGGTCAGGGATCGATCCGGGGCAGGTTCGGCAAAGCCCAGTCGACCGGTGCGGCGCCCCGCTCCACCAGAAACGCATTCGCTTGCGAGAAGGGCCGGCTGCCGAACCAGCCCTTGTAGGCGGACAGCGGCGACGGATGCGGCGCGCTCAGCACCAGATGCGCGCCGCCCCGTTCGACCGTGCGGACGAACGCCGCCTTCTTCTGCGCATGCGCGCCCCACAGCAGGAACACGACCGGCTCCGGCTTCGCGGCGATGGCGCGGATCACGGCATCGGTGAACCGCTCCCACCCGCGGTCCCGATGCGATCCGGCGCGGCCCGCCTCGACGCTCATGACCGTGTTGAGCAGCAGCACGCCCGCCTTCGCCCAATGCTCCAGAAACCCGTGCCGCGCCGGCGCGATGCCCAGATCGGCATGCAGTTCCTTGTAGATGTTGACGAGGCTCGGCGGCGGCCTGATCCCCGGCCGGACGGAAAAGCTCAGCCCATGCGCCTGTCCCGGCCCGTGATACGGGTCCTGCCCCAGGATCACGACGCGCACCTTGGGCAGCGGCGTCAGCTCCAGCGCCCGGAACCGGTCCGCCGCGGCGGGAAACACCTGCTTGCCCGCCGCCGCCTCGCCGTCGAGGAAGGCGTGCAGCGCCGCCATGTCAGGGCATGCCAGCGCGTCGACCAGCGGCCCCTCCCAGCTCGGATCGATGCGCGGGTTCACGTCACCGCTTCCGCACGAACTCGGCGCGCAGGACGAGGCCCTTGATGCCGTCGAACTTGCAGTCGATCTCCTGCGCGTCGCCGGTCAGGCGGATGCTCTTGATGAGCGTTCCGCGCTTCAGCGTCTGCCCCGCGCCCTTGACCTTCAGGTCCTTGACGAGCGTCACCTGATCGCCATCCGCCAGCAGGTTGCCGACCGCGTCGCGGACCTCGACACCGGCTGCCGGGGCAGGCGCGTCGCCCGCCGCGATCCACTCGCCGCTGGCCTCGTCATAGACATATTCGTCGCTCATGCTTCGGCGATACGCCGCGTCGCGCGATCAGAACAGCCCCGGCACCTCGCGCTGCGCCGCATTGGGGCGGCCGGCTCCGACCAGCGTCCGCGCCCCGCCATCCCTCGCCGACCGTGTCGTCGCGGCGCTATCGATCGGCGTGCAGCTTCGCCCCGCGAGGAAGTCGAGCGCGGTCCTGACCGAATCCTCCGCCACGCTGCCCAACGGTTGCGTCAGGTCGTCGGTCGCGCGGCAGCTCGCCTCGACGGTCCCTGCCAGCCCGTCATAATAGCGGCCGCTGCGTGCCGCGTTCTGCGTCGCCAGCGCCACCACGCGCAGCCGGTCGTCGCAGGCGGCGCGGTCCAGCCCGATCTGTCCCACCGGCTTGCCGAAGGTGTTGGTCCCGATCAGCCCGACATTCGCATGCAGATACGGGATGAAGGCATTGATGACCAACTCGCTGGCCGAGGCGGAGGCCGCCGTGCCGATGAACGCGATCCGCGTCGGCGCGACCGATTGCGGCTGCGGGCGGAAATACCGCGTGCGATCGTTCGCCGCCTTTTCGGATCGATAGCTGGTATAGGAGAAGACGTCGTTGCTGCTGCGGTTCGCCCCCATCAGGTCGCCCATCAGCTCCGCGATGGATATCAGCCCGCCACCATTGTAGCGCAGGTCGATCACGAATTCGGTGATGCCCTGCACCCGGAAACCGTCGAAGGCTGCGCGCAAGCCGGTGTCGGCGGTGTCGATGAAGGTGCGCAGGTTGATATACCCGACCCGCTTGTCGCCATCGACCAGAACCCGCGCACCATAGCGCGGGGATACGGGGATCAGCGCATAATCCGCCTTCGCCACGGTCACGTCGCGCGTCGTCTGGCCATCGGCGATGCGGAAGGTCCGCGTCGTGCCCGCCGTACCCGGCCCCAGGGCGGCGTCGATGCCGCCCGTCGCGACGATCTCCGCCACCGGCCGGATGTCGCTCGCGCCGGTGCCGATCCCGACGATCTCCGTGCCCCGGTCGATTCCCGCCGCCAGTGCCGGGGCGCCCTCGAACGCCTCCGTCACCTGCAGCCTGCTGCGGTCGGCGGAGGTCGCGATGCGGATGCCGAAGCCGGCGGTGTCGCCCGACTGGAAATACCGGTCATCCTCGCGGATCGACGTCAGATAGGTGAAATACCGGTCCTTGCGCTGCGCCCGCGCCGTCGCGGTCATCGCATCGATATAGTCCCGCACCGTCGCGTAGCCGGCCGGGTCGAGGGCCAGGGGCAACGTGTCCGGAAACAGATACCATTCGCGCAACTGCGCCGCCGCCCAGTCCTGCCGCGCCCGGAGCGTGCAGCCCGCCGCGCTGGCCGTGCCGCCGCCATCCGTCGCCGCGGGAGATGACGACGACCCGCCGGAATCGCCGCCGCACGCCGTCAGCATCGCCGCGAGGTTCATTACCGCCAGCCGCCACCGCGCCATGCCCGGATCCCTTCTCGGCAACGGCTTATCAGCCACGCCGCCGGACGCCAGCGAAACCCGCGTCATTACGATGCCGTCACCATGCAACCGCACCTGCGTCCGGCGGTTATCAAGCCAGACCGCCTGCCATGAAAGGGACTCCGATGATCCGCCTGACGCCCGCCTTCCTCCTGGCTGCCCCGCTGCTGCTCGCCGCCTGCGGGCAGGGCGCGTCGACCGAGGAACCGGTGACCAACGTCACGGTACCGGAGGGCAATTACGTGCAGGCGATCCGGACGATGCCCGCCGGGCAGCGAACCGGGGTGATGTTCCGCGCGATCCGCGACGCCGGGCGCGAATGTCAGCAGGTCACCGACGTCAAGGAAGCGCAGGCGATCGACGGCGCGCCGACATGGGTCGCGGTGTGTGACGGCAGTACCCGCTGGCTGGTCGCGATCAACGCGGACGGTATCGCGACGGTCACCAACGCCACCGAGCTGAAGGACGCGAACGCAAAGTGAGCGCCCCTCTGGTCACCGTCCTGCCCGTCGTCCTGCGCCCCGATCCGGGCCGGACGGTGATCCGGCCGTTCCTGCCCTCCGACCCGACGGGGTTCGAGACGCCCGGTCATCCGCGCGCGGAGCGGATCGCCGCCCGCGTAATGGGGCTGGGCGATGCCGCGCTGACGGAGGAACTGGACCGTGTCCGCCTGTCGCTGGACGAGCGGCACCGGGACTTGCCCGCACTGCTGCTCCGCCGCTTCGCCGAAGTGGCCGGGCAGATTCCGGATGTGGCCGCCGCGACGGACGCACACAGGATGCTGATCGGCGCGTATTTCAGCGCCGAATATTCGTTCGAGTCCGCCGCGCTGTTCAACCCCAGCATCGTTCCGCATCCCGACCGGTCGGCGGCGGCGGACGGGGCGACGCGCTTCATCCTGTCGCTGCGCGGGATCGGGGAGGGGCATCTGTCCTCGGTCACTTTCCGCACCGGCACCTGGGCGGCGGACGGCGGCGTCACCGTCGACACGCCGAGCCTGACGTCCGTCGCGCCGATCGTCGGCCCATTGCGCGACGACGACATCTTCGAACTCGATTGCGGGGGCAGCCGCGATCCGTCGGAGACGGTGCTGTTCCCCGTCGTTCCCAGCCAGAGCCGGGGGATCGAGGATCTGCGCCTGACGCCGGTGACGCGGCCGGACGGATCGTCCACCTATGTCGGCACCTTCACCGCGGTCGGCGATCGCGGCGTGGAGCAGCAGATGCTCCAGACCGACGATTTCGCCAGTTTCCGGATGCGCCCCGTCACCGGCGATCTCGCCGCCGCCAAGGGCATGGCGCTGTTCCCGCGCCAGATCGGCGGGCGGTATTGGGCGATCGGGCGTCAGGACAACGAGAATCTCTGGCTGTTCTCCTCCGATGATCCGTTCGACTGGCGTGACGGGCGCAAGCTGATCGAGCCGCGCTACCCGTGGGAATATGTCCAGATGGGCAATTGCGGATCGCCGCTGGAGATCGAGGAGGGGTGGCTGCTGCTGACCCACGGCGTGGGCGTCGTTCGCAATTATTGCATGGGCGCGGCGCTGCTGGATCGGGAAGACCCATCGAAGGTGCTGGGCCGTACGCCCGTGCCGATGCTGGAACCGGGGCCGCAGGATCGCGACGGCTACGTCCCCAATGTCGTCTACAGCTGCGGCGGGCTGGTGCGTGGCCGCACCCTGTTGCTGCCGTACGGGATCGCCGACGATTATACCGGTTTCGGCACCGTCTCCATCGATGCGCTGCTCGCCGCGATGGAGATGCCGGACTGACCGGTCAGGCGGTGTCGCGTTCGATCAGGACCGGCGTCATCTCGACCGACGGCGTGTCCTGACCGGCGATGCGCGCGAACAGCGCGTCGACCATCGCCCGCGCGCCCGTGACCAGATCCTGCTTCACCGACGTCAGCCGGGGAACCATCTGTCCGGACAGCGGCAGGTCGTCGAAACCGGTGATCGGCATCCTTTCGGGCACGGCGATGCCCCGATCGATCAACACGCGGACGGCGCGCACCGCGATCACGTCCGACGCGGCGACGATGCCGTCGATCCGGTCGCCGACCGCATCGATGTGCCCGGCGATCTCCGCCGTCATCAGGTCCGACGCCAGATGCGTGTCGAGCTGCAACGGCAGGTCCAGGCCGGCGGCGGCGGTCGCGTCGCACAGTCCCTTGTAACGCTGATCGAGTTCCAGCGTGCGCACCTCGCCCAGAAACGCCAGTTTGCGGCTGCCGCGCGCGATCAGCCGCTCGCCTGCCAGCCGGCCGCCCATCCGGTTGTCGACGCCGACCGCGCAATGGACCTGACCGGGCATATGGCTGCCCCAGACGACCATCGGCCGATATTCGGCGGCGACCCGCTCGATCGTCTCGAACTGGTCGGACTGGCCGATCAGCAGCACGCCGTCGAGCATACCCGACCCGACGATCCGCTCCAGCCAGTCGTCCGCGTCGGGGATGATCCGCGACAGCATCAGGTCATAGCCGTTTTCGGTCAGCGCATCGGCCAGATGGCCCAGAATCGACATGAAGAACGGATCGGACAGATGCTGCCGCCGCTCATGCCCCAGCGGCACGACGACACCGATCACGCCCGTCCGCTGCGTGCGCAGCCGGCGCGCCATCTGGTTGGGACGAAAACTGTGTTCCGTCGCCAAAGCCTGAATGCGCGCCCGCGTTTCCGCGTTGACCAGCGCCTTGCCCGCCAGGGCCCGCGATACCGTGCCGGGCGATACGCCGGCCAGCCTCGCCAGATCCGCGATATTGCGAACCTTCTGAACGGTCCCGTTCTGCTCCCGTCCCAACATGCTTCTTCTCCGTGAGCATAACGCACCGAAAAAACATGCTTTTCTGGGTGCATATCGCGGTGCGGCAGATTATATTGCTGCCCGGTCGCGACATTATCAGTCAAGCATATCATGCCGCAAAGCGGAATGTCATCGATTGCGGCAGCCCGCCGCGCGTATGCGACGTGCCGCCGAAGATATCTTACATGGGTTAGGATCGCCGATCACGACGTGGCGGCGTGACACGGGAGCACCTCAGAGCGCGGTGCCGATCTCCACGATCGCGTCGATCTCCACCGCGGCACCCAGCGGCAGCACGGGTACGCCGACCGCAGAGCGGGCGTGGCGACCGGCGTCGCCGAACAGGGCGACCATCAGTTCCGACGCGCCGTTCGCGACCTTCGCCTGATCCGTGAAATCGGCGGCGGAGTTCACGAACACGCCCAGCTTCACGATCCGCTTCACCCGCGAAAGGTCGCCGTCCAGCGCCTTGCGGATCTGCGCCACGACCATCAGGCCGCACAGCTTCGCCGCATCCTGTCCGTCTTCCAGCGAGACGCCCTCGCCCAGCCGGCCCTTGACCAGCTGGCCGTCCCTGAACGGCAACTGGCCCGACAGGAACAACATGCCGCCCGCCTCCACGACGGAGACATAGGCGGCGACGGGCGCCGCGGCCTCGGGAAGGGAGAGGCCGAGTTCGGCGAGCTTGGTATCGATGCGATCGGTCATGTCCGCCGGACTGCCTCCGCGTCGCGACAGGGTCAAGCCCCGGGAGGGTAAGCACCGGGGATCAGGCCCCGAGGATCAAGCCCCGGCGGGCGTACCCCCGGCGAAGCGCGCCGCGATCCATGTCTCCGCCTCCTGCCAGTCGTCGATCCGCGCGTGCGCGGACGGGGCAGGGGGCGTCGCGGCGGCGAGTTCCGGCTCGGAGATCATGTGCAGCCGGTGGACGCCGGGCGCGTGCTTCGCGACGGAATCATGGTGGACCGCCAGATCGTCGACGAACACCGTCACCGGATGGCCATGCTCCTCGACCAGCCGCGCGACCGGTGCGCCCTTGCCGCCCTGATTGCATTCGACGCGGTGCGCGATGCCGAATGCCGCAAGCTGGTCGATCCGCGGCTGCCGGCATGCGTCCTGCAGATTGGTGAGCACGACGATATCCGCCACCTCCGCCAGCCGGCCGAGCGCCTCCGCGGCATGCGGCACCAGAGTCTGGCGCGCCATCTCGCCCGGAAAGAACCCGCCCAGCAGGTCCCACATTTCGGTCTGCGGGATCGGCTCCGCCGCCCCGCCCCGCCGGGTCATGCTCGTCGCGAAATCGCCTGCGCCGATCCGGAAATCGATCGCGTGCGTCTCGTCCAGCCATGTGCGGAAATGCTTGACCATGTGCAGCAGCACTTCGTCGCAATCGGTGATGAGCAGCGGCCTCATGCCTCCAGCCGCTCCCGCGCCGCGACCAGCCGCGCCGGCGCGACGCCCAGCTCGTCGGCGCAGGCGATCAGGTCCGGCTCGTGCGCCTCCAGGAACATCAGCGTCGCCGCCAGCACGGCAGGTTCTCCCGCCCGCGCCTTCAGCTCCGTCGGCTCCAGCCCGGTCGTGTCCAGCAACCGCGCCGCGCGCGATGGTTCAGCCAATGTCCAGACGAGCGCCTGTAGAGCCGTTGTTTGATGATCGTCGGGGTTTGTGTCGCGCAGCGCCATTGCGTATCGTAGCATCTTTACAGGAGTAGACCCCGGCGTGGCGAAAAAGGTGCTCGTTGTCGAGGACAACGAACTGAACCTGAAGCTGTTCTGCGACCTGCTGCGCGCCCATGACTGGGCCGCGGAGCCGGTTCGCGACGGGCGGGAAGCGGTGGAGCGCGCGCGCGCCTTCCGCCCCGACCTGATCGTGATGGATATCCAGATGCCGCATGTCACCGGATACGAACTGATCCTTGCGCTCAAGGCCGATGCGGAACTGCGCCGCATCCCGATCATGGCCGTCACCGCCTATGCCGGGCGCGACGACGAGGATCGCATCCGGGGCGCCGGCGCGGACGCCTATGTGTCGAAACCGATCAGCCTCGCGCGGTTCATGGATTCGGTGAACCGGCTGGCGTGAGGAACGGCGCGGCGATCTCCGGCCGCACCCTCAGCACCTTGCCCGTCGCGCGGTCGACCAGGGCCCAGGTCGTCACCGCCTCCACCTTGACCCGCCCGTCGTCGCCGGTGAAGCGCACGTGCCGGTCGAACCGCGCGCCCTTCGGCGTGCCGACCCACGTCTCCGCCGTCACGCCCTGGCCCAGCGCCACGTTGCCGCGATAGTCGATCTCGTGCCGGGTCACGACCCAGACATAGGCGGCGACATGCTCCGCCGGCGCGGTCGCCTGCCAGTGCGCCGTCGCGATGTCCTGTATCCACCGTACCCACACCGCATTGTTGACGTGGCCGAGTTCGTCGATGTCGCCCTGTCCGGCGACGAAGCGCAGGTCGAAGCTCATGCCCGAAACACCCGCCAGCCGATCGCGCCCGCGACGACGACCACCGCCGCGCCGATCAGCAGGTGGCCGATGCCGACGCGCCCGACCAGCGTCTCCAGCCCTTGTCCGAAGACATAGCCGATGCCGGTGAACAGGCTGCCCCAGATCGCCGCCGCCAGCGCATTCACCGCGACGAACGTCGTCGCGCCGACCCGGCTCACCCCGATCGCGATCGGGCTGACGGTGCGGATGCCGTAGACGAAGCGGTAGCCGAAGATGAAGCCGCGCGGATACCGCTCCAGCCAGTCGAGCGCCCTGGCGAAGGCGGGTTTCTGGCGAATACGGCGGACGAAGCGATGCTCGCGATAATGCCGCCCGAACAGGAAAAATCCCTGATCCGCCACGAACGACCCGAGGATCGCCGCCACGACCACGCCGGCCAGCGGAATCAGCCCCCGGTGCGCCAGCACGCCCCCCGTCACGACCGCCGTCTCCCCCTCCAGCCCCGCGCCGAGGAAGATCGCCGCCAATCCGTAGCGCGCGACCAGCGCCTCGATCGTCACCCCTCGACGCCCAGTTGCCACAGCACGAACGCATGCTCCTCCGCCGCCTCGCGCAGACTTTCGAAGCGGCCCGACTTGCCGCCATGCCCCGCGCCCATGTTCGTCTTCAGCAACAGCACGTTGTCATCGGTCTTCGTCGCGCGCAGCTTCGCCGCCCACTTCGCCGGCTCCCAATAGGTCACGCGCGGATCGTTCAGCCCGCCGGAGATAAACAGCGGCGGGTAAGCCTGCGCCCGAACATTGTCATACGGGCTGTACGACCGGATCAGCGCGAACGCGTCGGCATCCTCGATCGGATTGCCCCATTCCGGCCACTCGCCCGGCGTCAGCGGCAGGTCGGCGTCCAGCATCGTGTTCAGCACGTCGACGAACGGTACGTCGGCGATCACCGCGCCCCAGAGTTCGGGGTCGGAGTTCACCACCGCGCCCATCAACTCGCCGCCCGCCGACCGCCCGGCGATCGCGATCCTGCCCGCCTGCGTCCACCCGTCCGCGACCAGCGCCTTCGCCACGTCGACGAAGTCGTTGAACGTGTTTTCGCGCTTCTGCAGCTTGCCGTCGAGATACCATTGCTGGCCCAGATCGTCGCCGCCCCGGATATGCGCGATGGCATAGGCGAACCCCCGATCGAGCAGGCTCAGCCGCCCCGTCGAGAACCCCGGCGGGATCGCATAGCCGTAGGCGCCATAGGCATAGAGGAACAACGGCCCGCCGCGCACGAAATTAGCGGGGTAGACGATCGACACCGGCACCTGCGTCCCGTCGCGCGCCGCGATCTTCAGCCGCTCGGTGCGATACTTCGCTCCGTCGTAGCCGCTGGGGATTTCCTGCACCTTCAGCACGGTCAACTCGCCCGTCGCGGTGTCGCAGTCGTACACCGTGCCCGGCGTGACCATCGACTCGTATCCGACGCGCAGCACCGTCTGGTCGTATTCGGGATTGTCGCCCAGCCCGGCGGCGTAGCTCGCCTCCGGAAAGTCGATCGCGGTGAACCCGGTCGGCGTGGCGTACCGGTGCAGCCGGATGCGATCGAGCCCGTCCTCGCGGCCCTCGACGATGAAGAAGTCGCGATAGCATTCGACCCCGGTCATGTAGAAATGCGGGTCCGGCCCGATCAATTCGTGCCAGTCGCCCGGCGCGTCGAGGCTTGCGGTGCAGAGGCGGAACTGCGGATCGGTGTCGTTGGTGTGGATGAACAGCGTGCCGTCATGCTCGTCGACATCATATTCGCGGCCCACCTTGCGCGCGGCGACCAGGATCGGCTCCGCGGTGGGATCGCTGGCGGGCACCAGCCGCACCTCACTCGTCACATGGTCGCTCGTCGCGATCACGATCCACTCGCGCGACGACGTTTCCGCCACGCCGACGCGGAACCCTTCGTCGGCCTCGTGGAACAGCAGTATGTCGTCCTCGACGGGCGTACCTAGCCGGTGCAGCCGCGCATTGTCGGTGCGCCATTGTTCGTTGGCGAGACCGTAGAGGAACCCGCTGTCGTCCGCCGTCCAGACGATGTCGGACAGCATGCCGGCGATCACCTCGGGCAGATGCTCGCCGGTGGTCAGGTCCTTGACCCGCACCTCGAACCGCTCGCCGCCATTGTCGTCGATCGCGTACGCCAGTTTGGTCGCATCGTTCGACACCGCGAACGCGCCCAGCCGGAAATACTCCTTGCCCTCCGCCAGCGCCGGCTCGTCCAGCAGCAATTCGTCGGGGCCGCCCGCGACGGGCCTGCGCCACCATTTCCGATATTGGCCGCCCGTCTCGAACGCGGTCCAATACAGCCAGTCGCCATCCTTTTGCGGCACGGAGGATTCATCCTCCTTGATGCGCGCCTTCATCTCTTCGTACAGCGTGTCGACCAGCGGCCGGTGCGGGGCCATCACGCTTTCAAAATAGGCGTTCTCCGCTTCCAGATAGGTCAGCACGTCGGGGTCGCCGACCTCCGGATATTCGGGGTCCTTCAGCCAGGCATAGGGGTCCTCGATCGTCACGCCGTGGACGGTGAAGCTGTGCGGGCGGGTCTCCGCGACGGGCGGCTGAACGGGGGTGCTGCTATCGGTCATGCGCGCCACATAACGCGTCGGTGGCAAAACCGCGACGCAAAGCGTTGTATGGTCATGACCGACACGCTCGCCGACCTGCAACGCCGGATGGACGCCGCCGCCGAGGCGCTCGATTTCGAACAGGCGCGCGCCTTGCGCGACCGCATCGCCCTGATCCGCGCCGGTGCTTCCCCCGACGACGCGGCGGTCGCCGACACCGCCGGCCTTATCCGCCAGCAACCCGGCCGCATGGGTCTGGGCACCAGCCGTCAGGCCGTCGAACCGCCTCCCGGCTGGACCCCGCCGCCGAAGCCGGACCCGATGACCCGAGCGACAGGCCGCCGGACCGACCGCACGCGTTGACCCCCGCCGCCTGCGTCTCCTCGATCAGCGCGGTGGCCCGGCGTCATCGCGGGGGATACCGTACGCCCGGATCAGGATCCTGCGACAGGTGTACCGGCATCGACGGGCGTCCTTCCCTGCCCGGTCTCTTGTATCAGGTGGTCGAGATGTCGCATCTGCATGATCGTCGCGCCCGTAAATACAAGTCCGGCAATCGCCGCCAGCAACAGCTTCTGTGTGAACGAGCCGACCCCGATCGGTGGGATCACGTGAAGGACCGCGACGATCACGAGCAGGAACATCGCCGTCGCGAGTGTTCGATACAGGACATAGGTGTCGTACACGTTCGGGCCCTGTCCGCCCCTTTCGTAGACCTTGTACAACGCCTTCACCTTGTCCCTGCCGAACCCGAAAGCCGAAATCGCACCGACCCGGTTGAGGATCAATCCGACCACGTAATATATCACTGCCAACTCGCCGAAATTCTTGTTGCCGACTGAATATATGTCGAGCCACGACAGGGCAGTAACGAAGGCAGCGCCGGGGATAAGGCTGCTTGCTACCTGATAAGACGAGAGTTTTTCCAGTATGCCATCCAACATGATGTTCCCCTTGACCTGTTTGCGTGGCGTCGGGCATCATCATCGGGTCTGCGGAAGGTACAGTAAAGGGAAGGGCCGACATCTCGATGGATTGTATCCGTTGCTTTTGCCGTCATCAGGTCTTGGCTGCCGTTGAACGGATCGAATGAACGGATCGAAAAAGGAAGGTCGATCAGCCGCTTCAGCCCCCGTACAGCCATTCTGGGGTATTCCGGCGGCATGATCCCCACCCCCGGATCCCACCCGACCCTCTACGCCGTCGCCGCCGCGATCATCGTCGTGACGATCGTCGCGCGGCGCATTCCCGTGCTGCGCACGATCGTCTCGCTCGCCAGCTGGGGCGCGATCCTCGTGCTGCTCGTCACGGTCCTGAACCAGCGGCAGGATTTCGATCCGTGGCTCGGCGGCGTCGCCCGCTATTTCAAGCTCGAGGACCAGTCCGTCGTCGGCCGGGAAACGCGCATCCGCATGAGCCCCGACGGCCATTTCTGGATTCGCGCCCGCTTCGGCGGGATCGAGCGGCGGATGCTGGTCGACAGCGGCGCGACCGTCACCGCCCTGTCGTCGCAGACGGCGGCGGCGGCGGACCTGCGCGCGCAGGACGGGATCGTTCCCGTGCTGCTGACGACCGCCAACGGCACGATCCGCGCCCGGTCCGCCTCGATTCCGGAATTCCGCTTCGGCAACATCGTCGCGCGCGACCTGCCCGCGGTGGTCTCGCCGGCGTTCGGCGACGTCAACGTCGTCGGCATGAACTTTCTGTCGCGGCTGAAATCATGGCGCGTGGAGGGGCGAGAGCTGATCCTCGTGCCGCATCATCCGCAGAACGAAACCGACCGGGGCAAGCCGGCACCGCTGTCCTAATCGGTTCGGAAATGCCACAAGCGGCGCATGTCGACCCATGCCGCCACGCCCCTGCGCATCCTTTCCGATCGTTCTTCCGCACCCGAAGTGGAGGCCCTGTTCCAGCGCCTCCACTTCCTCCACTTCGCCTACCCGATGGTCGGCCGATGACGATCGATACGAATCGACTCGCGGCGTTGCGCGCGCAGCTTGCGACGCTGACCCTCGACGGCTTCGTCGTGCCGCTGACCGATGAGCACATGAGCGAATATGTCGGCGACTATGCCCAGCGGCTGGCGTGGCTGACCGGTTTTCAGGGCTCGGCCGGGACGGCGGTCGCGCTCGCGGATGCGGCGGCGATCTTCACCGACGGCCGCTACACCTTGCAGGTGCGCGAGCAGGTGTCCGCCGACGACTGGGATTACATCGACGTTCCGGCGACCTCCGTCGCCGGGTGGCTGGCGGTGCATGCCGCGGCCGGGGCGCGGATCGGCTACGACCCGTGGCTCCATACCCGCAGCTGGGTCGAGCAGACCAGTGCCGCCCTTGCCGATCGCGACGTCGTGCTCGTTCCGGTTGCGACCAACCCGGTCGATGCGATCTGGACGGATCGCCCCGCACCGTCGTCGGCGAAGCTCGTCGTTCAGCCCGATATGGTGGCCGGGGCATCCTCCGCCACCAAGCGCGCGCAGGTCGCCGACTGGCTGACGGAGAAGAACGCCGATGCCGTCGTCCTGTCCGCGCTCGACTCGATCGCCTGGCTGCTGAACATCCGCGGGGCCGATGTCGATCACACCCCCGTCGCGCTCAGCTATGCAATCGTCCACGTGGACGGCGCAACCGACCTGTTCGTCGCGCCCGGGAAAGTGGACGATGCCGTCCGCCAGCATCTCGGCAATTCCGTGCGTCTACGCGACCGCGCCGCCTTCGCCGATGCCCTTGGCGACTTTGCCGGCCGTCGCGTCGCCGTCGATCCCGCCGGTTCCGTCGCCGCGATCGCCGACGCGCTGGAGGCCGGCGGCGCGACGATGCTGCCGCTGCGCGATCCGGTGCTGCTCACCAAGGCGATCAAGAACGATGCGGAGATCGTCGGCCACCGCGCCGCCTCGTACCGCGACGGCGCGGCGCTGACGCGTTTTTTGCACTGGGTCGCGACCGAATGTCCGAAGGGCGGCCAGACCGAACTCAGCGCCGCCGCCCGGCTGCTTGCGTTCCGTCGGGACACCGGGCTGCTGCTCGATACCAGTTTCGACACCATCTCCGCGACCGGCGGCCACGGGGCCAGCCCGCACTACCGCGTGACGCCGGAATCGAACGCGCCGATCGAACCCGGGCAGCTCTATCTGGTCGATTCCGGCGGCCAATATGCCGACGGCACCACCGATGTCACCCGCGTCCTGCCGATCGGCGAGGCCACCGCGGAGATGCGCGACCGCTTTACGCGTGTGCTGAAAGGTCACATCGCCATCGCCACCGCCGTCTTTCCTGACGGCACGACAGGCGGCCAGATCGACGCGTTCGCGCGGCGTCCGCTCTGGGAGGCCGGCCTCGATTTCGGCCATGGCACCGGCCACGGCGTCGGCGCGTATCTGTCGGTGCATGAAGGGCCGCAGCGGATCGCCCCGCCCGACCACCCCAGCGGTCAGGCGCTGGAGCCGCTGCGTGCGGGCATGCTGCTGTCGAACGAGCCGGGCTATTACAAGGCCGGCGAATACGGCATCCGCATCGAGAACCTGCTGCTCGTCGTGCCGCACGCGGTGCCCGGCGGCGATCCGGATCGCACGATGCTGGCGTTCGAGACGCTGACCTTTGCCCCGATCGAACGCGACCTGATCAATCCGGCCCTGTTGACCGCCGCCGAGCTTTCGTGGCTCGATGCCTATCACGCCACGGTGATGCAGACCATCGGGCCGCTGCTGGCGGATGAAGAGCCTAGGGCATGGCTTTCGGAGAAATGTGCGCCGCTCGGGTGATCGAGGCGATGGCGGTCGTCGCGGCGGGTTCGTTGGCGTCGTTCGTTGCGTGGCAAGCCGCGGGTGCGGCGATCTACGCCGCCGGATCGGTCTTCGGCGGCGGCTGATCGGACGGCACATCGGCTGCCGCCCCGCGCGCCTGAGCCTTGCGCCGCTTCAGATTCGCGCGCAATTGTGCCGCCAGCCGTTCCGCGCGATCCTGATCCGTGTCGGCCATGGGGCGGCGCTAACCCACCCCCCAAGCCTTGACAATCCCGCCCGCCTCGTCTCTAGGCGCTGCTCCCGCCCGTCGGCGAGTGCTGCCGTAGCTCAGTGGTAGAGCGCATCCTTGGTAAGGCTGAGGTCGTGAGTTCAATCCTCACCGGCAGCACCATTCAGTCCGCCGCGAAGGGTCTTTAGAGACCGTCTCGCGAGCGGAGGGCGAGAACGGCGCAGTTCTGCGGGTTTTGCAGTCGACGCGTCGCCGGCGCAGGACAGAGACGCGGTCTCCGGGCGAGGAACTTAGCCCGAACAGCCGTACCGTCTCTAACTGCCTTTAGTCTGTCCTGAGTTCAGTGTTGCCCGCGAAATGAGCGGCAATGCGGTTAGATTCGGTGCATTGTTGCGAACCCAAGCACCATGCGCTGGTCTGCCCAGGCAAGCGGCATCTCTGCGCTGCGCAGCAGCGCACGGCTGGTGAGGTCAACCGGCTGCCGGCCGTGGACGATGGCCGTGACGATATCAGGCGCCAGGAAGCGGAGCCGAGCAAGCCGGACAAGGTGGCTGCGCTCGGTAGTGCCCGGTCTCCCCTCGCCGGCGAGCAGTTGGTCATAGGCGGCATGTCCGCTGGCGATCAGCTGGATGAGCCGGTCGTCTCGAGCGGGCGGGTTCGCGTCGGGTGCGGAATAGACCAGTCGAAGCTCATGCCCGCGCCGCTTCAGGCTTGTCTCGACCGCCAACTCGATCCGCTGCTCGATCGAGGTGCGTAAGCCATCGACCCGAAGGAGCGTTGCAAGCTCGCGCGCACTCAGGTCCACCTCGATGCGATCTGCGCCGACAAGGACCGCAGCGTCGAGCTGCTGAAGCGCCGCTCGCATGCCAGCAGGCTGGCGGAGACGATCGACCCAGTCGGCGCAAGCTGGGGCGAGTCGTGCATGGGCTGATACATCACCGTATTCGGCGGCAAGGCAAACGGGATCACGCAACAAGCCGAGCACGGCATTGCTGACCAGTGCATCCACGTCGCCCGCGGGTAACCGCCAACCCTCCACGGCCTGACCCGCTATCGGGACAGACACATAATAGAGGTACCGCCGCTCTCCCTTTTTCGCGTGCGCTGATGTCATGCGCCGCCCGTGACCATCCTCGATCATGCCCCCGAGCATGGCGATGTGCCCGGTTCGTGGCCGGGGCTCGCTGCGGTCGAGCAGTGCCTGCGACGCATCCCAGATTGGGCGATCGACAATAGCCTCGTGCTCGCCCGGGTAGATGGCGCCGTGATGGCTGACCTGCCCGGTGTAGAGTACGTTACGTAGCATGTGAGTCAGCGCACCGGCGCGGTATGCTTCCCCTCCAGTCTCACGGCCGTCGGGCATGATCCGCCGCTTGGAGACGATTCCCCGGAAGGCAAGGTCGGCAACCAGCGCCTGGATGGTGCCGACTGTCTGATGGCGGTTGAAGATCAGGCGCACGGTCTCCGCCTCGGCCTCGTTGGCGACCAGCTTGCGGTCACAAACGTCATAGCCGAGCGGCACCGGACCGCCCATCCACATGCCTTTTTTCTTGGAAGCGGCGATCTTGTCGCGGATGCGCTCACCGGTGACCTCACGCTCAAACTGCGCAAAGGAGAGCAGCACGTTGAGGGTCAGCCGTCCCATGCTGGTGGTGGTGTTGAACGCCTGGGTGACGCTGACGAACGAGGCACCGCGCGCATCCAGCACCTCGACGATCTTGGCGAAGTCGGCAAGGCTGCGGGTCAGCCGGTCGACCTTGTAGACGACGATCACATCGACCCGGCCGGCTTCGACATCCGCGAGAAGGCGCTTCAGTCCCGGTCGGTCCATGCTGCCACCCGAGAAACCGCCGTCGTCATAGGCGATAGGCACTAGTGTCCAGCCCTCGTGCTTCTGGCTGGTGACATAGGCGGCACAGGCCTCACGCTGCGCGTCCAGGCTGTTGAATGCCTGTTCGAGCCCCTCCTCCGTCGACTTGCGGGTATATACAGCGCAGCGAGGCTCGCCGCCGCTTCCCGCAGCGGCCAGTAGAGTCGGCCGCCTAGCCACGCGCGACCGCCCGGAGTGGCGGGTGAACCGGCTTCTTCAACCCGAAGAACCGCGGCCCCGACCATTGCGCCCCGGTGATCTCGCGCGCGATGTGCGACAGCGAACGGTAGCGGCGTTCCTCGAACATCAGCCCGTCCTCGACGACTTGCACGCTATGGAGCTTGCCGTTCCACTTGCGAAGCAGGCGTGTGCCTGGCTTCAACTTGATCTCGGGCTCGACCGGCCCGGCCAGCGGGTCGCGGCTCAGCACGTCAATCATCCGCTGCACGGCGGCCGGCAGCCCGCCGTGCGCCTGCTCCTGCACGCGATACGCAAGCACGCGGCGCAGCAGCGACGGCGGCAGATCAGGCGGTGCGTCTCCCATCATCGCCTGCCACTCGGACCGAAGCTCGGCTGGCGACAGCTTGACCAGCCGGTTTACTGCATCATCGATCCTCGCCATCGTTAGGCCGCCACGCTGTAACAGGTCACGTCATCGCGTTTGTCCTTGACCACAGCGTGCCCCTTCTTCCGGATGCCGGTGAGCGCAGCCCGCGTCGTGTGCGGCAGCCAGCCGGTTGCCTCCATCAGTTCGGCCATTGTGGCACCCTGCTCGCGCTGCAGCAGCGCGAGCACCAGCGCTGCCTTGGTAGGACGCTCGAAGCCAGCATGGCTCTCCACCAGCGTCTCCTCGCCCGCCCCGCCGACTGGCCCGATACCGTCAGGCTCAATCCCGATGGCAACCAGTCCAGCATCGGAGATCACCGCTCCGAACCGAAGGTCTCCATCGCTGCGCCAGGTTTGACCTGGCTTGGCGTCCGGCGCTTCCTCAGCATTACCGAACTTCATCAGCGCACTGATGGCCTTGTCGATGCGGTCGGCGTCCCCGCGGACTCCTTCGGGTACGGGTAGTAGACTGCGGTCCTGCCGCTGCGATGCGCGGGAGAGCAGGATGGTCTGGAGGTCGCTCAGCTTGGTCATGGGTTGGCTCCTAGCTCGTGGCGAGCGACGGCATGCCGCTCCCACTACCCACAGCCCCGTCAGTCATGCTGACCGGGGCAGCAACCATCCTGGCTGCGACTCATCGAGCAGCACCATGCTCCACGTGTGCGGCAAGTCGAGCGAACTCGTCGTGCCAAAGCTGCGTCTGGACTTTGCTACGCAGAAGACCCTGTTAGTAGTACCGTGGACCCTGACGGCCGACGCTCATTCGCACCTCTGCATTCAAGACGGGATGATTATGGAAGATGCGATTGTAGTTGCGCTGCAGGTATCTCAGGAGAAGCATCTCGACTATGTAGCCTCCGCAGGTGAGGCGAATCACCGCTCTCGTGCGTGCTCCAAAGGCGCTGCGTACTTACCGGAATAGTGACGAGCTTGCGAAATAACGGCTGCTGTGAGGCGACGAGATCAACCTTCTGATGAAGGTGTACTGGCTGGTCCTGGTGGAAACCGGCCCGTCCGGTTTCGGGCGGCGGCCGCAAAAAGCAGACATTCGTTCAGGTGGCGGGACCGGGGCCCCAAATGCCCGTTGATGGTGGGGAGCCGCCCGTTCGCTTTCAAGCGAGCATGGGCGTAACCAAACAATCGTTCACAATAGCCGGGCAGGTGCCGGGGTTCCCGCTGATAAAGCATACGGCTTGTTCTTCCGCAAGCAGCGGACGATGCTGATCGAAGGCCGATTGAGGCTTTAGCCTCGTACGGGTGGCGGTGGCGAACATAGCAGACGAACGTCGCTACCGCCGGAGCCCCTTGATCAGACGTCGAAACGCGCCCCACTCATGGCATTCATGAAAGCCTGCGGATTCCAATATTCGCGATAGTTGACGATCAGCCCGTAGCGGACTGTGACGAAGGTCGCGTACCGCATCTCATAGGGGTTTCCGTTCGACAGGACGGTGCCCGAGGCGCTCCACTCGGCGATCGCGACGGACGGATCGTCGGTGGCATAGACCTTCAGGGTCGGCAGCGACTTCACGTCAATAGCATCGGGATAGCCGCGCAGATAGTCGTATAGCGCGGCCTTCCCCTCGATCCGCGCCGGAGACCCCTCGGGCGCGAAGGGGAATTCGGCGACGACATCGTCGGCGCACAGATCGGTCCAGCCCTTCATGTCCTTGGATAGGAAAGTCTCGAGGCTCTTGCGGACGAGGTCGGCGGCGGTGGTGGTCATGTCGATATTCTTTCGAAACGGGAGGTGGGCGATCAGATGCGCACGAAATTGTGCGTGGCGAGCGGGCCGAACGGTAGCGAGGCAAGCGGCCCGCCGACGTCGAGCGTTCCCAGATCGATCGGCAGGAAACCAATCGTCTCGAGGATCGCACGGACCTGCGCCTTGGCATCGGCATCGTCACCCGAATAGAACAGCACGCGCTGGCCACCGGCGGCTTCGGGATGCGGCAGGACGTTGACGTCGAGGTGGTTGAACGCCTTCACGACGCGCGCGCCAGGGACGAGGTCCGCGACGATCGCGCTGGAATGGCGGTCGCCAATGTCGACCGCCTTGATCCCATAGGCGGCGAGCGGGTTCGACGGATCGCTGACGTCGGGGGAGTTCGGATCGAGGAACAGCACGGGGTTGGTGCCGTCGATCACGATCCGGCCGTTCCAGTCCGGCAGGCCCGACAGCACGTCCTCCAGCGCGACCCATGGCATTGCCAGCACGACGATGTCGGCGGCGGCAGCCTCCGCCACCGTGCCGGCGGTGATCGTGTCGCCCAGTTCAGCAACGAGGGTGCCCAGCGATTCCGGGCCGCGTTTGTTGGCGATAATCGCGGACTGGCCCTTCTGCGCTAGCGCCCGCGCCACGTTCGAACCCAGTGCGCCCGAACCGATGATACCGATGGTCATGATGTTAATTCCTTTGTCTTGCAGGGATGATGGGAAAACGGATCGGCGATGCGCCGGCGTCGATCGTCGCACGCGTCGCGACGGGCGACGCGCCGGGATGAAATGGGATGGGAAGCCGTCTTCAGGCAGGCGGGCGATCGGGACAGACCAACCCGGCCTGGTCGATCGCGTCGAGCGTGGCGGCGATCTGCGATGCCTGGGAAGGCCCGATGCCGCACAGCATCAGGAACAGCGGGAGCCAGGTCATCGCCGGTCGCCCTTCGGTGCGATGACGACCAAGAACGTCATGATCGCCAGCAAGGTGATGATCGCGGCCGGCAGCGGCTCGCCGAGCACGTTATCGAGACGCGCATAGATCGAGGCCGCAGCACCTGCGCCCGTGCCGGCATAGACCGCCCTGACGGCGAGATGGATCGCGTCGCTGCGGCGCTTTGCCCACGGACGATGGCCGGATGCGGCACGGGTGATGACGTTCATGACGATCCTCCTGTTGCGGGGTTCAGGCCGTCGCCCGCGGAAGCGCGGCGACCAGCTCGCAGATTTCGGCGAGCGCCTCGCGGACGAAGCCGGCACCGATCAGGCGATCGACCTCCGCATCGGGCAGCGCATCGCCATGCACACGGGCCAGCACGGCGAAACGGCGCAGCGCCTCCAGCCGCGGATCGGCAAGCCGGTTGGCCGTCTTCACGGCGAACACCCAGCGCAGCATCCGTGCGATCCGCCCGGGTTCGTTCAGGCTCGAACGCGTGTCGGCAGCGGCAAGGTGAAGGACCTGCCGTTCCAGCGGCGCGATCCGCGACACCGTAGCGCGAACCGGGCCGATGGCCGGCGTGGCCAGCGCGGCGCGGGGGAGGTCGAACGCCAGATCCAGAAACGCCATGCCGAACATCCTTTCTCATCGCCGGCGGCGCGTTGCCGTCGTGAGACCGTATGTGGCAGCGACCGATCGATCGCGTCAGCCGAAATGTATCGAAGGAAACGTTCGATAAAATCGATCGAAAGCTATTCCGGTCGATCGCCGGATGCACTGGCGGCAGCAACGGCAACGGGGGCCGGTGCCCCGTCCCGGGTCTGGCTGCGCAGCCGGTCGATCAGCCATGACGCGGCGGGACCGGGCAGCGTATCGCTGCGATGGATCGCGTGGAGCGCGTAATCCCCGCTCGCGGCATCGGGCATGTCGAGCACGACGAGCCGCCCCGCCGCCACGTCGTCGCGCACCATCGGTTCCGGCATGAAACCCCAGCCGATCCCCGCATTCAGCAGCATGTGCTTCGACGATACGTCGGCCAGCTTCCACATCCGGCTGCTCATCACCCCGAATGTCCGTCCCTCGGTCAGCGGGGATCGATCGGTCAGGATCAGCTGGATATGCTCGCGCCCGGCACCGGGGGCGTTGTGCGCGGCCATCGCCAGCGGATGCGTCGTCGCGGCCACGGGGATCATCCGTACCCCGCCGATCGCAATCCGCTCGATCCCGTCCATCGTGTCGAGCGGACCGCTGACGCCCACCGTCGCCCGGCGGTTGAGGATCAGCTGCGTCACCGCGCCCAGCGTTTCGACCGAGAGATGGAGCGACACCGTGGGAAAAGCGGCGAAGAATCCGGTCAGCGCATCGACGACCCGGTCCTTCGGCAGGAACGTGTCGAGGACGACGTGGAGTTCGGATTCCAGCCCCTGCAGCAGCCCTTTCGTCTTGGCACGCAGCGTATCGATGCCGCTGGCGACGAGCCGCGCCTCGCCCAGCACCATGCGGCCCGCGTCGGTCAGCTGCGGCTTGCGCGTCGATTCGCGGTCGAACAGCCGGACTCCGAGCTGCGCCTCCAGATTGGCGATCGTGTAGCTGATGACGGAGGTCGCGCGGTTCAGCTTGCGCGCCGCGCCGGCGAAGCTGCCGACCTCCACCACGGTTACCAGAACGCGCAACTGGTCGAGGGTCGGGGTGCCGGGGTCGGAGATCATGGTGACTTCTCATCCGTGTGACTGACGGAGGCCCGTCGCCGCATCATACCGATTCCATCGAACATTTCGATCTAAACTTGGCCGGTTTTCGCGAACCTTCCCGCCGCATATCTGGGGATCGAGACGGCGCTTCCGGGCAATCCCCCCTCCCCGGTCCGGAAGCGCCGTCGGCACGACCATCGTTCCAGGAGACGCCACGATGACGCTTTCATCCCATACCGGTCCGGTCGAACAGATGATCCTGCCCGCGACGCGCGATCTGGGCGACTTCTCGGTGCGCCGTGCGCTACCGTCCGCCAAACGCCGCATGGTCGGGCCGTTCGTGTTCCTCGACAGCTTCGGCCCCGTCGTGCTCGGTCCCGGCCAGGGCGCCGACACCCGCCCGCATCCGCACATCGGCCTCAGCACGCTCACCTATCTGATCGAGGGCGAGAGTGACCATCGCGACAGCGAAGGCTATGTCCAGACGATCCGCCCGGGCGAGGTCAATTTGATGACCGCCGGACGCGGCATCGTCCATTCGGAGCGCAGCGGCCCCGCCAGCCGCGGCCGCGAGGAGACGATGTTCGGCTTCCAGGCGTGGCTGGGCCTGCCGCAGGCGCTGGAGGAGACCGACCCCGGTTTCCAGCATGTCGACGCCGCGGATGTCCCCGTCCTGACGGACAGCGGCATCCAGATGAAGCTGCTGGCCGGCAGCTTCGGCGGACAGACCGCGCCGACGCGCCTGTTCTCGGACACGCTCTATGCCGACATCGTGCTGGCACCGGGCGCGCGGTTCGCGATCGAGAGCAGCCACATCGAACGCGCCGTCTATGTCGTCGAGGGCGGCATCGAGGTGACGGGACAGGTCGGCGTCTTCTGCAAGGACAAGCTGGTCGTGTTCCGTCCGGGCACCGAGATCGTCGTCCGCGCCGATGGCCCGACCCGGCTGATGCTGATGGGCGGCGAACCGCTCGACGGGCCGCGCCACATCTTCTGGAACTTCGTCTCCAGCCGCCGGGATCGCATCGACCAGGCCGCCGCCGACTGGCGCGAGCGCCGCTTTCCGGGCGTGCCGGGCGACGATGTCGAATTCATCCCGCTTCCAGAAACCCCGCCGCTGTCCGCGGCGGCCTGACTCTCCTCTTCAGACCACAGAAAGGATTCTGCCATGAAACTCCTGCACATCGATTCTAGCATCCTCGGCGGCTATTCGGTCAGCCGCCAGCTGTCGGCGCAAGTCGTCGCGCAGCTGCACGCCGGTCGCGACGATATCGAGGTCGTCTATCGCGACGTCGCCGCCGATCCGATCCCGCATCTGTCGGGCGGCTATCTCGCCGCGCTGCAGAGCGCCGAGGCGGATCGCACCCCCGAGCTCCAGGCGGAGATCGTCCAGAGCGCCGCGGTGCTCGACGAATTCATCGCCGCCGACGTCGTCGTGATCGGCGCCGGCCTATACAATTTCGGCATCCCCAGCCAGCTGAAGGCGTGGATCGACCGCATCATGGTGGCGGGCAAGACGTTCAAATACGTCGATGGCGCGCCGGTCGGGCTCGTTCCCGGCAAGCGTATCATCCTGACGGTCGCGCGCGGCGGCTTCTACACCGGTGAATCGCCGATCGTGTCGTTCGAGCACACCGAGACCTATCTGAAGACCGCCTTCGCCTTCATCGGCCTGAATGCCGAGGCGATCGTGGCGGAAGGCATCGCGGTCGGCCCGGAACAGCGCGCCGCCGCGATCGAGGCGGCCGAAGCGCAGATCGCCGCGCTCACCGCCTGAAACCCCTGATTGGAGACGCCGCCATGGCCAGCCTCGCCACCCGGCCCGCCACCACGCGGGCCATCACCCACCGGACCCGTGGCACCCGCCACGGGCCGATCACCCGGCTGATGAGCCCGGGCGATCTGGGTCAGTTGGTCAAGCCGTTCGTCTTCCTCGACCTGTTCGAGGCGGACAGCTTCACCGGCGGCGTCTCCGCCCATCCCCATTCGGGGATCGCGACGCACACCACCTTCCTGCGCGGCGGCATGACCTATGCCGATTCGACCGGCGAGGCGGGCGCGCTGCACGACGGCGCGGTCGAGTGGATGCGCGCCGGCCGCGGCGTCTGGCACACCGGCCAGCCGCTCGGCGGGCAGCCGATCCTCGGCTTCCAGCTATGGCTGGCGCTGCCGCCGGAACTGGAGCTGTCGGAACCCGAGAGCCGCTATCTCGGCCCCGAAACCTTCGAGAGCGAGGGACCGGTGCGCGTCCTGCTCGGGCGGTATGGCGGCGTGTCGGGACCGATCGAGCTGCCGATGCCGCTGACCTATCTGCACGTCCGGCTGGCCGATGGAGAGCGCTGGACCTACACGCCCGCTGCCGGACACGACGTGGCCTGGGCGGCGGTCAGCGGCGGGCGGCTGGGCGTGGGCGACACGATCGCCGAGCGCGAGATGGTCGTGTTCGGCGACGGCGACGACGCGATCGACGTCGTCGCGCACGGCGCCACCGAGTTCGTGCTCGGCTCGGCCGCGCGTCATCCCCATCCGCTCGTACTGGGTAGCCACTCGGTACACACCAGCGCCGCGGCGCTGGCGGAAGGGCAGCGGACCATCGCCGCGCTCGCCCGCACGCCGGCCGTCGCCGCGCTGCTGCACGCCTGACGCCCATACAGGAGAGACATGATGACCGATCAGGACAACCGCAACGTCGAGGTGGCGAAGGAGTATTTCATCCGCAGCGACGCACAGGACCCGCGGCTGATGGAGCTGTTCCATCCCGACCTGCAATTCTATTATCCGAAGTTCGGCATCGGCCACGGGCCGCAGTCGGTGTTCGAGATGGTGTCGGGCTTTACCGGCCAGCTGGAGGCGATCGAGCACGACAAGGAGAACCTACTCTACGTCGCGCGCGATCCCCATGTCATCGTCGAAGGCACGTCGCGCGGGCGGCTGAACGGCGTGGACTGGGACGGCAGCAAGACCGCCGGCGGACGCTTCTGCAACGTCTTCGAATTTCGCGACGGGCTGATCGTAAGGTGCCACGTCTATCTCGATCCCGACTATACCGGGCAGGACGAAGCACGCTTCCGCTGGGGTCACGACGGCCGCGAGTGGTAGATCGAACGCGATAGCGGAGACGACGGCATGGAAATCGGCATCGACAGCTTCGCCGCGACATCCGCGGCACTCGGCGAGGAGCCACCGGTCGGCGATGCCGATCGCATGGCGTTCCTGCTCGACGAAATCGTCGCAGCGGACCGCGCGGGCCTCGACGTGTTCGGGGTCGGCGAACACCATCGCAGCGACTATCTCGACAGCGCGCCCGCCGTCATCCTCGCCGCCGCCGCCGCGCGGACGAACAATATCCGGCTGACCAGCGCGGTGACCGTACTGAGCGCCGCCGATCCGGTGCGCGTGTTCCAGGAATTCGCGACGCTGGACCTGATCGCGCGCGGCCGGGTCGAGATGGTGGTCGGACGTGGATCGTCGATCGAGGCATATCCCTTGTTCGGGTTCGACCTGAACGATTACGACGCGCTGTTCGCCGAGAAGCTCGACCTGCTGCTGGCGATCCGCGAGCGCGCCGCCATCGACTGGTCGGGCAAGTTCCGCGCGCCGCTGCGCGGCCAGGGCATCTATCCGCGCCCGCAACAGCCGGTACTGCCGGTCTGGCTGGGCGTCGGCGGCACGCCGCAGTCGTTCGTCCGCGCGGGCACGCTCGGCCTGCCGCTGATGGTTGCGATCATCGGCGGGGAGATCGCGCGCTTCCGCCCGCTCGTCGACCTGTATCGCCGCGCCGGGGCGGCGGCGGGGCATGCGCCTGAGACGCTGAAGGTCGGGGTCCATGCGCTGGGCTTCGTCGCCGACTCTGATAGCCAGGCGCGCGACGCCTTCTTCCCCGGCTGGCAGTACATGTTCACCAAGGTCGGCGCGGAACGCGGCTGGCCGCCCGCGACCCGCGCACAATACGACCAGATGACGGGACCGCGCGGCGCGTTCCTGATCGGCAGTCCCGACACCGTCGTCGCGCAGTTGCAGCAGGCCGACCGCGATCTGGGCGGGATCGACCGGGTGACGTTCCAGATGAGTTCGGCCGCGCGCGACCAGCCCGCGATGCTGCGGTCGATCGAGCTGCTCGGGCAGGCGGTGCGGCCGCACATGCGATAGGAGTCAGCGTCGCCGCTCGCGATCGGTGAGGATATCGAGAAAGGCGGTGACGCGCGCCGGACGAAAGCGCGTGCCCGGCATCACCGCGTGAATGCCGCCGCGATCGAGCGCCCATCCAGGTAGCAGCCGGACCAGCCGTCCGCTCGCCAGATCGTCCGCCACTGCGAAATCGGGCAGGATCGCGAGCCCGGCGCCGTCGCGCGCCGCCTGCGCCACGCCGGTCGTCGCACTGATCGCCAGCGTCGTCGCGAAGCGCACCGTCTGCGTCGCGCCCGTCTCCGACCGGAACGTCCAGCCGAGCGGATCGCCGAGGTTGCTGTTGGCGACGAACGGCCGCGCCGCGACGTCGGCGGGCGTCGCATCCGGCGCGACCGCATGGTCCGGGCCGGCGACCAGCACCTGCCCGAACGTCCCGATCGACCGCGCGCGCAGCGCGCTGTCGGTCAGCCAGCCGACCCGGATCGCGAGTTCGATATCGCTGCCGACCGGATCGAGCGTCGCATCGCTCAGCATCAGATCGACGGCGCAGCCGGGAAAGCGTTGACGGAACGCGGCGATCGCCGGCACCACCATTGCGACGCCGTAATCGAGCGGCGCGGTCAGCCGCAGCAGCCCGGTCGGCGCGCCGTCCCCCGCCGCCAGACCGTCGAACGCCGCCTGCGCCTCCGACAGGATCCGGGCGCAGTGTTCGTAGAAGATGCGCCCCTCCTCGGTCGGCCGCACGCTGCGGGTCGTGCGGATCAGCAGCGTGGTTTCGAACGCCTGTTCCAGCCGGGCGACCTGACTGCTGACCACCGCCTTCGTGATCCCCAGCCGCGTGGCCGCCGCGGTGAACGATCCGGTTTCGATCACCTCCGCAAAATAGGCGAGCCGTTTCAGATTGTTGATGCCGTGATGGGCGGCGGCGCGCGGACTGTATGCTGTTGGCATACGGTGATGGATAGATCGTCGATCTAGCCCCGGCAATCGGTTGCGCGCATATCTCCGTCATCATGGAGAACAGTCACATGACGACCCGCTTCCTCTACCTCTTCGATCCGCTATGCGGCTGGTGCTACGGCGCGTCGGGTGCCATCGCGACGCTGGCGGCACAGCCCGGCGTGGCGGTCGAGCCGCTGCCCACCGGCCTGTTCGCCGGTGCGGGCGCTCGGACGCTCGACCGGGGCATGGCGACGCACATCTTGACCAGCGACCGCGCGATCGCCGCCGCCACCGGCGCGACGTTCGGCGACGCCTATTGCGCGCGCATCACGGACGGCGGCGACGTGCGGCTGGACAGCGGCCCCGCGACGCTGGCGCTGACCGCGGTCGCGCGTACCGCGCCCGACCGCGAACTGGCGCTGCTCGGCCTGATCCAGCGCGCGCGCTACCATGACGGGCAGGATATCGCCGATACCGGCGTGCTGGCCGATCTGTTGCACGCGGCGGGACTGGAGCGGGCGGCGGTCGCGCTGGTCGCGGACGCGCCCGCGCTGCACGCCGCCACCCGCCAGCGGCTGGACCGCGCCGGGTCGATCCTGCGCGCGCATGGCCTGCGCGGCGTGCCCGCGCTGTTACGGATCGACCGCGACACGCTGACCCCGATCGATACGAACCAGCTATACCGCGACCCGTTGTCGCTGCTGGCCGCCTGATCCGCTTTCACCCCATCACAGGAGACAGACCATGACCGACACGCTGCACTGGCAATCCTTCCCCGCCGGCGAGCACGGCTTCTTCCGCGCCCCCGTGCTGCTATGGGGCGCGACCGAGGCGGTGCTGGTCGATGGCGGCTTCACCCTGCCGGACGGGCGCGCGCTGGCGGAGGCGATCGCCGCGACGGGGCGGACGCTGACCACGATCTATGTCAGCCAGAGCGACCCCGATTATTATTTCAGCCTGGCACCGATCACGGCGGCGTTCCCCGACGCGCGCGTGCTGGCCGCCCCCGAGACGATCGCTGCGATCGAGGCGAACGTGGCGAAGAAGCTGGCGACCTGGGGACCGCAGCTCGGCGACAACGGGCCGAAGACGCTGGACGACGTGGTCATGCCGACACCCTTCACCGACACCGCGCTGACCGTCGATGGCGAGTGCGTCGAGATCGTCGCGGCGGATGGCCCCGCCAACCGGCGTTACCTTTGGGTGCCGTCGCTGTCGGCGATCGTTGGCGGCGTGCTGGTCTTCTCGGGCGTCCATGTCTGGACCGCGGACACCAACAGCGCGGCGGGGCGCGCCGCGTGGATCGCGCAGCTCGACGCGATGCTGGCGCGCGATCCCGCGGTCGTTGTGCCGGGGCACATGACCCCCGACGCGCCGACCGGAGCGGCGGCGCTGACCTACACCCGCGACTACCTGCGCGCGTTCGAGGAGGAACTCGCGAAGGAGCCCGACAGCGCGGCGCTGATCGCGGCGATGACCGCGCGTTACCCCGATGCCGGGATGGGCGTGGCGTTGCAGGTCGGCGCGAAGGTCGCGACCGGCGAGATGGCGTGGGGCTGAACCATGGCGACGAACAAGGACATTATCCGCGCCACCTATGAAGGCTCGTCCGCCGAGAACGGCGCAAACCTGAAGGCCGCGCTCGCGCCGCATGCGACATGGACCGAGGCGGCGGGGTTCCCCTATGCCGGCACCTATGTCGGCTACGACGCGATCGTCGAGAACGTCTTCCACCGGCTCGGCACTGAGTGGGAGGGGTACAAGGCCGAGGTCCACACCTATCTCGAGGACGGCGACCGCGTCGCGGCGTTCGGCGTCTATTCGGGGACGTACCGCGCTACCGGCAAGGCGATGACCGCGACCTTCGCGCACCTCTACCGGCTGGAGGGCGGCAGGATCGTGACGATGGAGCAATATGTCGACAGCGCGACCGTGATGGCGGCGCTGACCCCCAACGATTGAGTGTGGACCGGCGGCAGCGATGCCGCCGGTCGCTGTTCAATAGCCGACCGTAAAGCGCTGGCGACTGTGGGCAGGGCGTTCGATCTCATCGACCATTGCGATGGCATAGTCCGCGAACGAGATGCTCGAGCCCTGGTCATCCGACAGAAGCGCGTCCTTGCCCAGCCGGAACACGCCGGTCCGCTCGCCCGCGACGAACATCGCCGACGGCGACAGGAACGTCCAGTTCAGCGTCGGCTCGGCGCGCAGCAGGTCGAGAAATTCTGCCCCCTTGGTCGCCTCGGGCCGGTAGGCGTCGGGAAAGTCCGGGCTGTCGAGCAACCGGACGCCGGGTGCCACCTCCAAGCTGCCTGCGCCGCCGACCACCAGATAGCGCGGCACGCCCGATTGCCGGACGGCGGCGATCAGCGCGTGCGGATCGCTGGCCGAGAAATGGACCAAGCTGACGACCGCGTCATGCCCCGCGAGCAAGGTCGCCAGTTGCGTCGCGTCCGCCACGTCGCCGTGCACGGCGGTGACGCCGGGCAGCGTCGCGATCCGGTCCGGATGACGCGCGATGGCGGTGACGCTGTGGCCGCGATCCGACAGTTCTTGCAGGATGCACGCACCGGCGTTTCCCGATGCGCCGATGAGGGCGATCTTTGCCATGATGATATCCTTTCGCGAGGAGATCAGTGTGCCTGGCCGTTCAGTCGGTTAAGCGTCGCCGCGAACCGGTCGTCGCGTTCGGCGAAGCGCAGCGGGTGGACGCGCTGGACAAGGATCTCGGCCGGGATCGGCTCCTGCGCGAACAGCGCCAGCACCTCGTCGGCGAAGTCGTCGAGCGGCTGATAGCCCTCGCGCGTCGACTGGCCGGGGGTCAGCTCGGTCTGGACCGCGGGCGGCGCCAGTTCGATGACCTCGACCCTGCCCGCCAGCGCGGTGCGCAGCGAGACGGTGTAGGAATGCAGCGCCGCCTTGGTCGCCGAATAGGTCGGGGTCTGGACCAGCGGCACGAAGGCGAGGCCCGAGGTGACGTTGACGATCGCCCCGTCGCCGCGCGCGACGAGGTGATCGACCAGCGCGTCGATCATGCGGATCGGACCGAGCAGGTTGGTCGCGATCGTGCCTTCCGCATCGCCCAGGTCGCGCGCGGTGTCGAGCGGCTCGACACGCATGATCCCGGCATTGTTGATGAGCACGTTCAGCCCGGGGAAGCGTGCGGTGACGTCCTGCGCGAACGCCCTGATCGCCGCCGGATCGTCGGCATCGAGCATCATCGTGTGGACGTTCTCCCGACCTGCCGCGGCGTCATCGAGCGCCGCGTGCCGCCGTCCGGCGATGATGACGGTGTTGCCCAGATCATGGAAGCGGCGGGCCAGCGCCGCGCCGATGCCGGATCCGCCGCCGGTGATGAGGATGGTGTTGCCGGTACGCTGCATGACGATGTCCTCACCCCGCCTTGCGGGCATTGATGGCGATGTTGATCTTCACGTTCGCAGCGACCGTATCCGGGGTGGCGAACTGACCCTGCCCCACGCCGAACCAGCGCCGGTCGATCGTCAGCGTACCGCGCATCTGTGCGGCATTGCCGTTGATCGCAAGCTGGAACGGCAGGACGATCGGCCTTGCGACACCGCGGATCGTCAGCGTCCCTGCCGCCTGATAGCGGTTGCCGCCCAGGCTTTTGAACGACTTCGACACGAACGTCGCGCGGGGGAAGGCGCGGACGTTGAACCAGTCGGGTGTCGGCAGCGATTCATCGCGCGAGGCGTCACCGGTCGCGGCCGATGCGGTGTCGATCACCGCCGCGACGCTCGATCCGGCGAGATTGGCGGGATCGAACGCGATCCGCGCGTCGAAGCGTTTCAAGCTGCCGTTAATAGCCTGCCCATTCATGCCGGCGACGAACGCGACCTGCGATCGCGCCTTGTCGATGGTCCACGACGGCGCGGGTGCGGCGATGGCGGGGACCGCGACCAGGACGGCGGCGGCGATGGGAAAATGGCGCATGGTCGAGTCTCCTTAGTTGACGGTCGGCGTACTGCGCAGGCCCGGAACCATCCGGCCCAGGACGCCGTCACGCGTGACGAATTGATGCTTGAGCGCGGCGGCGACATGCAGCGCGATCAGCGCCGCGCCGCCCAGCGCGAGATACAGGTGGACGCCACCGCTGACCGCCTCGACCGCCGCCTTGGCGGCAGGGTCCAGCGCGTGGAGAAAGCCGATATGCGGCCACGGAATCGTCTTCCACAGCAGCGTCGGCAGATTGTACTTGCTGACCGACACCATCGCCCAGCCGGTCAGCGGCATGCCGATCATCATGACGTAGAAGAACCAGTGGGTGGCGCTGGCGACCCGGTGCTCCCACGGCTTCATCGGCGCGACGCTGGGCGGCGGCGGGTTGAGCATGCGCCAGGCGAGGCGCGCCACGCTCAGCACCAGCACGGTGATGCCGATCGACTTGTGCAGCTGGAACTTCGCAAACTGGTCCATGCCGGTCAGATAGCCCATCCACCAGCCGAGCAGCAGATTGGCCAGGATCAGCAGCGCGATGATCCAGTGAAGGACCATGGCGACGGTCGAGTAGCGGGTGCGCATGGAGGATCCCCTTCGACGCGAGATGACGCGCCGCCCGGCCGCGCCGGACGGAGCATCAAGAGCGAACGATCAGCCCTTGTATTCGAACGCCGCGCTGATCGCGATGGTCGTCTCGTCGCTGACCATCGGCGCGTACTTGCTGACGCCGAACTCGGTCCGCTTGATGACGCCGCTGCCCTTGAAGCCGAGCGTATACGCCTTGTTCATCGGATTGGTCGCCGCCGCATCGAACGTCGCATCGAGCGTCACCGGCCGGGTCACGCCGTGCAGCGTCAGGTTGCCCGCCACGGTCGCCGTCGTCGCGCCGGTGCGCGTGACCCTGGTCGACACGAAACGCATCTCGGGGAACTTCGCGGCATCGAGCCAGTCGGCGCCCACCAGTTCGTTGTCGAGCGTCGCATTGGTGGTCGACACGGTCGCGACCGGCACCGCCACGTCGAGCTTCGTCGCCGCCAGGTTCTTTGGATCGATCGTCAGGCTGCCCTTCGCGCCCGGGAAGGTGCCGAAGAATTCGTTGATGCCGAAATGGTTCACGCCGAACCGCACCAGCGTGTGATAGGTTTCGACGGTGTAGGTGCCCGCCTTGATGCTGGCGGGAGCAGCGGCGGGCGCAGTCTGCGCCACCGTCGCAGTGGTGGCGGCAAGCGCGGTGATCGACAGGGCGGCGGCGATCATCATCTTCATGGCAGTTTCCCTTTCTCTTGGGCGGACGCTCCGTGACCGGCAGCGATGCTGTGGCGTATGTGGCCGGGAATGATCGTCCCGGGCAGCGGAATAGTTTCGACCAGATCGTTCGACCGTTTCGAACGATCCTATTCAAGCGTCGCGAGCGCGCTTTGGGCGTAGGGCACGATCGGCTGTTCCCTGTGCACCCGCCGTGGCCAGTCCGGATTGGCGATCAGTGCACGGCCGACCGCGATGAAATCGAAATCGCCGCGCTCCATCCGCCTGCGCAACAGCGGCAGATTGTCGGCGGCCTCGCTGCCCGATCCGTCGAAGCTGTCGATCAGGTCGCGCTGCAGCGTCACCGAACCGACCGCGATGCCCGGCTTGCCCGACAGTTTCTGGGCCCAGGCCGCCAGATGCAGGTCGGTCCCGAACTCGCCCTCCCAGAAGCGCCGCTGCGACGCGTGGAACGCATCGACCCCGGCATCGACCAGCGGCTCCAGAAACGCCGCCATTTCCGTCGGATTCGCGAACAGCCGCGCGCCGAAATCATGCATCTTCCACTGCGAGAAGCGCAGCGTGACGGGAAAGCGAGGCCCCGCGCGGCGCTTGATCTCCTGCACGATCTCGACCGCGAAACGGGTGCGCCCGGCCACGTCGCCGCCATAGCGATCCGTGCGGCGATTGGTGTCCGCCCAGAAGAACTGGTCGATTAGATAGCCATGCCCGGAATGAAGCTCGACGCCATCGAACCCGAGTTGCTTCGCGGACAGGGCCGCGGTCGCATAGGCGTCGATGACCGCGTCGATCTCCGCCTGCGACGCCGGCGTGTCGGTCGCGGTCGGCGCGATGCCGACGCCGCCGGTCATCCCCGACGGCCCGAACAGGTGCCCGCGCGACGCACCCGACTTGTCGAGCAGCTGCCCGACATGCCACAGCTGCGGCATGATCGCGGCGCCGGCGGCGTGGACCTCGTCGACCACATGCTTCCACCCCGCAAGCGCGGTGTCGCCGTGGAAGGTCGGCGCATCGGAATCGTCCGACGCGCTCCAGTGCGGCACCCATGTGCCTTCGGTGACGATCAGCCCGACGCCCCCTTCCGCGCGTCGCCGGTAATAGGCCGCGACGTCGGGGCCGGGCACCCCGCCGGGCGAGCGCGACCGCGTCATCGGCGCCATCACGATACGATTGCGGACGTTGAGCGCACCGATATGCCCAGACCGGAACAGGATATCGTGGTGCAGCGCCGTTGGGTCCAGACTTACCATATCGCCATGCCTCCATCGACCTTGATATCGACGCCCGTCACGAACGAACTTTCGTCGGACGCGAGGAACAGCGCGACGTTGGCGACCTCGCCCGGCTTGCCGAGCCGTCCGACCAGCGTCTTGCCGAGCATATAGTCGGCCCACTCCTTGTCCTTCAGCTGCTCGACCGTCTGGCTGGTCTCGATCACGCCAGGCGAGATCGAGTTGGCGCGCATCCCGTGGTCGCGGCCCTCCATCGCCAGCTGCTTGGTCATGCCGACGATGCCCATCTTCGCGGTCGCGTGCGCCAGCCCGCCCAGCGTCCGGAACACCCGATGCCCGGTCAGCGAGGCTGTGTTGACGATCGTCCCGCCGCTGGCCTTCAGATGCGGCCACGCGCTCTTGGTCAGGAAGAACACCAGATCGACCTCGTCGCGCGTATTCTGCCGCCACTCGTCCTCGGTGATGTCCTCGATCCAGTTGAAATGCGCCATCGCCGCATTGTTGAATAGCACGTCGATCCGGCCAAATTCGCGAGTCGCGAAGTCCACGACCTGCTGGCATCCCGCCATCGTGCCGAGATCGGCGGGGTGGATCGACACCATCCGCCCGCCCGCCGCCGTCACCGCATCGACCGTAGCCTGCGCGCCCGCGGCATTCACGTCGGTCCCGACCACCAGCGCGCCTTCCGCGGCGAAGCGCAACGCCGCCTCGCGCCCGATGCTGCCGCCGGAGCCGGTGATGATGCACACCTTGTCCTGCAAACGTTCCGCCATGTCCGTCACTCCTGTCGGAAGGTCAGCCGACCCGATATTGCCCGCCGTCGACGACGACCGCCTGCGCGGTCATGAACGCTGCGTCGTCGCTGGTCAGGAACAGCACCGGGCCGACGATCTCGTCGGGTTCGGCGAAGCGCTGGATCGCCTGCGCCTGCCACACCGCGCGTCGCGCCTCCTCGCCCTGCGCCTCGGTGGCGACGGTGTGGGTCAGACCGGGCAGGATTGCGTTGCAGGTGATGCCGTCGGCCGCGACGTCGTTTGCGAGGCCACGCATGAAGCCGATGATGCCCATCTTCGACGCCATGTGCTGGCTCATGCCCTGCACGTTTAGGCCGATCGAGTTGGACGAAATGCCGACGAACCGGCCCCAACCGTTGCGCCGCATCGCCGGCAGGAACTGCTTGGCCGACAGGAACTGGGCGTCGAGGTTGACCGACATCGTGCGGCGCCAGGTTTCAAAATTGAGTTCGTCGATGAGGTGGTTGGGATAATAGGCCGCGTTGTTGACCACGATGCCGACATCGCCGAACGCTGCGCTTGCGGCTCGTTCGATCGCCGCCCAGCCCTCAGGACTCGACACGTCGGCGGCGACGCCAATCGCACTCGCACCGATCGCGGCGACAGTGTCATCGGGCATGGAAAGGTCTGCAGCCACGACTTTCGCGCCGCGTCGTGAAAACCCTAGGGCGATCGCAGCGCCGATACCCCGACCGGCGCCCGTGACAATAGCGACGCGACCTTGATGTGTGGAAAAATCTGTCATGGAGTCCTCGCTGTCTGTTCGAGACCGACCGATAGGGGCATCCGGCCTACGTCATCGCCGTGCGACGAGATCACATGCGAGTGCTGTTCGTGAAACCCAGCTAATATAGGAATGAGCGTTCGATAAACTCGAACCTTTCGCACAATGATTGTCCGCTTTAGACATTGGACCCAACGCGATTCAGCATTCCGTCGATGTCTAATGAACAGATGGCGGGATTGGGGAACGGGAACGGCGCAGCGAATGACCGAAAGTGGGTCAAATCGCCAAGCCTTGCTAAGACGTTGTTACCACCATCGTTACGCGGCGGTTGGCGGGGGCGACCTCCTCGTCGCGGGTCATGTCGAGCAGCGGACGACCGTCGGCGGCCCAATGGACGCGACGCACCCGCGCATCACGCCCGTCGCCGCCGACGCCATTGCCCCAGGTATGGTAGACATAGAGTGTGTTGCCGTCCTCGTCGGTGGTGAAGGCGCCATGCCCCGGCCCCTGTTCGTAGCGGCGATAGTCGGTGACCCCGGCCGGCATCGCCACGCTCTTCTGCAACGGAGCCGCCCATTTCCGCCACGAGTCGATCCGCGTCAGATCGGCATCGAGCGGTGCGGAGATGCCGTTGACGACATAGGTTGGGCTGACCCCCGAGCTGGAATAGACGAGCGTCAGCCGCCCCTTGCGGCTGAGCGCGAACGCGCCCTCGGCAAGATTCTCCTCGACCGAGGTCTGCGGCGCGATGATCGGCATCGGCGCGCCGGCCAGCCGTGTCGGATGCGAGGGGTCGACCGGCGCGATCCACGTCAGCGGATCGCCGAGCGAGCCCGACGCCGGCAGATAGCGCTGCGACCAGATGTAATAAGCCCGTTCCCCGACCGTGAAGAACGACATGTCGAGGCTTATGTTCGTCGGCATCTCCGCGCGGCCGAGCGGGGTGCCGTCGGCCTTGCGGATCGCGGCGGGCCGCGACCAGTCGGCCGGGTTGGCGGGATCGCCGCCCTCGCGCAACTGGATGAGGTGCGACGCGACCCGCGACCACACGCCGCCTTCGTTCGACTGGTCGTCCTTCGGGTTGAAGCAGGGCGCGAACAGGATCGACAGCTTGCCGCCGATCTCGTGGATTTCGGGCGCCCAGTAACAGCCGGCGATCACGCGGCCTTCGGTGGTGCGGTCACGGCGGGCGCGGCGGTTGAGCAGGTCGACCTCGCGCGCGCGCGCGCCACTGGCATCGGCGAGGTCTGCAATCCGGTCGGCGACGCGCAGCGGCAGGTGCACGGAGCCGACATTGTCGTTGTCGGTGTCGTCGGTGGCGGTGAGCAGATAGCGCACCCGCCCGTCCTTCTCCCAGCGATAAATGTCGGGATCGGCGCGGTTATAGGCGAAGATCGCCGGATAGCGCCGCTGGCGGACCGTGCCATGGACCAGATAGCGGCCCGGTCGCGTGAGCTTCGCCAGATCGGCGGCATCCCAGTCGACCGCGCGCGTCGCGGTGGAGCCGTCCGAATAGCCGAGCGTCACCCGCGCGCTACCAAGATCGGTGCTGCGACCCGCGGCGATCTTTTGCGGCGCGACCGTCGCGCTGGTGTTGACGACGCGGCCGAAGCGATGGGTGAGGGCGGCTGCGGTTTCGGCGCTGATCGCCAGCGTATCGGAGGTGGTCACCGCCCCGATCCGCGCGTCGCCGACATTGCCGGCCGAGACGATCCGCCGCCGCCGCCCCCCGTCGTCCGGCTGCCACGTCGCAGCCTGCCACTCGGTCCGAGCCAGATTGGCGACCGTCGTCCAGCGCTGCTGCGCGTTGCCGTCAGTCCATGATACGAGATAGCGACGCGCAGCGCTGTCCCAGATCGCGTGCGGCTGCGCAACGCCATCGGCGCTGCGCAGGTCGAGCGTGCCCAACTCCTCGAAGTCGCCCGCGCGCGCGATATCGCTGCGGAAGATCACAGTCGCCGTCTCGGCGGGATCGGGCTTGCCCGCCATATCGACCCGCGTCGCGATCACGCCGAGCGCACCGTCTGCGAAGTGGAACAGCGACGGATCGGCGACCCCGCGCAATGCGACCCGGTCGACGCCGGTATAATCGCCCTTCGCGAACAGCACGCCATAATCGTCGTTGAGCGGCGTCATGCGACCATCGGCGCCGGAGAGCGTGAGATGCACGCTGCGCGCCACGGTCGGCTGGTTCGCGTCATGCGCGCCGGTGGGCGTGCGCGCATAGGCTTCCAACTGCCGAGCGCCGCTGCTGAGCACGCGGACCGTGAAGCTTTTGGTGAGCGTCGTCCCGTCCGCACGCGTCAGTCTGCCCTCGAGCCGAACGACCCGCGCCGCCGCATCGCGGTTGGTGAGGACGTCGTCGCGCAACGCCTGCCCGTCGGCGCGCCATGTCGCGGCGAAGCCGACCGGCACCGGCAGCTGCGTCCCCGACGCCAGCACCGGAGGCACCACCCAGCGTGCCGTGACGTCGGCGCCCTCCGGCGTCGTGCTGCGCCAGTGCGCCTCGATCCGCTCGCGTTCGGCCGCGGTGATCGACAGGACGGTGCCGTGGCGCGGCGACGGCGGCAGGTGGAAGTCGCGCGGATAGGTCCAGGCGATCTTGCCGTCGAGCGCGTTGGTGGCGAGCGGGATATAGCCGGCCCCGCCGTAATCATCGACCCACAGGAAGTATTTGAACCCGCTTGTGTCGCCCGGATTGGCGACGAAGGCGGTAGGCCCCTCCACTTCGGGCGTGCCGGCGCGACGGCCGATGCAGCGATCGAGGATCTTCCATTGCCCCGAGGCGCCGTCAGTGCGCAGCGATGGCGAGACCTGCGCCAGGATGTCGCTCGATGCGCAGGCGCGCGCGTCGCTGATCTTGGTGAAGCGGTAATAAAGGCCGCGATCCTTCATCACGGTCGCGTCGATCATCCCCTTGGCCCTGACCGCGCCCGGCACGTCGGCGGCCTTGAACCATGGCGTCGGGGTGGTGAAGGTGCGGAAGTCGCGGGTTGTGGCGGTCAGGATCTGCGGTCCCTCGCCATCCTCCACCATATGTGCCGCGTCCTTGTAGAGCGTCGAGGTCCAATAGACGACATAGGCGCCGATTGTCGGGTCATAGGTCGCCTCGGGCGCCCACGTCATGCCGGCAGCAGGCAGGTTGACGCGAACGTGGCGCTGCTTGCCCCAATGGATCAGGTCGGTGGATTCCCAGATCTCGAGATACTGGCTGCCGTGGCGCGTCGCGTCGCCCCAGCCGGTGCGCGCTGCCGACAGATCGGTGGCGAGCAGGAAGAAACGGTCACCCTCCGCGGAGCGCATGATGAACGGGTCGCGCAGCCCGCGCGTGCCCTCATTCGATTGTAGCATCGGCCGGCCATCGTTGAGCGTCTTCCACTGCAGGGCATTGTTGCCGTCAGAAATCGCGAACCGCAGCTTCTCGCCGTCGATCGTGTTCTCGGTAAAATAGACGAAGAGATAGGCCGCGCCGGCAGGCGCAGGCGCAACGGGTTCGGCCGCCGACGTCGCGCCGCTCAGCGCGACCGCCGCGGCGAGCAGCAGCAGGGGGCGCGCGAACCCTGAGGTGAACTTCAACCATCGTCTCCCGATCGCCGGGCGGTCGATCCGCCGGGCCGTCATCGTCTCTAGGGCGTTGATTCCGTCAAGTCGAAGCTCCGGCCGACCGATCTTCGAAGCTCGCTCGCTCACCGAACCTCGTCGTCCCGGATCAAGCCCGGGACGATGAATAAAGGCTAGCCGGTCGTTTAGCTAGAACCGGAACCGTCCGCCCACTGAGCGGGCTCGCCTCCCAGCGCTTGCGTGGCTCTATGCACAGGCGGGTGCGGGACACTCCTATTCAGTGCGCTACCCGATTGCGCGAGAGGGAAGGGGCGGGCTGAACACCGAACGAGCGTGGTTGGTGAAGCCATCATAGCTAATCTGACGGCGACCAAGCCGTGATTAACGAGTGTCCGCTTTCGGGAACCGGCCGAGGACGTCTGGACGTCCGCTTCTGGGTCATCACGTCCTTGGGGCGCGATCCGCACAGGACGGCGCACTTCCCACGAGATTATCGTCCTATCGGTCGTTCAAACTTCGGTCAGCCGCCCCGTCTTTCCCGTCGAATTGCAGCTCTGATCCTGCGCGAAAGACTTATTTCACAACGCGCAGATGTGCTGCGGAGTCGGGAGTAGGGCGCAGCAGGTCATCCACTCGAGCGGCGAGATCGACCTGCCGAAATGGCTTCGCCAGGCGCGGAACATCGAGAGGTACGTCATCGCCCGCTGCCGCATAACCAGTCACTAGCAAGGTCGGCAGCCGCACGCCGGAGTTTCGCAGTTCGCTGATAAGTTGACCG
This sequence comes from Sphingomonas sp. Leaf343, assembly GCF_001423765.1. Classification (GTDB taxonomy): domain Bacteria; phylum Pseudomonadota; class Alphaproteobacteria; order Sphingomonadales; family Sphingomonadaceae; genus Sphingomonas. Next base: position 360,855 of record NZ_LMPG01000011.1, read on the forward strand.
CCGGTCATGGCCGGCATCAGGTAATCGCTCACCAGGATGTCGACTTCCAGTCCGGCCCGGACCGCTGCCAGCACCTGCGACGCCGAGCTCATTTCAACTACGGTGTAGCCCAGGTCGCGCAGCATGTCGGCGGTGGCCGCGCGCACGAGATCCTCGTCATCAACCAGCAGCACGGTCGCGGCGCGCCGGGCGGCGATTGGCTCGGCTCGCTGCTCGCCCGCGTCGCTCGCCGGCTCGTCGGTCGCCGGCAGCCACAGCTCGACCGTGGTGCCCGAACCCGGCTCGCTCGACAGCCTGAGCGTGCCGCCGGACTGCGCGGCGAGCCCGTAGACCATCGACAGGCCAAGGCCAGTGCCCTTGCCGACCCCCTTGGTTGAGAAGAACGGCTCCGTCGCCCGGGCGAGCGTCGTACGGTCCATCCCGGTGCCAGTGTCGACGGCGAGTAGCCTTACATAATCGCCGGCATCGAGCCCGATCGCGTTGCGCTGGTCGACGACGACATCCGCGACCGTCAGCGTCAGTCGACCGCCGCCCGGCATCGCGTCGCGTGCGTTGATCGCGAGGTTGAGCAGCGCCAGTTCGAGCTGGTTGGGGTCGACGCGTGCCGACGGTAAATGCCGCGGCACCTCGAGCACGACGGCGATCGACGGCCCCAGCGAGCGCCGGATCAGGTCGACGATGCCGTCGATCAGGGCGCCGACGTCGACTGCGCGGGGCTGCAGCGCCTGGCGGCGGGCAAACGACAGCAGCCGCTGGGTCAGCGTTGCCGCGCGTTCGGCGGCCTGGAGCGCGCCCCCGATCATCCGCTGGGTGCGCTCGTCGTCCTTGTGGCGGCGGCGCATAAGGTCAAGGCTGCCGACGATCGGCGTCAGCAGGTTGTTGAAGTCGTGCGCCACCCCGCCGGTCAGCTGACCGATCGCGTCCATCTTCTGCGCCTGGGCGAGCTGCGCATCGGCGTCCTTGCGATCGGTCACGTCGGAGACAACGCCCGTCATCCGCACGGGAACGCCGCTCTCGTCGTAGCGGACTCGGCCCTTGGCAACGATCCAGCGGCGGCTGCCGTCGGCGGCGACGATGCCGCACTCGATGTCGAGCAGTCCGGTCGTCGGTGCCGCAGCGAAAGCCTCCGACACAATGTCGCGCTGCGCGGGCTCGACGTGCCTGAGAAACGCGTCGACATTCCAGTCGGGCAGCGCCTGCGCATAGCCGAAGATTTGATCATGGCGCAGCGTCCTCCCAGCCACTCCGGTCAGCAGGTCGATGTCCCAGCTGCCCATTCCGGCCGCGTCCAGTGCGATCTCAAGGCTCTCGCGCGCCGCCTCCAGTTCACGGGTGCGATCAACGACCGCGCGCTCCAGCTTGCCGGCCGCGTCGCGCACCTCATATTGCCGGGACCGAGCCTTCAACGCCGAGCGAACCGCGCCCAACATCGCCTCAGCGTGCAGCGGACGTTCGAGGAGCACCACGTTGCCGAGCTCGCCGAGGCGACGGGTCGCGGCGGCGCTTCGCGGCGCGCGGACGCCGTTGGCCAGCACAACGAAGGGGATGTCGGCCCACGCCGGCTGAGCGGCGACCCATGTTGCGAGGTCACCCATGTCGCCCGCCAGCAGTGCCTCTTCGGTCAGCATTACGGCGCCGGCGCCGGTGTTCAAATGATCGAGGAGCGCCGCCTGATTTGCACAGATGATGGTGCGAATGTCGTGCCGACCTAGCAACTCCGCAGCGATCGCCGCGTCCCGCCCGCGCGGTGCCAGGATCAGAACCCGTTCGGGCATATCAGCCGTGCTGGTCCAAAGTGCCCATCTGACTAGCCATCAGCGTCTTTCCTTCGCCTGAGAAGGTCGGCACGCCGGTGAGTACCCCCTGGAACTCGCGCAGCGGTCCGCCGACTTGCAGCCCGTTGCCGCCAATTTGGAACTCACGAATTGTGCGCTCGTGCCGTGCCGTACGGGTCTTGATGACCGAGATCGCCTGGCGGACCTCGCCATACGCTTCAAAATAGCGCAGCTGAACGACGGTGTCGGACAAGTAGCTGAGATCAACGTCGGAGCGGATGTCGCCCATTACGCCGTGCAGCCCCAGGATCAGCAGGCTGACCACGCCCTTCTGCCCGAGATAAGTCAGCATCTCGTGCATCTGCAACACCAGGAACTGCTCGTTGGGCATCGACTGGAGGTAGGCATTGAGGCTGTCGATGATGACGAAGCTCGCGCCCTGCTCCTCGACCGCAGCGCGGATCGAGCCGGCGAACTCGCCGGGTGACATTTCGGCCGGGTCGATCGAACGCAGGTCCAGCCGGCCGTCATCGATATAGGGCTGGAGGTCCATGCCGAGCGCCGCGCTGCGCGCGAGCAGCGTCGGCAGCCGTTCGTCGAACAGGAAATATGCCGCTTTCTCGCCGCGGCGGAGTGCCGCGACCATGCATTGCACCGAGGCGGTCGTCTTGCCGACGCCGGCAGGGCCGGTGAGCAGCGTCGCGGTGCCGGGTACGAGCCCGCCGCCGAGCAGGTCATCGAGCTCGGTCGATCCCGTCGAGATTGGCGCGCCGGCCTCACTGGTGTCATGGTCGGACGCCACCAGCCGGGGGTACACGCGCAGACCGCCGCGCTCGATCTCAAAATCGTGATAGCCGCCGCGATACTGCAGTCCGCGCATCTTCACGACGTGAAGGCGACGACGCTGCGCGCCAAACCCGGACAGGGTCTGCTCCAGCGAGACGACACCGTGGGCGATGCTGTGCAGCTGAAGGTCGCTGCCCGCACCGCTCTTGTCGTCGAGGAACAGCACCGTACAGCGACGGGTCGAGAAGAAGTGCTTGAGCGCCAGGATCTGGCGGCGATAGCGGATCGGGCTCTGCGCGAGCAGCCGAAGTTCCGACAGGCTGTCGAGCACGATCCGGCTCGGCCGGCTCTCGTCCACCTTCGCCATCACGTCGCGCACCGTCTCACCAAGCTCGACCTCGCTGGGATGGAGCAACGTCTGTTCCTGATCCTCGCCCAGTCCGTCGGCAGGCACCATCTCGAACAACTCGACGGGATCGAGCGTCCAGCCATGCGTCGCGGCCACGGCGCGCAGCTCAACCTCGGTCTCCGCTAGCGTGATGTAGAGCCCGGTCTCTCCGATCGCGGCACCCGCCAACAGGAAGCCAAGGCCAAGAGTAGTCTTGCCGGTGCCCGGCGTGCCCTCGACCAGATACATGCGGTGTGGGGTCAGGCCGCCATTCAGGATGTCGTCGAGCCCGGCGATGCCGGTCAGGGCCCGGTCGGGCAGTGCTTGCGTCGCCGACACCATCGTCTCCCGCGTCCAATAAGTCGGTAGCCACCAGGCGTCCCACGATATGGTCGGCTAACGCGTTGATGAGAATATGCAAAGCGGAGATGTCTCCGCCTGAGGAGGTAGGCACACGCCCTCCCAGGCGCGGACTACTCTGCGTGGTGGCAGACCGCGGGGATCGCTGCAATGTCGCGCCGCTGCGGAACGCGTCGCGGATTACGGCTTCGATGACGGCCACTTGATTCACTGCAGGCTTCCGACGAGCAGCACGAACTAATGTCCGAAATTAGGTAGCAGAGGAAGGCCGGCGAGCGTCTGCATCTGGGTCATGCTTGACTCAAAATTCGGAGCGACGGACGCCCAGCTTATGAGCGCTGCGTCACCCCCTCCGGCGCCAGCCGGTTGATCACGCTATAGTTTACCGCGGTCCACCATTCCGAGCCCTCGCCAGCCAGGCCGTCTTCAGACGCCTGGATTGCAGCGTGTTCCTCGCTGACTAGGTAATCCTCGACATCGTTCATGCACGCAAAAGCGAAAATCGAGACGGCGTCGATCTTGGAGCCTTCCGGGTCCTTCTGCGTCGATCCGATGTTGTGAAGTTGCGCATAGCGGCGCACCAGTTCTTTGGTCGTGGGCTGGCCGAGTACAAGATCCGCGTGCTCCCCAAGCAATCGCCGCTGGAACACCTCGCGGGACAGTTCCGGCCGGCGCATGTGGATTTTGACGAGGCTGATTGCGTCGCGGTGCCGCGTGCTCGGGATCAGGATGTACTCACGGGTGATCTCCCGAGGCACCATCCGAAATGCGGTCTGCTCGTCGGCGATGATGCGTTTGGCGAACTTCTCCTGGCCGAGCGTCGCCTCGATGTCGTCCTCCTTGGCATAGGCGATATAGGCAAGACCATCCCAGCGGGGGCGCTTGAGCTCGGGTACATGCTGCCAAGGATCGGAAGGAAGCCGGCCGCTGTCGTCTACCATCGCGCGATAAGGCGGAGGGAAAGCGGATGAGGGGCCTGACGCGACGCGATGCACCTGATCGTAGCGCAATACCTTCGCCGACGAACTACCCGGCTCGTCCCAGGCAAATTTGGGGCCGTGAACCTTGCGCCAATACTCGTCCCAATGTTCGAAAGCGATGTTGGGCTCGCCTTCAAGTGCAAGGGCGCTGGCGCGCCAGTTCGGAAAATGCACCTCGTGCCCATGCCGACTCTTTGCCGAGCCACTATCCTGAGGCCGCTCGCCGCGAGCCGTGTTGTCCACGCGGCTGACGAAGGTCGGTGTGACGATCAACGGCTTGCCGTCAGGCGCATGAGTGTCGCTCAACGGCGGGCGATGCAAATTGTCGGTGCGGTCAAAGCTGGTCATCGGACGCCTCATGGGATCAGGCGGTCGGCAGGCAGCCGCTCGAACAGCGAGAACAACGCATCATCTGTTGCGCGGTATCCGGCGAACCCTGTCGCCTCCTCCTGCTGGTGTCCCTTGCCACCCTGACGGGGCGACCAAAAATCGTGTCGGTTCGCCGGGGAGACGCAGGGCGTGAGGTGCGGGGTCGCCCGGCCAGGACCGCCGCAACCGGGTCTTGCAGATGCAGCGCACACCTCAGCGATTCAGGCCATAAACCCTACATCGCGCCGCTGATGCTAATGATAGTTTGTCAGTCGCAGTCGTTGCGTCCGAGTGGATTTCACCCCGCATCCAGCCATTAATCGAGCAGTCCAGGACTGAGGGGGGCAACGCGCAACCCTTCTTGGCGCCGTAGTCGCGACGAATGACGGTCCCTCCGCTGACGAACCCCATCGACCGCAAGGCGCCCGGTCGGTTCACCTTCCCACGCGCCCCGTGGCGAGCATTTCCCCTCATAAAGTAATGCTTTGTCGCAATCCCCATCGGGTTGATGGGACATCAGCGACGAACATCGGGGGCCAAGAATGAACGTTGATGCCGAATGGCTTTTCAGGGCCAGTATGACCTCATTGATCGTCGGCCTTGTAGCCTTCCCAGTGGGAGCGGCTGGTCAGAGCGCCACGTGGGATGCAGCGGGCCAGGGCGCTGTTTCAAACACAGATCAAAGCGACGATGATATCGTCGTGACCGGGATACGAAGTGGCATCGAACGGGCGGTGAAGCTGAAGCGGGACGCGGACAGCATCGTTGATGTCATCAGCGCGGAAGACATTGGACGCTTCCCTGACGTGAACGTTGCGGAATCCGTACAGCGCATCTCTGGCGTCCAGATCAACCGTACACGTGGCGAAGGACGCAGCGTTAATATCCGTGGTTTGCCCGATACGTTCACCTTGGTGACCTTGAACGGTCGCAGCGTACCGAACGCGATCAACGATCTGTTCACAACATTCTCGCGGTCGTTCGACTTCTCGGCGTTGCCATCGGAATTCGTCCGTACGCTGGAGGTCTACAAGTCCCCCACAGCCGATCTGGATGACGGTGGTCTGGCTGGGACCGTGAACATTCGCACACCGCGTCCGCTAGATATCGATCGCCGGGTGCTGGCGTTCTCGGCGCAGGCCGAACACGAAAGCAATTCGGGTAAAACTTCGCCCCGCATCTCTGGTCTTTTCGCAGACAGCTTCCTTGACGGTCGGCTCGGGATCACGCTCGGCGGTTCCTACACGCAGCGACGTCCGCAGACGCACCAGATCGAAACCGGCTGGAATACGGTGACCGAGGGGCAGGGCGTGCCGCTCGGCGGTGGCAGCGACGATCTGAACGGCGACGGGCTCGTGACCCCCAATCGGCTTGTGCGTATCCCGGGCCTCATCATCCACGACATGTTCACCGAGGATAACCGCCGCCTGAGCGGGTTGGCGTCAGTCCAATTTCGCGCAAGCGACGCGTTCGAGGTCTACGTCGACGGTTTCTATACGAAGGTCGACGTCGGTGCAGTTCGACAGGAAAACTACCAGAACTTCGCCAATGCATCGGGCGTGATCGTCTCCAGGACGGAGATGCTCGATGGGGTCGAGACGGCGACCGACTTCACCGTCGCCAATCTTGATCTTCGCAACGGTGGCCGATACCAAAATCGCGACGGCTATATTCGCTCTTTGGTCGGCGGTGCTAAATTCCAGGCCGACGCCTGGACGATCGTGGTCGAGGGATCGGCGCAACGTTCCCGCCAGCGGCGCGACACGCTCAACATCGCCGACAGCATCAACGGGACGGCGCGCATCATAGCGCGACCAGGCGATGATATACCCGGCATCACCTATCTCGACGGTTTCGACGCCCGCAAGCTCGACCCCGCCAACTTCCGGCTGTTGAGCCTGAATGGCGAGCTCAATCGCGTTACCAACGATCGTATGTGGGATGCCAAGCTTGATATTCGCCGTGACTTTGGTGAGCGGGGTCTCACCACCGTCCGCGCCGGCGCCAAGTATGTCGATCGCTCGCTGTACCAGGACAACAAGACACTTACGATCTCGGCTGCCGGCGTATCGCAACTCTATGGCGGTCTTCCGGCTGGGCCGATCGTGGGATCATTCAGCGCCGCCCCGTTCATGATTCCGATTGCGCCGGGGGCGGGATCGTTCCTGGGCAGCTATGACGGCAATGCCGCATATCCCAGCCGCTGGCTTGGGTCAGATGCACGGTCATTCGTCAAGCGCTTCAGCGATACTCAGCTGACCGCGGCGGGCACTTACACCAACGATGCCACGGGTATCCTCAACGTCGATGAACAGACGCTCGCGCTGTATGCCCGTGGCGATATCGCATTTGGGAAACTGACGGGAAACATCGGCTTCCGCGCGGTGCGTACGGGCCAGAACACCGTCGGCGTAAGCCCGGACCTGAATGGTATCACCGTGGAGGTGGAAACGGGGATGATTACGCGTGTGCCGGCGTCTGCTGCGCTGGCGGTGAAGCGCAGCTATTGGGATTATCTGCCCAGTGTGAACCTGAAATACGAAGCGACTGACACACTACAGTTTCGCTTGTCAGCATCTAGGACGATCACGCGGCCTAATCTCGGCGACATATCGCCTACAACGACGGCGAACGGCAACGCGCTGACGGTAACGCGCAACAATCCTTATCTCGATCCCTTTCGAGCGAACAACATCGATGCCACCATCGAATATTACTTCGGTCGTGACGCGCTGGTCGGGGCATCGCTCTTCTACAAGAATCTGGAAAGTTTGATACGGCGCGAGACCAGCATCCAGTCGCTGCCCGTTTCCTATATTCGCACCACCGGCACCACCACTATCCAGACGGATTTTACGGTCAGCGAGCTGGTCAATGGATCGGGTGTCGACCTCAAGGGCGTCGAGCTGTACTTTCAACAGGCGTTCACCTGGCTGCCTTCGCCGCTCGACGGCTTCGGTACGATCCTGAACTATACGTACATCGACAACAGCGATCCCACTCAGCTCACCGCCGCGTCCAAGCATAACTACAACGTCATCGGGTATTATGAAAAGGGGCCGGTCGGCGCACGACTGTCCTACTCCTGGCGCAGCAGCTACCTCGCGGCAGCGGCCGTCTCGCCGGCGATGGGGCGTATCAACCGAGCGTTTGGCACGCTGGACGGCAGCATCAGCCTGAAGGTAGCGCCAAGGATATCCATTGTCATCGAAGGGGTGAACCTGCTCGATCGCGATGAGATCGTGGAATATACGACCGGTTTGCCGGCCAATTACCTCGACGCCGGCCGCCGCGTGTTCGGCGGGGTCCGCGTCAGCTTCTAAACAGTCATGACAGGACGCCGCCTCTCAAGTGACGAAGGGGCGTTCGGGACAAGGAGAATTTATGTCCGATCCGATCGATCGCCGCGGCGTACTTCTGGCCGGAAGCGGCGGCGCTTTTGGCTTATATTCCTGGGCCGCGGCGCACGCCTTCACGCCGCAGCCCAAGCAGAACCTGCGTCTCGATCGACTGCCGGTGGCCAGACCGAAGAACATCCTGGTCGTGCTGACCGACGATCATCGATACGACGCGATGGGCTTCATGAAGGCGCAGGATTTCGGCGATACGCCAACACTGGACCGGCTCGCGCGGGAGGGTACCCATTTCCGCAACGCGTTCGTCACCACCGCGCTGTGTTCGCCGAGCCGCGCATCGATTTTCACGGGCCTGTATGCCCATCAGCACAAGGTCGTCGACAACAACCATCCAATCCCACCTGGCCTGATCTTCTATCCGCAATATCTTCAGGAAGCGGGCTACGACACGGCCTTCATCGGCAAATGGCACATGGGCGACGAAGGCGATGCGCCGCAGCCTGGGTTTGACCACTGGGTCAGCTTCAAGGGGCAGGGAACCTATCTTCCCAGCCAGGACGGCCTGAACGTCAATGGCCGTCAGGTTCCGCAAAAAGGGTACATCACGGACGAACTGTCCGACTATGCGCTCGACTGGATCGGCCGTCGGGATCAGAAGCGGCCCTGGATGATGCACCTTGCCCACAAGGCGGTGCATTCGGAATTTATCCCGGCGGACCGCCATAAAGGCCGCTACGACAAGGAGACGTTTCGCTATCCCGCCAACATGAAGCCAGGAGCGCCCGGTCGGCCGATGTGGGTGGAGAACCAGCGCAACAGCTGGCACGGTGTCGATTACGCCTATCACGGCAACCTCGACATCGCCGACTACTACAAGCGCTACATGGAAACGCTGCTCGCGGTGGACGAGGGGTTAGCGCGGATCATCGACCTGCTAGAAAAACGCGGTGAACTCGATGACACGCTCATTCTCTATCTAGGCGACAATGGCTTCATGTTCGGCGAACATGGCCTCATCGACAAGCGGGCGGCTTACGAGGAATCGATGCGCATCCCGATGATCGCCCGCTGTCCTTCGCTGTTCCCGGCCGGCAGCACCGTCGAGGCGGTGGTCGCCAACATCGACATCGCACCGACTATGCTGGCAGCCGCGGGGCTGAAAGCGCCGGCGGCCATGGCAGGGGCCGACATGCTGCCGTTGGTCCGCAACCCCAAGGCACCGTGGCGCGACGAGTTGCTGTACGAATATTACTGGGAGCGCAATTTCCCGCAGACGCCGACCGTCCACGCACTGCGCGAGGATCGCTACAAGTACATCCACTTTCACGGCATCTGGGATCTGGACGAACTCTACGACATTGCTGCTGACCCTCAAGAAAACAATAACTTGCTGGCGAGGCCTGGCCACGAAGAGCTTGCCGACCGATTGAGCGGCAAGCTCTTCAGGCTGCTGGAAGAAACAAACGGCATGCAAATACCGCTAGCCGCCGACGGCGGCTTCCAGGGCAAGCTGCGCAGTCCAACAGGGGCAAAACAAGCGGCATTCCCGCCGTCCTTTTTTCAAAGACCACGACGACCGTAGGTCCGGCGGCTTACAAGAACCGTGGCCGACGACGCTTCGTCTCTGCGCCTTATCAAGCAAAAGAGACGAGGCTGAAGGTCATACTTGCTGTGGAGCGTCTCAGGTAGATCACGTGCGAGAAGGTGGATGAACGAACGGCGGAAGTAGGAAGGCAGGTAGAGCGCCTTAAATGTCCGCAATTGGGTCGATGCTACCATCATCGCGCAATCGAGCCGTGAAGCGGGTGGAGCATCACCTCGTCGCGTCGAGAATGACGGCGACTGTCTCCTCCGGCGTGTCNCCCAGCGGGTCCAGAAATCGGTCAGCCGGTCGCGCCGGCCTTAAATGTCCGCAATTGGGTCGATGCTACCATCATCGCGCAATCGAGCCGTGAAGCGGGTGGAGCATCACCTCGTCGCGTCGAGAATGACGGCGACTGTCTCCTCCGGCGTGTCCCACATAGGAAAGTGGCCGCTGCCATCAAACCAGTGGAGCTCGGCGCCGGGAAAGGCTGCCTGCGCGCGCGCAGCCTGTCTGGGGAGGCAGAGCCGGTCGTGCCTGCCCCACCCGATGACGACCCGGCCGGTGCCGGCAGCGGCGGGACCGGACTGCTCAGGTCCCGTGGCAAGGCTCCGGACCAGCGCATCGAACGTCGGCGTTGTACTGAGACCTTCCAGCTCGGTCGCGACGGTCTCCCCGTCAAGCGCCCAAGGACGCGCGGAGAGCTGCGCGAGCAGCGCCGTGCGCGACGCTGCATTCCGGCTCAACGCCGGCAGGCCTGGCCGGATGGCCCGCAGTAAGCGACCGGAGGCGCCGATGGTGGTTTTGAAGAAGGTGCGCTCCCAGCCCCGCCAGAAGCCGCCCGGATCGAGCGCGACGACGTTCCCGACGAGTCCGCGCCGTGCGAGCTCAAGCACGATCCGCGCACCCATGGAACTGCCGACGACATCGACGCCGGACAAGCCAGCYTYCGCGATGTAACGCTCGACGCTGCCGACCAGACCATCGAACGTCCCGCTGTCGGATTCGGCAAGGGTAGCCCCATGGCCGGGAAGGTCGACCGCGATGACCTTTCGCGAGGCGCTGAGTGGGTCCAAGACGGTACTCCACGATTGCCAACTCCCGCCCAGGCCGTGGATCAAAAGCAGCGTGCGGCCAGTGCCGCGCTCAATCGTGTTCATGCCGTCTCCGCCTCGTCGTTGTGAGAAGCTCAACGAGCCCGGTMGCTTCGCGGGCCCGGCTTTTATCGGCCGACGGGCGCTGGAGATCGGCCCATAGGCCCGCGCCGGCAGGCGGTGGGGCCGGGAAAGTCTGCCTGTTCAGAAAAGGGTCATTGAACATGAACGAGCGACCGCTTGCGAGTAAGCGCTACGACTGCACTGAATGGC
>NZ_LMPG01000012.1 GCF_001423765.1 Sphingomonas sp. Leaf343
GGCGACCACCTCAACAACCCGTCCGGGCCGCCGCTGCGGTGAAACCCATCTAGGACAACACCCCATGCCCGTCAAACCCTTTCTGTCAGAAATGTGCAAAAAAGATCCGACAGGCCCATTCCTCCGTCAGCGGCGCTCCTCCTGAGCGCTGGAGGCTAGTCGGCGGATCGTTCGATCCTGACGAGCAGCGTCCCCTCCGTCACCTGTCCGCCGGACTGCGCCGACAAGCCTGCCACGGTTCCAGCGAACGGTGCCACGAGTGCGTGTTCCATCTTCATCGCTTCGAGCGTCACGAGCTTCTGGCCCATGGCGACCTCCTGCCCCTCGGCAACATCGACGGCGATGATCCGGCCGGGCATCGGCGCGAGAATGGCGCCGTCTGCCGCCCCGCCGACAGCCGCGCCGTCGACTCGCCAGCGTCCGAGTTCCCAGACCTGCCCCCCCTCGGCAATCAGTACGCGGTCCTCGCCGGTCGAATCGGCCGCACCTTCGGCGAAGTCGATTTCCAGAGGCTGACCGTCCAGCAGGAACCAGCCATGGCGCTTCGGTCCGGCGTTGAGGCGGAAACCACCGCCCTCCCCGCTCAAGGACGCCGCCGCATCGGCGAGCGCCTCGTCACTGGGCAAGGGGGGCGGCATCAGCGCCTCGCCTTCGCGGGCGATCAGGCCGGTGTCGACGGTGCCGGCAACGAAGTCGGGATGATCCAGCGCCTCGACGAGAAAGCCGGCATTGGTGCGAACCGGCCATATCACCGCCTCGTCCAGCGCATCGGCCAGTGTTTCGCGCGCCTCCTCTCGGGTCGCAGCATGGGCGATGAGCTTCGCGATCATCGGGTCGTAGAAGGGCGAAACCTCCGCCCCCTGCTCCACGCCCGTGTCGATCCGGACCGATTCGCCGAGATCGAAGACGTCCAGCCGACCGATCGAGGGGAGGAAGCCCTTGGCCGGGTCCTCCGCATAGAGCCGCGCCTCGATCGCATGGCCGTCGATCGCCAGCTCGTCCTGCGTCAGCGGCAAGGGTTCGCCACTCGCCACGCGGAGCTGCCACTCGACGAGATCCTGGCCGGTGATCGCTTCGGTGACGGGATGTTCGACCTGGAGCCGGGTGTTCATCTCCATGAACCAGACACGGTCGGCCGACAGGCCGGCGGATGCGTCCGCGATGAACTCGATCGTGCCCGCGCCGACATAATCGACCGCACGCGCCGCCTTGACCGCCGCGTCACACACCGCCGCGCGCGTGGCCGGGTCCATGCCGGGCGCGGGGGCTTCCTCGATCACCTTTTGATGGCGGCGCTGCAGCGAGCAGTCGCGTTCGAAGAGGTGGACGATGTTGCCATGCGTATCGCCGAATATCTGCACCTCGATGTGGCGCGGCGACAGGATGTATTTTTCGATCAGCACGCGATCGTCGCCGAACGAGGACGCGGCCTCGCGACGGCAGGAGCCGAGCGCGTCGGCGAAGTCGGCAGCGTCGTCGACGCGGCGCATACCCTTGCCGCCGCCACCGGCGACCGCCTTGATCAGGACGGGGTAGCCGATCGTAACGGCCTCCGCCGCGAGGCGATCGGGCGACTGGTCGTCGCCGAGATAGCCGGGCGTCACGGGGACGCCGGCGGCGATCATCCGCGACTTGGCGGCATCCTTCAGTCCCATCGCGCGGATCGAATCGGGGCGCGGGCCGACCCAGACCAGCCCCGCCGCGATCACCGCTGCCGCGAAGTCGGCGTTTTCCGACAGAAAGCCGTAACCGGGGTGGATCGCCTCCGCCCCCGTGTCGCGCGCCGCAGCGAGGATGCGGTCGCCGACGAGATAGCTCTCGCGCGCCGGCGACGGACCGATGCGCACGGCTTCGTCGGCGAGGCGAACGTGGAGTGCGCTCGCGTCCGCGTCCGAATGGACCGCGATCGTGCGGATGCCCAGTCCGCGCGCGGTGCGGATGATGCGACAGGCGATCTCGCCGCGATTGGCGATGAGGAGCGAAGCTATCATGCTGAAAAGCCTTGTGAGGCGAAACCGAAGTGGAGGAAGTGGAGGCGCCGGACGGGGTTCCTCCACTTCGCACCGAACCGATCGATGCGGCACCGCCGGCGCGGGCTCGCGATGTGCGGCATGGCGGCGCGATCATAGCGATCGCGACCGGTGTAGGACAGCATCAGCGCGCCTCGCAGCCGGTCGACCGCTGCGACCAGGTGACGTTCAACACCTTCCAGCGGCCCTGCTCGCGGATCAGGTCGAAATGGTTGACGCCGCAGTGATTGGCCTTGCCGTCGACGGTGAAGACATAGGGCCCCCAGACCATCGCGATATCGCCGTCGACCTCGATCGCCGGGTCGGGCATGCGCTCCGCCAGCGTCTCCGTGCCGGGCTTGATGCCACTCGCGAACTCGGCCCAGCTCAGGTGACGGATCGTGCGGTCGCCGTCGGCGCGCTCGACGACGACGGTCGCGCCCCCCTCCGACCGGGTGTCGGCGACGATCGCCGCGCCATCCCGCGTGCCGACCGCCGCGAGTATGCGGTTGACGGGAGCCATCACCGATGCGGCATCCGGGTCCGTGTAGGGGAGCGGGTTGGCCGGGGGGAGCTTGTCGGATTGCAGGAAGAGGAGGAGGAGCGGGAGGATCATGACGTACTCCTAAATCCTCCCCGAGCTTGTCTCGGGGAGGGGGACCATGCGAAGCATGGTGGAGGGGCGGGCGGGATGCTGAGTAAACCGGGCAAGACCGTCAAACGAGCGCGAGCGTTGCGACGGACGATGACGTTGCCGGAGGTCGTTCTGTGGCAGGTGCTTCGCGACCATCCGGGCGGGCTGCGGTTTCGCCGCCAGCATCCGGCGGGCGCATACGTGCTCGACTTCTACTGTGCTGCGGCGCGGCTCGCGATTGAAGTCGACGGCGAGGTTCATGCGCGGGGTAACATGCCCGAGCGCGATGCCGTTCGCGATGCGATATTGGCGAAACACGACATCGCGACGCTGAGAGTGCCGGCGCGAGATGTGCTGGAGGATATGGACGCGGTCATGCGGCAGATCGTTTCGCACGCCGGCGCGCGCCTGCCCCTCCGTCACGCCGACGGCGTGCCACCTCCCCAAGCCGAGCTTGGGGAGGAATAGCGAGCCGAATTCCCCCGTCACATCCGGAACACGCCGAAGCGCGCGGCGTCCGGCACGGGCGCGTTGAGGCAGGCTTCGAGGGCCAGCCCGAGCACGTCGCGCGTCTGGATCGGGTCGATCACGCCGTCGTCCCACAACCGCGCGGTCGCGTGGTAGGGGTTGCCCTCATCCTCGTATTTGCGGCGGATCGGGGCCTTGAACGCCTCCGCTTCATCCGGCGTCCAATTTTCCGCATCGCGGTGGACGGTCGCCAGCACGGAGGCCGCCTGCTCGCCGCCCATCACGCTGATCCGCGCATTCGGCCAGGTGAACAGGAAGCGCGGCGAATAGGCGCGGCCGCACATGCCGTAATTGCCCGCGCCGAAGCTGCCGCCGATCAGCACCGTGATCTTCGGCACGCTGGCGGTGGCGACGGCGGTGACCAGTTTCGCGCCGTGCTTGGCGATCCCCTCCGCCTCATACTTGCCGCCGACCATGAAGCCGGAGATGTTCTGGAGGAACAACAGGGGGATACGCCGCTGGCAGGCGAGTTCGATGAAATGCGCGCCTTTCTGCGCGCTTTCGCTGAACAGCACGCCGTTATTGGCGAGGATCGCGACCGGCATGCCATGGATATGCGCGAAGCCGCAAACGAGCGATGCGCCGTAGAGCGCCTTGAACTCGTGGAACTCCGATCCGTCGACCAGCCGGGCGATGACGTCGTGCACGTCATACGGCGCGCGGACATCCTGCGGCACGATCCCGTACAAATCCTCGGCCGGGAAGCGCGGTTCGACGGGGGCGCGCAGGTTCACGTCGGGTTCGCGCTGCGGCGGCAGCGTGGCGACGATGTCGCGGACGATCGTCAGCGCATGCTCGTCATTCTCGGCGACGTGATCGACGACGCCGGATCGACGGCCGTGCGTGTCCGCGCCGCCCAGCTCCTCGGCGGAGATGATCTCCCCCGTCGCCGCCTTCACCAACGGCGGGCCGGCGAGGAAGATCGTACCCTGATTGCGGACGATCACGGTTTCGTCGGACATGGCAGGGACATAGGCGCCGCCGGCGGTGCAGCTGCCCATCACGCACGCGATCTGGGGAATGCCGAGCGCGGACATGTTCGCCTGATTGAAGAAGATGCGCCCGAAATGATCGCGGTCCGGAAAGACCTCCGCCTGATGCGGCAGGTTCGCACCGCCGCTGTCGACCAGATAGATGCACGGCAGCCGGTTCTCCTGCGCGATCTCCTGCGCGCGGAGGTGCTTCTTGACGGTCAGCGGATAATAGGTGCCGCCCTTCACGGTGGCGTCGTTGCAGACGATCATCACCTGCCGGCCCGAGACGCGCCCGATGCCGCAGATCAGGCCCGCGCCGGGCACTTCGCCGTCGTATAAGCCGTTCGCGGCAAGCTGGCCGATCTCCAGAAACGCGCTGCCTGGATCGAGCAGGCGCTCGACCCGGTCGCGGGGGAGCAGCTTGTTGCGCGCGGTATGGCGGTCGCGGGACTTCTCGGGGCCACCCAGCGCGAAGGTCGCGACGCGGGCACGGAGGTTCTCGGCCAGCGCGCGGTTGTGGACAGCGTTGGCGCGAAATGTTTCGCTGTCGGGCGAGAGGGTGGTGGCGAGGACCGCCATCAACTCCTCCCCGGTACGGGGAGGGCGCAGCCACAGGCTGACGGCCCCTCCACCAGCTTCGCTGGTCCCCCTCCCCGTGCCGGGGGGGATCGATGCGGCGGCCTCACTGCGCCACCTTCTCGGCGGCACCGATCAGTTCGCGGCCGATCAGCATCCGGCGGATCTCGTTCGTACCCGCGCCGATATCGAGCAGCTTCGCGTCGCGCAGGAAGCGTTCCACCGGCCAGTCCTTGGTGTAACCGGCACCGCCGAGCGCCTGCACCGCCTCGCCGGCGACCTTGAACGCGTTCTCGCTGGCGAGCAGGATCGCACCCGCCGCGTCGAAGCGCGTCGTCTTGCCCGCATCGCACGACCGCGCGACCGCATAGACATAGGCGCGGGCGGAGTTCAGCGCGACGTACATGTCGGCGACCTTGGCCTGCATCAGCTGGAACGTGCCGATCGGCTGGCCGAACTGGCGACGCTCGCGAATATAGGGCAGCACCACGTCGAGGCACGCCTGCATGATGCCGAGCTGGATGCCCGCCAGCACCGCGCGCTCGTAATCGAGGCCGCTCATCAGCACGCCGACGCCGCCATTTTCCGGCCCCATCACGTTTTCGGCCGGAACCATGCAGTCGTCGAACACCAGCTCGGCGGTGGGCGACCCACGCATGCCCATCTTGTCGATCTTCTGGCCGATCGAGAAACCGGCCATATCCTTTTCGATCAGGAAGGCGGTGATGCCGCGGCTCCCCTCCCCCGTCTTCGCGTAGACGACCAGCGTGTCCGCATAAGCGGCGTTGGTGATCCAGAACTTCGTGCCGTTCAGGCGGAAGCCGTCGCCGGTCTTCTCCGCGCGCAGCTTCATCGACACGACGTCGGACCCCGCCCCGGCCTCCGACATCGCCAGACTGCCGACATGCTCGCCGGAGATCAGTTTGGGGAGGTACTTCGCCTTCTGCTCGGCATTGGCCCAGCGCGCGATCTGGTTGATGCAGAGATTCGAGTGCGCGCCGTAGCTGAGCCCGACCGAGGCGGAGGCGCGGCTGACTTCCTCGCACGCGACGACATGATCGAGATAGCCGAGGCCAAGTCCGCCATCCTCTTCGGCGACGGTGATGCCGTGCAGGCCGAGTTCGCCCATCGCCGGCCACAGCTCGATCGGGAAGCGATCCTCCGCGTCGATCGCGGCGGCCAGCGGCGCGATGCGCTCGCTCGCGAAACGGCGCGTGGTGTCGCGGATCATGTCCGCGGTTTCACCCAGCGCGAAGTCGAAATCCTGCATGCCCTCTCCGTATTTTCGTCCAGCCCTAGACCGACACGAAGATGAGGCCAAGTCGTATCAGAAGAAACGATCGATCACGGCGCGGGTCAAGCGCGCGGGGCGGTGAGTCGTGGCGTCGATGCAGCACCAGCTCGACTTCACCTCCGCCAGCACTTCCTCGCCGCGGCGGATAACGGTGTCGTAAAAGGCACGCGCGCCCTGCACCTTTTCGAGGATGACGGTGGCGATGACTTCGTCGTCGAGGAAGGCGGGCTTGCGGTAGGTGATCTCGTGACGGAGAGCGACCCACAGATGCGCCGCAACCGCCTCTGCCGGCGCCAGTTTCTGCCAGTGGCTGATGACGGCTTCCTGGACCCATTTCAAATAGCTGGCGTTATTGACGTGACCCATGAAATCGATGTCCGAAGGATCAACGTCGATGGCATAGGCATGGGGCAAGGTCGTCATGGCCGGATCATAACACGGACGTCGCGTCCGCGCTAACAGCAATGTCAGCAAATGGCAGGCTGTGCGAGTATACAGCCGAGCAGGGAGCCGAACGATCATACGGGGGAAATTCCATCTTTTCGGGCTGTTGGCGACGCTGTCGCTTGCCGGATGCAACCGGCACCAGTCCGCGCTCGCCCCCTTCGGCGTCGAGGCGAGTTCCACCCGCGACCTGACGATCGTGCTGCTGGTCGGCGCGGTCGTGATCGCGGTCGGCATGTCGCTGCTGATCCGGCACGCGATCCGGACGCCGGGCGAGCGGCTGACCCATCATCAGGGCATGAAGCTGGTGCTGTGGGCGGGCGGCGTCGTGCCGACGATCCTGCTGTTCACGCTGCTGGTCACGTCGCTGCCGGCGATGCGGCCCCTGCCCACCACGCGCGCCGAACTGACGATCGATGTCGAGGGGGAACAATTCTGGTGGCGGGTCGCCTATCGCCCGCTCAACGCCGCGCCAGTCGTCTCCGCCAACGAGGTGCGGGTTCCGGTCGGGCGAACGGTGGCGCTGAAGCTGATGGGCGGCGACGTGATCCACAGCTTCTGGATTCCCGGTCTGGCCGGCAAGATGGACATGATCCCCGGCCGCACCAACACGCTGGTCGTCCGCGCGACGAAGCCGGGGCGGTTTCGCGGCGTCTGCACCGAGTTTTGCGGATTGAGCCATGCGCTGATGGCGTTCGACGTGGTGGCGCTGGAGCCGGCGGCGTTCGACCGCTGGCTGACGGCGGAAGCCAAGCCGGCGGCGGGCGGTAACGCGCTGTTCGCGCAATATGGCTGCGGCGGCTGTCATGCGATCCGCGGCACCGGAGAGGCGGGCGCGATCGGCCCCGACCTGACGCATTTCGGGGCACGCCAGACGCTGGCCGCCGGCGTGCTGCCGATAACGACGGCGAACGTCGCCGGCTTCATCCGCCACCCGGAAAAGACCAAGCCGGGCGTCCGCATGCCCGCCTTCGACCACATGCCACCGGCCGACGCCGTCGCGCTCGCCCGCTATCTCCAAGGGCTGAAATGAGCGACCAGAACGACCTGACCCTGCGCGCCGAGCAGGAGGAGCGGCTGCGTGCCGTATGGAAACCGCCCGAGGGGCTGTTCCTGCGCTGGACCGACGTCAACAACAACCGTGTCGGCGTCTGGTACACGCTGACCGCCTTCGCGTTCATGCTGTTCGCGGGCGTGCTGGCGCTCATCATGCGGACGCAGCTTGCAGTGCCGGAGAACGACCTGGTCTCCGCAAACACCTTCAACCAGCTGTTCACGCTGCACGGCTCGATGATGATGTTCCTGTTCGCCGTGCCGATGTTCGAGGCGGTGTCGATCATCCTGCTGCCGCAGTTGCTGGGGGCGCGCGACCTGCCGTTCCCGCGGCTGTCGGCGTTCGGGTACTGGAGCTTCCTGCTGGGCGGCGTCTTCGTCGGCGGGTCGATCTTCTTCAACGCCGCGCCCGACGGCGGCTGGTTCATGTACCCGCCGCTGACCACGCGCACCGATCTCTCGGGGCTGGGCGCGGACATCTGGATGCTGGGCCTCAGCTTCATCGAGGTGTCGTCGGTGGCGGCGGCGGTGGAGCTGATCGTCGGCGTGCTGAAATGCCGCCCGCCCGGCATGCGGCTGAACCTGATGCCGCTCTACGCCTGGTACATCCTCGTCGTGGCGGTGATGATCCTGTTCGCCTTCCCGCCGCTGATCGCGGGCGACCTGCTGTTCGAGATGGAGCGCCTGCTCGGCTGGCCGTTCTTCGATGCCGCAAAGGGCGGCGATCCGCTATTGTGGCAGCATCTGTTCTGGATCTTCGGTCACCCGGAGGTCTACATCGTCTTCCTGCCGTCGATCGCGCTGTTCGCGATGCTGATCCCGACGTTCGCGCAGCGGCATTTGCTCGGCTATCCGTGGATCGTGCTGGCGGCCGTGGGCACCGCATTCCTGAGCTTCGGCCTGTGGGTCCACCACATGTTCGCGACGGGGCTGCCGAAGATCAGCCTCGCCTTCTTCTCCGCCGCGTCCGAAGCGGTGGCGATCCCCACCGGCATTCAGGTGTTCGCGTTCATCGCAACCCTGTGGGCGGGCCGCGTGATCTGGTCGACGCCGCTGCTGTATGCGGTGGGATCGATCGCGATCTTCACGATCGGCGGGCTGACCGGCGTGATGGTCGCGATCGCGCCGTTCGACTGGCAGGCGCACGACACGTATTTCGTCGTCGCGCACCTTCATTACGTGCTGATCGGCGGCACGCTGCTGCCGCTGTTCGGCGGGCTCTATTATTACTGGCCGCTGATTACCGGCAAGAAGCTGTCCGACCGGATCGGGCGGATCGCGTTCTGGGTGATGTTCGCCGGGGCGAACCTCGCCTTCTTCCCGATGCACCTGTCGGGGCTGGAGGGGATGCCGCGACGCGTGTTCACCTACCCGGCCGAACTCGGCATCGGCGGGCTGAACATGGCGTCGACGGTCGGCGCGTATCTGTTCGCGACCGGCGTGCTGATGGTGTGCATCGACCTCGCCTTGTCGCCGACCCGGCCGAAGGGCGTCCGCAATCCGTGGAACGCCGGCACGCTGGAATGGCTGGCCAAGCCGGAGGACGAGAATTGGGGCATCCGGTCGGTGCCCCTGATCGAGAGCCGCTACCCGATCTGGGACCAGAAGGATTTCGTCGCCAAGGTCGACGAGGGTCGCTTCTTCCTGCCCGACGCGGAGGAGATGAAGCGCGAGACGATCGTCACCACCGTGCTCGACGCTCGCCCGTTGCAGGTGGTGCGCCTCGGCACGCCCAGCTTCATCCCGATGGCGACGGCGGTGGCGCTGGGCAGCGTGTTCATCCTGACGACCTATCACCTCTACTGGTGGTCGCTGGCGGGAGCGTTCGTGACGCTCGGCTGCGTGCTGACATGGCTGTGGACGGGGACGGCGATCATCCCGGAGAAGCCCGAGAAGTCGATCGGCCACGGCATCGTCGTGCCGCTGTATATCTCCGGTCCCTCGGCCAGCGGCTGGTGGGCGATGTTCATCACGATGCTGGCCGACGCCACCGCCTTTTCGGGCCTCGTCTTTGGCTACTACTTCTACTGGACCGTGCATCCCGATTTCCCTCCGCCCGACGCGGCGGGGCCGGGCGTGTTCTGGCCGATGGTCGCGATGGGCACGCAACTCGCCAGCTGGGCCGCGACGGTGGTCGCGCGGGAGGTGCATGCGCGGGGTCAGGTGCTCGTAGCACGCGGCCTCCTGGTCGTCGGGATCGTCCTGACGCTCGCCAGCCTGCTCGCGGGACTGGCCGGGCCGTGGTTCACCGGTCTGAACCCCGTCGACCATGTCTATCCGGCGATCGTCTGGGTGCTGGCGATCTGGACGGCCGCGCATGCCGGGGTCGGCGCGATCTGTCAGGGCTACACGCTGGCCCGCAGCATCGCCGGCAGGATGACGCCGCAATATGACGCGGACCTGCGCAACATCACCGTGTTCATGCACTTCCTCGCGCTGACCGCTGTCGTCACCTACGCCACGATCGGCCTGTTTCCGGGGGCGGCGTCGTGAAGCGCCTGCGTGAACGCATTGCCGGGCTGCGCGTCACGCTGTGGACGCTGATCGTGCCGCCGAGTATGTGGGCAGGCCATTTCCTGTTCTCCTACCTTTGGGCGGCGCTCAACTGTGCGAAGGTCGGCGAGTTCGCGACCTTCCCGACGCTGTTCGCCGTCGGCACGGCGATCGCGCTGGCGGTGATCGTCGCGGCTGGCTGGGTCGCGCACGTTCAGGCCAACCGCAAGGGCGACACGCCGCCCCATGATTCGGGAACAGAGATCGACCGTCTCCGCTTCCTCGCCACGGCGACCGTGCTGCTGGCGGCGCTGAGCTTCATCGGCGTCGTGTTCACCGCGATGCCGGTCATCTTCCTGACGGATTGCCGATGAAGCACGCTGCGTTGATCGCGGGACTGGTCCTGCTGCCGCTCGGCTGGGCGGCGGCGATCGTCGGGGGCATGACCGGGCATATGGCCGGGCACATGATCGCCGTCGCGGTCGCGGCGCCGTTGGTGGCGTGGGGGCTGCACGGTGGCCGCCTCGATCCTGCCGCGCGCTGGCCGCGCACGCTCACGCCGATGGCGATGATGCTGGTGGAACTGGTCGTCGTATGGGGATGGCACGTCCCGTCAATGCGCGCGCTGGCGGATGGCAGCGGCGTGTGGCTGGCGGTCGAGCAGGTGAGCTTTCTCGCCGCCGGACTGTTGCTCTGGAGCGCGGTGTTCGCGCCGGGCCACCGTGCTGGCGGCATCGGCGCGCTGCTGCTGACATCGATGCACATGACGTTGCTGGGCGCGCTGATCGGCCTCGCGCCGCGTCCCCTGTACGCGTCGATGGATCACGGGATGGAGGATCAGCAACTGGGCGGCGTGGTGATGCTGATGATCGGCGCGGCGAGCTATTTCGTCGGCGGGCTGGCGATGCTGGCCGGACTTCTGAAGATGCGGGAGGAGCCGGCATGACGCTGAGGATCACCTGGAAGCGCGTCGGCGCGACGCTGCTGACGCTGTTCGCGGCGGGGATGCTGTTCGCGTGGTCGGGGCTGTTCAACGTCGCCGCGTCCAGCGGGCACTGGCCGGTGACGGACTGGTTCCTGCACTGGGTCATGCGCAATTCGGTGAAGACGCACGCGGCCTTCTCCGCGCCGGACGATCCGCGCGCGCAGCAGGAACTGGTCAGCGCGGCGGGCCACTTCGCCAATGCCTGCGCCTCGTGCCACGGTGCGCCGGGCCGTCGTCCTTCACCCGTGATGCAGGCGGCGACGCCCCCCGCCCCCGATCTGGCGGTGAACGCGAAGGAATGGACGGACAAGCAACTGTTCTGGATCCTGCAACACGGCGTCAAATACAGCGGCATGCCTGCCTGGGGCGCGCCGGAGCGGCCGGACGAGATTCGCCGCATGGTCGCCTTCGTCCGCCGGCTGCCGACGATGAGCGTCGCCGAATACCGCTCGCTGACCGAAGCGACCGCCGGCGCTGGCGCGGCCGGGGTCAAGGATGGCGTGCTGGCGGGATGCGCCGGATGTCACGGTGCGGACGGCCGCGGGCGCGGCCAGCCGGACATTCCGGTGCTCGGCGGGCAAAGGCCCGAATATCTGCTCGCCGCCCTCCGTGCCTATGCCGACGGCACGCGACACAGCGCCGTGATGGGCAACGCCGCCGCCATCTTGTCCGACGCGGAGATGCGCGCACTGGCCGGTCATTTCGCGGCGATGCCGGGGACCGGCGCGACCGCTCCGGCCGGCCCGGCGGCAGCGCAGCGGATCGTGGAGAAGGGCCTGCCCGAGATCCAGCTCCCGGCCTGCGCCAGCTGCCACGCCGCCGGCAAGGGATACCCCGTGCTGAACGGCCAGCGGGCCAGCTACATCGCCCAACGCCTGCGCCAGTGGCGGGGCGAGAAGGAGGTTGTCGATGCCCGCAAGAGCCACGCGACCATGCCGGTCATCGCGCGGCGCATCCCCGCGGACATGATCGATCCGCTGGCGGCGTATCTGGCCGGGGAACGACGATAGGCCGTTCTGCCGAGGCTGCGCCCTGCCCACCTGCTCCACCCCGGCGAACGCCGGGGTCCAGTTGCGGTGAAGACGGTGAGTCTCACTGCCTGCGCGGCAACTGGGCCCCGGCCTCCGCCGGGGAAGTGTGAGTAAAGCAAACGCTCTGCAACTCCCGGCGCGCACAGCGGCAGATCACCGATCCCCTTCCCCGCCAAACCACGTTAACACGGCATCCAAACGAGAGAGGATTCGCCGATGACCGCAGACCTGTTTCCGGTGCCAGAGACGTGGGCGACACAGGCCAGGATCGATGCGACAGGATACGAGCGGCTCTACACGGCGGCGAAGGACCAACCCGACGCGTTCTGGCTGGAACAGGCGAAGCGGCTCGACTGGATCGATGCTCCCCGAAAAGCCGGCGACTGGTCGTTCGACGAGGCAGACTTCCATATCGACTGGTTCGCGGACGGCACCCTCAATGCCGCCGCCAACTGTCTCGACCGGCATCTGGCCGAGCGCGGCGATCAGGTTGCGATCATCTGGGAACCGGGCGTTCCGGCCGAGGAACCGCGCCGCTTCACCTATCGCGAACTGCATGCGGAGGTCTGTCGCTTCGCCAACGTGCTGAAGGCGAACGGCGCGACGAAGGGCGACCGCGTCACCATCTACATGCCGATGATCCCGGAGGCGGCGTTCGCGGTCCTCGCCTGTGCGCGGATCGGTGCTGTCCATTCCGTCGTATTCGGCGGCTTCTCCGCCGACGCTCTCGCCGGGCGCATACAGGATTGCGACTCGCGGATCGTCGTTACCGCCGACGAGGGACGCCGCGGCGGCAAACGTGTCGCGCTGAAGGCGTGCGTCGACGAAGCCGCCACCCGCGCGCCGAGCCTGGAACGCGTCATCGTCGTCAGGGCGACCGGCGGCGATGTGACCATGGGCGATCGCGACGTCTGGTATCACGAGGCCGCCGCGCAGGTGTCGACCGACTGCCCGCCCGAGCCGATGAAGGCGGAGGACCCGCTGTTCATCCTCTACACCAGCGGTTCGACCGGCAAGCCGAAGGGCGTGCTGCATTCCACCGGCGGCTATCTGCTCTGGGCCAGCCTGACGCACGAATGGTGCTTCGACTATCGGCCCGGCGACGTGTGGTGGTGCGCCGCCGATATCGGCTGGGTCACCGGCCACACCTATATCCTGTACGGCCCGCTCGCGAACGGCGCGACGACGCTGATGTACGAGGGACTGCCGAACTGGCCCGACGCCAGCCGCATCTGGCAGGTCGTTGAGCGGCACAGGGTCACCGGGCTGTTCACCGCCCCCACGGCGCTGCGTGCGTTGATGAAGGAGGGCGATGCGCCGGTCACGGCGACCGATCGCTCGTCCCTGCGCATTCTCGGCTCGGTCGGGGAACCGATCAATCCGGAGGCGTGGCGCTGGTATCACGAGGTCGTCGGCGAGGGTCGCTGCCCCATCATCGATACGTGGTGGCAGACGGAGACGGGCGGCGCGCTGATCGCCCCCCTGCCCGGCGCGACCGCGCTGAAACCGGGGTCTGCGACCAGACCCCTGCCCGGCATCTTCCCGCAACTGGTGGACGAGAAGGGCGAGGTGCTGGAGGGCGCGACGTCGGGCAATCTCTGCATCACCGGCAGCTGGCCGGGACAGATGCGGACCGTCTGGGGCGATCACGACCGCTTCTTCCAGACCTATTTCACGACCTATCCGGGCAAGTATTTCACGGGCGACGGCTGCCGCCGCGACGAGGACGGCTATTACTGGATCACCGGCCGCGTCGACGACGTCATCAACGTGTCCGGCCACCGCATGGGCACCGCCGAGGTCGAGTCGGCGCTGGTGCTGCACGCCAAGGTCGCGGAGGCGGCGGTCGTCGGCATGCCGCACGAGGTTAAGGGTCAGGGCATCTACGCCTATGTCACGCTGAACGGCGGCGTCGCGGCGAGCGACGAACTGTCCGCCGAGCTGAAGCAGTGGGTCCGCCGCGAGATCGGGCCGATCGCCACGCCCGACGCGATTCAGTTCGCGCCGGCCTTGCCCAAGACGCGATCGGGCAAGATCATGCGGCGCATCCTGCGCAAGATCGCGGAGGGCGATACCGGCGCACTCGGCGACACCTCGACGCTGGCCGATCCGGCGGTGGTGGACGATCTGGTGGCGAACCGCATCGGTTAGACCTATCTGCACCGGATGGATCACCCGTCATGAGCGTCGCCTTCCGCCGGGAAAGCGACGAGGAACATCTGGAGCCGCGCTTCGAACTGCCGATCCCGCCGGGACCCAATCGGGTCACGGCGGCGGGTCCGGCGCTGATCGCCGGCACGATTGCCGATCTGGAGGCGCGGATCGCCGCCGCCTCGACCGAGGACGCCGTGCCGCTGCTGCGCGAGTTGCGCTACTGGCGGACGCGCGCGGCGACGGTGGAGGTCATGGCGCTGCCCGAGGACGACGAGGTCGGGATCGGCAGCCGGGTCACGTTCGCGCTGAACGGAGTTCAGCGCACGCTGGCGATCGTCGGGCATGACGAGGCGAACGGCGACACGGCGATCGGCTTCGCCGCCCCGCTGGCGCGCGCGGTGATCGGGTTGCAGGCGGGCGAGACGGCGGATTTTCAGGGTCGCACCGACGCGATCCGCATCCTGTCGGTGGAGAATCGATAATGGCCGAAAAGTTCGAACGCCACCGCCAGCCGTGGAAGACGGAGGAGGTGCAGAAGCTGCACCAGCTCGCCAAGAAGGGCATGGCGCTGAAGGCGATCGCCAAGGCGCTGACCCGCAGCGAGGAATCGGTGAAGGACCGCGCCAAGGCGGACGGGCTGTCGATCGCGAAACTGCGGTGAGCGATGTCATATAATCCACCCCGGCAGAGGCCGGGGTCCAGGCTCAGCCAGCGCCCTGGGTCCCTCTGCCTGCGCGGCAACTGGACCCCGGCCATCGCCGGGGTGGAGGGGAGTTCGCAGCGTATTGGCTCGACCCTTCGTCGGTGACCCAAAGCTACGACGCCATCGTCCTCGGCGCTGGGGCCGCCGGCCTGTTCTGCGCGGCCACCGCCGGCCAGCGCGGGCGCAGGGTGCTGCTGATCGATCACGCCGACCGGGTGGGCAACAAGATCCTGATTTCCGGCGGCGGGCGGTGCAACTTCACCAACGTCGACGCGGCGCACGACCGGTACATCTCCGCCAACCCACATTTCGCCCGCTCCGCGCTCGGCCGCTACACCGCCGCCGATTTCGTCGCGCTGGTCGATCGCTATGGGATCAGGTGGCACGAGAAGACGCTCGGCCAGCTCTTCTGCGACGGCTCCGCGCGGCAGATCGTCGACATGCTGCTGGAGGAATGCGCGATCGGCGGCGTCGAGATCGCGCTCGGCCGGCCGGTGCACGACGTGGCGCATGACGGCCGTTTCCGCATTACGGTCGGCGACCGAATCGTCACCGCACCCGCGCTGGTGATCGCCACCGGTGGGCCGTCGATTCCAAAGATCGGCGCGACCGACTTCGCCTATCGCCTCGCGCGCCAGTTCGGGTTGAAGCTGGTCGAGCCGCGCCCCGCGCTCGTTCCGCTGACGCTCGGCCCGGACGAGGCGCTGTTCCGCGACCTCGCCGGCGTTGCCGCGCCGGTGATCGCACGCGGCGACGGACCGGGCTTCGCGGAGGCGGCGCTGTTCACCCATCGCGGCCTGTCCGGCCCGGCGATCCTGCAAGCCTCCAGCTACTGGCGTCATGGCCAGCCGGTCGCGATCGACTTCACCGGCGGTCGCGGCGCGGAGTGGCTGGTCGAGGCCAAGCGCGCCAATCCCCGCGCCTCCGCCACGAAAACGCTGGCGGCCGCCCTGCCCGGCCGCCTCGCGGAGGCACTGGCGGAGCGGCTGACGCTGCCCGGCAATCTCGCCGATCAGTCCGACAAGGCATTGCGGAACGCAGGACAGCGACTGGCGGAGTGGCAATTCCGCCCGAACGGCACCGAAGGCTATGCCAAGGCGGAGGTCGCGGTCGGTGGCATCAGCACCGCCGAACTGTCGCAAAAGACGATGGAATCGAAGAAAATACCCGGACTTTATGCGATCGGCGAGGCGGTCGACGTGACCGGCTGGCTGGGCGGATATAATTTTCAGTGGGCTTGGGCGAGCGGTTGGGCTACAGGCCAATCCCTATGATCGGTTTGCCGATGCGGCACCGACACCCCATATCCCAGGCCTTATGATCCCCGAAAACCTGCCCCCGCTTCTCGCCGAGGCGCTTAGCGCGCGTGGCTACGAAACCCTCACCCCCGTTCAGGCTTCGGTCGTTGCCGACGATGCGAAGGGCCGCGATCTGCTCGTGTCCGCGCAGACCGGCTCCGGCAAGACGGTCGCCTTCGGCCTCGCGATGGCGGACGAGCTCATGCCGGACGGCACGCTCGATCGTCCCGCCGCGCCGCTCGCGCTGGTCATCGCCCCGACCCGCGAGCTCGCGCTTCAGGTCAGTCGCGAGCTGATGTGGCTCTACGCCTCTGCCGGTGCGCGCATCGCCACCTGCGTCGGCGGCATGGACGCCAGCCGCGAGCGGCGCTCGCTCAATCAGGGCGTGCACATCGTCGTCGGCACGCCCGGCCGCCTGCGCGACCATCTGGAACGTGGCGCGCTGAACCTCGCCGCGCTGCGCGTCGCCGTCCTCGACGAGGCGGACGAGATGCTCGACATGGGCTTCCGCGAGGATCTGGAGCAATTGCTCGACGGCACGCCGGAGACGCGGCGGACATTGCTGTTCTCGGCGACGCTGCCGCGCCCGATCGTGGCGCTGGCCCGCACCTATCAACGGGATGCGCTGCGTATCTCGACGGTCGGTGAGGATCGCGGCCACGGCGACATCGAATATCAGGCAATGGCCGTGCCCCCGTCCGATATCGAGAATGCCGTCGTGAACCTGCTGCGCCTGCACGAGGCGGAGACGGCGATGCTGTTCTGCGCCACGCGCGACAATGTCCGTCACCTCCACGCCAGCCTGCTGGAACGTGGCTTCGCCGCCGTCGCACTGTCGGGCGAGCATTCGCAGAACGAGCGTAACGCCGCGCTTCAGGCGTTGCGCGACCAGCGCGCCCGCGTCTGCGTGGCGACCGACGTCGCCGCGCGCGGCATCGATCTGCCCAGCCTGTCGCTGGTCGTTCATGTCGAACTGCCGCGCGATGCAGAGACGCTCCAGCACCGCTCGGGCCGTACCGGTCGTGCCGGTCGCAAGGGGACCGCGGTCCTGATCGTCCCCTATCCCAAGCGTCGCCGCGTCGACATGATGCTGCGCAGCGCCCGCATCGCGGTGACGTGGACGCCGGTGCCCAGTGCCGACGACATCCGCGCCGCCGATCGCGAGCGCCTGCTGACGCAACTCGCCGAGCCGGTGGAGCTGGACGAGGAGGACAACGCGCTCGGCCTGCGCCTGCTCGAACAGCGCGAGCCGCACGAGATCGCGGCGATGCTGGTGCGCCTGATGCGCAGCCGCCTGCCCTCGCCCGAGGAGATGCTCGAATCGTCCGAGCCCGATCGTGGTCAGCGCGGTGGCGACACCCGCACCGGCGAACATCGTCCCGGCTTCGACGATACCGTGTGGTTCAAGATGGACATCGGTCGCCGCCAGAACGCCGACCCACGCTGGCTGTTGCCGCTGATCTGCCGCCGTGGGCATGTCACCCGCGACGAGATCGGCGCGATTCGCATCGACCAGAACGAAACCCGCGTGCAGATCCCGCGCGCGGTCGCGGCGAAGTTCGCGGCTTCGGTTGCGAAGACCGCCGGTCAGGGCAACGACGAGAGCGGCATCACGATCATTCCCGCCGATGGTCCGCCACCACAGGCTCCGCGTGGTGCAGGCGCGGGACCGCGTGGTCGCAAGCCCAACGGTCCGCGTCCGGCGAGCTATTCGGCCCGTCCGACCCGACCGAAGCGTTGAGCCGTCACCGGCCGGGCTTCGGCCCGGCCGGTCGTTCCGGTCACGCCGGCGTCAGCAGCCCCTCGCGCGCGATCTTCTCTCGCCACACCAGCGGCGCGAGCTGGTGCACGTTCTGCCCCGCGCTATCGACCGCGACAGTCACCGGAAAGTCGCTGACCTCGAACTCGTAGATCGCCTCCATTCCCAGATCCTCGAAACCGACGACCTTGCTGCCCTTGATCGCCCGCGCGACGAGATAGGCCGCGCCGCCGACCGCCATCAGATAGGCCGACTTCGCCTCGGCGATCGCCTCGGTCGCCGCCGGGCCGCGCTCCGCCTTGCCGACCATCGCGAGCAGGCCCTGATCGAGCATCATGCGCGTGAACTTGTCCATCCGCGTCGCGGTGGTCGGGCCGGCGGGGCCGACCACTTCCTCGCCGACCGGATCGACCGGCCCGACATAATAAATGACGCGCCCCGCGAAATCCACCGGCAGCGACTCACCACGCGCCAGCATGTCCGCGATCCGCTTGTGCGCCGCATCGCGCCCGGTCAGCATCTTGCCGTTGAGCAACAGCCGGTCGCCATGCTTCCACGTCGCCACCACCTCTGGCGTCAGCGTGTCGAGGTCGACGCGGATCGCCGCCTTGTCCGGCGTCCAGTTCACCTGCGGCCAGTCGCTCAGCTTGGGTGCCTCCAGATAGACCGGCCCGCTGCCGTCCAATGTGAAATGCGCATGCCGGGTCGCCGCGCAATTGGGGATCATCGCCACCGGCTTCGACGCGGCATGCGTCGGCCAGTCGAGAATCTTGACGTCGAGCACCGTCGACAGCCCGCCGAGCCCCTGCGCGCCGATGCCGAGCGCGTTCACCTTGTCCATCAGCTCGATGCGCAAAGCCTCGATATCGTTGCGCGGCCCGCGCGCCTTCAACTGCCCCATGTCGATTGCGCCCATCAGCGATTCCTTGGCGAGCAGCATCGCCTTTTCCGCCGTCCCGCCGATGCCGATGCCCAGCATGCCGGGCGGGCACCAGCCCGCGCCCATCTGCGGAATCATCTCCAGCACCCAGTCGACGATTGAATCGCTAGGGTTCATCATCTTGAACTTGGACTTGTTCTCCGAGCCGCCGCCCTTCGCCGCGACGTCCACCGACACCTTCGATCCCGGCACCATCTCGACGTGCAGGACGCTCGGCGTATTGTCCTTCGTATTGCGGCGGGTGAAGGCGGGATCGGCCAGGATCGACGCGCGCAGCTTGTTCTCCGGGTGCAGATACGCGCGCCGCACACCCTCGTCGATCACCTCCTGCAGGCCGAGATTGCTCTCCAGCCGGCAATCCTGCCCCCATTTGACGAACACGGTGACGATGCCCGTGTCCTGACAGATCGGGCGATGCCCCTCCGCGCACATCCGGCTGTTGGTCAGGATCTGCGCGATCGCGTCCTTGGCCGCGGGCGACTGCTCCGCGTCATACGCCTCGCCGAGCGCGCGGATATAATCCATCGGGTGATAGTAGCTGATGAACTGGAGCGCGTCGGCGACGCTCTCGATCAGGTCGGTTTCGCGGATCGTGACGGTCATGTCCCGCGCTTTAGCGGCACCGCGTCCGGCGATGCAATCGCCGCGCCGCGTTGCCGATGCGACGCAGCATCCTGTTAACGTCGCGCGTGGTAGCGCGGCGGGATGTCGTCCGATCCCTTTTCCGACACCGTCCCCGTACCGTTCGCGGTGATGCTGGGCGTTGTCGAGGACGAACGGACCAGCCGTCGGGACGCCGCGCGGCTGGCGCTGGTGGCCGTGGCATGGCCGGCGGCGCTCGCCGCGCTGATGGTCGCCGCGATCGTCCGGCTGGTCGCGGACGGGGCGAGCAGGAATACGGCGTTGGGGACGGCGTGGCTGATGGTCGGCACCGCCGCCGTCTTCGCCGTCGTCCGATTGGCGCGCACGATACCGCCGCATCGCCGCATCCGCGCCCTGACGTTCGCCGCCGCCGCGGTCGGCTCGGCGCTGCCTCCGCTGATATGGGATGGCGGCACGATGGCTGGGAACGACCGGATCGCCTGTCTGGTCGCGTTGATCGGCGCCGGCTGGCTGGCGGGCATCGTTCTCGCGCCCGTCCGCGTCGCCGCCCTCGGCTATGCCGGCGGCGCGGCCGTGGCGCTGGCGATCTGCGCCGGCGGTGGCTGGCCGGCGCTGTCGGCGGCGGCGCTGGTGGTCGTCGCCGGGGGGCTGACGCTGCGGCTGGTGCAGGCCGATCACGCTGCCGCCGTCGCCAACGATCTCGCCCATGGCGAGGGGCGCTTCGCCGCCAAGATGGTCGCCGAGTTCGAGGGCCAGGGCACCGGCTGGTTCTGGGAGGCCGATCGCACCGGCCGCGTCACATACCTGTCCGGCAAGGTCGCCGCGGAGATCGCCGCATTCGGCCCGCATCCGGTCGGGCGCGCGCTGACCGAGATCTTCCGCATGGACGCCGCCACGCCCGGTACGGAGCGGACGCTGGCGTTCCATCTGTCGTCGCGCACCTCGTTCAACGACTATTCGGTCTGCGCGGCCGGCGACCGGCGCGGCGCGCATTGGTGGTCGATCAGCGGCCGGCCGGTGCTGGACGATCTCGGCCGCTTCTCCGGCTTCATCGGCTCGGGCGTCGACCTGACCGAGAAACGCCGGTCGGAGGCGGAGATCACGCGGCTCGCCCTGTTCGACGGGCTGACCGGCCTCGCCAATCGCCAGCGGATGCGCTTCTCGCTCGACAAGACGCTCGCGCCGCCGCCCGGCCAGCGCCGTCCGGCGGCGTTGTTCCTGATGGACCTAGACCGGTTCAAGGCGGTGAACGACACGCTCGGCCATCAGGCGGGCGACGAATTGCTGAAACAGGTCGCGCAGCGGCTGCTGCGGGAGATCGGCGACAAGGGGCTGGTCGGCAGGCTCGGCGGCGACGAGTTCAAGGTGTTGCTGCCCGGCATCGATTCGCGGCCGGCGCTCGCGGAACTGGCGCGCGCGGTCATCCTCGCGCTGTCGCAACCCTATTCGGTCGGCGGCACCTCCGTCACGATCGGCTGCTCGATCGGCGTCGCGCTCGCGCCCGACCACGGCGAGGACGCGGAGACGCTGGTCCGCAACGCCGATCTCGCATTGTATGCGGCCAAGGCCGACGGGCGTGGCGTCCATCGCTTCTATTCGCCCGACATGCTCGCGGGCGCCCGCAGCCGCCAGCAACTGGAGGACGACCTTCGCCAGGCGCTGGCCACCGGCGGGCTGCACATCGCCTATCAGCCTGTGGTCGATACCGGCGACGAGCGCATCGTCGGCTGCGAGGCGCTGGTCCGTTGGACGCATCCCGAACGCGGGCCGATCTCGCCGGCGGAATTCATCCCGGTCGCCGAGGAATGCGGTTTGATCGAGCAACTCGGCGAATGGGTGCTCCGCACCGCTTGCCTCGATGCGGCGGAATGGCCGGCGGACATCCGCGTCGCGGTCAACGTCTCGCCCATCCAGTTCGCCAGCGCGCAGCTTCCCGCGCTCGTCACCAGCGCCCTTGCCCGCTCCGGCCTCGCCCCGGCGCGACTGGAGCTGGAGATCACCGAGGGCGTCTTCCTCGACGAGACGAGTTCGTCGGACCGCATGTTCCGCGCGCTGAAAGGTATCGGGGTCCGGCTGGCGCTGGACGATTTCGGGACCGGCTATTCGTCGCTCGGCTATCTCCGCACCGCGCCGTTCGACAAGATCAAGATCGACCAGAGCTTCGTGCGGGGGGCCGCCCAGCCGGGCAATCGCAACGCCGCAATCATCCGCGCGATCGTCACGCTCGCGGACACGCTGGGAATGGAGACCACTGCCGAAGGGTGCGAGGTGCAGGACGAGGTCTGGCTGATGCGCGACCTGGGGTGCAGCCACATCCAGGGCTATGTCTACGGCCGCCCGATGCCGCCGGCGGACATTGCCATCCGGCTCGCTGCCGACAACGGCCGGACCGCGACATCCGGCTACCGCATCAGCCGCGCCCCCCGGACCCGCATGCTGCGCGCCGCCCGCATCGCGATCGACGGAGTCGAAGGCGACGTCCGTCTGCGTGACATCTCCGCGACGGGTGCGATGATCGACGGCATCGCGGTCGATGGCCCGCCTGGCGATCTCGACGTGCTGATCGAACTCGTGAAGGACAGGATGATCGCCGCCAAGCTGCGCTGGGCCGTGGACGGTCGTGCGGGCATCGAATTCCTCCACCCGATCGACGTCGACCTCGTCACCAACGCGCCGCCGCGGACGCTTCGCCGGACGGGATGACGCCTGATCCGGAGCGGCGGCAGATAAGTTCCTCGAATCGTAAATTATTTTCGCACATTGCGATGAATTGTGGCCGGACAGGGTTAAGCCGATCGGGCCAACCTATGTCAGGAAAAAGCCGATCGCGTACAGCGCCTCATGATCCAGACGGTTTTTCTCGCCGCACTCGTTGCGACGCCCGCCACCCTGCCCGCCCAACTTCGTGCCGCCCGGGCGGGTGACACGATCACCCTGCGCGAAGGTCGTTACGGAACCGTATTGGTCGTCAGGCGGCAGTTCGGTCGCCGGGTCCGCGTGGACGCGCGCAGCGCGGTCTTCACGGGTATCACGATGCGCAACGTGACGGGGATGGAGTGGCTGGGCGGGACGATTATCGGCCCGCGGCTGCAGTCCTTCGGGGTATCCATCGTCGATTCGCGCGACATTCTGGTGTCGGGCATGCGGATCACCGGGCCGGCCGTCGGCGTCGCGATGGCGCGCTCGACCGATATCGATATCGTCGGCAACAGCTTCGACGGCGTCCGGTCCGACGGCGTCAATATCGCGATGTCGCAACGCGTCCGGATCACCGGCAACGCCTGCATCAACTTCAAGCCGATTCGCGCGATCTATTCGTCCGACGGGCGGCTGCTCGTCGACGGCGACCATTCGGACTGTATCCAGGGCTGGTCGCGTCGCGGCTTCCGGCCGACCAGCGACATCACCATCACCGACAATGCCGCGGAGGGAGAGATGCAGGGCATCAGCTTCTTCGATCCCGGCCAGGGCGGCTATGACCGCATCACCGTCCGCAACAACGATCTCAATCTCCGCTACTGGAACGGCATCGTGATCTGGGAGGGGCGCAACTCGCTCGTCACCGGCAACCGCGTTCGCACCATTCCCGGTGCCCGTGCGCTCAACTGGCCATTCCAGTTGATCGGCACCTGGATCTACACGACCGGGCGCAGCAATCGGGTGTGCGGCAACGTCGTCGAATCCTATCCGGACGGCGAAGGTACCGCGCGCTGCTGAGCCGGCGCGCGGCCGCACAGCCCCGTTTACGATCGATTAATTATTTTCGTTCGCGCTGCGTTCCCTTGCGGATCGGCGGCGCGGCGCAAATCCGCGCGTCGCGGCGATGCGGCATCGAACCGATGATGATGCGATCTGCGGTTTCGGCAAATCGGACTTGCCTCTCAGGCGGCTTTGCCACAATCTCTGGGGGTAAGCGACGGATCGGGACCCTATAGCTGGTGTGATCGTTGATGGACCCGGGACGGCACGAATGCCCCCGGCGATATTGCGATGGCCGCGATGATCGCATTTTGTTCTCCACCGCCTGATGGCATGGGTGTAGGCTAAGTGCTTGCCGATTCGAACGAACCGGAAACGAACAGGAGTGGCGTGACGATGGATTTCAGCAATGACCGGGGCGCGGCGACCGACACCATCGAAGCGCCCGCCGCTGCCGGGGTCGCAGCGCCCAGGCCCGCCCCCGTCGCGCTCGACAGCAAGTCCGTCGCGCCGCAACCCTATGCGCTGGAGGTTGACCACAGCCGCGACGCGCTCCTGACCGATTTCGGCAAGGAGACGTTGAACGACCGCTATCTGCTGCCGGGCGAATCGTACCAGGACCTCTTCGTCCGCGTCGCATCCGCCTATGCCGACGATGTCGCGCATGCGCAGCGCATCTACGACTATATCTCGCGCCTCTGGTTCATGCCCGCGACGCCGGTGCTGTCGAACGGCGGCACCGGTCGTGGCCTGCCGATCAGCTGCTACCTCAATTCCGTGCCCGACAGCCTGAACGGCATCGTCGACACCTGGAACGAGAATGTCTGGCTGGCGTCGCGCGGCGGTGGCATCGGCACCTATTGGGGCAATGTCCGCGGCATCGGCGAGCCGGTCGGCCTGAACGGCAAGACCAGCGGCATCATCCCGTTTGTCCGCGTGATGGATTCGCTGACCCTCGCGATTTCGCAGGGCTCGCTGCGTCGCGGTTCGGCCGCCTGCTATCTCGATATCTCGCACCCGGAGATCGAGGAGTTCCTTGAAATCCGCAAGCCGTCGGGCGACTTCAATCGCAAGGCGCTGAACCTGCACCACGGCGTCCTGATCCCGGACGCCTTCATGGAAGCCGTTCGCGACGGCGCCGAGTGGATCCTGCGGTCGCCGAAGGACCAGTCGGAGCGCGGCAAGGTCGATGCCCGCGCCCTGTTCCAGAAGCTGGTCGAGACCCGTCTCGCGACCGGTGAGCCGTATATCGTGTTCGCCGATCACGTGAATTCGACGATGCCCGCGCATCATCGCCAGCTCGGGCTGAAGGTCTCGACCTCCAACCTGTGTTCCGAGATCACGCTGCCCACCGGCAAGGATCATCTCGGTAACGATCGCACGGCGGTCTGCTGCCTGTCGTCGCTGAACCTCGAGACATGGGATCAGTGGAAGGACGACAAGATGTTCGTGGAGGACGTCATGCGCTTCCTCGACAACGTCCTGCAGGATTATATCGACCGTCACGAGCCCGGCATGGAACGCGCCGCCTACAGCGCCGGTCGCGAGCGGTCGGTCGGGCTCGGCGTCATGGGCTTCCACTCCTTCCTTCAGGCGCGCGGCATCGCGTTCGAGGGGGCTATGGCCAAGTCGTGGAACCTGCGCATCTTCAAGCAGATCAACGCGCAGGTGAACGAGGCGTCGATGCAGCTCGCGGTCGAGCGTGGCCCCTGCCCCGATGCCGCCGATGTCGGCGTGATGGAGCGGTTCAGCTGCAAGATGGCGATCGCGCCGACCGCGTCGATCAGCATCATCTGCGGCGGCACCAGCGCCTGCATCGAACCGATCCCGGCCAACATCTACACCCACAAGACGCTGTCGGGCAGCTTCTCGGTCAAGAACCCGTATCTGGAAAAGCTGCTGAACGAGAAGTCGAAGAACACCGAGGCGGTGTGGAACTCGATGCTCGAAAACGGTGGCTCGGTGCAGCATCTCGACTTCCTCTCGCAGGAGGAAAAGGACTGCTACAAGACCAGCTTCGAGATCGACCAGCGCTGGCTGCTCGAACTCGCCGGCGACCGCACGCCCTATATCGACCAGGCGCAGTCGCTGAACCTGTTCATCCCCGCCGATGTCGAGAAATGGGACCTGCTGATGCTCCACTTCCGCGCGTGGGAGCTGGGTATCAAGTCGCTCTATTACCTTCGCTCGAAATCGGTCCAGCGCGCTGGCTTCGCGGGCGGCGTCGAGGCGGACAACACCATCGCCAAGCCGAAGTTCGAGCTGGAAAGCACGGATTACGACGAGTGTCTGGCGTGTCAGTGAGGTGGATGGCGATCGCCCTCTAGCCCCCTCTCCCCTTGTGGGAGAGGGAGGGGCCCGCGTCGCGGAGCGGCGTGGGAGGGTGAGGGGGAATGCGGATGGGCTGACCAAGCGCCAGCTCCTTCCTCCCGGCGTCGTAAACCGGTCCCGTACTCCTAGGCGCGACGCTGGCGAGCCAGAACGGCGATTGTGGGCGGCGCTCAGGTTATCGGCACCGTCACTGAAGTTCCGCCGTCAGGTGCCGTTCGGGACCTATCACGCCGACTTCTGCTCGCATGCCGCAAAGCTGATCGTCGAAGTGGACGGCGACGATCATGCCATGCGGGTCACCACGGATGCCATCCGCACCCGCTTTCTCGAAAACGAAGGTTATCGCGTGATCCGCTTCACCAATTCTGACGTGATGGACAACATCCACGGCGTGGTGACGATGATTGCGGCCGAAGCTCTTACGCAAAAGGGCCGCCCGTGACGGACGGCCCCCTCACCTTCCCACTGCCAATGGCAGCGGGCCCCTTCCTCTCCCACAAGGGGAGAGGAGGTACGACCTCACCCGGCCTCTTCGAACAGATCGACCGCATTCTGCCCGGTCGCGCTCAGGCGCACCGTGTCGCCCTCGATCTCGGCGATCAGGCCGATCGGCAGATAATGATGCTTCTGCCCCTGCCCGTCCTCGGTGGAGGGCGAGTCGGTCTTGGTCAGCTTGATGCGGTCGCCATCGACATGATCGACGGTGCCGACATGCACGCCGTCCGCACCGATCACCTCGGCATGTTCCTTGATCTGGCTTACATCGACCATGCGTCTTCTCCTCTAATGGGTTCGGCATCCGAACGCATGGATGGGGAGTTGGTCGCATGAGCTATAATGTCGTCGTGATGTACGTCGTCGCCGCGGTGCTGGGCATCGGCGGCATCGTCCTGCTGCTGCGCCTGCGCGGCAACCTGTCGGAGCGTCAGGTCTATGCCTATCGCATGATCGGCATCATGGCCGCCTCCGCCGGCATCGTCCTCGCCATGTCCGCCACCGCGATGTGGCGGTGGAGCATGGCCATATGAATTCCGCCCCTTCCCCCTTTCCACTATTCGCACCGGAGTAATCCCATGTCCCTCCTTCACGCCTCCAAGCAGTACAAGCCGTTCGAATACCCTTGGGCGTTCGAGTTCTGGAAGCGTCAGCAGCAGCTCCACTGGCTCCCCGAGGAAGTACCCTTGGGCGAGGATTGCCGTGACTGGGCGCAGAAGCTGACCGATCACGAGCGCAATCTGCTGACGCAGATCTTCCGCTTCTTCACGCAAGCCGACGTCGAGGTGCAGGATTGCTACCACGAGAAATACGGCCGCGTGTTCAAGCCGACCGAGATCAAGATGATGCTGACCGCGTTCAGCAACATGGAGACGGTGCACATCGCCGCCTACAGCCACCTGCTCGACACGATCGGCATGCCCGAGAGCGAATATGGCGCCTTCCTCGAATATGCCGAGATGAAGGAAAAGCATGATTACATGCAGAACTTCGGCGTCGACAACGATCAGGACATCGCCCGCACGCTCGCCATGTTCGGCGGCTTCACGGAGGGCGTGCAGCTCTTCGCCAGCTTCGCGATGCTGATGAACTTCCCGCGCTTCAACAAGATGAAGGGCATGGGCCAGATCGTCACTTGGTCGATCCGCGACGAGTCCCTGCATTGCGAGGGCATCATCAAGATGTTCCACACCTTCTGTCAGGAGCGCCAGTGCCTGACCAAGGCGGTGAAGGACGACATCGCCGACGTGTGCCAGACCACGATCCGGCTCGAGGACAATTTCATCGACCTCGCGTTCGAAATGGGTCCGGTCAACGGCATGACGCCCAAGGAGATCAAGAAGTACATCCGCTTCATCGCCGACTGGCGCATGGGCCAGCTCGGCCTGAAGCCGATCTACATGATCGACGAGCATCCCCTGCCCTGGCTCGCGCCGATGCTCAACGGCGTCGAGCACGCCAATTTCTTCGAACAGCGCGCCACCGAATATTCGAAGGCCGCGACCAAGGGCCAGTGGAACGACGTCTGGGACTCGTTCGACAAGCGCCAGAAGGCGAAGATCATCCGCCCGACCGAGCAGGATCTGGGCCTGGAAACCGGCGACATGTTCTCGCGGGCTGGCGTGGCGGCGGAGTGAGTTATGACTGAAACGATGGACACTGAAGTTGACAGTGACAAAAAAAAGAAGATCAGGCGCATCCCGCCTAAAAGAAGTTACCCACGCACCCCTTTAGAAACCTGCGTAAAGTTAGCGAGTATTATAAAGGAAAAGAACGGCGGCAACCCTTGGCCACCATCGGAGGTGGCCAAGGCACTAGGCTTAGGTGCAAAATCAAGCAATCTTGATATTTATACCGCGTCGAGTATTCAATACGGGATAACCGAGGGAAGTCGTGCATCTAGCCAAATAGCTCTCACGCCTCTCGGTCGTGACATTGTTTACGCAGATAGCCCAGAACGCGAGTTAGCGGCTAAGCGTAGTGCTTTTTTGTCGATAGATCTCTTTGCCAAGGTATTAGATCACTACGGCGGAAACGAACTTCCTGAAAAAGAGTACCTTTCCAACACTTTACTCCATAAATTTGCTATTCCGCTGGAACTTCAGGAAGAGTTCATTGACGTATTCCAGAAGAATTGCGAATATGCGAGGATAGGAAAGAACTGGATAGCAAGCGCTCCAGACTCACGCGGAAAAATTGACCACAGTCTGCCGATTATTCGTAGCTCGCCGGTATCCGGCAGTGAACTCAAGTGCTTCGTCATCATGCCGCTTGCTGAGCGAAACGACGTTCGCTCTCGTGGATATTTTAACAAGGTCTACGAAAGCATCATTAAACCGGCTGTGAAGGAGGCGGGTTTTGTCGCGCAGACAGCCATGAGAACAGGAAGTGACCTGATTCACTCAACGATCATCAATGAAA
This sequence comes from Sphingomonas sp. Leaf343, assembly GCF_001423765.1. Classification (GTDB taxonomy): domain Bacteria; phylum Pseudomonadota; class Alphaproteobacteria; order Sphingomonadales; family Sphingomonadaceae; genus Sphingomonas. The sequence goes on from NZ_LMPG01000012.1 coordinate 28,425, forward strand.
TAGCAGACGCTGATATAGTGCTAGCCGACTTGACCGACCACAACCCCAATGTTCTATTCGAACTTGGGTTACGCATGGCTGAAAATAAGCCAGTTGCAATCATAAAGTCAGACGATACTGGCCGTATCTTCGATGTCGACAATTTGTTACGAGTTCAAGAGTACGACGCAAACTTGTGGCCATCTACCGTAGGTCAAGATATTCCAAAAATAGCGGAACACGTAAAGGCGACTTGGGAAAATAGAAACGCTGGCCGATCTTATATTGATATCCTGCGCGGCAAGTAAACGATGATGGCCCTCACTCTACCACCGCCTCATTCCCCGCAAAGCTCAACCGCGTGATCCCCGCGCTCTTCACTTCGGCCAGCACCTAGTCGAAGCGGTCGTAGCGCGCCTCCGGGTCGGCGCGCATCACCAGCAGCGCGGCGGGATCTGCGCGCAGCGCCTTGACTCGCGCCGGCACCGCCATGCCATTAATAAGCCAACGGCGGATAAGGCCGCCGGGTATGCAGCACCGTCAGTACGTCGATCTCGCTTTCCGATGCGACGGCTTAGACGATCAAATACGGCAAGCCGACGACGGAAAACTCCCGCGTCCCGTCCACCTGCCCGGCTCGACCAAAAAACGGGAACTGCCCGAACATCATTGCCATCTGGACGATCCGGCTGACCACCCGATCCGCAGCAACGCGATTATCTTCCGCGATCCAGTCGCGGATCGCCTGAAGGTCGTCCTGCGCCTGCGGCGTAAAACTAACCCTCAAGCGAGAGGTTTCGCAGCACCTGCTCCACCGGGATCATCGCCGACCGATCGCGGCTCTGCTCCAGCCCGCGCTTGACCTTGGCCCGCTTCCACGCGGCGTAGCCCGGCTCCATCGTCTTGCCGTCATCGGGCGTCTCATGGTCAGCACGTGTAGCCACGCTGTTGAACATAAGCAGATCGACGCGTGGGGCAAGAGCCAACCCCACCCTCACCGCCCCCGTCTCACCGGCACCGAAAAGTCCGCCGGCTTGTCCGCCACCCAGCGCAGGAAGCGCGCGATCGCGGGGTGTTCGCGCAGGACCGCCGGGTCGGCATAGGCCCGCGCCAACTCCCCGTTCGGCAGCGTCGCGTGGATCGTGCGGTGGCAGATCGGGTGGACCGGGGCGGTGACGCGGCCGCCTTCGCTTTTGGGCACCAGATGATGCCACTCCACCCGTGCGCCCAGCGGCCGTTGGCACAGCGCGCAAACCGGCGGGGGTGTCGCTTCGACGGCGGCGCGGGCCGCTGCCGCTGCGAGGCCCGCCTTGCGCTTCACCCTGCCGGTCATGACCGGGATGTGGGTGGCCGCCGGGCCATGCGAAAGGGCCGCTGCCATAGCGCCCTCACCAGCACGACCCGCCACCATCCCGCCGATCCCGTGCCGGTTTCTTAACCCCCGACAGGGCAGGACATTTCCATGCCGATGTCCCGCCTGTTCCGCAGCCGCTGGTCCGCACTCCTGTGGGCGGGCGGGATCGTCTGGACGGCGTACGACGTCGCCGGGTCTGCGCCGCGGGAGAACGCAGCGGCCAATGCCGCGCTGGTCGACGCCACGGGCGAAGCGGTCGACGCTGCCGACCTGATCGCCGTCACCAACGCCGCCGGTTTGTAGCAGACACGAAAAAGGCGGGGCGCGACCATCGTCGCGCCCCGCCCCTTCCTCGCCGAAGCGCTGCGACTAGAAGTGCAGCACCGCGCCGGCCATCGGGCGGAAGCTGTCCGCCGAACCGAAGGTCGAAACCTCGAAGCGGAACCGCACGCCGGCATTGCCGGTGATGCCCGACAGGCCGATGTCCTTCGGGCCGACTTCGGCGCCGACGCCGTACGTCACGGCGTGGAAATCGGGGCTGTCCTTGCCGAAGCGGGCGAAGTTCACCCACTGGTAGCCGACCTTGCCGTAGAACAGGCCGCTCTCGCCGGCGCGGAAGCCGAAGCGGCCGGCGGCGCCGTACTGCCAGTCGATGTCGCCCGAGAAGCCCTTGGCGGCGTTACCCTCGACGCCGACGAACACCGGTCCGAGCGGCACGTTCACGCCGACCACGCCCTGCACCAGGCCGCCGTCCAGCTTGTTGCCGCCATTGATCGCCGTCGCGGGGATGCCGTGGCCCGGGTTGCGGTCGAAGCCTTCCCAGCCGCCGAGCACGGCGACGTAGGGATCGATGCCGAAGGCGCGCGTACCGTCCGGTGCGCGGGCGGCATCGGCGGGGATATCGTCCTGCGCGAAAGCGGGGATGGCGGCGGTGACGGCCAGGAGGGCGGCGGCGAAGGAGAGCTTACGCATCGAAAATGACCTTGTTGGTTCAACTATCCGGTCGGGGTCTTGGTCGAACCAGTCCCCATCCAGGCAATGCAGAAGCCTTCAGTGACAGGTTTGTTGCAGCGCAATGTTCCGATCCCATGTACTTTCCGCCCGGTGTTGCAGGAACGACACGGTTCCTGTCACCCAAGTGAATGAAACATGTCTCAACCAAGGCTTTCCGTCATGTTCGCCTTGTTCTGGCCACAAGCTGTGCGCGCGGCAGCGAACGATCAGGTGACGCTGCACCGCAGCGGTGGTTGCCCGGGAACCCGCCAGTCGGCGTCCCGTCCCTGGCCGCGAAGCTCCGCGCCCTGCCCCGAATAGCCGATGCCGGACGCGACGCGCTGCTGCTCCAGCCGCCACGTCGTTCGGCCCATGTCGGCCAATGCCGTCTGCCGACGATTGTCGAACACAACCGTCAGGGACCGGCCATCCGCACAGCGGTAAACGGCGTCGACACGGACCGGTATCGCCGGGGACAGATCGATGCGCTCGATCTTCCACGCCCGGTCGCCACTCCGGCCCCGCTGCAACGTCGCCTCTCCGGTGTAGAGCATCTGGCGACCGCCGGCGGCGGTGGCGACGATCTCCAGCGGCACCGTCATGGCATCGACACTCCGGTCCGCAACGGCGCGCCCGACCTCGGCGATGAACCTCTCATATCCGTCCCGCTCGCGTTCGACGCGACCCATGTTCGCCGGATCGCGCCAGTCCAGTCGCGCATCGCGCCACCGTCGATCGACCAGAGCGGCGAACATGCCACGCACGACATCACCCGCGGCCTGCTCATCCGCCGGCACCGCGGCAACGGCGGCGTAATTCCCGATATCGGCGGCGGCCTCATTGGCCGCCGCCGCAAGGTCGATTGCGTTTCCGGTCTTGGCCGAAGCCTCGACCTCGTTCGTGCAGCCCGTTCCGATGAGGCTCACCAATGTGAGCGCGATGCCGATCCGGGCGCAAAGCACCCCGTCAGGGTTTCAGGGCGACGTCGTCGGCGTCGTCGAGGTCTTCGTCATCGTCGATGCTGCCGTCGTCCAGTTCCTCCTGAACGTCGTCCTCGTCGATGTCGTCCTCATCCATCGTCACGGTCGAATCGGTTTCGCCGACTTCGTCGTCCGTCATGTCGAGATCGTCGATCGCCTCGCCTTCCGCGTCCTCGTCGCCCAGATCGGGGTCGAGATCGGTCAGGACGATGCCGTCGGTCGGGCCGTTGCGCGTCGCCTCCAGAATTTCGGCGCGCTGGCTCTCGTCATAGCCTTCCTCGTCCCAACCATCGTCGCCGGTGCCGTGGCCGGGAATCTGCTGACCGCCCATGTCGTCGTCCTCTTCTTGATCTGTGCAAGGTCGAACGGCGGGCTTGGCATGGCGGTTCCGTCGTTCACGCCCGGAACAATCGTCCCCGTTCGATGACGGCGACCAGCGTGAGCGCGATCACGCCGGCGATCAGGAAACCCGCGACCATCGGCACCACCGATCCATCGAACGCCTGCCCGATCACCGCGCCGATCAGCACACCGGCGGTGATGCTGATGAAGCCCTGCACGCTGGACGCGGTGCCGGCGATCGCGCCCATATTCTCCATCGCCATCGCGGAGAAGTTCGAGGACGCCAGCGCGAAGCTCGCCATCGTTACCGCCTGAAGCACGGAAAACGCGATCAGCGAATCCATCCCCGCCTCCGCCAGCGTCAGGTGGATCACCCCCGTCGCGATCAGGACCACCAGCGCGCTCTGCGCGATCCGTCGCGTGCCCAGCCGCATCACGATCCGCGCGTTGAGCAGGTTCGCCGCCGCCATCGTCGCCGCCGTCCCCGCGAACACCGCGGCCAGCAACTGCGGATGGCGGAACACGTCGAACATGATCTGCTGGATCGTGTTGAGATAGCCGTACAGCGCACCGAGCAGCATCGTCGCCGCCAGCGTATAGCCGATCGACTGACGGTCGGTCAGCGCGATGCGCCAGCCGCCGACGATCCGCGCCGGATTGATCGGCAGCGCCGCCTCCGGCCGCAACGTCTCCGGCATCCGCAGCCCCAGCCACGCGAACATCACCGCCCCCGCCCCGGCGATCACCCAGAAGATCGTCCGCCAATCACCGAACAACAGCACCAGCTGCCCCATCGACGGCGCGAGCACGGGCACGATCATGAACACCATGAACGCGATCGACATGACCCGCGCCATCGCCCGGCCGTGGTAACAGTCCCGCACCAGCGCGATCGTCGCCACCCGCGTCGCCGCGACGCATGCGCCGCCCGCGACGCGCGCCACCAGCAACAGCGTGAAGCTCCCCGCCACCGCCGCCGCGGCATTGGCGACGACATAGCCCGCCAGCGCGAACAGCAGCACGCGCCGCCGCCCGTACCGGTCCGCCAGTGGCCCATGCACCAGATGCGCCACGCCGAACCCGCCCAGAAACGCGGACACCACGAACTGCCGGTCGTTGGCGCTCGCCACGCCCAGCGCCTCGCCGATCGCGGGCAGCGCCGGCAGCATCGCATCGGTGCCGAGCGCGCCCAGCGCCATCAGCGCCGCGACCAGCGCGACGAATTCGGCAAAGCCGATCGGCGCACCGAGCGGTTCCGTCGGAAGCTCCGGCGCGGGGTGGGTCTGGTCTGACATGATGCGTCGTCCATACCCAGTCGCGCGCCGCGCCGGAACCCGCCTTTCGCGCGTTCGTGCAGACGGTTATGAGAGGCGAGAAAGAGGATAACCCGCATGCTCGACACCCCCGCCGCCCAGGTTCCTACGCTCAGCCTCGCCGATCAGGCGTCCGATCCGGAGGGCTTCGCGCAGGCGTTCGGTTCCTCGTTCCAGCGGTTCGGCTTCGCGATCGTCGCGGATCACGGCATTCCGCAGGACCTGATCGCCCGCGCATGGGCGGAGACGGAGGCGCTGTTCGCACTGCCCGACGCGGAGAAGCGCGAATATCATGTTCCCGGCGGCGGCGGCGCGCGCGGCTACACCCCGTTCAGGACGGAGATCGCGAAGGATGCGAAGCATGTTGACCTGAAGGAATTCTGGCACGTCGGCCGCGAGCTTCCCGCCGGTCACCGCTTCGCCGACACGATGTCGCCCAACATCTGGCCGACCCGGCCGGAGGGGTTCCGCGACACCTTCGTCGAATTGTTCGCCGCCTTCGACGCCGCCGGCGACCGGCTGCTGTCGGCGATCGCCCGCTATCTGAAGCTCGCGCCGGACTGGTTCGACCCGGCGGTGAAGGACGGCAATTCGGTGCTGCGCCTGCTCCACTATCCGCCGATCCCCGCCGATGCGGAGGGCGTCCGTGCCGGCGCGCATGAGGACATCAACCTCATCACCCTGCTGCTGGGTGCGGAAGAGGCCGGACTGGAACTGCTCGACCGCAGCCAGGGAGATGAGGGCGGGCGCTGGCTGTCGATCAAGCCGCCGGAGGGGGCGATGGTCGTCAACGTCGGGGACATGCTGCAACGGCTGACCAACCACGTCCTGCCTTCGACCACGCACCGCGTCGTCAATCCGCCGCCCGAGCGTCGCGGCCATTCGCGCTATTCGATGCCGTTCTTCCTGCACCCTGCGCCCGATTTCCTGATCGAGACGCTGCCCGCGACGATCACGCCGGACAACGCGAACCGCTATCCGGAGCCGATCACGGCGCACGACTATCTCTGTCAGCGGCTGGTGGAGATCGGCCTCATCAAGCCCTGATCCGGCGGATCGCGAAGGCGATCGGCCGCGCCAGCATCTGGCCTTCGGTATAGGGGCTGTCCGATGGTCCGTCCGCCGGCAGCCGGTCGATCCGCCGGACCAGCGTCATGCCGGACACCACGCGCCCGAACGCCGCGAAGCCCTGACCGTCGGGATTGCGCGCGCCGCCGAAATCGAGCGCCGGGTTGTCGCCGACGCTGATCGAGAATTCGGACGTCGCGCTGCCCGGCGCATCCCGCGCCATCGACAATACGCCATCGGTGTTGCGGATGCCGGTTATCGCCGTCGTCTCGTGGGCGATCGGCGGCATCAGGTCCTCGCGCGGCGACAGCCCGCCCTGCACGACGGAGATCGTCGCGGGATTATGATCGTTGTTCGGCCGGACGACGCGATAGAAATGTCCGTCCGCGAACAGACCCCTGTCGACATAGCGCAGGAAATTGCCCGCCGTGACCGGCGCCCGCACGGTATCGAGTTCGATCACGATCCGCCCCATTCCGGTCGTCAGCAGCACGCGCGGCAACCGCGTCCTCGCCAGCGCCGGCACCGCAACGACCAGCGCCGCCCCCGCCACCAGCCGCCGCCGGTCGACGATCATGCCGCCTCGAACCCCCGCTCCAGGAACCGCGTCGCCACCGCACAATGCAGCGCGACACCCTTGGCCATCGCCGCCTCGTCGATCGTCATGCGCGTATTGTGCAGCGGCGGGTTGGTCGCCGGGTCGCTGCCGACCGGGGCTGCGCCGATGAACGCGAACGCCCCCGGGTACGCCTGCAATACATAGGAGAAATCCTCCGCGCCCATGATCGGGTGGACCATCGGCTCGAACCCGTCCTCGCCAAGCTGCCCGACCGCGCATTCCCGCATCAGCGCCGCGCCACGCGGATCGTTGACCGTCACCGGATAGCCGGTTTCGATCCACGCCTCCCCGACCGCGCCGTGCGCCGCCGCGATATTCTCGACGATCCGCATGAACGCCGCCTGACACTGCGCCCGCGTCGCCTCCGACAACGTCCGCAGCGTCCCCAGCAGGTTCGCTTCGCCCGGGATCACGTTGTGCGCCGTCCCTGCCGTGATCTTCGTGATCGACAGCACCGCCGGATCGCTGACCGCCACCTGTCGCCCGATATAGACCTGCAACGCCGTCACGATCTCGCACGCCACCGGGATCGGATCGAGGCCCCCGTGCGGCATCGCCGCGTGGCCGCCCCGGCCGGTGATCCGCGCGTGCAGCGTGTCCGCCGACGCCATCACCGTGCCCGTCCGCGTCGTCACCACGCCCGATGCGTGGTTGGGCGAGATATGCAGCGCGAACGCCGCATCCGGCGCGGGGTCCGCCAGCAGCCCGTCCTCGATCATGAAGCGCGCGCCGTGATATCCCTCCTCGCCGGGCTGGAACATGAAGACCACGGTTCCCGGCAGGTCGTCGCGCCGCGCGCACAGCGCCTTGGCCGCGCCGACCAGCATCGCGGTATGCGAATCATGCCCGCACGCGTGCATCGCGCCCGGCACGCCACTCGCGAAGTCGAGGCCCGTCTCCTCCTGCATCGGCAGCGCGTCCATGTCGCCGCGCAGTAGGACGGTGCGGCCATTGCCGCCGCCGCCGCGCAGGATCGCCACGAATCCCGTGGTCGAGGTCCCCTCGCGATACTCCAGCGGCAATCCCGCCAGCGCCGCCCTGATCCGCGCGCTGGTGCGCGGACAGTGAAGCCCGATCTCCGGATCGGCGTGGATCGCCCGCCTCAGCGCCACGACCTCCTCGAACACGCTCTCCGCCGCGCCGCTCCAGTCGGTCGCCATATCGTCCAGACTCATCACGCTTTCCTCATCCGCGGAACAGACCGCCCAGCACGCCGCGCAGCAAGCCGCCGACGATCCCGCCCGACGATGCCGACGATCGCCGTCTGGTCGTACCGAATACCTGTTTGCCGATCTCGTTCGCCACCTGGCGCCCGATCGACGAACTCGCCGCGCGCGTCGCACTGGTCGCCATCTTCGACCACGGACTGTCCGCCGACGCGCGCGCCGCCTCGCGCTGTTCGGCGATCCGCGCGCGCCCGGCCTCCTTGGCGGCCCTCGCATCGTCCTTCGCGCGCAAGGCCGCCGCCTTCTCCTCCGCATCGGCGGACCGCGCCGCCGCAGCCGAGGCGGCCGCCTCCTGCGTCTTGGCCGACAGCAACTCCTCCGCCGACTCGCGATCGATCAGCTGGTCGTATTTGTCACCGACCAGATCGGTCTCGATCAGCATCTTGCGCTCCGCCGGCGTCACCGGCCCGACGCGGCTGGCGGGCGGCTTGATGAGCGTCCGCTCCACCGGAGACGGCGATCCGTCGGCCTGCAACAGCGACACCAGCGCCTCACCAACCTTCAACTCGGTAATCGCCGTCGCGACATCGACGCCCGGATTGGCGCGGAACGTCTCCGCCGCCGCCCGCACCGCCGCCTGATCGCGCGGGGTGAACGCCCGCAGCGCATGCTGCACCCGGTTGCCAAGCTGCCCCGCCACCTTGTCCGGAATGTCCAGCGGGTTCTGCGTGATGAAATACACGCCGACCCCCTTCGACCGGATCAGCCGCACGACCTGCTCGATCTTCTCCAGCAACGCATCGGGCGCTTCGTCGAACAGCAGATGCGCCTCGTCGAAGAAGAACGCCATCACCGGTTTGTCGGGATCGCCGATCTCCGGCAGTTGCTCGAACAACTCGCTCAGCAACCACAGGAGGAACGTCGAATACAGCTTCGGACTCGCCATCAGCTTGTCCGCCGCCAGGATGTTGACGACGCCGCGCCCGGTGTCGTCCAGCCGGATCATGTCGCCGAGTTCCAGCGCCGGCTCTCCGAAGAAATGCTCCGCGCCCTGCGATCGCAACTGCAACAGCGCGCGCTGGATCGTTCCGACCGACTGCTTCGATACGTTGCCGTAGGTCGTGGTCAGTTCCGCCGCCCGCTCCGCGCAATGCGCCAGCATCGCCTGAAGATCGTCCAGATCGAGCAGCAGCAGCCCCTCCTTGTCCGCGACGTGGAAGGCGATCGTCAGCACCCCCTCCTGCACGGCGTTCAGGTCCATCAGCCGCGCGAGCAACAGCGGCCCCATCTCGCTGACGGTGGTCCGCACCGGATGGCCCTGCTCGCCGAACAGGTCCCAGAACTGCACCGGATTGTCGCGATATCGCCAGCCGGTGTCGCCGATCTCCGCCGCCCGCGCCGCGAAGCTGGCGTGCGTTTTGGCGGTGGGCGAACCGGCCATCGCCAGTCCCGACAGGTCGCCCTTCACGTCCGCCACGAATGTCGGCACGCCGACCGCGGAGAACCCCTCGACGATGCCCTGCAACGTCACCGTCTTGCCGGTGCCCGTCGCGCCCGCGATCAGGCCGTGGCGATTGGCACGCCGCAGGTCGATCGCCTGCGGCGTACCCCCGCCAACCCCGACACCCTGTCCGGTAATCTGACCGAGCCCGATGAAGATGCCGTCCGCCATGTGCCGTCTCCTGCCCGCATCAGGGTAGCGCGCTCCCGCGCCATAAGGAAAGGGCCGCCGCTCCCGATCGGGAGCGACGGCCCTTCGTCATTGCTCGATCGAGGGTCAGCCCTTGATCTTGATCGGGATGAACCGCGCCGGATTGCGACCGCGCATCGCCAGCACCAGCACCTGCGGACGGCCCGCCGCCTTTGCCGCGGCCACGGCGCGCGCCATGTCCGCCGCGGTCCGCACCGGAGCGCCGTTGACCGACTGGATCACGTCGCCGCGCTGCAACTTGCCGCTGGCGTCGCTGGTGGAGGCGACCGACGCGATCACCACGCCCTGCACCGTCGTCGGCACGCCGACCGCGCGCGCGATACCGGGCGTCAGCGGCTGCACGTTCAGCCCCAGCGTCGCACCGGCGGGGCTGGTCGCGCCGTCGTCCTGCGCATCGTCATCCCCGTCCGTGCCGAAGCCACCGGAATCCTCGCCGCCGTTCAGGGTCGCGGTCAACTGCTCGGCCGAAGGACGCGGCGCGGCCGTGACCGACAGTGCGACGGGCTTGCCGTCGCGCAGCACGTCCAGCCGCGCGGTGCTGCCCGGCTTCACGTTCGACACGAGATAGGACAGCGTCTGATCCGGCGTGACCGCCTGATCGTTGACCTTCACCACCACGTCGCCGGGCCGCAAGCCGCCCTTGGCCGCCGGGCCGGTCGGTTCGACGCCCGCGATCAGCTCGCCCTGATTCTTTGCGATGCCGAGCGCCGCCGCTACGTCGTCGTTCACCGCGCCACCCAGCGTCACGCCCAGATAGCCGCGGCTGATCGTACCGCCCTTCATGAACGTCTCGATGATCGGCTTGGCGGTCGCCGCCGGGATCGCGAAGCCGATGCCGATATTGCCGCCCGACTGGCTGAAGATCTGGCTGTTCACGCCGATCACATTGCCGTTCAGGTCGAACATCGGTCCGCCGGAATTGCCCTGATTGATCGACGCGTCGGTCTGGATGAAGCGATCATACGCACCGCCCTGACCCGTCACGCGGTTGATCGCCGAGACGATACCCGCCGTCACCGTCCCGCCGAGCCCGAACGGCTCGCCGATGGCCACGACCCAGTCGCCGACCCGCGCCTTCGCCGAATCGCCCCAGCGGACGAACGGCAGGTTGCGCGCCTCGATCTTCAGCAGGGCGAGATCGGAATCGCGATCCTGACCGATCACCTTGGCGACATATTCCTTGTTGTCGGACAGCGTCACCGTGATCGAGTTGACCGTCGCGCCGCGCGCGCCCGGTGCGATGACGTGCGCATTGGTCACGACATAGCCGTCCGGCGAGATCAGGAATCCCGATCCGAGCGACGCACCCTCGCGCGGCCGCGACGGCGCACCGCCACCCTGCCCGCCGAACAGACCCTCGAACGGCGTGCCGGAGAACGGATTCGCCTGCGCGGGCTGGTTGATCGTCTGCTTGGTGGAGATGTTGACGACCGCCGGCTGCAACTTGGCGACCATGTCGGCGAAGCTGAGCGGCGCGCCCGCCTTCGGCACGGCGGCCTGGATCGTGCCCGGCTCGTTCTGTGCGACCTGAGCGCCGCTCGGGTTCAGCGCGAGCGTGGCGGTCGCGCCGCCGAGCAGCAGGGCACCGGTAATGGCGTAGGCGTATCGCACTAGGATATTGTCCTCTCGTCTCGATCGTACCGACATCGTTTGCGGGACAGCGGCTGAACGATCGTTGAATATGAACGGGTCCAGCAGCACCCGTTCAGTTTGAGCCCTTTTACATCCGCCCCGGACCCTGAGCCCGGTAACTTCATCCGATCCGTTCGTGCGGAGCGAAGTCGAGCTGCCCCGTGGGGGGCTCCGCCTTCGACCACCTCCGACCCGGACGGAGCCAGACGGGAGCCGCTGGCACTTACCGTCCCGGCGCCACGAACTCGCGCAGATAGGAGTTGCTCGGCGACAGGATGATCGACGTCGCACCCTTCTCGTCGGTCGAACCGTCCGCCCCGAACGTCCGCCGGTACGACTGCATCGCCCGGTAGAAATCGTAGAAGCCGGCATCCTTGCCGAAACTCTCGGCATAGATGCGCGACGCCTCCGCATCCGCATCCGCCTGCACGATCCGCGCCTGCCGCTGACCCTCGGCGGCGATCGTGATAGCCTCCTGCTGGCGCGCGGTCTGCATCCGGCGGAGCGCCGAATCCAGCGGCGTGCCCTCCGGCAATTCGGCCTGCTTGATGCGGACGTCGACGATCTCGACGCCATACTGGCGCGCGCGGCGATCGAGACCGCGCTGGATCGAATCCATCACCTCGCCGCGCTCCGGCGTCAGCAGCGTCGCGAACCGGACCTTGCCCAGTTCGTTGCGCAGCGTCGACCCGAACTGCGGGCGCAACTGGTTGGCGACGCCTTCCTCACTGCCCGCCGTCGCCAGCATCAGTCGGGGATCGACCACGCGAAACCGCGCGAACGCATCGACGTTCAGCCGCAACTGGTCGGTCGACAGCACCTGCGTGTTCTCGAGATCGAGATCGAGGACGCGCTTGTCGACCCATGTGATGCGGTCGAGGAACGGCACCCGCGCGATCAGGCCGGCACCCGACGATCCGATCGGCTGGCTCGCCTGATATTTGTTCACCACCCGGATGGGCTGGGCGAGGCGGTAAACGACCGCCTGCTGCGTCTCCGGCACGATCGCGAAGGTCGCGGCGGCGAGAATCACCAGCACCAGCGCCAGGATGCCGATCGTGACAGGGTTCTTCAACAGACCGTTCACTGTGCCGCTCCCGTCGTCGCCGCGGGCTGGGCCGGTGCCGGTGCCGGCGCTGCGGCCGCCGCCGGCGGCGGCATGCGCGTCGCGCCCGGCACCTGCAGGTACGGCACCGTCCCGCCCGGCTCCACGATCGTCTTGTTCGACTTCGCCAGCACGTCCTCCATCGTCTCGTAATACATGCGCCGGCGCGTCACCTCGGGGGCCAGCTTGTACTGGGCATAGACGCGGTCGAACGCCGCCGCCTCGCCCTGCGCCCGCGCGATCACCTGCTGCGCATAGGCGCGGCTGCGGTTGACCGCCGCGACCGCCTCCTGCTGCGCCGCCGTGACCTTGTTGAAATCGTCGACGATCTGCTGCGGCGCGCTGGCACGGTTGATCGACACGCTCTGGATGCGGACGCCCGCGCGATAGCTGTTGAGGATCGACTGCGTCAGTTCGCTCACCTCCGCCTCGATCGTGGTCCGGCCACGGCCCAGCGCCTGATCCAGCGTCGTGTTCGCGATCACCGCGCGCATCGCGCTCTCGGCGGCGGCGCGCACCGTCTCCTCCGGCTCGCGCAGCTGAAACACGTACTCGCTCGGATTGGCGATGTTCCAGCGGACCGAATAGGTCAGGTCGACGATGTTCTGGTCCTTGGTCAGCGCCAGGTTGACGCCGTCGCCGCGCGGAAAGTTCTCGGTGCGGAACCCCTGCACGTTCACCGTCTGCACGCGCGCGATCGGCGCGGGCGGGGTGATCTGCACGCCCGGCTGCAACGTCCCGGCATAACGGCCGAAATAGGTCACGACGCCGCGTTCCTGCGGCGCGATCTGGTGGAACGACGTGAAGACCAGCCAGATCAGAACCAGGATACCCGCACCGATCGCCCACAGCATCCGCGCATTGGGTCCGGTCGGCAGTCCGGAGAAACCGCCGCCGCCGCCCCCGCCGCCACCGGCGTTGCGCGCCTTCTTCAGGAACTCGTCCAGGGCCGTCGGGCGCGGTCCGCTGCCACCCGCCGGTTTCCGCCCGCCCGGCGGCAACGACCACGGATTGCGCGGCCCCCCGCCATTATTGTCCCCGCCGCCCCACGGGCCCTTCGGAGTTTCAGCGGCGAGGACGATAGGGCGCTTGCGCCAGCGCGGCAGGATGCTCATCCCTCCTCTATAGGAAGACGTTCCGACGAAAAACAGTGGCAAGCGCCCTGTCCGGCCCTATCTGCCGCGTCGCATGACCATCTATGATACGGCAGAGGCGGCGGTGGCCGCGATCGCGGGCGACCGTGCCACCCTTCGCATGGACGGCGCACGCGCCGGCGTCATCCTCGACGCGACCGGCCTCGACGCGCCCGAACGCGACGCGATGGAGGTCGCGCTCCGCACCGCGCTGACCGGCCGGCCGGGGATCGCCGAGGTTCGGGTCGTCGCCACCGCCGAACGCTCCGCCCGCGCGCTGATCGCCGTCGCCAGCGGCAAGGGCGGGGTCGGCAAGTCGACCATCGCGGCCAACCTCGCCATCGCGCTGTCGCGCGCCGGTCGCCGCGTCGGGATGGTCGACGCCGACATCTACGGCCCCTCGCAACCGCGCCTGCTGGGTGTCGAGGGCACCCGCCCCGAGGCGCTCGACAAGCAGCTCATCCCCGTCCTCACCCCCTACGGCGTTCCCCTGCTGTCGATGGGCCAGCTCGTCGAACCCGGCCGCGCGATCGCGTGGCGCGGGCCGATGGCGGCGGGGGCGCTGGGGCAGCTGGTGGAGGGCGCGTGGGGTCGCGCCGATACGCTCGTCCTCGACCTGCCGCCCGGCACCGGCGACGTGCAGTTGACGATGGTCCAGAAATACCGCCCCGCCGGCGCGGTGATCGTGTCGACGCCACAGGACCTGTCGCTGATCGACGCCACCCGCGCGATCGACCTGTTTCAGAAGGCGGGCATCCCGATCATCGGCCTGATCGAGAACATGGCCGGCTATATCTGCCCGCACTGCCACGAGATTTCCGACCCGTTCGGCCTCGGCGGCGCGGAGGCGGCGGCACTCGATCTCGGCATCCCGTTCCTCGGCCGCATCCCCCTGACCGGATCGATCCGCGCCGCCAGCGATGCCGGTCGCCCGCCTGCTGCGGAAGCCGGGGACCATGTCTTCGCGCCCATCGCCGCGACGGTGGACGCGTGGTTGCGGCAACCGCCAGCCGCCACGCCGCGTTGAGCGCGCAGCACAGGAGTTCCGACATGCCGCTCACCACCGATGCCGAGATCAGGGACCTGCTCGAATCGGCCCGTACGATTGCCCTCGTCGGCGCGTCGGATCGCCCCAACCGGCCGTCCTACGGCGTCATGGCCGCACTCCAGCGCCACGGATATCGCGTCATCCCGGTCAATCCGCAGATTACCGGCGAGCATGTCCATGGCGAGTTCGTCTTCCGCGACCTCGCGCAGCTTGGCGACCCGATCGACATCGTCGACATCTTCCGCAATTCGGACGCCGCCGCCGAAGTCGTCGATCAGGCCATCGCCGTCGGTGCGAAGGCGGTGTGGATGCAGCTCGGCGTCGTCAATCAGGCCGCTGCCGCCCGCGCCGAAGCCGCCGGGCTGAAGGTGGTGATGGACCGCTGCCCCGCGATCGACATCCCCCGGCTGGGCGTCGCGCGCCCCGCCTGACGCTCTAACCTGACGCTTTACGGAACGCATCCGAACGGGCAGGCTCCCCGCTTCCGACCGGAGCGCACCCGATGAGTCTCGCCGCGATCATCCTCTCGCTTCAGGCGACTGCACCCGCGGCGGCGCCCGAACGCTTCTCGATCCTCGCTCCCGTCCCGACGGAGGCGTGCAAGCGCCAGCCGCTGCCGACCCCCGAAGAGGTCGTGGTCTGCGCCACCGTCACCCCGACCCAGCGTCTGCCCCTGCCCGCGGAACGCGGCCCGCCCGACCGGCCGACCCCGATCAACCCCTATCTGCGTCCAGACGTCGCGATGAACGCCGCCGCCGCCCCCTGCGCCACCGTTCAGGGCGGCTGCCAGACCGGCGTCGACATGATCGGCGGCGGCGTCGCTGCGGTCCGGCTGCTCGGCAAGCTCATCGACCCGAACAGCTGCTGCGACGAACCGGGTCAGGCCACCAATCCCGTCGGCCTCGTCCGCGACATCGCCGGCAGCCTCAAGGGCAAGAAGAAGACCGACAAATCCAACCGCGTCGCCATCCCCCTCGAAGACCCGCCGGTGCCGCGGGTCAGCGGAACGGTTCCGGCGACGCCCTGAATCACGTCTGCTCTGCTTCGCCCTAGCCCAGAATATGCATCCACAACGGCGCACCGGCCACGCTGGGCGATCCGCGCAGCCGCTCCAGCGCCTGCGCCACGCTCCGCTCCGGTCCCTCGTGCGTGACGATCGCGACCAGCACATGGCCCTCCGCGGTCGCGCCGCGCTGGATCAGGCTCTCGATCGACACGCCCGCATCCCGCATCGCCGCCGCGATCTCGGCCAGCACGCCGACGCGGTCCTCGACCAGAAAGCGCAGATACGCACGCCCGCGTCGCTCGCCCGCATCGGCGACGTCGGCCGCCACCAGCGATGCCGCCGGCATCGCGAACGGCGGGCCATATTCGCCGCGCGCGATATCGATCAGGTCGGCGACCACCGCGCTCGCGGTCGGTCCCTCGCCGGCCCCCGCACCCTGAAACAGCAGGCGGCCGACGAAATTGCCCTCCGCCACGACCGCGTTGGTCGATCCGGTGACGTGCGCCAGCGGGTGATCGATCGGCACCAGATGCGGATGCACGCGCTGGAACAGCCCCGCCTTGCCCGCCTCCGCCAGCCCGACCAGCCGCACGCGATAGCCCAGCGCCGCCGCCTCCGCGATATCCGCACCCAGCACGTGCCGGATGCCAGTCGCCGCGACATGGTCGAACGCCGGCTGCGTCCCGAATGCCAGACTGGCGAGGATCGACAATTTGTGCGCGGCGTCGATGCCGTCGATGTCGAATGTCGGGTCCGCCTCGGCGAAGCCCAGCGCCTGCGCCTCCGCCAGCACCTCCGCGAAATCGCGACCCTCGGCTTCCATCTTCGACAGGATGAAATTGCAGGTGCCGTTCAGGATCCCGTAGACGCGACCGATCTCGTTCGCCGCCGCACCCTCGCGCAGGCCCTTGATGACCGGGATGCCGCCGGCCACCGCCGCCTCGAACTTCAGCGCCGCGCCCGCCGCTTCCGCCGCCTGCGCCAGTTCCAGCCCGTGATGCGCCAGCATCGCCTTGTTGGCGGTCACGATATGCCGCCCCTTCGCCAGCGTCGCGCGCGCCAGCGTCAGCGCCGGCCCGTCCGATCCGCCGATCAGCTCCACCACCGCGTCGACATCCGCCTGCTGCGCCAGCGCGCTGGTGTCGTCGACCCACCGGAAGCGGGACAGGTCGATTCCGCGATCCTTGCTGCGATCGCGCGCGGACACCGCGACGACTTCGATCGGCCGCCCGGCGCGGCGCATAATCAGGTCGCGATTGGCGTCCAGCAGCTTGACGACCCCGCCACCCACCGTCCCCAGCCCGGCCAATGCCACCCGCAACGCGTCCGCCATGTCGTTCCCCTTGAATCGCCGCCGCGCCTAAAGCGTCGGGGGGAAAGTGTCGAGGAGCGTGCGTGGCGTACCCCCATTCCTCCCCTGCAAGGGGAGGTGGCAGCCCGCAGGGCTGACGGAGGGGTGACACGGCCAGCGTTGACACCCCTCCGGCGGTGCGCGCCACCTCCCCTTGCAGGGGAGGAACATCTGAAACCCTACGAACGCAAAGCGACACCACACCGGATTTGACGGTCCTACACGCACGCGACATGATATTCCCCCGTCCAGGTCACTCGGCGGTCACGTCGCACTTACCCCCAGCCGTAGACGCCATACGAACGCGAAGGTCACTCTCCTGCCCCACCCCGCCCGATCCGAAGACCGCGTCTACGCCGCTCCATGCAACGTGGAGCCACCCTCCGGTCGCCTCCACGTCCTCCACTTCGGCCTGAGCGGACACCCCGTGAACGCCTCCACTTCGCCCTCGATCCCGACAGGACAGGCATGACCCACACCGCCGCAACCGGCTCCCCCCCGGCGACACCGATGCGCGAACTCACCGTTCGCGGCATCGCGCTCGGCGGCATCATCACGCTGCTGTTCACCGCCGCGAACGTGTATCTCGGGCTGAAAGTCGGGCTGACCTTCGCCACCTCGATCCCCGCCGCGGTGATCTCGATGGCGATCCTGCGCTATCTGCCCGGCGCGACCATTCTCGAAAACAACATCGTCCAGACCGTCGCGTCGGCGGCGGGCACGCTGGCGGCGATCATCTTCGTCCTGCCCGGCCTCGTCATGATCGGCTGGTGGCAAGGCTTTCCCTATCTGACGACGGCGGCGATCACCGCGTTCGGGGGCATTCTCGGCGTCATGTTCTCCGTGCCGCTGCGCCGCGCCCTCGTCCTCGATACGCCTCTCCCCTATCCCGAGGGCCGCGCCGCCGCCGAGGTGCTCAAGGTCGGCGCCGGAAGCCGCGAAGGTGCCGCCGAAAGCGCCCGCGGCCTGTGGGTGATCGTGTGGAGCGCGCTCGTCTCCGCGGGCTTCGCGATCCTGACCCAGACCCGCCTCGTCGCCGCCGAGGCCGCCCTGTGGTTCCGCGCCGGCAGCGGCGCGACCGGCATCGCCGGCGGTCTGTCGTTCGCGCTGATCGGCGCCGGCCATCTCGTCGGCCTGTCGGTCGGCCTCGCCATGTTCGTCGGCATCATCGTCGGCTGGTGGATCGTCCTGCCGATCCTCACCGCCGCCGCGCCGATGCCCGCCGCCGATGTCGCGACCTGGGCCGGCACCGTGTTCCGCAGCGACGTGCGCTTCTTCGGCGCGGGCGTGATCGGCGTCGCCGCGATCTGGACGCTGGCGAAGATCATCGGCCCGGTCGTGGGCGGCGTCCGCTCCGCCCTCGCCGCGTCGCAGGCCAAGCGCGGCGGCGCGATCGTCGACGTGACGGAACGCGACCTGCCGATCGGCCTCGTCTTCCTCGTCTCGATCGGCATGCTGGTGCCGATCGGCATCCTGCTCTGGACGGTCATCGCCGGCGGACCGCTCGCCGGCTCGGCGGTGCCGCTGATCGCCGGCGCGCTGGTGTTCGTGCTGGTCATCGGCCTCGTGATCGCCGCCGTCTGCGGTTACATGGCGGGCCTGATCGGCGCGTCGAACAGCCCGGTGTCCGGCATCGGCATCCTGTCGGTCCTCGCCGCCAGCCTGATGCTCGTCGGCCTGTTCGGGCGCGGCACGCCGCCCGAAACCACGCAGGCGCTGGTTGCCTATGCGCTGATCGTCACCGGCATCGTCTTCGGCGTCGCGACCATCTCCAACGACAATCTTCAGGACCTGAAGACCGGCCAGCTCGTCGGCGCGACCCCGTGGAAGCAGCAGGTGGCGCTGGTCTTCGGCGTCATCTTCGGATCGATCGTCGTGCCGCCGGTGCTGAACCTGCTCGGCAGCACGCTCGGCTTCGTCGGCGCGCCCGGGGCCGGCCCGAACGCGCTCGCCGCCCCCCAGGCCGCGCTGATCTCCGCGCTCGCGAAGGGTGTGCTGGGCGGCGATCTCAACTGGGCGATGATCGGCTGGGGCGCGCTGGCAGGCGCGATCATGGTCGGGGTCGACGAACTGCTCGGCCGCGCCGGCCGCCTGCGCCTGCCCCCGCTCGGCATCGGCCTCGGCGTCTACCTGCCGATGACGGTGACGTTGCCGGTGGTGCTCGGCGCGGTGATCGGCGCGATCTACGACCGCTGGGCGAAGCGGCAGCGCGATCCTGAGGCGGCGGAGCGGTTCGGCGTCCTCGCCGCGACGGGCATGATCGTCGGCGAAAGCCTGTGGGGCGTGGCCTTTGCCGGCCTCGTCTACGCGACCAACTCGGATGCCCCGCTGGCGATCGTCGGGGCGGCATGGGAGCCCGTCGCCCTGATCGGCGGCACGATCCTGTTCCTCGCGCTCGTCGCCCTCCTCTACCGCTACGCGCGGCGGGTGGCGGCGGCGTAGAGCGTCACCGCTCGCAGCGTTTGCCGGTTTCCTTGCACAATTGCGCCGCGACCGTCTTCTTCAGGTCCATCTCGCCCAGCGTCTGCATCGCCTGCACGATCGCGGCGGGTTCGGTCTGGCGGAGACGTTTCGTCTCCGGCATCTCGGCGTTGCGCACCAGCACGCGCAGATCGGCGACCGTCAGCTTCGCGGCATAGGCATGGCCCAGCGCATCGATCAGCTTCGCCCGCCCCCGTGCCCCTTCCGCATGGCCGATCGCGAACAACCGCTCGCGCTCGGCCGGCGTCAGGTCCGGCTTCTCGCCCGCGAGTTCGGTCAGGTCCGTCTCGACCAGCATCGGGATCATCGTCGCCAGTCCACCCGCCGCCGCCAGCCGCCGCCCGAGCGTTTCCGCCTCCACCGACGGCACCGCGACCTGCAACAGCAACGCCAGCAGCATCACATCCGCTCCAGCAGGTCCCCGATCGCCACGAACGCGAAGCCGATCGAACTGTCCGCGATCCCGTACGGCAGGAACAGCGTGTCGCCATGCCGGATCGCTCCGCACGAATAGACGACGTTCGGCACGTACCCCTCGCGGTCCTGATCCTTCGCCGCGAGCAACGGCTCGGACGTGCGGCCGATCACCCTGGACGGATCGTTCTTGTCCAGCAGCACCGCGCCGATCGAATATTTCCGCATCGCGCCGACCCCGTGGGTCAGCAGCAGCCAGCCCTCGTCCAGCTCGATCGGCGGACCGCAATTGCCGATCTGCACCAGCTCCCACGGATATTCGGGCACGAGGATTTTCGCGCCATCTTCCCAATGGGTCAGGTCGTCCGACTTCAGCAGGAACAGGTTTTCGCCGTCCGACCGGCCGATCATCATATACTGGCCATCGACCTTGCGCGGGAACAGCGCCATGCCCTTGTTCCGCGCCGCGCCGCCGGTCATCGGCACCAGATCGAACGCCCGGAAATCGCGTGTCCGCATCAGCTCCGACTGGATCTGCGAGCCGTTATAGGCGGTGTAGGTGCCGATCCACTCGAACGTGCCGTCCTCGTGCTGGAACCGCACGATGCGCAGATCCTCCAGCCCCTTCGACTGCGCCGCCGTGATCGGAAAGATGACCGTCCCCGACAATGTGGAGTCGCGGTGGCGGTACACCGTCACCGGCCCCTCGGGCATCTCCTCGCGATCGCTGCCGACGGCGTCGGTCGCGGTCGCGAACGGTGGCTCCGGCGCGAGTTGCAGTTCGTGCCGGTCGGTGATGATCCCCTCGCGGAACGCCACCGAGGAAATATGGCCCTCGCCCACCGCGCGCATCGACATCAGGATGCGCAAGCTACCCGGCGGCATCCCCGACTGGTCGAAATGCGGCACCGCGCTGGGGTTCATCAGCGCCGCGGCGGCATAGCTGTACTCATGACAGAAATACGCGCCGATCAGCTGCCGCTTCTCGTCGCCGATCTCGCTGCCGTCCAGACCGAGCATCTCCTCGATCTCGTCGTAGCGCGTCATGAACACGCGCCGTGTCTGCCAGTGCCGCGCCTCGAAGTCCTTGAGGACGACCTCCAGCTCCTCGCGCGCCTGGGCACCATCCATGCCCAGCACCTCGGCGACGAGCCGTTCGGTCCGGCTGGGGGCCGCGCCGTTGCCGCCGCTCCAGGCGATATGGAAAGGCCGCACCACCACGCGCGACGGATCGGCGTGCAGGCGCATTTCGTGAGTGAACAGGTTCATGCGGTTCCGGACCCTCGCTGCCGGCAGACGATGGTCACCACGCCGGCCGTTCCCGAAGGTCCGGCCTCACGCGGCGGCGAGCGTCGTCCCTGCCACGTCGGCCCGTGGCTGCGATAGCCCCCAAATCGCACAACTCGCCAGTTGCAAAGCCAGGATCGACTCCGCACCCTGATTGCGGTTGAGCCCGGTCGGCATCAGGCCGTCGAAACACCCGCCGTCCGCCGCCGTCGCCAGCGGCAGATCGAGGTCGTTCAATCCCATGAACCAGCCATAGGCGCGCTCTGCTTCGGCCACCCAGCGACGGTCCCCCGTCGCCTCGAAGGCGGAGACACACGCCTCGACCGTCGCCTGCGCCTCCAGCGGCTGCTGGTCGAACTGCAACGGCTCGGCATAGGGCCGAAAGAAGCTTTCGGTGCCCACTGCGCGGAAACGGCCTTCGGGCGACGTCTGCTTGCCACAGATCCAGTCGAGCGTCGCGAGCCCGCATTGCAGCAGATCGTCGCGACCCAGTGCCCGGCCGGCCCGGATCAACGCTTCCGGCAGGCGGGCATTGTCATACGCCAGCACGATCTCGAACCACTGCCATTCCGGCCGTCGCGCTTCTTCGAGCAGGCTCAGCAACGACGCCGAATGCTGCGTCAGAATCTCCAGCGACAGAACGTGGCCCGGCTTCGCATCGAGGATCGCCGCCGCACCCAGCATCGCGAACGCCTGCGCCCGCAAAGACCCGAGTTCCAGCGCCAGACTGGCGGTGGAATCGAACATCGCTCCCGCCCAGTCGCGATGCTTCGCCTCCTTCGCATCGCGCGCGACCATGCCGAGCGCCCACAGGGTCCGGCCGTTCGAATCCTCCGACCCCACGTCCTCGCACCACCCGCGGTCGAACCGCATGAAGTTGCGGAAGCGACGCCTGTCCGGGTTCCACGCATACTGGACGAAGGACGCATAGATCGTCGTCCACTTGTCGCGCAGCACCGGGTCCAGTTCCGGCATCCCGCTGACCAGGATCAGCGCACGGGCATTGTCGTCGATGCAATATCCGTGGCGGCGATCCGGCACGGAATAGATCGAATGCTGCAACATACCCGTCGCATCGCTCATTCGTTCGACGGCGGCGAAATCGGGGGCGATGGCGCGAAAGGAAGGCGTGGACTTCACGATACGCTCGGGACGATGAGCGACGGCGCGGTCGGTTTCGGCCAGCATCGCCTCGGCCAGACGCGGCCAGATCATCGTCCGGCCACGCGCATAGGCACGTTCCGCCAGTCGCTTGCGGTCGCGCTCGTTCGACAGCAGCCGGTCCATCTCCCGCGCGAACGCCGCGACATCCTTGAAATCGACCAGCACGCCGTGCCCGTCCGCGAGGATCTCGGTCGCATGCACGTAGGGCGTGGAAATCACCGCCTTGCCGACGCCCACGGCATAGGACAGCGTCCCGCTCGTGATCTGCGCCGGGTTGAGATACGGCGTGGCATAGATATCCGCCGCCTCCAGATAGCTGATGAGCTCGTCATGCTCGACGAAGCCGTCGACGAATGCGACATTGTCGCTGACGCCCTTCTCGGCCGCGAGCGCCTTCAACCGGTCGCGATACTTCTCGCCTTCATGCGCGACGAGGTTCGGGTGTGTGGCGCCCAACACCACGTAGAGCAGGTCCGGGTGCTTCTCCGCAACCGCCGGCAGCGCCTCGATGATCGTCTCGATGCCCTTGTTCGGCGCGAGCAGGCCGAACGTCAGCACGACCGGCCGCCCCTCCCAGCCGAACTTGCCCTTGCGCGACGCCGGATCGATCAGATCGCGATCGGGAACCCCGTGCGGTATCATCGTGATCTGGCGCGGATTGGCGCCATAGACGCGCTTCAGGATGTCGCGCCCGCGCTCGGCCATCACGATGACGCGCGACGCGCGGCGCAACAGCCCCTCCATCACGCGCCGTTCGTCCGGGCTCGGCTTCTCCAGCACCGTATGCAGCGTCACGATCAGCGGCAATGTCGTGCGATCGAGCAGCGCGAGGATATGCTCTCCCGCCGGGCCCCCATAGATGCCGTATTCGTGCTGGAGCCAGATCGCCTGCGCCCCGCTCGACTCGACGATGCGCGCCGTGTCGATATAGGCGGAGAGTTCATTCTGCGGGATCGCGCCGGTCACGGCGTCGGGGTAATCGTAGCGGCCGGGGTGATCGTCCATCGCGTACACATCGAGGGCGACGTCGGGAAAGCGTTCGCGGACAGCGGTGTAGACGTCGGTCGTGAACGTCGCCAATCCACATTGCCGCGGCAGGAAATTGCCGATCATGACGAGATGATCGATCGTGGCCGCGACTGCTTCTACCATCGTAATTCCCTCGCTAGGTGCATCGGCGACTCCCGGTCTGCCCGTTACAACTGGCATAAACCATTCATCTAAGGGAAAGTTTCGTGGAAGTCGCTGCAACGCAACAATAATATGCCGCGCTGCATTACGAAGCCGTCATCCGCGTCCCCGGTATGGCGCAACCCCCTGATCCGGTAGCCACAAATCCGCGGGCGGCGCAGCGGACTGCCAGAACACGTCGATCGGAATACCGCCGCGCGGATACCAGTAGCCGCCGATCCGCAGCCACATCGGCTTCATCTCGTAGAACAATCGCTCGCCGATCCCGACCGTGCAGTCCTCGTGAAAACCGGCATGGTTGCGAAAGCTGCCGAGGAACAGCTTGAGCGATTTCGACTCGACGATCGTCTCGCCGGGTACGTAATCGATGACGAGATGCGCGAAATCGGGCTGCCCCGTCACCGGACACAGGCTGGTGAACTCGGGGGCCGCGAACCGTATCAGATAGGTACGGCCGGGCCGCGGATTGGGAACATAGTCGAGCACCGCCGCTTCCGGGGATGCGGGCAGCGCGCTGGTCTGGCCGAGATGCTTGGGGGTCATGCCCCCGCACATAGGAAGATGATGGCCGCATGAAAACGCTCGTGCCGATCCTGGGCGATCAATTGTCGCCGGACATAGCCTCGCTCCGCGAACGGGACCCGGCCGACACTGTCGTGCTGATGGTCGAGGTGGCGGAGGAGACGACCTATGTCCGTCACCACAAACAGAAGCTCGCCTATATCCTGTCGGCGATGCGCCACCACGCCGGCGCGCTGCGCGCGGCCGGCTGGACGGTCGACTACACGCCGCTCGACGACCCGGACAACGCCGGCAGCTTCACCGGTGAACTCGCCCGCGCGATCCAGCGTCATTCGCCCGACCGCATCGCCGTGACGGAAGCCGGCGAGTGGCGCGTCCGCGCGATGATCGACGGGTGGGAGACGATCTTCGGCATCCCGGTCGCGATCCACGCCGACGACCGCTTCGTCGCCACCCATGCCGAGTTCGATGACTGGGCGGAGGGTCGCCGCGAACTGACCATGGAATTCTTCTATCGCGGCATGCGCCGCAAGACCGGGCTGCTCATGGACGGGGCGAAGCCGGCCGGGGGGCGCTGGAACTTCGACAAGGACAATCGCAAGCCGGCGAAGGCCGACCTGCTGATGCCCCGCCCCCTCGCCTTCGCGCCCGACGCGATCACGCAGGACGTGATCGCGATGGTCGCGGACCGCTTCCCCGATCATCCCGGCTCGCTGGACGGCTTCGACTGGGCGGTCACCGCCGCCGATGCCGGGCGTCAGGCGGATATGTTCTTCCGCCACGCCCTGCCGCAATTCGGTGACTACGAGGATGCGATGCTGACCGGCGAGCGCCACCTCTGGCACTCGATCCTGTCACCCTACATCAATTCCGGCCTGCTCGATCCGCTCGACCTCTGTCGCCGTGCGGAGGCGGAATATCGCGCCGGCCGCGCGCCGCTGAATTCGGTCGAGGGCTATGTCCGCCAGATCATCGGCTGGCGCGAATATATGCGCGGCATCTACTGGCGGGAGGGTCCGGATTACGTCGACCGCAACCACCTCGATCATCACCGTCCCCTGCCCGGCTGGTACTGGACCGGCGAGACCGACATGCACTGTCTGCGCGAGTCGATCGGCCAGACGCTGGCCACCGCGCACGCCCACCACATCCAGCGGCTGATGGTGACCGGCAATTTCGCGCTGCTGATCGGTGCCGATCCGAAGGCGGTGCACCTCTGGTATCTGGAGGTCTATGTCGACGCATACGAATGGGTCGAGCTGCCCAACACGCTGGGCATGAGCCAGTTCGGCGACGGCGGCCTCGTCGGGTCGAAACCCTATGTCTCGTCGGGTGCGTATATCGACCGGATGTCCGATTATTGCCGTCATTGTCGCTACGACGTGAAGCAGCGGGTCGGGCCGGATGCGTGCCCGTTCAACGCCTTGTACTGGGACTTCCTCGTCCGCCACCGCGAGACGCTGGGCCGCAATCCGCGCCTCGCCATGCCGTACCGCACCTGGGACAAACAGCCCGCCGACGCGCAGGCGGCCACCCGCGCTCAGGCCACCACCTTCCTCGACGCCCTCGACGCCGGTGGTCCGCCCTACTGATGCCCCCAGCCTTCGACAAACCCACAGCCTTCGACAAACCCCCCGACCTTCGACAAACCCCATCGCTATCCGCTAGAGGCGCGCGCATGGATTCCCTCGTCACGACCGAATGGCTCGCAGCATCGCTGGGCCAGCGCGATCTGCGGATCGCGGATGCCACCCTGCTCGACCCCTTGCTGGGGCGCGACGCCCGCATGGAGTTCGAGGCCGGTCATATCCCCGGCGCGGTATTCCTGGACCTCGCCGAACTGCGCGACACCGACTCGCCGCTCCCGAACACCCTGCCCGGCCCGGCCAGGATCGCCAGCCGGCTCGGCAGGCTCGGCCTGGGCGACGGTACCCGCATCGTCCTCTACGACGACGCCCCGTGGAAAAGCGCGGCGCGCGCGTGGTGGCTGATCCGCGGCTACGGCATCGGTAGCGTCGCGATCCTCGACGGCGGCCTCGCGACATGGCGGGCCGAGGGTCGCCCGCTCGACACTGGGCCCCATGTCGCGACACCCCGCCACGCCACGCCCGAATGGAACGAGGCACGGCTGCGCACCCTCGCGCAGATGAAGGGCAACCTAGCGAGTGGTGCGGAACAGGTGATCGACGCCCGCAGCGCGGCGCGCTTCACCGGCGACGAGCCCGATCCGCACGGCGCCGCCCCCGGCCACATCCCGGGTGCCCGCAACCTGCCCTATCCGCGCCTGTTCCACGCGGACGGCACGTGGAAGCGCGGCGGCGACCTGTCGGCGGCGTTCGAGGACGCCGGCGTCGATCTCGATGCACCGATGACGATGACCTGCGGCTCCGGCGTCACCGCCGCCGTGCTCGCGTTCGGCGCGCACCTGCTCGGTCGCGAGGCATCACTCTACGACGGCAGCTGGACCGAATGGGGCAGCGATCCCTCCACCCTGAAAGCGACGGGCGAACCGGCATGAACGACCGCGACGATACCAAGCCTGCGACCAAGGTCGTCACCGCCGGCCGCCGCAAGGAATGGACCGCCGGCATCGTCAACCCGCCCATCTGGCGCGCCTCCACGATCCTCTACGACGATGTCGCGCAACTGCGCGCCGCGGCGGGGCGCGATACGCATCACCGCCTGTTCTATGGCCGGCGCGGCACCCCGACCCAATGGTCGCTCGCCGACGCGCTGACCGAACTGGAACCCGGCGCGGAAGGGACCTTCCTCTACCCGTCCGGCGTCGCCGCGATCGCCGCCGCGCTGCTCGCGATCCTCTCGCCCGGCGACGAGCTGCTGCTGGTCGACAGCGCCTATGATCCCACTCGCGGGCTGGCGACCGGCCTGCTCAAACGGTTCGGGATCACGACCCGCTTCTACGACCCGATGATCGGCGCGGGCATCGCCGACCTGATCGGCCCGACCACGCGCGCGATCTTCATGGAAAGCCCCGGCAGCCTGACCTTCGAGGTTCAGGATATTCCCGCGATCGTCGCCGTCGCCAGGGCGCACGGCATCGCTACGCTGCTCGACAACACCTGGGCCACGCCGCTGTTCTTCCCCGCCATCGCGCGCGGCATCGACTATACGATCCTCGCCTGCACCAAATATGTCGTCGGCCATTCCGACGCGATGCTCGGCTCCGTCACCGCCGGTCCCGGCTGCTTCGCCGCCCTGCGCGACACCAGCTTCCATCTCGGCCAGCACGTCGCGCCCGACGACGCGTTCCTCGGCAGCCGCGGCCTCCGCACGATGGCGGTGCGCCTGCGCCAGCATCAGGAGAGCGCGCTGACGATCGCCCGTTGGCTCGATGCCCGACCGGAGGTGTCGGCCGTCCATCATCCCGCCCTGCCGGGCTGCCCCGGCCACGAGCAGTTCAAGCGTGACTTCACCGGCTCCAGCGGCCTGTTCTCGCTCGCGCTGGCGGCCGGCAGCGACGATGCCCGCACCACCTTCATCGACACGCTCGACCTGTTCGGGATCGGCTATAGCTGGGGCGGTTACGAGAGCCTCGCGATTCCGATCGACCCGCAACGCCATCGCAGCGTCACCACGCGCGACGACGCCGGCCTGCTCGTACGCCTCCAGATCGGGCTGGAGGATGTCGGCGACCTGATCGCCGATCTCGATCGCGCGTTCGCTGCATGGCGGGTGGTGACCGGCGCATAGATGCTGTCCCGGCTGTTGCGATCGCGCAACATCCGGTCGATTTCCTGATCTCGGTTGCAGGAATGTTCTTGTGCGCCGCAGCAGGCGCTGGCAATCAGGACGTCCCGGCGAGTAGATCGCAAGACGGCCCCCGACGGGCCGGACACACGCGGCGTTCCCGGGAAGCAGGCGGAGCAATCGGTTTCATCCCAACAGGGGAATACGATGCGCTTCTCGCACCTTCTCGTCGGCGGGCTTTCGCTCGTCGCAGCTACCCCGGCCTTCGCTCAGGACGACACCGCGCCACCGCCACCGGTCACCATCAGCGGTTCCGCCGCGATCGTGTCTGATTACCGGTTCCGCGGCGTGTCGCAATCCGACGAGGACGTCGCCGTTCAGGCCGGCGTCACCGTCGCGCATGAAAGCGGCCTCTATGGCGGCTTCTGGGGTTCGAACCTCGCCGGCTGGGGCACCTTCGGCGGCGCCAACCTCGAACTCGACATCATCGGCGGCTACAAGTTCAAACCGACCGAGGACGTGACGCTCGACGTCGGCGTCACCTATTACATGTATCCGGGCGGCGCGGACAAAACCGACTTCTTCGAACCCTATGCGAAGGTGTCCGGGTCGCTCGGCCCGGCGTCGCTGACCGCCGGCGTCGCCTATGCGCCCGCACAGGAAGCGCTCGGCCGCTGGTACTTCACCGGCGCGGATGCCGCCGCCGGCGTCTACAACGATCCGGGCGACAAGGAGGACAATCTGTACGTCTGGGTCGACGCATCGACCGCCGTGCCCAGCACGCCGTTCACGGCAAAGGCGCATGTCGGCTTTTCGGACGGCAACCGCGGCCTCGGCCCCAACGCCACCTCGGTAGCGCCTACCGGCAAGTATTTCGACTGGATGGTCGGCGTCGACACGACGTTCAAGAACCTGACGCTCGGCGTGTCCTATGTCGGCACCGACATCTCGGCGCGCGACGCGGAATATCTCCGCCCCAGCTTCAGCAACGGCCAGGACGGCAGCGGCAACATCGCCGACGGCACGTTCCTGTTCTCGCTGACCGCAGCGTTCTGAAGCGGGAGACGGGGGCTGAAATTCCCCTTCCCTTCAGGGGAGGGGAGCATCCGCGTGTACCTCGCTCGTAGAGGGACCCACCCGGCCCTTCCCTGAAACAAAGGTAAGCCTGGGCCGAACCCACGTCATCATGCCCGGAACGAAAGGGGCGGCCTCCTCACGGAAGCCGCCCCTTGACGCGTTACACCGGCGAAAGCCGGCGTCTTATCGAGCCGTGAGACATCGGTGCGAACCGTTCGTGCCGAGCTTGTCGAAGCACAGGTGGGCCCAATGCCCTTCGACCGGCTCTGGGCGAACGGACGTCAGGTCATCATGCTCCGGCGCAGCAGCCCCGGCCCGCCGGAAACGACCGCCCGTCGGCTCCTCACTGCGCCGTCGCCTTCGCGTCCGCGCCATCGGCGGCCGGTGCGGCGACGATGTCGCGCGTCGTCGTGCCCTTGTTCACGACGTTGGTCTGCGGATCGCCGACCGACGAACGGATACCGTTCTCCACCGTGTCGCCGCCGGCCTCCTCGACCACCGCCGACTCGGCGGCGCTGCGCGGAGCCGTACCGCCGAACAGGGCCTCCAGCGTCTGCGCCTGCGTCGACACGTCCTGCGGGCGGGCGGCACCCGGCTGCGGCGGGACCAGCGCGTAATCGGGCGGGATCACCAGCGGAGCCTGACGCGCCACCGCGAATTCGTCCGGACGCGCCCGGTCGAGCGACTTGCCCGCGCAACCCGACAGGATCGCGGCGGCCCCGGCGACGAGGATGACGGACTTACGCATGGGAACTCTCCGTAGAAGGCTGGCGCTTGTCGCGGACCAGGAACGCGCGGATCAGCAGCGTCGCGACGCCCACCGTAATCGCCACGTCGGCGACATTGAAGACCAAAAAGGGACGCCAGTCGCCGATGTGCAGATCGGCATAGTCGACGACGCAGCGCGGCGACCGGAACAGGCGATCGGCGATATTGCCCAGCGCCCCGCCCAGCACCGCGCCCAGCGCGATGCGATCGACGGCGTTCCTTTCGCGCAGCATCCACACGAACACGCCGATCGAGATCGCGCCGGTCAGCGCGACCAGCACCCACGGCCACCACGCCTCGTCGCCGTGCAGCAGCCCCAGCGACACGCCGCAATTGGCGACGTAGCGCAGGTCGAAGAACGGCGTGATCGTGCGATAGGCGGACAGGTAACTCAGCCCCATCGGCCCCGTCACCCACCATTTCACGACCTGATCGACGATCAGCACCGCCAGCGCCAGTCCCAGCGCGGCGCGCGGCAACGTGCGCGTCACGCGACGACCCCGGCGCAGCGGTCGCACAGCGACCCGTCCTCGGTCACCTCGGGCAGATGCCGCCAGCAACGGCCGCATTTCTGATACCCGGTCCGTGTCACCGTGACGTCGTCGGCCTCGCGCACGGCGGCGACGATGAAGATCTCCGCCAGTTCGTCTACCGGCAGCGGCGTCGACGACACCGTCACCTCCGCCTCCAGACTGGAGCGGACCGTCTTCTCGCGGCGCAGCGGCTCGATCGCCTCGGTCACGGCGACGCGCAGCGCGCGCACCGCCTGCCACCGCGTGCCGAGCGGCGAATCGCCCGGTATAGGCGGCAGTTCCGGCCATTCGAGCAGATGCACCGAGCCGTCCTCGCTCGGATAGCGCGCCTGCCACACCTCCTCGGCGGTGAAGCACAGCACCGGCGCGGCATAGCGGACCAGCGCGTGGAACAGCGTATCGAGCACCGTCCGGTAACTGCGCCGTTTCACGCTGTCGTGCGCGTCGCAATACAGGCTGTCCTTGCGCACGTCGAAGAAGAACGCGGACAGGTCCTCGTTCGCGAAATCGGTCAGCAGGCGGATGTAGCGGTTGAACTCATATCCCGTCGCCGCCTCGCGCAGCTCGGTATCCAGCATCCCCAGCCGATGCAGGATATACTGCTCCAGCTCCGGCATGTCGGCGACGTCGACCGTCTCGGCGTCCGAATAACCGTCCAGCGCGCCGAGCAGATAGCGGAACGTGTTGCGCAGCTTGCGATACGCGTCGGATGCGGTCGCCAGCACTTCCTTGCCGATGCGGACGTCGTCGAAATAATCGGTCGACGCGACCCACATGCGCAGGATGTCCGCGCCGCTTTCGCCGATGATCTTCAGCGGATCGACGACGTTGCCCAGCGATTTGGACATCTTGCGGCCCTTGTCGTCCAGCGCGAAGCCGTGCGTCAGCACCGCATCGTAGGGCGCGCGCCCGCGCGTGCCGCAGCTTTCCAGCAACGACGACTGGAACCAGCCGCGATGCTGGTCGGACCCTTCGAGATACAGGTTCGCGCGCACGTCCGCGCCGTACCGCGCCTCGACCGTGAACACGTGCGTGCAGCCCGAATCGAACCACACGTCCAGGATGTCGCGCTGCGGCTCGTAATCGGCCAGCGTGTGCGCGTCGCCGAGCAGCGCCTGATGATCCGCCGTGAACCACGCATCCGCCCCGCCCTCGCGAAACGCCGCGACGATGCGGGCGTTGACGGCCGGGTCGCTCAGATACTCGCCGGTCTGGCGGTGGACGTACAGCGCGATCGGCACGCCCCACGCACGCTGGCGGCTGATGACCCAGTCGGGCCGACCCTCGACCATCGCCCGGATGCGGTTCTCGGCGCGCGCCGGCACCCACTGCGTCGCCGCGATCGCGTCCAGCGCGACCTCGCGCAGCGTCGCGCCGTTGGTCAGCGCGGCGTCCGTCGTGCCAGCCGCCTCACCCGCGTCTACGCCCGCGCTCCGATCCATCGGGATGAACCACTGCGGCGTCGCGCGCTGGATCACCTTCGCCTTGGACCGCCACGAATGCGGATAGCTGTGCCTGAAATCGTCGGAGGCCGCGATCAGCGCGCCGGCTTCGCGCAGGTCCGAACAGATCGGCCCGTCCGCCGCCACGAACTTCTTGTTGATGACGGAGCCCTGCCCGCCCAGCCACGCCCAGTCCGCGCGGTACATGCCGGCGCCGTCGACCGCGAAGACGGGATCGATGCCGTGCCGCTTGCACAGCAGGAAATCGTCCTCGCCGTGATCCGGCGACATATGCACCAGACCCGTACCGGCGTCGATCGTGACGAAATCGCCTTCGAGGAACGGCCGCGGCTTCGCGAAGAACCCGCCCAGATGGTGCATCGGGTGACGCGCCGTCGCGCCCTCCAGCACCGGCCCCTTGGCCAACGCCTCGAACGATTCCATGCCGATGCCGGTGCGCTTCGTGAAGGCCGGCAACAGCGGCTCCGCGACCAGATACCGCTTACCCTTGTAACCGAACACCAGATAATCGATCGCCGAACCATAGGCCAAAGCCTGATTGACCGGGATCGTCCACGGCGTCGTCGTCCAGATCACCGCGATCGCGCCGACCAGCGGCGGATATTCTGGTGCCTCGACGATCTCGAACCCGACGTCGATCTGGGTCGACACGACGTCCTCATATTCGACCTCCGCTTCGGCCAGCGCGGTCTTCTCGACCGGCGACCACATCACCGGCTTGGCCCCGCGATACAGCTGACCCGATTCGGCGAACTTCAACAGTTCGCCGACGATCGCCGCCTCCGCGTCGTAGTTCATCGTCAGATAGGGATCGGCCCAGTCGCCCATCACGCCCAGCCGCTCGAACTCGGCGCGCTGCACGTCGACCCACTTCTCTGCATAGGCGCGGCACTCGGCGCGGAACTGGTCGACCGGAACGTCGTCCTTGTTCAGCTTCTTCGCGCGATACGCTTCCTCGACCTTCCACTCGATCGGCAGGCCGTGGCAGTCCCAGCCGGGCACGTACGGCGCATCCTTGCCGAGCAGGGTCTGGCTGCGGACGATGATGTCCTTCAGCACCTTGTTCATGGCGTGACCCATGTGGATGTCGCCATTCGCATAGGGCGGACCGTCGTGCAGGATGAAGCGTTCGCACCCCTCCCGCTCGCGGCGCAGCCGGTCGTACAGGCCGATGCGCGCCCAGCGATCGAGGATCGCCGGCTCCTTGGCGGCAAGGCCCGCCTTCATCGGAAAGTCGGTCTTCGGCAGGAAGACGGTATCGCGATAGTCCCTGGCGGAGTCGCGCGGAGTGTTGGGTGCGTCGGTCATGCGTTCCGCGCGCCTAGAACCTCCCGTGCCCGCGCGCAATCGGCGTCCATCTGCGCTATGAGCGCGTCCATGCCGTCGAACATCGCTTCCGGTCGCAGATATTCGATCAGTTCGACCTCAAGCGCCTGTCCATACAGGTCTTCCGAGAAGTCGAAGAAGAACGGTTCCAGCAATTCCTTCAACGGAACGAATTGCGGCCGGATGCCCAGATTCGCGGCGCCGTCCAGCATCCGCCCGTCCGCCAGCCGTCCGCGCACCGCATAGATGCCGTAGGCCGGGCGGATATACTTCCCCATCGACAGGTTCGCGGTCGGATAGCCGATCGTCCGCCCCACCTTGTCGCCATGCTCGACCACGCCCTCGATCGCGAACGGCCGCGTCAGCAGCCGTGCCGCCGCCCGCGCCTCGCCCAGCCTCAGGTGGGCGCGGATGCGGCTCGACGACACCGGCTCGCCGTCCAGCGACACCGCCGCGACGGCCGCGGCCTCGAACCCGTAATCGCGGCCCAGTTCGGCGAGCAGGCCGACATTGCCGCCCTTCGACTTGCCGAAGGTGAAATCCTCGCCGGTCACGACGCCGCCGACCTTCAGATCCTCGACCAGACACCGGCGGACGAAATCCTGCGCGGTCAGCCCGGCCAGCACGCCGTCGAAATGGAAGACGACCATCGCATCCGCGCCCGCCGCCGCGAACAGCCGCTCGCGCTGGTCGAGCGTCGTCAGCCGGAACGGCGCGGCGTCGGGCATGAAATGACGCACGGGATGCGGGTCGAACGTCGCCACCAGCGCGGGGCGGCCAGCCGCCCGCGCACGCCGTACCGCCTCCCCCACCACCGCCTGGTGGCCGAGATGAAAGCCATCGAAATTGCCGAGCGCGACGATCCCGCCGGCGAGATGGGGCGGAATGGCCGAGCCGCCGTCGAGCCGCTGCATGCCGGCGCTATACGGGCCGGCCGGCGCGGGCGATAGGGGTTTCGGCGAGGCCCCGCCCCCGCCCCGAGGGGCGGGTGTGGTCAGGGCCGGAGCAACGTCACGAAGCTGTACGCGGGCCGCTCGCCCGCCGCCGGAAGATCCTCCCGCGCGACCTCCCGCCAGCCGTCGAACGCCGGCACGACGGCATCGCCGTCGGGCGAGCAATGCACTTCGGTCAGTTCGATGCGATCCGGCGTGAACAGCGCGAACACCTCCGCCCCGCCGATCACCGCCGCGTCGTCGCCGGCCAGCGCCAGCGCGTCCGCCGGCGAATGGGCGACCTCCGCGCCCGCCGCCGACCAGCCGCTATCGCGGGTCAGCACGATATGGCGTCGCCCCGGCAACGGCGCGGGAAAGCTGTCGAACGTCTTGCGGCCCATAATCATCGCGCGACCCAGCGTCTGCGCCTTGAACCGTTTCAGGTCGGCGGGGATGTGCCACGGCAGCCGCCCGTCGACGCCGATCACGCCATTGTCCGCACGCGCGAGATGGAAACTGGGCATCGGGCGG
Organism: Sphingomonas sp. Leaf343; assembly: GCF_001423765.1. Classification (GTDB taxonomy): domain Bacteria; phylum Pseudomonadota; class Alphaproteobacteria; order Sphingomonadales; family Sphingomonadaceae; genus Sphingomonas. The sequence continues at coordinate 62,622 of NZ_LMPG01000012.1, forward strand.
TCCTCATCGTTCGCCACCGGTTCGACGGTGGCTGGGACACAATGTCCCAGTGACACCCCTGCCGGATCGCGGTAGCCGGCCGTCGTGCACGCCGTCCGGCATCTCCTCGCGCAACGCCACCTCGCCATGCTGATCTGCACGGCGGCGCTGCTGCTGAAGCTGCTTGTGCCGACCGGCTACATGGTCGTCAACGACCACGGCAGCGTCACGGTCGCGATCTGTCCTGGCGTCACGTTCGCGCCCGGGGCGCAGGACACCACGTCCGCGCCCGGGGCGCAGGGCATGTCGGGCGCGATGCCGGGCATGGACCACGGTATGACGATGGCGCACGGCCCGACCGCCGGCCACGACGGACCCGGCGATCACGGCGATCACGGCAGGAAGGATCATCGCGGCGTGGAAATGCCGTGCGCCTATGCCGGCCTTTCGGCGCAGGTGCTGGGCGCGGTCGATCCGTCGATCGTCGCGGCCGCGCTGGCCGTCGTCGCCGCCGCCGCGCTGCTGGCCATCTCTCCCGTCGCATCGCTGCCGGCACGCCACCTGCGCCCGCCGCTCCGCGGCCCTCCGCCAGCAGCGATCCGCCTCTTCCGCTGATCCGCGCAGCCGGACGGAACCGGGCAGCCGCATCCGCGAGGCGACCGGGGCGCGGTCCGGCAGCCCCGGTTTCCGATCGACATCAGCCCCGTCGTCGTCCGCGGCGATCACGCGATCGCCGACCGGACGCAGGGCGACTTCGTCCGCCGCGCGCTGCCCGAAGGTGGCCGATATGGCGGGATGCTGTTGCCGTGCAGCGGCGGCTCGATCCGCGGCGCGGCTGGCCTGACGCGGCCCAGCGTGCCCGATTTTGACGCCGGCTGCCCCGCCGCCGATCACGAACGCCATGCCAAAACACAGGAAGCACGATGACCACCATCAACCGGCCGGCGAGGCTCTGCGCCCCGGCTTCGAAGGGTAGAACCCTCTCCCGAACCTCCTCCCGAACCCTGTCGCTGGCGGGTGCTGCGGCGTCCTGCCTGCTGATCGTCGCGCCCGCCGCCGCGCAGGATCATCACGCCGGCACGGGCGATCACGCGCGGCCCGGTACGCAGGTCGCGATCGGCGACGGCGATATCGTCGTGACCGCCAGTGGCATGGCACGATCGACCGCCAACGTGCTGACCTCCGTCGACATCCTCGGCGGCGAGGTGGCCCGGCGGCAGAATGTCGACAATGCGTGGGAGCTGTTCGCGCGGCTGCCGGGCGTCGTGCTGACCGATTTCAATCAGGGCACCACGTCGGGCCGCTTCTCGATCCGCGGTTTCAACGGAGAGGGGGAGATCAACGCGGTCAAGCTGCTGATCGACGGCGTCCCGTCCAACGACAATGCCGGTCGCATGGACTTCATCGATCTGGTGTCGCCGCTCGACATCGCCTCGGTCGAACTGGTGCGCGGAACGTCGGACCCACGCTGGGGCCTGCACGCCATCGCCGGCAGCGCCAGCATCGCGACCCGGACCGGCGGCACCTATCTCGACGCGCGCGGCATCGCCGGGGCGTTCGGCACCTATGACGCGCAACTGTCCGCGGGCGTCGAGACGGGAAAGCTCAGCCAGAACTACCTGCTCGCCTATCGCCGCACCGGGGGATACCGCGATCATGCCGACCTCGACCGGCTGAACTTCGCGGGCAAGTGGTTCTACGATTTCGGGCCGGCGAAGCTCGGCCTGATTGTCCGCCACGGCCGCTCCGCGGCGGAGGAGCCGGGCTATCTGACCGATGCCGACGCCTATACCGACCGGCGGCGGTCCTACGCGGTATCCGCCACGGACGGCGGCACACGCGAACTGTCGCAATACAGCCTGCACCTCAATGCCGATCTCGCGTCCCGGATGTCGCTGACCGCGGTCGGCTACGCCAACGCTCTCGACGACGATCGCTACGTCCGCTTCTCGGCCAGTGTCGCGCAGCAGCGACGGCTGACCGACGAGCAACAATACGGCCTCGTCGCCGGGCTGCACTGGTACGCGGCCGACTGGCTGATGGCGGAGATGGGCGGCGACGTACAATGGCAGCATAATCGCAGCCTGCGCTGGACCACCGATCGCCGCACGATCGTCGCGGCGACGCGCGATCAGGACTTCGACCTGACGGTGGGTGGCGGCTATGTGCAGGCGATCGTGACGCCCGCGCGCTGGCTGACGATCACGCCGGCATGGCGGATCGACCGGGTCGGCGGCCGCTACGCCAACCGGCTCGTCGGTCGCGCCTATCCGCTCAACGACTATGGCACTATCAGCCAGCCCAAGGTGTCGGTCGCGCTGACGCCCGTCACCGGCGTCACCGCCTATGGCAATTACGGACGCACCTTCCAGATCGGGGCGGGATCGGGGGCCTTCGTCGTCCCCCCGCGGGTCCGCGACCTCGAACCTTCGATCAACGAGGGGTACGAGGCCGGGATCAAGCTGGCGCAGGGCCGCTGGCTGACCGCGCGCGCCGCGGTGTGGCAACAGACCGCCAGCGGCGAGTTGCGGCGTCGCCTCAACGATCCCTCGGGCGAGTTCGACAATCTCGGCGCGACCCGTCGCCGCGGTTTCGATCTGGAGGCGAGCGTGCAGCCGCTGTCCGGGCTGTCGGCTTGGGCCAGCTGGTCGCACCAGACGGCGGTGATCCGCGTCGCCGATCCCGCCGCGCCGCTGACGGCGGGCAACGCGATCGATCACGTGCCGCGCAACGTCTATACCGCCGGTGTCGAATGGGCACCGGCGGCGCTGCCGTGGCGCGCATCGTTATGGGGCAACGGCCAGTCGTCCTACGAACTGGACACCGCCAACAGCCAGGGCCGTTACGGCGAATACTTTCAGGTGACGGCGGAACTGGCCTGGCGCCTGACGAAAGCGATCGAGGTTTCGGCGCAGGTCCGCAACCTGACCGATGACCGTTACGAATATGTCTGGTTCGACGGGACGCAGCGCCTGCACGCGCCCGCCGATCCGCGCAGCGTCTTCGGGGCCGTGCGCGCACGGTTCTGATCGCGATCCGGCCCGGTCCGGGCGTCGTCAGCCGACCCGGTGGTCGAACGACGTCAGGATCGGGCACGGCCCGGCCGCGCCGCTGCCACATTCCTGCGCCAGCCGGCGGAGCGACGATCGCGCCCGTTCCAGCTCCGCGATCCGGGCATCCAGCGCGGCCACCCGCTCCACCGCCAGCGCCCGCACCCGGTCGCGGTCGTCGATCGCGTCGAGCGCCAGCAGTTCGCCGATCTGGTCGAGCGTGAAGCCAGCCGCCTGTGCCGACCGGATAAAGCGCAACCGGCCCGCATCCGCGTCGCCGTAGCGCCGGATGCCCCCGGCCGATCCGCCGCCGCCCGGCCGATCCGGCGTCTCCAGCAATCCGCGCCGCTGATAATAGCGGACGGTTTCCACCCCCACGCCCGCCGCCCGCGCCAATCCCGCGATCGTCCATCCCGCCATGTCTTGACTCCGTACCATGGTACGGTCCCTATGTCGGCAGCAGTCCTCCCGATACCAGTCGGAAGCCGCTGCCATGTCCTCGTCCACCGAACGCCCCCGCGCCGTCCTCTACCGCATGGCGATGGACCGGCACGTTTGCCCCTACGGGCTTAAGGCGAGACATCTTCTGCGTCGCCATGGCTATGCCGTCGACGACCGCCTGCTCCACACGCGCGAGGACACCGACGCGTTCAAGGCGGAACACGGCGTCCGCACCACGCCGCAGATCTTCATCGACGGCGTCCGTATCGGCGGCCACAATGACCTCCGCCGACATCTCGGCCTGTTCGTGCCCGATCCGAAGGCGACCAGCTACACGCCGGTCGCGGCGCTGTTCGCCGTCACCGCACTGATGGCGCTCGCGGCCGGTCAGGCGGCGTTCGGCACACCCTTCACCCTTCGCACGGCGGAATGGTTCGTCGCCTTCAGCATGACCGTGCTGGCGCTGATGAAGCTGCAGAACATCGAGAGTTTCGCGACGATGTTCCTCAACTACGACCTGCTCGCCCGGCATTGGGTGCCCTATGCCCGGGTCTATCCCTTCGCGGAGAGACTGGCCGGCATCCTGATGATCGCCGGTGTGCTGACATGGCTGTCCGTCCCGATCGCGTTGGTCATCGGCTCAATCGGCGCGGTGTCCGTCGTCAAGGCGGTCTATATCGACCGGCGCGACCTGAAATGCGCCTGTGTCGGCGGGTCGAGCAACGTGCCGCTCGGATTCCTGTCGCTGACCGAGAACCTGATGATGGTCGCGATGGCGGTGTGGATGGCCGTCGGCGCTCACCCGATGCCCTGACCGCCTGCGCGCCGGATACACGGTACGGGTTTCAGACCGCGACATCCGCCTTGATCGCGGGATGGGGATCATATCCCGTCAGTTCGAAATCCTCGATGCGGTAATCGTCGATCGAGGCGGCGTGCCGGATCAGGCGAAGCCGCGGCGCGGGTCTCGGCGTCCGGCTCAGCAGCTCGTGCGCCTGCTCGACATGGTTCAGGTACAGGTGGACGTCGCCGCCGTTCCAGATCAGTTCGCCCGGCGTCAGGCCCGCCTGCTGCGCCAGCATCAGCATCAATGCGGAGGCTCCCACCCAGTTGAACGGCGTGCCCAGGAAATGGTCGGCGCTCCTCTGGAACAGCAGGCAGCTCAGCTTGCCGTCGCGGACGAAGAACTGATAGACCATGTGACAGGGCGGCAGCGCCATCTCCGGCAGGTCGGCGACGTTCCATCCGTGGAACAGGATACGGCGGCTGGTCGGCGCTTCCCGCAGCAGCCTGATGACGGTCGCGACCTGATCGATGACGCCGCCCTTGCCGTCATCCCAGCGCCGCCATTGCTTGCCATAGACCGGGCCCAGCTCGCCCCACCGCGCCGCGAACGCCTCGTCCGCGACGATCTTCCGCTCGAACTCGGTCTGGTCGATATCCGTCCCGGTCTCGGCGCGGTACCGGGCCAGCGGCCAGTCCGTCCAGATGCCCACCTTGCTGGTGACGAGCGGCCGGATGTTCGTGCTGCCGGTCAGGAACCACAGCATTTCCTTCACGGCCAGCTTCCAGGCCACCCGCTTCCCGGAAACCACCGGCACCTCTCCGTTGGACAGATCGAACCGGGCAGTGACTCCGAAAAACGATCGCGTACCGACTCCGGTGCGCTCGGTCCGGACATCTCCGTGTTCGAGGATGGCGCGCAGGATGGCACCATATTGGTCGTCGACACTCGCCATAACGGACTCCAGGCAAACAGGCGGGCCACACGTAGGACGCGCCGCGTGTGCGTCGATCATCATAGCGGCTGTTCCAGTCAAGGTGGCACGCCACCGGCCCCAGGCCGACCAGCGACTTTCATCGGATCGGTTCCGGACCTATCTGGCGCAGCGTCGCACGGCGAAGCGCGTCAGGCTCCATCGATGCCGATCGTTCCCGACGTCACCCCGCGAAAGCTCGTTTTCACCCTTGAAGATGCCTCGCGCCTGTTCACCTCCCTGCGCGACCAGCCGAACGAGATGGCGGCGGTAGTCTTTTTATCTCCGGAACGGAGGATTCTCGGGATGCGCCATCTGGCGGGGCTGGATAGCAGCGTCACACTGCCGGTGCGGACGATCGCCCGTGAGGCACTTCGGTTGGACGCGAAGCTGGCTATCCTCGCGCATAATCATCCCGCGGGCGACGCGACACCCAGTCCCGACGACATTCTGGCGACACGGCTCCTGGCGAGCGGTCTGTCGGCCGTGGGCGTGACCTTGATCGACCATCTGGTCATCGCGCGCGAGGGCGTCACCAGCTTCGCGGCGCTTGGCTATCTTTGAGCGGCGGAGCGCGGCGCTTCGTTCAATGCCGGCGGAGCAAGCTGACAACGCCTGATCGTCTCGGGGTCGGGCCGCGGTCCTTGAGGACGGAAGGTCGCCAGATACCCACCGGCCGACGGCAGGTTTTCCATCGACACCCGCCGATATCCCACAGCGGCGAACTCGCAGGCGAGCAACGCGGGCGGCGTGCCGTGGTTCTGCGTGGCACGATCGGCGTCGACCACGACCACCAGCCCGTCCGGCTTCAATGAGGGACGCAGCCGCCACAGGAACTCATAGGGCTGCTCGATCTCATGATACATGTGCACCATCAGCACGCGGTCGAAGCTGTTCTCGGGCAGCTTCGGATCGGCCGGCGTCCCGAGCCGGACGCTCACATTGTCCAGCCGTTCGCGCGCGACGCGTTCGGCCAATTCGTCACGGACCGAGGCGAAGATGTCCTCCGCCAGCACCCGTCCGTCCTCGCCGACCCGCGCCGCGAGGCGGATGGTGTAATAGCCCTCGCCCGCGCCGATATCGGCCACCGTCATGCCGGGCCGGATCGACGCACGGTCCATTACCTGCGACGCCTCGCGCAGGCGGTCGCGTGCTTCCTCGTTCGACCATCGGCTGGATACGATATGCGCCACGGGGCGGTCCGCGGCGGGAAACGGCCCCGGCTGCTCCGGCTCGCGTTTGATGAGCGGCTTGGAGCCGTCACAGGCCCCCAACAGCGTCAGCGCGAGGAGAGCGGCGGCGCGCATCAATCGACATCCTCCACTTCCGCGACTTCGCCGGTCACCCGCTGCGACAGCGCCGCGGCCATGAACGCGTCGAGATCGCCGTCGAGCACGTCGCCCGGTGCGGTCGAGGTCACGCCGGTACGCAGATCCTTCACCATCTGATAGGGTTGCAGGACATAGCTACGGATCTGGTGACCCCAGCCGATATCGGTCTTGCTCGCATTTTCCGCATTGGCGGCCTGCTCGCGGATCGCAAGCTCGCGTTCGTAGAGGCGGGCGCGAAGCTGGTTGTATGCCTCTGCCTTGTTCTTGTGCTGCGAACGCTGGTTCTGGCACTGTACGACGATGCCGGTCGGTATGTGCGTGATCCGCACCGCAGAATCGGTCGTGTTGATGTGCTGACCACCGGCACCAGACGCGCGATACGTATCGATCCGCAAGTCCGATTCGTTGTACTCGACCTCGATGTTGTCGTCGACGACCGGATAGACCCAGACGCTGGCGAAGGACGTATGCCGCCGCGCCGCGGAATCGTAGGGACTGATGCGGACGAGGCGATGCACGCCGCTCTCGGTCTTCGCGTAGCCATAGGCGTTCTCGCCCTTCAGCAGCAGCGTCGCGGACTTGATGCCGGCCTGTTCCCCCGAATGCTGGTCGACCAGTTCGACCTTCAGCCCGTGCCGCTCCGCCCAGCGCGTGTACATGCGGCTGAGCATGCCGGCCCAGTCCTGGCTCTCGGTACCGCCCGCGCCGGCATTGACCTCGATATAGGTGTCGTTGGCGTCGGCCTCGCCCGCCAGCAGCGCCTTCACCTTGTCGCGGTCGGCACGCGCGGCAAGATCGGCAAGCGCGGTGACGCCCTCGTCCGCCAGCTCCTGATCGCCCTCGACCTCGGCCAGTTCTATCAGTTCGACGGTGCCGGCCAGTTCGCTTTCGATCGCGCGCGTCGCACCGATCGCCTCGTCCAGCCGGCGACGCTCGCGCATCACCTCCTGCGCCGCCTTCGGATCGTTCCAGAGCGCCTGGTCCTCGACACGCGCGTTCAGCTCGTCGAGCCGGCGAAGCGCGCGGTCCCAATCGAGGAACCGGCGCAGCAAAGCCAGCGCGTCGTTGATGCTGTCGACATGGGCCTGCGCTTCGGCGCGCATTGATACTCTCCAGTGGGTCGGGAACGCGCCGGACCGGCGCATCCGCGATATAGGAACTGCGGCTAGTAGATTCCGCCTTCCCTTTGCAAGAAATCGCTGTCGCGCGGTGCCTGTGTGGCCGCTGCGGTCGGGCCGACCGTGGGCGCGGCATCAGTACGGCGGGCACGGCGACGGGGTTCGGTTTCGGGCTTGAACGCTTCCCAGATCACCGCCGCCTTGGGGTCGGTGTCGGTCGGGAAGGTGCCGAACACCGGCTTTCCGCTGCCACGATCGATGCGGACCATGCGAATGCCGGCGGGGGCGCGGAACGGCAGCTTTTCCAGCCCGTCATAGGCGTTCGTCGCGAATTGTTTGAAGATCGGCGCAGCGAACGTACCGCCCTGTACCGCGCCGCCCAGATTCCGGGGGGTGTCGTACCCGATGTAAAGACCGCCGACGAATTGCGGGGTGCCGCCGATGAACCACACATCGGTCGGGCCGGTGGTGGTGCCGGTCTTGCCGAACATCGGGCGGTCGAGGTCGCGCAGAACCGTGGCCGTGCCGCGCTGGATCACGCCTTCGGTGATGTGGACCATCTGGTAGGCCGTCAACGGATCGATCACCTGCTTCTGCCGTACCGCGGGACGCGGCATCGTGCGGCCGTTCCAGTCGGGCGCGTTGCAGCCGTCGCAGGGACGCCAGTTGTCGGGGAAGATCACCTTGCCACGCCGGTCCTGCACGAAATCGATCAGGCTGGGTGGTCCGCCACGGCCCTGATTGGCGAGGATCGAAAAGGCGTTCACCATCCGTTGCACCGTCGTCTCGCCGGCTCCCAGCGCGAACGACAGATAGGGCGAATAGTCGCCGATCCCCATCCGCTTCATCAAGGACACGATGCGCGGCATGCCGGTCTGCGCGGCGGCGCGCACGGTCATCAGGTTGCGCGACTGTTCGATGCCCCAGCGCATCGTATGCGGCCCCGCCCCGCGCATGTTGCCGAAGTTGCGGAAGCACTTCTGGCCCAGCCGCGCACCCTGATAGACGCAGAACGGGCCGTCAACGATGATCGACGCGGGCGTCATGCCGTTCTCCAGAGCCGCGGAATAGACGATCGGCTTGATCGTCGAGCCGGGCTGTCGCATCGCCTGCGTCGCGCGATTGAACGCCTGAAGACGGGCGTCGAAGCCCCCCTGCATCGCCAGTACCCGGCCGGTGCCGGGCTCTTCCACGACGAAGCCGCCGGAGACGCGCGGCACGGAGCGGATCGCCCAGTCGTCGCCGGATGGCGCGACCGCGAGGATGTCCCCCGCCTTGATCGCGCCGAACGCGTTACCGCCGCCACCGCGCACCGGCATCTGCGCGGCCCAGCGTGGAAGCGTGCCCGTCGTGCCGTCGGAGAAGCCGATCGACCAGCCGCCATCCTCGCGCGCGATGGCGATGCCGGCCCGCCAGTCCTTGTAATCCAGTCCGATATTCGTGTTGAGCAGCGGCTGGAGCCAGTTGTCGCCCTCGACGTCGACATGCCGCAGCGGGCCGGACCAGCCGCGACCACTCTCGAACCGCATCAGGCCGTCGCGCAATGCCTCCTGCGCCAGATCCTGCAAGCGCGTGTCGAGCGACGAGCGAACCCAGAGCCCGCCCGAATAGACGCTGTATGGGCCATCCTTCGCCGACTCGCCGAAGCGGTCGATCAGCAGGCGACGGACCTCCTCGACGAAATAGCCGCCCTGCGACTCGAATTTGGGCGTGCGGCGCAGGATCGTGCCGAGCGGCTCGGCATTCGCCTCGGCGAATTGTGCCTGCGTGATGAAGCCGTTGCGCCGCATCTCTCGCAACACATAGTTACGGCGTTCCAGCGCTCGTTCTGGATGGCGAACGGGGTCGTAGTTGGACGGCCCCTTGGGCAGGATGGCGAGGTACGCCATCTGCCCCAGACTGAGATCGGCCAGTTCCTTATCGAAATAGGCGTGGCTGGCCGCCTCGACGCCGAACGCGTTGCGACCGAGCGCGATCTGGTTGAGGTAGAGTTCCAGGATTTGCGGCTTGGTCAGCGTATCCTCGATCTTCCACGCCAGAATGGCCTCCCGCAGCTTGCGCGTGGGAGAATATTCGTTGCCGATCAGCAGGTTCTTCGCGACCTGTTGTGTGATGGTGGAGCCGCCCTTGGCGCGGCGGCCGGTGCCCAGCTTCTGCGCATAGTCGAGGACCGCGCCGGCAAGACCCGGATAGTCGACGCCATGATGCTCGAAGAAGGTCCGGTCCTCGGCCGCGAGAAACGCGCGGACCAGCATCGGCGGGTATTCCGCATAGGACAATTCGACGCGGCGTTCGCGGGCGTAGGACTGGATCGGCACACCGTCTGCGCCGCGCACGTTGGTCGGCAAGGGCGGTTCGTAGGTCCGCAACTGGTCGACCGACGGCAGGTCGCGGATGACGAGCAGCCATAGCAGGAACACGCCAGCCGCGGCGATCACCGCCAGTCCGGCGAGGAGCTTTACCCACCAGCGGCCCCACAGGCGCGCAAGGCGACCACCGGGTGGCCGGTCGTCGGGGATGTCGGAGGTGCTGGGGAACGCGGACGCCATACTGTGGCGCGGCTTATACCAGCTTGGCGTCGCCTCGCCAGCGGTGTGATTCGCCGCATACTCCTCACGTCATGCCGAAACTGATCCGCACGACGGAAGACGGTGGGATGCGTCGGCTACGGGCAACAGCAATTGCCGACACTACTGAGATATTTCGGATAGGTGTCGGAAGGTTGGTCCAATGCAGCGTTCGGCAGCGTGCGCGCTAGACACGGTTCAAGGAGCAGCCTCGCTGTCGGCTGCGCCGTTGCCTTTCAGGACGGCGCGGCCGCTATCGTCCGACCATCCTGCGTGCGAAATGCACCTCGACGGCGCGGCGGACGCTTTCGGCGATCGCCTCCCGCCCCTCGTCGGAATCAAGGAAGGCGGCATCCTTGGGGTTGGAGATATAGCCTGTTTCGAACAGGATCGACGGCAGGTCGGGAGCCTTCAGAACCATCAGCGAGGCCATGCGGTGAAAGTTCGTCTTGGTCGGGATCAACGGCTTCGCCTCGCGGCCGAGCAGGCGGGCGAAGGTCGCCGAGTTGTTCATCGTCTCGCGCTGCGTCAGGTCGATCAGGATCGACGACACGTCCGCGCCGGCATCGCCGAGGTTCACGCCCGCGATCACGTCGGCCTTGTTCTCCCGCGCGGCGAGGCGCGCGGCTTCCTTGTCGGAGGCGACTTCGGACAGGGTATAGGCCGATGCGCCGGTCGCGGTCCCGCTGCCGACGCTGTCGCAATGGATCGATATGAACAGGCTGGCCCTCAGGCGGCGGGCGATACCATAGCGTTCGCGCAGGACGAGATATCTGTCGTTGTCGCGGGTCAGCGCGACGCGCACCCGGCCACCGTCGAGCAGCTCCTTGCGGATGGCGCGCGCGATCTTCAGCGTCACGTCCTTCTCCCGCAGTTTCGTGACGGGGTTGATCGCGCCGGGATCGACGCCGCCATGCCCCGCATCGATCACGACGAGCGGGCGGGTGTCGTCCCCCGCCACCTTCGGCAGCGATGGCGCCTTCCGCGCGGGCGGGACAGGCACCGTGACCTTGTATTGCGGTTTGGAGCCGAATGAGAAGAAGTCGAGCGGTCCAGCGATACTGGCGGCGATGAAGCGGCCGTCATCGACGGGCCGCAACCTCAGCGTCAGTTCGCGGCCGCTAACGTCGAAGCCGCCGTCCGACACGATCACCGGCCGCACCAGATCGAAGACCAGTCGCCGGCCGCCATCCTCGCGGTGGACCGCGCCGACTGGGCCGGCAGGCGCGATCGACAGGCCGCGTGGGGCGTTACCGACATCGACCGCGATCTGGCGCGGCTCGTCCAGCAACGTCGCGGCGGCATCCGTTGCGGGCGCGTCGAACCTGATGACGATGCGCGCGCGATCGATCGATACGGAGGTGACTGTCGCGGCGAACGCCTGCGGTGCGATCGTCGCGTACGTCAGCGCGAGCGCCAGGGCCGCGCATCGCATGCGCCGCCCATTGCTCCTGCCGTCGCCCCCGAACATCCTGCCCGCCCCTGGTCGCGGTCCGGCGGCACTGGTGCGCCCGCCGGGACCGTATTTCGTCACGCCTACCATAAATCCGCTGTACCGCCCTATGGTTAACGCAATCTTAGCCTTTACCGATCTATGCCGAGCCTCGCGGAAAAGCGCCGGTTGCGACGAACGGTTGGCAATGCTAGCTATGGATTGCATCCGTGTGTCGGTCCAGACCGGTGCCGGTTCCGCGCGTCCGCCCGGTTGGCGGACATATTCCAGGTTGACGCTCGCATGACGCATTTCCCCCGCACGCCAGACCGCCCGGCCTTCGCCGGCGGGATTGGCGTGGCGCGGGAGCCGAACGGCCCACCGCCCCGGCGGCGTTCGCGAGCAGACGCATTCCTTGCAACAACGGCGACGCCGGCACCCTGCCGCGTCGCGACCAATCGTCGCGCGTTCCCCCCTCCGGGTGGCGGACGCGCGTGGAGAGCCATCAATGACCACGCGTATGCTGATCGACGCACGCCACCGGGAAGAAACCCGCGTGGCGGTCGTCCAGGGTAACCGGATCGAGGAATTCGATTTCGAGTCCGCCGAGCGCAAGCAGCTCAAGGGCAATATCTATCTCGCCAAGGTAACCCGCGTCGAGCCGTCGCTGCAGGCGGCGTTCATCGATTACGGCGGCAACCGTCACGGTTTCCTCGCCTTTTCGGAAATCCACCCGGATTACTACCAGATCCCCAAGGAGGATCGCGACGCGCTGCTGCGCGAAGAGGCGGAGCATGCGGCCGAGGAAGCCGCGTTGCGCGCCGAGCAGGACGATGACGACGATCATCATGATGATGGTCACGGCCATGATGACGATCACGATCACGATCATGACGACGACGATCATGACGACCACGAAGAGGGCGACGGCGAGGCCGGCGGCGAGACCGACGGCACATCGAAGAAGCCGCGCGGGCAGAACGACGATCAGGTGGAGGCGCTGCGCCAGCGTCGCATGAACCTGCGCCGCCGCTACAAGATCCAGGACGTGATCCGCCGCCGTCAGGTGCTGCTGGTGCAGGTCGTGAAGGAAGAGCGCGGCAACAAGGGTGCGGCGCTGACGACGTACCTTTCGCTCGCCGGCCGCTATTGCGTGCTGATGCCGAACACGTCGCATGGTGGCGGCATCTCGCGGAAGATCTCGAACGCCGCCGATCGCAAGCGGCTGAAGACGATCATGGCCGATCTGGCGCTGCCGTCGTCGATGGGCTGCATCGTCCGCACCGCGGGCCTCCAGCGCACACGCACCGAGATCAAGCGCGACTTCGATTATCTGGCGCGTCTGTGGGACGAAATCCGGGACAAGACGCTGACGTCGTCGGCCCCCGCGCTGGTCTATGGCGACAGCGATCTCATCAAGCGCGCGATCCGCGACATCTACAACGCCGGCGTCGACGAGGTCGTGGTCGAGGGCGAGGAAGGCTATCGCCACGCCAAGGACTTCATGCGGCTGCTGATGCCGAGCCACGCAAAGAAGGTGAAGCAATACGCCGACGCCGTGCCGCTGTTCCAGCGCGCACACGTCGAAGACCAGCTGGCGGCGATGTACAACCCGGTCGTCCAGCTGAAATCGGGCGGCTACCTCGTCATCAACCCGACCGAGGCGTTGGTGTCGATCGACATCAACTCCGGGCGTTCTACCCGCGAGCACAACATCGAGCAGACCGCGACCGCGACCAATCTGGAAGCGGCGCAGGAGATCGCGCGCCAGTTGCGCCTGCGCGACATGGCCGGCCTCGTCGTCATCGACTTCATCGACATGGACAACGGGTCCAACGTCCGGAAGGTCGAGAAGGCGATGAAGGAGGCGCTGAAGAACGATCGCGCCCGCATCCAGGTCGGTCGCATCTCCAGCTTCGGCCTGATGGAAATGAGCCGCCAGCGGCTGCGCACCGGCGTGCTGGAAGCGTCCACGCGTCAATGCCCGCATTGCGAGGGTACGGGTCTGGTCCGCACGGCGTCGTCGGCGGGCCTGTCGGCGCTGCGCCTGATCGAGGACGAGGCTGCACGCGGTCGCGGCTCGCTGCTGACGCTGCGCGCGTCGCAGGAGGCGACGATCTACGTACTGAACCGCAAGCGCGGGGACATCGCCGAGATCGAGGATCGCTACGGCGTGCAGGTCGAGATCATCCCCGACCGCGAGGAAGAAGGCGCGCGCATGTCGGTCGAGGCTTCCGGCCCGCCACCCGCGCATGCGCCGAAGATCGACGAACTCATCATCGAGGAAGAAGAGGAAGAGATCTTCGACGAGGTCGAGATCGAGGAGGACGAGGAGGAAGAGGTCGTCGAGGCCCGCGCGCCGCGTCAGCCGCGCGAGCCACGAGGCGAAGACGAAAGCGAAGGCGAGCGCGGCAAGCGCCGTCGTCGCCGTCGCGGCCGTCGTGGCCGGGCGAAGGACGGCGAAGGTGCCGAGGGCGGCGATTCGATCGAGGCTTCGGACGACGGTGTCGAACAGGTCGAGAGCGACGATGCGGTCGAGACCGTCGAAGCAGCGGACGCGGGTGACGAGCAGGCCGAGTTCGCGGGCGAGCAGCCGGCGGGCGAAGGCGGACGCCGTCGTCGCGGACGGCGCGGTCGTCGTGGCGGCCGTCGTCAGGAGGGCGGTGCCGAGGGTGCGGCCGAGACGAACGGCGATGTCGAGGAAGCGGCGGACGCGGGCGACTCCGGTCCGGTGACCAGCGCGCTGGCATTGGCCCCGGCCGAGCCGGTCGAGGTCGAGGCGGCTCCGGTCGCCCCCGAGGAGGCCGCGCCGAAGACGCGTCGTCGCCCGCGGGCGCGCGCTGCGGCTCCGGTCGAGGTGGCGGCTCCGGTGGCGGAAGCGGCTCCGGTCGAGGCTGCTCCGGCGGCCGACGACGAGCCTGCGCCGAAGCCGAAGCGGACGCGCAAGAAGAAGGCGGACGTGGAAGCTGCCGCCGAACCCGCGCCCGAGCCGGCTCCCGAACCGGTGGCAGAGGAGGCTCCGGCCAAGCCGAAGCGGACACGCCGGAAAAAGGTCGACGCGGACGCTCCCGCCGAGGAAGCGCCTGCCGCCGCCGCTGCGCCGGTGTCGGACGCGCCTGCCGCTGCGCCGGTATCGGACGCGGATGCCGAGCCGGATCAGGTGCCGGCCGAACCGCTCGCCGGGGAAACCGACGACGCCCCCGCCGGTCCGCCGCGACGCGGCTGGTGGCAGCGGACCTTCGGCGCGTGATGCCGGACCGCCCCGTACTCGCAAGAGTGCGGGGCGGTTTCGGTTTGGCCGGCCCTTCACCCGCCGTTCAGCCGGCCCGGCCCATCGCGGCAGTCCGTTGATCCCGCCGGCCATTTAGCGGATACCCCATCCCGATGACGCGTTTCGCCGCCTTGACCAGCCTTGCGATGGCGGCGTTGCTCTGGACGCAACCGGCGGCGGCGCAGTCGATCCTGCGCGATGCGGAGACGGAAAGCCTGTTCGCGGACATGTCCGCGCCGCTGATCGCCGCGGCGGGTCTGCGGCCGCGCGATGTGAAGATCGTGCTGGTCAACGACAACTCGATCAACGCCTTCGTCGCGGGCGGACAGATCGTCTACATCCATTCGGGCCTGATCCAGGCGGCGAACAGCGCCAATCAGGTGCAGGGCGTGATCGCTCACGAACTGGGCCATATCGCGGACGGCCATGTGCTGTCGGGCGAGGCCGCGATGAAGCCGGCGATGAAGATATCGATCCTGTCGATGGTGCTTGGGCTGGCGGCGATCGCGGCCGGATCGGGCGAGGCGGGCGCGGGCATCATGGGCATGGGCCAGCAGGCGGCGATGGGCAATTACCTCGCCTTCAGCCGCGTGCAGGAAGCGACCGCGGACGCCTCCGCCGTCCGCTATCTCGACACCGCGGGCATTACCGGCAAGGGGATGCTGAGCTTCTTCAAGACGATGCAGCAGGATGAATATCGCTACGGCCTGTCGAACATCGATCCGTTCATGCAGAGCCATCCGCTGTCGGGCACGCGCATCCAGACGCTGACCGGGGACGTGCAGAAGTCGGGGGCCTATGACAAGGCACCGGACGCGGCGTTGCAGGAACGATTCCGGCGCGTGCGCGCGAAGCTGGCCGGGTACGTCATGGACGCGCCGCGCACGCTGGCTGAATATCCGGAGACGGACCAGACGCTCTACGCGCAGTACGCCCGCGCCTATGCGTATCACAAATCCGGATATCCCGAGAAAGCGGATGCGGAGGCGAATGCGCTGGTCGCGCGCGAACCGGCCAACCCGTATTTTCAGGAGATCAAGGGCCAGATCCTGCTGGAGGCGGGCAAGCCGCGCGCCGCGCTCGCGCCGCTCAGGCTGGCGGCGCAGGGATCGGGCAGCAATCCTCTGATCTCCACGACGCTGGGCCATGCGCTGATCGCGACCGACGACAAGGCGGACCTGCCCGAGGCGATCAGGGTGCTGCGTGTGGCGGTGCAACGCGACGACGAGAATCCCTGGGGCTGGATGCAACTCGGCACCGCTTACGAGCGCACCGGCGACGAGCCGCGCGCCGCGCTCGCCACTGCCGAGCGCGCGAGCATGATGGGCGACCAGCGCACCGCCATCGCCTCCGCCAGATATGCAATGGCCAACATCCCCTCGAACACACCCGACTGGATTCGCGCGCAGGACATCGCGATGACATCCAGCGACGCGTTCGCGGGTGAAAAGAAGAAGAAACGCCGGTGAAAGCTCCGATATTGTTTGTGACCGCCGTCGCCGGCGGGCTGGTGGGGGCTGCCGCCACATATCTGATCCCACGCGGTGACAGCGACGTTCGCGGGTATCTGATGGTGCACCCGGAGGTGATCCCCGAGGCGATGCGCCGCTTGCAGGAAAAGGAGGCGGGCAAGTCCGTCGCCGCCAATCGCGATGCGATCACCACGCCATTCGCTGGTGCGTGGGCCGGCAATCCGAAGGCGGATGTGACGCTGGTCGAATATTACGATTATAACTGCGGCTATTGCCGCGCGAGCCTGCCCGCGGTCCGGCAGTTGCTGGCTGACGACCCGAACCTGCGGATCGTGTTCCGCGAGTTGCCGGTGCTGGCTGACAGCAGCCGCGATGCCGCGCGGATCAGCCTGGTTGCGGCGGCGCAGGGGAAGTTTTCCCCGTTTCACGACGCGCTCTATGCAGGTGGCCCGGTGTCGACCGACAGCATCGCCGCCGCCGCGCGAACCGCAGGCGTGGATACCGGCAACCTGTCGACCATCGCGCCGAAGGTCGATGCGGAGATCGCCAGCAACCTCGATACCGCAGCGAAGCTGGGGATCACCGGTACGCCGAGCTGGGTGGTCGGCGACCGGGTGATGTCGGGGGCGTTCCCGATCGAGGACCTGAAGCGCGCGATCGCGGAGGCGCGGGCGGGATAGCCGCCAGCTCGCCGACGCTCCACCCGCCCCTCGTCCGGAGGGAGGAGTTTGGCATTTGCGCCACCCCCCTCCCCCGCTAAGACACCGCCAACAACCCAATAAGGGGACAGACTTGGCGAACGATCCGATCCTGTCGATCCGTGGCGTATCGAAGACCTACGCCAACGGACCGACCGCGCTGGAGGCGGTGGACCTCGATATCCGACGCGGCGAGATCTTCGCGCTGCTGGGGCCGAACGGCGCGGGCAAGACGACGCTGATTTCGATCGTGTGCGGGATCGTCGTGCCGACGACCGGCAGCATCACGGTCGACGGCCACGATGCGCTGGCCGATTACAAGCAGGCGCGCCGGCGCATCGGGCTGGTGCCGCAGGAATTGTCGACCGACGCATTCGAGAGCGTGCTGGCGACCGTCACCTTCTCGCGCCGGCTGTTCGGGCGGTCGGGACACAGCGCCTATATCGAGGAGCTGCTGCGCGATCTGTCGCTATGGGACAAGCGCCACGCCAAGATCATGACGCTGTCGGGCGGGATGAAGCGGCGCGTGCTGATCGCCAAGGCGCTGGCGCACGAACCCGACCTGCTGTTCCTCGACGAACCGTCGGCGGGCGTCGACGTGGCGCTACGCCGTGACATGTGGAAGCTGGTCCACCGCCTGCGCGACCGCGGCGTCACGATCATCCTGACGACGCACTATATCGAGGAGGCCGAGGAGATGGCCGACCGTGTCGGGGTGATCGCCAAGGGCAAGCTGTTGCTGGTCGACGACAAGGCGGCGCTGATGAAGAAACTCGGCAAGCGCGAGCTGGACCTGACGCTGGTGGAGCCGATGGCCGACGTGCCGGCGGAGCTTGCCGAGTGGGCACCGACGCTGGAAAATGACGGCCACACCCTGCGCTACGTGTTCGACGCAACGGGCGAGCGCACCGGCATTCCGTCGTTCCTGCGGCGGATGCAGGAACTGGGCATCGCGTTCAAGGATCTGGAGACGTCGAAGTCGAGCCTGGAGGATATCTTCGTCGGGCTGGTGGAGGAGAAGAAGGCATGACGGTACAACGATCGTCATGCCCGGGCATCCACGGTACCGCGTACAAAGCGCACGAGAGGCCTGTCGGACGGTGGATGCCGGGACCAGCCCGGCATGACGACAAGATTGGGGGCGCAACCGCATGAACCTGCACGGCATATGGGCGATCTATCGCTTTGAGATGGCGCGGTTCGGGCGGACGATCTGGACCAGCCTGATGGTGCCCGTCATCACCACGTCGCTCTACTTCATCGTGTTCGGATCGGCGATCGGGTCGCAGATGCGGGAAGTGTCGGGTGTGCCGTACGGGGCGTTCATCGTCCCCGGGCTGATGCTGCTCGCGATCTTTTCGGAGAGCATCCTGAACGCGTCGCTCGGCATCTACATGCCGAAATTTACCGGCACGATCTACGAGTTGCTGTCCGCGCCGCTGTCGCCTCTGGAGACGGTGCTGGGCTATGTCGGGGCCGCGACGACCAAGTCGGTGGTGATCGGCCTCGTCATCTTCGCGACCGCGCATCTGTTCGTCGACCTGCCGATCGCGCATCCGTTCGCGATGATCGCCTATCTGGTGCTGGTCGCGGCGACATTCTGCATGTTCGGGTTCGCCATCGGCATCTGGGCGAAGGGATTCGAACAGTTGCAGGTCATCCCGCTGCTGGTCGTCACCCCTCTCACCTTTCTCGGTGGCGCATTTTATTCGGTGACGATCCTGCCGGAGCCGTGGCGGTCGATCACGCTGTTCAATCCGGTCGTCTATCTCATCAACGGCTTCCGCTGGACGTTCTTCGGGACGAGCGATGTCGGCGTGGGCATCAGTCTGGCGGTGACGGCGGGCTTCTTCGCGGCGTGCCTGACATGGATCGGGTGGATCTTCCGGACCGGGTGGCGGCTGAAGAGCTGAAGCTCAGCCCCCGTTCGGCCTGAGCCTGGTGGAGGGTCAGGCCGCCGAAGTCCGTCCTCCGTGATAGGTGCTTCGACGGCGCCCAGCACGAACGGGTTCAATAATCCTTCGACACCCGCACGTTGGCGCTCTGGCGGCCCAGCGTCGAGATACTCGACAGCAGCGACAGCCAGCGCGTGACCTGAAACTCGACCTGCGTAGCGGAATAGCCCTGACCGTCGGTGACGATCTCCGCATAGAGCCGCCGCGTGACGAACTTGCCCGCGGCGACCGACGTCCCCTGCCCGGTCTGCGGATCGGCGGGCAGGATGCGCAGCCGGTCCAGCCCCGCCGCCCGGCGCAGCGCGTTGATCGGGTTGAGGCCGGTGCCGCCATTCTGCAACGCCGACACCGCCGCCGCGAGTTGCAGCGCCTCCGGTGCGGACAGGTTGGTGATCGAGGTGCCGAACAGCAGCCGCGACAACAATTCGTCCTCGGGCAAGGCAGGCACGCTGGTGAAGCTGATCTCCGGCTTCAGCGCGGTGCCGGCGACGCGGATGCTGGCGTTCAGGCCGGTAGTGTCGGCATTCGCCTGAATGTCCAGCGCCGGGTTGGCAGGGGTTTCGCCGCCGAAGCGGATGACGCCGCGCTCCAGTTCGAAATCGCGCCCCGCAAACTCCACGTCGCCGCGGATCAGGTTCGCGCGGCCGGTGATCGCCGGGTTGGTCGGCTGGCCGCCGATGCGGATGTTCGCGGCCCATTCGCTGGTCAGGCCAAGGCCGCTGACCATGACGCCACCCGACGCCTTCGCCCCGAGATCGAGCGTCCACGGCGCGGCCGGCCGGTCCTCCTCGCCGTCGCCGCCGGGTACGTTGATTTCCCGCACGTTCAGCTTCGGCGCGGCGGTGGCGGCGGTCGCCTGACCGAGGCGGTAGCGGGCGCGATTGAGGACGACGTCGCCGGAGATCGTGCCGCCGGTGCCGGTCGACAGGAAGCGCAGCGGCCCGGTGACGGTCGCGCCGATATCGTCGCGCGCGATCATCACGGCATTCTGCGCGTTCAGGCGGATGTCGAGCCCGATTCCGGTCGGCGCGGCGAAGTCGAACTGGCCGCTGCCCTCCACCCGACCGCCCTTGCCCGCATCTGCGGAGAATCGCTCGATCGCAAGAC
Organism: Sphingomonas sp. Leaf343; assembly: GCF_001423765.1. Taxonomy (GTDB): domain Bacteria; phylum Pseudomonadota; class Alphaproteobacteria; order Sphingomonadales; family Sphingomonadaceae; genus Sphingomonas. The sequence continues at coordinate 82,800 of NZ_LMPG01000012.1, forward strand.
GGGAGCCGGCGAAGCGGCCGCTGGCCTGCACGCCGGTCAGCAGCGTACCCGTGGTGGCGCTCTCGATCCGCGCGCCGCTGGCGTTCAGTGCCCCCCGGATCAGCGGCTGCGCGAGGCTTCCGGTCACGTCCGCGCCGATCGATACGGGGCCGGACAGGTCGAACAACTCCACGCCGGTCAGCCGCCACAGCGCATCGGCGGGACCGGCATAGCGTAGCTGCGCGAAGAGGTTCGCGTCGGCGAGGCGGCGGATCAGGCTGCCTTGGCCGAGCGGCGACAGTTGCGCCTGCGCCCGGCCGATCGTCTTGCCGCCCGACGCCAAAACCGCGCGCAGGCCGGCGCGATCGGCGCGCAACACGCCCGCGACGCCGATGTCGATCGGCGCGGAGGTGAGGACGAGGCCGGATCGGGTGACACCGCGCAGCGTCATGTCGATCCGCCCGGTCGGCGGACCGTTCGCGGCGGCGGAATAGTCGAGCGTCCCCGACGCGGTGCCGCCGAGTCCCAGCCCCGCAAAACCGATGTCGAGGATCGCGAGCGGCATCCGCTCCACGCTTGCCTCCACCGCCAGTCCACCGGGGCTGGAGCGCCCGGACAGCTTCGCCTCGCCGCCCGCGAAGGACAGGCGGGTCGGGGCAAGCCGCCAGCCGTCGCCGTCGCGGGTGACGATGGCAGGCGTGATAAGCTGGATGGGCCGGCGATCGAGCGTGCCCTGCCCCGCGACGGTGTAGCCGTCGGCGCGGACCTGCGTCACGGTGCGCAGGTCGAAGGCGCGGCCGCGGGACCCGGCGATCGCGGCGCGCACCTCGCCCAGACCGTCGACGAGCTTCGCAGTCCCGCCGAACCGCGCGAGCGAGAGGCCGCCGTAGCGCAACCCCTGGCCGCTGGCGGTCGCATCGATCGTCTGGCCGGCGGGATCGAGCAACATCACGAGGTCGAGCTTGCCCTGACGCAGCGTCACACCCTCGAACGCGGCGTTGCGCGCCGATAGATGCGCCTCGATCCGCTGGACGGTGCCGACGGGGCGGAACAGCAGTTCGCCGTCGAATCCGCCGCCCGCGACCGCGAGCCGTCCGTCGAAACCGCCGGTGACGATCGCGAGATCGCCACGCGCACGGGTGCCGGCGACGTCCAGCGCGGCGATCGACACCGTCGCGCCCGGACCGCGCGGCAGCAGGATCGCGCCGGTGGTGGTGAACGGGCCGAGGCGGGAGCGGCCGGCGGCGCGGAACGCGAAGCCCTGCGGCGTGGGATCGAGGTGGGCGATTAGGTCGCGAAGACCCAGTGCCTTGTTCGGCCGGGCCAGCTTCAGGTCGATCGTCGGCTTTTCGATGCGGCCGTCCAGCACCAGCGTCAGCGGACCATAGGTCCCCTGCGTGCCCGCGCCTTCGAAATGGAAGGTGCCGTCGCGGCGGCGATAACCGTTGCCGGACAGCGTCAGTTGCGGCGAGACGAGCCGCGCGCCCCGGAAGTGGAGGATGCCGTCCGCGGTCCGCTCCAGCCCGGTATCGATGCGCGGCAGGCCACCGGTCAGCGAGCGGAAGAACGCGTTGTCGAGCCGGCGCACCTGCGCCTGTCCACGCCCGACGATTCGCGTACCGCGGCCGTTCGGACCGGGCACGACCTGAAGCCGCGAGGTGACGTCGACGATGCCGATGCCGGGGATCAGATAGCGGCCGAGCCGGCCGTTGAGCCCGGCCTCGAACCGGCCGGTGCGCAGGTCGAGCGACAGGTCGATCAGCCCGGACAGCTTGTCGGACCGCAGTTTCAGTGCGGTGCCGGTCAGCGTCGGCGGCGCGAGGACCAGCACGCCATCGACCGACAGGTTGCGCAGGATGCCGCCCGCGACGTCGCCGACGCCGGTCACGCGGGCGGCGGCGACGCGAACCGGCACGCGTGCGGGCGTTTTCGACAGGCGGCCCGCGCCCGCGGCACGGAACGTCTCGAACCCGGTATTGTCGAACGACAGCCGGTCGGCGGCGATCCGCCAGTCGTAGCGCGCGGTGGCGAACGGCCCGTCGAGGATCGCGCGCAACGCGATCCCCTGCCCGCCCATGTTCCCGAACAGCGAGGCCGGACGCAGCAGCCGCGCGGCGATACGGACGTTGCGCCAGGCGTTCGCTCCCAGGTCGACAGTACCGGTCGTCTCGACCGCCAGCGCGGCGGACCGCAGGTTCAGCGCCCCCTCCAGCCGGCGGTCGGCGAAAGTCGCCGATCCGTTGATCGCGACGCGCGGGCTGGTCAGCCGCTGCGCCTTGCCGGTCAGCAGCGATGCCGGCGTCAGCGACCCCGACAATGCGTAGCGGCCGGAGGTGGCCGCCAGCGCGAGGTCGGCGACGCGGGTGCCGCGCGCGGTCGCGACCGCGGTGCCGCGCCACTGCGCCCAGCGACCGTCGCCCGTCACGGTCAGTTCGATCGGTCCGGCGACGCCGGCGGCCTTCGCGAGCGCGCCGCCAGCCGCCCCCGTGGCGCGGACGTCGATATCGAACCGGTCGCGGTCCGGCTGCGCGTCGATCGACAGCGCGAGCCGGTCGCTGCCGGCGACCGCCGCGTCGATCTTGACCAGCGCACGGCCGGAGCGGATGTCCGCCTGCCCGACGACGCGCGCCGCACGCTCGCGGCCGAGGACCGGGCGGGCAAGGATCAGGCGGCCGACGTCGAGCCGCCCGATCAGGATATCGAAATCGGGCAGGATCGGCGATTGCCGCCCCGTCTTTCGCGTCTGCGGGACATGCTCCAGCACCGCCTGTGGTACGACCAGCCGGTCGATCGCGAGTTCGTTCGACAACCAGCGCAACGGCTGCCAGTCCAGTTCCACCTGCGGCGCGCGGAAGACGAGGCCCTTCAGATCGTAGACGCGCAGATCGGTCAGCCGCGTCTCGCCGTACAGCGATCCGTCGATCCGCCCGACCGAGAAGCGCAGGCCGTTCGCGGCGCGGATCTTGCCGATGCGTTCCGCGACGAGGCCATGGCCCCAGGGCGTATCGACCAGCACCAGCACCGCCGCCGCCAGCGCCATCAGGCCGGCGATAATGCCGACGATCCAGCGCACGGCCCTCGTCAAAACGCCTGTCCCAGCGAGACATAGACGGCGATCTTCGAGTCACCCGATTGTGGGTTGAGCGGCGTGCCGATGTCGATGCGGATCGGCCCGAAGTTTGAATAGTATCGCACGCCCAGCCCCGCCCCGTAGCGGAAGTCGGTGAAGCGCGGCAGGGCGTCGGTGTAGATGTTGCCGGCATCGAGGAACGGCACGACGCCGAAATTGCCGAACGCCTTCACCCGCGCCTCGATCGAGAACTCGGTCAGGCTGCGACCGCCGATCGGGTCGTTGTTAGGGTCGCGGGGGCCGATCGACTGGAAGCCGTAGCCCCGCACGGACGCGCCGCCGCCGGCATAGAACCGCCGCGACGGCGCGACCGCGTCGCGCGGCGCACCCGCGATCGTGCCGAGCCGGGTGCGCCCCGCCAGCACGACGCCGGGCATGACCGTGCGGTATACGCTGGCGTCGAGTTGGGTGCGCGCATAGCCGAACACCGAACCCTGCAACGACGCTTCGGGACTGATCCGCCCGCCGATGCGGAAACCGGTGGTGGGGTTCAGCAGGTCGTCCGACCCGTCGTAGATCAGGCTGGTCGGCAGCGCGCCGATGAAGAACGTCCGGCGGCGGGGATCGCCGGTCGCGAGAATCACGTCGCGCTCGTCGGAGGCGAGCAGTTCCGCACCCAGCGACCACGTCCACGTCTTCTGGAAGAAGATGTTGGTCTGCCTCTCCAGCGACCCCGACAGCGAAAAGGTCTTGGCGTCGTAGGCGTTGCGCGACTGGTGCGCCGCTGCGACCTGGAACGTCAGGACACGGTCGCGCGCCTGAAAATTGTTGCGGCGATAGACGACCGATCCGAGCTGTTCCTGCGTCCCGAGCACGCTTCGCAGCGTCAGGCCGCCTTCGGGCGGGAACAGGTTGCGATGGGTCCAGCTCAGCTCCGCCCGCGCGCCTTCGCCGGTGCCATAGCCAAGCTCGCCCGCGACGGTACGGGGCGGAGCGCGGTCCAGCTTCACGCCGATATCGACGGTGCCGGGCTCCTTGCCTTCGACCGGGGTCAGCGCGACGGCGGAGACGAGCCCGGTCTGGATCAGGGCTCTGCGGAGATCGTCGAGGCGGCGCTGGTCGAACGGGTCACCGCGGTCGAAGCGCGCGATCTCCGCGACATGGTCCGGCCCGAATACGCGGTTGCCGGGCAGCGCGACGATATCGCCGAAGCGCCGCTCGCCGCCGGGCGCGATGGTGAGATCGAGCGTCGCCGTGCGGGCGGCGCGATCGACCACGATCGCCGGATCGCCGACCTTGGCAAAAGGGAAACCCTCCGCGCCCACGGCGGTGGCCAGCCGTGCCTGCCCGGCGACGATCGTATCCGCATTGACGGGATCGCCCGCCCTGACGCCGAACGCGTCGGTCAGCGGCGCGGCCTTGTCGCCCGCCGCCGCGACGCCGTCCAGCGTCACCCCGGCGAAGCGATAGAGGCCGCCCGGCGTTGCCTCCAGCACGACCATCGGCTTCGCGCCGGGCTGCACCCGCGTGACGACGGCGGCATCGTAGAACCCCTCCGCGCGCAGCAGGGTGACGAGCAACTCGGCATCCTCCCGCGCCCGGCGATCGAGCTGGGCGGCATTGGCGGTATCGCCATCCCCCGCATTCAGCGTGGAGAACTCGTCGAACCGCTGTTTCAGCAGCGGCGATCCGACTCCGTCGATGCCGTCGACCCGCCAGCCATAGCGACGCTCCGCCACGACATCGGTCGCGACGGTGGCGGGGCCGGTCGCGACCGGCTCGATCGCGAGGTCGGGCCATGCGACGCCGATCTCCGGCAGGGGTGCGAGCGGCGAATCAGGATCGGGCACAGAGGACCGAACCGCATCCTGCGCACGCGCGGGCCCGGCAAGATAGAGGGAACAGGCGGCGACCGCCCAGCGGCCGGACCACAGGATGCGGAGCAGCATGCCCGCCCTCTAGCGGGGAGTGAACGCCCGCGCGACCCTGGTGCTTGTTTTGACGTCTTTCACGTCAGGCGGGGCCGGCGATCACTCGGCGACGGCCTTCACCTTGCCGCAACGCGCCGACCGCACGAGCGCCACGAAGCGATCGGCATTCGCGATCAGGCGGTTCTTGTCGAAGCAACTGGCCGCCCCGAGTGCCAGTGCCTGCTTGATGATCCCCTCGTCCTGCACCAGCGCCGAAGAGACGATGATGACCGGCATCGGCCGCCGCCGCATCAGGGTGCCGAGCAGCGTCAGCCCATCGAGATCGGGCATGGCGAGGTCCAGCGTCAGCACGTCCGGCTCCAGCCGCGAGATCGCCGCCATCGCTTCGGCTGGTCGGTCGACGGAGCCGACCACCTCCATATCCCGCTGCTTGTTCAACAGCGTTTCGATCATCGCGCAGATCGTCAGCGAATCGTCGATAATCAGCACACGCCGATGGCGCATCGCGTTAGCTCCCCACGCCACGTTGTGTGAAGTCTAGCGGTCAAATGATTGTTATGACACTAATGACAGCCCGAATTCGAATGAACGCCCGGTTCGATCGAGATCACCGGCCCCATCGACATCGCTCGCCCGCTCGGGCCATCGTCGGCCCGTTCGGAGGATCAATGGATCGTGCCGACCGCCTGTTCGGACCGCATCACCGCGATCAACCGTTCGATCTGACGCCAGCGGCAGAAATGGATGTGGTTGCCGAGGTCGCGGCTGCGGGCGGCGCGCAGGGCAGCCTCCGCCCCCGCCTCCTCGCCGAAGGACGACAACAGATCGGCCGCCGCGGCCACTTGGGCGGAATTCGCCAGATACGGAAAGGTAAGCATCGCCGGTCCCCTAACAAAGTCCGTGCCGGATTGACCAGTGGTCCGTACGCGGCCCGTCGCAGTGGTAAACCGCCTGCCCGGCGACCGTCCCGCGCGTCCCGATCCGGCACGCTGGCGTCCCGCAGCGGGACGTGCGACGACGCGATCATGACAGTTCCTCCTGAACGCGACGGCGGTACGGCCGGCGGCTTCCTGGTAGCGGCGGGAGCCCTTGGCGGTGCCGCAATCGGCTTCTCCATCGGCGAGGCGACACCCGGATTTCTGGTCGGGCTGGGCGTGGGGGCTCTTGCCGCGCTGTTGGTGTGGTGGCGCGGCCGGGGCTAAGACGCAGCGGATATGGCCGCCGAATCAAACCCCCGCCTGTTCTGGGCCATCGCCGTCGCCGGCGCGACCGCGCTCGCCGTCTACCTGATCGCGGACCCGCTCGGCGGCGCAGCGGCGGCTCTCGTCGGCGGGGTCGCGGCGATGCTGGTGGCGGTGAGCGGCCATCGGGAGGTCGCGCCGGCGCCGCCCGCGCCGCCGCCGGACCTGATCGCCAGCGCCTCCGTCGGTGCGATGCTGGATGCGGTGGCGGAGCCGCTGCTGCTGGTGCAGTCGGGGCGCGTCGTCCGGGCGAACCGTGCCGCCCGCGCCCTGCTGGGCGATCATATCGTGGGCGAGGATGCGCGCGTCGCGGTGCGGCATCCTGCTGCCGCCACGGCGCTCGCGTCCGACAGGGATCAGGCGGTCGAGCTGGTCGGGATCGGCGGGCAGGACGCGCGCTGGCAGATGCGCCTTGCCGCCGCTGACGACGGGATGCGCGTCGTCCACCTTTCCGATCGCAGCGAAAATGCCGCGACCGAGCGGATGCGCGTCGATTTCGTCGCCAATGCCAGCCACGAATTGCGCACGCCGCTCGCCTCGATCCTGGGCTATGTCGAGACGCTGGACGACGAGGCGGGCGACGATCCGGCGATCCGCCACCGCTTCCTGCGGATCATGATGGACGAGGCGCGGCGGATGCAGCGGCTGGTCGAGGATCTGTTGTCGCTGTCGCGGATCGAGGCGGAGCGGTATCGCCTGCCCGATCAGCCGGTGGCGCTGGGCGAACTGGTGGACGAGGTCTGCGGCGAACTGAAGCGATCGGGGGCGCCGCGCGCGGCCGACGTCGCATGCTTCGCGGTGTCGGGGCTACCGAACGTCGTCGGCGACCGCGCGCAATTGTCTCAGATGCTCCACAATCTGGTCGGCAATGCGATGAAATACGGGCGGCCGGGCACTCCGGTCGAGGTGCGGCTGGATGCCGATTCCGGCGGCGGCGCACGGCTGTCGGTGGTGGATCAGGGCGACGGCATCGCGCCCGAACATCTGCCGCGCCTGACCGAGCGGTTCTACCGCGTCGACGCCGGGCGCAGCCGCTCGCTCGGCGGCACCGGGCTGGGTCTCGCGATCGTCAAGCATGTGGTTGAGCGGCACCGGGGCCGGCTGGACATCAGCAGCCGGGTCGGCGTCGGCACGACGATGGCCGTGACGTTGCCCGCGGCACCGGCGGCCGTGTCATCACCGCGTAACAACGGCGTCACAGAGAGCCGTGCGTGACGAACAGGGCAGCGCGGCGCGCGCTACATCTCGCGCTGGCGATTTTGCCCCTGATGGCGGGTGCCTGCCGCGATCAGGCCAATGGCGGCGGCGGCGGTGCGCGCGACCAGATCAGCGCGGTTGGATCGTCCACCGTCTATCCCTTCACCACGATGGTCGCCGAACGCTATGTCGCCGCCAACCCCGATGCGAAGGCGCCCGTCATCGAATCGACCGGCACCGGCGCGGGCATGAAGCTGTTCTGCGCAGGGATCGGCGCGGCGCATCCCGATATCGAGGACGCCTCGCGCCGGATGAAGGCGAGCGAGTACAAGGATTGCGCGAAGAACGGCGCGCGCGATATCCTCGAAATCCAGGTCGGGATCGACGGTATCGCCTTCGCGGAGGCGAAGAACGGTCCCAGGATGCAATTGACGCCGACCGACATCTACCGCGCGATCGCCGCCAGTCCGGGCGGCAAGCCCAATACGGCGTCGACATGGCGCGACGTCAATCCGGCGCTGCCCGCGATCCCGATTCAGGTGTACGGCCCGCCCGCGACCAGCGGCACGCGCGACGCGCTGGCCGAGCTCATCATGACCAAGGGGTGCGAGGCGTCGAACCCGGCGGCCAAGCCCCTCGCCAAGTCCGATCCCGACGCGCACAAGGCGCTCTGCACCCGCGTCCGTGAGGATGGTGCGTATGTGGATGCGGGCGAAAACGACAATCTGATCGTCCAGAAGCTGCAGTCCAATCCGAACGCGCTCGGCGTGTTCGGCTACAGCTATCTGGAGGAGAACCGGGATGCCGTGAACGGAGTCGCGATCGACGGTGTCGCACCCGGCTATGCGGCGATCGCCGACGGCCGCTATCCCGGCTCGCGACCCTTGTATCTCTACGTCAAGAAGGCGCATCTGAGCGCGATCCCCGGGCTGGCCGATCTGCTGAAGCTCTATACGACCGTATGGGGACCGGAAGGACCACTGGTGCGCCGCGGCCTGATCGCCGCGCCCGACGCGGTGCGCGCGCGTTCGGCGCGCATCATCGCTGAACGGACGCCGCTCGATCCGGCGGAGTTGCACTGATGCCCGCCACCGCGCTGCTGTTCGTCCTCGTCGGGCTGTCGCTGATCGGCTGGCTGACCGCGCGCGCGCGCGCCGCCCGGTTCAAGGTGGCGGGCCGGCGCTTCAGTTCGCTGCCCGGTCATTTCGGCTGGTACGTCGCATTGTGGACGATCGTGCCGCCGCTGATATTCCTCGCGATCTGGTCGACCGTGTCGCCCGCGTTGGTGACTGATGCGGTGCTGTCGACGCCCGCCGCCGCGCAACTGCCGCCGCCCGGCTTCGATCGCGCGGCAATCCTGTCGGAGGCGCGGGAACTGGGGGCGGGCCGGGCTTATGGCGCGTTCCACGGCCTCGCCCGGCTGCTCGCCCCCGCCTATGCCGCCGCGCAGGACCGGTACGACTGGATCGCGACCGCCGCCGCGTTGCTGCTGGCGTTCGCGGGCGGCGCGTTCGCATGGACGCGATCGAAGCCGGGCTTCGCCGCGCGGACCCGCGTCGAGCGGATCGTCATGGGCGCGCTGCTGGCGGCGTCGCTGATCGCGATCCTGACGACGATCGGCATCGTGCTGTCGCTGGTCTGGGAGGCCGGGCGGTTCTTTCAGGTCGTCCCGATCCACGAATTCCTGTTCGGCACGCACTGGAGCCCGCAGGTGATCGACGCACGCGATCCCGGCGCGTCGCTCGGCGCGGTGCCGTTGTTCTGGGGTACGTTCTTTATCGGCGCGGTGATCGCGATGATCGTCGCGATCCCGTTCGGGCTGATGAGCGCGATCTACCTGACACAATACGCCGCGCCGCGCACCCGCCGCTGGATGAAGCCGATCCTGGAGGTGCTCGCGGGCGTTCCCACCGTCGTCTACGGCTATTTCGCGGCGTTGACCGTCGCACCTGCCGTGCGTGATCTGGCGGTGGCGATGGGGATCAGCTGGGCCTCCTCCGAAAGCGCACTGGCCGCCGGGCTGGTGATGGGCGTGATGATTATCCCGTTCGTGTCGTCGATGGCCGACGACAGCCTCGCCGCCGTGCCCAATTCGATGCGCGACGGCAGTCTGGCGATGGGCGCGACCAGTTCGGAAACGATCCGCAAGGTCATGCTGCCCGCGGCACTGCCCGGCGTGGTCGGCGGCGTCCTGCTGGCGATCAGCCGCGCGGTCGGCGAGACGATGATCGTCGTCATGGCCGCATCCGGCGTCGCGACGCTGACCGCCAATCCGTTCGCCAGCACGACCACCGTGACGCGCCAAATCGTCGATCTGCTGACCGGCGAGGCGGAGTTCGACAGCCCCAAGACGCTCGCCGCCTTCGCGCTCGGCCTGACTCTGTTCATCGTCACGCTGCTGCTCAACATCGTCGCGCTGACGGTCGTGAAGAAGTATCGGGAAGCTTATGAGTAAGTCGCTCGTGCCCCAGCTGCCGACCGGCCCCGAAGAACCGGTTGCGCGCGTGCCGACCGACTGGACGACCGGCGCGATGCAGGGCCGCATCCGCCGTCGCTATGCCGCCGAGCGCCGGTTCCGGCTGATGGGGCTAGCCGCGGTGACGCTGTCGGCGGGGTTCCTCGCATTCCTGCTGGCGACGATGCTGTGGCAGGGTCTGGGCGGCTTTACGGGGACGCGGGTCACGGTGCCGGTCGATCTGGCCGCGGCGAAGCTGGCGGTGACGCCGGCGCAACTCGACGGGCGCGGCGCGGATCTGGCGCTGGCGGGTGCCGGGCTGGAGGGGATCGTCGATACCGCCGCGTCGCGCGCGTTCGGCAACGACGGCGACGACCTGTTGTCGGGCGGTGCGTGGGTGACGGTGCGGGAGGCGATCAAGGCCGACCCCTCGCTGCTGATGCGCCGCACGACGTTCGACCTGCCCGTCGCCAGCCCGATCGACGTCGCCTACAAGGGCAAGGGCACGCCGGAGGCGGAGGCGATCGTCGCCCGCCTCGCGAACCGCGGCGTGCTGTCGAGGGGGCTGAATACCGGTTTCCTCGACAGCGCCGATTCGACCGACCCGACGCGCGTCGGCATCTGGGGGGCGTTCAAGGGATCGCTGCTGACGATGCTCGTCACGCTGCTGCTCGCCTTTCCGATCGGCGTGTTGTCGGCCTTGTACCTAGAGGAATATGCGCCGCGGAATCGCTGGACCGACATCATCGAGGTGTCGATCAACAATCTCGCCGCCGTGCCGTCGATCATCTTCGGCCTGCTGGGCCTCGCCGTATTCCTTGGGACGTTCGGCCTGCCGCGCTCCGCTCCGATCGTCGGCGGGCTGACGCTGGCGCTGATGACGATGCCGGTCATTGTCATCGCCGGGCGCAACGCGATCAAGGCGGTGCCGCCGTCGATCCGCGACGCCGCGCTCGGAATCGGCGCATCGCCGATCCAGGTCGTGTTCCACCACGTCCTGCCACTCGCCCTGCCCGGCATCCTGACCGGCACGATCATCGGCATGGCGCGGGCGCTGGGCGAGACCGCGCCGCTGCTGCTGATCGGGATGCGCGCGTTCATCGCGGCACCGCCGCGCGGCCTGACCGATCCCGCCACCGTGCTGCCGGTACAGATCTTCCTCTGGTCCGATCAGGTCGATCGCGGCTTCGTCGAAAAGACCTCCGCGGCGATCATCGCGTTGCTCGTGTTCCTGCTCGCGATGAACGGCCTCGCCATCTATCTCCGCAACCGCTTCGAGACCCGCTGGTGATGAGCAACAAGCCTCCCAAGATGACTGCCAGCCACGTCTCCGTGCATTACGGGGCGAAGCGGGCGATCGACAACGTGTCGATCGATATCGATCAGGACGAGGTCGTGGCCTTCATCGGGCCGTCGGGGTGCGGCAAGTCCACGTTCCTGCGGACGCTCAACCGCATGAACGACACCGTCGCATCGGCGCGGGTCGAGGGCGATATCCGGCTGGACGGTCAGGATATCTATGCGCCCGAGATGGACGTGGTGCAGCTTCGCGCCCGTGTCGGCATGGTCTTCCAGAAGCCGAATCCTTTCCCGAAGTCGATCTACGAGAACGTCGCCTACGGCCCGCGCATCCACGGACTGGCGCAGTCGAAATCGGACATGGATGGCATCGTCGAACGGTCGCTGACGCGCGCCGGACTGTGGGCGGAGGTGAAGGACCGGCTGGSGGACAGCGGCACCGCGCTGTCCGGCGGTCAGCAGCAGCGCCTGTGCATCGCCCGCGCGATCGCCGTCGATCCCGAGGTGATCCTGATGGACGAACCCTGCAGCGCGCTCGATCCGATCGCGACCGCCAAGATCGAGGAACTGATCCACGAATTGCGCGGCCGTTACGCCATCGCGATCGTCACGCACAACATGCAGCAGGCGGCGCGCGTGTCGCAGCGAACGGCGTTCTTCCATCTGGGAACGCTGGTGGAATTCGGGCGGACGTCGGACATTTTCACGAATCCCCGACAGGAACGCACAAAAGACTATATCACCGGTCGCTACGGATGACTGGAGAACCGGCATGAGCGAGCATACCGTCAAGGCCTTCGACAACGACATCGGGCAGTTGCGCGGTCTCATCAGCCAGATGGGCGGGCTGGCCGAGGACGCGATCGAGAAAGCGATGCGCGCATTGCAGCGCAGCGACCTCGATCTGGCGCAGGAGGTTCGCGGCGGCGACAAGGCGATCGATACGATCGAGGCGGAGGTCGAACGCATGGCCGTCCGCATCATCGCGCTGCGCGCGCCGATGGCCAACGACCTGCGCGAGGTCGTAGCGGCGCTGAAGATCGCCGGCGTGGTCGAACGCATCGGCGACTATGCGAAGAACATCGCCAAGCGCGTGCCGCTGATCGAGAGCGATCACCGGATCGAACCGATCTCGATCCTGCCGGCGATGGGGCGGATGGCGTCGCAGATGGTTCGCGACTCGCTCGATGCCTTCGCCGCGCGGGATGCGGACGGTGCGGTGCGGGTCTGCGAAAGCGACACTGCGCTCGACGATTTCTACGACAGCATCTTCAGGACGCTGGTCACGCACATGGTCGAGAATCCGAAGACGATCAGCCAGGTCGCGCACCTGCTGTTCGTCGCGAAGAATCTGGAACGCATCGGCGATCATGCGACGAATGTCGCCGAGATGGTCTATTTCGCCGCCACCGGCACCCAGATGGCCGAACGCGAACGCGGCGGCAGAGAGGTCTGAACGACATGGCACGGGTCAAGATGCTGCTGGTCGAGGATGATGCCGCACTGGCGGAACTCCTGACCTTCCACTTCCGGCGCGAGGATTTCGAGGTCGTGCATACGCCGGATGGCGAGGAGGCGCTGCTGCTGGCGCGCGAGGCCGCGCCCGATATCGTGCTGCTCGACTGGATGGTCGAGGGTCTGTCGGGCATCGAGGTGTGCCGCCGCCTGCGCCGCGCGCCCGAGACGCAGAACGTGCCGATCATCATGCTCACCGCGCGCGGTGAGGAAGAGGACCGGGTGCGCGGTCTGGAGACGGGTGCGGACGATTACGTGACGAAGCCGTTTTCCCCGCGCGAGCTGGTCGCGCGCGTCGGCGCGGTGTTGCGCCGCGTGCGTCCGGCGCTGGCCGGAGAGGCGCTGACCTATGCCGATATCGAGATGGATACGGTCGGCCACAAGGTGAAGCGCGGCGGCGAGATGGTGCCGCTCGGCCCCACCGAGTTCCGTCTGCTCAAGCATTTCCTGGAGCATCCCGGCTGGGTGTTCTCGCGCGAGCGGCTGCTCGATGCCGTATGGGGCCATGACAGCGATATCGAGAGCCGGACGGTCGACGTGCACATCCGGCGGCTGCGCAAGGCGATCAACATCGGCGACCGTCCAGATATCATCCGCACCGTGCGGTCGGCGGGCTATTCACTCGATTCCGAGGGGTGACAGCCAGCGCTTTTGGAATCGGTTGCGAAACGAAGGACCGAACTCGCAGTTGGGGCGTTGGGTCGCCTGCGTGTTTCGAAAATTCACGCTTCAGATTTCAGGAGACTCCTATGAAGTTCATCCTTTTGGCCGCAACGGCCCTGCTCGCCTCGCCGGTCCTTGCCCAGACGTCGGGCTCTGCTGGCGATGCCACTCCGGTGGGTAGCGCCGCCAAGCTGCCGCAGCAGGTTCCGACCACGCCCGACGCCGCAGCACCGGCGCAGGCCGATCCGGCCGCACCGGCAACGACCGATGCGATGGCACCGGCCCCGGCAGCGGCTCCCGCAGAAACCGCCCCCGCGCAGACCACCTCGGCCCCGTCCGGCATGAGCACTGGCGGCGATCCGGTCGGCGGGTATCAGCCGCAGTCGGCACCGACCTCCACCGGCGCACCCGGTGCACCGGTCGTGTTCCAGCCGTCGGCCAGCCCGGCGACTGCGTACCCGGCTCCTGCGCCACTGGAATCCTATCCGGTCTGCAAGAAGGGCCAGTATGACAAGTGCCGTCAGCGCGGCGGTAAGTAAGGCTCTAGGAGCGTGATCGATCGGGGCGTCCCGCGACAAGCGGGGCGCCCTTTTTCATGGGTGCAACTTTGTTGTCGGTTTCGGCGATCCTCGCTACACCTTCGCTCCGGGGGACATAATGTATAGCGAAGCCGATATCGACGACGCCGTCACCGCGGGCGCGTTGTCGTCCGCCGCAGCGGGATCATTCCGCGGCTTCGTCGCGTTGCGTCGCGCCACCACCGCCGCGGACGAAGAGCAGTTCCGGCTCATCACCGGCTTCAACGACATCTTCGTCGCGATCGCGATCGTCCTGCTGCTGGTCGCCATGTGGCAGGTCGGCGACGCGCTATGGCCACCCCTGTCGGGACTGGCGATCGCCGCCACCGCCTGGGGGTTGGCCGAGTATTTCACGCGAATCCGCCGCATGGCGTTGCCCAGCATCCTGTTGCTGCTCGCGTTCGCCGGCGGCGTCGCGTGGTTCGCCGGCATCGCCCTGTTCGAACTGTCGGCGGCTATGCCCTCCTCCGACATCCGGCCGCGGCCCGGCTTCGACGGCACGTCGCACGCGCAGGCCAGTAGCCGGCTGCAGGCGGTACTCGGCGCGGTCACCGCGGCGGTGACGGTCGGCGCGACCTGGCTGCACTGGCGGCGGTTCCAGGTGCCGATCACGATCGCGGCGGGTGCGGCGGCGGTGGTCGGCGTCGCGGTGTCGATCGTGATCGCGATCGTCCCTTCTGTCGTGACCGTGGCCTGGGCGGCGCTGTTGGTGGGTGGGCTCGGCCTGTTCGCCTTCGCCATGCGCTGGGACCTGTCCGATCGCGAGCGGCGGACGCGGCGTGCCGATGTCGCCTTCTGGCTCCACCTCGCCGCCGCGCCGATGATCGCCCATTCGCTGTTCAACCTGCTCGGCGTGTTCGAAGGCGACATGGGCATCGGCACCGCCGCCGTCGTGCTGGTGCTGTATGTCGCATTCGCGGTGGTGGCGCTGGCGACGGACCGGCGCGCGCTGCTCGTATCCGGCCTCGCCTATGTGCTGTACGCCATGGCGGCGATCATCCGCCAGTCCGGTGCGGTCGAGTTGAGCGCGGCGCTCACCGCGCTGGTCATCGGTTCCGCGTTGCTGAGCCTGTCCGCCTTCTGGCAGACGATGCGTCAGCCGATCGTCGCAGCCTTGGGGGCCTGGGGTCGGCGGCTGCCGCCCGCTATTCCTCCACCAGCTTCATAAGCCGGCGTTCGACCGGCGCCAGCACCGGCCCGAGGTCATGGCCACGCTTCAACACCGCGCCCGCCTCGCCCACCAGCGCCCACATCCCCTGACGCTGACGCAGCGCAGGCCGTTTCTCGACCCGGATTTCCGGCCGCTCGGCAGTACGGCGGAACGCGGAGAAGACCGCCGCCTCCCGCCCCAGTTCGATCGCATAGTCGCGCCAGTGTCCCGCCGCGACCATCCGGCCGTAGAGGTCGAGGATGCGCGCGAGCTCGGCCCGGTCGAACCCGACCTGCGCGTCCTTCCGCTGCGGAAACGGTACGACGCCCATCAGGCCCGGTCGCGTTCCCGGTGAATGTCCTGCTCTTCCAGCAGGGCGTCGAGACGACGGCGCAACTGTTCGACCTCGCAACGGAGAAGCTCCGTCTTCTGCGTCTGCGGATCGAAATTCTCCGAACAGGGCGTACCATAGGGGACGAAGCGCCCACGTGGCTCGATGCCGCCCTCCACCGTCGTCGGCCGCGCGGGGATGCCGACCATCACCGCCCCCTCCGGAACGTCGCGCGTCACGACGGCGTTGGCCCCGACGCGTGACCTTCGGCCGAGCGTGATCGGCCCCAGCACCTGTGCGCCCGATCCGATGATCGCGCCATCCATCACGGTCGGATGCCGCTTGCCGCCCACGCCATTGTCCGGACTGGTCCCGCCCAGCGTCACGCATTGATAGATCGTCACGTCGTCGCCGATGTCCGCGGTTTCGCCGATCACCACGAAACCATGATCGATGAAGAAGTTGCGGCCGATCGTCGCACCCGGGTGGATGTCGATCGCGGTCCAGGCCCGCGTCCAGTGGTTGACCGCACGCGCCAGAAAGAACAGCCGCGCCCGGAACAGCCGGTGCGCGATGCGATGCCCCGCCAGCGCCCAGACGCCCGGGTACAGCAGCACCTCCGCACGGGTCCGCGGGGCCGGGTCGCGGGCGCGAATGGAATCGATGTACGCGCGAAGGCCCATGACCGTCCCCCCTGCGCGGACCCTCCGCGCGTCGAAATGATACGCGGACCCTCCGCGCGTCGAACACGAGACGCGGACACCCCGCGACACGGCAGCGATTTAGGTCGTCACAGGACCGAAATCCAGACGCAGGCGAAAACGGGCGCGAACAAATGCCCCGAACGACTCGGCTGAAAGCCTATCTTTGTTGTGGATATTGCCGCACCCGGCCACGTTCATGTCCACGAAAGGACATCCATGCCCGATTTCGCCGCGTTCGATTATTCCTCCATCCTGCCGTTCATCGCGATCGGCTTCGCCGCGCAGGTTGTCGACGGCGCGCTCGGCATGGCGTTCGGCGTGATCTCCAACACGGCCCTGCTCTGGATCGGCGTCCCCCCCGCGGCGGCTTCGGCGGGCGTGCATACCGTCGAGACGTTCACGACCGCGGTGTCGGGCATCAGCCACGTCCTGCACCGGAATGTGAACTGGAAATTGTTCTTCAGGCTCGTCATTCCCGGCATCATCGGCGGCGTGCTGGGCGCATATGTCCTGTCCAACATCTCCGCCGGCGTCGCCAAGCCGTTCATCCTCGCCTATCTGTCGGGCATCGGCGTGTACCTGCTGTTCCGCGCCTTCCGCTATCCGCCGCAGCACAAGGAGCCCAGGGTCGTGGAGCCGCTGGGGCTGGTCGGCGGCTTTCTCGATGCGGCGGGCGGCGGCGGCTGGGGACCGGTGGTGACGTCGAACCTGCTGGTGCAGGGCGCGACCCCGCGCACGACGATCGGTACCGTCAACACCGTCGAATTCTTCCTGACGCTGACGATCTCGATCACCTTCCTGACGCAACTCGGCTGGGCGGCGTTCACGGTGGCGACGATCGGACTGCTGATCGGCGGCGTCGTCGCGGCCCCGTTCGGCGCCATCCTCGCCAAGCGCGTACCGGCCAAGACCTTGCTGGCGCTGGTCGGCACGATCCTGATCGTCACCAGCCTGTTCGGCCTATGGCGAGCGCTGCACTGAGCGCTCCCGCCCCGGTCACCAGACTTTGAATGTCGCGGCGCGCTGGGCTATCGCCGGGCATGGCCGCAACCTACCTGCCCACGCTCAAGCAACTGCAATATCTGGTCGCATTGCGCGATCACGGGCATTTCGGCCGCGCCGCCGATGCCAGCTTCGTGACGCAATCGACACTGTCGGCGGGTCTGCGCGATCTGGAGACGCTGATCGGCGTAACGCTGGTCGAACGCACCCGGCGCGTCGTGCGCTTCACGCCGGTGGGGGAGCGGATCGTCGACAAGGCGCGGCGTGTGCTGCGGGAGGCGGAGGAGCTGGGCGATCTCGCCCGCGCCGCCGGCCGGCCGTTGACCGGCGAGATGCGGATGAGCGTCATCCCGACGATCGCGCCGTTCATGCTGCCGCGCATCCTGCCGCGCCTGCGCCGCGACTATCCCGACCTGAAGCTGTTCCTGCGCGAGGAGCCGAGCGGCCCTGCGTGCGAGGGGCTGCACAACGGCCGCACCGACTGTGTGTTGCTCGCCCTGCCCTTCGCCTGCGGAGAGGTCGCGTCGGAACCGCTGTTCGACGATCGCCTCTACGTCGCATTCCAGCAGGGCGACGGCGAGCCGCCCGCCTCCATCCCCGCCGCCGCGATCGACGAGACGCGGCTGTTGCTGCTGGAGGACGGACATTGCCTGAAGGATCATGCGCTGTCCGCGTGCAACCGACCGGAACTCCGGGCGGAGGCGACGATGATGGGCACGTCGCTGCACACGATCGTGCAGATGGTCGACAATGGTCTGGGCGTGACGATGCTGCCGGAAATGGCGGTGAATGCGGGTATCCTCGATCATACCAGCGTCACAGCGCGGCCGCTCGACGCCGCCAATGCCGTCCGCCGCATCGCGCTGGTCTGGCGGCGCGCCTCCCCGCGCGAAAGCGATTTCCGCCTGCTCGCGGGCGTTCTGAAGGATCATTCTTGAAGCATATCCTGGCGCTGGCCGCCGCTTTCTCGCTCGCGGCATGCGCTACGGTCGTTCCCACCGTGGCCCCGCCGCCGATCATGCTCGCGCCGGAACAGCGGACGCTGTCGGCGGAGATCGCCGCGCGTCCGGACCTGTCGATCTTCGCGACGCAGCTTGCGGCGAGCGGAGAGGCGCGGCTGGCATCGGCCGCGCCGATGACCGTCTTCGCGACGCAAAACGACGCCTATGCGCGGCTGTCACCGGATGTCGTGCCCGCACTGTTGACGGCGGAGAACCGGTCGATGCTGGTGAAGGTCGTCGCCTACCACATCGTGCCTGGCGCGATCGATCAGGCGGAGTTGCGGCGGCGTGTGGCGGCGGGCAACGGTCGTGCGATGCTGACGACGCTGGCGGGCGATTCACTGGCCGTGACACTGACCGGGGAGACGCTGACCCTGACCGATGTCGATGGCGACGTCGGGTATATCGGTGCGGAGGTGCGGCGGCCAAACGGAATGCTGCATCCCGTGAATGGCTTTCTGGCTCCGTCGCTTGGCTGACGATGGCGTCGTGATCTCGCCCGATCGTATACGGGCGTCGGTTCGTCGTGGAAATATGACATTTCGACTTCACATCCTCTGCATGACGCCCATGATATGTTGCAGAGCAACACGGGAGTAACCGAATGTTTCATGCCAGGACCCCCAACGTCCTCGCCATACTCGCCGCCGGTACCGCGCTGATCGCGACGCCGGCTCTTGCGGGTCAGAAGAAGTCGAAGACGGCGGATGCTCCGCAGGTCGCCGTCGGTCGCACGCCGATGACCGCGCCGGTCGATGCAGCACCCGCCGAGAATGCCCCCGTCCAGACGGCGCAGGTCACGCCCGGACAGGTGGCACCCGCGCAACCGGCCGAACAGGCAGCCCCCGCGCAGGCGGCACCCGCAGCCCCCGCCGCGGCTCCCGCACCCGCCGCCACGACGACCATCGCGGCTGCCCTGCCGACCCTGCCGAATCACGCGACGCTTTTGAAGCTGGTGACCGCCGCCAAGCTGGAGGCGCAACTGGCCGGCCCCGGGCCGTTCACCGTGTTCGCGCCCGACGACGCTGCCTTCTCACGCCTGCCGGCCGGAACGCTCGACGCGTTTCTCGCGCCCGCCAATGCTCCGACGCTGGCGACGATCCTGAAGAATCACGTCGTCGCAGGGTCGATGGACGAGGCGCAGATCCGCGCCGCGATCACCGCTGGCGGTGGCCGTGCGACGATCCCGACGCTGTCCGGGCAGCCGCTGATCGCGACGATCGATCAGGGCTCCGTCCTGCTGACCGATGCGGTCGGCAACAAGAGCTATATCGACAAGCCCGACCTGCGCCAGACCAATGGCGTGATCCATTCGACCAACGGCATCAGCCTGCCGAAGATCGGATAATCGCTTGCTCTCCCTCCCGATCGGGAGGGAGAGCAGGATATCAGGATCGCCACCGCGCCGCCGCCGCATCGTCGGTGGCGCGCGGCTCGACCCAGACGGCGTCGCCGCCGCGAACTTCCCGTTTCCAGAATGGCGCGTCGGTCTTCAAGCGATCGATCAGGTACGCGCACGCTTCCAATGCCGCACCGCGATGCGCCGCCGCCGTCGCCACGAACACGATCCGTTCGCCCGGCCTCATCGGCCCGACGCGGTGAACGACCGTCGCCTCGCTCAAAGACCAGCGCGCGATTGCCTCCTCCGCCAGCCGATGCAGCGCTGTCTCGGTCGCGCCGGGATAATGTTCCAACTCCAGCGTGCCGACGCCGTCATCGGCACGGACCAGTCCCGTGAAGGTCGCGACCGCGCCGACGCCATTCTCGACGCGCGTCATCTCCGCAGCGACGTCGATCGGATCGGGCGAGACGAGGATGCGGATCGTCATCCGCCCGTCACCGGCGGGAAGATCGCCACTTCCTTGGCATCCGCGACCGGCGCATCCAGCGACACGAACGCCTGATCCACCGCCGCGCGCAACCGTTCCCGGTCGGCGAACGCGCTGGCGTGACCCTCGCTCCGTGCGGCGAGCCAGTCGATCAGGCCGGCGACGGTCGTGACGTCGACCGGCGGCGTCACCTCTTCCTCGCCCACGCCCACGGCCTCGCGGACCCAGGCGAAATACAGCACGCGCATCCCGCTCAATCCATATGCTTCAGGCCGACGCGCAGATAGTCCCAGCCGGTGATCGCGGTCAGCGCCGCCGCGCCCCAAAGGCTGGCGAGCCCGACGACCTTGATCCACTCCGCCTGCGGCAGCGCGCCGGCCAGGATCAGCGCGCCGAGCGACACGAGCTGCAGCGTCGTCTTCCATTTGGCGAGGCGAGACACCGGCATCGACACGTGCAGCGGCGCAAGGAATTCACGAAGCCCCGACACCGCGATCTCGCGCAGCAGGATGATGAGCGCGGCGACGATGCTGAACCCCTCGATATCGCGGGTCGCGACCAGCATCAGGATGACGGCGGCGACCATGATCTTGTCGGCGATCGGATCGAGGAAGACGCCCAGCCGCGACACCGCCCCGTTGCTGCGGGCCAGATAGCCGTCGAAATAATCGGTGATGCCCATCAGGCAATACAGCGCGAACGCCAGCGCATAGCCCGCCGGCCAGTGCGGCCACCACAGCAGCCCGACCAGCAGCGGGACCGCGACGATCCGCGACAGGGTCAGCAGGTTGGGCAAGGTCAGCATCGCCGGCGACTCCTAACCCCCTGCCACGGAACCGCAACCGGATTGAGCATGGCGCGGGCCTTCCCGCTCGGCTAAGTGCCGGTCGTTCGTCAACGACCGAGGCCGGCGTCCGTCATGATAAATGCCCTGGGGCTGTTGAAGCAACGCCGCTTCCTGCCCCTGTTCACCACCCAGTTTCTCGGCGCGTTCAACGACAACCTGTTCAAGACGTCGATGGTGCTGTTCGCGACCTACGCGATCTTCAACGACGCCAGGCAAGAGGCTAATTTCAACGCGCTGGCGACGGGGATCGCGATCCTGCCCTTCTTCCTGCTGTCGGCATTGGCGGGTCAGCTCGCCGACAGTCACGACAAGGCGAAGATCATCCGGCTGGTGAAATCGGCGGAGATCGGGATCATGGCGTTCGGAGCCGCGGGTCTCGTGCTGGCGCGGGCCGGGCATACCAATCTCGGCGTCGGGCTGATGCTGTTCGCGGTGCTGTTGCTGGGAACGCATTCGACGTTCTTCGGGCCGATCAAATACGCGATCCTGCCGCAGCATCTGCCGCCGTGCGACGTACTGGGCGGCACCGGGCTGGTCGAGGCGGGGACGTATCTCGCGATCCTGCTCGGCACCGTGGTCGCGGGCTGGATCTCGATCGACGGCGCGGCGGCGCTGGTATTGGTGATCGCCGTCGTCGGCTGGTTCGCGGGCCGTCAGGTCCCCCCCGCCCCGCGCGAGGGACCGCCGCTAAAGCTCAACTACAATCCGTTCACCGCATCGTGGCGGCTGATCTCCGCGACGATGCACATCCCGCGGCTGTTCCTGGCGATCTGCGCGATCAGCTTTTTCTGGACGATCGGATCGGTCCTCATCATCGTCTTTCCACCTCTGGTGAAGAACGTGCTGACCGCCGACGAACGCGTCGCCAGCGCCGTGATCGCGGTGTTCTCCGTCGGCGTCGCGATCGGCTCGGTCGTCATCAATTCGATGCTGAAGGGCAAGATTTCCGCGAAATACTCACCGGCTTCGGTGATCGCGATGGGTGCGCTGGTGTGCGTGTTCTCGTTCCTGTCGCGGAACTGGACGCCCGCTCCGGCCGGTCAGCTTTACGGCTGGGCCGGCTTCATCGCGCAACCGGGTTCGATCGCGGTGCTGGGGACGCTGCTGCTGATCGCGGTGACGGGCGGCATGTTCGTGGTGCCGCTCTATGCCTTCCTGACCACGACCGTCGAAAAGGACCAGACTGCGCGCACGGTGGCGGCGAACAACGTCGTCAATGCCGGCGCGATGACGATCGGCGCGTTTGCGGTCCTGTTCATCACCGGCCTCGGCGTGACGCCGGAGGACATGCTGTTTCTGGTGGCGGGCATGTGCCTGGTCTCCGCATGGATCGCGCAGAAGCTGCACCGCGCCTGCGACTGAGGTCCTAGAACAGGAACGTGTAGAAGCAGGTGAAGAAGGCACTGAAGCTGAGCACGAACAGCTTCCAGTCCTGATCCTCGCTGCGCGGGACGGGCACGGCGGCGACGCGCGGCAGCGTCTGGCGAAAGGGATGCCTTGCGGCTTCGTTGGTCAGGACAAGGCGTCGTTTCATGGCGCGGATGTTAACGCGCCGTTTACGAATTGGACCAGCGGCGAAAAGCGTTAACTGGCGACCGTCCGATGTTGGGACGATCGTCGTGGGGAGCCGCGCACCGGGTCGGACACCGTGCCCCCGCTATCGCAGGAACACGGTGTCCGGAAATATCACGGTCGGAGGAAGACGATCAGCGCGCCGCCACCTGCAGGCCGGGCTTGCGCAGCCACTGGGCTACCGCATCGCCCGCGGACCGGCGGACGAAACAGGCACCGCCCCGCGCACGGTATTTTGTGCAGAGAGCGACCGCGTGGGTACGGTCGAACCCGCCGATCGACAAGCGATAGAAGTCGCTGCCGCCGGTCTTGAACGTCATCCCCTGCGGCGTATGGCCCGCCAGTGCGGCGAAGCGGCGGGTCATCCGGCCCCACGCGTCGCGCGCCACGCCGGGCGCACCGAAAGCACCGAGCTGCACATGCCAGTCGCCCGACCCTGCGGTCGGCGCGGCGGCCGCACGCTGGCGCAGGATCGCCGCGAACGACACCTTGGCCGGCGTCCTGTCCGCCGCGATCAGCATCGTCGGCGCCGCGGGAAGCGGCTGCACCACCTCCTTGCGGGGCCCGAAGACGACCGGCGCGAGCAGCGGGGCGGGCAGCGGCTCGGCCGCCGGCACGATCGCCACGACCTTCTCCACCGCCTCTGCCTCCGACACCGATCCCTCGGGAACGGCAGCCGTCATCGGCGGTGCGGCGGACAGCGCCAGCGGGACGGGCTGGCCGCTATCGGCGACGGGATTCACGCCCAGCAACGTCGCGACCTGATCGGACGCGGCGGCAGGCTGCGCGAAGCTGGCCCATTCCTGCATCCGGCGATCGACATCCGCGGGGGACAGATCGGCGGCGGCGGCGGCGCGCGCCATCGTCCAGTCGCCGGCCAGCGCCAGCGCGAGGGCGAGATTCTGCCGCACCGTCGCGGTCGCGCCCGGAATACGGGCGGCCTGCGTCAACAGGGTGACGCCCCCCGTCGGATCGCCGGCCAGCGCAGTCGCCAGTCCGCGATCCGCCAACGCGATATGATCGGCATGATCGGCCAGCGTCGTCCGCGCCGTCGCGAAATCCCCCGTGGCGATCTGCATAAGTGCGAGGTTCAGGGCTGTCGCGCCATCGTCCGATGAGAGCGACAGGGCGTCGGCATAGGCCGCACGGGCCGACTGGAAGCGCCCTCCCTGAACATAGCTTCTGGCGAGCAGCACGCGATATCCCGCGACGGACGGCGCGGCGGCCACTGCGGCCTCCGCCTCGTCGATCGCAGCGGCGGGGCGATGCTTGTCGAGCGCCTTGCCCGCCTTGCGCGCGTGATCCGCGGGGCTGCCCTTGGCGGCGTCGCCACCGGTCGCGCTGCCGGCCAGCACGGTGCCGAGCGCCAGCGCCGACAGGCCAAGCGACAACAAGCTATGGGTCTTCATGTCATCGACTCCGGATCAGGCGGTGCGGCGGGCCCTGGGTGCGGGCAGCTGTTCGATCAGCGCCTCCACCTCGGGCATCGTATTGAGAAAGGCGTCGAGCGCATCGGCGACCAGCGCCTGCGCGGAACGGTTCGCGACCGCACTCGCCAGCCGCAAGCGCAGGTGACGCTCGGCGTCGAGGCGCAGCGTGAAGGCCGCTTTGCCGCGCCGGGTCTGGACCGCGCTGTCGCGGCCGATCCGCGCGGCGGTGGCGGACGACACGGGCTTGATCTCCAGCCGCTCGCGCAGGGTGGCGCGTTCGGTCAGCACCGGCGGCGTCGGGACCGGCAGCGTCGGGACCGGCAGCGCCTCGGCCACGACAGGGACGGACGAAGCCTCGCCACCCATGTCGTTCCAGCCGAGATCGTCGGCGCCGATCGCCGTCGCCGGTTGCGCCTGCGACAGCGCGAACGCCTGATTGCGCATCGCCGGCCGGGCCTGACCCTTGCGGGCGAGCAGTTGCGAAGAAAGGGAGGCGAGCGGCTTCATGCGCGTCACCCCACCACGCGACGGCCGAAGCCGGCCGCCGGCGCACGCTGGCCGAATCCGGCGGTGCCGGGCACCGCGAACACCGTGCGGCGGAAATTCTTTTCGAGGCGATCGGACACGTAGGTCCACAGCGCCTCGACCTCCGCCGCCGACTTGCCGTTCGGATCGGTTTCCATGACGGTCCGGCCGTCGATCATAGATGCCGCGAAATCGGTGCGCTGATGGATCGTGATCGGCGCGACAGTGCCGTGCTGCGACAGCGCGACCGCCGCCTCCGACGTGATCCGTGCTTTCGGCGTGGCGGCGTTGACGACGAAGACCAGCGGCTTGCCGGCCCGGTCGCAGATGTCGACGGTGGCCCCGACGGCGCGCAGGTCGTGCGGGCTGGGACGGGTGGGCACCAGCACCAGCTCGGCGACCTGGATGACGCTCTGGATCGCGACCGTGATCGCCGGTGGCGTGTCGATCATCGCCAGCTTGAAGCCCTGCTGGCGCAACACCTCCAGATCGGCGGCGAGCCGAGCGACGGTGGTCTGCGCGAAGGCGGGATATTCCGCCTCCCGCTCGTTCCACCATTCGGACAGCGACCCTTGTGGATCGATATCGATCAGTACGACCGGTCCTGCGCCGGCGCGTTGCGCCTGCACGGCGAGATGGCCGGACAAGGTGGTCTTGCCCGATCCGCCCTTTTGCGATGCCAACGCGAGAACGCGCATAGTTCCCCGACACTCCTGTAAGTCGATCGTCGGAGTGACACGCGCGTCCCTAATAACTCGTTAAATCTCTCGCTTTAGAAAGGCTGTCGACGAACAACGCCGGTAAACGCGCTCTTGACCGGGATTGCGCCTCGCCGGGGCTGGAGGAACGGATGATGAAGACACTGCTGCCGCTGGCCCTGTTTGCACTGGCCGTTACCCCGGCGGGTGCCGATGTGAAGGCCGGCGTCGATGCGTGGGGGCGCGGCGACTATACGCGCGCGGTGCAGGAATGGCGCGGACCGGCGATCCAGGGCGATCCCGACGCGCAGTTCAACCTCGCACAGGCGTACAAGCTGGGCCGCGGCGTATCCGTCGATCCGGCGCAGGCGGAAAGCTGGTTCCGCAAGGCCGCCGATCAGGGCCATCAACAGGCGCAGGACAATTACGGCCTCGCACTGTTCCAGTCTGGCCATAAGGAACTGGCCGCGCCGTGGCTGTTCAAATCCGCCGACCGCGGCGAGGCGCGTGCGCAGCTCGTACTGGGCACGATGCTGTTCAACGGCGACGGCGTGCCCCGCGACTATCCGCGCGCCTATGCCCTGATGACGCGCGCGTCGCAGGCGGGCTTGCAGTCGGCGGGTACCACATTGGCGCAGATGGACCAGTATATCTCCGCCGAGGACCGCCAGCGCGGCATGACGCTGGCACAGGAATATGCGGCGGGCTCGGTAGCGCCGAACCTGCCAGGCGTCGCGGTCAAGCCGGTGAAGACGGTGAAGACGGAGAAGGTGGCGTCGGCGGTGAAGCCCGTCGCGATCCCGCCCTCCGTGCTGCGCGAGCCGGCTCCGCGCTCCGAGCCGAAGATCGCCGCCAAACCGGTGGCGAAGACGGGCGCATGGCGGGTGCAACTCGGCGCCTTTCGCGACCGCGGCAACGCGGAGGGGCTATGGGCACAAATGCGCGGCAAGCTCGGCGGCGCCGGACCGGCCTATGTCACCGGTGGTGGCGTGACCCGGTTGCAGGCGACCGGCTTCGCCGACAAGGCGGAGGCCCAGCGCGCGTGCAAGACCGTCGCCGCGTCGTGCGTGGTGGTCGCGCCGTAGCGTTCTCGGCGGGCGAACTATTCGCTCCCCTCCCCTTCAGGGGAGGGGCTGGGGGTGGCCTGAAGGGGAGGGATTGTAAGATTTGCTCTACACCCCCACCCACTCCGCCCGCGCGATACCCTGCGCATACAGCAACGCCGTCAGGTCGCCGCTCTCCACCCGCGCCCCCGCCGCCGCTGCGACGATCGGCTTCGCGCGATAGGCGACGCCCAGCCCCGCCGCGCGGATCATCGGCAGGTC
Organism: Sphingomonas sp. Leaf343; assembly: GCF_001423765.1. Lineage (GTDB taxonomy): Bacteria > Pseudomonadota > Alphaproteobacteria > Sphingomonadales > Sphingomonadaceae > Sphingomonas. The sequence goes on from NZ_LMPG01000012.1 coordinate 109,142, forward strand.
GTTGGCACCGTCGCCGACTGCCAGCGTCTCCGTGGGCGAGAGGCCGAGCCGCACGACCTCCGCCGCCAGCGTCGCCTCCTTCGTGCCCGCGTCGACGATCGGCTTCGCGACCGCGCCGGTCAGCATGCCATTCGCGACCAGCAGGACGTTCGCGATCGCCCGGTGGAAGCCGATCTCTGCCGCGACGGGCTCGGCGAAGCGCGTGAAACCGCCCGACACCAGCACGCAGGTCGCACCCCGCGCCCGCATCGTCTGCACCAGCGGCTTCGCGCCCGGCATGATCCGCACGCGTTCGGCGAGACACCGGGCGATCACCGCCTCGTCCAGCCCTGCGAGCAACGCCACGCGGGCGTCCAGCGCCCCCGCGAAGTCCAGTTCGCCGCGCATGGCCGCCTCCGTCACGGCGGAGACCTCGGCCTTGATCCCGGCATAGTCGGCCAGTTCGTCGATGCACTCGACGGTAATCATCGTCGAATCCATGTCGGCGATCAGCAGCCGCTTTTCGCGCCCAGTCGCCGGCTGCACGATCGCATCGACGCCGGGCAGCAATGCTTCCAGCACCGCCCTGCCCGCCTCCGGCTCGGCGGAGAAGACCAGATCGGCGGCCACGCCCTCGTCCAGCCATGTCGACGCACCCGGCGCGCAGCCCGCATCGCGCAAGGCATCGAGCGCGACCGATACGTCTCCCGCGTGGAGCGTCTCTGCTGCTATCAGCGTCGCCATGAACATCGTCGATCTCCCACCGGCGGCTGAGCGGCCAAGGCTGGCGCTCATCGCAGGGCCGACCGCCAGCGGCAAGTCCGCCGCCGCGATCGCACTGGCGGAGCGCGCGAACGGCGTGGTCGTCAACGCCGACGCCAGCCAGGTCTATGCCGACCTCCGCATCCTCAGCGCACGACCATCGCCAGAGGACGAGGCGCACGTGCCGCACGAACTGTTCGGCTACATCGACGGGGCGGAGAGCTGCTCCGCCGCGCGCTGGGCCGCGGATGCCGCATCCGCGATCGACGCGATCCACGCACGGGGGAAGCTGCCGGTGCTGGCCGGCGGCACCGGCCTCTATATCCGTACCCTGCTCGACGGGATCGCACCGGTGCCGGAAATCGACCCGGCGATCCGCGCCGGGGTCCGTGCCCTGTCCGTCGCGGCGGCGCACGCGCGGCTGGCGAAGCTCGACCCGGCCGCCGCCGCGCGGCTCGCACCCGCCGATACCACCCGAGTCGCACGGGCGCTGGAGGTCGTGCAGTCAACCGGACGGACGCTGTCGTCGTGGCAGGCGGAGCGAAGCGGCGGGATCGGCCATCGCGTCGATCTACAGCCGTTGATCCTGCTGCCCGACCGTACCGGACTGATCGCCCATTGCGATGCGCGACTGGTGACGATGTTCGACGATGGTGCGATCGAGGAAGTCGCCAGACTATTGGCACGCAACGATATTCCCGCCGACGCGCCCGTCCGCCGCGCGATCGGCGTGCCCGAGATCGCGGCGTTGCTGCACGGTGACCTCGCTCGGGACGAGGCGCTCGCCGCCGCGCAGATCGCCACGCGCCGCTATGCCAAGCGGCAATATACGTGGTTCCGGCACCAGCCCCCGACGCATTGGCCACGATCAGAAAGTTTCTCGACAGACACTATAAATGAAATATTCTGTCTTTCGGGTTGACGTGCAGGAAAGCGTCCTTTAGCGGGACGGCCACTCAATAGTTGGAGACGTGACGTGACCGAGCAAAGCGGAGCAGACATCCTCGTCGAGGCGCTGTGCGATCTCGGCGTGGAGGTCGTGTTCGGCTATCCGGGCGGTGCCGTCCTGCCGATCTACGACGCCCTGTTCCGCGCCAATGCGAACGGCGCACGGATCAGGCACATCCTCGTCCGGCACGAACAGGCGGCAACGCATGCGGCGGAGGGCTATGCCCGCTCCACCGGCAAACCCGGCGTCGTCCTCGTCACCTCCGGTCCGGGCGCGACCAACGCCGTCACCGGCATCACCGACGCGTTGATGGATTCGATCCCGATGGTCGTCATCACGGGTCAGGTCCCCACCGCGCTGATCGGCACCGACGCCTTTCAGGAGGCGGATACGGTCGGCATCACGCGCCACTGTTCCAAGCACAACTACCTGGTGAAGGACCCCGCCAGACTGGGCGGGATCATCCACGAGGCGTTCCATATCGCCACCAAGGGCCGGCCCGGCCCGGTCGTCGTCGACATCCCCAAGGACGTTCAGGTCGCAACCGCCAGCTATACGAAGCCCGGCGTGATCCAGCACAAGACCTATCGCCCGCAGGTGAAGGCGGACCGTGCCGCGATCGAACAGGTCGTCGACATGCTCGCCGCGGCGGAACGGCCGATCCTGTACACCGGCGGCGGCATCATCAATTCGGGCCCGGCGGCGTCGCAGCTGCTGGCCGAACTCGCGCGGCTGACCGGTGCGCCGGTGACGTCGACGCTGATGGGCCTCGGCTGCTTCCCCGCCTCGTCGCCGCAGTTCCTCGGCATGCTCGGCATGCACGGGACGTACGAGGCGAACATGGCGATGAACCAGGCCGATCTGGTCGTCGCGATCGGCGCGCGGTTCGACGATCGCGTGACCGGGCGGCTGGACGCGTTCAGCCCGAACAGCCGCAAGGTCCATATCGACATCGACCGCTCGTCGATCAACAAGACGGTCCGGATCGACCTGCCGATCGTCGCCGATGCCGGCCACGCGATGGAGGACATGGTCCGCATCTGGAAAAGCCGTCAGCATCCCAGGCCCGACACGCGCGACTGGTGGCACCGTATCGCCGAGTGGCGCGCGGTCGCCTGCCTGTCGTTCCCGGAGGTCGGCAACGACATCATGCCGCAACGCGCGATCCGCGCCTTGTGGGAGGCGACCCACGCCCGCCAGCCGATCATCACGACGGAGGTCGGCCAGCATCAGATGTGGGCCGCGCAGCATTTCGGGTTCGAACTGCCGAACAAATGGCTGACGTCGGGCGGGCTGGGCACGATGGGCTATGGCCTGCCCGCCGCGATCGGTGCGCAGCTCGGCAATCCGAATGCGCTGGTCATCGACATCGCCGGCGAAGCGTCGATCCAGATGAACATCCAGGAACTGGCGACGGCGACTCAGTACCGCCTGCCGGTCAAGATCTTCATCCTGAACAACCAGTATATGGGCATGGTCCGCCAGTGGCAGGAACTGACCTATTCCTCGCGCTACGCCGAGAGCTATTCGGAATCGCTGCCCGACTTCGTGAAGCTGGGCGAGGCGTACGGGTGGAAGGGCATCCGCATCGAAACGCGCGACCAGCTCGATGCCGGGATCGCCGACATGCTGGCCTATGACGGGCCGGTGATCGTCGACTGCATGGTGTCGCAGCTGACCAACTGCTTTCCGATGATCCCGTCTGGCGCGGCGCATACCGACATGATCCTGCAGGCGAACGAAGTGTCGGGCACGATGGACGACGAGGCCAAGGCGCTGGTCTGACCCCATTCGCCCTCCCTGACAGGAGGGGGCCGGGTAGAATGCGCGCGATACCGCGCCGCGCCTGCCCAGCCCTTCGTAGATTGCCCGGACGTCACCCACCCCCAGCCCCTCCCTGAAAAGGGAGGGGAGCGAGACGAAGATGCACATCAAGACCGAAGCCGCCGAACGCCATACGCTGGCCGTGATCGTGGACAACGAACCGGGCATCCTTGCCCGCATCGCCGGCCTGTTCACCGCGCGCGGCTATAATATCGAGAGCCTGACGGTGTCCGAGATCACTCAGGACAAGGGCGTCAGCCGCATCACGATCGTCACCAGCGCATCGCCGCCGGTGATGGAGCAGATCATGTCGCAGCTCGACCGGCTGGTGCCCGTCCACCGCGTCACCGACCTGACGGTGGCGGGCGAGCATGTCGAACGCGAACTCGCGCTCGTGAAGGTCGCCGGCATCGGCGACAAGCGGATCGAGGCGATGCGTCTTGCCGAAGTCTATCGCGGCCGGGTGGTCGATGCGACCACCTCCAGCTTCGTGTTCGAGGTGACGGGCGGGCGCGACAAGATCGACAAGTTCGTCGAGCTGATGGGCGAGGTCGGGCTGGTCGAAGTCGCCCGCACCGGCATCGTCGCCATCTCGCGCGGTCGCGAGGCCGCCTGACATCATTGACACCCCCGCGAAGTCGGGGACACACACGCCAAGGGGAATGAAGACATGCGTGTCTATTACGATCGCGACGCCGACCTGAACCTCGTCACCGACAAGAAGATCGCCATCGTCGGCTACGGATCGCAGGGCCATGCCCATGCGCAGAACCTGCGCGATTCCGGCGTGAAGGAGATCGCCATCGCCCTGCGCGAGGGCTCGGCCACCGCGAAGAAGGCGCAGGACGCAGGGTTCAAGGTGCTGTCCAACCGCGAGGCGGCCGGGTGGGCCGACATCGTCATGATCCTCGCCCCGGACGAGCATCAGGCGGCGATCTGGGACACCGATCTGAAGGGCCACATGAAGCCCGGCGCGGCGCTCGCCTTCGCGCACGGCCTGAACGTGCATTTCGGCCTGATCGAGCCGCCCGCGGACATCGACGTCATCATGATCGCGCCGAAGGGTCCCGGCCACACCGTGCGCAGCGAATACGTCAAGGGCGGCGGCGTGCCGTGCCTGATCGCGGTGCATCAGGACGCCAGCGGCAACGCGCATGACGTCGCGCTCGCCTATGCCTCGGGCGTCGGCGGCGGCCGTTCGGGCATCATCGAGACCAACTTCAAGGAAGAGTGCGAGACCGACCTGTTCGGCGAGCAGGCCGTGCTGTGCGGCGGCATCACCCACCTGATCCAGGCCGGGTTCGAGACGCTGGTCGACGCCGGCTATGCGCCCGAAATGGCGTATTTCGAGTGTCTGCACGAGACGAAGCTGATCGTCGATCTGCTGTACGAAGGCGGCATCGCCAACATGCGCTACTCGATCTCCAACACCGCCGAATATGGCGACATCGTCACCGGCCCGCGCATCATCACCGACGAGACGAAGGCGGAAATGAAGCGCGTGCTCGCCGACATCCAGTCGGGCCGCTTCGTCCAGAAGTTCGTGCTCGACAACCGCGCCGGGCAGCCCGAGCTGAAGGCTTCACGCAAGCAGGCCGCGGCGCACCCGATCGAAAAGGTCGGCAGCGAGCTTCGCGCGATGATGCCGTGGATCGGGGCGAACAAGCTGGTCGACAAGGCCCGCAACTAAAGAACCAGGGCATCGCCACCGTTGACCGGCCGCTCCCCGTCATGCCGGGGGAGCGGCCGGCAGGTCAGTCGCGGTCGCGCTGCATTTTCGTGATCCGCCCCGAATGCGGATGAACGTGAAAGTCATACCGGGTGCCCTCGACGCGGGCGTGAAACCCTCCGTTGCCACATTGCCCCTTTGACAAGCGTGACGACGACCCGCACCTCCTGTGGGATCAACAGGAGGAATTTCCATGCGTTTCGCTCTTCCAGCCGCCGCCCTGCCGGTCGCGGCGCTGATCGCCATCGCCGCACCCGTCATCGCGCAGGGTCTGCCCGGCACCGCCAACAAGGCGCTGGTCACCGCCGGCACCTATCAGGTCGATCCGAACCACACGCAGGTGACGTGGACCGTCAACCACATGGGCTTCTCGATGCTGTCGGGCCAGTTCGGTGCCGGTTCGGGCAGCATCACCGTCGATCCGGCCAAGCCCGCCGCGACCAAGGTCGACGTGACGTTCCCGGTGGATCAGTTGTCGACCACCGCAGCGCGCTTCACCGAGCATCTGAAGTCGAAGGATTTCTTCGACGTCGCCACCAACCCGACCGCCCGCTTCGTCTCGACGGCCGTGACGCCGACCGCGAACGGTGCGACGATGACCGGCAACCTGACGCTGAAGGGCGTGACCAAGCCGGTGACGTTGCAGGTGCATTTCGTCGGCGCGGGCAACAACCCGATGAGCAAGAAGCTGAACTTCGGGTTTCACGCCACCGGTACGATCAACCGCAGCGATTTCGGTCTCGGCTATGCCGTACCGGCCGTGTCGGACAAGGTCGACCTGACGATCAACGCCGCCTTCTCGGCGTCGTGACCGACTGCGGGCGGCGTCCCATGACGCCGCCCGCCCTTATGCCGCGGGTTCTTACGCCGCCCGCCCTTACGCAGAACGTCGGGTCGCGATCAGGCCGGTGAACGTCGCGCGCAGGCTGTCATTGGCCCCCGCCAGCAGCCGTGCGACCTTCGCGTCGAACGTATCCGCCTCGTCGGTCGGCAGGCGATAGGCCATCGACCAGCTGCCGAATTCGCGCACCGCGACCGTGCGGTCGGACAGGATGACGACGGCGTGGTGTCGCGGGTCCTGACGGATGCGCTCGAACGTCTCGGCGACCTGTTCCTCGTCGCCTTCCAGCACCTGCAGGAAGCGCGTGCCGTCGGTGTAGAGCAGGCCGGTGACGCCGGCCGCGTCGTTGTTGCGGCGGGAGGTCATCAGGATGTTGCCGACGCTGACCTCCTTCACCTGCGGGGGTCGGGAACTGACGTAGAGAAGCTGGCGCAAACGGATTTCCCCTGATTCGCGGAGGTTCGTACCGCCCCGGCCCGCGATCTTCGCTCACCTGCATCAGCCGCCGGCGCTTTCCCGCGCTGGACAATCGGCCGCCGCCGCGTCACAGGATGCGTCATGCCGGCCATCCGCCTCGACCCGCGACTTATCCGCCCCTAGGGGCGCGACCACGGCCAGCGCACCTGGGGGACGATCAAGGCCACCTTCCCCTTCTCGCCGAAAGGCCATGTCATGTTGCGCAATCCGTCCGAAAAATACCGCCCGTTCCCGCCGATCGCCCTGCCCGACCGGCAATGGCCGTCGCGCACGATCACGCAGGCACCGCGCTGGCTGTCGACCGACCTTCGCGACGGCAATCAGGCGCTGATCGATCCGATGGACGCGGAGAAGAAGACGCGGCTGTTCGACCTGCTGGTGAAGGTCGGCCTGAAGGAGATCGAGGTCGGCTTCCCCAGCGCGGGTGCGACCGAATTCGACTTCATCTCCGGGCTGGTGCGCGACGGTCGCATCCCCGACGACGTTCACATCCAGGTGCTGACCCAATCGCGCCGCGACCTGATCGAAACCAGCTTCAGGAGCCTCGACGGCGCGAGGCAGGCGATCGTCCACCTCTACAACGCGGTCAGCCCGGCGTGGCGCAAGATCGTGTTCGGCATGACGCGGGACGAGGTGAAGGCGATCGCGGTCGCGGGTGCCAAGGTGCTGCGCGACGAGGCGGCGAAGCGGCCCGACACCGCATGGCAGTTCGAATATTCGCCGGAAACCTTCTCCACCGCCGAACTCGATTTCTCGGTCGAGGTTTGCGAGGCGGTGATGGACGTGCTGCAACCGACGCCGGACCGGCCGATCATCTTCAACCTGCCCGCGACGGTCGAATGCGCGACGCCCAACGTCTATGCCGACCAGATCGAATGGTTCGGCCGCAACATCCGCAATCGCGATGCGGTCGTGATCTCGCTCCACACCCACAACGATCGCGGCACCGGCGTCGCGGCGGCGGAACTGGGGATGATGGCGGGGGCCGACCGCGTCGAGGGATGCCTGCTCGGCAATGGCGAGCGGACCGGCAATTGTGACCTCGTGACCGTCGCGTTGAACATGTACACGCAAGGGGTCGATCCGAAGCTGGACCTGTCGGACATCGACGCGGTCGTGAACACGATCAACTATTGCACCAATCTGCCCGTGCATCCGCGCACGCCCTATGCCGGTGATCTGGTGTTCACCGCCTTCTCCGGCTCGCATCAGGATGCGATCAAGAAGGGGTTCGTGGCGCAGCAGGCACGCAACGACGGATTGTGGGAAGTCCCCTATCTGCCGATCGATCCGGCCGATCTCGGCCGCAGCTACGAAGCGGTGATTCGCGTCAACTCGCAATCCGGCAAGGGCGGCGTCGCCTGGGTGATCGAACAGGACAAGGGCCTGAAGCTGCCCAAGCGGTTGCAGGCGGATTTCAGCCGCCATGTGCAGGCGCTCGCCGACGAAACCAGCCGCGAACTGGGCGCGGCGGATATCTGGGGCCGGTTCGAGGCGACGTATCTGCCACGCGAGGGCGACCGCTTCGTCCTGCGCGATTACGAGGAGAGCGGCGCGGCCGGACAACGTCTGTTCGTCGGCCGGGTCGCGGTCGATGGCGAGGAGCGATCGATCTCCGGCCGGGGCAACGGGCTGATCTCCGGTGTGATCGCCGCATTGGGGGATACGACCGGACCGACGCTCGACGTGGTCGATTATTCCGAACACGCGATCGGCCATGGTGCGGATGCGCAGGCCGCCGCCTATGTCGAATGTCGCACCGATGACGGGCGGACGGTGTTCGGCGTCGGGCTCGACACCGACATCGCCACCGCCAGCGTCCGGGCGGTGCTCAGCGCGGCGAACCGGGTCTAGCGCGGGTCCGTCGGCGCATCCCGGCGATGACGGACGATCTCACACCCGATCGCGGCATCGGGGTAGACGTCCGTCTTCGACGTCCGCACCCGCACGCTACGGACCCGTCCATCGCGCAGGCACAGCGAAGCGATCTCGTCGCACAGCGTCTCCTGAAGCGAGAACCGGCGCTCCGCCGCGAGCGTCAGGATACCGGCCCGCACGAAATCATAATCCAGCACCTCCCCGATCGAATCGACTCTGGGCGGCCGATCATAGGCGACGGTCATCTCCACGGTGACGCGCACCGGCTGCGGCTCGACTTCGTGCGGGTGAATGCCCAGCCGGATCATCACCGCCAGCCCGTCGAGGATCGTGGTGTAATCAGCCATCGTGGCGCTCGAACATCACGTCGCGCTCGAACATCACGTCGCGGTCGCGTTTCAGGAACCGCTGGCCGCAATCCACGAACAGGTTCTGGCCGGTGACGCTTCGCGCCCCGATCAGGTACGTCACCGCCTCGACGATCGCCTCGGCCCCGACGGGCCGACGAAGCAGGTTGGCGCGTGCGACACGGTCGAATTCGGCATCGCTCTGGTCGCCGCTCTTCAGCGTCAGGCCGGGCGACACGGCGTTGACGCGGATGCGCGGCGCGAACGCCTGCGCCATCATCTCCGTCGCCCCCGCCAGCGCGAGCTTGGCGCAGCTGTAGGAGAAGAAATCGGGATTCGGATTGGCCAGCTTCTGGTCGAGCAGATTGACGACGACGCCGTCGTCCAGATCCCCCTGCCCCGCCAGCGCGGACGCGAGCAGCGCCGGCGCGGTACAGTTGATCGCATAGAGGCGCGCCGCCAACGCCACGTCGATCGCCTCCGGCCGGTCGAACTCGAACGCGGAGGCACTGTTGACGACGCCGTGGATCGCGCCGCCGGCGGCGTCGCGCGCGCGGTCGAACAGCGCGGGGATCATCGGCGTCTCGGCCAGATCGCCCTGTACGGTCGTCCCGCCGATCTCATCCGCCAGTCGCTCGGCCGCGTCGCGGGACCCGCCGTAATGGATCACGATATGATGCCCGGCGATGGCCAGTCCGCGCGCGATCGCCGCGCCGAGTCGCTTCGCGCCGCCGGTGACGAGGATCGTCCGCGCCGCCGTCACCCCTGCTGCCCCATCAACGCCAGCACCTCCTTGCGGCTGCGATCGTCGTCGCGGAACACGCCCATCATCCGGCTGGTGACCATCGCCACGCCCGGCGTCCGCACGCCGCGCGCCGTCATACAGGCATGGCTCGCCTCGATCACCACCGCGACGCCCAGTGGCTTCAGGTGGTTCCAGATACAGTCCGCGACCTCCGCCGTCAGCCGCTCCTGCACCTGCAACCGGCGCGCGAAGCCGTGCAGGACGCGCGCCAGCTTGGAGATACCGACAACATGGTCGCGCGGCAGATAGGCGATGTGCGCGCGGCCTATGATTGGGGCCATGTGATGCTCGCAATGCGACTGAAACGGAATGTCCTTCAGCAGCACGATCTCGTCATAGCCGCCGACTTCCTCGAAGATGCGCGACAGGTGGATCGACGGGTCCTCGCCATAACCCGCGCAATATTCCCGCCACGCCCGCGCGACACGGCGCGGCGTGTCGACCAGCCCCTCGCGCGTGGGATCGTCTCCCGCCCATGCGATCAACGTCCGCACCGCCTCCGCGACGTGCGGAGGAACGGCGATCTTTCCGTCGCTTCCGATCAGGTCGCCGTCTTCCGGGCTGGCTTCGGTGACAGGTTCGGACATTCCACTCTCCCCGCAACCAACCCGGCCATCCGGCGGTTGGCGCTCGATAATCAGACGATCACAACAGGAGAACAGCGATGGCCGATCTGAAGAAGGGCGACAAGGTGACGTGGAACTCGCACGGTGGAACCGCTCACGGCACCGTCGAGAAAAAGCAGACCACCGATACCAAGATCAAGGGTCATCAGGTCCGCGCGTCGAAGGACGATCCCCAATTTATCGTAGAGAGTGACAACGGCGGCAAGGCGGCGCACAAGGAGGGCACGCTCAAAAAGGCGTGAGTCCGGTCAAGCGGGCTCTTTGAGGATCAACAGGAAGGACGATCATGGCCACTGCCAAGCAGGAAGCCGGCGCCAAGAAGGCCGCCACGAAGCAGACCAACTCGGGTACCGGCATTCACGCCCCCGTGCAGCCGTCGCCGGAGCTCGGTGCGGTGGTCGGCAACGACAGGCTGCCCCGCAGCGAAGTCATCAGCAAGGTTTGGGCATACATCAAGTCCAACGACCTCCAGAATCCCGAGAACAAGCGCGAGATCCTGGCCGACGAGAACCTGAAGAAGGTGTTCGGAAAGGACAAGGTGACGATGTTCGAGATGAACAAGTACATCTCGGCACACGTCAAGGCATAGGCGAACCGGCCGGGGGTGACGATCACCCCCGGCCATGGTTGCACCCCTCCCCGCCAGCCTGCTAATGATAGCGGTAACGGTAAGGGGGAGAGACTATGCGGTGGTTGATCGCGCTGACGGCATGCGTGCTGACGATCGCGCCGGGCTCCGCGCAGACATCCCGAACCCACGGCTCCCGGGGCGTTACGACGTCGCATTCCGCACCGCATGCCTGGCTCCCGGCCCATCCCTATATCCGGTGGACCACCAGCTGGGGTTCGGCGCAGATGCCCGCCGAGGGCGACAACGCCCTTCCCGCCGGATCCGACCGTGACATCACGCTGCGACAGGTCGTCCGGCTGTCCGCCGGCGGAACGAGGCTGCGTGTGCGCCTGTCGAACCGCTTCGGAACGCAGCCGCTGATGATCGGGGCGGGCCATATCGCATCGGCCACCCGACCTGGGACATCGCGCATCGCGGCGGGTAGATCGCTGACCTTCGCCGGCCACGGCGATGCCGTGATCCCGGCTGGCGCGGACATCTATTCTGATGCGGTCGCGATCGACATCGCGGCGGGAAGCGACCTGGCGATCAGCCTTTTCCTCCCGGAAACACCGGCGCCACAGACCGGCCATCCCGGATCACGGGCAACCAGTTTCCTGGCGTCTGGCAACCGGGTCGGGGATGCCGAACTGGCCGACGCGAAGGCCGTCGTTCACTGGTACGCGATAACCGATGTCGAGGTCGCGGGCGGATCGGCCACGGACGCGGGCACGGTCGTGGCGATCGGCGATTCGATCACCGACGGTTACGGGGTGAAGCCGGAGCGGAACACGCGCTGGCCGGACATCCTCGCCACGCGGCTGCGGTCGACGGCGGCGACATCGAGAATCGGCGTCGTCAACGCCGGCATCGGCGGCAACCGCATCCTGCTCGATGGTCTCGGCCCCAACCTGATGGCGCGTTTCGATCGCGACGTGGTGTCGCGCAGCGGCGTGCGCTGGGCGATCCTGCTGGAGGGCGTCAACGATCTCGGTGTCCTGACCCGCGATGCGCCTGCGACACCGGCGCAGCATGCCGGAATCATCGCCGGGATCACCGCCGCCTATCGCCAGCTCGCCGCACGGGCGCATGCACAAGGGATCGCGCTGATCGGCGGTACGATCACGCCGTTCGGCGGCAACGACTATTATCATCCCGGCCCGGCGACGGAGGCCGATCGACAGGCGATCAACGCCTTCATCCGCGGCTCAGGCGTGTTCGACGCGGTGATCGATTTCGACGCTCTGCTACGCGATCCCGCCATGCCCGACCGGCTGGCGTCCCGCTACGATTCGGGTGACCATCTGCATCCGTCGGAGGCCGGATATCGCGCGATGGGCGAGGCGGTGCCGTTGGCATTGTTCGCCGCGAAGTCCGTCGACCCGCGACCGGCGATCGCATTGACGTTCGACGATATCCCGTCGCACGGCCCGCTCCCGCCGGGCGAGACGCGGCTGTCGGTCATTCGCACGATCACTGCGGCGCTGGCGGCCGGGAAGATCCCCGCGTTCGGCTTCCTCAACGCGGGCATCGGCACGAACGAAGTGGGCGCCGCTGCCGCCACCGCCGCGTGGCGCGCCGCCGGCTACCCGCTCGGCAATCACGGCTGGTCGCATCTGGCGCTGGGCAACGTCGGCGCAGCCGCGTTCACCGCCGACCTGATCCGCAACGAACCGCCGCTGGCGCGGGCCGGCGGCGACTGGCGCTGGTTCCGCTACCCCTTTCTCGACGAGGGCCGCGATCCGGCGATCCGCGAAACGGTGCGTGCGACGCTGGCCGAACGCGGCTACCGGATCGCGGCGGTGACGACCAGCTTCGCCGATTACGACTGGAACGCGCCCTATGTCGCCTGCCGGGCCAGGCGCGACGCCGGCGCCATCGCACGGCTGGAGGCCGCCTATCTGACGGACGTCCGCACATCGGCGCTGGCTGCGCGGGCAGCATCGCAGGCGCGAACCGATCGCGATGTGCCGCAGGTCGTCCTGATGCACGTCGGCGCGTTCGGCGCTCACATGCTGCCAAGGGTGCTGGCCGAGTATCGCACGCTCGGCTTCCGCTTCGTCCCGCTGGAAGAGGCGCAGCGCGATCCGTTCTATGCCGCCGCCGTCGACCCTCGCCTGCCGGGGCCATCCCCGACGCTGCCCTACGCGCCGCTGCAGGGGCCGCCGAAGGGATTGTGCGGATAGACTCCGCAGCAAGCGCTACCTATCGACTGCGCGGCCGTTTGCGCGGCGCTGCGTCGGACTGACGGCGGATCAGCGTGAAATCCAGCATCCGATGCTTCTCCGCCGCGTCGTTCGGCTTCTGGCGGCGGATCGTCGACACCAGCAGTTCGACCGCAGCGCGGGACATGTCGGCGATCGGCTGGTGGATGGTCGTCAGTTCGGGCCAGATCGCGGTCGACAGCGTCGTGTCGTCGAAGCCGCAGACGGTCAGGTCGCTGGGCACGTCGAGCCCGCGGCGATGCGCGACCGCGACCGTCGCCGCCGCCATATCGTCGTTCGAGGCGAAGATCGCGGACGGCGGATCGTCCAGTTCCAGCAACTGCTCCGCCGCGTCGAGCCCCGATCGATAGGTGTAGAGCCCGTGCGCGATCAGCGCGTCGTCGATCGCGATCCCCGCCTCCTCCAGCGCCGCAGAATACCCTTCCAGCCGGCGGGCGCTGGCGGACAGGTTCGGGTTGCCCGTGATGAAGCCGATCCGGCTGTGACCCAGCGCCATGATGTGGCGCATCATCGTCAACGCGGCCTCGCGATCGTCGATGCGGATCGCCAGCAGATCGTCGGGCACGCGCCCGGTCGCGACCGTGACGGTCGGGATGTTCGCCGCCGCCAGCAATTCCAGCACCGCATCCGCCTCGCACAGCGGCGGCGGCAGGACGACGCCGTCGATGCCGCTGTCGATCAGATGGCGGGTCACCTCAAGCTCATGTTCGCCGAGTTCACATTTCTCGACGATGATCTGCACATCGTTGCGGCTCGCCTGATCCAGACTGCCGAGCAGGAATTCGCTGAGAAAGCCGGCGCTGGGATTGCTGTAGAGCAGGCCGATCCGCGTCTGCCCCGCGCCCGCCAGACTGCGCGCCGCCGGATTGGGCGCATAGTTCAGCGCGGAGATCGCGGCATTGACCGTTTCGCGCGTGGCCGGGCGGACATTGCTCTCGCCGTTGATGACGCGCGACACCGTCATCGGGGAAACCCCCGCACGCCGGGCGACGTCGCTGATCGTCGGAGCGGAGCCGGCGCGGCGGGATGGTTTCGGCTTCATGATTGCGCTGCTTTCCCCAAACCGGGGGTTAGCGCAATCGTCACGATGCGAAATGCCCGCGAAAACCCGTAATGGCCACCCTTGCCCTTGCCCAAAACGCTGGATATGGTAGCGCTACCCCGCCCGCTTCGGTGGTCGTACAGACCTCATCAGAAGGTCGCTCAAACTGGAAGGATCGCCAAGGCCATGCGTACCCGCACCCTCTTGCTCGCCGCCGCCGCGACGCTGATCGCCGGCGGAGTCGCGATCGCCCGGACGGATCAGCCGCGCAGTCCCGACGGTCGCCGTTATTTGTCGCAGCCGCTGGTGCGCGAGATCTACACCGCCGATCCCTCTGCCCATGTCTGGGACGGCAAGATCTACGTCTACAACAGTCACGACATCGACGGCCCGACGCCGGAGGACGATCTCGGCGCGCATTTCGAGATGCGCGACTACCGCGTGCTGAAGATGGACGGCATCGGCAAACCGGCGACGGTCGGCCCCGTAGCGCTCGACGTGAAGCAGGTGCCCTGGGCCGAAAAGCAGATGTGGGCACCGGATGCGGCGCGAAAGAACGGCACCTATTATCTCTATTTCCCCGCCAAGGATCGTCAGGGCGCATTCCGCATCGGTGTCGCGACCTCGAAGTCGCCGATGGGCCCGTTCAAGGCGAATCCCCAACCGATCAAAGGCAGCTTCTCGATCGATCCGGCCGTCTTCACCGACGACGACGGCAAGGCGTACATGTACTTCGGTGGCATCTGGGGCGGGCAGCTTCAACGCAATACCACCGGCACCTATGATCCGAACGGGTCGAAGACCGACCTTCAGGCCGACGACAAGCCCGCGCTGACCGCCAAGGTCGCGGCGATGACGCCCGGCATGACCGAGTTCGCCGAGAAGCCGCGCGATGTCGTCATCCTCGACGAGGCGGGCAAGCCGCTGCTCGGCGGCGATCACGATCGGCGGTTCTTCGAGGCGTCGTGGATGCACAAGTACAAGGGCAAGTATTACTTCTCCTACTCGACCGGCGACACGCATTTCCTGAACTACGCGATCGGCGACAATCCCTATGGCCCGTTCACCTACAAGGGGCATGTGATGCTGCCGGTACAGGGCTGGACGACGCATCACTCGATCGTCGAATGGGACAAGCAGTGGTGGCTGTTCTACGCCGATACGCAGCTGTCCGGGCAGACGCGGCTGCGCAACGTCAAGGTCACCGAGTTGTTCTACAATCCCGACGGCACGATCCGGACCATCGATCCGTTCGTGAAGTGATCGGCTGATGTTCCTCGGCATCGATATCGGTACGTCGGGCGTCAAGGCGGTGGTGCTCGACACCGCCGGCGCGGTCGTGGCGCAGGGTACTGCAGCGCTGACCGTACAGCGCCCGCAGCCCCTGTGGTCCGAACAGGACCCCGCCGCATGGTGGGATGCGACCACTGCCGCGGTGCAGGCGATCGACCCGGCGGTACGTCGCTCGGTGCGCGGCATCGGACTGGCCGGGCAGATGCACGGCGCGACCCTGCTCGGTGCTGACGACCGGCCCTTGCGCCCGGCAATCCTCTGGAACGACGGGCGCTCGTTCGCCGAGTGCGCGGAGCTGGAAGCGGCGGAGCCTGAATTCCACAGTGTCGGTGGCAATCTGGTGATGCCGGGCTTCACCGCACCCAAGCTGGAATGGGTCCGCAGGCACGAACCAGACACGTTCGCGCAGGTCCGCACCGTGCTGCTGCCCAAGGACTATGTCCGCCTGCTGATGACGGGCGAAAAGGCGTCCGACCTTTCCGACTCGGCAGGCACCCTGTGGCTCGATGTTGCGCAGCGCCGCTGGAGCGACACGCTGCTCGCCGCCACCGGCCTGACGATCGATCAGATGCCACGACTGGTCGAGGGTACGGAGATCAGCGGACATCTGCTGCCGGACGTCGCCGAACTCTGGGGCATGCCGCAGGTGCCGGTCGCGGGCGGCGGCGGGGACAATGCGGCGGGGGCGGTCGGCGTCGGCGTGGTGGCGGACGGCGATGCGCTGCTGTCGCTCGGCACGTCGGGGGTCATCTTCGTCGCCAACGACGCTTTCCGCCCCAACGTCGCGGGCGCAGTCCACGCCTTCTGCCACGCGCTGCCGGGATTATGGCACCAGATGGCGGTGCATCTGAGCGCTGCATCCTGCATCGACTGGGTCGCGCGGATCACGGGTGCAGCGGGAGCCGCCGACCTGTTCGCGCGCGCCGAAGCCGCCGGCCCCGCCAGCGGTCCGGAGTTGTTCCTGCCTTACCTGTCGGGGGAGCGGACGCCGCACAACGACGCGCAGGTCCGCGGCGCGTTCCTGCGGCTCGACAACGACACCGGCCCGGAACGGCTCGCGCAGGCGGTGCTGGAGGGCGTGGCCTTCGCGCTCGCTGACGGAGTGCGCGTCCTGCGCGAAGCGGGCACCACCGTCGATCGCCTGTCGGTGATCGGCGGCGGCGCACGCTCCGCCTACTGGGGCCGCACGCTGGCCGCTGCGATGGACGTGCCGCTGGTCTATCTGAAAGGCGGCGAGGTCGGGCCCGCCCTCGGCGCAGCCCGTCTCGCCCAGCTTGCCGTCGACGGCGGCGTGCCCGCTCAGGTCTGCGTCGCCCCGCCCGTATCCCACGTCATCGAGCCGGACCGCGAACTGGTAGACCGGCTTGCCCCCAAATACGCCGCGTTCCGCGACGCCTATCCCCGCATGAGGACCTTCTGATGGCTGACTTCTTCGCCGACATTCCCCAGATCGCGTTCGAGGGTCCGGAGACGACCAACGAACTCGCCTATCGCTTCTACGACAAGAACCGCGTCGTGCTGGGCAAGACGATGGAGGAGCATCTGCGCTTCGCCGCCTGCTTCTGGCACACCTTCTGCTGGCCCGGCAGCGACGTGTTCGGCGGCGGCACCTTCGACCGCCCCTGGCACCGCGGCCCGAACGACAGCGCGGCGGCGGCGCAGAAGCGCGAGGTCGCGTTCGACTTCTTCTCGAAGCTCGGCGTACCCTATTATTGCTTCCACGATGTCGACGTGATGGCCGACGCGAACGGCGTGGCCGAGCATCGTCGCTTCTTCGCGGAGGCCGTCGACCATCTCGAAAAGCTGCAGGCTTCGTCGGGCCGCAAGTTGCTGTGGGGCACCGCCAACCTGTTCAGCCATCCGCGCTTCGCCGCCGGTGGTGCGACCAACCCCGACCCGGAAGTGTTCGCATTCGGCGCGATGCAGGTTCGCGACGCGCTGGAGGCGACGCATCGCCTCGGCGGCCAGAACTACGTGCTGTGGGGCGGTCGCGAGGGGTATGAGACGCTGCACAACACCGATCTCAAGCGCGAGCTCGACAATCTCGGTCGCTTCCTGACGCTGGTCGTGGAGCACAAGCACAAGATCGGCTTCACCGGCACGATCCTGATCGAGCCGAAGCCGCACGAGCCGACCAAGCACCAGTACGACTTCGACACCGCCACCGTGTACGGCTTCCTCAAGCGCTACGGCCTTGAGAACGAGGTTCGCGTCAATATCGAGGCAAACCACGCGACGCTGGCGGGCCACACGTTCGAGCATGAGATCGCGACCGCCTCCGCGCTCGGAATCTTCGGGTCGATCGACGCCAATCGCGGCGATCCTCAGAATGGCTGGGACACGGATCAATTCCCGAATTCGGTCGAGGAACTGACGCTGGCAATGCTGGAAATCCTCCGCGCGGGCGGCTTCACGACCGGGGGCTTCAACTTCGACGCCAAGGTCCGCCGTCAGTCGATGGACGCGATCGACCTGTTCCATGGCCATATCGGCGGCATCGACGTCGTCGCGAAGGGGCTGCTGAACGCCGCGGCCCTGATCGAGGACGGTCGCCTCGACGCGATCAAGGTCGAACGCTACGCCGGCTGGACGGGCGCCTTCGGCGAGCAGATCGGCGGCCTCGACCTCGCCGGCATCGCTGATCTTGCGGTCGAAAAGGCGCTGGATCCGAAGCCACGCTCCGGCCGGCAGGAGCGGATCGAGAACATCATCAATCGTTTTATCTGACGCCCCCACGCCACTTCGTCATTGCGAGCGAAGCGAAGCAATCTCGTCCCGGACGCGCAGTTCCGGATTGCTGCCTTGCTTCCGTCCTCGCAGTGACGACCGTGCGTGCCACCACGCAAGAGTGGGCTCCGTCCATTCATCGCGCCGATGAGCCAGGCTCATCGTCAGCGAAGATTGTCACGGGTCCGGTCGGTGTTATCGTGCGTTAAGAGCACGACGACAGCATGATGTCTCCCACAGGCGACATCAGAGGAACAGGACCCTCATGGATCAGACAATCGAACCGGCTGCGAGCGGGACCATCTCCCGCCGCGGCATTATCGTAGGCGGTGCGGCGACCGTCGCGGTAACGGCCGTGTCCGCCGCCGACGCACAAGAGGCGGCCCCCGCCCCGCAACCGACGATGATGCCCGTCGTGCTGGAGGTGAACGGCCAGCGTCGGGACCTGAACCTCGACACCCGCACCACCCTGCTCGACGCGCTACGCGAGCATCTGCACCTGACCGGCACCAAAAAGGGCTGCGACCACGGCCAGTGCGGTGCCTGCACGGTCATGGTCGACGGCAAGCGCATCAATAGCTGCCTCAGCCTCGCCGTGATGCACCAAGGCGACAAGGTCACCACAATCGAAGGGCTCGGCACCCCCGACAAGTTGCACCCGATGCAGGCCGCGTTCGTGAAGCATGACGGATACCAGTGCGGATACTGCACGCCCGGTCAGATCTGCTCCGCGGTCGCGGTGCTCGACGAGATCAAGGCGGGCATCCCCAGTCATGCCTCGCAGGACATCACCGGCAAGTTCCAGGTGACCGACGCCGAAATCCGCGAGCGGATGAGCGGCAACATCTGCCGCTGCGGTGCCTATTCCAACATCGTCGAGGCGATGAACGAAGTTGCGGGGACACGCGCATGAAGCCCTTCTCCTACGAACGCGCGACGACGCCCGCCGAGGCCGCCGCCGCCGCGCTCCGCAACCCCGGTGCCAAGTTCATCGCCGGCGGCACCAACCTGCTCGACCTGATGAAGCTGGAGATCGAGACGCCGCAGCATCTGGTCGATGTCGGCACGCTGAAGCTCGACCGGATCGAGAAGACGTCTAACGGCGGCCTGCGCATCGGCGCGCTCGTCACCAACACCGATCTCGCCGCCGACCAGCGTGTCCGCCGCGATTACGGCGTCCTCAGCCGCGCGATCGTCGCGGGTGCATCGGGCCAGCTTCGCAACAAGGCGACGACTGCGGGCAACCTGCTCCAGCGCACACGCTGCCCGTATTTCTATGACACCAATCAGGCGTGCAACAAGCGCAAGCCCGGCTCCGGCTGTGCGGCGATCGGCGGGTTCAGCCGCCAGCTCGCGGTGATGGGCGTCAGCGATGCGTGCATCGCGACCTATCCGGGCGATATGGCCGTGGCGATGCGCGTGCTCGACGCATCGGTGGAGACGGTGAACTCCGCCGGCCAGTCGCGGACGATCCCGATCGCCGACTTCCACCGCCTGCCCGGCAACACCCCGCATATCGAAACGGCGCTGGCTCCGGGCGAGCTCATCACCGCGGTGACGCTGCCGAAACCGATCGGCGGCACGCACATCTATCGCAAGGTCCGCGACCGCGCCTCCTACGCCTTCGCGCTCGTCTCCGTCGCGGCGGTGATCCAGAAGGACGGCAGCGGCCGCGTCGCGGTCGGCGGCGTCGCGCACAAACCTTGGCGCGTCGAAGCGGCGGAAGCCGCCATGCCGCAGGGGTCGAAGGCCGTTGCAGCTCGCCTGATGGCCGGTGCGAAGCCGACCAGGGACAACCAGTTCAAGGTGCCGCTGGTGGAGCGAACGCTCGCCGCCGCGCTGGCCGAAGTGAGGGCCACAGCATGAAGTTCGATGCGCCCACGGGCAACAATCCGATCGACCGGATGACGGTGATCGGCAAGCCGACCGACCGGATCGACGGCAAGTACAAGACCACCGGCACCGCCCCCTACGCCTATGAGCATAACGACGCTGCGCCGAACGCCGCCTATGGCTACGTCGTCGGTGCGGCGATCGCCAAGGGCCGGATCGCGTCGATCGATCTCGCCGCCGCCAAGGCCGCGCCGGGCGTGCTGGCGATCGTCACCGCCGACACTGCCGGCAAGCTCGCCAAGGGTAACTTCAATACGGCAAAGCTGCTCGGCGGGCCGGAGATCGACCATTATCATCAGGCAATCGCCGTGGTCGTCGCCGACACCTTCGAACAGGCACGCGCCGCCGCGAACCTGATCCGCGTCGACTACGCCCGCGCCAAGGGCCGCTACGACCTGGCGGAGGCGCTGAAGACGGCTCCGCTGAAGGGCGACAGCAGCGGCGAAGGCAGCGCCGCCCCGCCCATCGACAAGGTCGGCGACTTCGCGGGCGCATTCGCCAGCGCACCGGTGAAGCTCGACGCGACCTACACCACGCCCGACCACAGCCACGTCATGATGGAACCGTACGCGACGATCGCGTCGTGGGAGGGCGACAGCCTGACCCTGTGGACCGCCAACCAGATGATCGACTGGGGCAAGGGCGATGTCGCGAAGACGCTCGGCATCCCCAAGGACAAGGTGCGCCTGATCTCGCCCTATGTCGGTGGCGGTTTCGGCGGCAAGCTGTTCGTCCGGTCGGATGCGATCATGGCGGCGCTCGGCGCGCGCGCGGCGAAGCGGCCGGTGAAGGTCGCGCTGACGCGGCCGATGAGCATCAACAACACCACCCACCGCCCCGCGACCGTCCAGCGCATCCGCATCGGCGCGGATCGCGCCGGCAAGATCACCGCCATCGCGCACGAAAGCGGTTCGGGCGATCTGCCCGGCGGTGGTCCCGAGACGGCGGTGTCGCAGACCAAGCTGCTCTACGCCGGTGCCAATCGTCTGACGTCGATGCGCCTCGCCGTGCTCGACCTGCCGGAGGGCAACGCGATGCGCGCCCCTGGCGAGGCTCCCGGCCTGATGGCGCTCGAGGTCGCGATGGACGAGATGGCGGAGAAGCTGGGCATGGACCCGGTCGAATTCCGCATCGTCAACGACACGCAGGTCGACCCGGAAAAGCCGGAGCGCAAGTTCTCGCAACGTCAGTTGGTCAAGTGCCTGCGCGACGGTGCCGAGCGCTTCGGCTGGAGCGCGCGGAATGCCAAGCCCGGCTCCGTCCGCGATGGCCAGTGGCTGATCGGCATGGGCGTGGCGGCGGCGTTCCGCAACAACATGCTGATGAAGTCGGCCGCGCGCGTCCGCCTCGATCAGGCGGGTGTCGTCACGGTCGAAACCGACATGACCGACATCGGCACCGGGACCTACACGATCATCGCCCAGACCGCGGCGGAGATGCTGGGCGTGCCGGTCGAGGCCGTCGTCGTGAAGCTGGGCGATTCGTCCTTCCCCGTCTCCGCCGGGTCCGGTGGCCAGTGGGGCGGCAACAGCTCGACCGCGGGCGTCTACGCCGCCTGCATGAAGATGCGCGAGCAGGTGGCGCAGCGGTTGGGCTTCAACGCTACCGATGTCGAGTTCGCCGGCGGTCAGGTCCGCTCCGGCAACCGCGCCGTCTCACTGACCGATGCGACCAGAAACGGCGCGCTGAGCGCCGAGGACGTCATGGAATATGGCGACGAGTTGCAGAAGCAGCAGCAGCAATCGACCTTCGGTGGCCATTTCGTCGAGGTCGCGGTCAACGCCTATACCGGCGAAACCCGCATCCGCCGTATGCTCGCGGTGTGCGCGGCGGGCCGCATCCTCAACCCGAAGGCGGCGCGCAATCAGGTGATCGGCGGCATGACGATGGGCGCGGGCGCGGCGCTGATGGAGGACCTCGCGGTCGACAAACGCTTCGGCTTCTTCGTCAACCACGACCTCGCCGGCTACGAAGTCCCGGTCCACGCGGACATCCCGCATCAGGAGGTGATCTTCCTCGACGAGGCGGACCCGATGTCCTCGCCGATGAAGGCGAAGGGCGTCGGCGAACTCGGCATCTGCGGCGTCGGCGCGGCGGTCGCCAACGCGGTCTACAACGCCACCGGCGTCCGCGTGCGCGAATACCCGATCACGCTCGACAAATATCTGGACCGCCTGCCGCAGGTGGCATGAGGGACCAACAGGCGAACGGCCGCCCGGCCGTTCGCCTGTCCCGCGTCACTCCCATTCGATCGTGCCCGGCGGCTTCGACGTGTAATCGTACACCACCCGGTTGACGCCCCTCACCTCGTTGATGATCCGCGTTGACACACGCGGCAGGAAGTCGCCGGGGAACTGGAAGGCCTGCGCAGTCATGCCGTCTGTCGACGTCACCGCCCGGAGCGCCAGCACGCTGTCATAGGTCCGCGCGTCGCCCATGACGCCGACCGTCTTCACCGGCAGCAGCACCGCGAACGCCTGCCAGATGGCGTCGTACAGCCCCGCCGCACGGATCTCCTCCAGATATATCGCGTCAGCCTTGCGCAGGATGTCGCACCGCTCGCGTGTGACCTCGCCCGGAATACGGATCGCGAGGCCGGGTCCGGGGAACGGGTGCCGCCCGACGAACACGTCCGGCAGGCCCAGTTCGCGACCGAGCACGCGGACCTCGTCCTTGAACAGCTCGCGCAGCGGCTCGACCAGCTTCATGTTCATGCGCTCGGGCAGGCCACCGACATTGTGGTGGCTCTTGATCGTCACCGAGGGGCCGCCGGTGAAGCTGACGCTTTCGATGACATCCGGATACAGCGTCCCCTGCGCCAGGAAGCCGGCCCCGCCGATCTTATTCGCCTCCGCCTCGAACACGTCGATGAACGTCTTGCCGATGAATTTGCGCTTGGCTTCCGGGTCCGTGACGCCCGCCAGCCCGTCCATGAACAGGTCCTGCGCCTCCACATGCACAAGCGGAATGTTGTAATGATTGCGGAACAGCCCGACGACCTGCTCGGCCTCCCCGGCCCTCAGGATACCACCGTCGACGAACACGCACGTCAGTCGCTCGCCGATCGCCTCGTGGATCAGCAGCGCCGCGACCGACGAGTCGACCCCGCCCGACAGGCCGCAGATGACCTTGCCGTCGCCGACCTGCTCGCGGATCTCGGCGATCTTGGCGGCGCGGAACTCCGCCATCGTCCAGTCGCCCGACAGCCCGCAAATGTGTCGTGCGAAGTTGGCGATCAGCTTGCCCCCGTCCGGCGTGTGCACGACTTCCGGGTGGAACTGCATGCCGTAGATGCGGCGCTCGTCGTCGGCGGTAATCGCGAAGGGCGCCCCCTTGGACGAGGCCACGGGTCGGAAACCGGGCGCCAGTGCCGCGACATGATCGCCGTGGCTCATCCACACCTGGTGCCGCTCGCCTGCGGTCCACAACCCGTCGAACAGGCCGCAACCCTCGTCGACCGAGACGAACGCCTCGCCGAACTCGCCGCTGTTGCCCTTCTCGACACGACCGCCGAGTTGCGCGTTCAGTGCCTGCTGGCCGTAGCAGATGCCGAGGAGCGGCACGCCGGCGTCCAGGATCGGTTGAGGAATGCGCGGACTGTCGGCGTCGACGACGGAGGCTGGCCCGCCCGATAGGATCACGCCCTTTGGCTTCAGGCGATCATATGCGGCCTCGGCGGTCTGGAAGGGCGCGATCTCGCTATAGACCCCCGCCTCCCGCACGCGGCGGGCGATGAGCTGGGTGACCTGGCTGCCGAAATCGACGATGAGGATAGTGTCGGGATGCTCCATGACGAGCCGATAGCGGCCCGCGCCGGATAACGAAAGAGGCCGCGCTTCCGGTGGGGAACGCGGCCTCTTTTCTGTTCGACGTGTCGCGGATCAGGCGGCGGCGTCGAAATCCTCGTCCGACTGGACCGGACCCGAATCCTGACCCTTGGCCGAGACGTCGCGATCGACGAACTCGATGATCGCCATCGGCGACGCGTCCGACAGGCGCGGGCCGGCCTTGATGATGCGGATATAGCCGCCGTTGCGATCGGCGTAGCGCGTTGCGATGACGTCGAACAGCTTTACGAGCTGCGCGTCGTCGAGCAGCCGGGCATGGGCCAGACGACGGTTGGACAGACCACCCTTCTTCGCCAGCGTCACCAGCTTCTCGACGTACGGGCGAAGCTCCTTCGCCTTGGCGACGGTCGTGGTGATCTGCTCGTGCTTGATGAGCGCGGCCGCCATGTTGCGGAACAGGGCGGTACGATGGGCGGAGGTACGCTGTAGCTTACGGCCGCCGACGCGATGACGCATGGTATGTCCTTCGTTCGATAAGGGGCCGTGTCACGGTACCCCAGAGCAGGTGGTGTGGAACGGGCCACCACCGAAAACCCTGACGATCTGGCCGGAAGGTGAGGCGAAGGTTGATCCCACGCTTTGCTTCCGGGGATCAAACCGGCCGCGGCAAAGCCGCGTCCCGACGTCAGACGGGGCGATGCCGCCCCGCTGCCGAGGTGATCGCTCGGGCAGCGGATAGCTTCCGCTATCCGCCAGCGATCACCCCATGATCTCCTGTTCCAGCTTCTTGGCCATTTCCTCGATGTTCTCGGGCGGCCAGCCGGGGATTTCCATGCCCAGGCGCAACCCCATCGACGACAGCACTTCCTTGATCTCGTTCAGGGACTTGCGGCCGAAGTTCGGAGTGCGGAGCATTTCCGCCTCGGTCTTGCCGACCAGATCACCGATATAGATGATGTTGTCGTTCTTCAGGCAGTTCGCCGAACGCACCGACAGTTCCAGCTCATCCACCTTCTTGAGGAGGTAGCGGTTGATCTGCTGGGTGTCGCCCGCCGGCTCCGCACCACCGGCGGCCGGCGCAGCGGCCTGACCGATCGGGGCCGAACGCGTGACCGACGAATCGTCGAAGTGGACGAACAGCGCCAGCTGGTCCTGAAGGATGCGGCCGGCATAGCCCACCGCATCTTCCGGGGTGACGGTGCCGTCGGTTTCGATCGTCAGCGTCAGCTTGTCATAGTCCAGATCCTGCCCGACGCGGGTCGGGTCGACCTTGTACGACACCTGACGTACCGGCGAGTACAGCGCATCGACCGGGATCAGCCCGATCGGGGCGTCGGCCGGACGGTTGGCGGTCGCGGGGACATAGCCCTTACCGACATCGGCGGTCAGCTCCATGTTGAGCGTCGCACCCTCGTCGAGGTGGCAGATCACGAGGTCCTTGTTCATGACCTCGATGTCGCCCGACACGGCGATGTCGCCGGCCTTCACCTCGGCCGGGCCGGTGGCGGACAGCTGGAGGCGCTTCGGCCCCTCGCCCTGCATGCGCAGCGCGATCTGCTTCACGTTCAGGACGATGTCGGTGACATCCTCACGAACGCCGGCCAGCGACGAGAACTCGTGCAGGACGTTCTCGATCTTGATCGACGTCACCGCCGCGCCCTGAAGCGAGGAGAGCAGAACTCGACGAAGCGCGTTGCCGAGCGTCAGGCCGAAGCCACGCTCCAGCGGCTCGGCGACGAAGGTCGCCTTGCGCTTGCCGTCACCGCCCTTTTTCTCCAGGCCGTTCGGCTTCTTGAGTTCCTGCCAGTTCTTTGCGTTGACAGCCACGGGGTTCCCCTGGGTTGGAGGCGGTTGGGGAACCGCCTCAAGTAACGAAGACGCCGGCTCGTCAGCCGGCGCCCGATCATTCAAACGCGACGACGCTTCGACGGACGCACGCCATTGTGCGGGATCGAGGTGACGTCACGGATCGAGGTGATCTGAAAACCGACGGCCTGCAGCGCGCGGAGCGCCGACTCGCGCCCCGAACCGGGGCCCTTGACCTCGACTTCGAGCGTGCGAACGCCATGTTCGGCGGCCTTCTTGCCGGCGTCTTCCGCGGCGACCTGCGCTGCGTACGGCGTCGACTTGCGCGAGCCCTTGAAGCCCATCGCACCGGCGGACGACCACGAGATGGCATTGCCCTGCGCGTCGGTGATCGTGATCATCGTGTTGTTGAAGCTGGCGTTCACATGGGCGACGCCGGCGGTGATGTTCTTGCGTTCGCGACGGCGAATACGCTGCGGTTCACGTGCCATTGAATGTAATCCTGACCTGGATCGTCTGATGCGAAAGCCGGGAGGTGCAGGACCTCGCACCGGCTCTCCGCGGAGAAGATGTCAAAAACGGACCCGAGGGCCGTTTTACTTCTTCTTGCCCGCGATCGGCTTCGCCTTGCCCTTGCGGGTGCGCGCATTGGTGTGCGTGCGCTGGCCGCGGACCGGCAGGCCCTTGCGGTGGCGCAGGCCACGATAGCAGGCGAGATCCATCAGGCGCTTGATGTTCATCGCGGTTTCGCGACGCAGATCGCCCTCAACCATGTGGTCGGCATCAATCGCTTCGCGGATCTGGAGGACCTCCTGGTCCGTCAGATCCTGCACGCGGCGCTCGGCGGCGATCTCAAGCTTGTCCGTGATCTGCTTGGCCTTGGCCGGACCGATCCCGTGGATGTATGTCAGCGCGATCACCACGCGCTTGTTGGTCGGGATGTTAACACCCGCGATACGTGCCATGTGTATGTTCTCCTAGCTCCACGGCACCCGGCATGGCAGCACGGGCGCCATCTCGACGCGTTGGTCCCGTTCGACCGGTTCTACGATGATGCCGGAGCATCGACGCAAGATGGCGGCGAGCGCAAACGAGCGCCGCCGGCAAACCGGTGTATCGGGGTCTGGTCAGTTAGGCCGCGCGAAACGCCGAGTCAAGCGGCGGGTTCCACCGGCCCGGCCGCTTTGCTGCGCAGTCCGACCCAACGGCGCAGCGCGACGACGAACCAGATCAGCTCCACCGCGCCGAACGGCCAGGCCCCTTGAAGAAAGCCATAAGCCGACCCCATCAGGCATCCCAACGCGAACAGGAACGTCCAGAACGGCGCCCGATCCTCCAGCACGTAGCAGACGAGCATGAAGGTGACGGCGAACAGGCCGAAGGCGGTGAGTGCGTCCATGCCCGGCCATGTGGGGCCTGCGCGCCGGAATGACCAGCCGTCAGCCCGGCAGCACCAGCCGCGCCACCAGCCCCGGGGCGTTGTCCGCCAGTTCGAAACGCCCGCCGTGCAGCCGCGCGACCGTGTCGATCAGCGCCAGACCCAGCCCCGCCCCCGGTGTCGAACGGGCACTGTCGAGCCGGCCGAACCGCTTCATCGCCTGTGCCCGGTCGTGCGCAGCGATCCCGGGGCCGCGATCCTCCACCTGGATCGCAACACCGTCCGGCAGACGGCGCAGCCGCAACACGATCTCCCGCTTCGCCCCCGCCTGCTTCGGAACGCCCTGCTTCGGAACACCGTGTTTCAGGGCGTTGTCGACGAGGTTGGCCAGCGCCTGACTCACGAGTTCGCGGTGCAGCGACAGGGGCGGGGGCCGATCGTCGATCGCCACGTCGAACCGGATGCCGGCATCCTCGGCCACCGGCTGGTAGAGTTCCGCCACCTCCTCCACGAGGTCGGCCGGCTCCACCAGCGTGAAGCGATCGCGCGACACCGACTCGGAGCGGCTGATCTCTATGACCATCGTCAGCATCCGCATCACCAGATCGGTCTCCACGAGCAGCCCGCCGAGCGCCGAGTCGCGCTGGGCCGGATCGGACACCAGCACCGCCTGTTCCGTCTTGGTCCGTAGTCGCGCGAGCGGGGAGCGAAGGTCGTGCGCCAGGCTGTCCGTCACCACCCGAAGTTCGGACATCAGCCCCTCGATCCGCTCCAGCATCGCATTCAGCCTCGCCGCCAGTCGGTCGAAGGCGTCCGCCCCCCTCGCCTCCATCGGCACGCGACGCGACAGATTGCCCTCTCCCGCCTCGTCGATCACCGCCGCGATGCGATCGAGCCGGGTCGCGACGTAGCGGGCGAGGACGAGGCCGGCGACGATCCCCAGCGCCAGCGACATCACCACCGCCAGCGCCAGCGCCCGCTCGATCGCGGTCTGCTCCGCCTCGATCACGTCGAGCTTGCGCCCGGTCAGCAGCCAGACCCGCCCGACCGGCCGCAGGATATAGCCCGCTTCATGCTCGCGCCAGCCGGGCAGATCGGCGAGATAGCCGACGCGAAACGCGCGCGCCGCGATCGGCACCTCCAGCCGGGGTGGCGCATAGCCGATCAGGCGACGACCCTCCTCGTCGACGATCGCCACGACCAGCGACGTGTCGCCGGGCGGCTGCGCATTGCGGACCGCCTGGCTCAGCCGCGGCAGGCCACCCTCGCGCCAGAGCGCGATCAGCGCGTCGGACTGTTCGACCATCTCCCGCCGGGTCGCGGCGATCGCGACGTCGTGGGTCTGTTTCCAGAGGAAGCCGATCAGCGCGAGATTGCTGAGCAGCGCCAGCGCGATCGCCAGCAGCGCGATCCGCGCCGTGACCGACAGCCGCCCCCCCCAGGGCGTCAACCGTCGACCGCCAATCGGTAGCCGGCCCCGCGCACCGTGTGCAGGATCGGCGTCGGGAACCCGTCCTCCAGCTTGCGGCGAAGGCGGCCGATATGCACGTCGACCACGTTGGAGCCGGGGTCGAAATGATAGTTCCAGATCTTCTCCAGCATCATCGTGCGGGTGACGACCTGACCGGCGTGGCGGGCGAGGAACTCCAGCAGGCTGAACTCGCGCGTGCCGAGCGGGATCGAGCGGCCGGCGCGGCTGACGTGGCGCGACAGCAGATCGATCTCCAGATCGCCGACCGACAGCCGCGTCTTCTGCGGCTCGGCCGTCGCCCGATCGGTGCGGCGGACCAGCGCCTCGATCCGCGCGGACAGTTCGGCGAACGAGAAGGGCTTGCAGAGGTAATCGTCGGCTCCTGCCTTCAGCCCGTCGACCCGGTCGTCGACCGAAGCGAGCGCGGAGAGGACCAGCACCGGCGTTTCGACCTTCGCGGCGCGCAACGCCCCGACCAGCGACAATCCGTCCAGCCCCGGCAGCATCCGGTCGGCGATCACGAGATCGAAGATGCCCTCGCTCGCCAGAAAAAGCCCGTCGCGGCCGTCATGGCTCGTCTCGACGGCGTAGCCGGCCTCGGTCAGGCCCTTGGCCAGGTAGGCGGCGGTGGAGGGATCATCCTCGACGATCAGTATCTTGCGGGTCAAATGGCGCTCCGCCCAATCGTGGGGCTCGATCCTGTAGAATAGCGGCCTCTACAGTAAAGGCCGGCGGAAGGCATCCCTCCGCCGGCCCTACCGGCGCCCCCGGGAGTGACGGGCGCCGATGGCGTGGGCCGGTTGCGCGGCGGGAGGACCGCGGCACCCGGCCGTAGCGGCGTCATAGGCCGATGCGGTTTGCGACGGCGTGAAGACGGCGTGACAAAATCGTCATTCACCCGCCGCTGCCGTCAGCCGACCACCTGTTCGGCGACCACGCGCGGATCGCTGGCGAGGGAATGCAGATACAATTGCCGGTTCAGCGACCCCGCCGGCAGCTTCCCCAGCGACTTCGCCTGCGCCCTGGTCAGGGCGAACCGGCGATATCCCCGATCGCTCAGGCATCGCTCGACGACATTGGTGAGGACCTTGCCGACTTCCCGCACGCGCGCATCGGGGCGCAGTGCCCGCATCCGGAGCACCCGGGCGTTGGGGTCGAGTTCATCGCCGTTGTTGATCTCGCGATCCGCCGTTTCCAGCACGCGGATCGCGTCCTTCGCCTGCTGCGTGTCCCGCACGTCGGCGAAATAGCCGGTCTTCGCGCATTCGAACGAGTCGATCCGGTACTGGTCGATCGACACACCGGGCTTCCCCCAACTCGTCTGCGGCGGTTTCGTGGCCGCCACGACCAGGCCCCCGGCGAGGATCAGGATACCGAACCGAACCGCCTGCATGTCACCCTCCTCGAACCATCCGGCCCTAGGATAGGCGAAGCACGATCAGGCGTCGAGGATGGCGGCGATCTGGCCGCCGACCACGTCCATGTCGGCCATTCCGTCGACGCGCGACACTAGCCCGCGCTCTTCGTAAAGCGGCAGGATCGGCGCGGTCTTCGCGCGATATTCGGCCATGCGCGTCGACACCGTGTCGGCATTGTCGTCGGGACGGCGCTTGAACTCGGTGGAGCCGCACACGTCGCAGACGCCCGCGACCGCCGGCTGCTTGAACACGTCGTGATAGCCGGTGCCGCACGCGGCGCAGGTGTAGCGGCCGACGATGCGCTCGATCAACGCGGCCTCGTCCACCTCCAGCTCGATCACCGCATCCAGCTGCTGCCCGCGTTCGGTCAGCAACAGGTCCAGTGCGTCCGCCTGCGCCGCGGTGCGCGGATAGCCGTCGAAGATCGCGCCATGCTCGACACCCTGATCCAGACGTTCGCCGATCAACGCGGAGACGATCGCGTCGGATACGAGTTCGCCGGCATCCATCACCGCCTTGGCCTGCACACCCACGGGCGTGCCGGCCTTGACCGCTGCACGCAGCATGTCGCCCGTCGACAGTTGCACCATGCCGCGCTCGCTGACGAGCCGTGCGGCCTGCGTGCCCTTGCCCGCGCCCGGCGGTCCCAGCAGGATGATGTTCACGGCCACTCTCCCCTTAACGTCCCTGCCGCCCCGCTCAGCGGAGTCGGCCACCCTTCAGCTTCGCCTTCTTGATGAGGTCACCATATTGGTGCGCCAGCAAATGCGACTGGATCTGCGTCACCGTATCCATCGTGACGTTGACCACGATCAGCAGGCTGGTGCCACCCAGGTAGAAGGGGATCGACAGCGCCGACACCAGATATTCCGGCAACAGGCAGATGATCGTCAGATACGCCGCACCGAGCACGGTGATGCGCGTCAGGACGTAATCGAAATAATTCTCGGTGTTCTTGCCGGGACGGATGCCCGGCACGAACCCGCCGTACCGCTTCAGATTGTCCGCGGTCTCTTCCGGATTGAACACCACCGCGGTGTAGAAGAACGAGAAGAAGATGATGCCGGCCCCGTACAGCAGCATGTACACCGGGCTGCCGTGCTGGAGATACTGGTTGAGGGTGATGATGAAATCGCCCCACTTCGACTCGCCGGCCACGCGCTGACCCGCGAACTGCGAAATCGTCAGCGGCATCAGCAGCAGCGACGACGCGAAGATCGGCGGAATGACGCCCGCCGTGTTGATCTTCAGCGGCAGATGGCTGCGATCCGCCTGCATCCCGCGCTGCGTCTGACGCTTGGGATACTGGATCAGGATGCGACGCTGAGCGCGCTCCATGAAGCAGATGAACAGGACGAGGGCGACGACCGCGACGATGATGCCGATCAGGCGCAGCGGGTCGAGCGAGCCCGAACGACCGCCTTCCAGCAGGTTGACGAGCGTCGTCGGCAGATGCGCGACGATGCCGGCCATGATGATGAGCGACACGCCGTTGCCGATACCACGACTGGTGATCTGCTCGCCCAGCCACATCAGGAACATCGTCCCGCCGATCAGCGAGATGACGGCGGCGACGCGGAACGCCATGCCCGGCTCGATCACCGCCTGAACGCCGTTCGACGCACCCAGCGCCTCGAGGCCGACGGCAATGAAATAGCCCTGCACCGCGGTCAGCAGCACCGTGCCGTACCGCGTATACTGGTTCAGCCGCTTGCGACCACTCTCGCCGTCCTTCTTGATCGCCGCCAGCTTGGGGCTGAGCGACGTCGCGAGCTGCACCACGATGGACGCGGTGATGTATGGCATCACGCCCAGCGCGATCAGCGACATGCGGCTGAGCGAGCCGCCCGAGAAAGTGTTGAAGAAATCGAGCACCCCGCCCGTCGTCCGCTCGCTGAGCAGGCCGAGCGCGGTCGGGTCGACACCCGGCAGCGGTACGTAGCTGAGCAGGCGGAAGACGATCAGCGCACCGATCGTGAACCACAGCCGCTTCTTGAGGTCGGTCGCTTTCGCGAACTTCGACAGGCTGATGCTTTGCGCCATCTGGTCGGCTGCGGATGCCATGCGGGATTGTGTCCTGGAAACAGAAACGGCGGGCGAGCGTTATGTCGCTCCCCCGCCGCTCATATAGTCGCCCGCCAAGGCTTGTCTAACCTCCGGCGGAATAATCCGTCCCGGCATGTCGCCGGGACCCAGTTACGAGCGGCCCGATGCTGGACCCCGGCGTGCCGGGGTGGCGGACGGGTTCAGGCCTTGAACGATGCCTTGTGAGCCTGACGCTCCTTGTACTTCACGCCCTTCTTGGCGGCGGCCTTCTCGGCGGCGGGCACGACCTCGATCACCGAAACCGAACCGCCCGACTTCTCGACGGCCTCGATCGCGCCCTTCGACGCGCCGGCGACGGTGAAGGTCAGCTTGGCGGTCAGTTCGCCTTTGCCGAGCAGGCGCACGCCGTCCTTGCCGCCACGGGCCAGACCGGCCAGCTTCAGCGCCGCATGGTCGAGCGCCGCCCCGGCTTCGATCTTGCCGGCATCGACCGCCTTCTGGATCGCACCGAGGTTCACCTCGGCATAATCCTTGGCGAAGATGTTGTTGAAGCCACGCTTCGGCAGACGCATGTGCAGCGGCATCTGGCCGCCCTCGAAGCCGGCGATGGACACGCCCTCGCGGCTCTTCTGACCCTTCTGGCCACGTCCGCCGGTCTTGCCCTTGCCGGAACCGATGCCGCGGCCGACGCGGATCTTGGACTTGCGGGCGCCGTCGTTGTCGCGGAGTTCGTTGAGCTTCATGATATGCACTCGCTTTCGCTTGTTACGCGCTGGTTGCTGGAAACCGGAAAAAGGAAGGGGGCCGGTTAGCCCCCTTCCCCGTATTTGTCACTGATGAAGTGGGGCTCAGCCCTGCACTTCGACCATGTGCTGCACCTTGCGGATCATGCCGCGAACCTCGGGGCTATCCTCGAGTTCCGACACGCGGTGCATCTTGTTGAGGCCGAGGCCGATGAGCGTCGCGCGCTGATCGCCGGTGCGGCGGATCGGCGAACCGGTCTGCTTGATCTTGATCGTCGCCATCTGAATTTACTCCGTGATGGCCGCGGCATCGGCCTCGGCGGTCTGCGCCGAAGCGCCCGCGCCGCGGCCGAGCAGGTCGGCGATCTTCTTGCCACGACGCTGCGCGACGGCCTTGGGCGAAGTCTGGTCGCCCAGCGCCTCGAACGTCGCACGGATCATGTTGTAGGGGTTCGACGTGCCGATCGACTTCGTCACCACGTCGGCGACGCCGAGCGATTCGAAGATGGCGCGCATCGGACCACCGGCGATGATGCCGGTGCCCTGCGGCGCCGAACGCAGCGTCACGCGACCGGCACCAAAGTGACCGTTGCCGTCATGATGCAGCGTGCGGCCATCCTTCAGGGGCACGCGGACCATCTTCTTCTTGGCCGCGGCGGTCGCCTTGGAGATCGCCTCCGGCACTTCGCGGGCCTTGCCGTGGCCGAAGCCCGCACGACCCTTGCCGTCACCGACGACGACCAGAGCCGCAAAGCCGAAGCGCTTGCCGCCCTTCACCGTCTTCGAAACGCGGTTGATGTGCACCAGCTTCTCGATCAGCTCTTCGCCGCCATCGTCCTGGCCGGGGCCACCACGACCGCGATTGTCGCGACCGCCACGGCCGCCGTCACGGCCGCCGCGCTGTCCGCCCGGACCACCACGGCCGCGGCCACCGCCGCCACCGCCGCCCGGACCACCGCGTCCACGGCCACCGCCCTGTCCGCCCTGATAACCGCCACCAGTGTTGTTGCTGGTGTTAGCGCCGGCATCACCGGCGGGAGCCTCGACCGCGGCAGGATTGCCGGGCTGCGACTGGATATCGTTGGTGTCGGCCATTCTTAGAACTCCAATCCGGCTTCGCGCGCGGCGTCAGCCAGCGCCTTGACGCGGCCGTGATAGAGGAAGCCGCCGCGATCGAAGACGACCTGCGTCACGCCGGCCGCCAGTGCTGCCTCCGCAACGCGCTTGCCCACCGCCGTGGCGGCCGAGATGTTCGCGCCCGACTCGTCGCGCGCGGTCAGCGTCGACGCCGCGGCGACCGTGTGCCCCACCGCATCGTCGATCACCTGGGCATACATGTGCTTGCCCGAACGATGCACCGACAGACGCGGGCGGCTGCCCGAACGCGCACGGAGCGCGGTGCGGTTGCGCCGACGGCGCTTCTCGAAAAGAGAGAGACCCTTGGTCATTACTTCTTCTTCCCTTCCTTGCGGAAGATGAACTCGCCGTCGTACTTGATACCCTTGCCCTTGTACGGCTCGGGCTTGCGCCAGCGGCGGATTTCGGCGGCCAGCTGGCCGACCTTCTGCTTGTCGGCGCCCGAGATCTCGACCGTCGTATTGTCGGGCGTCTTGACCTCAAGACCCTCCGGCACGGCGATGTCGACGTCATGGCTGTAGCCGAGCTGCAGCTTCAGGTTGCGACCCTGCGCGGCGGCACGATAGCCGACGCCGGTGAT
Organism: Sphingomonas sp. Leaf343; assembly: GCF_001423765.1. Taxonomy (GTDB): domain Bacteria; phylum Pseudomonadota; class Alphaproteobacteria; order Sphingomonadales; family Sphingomonadaceae; genus Sphingomonas. The sequence goes on from NZ_LMPG01000012.1 coordinate 143,516, forward strand.
GAGCAGCTTCTTGGTGAAGCCCTCGGTCACGCCGGTGACGAGGTTCGCGACCAGCGTACGCTGCATGCCCCAGAAGGCCCGCGCCTGCTTGGTGTCGTTCGCCGGCTGCACCGAGATGCTGCCGTCCTCGACCGAGTAGCTGATCTCGTCGCGCATCGCGAGGGTCAGGGTGCCCTTGGGACCCTTTACGCTCATCGTCTTGCCTTCGATGCTGGCGGTCACGCCGGCCGGAACCGGGATCGCCTTCTTGCCGATGCGGCTCATCAGAACACCTCCGCGAGCACTTCGCCGCCGACGTTCTGCTCGCGCGCTTCCGCGTCGGACAGGACGCCGTTCGGCGTGGAGACGATGGTGATGCCCAGGCCGTTCATCACCCGCGGCAGCTCCTGGCTGCCGGAGTAGACTCGACGACCGGGCTTCGAAACGCGCGCGACGTGCTTGATCGCGGGCTGACCCTCGAAATATTTGAGCTCGATGCGCACGCCGGCGGCGGGGCCCATCTGCTCTTCGGAATAGCCGCGGATATAGCCTTCGCGCTGCAGCACGTCGAGGACGCGCACGCGCAGCTTGGACGCGGGCGACAGGACGGAGTCCTTCTTCGCGCGCTGGCCATTGCGGATGCGGGTGAGCAGGTCACCCAGGGGATCGGTCACTGCCATGATAAATCCTTACCAGCTCGACTTCGTGACGCCGGGGATCAGGCCCTTGTTGGCCAGATCGCGCAGCTGGATACGGCAAAGCCGGAACTTGCGGTAATAGGCGCGCGGGCGACCGGTCGTCTCGCAGCGATTGCGGATGCGGGTCGGGTTCGCGTTGCGCGGCAGTTCCGCCATCTTGAGGCGCGCGATGAGACGCTCGGTCTCGTCGAGCGATTGGTCGTTGGCCGTAGCCTTCAGCTTCGCGAGCTTCGGGGCATACTGCTTCACGAGCTTCTTGCGACGCTCGTTCTTGTTGATCGAACTCAGTTTCGCCATTGGACTTAAGCTCTTCCTTGGATGCCCTCCCCCGCCGAGGCGGAGGGAGGGGGTAGATGTCAGGCCGCCTGCTTCTCTTCGGCGGCTTCCTCGATCGGGAACGGGAACCCGAACAGACGGAGCAGCTCGCGCGCCTCGTCGTCCGTCTTCGCCGTGGTAGTGACGATCACGTCCATGCCGCGCACCTTGTCGATGCGGTCATAGTTGATCTCGGGGAAGATGATCTGCTCTTTGATACCGCAGGCATAGTTGCCGCGACCATCGAAGCTCTTTGGGTTCAGCCCGCGGAAATCGCGAACGCGCGGCAGCGCGATCGTGATGAAGCGGTCGAGGAACTCGTACATGCGCTCACGACGAAGGGTGACCTTCACGCCGATCGGCATCCCCTCGCGCAGCTTGAACTGCGCGATCGACTTCTTCGCCTTGGTGATGACGGGCTTCTGACCGGCGATCAACTCCATCTCGGACGCGGCCTGATCGACCCGCTTCTTGTCCTGAGTGGCTTCACCCACGCCCATGTTCAGCACGATCTTCTCGATCCGCGGAATCTCGAGCGCGTTCTTGTACCCGAACTTCTCGGTCATCGCCGCGACGATACGATCGTCGTAGATGCCCTTCATCCGGGGCTTGTAGCTCACATCAGCCATCGATCTTGTCCCCCGTCTTCACGGCCACGCGGACCTTCTTGCCGTCCTGCGTCTCGAAACGGACGCGGGTCGGCTTGCCGTCGGCGGTCACGTGCGCGACCTTGCAGACGTGAAGCGGCGCTTCCTTCGTGACCTTGCCGCCCTGCGGGTCGGCCTGGGTCGGCTTGGTGTGACGAACGACGGTGTTGATACCCTCGACCACGACCTTGCCGTCCTTCGGCATCGACAGGGTGACCGTGCCGGTCTTGCCCTTGTCCTTGCCGGACAGGACGACGACGCGGTCGCCCTTCTTGATCTTCGCGGCGGCCATTACAGCACCTCGGGCGCGAGAGAGATGATCTTCATGTGCTTCTTGCCACGCAGCTCGCGCACGACCGGGCCGAAGATACGGGTGCCGATGGGCTCCTCGTTCTTGTTGACCAGAACGGCGGCATTGCCGTCGAAGCGGATGGTCGAGCCATCGGCACGGTGGATGTCCTTGGCGGTGCGGACGATGACGGCGCGATGCACGTCACCCTTCTTCACCTTGCCGCGGGGCTGTGCTTCCTTGATGCTGACGACGATGATGTCGCCGACCGATGCCGTGCGACGCTTCGAGCCGCCCAACACCTTGATGCACTGCACCCGCTTCGCGCCGCTGTTGTCAGCGACGTCGAGATTGGACTGCATCTGGATCATGGATCCGTATCCCTTCTCTTCATCTGGGGCCGATTGCTGACCGGCACCCGCCTAAAACAATGACCCCCGGCACGGGCGCGGCCCGAACCAGGGGGAGCGGTCCGATAACCGCCCCGCGGGGAAAAAGCAACGCCCCTTCCCCGCCGTCGCCCCGGTCTGAACCAGGGGCTTCGAATCACATCCGAACCTTTTGCGATCCCGGCATCTACCGGATGACGCCGGGTTCAGGCGTCGACGTCGACCCGCTCGGGCGTCGCGTGCGTATTGACGCGATCGAGCACCTTCCAGGTCTTCAGCTTGGAGATCGGAGCGACCTCCTCGATCCGGACCGTCTCACCCTGCTTGTACTCGTTGCTCTCGTCGTGAGCATGGTACTTCTTGGAGCGACGGATGATCTTTCCGTAGAGCGGGTGCTTGACCTTGCGCTCGACGTTCACAACCACGGTCTTGTCGCCCTTGTCGGAGACGATCAGGCCGGTCAGCACGCGCTTTGGCATGTGCCTAAATCCTTACTTGGCCGACGCAGCGGCGGAGCGCTGGGCCTGCATGGTCTTGATGCGCGCGATGTCGCGACGGACCTCGCGGACGCGGCTCGGCTTCTCGAGCTGGTTCGTCGCCGCCTGAAAGCGGAGGTTGAACTGCTCGCGCTTCAACTGGCCGAGGCTCTCGCCGAGCTGGTCGTCGGACTGGCCGGTGAAATCGGTCTTGGCCATGATTACTCGCCTCCGAGGTGCGAGGTGTCGCCCAGACGGGCAACGACCTTGGTCTTGATGGGGAGCTTCATGGCGGCGCGCTCGAACGCCTCGGCGGCGATCTTGCCCTCGACACCGTCGAGCTCGAACAGGATCCGGCCCGGCTTCACGCGGGCGGCCCAGAACTCCGGCGAACCCTTGCCCGAGCCCATGCGGACTTCGGCCGGCTTCGACGAGACCGGAACGTCCGGGAAGATGCGGATCCACAAACGCCCCTGGCGCTTGATATGACGCGTGATCGCGCGGCGAGCCGCCTCGATCTGGCGTGCGGTGATCCGCTCCGGCTCCATCGCCTTCAGGCCATAGGCGCCGAAGTTCAGGCTGGTGCCACCCTTGGCGTCGCCATGGATGCGGCCCTTGAAGGCCTTGCGGAATTTGGTGCGCTTTGGCTGCAACATGTCGTGTCAGTCCTTAACGACGGTCGTCGCGCGCCGGGCGCACGCCGGAGGTCTGAGCCTCCATCATGAGCCGGTCGGTCGCCATCGGGTCGTGGCCGAGGATCTCGCCCTTGAACACCCACACCTTGACGCCGCAGACGCCGTACGACGTGTGCGCCGTGGCTTCGGCATAATCGATGTTCGCGCGCAGCGTGTGCAGCGGAACGCGGCCTTCACGGTAGCTCTCGGACCGTGCGATTTCCGCACCGCCAAGGCGGCCGCCGCAATACACCCGGATACCATCGGCACCCAGGCGCATCGCCGACTGCACCGCACGCTTCATCGCCCGGCGGAACGCGATACGGCGCTCCAGCTGATCGGCGATGCCCTGCGCGACGAGCCGGGCGTCCACCTCGGGCTTGCGGATCTCGACGATGTTGAGCGAGACGTCGGACGAGGTCATCGCCCCGATCGTCTTGCGCAACTTCTCGATATCCGTGCCCTTCTTGCCGATGATGACACCGGGGCGGGCGGCGAAGATCGAGATGCGGCACAGCTTGGCCGGACGCTCGATCACCACCTTGGAGATCGCGGCCTGCGGCAGCGTCTTCATGATGTACTGGCGGATCTTCAGATCCTCCAGCAGCAGACGCCCATAGTCCGCACCCTCGGCGAACCAGCGGCTGTCCCAGGTGCGGTTGATCTGCAACCGCATCCCGATCGGATTGCTCTTGTGACCCATTACGCTTCTTCCTGCTCGCGCACGACGATGCGCAGACGGCTGAACGGCTTCAGGATGCGGGTGGACTTGCCACGGCCGCGGGTCGCGAAGCGCTTCATGGTGATCGACTTGCCGACCGACGCCTCGGCGACGACGAGGGCGTCGACGTCGAGGTTGTGGTTGTTCTCCGCATTGGCGATGGCCGAAGCCAGAACCTTGCGCGCGTCGACCGCCATACCCTTCGTGGAGAAGGCCAGGATGTTCATCGCGTCCGACGCCTTGCGGCCACGGATGAGACCGGCGACCAGGTTCAGCTTCTGCGCCGAGCCGCGAATCTGCGTGCCGACGGAGAGGGCTTCCTTCTCGCCGACCTTGCGGGGGGAGACTGGCTTGCTCATCAGCGCTTGCCCTTCTTGTCGGCGGCATGACCGGGGAAGTAGCGCGTCGGCGCGAACTCACCCAGCTTCATGCCGACCATGTCCTCGTTGACCGATACCGGCACGAACTTGCGGCCATTGTAGACGTTGAACGTCAGACCGACGAACGACGGCAGGATGGTGGAACGACGCGACCAGGTCTTGATCGGCGCACGGCCACCGGCATCCTGCGCGGTTTCCGCCTTCTTCAGAAGGCTCAGTTCGACGAACGGGCCCTTCCAGACTGAACGAGCCATGAGTTAGCCCTTCCTCTTCGTCGAATGACGCGACCGGATAATCATCTTGTCGGTCGACTTGTTGTGACGGGTGCGCGCACCCTTCGTCGGCTTGCCCCAGGGCGTAACCGGATGACGGCCACCCGAGGTCCGGCCTTCGCCACCGCCGTGCGGATGGTCGACCGGGTTCTTGGCGACGCCGCGGGTCAGCGGACGCTTGCCCATCCAGCGCGAACGCCCGGCCTTGCCGAGGTTCTGGTTCTGGTTGTCCGGGTTCGACACCGCGCCGACCGTCGCCATGCACTCGCCGTGGATGTAACGCTGCTCGCCGGAGTTCAGGCGGACGATCACCATGCCGCGATCGCGACCCACGACCTGCACATAGGTGCCGGCCGAACGGGCGATCTGGCCACCCTTCATCGGCTTCATCTCCACATTGTGGACGATGGTGCCGACCGGGACCTGACCCAGCTCCATGGCGTTGCCCGGCTTCACGTCGGTCTTCTTCGCCGCGAGCACCTTGTCACCGACCGCCAGACGCTGGGGTGCGATGATGTAGGCCTGCTCGCCATCGGCGTAACTGACGAGCGCGATGAACGCCGTGCGGTTAGGATCGTACTCCAGCCGCTCGACCGTGCCCTCGGCGTCCCACTTGCGACGCTTGAAGTCGATGTAGCGGTACTTCTGCTTGTGACCGCCAGCGATGCCGCGGCTGGTGACGTGGCCCTTGTTGTTGCGGCCACCGGTCTTGTTCTTGCCCTCGACGAGCGCCTTGACCGGCTTGCCCTTCCAGAGCTGCGACTTGTCGACGAGAATCAGGCCGCGGCGGGCCGGACTCGTCGGGTTGTACTGCTTGAGTGCCATGATCCCTTAGACCCCCGTCGTCACGTCGATCGACTGACCGTCGGCGAGCGTGACGATCGCCTTCTTCACGTCGGACTTCGTGTAGGGCACGCCCTTCCACTTCTTGGTCTTGCCCTTCTGGACGATCGTGTTCACACCAAGAACCTTGACGTTGAACAGCGCCTCGACGGCCGCCTTGATCTCGGGCTTGCTCGCATCGCGAGCGACCTTGAACACGACCGCGTTCTGCTCGCTGAGCAGAGTCGTCTTCTCGGTGATGTGCGGCGCGACGATTACGTCATAGTGACGGTTGTCGATCGCGGCTTTCTGCGGCTTAGCCATTGAAGCGCGCCTCCAGCTTCTCGACCGCGGCGCGCGTGAGCACCAGCGTGTCTGCCTTGATGATGTCGTAGACGTTGGCGCCGGCGGCCGGCAGCACGTCCACTTCGTGAAGGTTGCCGGCGGCAAGTGCGAAGCTCGTCTCGACGGCATCGCCATCGATGACCAGCGCGCGCTTGCCCCAACCGAGCTTCGCGAGATCGCCCTTCAGCGTCTTGGTCTTGTTACCCTCGACCGAGAGGCTGTCCATGACGAACAACGAGCCGGCCCTGGCATGGCTCGACAGCGCCATCTTCAGACCCAGCATCCGCACCTTCTTATTGAGGCCCGGATTAAAATCCCGGACGCGAGCGCCGTGAGCCTTACCACCGCCGATGAAGACGGGAGCGCGGCGATCGCCGTGACGCGCCGTACCGCCACCTTTCTGGCGGCCGAACTTCTTCCCGGTGCGCGCAACATCGGCGCGCTCGCGGGTGCCGCGGGCGGTGCCGCGACGCTTTTCCAACTGCCAGGTGACGACACGGTGCAGGATGTCGGCGCGCGGATCGAGGCCGAAGACCTCGTCGTTGAGCTCGATGTCCTGAGCGTCGGTACCGGCGAAGGACTTGACGGTGACCTTCACTTCTTAGCCCTCCTGGCCGGTGGATGCTTCCGGCGCGGGTGCGGCGTCAGCGTTGTTGTTGGCGGCAGTCTTCAGACCGGCAGGCATCGGCGCATCGGCATGGCGCGCGGTCTTCACCGCGTCCTTCACGAACAGCCAACCACCCTTCGACCCGGGCACGGAGCCCTTCACGAAGATCAAGCCACGCTCTACATCGGTCGAGACGATCTCGAGGTTCTGCTGGGTGCGATACTTATCACCCATATGGCCGGCCATCTTCTTGTTCTTGAAGACGCGACCCGGATCCTGACGCTGACCGGTCGAACCGAGCGAGCGATGCGACACCGAGACACCGTGCGTCGCGCGCAGACCACCGAAATTCCAGCGCTTCATGCCGCCAGCGAAGCCCTTGCCCTGCGTACGACCCTGAATGTCGACGAGCTGGCCCGCCACAAAGTGATCCGCCGCAAGCTCAGAACCGACGTCGAGAAGGTTGTCCTCGGTCACACGGAACTCTGCGAGGATCGCCTTTGGCTCGACCTCGGCCTTGCCGAAGTGGCCGCGCTGCGGCTTGGCGACGTTTTTGGCCTTCGCGACGCCAGCACCAAGCTGAACGGCCGTGTAGCCATCGGTATCAGTTTCGCGACGGGAAACGACCTGAAGCCCTTCGAGCTGCAGGACGGTGACAGGCACGTGGCGGCCGTCGTCCTGAAACAGGCGGGTCATCCCCAACTTCTTCGCGATCACGCCGGTACGCATGATCCATACTCCTCACAGAGGCACCGGAGGACCATTCCTTCGGTGCGTGCCGGACCCGTCGAAGAAACCCTCGACGGAATTCCTAACCCGGAAATGCAAAGCGAGCCCCCCGTCCCGGGCTGGTGTTCCTGCGCTTTCCCGAAAGGAAGGCTATAGGAACGGACGGGAGACGCTGTCCCGGCAACCGAAGCTGCCGGCGGTATCTCACACATCAACGTTGCGGGACGAGTCGTCGACCGCAACGAGGATGAACGCGCTTAGGCGAGCTTGATCTCTACGTCAACGCCCGCCGCAAGGTCGAGCTTCATCAAAGCGTCGACGGTCTGCGGAGTCGGCTGTACGATGTCGAGCATGCGCTTGTAGGTGCGGACCTCGAACTGCTCGCGCGACTTCTTGTCGATGTGCGGGCCACGGTTGACCGTGAACTTTTCGATGCGCGTCGGAAGCGGAATCGGACCGCGAATGAGCGCGCCGGTGCGGCGGGCCGTGTCGGCGATGTCGCCGGTCGCCTGATCGAGCACGCGATGGTCGAACGCCTTCAGACGAATGCGGATGTTGCTGTCCATGATCCCTACCGATGCGAAAGAGCGGGGCGCCTCATGCGATCGTCACCGGCCGGACGCCGGACGACAGCCGCATGGCCGCCTCTTGCTGGTTGATACGTCGAATATGTCGAGCCGGCGGTGGAACCCGCCCTGCCCCGCGAACGGAGCCTCTACTAAAAGCGAACGGCCGACCCCGGTTATCCGGAGCCGGCCGCTTGCAAGGCGCTAGCCTATATTACTTGGTGATGGCGCTGACAACCCCGGCACCGACCGTGCGTCCACCCTCGCGGATGGTGAAACGCTGGCCGATGTCCATAGCGATCGGCGCGATCAGCTTGATGCCGAGCGAGACGTTGTCGCCAGGCATGACCATCTCCGTGCCCTCGGGCAGCTCAACGGTGCCAGTCACGTCCGTCGTACGGAAGTAGAATTGCGGACGATAGTTGGCGAAGAACGGCGTATGACGGCCACCCTCTTCCTTCGACAGCACGTACACTTCCGACGAGAAGTCGGTGTGCGGCTTGATCGAGCCGGGCTTGCAGAGAACCTGGCCACGCTCGACCTCGTCACGAGCGACGCCGCGGATCAGCGCGCCGACATTGTCGCCGGCTTGACCCTGGTCGAGCAATTTGCGGAACATCTCGACACCGGTGACGGTGGTCTTGCGAACTTCCGGGTGGATGCCGACGATCTCGACTTCCTCACCGACCTTGACGATGCCCGTCTCGACGCGGCCCGTGACGACCGTACCGCGACCCGAAATCGAGAACACGTCCTCGATCGGCATCATGAAGGGCTTGTCGAGCGGACGCTCCGGCTGCGGAATGTAATCGTCGACGGCGGCCATCAGCTCAAGCACGGCGTCCTTGCCGAACTTGTCGTTCGAACCGGACAGCGCGCAGGTCGCCGAGCCCTTGATGATTGGAATATCGTCACCTGGGAATTCGTACGAGCTCAGCAGCTCACGGATTTCCAGCTCGACCAGCTCGAGGATTTCCTCATCGTCGACCAGATCGACCTTGTTCATGAATACGACCATCGCCGGCACGCCAACCTGGCGGGCGAGCAGGATGTGCTCGCGGGTCTGCGGCATCGGGCCGTCGGTAGCCGACACGACCAGGATCGCGCCATCCATCTGAGCGGCGCCCGTGATCATGTTCTTCACATAATCGGCGTGGCCCGGACAATCGACGTGCGCGTAGTGGCGGTTCGTCGTCTCGTACTCGACGTGCGCCGTCGAGATCGTGATGCCGCGCTCACGCTCTTCCGGAGCCTTGTCGATGTTGGCGAAGTCGACCGCGGTGCCGCCGGTCGTCTCTGCCAGCACCTTCGTGATCGCTGCCGTCAGCGAGGTCTTGCCATGGTCGACGTGACCGATGGTGCCGATGTTGAGGTGCGGCTTGTTCCGCTCGAATTTCGCCTTTGCCATTTCTTCCTACCTTCTGATTCGAATCCGCTGCCGCATCCGGTGCACCGCGAACGCGGCCCCATAGCGACTGTTTTCGGGTTGCGCCAGCCCGGCGCGGAACGGGACTCCGCTCCGCGCCCGATCGGCGATTAGGCCAGCTTCGCCTTGATCTCGTCAGCGACGTTGGTCGGAACCTCGTCATAGTGCGAGAACTGCATCGAATACTGCGCGCGACCCTGCGTGAACGAGCGCAGCTGATTGACGTAGCCGAACATGTTGGCCAGCGGGACCATCGCCTCGACCGTCTGCGCATTGCCACGGCTGTCGGTGCCCTGGATCTGGCCACGACGGCTGTTCATGTCACCGATGACGTCGCCAAGATAATCTTCCGGGGTGACGACCTCGACCTTCATGATCGGCTCGAGCAGCTTGATACCGGCCTTCTGAGCGGCTTCGCGCATCGCACCGCGGGCGCAGATCTCGAACGCCAGGGCCGACGAGTCGACGTCGTGGTACGCACCATCGTACAGGTGAACCTCAAAATCGATGATCGGGAAACCGATAAGCGATCCCGACTCTGCGGTTTCCCGCATGCCCTTCTCGACGGAGGGGATGTACTCCTTCGGGATGTTGCCGCCCTTGACCTCGTCGAAGAACTGGAAGCCCGTACCACGCTCGCCGGGAACCACGGTCAGCTTGACGCGACCGAACTGACCCGAGCCACCTGACTGCTTCTTGTGGGTGTAGTCGATATCGACCTTCTTCGCGAGATATTCGCGATAGGCAACCTGCGGCGCACCGACGTTCGCCTCGACCTTGAACTCGCGCTTCATGCGATCGACCAAGATCTCGAGATGAAGCTCGCCCATACCCTTGATGATGGTCTGACCCGACTCGGGGTCCGACGAAACGCGGAACGAGGGATCCTCGCGCGCGAGACGATTGAGAGCAACGCCCATCTTCTCCTGATCGGCCTTGGTCTTGGGCTCCACCGACAGCTCGATAACGGGCTCGGGGAACTCCATCCGCTCCAGGATGATCGGATCGCTGATCGCACACAGGGTGTCACCCGTGGTCGTATCCTTCAGCCCCGCCAGCGCGACGATGTCGCCTGCGAACGCTTCCTGAATGTCCTCGCGGCTGTTCGCATGCATCAACAGCATGCGACCAACCTTTTCCTTCTTGTCCTTGACGGAGTTTGTCACCTGCGACGCCGCCTCGAGCTTGCCCGAATAGATGCGGGCGAAGGTCAGCGTGCCGACGAACGGATCGTTCATGATCTTGAACGCCAGTGCCGAGAACGGCTCGCTGTCCGACGACGGACGCTCGTCCGGTGTCACGCCGTCGAGCTTCAGACCCTGAATGGCGGGAACATCGAGCGGCGAAGGCAGATAATCGACCACGGCGTCGAGCAGGGGCTGCACGCCCTTGTTCTTGAACGCCGAGCCGCACACCACGGGCACGAACGCCATGCTGAGCGTACCCTTGCGGATCAGCTTCTTGAGGTCGGCCACGCTCGGCTCGTTGCCTTCGAGATACGCCTCCATCAGGTCGTCGTCCTGCTCGACGGCCATCTCGATCAGGTCGCTGCGATACTTCGCAGCTTTCTCGGCCATGTCGGCGGGGATGTCCTGATATTCGAACTTCGCACCCAGGCTCTCTTCGAGCCAGATGATCGCGCGGTTCTCGACCAGGTCGACTAGACCCTTGAAGCCGCCTTCCATGCCGATCGGCAGGTACAGAACCGCCGGGCGCGCGCCGAGGCGCTCGATGATCGAGTTGACGCAAAAGTAGAAATCGGCGCCGGTGCGATCGAGCTTGTTGACGAAGCACATGCGCGGCACGCCGTACTTGTCGGCCTGACGCCACACGGTCTCCGACTGCGGCTCGACGCCGGCAACGCCGTCGAAGCATGCGACCGCACCGTCGAGGACGCGCAGCGAACGCTCGACTTCGATCGTGAAGTCGACGTGGCCGGGCGTGTCGATGATATTGATGCGATGCTCGGGGCCTTTGCCCTCCTCGGCCGACCAGAAGCACGTCGTCGCAGCGGACGTGATCGTGATCCCGCGCTCCTGCTCCTGCTCCATCCAGTCCATCGTCGCCGTGCCTTCATGCACTTCGCCGATCTTGTAGGACTTGCCGGTGTAATAGAGGATGCGCTCCGTCGTCGTCGTCTTACCGGCGTCGATGTGCGCCATGATACCGATGTTGCGATAGCGATCGAGCGGATGGCTGCGGGCCATGATCGTGGTTTCCTTAGCGATGTGGGGAGCGCAGCTTCCGCCGGCTCCCCACGATATAGGTTAGAGATCTGGAGCTTCCAAGCCTACCAGAGTCGCCTTACCAGCGGTAGTGCGAGAAGGCGCGGTTGGCTTCGGCCATGCGATGCGTGTCTTCGCGCTTCTTCACCGCGTTGCCGCGGTTGTTCGAAGCGTCGAGAAGCTCACCCGACAGACGCGCCGCCATCGTGTTTTCGCTACGGGCACGCGCCGCAGAGATCAGCCAGCGGATCGCCAGCGCCTGAGCGCGCTCCGGACGAACCTCGACGGGAACCTGGTAGGTCGCACCACCAACGCGGCGTGAGCGCACTTCGATGCCCGGCTTGATGTTGTTCAACGCATCATGAAAAACACCGATCGGCTCACGCTTGGCGCGCTGCTCGACGGTTTCCATGGCACCGTACACGATCAGCTCGGCCACAGACTTCTTGCCGTCGTACATGACGGAATTCATGAATTTGGAGAGAACCTCATCACCGTATTTCGGATCGGGCAGGATGATGCGCTTCTCTGGGCGACGACGACGTGCCATTTTAAAAACCTTTCAAACTTCAGCCTGATGGTCGAGCCCCGCTGAGGAGCCGACCGGCTTACTTCGGACGCTTGGCGCCGTACTTGGAGCGGGACTGGCGACGATCCTTGACACCCTGCGTATCGAGCACGCCGCGCAGGACGTGGTAGCGAACGCCGGGAAGATCGCGCACACGACCACCACGGATCAGGACCACCGAGTGCTCCTGAAGGTTGTGGCCCTCGCCCGGAATGTAGCTGATGACTTCGCGCTGGTTGGTCAGGCGGACCTTGGCCACCTTGCGCAGCGCCGAATTCGGCTTCTTCGGGGTCGTCGTATAGACACGAGTGCAGACGCCGCGCTTCTGCGGGTTCTGTTCCATCGCAGGGACCTTGGACTTGGCCTTCTGCGGATCGCGGCCCTTGCGGACCAGCTGGTTGATCGTGGGCATTGAAGCCTTCACCTCTTGACTGGGTTACTTTGCTGGAGCCGTCACAGCACCTAAGAATACAAAAAGGGGCATAGGTGAACTGCGCCACCCGGCCCGCGATCCGCATCCAGCAATGTTCAAGCCTCCCTCGGAAATCCGATGGACGCGGTTGGCCCTATACGAGCCGCACCTCCGTTGGTCAACGGACTCTCTCCGACTGCCCTGACACGGCGAGATACGAAGCCTTAACCATGTTGGAGCACGATCACGCGCATGAGTACCCCTGCCGTAGCGAATATCCGACCCATCCCGCCCTCGGGGTTCGCCCGGCATCTGCCGATGATGGCGAGCGGCGTCGCTCTATACCTCATGCTCTGGCCGATCATGACCAGCGATGTCGAGGGAAGCTTCACCCCCTGGCTGGAGCATATCGCCGCTACCGGGGCATTGCGGGCATTTTCGGCGCCCTTTGGCGATTATGCGCCGCCCTATCTGTACGTGCTTGCGCTCGCGGCGCCGCTCCTCGGGATGGTGCCCTCCGACACGATCGTCAAGCTGGTGTCACTCGCCGGGACGCTGATGCTCGCGGTATCCGTCTGGCGACTGCTGCGAGCGATGGACGCGCCAAATCCTGAGCGACATGCGCTATATGCATTGTTGCTGCCCGGCGTGCTGATGAACACCGCGCTGATGGCACAATGCGACGCGCTGTATGCTGCGCCGACCATCATGGCGGTGACGGCAGCATGGCAGCGTCGGCACCGGTCGATGTTCCTGTGGTGCGGACTGGCGGTGGCTGTGAAATTACAGGCAATCCTGATCGCCCCCTTCTTTCTGGCGGTCGCTATCCAGCGGCGCATACCACTGCAATGGTGGCTGCTTGCACCACTTGCACTGATCCTGGCCAATCTGCCCGCCGCCCTCGCCGGCTGGCCAATCGGCGATTTGGCGATGGTCTATTTCAAGAGGACGACCTTCTATCCGGAACTGTCTCGAAACGCTCCCAACATTTGGGCGATCGTGCAGGTCCTGCCCGGCATAGACCCGATTGCGACAGCACGGATCGCCGACGCCGTGGCGATTGCGGCGTCCGCACTTTATCTCTGGTGGGTCCTGCGCCGCCCTTTGCTCGGCCGGCGTCTCGTTGCGGCAGCTGCGCTTGCACCGATGGTGACCGCAGGACTCCTCCCGCATATGCACGAGCGCTTCTTCTACGTCGCCGACGTGCTGATTTTCGTTTGGGCGATCACCGGCACCGTTCGCGACCGCTGCACCGCAGCGCTGGTACAAACCGGGTCTTTCCTCGGTATCATGGCCTATGGTAATGGCACCGAGAAACTTGCGATGCTGGGTGCTCTTGCAATGTTGGAAGCGACGCGGCAAACAGCGGGTTCACTCGCACCTACCCACTTGCCCCCTTTGGTGGGAGGGGGTAGGGTTGGGGTGTAGGGGTGTAGCTCAGTTGGTTAGAGCGTCGGTCTCCAAAACCGAAGGCCCTCGGTTCGAGTCCGAGCTCCCCTGCCATATTCGCCCAGAGTCGTAGCCGGAGCCGTACCGGCGGGTGGTCGTTTGTCGCGGCCCGGTTTTCCCCCGATGAATCCGGCGAATGTCGGCGAGATCGCGGCGGGATACAGCGGCCACGTGCCAGCGGCATCCCGACCATGACCCGGACCATGACAGTCTGGCGCGGGACCGGCGAGCGGCAAGGCGGCTGCGTATCCCGGCCGGCTCCCTGCGCTGACATATGGCGCCGCCCCGTGTCAGGATCGGGTTTGCGCGCGCGAGGGCGCCTCTCTTCCCCCACCCCTCCGGCGATCGTCAGTCCAGCGTGACCGTGTCCCCCGGCCGGGACGCGGTGAAGCGGCGGGCAAGTTCGGGGCGGAGGCGAGGGAGGTTCGAGGACAGGGCTTCGGGGCCGGTGCGTTGCACCGCGTCGCGCAGGCAGTGCGCCCGGATCAGGCAGCGCACGGTGCCCCGCTCGGTCGTCGCATCGAAGGCGAGATCGGCCCCCGCCCAGCGGGCACTTTCAAGATTAGCGCTCCAGTACAACGACTTACGCCCCACTCCTTGCGTTCCGGCATCATGCGGGACGATACCGGTCGGGCGCAATCGCGATCTGCGGCGATGATATCCTACGTTCCCGACGACCCCCGAAAGCTGATCTGTCTTTATATGAAAATCGGGAAGTCCGGCCGGGCGGCCAGTTCCTGCATCCGCGCCCAGTTCAGCCGTCGGTCGGTGCGTTCGTAGACGATGTAGAGCCGCGGCCGGTCAGCCGGATCGACCTCCATCGCCCGCGACAGCATCTCGCAAAGCTGCCCGCGCCCCAGCAGTTCACTGCGCACTCCGCGTTTGGCGGATGCCCGACACAGGCATACGCCCGCCCACCAATCCAGCTTCGGCATCCGTTACTTTTCAGTCCATTACGGTTCTTTCCTGAGCGATAGGGACGGTGTTCACGGGAAGCGATGGCCGAGTCGCGGCCATTGTTTCAATTCGGGACAATCATCCCCTGCTCCATCAAGGTCGCGTCCCGAGCCAGTACCCGCGACCGACGACCGGCCCCCGCGGATACGCGATCCGATTTCACTGGACCGACCGCCCCGGACGATCGCGCTGGCGAGACGCCCCCTGCCCGTGCCACCATTGCGGCACCACCCTATGTGCGGGATTACGCCATGCCCTTCGCGAAATGCTTTGTCCGCCTCGCCGTCATCATCGCCTGCATCGCGCCCGCGACGGCCGGGGCGCTGTCACCCCCGCAAGCGACCTCCGACACTGCCCGCTCCGACCCTGCCCGCGCGCCCGATCCCCGGACCGCGATCTACGAACTGCGGACCTATTATCCCGCACCGGGCAAGCTGGCCGCGCTGAACGCCCGGTTTCGCGAGCACACGCTGGCGCTGTTCGCGCGCCACGGCATGACCAACGTGGCGTACTGGAACGAGGCTCCGTCACCGGAGGCGCCGGACGGACGCGTCATCTACGTCCTGGCCTACCCCGACCGGGCGGCGCGCGACGCGGCGTGGAAGGCGTTCGGCAGCGATCCCGAATGGCGCGCCATCGCGGCGGCGTCGGAGGCCAACGGCAAGCTGGTCGCGAAGGTCGACAGCGTGTTCATGACGATGACCGATTATTCGCCGCCGCTGTCCCTGAAGCGACGATGACGGGGGCGGTCGGCGAGGCGATCCGCGAATAGCGCCCCGTCGCCGTCACGGGCCGGCGTCATGGCGGGAACAGCGTGGTCGAACACGGTAAAGGCATGTTAATGCTGGCATCTGTCGTGTCCGCTAGTTTCCCGGTTCCTCAATCACGAGGTAACAGGGGACTGCCATGACAAAATTTGCCTGGCTTATCGCGTGTGCCGTCGGCAGCGTGGCCGCCGCGCCGGCCTGCGCCGCCGATTTCTTCCTCAACGTCGGCCCGGGCACCAGCTCGACCGATTTCGGCAATACCGGCACCACGCCGGGGACGATCGCGGACCGGTTCTTCTTCACCGTGCCCAACGGCATGGCGAACGGCCTGATCGGATCGATCGAGCTGGGATCGTCGCTGGATGTCGATCTGGGCAGCGTGTTCCTGGACGACAAGCCGTTCGACGTGATCCTGTCGGACGGCGTCGAACTCCAGACGCTGTCATGGACCAATCTGACCGCGGGGCAGCACATCATCACCGTCAACGGCAGCTGGGGCACGGCGGGCGGCTCCTATGCCGGGACGCTGAACTTCACGCCGATGGCGGTGCCGGAGCCGGCATCCTGGGCGATGATGATCGCCGGTGTCGGCATAGCGGGCGGCACGCTGCGCCGTCGTCGCGCGGTCAGGACGACCGTGCGGTTCGCCTGATCGCCCGGCCGCCATGCGGTCGAAGTGCCGCGGGCATGGGTGACGAAAGCCGCCGATCGACGGATCGGCGGCTTTCTGCGTGATGACGTGATCGCGGCGCTGCCCCGCCCCGCCTCCCGGCCCCGCCTTCCTGCCCCCGCCTTCCTGCCCTTGCCTTCGTGCGTTCGCGCGGTTATCTGCACACCCCATCCGACAGCGAGGATGTGCGCGCGCCGGTTCCTCCGAAATGAGGAAGCGGTGGCGGGTTCATGTCCCGCGATCGGTCGTTCATCACGAACGAACACACAGGAAATCCAGACGTGGCGAAGACGACCCCCATCGAATTCATCAACCAGGTCCAGGCCGAACGTAAGAAGATCACGTGGCCGACGTGGAAGGAAACGTGGATGACCGGCCTGATGGTCGTCATCATGACCACGATCCTCGCGCTGTTCTTCCTGGGGGTGGATTCGTTCTTCAACGCGGTGGTTTCCGCGCTTCTCAAGCTCGCGCAGTAAGGACTGGCATGGCTCGCTGGTATATCATCCACGCCTATTCTGGTTTCGAGGGCAAGGTCCGCGATTCGATCATGGCGGAGGCGACCCGGATGGGTCTCGACCGGCTGGTCGAGCAGATCGAGGTCCCGACCGAAACCGTGACCGAAGCCCGTCGCGGCAAGAAGATCGCGGTCGAGCGCAAGTTCATGCCCGGTTACGTGCTGGCCAAGCTCGACATGAACGATCAGGTCTACCATCTGGTCAAGAACACGCCGAAGGTGACCGGCTTCCTGGGCGCGATGGGCAAGCCGCAGGCGATCAGCGAGGCCGAGGCCGCGCGGATGCTCCAGTCGAAGGAAGAGGCCGCCGCCGCCCCGAAGACCAAGGTCAAGGTCGATTACGAGATCGGCGACGCGGTCAAGGTGCTGGAAGGCCCCTTCGCCAGCTTCAACGGCACCGTCGAGGGACTGGATTTCGACAAGTCCAAGGTCAAGGTGTCGGTGTCGATCTTCGGCCGCGCCACGCCGGTGGAACTGGACTTCGAGCAGGTCGAACGCTCGAAGTAGTTTTCGGGTTTTTGGTGGTGATGCGGGAAGCCGGTGCGGGAGCGCCGGCTTTTTGCGTTTCGGGGGTGTGGGTGTGGGTTCCACCGTTCGGGCGACGTGGCCCGCTAGACCGGGCTGATGGGAGCGACCCAGCGGCGCTGCGGACGATCTTACTGTTGCCCGTACGAGAGCGTTCGAGTGCCCGCTAATGGTGGTTAGCTGCCGTTCCCGTGCAACCTCGGATCGATGCGCGAAGCGATTGATAATGGGTAGCTTTCCAGAACCTGCGCCGGTCCGATCGGAGTATCCGAAGTGTAGTAGACAACCCAATGATCCCCCCGGCGAGGCATGGCAGTTCCATCATCGCAAGAGCCACCTCCCCATCCACGATCGAAAACGACCAGTTCTGGCGACCCGTCACCGACAATCATTTTTGCTACGCTTGCCGTGACCCGCCAAGGTGCTTGATAATTGGGGTGAAGCCGCTGGAGCTTCTGGATAACCTGATTGGAGAGGTGGCGAGCATCGGTGATGCTCACCAATGCCACCCTAATATCGCTTCGCTGTGCGTAAACGTCTTCGATCCGCTGCTCTGGTGACCTGAATACTCGGCAGGCTTGCGCTGGCAGCGCAAATCCGAGAGCCGCGAGCGCGCCACACAAGGTCAGGGTCATTTCCCGCTTCATCTCACGAACCTAGCATGGAACGAAACGACCGCAATTGGGCGTTAGCGGACTTTCTCAACTATCGTGGACAGCGGAGCGACCGCGTCAGAGCAGCGACCTCGGCCGTGCGTCGAGCCATCGGCTCACTGCGGATGAGATAGTCGGCGCGAGCGCATGTGGACAAGTTTTGCACAGGCTCGGCCTGAATGGACCGAGCATTCCATCCTCCGTTCGCCCTGAGCTTGTCGAAGGGCACCTCTCCGGCAGTCCAACGCTTGTGGAAAGCAGCCCTTCGGCAGGCTCAGGGCGAACGGTAGAGGGGGATCAGCGCTTCGGCAGGCCCAGGATGAACGCGTCGAGGCGTTGGAGGGCGATGGCGATCTCGTCGGCTTCGTCGGGGAGCGGTTCGACCGTCGGAGCGGTCGGCTGCGGCGTCTGGACGACGGCGCTTTTCGGGCGCGGGCGCGTCCGGGGCGGTTTCGGCGTCAGCACGACCTGATCCAGCGCGGGCAGGTTCGGCGCGGGGGGTTCGTGTTTCGTGCGGCGGGCGAAGGCGTCGAGGCGGGCGATCGCGATGGCGTTCTCCTCCTCTTCCTGCATGACGCGTTGCGCGGCGCGGGTGGCGGCGACGCGGGCTTGCCACGCCTCGCGGGTTTCGGTCGGGAGCTTGCGCGCGGCGGGGCGCTCGGCGGCGTGGCGGGCGGAGCGGTCGTGGAGTTGCAGGAGCATGATCGCCTGTTCGGGCGTCATCGACGGGATCGGCGGCGGGTCGTTGCGGCGCCACGCGTCGTCGCGGGCGGAGGCGGGGTCGAAGCTTTCGATCAGCGCCATCTCGATGCGTTCGCGCGCGGTCTTCAGCGCCATCCGCATCTCTCGCGCGAAAGCGGGGCTGGCGTCGCGACGGGCGTAGAAGGCGGAGTGGGAGAAGCCGGCGGCCTTGGCGGCGAGGCGGATGTTGGCGGTGGCGGAGAGGGCGGCGAGGAACGCCTGTTCGTGTTCTGTGGTGAGTTGGCGACGAGCCGGAGCGCGAAGCTGGAGCTGGCCGGCGCGGGTGCGGATGAGGCGGGGTTCGTTGGAGTCGGTAGTGGACGGCGCGGCATTCGCGTTCAGGCGGGCGGCGGCGAAGGCGAGCGCGGCATCCCATTCGGCGGCGAAGGCGGGGTGCGCGTTGCGGCGCTTCGTGAAGCGGGCGCGGTGGGCGCCGAGGTCCCTCGCCGCCTGACGCACGTTGCCGGTGCGGCGCAGGAGGCGGAGGAAGGCGGCGTTCTCCAGCGCCTGTTCTCGGGTGAAGGGCCGTGGCATGACGCGACGGTCTGCCGGGTTTTCCAACATCGCAAGATGTATGTGGTGGGAGCGGGATCAGCGACCGCCGGGGGGCAGGTTGGTCTCCAGATAGTTCGTCATCAGCGTGTAGAGGTGGAGCGTGGTGTTCTCCTTCTCGCTGATCGCGTGGGTGCGGTCGGGATAGGCCATCATCGAGAACTGCCGGTTCGCGCCGATCAGCTTGTCGGCGAGCTGTTCGGTGTTCTGATAGTGGACGTTGTCGTCGCCGGTGCCGTGGATGACGAGGAGGTTGCCCTTCAGGTTGGCGGCGTAGGTGATCGGGGAGCCATCGCGGAAGCCGGTCGGGTTGTCCTTCGGCAGGCCCATGTACCGCTCCTGATAGACGGTGTCGTACAGCGTCTGGTCGGCGACGGGCGCAACGGCGATGCCGGTTTTGAACAGCTCGGGGAAGCGGAACATCGCGTGCAGCGTACTCGATCCGCCGCCGCTCCAGCCCCAGATGCCGACGCGGGACGGGTCGATATAGGGGCGGTCGGCGAGCAGCTTGCGGACGCCGGCGGCGACGTCGATCGGGCCGAGGACGCCGATCTGGCGGTAGATGACCTTGCGCCACTCGCGGCCGCGCGGGGCTGGCGTGCCGCGGGGGTCGATGCTGGCGACGATATAGCCCTTCTGGGCGAGCATCCGGTGCCACATCGCGCCGCGCCCGCCCCAGCGGTCGGCGACGGTCTGGCCGGCGGGCTCGCCGTAGACCTGCACCAGCAGCGGGTATTTCTTCGCGGGGTCGAAATTCGCGGGGCGGATGATCCAGGCGTCGAGCATCAGGCCCTTGCCGACGTCGAGGCGGGCGAACTCGGTCCCGGGCAGGCCGGCGGTCGTGACCGTGTCCTGGATCGCGGCGTTGCGGGCGAGGACGCGCGCGCTGCGCTGGGTCTGGAGGTCGACGATATCGGTCATCGGCGCGGTGTCGAAGCGCGAGACGGTGTGCTTGGCCCAGCGTGCGCCGGGGGCGATGTCGTAGCTGTTCCAGCCGGCCTGCGCGGACGGGGTGACGCGCTCGACGCGGGGTTTGCCGGACAGGGCGGCGCGGTAGAGGTACAGCTGCGTCGGATTGTCGGGCGAGGCGGTGAAATAGGCCCAGCCGCTCGCCTCGTCGATCGTGAGCAGGTCGACGACGTCGAACTTGCCGGGCGTGCGCAGTTCCAGGCGCTTGCCGTCGCGCGAGGCGACGTAGAGATGCCGCCAGCCGTCGCGCTCGCTCATCCAGGTGAAGCCGGCGTCATTGCGGAGCCATTCGGGGGCTGCGTTCGCCTCGACCCAGGCGGCGTCCTTCTCCACGAACAGCGGCGTGGTCGAGCCGGTGGCGGGATCGCCGAGCATCACCTGATAGGTGTTCTGGAGGCGGTTGGCGTACTGGATGAAGACGCGGCCGGACTTGCCGGCCCAGCTCATCTGCGGGACGTAGTTCTGGCGCGGATCACCCTCCAGCCTGAACCACGTCGTCTCGCCGCCGGACACGTCGACCGCGCCCACGCGGACGGCGGAGTTGGCGGTGCCGGCCTTGGGGTACTGGATCGGGATGACCTTGGAATACTGGCCGCCGGTGTTCTGGATCATGTCGAACGTGCCGACCCCCGACGTGTCGAAGCGCCAATAGGCCAGCTTGCGCGAATCGGGGCTCCACGCAAACGCCTTGCGCAGGCCGAATTCCTCCTCATAAACCCAGTCGCCGACGCCGTTGACGATCAGGTCCGAACCGTCGCGCGTCAGCCGCGAAGGCGCACCGCCACCGGCTGGTTCCACATACAGGTCGTTGTCGCGGACATAGGCGATGCGGCTGCCGTCGGGGGAGAATTCGGCGTACATCAGTGTCTGCGGCGCGGCGTCGCCACCGATCTTGCGGAACGCCTTCGCGTCGAGGTCGAGCAGCCAGTAATCGCCGTACGCATTGGTGCGGCGGAAGCGCTTCGTGTTGGTCGCGATCAGCAGGCGGCGCTCGTCGGAGGAGAAGCTGTAATCCTCGATCGCCACGGACTTGCCCGTCGCCTTGTCGACGAGATCATTCGCCGACACGACGACGCGGCGGTTCTGGCCGGTGACGTCGTAGCGGACGAGGTCGCTGCCATCCTTCACGTCCTTCGACGGCTCGATCGCAAGATACCCCTGCCCGTCCTTCGTCCATTCGCCGGTGGCGCTGCTCTCGCCGCGGACCGCACTCTTGCCGAAAATCGTCTCGATCGTGAGCGGGGCCGCGACTTGCGCGAAGGCGGGGAGCGGCGCGAAGGCGGGGAGCGGCGCGAGCAGCAGGGCGAGCGTGACGAGCGCGGACGAACGCATGGATTGTACCCCCGGATATACGATTGTTGCGCGGACAGTAGCGGCGGATTCCCGCCCCGCAAGCGGATTGCTTTTTGCGGAGATGACCGGTAAGGCCCGTCGCTTCCAAGCACATGCGACGGAAGCCTTTGCGGGAGGATGCGCGCATCCGTACGTACCGCTAAACTTGAACGGGCGGGGCGCTGTTGCGCTCGCAGCCTCTCTACAGAGTGAGATACATGGCAAAGAAGATCACAGGTTACATCAACCTGCAGGTTCCTGCCGGCGACGCGAAGCCCGCACCGCCGATCGGACCCGCGCTGGGTCAGCGCGGCGTAAACATCATGGAGTTCTGCAAGGCGTTCAACGCCGCGACGACCGACATGGCCAAGGGGACGCCGATCCCCACCAAGATCACGGTCTATGCCGACCGTTCGTTCAGCTTCGAGACGAAGACGCCGCCGGCGACCTTCCTCATCAAGCAGGCGATCAACATCAAGTCGGGCTCCAAGGAGCCGGGCAAGACGGTCGCGGGCAAGATCAAGCGTTCGCAGCTGTCGGAGATCGCGCAGGTCAAGATGAAGGACCTGAACGCGAACGACATCGACGCCGCGACGAAGATCATCGAAGGTTCGGCCCGCGCCATGGGCCTCGAAGTGACGGAGGGCTGATCCATGGCCAAGCTGACCAAGAAGCAGAAGACGCTGTCGATCAATCCCGAGCAGCTGCACGGCATCGACGAGGCGATCGCCCTCGCCCGCACCAACGCGACCGCCAAGTTCGACGAGACCATCGAGGTCGCGCTGAACCTGGGCGTCGATCCGCGTCACGCCGACCAGATGGTCCGCGGCGTCGTGAACCTGCCCAAGGGCACCGGCAAGACGGTGCGCGTCGGCGTGTTCGCCCGCGGCGCGAAGGCCGACGAAGCGCGTGAGGCGGGTGCCGACGTGGTCGGTGCCGAGGACCTGATGGAGATCATCCAGGGTGGCACGATCGACTTCGATCGCTGCATCGCGACCCCGGACCTGATGGGCGTCGTCGGTCGCCTCGGCAAGGTGCTGGGTCCGAAGGGCCTGATGCCGAACCCGAAGCTGGGCACCGTGACGATGAACGTCGCGCAGGCGGTCAAGGACGCCAAGTCCGGCCAGGTCGAGTACCGCGTCGAGAAGGCCGGCATCATCCATTCGGGCATCGGCAAGGCGTCGTTCCCGGCCGAGGACCTGCGCGCGAACTTCGACGCGCTGGTCGACGCGGTCGTGCGGGCCAAGCCGTCGGGCGCGAAGGGCAAGTATGTCCGCAAGATCGCGCTGTCGTCGTCGATGGGTCCGGGGATCAAGATCGACACGACCGAAGTCGCCGGCGCGTAATCGCCGCCGGTTCCTTCCGGGTTCGGAAGGGATGAGATCAAGGGCCGCAGGAGTGATCCTGCGGCCCTTTTCCTGTGTAGCGGGGGTGCTGGCCGCCGACGCGAGGATTCAGTCGCCTTGCGGGCGATCGGTGCTGTTCGGCCGATCTGGATTGCCATCGTCGCGCCGATCCGCTGGCGGCCCCTTCGCCGATGTTAAGCCTTGGTTCGCGGAAACGATGGTCGGACGCCGACGTATCGGCCAGCTTCGTGGGTCGTCAGGATCCGGCAATCCCTATCGCGGCGTACGGCGGCCGATGCCCGATATAGGCACCATCGATCCGATCGATCGGCAGCCCGAGCGCGACCAGCCCGGTGATCCGTTTGCCGTAATAGGCCAGCAAGGCCCGGACGCCTCCGTCCACATCGCTGTCGCGCAGCTGCCGCGACGCCAGCAACCAGCCGCCACGGTCATATTTGATGACGTCCAGCCCGGCCAGCTTCTGGCAGTGCCGAAAGGTCGAACCATAGCTGAGACCCGTGATCGCAGCGATCCGGCGGACATCGATCGGCATGCGAAGCGCGTCCGGCGTCGGCTCGATCGCATAGGCCCGGCTCAGTGCGTCGTCTGTGGTGATATGGCGGACGTTGGCGACGATGATGACGATCCACACCAGCTTGCTGGTCCAGTCGGTGATCGGTTCGTGCGCGATCTCATAGGGCACCAGCGCGATGTCGAGGGCCGCCGCCATGGTGGCAGCGAGCAGCCCTGGCCGCGGAGCACCCTCCGGATGCCCGAAATCCAGGTCGGATGCCAGATCCTCGGCAAGCCTGATGAACCGATCGTGCGCGCCGGTCAGGAACGCCGTGATCGCCGGCGCTGCGGCGGGATGGTTGTTGATCGCGACCCCCTTGCCGGTCGCGATCACCAGGCCCTGCTCCTGCATCGCGGCGACATAGCGGTGGATCGAGGCGTAAGGGGCCGCCAGCGATTGCGAGATGGCGCGGACCGACATCGACTGGCGAAGCCCGGCAGGTCGTTCGATGACCTCGCCATTGACCCAGTCCGCCGCGCACCGGCTTAGCAGCAGCAGGGCCACCACGCCCCATTCGTACCGCCCCCGGCCCAGCTCGACCACGGCGAGCGTGGACGACAGCAGCCCCTCGTTGCCCAGTCGCGACAGTCGCCTGATCGGAAACGAGTCCATGCGTCCCTCATACCCATCCGACGTCCCCGACGACAGGTGGCGGCGATCGGATGCCCCAAAGCGGCACGCGGTCCATTCCGGATACTCCGGTCGTTTACACGGTGTAGACCATCGCTATCTGGTCCGGCCTTCAGTTCGCGTCCGGATCGTCCGACGCGGCATTTTCTTGGGGGCAATATGAACATCAGGGCATCCGCACGTATTCTGGCAGCGATCCTGGCCAGCGTTACGGCCGCAAGTGGTGCAAGCGCCGCGACGTACGAAATAAAGGATGGCAAGCTGGTGGCGATCCGTGGAATTTACGGGCATCCCGTGGCCTCCGATTTCGCGGATGCCAATCGGCTGGGCAACCGAGCCATATTCGTCACGCCCGACGGCACCTTCGAGAGGCTTTCCGATGTCGAATTCGTCGATGGAACCTGCCTCGACATCTTCGGCAAATGCAGATCCATGGACGGTTTCTCGCCGCGCCCCATCAGAGTGTTGAACAATTTCATCGATCTCATGAAAGATGGGGTGAAGATCAATGGAAAGATCTATGATTTCGCCAGCAGTCCCACGCTCATCAATGGATGCGAGAGTACGGTGTCCTGTGCGGTTATCGTCGGCTCTCGCTACGCCGACTTCGACAAGGTGGATGCCATCAAGCATATCATCAACGCCGTGGGCGGCAACTCCAGCGTCGACGTCCCGAAGAGCGACGCCACCGTCGACACCAGGACGCTCAGCGGCACGACGTTCGCTCGCTACACCTCCTATACCAAGCTCGTCACCACCGTTCCCGAACCCGCCACCTGGGCGATGATGCTGCTCGGTTTCGGCACGATCGGCGGTGCGGCCCGCTATCGCCGCAAATCGCGGACCGTTTCGTTCGTCTGAACACCCCTTCGGGCCTGACAAGAAAGCCGTCGGTCGAAAGACCGGCGGCTTTCCTGTGTCCAGCAACATGACCGGCCGCTCATGGTGGCTGCGGCCGGCATGCCACGCATCGCGGACAGGACCGGGGGGCTGGACTTGGCCCGGTCCGGCGCGCCAGGTCCTGTGGGGATCTTCCTCAAGGGCGGTCATCGGGGGTAAGGGCGGCGTTCAACACCGACCCGGAGCCGTGTCATTCCCGATCCTCGCCGCATATTGGTCGATGCCGATGCCTGTCCGGTGAAGGACGAGATCTACCGCGTGGCGTGGCGCGTGGGGGTGGCGGTGGTGATCGTCAGCAACCAGCATCTGCGCATTCCGGCGCATCCGCTGGTCAGCCGCGTCGTGGTGAGCGACGGGTTCGATGCGGCGGACGACTGGATCGCGGAGCAGTCCGACGCGCGCTGCGTGGTGGTTACGGCGGATATCCTGTTGGCGGACCGGTGCCTGAAAGCGGGCGCCACCGTGCTGTCGCCGACGGGGAAGCCGTTCACGGCGGCGTCGATCGGCGGGGCGATCGCGACGCGGGCGATCATGGCGGACCTGCGCGCGGGCGGGGATCAACTGGGTGGGCCGGCACCGTTCCAGAAGGCGGACCGGTCGCGGTTCCTGTCGGCGCTGGATGCGGCGTTGGTTAAGTTGGGGCGGTCGGTGTGACCGCTCCCCCTCTCCCGAGGAGAGGGGGAGCGGTACTTACAGCACGAAGCGGCTGAGGTCGGTATTGCGCGCAATGCTGGCGAGTTGCTGGTCGACATAGGCGCCGTCGACGACCAGCGTCTGGCCGGCGCGGTCCTCGGCGTCGAAGCTGACGTCCTCCAGCAGCTTTTCCATGACCGTCTGGAGGCGACGGGCACCGATATTCTCGACCTCGCCATTCACCTCCGCGGCGATGCGGGCGACGGCGGCGATGCCGTCCTCGGTGAACTCGACCGTGACCTCCTCGGTGGCGAGCAGCGCCTTGTACTGGAGCGGCAGCGATGCCTTGGTGTCGGACAGGATCGCGACGAAATCGGCCTCGGTCAGGCCCTTGAGTTCGACGCGGATCGGCAGGCGACCCTGAAGTTCGGGCAGCAGGTCGCTGGGCTTGGCGACGTGGAACGCGCCCGATGCGATGAAGAGGATGTGGTCGGTCTTCATCGGGCCGTATTTGGTGGCGACCGTCGTCCCCTCGATCAGCGGCAGCAGGTCGCGCTGCACGCCCTCGCGGCTGACGGAGCCGCCGCGCACGTCGCTGACCGCGATCTTGTCGATCTCGTCGAGGAAGACGATGCCGTTCGCCTCCGCGTCGGCCAGCGCGGTGCGGCTGACCTCGTCCTGATCGAGGCGCTTGTCGGCCTCCTCCTCGACCAATTTGTCCCATGCGGCGCGGACGGTGAGCTTGCGGCGTTTGAGCTGCTGACCGCCGCCGAACGACTTCATCATCTCGCCCAGATTTATCATCTGCGGCGCGCCGCCGGGGATGTCGAAGGGCATGGCCGGGGCCTGCTCGACCTCGATTTCGACCTCGGCATTGTCGAGGTGGCCGTCGCGGAAGCGCTGCTTGAAGCTCTCGCGTGTCGCCTGGCTGGACCCCTTGCCGGTCAGCGCGTCGAGCAGGCGGTCGAGCGCGGCCTCCTCCGCCTTGTCCTTGACGGCGGAGCGGCGACGTTCCTTTTCAAGGCGGATCGCTTCCTCGACAAGGTCGCGGGCGATCTGTTCGACGTCGCGACCGACATAGCCGACCTCGGTGAACTTGGTCGCCTCGACCTTGACGAAGGGCGCGTCGGCCAGCTTGGCGAGACGGCGGCTGATCTCTGTCTTGCCGCAGCCGGTGGGCCCGATCATCAGGATGTTCTTCGGCGTGACCTCGTCGCGGAGATCCGCGCCGAGACGCTGACGCCGCCAGCGGTTGCGGAGCGCGACGGCGACCGCGCGCTTGGCATCGGACTGGCCGATGATGTGCGCGTCGAGCGCGGCGACGATGGCTTTCGGGGTGAGCTGGTCGTTCATGGCCAAGGGGTTCATTTCACAGGAAGTGGAGACGCGAAGTGGAGGAAGTGGAGGCGCTGGCGCGCTCCATCTCTCACCCGCTGCTGTCCAGCGTCTCGATCGTGAGGCGGTCGTTGGTGTAGACGCAGACCTCCGCGGCGATCGCCATCGCCTTGCGGCAGATCGTCTCCGCATCGGCTTCGTAATCGACCAGCGCGCGGGCGGCGGCGAGCGCGTAATTGCCGCCCGAGCCGATCGCGGCGACGCCGTTCTCCGGCTCCAGCACGTCGCCGTTACCCGTCAGGATCAGCGTCACGTCCTTGTCGGCGACGATCATCATCGCCTCCAGATTGCGGAGGTATTTGTCGGTGCGCCAGTCCTTCGCCAGTTCGACGGCGGAGCGCAGAAGCTGGCCCTGATGCTGTTCCAGCTTGCGCTCCAGCCGCTCGAACAGGGTGAAGGCGTCCGCCGTCGCCCCCGCGAAGCCGCCGACGACCGCGCCGTCAGCACCCAGCCGCCGCACCTTGCGCGCGTTGGGTTTCATGACCGTCTGGCCCATGGAAACCTGTCCGTCGCCGATGACGACGACCTTACCGTTGCGACGGACGGACAGGATGGTGGTGCCATGCCATACCGGCATGGAGGATTCGTTCCCGCTCATGCTGCGTCATATGGGGGGCTGGCCGGCGGGTGCAAAGAGGGGTGGTGGATGCCGGGACCAGCCCGGCGTGACGGACGATCAGCCGCCCAGCTTCTCCACCTTCGCCTGAAGCGCCGCCATTTCCGCCTTCAGCGCGGCGAGCGTGTCGTCCTTGGCCTCGTCGGCCGTTGCCGATGTCGGCGTCGGCGTGGGCACGCCGCCGACGGGGGGCTTGAACGCGGTCGCGGCGGCTTCGAACATGGCCATGTTGCGCTTGGCGATTTCGGCGAAGGGGCCGGTGGCGAACGCGCCCTCGACGGCGGTGCGGAACTGTTCCTGGTTGCGGCGGAAGCTGTCCATCGACGCCTCCAGATAGCTCGGCACCATCGACTGCATCGAGTCGCCATACATCGAGATCAGCTGGCGCAGGAAATTGACCGGCAGCATCGTCTCACCGCGGCTTTCCTCTTCCATGATGATCTGGGTCAGGACATTGTGGGTGATGTCCTCGTCGGTCTTGGCATCGACGACTTTGAAATCGCGACCCTCACGCGTCATCTTGGCGAGGTGGTCGAGCGTGATGTAGGACGACGTCTCGGTGTTGTAGAGACGACGGTTCGCGTATTTCTTGATGACGACCGTTCCGCCGGCGTTCTGCTTCTTCATGGAAATCCCCCCGAGTGTCGTCCTCTTTCGAACAGCCTAGGCCCAACGATGACGCACCGCAACACGCGCCGCGCCCCCTGCCGCTGTTCCTCGACATGCTGCGCAGCGAAACCGCAAAAGATCCGGCGCGCCGCGCTGCGGCATTGCTGGGGCTGGCCCGATATCAGGCGGCGCGACGCGAGCATGGCCTGCCGCCCCTGAAGGAGGTGCGACGCCATGGCCGGGTGACGTTGCGCGGCACCGCCGGGGAGGGAACACCGGTGGTGCTGGTGCCGTCGCTCATCAATCCGCCGGCCGTGCTCGACCTGTCGGAAGACCGGTCGCT
The DNA here is from genome assembly GCF_001423765.1 of Sphingomonas sp. Leaf343. Lineage (GTDB taxonomy): Bacteria > Pseudomonadota > Alphaproteobacteria > Sphingomonadales > Sphingomonadaceae > Sphingomonas. Next base: position 172,234 of record NZ_LMPG01000012.1, read on the forward strand.
GCTGCGGTGGCTGGGGGCGCAGGGGTTTGCGGCGTGGCTGCTCGACTGGGGCGAGCCGGTGCCGGCGGAACGGGACCTGTCAGTCACGGGGCATGTCGAGTCGCTGCTGCTGCCGTTGCTGGCGACGTTCGACCGGCCGCCGGTGCTGGTCGGATATTGTCTGGGCGGGACGATGGCGCTGGCCGCCGCCGCGCGGGCCCGGGTTGCCGGGGCTCAGGTCGCGGGGGTAGCGACGATGGCCGCGCCATGGAAGTTCGAGGGATACGGACCGGCACGGGATGCGATCGCGGCGATGTGGCGGGGCGCGCAACCGACATGCGAGGCGCTGGGGCTGGTCCCGATGGAGGTGTTGCAGGCGGGATTCTGGCAGCTCGATCCGGCGCGGACGATCGCCAAGTTCGAGGCGTTCGGCCGGATGGACCCGGACAGCGCCCAGGCCAAGGCGTTCATAAGGCTGGAGGACTGGAGCAATGCGGGTGCGCCGCTGACCTATGCCGCGGGGGCGGAGCTATTCGCGATGATCGCCGACGATGCGCCGGGGCGCGGCATGTGGCGGGTCGGGGGCGATACGGTCGATCCGGCGGCACTGGGCGTGCCGGCGGTGGAGTTCGTGTCGACGACCGACCGGATTGTACCTGCCGCGACCGCCGCCGGCTTGCCCGACCACCGGGATATCGCGTCGGGGCATGTCGGCATGATCGTCGGCGGACGGGCGCGGGCGACCTTGTGGCAACCGCTTGCCGACTGGATCGCGGCCCTCCCCTCGCCTACATAGCAAAACAGATTTTCGAGAGGATTCGACACATCATGGCCAGCGCCCCCAACGATATCGTCATCACCGCCGCCAAGCGGACGCCGGTCGGCAGCTTTCTGGGCGCATTCGCCACGACGCCGGCGCACGAGCTGGGCCGGATCGCGATCACCGCCGCGCTGGAGCAGGCCGGCGTCGCGGGCGAGGACGTGTCGGAGGTCATCATGGGTCAGGTGCTGACCGCGGCGCAGGGGCAGAATCCGGCGCGGCAGGCGTCGATGGCGGCAGGCGTACCCAAGGAGGTTCCGGCCTGGGGCGTCAATCAGGTGTGCGGCAGCGGTTTGCGCGCGGTGGCGCTGGCGGCGCAGGCGGTCGCGACCGGCGATGCGACGATCGTCGTCGCGGGTGGTCAGGAGTCGATGTCTCTCTCGGCACATGCGCAGTCGGTGCGCGGCGGGCAGAAGATGGGCGACCTGAGCCTGGTCGACACGATGGTCAAGGACGGGCTGACCGACGTCTTCAACGGGTATCACATGGGCATCACCGCCGAAAATCTGGCGGAACAGTATCAGGTGACGCGGCAGGCACAGGACGAGTTCTCCGTCCGCTCGCAGAACAAGGCGGAGGCCGCGCGCAGTTCCGGTCGCTTCACGGACGAGATCGCGCCGGTGACGATCAAGGGCCGCAAGGGCGATACCGTCGTGTCCGACGACGAGTATATCCGCGCCGGTGCGACGATCGACAGCGTGTCGGGCGTGCGGCCCGCGTTCAAGAAGGACGGCACCGTCACGGCGGCGAACGCGTCCGGCCTGAACGACGGCGCGGCGGCGATCGTCGTGATGAGCCGCGCCGAGGCCGAGAAGCGCGGTACGCCGGTGCTGGCGACGATCCGCAGCTGGGCGTCGGCGGGCGTCGATCCGTCGGTGATGGGCATCGGCCCGGTGCCGGCATCAAAGAAGGCGCTGGAGAAGGCCGGCTGGACGATCGGCGAACTGGACCTGATCGAGGCGAACGAGGCGTTCGCGGCGCAGGCGCTGTCGGTCGGCAAGGAGCTGGGCTGGGACGCGGAGAAGGTCAACGTCAACGGCGGCGCGATCGCGATCGGGCATCCGATCGGCGCGTCGGGCGCGCGGGTGCTGACGACGCTGATCTATGAAATGGGCAAGCGCGACGCCAAGAAGGGTCTGGCGACGCTGTGCATCGGCGGCGGCATGGGCATCGCCATGTGCCTTGAGCGGGACTGACTCGGTCGACCGGTTTCGGTCCCGATGCGAAGTCGTTTCGCCCCTCCCCTGAAGGGATGGGGCGAAGCCGCCGTGACGTCATCGCGCCCATAGCCTTTTGCGACCACGTTGACGATGCAGCGGATCGGTAGGAGGATATCGGTATGACGTTGCTCATGCTTCTGACCGGCGCGGTAGCCGGTGGCGACCTTCCGCCGGCACCGCCGCCGCCCATGGCGCAGCCGGTCCTGATGCGCTGGATGCCCGGCGAGGTGAGATGTGGGGGCGGCGTGCCGGCCGGCGCGCGCGCCTTGCGACCTTATACGAGCCTGTCGTGGTCGTCGGTTACCAGGGTGCCGACGACTTATCGTTTCCGGATCGACGAGACCGGTCGGCCCCTGTCGATCGTGCGGCAGGCGGAGGGATGGGTCGACGGAGCGGAGGACGTTGCGCCGTCGCTCGCCGCGTCGCGCTTCGCACCGGGGGCGGCACGGGACTGCACGATTATCTATACACCCGATCCAAGGACGATGGCGAACGCGCCCGTCGAGGATCTGATGTCCTTTTCCGTCATGCCGCTGAATGGGACGCTGCCGCCGGCGGGATGGGAGCGCATCCGGCCGGTGGGCGGCGATTGCGACCGGGAGCCGCGGGTGCAGTGGCTGGTCGCGGTATCGCCCGATTACGAACGGCTGCCCGCCGCCGCCGGGGTGCGCGACTGGAGCCTGGTGGGATACGATCAGGACGCGGAGGGTCGCCCGGTCAGGACGCGGCTGGCCGGCGGCACGGGCAATGCCGCGCTGGATGCCGCGGCCCTGCGGGCGATCGGGGAGTCGCGACTAACCGGCGGCGCGCGGACCGGCTGCCTCAATCCCTATCTCCGGCGGGCGACGCGGCTGGCCGCACCAGCCGATGTCGAGCTCGACGCGTTGCGACCGGCCGATGGGAATTGCCCCAAGGATGCCGATTGGGCGCAACAGCCGCAGCTGATCTACCCCGAACCCTGGGGCCGGCGGGCGATCGAGGGTTGGGCGGTGCTCGCCTATGACGTCGCGCCGTGGGGGGCGACGGGCCATGTCCGGGTGCTGCGCGCCGAGCCGGCTGACGAGTTCGGGACGGCGGCGGCGTCCATCCTGTCGGGGGCGCGAAGGGCGTCTTCGTCGACAGGGTATACCGGATGCGTCGAGCGGGTGGTCTTCAGGATGGGACCGGGGACGTTCGAGATCATGGCGGACAATTGAGGTCGCGGTTCCGGTGAGGAACGTCCTTCGGGTGTGTCGCGCAAGGTGCCGACCGTCGTGATCGGCTTGCTGTGGCCCCTTGCGACATCACGGCTTGCTATTCGGCCGTTCATACCGGCGGATGCCGGCGATCTGCGGCGGTTGACGGATCATCCCGCGATCACCGGGCCGATCGATTTCCTGTCCTCGCCCTTCGATGACGACGACGCCGTGGCGCTGATCGCGCGGAACGGTGCGGAGGAGTGCTTTCTGGGGCTGTGGGAGGGTGACGATCTGGTCGGCTGCGTCGGCGTGCATCTGCGGGCGGGCGAGCGGATCGAGATCGGCTACTGGATCGACGCCGCGCGGCACGGGCGCGGCTATGCGAGCAAGGGCGTTGCCGCCGTTCTGCACGCCTTGCGGGGCGCGCATCCGGATCGCCGGATCGTCGCAGAGTGCAGGCCGGCGAACCTTCCGTCGTGGCGCCTGCTGCACAAGCTCGGCTTCCGCGATACGGGCGAAGCCGGGGACCGGGTCGGGCGGGCGTTGCTGATGCTGGAGTGATCGGCTCTCAGGCCCAGACCCGCCCATAGCGTGCGCCCAGCCCGGTCAGCAGTTCGTATTGCGACAGGCCGGAGGCGGCGGCGGCGGTGGGGAGATCGAAGGCGATCGACACCCAGTCACCCTCCGCGAGATCGGGCACGGCATCGACGTCGAGCGCGACGAGATCCATCGACACGCGCCCGATCACCGGCAGCGTCACGTCGCCGACAACGGCCGATCCGCGGTCGGAGAAGCCGCGCAGATAGCCGTCCGCATAGCCGAGGTTGAGGATCGCGACTTCGGTGTCCGCCGGCGCGGTCCACGTGGCGTTGTAGCCGACCGTCGCGCCGGCGGGCACGCGACGGCGTTGCAGGACCTGCGCCTGCGGGGTCACGACCTGTCCGATCACGCCGGCGAGTTCGGTGCGGGCGATGCCGCCGTAGAGCGCGAGGCCGGGTCGCGTCAGGTCGAAGGCGTAACCGGTCCCGAGCGCGATGCCCGCGGAATTGGCGAGGCTGAGGCGGCGCGCGCCGGTGCTGCCGCGCAATGCCTCCAGTGCGGCGCGTTGCGCCGGGTTCATCGGTGCGTCCTCGTCGGCGCAGGCGAGATGGCTCATCAGCGTATCGATCGCGAGTCCGTCGAGCAGCCCGGACGCGACATCCGCCGCCGCCAGACCGAGCCGGTTCATGCCGGTATCGACCATCACGTCGCACGGTCCCCCGCCCGCCTCCCGCCAGCGCGCGACCTGCGTCGGCGTATTCAGCACCGGGCGGGCGAAGCCGGCGAGCGCGGCGGGAACGTCCTCCGCGCGGAGGCCGTGCAGGACCGACACGGTCAGGCCGAGCGGCGCGAGCGCCTGCGCCTCCGCCCAGGTCGCGGTGAAGAAGTCGCGGCATCCCGCCTGCGCGAGGCGTCCGGCCACCTGCACCGCACCGAGGCCATAGCCGTCCGCCTTGACCGCGGCGCCGGTGGCCGCGGTGCCGCTCATCCGGTCGAGTGCGCGCCAGTTGGCGGTGAGTGCGTGGCCGTCGATGAGCAGGCGAAGCGGGGGCGGGATGGCGATCACGTCGCCCCGATAGCCGCTGCGGCCCCGGTCAGGCCAGCCCGGTCGCGCCGGAAAAGGTGCCGGCGGCGATCGACGGGCGGGCGGCGGCGCTCACAAGGTGCAGATGATGCCGGAGAAATCGACTGCGCCGTTGCCCGCCGCCGCGAATGCCTCGTACAATTCGGCGGCGCGGGTGCCCATCGGCGTGGTCGCGTTCGCATCGGCGGCGGCAGCCATGGCGAGGCGCAGGTCCTTCAGCATCAGCGCGGTCGCGAAGCCGCCCTTGTAGTCGTGGTCGGCGGGGGTGACCGGACCGACGCCGGGCAGCGGCGCGTAGCTGGTCATCGACCAGCTCTGGCCGGACGACACGCTGGCGATATCATAGAACGCCTGCGGGTCGAGGCCGAGCTTCTGCGCCATCACGAACGCCTCGCACGTGGCGATCATCGTCGCGCCGAGCAGCATGTTGTTGCACATCTTCGCCGCCTGCCCCGCACCGTTGTCGCCCGCGCGGATCACCGCCTTGCCCATATCGTCGAGGAGCGGCTTCGCACGGTCGAAGCCAGCATCGGTGCCGCCGACCATGAAGGTCAGCGTCCCCGCCGCCGCCGCCGCGATGCCGCCGGAGACGGGCGCGTCGACGGCGACGAAGCCCTTCGCGGCGGCATCTTCGGCGACGCGGCGAGCGGTGGCGACGTCGATCGTCGAGCAATCGATCAGCAGCGTGTCGGGCGCGATCACCACGAAGAGTTCGTCGTAGACGGAGGCGACATGGGCGCCGGCGGGGAGCATCGTCACGACCGCCTCCGCATCCTGCGCCGCATCGGGCGCGGAGGTGGCGCGGGTGCAACCGGCGGCTTCGGCGCGGGCGAGCGCGTCCTCGCTCAGATCGAAGGCGCGGACGGAATGGCCGGCTTTTGCAAGGTTCGCAGCCATGCCGCCGCCCATATTGCCCAGACCGATGATCGCGACGCGTGCCATGTTGTCCTCTCCTGTCCTGTGTTCGTTCGAAGCGGGCGACTGGAGTGCGATGACCCTTACTCGTCCCAACTCGTTTGCCCTGAGCCTGTCGACGGGCCTGTCTCCACGTGCCGATCGCTTGCGGATGGCTGGGCTTCGACAGGCAGCCCGAACGGATCGGGGTTTGTGCCGTCCCATTACCACGACGGCGCGAGTTCTCTGCGGCGCAGATCAGCGCCCCGTCCAGACTCCTGCCCGCTTCTCGACGAAGGCGGCCATGCCTTCCGACTGATCTTCGGTGCCGAACAGGCCGTGGAACAGGCGGCGTTCGAACTGGACGCCGTGCGACAGGCTCATTTCGAACGCGGCGTTGACCATTTCCTTGTTCGCCAGCACGGCGAGCGGGGCCATGCCGGCGATCGTCTGCGCGGTCTTCACCGCATCGTCGATCAGGTCGTCGGCGGGGACGATGCGGCTGACGAGGCCGGCGCGCTCGGCCTCGTCAGCGTCCATCATGCGGCCGGTCAGGCACATCTCCATCGCCTTGGCCTTGCCGACCGCGTGCGCCAGCCGCTGCGACCCGCCCATGCCGGGGGACACTGCGAGCTTGACCTCGGGCTGGCCGAACCTGGCGGTGTCGGCGGCGAGGATGAAGTCGCACATCATCGCGACCTCGCAACCGCCGCCCAGCGCGTAGCCGGCGACCGCGGCGATGATCGGCTTGCGCGTGCGGGTGAAGCGGTCCCAGCCGGCAAAGAAGTCGTGGCCGTACATATCGGCGAAGCCCTGCGCCTGCATCTCCTTGATGTCGGCCCCCGCGGCGAACGCCTTCGCGCTGCCGGTGAGGACGGCGCAGCCCTGCGACGCGTCCTTGTCGAAGGCGGCCATCGCGTGGAGCAGCTCGTCCAGCACCCGACCGTTCAGCGCATTGAGCGCCTGCGGGCGGTTGAGCGTGACGAGCGTCGCCGCGCCGCGCTGCTCGACCAGGATCGTCTCGTATTCGGCCATGCTGGCTCCCTTCAGTTCGGCGTCCATTCCTCGCCGGCGGGCAAGGGTGCGAAGATGCGGTCGATCATATGGTCGCTGACCTCCGCCGGGGTGGCGGGGTTCCAGCGAGGCGCGTTGTCCTTGTCGACGATCAGCGCGCGCACGCCCTCGGCGAAGTCGGGGCGCTGCACGACGTGGACGGCGACGGCATATTCCTGACGCATCTCGTCCTCGAAGGTCGGCATCTGCGCACCGTCGAGCACCAGCTTGAGCGATACCTTCATCGCCTGCGGCGACTTGGTCGCGAGCGTGGCGCGCTGGGCCTGCGCCCAGTCGCCACCATCCGCGTCGAGTGCGGCGAGGATCGTTTCCAGATCGTCGGCGGCGAACAGGCGATCGATCGCCTCGCGATGCGCCAGCAGAGGAGCGTCGGGCGCAGGGATCGAGAGCGCATCCAGCGTCGCGTCGATGGCCTGCGGATCGGCGGCGATCCGCGCTTTCGCCTCTTCGAGACGATCGGCGGGCAGATAATGCGTGGCCAGCCCAAGCGCGAGGCATTCCGCGCCGTGCAGCCGATGACCGGTGAGCGCGAGATACTGACCGACGCGGCCGGGCAGGCGCGACAGGTACCAGCCGCCGCCGACATCGGGGAACAGCCCGATGCCCGTTTCGGGCATCGCGAACTTCGTGTTCTCCGTCGCGACGCGGTAGCGGCACGGCAGCGCGATGCCGACGCCGCCGCCCATCGTGATACCGTCCATGAAGGCGACGATCGGCTTCACATAGGTGAACAGCCGGTGGTTCATGCGGTATTCGGTGGCGAAGAACGCGCGCGCGTCGCTGCCGTCGCCGGAGCCGCTGTCCGCGAGCATGCGGATGTCGCCGCCGGCGCAGAAGCCGCGCCCCTCGGCGTGATCGAGGATGATCGCCTCGATCGCGGTGTCCGCACGCCAGTCCTCCAGCGCAGCGGTGATGGCTTCGCACATGGACAGGTTGAGGGCGTGGATCGCTTTCGGGCGGTTGAGGCGGAGGTAGGCGACGGGGCCTTCGACGGTGACGAGGATGTCTTCAGTCACTTCACGCCTCCCCTTGCGGGGGAGGTGGCGCGCCGCAGGCGTGACGGAGGGGCAGCGATGGGGCGTCCTGCTCGTGGCTGCCCCTCCACCAGCTTCGCTGGTCCCCCTCCCCGTGCCGGGGTGGATTTAAGTGAGAGGCTCATTGGCGGGTCAGTTCGCGGCCGACGATCATGCGCATGACCTGATTGGTGCCTTCCAGAATCGAATGCACGCGCAGGTCGCGCCAGAAGCGTTCGATGGGGTAATCCATCAGGTAGCCGTAGCCGCCGTGCAACTGGAGTGCGCGGTCGACCACGCTGCTGCCGGTGTCCGTCGCCAGCCGCTTGGCCATTGCGGCGAACTTGGTCTTGTCGGGGGCGTTGGCGGTGACCTTGGCGGCGGCGATGTAGAGCAGCGCGCGGGCGGCCTCCAGCTCGGTCGCCATGTCGGCCAGCGTGAACTGCGTGTTCTGGAACTCGGCGATGGGCTTGCCGAACTGCTGGCGATCGCGGGTGTAGCCGATCGCTTCGTCGATGCATCGCTGCGCGCCGCCGAGCGAGCAGGCGCCAATGTTGAGGCGGCCGCCGTCGAGGCCCATCATCGCGATGCGGAACCCCTCCCCCAGCCCGCCGACGAGGTTCTCGCCGGGCACGCGAACGCCGTCGAACGTCACCTGACGCGTGGGCTGCGAATGCCAGCCCAGCTTGCGCTCGTCCGCGCCGAACGACACGCCGGGCATGTCCTTTTCGATCACCAGCGCGGAGATGCCCTTCGGCCCCTCCTCGCCGGTGCGGACCATCGTGACGTAGACCTCGTTCTCGCCCGCGCCGGAGATGAACTGCTTCGATCCGGTGACGATCCAGTCGTCGCCGTCCTTCACCGCCTTCGTCTTCAGTGCCGATGCGTCGGAGCCGGACGAAGGCTCGGTCAGGCAATAGCTGGCGATGCGGTCCATCGTGACGAGCGACGGCAGGTATTTGTCCTTCACCGTCTGCGACCCGAACCGGTCGATCATCCACGACGCCATGTTGTGGATCGAGATGAACGCGGAGGTGGAGGGGCAACCGTACGCCATCGCCTCCATGATGAGCGCCGCCTCCAGCCGGCCGAGCGCGATGCCGCCGGACTCTTCGGACACGTAGATCGACGCGAAGCCGAGTTCGGCCGCGGCCTTGATCGTGTCGCGCGGGAAGATGTGCTTTTCGTCCCACTCGCCCGCGAAGGGTGTGATGCGGTCGGCGGTGAAGCGCCGCGCGAGCTCCTGGATCTCGCGCTGGTCGTCCGTTAGGTCGAACTGGTTCGTCACTTGGCTGCCCCCGCCGGGCACCGCGAATAGCGTTGCGCGCCCTGTTCATCGCCCTTCTCGCCGCCGATCGCCTCGCGGATCAGCGTCTTGCCGTCGTCCATCAGCGTCAGCGTCGCGGTCTGCTGCCAGGTCTGGCCTTCGCCGGAGAAGGCCAGATCGGTCGTCAGTTTGGTCGGCGATTCGAGGCGGATGTTGCCCGGCACTGCGCGCGATTCGTAGAAGCCAAGCCGGTCGGCGGCGACGGTCAGCAGGCCCTTGTTGTCGGCACGCTGCGGATCGCAGTCGTTGGGGACCATGCCCCAGCGGCCGGTGAACGCCGCCGGAATCGCCGATACGGTCTGCTCGACCCGCTGCACGTCGTCGGGACGGATCGGCACGACGCTGTTGTTCGGATCGTCCATGAGGTTCGCGGGCGTCTGTTCGATCGCCGCGCCGGCGGTTTCCGGCCCGCTGCTGTTGTTGCCGCCGGCATCCTCCGACGAGCCGCAGGCGGCGAGGATCAGGAAGGCGGCCAGACTCAGATGCTTCATGTTGCTCACTCCGCTCAGCCCATCGTCGGGATGACGAACGCGTCCTGCACGCGGCTGGGTCCGCCGTCCTCCGAACCGGTCGGCAGGACCGATCCGTCTGGCCAGCGCTGCGTCACGGTCTTGACCCTGGTCCAGAAGCGGACGCCCTCCATGCCGTGCTGGTTGGTGTCGCCGAACGCGCTGCGCTTCCACCCGCCGAAGCTGTGATAGGCGACGGGCACGGGGATCGGCACGTTGATGCCGACCATGCCGACGTTGACGCGCGCCGCGAATTCGCGCGCGGCATGGCCGTTGCGCGTGAAGATCGCGACGCCGTTGCCGTACTGATGCTCGCTCGGCAGGCGCACCGCGGTCTCGAAATCGGGCGCGCGGACGATCTGGAGGACGGGCCCGAAAATCTCCTCCTTGTACGCGCTCATGTCGGTCGTGACGCGATCGAACAGGCTGGGGCCGATGAAGAAGCCCTGCTCGTGGCCCTGCAGCGTGAAGTTGCGGCCGTCGACGACCAGCTCCGCGCCTTCGTCGACGCCGGTCTGGATCCAGTTCTCGACGCGGGTGCGGTGCGCGGCATTCACGACCGGGCCGTAATGCGCCTCCGCATCGGTGGACACGCCGACGCGCAGCGCGGCGATGGCGGGGATCAGCTTTTCGCGCAGGGCGTCGGCGGTCTTTTCGCCGACCGGCACCACGACCGGTAGCGCCATGCAGCGCTCGCCGGCCGAACCGAACGCCGCGCCGGACAGGTCGGCGACGACCTGATCGAGGTCGGCGTCGGGCATGACGATGCCGTGGTTCTTGGCGCCGCCCATCGCCTGCACGCGCTTGCCCGCCTCGACGCCGCGGCGGTAGACATAGTGGGCGATGTCGGACGAGCCGACGAAGCTGATCGCGCTGATCGCGGGGTGATCGAGGATGGCGTCGACCATCTCCTTGTCGCCGTGGACGACCTGGAGGATGCCGGCCGGTGCGCCCGCCTCCAGCATCAGTTCGGCGAGGCGGACGGGGACCGAAGGGTCACGCTCGGACGGCTTGAGGATGAAGGCGTTGCCGGTCGCGATCGCGGTGCCGAACATCCACATCGGGATCATGCCGGGAAAGTTGAACGGCGTGATGCCGGCGCCGATGCCGAGCGGCTGCCGCATGGAATAGACGTCGATGCCGGGACCGGCGCCGTGCGTGTACTCACCCTTCAGAACGTGGGGGATGCCGCAGCAGAATTCGATGACTTCAAGGCCGCGCTGGATGTCGCCCTTCGAGTCGGCGATGACCTTGCCGTGTTCCGACGAGAGCATGTGCGCCAGCGCGTCCATGTTCGCCTCGACCAGTTCCTTGAAGCGGAACATGACGCGGGCGCGGCGTTGCGGATTGGTGGCGGCCCAGTCGGGCTGCGCGGCCTGAGCGGCGGCGACGGCGCGGTCAAGATCGGCCTGCGTACCGAGCGTGACACGCGCCTGCACCTGCCCGGTATTGGGGTCGTAGACATCGCCGCTGCGCGCACTGACCGCGCCGCCACCAGACTCCCCGGCGATCACATGATCGATCGTCCGCATCGTCGCTCTCCTATGTCGTCTTGTAATTTCCTTGCGCGGACCTTTGTCGCGATCCGCGCGCGGAGACAAGGGCGATCAGTCGAGAGCAGCGTATACCGTCCGATCGGCAAAGGCTTCGGCGGCGGAGCGGGGCTGGTCCGTGAAGCCGATCCGCGTGTCGCCCCAGTCGGTGACGCCCGCCATGCGCAGTGCGACGGCGACGCACAGCGTCTTGCCGCCGTGCTGGCGTTCGAAGGCGAGGATGTGGTCGGCCCGCGCGCCTTCTACCGTAACGGGGCGATAATCGCCGGCGGCAAACAGGTCCGGGTTCGCCTGTCGCAGCGCGAGCAAATCGGCAAGCAGCGCCAGCTTGGGATCGCTGCGGCTTTCCAGAACCTGGCGGCGGCGGTCGTAGTCGACGGGCCGGCGATTGTCGGGATCGACGAGGCTGAGGTCGGCGAGTTCGGTTCCCTGATAGCAATCGGGGACGCCCGGCACGGTGCAGCGCAACGCCATCTGCGCGAGCGAGTTCGCCTGAGCGGCGTCCGCTGTTTCCGCTATCAGCGTGGTCAGGTCGGTCAGGAACTCCGCCGATTGTACCGGGTCGAGCAGGCGTTCGACCAGCGCCTTGCAGCGTGCCTCATAGTCCTCGTCCGGGGCCTCCCATGAGGAGCGCAGCTTCGCCTCGCGCAGCGCCTTTTGCTGCCACGCGTTCACCCGCTCCGCGAACGCGGACAGGCCGGCGGCGTCATCCGTCGCCAGCCCCTGCGGCCATGCGCCGAACAATGTCTGGTAGAGCATGTACGCATCCGCGGGGTCGACGCCCTCCAGCGCCTCCGCCGCCACGTCGTTCCACGTCGCGACGTGCTTCAGCCAAAGGTCGGGCACCTCGCTCAGCACCGCGAGACGCGCGCGGACATCCTCGCCGCGCTTGTGGTCGTGGGTGGCCGTCGTCAGCATCGCGCGCGGCCAGTCGGTCGCGCGGGCGGTCATACGATCGTGGAAGCCGTCGATCGTACCGGCGAACTGCTCGGCGTCGAAGCCGACGTCGTTGCGAGACAGCAGGCGGCCGTAACGGTAAAAGGCGGTGTCCTCGACGCCCTTCGCGGCGACCGGCGCGGACAGTTGCTGGAAGCGGCGGACCGCCTGATGCGCAAGGTCGGGGTCGCCCGGCCCTTCGCCCGCCAGCCATGCGAGCACGGCGTCCACGACGAAGCCTTCGCCCGGCGGGATGAACTTCTCGACACGTGCGCGCACGTCGGCGCGGATCGCCGCGTCGGTGGCGGGGGCATCGCTGCCGGTGCCGTAGGTGCGGTAGACGGGGAACACCCAAAGCAGCCGCTGGATCGCGCGGCGCAGCATTTCGGGGGTCAGCGCCAGCGTCTCGTCGCTCGACTCCGCCAGTTTGGCGAAGGCGCGGACGCAGGATTTCAACTGCCCCTCGAACTGCCACGCCAACTCATCCTGCCGCGCCTGCAACTCCTCCGGCGCGAATTCGGCGGGACGGCCGCTGAGCGACGCCCATGCTTCGGCCAGCGGAGTTTCGCCGGCGGGATCGTGGAGCAGCGCCGCGACCTCCTCCATGAAGTCGTAGCCGCTGGTGCCGTCGACGCCCCAGTCCTTCGCCAACGGTTCGCCGGCACCCAAGATCTTCTCGATCCAGATCACCGCGTGATCCTTGCGCGGGCTGTCCTCGAACCGCTGGCGCAGCGTGCGGCAGTAATCAGCGGGATCGGTCAGGCCGTCGACGTGATCGACGCGGACGCCGTCGATCAATCCCTCTTCCCAGAGGCGGAAGATCAGCGCGTGGGTACGCTCGAACACCTTGGGGTCGCCGACGCGGACGCCGGCGAGTTCGTTGACGGTGAAGAAGCGCCGCCAGTTGAGTTCGTCGTCGGCGGTGCGCCACCATGCCAGCCGGTAATGCTGGCGGTCGAGCACGTCCTCGACCGCATCGGTCGTGCCGCGATCCTCGGCGCGCAGGGGGAAGCGGTGCTCGCCATACGCGACGATCGCGTCGTCCTCGACCACGACCGCGCCGTCGGCGAGCGCCTTGGGCAGCGGATCGCCGAGCACCGGCAGGACGATCGGCTGCTTCCAGTCGATGTCGAACACGTCGGAGAACTCGCTGTCGCGACCCCTGGCCAACACGTCATTCCACCACGCGTTCTCGCCGCCCGCGACGCCCATGTGGTTGGGCACGATGTCGATAACGACGCCCATGTCGTGCGCACGCAACGCCGCGACCAGCGAGCGGAACGCGTCCTCGCCGCCGAGTTCAGGATTGATGCGGGTCGGATCGACCACGTCGTAGCCGTGCATCGAACCCTTGGTCGCGGTGGTGATCGGCGACAGATAGGCGTGGCTGATGCCGAGATCGGCCAGATAGGGCACGATCGCCTCCGCGTCGGCGAAGGTGAAGTCCTTGTGCAGTTGCAGGCGATAGGTGGCGCGCGGGGTCATCGAGTTCTGGCCTTGTTGAGCGTGGCGAGGCGCGCGGCGACGGCGGGCTGGTTGAGCAGCGCGGGCGTCGTATCGGGCATGCGGCGTCGCCAATTGGGATGTTCGTCGATCGTGCCGGGCAAGTTGGGCTGTTCGACCAGACCCGCCGCGTCCTCCAGCGGCACGACCGCGATCGCGCAGGGGGTCCGGCCGACGAAGCCCAGCGCGGCATCGATGACGGGTGCGGAGTCGTCCGGCGAAGGGCGCTCGCCCGACGCGGTGCCAGCGGCGGTGAAGCTGTTCCACCAGCCTTCCCGCTCGCGATCACGGGTCGTATCCGCCGCCTCGCGACTGTCGGCGCGCGTACTGCGGCCGAGTTCGTAGGTGAGCTCGATGTCGCGCCCGCGCCACCAGCCGGCGATCGTGGGCAGATCGTGCGTGCCGGTCATCGCCGCGGCTTCGGGCGTCCACTGGTCGGGCGGGGTGATGTTGCCTGCGCCGTCCACCTCGAACGGCATCACCCGCATGCCCATGACGGCGCGCGTGTCGAGCTTCGGACGGAAGCCCTCGGGCACGGTGCCGAGATCCTCACCGATGACGATCGCCTGCGCAACTTCGGACTCAATCGCCAGCACGCGCAGCATGTCGTCGAGCGGGTAGGACAGGTATGCACCGTCCGCCGCCGACTTTCCATCGGGCACGACCCACAGCCGTTCCAGCCCCATCGCATGGTCGATGCGAATGCCGCCGGCGTGCTGCAAGGCGGACCGGAGAGTCGCGCGGAACGGTTCGAAATTGCGCCGCCGCAACGCGGTGGGCGCGAAACCGGTGATGCCCCAATTCTGCCCGTCCGGGCCGAGCAGGTCGGGCGGCGCGCCGATCGACAGGCCGGTGATGAGATCGTCGGGGCGGCTCCACGCGTGACTGCCGCCGGCATCCATCCCCACCGCGAGGTCGGCGATCAGGCCGATGGCCATCCCGGCGGACCTGGCGGCCGCCTGCGCCTCCGACAGGCTGCGGTCGGCGAGCCATTGGCAGAAGAGGTAGAAGTCGACCTCTTCCGCATTGTCGTGCGCCCAGTGCGCCACCGCATCGCTGGCCGGATCGTGGAAGGCGGCTGGCCAGCCCTGCCACCCGCTCGCGCCGCCCGCGAAGAAATGGGCGTGCAATGCGTCGAAACGGGCGTGGCGTTGCAGTTCTTCGCTGCCGGCGTCCGCGAACGCCGCCACGGCATCGCGCATCGCGTCGGTCCGCGCGTCGAACGCCTGCCGCAGGAGCGCGATGCGCGCGGGGATCGCGGACTGCCAGTCGATCAGGTCGGGCGCGCCCCCCTGATGCAGCGGCATGCCGACGATGGCGGGATCGGCATAGAGGATGTTGAGGAACAGCCGGCTGGACGGCGCATAGGGACTGTAGCGGCTGGCATCCGCGGGGAACAGCGCATGGACCGGGCTGATCGCCGCCGCATCCGCTCCCGCGTCGGCCAGTGCGGCGACGGCATCGCGCAGGCTGCCGAAATCGCCATACGCGCCGCCGCGCTCGTCGCGCAGGCTGGCGATCTGGATCGCCGCGCCCCAGATGCGCCGGTCGCCGGCGGCATCGGCGACGGTGAAGCACCGCTTGGGCGCGACCGCGACCTCGACCTCGCGATCGTCGAGCAGCAGCCGGTGATAGCCGGGCAGGTCGATCGCGGGCAGCGTGCCGTTTTCGATCGCCACGTCGCGCCGCGATCCGTCCGCCATCGACAGCTCGCCGCGACCGGTGAACGGGACCCCGATCGGCGTGCCGACATCGCCGGTCAGGAAGGTGGCGCCGTCATCGCTCTGCCCCTCCGCATGCTGGCGACGGGTCGCCGCGATCGTACGCTCGTCGCGCGCGTCGAAGCCAAGCGCCTCCAAGACGTCGACCAGTACCTCGTCGCGGACCCGTTGCGCCTGACCCGACGCGTCGCGCCAGTCGACCTGAAGCCCGACCTCCGCCGCCAGTTCGTGCAGCGCGCTCATGCCAGCCACACCGCGCAGCTATCCGCCGCGCCCGGTTCGCCCGAGGCGTAGAGTGGCGGTCCCTCCGGAACTCGCACCGGCTCCGACCCGAGATTCAGGACGATCGTCAGCACGTCATCGCCCAGTTGCCAGCGCGCGGACACCGCGGCGTCGCCGAGCGCTTTCGCGCCGAGCGACGATGCGTGCTTCAGCCCCGAAACGATCCGCTCCCGCCGCAGCGTCAGCAATTCGGTGTAGAAGGCGCGCCACGTATCCGCGGCCGGGCCGGGCTGCACCCGCGACCGTTCGAACGTGTCGACGCAGTTCGGGTCCGGGATCGTCGCACGCTCGGCGGGTTCGTCGAAGGCGGCGAACTTCCTGAACTCGTCGCGCCGCCCTTCGCGCACGGCGTCCGCCAGTTCGTCGTGGAAGTCGGTGAAGAACAGGAACGGCGTTTCCGATCCGGTCTCGTCGCCCATGAAGATCAAGGGGATCTGCGGCCCGAGCAGCAGCAACACCGTCGTGGCGCGGAGTTTTGCAGCGCTGGTCAGCAGCGTCAGCCGTTCGCCCAGCGCGCGGTTGCCGATCTGGTCGTGGTTCTGGAGGAACGCCACGAACGATGTCGGCGACAGATGCGCCGATCGCTTGCCACGGGTCTTGCCGTCCTGATTGGCCGACGCCTCGCCCTGATAGATGAAGCCCTCCGCCAGACAGCGCGCCAGCCGTTCGGCGGGACGGTCGGTGAAGTCGGCGTAATAGGCGTCGGTCTCGCCGGTCAGCAGCACGTGCAGGACGTTGTGGAAGTCGTCGTTCCACTGCGCGTCGTACTTGCCCGCTGCGAGCCGATCGGAGTCGTTATGCTCGTTCTCCAGCACCAGATGCACCGGGCGCTTCACCGTCGCGCGGATCTCTGCGGCCATGGCGTCGAGGAACGCGTCGTTGGCAATCGCATGCACCGCGTCGAAGCGCAGCCCGTCGAAGCGATATTCCTGAAGCCACATCAGCGCATTGTCGATGAAGAAACGCCGCGCCGGCTCTTCGTCCACCGCCACTGCGCCGCCCCACGGCGTCTTCACCTCCGGGTGGAAGAAGCCGCTGGCATAGCTGTTGAGGTAGTTTCCGTCGGGTCCGAAGTGATTGTAGACCACGTCGAGATACATCGACACGCCCAGTTCGTGCGCGCGGTCGACCAGCGCCTTGAGGTCCTCGGGCGAGCCGTAACTGTCGGCGGGGGCATAGGGCAGGACGCCGTCATAGCCCCAGTTGCGCGTGCCGCCGAATGCGTTGACCGGCATCAGTTCGACGGCGGTGACGCCCAGTGCGGCAATCTCTGGCAGCGTGTCGGCCAGCCCGCGGAAGCCGCCGCAGGTGCCGGCATGCACCTCCATCACGACGGTTTCTTCCCACGCGCGCCCCGCCCAGTCGCTGCGCCATGGGTAGGCGTCAGGATCGACGACGATGCTCCATCCGTTTACGCCGCCGTCCTGCGCGCGCGACGCGGGATCTGGCACCGCCATGTCGCCGATGCGGAACCGGTAGCGGGTATCCGCACCGACCGCCGCCTCCGCGGAGAACCAGCCGCCTTCCCCCGCCGCCATATCGACGGGCGGAAGGCCCTCCAGTTCGAGCGTCACCGCGTCGGCATCGGGCGCCCAGAGCCGGAACGCCGTCCGGTCGTCCGCCAGCAGTTCCGGCCCCCAGCGCATCATGCCTCTCCGTCGTCCTGACCGGTAGCTTCCGGCGCGACCTTCCACGCGATCAGCGCAGCCCCGTGCGCGCCGAGTTCATACTCGTCGCCGATCGCCTCCTCGCGCAGATCGGGTCTGGTGCTGTCGATCAGCACGACGCGGTCGCTGTGCGGGGGCGGCAGGGTGAAGGTGATCGTATCGTCCGATGCGTTCAGCAGCAGCGAGACCGCCTCGATCTCGCCGCTGTCGAGCTTCACCGCACGGCGCATCAGCAGGGCGCGGCCATCCGGGTTGTTCCAGTCGTCGGACGACAGTTGCTCGCCGCGCTCGTCCCACCATTCGATGTCGTTGACGCCGTGGCCGGGCGAGTTTTGCCCGTACAGGAACGACTTGGAGCGCAGGACGGGATAGCGGCGACGCAGGTCGGCGAGACGAGACGTGAAGTCGAACAACGACTTGCCCTCCGGCGAGGCGGCGCGGGACCAGTCGAGCCAGCTGATCTCGTCGTCCTGGCAATAGGCGTTGTTGTTGCCGCCCTGCGTCCGCCCGAACTCGTCGCCCGCGACCAGCATCGGCGTACCGAGCGAGGCGAACAGCGTGGTCAGCATCGACCGCTGGACGGTGGCGCGGGTCGCCTTGATCCCCTCGTCGTCGGTCTCCCCCTCCGCGCCCCAGTTGCGCGAATAGTTTTCCGAGTGGCCGTCGCGATTGTCTTCCTTGTTGGCCTCGTTGTGGCGCTGTTCGTAGGCGACGGTGTCGTACAGCGTGAAGCCGTCATGCGCCGCGAGCAGGTTGACGCTGGCCCAGGGACGCCGCGCGCGGCGGTCGAACAGGTCGCCAGAACCGGACAGCCGCGCCGCGAGATCGCCGCGCTGCGACGGGTCGCCGCGCCAGAACTTGCGGACGGTGTCGCGATACTTGTCGTTCCACTCCGCGAAACCGGGCGGGAAATTGCCGAGCTGATAGCCGCCCGGACCGATGTCCCACGGCTCCGTTGACAGCTTGAGCTTGCCGAGCACCGGGTCCTGCCGCAGCACGTCGAAGAACGCATGACCGCTGTCGAAGCCGGTTTCCGTCCGGCCGAGCGTCAGGCCGAGATCGAAACGGAAGCCGTCGATACCGAAGCTGGTCGCCCAATAGCGCAGCGAGTCGGCGATCATCTGGATCACGCGCGCCTTGTCGGTGTTCAGCGTGTTGCCGGTGCCGGTGTCGTTGATCGCGTATCGCGGCTGATCCTTGACCAGCCGGTAGTAGCTGGCGTTGTCCAGCCCGCGCCACGACAGCGTCGGCCCCTTCTCCGATCCCTCGCAGGTGTGATTGTAGACGACGTCCAGAATGACCTCGATCCCGGCGGAGTGCAGGCGGCGGACGGCGCGACGGAGTTCGTCCTGGCTGTCGGTCGCAAAATACGACTGCTCCGGCGCGAAGAACGAGAGCGTGTTGTAGCCCCAGTAATTGCGCAATCCCTTTTCCTGCAGGAACCGGTCCTGCGTGAAGGCGTGGATCGGCATCAGTTCCAGCGCGGTGACGCCCAATTTCTTCAGATGCTCGATGACCTTCGGGTGGCCGAGCGCGGCATAGGTGCCGCGTTCGCGTGGCGGCACCAGTTCGAACAGCTTGGTCAGGCCCTTGACGTGCGCCTCGTACACGACCGTTTCCGACCACGGCGTGTTGGGGCGGCGATCCTGCAACCAGTCGAAATGATCGTCGACGACGACGCCCTTGGGCATGGCCGGCGCACTGTCGCGCGTATCGAAGGACAGGTCTTCCTTGCGCGATCGGACCTTGTAGCCGTGCAGCGCGTCGGTCCATTTGATCTGGCCGTGCAGCTTGCGCGCATAGGGGTCGAGCAGCAGCTTGTTCGGGTTGAAGCGATGGCCCTGCTCCGGCTCGTAGGGGCCGTGCGCGCGATACCCGTAGAGGACGCCGGGGCCGACATCGGGCAGATAGCCGTGCCAGACCTCGTCGGTCCATTCAGGCAATTCGTAACGCCGCAGCTCGCGCTTGCCGTCGGGGCTGAAGATACACAGCTCGATCTTTTCGGCATTGGCGGAGAAGACGGCGAAGTTGATCCCCCCGTCGATGCACGTCGCACCGAGCGGATAGGGCGAGCCGGCTTCGAGCCGGTCGGGCAATGACGTCAAGGCGGTATTCCCCTGTTCTGGATACCGCCGTGAAACCCGCTCGCCGGGGCGCGTGTTCCGCACACCGCACGCTTATTGTGCATGTGCGAGATCAATCGGATTACCCGTCACCCCGGCGAACGCCGGGGTGACAGTTGGCAGGTTACCCGATCAGGCGGCGTCCCGCCCGAAACAGGCCGTCCACCGGCACCTCCAGCCAGTCCGGCCGGTTCGCAGCCTCGTACCCGACCTCGTACGCGGCCTTCGCGACGAGCAGCAGGTCGAGGCGCGCGGCATCCGGTGCCTCGCACGCCTCCGCGACATAGGCGTCGAGGAATGCCTCGCGCGCGTTGTGACAGAAGGATGCGTAGCGATGTTCGGCCCGCAGCGCCTCGGTGTCCGGCCCCGGCGGACGCGAGCGGTCGGCGACGGCGGTGGCATAGTCGAACGACCGTAGAATGCCCGCCACGTCGCGCAGGGCCAGATCCCTGGCACGACGTTCGGCGAGCGGCTTGGCCGGCTGACCCTCGAAATCGATCAGCATCACGTCGCCGCCGGTCACCAGCACCTGCCCCAGATGCAGGTCGCCGTGGATGCGCGTCAGCCGCTCGCCAGCGGTAGCACGGGCCACGTCGCGCACCCGCGCGATCAGCGCGTCGCGGTTGGCGAGCAGATACTCCGCCGCTTCCCCGGTCAGGTGCGCGTCCGCGATCCGCGCCAGCGCGTTTTCGACATCGGCGAGCACGTCGGCAGCGAGACGCTCCGCGCCCTCCGGCGACATCGTATCCGGCGCGAACGCCGGGTCGTCGCTCGGTCGCGCAAGCACGGCGTGCATCTGCGCCAGCCGCTTGCCCAGCGTCTCCGCGAAGGTGCGATAATTGGCGAAGGTCGATTCGTCGGCGATCGCCAACCGTTCCAGCGTCGCCAGCGTCCACTGCCAGCCATCGCCCTGATTGTGGACGAAGCGCTGCGCCATCATCAGCAGCGTGTCGTCGCTGACGCGGCGGACCTCGCCCAGGATCGGCGGCACGGCCTCGAACCCTTGCGCGACGAGGTGGCGGACCATCTCCGCATCAGGGTGGATGCCGCTTTCCAGCTTACGCAGCAGCTTCAGCACGACGCGTTCGCCCAGCACCATCGTGCTGTTGGACTGTTCCGCGGTCAGCCACTCGACCGTCTCGTCCGGCTGCACGTCGAGCCCGTCATAACCGGTGAAGGCCAGTGCGGCGTCGCCCTCTCCCAAGGTGGTGCCAGCGATCATCCCGCCCAGCACGCTGCGCGCGAATTCGCTGACCGCGAAACCGTCGGTGAGCAGGCCGACCCGGCGGCCGCGACGGACACGCGCCATCGCCAGACTGCCAGCGAAGCGCCCTTGCGTCTCGCCTTCCCACGCGATGCCCAGCGGCAGGGAGTAGCGATAGGCGCCGCGGTCCGTCTCGACCTCGATCTCCGCGAGCAGCAGGTCCTCGACACCGGGCAACGGATCGCAGCGGATCAGCCGCACCTCGTTCAGTGCCTCGTCCTTGGCCCCGAACCAGCGGCGCTGCGCGATGTAGGTCGGCAGCACGTCGCGCTCCAGCACGGAGCGGTTGGAGCCGACCGTCACGTCCTCCAGCTCCGGCCGCAGCACGAAGGTGAAGCGCTCCACCTCCAGCGACGGCGCGCTGGTCGCCCAGGCGGGCGCGTTCGCCTGATCGCTAAGCACGAACCACAGGAAACCATAGGGCGGCAGCGTCAGCACATAGGGCTGAGGCCCGACCGCCGGGAACGCCACGCCGCCGGTCAGTTCGACCGGGGTCAGCCCCTCATGCTCCTGAAGGTCCAGTTCCACCGCCTGCGCCGTGCGGCCGAGGTTGAACACGCACAGGATGCGGTCGTCCTGATATTCGCGGATGTAGGCGAGGATCTTGCGGTTGGCGGGGCGCAGGAAACGCTGCGTCCCCCGGCCGAAAGCGGGATGCTCGCGTCGCACCGCCAGCATGCGCTTGACCGCATTCAACTGCGAATGGCCGTCGCGCTCCTGCGCCTCCACGTTCACCGCCTGATAGCCGTACAGCGGGTCCATGATCGCCGGCAGCGTCAGTTGCGGCGGATCGGCGCGGCTGAAGCCGCCGTTGCGGTCCGGCGACCATTGCATCGGCGTGCGGACGCCATCGCGGTCGCCGAGATGGATGTTGTCGCCCATCCCGATCTCGTCGCCATAATACAGCACCGGCGTGCCCGGCATCGTCAGCAGCAGCGCATGCATCAACTCGATGCGCCGCCGGTCCCGCTCCATCAACGGCGCGAGGCGGCGGCGGATGCCGAGATTGATCCGCGCGCGCCGGTCCGCCGCATAGGTGTTCCACAGATAGTCCCGCTCCGAATCGGTGACCATCTCCAACGTCAGTTCGTCGTGGTTGCGCAGGAAGATCGCCCATTGGCAGTTCGCCGGGATGTCGGGCGTCTGGCGCATGATGTCGGTGATCGGGAAGCGATCCTCCTGCGCCACCGCCATGTACATGCGCGGCATCAGGGGGAAGTGGAACGCCATGTGGCACTCGTCGCCCGCCTCGCCCGCGGCGGCGCTGTCGCCGAAATATTGCTGCGTGTCCTCCGGCCACATGTTCGCCTCGGCGAGCAGCATGCGGTCGGGATATTCGCGATCCAGCGCGGCCCTGATCTTCTTCAGGACATCATGCGTCTCCGGCAGATTCTCGTTCGAGGTGCCGTCACGCTCGATCAGATACGGAATCGCGTCGAGCCGCAGCCCGTCGACACCGAGATCGAGCCAGAAGCGCATGACGCGGAGCACTTCTTCCAGCACCGCCGGATTGTCGAAGTTCAGGTCGGGCTGGTGCGAATAGAAGCGGTGCCAGAAATACGCACCCGCCTCCTCGTCCCATGTCCAGTTTGACTTCTCGGTGTCGAGGAAGATGATGCGTGTACCGCTGTAGAGCTTGTCGTCGTCCGACCAGACGTAGAAGGCGCGCTCCGGCGATCCCGGCGGGGCCTTGCGCGCTGCCTGAAACCACGGATGCTGGTCCGACGTGTGGTTGATGACGAGTTCGGTGACAACGCGGATGCCGCGATCGTGCGCCGCCGCGATGAACGCGGTCGCATCCTCCATCGTCCCGTAATCGGGCGACACGTCCTCGTAGGCGGCGATGTCGTAGCCGTCGTCGCGGCGCGGGCTGGGATAGAAGGGCAGCAGCCAGATGCAGGTCACGCCGAGATCGGCGATGTAATCCAGCTTCTGCAACAGCCCCTTGAAGTCGCCGATGCCGTCATTGTTGCTGTCGTAGAAGGATTTGACGTGGACCTGATAGATCACCGCGTCCTTGTACCAGAGCGGGTCCTTCATCGGATCGGTGACGGCGTCCGACTGCAACTCGCTCATGCGAAACCTCCGGGCGTCAGGCGCCAGATACGATAGGGTTGGTCGGGTTCGATGCGGATGAACTGATCCTTTCCGTACCAGCGGAAGCGCCAGCCCTCGCCCAGATCCTCGACATCGACGCTGGCATTGTCGTCCAGCCCAATCTCCCAGAGCGGAATCTGGAAATTGCATTCATGGCCGTTGTGCGGGTCGAGATTGACCATGACGCAGATGATCCCCTGTCCGTCCGGATCGGGCTTGCCGTACCAGATGATGTTGTCGTCATCGGCGACGAAGAATTTGGTGTTCAGATGCGTCTGGAGCGCCGGATATTGGCGGCGGATGCGGTTGAGCATCGCGATGTCCATCGTGATGTTGCCCGGCGCGTTCCAGTCGCGCGGCTTGACGATGTACTTCTCGCTGTCGAGATATTCTTCCTTGCCGGGGATCGGCGCGGCCTCGCACAGCTCGAACCCCGAATAGACGCCGAACAGCCCCGACAGCGTCGCCGCGAGCACCGCGCGGATGCGGAACCCCGGCCGACCCGACGTTTGCAGATAGACCGGGTTGATGTCGGGCGTGTTGACGAAGAAGTGCGGGCGGTAGAACTCCTTGGGAGCCTCCGTCGTCAGTTCCTCGATATACTCGGTCAGCTCGTCCTTGCGGTCGCGCCAGGTGAAATAGGTGTAGCTTTGCGAGAAGCCGACCTTCGCCAGCTGGTACATCATCGTCGGGCGCGTGAACGCCTCCGCGAGGAAGATCGCGTCGGGATGCTGCGCGCGGACCTCGCCGATCATCCATTCCCAGAAGGGCAACGGCTTGGTGTGGGGATTGTCGACGCGGAAGACCTTCACGCCGTGCTCGATCCACAGCAGCACGACGTCGCGCAGCGCCACCCACAGGCCCGGGATCGCGTCGGGGCCGTAGAAATCGACGTTGACGATGTCCTGATATTTCTTCGGCGGATTCTCCGCATATTTCATCGACCCGTCGGGTCGCCACGCGAACCAGCCGGGATGATCCTTCAGCCACGGGTGATCGGGCGAACACTGGATCGCGAAGTCGAGCGCGACCTCCAGCCCATGCGCCTTCGCCGCCTCGACCAATCGCGCGAACGCCTCGAACCCGCCGAGTTCGGGATGCACCGCATCGTGGCCGCCGGCGTCCGAGCCGATCGCGTAGGGGCTGCCGGGGTCGTTCGGCCCCGGCGTCAGTGTGTTGTTCGGCCCCTTGCGGTTGGTCTTGCCGATCGGGTGGATGGGCGGAAAATACAGCGTGTCGAAGCCCATGTCGCGGATCTGCGGCAGGCGCGGGATGACATCGTCGAACGTGCCGTGCTTCGTCGGATCGGTGACCTGAGAGCGGGGGAACAGCTCGTACCAGCTGGAAAACCGCGCCGCGAGACGTTCCGCGTCGAGCAGGATCGTCGCCGCGCGCAGTCGGTGCGGCCGATCATCCACCTTCATCATCAGCCGCGCGAGTTCGTCCGCCAGCAGCAGTTCGGCCCCTTCGCGCGCATCGTCGCCGGCATCGACGCGATCGGCCCAGCGCAACAGCTCGGCGTCGCCGCTACGCTTCGCCGCCGCGCGGACGATGCCGCGGCCTTCCATGTAATCGACCGGCTGCGCCACGTCCGCGCCGAGCTTCTTGGCGAAATCGCGCCGGAAGCCGCCGAACACGTCCAGCCAGCCCTCGATCGCGAACTCGTGCCGACCCAGCCGTTCGGGGGTGAACGTGGCGCGCCAGCGATCCGTCGGAAGCGCCACCATCCTGATTGCGCGCCATTCGGTTTCGTCGGCGGGCCGCCACAACAGTTCGACCGCAAGCTGTTCGTGCCCGTCGGTGAAGACGTTCGCCTCGACCGTCACCTCCTCGCCGACGATCCGCTTAACCGGCCAGCCGCCATCGACGCTGGGCGTGATCGCATCGATCACCAGCCGCCCGGCAGGCGTCGTCGCGCGGTTCAGCGCCTCGGCTACGGGCGTCGACACAATCGGATCCAGCGCGCTGTGGCGCGTCGTCTGGGTGGCATCAGGCATCAACAAATTCCCCTCCGGTCCGCCGGCAAGCGCCCGCGCGACCCTACGAACGTCTGAAGTCGGCGGAAGGGTCGGCTACTTCGCCGATTTTGACTTGGGCGAACGGGCTTTCTTCGCGCCCGGCTCCGCGGCGGTGGTCTGCGGCGGCTCTTTCGGCTTGGCGCTCCGTGGCTTGGGAGCGGGTGGCGGCGCGGCCGGCAACTCTTCGGTCAGGTCGCCGCCCGCCTCGTCCCCCGCCGCCGTGGCGGCGGGTCCGGACACGGCGTCGCCGTCTGTCCGCGATGCCTCATGCCAGTGATGCTCGTCGCGGCCGTGCGGACGGCCCTCGTCTTCCCAAAGCTGATAGGCGCGGGTGCGGATCGCGTCGTGGCGGTCGTCGGACATGGTCTGCTCCATCGAGTTTCGGGGCGCGGAACGCCCCCTGTTGGATGAAATAGTCCGATCACCTCCGGGTTCCCGCGTCAATCGCGCCGCGACCACATACGTATGGCGTCGGCCGTAGCGGAAGGTGGCGCATCGCTGGCCTTCCCCGCCGATGCTGGTAGGAGCCGCCGGCGGAGGGATGACGACGATGACCGTGAAGCTGCCAGCCCTCCCCTTCGCCGCGCATCGTCGCGATCTCGCCGCGCTGGAGGGTCGCGCGCGGCGGCGCAGCCTTGCCCCCAGGGCGGGAGATGATTTCGCGTCCAATGACTATCTGGGGCTGGCCGGATCGGCACGCTTGCGCACTGCCGTGGCGGACGCGCTGGATCGGGGTGTCGCGATCGGTGCCGGGGGGTCGCGGTTGCTGCGTGGCAACGATCCCGAGCACGAGGCGCTGGAGGCGGAGGCGGCGGCGTTCTTCGGGGCGGAGTCGGCGCTGTATTTCTCCAGCGGGTTTTCCGCGAATGCGACCCTGCTCGCGACCCTGCCGCAGCGGGGCGACCTGATCGTCCACGATGCGCTGATCCACGCCAGCGCGCATGACGGCATGGCACTGGCCCGCGCGCCGTCGATGGCGGCCGGTCACAACGACGTTCAGGGCTTTGCCGACGCGATCGCCGCATGGCGCGCGGGCAGCGGCACGGGCACGCCGTGGATCGTGGTCGAAAGCCTCTACAGCATGGACGGAGACCGCGCCCCGCTGACGGCACTGGCGCAGGTCGCGGACCGGCACGACGCGGTGCTGGTCGTGGACGAGGCGCATGCGACCGGCGTGTTCGGGGCCGGCGGACGCGGCCTGTCGGGCGACGGCGCGCGGCCCGCCAACCTCATCACGCTGCACACCTGCGGCAAGGCGCTGGGGTGCGAGGGGGCGCTGGTATGTGGACCGCGCGTCATGACCGACTTCCTCGTCAACCGCGGTCGGGGCTTCATCTTCTCGACCGCGCCGTCGCCGCTGATGGCCGCCGCCGTGCGGGAGGCGTTGCGGATGCTGACCGATGAGCCGGAACGTCGCGCCGCCCTTGCCGATCGGATCGCGGTCGCCGGCCGGCTGCTGTCGCCGCACGGCGCACCCGCCACGGGATCGCAGATCGTGCCGCTGATCCTGGGCGAGGATGCCCGGACGATGCAGGTCGCCTCCGCCTTGCAGGCCGCCGGGCTGGACGTGCGCGGCATCCGGCCGCCGACCGTTCCGGCGGGCACGGCCAGGCTGCGCATCTCGCTGACGCTCAACGTCGACACCGCGGCGATCGAGCGGCTGGCCGCGACGCTGGAGGACGTGCTGCGATGAACCGCGCGATCGTCGTCACCGGCACCGACACCGATGTCGGCAAGACCGTCTTCGCCGCCGCGCTCGCCGGAGCGCTCGTCGCGCATTACTGGAAGCCGGTACAGGCCGGCGATCTCGATCACGGGGATGCCGCACGCGTGGCGTCGCTCTCGGGATTGCCGGCCGAACGGATCCTGCCCGAGGCGTACCGGCTGACGACGCCCTGCTCCCCCCACCGCGCCGCCGCGATCGACGGCGTGACGATCGATCCCGACCGGCTGGCCCTGCCGCCGCACCGCCCGCTGGTGGTGGAGGGTGCAGGCGGCGCGCTCGTGCCGCTGGCCGGCGACCTGCTCTATGCCGATGTCTTCGCACGCTGGGCGCAGCCGGTGGTGATCGTCGCGCGGACCGGGCTGGGAACGATCAGCCACAGCCTGATGACGATCGAGGCGCTGCGCCGGCGCGGCGTCCCGATCCTCGGCATCGCCTTTTCCGGCGATGCGGTGGAGGATAGCGAGGCGACGATCTGCCGGATCGGTCGGGTGAAGCGGCTGGGTCGCCTGCCGCGCCTCGTCACCCTCGACGCCGACACGCTGCAGGCGGCGTTCGCAGCGCACTTCGACACCGGGGATTTCGCATGACCTCGCCCATCTGGCACCCGTTCACGCAGCATGGTCTGCGCGAGCCGATCCCGCTGGTGACTCACGGCAAGGGCGCGGCGCTGTATACGGACGACGGCCGCCGGATCGTCGATGCGATCTCGTCCTGGTGGGTGACGACGCACGGCCACGCGCATCCCCGGATCATGGCCGCGATCGCCGAACAGGCGCAGCGGCTGGATCAGATCATCTTCGCCGGCTGGACGCACCAGCCGGCCGAGGACGTGGCGCGCGGACTGCTCGCGATCATGCCGGCCTCGCTGACGCGGGTGTTCTTTTCCGACTCGGGATCGACCAGCGTCGAGGTCGCGCTGAAGATGGCGCTGGGTCACTGGGCCAATCGCGGCGAGGCGCGGACGCGGATCGTCGTGATGCAGCACAGCTATCATGGCGACACGGTCGGCGGCATGTCGGTCGGCGCACGCGGGGTGTTCAGCGCAGCCTATGCGCCGCTGCTGTTCGACGTGGCGACCGTGCCCTTCCCCGCCGCCGGATGCGGGCAGGAGACGCTGGATGCGCTGGAGGCGGTGTGCCGGACGCGACCCGCGGCGTTCATCGTCGAGCCACTGGTGCTCGGCGCGGGCGGGATGCTGATGTACGGCGCGGACACGCTCCGCGCGATGCACGCGATCTGCGCGAAGCATGACGTGCTGTTCATCGCCGATGAGGTGATGACGGGATGGGGCCGTACCGGCGCGCTGCTGGCGTGCGAACAGGCAGGGATCGCCCCCGACATCCTGTGCCTGTCCAAGGGACTGACGGGCGGCAGCCTGCCCCTGGCGGTGACGATGGCGCGGGAGGATATCTACGCCAGCCATCTTTCGACCGACCGCGCGCGGATGTTCTTCCACTCGTCCAGCTACACCGCCAATCCGATCGCCTGCGCCGCCGCCGTCGCCAATCTCGCGATCTGGCGGGAGGAACCGGTCGCCGGACGCGTCACGGCGTTGGCAGAGGCGCAGGCCGAACGGATGGCCCGGCTGGCCAACCTGCCCGGCGTCGCGAATGCCCGCACGCTCGGCACGATCGCCGCGCTCGATCTGGAGGTGACGGACGCGGGCTATCTGTCGGCGCTGGCGCCACGGCTGCTGGCGCGGTTCCGCGACGCCGACCTGCTGCTGCGCCCGCTCGGCAACACGCTGTACGTCATGCCGCCCTATTGCATCGAGGCCGGCGACCTCGACCGCATCTACGATGCTCTGGCGGACGCCGTCGCGCAGGTGCGGGCCACAGGCTGACGTCGCGGGCCGGGACGGGGCCGGGATAGGGGCTATTCGACCGTCAGCACGATCTTGCCGACATGGTCGCCTGCCTCCATCCGGCGGTGCGCGTCGGCGGCTTGCGACAGCGGGAAGACCCGGTCGATCGCGGGTTTCAGCTTGCCCGCCTCGACATGCGGCCAGACGGTGCGGACGAGTTCGTCGGCGACCAGCGACTTGAACGCCGTGTCGCGCGCGCGCAGCGTCGAGCCGGTCAGGGTGAGGCGGCGGCGCATGATCTCGAACAACGGCACGGTCGCCGCCGCGCCGCGCTGCACCGCGATCGAGACGTGGCGACCATCGTCCGCCAGGCATTGCAGGTTGCGGGGGACGTAATCGCCGCCCACCATGTCCAGCACCGCCTGGACCCCCCGGCCGTCGGTGATCGCCTTCACCCGCTCGACGAAATCCTCCCGGCTGTAATCGATCGCGTGCGCCGCGCCGAGATCGAGCGCGGCGCGGCATTTGACGGCGCTGCCGCAGGTCACGATGACGGTCAGGCCGAAGAGGCGGCCCAGCGCGATCGCCATCGTGCCGATGCCGCTGGTGCCGCCATGGACCAGCACCGTATCGCCCTCCATCGCGTAGGCGCGCTCGAACAGGTTGGTCCACACGGTGAACAGCGTCTCGGGCAGCGCCGCCGCCTCCGTCATCGACACGGCAGCGGGGACCGGCAGGCACTGGCCGAACGGCGCGACGGCATATTCGGCATAGGCACCGCCCGCGACCAGCGCGCAGACGGGCTGCCCGATCTGCGCATCGTCCACACCTTCCCCCACCGCGACGATCGTACCGGACAGTTCGAGGCCAAGGATGCTGGGCGCACCCGGCGGCGGCGGGTATTTGCCCTGACGCTGCATCACTTCCGGCCGGTTCACCCCGGCGGCAGCGACGCGGACCAGGACCTCGCCCGGGCCGGGCACCGGCACGGGACGCTCGACCGGAACGAGCACCTCCGGCCCGCCCGGCTGCTCGGGATCGATCGCGGTCATCGTCTCAGGGATCGAGGCCATCGGTTCGCCTTAAACGGGGTCAGTCTTCCGCCGGGCTTATTGACAACGTGTTCGCGCGGGTCAACGCTTGCGCTTCAGGAGCCGGACCACCGTGGACATCGACGACGCCCCTTCCCGCCGCAACGACATCCTCGACCAATTGGTGCGGGAGGATCTGGACCCGCTGTCCGTCACGGAGCTGGAGGCGCGGATCACGGTGCTGGAGGGGGAGATCGCCCGCGTCCGGCGCAAGCACGAATACGCCGTTAACCACCGGGCAAGCGCCGACGCGCTATTCAGGTCGTGAGCGTCGCGGCGCGCTTCCTTCGGGAAAGGCCGCGCCGCTTGATGATGGGCGTCACCGTTCCGACATACACGGAAAGGGCCCGTCATCGGGCCCGACTGGAGTAGCAACATGCCGTCATTCGCCCCCGCGCTGGAAACCACGCTGCACAAGGCGCTGGAGGCCGCGTCCTCGCGCCGCCACGAATATGCAACGCTGGAACACCTGCTGCTTGCGCTGATCGACGATGAGCACGCGTCCAAGGTGATGACCGCGTGCCATGTCGATCTGGGTGAGCTGAAGACCACGGTCGCGCATTATCTCGACACCGAACTGGATGCGCTGAAGGTCGATGCGCAGACCGATCCCTCCCCCACCAGCGGGTTCCAGCGCGTCGTCCAGCGCGCGATCCTGCACGTCCAGTCTTCGGGCCGTGACGAGGTGACCGGCGCGAACGTGCTGGTCGCGCTGTTCAGCGAACGCGAGAGCTATGCGGTGTATTTCCTGCAACAGCAGGACATGAGCCGTCTGGATGCGGTCAGCTTCATCAGCCACGGCGTCGGCAAGGGCGGCGCGGCGGAGGCGACCCCGCCCAAGGGCGCGGCCGAAGAGGAAAAGCCGCAAAAGGGACAGGAGAAGGGCAAGACGGAAAGCGCGCTGAAGCAGTTCACCGTCGACCTCAACGAGAAGGCGAAGATCGGCAAGGTCGATCCGCTGATCGGTCGCGGGCCGGAAGTGGATCGCACGATCCAGATCCTGTGCCGCCGGTCGAAGAACAACCCGCTCTACGTCGGCGATCCCGGCGTCGGCAAGACGGCGATCGCCGAGGGTCTGGCGCGCAAGATCGTCGAGGGCGAGGTGCCCGACGTGCTGAAGGAAGCCGTCATCTATTCGCTCGACATGGGCGCGTTGCTGGCCGGCACCCGCTATCGCGGCGATTTCGAGGAGCGGCTGAAGGCGGTCGTCAACGAACTGGAAAAGCTGCCGCACGCAGTGCTGTTCATCGACGAGATCCACACGGTGATCGGCGCGGGCGCGACCAGCGGCGGCGCGATGGATGCGTCGAATCTGCTGAAGCCGGCCCTGTCGGGCGGCGCGATCCGCTGCATCGGGTCGACCACCTACAAGGAGTTCCGCAACCACTTCGAAAAGGACCGCGCGCTGCTGCGGCGGTTCCAGAAGATCGACGTGAACGAGCCGACGATCGAGGACACGATCAAGATTCTGGCTGGCCTGCGCTCCGCGTTCGAGGAGCATCACTCGGTCAAGTACACGCCCGATGCGATCAAGTCGGCGGTCGAATTGTCTGCCCGCTACATCAACGACCGCAAGCTGCCGGACAAGGCGATCGACGTGATCGACGAGGTCGGCGCGATGCAGATGCTGGTGCCCGCCGCCAAGCGGAAGAAGACGATCACGCCCAAGGAGATCGAGGCCGTCATCGCGACGATGGCGCGTATCCCTCCGAAAAGCGTCAGCACCGACGACAAGATGGCGCTGGCGACGCTCGAAACCGATCTGAAGCGGGTCGTTTTCGGGCAGAACAGCGCGATCGAGAAGCTGGCGTCGGCGATCAAGCTGTCGCGGGCGGGACTGCGCGATCCGGAGAAGCCGATCGGCAACTATCTGTTCACCGGCCCGACCGGCGTCGGCAAAACCGAGGTCGCCAAGCAATTGTCGGCGATCATGGGCATTCCGCTCCAGCGGTTCGACATGTCCGAATATATGGAGCGTCATTCGGTCAGCCGGCTGATCGGTGCGCCCCCGGGCTATGTCGGGTTCGACCAGGGCGGTCTGCTGACCGACGCGGTCGACCAGAACCCGCATTGCGTGCTGCTGCTGGACGAGATCGAGAAGGCGCATCCGGACCTGTTCAACATCCTGTTGCAGGTGATGGACAACGGTCGCCTGACCGATCAGCACGGCAAGACGGTCGATTTCCGCAACGTCATCCTCATCATGACGACGAATGCGGGTGCGTCCGACATGGCGCGCGAGACGGTCGGGTTCGGCAACCTGACCCGCGAGGGTGAGGACGAACAGGCGGTGCAGAAGATGTTCACGCCGGAGTTCCGCAATCGTCTCGATGCGATCGTACCGTTCGGATACCTGCCGACCGAGGTGGTCGCGCGTGTGGTCGACAAGTTCATCCTCCAGCTGGAATTGCAGCTGGCGGATCGCAACGTCCACATCAACCTGGACGATGCGGCCAAGAGCTGGCTGACCGAGAAGGGCTATGATAAGCTGTACGGCGCACGACCGATGGGCCGCCTGATCCAGGAAAAGATCAAGCAGCCGCTGGCCGAGGAACTGCTGTTCGGCAAGCTGGTCCACGGCGGCGAGGTGACGGTGCGGATGAAGGACGGTGCATTGTCGTTCGGCATCGAACCCGCCGCGCCCAAGAAGCCGCGCAAGAAGGGCGGCAAGCCCGCTCCGGTCGAGGCGGAATAGCTTCGACGGTTTATCGATCGCGACAGGGCGGTGGCGCGAGAGTGCCGCCGCCCTTCGTGGTTTTGGGTGCCACTGGCCGAGAGGGTGGCTCTGCCGGGCGCCGTGCAGAACCCCGAATTGGTATCCACGGCGTTAACCCTTCGTTGAACGGGGTGGCGTAACGATCGCCCCATGATCGAACGGTTGCTGCGATATTGGTGGATGGCGCTGGTCATGCTGCTCGCAGCTGCGACGTCGGCACCGACCGCGGCGTCGATGGGGATGCCGCTGAGCCTGTGCATCGTGCGCGCTGCGCCGGGAATGACGGCGCGGACGCTGTTCGCGACGCCGGGACGATTCGACTGCACGTCGCCGCAGCGCACCTTTGGCAGCGGCGATTTCTGGGTCCTGTCGCAGCGCTTGCCGGCGATCGATAGCCACGGTCCGCTGACTGTCCGCACCGCCAGCGTGTGGCAGGACCGCGTCTCGCTTCATACCCTGTATGCGGACGGGGCGATCCGCCGAACCACCTATACCAGCCGCACGACGGGCGAGCGGCTGATGTTGGGCGCGATGATCGCGCAGACGCTCCCGCGTCACGGCGCAGTCCCCGTGCGGTTGCTCTGGCATGTCGAGGGAGCCGCGAATATCCGCGGCATCGTGCGCCAGCCGATGCTGGCCACGCACGGCGAGAATGCCAATTCCGAAATCCTGCTTGCGGCGCTGTATGGCGCGTTCGGGGGCATGGTGCTGGCGCTGATCGTGTACAATCTCGCCTTGTGGCGGGCGTTGCGACAGGCGTTCCAGCCCGCCTATTGCCTGCTGCTGCTCTGCCTGCTGGCCTATGCCGTGAGTTCGTCCGGCGCACTGGGGCAATGGTATCCGGCGCTCGACAACAATGACCGCATCCGTATCAGCGGGCTGGCGCTGGCGGGATCGGCGGCCAGCGTCATGCTGTTCGCGCGCCTGTTCTTCGAACCGCGGGTTTTCCCTCGCTGGCTGCGCCACGCGATCACCGCGGGCATGATCGCGACGATGGCGAGCGCCACGGCGTCCGCAGCCTTGTCACCCTGGCGAATCCACCTGCTGGACGAGCTGATGATGGGATCGATCGCGTCGTTGATCCTTCTGGTCCCGCTGATCCTGTTCAGCGCGTGGCGGCGGCGGTCCAACTTCCTCTGGATGTTCGCGATCGCCTGGGGTGTGCCGATCGCCGCGGCGGGGCTGCGAATTACCGGGGCCTATGGCTGGACAGCCGACAATGTCTGGGTCGACAATTCCACGCTGCTGGCGATGGCGGTCGAAGCGATCATGTCGAGCATCGGCATCGCCTATCGTATCCACCTGCTGGCAAGGGAGCGCGACGAGGCGCGAGTGCAGGAGCTGGCGGCGAGACTGCTGGCGGACAGCGATCCGCTGACGGGCCTGCTCAACCGCCGATCGTTCCTGTCGCGCGCGATCGGGCGGGAGGGGCCACAAACGCTACTGATCGCCGATCTCGATCACTTCAAGGCGGTCAACGAGACGATCGGCCATGACGGCGGCGACGAAGTCCTGCGCGCCTTCGCCAAGGCGTTGCGCAACGTGGTTCCCGGCGATGCGCTGGTCGCCCGCATCGGGGGCGAGGAGTTCGCGGTGATCGTCGATGCCGGGGTCGGACTGGCGGCATCGCGCGTGCTCGACTCGTTGCGGGGCATCCGCATGCCGTTCGACATGGCCGTCACTGCCAGCATCGGCACCTGCACCGGATCGCTGGCGAAGGAGACGGACTGGAAAGCGCTCTACCGCTGCGCCGACCGCGCCCTGTACGAGGCGAAAGCCGCGGGCCGGGACCGCGCCCGCGATGCAGGCGCGATCTGGGTGGGGCAGGCACCGCTCGATTGCGGCGGTGGAAAGGAAACTTGACGTAAAGCCACCTTTCCATGTAAAGCCCCCTTCACACACCAAGAAGGAGCTTCGACATGCGTTTCTCTCCTGCCCAGCGGCGTTACAATCGCAGGGTCATCCTGCTGTCCCTGACCTATGTCGGGCTGTTGTTCCCTGCGGTTTATCTGCTCAACCGGGATCTGGTGAGCGGACCGCTCGCCTATCTGACGGGCGTGTTGCCGGCCTTGCCGGTAACCGGGTTCTTCGTCGCGATCGGGATGTACCTGGTCGAGGAGACCGACGAGTATCAGCGGATGCTGCTCGTCCGGCAATCGCTGGTCGCCACCGGTGTCGCGATGACCGGCGCGACGATATGGGGGTTTCTGGAAGGGTTCGAACTGCTGCCGCATCTGGTCGGCTATGCCTGGCCGATCCTGTGGTTCGGCGGGCTGGGCATCGGCTCGTGCGTCAACAAGCTGATCGAGCGGAGGGAGGCATGAACAACCATCTGCGCGCCCTGCGGACCGAGCGGAACTGGAGCCAGCAGCATCTGGGCGAATTGCTGGAGGTGAGCCGGCAGAGCGTCAATGCGATCGAGACGGGGCGGTACGATCCTTCCCTGCCCCTCGCCTTCAGGATCGCCGAACTGTTCGGGCTGGCGATCGAGGACGTATTCACCAGCCCGTCCAAAGCCGCATGAACGATACCGCGGAGGCGCTGCGCCTTGCCTCCCCTCCGCCCGTGTCGCATAGCGGCACGATGGATAGCATGCCCTCCGCCGCGCCGGACACCGCCACCGAAACGCCGATCGACGACCTGTCGTTCGAGGCCGCGTTGAAGGAACTGGAGCGGATCGTCGGGCGGCTGGAGAGCGGCGACGCGACGCTGGACGAGTCTATCCGGCTGTACGAACGCGGCGACCGGCTGCGCGCGCGGTGTGCGGAACGGCTGGATGCCGCGCAGGCACGGATCGAGGCGATCCGGCTGGACGCGTCGGGCAATCCCGCCGGCACCCGTCCGTTTGCGGCGGGCTGACCATGGCGGACGTCGACGCTCCGACTGCGCCGCTGGCCGATGCGATCGCGCTGGTCGCGGGTGAGGTCGATCGCCACTTCGACGCGCTGCTGGCGATCCCCGACGATCCCCGCGCCGACCTGTACCGAGCAATGCGCCACGCGGCGATCGGCGGAGGCAAACGGCTGAGGCCGCTGCTGACGATGGCGACGGCGGACCTGTTCGGCGTGTCGCGCGGATGTTCGCTGCTGGTCGGTACCGCGATCGAGGCGATCCACGTCTATTCGCTGATCCATGACGATTTGCCGGCGATGGACGACGACGACCTCCGCCGGGGCAAGCCGACCGTGCACAAGGCGTTCGGAGAAGCGACGGCGATCCTGGCGGGCGATTGCCTGCACGCGCTGGCGTTCGAGGTGCTGGCGGATGCCGATACGCATCCCGACCCGTTCGTGCGGGCGGAACTGGTACTGGACCTGTCGCGTGCCGCCGGACCGGGGGGCATGGCGGGCGGACAGATGATGGATCTGGAGGCGGAGAAGGCGCGGTTCGATCTCGCCACCGTCACGCGGCTGCAACAGATGAAGACGGGCGCGCTGATCTCCGCCGCGGTCGAGGCGGGGGTGATCCTGGGCCGCGTCGCACCGGACGGGCGGCGGTCGCTGCGCGGCTATGCCCATGATCTGGGGCTCGCGTTCCAGATCGCCGACGATCTGCTCGACGCCGAGGGTGACGAAGCGCTGGTCGGCAAGACGTTGCGCAAGGATGCGGGCGCGGGCAAGGAGACGTTCCTGTCGCTGCTGGGCGTCGACCGCGCGCGGGAACAGTGCCGGATGCTCGTCGATCAGGCAATCGGGCACCTGCATGCGTACGGGCGCGAGGCGGACCTGCTGCGCGCGGTCGCCCGTTATGTCGTGGAGCGCGACCGATGACCCGGATCGGCGTCTATCCGGGCACGTTCGACCCGATCACGCTCGGCCATATGGACATCATCCGGCGCGGCGCGAAGCTGGTCGACCGGCTGGTCGTAGGCGTGACGACCAATCCCAGCAAGTCGCCGATGTTCACCGTCGAGGAGCGCATGGCGACGGTGCGGCGGGAGGTCGCCGGGATCGACGCGGTGATCGACGTGGTGTCGTTCGATGCGCTGCTGATGGACTTCGCGGTCGACCAGAAGGCCAGCGTCATCGTGCGCGGGCTGCGGGCGGTTGCCGATTTCGAGTATGAATATCAGATGGCGGGCATGAACCAGCAGTTGAACCGCGAGGTGGAGACGGTGTTCCTGATGGCCGACGTCGCGTTGCAACCGATCGCGTCGCGGCTGGTGAAGGAGATCGCGCTGTTCCGCGGCAACATCGCCAAGTTCGTCACGCCCAGCGTACACGACGAGGTCGTCGCACGCGTCGAGGCGCTCGGCCCGCGCGGCGGCTGACGTTCAGATTGGCGCAAGCGCCGAAGTGTTCTAAGCGGCTCCGTCTTCCTGTAGAGTTATCGTCCATGCGCTTCATCGCCGGCCTGTTTGCGTTCGCCGCCGTCCTCTCCGCCCCTGCCGCCGCCCAGATCATCGATCCGGGCGTCGCAGCGCGCAAACCGGTTCCGCCGATCACCGACAAGGAGAACCTGCTGCTGCTCGACCTGTCGACCGGCGGGCGGGTGACGATCTGGCTGCGCCCCGATGTCGCGCCGAACATGGTCGAGCGGGTCAAGACGCTAACCCGGCAGCATTTCTATGACGGGCTGCCCTTCCACCGGGTGATCGACGGCTTCATGGCGCAGGGCGGCGATCCCAAGGGGGACGGCACCGGCGGATCGACGCTGGCGAACGTGGCGGCCGAGTTCAACTATTTGCCGCACGTGCGCGGCGCGGTGTCGGCGGCACGTGCGGATGACAAGGACAGCGCGAACAGCCAGTTCTTCATCGTCTTCCAGCCGCGCCTGAACCTCGACAAGAAATACACGGTGTTCGGCCGGGTGATCGACGGCATGCAATATGTCGATTCGATCGAGCGGGGCGAGCCGCCGCAGAACCCGTCGAAGATCGTCCACGCCTATATCGCCGCCGACAATCCGCCGGCGTTCGTCGCCGCGCCGGCTCCCGCACCGGTCGGTCTGGGCGCGCCGGTGACGTTGCCGGGAACCGGACCGGCGGGCGTGGCCGCGCCGAAGCGTGCACCGGTCACCAAGACTGCTCCTGCGAAGGCTGCTCCCAAGCCAGCGGCCAAGAAGGCTGCGCCAGCCCGTTGAACGTCGACCTTTTCGACTTCGACTTGCCGGCGGAGCGGATCGCGCTCCACCCTGCCACGCCGCGCGATTCGGCACGGATGCTGGTGCTGGACGGCGATGCGCCGGCGGACAGGATCGTCGGCGATCTGCCGGCCTTGCTGCGCGCGGGCGATTGTCTGGTCTTCAACGATACGCGCGTGATCCCCGCCCAGCTTGAAGGGCGGCGTGGCGATGCCAAGATCGGTGCGACGCTGCACAAGCGGGAGGGGGTCCGCCGTTGGCGGGCCTTCGTGCGCAACGGACGACGTCTGCGCGACGGTGACGCGATCGACTTCGGCGCGAATGTGTCCGCCGTCGCGACGGAACGCGGTGAAGACGGCAGCTGGGTGCTCGACTTCGCCGGGGAGGAGCCGGTCGAGCTGCTGCTGGAACGCGCCGGCCGAATGCCGCTGCCGCCCTATATCGCCGCCAAACGCGGGATCGAGGCGCGCGACACCGAGGATTACCAGACGATGTTTGCGGACGAGCCGGGCGCGGTCGCCGCGCCGACTGCGGCGCTGCATTTCACCTCGGCGCTGATGGCTGCGCTGAACGCAGCGGGCATCGCGCACGAGACGCTGACGCTGCACGTCGGCGCGGGTACGTTCCTGCCGGTGAAAGCGGATGATACCGACGACCACCGGATGCACGCCGAATGGGGCCGGATCGACGCGGCGGTGGCCGACCGGCTGAACGCGGTGCGGGCGGGAGGCGGGCGCGTGATCGCGGTCGGCACCACGTCGCTGCGGCTGATCGAAAGCGCGACGGGCGAGGACGACGTGATCCGGCCGTTCGAGGGCGACACCGCCATCTTCATCACGCCGGGCTATCGTTTTCGCGGGATCGACGGACTGATGACCAATTTCCACCTGCCGCGATCGACGCTGTTCATGCTGGTATCGGCGCTGATGGGGCGCGAGCGGATGCAGGCGGCGTACGCGCAGGCGATCGCCGCCGGCTACCGCTTCTACAGCTATGGCGACGCGTCGCTGCTTCTGCCGGGGAAGGCCGTATGATCCTGCTCGCCGCGCTGATGCTGCTCCAGCAGGAGGGGGCACCGGAAATCCTCGTCACCGCCCGGCCGAAACCGTTCGACCAGACGCCCGCGACGATGGTGGTGGAGCCGGTCGCGATGATGATCGCCGCCTGCGATGCCGATGGCGACGGCGAGACGACGCGCATCGAGATGGAAACCGGCGTGCGGCGCTCGTTCGAGGTGATCGACACGGCCAAGACGGGCAAGCTCCGCTACATTGCGTTCGCCGATTGGGCCGAACGATGGCTGGGTGATCGCAATGCCCTGCCCTCCCCGTTTGATGTCGACCGGGATGCGGACGGTGCGATCACCCTGGCGGAGTTGCAGGATCATTTCTCGCGCCTGTTCTCCCGTTTCGACCGCGACCGTGACGGGGCGATCAACCGCGCCGAGATCCTGACGATCCGCACCACACCGGCCGACGCGAACGGACCGCAGAAGCCGCTCGCGCCGAACGGCAAGGATCGCAAGCGGGACCGGAAATGACGCGCTTCGCCTTCACCATCCACGCCACCGACGGGCGCGCGCGCACCGGCGCGATCGCGATGGAACGCGGCACGATCCGCACGCCTGCCTTCATGCCGGTCGGCACCGCCGCGACCGTGAAGGCGATGAAGCCTGCCGACGTCGAGGCGGCGGGCGCGGACATCATTCTCGGCAACACCTATCACCTGATGCTGCGGCCGGGTGCGGAGCGAATCGAGCGGCTGGGAGGGCTGCACAGCTTCATGGGGTGGGACCGGCCGATCCTGACCGACAGCGGCGGCTATCAGGTGATGAGCCTGTCCGAACTGACCAAACGATCGGAAGACGGCGTCGCGTTCAAGTCGCATCTCGACGGGACGCGGCACATGCTCAGCCCCGAACGGTCGATCGATATCCAGCGGCGGCTGGGTTCGAACATCGTCATGGCGTTCGACGAACTGGTGCCGACGACGACCCCGCGCGACGTGCAGGCCGCCGCGATGGAGCGGTCGATGCGCTGGGCGAAGCGCAGCCGCGACGCGTTCGACGCGGGTGAACGGCATGCGGCGCACAACGCGATCTTCGGAATCCAGCAGGGCGCGCTGGACGAAGGGCTGCGCAAGAGTTCGGCGGATGCGCTGATCGATATCGAGTTCGACGGATATGCGGTCGGCGGCCTCGCGGTCGGCGAGGGGCAGGAGGCGATGTTCGCCTGCCTGGATTATGCCCCGCAGCAACTGCCGGCGGATCGGCCACGCTACCTGATGGGCGTGGGCAAGCCCACCGACATCGTCGGCGCGGTAGAGCGCGGGATCGACATGTTCGACTGCGTGCTGCCGACCCGATCGGGCCGGACAGGGCAGGCGTTCACGCGCAGTGGGCCGATCAACCTGCGCAATGCGCGTTTCGCGGAGGATCGGGGGCCGCTCGATCCCGAATGTCCCTGCCCGGTCTGCGCGACGTGGAGCCGCGCCTATCTCCATCATCTCGTCCGGTCGGGTGAGATTCTGGGTGCGATGTTGATGACGGAACATAATATACGGTTCTATGAGCACCTGATGGTCGACCTGCGCACGGCGATCGCTGCCGGCACGCTGGTGAAATTCGCCGATGCGTTCCGCGTGCGCTACGCCGGCGAACATAACGGAGAGAGAGCATGACCGAGACGCCGAACGCCGAGCACGAGCCGAACGAGATCCTTGCCGCCGCCAGGGAGGCCAAGGACCACGCCGCCGCCGCCGCGGAAAAGATGCTGGAGCGCAAGAACTGGCAGCTCGGCAAGATCGGGCTGGGCGTCGGCATCGGGTCGGCGGCAGTCGCCGCAGCGGTGCTGTTCGCGAACCGGCAGCGGGGCGGCAAGTGAAGCGCGCCTTCTCCGCGCTGCTGCTGGCCTCCACCCCTCTCGCCACCCCCGCCGCCGCGCAGACGCGTGCAGCGGCCGGGGTACAGCCGACCGCCTTCACCGAGCGGACGCTGTCGAACGGCTTGCGTGTCTTTGCGATCCGCGACACGTCGACGCCGAACGTGGCGGTTCAGGTCTGGTACGATGTCGGCGGCAAGGACGATCCCGCCGGCCGGTCGGGCTTTGCGCACCTGTTCGAACATCTGATGTTCAAGGCGACGCGCAATCTGGTGCCTGAACAGATGGATCGCCTGACCGAAGATGTCGGTGGATATAACAACGCGTCGACGGGCGACGATTACACCAATTACTATGAACTGGTGCCAGCCAACCACCTGCAACGCCTGTTGTTCGCGGAAGCGGACCGGATGGCCAGCCTTGTAGTGGAGCCGACCAGCTTCGCGTCCGAGCGGGATGTGGTGAAGGAGGAATATCGGCAGGGCGTGCTGGCGCGGCCCTATGGCAAGCTGTTCAGCACGTACATGCCTGCACTCGCCTATAGCCGGCATCCCTATGCGCGGGGCGTGATCGGCGACATCGACAATCTCGATACGGCCTCGATCGACGATGTGCGGGCGTTCCACGCGACCTATTACCGGCCCGACAATGCCGTACTGGTCGTGTCCGGCAATTTCGACGCGGCACAGCTCAATCGCTGGATCGACCAGTATTTCGCGAAGATCGCCAAGCCGGATCGCGCCATTCCGCGCGTGACGGTCGTGGAGCCGGCCCGGACCGAGGCGGTGACGCGGACGGTGTACGAGCCGAACACGCCGCTGCCCGCGGTGCTGATGTCGTGGCACCTGCCGCCCGATCGCGATCCGGACGTGGCAGCGCTGACGGTGCTGAACGCCGTGCTGTCCACCGGCGAGAGCTCACGGCTGTATGAAAGCATCGTCTATCGCGACCAGCTGGCGCAATCGGCGGATACGATCCTCGACCTGCGTCAGGGGACGGGCAACCTCGTCGTGTTCGCGATGATCGCCGGCGGCAAGGACGTCGACGCCGGCGAGACGGCGCTGAAGCGGGAGATCGCCCGTCTGCGCGACCAGCCCGTCACCACCGCGGAACTGGCGGAGGCGAAGAACGAGATCCTGACGACGGCGATCCGCGGGCGCGAGACGGCGGAGGGCAAGGCGTCGACGCTGGCCAATTCGGTCATCATCGACGGCGATCCCCGTGCCGCCGACAAGCAGCTTGCCGCCATTGCGACGGTTACCGCCGCAGATGTGCAACGCGTGGCGCGCCGCTATCTGGGCGAGCAGCAGGCGGCGACGATCCGCTATCTGCCGGCCGAGCAGATGCCGAACAACGTGCGGCTGATCCCCATCACGATCGCGCCTACCGTGCAGGTGGCGGCACTGACGCCACCGCCCGGTATCGCTGTCGTCACGCCCGCTCCTGCGGCCGAACGCTTCGCACTGCCGCCGCCAGCCGCGGTCGTTTCGGCGAATTTGCCGAACCCGGTTGAGACGAAGCTGGCCAACGGTCTTCGCGTCGTTACCGTAGAGCGACATGCGCTGCCGCTGGTCACCGCCTCGCTGGTCGCGTCTGGCGGAGCAGCGGGCGATCCGGCGGATCGGGCGGGTGCCAGCAGCCTGACGGCCGACCTGTTGACCAAGGGGACGACGACGCGTTCCGCGACCGAGATCGCGCGGGCGGTAGAATCGCTGGGCGGATCGATCGGGGCGGATGCGAGCCGCGACGGCGCGTCGATCGAGATGACGGTGAAGTCGGACCAGCTGGCGCCCGCGATGACGATCCTCGCCGATGTCGCGCAGCATCCGGCGTTCGCGCCGGAGGAGATCGAGCGCGCCCGGGTGCAGGCGATCGATGGCGTGACGGTCGCGATGAAGAACCCGGCGCAACTGGCCGGGCTGGTCGCGAATCGCGCGGTGTTCGGCAGCGGCCCCTATGCGCCGCCGCTGGAGGGAACGCCGACCTCGCTCAAGGCACTGCAACAGGCGGATGTCCGCGCGGCCTATGCCCGGACATGGCGGCCCGACCGGGCGGCACTGGTGCTGGTCGGCGACATCACACCGGCCGACGCCGCGGCACTGGCGGAACGGCAGTTCGGCGCGTGGCGGGCTCCTGCGGCGGCACCGGCGGCGGTGACCCCCGTCGCTCCCCCCGCGCCGCGCATCGTGGTGGTCGACGTGCCGAGTGCGGGGCAGGCTGGTGTCGTCGTCGCACGGCCGGGGATCGCGCGGGCGGACGAACGCTATTACCCGCTGGCGGTGGCCAACACCGTACTGGGCGGCGGTTTCTCGTCGCGGTTGAACCAGGAAATCCGGATCAAGCGCGGGCTGGCGTACGGCGCCAGCAGCGGTGTGTCGGCGGGGCGTCTGCCCGGCAGCATGACGGCACGGACGCAGACCAAGAACACGACGGCGGCGGAGGTCGTCACGCTGATCGCCGCCGAGATGGCGCGCATGGGCAGCGCGCCCGTCCCGGAGGCCGAACTCGCCACGCGCAAGGCCGTGCTGGTCGGCGGCTTTGGCCGGTCGGTGGAAACGACGGGCGGGATCGCCGGGCTGCTCGGCGATTATGTGTTGCAGGACGTGCCGATCGACGAATTGCAGCGCTATACCGGCCAGATCGAGGGCGTGGATGCGCGGGCGGTGCAGGCGGCATCCGCGCTGCTCGATCCGAAGGCGGCGAGCATCGTCGTGGTCGGGGATGCCAAGCAGTTCCTGCCGGCGCTGCGCAAGGCGTATCCGGCGGTGCAGGTGATCCCGGAGGCGGCGCTCGATCTGGGCGAGGCGACGCTGACGCGCTGACAGCGAAACGGCAAGGTTTGGGCACTACCGTGGTGCGATGACGCGCATCATGGCGATTCCGGGACGGCAGGTCTGGTCGGTGCTGGCGCTGGCCGGACTGCTGCTGGTCGCGGCGTTCGGGGCGGCGGCGGCGTGGCGGATCGCCACCGCCTTGCCCGCAGTCCCGGATCAGGCCGGCTCCCTTCCCACAGCGATTGCGCCGTCGGCGTTGCGGATCGTGGTCGATGCGGATCGTCACGCGGAGAGCGCCGCGCCCGCGTCCGGGGTGACGGGGACGACGGCATTGCCGATGCTGCCGGCTGGTGTCCGGCCCGGCGATCCGGGGGAGGTCGGGGTGGTGGCTGCCAGACCGTTCTCGCTCGGCAGGGCGTCGGCGGTGGATCGCGGGCGGGCGGTGCAGTGTCTGGCCAATGCCATCTATTACGAGGCCGCGTCGGAGCCGGATGCGGGGCAGCGCGCGGTGGCGCAGGTGGTGCTCAATCGCGTGCGGCATCCGGCGTTTCCGGCGACGGTCTGCGGCGTGGTATATCAGGGGTCGGAAAAGGCGGGGTGCCAGTTCTCCTTCGCGTGCGACGGAGCGGCCGCGAGGGTGCCGGAGGCGAAAGCGA
The DNA here is from genome assembly GCF_001423765.1 of Sphingomonas sp. Leaf343. Taxonomy (GTDB): domain Bacteria; phylum Pseudomonadota; class Alphaproteobacteria; order Sphingomonadales; family Sphingomonadaceae; genus Sphingomonas. The sequence continues at coordinate 215,764 of NZ_LMPG01000012.1, forward strand.
TGCTACGCGCCACGCGGGTCGCGGCAGCGGCACTGGCGGGATATGTCTATGCGCCGGTCGGGCTGGCAACGCATTACCATACCTATGCGGTCACGCCGACGTGGAACCGGGCGCTGGTGATGACGGACATGGTCGGCGCGCATTTCTTCCATCGCTGGAAAGGCTATTGGGGAACGGCGCGCGCGTTTTCACAGAGCTATCGGGGTAGTGAGCCCGAGGTCGGCAGTCATGCGCCGGTCGTTCCAACATTGCCAGCGGTGGCGTCGCCGGTTGCGGTTCCGGCGGCGAGGCCGGCCGTGGTTCCGATGCCGGAGGTCTTGCCGCAATCGGGTCAGGTGCTGGAGCGATGGAAGGATTCGGGGAAGCCGCTGACACCCTGACGACGGAACGGGCGTGGTGACAAGCCGTTGGATCGGCGGAAGGATATCCCATCATGACCGATCGCGATCCGCACGCCACCGACATCCGCACCGAGAAGACCGACGATCCGAACCTTTCGACCGAGCATCAGGAGCATGGCGACGCCCGGCTGCCGGGCGACCGGCTGGACAAGGATCAGGCCCCGCCGGAGGAGACGATCCCGCGGAAGTCGTCGCTCACCTGAGCGCGACCACCGCGGGATCTGACCGCATCAGCGGCAGCGTACGTTGTTACGGTCGATCGCCCGGCCCGCGACCGCACCGCCGGCAGCTCCGAGCAGCGTTCCCAGCGTATCGGAGCCGCCACTGGCGATGAGGTTGCCGAGCAGGCCACCGGCTGCGGCTCCGACGATCAGGCCGGTCGTACCGTCGTTGCGGCGACAATAATATTGCCCGTTGCGGCCACGATAGACGCGGTCGTTCGAGGACAGGCGACGCTCGCGGTAGCGGCGGTCGTCGACATAGTAGCGATCCGCTTCATAGCCACCGTAGGACGGATCCGGGCGGTTATAGTCGTAGGACGAATAGCTGCGGTAGCGGCCGTCGCCATATCCGCCCCCCGTCGCGCAGCCCGCCAGCGTGGCGGAGGCGAGCGTCGCAGCGAGTATGGCGGTCGTCTTGGGGGTCAGGCGCATGGCGCGCATCCTTTGTAACCGGTTGATATCGATCAAATGCGTCGGGTGGCGGATCGTTGCGTGGGAGCGGGCCTTTCCACCGGCTTACTGCCCGCGGAAAGGCCCCCCTCCCCCGAAGGGGAAGGAGAAGGTTCGGCTCAGTTCAGTGTGTGCTGCAACGTGATCTCGCAGTTCAGGACCTTGGAGATCGGGCAGCCGGCCTTGGCACCCGCCGCGATCTCCTCGAACTGCGCGGCTTCGATGCCGGGCACGGTCGCGGTCAGCGTCAGGTCGGAACGAGTGACGGTGAAGCCGTCGCCGTCCTTGTCGAGCTGCACCGCGGCCTTTGTGTCGAGCGTGCCTTCGGTGAAGCCCGCCCCCGCCAGTGCGAAGCTGAGCGCCATCGTGAAACAGCTGGCGTGGGCGGCGGCGATCAGCTCCTCCGGGTTCGTGCCGGGCTCGTCGCCGAAGCGGGTGCCGAAGCCGTAGGGGTTGTTGTCCAGCACCGTCGATTGGGTGCTGACATGGCCCTTGCCATCCTTGCCGAGACCTTCGTAGCGGGCGGTGGCGGTGCGTGTCGTCATGCGCTTCTGTTCCTTCGCTTATTGAATCGTCGTGCCGCGATCGGCGGCGAGGCTGGGCGCCGGTCCGGTCGCTGGGCGCAGGCTCTCACGCTCTTCCGCCGTCGGAACCGCCGTCGGATCGGGCCGGAAAGCCTCTGGCGCGCGGTTGGTACCGGGGCGCGGCGCATCGGCAGCGAGATCGGGCACCGCATGTTCGGCGGGGCTCGACGCGGCGGCCTCGCTGGCGCGACGGCGCACGAAGAAGGCGGCGGCGAACGAACCGGCAAGGCCGAGCGCGGCGGCACCGGCGGCCAGCGTCTTCATGCCGAAGCGGCGGTCGGCAGGCTTCGCGTTACGCGAGGGCGAACGGCGAGCGGCGCGGGGCTTGCCCGTCGAGCCCGTCGCATTCGCCTTGCGAGCAGGAGCCTTGCGGGTGGGCGTCTTCGTCTCGGCGGAGTTCGCCTTGGTACGCGGGGCCGGAGTGCGGGGGGCCATCGTCTTGCCTTTCGCTGTGGGAGGATGCGGCGTTCAACCCCCCGGGCGGCGGGGTCGTTCCTTCGCGCAGCGCGGCGATCTCCCCGCGTACCGCCTCGAAATAGGCGAGGCGCGCCGCCTCCGCCTGTTCGGGGTCGACCAGTTCGCCATCGGCCATGCGATACAGGCGATAGACCTGATCCATCAGGGCGCCTTCCTCGTCAGTGAGTTGGCGCTCATACGTGGCATCGCCCCATCGGCCGAACTCCAGCACATCCTCCGCACCGGGCGGCGGCGGGAAGTCGGTGAGGAACAGGCCGGTGCGGGTGTGCTGCCAGACGTGCAGCGCATCGTCGTTCATGGCCTGCGCCGCGGTGCGAAGTGGAGGAAGTGGAGGCGTCGGCGCGTCGTCCTCCACTTCGCGGGCCGGGGCGGCGAAGTGGAGCAGGCCGGCAGCCTCCGCCCGCGTCCATTGCTCCGCTGTCCAGCCGGCGCGGGCGGCGGGATCGAGATCGGTCATGTCGACCTCCCGCGCGATATCCGCGCCGACGCGCAGCCAGCGATCGGCGGCGGCGAGCGCGAGCAGCGGCGCGAGGTCGCGTTCGTCCTGTGCGGCGTTGCCGGAGGCTGGCCCCTCCCCCGCCAGCCCGCGGCGTTGCAGGAACAGCCCGGCGGCGGCGGGGCTGTCGTCGGCGGCCATGCCCGCCAGCCACGCGTCCCAGCCGCTGGCGATCAGCCGCGCCGCGCCCTGCGACGGGGTGCCGGCGGCGTCGTCCGCCTGCCGGTCGAGCCGCGCGAGCATGGTCGAGGCGAGCCGGTTGTCGAAGCGGTGCCGCGTCCAGGTCGATCCGTCCGGGCGGCTGTAGGTATCGACCTGACCGTCGATCGCGCGCGCGGTCAGCGCGTCAGCGATCCTGTCCCGCGCGAGCAGGCTGGCCGCCTGCCACCCCAAGGCGAAGGCCGACCCCGCCGCGCGCCGCCGCAGCGCATAGGCGGAGGAGACGGACATGCCGACATGCCGGCACGCCTCCTCCACCGTCGCCCCCACCGCGACGGATTCGAGAAACGCGCACTGCCGCTCTCCGGTCCAGCCGTCTTGGCGAATGTCGCAGGGCGTGTCCGCGTTCATGGTTTGTCCTTCCGAGAGAGGACGGACCATGTATCCTATGGGCGGGGTTGTAGGACAGCCATCGTCAATACCGGGCACCGGCGAAGCTATGCCCGCAAATCCCCATCCAGTTCGCCGAACCATCGGTTACACCGATACAGCGGTAACATCCGGCCGGGTCGGTCTTCAAAACCAGACGATCAAGACAGGCTACCGAATCCGTGGACTGCGACAATCGCTATCCGGATTTTCTCCTGCTCGTAACAGCTTCATATAGCAGTGAAGTTTACGCTCGAGCATCAGCGCTTGACAGTTTTATTCATAGGTGAAAGTTTGTACCTGCAATTATGTCGGAGGTTACTTTTTGCGGCCGGTTATGGCGCTGTATGCGCTTGAATTTACTTCAAGTGGTGCAACGGCCCAGACATCCTGTTCGAAACCCTGTCGATATGACCACGCAATCGAGATGGAGTATCAGGATTATTCCGGCCTCTCTTCTTTTGCGTTCGTCAGCATCTACGGGGGGATGAATGCGAAAATCGAATGCTCCGGAAGTCGGACGTACTCCATCGCCGTCAGATTTACGGTCCGTAATCCCCGGGATTCGAGGGGCAACCCCGTAGTTCAGGGGGTGACGCCGTGTATTGGCGCGTGCGCGACTGCTTCGTTGCTCGATCCGTCATGCCGCCAGCAAGATTAGCAGCCGAATATCGTCGCTTTCGGATCTCTTATACTGGAATTCAGCATGGTATCGCCATCGACGTTTGCGCTGTTACTGCTTCAGACGACGGTCGTCGCCTCGCCGGGCTATGACATCGCCGGTGCGAAGACCCCCGATGACATTCGGGCGCAGTTTCTGCAGCGAGCGACACAAACACGGGTTCCCAGCACGCCCGATCGCCCGATTCGCATCACGTCCTTGCCGTCATCCTCGGCGATCCTGAGTGGACAGCGTTCGCTGAACGAGTCGATTGTCAGGGCGAAAAGGACGACGATCGTCCCCCCGTTGAAACCCCTGGCCGTTGATGGATGCCGGAAGGTCGTGGAATTCGCCCGTGGCTACACCTTGCGGGGCAGCAGCGTTCTGAACGGGCGGTCGAGCACCTTCGACTGCGGCACGTTCGTAGCCATCGTCGTCGACGAAGATTTCGGTCGACCGCTGGACGTCCTGACGGTTTCGGGATTTGATCCGGCCGACATGGCGGCGGTGGTCAACGGCGGTGCGCTGGCCCGAAGTTTCCGTCTGGGCAAGACCGGCGCGAAGGAGGTCGTCTATCGGTGGGTGCGGCCCGGCCGTGCCCTGACGATCGAGCTGACATCGGACGCGAACGATTACCCGACATTGGTCCGTGCCGGTGACGCCATCCTCAACTCCGTGACCTCGGGATAAGCCGGGCAACCGGCGAACCTCCGGGCCGACATAGGCCCGGACGTCCAGTTCATTCCGCGGCCACCGCCTCGCTGCCCGCCCCACCCTTCAACAGCGGCCTCAGGTACTTACCCGTATAGCTGCGGGGTTCCTTCACCACCTGTGCGGGGGTGCCGACGGCGACGATCTCGCCGCCCTTGACGCCGCCCTCCGGCCCCAGGTCGACGATCCAGTCGGCGGTCTTGATGACATCCAGATTGTGTTCGATCACGACGACGGTGTTGCCCTGCTCGACCAGCGCGTGGAGGACTTCCAGCAATTTGCGGACATCCTCGAAATGCAGGCCGGTGGTGGGTTCGTCGAGGATATACAGCGTGTTGCCGGTCGCGCGGCGGGCGAGTTCCTTGGCCAGCTTGACGCGCTGCGCCTCGCCGCCGGACAGGGTGGTCGCCTGTTGCCCGACCTTGACGTAGCCGAGGCCGACCTCGACCAGCATCGCCATCTTCTCGCGGATCGGCGGCACCGCCTTGAAGAACTCGGCGGCGTCCTCGACCGTCATGTCGAGCACGTCGGCGATGCTGTGCCCCTTGAACTTCACCTCCAGCGTCTCGCGGTTGTAGCGCGCGCCGTGGCAGACGTCGCAGGTGACGTAGACGTCGGGGAGGAAGTGCATCTCGATCTTGAGCACGCCGTCGCCCTGGCACGCCTCGCACCGGCCGCCCTTGACGTTGAAGCTGAAGCGGCCGGGCTTGTACCCGCGCGCCAGGCTTTCGGGCAGGCCGGCGAACCAGTCGCGGATCTGCGTGAAGCTGCCCGTATAGGTGGCGGGGTTGGAGCGCGGGGTGCGGCCGATCGGCGACTGGTCGATGTCGATGACCTTGTCGAGATGCTCCAGCCCGGTGATCCTGTCGTGCTTTCCTGCGAGGATGCGCGCGCCGTTAAGCTGGCGCGCGGCGGCGGCGAACAGCGTGTCGATCGTGAAGCTGGACTTGCCCGACCCGCTGACGCCGGTGATGCAGGTGAAGGTGCCGAGCGGGATCGACGCGGTGACGCCGGTCAGGTTGTTGCCGGTGGCGTTGTGGACGGTCAGCTTCTTGCCGGTGCCCTTGCGGCGCTTGGCCGGGAGCGGGACCATGCGCGTGCCGTTGAGATAGTCGGCGGTGATGCTGGTCTTCGACTTCAGCAGTTGCTTCAGCGTGCCCTGCGCGACGATCTCGCCGCCGTGGACGCCCGCGCCCGGCCCCATGTCGATGACGTAGTCGGCGGTGCGGATCGCGTCCTCGTCATGCTCCACGACCAGCACGGTGTTGCCGAGATCGCGCAGGCGGCGCAGCGTGGCGAGCAGCATATCGTTGTCGCGCTGGTGCAGGCCGATCGACGGCTCGTCGAGGACGTAGAGGACGCCGGACAGGCCGCTGCCGATCTGCGACGCGAGGCGGATGCGCTGGCTCTCGCCGCCGGACAGCGTGCCGCTGGTCCGGTCGAGGTTGAGATAGTCGAGGCCGACATTGTTGAGGAAGCCGAGCCGCTCGACGATCTCCTTCAGGATGCGCTCGGCGATCGCGCGCTGCTGGTCGCCGAGATGGGTCGGCAGGTCGGTGAAGAAAGCCAGCGCGTCGACCACGGACAGGTGCGTGGCGTAGCTGATGTCCCGCATCGCGACCTTGACCGCCAGCGCTTCGGGCTTGAGGCGGGCGCCGTGGCAGGTCTCGCACGGGCGCGACGACTGGTATTTGGTCAGTTCCTCGCGCATCCACGCGCTCTCGGTCTGGAGCAGGCGGCGGTTGAGGTTGCCGATCACGCCCTCGAACGGCTTGTTGACGTCGTACTTCTTCTTGCCGTCCACGAAGGTCAGCGTGACGGGCTTGCCGCGGGTGCCGTGCAGGATTTGGGCGCGGACATCCTCCGAAAGGTCGGCCCACGGCGTGTCCATTGCGAAGTCGAACGCCTTCGCCAGGCTGCCCAGCACCTGCATGTAATAGGGCGAGGGCGGGTTGGATTTGGCCCAGGGCACGACCGCGCCCTTCTTGATCGACAGCGCGTGGTTGGGGACGACGAGATCCTCGTCGAAGATCATCTTTTCGCCGAGGCCGTCGCAGGCCGGGCACGCTCCCTGAGGGGCGTTGAACGAGAACAGGCGCGGCTCGATCTCCGCAATCGTGAAGCCGCTGACCGGGCAGGCGAACTTTTCCGAGAACACGATGCGGCCGGGGGGCGCGTGGTCGCCCAGCACGACGCTTTCGGGGGTGCGCGGTTCGACGGGGTCGGCGGGATCGACATAGGCGAGCCCGTCGGCGAGCTTCAGCGCGGTCTCGAAACTGTCCGCCAGACGCGTCGCGATGTCCTCGCGCACGACGAGGCGGTCGACCACGACCTCGATGTCGTGCTTGTACTTCTTGTCGAGCGCGGGGGCGTCCTCAATCTCATGGACCTGACCGTCGATGCGGACGCGGGTGAAGCCGGCCTTCTGCCACTCCGCCAGCTCCTTCCGATACTCGCCCTTGCGACCGCGCACGACGGGGGCGAGCAGCAGCAGGCGCGTCCCCTCCGGCAGGGTCATGACGCGGTCGACCATCTGCGACACCGTCTGCGCGGCGATCGGCTCCCCCGTGGCGGGGCTGTAGGGCACACCGACGCGCGCCCACAGCAGGCGCATATAGTCGTAGATCTCGGTAACCGTCGCGACCGTCGAGCGCGGATTGCGCGAGGTCGTCTTCTGCTCGATCGAGATCGCCGGGCTCAGCCCCTCGATATGGTCGACGTCGGGCTTCTGCATCAGCTCCAGGAACTGGCGCGCATAGGCGGACAGCGATTCGACGTAGCGGCGCTGCCCCTCCGCGTAGATCGTATCGAACGCGAGCGAGGACTTGCCCGACCCCGACAGGCCGGTGATGACGGTCAGCGTGTCGCGGGGGATGTCGACGCTGACATCCTTCAGATTGTGCTCGCGCGCGCCGCGGACGGAAATTTTGGTCAGCATGAGGCGGTTATTGTTCCATATTTGTTCGCGAGGCAAGGGCGCGCGCCGCTGTACCAGAATGGGGCGAGCGACCCCGCGGAGCAAGGGCCGCCCGGATGCCGCCCGGATGTAGATCAATTGCGGCATGGCCCCCCGCGCCCCGCCGACAATGATGGGCGAAGACGCTAACGGGGAACATCATAGCATGACGCGCACGACTTTCATTGCCGCTCTCGGAGCGATCACCCTTGCTGCCTCGGCCGCTCATGCACAGACCGCGCCGTGCGACACGCTCGCCGCGGATTGTTATCAGGTGATCGTGGACGGCAACAGCAATCCCGGCCGGAGCTTCGACGGGGGCACCGACGGGCCAACCCGCGCCAGCACCAGCTACACGGTCGACCTGCCGGAATTAGGATGGCTGACGACGTGGACCGCCAGCGCCGATCTCTCGACGGGCGCGGCCCGCGCTTCGTTCACGACGAACGTCGGGGGCACCGTCTACGCATCGATGTGGGAACGGTTCGCCTTCGATCTGCCTAGCGGCGTCGACATGGTCACCGCACGCGTATCGTGGACGGTCGACGGCACGACGACCTTCGGCCCTCAGGGCACGCCCAATGGGATGGGAGCGCGGTTCAGCATTCAGGATGTCGGATCATCCGGCGACGGCAATTATGCCGTTACATTCGACCAGCTGGATTTCAACTCGCGCAGCACCGACTATCAGCGATTTACGTCCAACGGGTATCATGAATTCAGCTATTCCGGTCTGCTGGATATCTACGAAGGCCACCTCTACAGCTTCGACCAGCATATCGGCCTGGGATCAAGCGGTGCGGCGCAGCTGGATTACGGCAACACCGCGTTCTTCAATATCGAGCTTCCGGCCGGCGCATCGATCCGGTCCTCATCCGGCGTCCTGCTGTCGAACCCGATCATCAAGACGCCGGGAGCGGTGCCAGAGCCGGCGACCTGGGCGATGCTGACGCTCGGAATCGGCATGATGGGCGCGGGCCTGCGCACGCGGCGGCGCGATCAAGCGATGTCGCCGACTGCCTGAACCGCGAGGGACAACGTCAATAGCCAGATGCCGATGCGGGTCAGCAGCCGGGCAAGTTGCGCCTGGCTGCTGACGCCGACCTTGCGGAACACACTGGCCAATTGCACGCGCACGGTGCCGTAGGCGATCCCGAGCCGGTCTGCGACCTGACGCAGCCCGCCCTCATCCTCGATCAACGCCACGGTCAACCGAGTTTCGGCCGGGGTGAGCTCGAAGCACTGCGCCCATCTGCGTGCGGCCGTCAGCGTGACCCCGCCCGCATCGGGCTCGGTCACGAGAATCAACGCGGCGGGACCGAACATGCGAAAGGGCGATGGCGGGTTGGGTACCGGATCGACCCGCACCAGCAAGTCGGGCCGCCCCGAGGGCCGGGGCAACGCCAGGGCTGCTCCGGCGGTACCATCCCTCACCGCGCCCAGTGCCGACGCGATCGCCGTGTCGAGACGGCGGGTATGGGTCAGCGAGGCTGCGACCAGTCGATCGCCGCACCTGTGCAGCCCATCCTTGCGATCAAGCAACGCGAGTGCCACCGGACTCGTCCGCAAGATACGACCGTCCCGACCGACCATGATCGCGAGAGCGGCATCGCTGGCGAAATCGGGCGGACGGTTGGCGGTGCGCATCGCTCGCTCGACGTGATCGAACAGCATCGTGAAAAGATCGATGGCCTCCCGCGCATGGCTGCCAGCCGCGGCGGCCGCGTGAATCGATATGCCGAGCGTTAGTCCAGCGATTGGCGGCGTGTAGCGGACGAGCGAGTCCGCGATCCCCAGTCGATCCCCGATCCAGCGGGCATAGGGATCCTCGTCGGGATCGCGCCCCTGGTGGACAAGGGCCGTGCGCAGCCGCACTCCGCCGGCATGCGGATGAGCGGCGCCGAACGCCAGCAAGGGGTCGCGCGCGAACATTTCGGCGTCGTATTCGTGCAGGCCGTCACGGAATCGGTCGGCATTGGGGCCGCTCCACCGAGTGTCGTGATAGTGACCGCGGCGCAGATCAACCACGGAAACCAACATCAAGTGACTGTTGGTGTGGGAGATCATCCTGTCGAGCACAGCAGGCCAGCGATCCGGATCGTCGATCGTATCGTAGATGGACCGAACGAGATCGGCCGTACCGTCGCTCAACGACATGCTACCACCCCCCAGCCATGCTGACAGCGTATCATGGCCGATCTGGCCCGTCCTCATTTTCATGACGGATTCGAAACAGAGCTCACGCGGCCACGCCGGGTCAGCCTTGCGCCGGCAAAGAGGTGGCCTATCTTTCCAATACACCAGAGCGGAGCACTTTATGGCCAAGGACGCGGACAGGACGACGGGCAAGGGCGGCAGCAACAGGGCCAAACGCATCCCCAAGCGGATCGGCGGCGTAAAGCTGCCAAAGGAATTGCGGCAGAAAGGCGAGGCGATGCTCGACCGGGGCGAGGCGCTGCTGGCGCAGGCGAACACGCCGGCCGGGCGCGAGGTGCTGGCGGCGGGGCTGACGATGGCGGCGGCGGCGGCGAGCGCGGCGATCGTCAATGCCGGGCGCGAGCGGACCAAGGCGGCGGAGGCCGCTGCCGCGCCGGAGCCGGCGGCGCCCCCTACCCCGCCCTCACCGCCCCCGCAGGGCACGCCCCAGGGCACTCAGCGCACCCCCGACCCGCAGGTGATCGCCGATGCGCTGACGCAGGCGGCGGAGCAGGTGCTCGGTCGATTGTTCGGCGGGAAGAAGGCGTAACGGCGCGTCGCCGGGCGGATCTCCGAAAAGACCCTCTTGTCCGTTTTCGTGCTGCGCATCGTCGGGCAATGGCGTCCGCTCGTTGGCGTTCGAGATCGCTCAGGCCGAACACAGATCAGAGGTTCGGCCTGATGTCGGTTCCAGTCCATCTTACCTACCGTTGCAACGGTAGGTGGCCCTGCGCCGTCTAGACGCCGACGCGCTGCGCCCGAAAAGGTGATGTTGTGGGGATGTCTGCGTTTGGTGGATAGCGACCGGTCTGTTTACGGCACGAACCACGGATTGCGGACGTTGCCAACGATGGGCACAATGATCCCGTGGAAGACATCTCGATCCTGTCCCGCGATCCATATCGGCGACGCACATGGTTGCGGCAGCGCTCGCCCTTCTGGCTGATTGATCCTGGCTTCGCCGCCAAGGGGAGCGACTGCGTAGCCGCAGGCGGCCGTCATGAGTGGTACAACAGTGGTGACGGATCAGCGTGCTACCATTGTCAGGTCACGATGAGCGGGAACGCCTGGCAAATCGGTGGGGCAGATGTTCTGCTCCGCCCACCCCGACGGCGATAGTTTGGGGGAAACCGGCCGTTCACCCGCATCCTTTTCTTAGAGGGCCATTGCGCCAAAGAGGCAGGCGCAGCCGAGCGCGGCGATCAACATTCTGTTCACAGCAAAGCGGATTGGAGAATCACGCCGGGAAGCTGTGCCAAAGCGGCTTGGCATCACGCCGAGCATCAATCCGCGTGCAAACAATGCGCAGAAGAAGATGGCCAGCCCGATCAGCGCCAAACGCGTCATGCCGTCACTCTGCACAGCAGGACGAATGTCTGCAATTGGGACGATCTTGACATCAGCCCATCAAGTAAACGGCAATGGTGATTGCGCCGACAGTCAGCGCCAGAACGGCAAGGATGCTTACGATCCATGAAGCCGCTCGACCGAATTTATCATCGATCCAACGGACAACATCTTCAGCGATGAAGGTTACGAAGTCCATTAAGGGAACCTACCGCTTTAACGAATGGCAGCAATTGGGAAATTCGACAAAGATCATGGATGACCGGCTTTGGGCGTTTTCGATTGGGCCCGCCTCGCGATAGCCGCTTCAAGCCAATGAGTGCGTTGGTGCCATTGTTTTGCAACCTTAGCGGAAGACGCGATGCTAAGGCGTATACGAGTGCGATCAAGCTCGGATTGTAGCTCTTCGCCGGTCAGCTTGTCCAGGTCGGTATCGGTGTGCGGTACGCCAGATCGCTTGCTCATTTGGGCAACATGCTACGCTCGATGAATGTCCACAAGAGGGCGTGATCGGACATTCGCTTCGTTCCATGCGGGAGCGTCGATCGGACAGTCGAGGGGTACTCAAGGCCGACGGACATCACGGCGGCAATGTCTCCGAGGCGTGGTCCCGGCGGTGTCCCGGGATGAACGGTCGATTTGGAGAGCGAGAGACGCCGTAGCGCCGAAAGGCGCTCATCCTTGATGGTGCAGGACGGTAACGGAACCATCGTGCTGCTTGCCGCTCCCCCGCGACCGTGGCGAGGTGACGGTGCCTATTTCCCCGCGACCGCCGGGGTCGCGCCGGGAACGGCGGGGGGGACGGGGACGAGTTCGTAGATGTCGAGGAGCGCCCCCCGGCCCGCCTTCGGCAGCACCAGCCGCCAGCGGAACGGGCCGACACGCTCGACGATGCCGGCGACGTCGCCGGCGGGATCGGTGCCGTAGCCCGGCGATTGCTGATTCGCGTGACGGCGGGTGCCGCCGAGCAGGACCTGACGGGTCGCACCGTCCTCGAACAGCCAGCCACCGGGCAGGTTGGCACCGTCGACCTTGGTGAAGGCGACACCCTTCGCGTCACCCTCGATGTAACAGAAATCGGGTTTGAAGCTGGCGATCGGCGCGGTGCCGCCGAGCCGGACCAGGCGGCAGCGATAGGGCCCCGGCGGAAGCGAAGGCAGGGGCAGCGCACCGGCGGGGTCGAGCAGCGCGCCTTCCGCCGTGACCTTGCCGGCGTAGCGACGGGTGATGCGGGTCTTCGCCTCCGCCCAGCGGCGCGGAAGAGCATCGATCCGCGCCTGATCCTCCGCCGATGCGAGCGCGCGCCAGCCGGTGGGCCGGGGCGCGGCGGCCTCCACCGCGACCGTCGGACGGGGGCGATGCGCGCAGCCGGACAGCGAAACGGCGGACAACGGAAGGGCAAGCGCGATGGTCACGGCTACGCGGTTCATGGCGCGAGGCTCCTTGGGGGTTCGTCGATGGCGGGTGAGGTGTTGATGAAACGTAAACGGGGCTGGTTAACAAAAGGTAAACGCCGACCGACCGTGCGACGGATGGAGGGCGTTCATGCGTCGGGCCGCCGACGCTTGCCGCGCCAGCCGAGCGACGCGCGGTTGAGGGCGTGCAGGTCGGCGGAGCCTTCCGCGACCGCCCGGCCGAGCCGGATCGCGGCGTCGAGGCGGTCGGCGGCGATATAGCGATAGGCGGGACGGCCGGCGACGTGATCGTACCACGGGCCGCCGCAGACCGTGTCGAGCAGGATGCGCTGGAAACAATGGTCCGCGCTGACCGGCCAGTGACGGTCCTTCGCCAGCGCCGGGAGCATGGTGCGGGTCAGATGGAGCCAGTCGGCTTCGAGGGTGGCGCGGGGCGGCATGCGATGATCGATCCGGCGGTGTGTCAACGATATAGGGGCCCGGCTTTGCCGGAACAGGGCGATCGCCGACGTGGTGGCGATCGCAGCGCGGTCCGCGGTGGAACCTGGTGGAAGCCCGGCGCTTCGAACTTGCTTCGTACAAAAAAGAGGGGGAGGTAGAAGGGGCGTCACGGCGAAGCCGTGCCGTCGGTCGGCGCTCTCGGCGCCGCCGGCCGGCCTTCGCGGGAGTGCACTCAGGCGCACTCCCGTTGCGGCTAGATGTGGATCGGCTTGCCCTGCACAGCCATGGCGGCTTCCTTCAGCGCCTCCGCGTGGGTCGGGTGAGCGTGGCAGGTGTAGGCGATATCCTCCGACGTCGCGCCGAACTCCATCGCCTGCGCCGCCTGCGCGATCATCGTGCCGGCGAGCGAGGAGATGATCCAGACGCCCAGCACGCGGTCCGACTTGGCATCGGCGATGACCTTTACGAAGCCGTCCGTGTCGCGGTTGGTCTTGGCGCGGCTGTTGGCGGCGAAGGGGAATTTGCCGACCTTGATCTCGCCGGCCTTTTCCTTCGCGGCTTCCTCGGACAGGCCGACGCCGGCGATTTCCGGCATCGTATAGACGACGCTGGGAATCACGTCGTGGTTCACGATCCCGGTCTGGCCGGCGATGTTCTCCGCCACCGCGACGCCCTCGTCCTCCGCCTTGTGCGCGAGCATCAGGCCGGGGGCGACGTCGCCGATCGCCCAGATGCCGTCGACGTTGGTACGGAAATCATGGTCGATGCCGACCTGCCCGCGCTGGGTAAGTTGCACGCCCGCCGCTTCCAGATTCAGGCCGTCGATATTGGGCTTGCGGCCGATCGCGACCAGCACCGCATCGGCGTCGAGCGTGGTGCCCTCCCCCCCCGCGGCCGGCTCGATCGACACGGTGGCGCGGTCGCCGTTGACGGCGACGCCGGTGACCTTGGTCGAGGTCATCAGTTCGAAGCCCTGCTTTTTGAACAGCTTGGCCGACTCCTTGCGGACCTCTCCGTCGAAGCCGGGCAGGATCTGATCGACGTACTCGACGACGGTGACCTTCGCGCCGAGACGCTTCCAGACCGAACCGAGTTCGAGGCCGATGACGCCGCCGCCGATCACGACCAGATGCTCCGGCACCTTGGGCAGTGCGAGCGCGCCGGTGGAGTCGACGACGATTTTCTGGTCGACCTCGACGCCGGGCAGCGGCGTGACCGACGAGCCGGTGGCGATGACGATATCCTTCGCCGTGACGGTCTGGTCGCCGACCTTGACGGTATGGCCGTCCTGGAACGCCGCGCGGCCCTTCAGCCACGTCACCTTGTTCTTCTTGAACAGGAATTCAATACCGCCGGTCAGTTCCTTGACGGCCTTCGCCTTTTCGGCGTGCATCTGGTCGAGGTTGAGGGTCGCGCCCTGGATGTCGACGCCGAACTTGGCGAGGTGACCGCCGGTTGCCTCCGCGTACAGTTCCGACGCGTGCAGCAGCGCCTTGGACGGGATGCAGCCGACGTTGAGGCAGGTGCCGCCCAGCGTCTCGCGGCTCTCCGCACACGCCGTGCGCAGGCCGAGCTGCGCGGCACGGATCGCGGCGACATAGCCGCCGGGGCCAGAGCCGATCACGAGGACGTCATAGTCGTACTGCTGTTCGTCAGCCATTCTCTGTTCCCGTATCATCAAGCGAGGACCCTGATGGCTCCGTCGCCAGCCGCCGCACAATCAGCGGCAAATTCGCGCAGCGCAGGAACGCCCTGCATAACATAACCAAGCGCGTCCGAACCCCCATCTAGGAAGACATCGGCCAAATACACGTCGGCGGCCATCATCGCTTGCGGATCGTAGCGAGCGGCCAGCACTTCGTCGGCGACCGCAGAGAGCGCGGCCGCAAAGGCTGCCATCCGCGAAGGCGTGACGATCGAGTATTCGAACGAGCCGATTTCGCCGGTCCGCACGAACGGTGTTTCATCGGCGATGATGCCCAGCGGGTGACCGGTCCCGTACACCTCGCCCGTCAGTATGAAGTGCAAGGCATTCCACGCCTTGTCGAAATCAATCAGACCGGAGTCGGAATCCGAATACTCTTCGGGGAAGACGATGCTTTCCACGACATCAGGTTCCAACGCTGCCCGGCCGAGCTGCTCGGGAGTCGCCCGGCGAAGGTACATCACCATTCCCACGGGCTTTACTCCCTCGCTACCTCACAGGTCGATCAGAATGCGGGTCGGATCCTCGATAGCATTCTTCAGCGCGACGAGGAACGTCACCGCCTCGCGGCCGTCGATCAGGCGGTGGTCGTAGCTGAGCGCGAGGTACATCATCGGGCGCACGACGACCTGCCCGTTCACGACGACCGGGCGGTCCTCGATCCGGTGGAGGCCGAGCACGGCGGACTGCGGCGGGTTGATGATCGGGGTCGACATCAGCGAGCCGAACACGCCGCCGTTCGAGATGGTGAAGGTACCGCCCTTCATCTCGTCCATCTTGAGCGCGCCGTCCCTGGCGCGCTTGCCGAAGTCGCCGATCGTCTTTTCGATGCCGGCGACCGACAGGTCCTGCGCATCGCGGATGACGGGGACGACAAGGCCGCCGGGTGACGACACCGCGACCGAGATGTCGGCATAGTCGTGATAGACGATCTCGTCGCCCTCGATCGAGGCGTTGACCGAGGGGATGTCCTTCAGCGCCATCGTCGCGGCCTTCACGAAGAAGCCCATGAAGCCGAGGCGGACGCCGTGCTTCTTCTCGAACAGATCCTTGTACTTGGCGCGCGCCTCGATCACCGCGGTCATGTCGACGTCGTTGAACGTCGTCAGCATCGCGGCGGTGTTCTGCGCCTCCTTCAGGCGCTTGGCGATCGTCTGGCGGAGACGCGTCATCTTGACGCGCTCTTCCTTGCGGCCGCCCGTCGCGGGAGCCGCGGCGGCGGGTGCGGCCGGAGCCGACGTCGTCGCCGGCTTGGACGAGGCCGCGGCGGCAACGTCCTCCTTGGTCAGGCGGCCGTCCTTGCCGGTGCCCTTGATCGTCGCGGGATCGACACCGTGTTCCAGCACCGCACGGCGCACCGACGGCGACAGCGCGGCCGGGGTGTCGCCGGTCGCCTCGGGCTCGGCAGCAGGGGCCGGGGCGGCTGCGGGTGCAGGGGTCGGGGCGGCGGCGGCACCGTTACCCGAGTCGATCGTCGCGATCATCGCGCCGACCTGCACCGTGTCGCCGACCGACACGGCATGCTGGCCCATCACGCCGGCGACCGGCGACGGAACCTCCACGGAGACCTTGTCGGTTTCCAGCGACGCGATCGGCTCGTCCGCAGCGACCTTGTCGCCCGGCTGCTTCAGCCACTCGCCGAGCGTCGCTTCGGTGATCGATTCGCCCAGAACGGGGACCAGAACTTCGGTTGCCATGATCTTCTGCCTTCGTTGTGCCCCCGACAGGACGGGAGCCCAGTACTGGGTGGGTTAGCTTGCGGCCTTGCCGGCCTTCTTCGTCGTCTCGGCGTCGCGGCTGCGGCGGATCTCGTCGCGGACCGAATGGCCGAGCGCGTCAGCGACGAGCGCACCCTGCTCGGTCTGGTGCCGCTTCATCAGGCCGGTCGCCGGCGATGCGGCGGCGGTGCGGCCGGCGTAGCGCGCGCGGCGGACCGTCGCGTTCGCCTTGCCCAGCGACTCCTCGATCAGGGGTTCGACGAAGAACCAGTAACCCTGATTCTTCGGTTCTTCCTGCGCCCAGATCACCTCTTCGAGGTTCGGCATCCGCGCCACCCGCGTCGCCAAAGCGTCACCGGGGAACGGATAGAGCTGTTCGATCCGGACGATCTGCGTCTCCGTGTCGCCGGCCGCATCGCGAGCCTCGATCAGGTCGTAGGCGACCTTGCCGGTGCACAGCACGAGCCGCTTCGTCGTCGCATCCGGCGCGCCGTTGGTGTCGGACAGGATGCGCTTGAAGTGGGTGTCGCCCTGAAACTCCGCCGCGCTCGACACCGCCAGCTTGTGGCGGAGCAGCGACTTGGGCGTCATCACGATCAGCGGCTTGCGGAAATTGCGGTGCATCTGCCGGCGCAGCAGGTGGAAGTAATTGGCCGGCGTCGTGCAGTTCGCGACCTGCATATTGTCGCCCGCGCACAGTTGCAGGAAGCGTTCCGGCCGCGCCGACGAATGCTCCGGACCCTGACCTTCGTATCCGTGCGGCAGCAGCATGACGAGGCCGTTGGCGCGCAGCCACTTGGCTTCGCCCGACGCGATGAACTGATCGATCATGATCTGCGCGCCGTTGACGAAGTCGCCGAACTGCGCCTCCCACAGGACCAGCGTTTTCGGATCGGCCAGCGCATAGCCATATTCGAAGCCGAGCACGCCATATTCGGACAGCGGGCTGTCCAGCACCTCGAACCGGCCATGCTCGATACCCTGAAGCGGCACGAACTTGTGTTCGTCGGTCTGGTCGATCCACACCGCATGACGCTGCGAGAAGGTCCCGCGGCCCGAATCCTGGCCCGACAGGCGAACTCCGTATCCCTCCGACAGCAGCGACCCGAACGCCAGCGCCTCGCCGGTCGCCCAGTCGAAGTTGCTGCCGGTCGCGAACATCTGCCGCTTGGCGTCGAGCACGCGGCTCAGCGTCTTGTGGACCTGGATGCTGTCGGGGATCGTCGTCAGCGTGCGGCCGAGCGAGTCGAACAGCTTGGTCGACAGGCCGGTTTCGATATTACGACGGCTGGACTCGCCCTCGGCAGGTGCCGACAGGCCGGACCAGCGGCCCGCGAACCAGTCCGCCTTGTTGGGCTTGTACGACGCGCCCGCCTCGAACTCGCCTTCCAGCAGCGTGACGTGGCGGTTAACCTGCTCGTCCACCCACGCCTGATCGACGACACCTTCGCCGACGAGGCGTTTGGCGTAGATCTCGCTGACGGGCGCGTGATCCTTGATCGCCTTGTACATCAGCGGCTGCGTGAAGGACGGCTCGTCGCCCTCGTTGTGACCGAAGCGACGATAGCACCACATGTCTATGACGATGTCGCGGTGGAAGGTCTGGCGGAATTCCATAGCCATCTTCGTCGCGAAGGTCACCGCCTCCGGATCGTCACCGTTGACGTGGAAGATCGGCGCCTGAACGCCCTTCGCGACGTCCGACGGATAGGGCGACGAGCGCGCGAATTGCGGGCTGGTCGTGAAGCCGATCTGGTTGTTGATGATGAAGTGGACGCAGCCGCCGGTGTTGTAGCCGCGGATGCCCGAGAAGCCGAGGCATTCCCAGACGATCCCCTGCCCCGCGAACGCCGCGTCGCCGTGGATCAGCACGGGCAGCGCGCCGGTATGATCCTTCAGGTCGCCGGCGATCGTCTGGATCGCGCGCGTCTTGCCGAGGACGACGGGGTCCGCCGCCTCCAGATGCGACGGGTTGGCGACCAGCGACATATGCACCTTTTGGCCGTCGAACTGACGATCGGTGGAGGTGCCGAGATGGTACTTCACGTCGCCGGAGCCGCCGATGTCGTCGGGGTTGGCGCTGCCGCCCGCGAATTCGTGGAAGATCACGCGCAACGGCTTCGCCATGACGTTGGCGAGGACGTTCAGCCGGCCACGATGCGCCATGCCGAACACGATCTCGTTGACGCCCATCTGGCCGCCATATTTGATGATGCTTTCGAGCGCTGGGATCATGCTCTCGCCGCCGTCGAGCCCGAAGCGCTTCGTGCCGACATACTTGCGGCCGAGGAACTTCTCCCACTGCTCCGCCTCGACGACCTTGGTCAGGATCGCCTTCTTGCCTTCGGGCGTGAAGTCGATGGCCTTGTCCTGCCCCTCCATCCGCTCCTGCAGGAAGCGGCGTTCCTCGACATCGACGATGTGCATGTATTCGAGGCCGACGTTGCCGCAGTAATTCTTGCGCAGCGTGTCGACGAGCTGGCGGATCGTCGCCCAGTCATACCCCATCGTGCCGCCGAGATAGATCGGGCGGTCGATGTCGGCATCGGAGAAACCGTAATATTCGGTCTTCAGATCGTCCGGCATCTCGCGCTTGGACAGGCCGAGCGGATCGAGATTGGCGGCGAGATGGCCGCGGACGCGGTAGGTGCGGATCAGCAGCTGCGCGCGGATCGCATCGCCCGCCGCCTTGACGATGTCGTCCTTCGACGGGGCGGCGGCGGCCGGAGCGGCGGCGGCGGGCTTGCCGCCCTTCGCGGGTTTCGGCGCGGGCTCCATCTGGGTCGGATCGAGCGCGGCGGTCAGGTCGTCGGTGCTGGTCAGCGGCCAGCGGTCGCTCTGCCAGCTCGGCCCCTGCGCGCCGTTCTCCAACCCTTCGAAGAAGGCACGCCAGCCGGGTTCGACGTCGCCGGGCGAGGACTGGTACTTCGCGTACAAGCCCTCGATGAACGCCGGGCTGACGCCCGAGGCGATGTCGCTGAAATCCTGGCCTTCGTAGCCCATGTCACTGTCCTCTTGTGCTCCCGCGAGGGCGGGAGCCCGGCACCGGGTCCCCACCTGCGCGGGGACCACGGTCCGGTTCAGCCGTTCAACACTTCCAGCAGGGTCGAGCCCAGCTCCGACGGAGACGCCGCGACCTTGATCCCGGCAGCTTCCATCGCCGCGATCTTGCTCTCAGCGTCGCCCTTGCCGCCCGACACGATCGCGCCGGCGTGGCCCATGCGGCGGCCCGGAGGCGCGGTGCGGCCCGCGATGAAGCCGGCCATCGGCTTCTTGCGGCCACGCTTCGCCTCGTCGATCAGGAACTGCGCCGCCTGCTCCTCGGCGTCGCCACCGATCTCGCCGATCATGATGATCGACTGGGTGGCTTCGTCCGCGAGGAAGAGTTCCAGCACATCGATGAAGTTGGTGCCGTTGACCGGATCGCCGCCGATGCCGACCGCGGTGGTCTGGCCAAGGCCGGCGTTCGAGGTCTGGAACACCGCCTCATAGGTCAGCGTGCCGGAGCGCGAGACGACGCCGACCGAGCCCTGCTTGAAGATCGAGCCGGGCATGATGCCGATCTTGCACTGGCCGGGGGTCAGCACGCCGGGGCAGTTCGGGCCGATAAGGCGCGACTTCGATCCCGACAGCGCCCGCTTGACGCGGACCATGTCGAGCACCGGGATACCTTCGGTGATCGTGACGATCAGCGGGATCTCGGCGTCGATCGCCTCGAGGATCGAATCCGCCGCGAAGGGCGGCGGCACGTAGATCACGGACGCGGTCGCGCCGGTCTTCGCCTTCGCCTCGGCGACGGTGTTGTAGACGGGCAGGCCGAGATGCTCGGTGCCGCCCTTCCCCGGCGTGACGCCGCCGACCATCTGCGTGCCGTATTCCAGCGCCGCCTTGGTATGGAAGCTGCCGGTCTCGCCGGTCATGCCTTGGGTGATGACCTTGGTATTGCGGTCGACGAGGATGCTCATTTGATCTCCAATCCTGTCCACCCCGGCGAAGGCCGGGGTCCAGTCGGGAAGACGATCATGGTAGAGCGATACGGTCGTACAGGTCGGCCCAATCGGGGTTCAGCCCTTCGATCTCTCGCACTTTCCAGTCTCGCTTCCACCCTTTCATCTGCAGCTCGCGCTGCCTTGCCGTTTCCCACTCGCCACACGCCTCGTACCAGACGAGCAGCTTGCAATCATAGCGCTTGGTGAAATCGGGAACGACGCCGTTGCGATGTTCCCAAATCCGCTTCACAAGATTCACCGTCGAACCCAGGTAGAGCGTACCGTACCGGCCGCTGGCCATGATGTAGACGAAGGCTTGCCTTTCCATCACGTCCTTCACCCAGAATGGACCCCGGCCTTCGCCGGGGTGGTAGGCCCCTCCGGGTTCGGGTTAGTTCAACGAACCATCGATCCCCTTGCACGCCACCAGCAGTTCCTTGACCGCGTCGACGGACACCTGGAAATTGCCCTTGGCTTCATCATCCAGCGCGATCTCGACGATCTCTTCGACGCCACCGGCACCGATCACGACGGGGACACCGACATACAGGCCGTCCAGCCCGTACTGGCCGTCGACATAGGCGGCGCAGGGCAGCAGGCGCTTCTGATCGAACAGATACGCCTCCGCCATCGCGATGCCGCTGGTAGCGGGCGCGTAATAGGCCGAGCCGGTCTTGAGCAGGCCGACGATCTCGCCGCCGCCGCCGCGCGTGCGCTTGACGATCGCGTCGATCTTCTCCTGCGTCGACTTGCCCATCTTGATGAGGTCGGGGACGGGGATGCCGGCGACGGTCGAATACTGGACGACCGGGACCATCGTGTCGCCGTGGCCGCCCAGCACGAAGGTCGAGACGTCCTTCACGGACACCTTGAACTCGTCGGCGATGAAGTGGCTGAAGCGCGCCGAGTCGAGCACGCCCGCCATGCCCACGACCTTGTGCGTCGGCAGGCCGGAAAACTCGCGCAGCGCCCAGACCATCGCGTCGAGCGGGTTGGTGATGCAGATCACGAACGCGTCGGGGGCGTTGGCCTTGATGCCCTCGCCGACCGCCTTCATCACCTTCAGGTTGATGCCGAGCAGGTCGTCGCGGCTCATGCCGGGCTTGCGCGCGACACCGGCGGTGACGATGATGACGTCCGCGCCGGCGATGTCGGCGTAATCGTTCGAGCCCTTGATCTCCGCGTCGAAGCCTTCGACGGGCGCGCACTGCGACAGGTCGAGCGCCTTACCTTGCGGCACACCCTCGACCACGTCGAACAGGACGATATCGCCGAGCCCCTTCAGGGCCGCGAGATGGGCGAGCGTGCCGCCGATATTACCGGCGCCGATCAGCGCGATCTTCTTGCGGGCCATCCAATCCGTCTCCGTGCCGAGTGATTGGACGGGGCGGTTACGCCTGTTCGGCCCTCAGGGCAACCTCTAAATTGCACCTATTGCAAGCGTCTTGCAATAGCAACAGGCTCAGTCGAGCCCGTGTCCGGCACAAAGATACTCATCCGACCGCATCTCCTCCAGCCGGCTGACGGTGCGTTCGAATTCGAACCGGCCGTCGCCCGTGGGGTAGAGCTGGTCGGGCTGGGCGTCCGCGGCGGCGAGCAATTTGACCTTGTGTTCGTACAGCGCGTCGATGAGCTGGACGAAACGCGCGGCCTCGTTGCGGTTGTCCGGGCCGAGCTTCGGAATGCCGACGAGGATGACCGTGTGATAGCGGCGGGCGATCGCGAGATAGTCGGCCGCGCCCTTGGCTTCGCCGCACAATTTCCTGAACGAGAAGACGGCGACGCCCTTCAGCGTCTTGGGGACGTGCAGCGTGCGGCCCTGCACCGGCAGGTCCTCCGAGGGAATCGGCTCGGTCACCTCGTGATCGGTCAGGCGAAAGAAGGCGGCCGACAGGTCGGCGGTCGCCTCCGGACCGTTCGGCACCAGCCATGTGTCCTGCGATCCCAGCCGGTCGCGGCGGTAATCGACCGGGCCGCGCAGCGACAGCACGTCCAGCCGCTGTTCGATCAACGCGATGAACGGCAGGAAATGCTCGCGGTTGAGGCCGTTCCGGTAGAGGTCCGTCGGCGCGCGGTTCGACGTGGCGACGATCGTCACGCCCGCGCCGATCATCGCGGTGAACAGCCGCGACAGGATCATCGCGTCGGGGCTGTTCGTGACCATCATCTCGTCGAACGCCAGCAGCCGCGCCTCCTCGCCGAGCGCGGCGGCGACGGGCAGGATCGGGTCGCCGACCTCCTTGCGGCGCTCGACGGCGATGCGGCCGTGCACCTCGATCATGAATTCGGAGAAGTGGACGCGGCGCTTCGCCGGGATGTCCACATGCTCGAAGAACAGGTCCATCAGCATCGACTTGCCGCGACCGACGTCGCCCCACAGATAGTTGCCGCGAGGGCTTTCGGGGCGGCGGCCGGTCAGGCGGGCGAACAGGCCGGTGGCCGGCGGGTTCTCCAGCGCAGTGGCCAGCGCGTCCAACCGGCGCGCGGCGTCCGCCTGAGCGCCGTCGGGGCGGAGTTCGCCCGCGGCGACGAGCGCGTCATAGGCGGCGAGGACGTTGGGCATGCTGGTTCGCTTCTTCGGCTCCGCTCGCCTGACAGGAGCGATTGAGGTGGATTTCTCCGCACGCGACGGTCGACGGATGCACCTGCGCAGTGACGGCGGTGGCGGCAAAAGTCGAGATCGTTAAGCCTCCGCGCGTGGCGGCCTTGACGACGTTACCCGCCTCCCGCGACCCGCGCATGACGCCAATACGCTACCGCAGCGTCGGCTTCCGCACCGTGCCGGAGAATGCGGCGACCCTGGTATCGCCCTGGGTCACCAGCCCGCGCAGGAACAGCAGGCGGCCGGTTTCGCGGAGAAGTTCGACCTCGGCGTCGAGTGGCTGGCCGATGATCCCGCCGCCGATGAACTGCGTATCCAGGCCGAGCGTCACCGCGGTGCCCGCCTCGAGCAAGCCGAAGGCGCGCGCACCGGCGAACAGCGCCACGTCGACGAAGGCGAGGATCGCCCCGCCATGGACGGTGTCGCGAATGTTCGAGTGCCGGCGCTGCGGGTGCATCCGCACGCGGGCGGTATTCCCTTCAAGCCGGTACGCGATCGATCCGAGCAGCGCATTGAAGCGCGTTTGG
This sequence comes from Sphingomonas sp. Leaf343, assembly GCF_001423765.1. Taxonomy (GTDB): domain Bacteria; phylum Pseudomonadota; class Alphaproteobacteria; order Sphingomonadales; family Sphingomonadaceae; genus Sphingomonas. Next base: position 239,249 of record NZ_LMPG01000012.1, read on the forward strand.
TCGACCGCATCCCAGCTTCGCCAACCGGGTTCGCCGGGCAGTTCGGCGTCGACGAAATGATCCTGCACGGCAGGCGTCAGACGACGCGCTCGGCTTCCATCTTCTTGATCTCGGCGATCGCCTTGGCGGGGTTCAGACCCTTGGGGCAGACATTCGCACAGTTCATGATCGTGTGGCACCGGTAGAGGCGGAAGGGATCCTCCAGCTCGTCCAGCCGCTCGCCGGTCATCTCGTCGCGACTGTCGGCCAGCCAGCGATACGCCTGCAACAGGATCGCCGGCCCGAGGAACTTGTCGCTGTTCCACCAATAGCTGGGGCAGGACGTCGAGCAGCACGCGCACAGGATGCACTCGTACAGGCCATCGAGCTTGTTGCGGTCATCCGGCGACTGCAACCGCTCCTTGCCGGAGGGCGGCGGGGTGACCGTCTGCAACCACGGCTTGATCGAGCTGTACTGCGCGTAGAAGTGCGTGAAGTCCGGAACGAGGTCCTTGACGACGTCCATATGCGGCAGCGGCGTGATGCGGATCTCGCCCTTCACGTCCTCGATCGCGGTCGTGCAGGCGAGCCCGTTCTTGCCGTCGATGTTCATCGAACACGAACCGCAGATCCCCTCGCGGCAGGAGCGGCGGAAGGTCAGCGACGAGTCCTGCTCGCTCTTCATCTTGATGAGCGCGTCGAGCACCATCGGCCCGCACTCGTCCAGATTGACCTCGAAATTGTCGTAGCGCGGATTTTCGCCGCTGTCGGGATCGTAGCGATAGACCTTGAACTTCTTCAGCCGGCCCTGCGAGGTCGCCGGGTGCGTCGCGCCCTTCTTGACGACGCTGTTCTTGGGCAGGCGGAATTCGGCCATGAAACTTTCCGATCGAGGATGTCGACCCGCGTTACATCACGCAAGGCCGCCGGGCCAACCCCGTTTTCGCATTCAGATAACGTCGAGCACCAGACCGAGCGATCGCGCCTCCTCCGCCTCGATGTACCAGTTGGCCGGAGCCTTCTCCAGCAACTGCTCCATCGTCACGCGCGTGCCGCGTATCAGGTCCTCGAACCCCTCGTTCTGGATGTTGATCGAATCCTCGATCTCGTGGAGCTTCGCCTTCAGCGTCCATGACAGGCTGTTGAGCGGCCCGTTGAGCTGAATGGTCGACTGCATCTGCCGCTCGTGGATCATCACGCGGCTGTTCTTGGTCAGAAAGCGGCTGTCGGCGGGGAACGCCGCCATCAGCGTCGCGCCGGCGGAATAGACCGCGACCTTGCCCAGGAACAGCGTCTCGCGTCCGGTGTAGTCCCGCAGTAGCCGGATCGAGTCGCCCATCGCCCTCGCCATTTCCGGATCGCCGCCCAGCGTCGTGAGCGACAGGACGAGAGGGCCGTCCCCGGGCGCGGCGGCCAACTGGTCCTTGAACGTGGCGTACATCGCCTCGTTGACCGGACCGTAGAGCTGGATGTGGGGACTGGCGAGCAACGGATAGTTGCGCGCGTTGCTGGCGGGAGAGGTGTCGGTCATGGCGCGGCGAACCGCCTGCGCCGGTACTGGTTCCGCCGCGGACATAGATATCTTTGGCGCCTCATCACTTATGTATCCTTTTCAGGTGGTTGCCGGGAACCAGCGCATTCCGGCCCGGTTGCCACGAGCATCATCCGCCAAAGGAAATCGCATGTCCGTGACGCTCAAGCCGCTCGCCGAACAGGTCATCGTCATCACCGGCGCAAGCTCCGGCATCGGCCTTGCCACCGCACGGACCGCCGCACGGGCGGGCGCAAAGGTCGTGCTGGTGGCGCGATCGGAGGACGTGCTGCGCGATATCGTCGCGGAGATGGAGGCGGAGGGATGTTCGGTCGCCGGCAAGGCCGCCGATGTCGGCGACCGTGCCGGGCTGGAAGCGGCGGCGGCGCATGCCGTCGAGCGGTTCGGCCGGATCGACACCTGGATCAACGACGCCGGCGTCGCGATCTATGCCAAACTGCTGGAAACGTCCGACGACGAGCATGAACGGCTGTTCCGGACCAACTATTTCGGGACGGTGCACGGGTGCCAGGCCGCGGTGCCGCATCTGCGCCGACAGGGCGGTGCGCTCATCACCGTCGCGTCGATCGTGTCCGATATGGCGAGCCCGGTGATGGGGGCCTATGCCGCATCGAAGCATGCCGTGAAGGCCTATGTCGAGGGGCTGCGGATGGAACTGGCGGCGGCGGGCGAACCGATCGTGGTGACGCTGGTGAAGCCGTCCGGCATCGACACGCCGATCGGACAGCATGCCGCCAATCACGAGGGCGGCGAGGCGCAGATCCCGCCCCCGGCCTATGATCCGCAACTGGTCGCGGACGCGATCCTCGATTGCGCTGTGCACGCCCGGCGCGAGGTGACGGTGGGCGGCGCGGGCCGGATGCAGGCACTGTTCGCGGCGCATTTTCCGGCCCTGTACGAGAAGCTGGCCCCGATCGCAGCGCGCAGCTTCGTCGATCGCCACAAGGAACAGCCGGGCCCAAGCAACCTGAAATGGGGCGTCCGGGCGGGGGAGGTGCGATCCGGCGAACACCCCGCGGCCCGAAAGACCAGCGTGTACACAGCGGCGGCGCTACATCCGAAGACGACGGCGGCGATCGGGATCGTGGCGGTGACCGCGGCGGTGCTGGCGGGACGGCGGCGCGGTTGACGATGGGCCCGGATTAATCGATCATCCGCTTATGCAGCTTCCGGACTTCGACAGCATCGCCATTGATCCGGGCGTCTGCGGCGGGCGTCCCGTTATCGCAGGTACGCGCATGCGGGTAAGCGATATTCTGGAGATGCTGGCCGGAGGTGCAACAGAGACAGAGATCGTCGCGGATTTTTCTTACATCTCTGAGGCGGATATCCGGGCATGCCTGTCATTCGCGGCCCACGCCGCCAATCATCCGATCGTTATGGCTGCTGAGTGAAGTTCCTCGTCGATGCACAGCTTCCACCGGCATTGTGCGGCTGGTTGATGTACAAGGGACATGAGGCGATCCATGTCATCGATGTTGGTATGATCGGTGCCGCCGACCGGGAAATCGCAAACTACGCCGAACAGGGGAATCTGATCCTTGTCAGCAAGGATGAGGACTTCCTGCTGCTCCGGTTGCCGGATCGCTTTGTTCTCTTGTGGCTGCGTGTCGGCAACGCCACAAATCGTGCCTTGACCGTTTGGCTGCAAGCGCGTTGGCCAACGATCGTCGGAATGCTGACGACCGGTGAGCGACTGGTCGAGGTCAGGTGACGCCGGCGATGCCTACGGAGTAACTCGATCGGAGCCGATGTTCGCCGCGACGGACGAGCATCGCCCGCAGGGGTCATCCTGCCGGCGACCGCACGGGCGGCGGCCGCAGCCACCGCCCGTCCCGATCAATACACCCGCTTCTTCGGCTTGATGTAGTCGATGTCGTCGGTCATCGTATAGTCGTGGACCGGGCGATAATCGATCGCGACGCCGCCGCCCTTGCCGCCCCAGCCGTCGAACGTCGTCAGCGTGTGCTTCATCCAGCCGGCATCGTCGCGCTCGGGGAAGTCCTCGTGCATGTGGGCGCCGCGGGATTCCTTGCGGTTTTCCGCCGCCTTGATCGTCACCGATGCCTGCGCCATCAGGTTATCGAGTTCCAGCGTCTCGACCAGATCGGTATTCCAGATCAGCGAGCGATCCTTGACCGACACGTCCTGCAGGCCGGCATAGATCTTCTCCATCTGGGCGACGCCCTCGGTCAGGAGCGCGCTGTCGCGGAACACTGCGCAGTGCTTCTGCATGGTGCGCTGCATCTCGACGCGCAGCTTCGCGGTCGGGGAGCTACCGGCGGCGTGGCGGAACGTGTCGAGCCGGCCCAGCGCCATCTCCTCCGAACCCTTGGGCAGCGGATTGTGCGGCGTGCCGGGCTTCAGCTGGTCCTTGATGCGCAGGCCGGTCGCGCGGCCGAACACCACGAGATCGATCAGCGAGTTGGAGCCGAGCCGGTTGGCGCCGTGGACGGAGACGCACGCCGCCTCCCCGACCGCGAACAGGCCGGGAACGATGCTGTCGGGGTCACCATCCTTCAGACGCACGACCTCGCCGTGATAGTTGGTCGGGATGCCGCCCATATTGTAGTGGACGGTCGGCGTGACCGGCAGCGCCTGACGCGTCAGGTCGACGCCGGCGAAGATCTTGCCCGTCTCGGTGATGCCCGGCAGCCGCTCCGCCAGCACCTTCGGATCGATGTGATCGAGGTGGAGGAAGATGTGGTCCTTGTGCTCGCCGACGCCGCGGCCTTCGCGCATCTCCATCGCCATCGAGCGCGAGACGACGTCGCGCGACGCCAGGTCCTTCGCCGACGGGGCATAGCGCTCCATGAAGCGCTCGCCCTCCGAGTTGGTCAGATAGCCACCCTCGCCGCGTGCGCCCTCGGTGATGAGAACGCCCGCGCCGTAGATGCCGGTCGGGTGGAACTGGACGAATTCCATGTCCTGCAACGGCAGGCCGGCACGCAGCACCATCGCGTTGCCGTCGCCGGTGCAGGTGTGCGCCGACGTTGCCGAGAAATAGCAGCGGCCGTACCCGCCCGTCGCCAGCACCACCTGATGCGCGCGGAAGCGGTGGATCGAGCCGTCTTCCATGCACAGCGCGATCACGCCGCGGCAGACGCCGTTTTCCATGATGAGGTCGAGCGCAAAATATTCGACGTAGAAGTCCGCGTCGTACTTCAGCGACTGCTGGTACAGGGCGTGCAGCATCGCGTGGCCGGTGCGGTCGGCGGCGGCGCAGGTGCGCTGCACCGGCGGGCCTTCGCCCATATTCTGCATGTGGCCGCCGAACGGACGCTGATAGATCGTCCCGTCCTCGTTGCGGCTGAACGGCACGCCGGCATGTTCCAGCTCGTAGACCGCCTGCGGAGCCTCGCGACAGAGATACTCGATCGCGTCCTGATCGCCGAGCCAGTCGGAACCCTTGACGGTGTCGTACATGTGCCACGACCAGTGATCGGGCGAGTTGTTGCCGAGCGAGGCGGCGATGCCGCCCTGCGCCGCGACGGTGTGCGAGCGGGTCGGGAACACCTTGGTGATGCAGGCGGTCTTCAGGCCCGCCTCGGCGATGCCCATCGTCGCGCGCAGGCCGGAGCCGCCCGCGCCCACCACGACCGCGTCGTAGGTGTGGTCGATGATCTTGTACGAGGCGACCATTATGCTGCGGCTCCGAAGGCGATCTTGAGGATGGCGAAGATGGCGGTGCCACCCAGCGCCACCACGAAGAAGTTGAGCGCGACCATGAACACCACGCGGCTGGCGTCGTGCTGGTAATCCTCGATCACCACCTGCAACCCCATGCGGAAATGCCAGAACACTGACAGGACCAGCAGCGCCATCGGGATCGCGACCCACGCGCTTTCCAGCCACAGCCGCATCGTCATATAGTCATAGGCGGGCTGGCGCGCGATCGAGATCAGCAGCCATGACATCAGCAGGAAGTTCGATCCCGCGGTCAGCCGCTGCTGCCACCAATGGTGCGCGCCTTCCTTGGCCGAACCGAGACCGCGCACGCGGCCGAGCGAGGAGCGCATCACTTCATCCCCAGATAGAGCCAGAACAGCGCGGTCAGCGTCACCGACGCGACCATCGTCAGCATGGCATAGGTCTTGTTCGTCTTCAGCTCGTACCCCGCGCCCGTGTCGAGCACGAGGTGGCGGATGCCCGTCATCATGTGCTGGAACAGCGACAGCGTCAGCCCGATCGCGACCACGAAGCCCGGGATGTTGAGGCCGCCCGCGTCGACCGTGAAGACGTCGCGGAACGTCGCATAGCTTTCGGCACCGCCGGCGATCGCCGCCAGCCACCAGACCAGCAGCAGCGCACCGACGGTGGCCATGCCGCTGCCGGTGACGCGGTGCAGGATCGAGACCAGCATGTGCGGGCCCCATTTCCAGATGCCCAGATGCGGGGATAACGGACGGGCGGGATTGCGGGATGCCAAGGCGGATGGTCCTCGTCGCGGGTGAACGGCTGTTTCGTCCCGCCTATGATGCGGCGCGCGCGGATGCAAGGACATGCCGACCGCAGGCGGGACAGGGCGGTCGCGATCCTTACTCCAGGTTAACCTCTTTGCGATACGCCCCGTCCATCGCATTTCGGGGACACCACCACGTGATCAAAGACCTTCCAGCACCCGGGTCCGTCGCTGCCGGCATGGATATTGGATCGCGCCTGCGCGCGTTCGATTTCGATGACACGATGATCGCGACCGCCCGCGCCTGCTGGACCTTGCTGGAGCCGGACGCGCGGCCGATCGCGGTGGCGTATTGGCGGCAATGGCAGCGATCGTTCGGCGACACGATCGACTGGGCCCCGCACGAGGTCGAGAAGATGGTCGATCTGGGCTGCGTCTTCCTGCGCGACCGCTTCCTGTACACCAATCAGCGCGGATGGGTCGAATCGGTCGAGCGTTCCGTCGCCGCCGCATTCGCCGCCAAGGTATCGCCGATGGCGCTGTTGTCGATGATCGCCGCCAGCGACCGGGCCGCGCTGGACGTGATGCTGGCCCGTGTCGAGCCGATCGACCCGCAATTGCTGCTGATGATCGGCGTGCTGACGCGGCTGTCGATGCTGGAATGCGATGTCACGCTGGCGATCTACGAAGAATATAACGAGCATGTCCGGCGCGGCGCACGCGACCGGCTGGCGACCGATTTTCGCGAAGGCATCGCGCTGACCGTGGAAAGCGCCACCGAGGAGGGCCGCGCCCTGCGCGAGCGGACCGTCCGCAGTTCCAACGCCACCCGCGGCATGCTGGGCAAGGCGTCCGAAGTCGCCGCCGCCGCCGAACAGTCCGCCGTCGCGATGCGGGAGGCGGCGCAGACCGCCGCCGGCCTGATCCGCGCGATCGAGGATGCCCGCAACGAGGTGGAGGCCGCCGCCGAGATCGCGACCCGCGCCAGCGCGCAGGCCAGCCAGGCGGTCGGCATGTCCGAAACCCTGTCGGACCACGCCAAGTCGATCGAATCGATCCTGGGCCTGATCCGCGACATCGCCGGCCAGACCAACTTGCTGGCGCTGAACGCCACGATCGAGGCCGCCCGTGCGGGCGATGCCGGTCGCGGCTTCGCCGTGGTCGCGCAGGAGGTGAAATCGCTCGCGTCGCAGACCGCGCGCGCCACCGACGACATCGCCGCCAAGATCGCCGCGATCCAGTCGGCGACGCGCTCGACCGTGGAAACCAACGCGTCGATCAAGTCGACCGTCGCGGAGGTGCAGGAAAGCGCCGACCGCATCCGCTACGCGATGGAGGCGCAGGCGCAGACCGTCACCGCGATCACCGCCGCCGTCGACGAGACCGCGCTGGCCGCCGATTCGATGTCGGGCACGATCACCGCGATCCGCGAGGATACCGAAGCCGTCGCGACCGAGATCGACTGGGTCGGTCGCGGCTTCGACGTGCTCGACAGCCGTCTTGGCAGCCTGAAGACCAGCGCCGGCGATTTCGTCGCCAAGGTCGCGGCCTGAGATCACCCGGTGGAGTCCGCCTCCTCCCGACGTCACGGTACGCAACGCTCCATCCAAGAGCGGGTGCGGGACTATGACTGGGACGGCGCGATCGAGCCGGCGTGCCGCCGGATCGCCGGCCTGCTGGTGGGGACCCCGGCGCTCCGCGCCATCGACGTGGCGTTCTGGAACTTCTATGCGCGGCATCCCGATGCCGCGCACATGCGTGCGGTGTTCACGCCGGACCGTATCGCGAGGCTCAGCGAGACGTCGGTCGGCTATGCCGCCGCGATCTACGGCGCGCCCTATGACTCGCGCTGGGAAGAGATCGCCATCGCCAACGCCGAGGGGTGCGTCAGGACGGGCGTCCCGCTGCGCGTCCTGTTGAGCGGACTGGCGTTCACGCATTCGGAAATCGTCAAGATCGTCGACCGGAATCTCGCCGACCGGGCGGAGGCGATGCTGCTGGCCGACGTCGTTCAGCGCATGGCGCTGGTCGAGGCGGACGTGATGACCACCCATATCCGCAGCCTCGACTCGCAGCGGGCGCACAGCGAGCGGCAGGCCCGCGGCACCGCGTTCCGCGAGAAGATCGCGGGCACGATCCACGACACCGCGACGATGGGCGCGCGGTTGCGCGTGCAGGCGGGGGATGCGGCGACGTCCACGCGCCGCGTGCTCGACCGCACCAACGAGGTGGCGAGCGCCGCCGAACAGTCCGCGGTCGCGATGCGGGAAGCTGCCCAGACGGCCGCCGGCCTGATCCGCGCGATCGAGCAGGCGCGCGGCGAGGTCGACGCCGCGGCCGAGATCGCCAATCGCGCCAGCCTGCAGGCGACCGATGCGGTGGGCATGTCCGAGACGCTGTCGGGTCATGCGCAGTCGATCGAATCGATCCTGGGCCTGATCCGGGATATCGCCGGCCAGACCAACCTGCTGGCGCTGAACGCCACGATCGAGGCGGCCCGCGCGGGCGATGCCGGTCGGGGCTTCGCCGTCGTCGCGCAGGAGGTGAAATCGCTCGCGTCGCAGACCGCACGCGCCACCGACGACATCGCCGCCAAGATCGCCGCGATCCAGTCGGCGACGCGGTCCAACGTCGCCACCAACGCCTCGATCCGCGAAACCGTGGTCGAGGTACAGGCCAGTGCCGAACGTATCCGCGAAACCATGGGCTTGCAGGCGCAGACGGTCAGCGCGATCACCGCATCGATCGATGAAACCGCGCTGGCGGCGGACTCGATGTCGGGAAACATCGCCAACATCCGCCACGACACGCAGGCGGTCGGTGGCGAGATCGACGCGCTCGGGCGGGGTTTCGGCACGGTCGACGACGAACTCGCCCGGTTGCAGGCGGCCGCCGACGAGTTTTCCGCCAAGGTGGCCTAAGCGCCGCCCGCGCGGTAAGCGGCGGCCATGACCATCCTTCTCACCGGATCGAGCCGCGGTATCGGCGCGGCGATCCACGACGCACTGACCGCGGCGGGCCATTCCGTGATCGGGCACGGCACCGCCAGCGGCATCCCCGCCGATTTCGACGAACCGGGCGCGGCGCCCGCCTTGTGGCGCGAGGCGCTGAACCGCGCGGACGGCGCGATCGACGTCCTAGTCAACAATGCCGGCGTGTTCGAGGCGACACCACTCGACGATCCGGACTGGCTGGCCGGCTGGGAACGGACGATGCGGATCAACCTGACCGCCGCAGCGGAATTGTGCCGGCTGGCGGTGCTGCACTGGCAGGAGCGTGGCGTGACGACCGGGTTCAAGGGGGGCAGGATCGTCAACGTCGCCAGCCGCGCCGCCTACCGCGGCGACTCGCCCGCGCACTGGCATTATGCCGCGTCGAAGGCGGGGATGGTCGCGATGACGAAGACGATCGCCCGCGGCTATGCGGCACAGGGCATATTGGCCTTCGCGGTGTGCCCCGGCTTCACGATGACCGGCATGGCCGACGATTATCTGACCAGCCGGGGCGGCGACACATTGCTCGCCGACATCCCGCTGGGCCGCGTCGCGATGCCCGACGAGGTCGCGGCGGCGGTCAGGTTCCTCGCGCTCGATGCGCCGCCGTCGATGACCGGCGCGGTGCTGGACGTGAACGGGGCTAGTTATGTCCGCTGAGAGTCCGCCAGAAAACGTGCGAAGCGGTTTTTCGTCCGGCGGCGCGACCCGACAGGAAAGCTGGAAGGTCACCCTGCCCTGCACCCGCGCGGAGGCGGAGGCGATCGACATGATCGGCGAGCTGCCGTTCGACGCGGTGCTGATGACGACGGAGGTCGTGCTGGACGATGCCGAGGCGTGGCGGCTGGACGCCTATGTCGAGCATCGGCCCGATGCGGCGTTGCTGGCGGTGCTGGCCGATCTGGTGCCGAGTGCGGCGGGCACGGAACCAGCGGTCGAGCGACTGGGCGACGAGGACTGGCTGACGATGAGCCAGGCGGGACTCGAGCCGCTGCACGTCGGCCGGTTCTTCGTCCACACCGGCGATGCCGAGCCGCCGGCGGGTACCCGCGCCTTCCACATCGCGGCGGGGCGCGCGTTCGGGACCGGCCATCACGAAACGACCAGCGGCTGTCTGGCGATGCTGGATACGCTGGCGAACGAGGGGCGGTCGTTCGCGAATGTGGCGGATATCGGCACCGGCACCGGCCTGCTCGCCTTCGCCGCGATCGCATTATGGCCGGACGCGGCCGTCACCGCGACCGACATCGACCCCGTCGCGATCGAGGTCACGCGCGACAACGCCGCGGCGAACGGGATCGCCATCGGCGACGGCGCGGGAACGGTCGCGCTGATCGTGGCGGACGGCACGCTGGACGACGGCATCGTCGCCCGCGCACCCTATGATCTGGTGATCGCCAACATTCTCGCCGGCCCGCTCGTGTCGATGGCCCCGGAACTGGCCGCGATCGCCGCACCGAACGCGACGATCCTGCTGGCCGGGTTGCTGGAAACGCAGCGCGAGACGGTGGTCGCGGCCTATGCCGATTGCGGCTGCACGCTCGTTGTGGTCGACCGGCGTGGCGACTGGAGCGTGCTGCGCCTGACCGCCGGAGCGGAGCGGTTCGTGCCGTCCGCGCCGTTCGAGCCCAAGGGGCGGGACGGGTGGGCGCTGGACATCTGATCTTCGCGCGAACCCCTACGCCTTCCCCCGCGCATAGGCCTGCGTCCCGCGCGTCACGACCTCGTCGCCCTCGACGATCTCCGCGACCGGGATGTCCGGCAATAGCTTCAGTGCCTCGTACAGCGGCGCAAAGTCGGTTTCGACCGTAAGCCGCAGCAACTCGTCGAAGCTGGGGATCACGAAGTAATTCTGCTGGAAATCGTCGATCCGGTATTCCGTCCGCATCACCCGCGCCAGATCGAGCACGATCCGGTTCGGCGACGGATCGTCCAGCGCGAACCGGCTTTCGGAGAAGCTGGACACGATGCCCGAGCCGTAGATGCGCAAGCCCTCCGGCTCCGCGATCAGGCCGAACTCGACCGTGTACCAGTAGAGCCGCCCCAGATACTTCAGCGCATCCATCCCCAGCGCGCGCTGCCCGCCCCGGCCATAGGCGGCGAGGTAATCGGCGAACACCGGATCGGCGAGCATCGGCACATGACCGAACACGTCGTGGAAGATGTCCGGTTCCTGCAGGTAATCGAGCTGGTCCGGCCGCCGGATGAAATTGCCCGCGACGAAGCGGCGATTGGCCATGTGGTCGAAGAACACATCGTCCGGGACCAGTCCCGGCACCGCCACCACCTGCCACCCGGTCGCCGCCATCAACCGGTCGTTCAGCGCGCGGAAGTCCGGGATGCCGGGCTTGTCGAGCTTCAGCACGTCCAGACCCTTCAGCCACGCGTTCGACGCGCGGCCGGGCAGCAACGTCGCCTGACGCGCGAACAGCGTGTCCCACGTCGCATGCTCCTCCGGCGTGTAACGATCCCAATGCTGGTCGATCGTCCAGTCCGCCCCCGCCCCCTCGGGCGGACGATCCATCACATGCGTTTCCTGTTCCATGCGCTTGCCCTAGCATGCCCCCTCGACATGGGGAATGTGAGCATCGGAAACGCACGCGTAACGAGGGCGGTTGCCTGGGCGAAGCGGGTCGCCGCCGGTCTGGGCGCGATCGTCCTGTCGTATCTCGCCGCGGGACTGATCGGCGGCGCGATTCCGCTAAATCGCGAGTGGCGCGAACCCGAAGGCGGCGTGACGATCTGGATCGAGTCGAACGGCATCCACACCGGCATCGTCGTGCCCAAGCTGGCCGCCGGGGCCGACTGGCGCGCGCTGGCGAAGCCCGGCGACCTGCGCGATCCACGCTATGCCGGCTACGATCACCTGTCGTTCGGCTGGGGCGAACGCGCCTTCTATCTAGAGACGCCGACATGGTGGGATGTGCGGCCCGCCACCGTGCTGGCCGCGGCGACCGGCAGCGCGCGGACGCTGGTGCATGTCGACCACGTCCCCGCACCGGCCGGGTCGGACAGCGTCCGCCGCATCGTCCTGACCCCGGACCAGTATCGCCGCCTCGCCGCGTACATCGTCGCCAGCGTGAAGCCCGGCGGCGGCACGGAGCCGGGCTATTTCGGCTACGACGCCTTCTACGAAGGCACCGGGCGCTACAGCGCGATCCGCACTTGCAACGCCTGGACCGGCGCGGCGCTGGCGGCGGCGGGTGTGCGGGTCGGGGCGTGGACGCCGTTTCCGGTCACGGTGATGTGGTGGTTCTGAATTCGGGTCGTCATTGCCTCGCAGCGAACCGCCTGAACCACTCGCCGCCGTCGAAAGCCCTGTGGGCCGCGGAATTTCCGCGCGCCGCGTGGATGGTGGCGGGGTGGTGGCGGCACCGGGCCATGCTCGCCGCCGCACCACGGGGCGATGGCAGGCCGGTCATGCTGCTGCCGGGCCTGTTCAATTCGGACCGGTCCAACGTCGTGATGCGCCGCTTCCTGACCCGGATCGGCTATAGCGCACATGGCTGGGGCCTCGCCCGCAATCTCGGCATCCGCACGGTCGGACCGGATGCGCACCGCCTGATCGCGCAGGTCGAGGCGCTGGCCGCGGCGGAAGGTCCGGTCACGCTGATCGGCGTCAGCCTCGGCGGGATCATGGCGCGGATGGTCGCGCACGCCCGGCCCGATCTGGTGCGCGAAGTCATCACCGTGGCGTCGCCCTATGCCGGCTCCGGCAAGGCGACGAACGTCTGGCGCGCGTTCGAACTGGTGACGGGCGAACGCCTCGACGACCCGGCGGTGGTGGCGCGTAGCGACGCGATCGCCCGTCCGCTACCCCTCCCCGCCACCGCGATCTGGAGCCGCAGCGACGGGCTGGTGTCGGGTCGCATCTGCCACGGCGGAGACTGCCTCGCGATCGAGGTCCGCAGCGGCCATCTGGGCGTGCAACTCCGCCCCGAAGTGCTGACGGCGATCGCCAGGGTGCTGGCGGATGGCCCTAAATCCTCGCCTTCGAGGGGAAGATTTCAGTCGCGCGCCACGAACCCGTCGTAACCTCGCCGACAGTCGCCGTCGTCGGGGTTTTTGCGGCAGCGCTTCTCGAACTCGCGGCGTTCCTTGCCCTCGCGGGCTTCCGCCTTGCGCATCTTGCGGCCGTAGTTGCGGTCGGATTCCTCCTGGCTGGTCGTCGTCCAGTCGACCGCCTTGCCCGCGACCTGGAACGGCGCCTTCACGATGCTGGTTGCGGTGCTGATGCAGCCGCCCAGCGGCAGCAGCAGGATCGGCACCAATAGCTTCAGATTCATCGTCATTCTCCCGCCACCGCGTCGCGCGTCTCTACCCCGGTTTGCGGAAAGTCGGTGAAGAAACCGTCCACGCCCGACCGCAGCGCCGCCGCGATCTCCCCGCGCAGGTCGCCGTGCCCGCCCGCATCTTCACTGCGCCTGAACGCCGGCCCGAGGAAAGCATTTTCCGCCCGGAACGTCCACGGATGCACGTGCAACCCCGCCGCATGCGCGTCCCGGACCAGCGTGCCGTCGCCGAGCATCGCCTTGTCCGGCCCGATCCCGAACGCATAGGCCGCCACGTCCGCCAGCCCGGCCGGCGTCGTCATCGCGCCATAGCTGTCGACCGCACCGTCCGCCGGCGCACCGCCCGCCGCCAGCAACTGGATCAGCCGCAGCTTCGTCATGCCCGCGATCCGCCTCAGGTTCGCGACCTCGAACGACTGGATGAAGACCGGCGCATCCGCCGTCGTCCAGCCCGCCGCATGCAGTTCCGCCACCAGCGGTTCGTCGGTGCCGAGGCCGATCTGCGCGAAATAAGTCGGGTGCTTCGTCTCGGGATAGATCGCGACACCATGCCGCTTCGCCAGCGCGACGATCTCCGCCAGCGTCGGCACCTCGTACCGCCCGTCATGCGCCGCGTTTCCCGGCCGCAGCAGCGGCAGCCGTTCCCGCGCGCGCAGCGTCTTGAGTTCGGCCAGCGTGAAATCCTCCACGAACCAGTCGGTCACGCTGCGCCCGTCGATCGTCTTCGTCGTGCGCCGGCCAGCGAACTCCGCCCGCGCCGCCACGTCCGTCGTCTCCGAAATCGCATTCTCGTGCCGCGCGACCAGCACGCCATCCGATGTCGGCACAAGGTCGGGCTCGATCACATCCGCGCCCTGTTCGATCGCCAGTTCGTACGCCGCCAGCGTATGTTCCGGCCGCTCGCCGCTGGCACCACGGTGGGCGATCACCAGTGGCAGCTTCAACCCGTTGTATCCCATCGAATATTCATCCCGGCCAGCAGCTTTGCGAACGTCTCGCAACGGGAGCCGTTAAGCTTACGCCGCGTTCCAAGCCCCGACTCATCAGACCTGCACCATTCGGGGGCGCTTCCATGCACTTTACCATCAACGGACGATCCTACGAGGCGGATGTCGACATCCGCACCTCGCTGCTCGACCTGTGCCGCGAGCATCTGGAACTGACCGGATCGAAAAAGGGCTGCGACCACGGCCAGTGCGGGGCGTGCACGATGCTGGTCAACGGCCGCCGCGTGAACAGCTGCCTGACGCTGGCGGTGATGCATCAGGACGACGAGATCGTCACGATCGAGGGGCTGGGGCAGGTCGGCAACCTGCATCCGCTACAGGACGCGTTCGTGCGGCATGACGGCTATCAGTGCGGATACTGCACGCCCGGCCAGATCTGCTCCGCGGTCGGGATGCTGGACGAGGTAAAGAAGGGCTGGGCCAGCCACGTCAGCGGCGACCTGCATGACGCCGAACTGTCCGATGCGGAGATTTCGGAACGGATGAGCGGCAACATCTGCCGCTGCGCCGCCTATCCGAACATCGTCGACGCGATCCGCGACGTGGCCGGCATGGGCGACCGCGACCCGGTCCTGAAGACCGCAGCGGAGATCGGCGCATGAAGACCTTTCAATACGCCCGCGCCGACAGCGCCGAGACCGCCGTTCAGGAGGCGATCGCGCAGGGGGCGAAGTTTATCGCCGGCGGCACCAACCTGCTCGACCTGATGAAGCTTCAGGTCGAGACGCCCGAAAAGCTCGTCGACATCACCCGCTTGCCGCTGGGCGAGATCGAACAGCGCGAGGATGGCGGCCTGACGATCGGTGCGCTGGTTCCCAACAGCGACCTCGCCGCCGACCGGCGCGTCATCGACGGCTATGAAGTGCTCAGCCGCGCGCTGCTGGCGGGTGCATCGGGCCAGTTGCGCAACAAGGCGACGACGGCGGGCAATCTGCTCCAGCGCACCCGCTGCTATTATTTCTACGACACCGCCAGCCCCTGCAACAAGCGGGAGCCGGGCAGCGGCTGCGGCGCAATCGGCGGCTTCAACCGCATCCTCGCGGTGCTGGGCACGTCGGAAAGCTGCATCGCCAGCCACCCCAGCGACATGGCGGTGGCGATGCGCGCGCTCGACGCCACGATCGTCACGCTGAAGAGCGATGGCGACCGCCGCCGGATCGCGATCGGCGACTTCTACCGCCTGCCGGGGAATACGCCGCACATCGAAACCGCGCTGGAGCCGGGCGAACTCATCACCGCGATCGAATTGCCCGCCCCGGTCGAGGGCGCGAAGCACCTTTACCGCAAGGTCCGCGACCGCGCCTCCTACGCCTTCGCGCTCGTCTCGGTGGCGGGTGTCGTCAAGATGGACGGCGACACGATCGCCTCCGCCGCGCTGGCGTTCGGCGGCCTCGGCACGATGCCGTGGCGTGACGCGGGCGTGGAGGTGGCCTTGGTCGGCCAGCCGGCGACGACCGCGACGTTCGAGGCGGCGGCGGATGCGCTGCTCGCGGACGCGCGCGGCTACGGGTCGAACGACTTCAAGATACCTCTCGCCCGGCGGACGCTGATCGCGTCGCTGCGCGACCTGACGGGACGCTGATCCGATGTTCGAGAAACTCTTCGCGGCTGGCGACACCAACAGCCTGACGATGGATGCGCCGCATCCGGCCAGCCTGCTCGACAGCGGCGTGCAGGGCGTCATCTCCCGCCCGATCGATCGCGTCGAGGGACCGCTGAAAGTCTCGGGCACCGCCACCTATGCGGCGGAATACCGGATCGACGACATGGTCCACGGCGTCCTCGTCGGCGCGAAGATCGGCCACGGCACCGTCGAGTCGATCGATTGCGACGCGGTGAGGCTGATGCCCGGCGTCATCGATGTCGTGATCGATTTCGACACCTTCATCCGCAACTCGCAACAGGGTGGCGAGACGAACGCCCCGACGCAGGGCGTCAGGCAAGTCGACTATTTCGGCCAGATCGTCGCGATCGTCCTCGCCGACAGCTTCGAAAACGCCCGCGCCGCCGCGCAGGCGCTGCCGATCCGCTACACGAAGAAAGAGGGCCAATACGCCTTCGAGGAGCATCGGGACGAAGCGGAGCCGTGTCAGGACGATCAGGTCCAGGGCCATTACAAGCAGGGCGATGTCGACGCGGCGATGGCGGAGGCTCCCGTCACGCTCGACGTGACCTATGTCACGCCCAGCCAGAACTCCGCCGCGATGGAGCCGCACGCGTCGATCGCGGTGTGGAATGACGACGCGCTGACGCTCTACGGCTCGTACCAGATGCCGACCTCGGACGCGGAGCAGCTGGCGAAGTCGCTCGGCGTGGCGAAGGACAAGGTGCGGATCATCTCCCGCTATATCGGCGGTGGCTTCGGGTCGAAGCTGGGCATCGCGCCGGAAAGCGTCGCCGCGGCGATCGCGTCGCGTCGGCTCGGGCGTCCGGTCAAGGCGGTCATGGCGCGCCAGCAGGTGTTCGACGCCACCGTACGTCGTTCCAACACCGAACAGCGCGTCCGCTTCGCGGCGCGCACGGACGGCAAGCTCACCGCGGTCGCGCACAACTCGCTGACCTCGAACCTGCCCGAGGAGACCTATTTCGAGCCGGTCGGCATCTGCACCCACTTCCTGTATTCGGGGGAGAACCGCTCGATCACGCACGATCAGGTGACGCTCAACATCCTGCTGTCCGGATCGATGCGCGCACCGGGCGAGGCGGTCGGCATGGTCGGGCTGGAATGCGCGATGGACGAGCTGGCGGAAACGCTAGGCATGGACCCGATCGAGCTGCGCAAGGTCAACGATCCCGACCGCGATCCCGAACAGGACGTGCCCTTCTCGTCGCGCCAGTTGTCGCGCTCGCTGGACGAGGGGGCGAAGATGTTCGGCTGGGACCAGCGCAACCGGACGCCCGGCAGCCGGCGCGAGGGTGAGTGGCTGATCGGCATCGGCGTGTCCTCCGCCGCGCGCTCCAACATGCTCCAGCAATCCTCCGCCAAGGTCGAGATCCACCCCGACGGATCGGCGACGGTATCGTCGGCGATGACCGACATCGGCACCGGCAGCTACACGATCATGGCGCAGATCGCGTCCGAGATTCTCGGGATCCCGGTCGAACGGATCACGATGTCGCTGGGCGACACCAACGATCCCCCTGCCGCCGGCTCCGGCGGATCCTGGGGTGCGGCATCGGCCGGTTCCGCGGTCTACCTCGCCTGCGAACGCCTGCGCGAAAAGCTGGCAGCAGCGATGGATGTCGATGTCGACGTGCTGACGCTGAAGGACGGCATGGCGATCGGCGACAATCGTCAGAAGGCGATCGGCGAGCTGGTCGGCGAAGGCATGCAGGCGCTCGGCGAGATCAAGCCCGGCAAGAACGAGAAGCTGCATCGTCAGGCGAGCTACGGCGCGCACTTCGCGGAGGTCGGCGTCAACGCCGTCACCGGCGAGGTCCGCGTCCGCCGCATGCTCGGCGTGTTCGCCGCGGGGCGCATCCTCAACGCGAAGACCGCGCGGTCGCAATGTCTCGGCGGCATGACGTTCGGGATCGGCTGCGCGCTGACCGAGGATCTGATCCACGACCAGCGCACCGGCAAGCTCGTGAACCGCGATCTGGCCGAGTATCACGTGCCCGTGAACGCCGACGTGCCGCAGCTCGACGTGCATTTCCTCGACGAGCGCGACATCCACGCCAACCCGATCCACGCCAAGGGCATCGGCGAACTCGGCATCTGCGGGGCGGCCCCCGCGATCGTGAACGCCGTCTACAACGCCTGCGGCGTCCGCGTGCGCGAGATGCCGATCACCTGCGACAAGCTGCTCGCGGGATTGCCCCCGGTCTGACGGCTCCATTCTCCTTCCAGCTTCCCGCCGTTGCGAGCGTGGCGAAGCGATTCAGAGCCTCAAGTAAAGGACTGGATCGCTTCGCTACGTTCGAACCGACGAAGTGAAGGACACCTTCCCGCCACCCCACCGCCACCCTATCTATCCTGCGGGCTAACGAGGATCAGCACGCGCATGGAACGAATGCAGGACCACGCGTCTCGTCCGGCCGGGCTGAACGGCGGCGGGCAGGATATCCTCGGCCGTCCCCTCGATCGCATCGACGGACCCGCCAAGGTCACCGGGACCGCCCGCTATGCGTTCGAAGGTGCGCCTGAGAACATCGCCTATGCCGCGATCGTCGGTGCCCCGGTCGGCGCGGGCACCCTGATCGCGATCGATGACACGGCCGCCCGGGCGTTGCCCGGCGTGCTGGACGTGATCCACGGCGATCCGCGCATGCCGGCGGGCGAAGCGAACTCGCGCGGCATGCCTGCCCTCAACAGCCTCCACTTCCTCCACTTCGGCCAGCCCGTCGCGGTCGTCGTCGCGGAATCGCAACAGGTTGCGACCGAAGCGGCGCGCCTCGTGCATGTGGAAGCAGAGGCCGCCAAAGGCCGCTGGGACCCGCGCGAACAGCCGGTCGACCGCGACGCGAAGATCGGCTTCCTGCCACCGATCGACATCGGCGATGTCGATGCGGCGCTGGCCGACGCGGCGGTGACGCTCGACGCCACCTACACCACGCCCGTCCACTTCCCCGCCGCGCTGGAGCCTCACGCGACCACCGCCTGGTGGGAGGGCGACCGGCTGATCGTCCGCACCAGCAACCAGATCGCGGGCGCGGCGCGCAACACGATCGCGCAGGTCATGAAGATCCCGCCGGAGCGCGTGCGGGTCCTCGCGCCGTTCGTCGGCGGCGGCTTCGGCGGCAAGACCGCCGTCGGCCCCGAAGTCATCCTCGCGGCGATCGCCGCGGAAAAGACCGGCCGCCCGGTCAAGATCGCCCTGCCCCGCCGCCAGACCGCCTATATGGTCCACCACCGCAGCCCCACCGTGCAGCGCATCCGCTTCGGCACCGACGCCGACGGGCATATCACCACCATCGCGCACGAAAGCGTCGCCTCGCAGAACGACGGCGGCAGCTTCCTCGAACCCGTCCCGTTCGGCACGCTGCCCCTTTATGCCGGTGCCGCACGGCGATTCCGGACCGACGTGATCCGCGTCGACCTGCCCGAAACCGGCGCGGTGCGCGCGCCGGGTGAGGCGATCGGCACCTTTGCGGTGGAATGCGGGATGGACGAACTCGCCGAGACGCTAGGGCTAGACCCCATCGACCTGCGCCGCCGCAACGAGCCGAAGGTCGATCCGACCAGCGGCAAGCCCTTCTCCACCCGCCGCCTGCTAGACTGCTATGACGAGGGCGCGCGCCGGTTCGGCTGGCCCGACCGCGTGCCCGATCCGGCATCGGTGCGCGACGGCGAATGGCTGATCGGCATCGGCATGGCGGCCGCATTGCGTGGCAACTTCACCGTCAATTCGGAGGCGCGGGTCAGCGTCCTGCCCGACGGTCGTGCGGTGGTCGAAACCGACATGACCGACATCGGCACCGGCACCTACACGATCCTCGCGCAAGTGGCGGGCGAGATGCTCGGCCTGCCGATCGACCGCGTCGAGGTGCGGCTCGGCGACAGCGACCTGCCCGCGAGCGCCGGCTCAGGCGGATCGTTCGGCGCGGGCAGCGCGGGCTCGGCAGTGGCATCGGCGTGCGAGGACATCCTCGCCGAACTCGGCCGCCGCATGAATGCCGCGCCGGAGGAATTGCGCCTGCGCGACGGCTGCGTCCACGCCGGCGCGCGCACCGTATCGCTCGCCGATCTCCTGCGTAACGGCGAGCCGATCGTCGCACACGGCAAGGCCGGACCGGGCAAGGAAAGCCAGCGCACCAGTCAGGCGAGTCACGGCGCGCAATTTGCGGAGGTCGCGGTCAACGCCGTGACCGGCGAGGTCCGCGTCCGTCGCCTGCTCGGCGTGTTCGACATCGGCCGCGTCCTCAACGCCAAGACCGCGCGCAGCCAGTTGATCGGCGGCATGGCGTGGGCACTCGCCTACGCCCTGACCGAGGACGGCGTGGTCGACCCACGCACCGGCCGCTTCGTGAACCCCGATTTCGGGGAATACCACGTCGCGGTGAATGCGGACGTTCCCGCGATCGAGGCGCATCTGATCGAGGAGATCGACGACAGCGCCAATCCGGTCGGCGCGAAGGGCGTCGGCGAACTCGGTATCGCCGGGGCGGGCGCGGCGATCGTCAACGCGATCTACAACGCCACCGGGGTGCGCGTCCGCGACATGCCGGTCACGGTGGACAAGTTGCTCGCCGGATTACCGCCGATCTAGACCCATTCCTCCCCTGCCTTTGCAGGGGAGGGGGACCGGCGCAGCCGGTGGAGGGGCGGCGTCCGGGCGGTCCGTTCATCCCGCTCCAATGCCCCTCCACCAGCTTCGCTGGTCCCCCTCCCCTCGCTGCGCGAAGGGAGGACTTAGGAAGAAGAAAGAAGAATGGCCGAGAACGACACCGTCATCGCCGCTGCCAAGGCCTGGGCCGGGGAACCGCTCGCACTCGCCACGGTGGTCAGTACCTGGGGCTCGGCACCGCGCCCACGGGGCAGCCACATGATCGTCCACGCCGATGGCCGGTTCGAGGGCTCCGTGTCTGGCGGCTGCGTCGAAAGCGACATCCTCCAGACCGCCGCCGAAGTGATTGCCGGCGCACCGTTTCAGGTCAAACGCTACGGCGTCGCCGATGCCGCGGCGTGGGAGGTCGGCCTGCCCTGCGGCGGCGAGATCGCGGTGATGGTGCAGCCGGTATCCGCCACCGGCTTCGACCCCGAACTGTTCGACCGCATCGCCGAGGCCCGCGATCAGGGCGATGCGCTGACCGTCACCACCGACCTGTCGACGGGCCATTCCGATCTGCGTCCGGTCGAGACGGGGGAGATGTTCGTCAACCGCTACGACCCGCCCCGCCGCCTGCTGATCGTCGGCGCGGTGCAGATCGCGCAGGCGCTCGCGGCGCTCGCCACCACGCTGGGGATCGAGACGATCGTCATCGATCCGCGTGGCCGCTTCCTGACGGAAGAACGCTTTCCTGGCGTGACGCTCGACGATCGCTGGCCGGACGAGGCGATCGCGGCGTGGCGGCCCGGTCCCGCCACCGCCGTCGTCACGCTGTCGCACGATACCAAGATCGACGATCCGGCGCTGATCGCCGCGCTCGCCACCGATGCCAGCTATGTCGGCGCGCTCGGCAGCCGGCGCAGTCATGCCGCCCGGCGGGAGCGTCTGGCCGAGGCGGGCGTTGAGCCCTCCGCCATCGACCGCATCGACGCGCCGGTGGGGATCGATATCGGGGCGATCGGCCCGTCGGAGATCGCGCTGTCGATCGCCGCGGCTATGGTGGGAGCATTTCGTGATAAGTCCCAATAGGTTGACGGTTGAACATACCGTCCTGATCCTCCTCGCCGCCGGCCGGTCGCAGCGGTACGGCGATATCGGATCGAAACTGGACGCGGACTTTCTCGGCAAGCCGCTCGGCCTGCATGTCGCGGTGGCGCTGGAAAGCGTGCCGTTCATGGCCCGCCTCGCGATCATCGATGGCGCGAAGCTGGACTACGGCCCCTACGGGTTCGAGACGATCCACAACGACGACCCGGGGGAGGGCATGTCCCGCTCCGTCCGGATCGGCGTGCAGCGCGCGCGGGAACTGGGCGCGGACGCGGTGCTGATCGCGCTCGCCGACATGCCGCGCGTCACCGCCGCGCACATCCTGCGCATGATGGACTCCGCGTCCGGCGAGGACGCCGTCGTCGCCTCCAGCGACGGCAGCGAGACGAAGCCGCCCGCGCTGTTCGGCAAGGGCCGCTTCGATTACCTGCTGTCGCTGACCGGGGAAAAGGGCGCGGCGGACATGGTCAAGGCGGGTCGCCACGTCGTGACCAATCCCGCCGAGCTGATCGACGTCGACACCGCAGACGATCTCGAACGGCTACGTGCGCTGGTCCACGACGCCCGTGCGCATACCATCATCCACGACGCCGCTACTCGTGACGGAGCGCGTCGATCGGATTG
Organism: Sphingomonas sp. Leaf343; assembly: GCF_001423765.1. Lineage (GTDB taxonomy): Bacteria > Pseudomonadota > Alphaproteobacteria > Sphingomonadales > Sphingomonadaceae > Sphingomonas. Next base: position 261,414 of record NZ_LMPG01000012.1, read on the forward strand.
AGCGCAGCGGCGCGGCGGGCGGGGAAGTATCCGAACACGACCCCGATCACGGCGGAGATGGCGAACGCGATCATGTTGATCTGCGGATCGAACGTCCACGGCACCTGCATCAGCGGCGACAGCGCCAGGATGACGCCCTGCGCCAGCACCAGCCCGATCACGCCGCCGAGACACGACAGCGCCACCGCCTCGACCAGGAACTGCAACAGCACCTCCCGCGCGACCGCGCCGATGGCGAGGCGGATGCCGATCTCCCGCGTCCGCTCCGTCACCGACACCAGCATGATGTTCATGATGCCGATCCCGCCGACGACCAGCGAGATCGCCGCCACCGCCGCGACGATCCGCGTCAGCAGCGTCGTCGTGCCGGTCAGCGTGTCGCTGATCTGCTTGGTGTCGAAGATGTTGAAATCGTCTTCCTTGCCGCCGGTGATGTTGCGGCGTTCGCGCAGCAGGTCGGTGATCCCCGCCTGCACCGTGCTGGTCTGATACGCCTGATCGACGCCGACCAGCATCAGCCGGATATCCTGCGTCCCCGTAAAGCGCCGCTGCACCGCCTTGATCGGCATGACGACGACATCGTCCTGATCGCCGAACCCGCCTTGCCCACGCGTATTGAGCGTTCCGATCACCTCGCAGGTGATGTTGCCCAGCCGGAACCGTGCGCCGACCGCGTCCTGCCCGCGGAACAGGTTCTGGCGGACGGTATTGCCGATCAGGCACACGGCCTTGCCCGCCGCCTCTTCCGCCGGTGTCCAGTATCGCCCGGCGGTCAGCGGCCATGGCTGCACGGTCAGGAACGCGGAGGTCGTGCCGTTGATCGTCGTCGACCAGTTCGCGCCGTTGTAGATCGCGGTCGCGCTGGAACTCGCCTGCGGGGCGACGGCGGTGACGCCGGCGATCTGGTTGGCGATCGCCTCGACGTCCGCTTCCTTGAAGTCGGGCGGACGCGGGCCGCCGCCGCCGCGTCCGAAACCCTGACCGGGGCGCACCTGCAACACGTTGGTGCCGAGCGCGGAGATCGACGCCTGCACCGCCGACGTGGTCGCCTTGCCCAGCGTGACCATCGTCACGACCGCACCGACGCCGATGACGATGCCCAGGATGGTCAGGAACGACCGCAACAGATGCCGCCGGATCGACCGCAACGCGAGGATGAGCGTGGTGCCGAGCATCAGTCCGCCTCCACCTTCTCACCCTGCCGATGACGGGACTCGATCCGCTCCACCAGCCCGTCCTTGAAATGGACGACGGTGCGCGCGAACGCCGCCATGTCCGGTTCGTGCGTGACCATCAACACGGTGATTCCGGCATCGCGGTTCAGCCCGGTCAGCAACTCCATGATCTCCACCGACCGTTCGGAATCGAGATTGCCGGTCGGCTCGTCCGCCAGCAGCACGTCGGGACTGGTCACGATCGCCCGCGCGATCGCTACGCGCTGTTGCTGACCGCCGGACAGCTCGGCGGGCGTATGGTCCCACCAGTCCGCCAGCCCGACCTTGTCGAGCGCGGCCATGCCCAGCTCGCGCCGCGCCTTCTTGTCCTCGCCCCGGTACAGCAGCGGCAGCTCGACATTCTCCAGCGCCGACGTGCGGCTGAGCAGGTTGAAGCCCTGGAACACGAAGCCGAGATATTTCCGCCGCAGCAACGCACGCTGGTCGCGGTCCAGCGTCTCGATATGGTGGCCGCGGAACATGAACTCCCCGCCCGATGGCACGTCGAGACAGCCGAGGATGTTCATCGTCGTCGACTTGCCCGACCCCGACGGTCCCATCACCGCGACGAAATCGCCGCCCGCGATGTCGAGGTCGACGCCCTTCAGCGCCTGGAACATCGTCGCGCCGCTGCCATAGACCTTGGTGACGCCCTTCAGGGAGATCAGGGGCGCCACCGCTGCGGGAGCGCCGTGTACAGGCTGGGGGTTACTGGCCACCGCCGCCGCCCTGCCGCCGCTGGCCGCCGCTGCGCTGTCCACCCGCCGCCGGTGCGGAACCGTCGCCTGCCGCGAGTTGGCCGGTGATGACTTCCTGCCCCGGCTTCAGATTGCCCGACAGGACTTCGGTGACGGTGCCGTTGGTATCGCCGGTGGTGATCTGCACCGCCTGCGGCGTACCGTCCGCGCCCTTCACGTACACCGTCTGCTGCGCGCCGCGGCCGAGCTTCGCGGTCCGCTCCGGCCGGTCGCGGCGGGGCCGGAAGGTCAGCGATCCGGCGATGCCGCCCTGCCCGCCACCGGCACCCGCCGCCGCGGGCTTGAACCGCAGCGCGGCGTTGGGCACCAGCAGCGCATTGTCCTTCGCCGACGTGGTGATGTCCGCCGTCGCCGTCATGCCCGGCCGCAATATGCCGTCCGGGTTCGCGACCGTCAGGTCGGCGGCATAGCTGACCACCTGTCCAGTCGTCGCCGTCGCACCCGTCGTCGATGTCGACGCCGTCGCCGCACTGACGGTCAGGTTCGATCCCAGATCAACGCGGGTGATGATCGCCGGAAAGGTGCGGCCGGGAAACGCATCGACGGTGAAGTTCGCCTTCTGGCCCAGTTCCACCTCGCCCACGTCCGCCTCGTCGATCGCGACCTCCAGCTTCATCTTGGTCAGATCCTCGGCAATCACGAACAGCGTGGGCGTGTTGAACGACGCCGCGACGGTCTGACCGGGATCGACCTGTCGCGCCAGCACCACGCCCGATACGGGGCTGCGGATGATCGCGCGCGACCGCTGCGTCTGCGACTGCGCCAGCTGCGCGCGGGCGGCGGCGACGTTCGCCTGCGCCGTCCTGAGCGCGGCGACCGCGCGCTGCGCGTTGGCGCGACCGGTCTGGAGCTCGGCGGCGGACGGCACACGCCCGTTCGACAGCTTGTACACCTCCTCGAGCCGGCGAAGCTGCGCATTCGCCTCCGCGACGGTCGCCTGCGCCTGCGCGACGCCGGCCTGATTGGCGGCGAGCTGGGCCTGACCGGCGCGGATCTGGTCGTCGATCTGCTCGGGATCGATCAACGCCAGCGCCTGCCCCGCCGACACGCGGTCGTTGACGTCGACCACGACGCGCGTGACGAGGCCCGACAGTTGCGACCCGACCGTCACCTGATTGGTCGGCGCCAGCTTGCCCGTCGCCGATACGCTGACCGTCAGATCGCCGCGCGATACCGGCGCGGTCGAGTAATTGACCGCTTCCGACCCGCCGAAGCATTTCGACAGCAACAGCCCGAGCAGCACCACGCCGATCGCGACGAACACCCATTTCACATAGCGCCGCCATGCCGGCACGGGCTTCACGCCCAGGAATTCGTCGGTGTTCGGGTCGGCCATCAGCGGGTTTCCGTCACGTTAGTGGCCCGGACGGTGTCGACGTCCGGTATCGTATTCGCGTCCCAGCCGCCGCCGAGCGCGACGTAGAGCGCGACCAGCGCCGTCGCGGCATCGGACCGCGCCTGCGTCAGGCCATTGCGGGCGGACAGCAACGCCGCCTCCTGCTGGTTGAGCGTGGTGAAATCGGTCAGGCCGGATCGGTACTGGCTGCGGCTGAGGATCGCGGAATTGTTGGCCGCGTCCAGCGCGATGGCGAACTCCCGCTCGCGCGCCTGCGCCGTGGTCAGCGCGACGATCGCGGTTTCGACATCCTCCAGCGCGAGCAGGACGGTGCCCTTGTACGACGCCAGCGCCGCCTCCGCGATCGCCTCCTGCCCGCGCACCTGACTGCGCAGCCTGCCGCCGTTGAAGATCGCCTGCGTCAGCCCCGCGAACAGTCCGCCGGTGATCGCGTCGCCGATATTGCCGATCGAGGTCGCATTGGTGTTGATGTTGCCGGTGATCGCCAGCGCCGGATAGAGCCGCGCCTTGGCCACCCCGATCTGCGCCGTCGCCGCCGCCAGCGCCCGCTCCGCCGATCGCACGTCGGGCCGCTGGCGCAGCGTGTCGGCAGGGATGCCGATGCCGACCGACGCGGGACCGGCCGGGATCGGCTTCGCCGCGACGAGTTCGCCCTTCAGCGCGCCGGGGGCCTGCCCGGTCAGAACGCCCAGCCGCGAGACGGCGGCGTTATACTGCTGTTCCAGCGACGGGATCGTCGCGGCGGTCTGCGCCCGCTGTACCCGCGCCTGTTCGCTGTCGAGCGACGAGACGAGGCCGGCCTGCACGCGGAACCCGGCGATCTCCAGATTGTCGTCCTGCAACGTCAGCGACGCGCGGGCATTCGCAATCTGCGCCTGAAACGCGCGCGCCAGCACGTAATTGCGCGCCGTCTCGCTCTGCACCGTCTGGATCACGCCGGCATAATCGTACCCGGCGGACTCGTACTGCGCCCGCGTCGCCTCGACGGTGCGGCGCAGTTCGCCGAAGATACCGACCTGCCAGCTCGCCGACAGCCCCACCGAGAAGTTGTTGGTGCCGCCGCCGCCGGTGTCCACCACCGTCCCGTCCGGCAGCGTGAACGACCGCCCGCCGCCGCGCAGATTCTCGTTGCGCTGATATCCGGTGGATCCGGACACCGTCGGCAACAGACTGCCCCGGCTCTGCACCAGCGACTCCCGCGCCTGACGCAGCCGGGCGATCGCCTGTGCGACATCGGTGTTGTTGGCGGCTGCCTGCTCGACCAGCCGGCCGAGCACCGGATCGTCGAACCGGTTCCACCACCGCGTCAGATCCTCGCGCGTCGGCGCACCCGGCACCGAATACGCCTCCGGCACGCCGAGTTCAGCAGCGGTCCGAGGACGATAGTCGGGACCGACGCTGCACGCGCCAAGCGTCGCGGCGGCGGACAACAGGATGACGCGGGCACGGACCATGCACGATGGATGGCGGGACGGCGGCGGAGCGTCCAGCGCTTTTGTGTCGCAGTTTGTCGCGGGACTCCCCTGCTCCCGCTCCGATCCGTCCCCCTACTCCAGCTCCAGGATCACCTGATCCACCGACAGACTCTCGCCCGCCTTCGCCTCCACCGTCTTCACCACGCCCGCTTTTCCGGCGCGCAGAATGTTCTCCATCTTCATCGCCTCGACCACCGCCAGCGGCTGACCCGCCTCGACGCGGTCGCCCTCGGCGACGTCGAGCCGCACCAGCAACCCGGGCATCGGCGCGAGCAGAAAGCGCGACAGGTCCGGCGGCACCTTTTCGATCAGATGTTCGGCATAGGCCGCGATCCGTGCCGGCAGCACGCGCGCGACATGGCTCGCGCCGCGCGTCGACAGGCGGAAACCGCTGCGCACCGGCTCCAGCTTCACCGTCAGCGGCACCTCGTCGACCTCGACCTCCACGATCCGGTCGCCCGGCGTATATTCCATCGCCAGATCGATCGGCTTGCCGTCCACGACGATTCCGTCGGTCGATACCGCGACCAGATGGTCGACCCCGTCGATCCGCACCGTCCAGTCGGCGGGCGGGCGCAGCGTGCGGCCGAGTTGGCCGTCGATCCGCCGCGCGCGATCCGCCTGCGCTGTCGCCCCGAACGCCGCCACCGCCGCCAGCGTCCTCAGCAATTCCGCCGAAGCGGGGGCACCGTGGAAGCCGTCCGGATATTCCTCCGCGATGAACCCCGTCGTGATCGCGCCCGAGCGGAAGCGCGGATGCTGCATCAGCGCCGACAGGAAATCGAGGTTCGTCCCCGGCCCCTCGATCTCGAACGCGTCCAGCGCCGCGACCTGCGTATCGATCGCCTCCTCGCGCGTCGGGGCCCAGGTGATGAGCTTGGCGATCATCGGGTCGTAGAACATGCTGACCTCGCCACCCTCGACCACGCCGTCGTCGACGCGGACGTAGGGCGTGCGGTCATCACCCTGTCCGGACGAATAGGGCGCGGCGGACGACTCCGGCGGCGCATAGCGCACCAGCCGCCCGATGCTCGGCAGGAACCCGCGATACGGGTCCTCGGCGTACACGCGGTTCTCGATCGCCCAGCCGTCCAGCCGCACGTCGTCCTGCCCGAACCCCAGCGGCTCGCCCGCCGCGACACGGATCATCTGTTCGACCAGATCCAGCCCGGTGATCGCCTCCGTCACCGGATGCTCGACCTGCAGCCGTGTGTTCATTTCGAGGAAGTAGAAACCCTGCCCCGTCGTATCCGCACCCGACACGATCAGCTCGACCGTGCCCGCCGAATAATAACCGACCGCCCGCGCCAGCGCGACCGCCTGCTCGCCCATCGCGCGGCGCATGTCGGGCGTGACGAAGGGCGACGGCGCTTCCTCGACCACCTTCTGGTGCCGCCGCTGGATCGAGCATTCGCGCTCGCCGAGATAGACGATGTTGCCATGCTGGTCGCCCAGCACCTGTATTTCGATATGCCGCGGCGATTCGATGAACTTCTCGATGAACACGCGGTCGTCGCCGAAACTCGCCAGCCCCTCGCGCTTGGTCGGCTCGAACCCCTCGCGCACGTCCTGCTCGCCATACGCCAGCCGCATGCCCTTGCCGCCGCCGCCGGCAGACGCCTTCATCATCGCCGGATAGCCGATGTCGGATGCGATCCGCACCGCCTCGTCCGTGTCCGCGATTTCGCCAAGGAAGCCCGGCACGACATTGACGCCCGCCGCCTTGGCCAGTTTCTTGGACTCGATCTTGTCGCCCATCGCGGCGATCGCATTCGGCGGCGGCCCGACGAACGCGATCCCCGCCTCCGCGCACGCCCGCGCGAAACTCTCCCGCTCGCTCAGGAAGCCGTAGCCGGGGTGGATGCAGTCGGCGCCAGTCTCCTTCGCCGCCAGCAGGATCAGCTCCGCCTTCAGATAGCTCTCCGCCGCCGGTGCCGGCCCCAGCCGCACGGATTCGTCCGCGAGCAGGACATGCGGGCTGCGCGCATCCGCATCGGAATAGACCGCGACGGTGGCGATCCCCATGCGCTTGGCGGTCCGCATGACGCGACACGCGATTTCGCCGCGATTGGCGACCAGGATTTTCTTGAACATCCTCTTCTCCCCTCCCGCCCGGCGGGAGGGGAGCTATTCCGCCGCCACCCGCATCGGCTCCGCGCCCGCCATCGGCGTCAGGCCCAGCTTCGCGAACAGCGCGGCGTCCGCGCCGTCGCCAGCATTGCCCGTCGTCAGCAGCTTGTCGCCCGTGAAAATCGAGTTCGCGCCGGCCATGAAGCACAAGGCCTGCGTCGCCTCCGACATCGACTCCCGCCCCGCCGACAGCCGCACCATCGACAGCGGCATCGCGATCCGCGCCACCGCCACCGTCCGCACGAACTCGATATCGTCGATCTTCGCCATCGGCGTGCCTGCGAGCATATCGCCCAAGGGCGTGCCCTTCACCGGCACCAGCGCATTGACCGGAACGCTTTCGGGATGCCGCGGCAACGTCGCCAGCGCGTGAACGAAACCGACGCGGTCCTGCCGCGTCTCGCCCATCCCGACGATCCCGCCGCAGCACACCGAAATCCCCGCCTCGCGCACGTTCGCCAGCGTATCCAACCGATCCTGAAAGGTCCGCGTCGTAATGACGTTGCCGTAATTCTCCGGCGAAGTATCGATATTGTGGTTGTAGTAATCGAGCCCCGCCTCGGCCAGCCGCTGCGCCTGCGCCGGCTCCAGCATGCCCAGCGTCATGCAGGTCTCCAGCCCCATGTCGCGGACGCCCTCGACCATCCGGACGATCGCGTCCATGTCGCGGTCCTTCGGGTTGCGCCACGCCGCACCCATGCAGAAACGCTGCGACCCCGCCGCCTTCGCCTCCGTCGCGCTGGCCAGCACGGCGTCGACATCCATCAGCTTCTCCGCCTTCAGGCCGCTGTCCGCGCTGGCGGATTGCGAGCAATATCCGCAATCCTCCGGGCAACCGCCGGTCTTGATCGACAGCAACGTGCAAAGCTGCACCTCGCCCGCCGCGTGATGCGCGCGGTGGACGGTCTGCGCGCGGAACATCAGTTCGTCGAACGGCAGGTCGAACAGGCCGGCGATTTCCGCGCGGGTCCAGTCGGTGCGCAGCATCGGCGCGACAGTGTCGGGGCGTTCGGCAGTCAGGACAGTCACTCGGGCGAACTCCAGTCGATCATGTACGCCGCGCGCCTTAATGGCCGCGCGCGCTCCGGTAAAATCGTCACGCCGCGTCCGCCTCGGCGGGTGGCATGTTGTGGCCCAGCAGGCGCAGCACTTCTTCCGCTGCCGCGATCAGGTTCGTGCCCGGCCCGAAGATCGCCTGCACCCCGGCATCGCGCAGGATCTGGTAATCCTGCGCCGGGATCACTCCGCCCGCGATCACCTTGATGTCCGCCCGACCGGCGTCCCGCAGATGCCCGATCAATTCCGGGATCAGCGTCTTGTGCCCCGCCGCCAGCGACGACGCGCCGACCACGTCGACATCTTTCTCCAGCGCCAGCACTGCCGCCTCCTGCGGGGTCTGGAACAGCGGCCCGGGCACGATCTCGAAGCCCAGATCGGCGAACATCGACGACACGAGATTCGCCCCGCGGTCGTGCCCGTCCTGCCCCATCTTCGCCACCAGCATCCGCGGCTTGCGCCCCAGCCGCCGCTCCGTCGCATCGACCCCGTCGGTCAGCCGCGTCCAGCGCACGTCGTCGCCATACGCGCCGCCATAGATGCCGCTGACCGGCGTCGGCTGCGTCCCGTACCGCCCGAACGCGACCTCCATCGCCGCCGAAATCTCGCCCAGCGTCGCCCGCGCCCGTGCCGCCTCGACCGCCAGTGCCAGCAGATTGGCGCTACCCGCCGCCCCGTCGCGCAACGCACTCAACGCCGCCGCGCACGCCGCCTCGTCCCGCGATGCACGCACGCTCGCCAGCCGCGCGACCTGCGACTCGCGCACCGCGACATTGTCCACGTCGAGGATGTCGATCGGGTCCTCGTCCTTCAGCCGATACTTGTTGACGCCGACGATCACGTCCTCGCCGCGATCGACGCGTGCCTGCCGTGCCGTGGCGGCTTCCTCGATCATCGCCTTGGGCCAGCCCCTGGCGACAGCGGCGGCCATGCCGCCCTCCGCCTCGACGCGTTCGATGATCGCCCACGCCTTGTCGACCAGCTCCTGCGTCAGCGCCTCGACATAATAACTTCCGCCGAGCGGATCGACGACCTTGGTCATCCCCGTCTCTTCCTGGATCACGATCTGCGTGTTGCGCGCGATCCGGGCGGAAAAATCGGTCGGTAGCGCGATCGCCTCGTCCAGCGCGTTGGTGTGCAGCGACTGCGTCCCGCCCAGCATCGCCGCCATCGCCTCGATCGTGGTGCGGATGACGTTGTTGTACGGGTCCTGCTCCTGCAACGACACGCCGCTGGTCTGGCAATGGGTCCGCAGCATCTTCGACCGTTCGTCCTTGGCGCCGAGATCGGTCATCACCCGGTGCCACAGCGTCCGCGCCGCGCGCAGCTTGGCGACCTCCATGAAGAAGTTCATGCCGATCGCGAAGAAGAACGACAGGCGACCGGCGAACTTGTCGATGTCCAGCCCCGCCGCCATCGCCGCACGCGCATATTCGCGGCCGTCGGCGATCGTGAACGCCAGCTCCTGCACCTGCGTCGCGCCGGCTTCCTGCATGTGATAGCCGCTGATCGAGATGCTGTTGAACTTCGGCATTTCGGCGGATGTATAGGCGATGATGTCCGCGATGATCCGCATGCTGGGTTCGGGCGGATAGATATACGTGTTGCGGACCATGAACTCCTTCAGGATGTCGTTCTGGATGGTCCCGTCGAGCAGCTTACGGTCGACGCCCTGTTCCTCGCCCGCGACGATGAAGAACGCGAGGATCGGGATCACCGCGCCGTTCATCGTCATGCTGACCGACATCTGGTCGAGCGGAATGCCGTCGAACAGGATCTTCATGTCCTCGACGCTGTCGATGGCCACACCGGCCTTGCCGACATCCCCGGTAACGCGCGGATGATCGCTGTCGTAACCACGATGCGTCGCCAGATCGAACGCGACCGACAGTCCCTTCTGGCCCGCCGCCAGATTGCGGCGATAGAAGGCGTTCGATGCCTCCGCGGTCGAGAAGCCCGCATATTGCCGGATCGTCCACGGCCGCCCCGCATACATCGACGCGCGCACCCCCCGCGTGAACGGTGCGAAGCCGGGCAGGCCGGGATCGGTGGTCGCGTCCGCCGCGGTGTAGAGCGGCTTGACGTCGATCCCCTCCGGCGTGCGCCACGTCAGGTCGCGACCCTTCACCTCCTTCGCGGCGGCGGCATTCCAGTCGGTCAGCGTCGGCTGCACGACGGGTTCGGGCTGCGCCGGCGGCGGCGGTGCGGCGCCGGCATCCTCACCGATATTGGTCTCGATCTCGGCCATCTACTCGCCCTTGAACACCGGCTTGCGCTTTTCGAGGAAGGCGCGGCCGCCCTCCATCGAGTCCGCGGACCCGCGCGCCGCGCGCTGGTTCTCCGCCTCCGCCAGCATCGCCGCCGCGTAATCGCTCTCCAGCGCCGCCGACAGACCACGCCGCATCAGCCCCAGCGCCACCGTCGGCCCCGCCGCCAGCCGCGCCGCCAGCGCGAACGCCTCCGCGTCCAGCGCGTCGTCCGCGACAACCCGGTGGATCATGCCCCAGTCGAGCGCCTTCGCCGCCGGGATCTTCTCACCCAGCATCATCATCTCCGCCGCCCGCGCCCGCCCGATCAGCCGCGGCAGCATCCACGACGCGCCGCCATCCGGGACCAGCCCGATATTGACGAACGCCTGCAGGAAATACGCACTCTCGCCCGCGACGCAGAAATCCGCCGCCAGCGCCAGCGAACAGCCGATCCCCGCCGCCGGCCCGCGCACCGCGCTGACCACCGGCACGCCCAGCTCCGCCACCGCGAGCATCCCCGGATTGTAATGCTCCGTCAGCGCCGCGAACGTCGCATTGCCCGGATCGTCAGCGCCCAGCGCCCCGCCCGCGACATCCGCGCCCGAACAGAAGGCCCGCCCCGCCCCCGGGATCAATACCGCCCGCGCGCCGCCCAGGTCCGCCAGCGCCGCGCGCAGTTCGTCGAACATCGCCGGTTGCGCGGCGTTCAGCCGCTCCGGCCGGTTCAGCGTCACGACCAGCACGTCACCGCGCCGCTCGCTCAGGATATGCTCGTACCCGGCCATCAGTGGCTCCCGTCCCGCGGCGTTTCCATCAGTTCGATCAGCAGCCCGCCAAAGTCGCGCGGATGCACGAACACGATCGGCGTCCCGTGCGCCCCAACCCGCGGCGCCCCCAGCACCCGCGCGCCCTTCGCGACCAGATCCGCGACGGCGACGTGGATGTCGGGCACCTCGAAACACAGATGATGCTGCCCGCCGGCCGGGTTCTTCTTTAGAAACCCGGCGATCGGCGACGCGTCGTCCAGCGGCTGGATCAGTTCGACCTGCGTATTCGGCGCATCGACTAAACACACCCGCACGCCCTGGTCGGGCAGATCGAACGGCTCGCCAATGACGGTCGCGCCCAGCAGGTTGCGGTACGTCTCCACCGAGGCCTCAATAGACGGCGTCGCGACCCCGACATGGTTCAGGCGGCCGAGGGTCATCGATCGTTACCAAACACGCGCGGTCACTCCTGGATCAACGCGGCGACCCGCGCCAGCGCAAGCGGTTTGTATCCCGTGATCGTCGCAAGCGGTTGTCCTGCCCTATCGTATACGAGTGTGCGCGGTATCAGATTATCGGACCGCCCGGTCAGCTTGCCGACCAGCGCTTCTGCCATCACGGAGTAGTCGGCGGGACTCAGTCCGGCGGCCTGAAGAAAGTCGGCGCGATCCTCGGGGATTGCGCGATCGTCCCGAACATTCAGCGCGACGAAGTTGATCGCAGCGGGTCCAACTGCTTGTCTGAGCCGTTTCAGATCGGGCGCCTCCTGACGACAGGGGCCGCACCAACTTGCCCAAAGATTAATGACCGTCGGTCGTCCACTACGAACAATGTCGCGCAACTGGGCACGCCGCCCATCGGGCATGGTTACGGGCAGCGTACCGCTCGATGCCAAGCCAGGAGGCAGAGGCTCGCTGTCGAATCTGCGCGCCGCAACGAACAGCATAGCACAAGCAGCTAGCAGCAGCACCGCAAAGCCTATCCAGAGCCGCTTCCAAAGCTTCCACGTTCTCGCGTAGTTCGGAGTAGCGGCAGTCGAAAGATCCTCCGCCATCACTCTTCGATCCGCCGCTGACGTGACGCCATCGCTGCGCCTTCGATCACGCCTTCCAACCGGCTGACGCGGTCGCGGAGTTCCCCGTGCGCTTCGGCCAAGCGAGCAAAGGAGTCGGACTGGCTCTTCACGCTCTCCTTCAACTGCCGGATATCCTCCTGCATCATCAGGACCGTGCGTAGAGCTTGCAGCGCATCGCCGAAACCGCTCATGGTCGCGGAACCTCGCGAGCGAGCACGGCATCGACCCGGCGGTTGGCCTGCTCGATCGCGTCGATCGCCTCACGAATGTCGGCGCGCATCTTCGGTACAGCCTCTCGGACTTCGTGCGCCAAAACGACGAGTTGCTCCTCATCGTCCGTAACCGCCCCGGCGATGTAGCGTGCCGATGCCTCGCGGACGACATGGCCGACCGACTTGCCGTTGCTGGCAGCAAACGCATCCAGCGCAGCCTTATGATCCGGGGTCGTCAGAAACGTCACGCGCTCGGTCTGCATGTCGGCACTCCTTCACATGACCTTATAATGTTCAGGAGTGTAGCTCACAACGGGATGTTGTCATGCTTCTTCCACGGATTCTCCAGCTGCTTGCCCCGCAGCTTGCGCAGCCCCAGCGCGATCCGTCGGCGCGTCGAGTGCGGCTGGATCACCTCGTCGATGAAGCCCTTCGCCGCCGCCACGAACGGGTTGGCGAAGCGCGCCTCATATTCCGCCGTCCGTTCCGCGATCTCGTCCGGCGTCTTGCCGCGGAAGATAATCTCGACCGCACCCTTCGCGCCCATCACCGCGATCTCCGCGGTCGGCCACGCATAGTTCAGGTCGCCGCGCAGATGCTTGGACGCCATCACGTCGTACGCGCCGCCATACGCCTTGCGCGTGATGACGGTGATCTTCGGCACGGTCGCCTCGGCATAGGCGAACAGCAGTTTCGCACCGTGCTTGATGATGCCGTTATGCTCCTGCGCCGTTCCCGGCAGGAAGCCCGGCACATCGACGAACGTCACGATCGGGATCTCGAACGCGTCGCAGAAGCGCACGAACCGCGCCGCCTTCTTCGACGAATTGATGTCCAGCACCCCCGCCAGCACCATCGGCTGGTTCGCGACGATGCCGATCGTCCGCCCCTCGATCCGGCCGAAGCCGCACAGGATGTTGCCAGCGTGGGCGGGCTGAATCTCGAAGAAATCGCCCTCGTCGACCGTCTTGCGGATCAGTTCGTGCATGTCGTACGGCTGGTTCGCGGACGCGGGGATCAGCGTATCGAGGCTTTCCTCGATCCGGTCCCACGCATCGGCGGTCGGCCGCTCCGGCACCGGCTCGCGGTTCGACAGTGGCAGGAAATCGATGAAGTCGCGCGCCGCCAGCAACGCCTCGATATCGTTCTCGAACGCGACGTCGGCGACGCTGGTCTTGGTGGTGTGCGTGATCGCGCCGCCCAGCGCCTCCTGCGTCACGACTTCGTTCGTCACCGTCTTGACCACGTCGGGGCCGGTCACGAACATGTAGCTCGAATCCTTCACCATGAAGATGAAGTCGGTCATCGCCGGCGAATAGACAGCGCCACCTGCACATGGCCCCATGATGAGCGAAAGCTGCGGTACCACGCCCGATGCCAGCACGTTCCGCTGGAACACCTCGGCATAACCGCCCAGCGACGCCACGCCCTCCTGGATGCGCGCGCCGCCGCTGTCGTTCAGGCCGATGACGGGCGCGCCGACCTTCAGCGCCATGTCCATGATCTTGCAGATCTTGGCGGCGTGCCGCTCCGACAGCGATCCGCCGAACACGGTGAAATCCTGGCTGAACACGAACACCAGCCGGCCGTTGATCGTGCCCGATCCAGTGACCACGCCGTCGCCCGGCACGATCTGGTCCTGCATGCCGAAATCGACGCAGTTATGCTCGACGAACATGTCCAGTTCTTCGAAACTGTCCTCGTCGAGCAGCACGTCCAGCCGCTCGCGCGCGGTCAGCTTTCCCTTGGCGTGCTGGGCGGCGATCCTGTGCTCTCCGCCGCCCAGCTTCGCCGCCGCGCGTTTCGCCTCCAGCATTGCGATGGTAGACGACATGGCAGTTCCTCTCGCGGTCGCGGCAGCAGGCTTCCTGCCCGCGAGTCCGCCCCCGCGCAAATGTGAAGTTGCGAAGTTGCGAACGATGTTCTTGTAAACTACGCCGTAACCATGCCCAAGCCCCGCCTCTACGCCGGCCAGCAACTCCGCGACCTGCGCCGCGCCGCCGGCCTCAACCAGCGCGCGATGGCGACGCGGCTCGGACTGTCGGTCAGCTATCTGTCGCAGCTCGAAAGCGGTGAGCGCCCATTGACCGCCAGCGTCGTCGCCGTCCTCGCCCGCCACTACCCGCAGGCACTCGCCGCGATCGAGGGGGAGGCCCCCGCCCGCCGCCTCGCCGCGATCAACGCCGCACTGGGTTCTGATGCCGGCGCGCGGCTGGCGGAGGAACGCCCCGAGGTCGCCGACCGCCTGATCGCGCTCCACGAAGCCGCCCGCGCTGCCGAGGAGCGCCTCGCGCTGGCGGAGGAGACGATGACCACCGGCACCGCCGCGCGCCTGCCGTGGGAGGCAGTGCGCGACTGGTTTCACGAAGCCGGCAACTATATCGACCCGCTCGACCGCGCCGCCGAAGCGCTCGCCGCCGAACTCGGCGCGATCGAGGGCGACGCCACGCTGCTCGCGGCCCTCGCCCGCCACGGCGTGACGATCGGTTCGGACCGCGACGCCGACGCGCCGACCGCGCGCAGCGGCGACGGAACGCTCGTCCTCAACGCCGCCCTGCCCGCGGAAAGCCGCCGCTTCCAGCTCGCGCATCGCCTCGCCGCATTGTCGTTCCCCGACATCGTCGCCACCGTCATCGAAGCATCCGAACTGGAGAGCGAGGAGGCCCGCCGCCTGCTCCAGATCGGCCTCGCCAACTACGCCGCGGGCGCGCTGCTGATGCCCTATGTCCGCTTCCGAACGTCGGCGCGCGAAGTCCGCCACGATATCGACCGGCTCGCCCGCCGCTTCGGCGTCAGCTTCGAACAGGCGTGTCACCGCCTGTCGACGCTCCAGCGCCCGCACGCGGAGGGCGTGCCCTTCTATTTCTGCCGCGTCGACATGGCCGGCAACGTGACCAAGCGCCACTCCGCCACCCGCCTCCAGTTCGCGCGCTTCGGCGGCACCTGTCCCTTATGGATCGTCCACGAAGCCGCCGCGATCCCCGATCGCATCCTCGTCCAGCATGCGGAGACGCCCGACGGCGTCCGCTATGTGACGATGGCGAAGGGGCTGGTAAAACCATCCGGCCGCTTCACCCGCGCACCCCGCCGCTATGCCGTCGCGCTGGGGTGCGAGGCGGTGCACGCCGCCGATTTCGTCTATGCCGATGCCGTCGACCGCACCGGGCCACCGACGCCGATCGGCACCTCCTGCCGGCTCTGCCCCCGCCCCGACTGCGACCAGCGCGCCTTCCCGCCCGCCGACCGGCGCATTGCGGTGGAGCCCGAAACACGGCGGATCGTTCCCTACAGGATCGTGTAGCGCAGGAGCGCCACGCCCGGCTGAACGTCCCGTTCAGGAACAGCCACCCCCCGCCGCCCGTTACGCCGCCATGGACCTTCCCCCACCCCCGATCCCCGATCCCGCGCGAACCAGCCTGTTCCTCGATTTCGACGGCACCCTCGTGAACCTCGCCCCGACCCCCGATGGCGTCGTCGTCAGCCCCGAACTCGGCTCGCTCCTGAAACGTCTCGGCCAGACGATGCCCGGTCGTGTCGCCATCGTCAGCGGCCGCTCGATCGCGCAACTCGACGCGATGCTAGGCGAACACCTGACCGGCATCGCCGTCGCAGGCAGCCACGGCACCGAGCGCCGTACCCCGGACGAGGGGCATGTCCTGCCCGACCGCACCGCCCCCCTCGAATGCGCGGTCGAGGAACTGCGCGCCTATGCCGGGGCCAACGACCTGTTGTTCGAGGACAAAAGTCTCGGCGTCACCCTCCACTACCGCAACGATCCGTCGCGCGAGGCCGCCGCGATCGCGATGGCGGAGGAGGTCGCCGCCCGCCACGGCCTCCACGCCGGCCACGGCAAGATGATGGTCGAGGTCCGGCTCTCCGGCGACAAGGGCAACGCGCTCCGCACCCTGCTCGACTCCGCCGCGATGACCGGCACCGAACCGTGGTTCCTGGGCGACGATGTGACCGACGAGGACGGGTTCGCCGCCGCGCAGGCGCTTGGCGGCGCGGGCATCCTCGTCGATCCGCCCCGCACCACCAAGGCGCGATACCGGCTGGACGACGTCGCCGCCGTTCACCGCTGGCTTGCCGCCGTGGCGGATAACGCCGCCGATGCGGCCACGGAGCCGGCGGCATGAGCCGCCTCGTCGTCATCTCCAACCGCGTCGCCGTCCCGAAACAGGGCGAAAGCGGCAATCAGGGCGGCCTCGCCGTCGCGCTGCAATCGGCATTGCGCCAGCATGGTGGCCTCTGGTTCGGCTGGTCGGGGGAGACGACCGAACAGTTCACCGGTACCATCCACGATGCGGAGGGCGACGGCGTCACCACCGCGACGATCGACCTCGAGGAACAGGATATCGAGGAATATTACAACGGCTTCGCCAACCGCACCCTGTGGCCGCTGTTCCACTACCGCATCGACCTGACCGAGTTCGAACGCGATTTCGAGGGCGGCTATCAGCGCGTCAACCAGCGCTTCGCCGACACCGTCGCGCCGCTGATCGGCGACGACGACCTCGTCTGGGTCCACGACTATCACCTGATCCCGCTCGGCAGGAAGCTGCGCGAAGGCGGCCTGCGCAACCGGCTCGGCTTCTTCCTGCACACGCCGTGGCCGCCGACGCGGCTCCTGACCGCGCTGCCCAGCCACCGCAAGCTCGTCGAATCGCTCTTCGCCTACGACGTGGTCGGCTTCCATACCGAGGACTGGCTCGACAGTTTCCACCACTACGTCACCAGCCTGATGGGCGGCACCGTCGACGGCACCCGCGTCACCGTCGGCGACCGCACCATCTGCGCGATCATCGCCCCGATCGGCATCGACACCGCCGAGTTCGAGGCCGCCGCCACCTCCGAAGAAGCCCGTTTCGCGCGCGAGCGGATGTATATGTCCGCCACCGGCCGCAGCCTGATCGTCGGCGTCGACCGGCTCGACTATTCGAAGGGCCTGCATCAGCGCTTCCTCGGCTACGAACGCTTCCTCGCCAGCCAGCCGGAGCGGCGCGGCCTGACCAGCTTCCTCCAGATCGCCCCGCCCAGTCGGGAGAAGGTCGATACCTATCAGGAGATTCGTGGCGACCTCGATGCGCTGTCGGGCCGGATCAACGGCGAATATGCCGATATCGATTGGACGCCGATACGCTACGTCAATCGCGGCTATCCGCGACAGGACCTTGCCGGCATCTTCCGCGCCGCCCGCGTCGCGCTGGTCACACCCCTGCGGGACGGCATGAACCTCGTAGCGAAGGAGTATGTCGCGGCACAGGACCCGGAGGACCCCGGCGTCCTCGTCCTGTCCGTCTTCGCCGGCGCCGCCGAGCAGATGAAGGACGCGGTGCTGGTCAACCCGTACAGCGCGGAGGAGATGGCCGATGCCCTCGTCACCGCCCTGACCATGCCGCGCGAGGAACGCATCCGGCGCTGGCAGGCCCTGATCGCCGGCGTCCGCGAACAGGACGTCTTCTGGTGGTGCGAACGGTTCCTGGACGCGCTGGAGGGCGTGGAGGAACACGAGATGGCGTGACAGGGCGGCGCGGGGTTCCCCTACACCGTCATCGCAGGGGAGCGACGCGACGAGACGACCACAGTCATGCCCGACCTGTCCTACACGACACCATTGCGGTATTCCCGACCATCGTCGCCGCACCCGTGCGGCGGGACCCGCTCTTTCCAAAGTCCGGCCCTCCTCCCGTCCTCCGCCACCCAAGTAGCGAATGGTCCCGCCTCCACGCGATATCCCGTGACCTTTGGGACCATTGGCGGGCCGGATCAGCCCGGCACCGCCACCGCGGCGGGCCGATCCGGCCACGTCACCCGCGTCCTCGGCAGCGCCTCCGGCATCTCCGTCCGCAGGAACGTCAACACCGCCTCGCGCACTTCGCACCGTAGGTCGAACGCGGTCGATGCGTCCTTCGCCGTCATAAGGCCCCGCACTTCGATCGCTTCGGGCTTCGTATCCGTCACCTGACAGTTCCAGAACCGCCCGTCCCACAGCGCGCTCGCCTGTACCGCCTCCCCCACCTTGGCGCGCAACCGGGCGATGTCGGTGGCCGGATCGACATGCCAGAACACGGAGCCGAGCAGCCGGCTCGTCTCGCGCGTCCAGTTCTGGAAACTGTCCTCCAGGAACTTCGACACCGGCACGACCAGTCGCCGCTCGTCCCACAATTTGATCGTGACGAACGTCAGCCGGATCTCCTCGATCCGCCCCCACTCGCCGCCGACGATCACCACGTCGTCCAGCCGGATCGGCTCCGTAAAGGCCATCTGGATACCGGCGATCAGGTTCTTCAGCGCTGGCTGGGCCGCCGCACCGACGACGAGGCCGGCGATGCCCGCCGATGCCATCAGCGTGACGCCGATCGATCGCACCGCCGGGATCGACAGCAGCATCAGGCAGGCCGCGATGAACGCCACGAAAAAGATCCCGATCCGCCCGAGGATCGCCGTGCGCGTCCTGACCCGGCGCGCGGCCAGATTGTCCTCGACGCTGACGTCGGCGCGAAGCTCCATGATCGCGACCATCGCGCGGATGAAGCCGATCGCCAGCCAGCCGAACAGCGCCGGCACCGCGAAGCCCAGAAACTGGTCCCAGGGCGAATCGTCGACTCGGTTCAGGCGCAGGAACCGGATCGCGAACTGCGCCGCGATCACCGCGAACAGCCATTGCGACGGCCGCCGGATCGACGCGACGATCAGCCCGCGTCCCTCCCGCGTCTTCGCCCGGCCCACCCGCTGCACCGCCCGCATGACGACGCCGTGCACGATCAGGCCGATCGCCACGGCCGCCGCGATCAGGATCGCATCTTGCAGCCATGCCCAGTCGGGCGGCAAATTCCATGATGTCAGTCTGCGCATCGCTCCCGAACCGGCACGGCGACACGCTTGTTCCGCAGTGCAGCATTTCGGAAGTGCACCGAATGCCGCCGAATGCCTCCGTTCTGCCGGACTGGTCCGGCAGAACGGAGGTCGGCGACGGTCTACGCGGCCGGCTGCGTCGGGGCGGCAGCCGCCGGAACCGGAGCGGCGGCACCGGCCGGCGGCGGCGCATCGCCGCGCGGCCCCTTCGGTCCGCGGTGATCCGGCCCCCGATGGTCCGGACCGCCATCGGGACCATGTCCCCGGCCCGGCGGCGGTCCCATCGGACGAAGCGAGGTCACTTTGTTCGCTCCGTCGACCAGGAACGATGCGCGCAGCATGCCCTTGTCGTACCGGCCCTGCACGCTGACCGTCTGGCCCGCGGTCACCAGTGCGGTGTCGTCGCCCGCCCGGCCCAGATCGACCAGCGCGCGGCCGGTGCCGTCATCGGCGATGAACGTGTTGCCGAACACTTCGGCGACCCGGGCGCGGACCGTGACGACGCCGGTGTCGGACGCGACGAGACTGCGGATCGGGACGGGCCGCATCGGGGCCATCTCAATCGACGGCTGCAGCGCATGGCCGGCGACGACGCCGGCGGTGCCACCGGCGGCGAGCAGGGCGACGGCGGCGATCGCCGCGCGGGTCTTGGTGGTGAAGGTGGGAAGGGGCATGATGTCATCTCCGTGGTTGATGTCCCGCTTCTACCCGGTCGCCGCCACGCCACGCTGAACCGCGCGGTTCAGTTTCGGTTTAGCCTCCACGCCTAGCGCGCCTGGGCTGGAGATAGGGGAGACGATGGTGCGCGTGTTGCTGGTGGAAGACGACACGGCTCTGGCGGAGGGGATCGCCCGCGCGCTCCGGGCCGAGCATTTCGCCGTCGACGTCGCCCGCGACGGCGAGGATGGCGGCCATCTAGGGTCGACCGAATCCTATGACGCGATCGTGCTGGATCTGGGCCTGCCCCGGCGCGACGGATTGTCGGTGCTGACGGAATGGCGGCGGGAGGGGCGGACCGCGCCGGTGCTGATCCTGACCGCCCGCGACGCGTGGTCGGAAAAGGTCCAGGGCTTCAAGGCCGGCGCGGACGATTATCTGACCAAGCCGTTCCGGGTCGAGGAGCTGGTGATGCGCCTGCGCGCGCTGGTCCGCCGCGCCGCCGGCCACGCCGCCAGCGTCATCGCCTGCGGCGCGCTGGCCTTCGATGCGCAGACCGGCCAGTTCGAGCTTGACGGTCTGCCGCTGAAACTGACCGCGTTCGAATGGCGCGTGCTGTCGGCGCTGATCCTGCGCCGGGAGGTCGTGGTGGAGCGGCTCGACCTGCTGGAGCGGGTGTACGAGGGCGATGCCGATGTCGATTCCAACTCGCTGGAGGTCATCATCGGTCGGCTGCGGCGCAAGATCGGCGCAGACCGGATCGAAACGGTGCGCGGCCGCGGCTACCGGCTGACGGCGGGATCGGCATGAGGTTGCTGCCAAAATCCCTTCGCGGTCGCCTGTTGGTGACGGCGGGCGCGGCGCTGGTCGTGGCGCTGGCCTTCGCCGGCGTGGCGATCGGGCACGTGCTGGAACGCTTCGTCACACAGAACCTCGATGCGCGACTGGACGCCCAGATCGCCGTCGTCGCCCGCGCGATCCGCCCCGACGGTCGCCTCGATCCTGTGATGGCAGTCGACCTGCCCCCGTTTGACCGCCCCGGCAGCGGCTGGACGTGGCAGATCGAGGGACCCGGCGGAACGCTGGCCTCCCGTTCCACCGCCACCCCGCCGCACAGGCTGCGTCGACGCGACCGGCATGCCGGCCCGGACGGTCCGCAGCCGTTCGAGGCACTCGCCCGTGACGGGGAACGGATCCACGGCCGCGCGCTGGTCGTGCCTACCGCGCTGGGCAACGCCACCGTCTCCGCGACTGGCCCCCGCGATCTGGTCGAACGGCCGCTGCACGAGGCGATCGTCCCGCTCGCGACCTCACTGCTGCTGCTGGGGGCTGGGCTGGCGCTGGCGATCCTGATCCAGCTGCGGCTCGGACTGAAGCCGCTGGACAAGGTCGTCGGGATGCTCGCCGAGGTCCGCAACGGACGGCGCGACCGCATCGATGTCGACGGGCCCACCGAACTGCGTCCCATGTTGGCCGAACTCAACGCGCTGATCGACGCGAACCGGCTGGCGTTGGAGCGCGCGCGTGGCCACACCGCCAATCTCGCGCACGGACTGAAGACGCCGCTCGCCGCGCTCCGGCTGGACATCGCCGCCGCGGGGCTGGAGGACACGCCCATCGCCGCGCACGCCGCCCGGATCGAGGGACAGGTCCGCCACCATCTCGGCCGCGCCCGCGCCGCGAGCCTCGCCGCCGCCAGCAGCGCCAGCGTCCCGCTCGCGCCGCTCCTGACCGATCTCTGCGGAGCGCTCGCCCGCATTCACGCCGATCGCAGCGTTACGGCGAAGCTGTCCGTCGCCGACGACCTGCTCGTCCGCGCGGATCGTCAGGACGTGGAGGAAGCGCTCGGTAATCTCATCGACAATGCGTGGCGCCATGCCCGAACGCAGGTGTCCGTGGCGGCCGACGCGGATGGCGGCATGGTCCGCATCGTCATCGCCGACGACGGCCCCGGCATTCCCGAAGACCGGCTGGCGGAGGTCGCCCGACCCGGCCAGCGACTGGACGAACGCGACGACGGCCACGGCTTCGGCATCCCGATCGCCCGCGAGCTGGTGGAACTCGCGGGCGGGTCGCTGACCCTTCGCAACGGTGCGGTCGGCCTGGACGTCGTGGTCGAGCTGCCCCTGGCGCACCCCCGCGCCTGACGCCTCAGTCGTAGGTCGCGCTCCACATCATCCCGGCGATATGCTCCGGCGTCAGCACCGACTTCACCACCGTCGCCACACCGTCCGCCACCGCCTGATGCGCCACCACTAGCGCGATGCGCTGCGCGACGTCGCGCAGCCGGTCGATCGGCGGCAGCAGCCCTGCGGCATTGCCCATCCCGCCCAGTTCGCCCAGCGCGCGGGCGGCGGCCATGAACATTCCGTCCGTCACCGCCAGCGCCCCCGCCGCGATCGCGCCCAGTCCGACGCCGGGGAAGATGTAGACGTTGTTGACCTGCGTCACGCCTTCGACTCCGAACGGACTTCCCGTGCCGACAAGCGCGCGGCCGTCGGTCCACGCCAGCAGGTCCGCCGGATGCGCTTCGGCGCGGGAAATCGGGTTGGACAGCGGAAAGATCACCGGCCGGTCGCAGCCGGCGGCCATCGCCCGCACCACCGGCTCGCCGAACGCGCCCATCTGGCCCGATGCCCCGATCAATACCGTCGGGCGGACGTTCACCACCGTGTCGAACAACCCGATCTGCTGCGATCCGCTCCGGGTCCATCCGACGACCTCCGCCGCGTCGCGCGCCAGTTTCACCTGCTGGTCGGGCAGGCGGGGGATATCGGACAGGATCAGTCCCTCGCGATCGACCGCCCATAGCCGCGCCCGCGCCGCCGCCTCGTCCAGTCCCTCGTCCATCATCGCACGGACCAGCATTTCGGCGACGCCGCTGCCCGCAGCCCCCGCACCGAACAATACGATGCGCTGTTCCGTCAGCGGGATGCCGGTATGGCGGATCGCCGCCAGCAGCGTCCCCGTCGCGGTCGCCGCCGTGCCCTGGATATCATCGTTGAAGCTGAGCAACGTGCCCCGATACCGCTCCAGCAGGTCGTAGGCGTTCTTGCCCGCGAAGTCCTCCCATTGCAGCAGCACGCTGGGGAATCGCTCGACCACAGCCTCCACGAAGGTTTCGACGAAGGCGTCATACTCGTCACCGCGGATGCGGGGATTGCGCCAGCCCACGTACAGCGGATCGTTGCGCCGTTCCGCATTGTCCGTACCGAGGTCCAGCAGGATCGGCAGCACCTCCGCCGGATGGATGCCCGCGCAGGCGGTGTAGAGCGCCAGCTTGCCGATCGGGATGCCCATGCCGCCGGCCCCCTGATCGCCCAGCCCCAGGATCCGCTCGCCATCGCTGACGACGATCACCTTCACCCGGTCCAGCGCGGGATCGGCGAGAATGTCGGCGATCTTGTCCCGGTTGGGATAACTCAGGAACAGCCCGCGCGGCCGCCGCCAGATCTCGCTGAACCGCTCGCACCCCTCGCCCACGGTCGGCGTGTAGACCAACGGCAGCATCCGCGGCAGGTCGTGCTGCACCAGCGCGTGGAACAGCACCTCGTTCGAATCCTGCAACTCGCGCAGGAAGGCATAACGGTGGAAATCGTCCGCCATCCCGTCCAGCGCCCGCCGCCGCCGGGCGATCTGGCTGTCGAGCGTGCCGACATGCGGCGGCAACAGGCCATGAAGTCCGAGCACGTCGCGCTCGGCTTCGGAAAAGGCGGTTCCCTTGTTGGTCAGCGGGTCGCCGAGCAGGGCGCGCGCGGCGGCATGGGCATGCGGAGCGATGACAGGTCTCCCTAGAACGATCAGAAGCGCAGGCTGAGCCAGCCGGCGAAGAAATCCGAACTGGCGTAGCCGGCTCGGGTCAGCGAAGGTCCGGCGGCCAGATGCTCGTAGCGGCCGGTGAACGACACGCGGGGCGTGATCGTCCAGACGATCTGCGCGCGCGTGGTATCGGCAATCTTGCTGTCGGTCACGTTCTGCGTGCCGGCGAAGGCGGTCCCGTTCGCCCGGTACACCGCATCGCGCACATCGTCGCGCCACGACCACTGATATTCCACGGTCGCGCGCACGCCCTTCACCGGCGTGAAGGTGAAGTTCGGTGCGAAGCCGATGAAGTTGGTCGGCGTCGCGAACAACTGATAGCTGTAGTAGATGTTGTTGCCGAACGGCGCGAGCGCGGTGCGCAATGTCCCGGTGCCATAGGCACCGCCGCCGCTGCCGTAATCGGCGTGAATGCCGATGCGGGGCGCGGTCTTGTCCTTGCCGAGCCGATAGGTCTGCGCCGCGAAGACCTGCCATGCCGACACGTTGCGGCCGTTATAGCTGCCGCCCTGATGATTGACCGTCCAGTCGATGTTCACCGGACCGGCATCGCCGTACAGATGCAGGCCGTAATAGCTCCGCTCCTCGCGCGCGGTCGTGCGTCCCCAGACGGCGTTGCGGTTGCGCAACCGCCAGACGAACGGATCGAGGTACAGCTTCGACCCTCCGAACAGCGTCTTCGGCAGGACGATGCCCGTCGACACGCCGGAAAAGCGCCGCGCCTTGTCGACATTGTCGTCGCTGGTGCCACCCAGGCCCAGCGCCGTCGTATAATAGTCGAAAAAGTCGGCGCGTAGCGTCTTGCCGCGGGTCCACGCCCGGACGCCGTTGTAGACGAAGAAGATCGTGTTGTTGTCGCGCGGCACGACCATCAGGTTGGGACCGTCGGCAAAGGTCTGGCGACCGTAGCGGATGCCGACATCGATGCCGTCGACCTGCGCGGTGGCGTCGACGAAGGATTGCTGCACGACCAGATCGTTGCGGAGCGTGCCGGCGACAGTCCCCAGATTCTGTCCGGCCAGGCCGCCATGCGCGATCTCGCCATACGCGCGGAAATGCGGACCGACATGCAGGTCTGCGCCGCCGACGATGCGGTTGATGTCCTGCCGCTGCGCCTCCGCCTCGCGCAGATTGGGGTTGGTGGTGGCGTTGACGCGCAGGCGGAACTCGCCGGACAGCGTCAGGTACACGTCGCCGTCGCTGTCGATCGGGATGTATTTCAGCCGGTCGAGGATATCGTCACGCTTTTTGGGATCGCGGAACCGCGTCCAGTTCTCCACCCAGCGCGACTGGTTGTAGCCGCCGGCGGTGACGCCGTCGCCGGCACCCTCGCCGGGATAGGATTCCGACAATGGTGCGGCGGCAGTGGGGTCAGTACGCTCCTTCGGTGCGATCGGCTGGCCCGGCGCGGCGGGTGCCGTCTGGGCTATCGCAGGGGCAGCGAGCAGGGCGAGGAGCGGGGTGGCGCCTATGGCGGCGCGGTGCAGGCGGATCATCGCATGTCTTTCTGGTGGAAGTCGCTGTCGGCCGCGGGCGTGGCCCCGCGGCGGTTAAGGCATCGCTTACTCCGCGGCGACGACGCCCGATGGCAGATCCTCTACCGGCGGCATGTCGCCACGCAACGCCGCGTCGAACTGCGGCCTGTCGAGCTGACCCTCCCAGCGCGACACCACCACCGTCGCCACCGCGTTGCCGATGAAGTTGGTCAGGCTGCGGCATTCGCTCATGAACCGGTCGACGCCCAGGATCAGCGCCATGCCCGCGACGGGGACGCTGGGCACGATCGACAGCGTCGCGGCCAGCGTGATGAAGCCCGCGCCGGTGACGCCCGCCGCACCCTTCGACGACAGCATCGCCACGCCGAGCAGCAACAGCTGCTGACCGAGCGTCAGGTCGACGTTGCACGCCTGCGCGATGAACAGCGCCGCCAGCGTCATGTAGATGTTGGTGCCGTCCAGATTGAAGCTGTAACCGGTCGGCACGACGAGGCCGACGATCGACTTGGGGCAGCCCGCCCGCTCCATCTTCTCGATCAGCGACGGCAGCGCGCTTTCCGACGACGAGGTGCCGAGCACCAGCAGCAGTTCGGCCTTCAGATACGCGATCAGGCGAAAGATCGAGAAGCCGCACATCCGCGCCACGACGCCGAGCACGACGATCACGAACAGCAGCGACGTTAGGTAGAAGGTACCGACCAGCATTGCCAGATTGGCGAGCGCGCCGACGCCGTACTTGCCGATCGTGAACGCCATCGCGCCGAACGCGCCGATCGGTGCCGCCTTCATGACGATGCCGACCAGCTTGAAGAAGGCGATCGATACGTCGTTCAGCACGTCGAGCACCCGGTTGCCGCGGTCACCGATCAGCGCCAGGCTGACGCCGAACAGGATCGAGACGAACAGCACCTGAAGGATGTTGCCCTCCGTCATCGACGACAGGAAGGTGTCGGGGATGATGCCGGTCAGGAAGCCGGTGATCGTCGTGTCGTGCGCCTTCGCGGCGAACTCGCTGACCTTGCTGGTGTCGAGCGTCGTCGGGTCGATGTTCAGCCCCGCGCCCGGCCGGACGACGTTGGCGACGATCAGGCCGACGATCAACGCCAGCGTGGAGAAGAACAGGAAGTAGATGAAAGCCTTGCCGGCGACGCGGCCGACCGCGGCCAGATCGCGCATGCCGGCGATGCCGGTGACGATCGTCAGGAAGATCACGGGGGCGATGACCATCTTCACCAGCTTGATGAAGGCATCGCCGATCGGCTTCAGCGCCTCGCCCGTCGCCGGTGCGAAATGGCCCAGCGTCACGCCGGCCGCGATCGCGATCAGCACCTGGATGTACAGTTGCGCATACCAGGGCTTGGGAGCCGGCGGCGGTGGCAGGTCGGAGATGTTCATGGTCAGCCTTTCATCCTCTCGCAAGGCATCCCCGGCTTCTGGCGGCGGATCGATGCCGGCCGATACTGACCGGAATGGACAGGGCGACCAAACGCCTTGGGCACATTTCATTTTCGTTGGTTTTTAGCCGTTTGTCGAAGCGCGCCGAAAAACATTGTGTCGATTGTCGCCCAGCGAATCGCCACGTGTGCAAAAAGTTGCACACGCCTGCGCCGCACCGTACACCGCGGCCGTGAGGATCCCCCGCCCCGGCCGCCGCTTCGGCTGGCTGCTCGTCGCGATCGCCGCCGGGCTGCTGGTGGCGTGGGCCGTCGGTTCGGCGGTAGGGCGGAGGGAGCACGCGACGCTGACCGCCGCGACCACCGGCGATGCCCGACTGCGGCAGGCGTTGCTGGCGAGCGAGGTCGCCCGGTTCCGGCTGCTCCCGCTGGCGCTGGCCGACGACCGTGACGTGATCGCGGCGCTGACCGGGTCGTTCGCGGCGCGTCGGACGCTCGATCGGAAGCTGGAGGCGCTGAGGCGGGATACCGGCGCGGCCGTGATCTATTTCGTGGGGCGCGAAGGGCTGGCGATCGCCGCGAGCAACTGGCGCGAGCCACGCAGCTTCGTCGGCAATGATTACCGCTTCCGCCGCTATTATCGCGACGCGCTGCGGACCGGCGCGGGCGAGCAATTCGCGCTGGGAACGGTAAGCCACCGCCCCGGCCTGTATCTCAGCCGGCGCAGCGCCGCCGGGGGCGTCGTCGTGGTGAAGCTGGAATTCGACGCCATCGAACGGCAGTGGCGCGCGGCCGGGGGCACCACCTACGTCACCGATCGACGCGGCGTCGTGCTGGTATCCAGCCGCCCCGACTGGCGGTTCGCCGCGACGCGCCCGATCGCGCCCGCTGCCGCCGCTGCCGAACGCGCGGATCTGTTCGTAACGGCGTTGCTGCCCGCGCCGGTGCCGCCGCCGCAGACGATCGCGGTGACGACGGAGCCGAACGCCACCGGCTGGCGCGTGACGCTGATCCAGTCGATGCGGCCGATCGCCGGCGTCGTCCGGACCGCGCAGGTCGCGGCGCTGCTCGGCACGTTGATCCTCGCGGCGATCGGCTGGACGTTGCGCGAGCGCGGGCGTCGCCGCACCGAGCGGACGCTGGCGCTGGAGAGCGCGGTCGCCGCCCGCACCGCCGATCTCAGCCGCGAGATCGAGGAACGCGCTGCTGCCGAAGCGCGCGCCGACGACCTGCGGGAGGGGCTTCGACAGGCGAACCGCCTCGCCGCGCTGGGGCAGATCACCGCCAGCGTGGCGCATGAGACCGCCCAACCTGTCGCGGCGATCCGCAACTACGCCGCCAGTGGCGAACTGTTGCTGGACCGCGGCGACGTGGAGGCGGTGCGCGGCAATCTCCACGCGATCGGCCGCCTGACCGAGCGGATCGGCAGCGTGACGAGCGAGTTGCGCGGCTTCGCGCGGAAGCGCACGGGCGCGATCGGGCCGGTGCCCCTATCGGAAGTGGTGGAGGGCGCGCGCCTGATCCTGAAGGAGCGGCTGGCGCGCGTCGCGCTGTCGCTGCCGGTGATCCCGCCCGACCTGTTGGTGATCGCCGGACGCGTCCGGCTGGAACAGGTGCTGGTCAACCTGCTCCAGAACGCCACCGAGGCACTGGCCGACAGTCCCGCGCCGCGGATCGACCTGACGCTGACGGTCGAGGCCGACACGGTGCGGCTTCACGTCGCCGACAACGGTCCCGGCATCGCGCCGGAGGTGGCGGATCGCATCTTCACGCCGTTCGTGACCAGCCGGCCGAGCGGCCTCGGTCTCGGCCTCGTCATTTCGCAGGACATCATGACCGATCTCGACGGGGCGTTGCGCCTGATCCCGTCCGCCTCGGGCGCGACGTTCGAGATCGCACTCAGGCGCGCGGCATGAGCGACACGAAACGCGTTGCGCTGGTCGAGGACGACGAGGACCTGCGCGCCTCGACCGCGCAACTGCTGTCGCTGGGGGGATTTCAAGTCGACGCCTTCCCCGCCGCCGCCGCCGCGCTGGCGGGGATCGATGCCGAATATCCCGGCGTCGTCGTCACCGACGTCCGCATGCCGATGATGTCGGGGATCGAGCTGTTCCAGACGTTGCGCGCGCGCGATCCCGAGTTGCCGGTGATCCTCGTCACCGGTCATGCCGACGTGCCAATGGCGGTCGACGCGCTCCATGCGGGCGCGTGGGACTTCCTCGCCAAGCCGTTCGATCCCGCCGCACTGGTTGCCGCCGTGTCGCGCGCCGGCACCGCCCGCGCGCTGGCGCTCGACAACCGCCGCCTCCGTGCACTGGCGAGCGAGGCGGATACGTCCGGGCTGGTCGGCCGATCCCCCGCGATCGTCCATCTGCGGGAGATGATTCCGGTCCTCGCCAATGCCGATATCGACCTGCTGATCGAGGGCGAGACGGGCACCGGCAAGGAACTGCTCGCGCGCCTGATCCACCGTGCCGGCAAGCGGATGCGACACCGGTTCCTCGCGGTCGCCTGCGCCGCGCTGCCCGACGCCCTGCTGGAAAGCGAATTGTTCGCGGGCGTCGGCGACGGCAGCATCGTCGCCGCGAGCCGGGGGACGCTGTTCCTCGACGATGTCGACCATGCCCGGCCCGGTCTGCAGGCGCGGCTGGTACAACTGGTCGAGGAGCGGTCGGTCCGCGGGTCGCCGGTCGACATCCGCGTCGTCGCCACCGCCGCCGACGAGACGCAGCGCGCACCGGACGCGATCGCCCCCGCCCTGCTCTATCGCCTCGCGGCGGTGCGCCTGCGGATGCCGCCCCTGCGCGAACGGCGCGAGGACGTGCCGCTCTTGTTCGCGCATCTGGTCGACATCTCGGCGGCACGGCTGCGGCGCGCGGTGCCGGCCCTGACGCAGGGGACGCGCGACCATCTGTTGCAGCACGACTGGCCGGGCAACGTCCGCGAACTCGCGCATTTCGCCGACCGGTTCGTGCTGGGCCTCGACACGGCGGCGGCGGGTGCGACGCTGCCGGCATCCACCGCGCCGCTGCCCGACCGCGTCGCCGCCTTCGAGCGCGAGGCAATCGTCGAGGCGGTGCTGGCGGCGGGGGGCGATGCCGGGGCGGCGATCGAGCGCCTGGGGCTGCCGCGCAAGACCTTCTATTACAAGGTGCAGCGCCACGGCATCGACCTGAACGCGCTGCGGCGGCGGGTAGAGCGCTGACAATTAAGGAAAATGGTGGTCCCGGAGGGACTCGAACCCCCGACGCCCACTTTAGGAAAGTGGCGCTCTGTCCAGCTGAGCTACGGAACCACGTCGGCGCAGCAGATACGCGTCGTCGCTCATGAAATCCAGCGTCAGTTGAGCTGTTCCGGCGGAACCACGGGCAAAGGCAGCGGCGCGACGGGAACGCCGTCCTCGACCAGTGCCTTCGCCTCCGCCGCGGTCGCCTGACCATGAATCGTCGCGTGCGGCTCCTCGCCCGCGTGCATCGCGCGGGCACGGTTGGCGAACGCGCCGCCGACCCATTCGGAGGATTCCAGCGCCTTCGCCTGCACCGCCGCCAGGTGCCGCAACGCCTCGCGCATCGCGGCGGGAGGCACCGGCGCAGCGCGATTGCTCTTGGCGGAGACGGCGGGGGCCATCACCGCCTTGCCGACCTCCGTCGATCCGCACAGCGGGCAGAGCAACTGGCCCGATCTTGCCTGATCGTCATAGGCGCCGCTCGATCCGAACCACGCCTCAAAGACATGGCCGGCGTCGCAGCGCAGGTCGTAGACGATCATCGCACCACCGCGACCGGCGGGATCGGACGGCGATGCGTCAGCACCGGCACGCGCGATCGCGCCGCCGCCAGCCGTTCCGGGTCGAGCGTGGCGAAGCCCAGCCCCGCCGCCTCGCCCATATCCAGCAGCACCTCGCCCCAGGGATCGATGACCAGCGAATGGCCATAGGTCGTTCGGCCATCCGCATGCTCGCCCGTCTGCGCGGCGGCGACCACCCACGCCCCCGCCTCGATCGCCCGCGCACCCAGCAACGTATGCCAGTGGGCCGCGCCGGTCGGCCGCGTGAACGCCGCTGGCACCGCCAGCACCGTCGCACCCGCATCGCTCAGTGCGCGGTACAGGTCGGGAAAGCGCAGGTCGTAACAGATCGACAGGCCCAGCATTCCCGCCGGCGTGTCAACGACGCTGGCCGTGTCGCCCGGCGCATAGGCGGCCGACTCGCGCCAGACCTCGCCACCGGGCAGTTCGACGTCGAACAGGTGCAGCTTGTCGTAACGGGCGCGGATCGTGCCCTCCGGGTCGATCACGAAGCTGCGATTGGCGAAATGCCCATCCTCCCGCCGCACCGCAAGCGAGCCGAGATGGACCCACACCCCGTGATCTCGCGCGGCGACGCGCACCGCCGTCAGCACCGGATCGTCCGCCTCCGCGACGATCGACGCCGCCGCACGCGCCCGGTCCCGGTCGATCAGGCCCGACATCTCCGGCGTGAACAGCATCGCCGCACCCGCCGTGGCCGTATCCGCGACCGCCTTCACCAGCGTTCCGGCGTTGGCGGCGGGATCAATTCCCGCCGTCATCTGGAGCAGCGCAACCTTCACGCCGCGAGCAGCGGGTCCAGCCCCCCTGCCCGGTCGAGCGCCGACAGCTCGTCGGACCCGCCGATATGCTTCCCGTCGATGAAGATCTGCGGCACGGTCGTGCGGCCATTGGCGCGCTGGATCATCTCCGGTCGGCGCGGGCCGCCCATCGTGATGTCATGCTCCTCCGGCTTGACGCCCTTCTTCGCCAGCAGGCTCATCGCGCGCGTGCAATAGGGGCAGTACGCCTTGGTGTAGATTTCGACCTTTGCCATGGATCAATAGGTGTGGTGTGCGCCCCGCCCTGTCAATCGGCGCTGTCAATCGTCGCCGTCCAGCACGCGCGCCCAGCACAGGATCGTGACGGACGCGGCACCCGCCTTCAGCAACGCGGCGGTGCACGCGCCGGCCGTCGCGCCGGTGGTGTAGACATCGTCCACCAGCACGACGGCCGCGCCCTTTACCACCTCTGGACGGGCGACGATGAAGGCTCCGCGGACCTGCTTCGCGCGATCCCGCCGCCCGAGTCCCCTCAGCAAGGTCGTCGCGCGACGACGTTGCAGCGCGTGGTGATCGTGCGCCACGCCCGTGTGCCGCGTCAGTGCGTCGGCGATCAATGCCGCCTGATTGAAGCCGCGCCGCCACAAACGCCAGCGATGGAGCGGCACCGGGATCATCATATCGGCCCCGCCCGGCATCAGCCGCATCATCCGCCGCGCCATCGTCTCCGCCAGCGCGATCCGCCCGCCATGCTTCAGCCGCACCGCGATCCGCCCCGCCACCGGACCGTAAGCGACCGCGGCACGGATGCCGGCATGGCGCGGCCGCTCCGTCAGGCAATCGGCGCACAGCGCGTCCGGCCCGCGATCATAGGCGAACGGGCGGTGGCACCCGGCGCACCACGGCGGCGCGATGAACCGTAGGCCGGTCCAGCAGGCCGTGCAGAAACGATGATCCTCCCCCACCGGCACACCACAGCCGGGGCAGCGCGGCGGCAGGGCCAGCGCCGCGGCGGTGCGCAGCGGTCGTGTCAGAAGCTCGATCGCCTGCATCCGGGTCTTGTCCCCCGTTGCCGCCCGGCGCACAAGCCGCGGCTATGAACGGACCCGTTTCTGACCGGCCGGCGATCTTCGATCGGAACGCCCGTCGCCGCCACCGCGACCGCTCCGTCGCGCAGTTCGCCGATCATGATTTCGTGCACGCCGCGATGCTCGACGGACTGGCCGAGCGATTGTCGGCGGTGAAGCGCGATTTCACCGACATGCTCGATCTCGGCAGCTGGAACGGCGGCTTCGTGCCACCGCCGGGGGCGCGGATCGCCCGCGCCGATCCGGGCTTCGGCTTCGCCCGGGCCAGCGGTGGCGTGCAGGTGGACGAGGATCGCCTGCCCTTCGCCGACGCGGCGTTCGACGGCGTCGTCAGTGCGGGCATACTCGATCAGGTCGACGATCTGCCCGGTGCGCTGACGCTCGCGCGGCGGGTGCTGCGGCCGGACGGCCTGTTTCTGGCGGCGTTCGTCGGCGCGGGATCGTTCCCCGCGCTCAAGGCCGCGTTCCGCGCGGCGGAGCCGGACCGGCCGGTCGCGCGCGTACATCCGCAGATCGACGTGCGATCGGCGGGCGACCTGCTCGTCAGGGCCGGCTTCGCGCTGCCGGTGGCGGATGTCGAGACGCTGGACGTCGGCTATCCGAACCTGTTCCGCCTGCTGGACGACCTGCGCGGCATGGCGGCCAGCAACGCGCTGGCCGAACGCCATCCGCTATCCCGCACCGCGCTGGCCCGCGCGGCGGATGCGTTCGCGGCGGCGGCGGGGCCGGACGGCCGGACGCGGGAGAGGATCGACATCGTTTTCCTCACCGGCTGGTCGCCAGATGCCAGCCAGCCCAAACCCGCCCGCCGCGGCAGCGCCACCGCCTCGCTCGCGGCGGCGTTGAAGGACAAACCGCAGACCTGAAACCCGCCCTACCTTCATGGGGAAAGGATCAGCTCAGCCCTGATAGCCCGCCACCATCGTCCGCACGTCGACCCGCGCCTTCAGCCGGGCCGCCAGCAAAGCCGTCCCGCTGATCTTGCGCTGCGTGAACAGCGTGTCGGCGGGCGGCAGATGCCAGGTCGCGCGATCGCGCGCGACCTCCATCCCCTGTTCACGCAGCACGCCGACGAAGGCACGATCGCCGAAGTCGAACGGCCCCGGCTGGTTCAGTTCGCCGAGGATCACGTCGATCATCCGATCGATCAGCGGCCCGTGCCGCTCGACCGCCGCCGCGCCGAGGAACCCGACCGCCAGCGCCGCCTCCCGCACCGCATCGCGGTCACCCGCCAGCCCCGCCATCAGCAGCGCGCGGTACCCCGCCGCCGTCTCCGCCGCGACCGGCCGGGCCGCCCCGAAATCGAGCAGCACCAGCCGGCCGGTATCCGGCTGCCAGCGATAGTTCGCGAAATTGGGATCGGTCTGCATCAACCCCCAGTCGAGCAGTTCGCGCAGCACCAGCGAGATCAGGTTGTGCATCACCCGGTCGCGCACGTCCTGCGGCGCGGTCTCCAGCGTCTCGACCGGCACGCCCTCGACGAAATCCATCGCCAGCACGCGCGACGTGGTCAGCGACGGCTCCGGCGCGGGCACCACGAAATCGAGCGAGTGGCCGATCAGGTCGCGATATCGCGCCAGCATCCCTGCCTCGCGCTCGTAATCCGCCTCCTCGTTCAACTGCCGCTTCGCCTCCCCCAGCAGAGGCGCGATATCGAGTTCCTTCGGCAACAGCCCGGACACGCGCAGCAGCGTCGCGACATTGTCGACATCGGCGTCGATGCTGCCCGCGACGCCCGGATACTGCACCTTGATCGCCAATTCGCGCCCGTTCGGCAGGCGCGCGCGGTGGACCTGACCGATCGACGCGGCAGCGACCGGATGCGCCTGGAAATGCGCGAACTTCCGCCGCCAGTCGCGGCCCCATTCCGCCGCCAGCACCTTGTCGAGCTGCGCAGGCGGCATGTGATGCGCGTTGTCGCGAAGCCGCGCGAGGATCGTCGCCAGCTCGGCGGGCAGCATGTCGCCCGCATCCATCGACACCATCTGCCCCAGCTTCATCGCCGCGCCGCGCAGGTGTGACAATTGCTCGGCCACCCGCGTGGCGTTGGCCGGCGTCAGCAGCAAGTCGCCCATGCTGGGCCGCTCGCCACGCGCCAGCCTTCGTGCCCCCTCCGCGGCGACGCCGCCCGCCACGCCCCCCGCCAGTCGCCCGAACACGCCCAGGCGGGAGAGGCGTCCACTGGGCACGGCACGGCCCCTGCTGCGATCGTCTGTCATGCCCGCGATATGGGGACGCCGCCCGCCGGTGCATCCGGCGGACGGTGATTATCGTGACTGCGGTTATCGTGGGTTGCCGGCGTCCACCGCCTGCCGCCCCAGCGCGGGATCGTCGGTGAAGAACCCGTCGATCCCCGCCGCCAGATACCGCCGTATCTCCGCGACCGACCCTTGCGGATTGCGCGCATCGTCGCCCGCATCGTTGCGGAAGTCGGCGGCGAGGAAGCGGTTCTCCGGCCGGAAGGTCCACACCTGCACCAGCAGCCCCGCCGCATGCGCGTCCGCGACGATCGGCGATACCGCACCCAGCCGCCCGTCCGGCCCAAGCGGGATCACGCCCCGCGTCGCCGGCGCGACGACATCGGCATAGCGCGCCATGTCCTTCAGCCTGGTGCGCGTCGTCAGCTCGCCGAACGTGGTTTTGCCCTTCGCGGCGGCGATGTCGGCGGGGATCATGCCCGGATCACCGACCAGCTGCATCAACTTGACGTTCGCCGGCCGGCCGATCTTGCCGCGCAGGTATTTCAGGTTCGCGACCTCGAACGACTGGATCTCGATCGGGGCGGTGCGCGTGTACGCATGCGCCGCCAGCACGGCGAGAAAGCGATCTTCCAGCGGCAACCCGATGCCGGCGAAATAGGTCGAGTGCTTCAGTTCAGGGACCAGCCCGATCACCCGCCCCCGCGCCGCCGCCTCCGCCGCGACGAAGTCGATCACCTCGTCCAGCGTGACGACCTGGAACTGTCCGTCATAGCGGCGGCTTTCGGTGCGGATCGTCCCCAGCCGCTCGACCGCGCGCAGCGTCTTCAGCTCGGCGAGCGTGAAATCCTCGGTGAACCAGCCTTCCTGCCGCTCGCCGTCGATCGTCTTCACCGTCTTGCGTGCCGCGAACTCCGGGTGCGACGCCACGTCGGTGGTGCCGACGATGTTGTTCTCGTGCCGGGCGACAAGCACGCCGTCCCTGGTCGCGACCAGATCGGGTTCGACGAAATCCGCCCCGTCCTCGATCGCCTTGGCATAGGCTGCCAGCGTATGTTCCGGCCGCAGCGCCGACGCACCGCGATGCGCGAATACCAGCGGTAGCGGCGCGACCTGCGCCGCCCCCGTCTGCGCCCCCGCCATCAGGACCGCCGCCAGCGCCGCCACGATCACCCGCATCCTCAGAACCCCACCGCGATCGTGCCGAAGAACTGGCGCGGAGCCAGCGGGAACTGGTTGAACGTCCCCGATGCCGCGCCGATCGACAGGGTTGACGCCGCCTTCTTGTCGGTGATGTTGGTGACGTTCAGGCTCAAGGTCGCCGTCCGGACACCGCTACCCGCGTCGAGCGGCACGCGCACCGCGATCCGCCCCGCCAGCGTGAAATAGCCCGGCACCGACAGGTCGTTGGTGAAGGTCGCATACCGCTTGCCGATATAGTCGCCGATCAGCTGCGCGTCGAACACGTCGTAATTCGCCGCCGCGACGAACTTGTTGAGCCATTTCGGCGTCCCCGGCACCGTCTTTCCCGATGTCGCGACCAGCGCGGTGCCGTTGGTGTAATCGTCCTGAAACTTCGACACATTGTACGACAGCGCGTCGTAGAACGAGAAGTGCGACCCGAACCGCAGCGTGCCCGCCACGTCGACGCCGTCGGTCTTCACGTCGCCGACATTCTGCAGGATCGCCGCGCCCGACACGATCGAGGTGATGACCGGATTGGGGCTGATCCCGAGCAACCGGTCGGAGAAGTCGACATGATAATAGCTTATCTGCCCGTCGAAACCGGTGATCGGACCCAGCGACACCAACCGCCGCGTGCGCAGGCCGGCTTCGTAGGTCCAGCTCGTCTCCGGCTTCACCTCGTCACGGAAGATCTCGAACGCGCCCTGGCTGCCCAGCGCGAACGGCGACAGGCCGGCGGCGGCGCTGGTCTGGAACTGGCGGATGTTCTTCTGCGCGTTGACGAAGACCTGCTCGTCGCCGGTCACCTCCCACAACGCACCCACCTGCGGCAGGAAGCCGCGATGCGTGTTGAGCTTGCCGACCGGCAGCGCCACCGATCCGGTGAACGAGCCCGGAATCGGCTGCACCGGCACGCGCTGCGTCGCGTTCTGGAACGTGCTCTTGAATCCCGCCTGCACCGTCAGCGTCGGCAGCACGCGCCAGCTGTCCTGAATATGCGTCTGGTATTCGTCGACGCGGATTTCGCTGTGATACTGGGTGATGAGCGGGGTCAGGTCGTCGCGCGGCCGCTCGTACGGAGTCGAGGGGTCGCCCACGAGCAGCGGATACCAGCGGCGGAACGCGCTGCTGCTCTGATGCTCGTACCACGCGCCGAATTCAATCCGGTGATCGCCGAGCGCAAGCTGGATCGTCGAGATAAGGCCGCCACGGTCGATCCGGTATTCGGTCGTCCGCGTCGCGAAGCCCGATCCGCCGAACACCGTCGTCAGGTTCTGCCCCGGATAATAGAAGGAGAACAGCCGCGGCAGCCCGGCCACGTCGATCGGCCCGGCCACCACGCCGACGCCGTCGTTATGGTGGTAATATCCGGTGTTCGACCACGTCACGCGGTCGTCGACTTTCCAGTCGTACCGGGCATAGCCGAGGTAATCGGTGCGCTGCGCATCGCTGTAGTAGTTGCGATAGTTCGATCCCGCCGCGCGGTACGCGCCCGACGATAGATACTGCAACGCGGCGCCGAAGTTCGGATAGAGGAACGGCCGCTCATAGGGGGCGGTGGCGCGGTTCGCCGGGGTGATGACGGTCGCGTCCTCGTTCGGCTCGATCTTGTCGGAAAACGCGCCATACAGCGTCAGCTTGCCGTTCTGATCGTCGTGGACGAACTTGGCGTTGGCCTGATACCCGCCCTGGATACCATCGAAATCCCACGCCCGCGCCTTCTGGCGCACGCCCGCGATATAGGCGGAGTTGCCGTTGCCGAAGCTTCCCGTATCGACGCGCACGTACAGGCGGCTGGCGTCGTAGCTGCCCAGCGTCTGGTTCAGCTGCACGCCGAACGCGGCCTGGGGATCGCTGGAGAAGGTATCGATCGTGCCGCCCAGATTGCTGGTCGACGCGGTGCCCAGATCGCCTGCGCCCGATGCCAGCGTCACCCGCGCGACGTTTTCGGAGATGATCGCGCGCTGCGGCGACAGGCCGTTGAAATTGCCATAGGTCTGGTCGCCCAGCGGCACGCCGTCCAGCGTATAGCCGAGCTGCTGCGCATTGAAGCCGTGGATGAAGAGCGAGATGTTCTGCTCGTTATTGCCCCACGGATCGGCGGTCAGGTACGTCACGCCGGGCAGCGTCTGAAGCGCCTGAAGCGGACTGACGCCGGGCAGTACGCGCTGCATCTCCACACCGGTGATCTGCGTAACCGACCGCGTGTTCGCGCCGGTGACGACGATGTCCTGCCCCTCGGTCTGTCCCCCGGTCTGGGCCTGCGGCTCCTCCGCGGCTGGCGCGACAGGACCCTGCCCGTCGACGGCGGCCGTCGCCAGCGCGGCGGTCGTCTGCGCCCCGGCGAACGCGGGCATGGTCACGGCAAGGGCGGCACCGGTCATCAGTGCCGCACGGCGGATCGTCGTCATCGCTTCGTCTTCCCCAATCGTCCGCCCTCGTCATCGAAGGGTCGGATCGTCGGAGCCGGCGCTAATCGCGCCGTAAGACAGCGTGTTGACGGTTATGCGACGGTTTGGCGTCAGAACGCCGGCAGGACTGCTCCACCATATTTGTGCGCGATGAACGCCCTGGTTTCCGAGCTACGCAGCGCCGCCACCAGCTTTTGGACGCGCGGATCGGTCTTCGCCGCCTCCAGCCCGACGACATAATTGACATAGGGGCTGTCCTTCCCCTCGATCAGCAGCGCGTCGCGGGTCGGTTCCAGCTTCGCGTCGAGCGCGTAGTTGGTGTTGATGAGCGCCAGATCGACCTCGCCCAGCACCCGCGGCAACGTCGCCGCCTCCAGCTCGCGGAACCGCAGCTTCTTGGGGTTCGCGACGATATCGCGCGGCGTCGCGGACGGATCGTCGGGGTTCTTCAGCGTGATGATCCCGGCGGTCGCCAGCAGGCGCAGCGCCCGGCCGCTGTTGCTCGGCTCGTTCGGGATCGCGACGGTCGCGCCCGCTGGCAGATCGCCGATCCGCTTCCACTTGCGCGAATACGCCCCGAACGGCTCGACATGGATGCCCGCGATCGTCACCAGCTTCGTGCCGCGCGCGGCGTTGAACGAGGCGAGGTACGGCTCGGTCTGGAAATAATTGACGGTGATACGCCCCTCCGCGACCTGCGTGTTGGGCTGGACGTAATCGTTGAACACCTTCACGTCGAGGTTGACGCCCTGCTTCGCGAGCGCCGGCTTCACCTGCGCCAGGATCTCCGCATGCGGCACCGCCGTCGCCGCGACGGTGAGCATGTTCGGATCGTTCGCGGTCTTGCTACCCCCGCACGCGGCGAGCGGAAGCAAGGCGATAGCGGCAAGAAGGCTGCGACGGATCATGACCTGAGTTCCTGAATGGAGCAAAAAGAACGACGCATCATCGGCGCGTGAACCGCCGCACCAGCGCATCGCCCAGCATCTGGATACCCTGCACCAGCACCAGCAAGAGCGCGACCGTCACCAGCATCACGTCGGTCTGGAACCGCTGATACCCGAACCGGATCGCCAGATCGCCCAGCCCGCCGGCCCCGACGACACCGGCCATCGCGGTGAACGACACCAAGGCCACTGCTGTCACCGTCGCGCCCGCGACGATCCCCGGAACCGCCTCCGGCAACAGCGCGCGCAGCACCAGATCGCGCGTCGTCGCGCCCATCGCCTGCACCGCCTCCACCGTGTTGCGGTCGACCTCGCGCAGCGACGTCTCGACCAGTCGCGCGAAGAACGGGGCTGCGCCCACCACCAAGGGCGGGATCGCACCGACCACGCCCAGCGACGTTCCGACCATCAGCACCGTGATCGGAATCATCACGATCAGCAGGATGATGAACGGCACCGACCGCAGCAGATTGACGACCA
Source organism: Sphingomonas sp. Leaf343 (assembly GCF_001423765.1). GTDB lineage: Bacteria > Pseudomonadota > Alphaproteobacteria > Sphingomonadales > Sphingomonadaceae > Sphingomonas. The sequence continues at coordinate 300,805 of NZ_LMPG01000012.1, forward strand.
GCGCGACGAGGCCGTTGCCGATCCGGCTTGCCCAGACCTGCCCCGGCCCGGTCAGGAACAGCACCACGCCCAGCGGCAACCCGATCAGGATCGTCAGCACCATCGATCCGCCGAGCATCGCCAGCGTCTCCAGGGTGGCGCGGCCGATCTCCGCCCAGTCGATGTTGGCGAACCAGCCGCTCATGCGCTCACCTCACCGGCGCGGCCCAGCGCCGCGACCGCCGCCGCGACATCGCCGCCGCTCAAACCTAGCGTCAGTTGCCCGAAACTATCATCCTTCAACCGGCCGATCCGGCCGTCGAGGATCGCGAAGTCCGTACCAGTCTCGCGCGCGATCCGCGTCAGCACCGGCTGCCACACCGCGTCGCCGCGCAGCATCAGCCTCACGACCCGCCCGTCGAAATCGATCGCCGGCGCATCCTCGCCGGCGACTGCGATCATCGCCCGCGTCTCCGCCGCCTGCGGGCGCAGGAACACGTCGGCGACGGTTCCGCTCTCGACCACGCGGCCGGCATGCAGCACGGCGACGCGGTCGCAGACCTGCCGCACCACCTCCATCTCGTGCGTGATGAGCACGATCGTCAGCCCGAGTTCGCGGTTCAGTTCGGCGATCAGCGCCAGGATGCTGTGCGTCGTCTCCGGGTCGAGCGCGCTCGTCGCCTCGTCGCACAGCAGGATGTCAGGCCCGGTCGCCAGCGCGCGTGCGATGCCGACGCGCTGCTTTTGGCCACCCGACAACTGCGCCGGATATTTCGCGCCCTGATCCTGTAACCCGACCCGCGCCAGCAGGTCGCCCACGCGGGCGGAGGTCGCCGACGCCGCCTCGCCGCCGATCTTCAGAGGCAGCGCGACGTTCTCCGCCACCGTTCGCGACGACAGCAGCCCGAAATTCTGGAAGATCATCCCGATCCGCCGCCGCAACGTCCGCAAGTCTGCGCCGCCGAGCGCAGCGACATCGATCCCGTCGACCTCGACCCGTCCCGACGTCGGCCGCTCCAGCCCGTTCAGCAGCCGCACCAGCGTCGACTTGCCCGCGCCGGATCGCCCGATGATCCCGAACACTTCGCCACGCGCCACCGACAGGTCGACGCCCGCGAGCGCGGCATGGCCGTCGCCGAAAACCTTGTGGACGCCCTCCAGTCGTATCACGCGGCGATCACCTGCGCCGCGAACCGCTCCATCTCCTCCGCCTGCGGACTGAATTGCAGCAGCAACAGGTCGAGCCCGGCATCTTCGTACTCGGCGATCCGCTCCTTCACCTGCTCGGGCGTCCCGACCAGATTGGGGCGGAGGCCGCGGTTGGAGACGCTGTATTCCTGGATCTTCAGCTCGCGCTCAAGCTGCGTCCCCGACAGCCATTGATCGAAATTGGCGTAGCCGGCGGGCAGGTCGCGGACCTCCGTGATCCGCGCCAGTTCCCGCTTCGCCTCCGCCTCGCTGTCGCGCACGATTGCGTAAGCCGCCATCCCGAACGTCATCGGTGCGCCGCCCGCGGCGGCGCGGCGGGCCTGCATGTCGGCGATCTTCGGCGCGATCGCCGATACGGGGTCGCCGTGCATGACGTACGCATCGCATTTGCCCGCGATCAGCGTCTTGGCGGTTTCGCTCTCGCCGCCTGCGTACAGGATCGGCGCGTGCAGCGGCTTGGGCGCGCAGATCGCGTCCTCCGTGCGATAGAACTGCCCTTCGAAGCTGAACCGCTCCTCGCGCCACAGGCCCTTGACCACGTCCAGCCATTCGGACGTGCGGGCATAGCGGTCATCATGCTGGTCGAACTGGAGGCCGTACTGCTTCGCCTCGTCCGCCCACCACGACGAGACGACGTTCAGCGACAGCCGCCCGCCGGAGATGCGATCGATGTTCGCCGCCGCCTTCGCGAACAGCGCCGGCTGGTGGAAGTTCGGCCGCACCGCGACCATCAGTTCCTGCGTCTTCGTGACGGCGGCAATCGCCGCGGCGGTAGACCAGGCGTCGAGTGCGGGCTGGTCCGTGCCCTTGATGTCGTTCAGGTTCAGCTCGGCGATCAGCGTCAGGTCGAACCCGATCTGCTCCGCCCGGATCGCCAGATCGCGCACATAGTCCCACTCCGCCCGCATCCCCTCGTCGGCGACATTGCGCAGCCACCCGCCGAACACCGGCATCCAGTAACCGTACCTCACGCCTTCGCCTCCGCTATCGTCGTTTCCAGCCAGTCTACCAGCCGCTCATGCGGGTCCCAGCCCAGCACGCTCAACGGATCGGCGACGAAATTGGACAACGCGTTGATGTCGTAGAAGCGCGCGGTGCCGTCGCGGTCGTCGATCATCACCTCGACACCGCCGACATCGATCCCCGCCGCCTGCACGATCCGCTCGGCCGCATCGATCAGCGCCGCATCCGGCTCGACCCGCGCGATCGCGATCGACGCCTTGCCCGGCGCGACGAGACAGACATCGGCCGGGCACAGGTCGAAACTGCCGCCGCCGTCCACGCCCAGCGCGTACAGGTATTTGCCCCCCAGCGTCTCGATCCGGGTGATCGCCCCGCCCCGCACCGGCGTATATTCCTGCACCATCAGCACACGGTCGATGCTGTCGGGCGTCGTCCCGTCCGCCACCGACGCCGCCAGCGCCGCGACGTCGTCGTAACGGACGATCCCCGCGCCGGAGCCGCCGATGTTCGCCTTGACCACGATCGGGAAGCGCAGCCCCTCGCTCGCCGCAACCAGGTCGGCGGCGCGGTGCACGATCCGCGTCGCGGGGATGCCGAGGCCCAGCCCCGCGATCACCGACAATTGCCGCGCCTTCGACGCATCCACCGCCAGCGCGGCGGGGCCGTTCACGATCCGCGCGCCCTGCGCCGCCCAATGCGCCATCAGCGCCTGCGCGTAGAAGATCGGATGCTCCGGCTGGCGCAGGAAACTCGACATGGCGATGCGGTTGAACACCACCGGCGCGGGCGGCACGGGATCGGCTGGGTCGAAGCCATGCCCGTCCGCCGCCATCGCCACATAATCGATCCCGCGCCGGTCCATCGCCGCGAACAGCGGCGTGAACCAGGCAGGATGTTCGTACAGGATCGCCAGATCGGCCATATCGTCCTTCGGTCGCGCACGTAGAGAGCCGGCGTCCCTAGCCCAGGGGACGCCGGCCGTTTTCAGGAGTTTAGCTTTACGCCGCGAAAGCCGTCCTGCTTACCCGCCGATGACGGGCAGTTCGATGTAGGACGCATCGCCCCCCGCATGATGCACCGCGTTCCGCGCCACGACGCCCTTCGCCTCGCGCTCGTTATCGCCGCCGGTGTTCAGGTTGCGGACGAACTTCGGGAAGTTGGACGACGTCACCTCCACCCGGATACGATGCCCGGGCAGGAACGTGTTGCTGGTCGAGATCGGCGTCGGCTTCAGCGTGTAGACCGTATTCGGCGTCATCATCGCCGGCGTCGCGAAGCCGTCGCGGTAGCGGGCGCGCAGGATCGTATCGCCCAATATATAGGCGGTCCCGTCCGGCGCGACATCGACCAGCTTCACCGCGAAGTCGGTGTCCTTCGCGTCCGACGATATCTTCAGCACCGCGTTGACGAAGCCCGTCACCTCGATTGGCTTCGTCAGCGGCTCGCTGCTGTAGACCAGCACGTCGCCGCGCGCCTCGATCACCCGCTGGTCGAACGCGCCCGCGGTGATGAGGCCGCCGTTGCAGCAATCCGCGCCGCCGATCGTCTGCACCGGGTTCATCGGGTCATAGGTGTAGCGATCCGCCGCCTCGCCCGCCGGTGGGGCCGTCGCGTCGAGCCGGCCGTCGCCACCCACCCCGTTGGCGCGCCCGCCGGAGCGCAGGTACATCCGCACCGTCTTCGCCTCCGCCGGCGGCCACTGCGTCGCCTGCTGCCAGCGGTTCGTGCCCATCGTGTAATAGCGGATCGGCGCGGTGCGGGCGGGGAACGCCTTCGCGTCGCCCTTCAGCCAACGGTCGAAGAACGCGTAGATCTGGCCGTCCGTGTCGAAGCTGGCATCGCCCAGATCGCGGTCGCCCGACTGGAAGTCCGGCCCCAGCCGCGCGAAGGCGCAATGGGTATTCGGTGCGACCACGGCGAACTGGTTGGCGCTCGCCTCCTTGTCGGACTTCACCGCACGGGCGTGATTGAACAGCGCCAGATTGGGTCCGATCGACACGTCGTACCACGAATTGAACCACAGGGCGGGGACACCCCAGCCCATGTCGTCGTGATACAGCCCACCCGTCCGCCACGCCGGATCGGCCGGTCCGGCGCGCGCGGTAAACTGTTCGAACGTCGCGGGCGGCTCGCCCAGATCCTTCAGCATGTCGGCATAGGGCAGGTGCCGGATCTGCGTGAACCAGTTCACCTCCGGCTTCTTCGCGTCGAGATCATTGTACCGCGCGATCCGCGCCCGCGTCGGCTGATCGAGCCCCCTGGGCAGCTCCGCGCGCAGCGGGTTGTCGACGCCGTACAGCCAGATATGGAACAGCGTGCGCGGAACGCCGCCTGTATACCAGTTGCCCTGTTCCTCGAACGGACCGACCTTGCCGATGCCGGCCCCCGACGCCATCGGCACCATCGCCGCATGCGCGGGATGGTTCTGCGCCGCGAGCGCCAACTGCCATTCCGCCGACGACGAACAGCCGACGGTGCCGACCTTGCCATTCGACCAGGGCTGCTTCGCGATCCACGTCAGCGTGTCGTAGCCATCGGTCTGCGGCAGACCGAGAATCTCGTACTTCCCTTCCGAGTAATAGCGCCCGCGCTCGTTCTGCACGACGAAAGCGTAGCCGCGCTTCACCGCCTCCAGCGCGCGACGGCTGGTCGCGGTCTTGTACGACAGCTCGTTATAGGGCGTCTTCCACAACAGCGTCGGCAGCGGCCCCTTCGCGTCTTTGGGCCGGTAGATGTTCGTCGCCAGCCCGACGCCGTCGCGCATCGGCACCAGCGCGATCATCTCCGCATCGACCTTCGCCGCCATCTCGCGCGCGATCGCGTCGTCGCTGTAGCGGGCATAATCCTGCGCCGGTGCCCCTGTCGCCATCGCCAGCGCGGCCGTCGCCGCCAGCATCCCGCCCATTCGCATCCCTGTCGCCCCTTGATCGTTCGTCGGCGCGCAACCTACAGGGTTGAAAGCGGAAATCCACCGGCGTCGCCCACCACTCCCGGCATCGGCACATTTCCCACTAGCCTCTTCGCCGTCATTGCTGTTCAGCTTCGCGCAGTCCCTCCACCACGCGGAAACCGTTCATGGCCTCTGGTCTCGTAGCCCTTCTCGACGATGTCGCCGCGATCGCGCGTCTGGCCGCGGCGTCCGCCGACGATATCGCCGCCGCCTCGATGAAGGCGTCGTCCAAGGCGATGGGCGTGGTGGTCGACGACGCGGCGGTGACGCCGAAATACGTATCCGGCCTGACGCCCGCGCGCGAACTGCCGATCATCTGGCGGATCGCCAAGGGATCGCTGCGCAACAAGCTGCTGTTCCTGCTGCCCGGCGCATTGCTGCTCAGCGCGCTGGTGCCGTGGATCATCACCCCGATCCTGATGCTCGGCGGCCTGTACCTGTCCTACGAAGGCGCGGAAAAGATCATCGAGATGGTCACCGGCCACGGTCACGCCGCCGACGACGCGGCGCTGGCCGATCAGACGCCGGAGGAGATCGAGAACCAGAAGGTCGGCGGCGCCGTCCGCACCGACCTGATCCTGTCGGCGGAGATCATGGCGATCGCTTTGTCGGAAGTGTCGGACCAGAGCTTTGCGACGCAGGCGGCGGCGCTGGTGGCGGTGTCGCTGCTGATTACCGGCGGCGTCTACGGCGTCGTCGCGCTGATCGTTAAGATGGACGATATCGGCCTGAATCTGGCGGCGCGGCGCAACGGTGCCGTGCAGGCACTGGGGCGCGGTCTGGTGACGGCGATGCCGGTCGTGCTGGCGATCCTGGCAAAGGTCGGGACGATCGCGATGCTGTGGGTCGGCGGCGGCATCCTCGTCCACGGGCTGGAGGAGTTCCATCTGGAAGCGTTGCCCCATGCCGCGCACGTCGTCTCCGATGCCGTCGCCCGCCTGACGCCGTTCGCACCCGGCATCGGGTCGTGGCTGGGCTTCGCCGTCGCGTCGGCGCTGGTCGGCCTGATCGTCGGCACGATCGTCGCGCTGATCGTGCCACGCGTCATGGCGCTGTTCGGCAAGACCGCGCCCGCCCACTGAACACGGGCGGACGAACGGGCGCGGACGCGACCTCGCTCAGTTCGCCGTGTCGAGGATCGGCACGAACCCGCCATAGATCATGCGCTTGCCGTCGAACGGCATGTCGAGCGCATGCACCCGCGGGTCCTCCATCATCTTGCCCATGCCCGCGTTGCGCGTCGCCTTATCCGGCCATTCTAGCCAACTGAACACGACCGCCTCGCCCGGCTCCAGTTGCACGGCGCGGCGGAAATCGGTCACCTTGCCCTCCGCGATATCCCCCGCCCAGTTCTCCGTCCCGCGCGTGCAGCCATTCTCCGCGATGATCGCCGTCATCGTGCGCGCATGGTCCAGATACGCCTCCTTCGACGCGATCGGCACGGCGGCGAGGAAACCATCGATATAGCCGAACGGACCACCCTGTCCGCCGTCGTAGATCTCGTCGAACCCGGCGTAGATCAGGCGCTTGCCGTCGAAGGGCATATCCTCCGGCGGCTTCATCCGCTCGTCTTCCATCATCGTCGTCTCGGCCGCCTTGGCGGTGGCATGGTCGGGCCAGACGATCCACGAGAACACGATCGTCTCGCCCTCCTCCGCCGCGACGGCGCGGTAGAAGTCCGTGAGTGTACCGTGCGGTACGTCGTCGCCCCAGCATTCCACCACCCGCGATGCGCCATATTCGAGGAACAGCGGCGCGGCCATCCGGGCCATCGCCAGATACGCGTCGCGCTTCCCGGTCGCGACGGGAATGACGAACCCTTGAACGTACGACATGATTCTCTCCTCCCTGTTATCCGCCGATCATGACTGCGTGACTAAGGATCGCCAAGACCGTCGCCACGAATGCCAGCGCGCCGGTCTTCAGATCGGGTCCGACGCGCCGGCACACGTCATGCGGCCTGAATCTGGCTGCCCATCGCGGCGAGTGCGGCGTCGAGGTCCATGTACATCGGCTCGAAGATATGGCCGTCCGGATCCTCGAAGCTGCGCCCGTACATGAAGCCGTGATCCTGTGGCGGCCGGATGTCCGCCTTGCCGCCAGCCGTCGCCGCCGCTTCGGTGATCGCATCCACCGCCTCCCGGCTGTCCTGCGACAGGCACAGCAGCACTTCCGTGCTCTGGTGCGCGTCGGCGATCGGCTTCGGCGAAAACCCGGCGAAGAAATCGTGGCTCAGCAGCATGAACACGATCGTGTCCGAGAACTGCATCGACGCCGCCTTGCCGGGCTGGCTGAACCGCTCGTCCTTCGTCGCGCCGATCGCCTGATAGAAGGCGATGGACGCCTCCACGTCCTTCACCGGCAGGTTCACGAAGATCATTTTGGCCATGTCGTCTCTCCCCTCTGCGAATCGCTGTTTGCCTTGGATGCTATATCTAGTTATCAAATACAACTATGAAGTCAGAAAAGCTAACCAGGTGGTATGACGATGCCTGCGGCACGGCGCATGCGCTGGAATTGCTGGGGGAGCGCTGGGCGATGCTCGTCGTGCGGGAACTGATGTTCGGTCCGCGCCGCTTCGGGGAATTGCGCGGCGGCTTGCCGGGCATCAGCGCGAACATCCTGACGCAGCGGCTGGCCGGACTGGAGGCGGCGGGCGTGCTCCGTCGCCGCCACCTGCCGCCGCCCGCCAGCGCGCAGGTCTACGAGCTGACGCCCTGGGGGTATGAGAGCGAGCCGATCATGCAGGCGCTGGGCCGCTGGGCGACCCGGTCGCCGGATCACGACCCCACCCTGCCGTTCTCCGCCGCCTCGGCGATGATGTCCCTGCGGACGATGATCGATGTCGACAAGGCCCGCAGCATGGACGCGACGATCGGCTTCCGCTTCGGCAACGACTCGTTCCTCGCACGGCTGAAGAACCGCGAACTGACGATCGCGCGCGGCGACGGACCCGCCGACGTGACGCTCGAAACCGATCCGGTCACGATGGCCGCACTCGTCTACGGCAAATGGCCGCTGGCGGAGGCGGAGGCCGCCGAAGCCGTCCGCGTGACGGGCAATCGGGTGACATGGGATCGTTTCGTGACGCTTTTCGCGCTGCCGTCGAAGGTGTCGGTTGAGTAGGGAGCGTCGCCTGCCCTAAGGCGTTCGGACAGAAGAGGCCCGAATGACCGAAATTTCCAATACGCAGCCCGACAGCCGGGAGACCACGATCCTCGACGCGCCCGACCGGATGGTCGGTGTGCGCGACCTGTTCGGGATCGATCTCGATATGGAGGTGCCCGCCTTCTCGGAGGCCGACGAGCGCGTGCCCGATCTCGATCCGGCCTATGTGTTCGATCACGACACGACGCTCGCCGTGCTGGCGGGCTTCGCGCACAACCGGCGCGTGATGGTGCAGGGCTATCACGGCACCGGCAAGTCGACGCACATCGAACAGGTCGCGGCGCGGCTCAACTGGCCGTGCATCCGCATCAACCTCGACGCGCATATCAGCCGTATCGACCTCGTCGGTCGCGACGCGATCGTGCTGCGCGATGGTCAGCAGGTCACCGAGTTCCGGGAAGGGCTCTTGCCCTGGGCGCTCCAGACGCCGACCGCCTTGGTGTTCGACGAATACGACGCCGGTCGCCCGGACGTGATGTTCGTGATCCAGCGCGTGCTGGAGACGGAGGGAAAGCTGACGCTGCTCGACCAGAACCGCGTCATCCGCCCCAGCCCGTGGTTCCGCCTGTTCGCGACCGCCAATACGGTCGGCCTCGGCGATACCAGCGGGCTGTACCACGGCACGCAGCAGATCAACCAGGGTCAGATGGACCGCTGGAACATCGTCGTCACGCTCAACTACCTGCCCGCCGCCACCGAGGCGCAGATCGTGCTCGCCAAGTCCGGCGAATACGACAAGCCGGACGGCAAGAAGGTCGTGGAGAACATGGTCCGCGTCGCCGACCTGACGCGCAAGGGCTTCGTCAACGGCGACATCTCGACCGTCATGAGCCCGCGCACCGTCATCACCTGGGCGCAGAACGCGCTGATCTTCGGCGACGTCGGCTTCGCGTTCCGCCTGTCGTTCCTGAACAAGTGCGACGAGGCGGAGCGGTCGCTCGTTGCGGAATATTACCAGCGCGTCTTCGGCAAGGACCTGCCCGAAAGCGTCGTCGGCAAGGGCTGAGACGCCAAAAAAGGGGGAGGCGACCGTCCGGCCGCCTCCCCCCCCTTCTCCGTGCGTTCAGGCGGTGGCGAGCGTCGCGACCGCGCGGCGACGGCGCAGGCCGCCACCGATTCCGCCCATGCCCAGGATCATCATCGCCCACGTCGCCGGCTCCGGCACCGCTCCGGCCATGCTCATCCCGCCGACGCCCTTGAAGCCCATGATGAAGGTCGCATAGCCGGCCGTGCCGCCGTCCTTGTCCAGCCCCGACTGGCCGAACGAGTACATCTCCGCCCCGACCGCGCCGAGTGCGGCAAGCGCCGACGGTTCGTCTTTCGTCGCACCGAAGTAGATCGAGAAGCTCTGCGACGCCCCCGCCGCGAGCGGCGAGAAGGAGAAGTCGAACAGCGCGCCGTGATCGTACGGCCCCGCGTCGACGAAATCGCCCTCGGCCCCGCCGACCAGCGCGCCGCGATCGCCGAACGGGTTGGACGACGCGAAGCCGTTGTCGCTCGTATAGAGGACGTTCTTCGCGCCGGTCGTGCCCTGGATCGTCGAATATTCGTAGAACGCCGTCGGCTCGATGTCCCAGTCCATCACGCGCCGGTAGAGGACGTTGCCGCTCGTCGCGGCGGTGCCGGTGTTGGTGATCGTCACGTCGACGCGGTACAGGTCGGCGACCTTGCTGGGGGTGTAGGCATGCGTCACCTGCAACGGCGCGGCGCTCAGCGCGACGGTGGAGGTCGCCGTGCTCGCCGTGCTGGCGAACGATACGAGGTTCAGGCCCGACGTGCCGATCGCCGAATTGGCGTAGCCGGTGATCCCGGTGCCCGCGACGGCGACGCCCCAGCCCTCGCACGTGCAACCCGGATACGTCGCCTCGAACCCGGTCCGCAGATCCTTCATCCCGACGCCCGCCGTATTGAGGTCGCCCAGGCTGCGCACGCCGAGCTGGATCGTGCCATTGTCGATCACCGCCTGCGCGCCGGCGATCGAGGGAAGCGCGAGGAAGGCGGCGCTGGCGGCGAGGATCGTCTTGAGCATCGTGGAACCCCTGTGTCGTGGCCCCCTGATCGGGCCATTGTGGAATCCGACGGGACGAGGTCTTTCCGGATGAGCGATACCCCTCACGACCGACGCCCTCGCGCCCGCCATGTGATGTCCGTTCATGCTGTCAAAGGTCTTCGCGTCGTTGATCCCGAGCTATGGCCCCGTTCACCCGCCGTAAATGATTCTCTGAACGCTGGAAAATCCAATAAGCCGTTGATTTCACGCGTTAATCATAGCGTTCTGTCTCGTTTTGACGCGGCTCCGGACCACAATCGTCCTTACAAGACATTGTAAACACTACATTATCTATAAGCGCCCATCAGCCGTTCCCATCGCGCCCGCTGCGTGGCAGAGGGATCGGCATGGCGAGTAACGAGACCCCCCTCGACCGGTTCAAGGCCGTTCTCGGCGGCACCGCCCGCGCGCTCGCGGACGAGGCCGAGGTGGAGCTGGCCTTCACCGCCGACGTGCCGGTGCAGTCGGGCAAGCATATCAAGGTGCCGATGCCCCCCCGGGCGCTGCCGCCCGAACAGGTGGCGGAGGCGCGCGGCTTCGCGGACGGGTTCGCGCTCAGGCTGCGGCTGCACGATGCGGCGCTGCATGCGCGCGGAGCGCCGGCGGAACCGGTGGCGCGCGCGGTGTTCGACGCGGTCGAGACGGCGCGGGTCGAGGCACTGGGCAGCCGCGGCTATCAGGGCATCGGCGACAATCTGGCGCAGGCGCTGGAGATGCGGATGCGGTCGGACCCGATCGGGCGGGCGCGGACGCGGGCGGAGGTGCCGCTGTCGACCGCGCTGGGCCTGATGGTGCGCGAGGCGCTGACCGGGCGCGACACGCCGGCGGCGGCGCTGCCCGGTCTGGCGCTGGTCCGCGACTGGGTCGATGCGAAGGCGGACCTGTCGGCGCTGGCGCTGGCGCTGGACGACCAGCGCGCGTTCCAGTCGCTGGCGACGCGCCTGCTCGCCGATCTGGAGCTGATCGAGGCCGAGCAGCAGCCCGAGGACGCGGACGAGGGCGGCGAGGAGGACGAGGGTCAGGACGACGCCTCCGGCGACGACGACAGCGACGACGCCGAGGACGGCGGCCAGAGCGAAGGCGAGGTCGAGGCGCGCGGCGAGCAGCAGGAGGCCGACGGCGACGAGGGCGACGCGCAGGATCAGGGCGAGGACGCGCCGGACGACATGGACGGCGAACCCGGCGACGAGGGCGAGGACGGGATGCAGCCGGTCCGCCCCAACCGGCCGATGGCGGACCCGAGCGGCCAGTTCGACTACAAGCCGTGGACGACCCAGTTCGACGAGGTCGTGACCGCCGCCGACCTGTGCGACGCCGACGAGCTGACGCGCCTGCGCGGTTATCTCGACCAGCAGCTGGCGCATCTGCAATCGGCGGTATCGAAGCTGGCCAACCGGCTCCAGCGCCGGCTGATGGCGCAGCAGAACCGGTCCTGGGACTTCGATCAGGAGGAAGGGCTGCTCGACGCCGCCCGGCTGGCGCGCGTCGTGACCAGCCCCGGCCAGTCGCTCAGCTACAAGGTCGAGCGGGATACCGATTTCCGCGACACGGTGGTGACGTTGCTGATCGACAACAGCGGATCGATGCGTGGCCGACCGATCTCGATCGCCGCGATCTCCGCGGACATCCTCGCCCGCACGCTGGAGCGGTGTGGCGTCAAGACCGAGATCCTCGGCTTCACGACGCGCGCGTGGAAGGGCGGACAAAGCCGCGAGACGTGGCTCGCCGCCGGCCGCCCGCCCCAGCCGGGACGACTCAACGACGTCCGCCACATCGTCTATAAAAAGGCGGACGAGCCCTGGCGGCGGGCGCGCACCAGTCTTGGCCTGATGATGCGCGAAGGGCTGCTGAAGGAGAATATCGATGGCGAGGCGCTGCTGTGGGCGCACGCCCGGCTGATCGCCCGGCCGGAGGAACGCCGCATCCTGATGGTCATCAGCGATGGCGCACCGGTCGACGATTCCACGCTGTCGGTGAACTCCGGCTCCTATCTGGAACGGCATCTGCGGCAGGTGATCGGCTGGATCGAGGGCAAGTCGCCGGTCGAACTGATCGCGATCGGCATCGGCCACGATGTGACGCGCTATTACAGCCGGGCGGTAACGATCATGGACGCGGAACAGCTCGGCGGCACGATCATCGAACAACTGGCCGCGCTGTTCGACACGGATTGAACGCTCCGCAGCGATAATATCCGTTGTCGCTGCTGCGCACCTGAATATACCGTCGTGACGTTCCAATGGGGGTTGGGGTCATGGCCGGAGTCGCAATCGATACGACCGCGGATGTCTTCACGTCGGTCCTGCAGGACAGGGTGAAGGCGACAGCGAAACAAAGCCTGCGACGATATTCGCACGATGACAAAGTCGTCGAAGCGGGCGCAACACTGGTCGGTAGCGTTCTGGACGCCGCGATCGAAAGCATCCGCAAGAAGGGTGACGTTGATATATCGACGATAGTCAGCGTCGTGGCGAAAAACTCCGCATCGATCGCGGGGCTGAGCGAAGGGCAGAAGATGGCGTGCTACAGCGCCCTGTTCGATTTCGCCGCAGAGGGCACCGGATCGGCCACCCTGATTAGCTCGATCGCGGGGGCGGAGGTCGTTACAGGCGGGATGGCGACGCCGGTCATCGCGATGCAGGCGGCGCTGCTCGCGAAGCAGACCGCCGACCTGACCAATGCCGCGATCAAGGTTCAGCAGCAATGCGGTCCGCTCGCGATCAGAGGCTATTCCGACATGAAGGTCGATTTCGCCATCTTCGGTGCGGAGGCGCTGAGGCAGCTTCAGAACAGTTTGATGCGCTCGGTCCCCTATTAGGGGAAAAAGCCGCGGCTGTAACGCAGCCTGTCCTCCCGCGTCGGGTGGCACGCCCCCGTTCACCGTCATTCCATCGCCGCATCCAGCATCTCCAGCGCGATCAGCACGCTGCGGTCCCGCACCGGGTCGCGACCGATGTCGCCGAAATGGCATTCCCGGTGGCGCGTCTCGCCCGAGCGGGTGGCGCAGGCGATGTGGACCAGGCCCGGTTCGTCGTCCGGCCCGGCCGGCCCCGCGAACCCGGTGATGCCGATCGCGACATCGCCGTGGGAATGGGTCAGTGCGCCCTCCGCCATCGCGATCGCCGTCTCCCGGCTGACGACGCCGCATTGTGTGATCCGCCGCTGCTCCAGCCCCAGCAACTCGCATTTCGCCACTTCGCTGTAGACGACGAAGCCACGCTCGAAGGCACCTGACGCGCCTTCGATATCGGTCAGCAGCGATGCCAGTTGCCCGCCCGTGCAGCTTTCCGCCGTCACGATCGACCATCCGCGCTCCGTCGCGCGCTCCAGCACCCGCCTCGCCCTGCCTGCCGACCCGCCTGCCTCCGACCCGCCTGCCTCCGACCCGCCTGCCTCCGACTTACCTGTCTCCGACTCCATGCTCTCGCGATCCTCTCTCCGTGCCGGATCAACCGACCACGGTTCGACGGGTTTCCGGTCAGATCATTGATCGCGATCAAACCTGCGCTTTCGACATCGCGCGCATCGGCGGGTAGATGACCGGGCATGGCCATCGTAATCCAGTCGCCGGAGGGAGGCTTTGTCGGCCCGGTCAAGCGGTCGGTGACGATCGCCGGCCATCAGACTTCCATCAGTCTGGAACCGGGCTTCTGGACGGCGCTGGAGGAGGCGGCGACCCGCCGCGCGCTGCCGCTGTCCGCGCTGGTCGCGGCCATCGACGCGGTGCGGATCACGGCGGCCGACCCGCCCAATCTGGCCAGCGCCATCCGGTCATGGCTCCTCGCGGATGCAACGCAGGATCATGCTCCATGATGCCCATCACTGAAAATCACTCGCAATAGCGTTGACAGTGCGAACGACTCTCAATAGCGGGGCCCCAACGAAATAAAGGGGTCTCCAGTGTCCAAATCGTCCGTGTCGTTCCTCGCCCTGTCATGCGTGGGCTTCATCGCCTCCGCTCCCGCATTCGCCGCCGAGGACGTGGCCAAATCGCCCGGCGCGGCGGTCAGCGCCAACGATCAGGACGGCAAGGCCCGCGCCGAACGCGACGACATCATCGTCAACGGCAAGGTCGAGGCCGCACCGGCGGAGGTGGAGAGCCCGAAGGCGACGTCGGCGATCATCGACACGCCGCAGACGATCACGGTCATCTCCGACCAGACGCTGCGCAAGCAGAACCTCCAGACATTGCGCGACGCGCTCCAGACGATTCCCGGCATCACCTTCGGCGCGGGCGAAGGCGGCGGCGGTTACGGCGACAGCATCAACCTGCGCGGCTATTCGGCGAACAACGACATCACCGTCGACGGCGTCCGCGACAGTGCGCAGTACAGCCGCACCGATCCGTTCAACCTTCAGCAGATCGAGGTCTACAACGGCGCGAACTCCGTCTTCAACGGCGCGGGGTCGGTCGGTGGGACGATCAACCTCGTGACGAAGGAACCGCGCGCGGAGGATCTGACGATCATCCAGGGCGGCGTCGGCACCGACGACTACTGGCGCGGTGCGGTCGACGCGAACAAGCGCGTATCGGACCTGATCGCGGTGCGGCTGAACGGGGCCTATCATCGCAACGACGTGCCGGGCCGCGATGTCGAGCGGTACAAGCGCTGGGGCATCGCACCGTCGGTCACGATCGGCATCGACACGCCGACCAGCCTGACGCTCGCCTACGTCCATCAGGAGGACCGGAACACGCCGGTCTACGGCGTACCCTATTACAAGAACGCGCTGTACGACGGCGAACTGCCGGGCGTGGATCGCAGCGACTATTTCGGCATCCGCAATCTCGACCGTCAGGATACCAACGTCGATCGCTTCACCGCGACGTTCCGCCACCGGATCAGCGACCAGTTGTCGGTCCGCAACCTGACCCGCTGGCAGCGGGTGGCGCAATATAGCGTCACCAGCGCGCCGCAGGGCACCTATTGCCTCGCCGCGACCTCGCGTACGCCGACCGGCGCCGCGTGCACCGCTTCGCTGACCAATGTGGTCGACGGCAATGGCGTGTTCCGCACTGCCGCCAATCCGCTGTCGATCACCGTGCAGCCCGGCTTCTTCCAGCCGAGCGGCCCGCGCGGCCTCGTCCGCGATCAGGTCAACGACCTGCTCTACAACCAGACCGATATCCGGCTGGAGACGGGAACGAAGGGCGGCATCCGCAACGTCGCGAACATCGGCGTATCGGGCACGATCGAGGACTACACGATCACCAACGCCTCGCTCCCCCGCAATTCGCTGGGCCAGGCGGTGGTGCAGCCGCAGATCAGCATCGGCGATCCCAACACCGTCTACACCGGTCCCGTGAACTTCACGATCACGGGCCAGTCCAAATCGGAGACGCGCAACCTCGCGGTGTATGCGTTCGATACGCTGGAACTCGGCCGCTATTTCGAACTGAACGGCGGCGTCCGCTGGGAGGTTCAGGACGCCACGTTCCGCGGCCTGCCGCTGCGGGTCGTGCCGCCGGGATCGACGCAGCTCACCGCGCTGGCCCAATTGCCGCAGACCAGCCACGAACGGCTGTTCTCCTACCGTATCGGCGCCGTGTTCCACCCGGTGCAAAATGTCAGCATCTATGGCGGCTACGGCAATTCGAAGACGCCGTCCTCGGCCACGGTGCGGCTGGGTTGCGGCACTCCGACGGCGTCGGCGACGGGACTGGCCCTGCCCTGCGAAGTGGCCCCGGAAACCGCGAAGAACTACGAAGCCGGGGTCAAGGCCGGACTGTTCGACCGCCGGCTGGAACTGACCGCGGCAGTGTTCCGCAACGAACGCACCAACTTCCGGGTCGCGTCGAACGATCCCGCGCTGCCGGCGGCGACGCAGGTGCTGGACGGCCGCTCGCGCGTCGATGGCATCGCGGTGGGTGCGTCGGGCACGATCGCGAAGAACTGGACGATCTTCGCCAACTACACCTATCTCGATGGCGAGATCCTCCAGTCGGTGTCGGACGCTTGCCTCGCCGCGCCCAGCACCGCCTGCGGCAACTCGGCGGCGCTGCCCGATCCGCAGCGCGGCACCTTCTTCGTCCAGACGCCGAAGCATTCGGGCAGCCTGTTCACGACCTACAAGCTGCCGTTCGGGCTGGAGGTGGGCTATGGCCTGACCTATCAGGGCAGCTTCGCGCTCAACGCCGCCACGCTCCTTGCGCCGACGCAATTCCGGTCGGACGACTACCTGACGCACCGCGCCTATATGGCCTATAGCTTCGCCAACGGCCTGACCGCGCAGGTGAATGTGCAGAACTTCACCGACGAGAAGTTCCTTACCGGCATCCGCAACAACGGCTGGGCAACCCCAGCCGACCGCCGGTCCGCAGTGCTGAGCCTGTTCTACAGCTTCTGAGCTTGGTAGCTTCCCCCCGGCCCCCCGGCCGGGGGGAAGACTCGGAAGGACCAGCATGCTGATCGCCATTCCCGACATACTGGATGCGGACGGCGTTGCACGCGTGCGGGCGGCGATCGATGGCGGTGAGTGGGTGGACGGCAACGTCACCTCCGGGCCACAAGCCGCGCTCGCCAAGCGCAACCAGCAGTTGCTGGAGGATACGCCGGCGGCGCGCAAGGCGGGCGGGATGATCCTCGACGCGCTTGGCCGCTCGCCGCTGTTCGTGGCGGCGGCGCTGCCGCTGAAGGTCTTCCCGCCCCTGTTCAACCGCTATGCCGGCGGGCAGGATTTCGGGCTGCACGTCGACAATGCCATCCGCATGAAGCGCGGCACCGATTTCCGCATCCGCTCCGACCTGTCCGCGACCCTGTTCCTTGAGGACCCTGCCGCTTACGAGGGTGGCGAGCTGGTGATCGAGGACCAGTTCGGACCGCAGACGGTGAAGCTGCCCGCCGGCCATATGATCCTCTACCCCGCATCCAGCCTGCACCGGGTGACGCCGGTCACGCGCGGCGTGCGGACAGCCAGCTTCTTCTGGCTTCAGTCGATGATCCGCGACGACGGCGAGCGGCGCACGCTGTTCGAGCTGGACCGCGCCGTACAGGCCGTGGCGGCGGATCGCGGTCAGGATGATGCGGCGGTCGTCCAGTTGACCGGCGTCTACCACAACCTGCTCCGGCGCTGGGCCGACGCCTGAATTGACCCCGCTACCGAGTGCTGCCACGGCGCGGCGCATGGCGCGGACGCGACGGACATCCGACAATCTCAGGCTGGGGATCGTACTGATCGGCGCGGTAGTGGTGGCCGCGATCGTCGCCATCGCGATCCGGCCCGCGCTAATCGGCCGCATCCTTCATCCGGGGCGCTACGCGATTTCCGGCGATGCGCGCCTGCCGGTCGGACGTTATGCCGATGCAGGAGCGGCGGTGCTGGGCGGACGCGTCGCGCGGCTGAGTCTGCCGCCAGACCGCGGCCCGATCATCGTCACGGGTGCAAGGACGGCGTTCCTCGATCCACCGACCGCGCAGGTGCTGGGGGTCACTGACGCGGACGGGATCGATGGCTGGCTGTATCGCGCGCCCGGCGGACCGCGGCCGATGGCCGATCCGGCGCAACCGGTCGACATCGTCGCGGCGCACGCCCGCGCACAGGTGGCGGGCGGGCGGCTGGCGACGATCGACTGGCCCACCGCACGAAACCCGGACTGGACAGTGACCTTCACGGGCGGCGGGCGATCGGTAGCTATCAAGGTCGCCGACGATACCGGCTCCGCAATCGCAGCCCCGGCGCGGTAGCAGGACCGCCCTTCATCCGGGCCTACCGCCCAAGCAGCACTCGCGCTTGCCCGGCGATCTGCGCCAGCATCGCCGCATTGGGTTGCGCCGCGTGACGTGCCCGATCAATGACGGCGCGGAACTGGCCGACGCGCGCGGCATTCCGCTCCAGCCACGCCTCGACCGAACCCTGCGGATCGGAGCCGCCGCACCGCGACAGCCAGTCGAGCCGCAACTGCTGGAAATCGCGGGCCAGTCCGGCGATCAGCAGCCGCTCCCACGGATCGGACGGGGTAATCCGCGCCGCATTCGCCTGCGCCCAGTCAAGGCCCAGCGCCTGCCCCAGATGCGTGAACGCACGCGTCAGCACCGCCTCCTCCTGCCCCAGCCGCGCGCCGAGATCGGCGAGGCCGACTGCCCCGTCGAGCGCGAACAGGCGCACCGTCCGCGCCGACAGGTCGGCGGGCGCACCGGCCGCTTCGAGACCGGCGGCGATGCGCGACGCCTGATCTCGCGCCTCCTCCTCCAGCAGCGTCTCGATGCCCGCGTCGAGCTGCGTGATCCCTGGCGACAGCCGGTCGAGCAGTGCGCCCACGCCCTCGCCCGGCATCGCGACGCGCAGCAGATCGGCGATGTGCGAGCGGGTCGCCAGCGCAACCTCGTCGAACAGCGCGATCCGCGCCGCTTCCGGCATCGTCGCCGTCTCGATCGCCGCCCACAGGTCGTTCAGGCCGAACAGCCGCTCCGCCACCGCGAACAGCGTCGCGATGTCGCCGAGCGCGGCACCCTCCTCTTCCGCCAGTTCGAACGGGTAGAGGATGCCGAGACGGTTGACGATCCGGTTCGCCAGCTTGGTCGCAACGATCTCGCCGCGCAGCCGGTGCTGGTCGATCGCAGTCCCGAACCGCTCGCGCATCGCCGTGGGGAAGGCGGCATGCAGGTCGGGCAGCAGCGCCGGCTCCATGCCCAGATCGGTGTGTTCGATCGCATCCTGCAACGCCAGCTTGGCGGTCGCGAGCAGCACCGCCAGTTCCGGCCGGGTCAGCCCCCTGCCCTCCTGCCCGCGCCGGAGCAGTTCCTCGTTGCGGGCCAGCCCCTCGACCTTGCGATCGAGGTGGCCGCTGGCCTCGAAAATCTCGATCACGCGAACATAGGACGGCATCGCAGCCGCGCCATCGCCCTCGGCGATGGACAGCGCCAGCGTCTGGAGGCGGTTATCCTCCAGCACCAGATGCGCAACATCGTCGGTCATGCCGGCGAGCAGCGCGTTGCGATCCGCCTCCGCCAGCCGCCCCTCGTTCATCTCGCGGTTCAGCGCGATCTTGATGTTGACCTCGTTATCGGAGCAATCGACGCCCGCCGAATTGTCGATGAAGTCGGTGTTGATCCGCCCGCCACGCGCGGAAAAGGCGATGCGCGCGGCCTGCGTAACACCCAGATTGGCACCCTCGCCGATCGCGGTAACGCGCAGTTCCTCCGCATCGACGCGCAGCCGGTCATTGGCCGGATCGCCGACGGTGGCGTTGTTCTCCGCCGCCGCCTTCACATAGGTACCGATGCCGCCGAACCACAGCAGGTCGGCGGGCGCCTTCAGGATCGCGGAGATCAATGCGGTCGGCTCCAGCGCGTCGACGGTGATGCCCAGCGCCGCCTTCACCTCCGGCGTGATCGGGATCGACTTGGCGGTGCGCGGGTGGATGCCGCCGCCGGCGGAGATCGGCGCGGCGTAATCCGCCCAGGACGAGCGCGGCAGCGCGAACAGGCGCGCCCGCTCCTCCCACGACGCCGCCGCATCGGGGTTCGGGTCGAGGAAGATATGGCGATGGTCGAATGCGGCCAGCAGCCGGATCGACTTCGACAACAGCATGCCGTTGCCGAACACGTCGCCCGACATGTCGCCGCAGCCGACGACGGTGATCGGATCGACCTGGACGTCGGTGCCACGCTCCGCGAAATGGCGTTGGACCGACACCCACGCGCCCTTGGCGGTGATGCCCATCGCCTTGTGGTCGTATCCCTGCGAGCCGCCGCTGGCGAACGCATCGCCCAGCCAGAAGCCGCGTTCCAGCGCCAGCGCGTTGGCCACGTCGCTGAAGGTCGCGGTACCCTTGTCGGCGGCGACGACGAAATACGGATCCTCGCCGTCCAGTACCCTGACGCCCTCCGGATGCAGGAGCTTGCCGTCGACGATGTTGTCGGTGATCGACAGCAGCGAACGGATGAAGATGCGATAGCTCTCCGTTCCCTCCGCCAGCCACGCATCGCGATCGACCGCGGGCGACGGCAGTTGCTTGGGATAGAAGCCGCCCTTCGCACCGGTCGGCACGATGACGGCGTTCTTCACTCGCTGCGCCTTCATCAGGCCGAGGATCTCGACGCGGAAATCGTCGCGGCGATCCGACCAGCGCAGGCCGCCGCGTGCGACCGGGCCCGCGCGCAGGTGAATGCCCTCGACCCGCGGCGAATACACCCACACTTCGCGCCACGGCACGGGCGCTGGCAGACCGGGGATCAGCGCGCTGTCCAGCTTGAACGCCAGCGCCTCCTCAGATGCCGGCGCATAGGCGTTGGTGCGCAGGCACGCGGCGATCAGCGCACGGTACGCGCGCAGGATGCGGTCGTCGTCGATCGCGGATACCGCGTCGAGACCGTCGGTGATCGCCGCCTCCGCCTCGTCGACGCTGCCGGTCGCCGCCGGGTCATGCGCGGCGGCGAACCGCGCCACCAGCGCCCGCGCCACGTCCGGCGCACGGCGTAGCGCATCGACGACGGTGGTCAGCCCGTACGTCAGCCCCGCCTGCCGCAGATAGCGGAACCACGCGCGCAGCAGCACGACCGATGCGGGCGCGAGGCTCGCATCCACGATCAGGCGGTTGAACGCGTCGTTCTCGGCCTTGCCCTCCAGCACCGCGGCGATCGCCGCTTCCAGCACCGGATTGTCGCCCTCGGTTCCGCCAGCGACGACGAAGTCGTGGACGAATGCGTCAACGGCTTCGCGCAGCCGCGTCGGCAACTCGCCGATGACGCGGAAGCCGAAATTCTCCAGCACCGGCACCGCGTCCGACAGCGCCAGCGCACCGCCCAGCTTGTAGATCTTGAGCTGTCGGTCCTCGCCCGGCTGCGACGGCAGGATGCGGACGGCGCGGCCATGCTCGTCCTCCAGCGCGGACAGGCGAACGATGTCCGCCGCCGCTTCCGCCGCCGACGACACGTTGCGGTAATTCTGCGGGAACGCCGCGGCCCAGCGCAGTGCGAGCCGCGCCGCTCGGGCGGCGGGCACCTGATCGGCCAGCGCGGCCTCCACGTCGGGCACCCACCCGCGCACCATCCGCTCCAACCGCTGCGCCAGCGGGGCAACCTCCGGCAGTGCGCCGCCGGTGCCGCGCAGATCGAGCATGTAGCGGATCAGCGCGACCTGCCCGTCCTCCAACGCGATCGACCAGTTCAGCAGGCGCGCGTTACCCGCCTCCTCCAGCATGTGCCCGATCGCGACGCGGCGACTGGTGGTCACGTCGTCGCGCGGCAGCCAGACGAAGCCGAACATGTGCCGGCCCAGCGGCGACTTCACCAGCACCAGCGCCGGTCGCGGCCGGTCCGCCAGCGACATCGCGGTCAGCGCCAGTTCCTCCAGCGAGGCCGCGTCGAACCCGACCACCAGATCGTGCGGCAATGCCGCCAGCGCGTGCGTCAACGCCTTGCCGGTATGGCCGCGCGGATCGAAGCCGAACTTCTCCTCCAGCGCGCTCAACCGCGCGCGCAGCATCGGCACGTCGCGTGGCGGCGTCGCCAGCGCCGCACTGGTCCATAGCCCCGCATGGATCGAAAGACCGGCCACACGCCCGCCCTCCATCACAGGCATCACGACGAGATCGACCGGCACCGCACGGTGGACGCTGGACACGACGTTGGATTTCAGCAGCAGCGGCGGCTGGTTCCCCGCCTCGAACCACGCGACCGCCAGCTTGCGCGACCCTTCCGCCAGGATCGGGCGCGGTTGCGGATTGGCGAAGATTCCCAGCGCCTGCGTGACATTGCCGTCCGCCCGCCACGTCTCGTGCCCCAGCAGCGTCATCTTGCCGTCCAGGAACCAGCGCAGCAGCGCCGCGCCCTCGCCCGACCACAGCGCATCGGCATCGCGCGCCAGCACCTTCTTGAGCGCGTCCCAATCGGCGACGGCGGCACGCACATCGGCCAGCGCGGCGGCGAGATCCTCGACCAGCTCACGCCGGTCGCGGGCGTCGGCACGCTCCATCTCCAGATAGATCATCGACTCGGCGCAAGCACCCTCGCCCAGCGTCGTCAGCCGGCCCTCGTCGTCGCGGGTGACGGGCACGACCGGGTGGATGATGCGGTCGATCGCGATGTCCTGCGACGTGATCGCGGCGGCGACCGAATCGACCAGGAACGGCATATCGTCATTGACGATCGCCACCCGCATCCGACGGCGGACATCGTCGGCCGCGATCGGCTCCAGCGCGATCGCCGGCTGTCCGGGCAGACGCGTGGCGGCGGTGGCGGCCACGAACTGCGCGGCGGTCTCCACCTCTGCGGGGCCGAAATCACGCAGCTCGCCCGGAAGCGCGCCGACGGTCAGCCGGGCGGCGAGCGCGGCTGTGATGTGTTCCATCTCCATGCCCGCCCTATGCGCCGGGCAGCGGGGCTACTCAACCCCGCGGAGGCGCTTCACCTCCTGCCGCGGGGTGCCTTGGCCGCAAGTGCCCTTGCGGCCAACTTCGCATCATTGTGGTGCGCGATCACGTCGAGAACGCCGTCCTCGCCGACGCGCGCGACCAGTACGATGGTGTCGCCAACCTTGGCGCCGGTATCGATTTCGACGCGCGCCAGAACCGGCCGCGCGATGGCCGCAGGTGCAGGCTTCGCCGCGGGGCGGCGCGCATCGCGCTCGGCCGCGACCACCGCCTTGATCCCGCCGTCGAAGCTTTCGAGGAAGCCGGCCAGACCGCCGCGGGCGATGCCCGATCGCTGCGCATGCCCCAGCACGGACGCGAATTCGGTGATGCGCGTCTTGTCGTAATCAGCCCCGAAGACCAGCTTCACGATCGGCGTCATCGGCGCACGCGCCTGCACCGTCAGGCCGGCATCGGTCAGCAGTTCCTGATACCCTTCCGCGTCGTCGGCGGCGACCAGCGCAAAATCATGCGCCCGACCCAGCGCACGGTAAAGGGCTGCACGGCTGCGCGTGTCGGCGACATGGACCTGCGCCGCCGTTTCGCGCGCCAGCGTCAAAGCGTCACCCAGTGTCGCGGCCGGATCGGCCTCCCGGTCGCCGTCCTGATGATCCGACTCGGCTCCCGGACCATCGGCCCATACGGCCGCGTCCCTCGCGTGCGGTGCGGCGCGGACGGCCGCCTCCAGCTCCAGATCCAGCGCTGCCTGCGTCATCGGATCGGCGGCTTCTTTCCAGTTGATGACGCCGTAGATGAAGTCGATGTCCTGGCCCGCGCCCGAAGAGAACGGCATCAGGATGCCACGATAGGCCGTCGTGCGACCCCGCGTGCTGACGAATTCCGCCTCGAAACCGATCGGCGCGCGATTGGCGATGATCTGCAGATAATGGTCGGTCAGGCGCGACAGCAGCGACCGACTGGGCACGTCGGCGATGTGCGACGGCGGCGTATCGAGCCCGCACTCCTCTCGCAGCGCACCGCCGAGGTACGCGATCGCCGGATCGGCGACATCGCCGCCGAAATCGAGCAGAACGCTATGCGGTCCGAAGTCGACGATGTTCTCCGGCTCCAGGTCCTCGATCGACGGATAGGCACGCCCCTTCAGCAGCGACACCCAGTGGTTGTAGGCGCGGACGTGCATCCGGCGCTCGTCTCCGCCCAGATCAAACATGCGGTCGTCCACATTGCCCTCCGCGTTCGGATCGCCCGCGTCCGCGGATGCGTGCTCTTCCAGGCCGAAATCGTCCTGCGGGAAATCGTCATGCGCGAAGACGTCATGATCCAGATCGCTGCCCCGGCGCGTGAGTTCGTCACGTCCGCTGAAATCATCCCGACCGAAGCCGTCCTGGCCGAATCCCATGTCCATCGTCGCGCTTTCCCTGACCTGAGGACGCTTGTGCGCCCGATTTGGTAAACGCGACGTAAACCGCTGGTGAAGAACGATCCTGCAACTACCCCTTGCCAGTCCCAATACCTGCTGGTAAGCGCCGCCCCCTCGACCGGGCACGCCCGGCTCCGGGCCGCTTTAGCTCAGCTGGTAGAGCATCGCATTCGTAATGCGGGGGTCACAGGTTCGAGTCCTGTAAGCGGCACCACCTTAAGCTATTGATTCCACTGTCAAACGCGACAGCGTGCGTTGCCTCCTTCAGGAGAGGGCGATAGCGAGGAAGCAAGGCGGAAGCATGGCGCGCGAGGTAACGCTTGGCTATTGCGGGCGCGTGGCTATCTCCTGCACGATGCCTCAGTGAAGACTGCAAGACGCATCGCATCACATTTAAGTGCTGGAGGCGTAGGTGCAGCAATAGCTGGGCCGATTGCGCTGGCGTACGGCCACACGGTTGAGGGAATAGATGCAGGCGATTGGCTTAGCATCCCAAACACCGTCTTGGGTGCTGTTCTCGGGGGAGCAGCAGCCTACCTAGCCGCCCCTAAAGCGTCGACTCGTGGAGGGCGAGACGAGGTAAACAGCGCTCTGCGCGATCTTCGTATAGCAGCCCAGCAAGCCGCTGCCATCGACGCGGAGCAAACGCCAGTTACGTCGTTAGAAGACCAAGCTATTGCTAATGCTGTTCGGTTATTCAAAGCTGCGGAGCGCTACGATTTTGCTCGTGCCCACACCCCGCCTGAAGACGCAGCGTCATCTTCGTTTAAAGTTGATGTAATTACCCACGAGATAAAGGGGGCTCTTGAGGCTGCCGATAAAGCTCTTCTGGGGGCACTGCCACGTCACGGCGCGGAATTTATAGTAGGCCACATCAACGAGGTCAAAGCTAGGTTTGGCCAGAAACTAATAGATGCTGTTGATGTGGCCCTAGCCTGAAGGGCGTTCGCGACCCTTTTAGATTTGTCTCAGCGATAAGTATCAAGCAATGGGTCTGAACCGCCCCGGGTTTGCCGGAGACTCCAACTCCTGAGAAGGTGGAGCCTGTATGAGTAAGACGACGAACAAGTTTGCGCCGGAAGTTCGGGAACGCGCGGTACGGATGGTTTTTGACCACGAGCGGGATCATTCTTCTCGATGGGCAGCCGTGGTGTCGATCGCGGAGAAGATCGGCTGCGTTCCGCAGACGCTGCATGAGTGAAGAAGGCTGAGGTCAACAGCGGCAAGCGTGCCGGTGTCCCGACCGAGGTTGCCGACAAGATGAAGGCGCTAAAGCGCGAGGTCCGTGAGCTGCGGCAGGCCAACGAGATTCTGCGCAAGGCGTCCGCATATTTTGCGCAGGCGGAGCTCGACCGCCCGTTCCGGCGATGATCGCGTTCATTGACGATCACCGCGATGCCTATGGGGTCGAGCCGATCTGCCGTGTCCTGCCGATCGCCCCATCCACCTACCACGAGCGTATCGCGCAGCGACAGGATCCGACACGCCTGTCGGCGCGGGCACGGCACGATGTTGCTCTCAAGCCCGAGATCGCGCGCGTGTTCGCCGAGAACTTCGCGGTCTACGGCGTGCGCAAGGTCTGGCGGCAAATGATACGGGAGGGAGTGCCCGTCGCCCGCTGTACGGTCGCGCGACTGATGCGCGAGATGGGCCTGGCAGGCGTGATCCGGGGCAAGCCGGTGCGCACCACAATCAGCGACAAGGCGGCGCCGTGCCCGCTCGATCACGTCAACCGCCAGTTCTACGCACCAGCGCCGAACATGCTGTGGGTCCCAGACTTCACCTACGTCGCGACCTGGGCGGGGTTCGTCTACGTCGCCTTCGTCATCGATACCTATGCTCGGCGGATCGTCGGCTGGCGGGCCAGCAGGACGGCGCATGCCAGCTTCGTCCTCGATGCCTTGGAACAGGCGCTTCACGATCGTCGGCCGGCCCATCGGCGCGGCCTCATCCATCATAGCGACCGGGGGTCGCAATATGTGTCCATCAAGTACACCGAGCGCCTAGCCGAGGCCGGGATCGAGCCCTCGGTTGGCAGCGTCGGCGACAGCTATGACAACGCTTTGGCCGAGACGATCAACGGCCTCTACAAGGCCGAGGTCATCCATCGCCGTGGGCGCTGGCGATCTTCCGAAGCGGTGGAATACGCGACCCTCGAATGGGTCGGCTGGTTCAACCATCGCCGGCTGCTGGAGCCCATCGGCAACATCCCGCCGGCCGAAGCCGAAGATCAATATTATGCTGCCCCGAACAACATCGATATGGCGGCGTGACACACAATCCAAGGCCTCCGGCAGACCCGGGGCGGTTCAGCCCCTTCGGCCGTTCGTGTCCGGACAGGACGGGAAGCCGCGACGGGAGCACAAGGTTTTCCGCGGGCTTCAGACGTCGGCCGGCTTCCACGGGCGGTACGATGCCGCCGCCGAGTACGAAAAGGCCGTGGCGGCTGCTCAGCGGCGGCATGGCGGGGCTTACTACAATCTAGGCACGCGCGTGGCTCGCCGAGACCTTCAGGGTCGGGATGCTCGAAGCCGACGAGCTGGAGCTATGGGATGAGAGCGGGGCCTAGGGGCTGCCGAGCACCGCAATGATGCGCTTCGAGCCACGTTCATCAACGTATTCAGCATAAAAAAGGGTTGCGTTCCAACCCGATGCAGGTAGCCTCACCCTATCGTATAAGGTGTACGGAATTAAGAGGGCACTTATGGTTCGATCGCTTGCAATGGCGTTTCGCCACGGACTTCTGGCATCGGTGGCGACTTGCGGCATTGCGATGGGAGCGGCCTCATGGGTCGCGCCAGCCGCAGCGCAGAGCTTCTCCAGCGTGAACGCTACCGGCACTGTGATCGACCTTCAGGGAAGGCCGATCACGGGCGCAACGGTCACCATTCGTTCAGAAGACCAGGGCTTCACCCGCACCACTCGGACGAATGGCAGTGGTTCGTTTTCCGTTCCGGAGTTGAGAGAAGGTAATTACGCCTTCACGGTCACCGCAAAGGGCTTCGATGCCTATAGCGAGACCGGCGTCCGCCTCACGCTAGGCAATGCAGCCAATCAGTTCCGGCTGAAGCCGCTCGGGGCCGCGGATGCAGTCCCTGGCGCAGACGGTGGCGACATCGTGGTGATGGCGCAGCGCACCCGGTCGTCCGATTTCGACGTCACCACGACCGGTGCCGTTATCAACGTCGCCGACCTCAGCGCGCGGGTGCCGGTCGCCCGCAACGTCCAGGCGTTGATCCAGCTCGCACCCGGCACCCAAGCCGGATCGGGCGCGTTCGGGAATCTCTCCTCCGTCAACGGTGCGGCTGTTTCGGAAAACGCGTTTTTCGTGAACGGCCTGAACATCACCGATTTCCGCAAGGGTCTCGCACCGGTCGAGGTACCATACGATTTTTACCAGACGCTGGAGGTGAAGACCGGCGGGTTCGCCGCTGAATTCGGCCGTGCGACCGGTGGATTCGTCAGTGCCACCACCAAATCGGGATCCAACGACTTTCACGGGGGCGTGCTGTTCACGTGGAACCTGGACGAACTGCGCAGCAATGCGCCCGACACATTTGGATCAGATAATAACGGCACCAAAAGCGAGAGCCGCCAGACGATCTTCCAACTGTCCGGCCCGATCATCAAGGATCACCTTTTCTTCTACGGGCTTTATCAGGCACGCGACAACACCAGCCGCAGCGCCGGGAGGCAATTCCTCGGCGATCCCCGCGATCAATCCGACGTTGATGATCCGGCGCAGTATCTGGGAACTTCGCGCAGTTACTATACCACGCGCTCGCCTTTTTACGCGGGCAAGATCGACGCTGTCATCACCGATGGCCAGCGGCTGGAACTCACATATTTTAGCACCAAGGGCACATCCTTTACCAACACGTTCGGCGATGCCACAAGCGACGATCGCCGGTACGACTACATCAACAACGTCGACGGCCCATTCAGCAGCCGTTCGACGGCACGTTTTGGCGGCAATAACTATGTGGGCCGATACACAGGCGTCTGGACGGAGTGGCTTACGCTGTCAGCCGCCTATGGTCGAAACGAAAGCATCTCACAGAACCAGTACTTCAACGCCTCCGGCCTTAACATCTCTAATGTGGAAGATCAGCGCGATCCACTCAATATCCGCACGCTGGTCGTCGGTGGCGGGTTCACCGATAGCAGCCGCGATATCCGCAAGTTCTATCGGGGCGACGTCGATCTGCGCTTTTCGCTACTTGGCAGCCATCATATCAAGTTCGGTTATGATAACGAAGACCTGCTCTCGGAGTCCCGCTACATTCCGTCTGGCAATGGCATCGGTTACACGTTGCTGACGGCGCGCGCTGGCAACATCTACAATTTGGCCCCTGGCACCACCTATGTGCAACAGGGCACGTATCGGCAGGAAGGATCCTTCACGTCGAGAAACGAAGCTTATTATCTTCAGGACAGCTGGTCGTTGGCGGGTGATCGCCTGAACCTCAACATCGGCCTGCGCAACGACAGGTTCAGCAACAACAACTCGCGAGACGAGACGTTCTACAAATCCGGCAACCAATGGGGACCCCGCCTGGGGTTCACGCTGGATCCGCTCGGCCAGCGCACCGACAAGGTCTATGGCAGCTTCAGCCGGATGTTCGTACCCGTGCCCTCGAATACGAATATTCGTCAGACGGGCGGCGAGCTGTTCTACACTCGCACCAACCTCCTTGCCGGCTTCGGAGCAGACGGCATTCCGATCCTGGGATCACCGGTGCTCTATCCAACGGCAGCGGCCTGCCCCGACGATGCGCTCCGCAATTGCTCGGTGACCGGAACCGGCGAACCGAGATCGGCCGAAGCGTCGGTTTCACAAGGGCTGAAGCCGCAGTCGGCTGACGAGTACATTCTGGGCTACGAAAAGCGTCTCGGGTCACGCTGGCGCGTCGGCGCCTTCTTTACCTACACCAAGCTCAACGCGGTGCTGGAAGATGTGTCAATCGATCAAGCCGTCAGAGGCTACTGCCAGCGGGAGGGTATCGCCGGCTGTGGAGATGTTTTTCAGGGCTACAGCCAGTACGTGCTCGTCAATCCCGGCCGCGCCGCAACGATCACCCTGTATGCACCGATCAACGGCGAGGATACTCCGCGAACGGTATCCTTCACTGCGAAACAGCTGGGCTATCCTGAAGCACGCCGGACTTACAAAGGCATGACCTTCGAAGCGCATCGCGACTTTGACGGGCACTGGAGCCTAGACGCATCCTACACATACTCGAAGACGATCGGTAACTACGAGGGCGGCGTCAAAACGGATAACGGCCAGAGCGACACCGGACTAACCACGGACTTCGACTCGCCGGGTAATACAATCGGCACGTACGGTTACACACCCAATGACAAGCGTCACGTCTTCAAGATCGCCGGTAGCTATCAGCTGTTCGACGCCATCAACATCGGCCTCAATGTTCAGGCTTATTCGCCACGCCGCTATGGTTGCATCGGCTATACGCCGTTGTCGGTCGATCCGTTCTCTGGAGCTGGCGGGCTTTTCTGCCAGGTCGGTGGAGATGGGACCATCAATACCGATCCTGCGGTGACGCAGCCATTGCAACTCGTCCGCCGCGGCTCCGTTTTCAAAAGCGACTGGCAGGTGATCAACGACGCTGACATCAGCTACACCTTCAACATTGGCGACGCATCGATGGTAGCACGGCTGTCCGTCTTCAACCTGCTGAACCTCAAGTCGAAGCTTAACTTCAATGAGAATGGCACCGATGGTCAAGGCGTCGCATCGCCATATTATCGCACGGTCACTCAGTACCAGGCTGGTCGCAGCGCGCGAGTTCAGATCGGCTTCAACTTCTGAGTCTCGCAAGACGATCCTTGTACTCGGCACAAACTTGGTGCTGGAGTACAAGGACGCACCGTCCCCTTTTGTCTATGGTGATGAATACCACGGCGATCATTGTAACGTCCCTGTCGGATCGATTATCAGATATTCTGCGTCATGGGATCATCATCAGCGAGATTGTGGGGAATAGCGCGATCCGCCGAACCGCACCCGCGGGGAGATTCGGCATCAACAGGATTCCCCTGGGCCAGGTATTGACGCGTCTCGAGTTGGAGGGCTTTCCCAGAATCTCGGCTCATCGACACTACTGCGTAGAGACAATGTCACGGCAACAAGCCAAACACATCTAGCGGCGTTGCTCAATGATAGGGCCGGAGGCGGCATACCAGGCCACGATGTGGATCCCGGATAACGACAGGACGGCTGTTGCACAGCCTCCAAATTGTCTGGCACAGTTCTATAAACGTCTCCGCGTGCATTCCCAGATGTCAGTTCGATACTTCGATCTTTTGCTCATCCCAAAGAGGTCAAGTACTACCCAGCTTATCGAGTGCTCGGTTAGCCTAAGCGAGTGTTACATCGTAGAGTATCTCCAGACTGCACCTCATGGGTTCTGGAGAAACGATCATGAAGGAATTCTGGATGCTTTCGTCTACCGCAGGTACACATATAGTATTCTCGACAGAGCATCTTATTGGGTCTGCGCCAAGATATCATTCCAGACCGAGCTAGCGGCCAATGATGGTGCTTAAAGCAATCTTAACTACGACAGACCCGCAACGCCGGCAACTTCACTTCCGAACGGCCGGCCTCGAGATCGTGAATTCCTTGGGTGGGGACGCGCCCATCAGGTTCTTGATGAAATAGTCCCATCGACGCCGCATCATGTAGTTGGACACATCACCATAGCCGTGATGCGCCCGGGGAAACAGGACGAGATCGAAATCCTTGTTCGCCCTCTCCAGCGCGTCGACCACCAGCAGCGTCGATGAAACCGGCACGTTATCATCGAGCAGCCCGTGCGCGAGCATCAGCTTGCCCTTCAGGTTTTTGGCAAGATCCTGATTGGCCTGCAGGTCGTAATTGGTCGTCTTGCCGTCATTCTCCAGCAAGCCGAGGTACTTCTCGTAGTAATCGTCCTCGTAGTTCCGGTTATCGTGGTTTCCGCTTTCAGCGATGCCTACCTTAAAGAAGTCGGGATAGCGGAACAGCGCGGCTGCGGTCGCATTGCCGCCGCCCGAATGTCCCCAGATGCCCACCCGATCGGTGTCCAACCACGCATAGCGCGTGGCTAGATCCTGGATACCGGTGACCTGGTCGGGGACCGCCTGCTTGCCCATGTCGCGATAATAATAGTCCTGGAAGGCCTTCGAACGCCGCGGCGTTCCCATCCCGTCGATTTCGACGACGGCAAAGCCCAGCTGTGCCAACGCGCCCGCATCGCCGGCCGCCGGGGAGAACTGCCGTGACGGGATCGTGCCCGTGAACGGACCCGGATATATGTAGTCGACGACCGGATATTTTCGCGTCGGATCAAGCCCCGCCGGCTTGAAGAGCAGCCCATGACACAGCGTCTTGCCATCGCTGCATCGGACGGCGATGCTCTCCGGTGCCTGCCAGCCCGCCGCCCGTAAGCGCGTCACGTCGCCCCTCGCAAGCTTCTGGATAAGCGAGCCGTCCGCGCGCCGCAGCACCGCGGTCTGCGCCTCCTGCGGTGTTGAGTAGATGTCGACGAAGTAGCGCCCGTCGCTCGACGGCAGCGCGATATGGTCCTGCCGCTCGGGCGTGAGCAGCATGGGCGTGCCGCCCTTCAGATCGATTGCGTAGATGCTCCGGTAGTAGGGATCGACGCCCGGCTCCCGCCCGACCCCGGCGATGAGCATCTTTCCGCTGCGCTCGTCGATATGGATCGGGTGGTCGACGTTCCACCGCCCACGCGTCACCTGTCGCAGGAGCTTGCCGGTTGTGGCGCTGTAAAGATAGTAATGACCCCAGTCGTCACGCTGGGACCACCACAGGATCTCGCCGCGTTCTGACAAATAGCGCCAGTTGATCCCCTCGTCATTGTACCCGCTGTCGAACCAGGTCGGCACGGTCTCGGCGAACACGTCGCGCACCGCACCGGTCGTCGCATCGGCGATGCGCATCGTCTCAACCTTGTGGTCGCGCGACGTCGACACGAATGCGAGCGTCCGGCCGTCCTTTGCCCACTGTATGTCCTGCGGACCCTCGCCGCACACCACGTCGTCGCACAACGACGACCGGTGCAGGTCGGGCGGCATATTCAAACGCACCACGTGGCCATCGTCGACGTCGACGATGACGCGCTGGATGTGAACGATCTCCTTGTCGCCCACGAACGGGTACTTCCATGTTTCCGTGGCGGAGTGGCCAACCTGCGTCGTTGTCGTGGTGAAGTCGGCTACGGCGCGCTGATCCTGCTGGAACGTCGCCACCTTCCTCGAGTCAGGTGACCAGATCACGATTGCCTGATCCGAATGCTTCCAGCCCGCATTGTCCGTCGCGTAGCCGAAGTCCTTCACGCCATCCCGTGTCAGCTGCCGCTCAGCGCCGCTGTTGACGTCCCGGACCCACAGGTTCCAGTCGCGCAGGAAGACCGCTTGCTTGCCATCCGGGGAAAGCACCGCTTCTGCCCGACCAGCGTTCAGCGCCGGAAGCTTCTTACAGGCATAAGGCTGACCCAGTGCGCAGTCATACCGTTCGCCACCAATACCGACGATCGCCCTGTCCGTCGCGGCGTCCGGCTCCAAGGTTTCGACGGCGAGCCTCGTAGCGTCCCGTTCTTTCAGCCCGGCCGCATTCAACGATGCAAGGAAAGCCACTGTCTCGAACGCTGGCGCCTTCGTGCCGGTGCCCGCGTCGCCCAGCATGATCGTGGGGACGCCGTGGCTGGTGTCTTGATACCAGAAGCGTCGAGCATCTATCCAATGCGCACTTCGCACGGCATGATCGACCAGCGGAGCCGTCCAGGGACCCAGCTGGTGCACGGCGCGAGTATAATCTGCGGCCGTCAACTCTTGCCGCTCTTGCGCGGCAGTCGGGCCGGCGATCATGGAGATCCAGAGGAAGCAGGCGATTGCGCGCATTGAAGAGCCTTCTGACGGAGATTTGCCGAGCTGCAGAAAGGAAGAACAAAGGCCCATCACTCCCGCCTCCTCCTTAAACGCGACCTGTACCAGCTCGGGCTGCCGGACGCCGCTATGCAGATGTGCTGTGGCGATCACAATGGCTTTGGGTCTACCACGCTGGGACCGGCCTGACGTTAAGGTCTACGGTCCGACATTCAGCGCGTGCTGGCTGTTTCCCGGCATCGGACGCTCGTCGATCTCCGGGGTACCGAGAGGCAAGCGCGGTGACCAGTCCGCATCGAACGGACCGGGTTGGCGGGGAGACGATCACTCCTGCCGCTGTCTTCCGACTATTCAACGCTACCGTCGATCTTCGCCCGGCAGTAAGCCGGAGGAGCGCATCACGACGCAGCAGATCGAAGGCGCGATCCTTGCGGAACACGGCGCCCCAGGTCATCGGGTTCCAGCTGGCATTGCCGGTCAGCGAGAAGGTAATGAATTCCGCCCTGCCGCCGATGTTCTCGATCGGGATCGCCCCACCCAGTCCTCCGAAGGCTGTCGGGACGCGGCTGTCCGCGCTGTTGTCCCGATTGTCGCCCAGCACGAAGACATGCCCCGGAGCGACGCGGTACGGCGGCATGTCATCCTCCGGCCCCGGGCCAAAGTCGAGCGTGTCGTAGGACGCACCGCCCGGCAGCGTTTCGTGGATAACATGTAGGCGACAGAATAGTCGGCCAGCCACCGTCACGCGGACATAGCCTGCAAGTCGCCGTTCATCGTCCGGGTCGTTCGGGTCGCAGCGGAAGTTGCCGTCCACCGGCATCAGCCGGTATCCCCTGTCCTGCGCCGCGACAGTCACATCCGGTCGTGGACCATCTGAACCGTGTCGCCGGGCAGGCCGACGACACGCTTGATCAGATCTTCGCCTCGCCGTGCGGCGTCGGGCGGGGTCAGGATGACCACGTCTCCGCGTGCCGGGTAACGACCGAAAAGCCTGCCCGCCACGAATGGCAGCAGGTGGAACATCGGCGACACGTAGGACCAGTCGTTGCAAGACAAGGCTATCGGATTACCGTGCGTCGAACTCGCGACGGTCGATGACGCCGTCATGATTTCGGTCGACCTGCTCGAAAGCCAGCGTCGGGGTCGAACGAGCGATCGACGGTGCCGCTACACCGAAACCGGCGACCATCCCGAGCAGTCCGGCAACGCCAATGCGACCATAGCGACCCCACGAATGGGACGGCGGCGAACGTGCCTCAACCTGTTCGTCGATGAACTGGCGGATTGCTTCGCTCGCGGACCGTACCTGATCCCGACAACGATCCATGAAGGCCGACTTGATCTCATCCGACAGCCGGACTTCGATCGACACGTTCTTCTTCGCCGGTTTCATCGCGCCATCCTCAATTTGCGGTCACGGTATCGTCACGGCGCCTATGCCGCTTTCGCCCCCTCGGCGATCACCATCGATTTCTGGCCTTTTTCCGGTGATCCTGTCGCGCCTGTTTTCCCGGACGGTGGAGATTCGGCGTGAACTGGACGGGATTCTCTAATGCCGATCCGGGTCACGCCGGACACTGTCCTGGTTGACGGGAA
Source organism: Sphingomonas sp. Leaf343 (assembly GCF_001423765.1). GTDB lineage: Bacteria > Pseudomonadota > Alphaproteobacteria > Sphingomonadales > Sphingomonadaceae > Sphingomonas. Next base: position 335,363 of record NZ_LMPG01000012.1, read on the forward strand.
AGCAGCGGACGCAGTCCCGGACCTCAACGAGACACAGCTTTCGCTGTTCCGGTCCGGCAAGGTGCGCAGCATCCGGTCCGCCACATTGCGCGGATTGACGTGACCCAGTCCTTCATCCAGCGGCAACCAGGGACCGACCGGTGTTGTCGGGCAGGAGTGCGGGTGGCGCACCGGCAGCGGAAGCGGCCAGGGAACTTAGCCCAGCGACGAGGGCGGCGGCCCGGTATTATAATCAGCGATCCAGCGCGCGAGGATCGAGCGCGCCTGACGGACCGTGAAGAACAGCGCCTCAAGCTCTCGACGAACCTGTTCTGCGTCGGCCTTCCCGGTGCGATGTCATGCCACTGGACGCCCCCTGCGCGGGCGCCCGATGGCCTGTGGCGGGCTTGCATCCCTTCCTGCGCCGCGCGCCCGGTGAATTCCGCGGCAGATACACCCCAACCCGCTGACCGAGTGTAAGCCCTGATCCGCGCCGCCATCGAGTTGGCAGCAGCTTGCAGAACTCCAACTGCGGCGCTACTAAACTTGCATTCGAATGCAAGGAGAGGCATGTGGCGGTTTGGCTGAAGCGTGGTCGTAACGCTGAGACGACGGCGGCAAACGACCGGCAGGTGCGTGACACTGTGGAAGCGATCCTCGCCGACGTAGCCGCTCGTGGAGACGCGGCGGTTCGCGAACTCTCGAACCGTTTCGACGGTTGGGACCGCGATTCTTATCGTCTCGACGATCGCGAGATTCAGGACTGCCTCGACCAGATGTCGGCGCAGGACCTGAAGGATATCGAGTTCGCGCAGACGCAGGTGCGTAATTTCGCACAGATCCAGCGCGCTTCGATGACCGACGTGGAGGTCGAGACGCTGCCGGGCGTCGTGCTGGGTCACCGTAACGTGCCGATGAACGCGGCAGGCTGCTACGTGCCAGGCGGCAAATACCCGCTGCTGGCATCGGCCCACATGAGCGTCATCACCGCCAAGGTTGCGGGCGTGCCCCGCGTGGTCACCTGCGCGCCGCCTTTCAAGGGCAAGCCGGCTCCCGCGATCGTCGCGGCGCAGGCGATGGCGGGCGCAGACGAAATCTACTGCCTCGGCGGTATTCAGGCGGTCGCGGCGATGGGCCTCGGGACCCAGTCGATCGCGCCGGTCGACATGCTCGTCGGCCCCGGCAACGCCTTCGTCGCGGAGGCCAAGCGCCAGTTGTTCGGCCGCGTCGGCATCGACCTGTTCGCCGGCCCTACCGAGACGCTGGTGATCGCCGACGAGATCGGCGCGGACGCCGAACTGTGCGCGACCGATCTGCTCGGTCAGGCGGAGCACGGTCCGGACAGCCCGGCGATCCTGCTGACCACGTCGGAGGCGTTGGCCCGTGCCACGATGGCGGAGGTGGAGCGGCTGCTGACCGTGCTGCCGACCGCCGATTATGCCCGCCGCGCCTGGGAGAGCTTCGGCGAAGTGATCGTCGCCGGGGACGACGCCGAGATGGTCCGTATCGCCGACGACATCGCGTCCGAGCATGTGCAGGTGATGACGCGCGACCCCGACTACTTCCTCGACCACATGACCAACTATGGCGCGCTGTTCCTGGGGGCGCGGACCAATGTCGCGTATGGGGATAAGGTGATCGGCACCAACCATACGCTGCCGACGCGTGGGGCGGCGCGCTATACGGGGGGCCTTTGGGTGGGCAAGTTCCTGAAAACCTGCACCTATCAGCGCGTCACCAGCGATGCGGCATCGGCGATGATCGGGGAATATTGCAGCCGGCTCTGCGCGCTGGAAGGCTTTGCGGGCCACGGCGAGCAGGCGAACGTGCGCGTCCGGCGCTATGGCGGTCGCAACATCCCCTATGCCGGCGTCGCGGAAGCGCTGGTCCCCGCCGAATGATCGCCCTGCCGCGCTCGCCCGGATTTCGCCTCGACGGACGCAGCGCGCTCGTCACCGGCGCGGGGCGCGGCATCGGGCTGGCGGCCGCAGCGGCACTGGCGGAGGCGGGCGCGCACGTCACGCTGGCCGCTCGAACCGCATCGGAAGTGGAGACCGCCGCCGCGGCGATCGTCGCGGCGGGTGGAACCGCCGCGCCGCTCGTACTGGACGTGCAGGATATCGCCGCCGCCCGTGCCGCGATCGTCGCGGCGGGGCCGTTCGCGATCCTCGTCAACAATGCGGGCACCAATCGCCCGAAACCGTTCACGGAGGTGACGGACGAGGATTATGACGCGGTGCTGGACCTGAACCTGAAAGCGGCGTTCTTCGTGGCACAGGCCGTGGCGCAGGGCATGATCGCGGCCGCGAGCGGTGGATCGATCATCCACATGGGTTCGCAGATGGGCCATGTCGGCGGTGAACGCCGCAGCCTGTATTGCGCCTCCAAATGGGCGCTGGAGGGCCTGTCGAAGGCGATGGCGCTGGATCTGGCCGCCCATGGTATTCGATCCAACACGATCGCGCCGACCTTTATCGACACGCCGATGACCCGCCCGTTCTTCGAGGACACGACATTTCGCGCCTCCGTCCTCGCCAAGATCAAGCTCGGGCGGCTCGGCACGGTCGAGGACCTGATGGGGGCGATCGTCTACCTCGCATCCCCCGCATCCGCCCTGGTCACGGGTACCAGCCTCGTCGTCGACGGCGGCTGGACCGCCGACTGAAACCGCTCCGGAGTGTCATGACGAACCGCATCCTCACCACCCATGTCGGCTCCCTGCCCCGCAGCGGCGCCGTCACCGACCTCGTCTTCGCGCAGGAACGCGGAGAAACGGTCGATCAGGCGGAGTTCGACGCGGTGATCGGCGAGGCGGTCGACGCCTGCGTCGCGCGGCAGGTCGCGAGCGGGGTCGACCTCGTGTCGGACGGCGAGATGTCCAAGATCAGCTACGCGACCTATATCAAGGATCGCATCACCGGGTTCGACGGGGACTCCCCGCGCACGCCGCCCGCCGATCTGGAGGACTTCCCGGCATTCCTGCAACGACAGGCCTCGGGCGGTGGCACCCCGACCTATCGCCGGCCCTGCTGCATCGGGCCGGTCGCGCCGCGGACGCTGACTCCGCTGGAGGCGGACCTCGCTCACCTGACCGCCGCGACCAGCGCGCACCGTCCGACGGGCGCATTCATGAACGCAGCTTCCCCCGGCGTCATCGCCCTGTTTCAGCCCAACCGCCATTATGCGACGCAGGACGCGTATCTGGAGGCGCTGGCGGAGGCGATGCGCCCGGAATACGAGGCGATCGTCGCGGCTGGCTTCGTGCTGCAACTCGACAGTCCTGATCTGGGGCTTGGCCGGCACATGATGTACAAGGATCGCAGCGAAGCCGACTACCTCGTCCTGATCGCGCAGCATGTCGAGGTCCTGAACCACGCCCTGCGCAAAGTCCCCGCCGAACGCGTGCGCATGCATGTCTGTTGGGGCAATTACGAGGGGCCGCACACGCACGACGTGGAAATGCGGACCATTCTGCCCGTGCTGATGCAGGCCAGGCCGCAAGGGCTGTTGTTTGAAACCGCCAATCCGCGCCACCAGCACGACTGGCAGGCGTTCCGCGACCTCGCCGCGCTGGTGCCGGACGACCGCGTGCTGATCCCGGGCGTGATCGATTCGACGACCAACTTCGTCGAACATCCCGAGGTCGTCGCCCAGCGCATTGACCAGTTCGCGCAGATTGTCGGGCGCGAGCGGGTGATCGCCGGCACCGACTGCGGCTTCTCGACTTTCGCCGGCTTCGGCGCGGTCGATCCCGACATCGTCTACGCCAAGCTTGCGGCACTGGCCGAGGGGGCTGCCCGTGCCAGCGAGCGTCTCTGGGCACGCGCGGCATGACGGCGGCGACACAGGCAGGCACCACGCTGAAGGCGCGGCTTGCGGCGGGCGAGCGGATCGTCGGCACGTTCGTGAAGACGCCGTCGCCGATCGTGGTAGAGGTGCTGTCGCTGAGCCCGCTCGACTGCCTGTGTCTTGACGCGGAGCATGCGCCGTTCGACCGGCTGGCGATCGACGGCTGCGTGATGGCGGCGCGCGTGGCGGGCAAGGACGTACTGGTCCGCGTGGCCAGCACGACGCCGGAACATGTTCTGAACGCGCTCGACTGCGGCGCGACCGGGATCGTCGCACCGCATGTCCGCTCCGCCGACGAAGCGCGCGCGCTGGTGCGGATGGCGCAGTACGGGGCCGGCGGGCGCGGCTATGCCGGGTCGTCGCGCGCGGCGGGTTATACGACGCGGGCGATGCCCGACCATCTCGCCGCCACGGCCGCGCGCACGGTCGTGATCGCGCAGATCGAGGACCCCGAGGCCGTAGAGGACATCGACGCCATCGCGACAGTGGAGGGTATCGACGCGCTGTTCGTCGGCCGCGCGGACCTGACCGTGGCCTACGGCGCGGCGACGCAGGACGAACCGCAGGTCCTGAAGGCGGTGGAGCGGATCTGCGCGGCCGGTCGCGCACATGGCAGGCCGGTCGGCATGTTCGTGGCGCGGGTGCAGGACGTGCCGCACTGGGCGTCCCTCGGCGCGACGCTGTTCCTGCTGTCGTCGGATCACAATTTCATGCTCGCCGGCGCAGCGGCGCTGGCGGAGGCGGTGCGCGCCTGAGCCGGTCAGCCCCGCCCCAACGTCTCCGGCAGGCTGCGCCAGATCAGGGCGGCCACGACGAACGTGACGCACGCCGCCAGCATCGCCGCCTGCAACCCGAACGCGCTTGCCAGCGCGCCGGTGACGAGCGGTGAGAAGAAGCTGATGAGGCGACCCCAGTTGAAGATCGACGCGGCGGTCGACTTCAGGTGCGGCGGGTACAGCTCTGCCAGCCAGGGTCCCCAGACAACGCTCGATGACAGTCCGAACCCATAGGCGAAGCCGACCACGACCAGCGCCGGCACGAGCGACGGGATCGTCAGGTAGACGGCGATGGCGGTTGCGGCGAGACCGAAGCCCAGCGCGCCGAACCGCCGGCCCAGCCGGTCGCACGCCCACCCCCATGCGAACCCGCCGATCATGTTGCCCGCGAACTGCGCCGCGACCAGCCGGCCGATCACCTCCGGCGTCAACGCCCGCACGTCCTTCAGATAGATCGTCAACCATCCGCTGAATGCCTGATAGGCGAAGAAATTCAGGCCGGTCAGCGCCGCCAGCAGCAGCGTGCGACGTCGCACGCCCGGCGCGAACAACTCACGGACCGGAAAGCGCGACGCCTGTCCGATCGTGCCGCCGGCGGGCACGACGACATAGGCCAGCGCGGCGAGCAGGATCGGCGGTACGCCGCCCAGCCATAACAGCACGCGCCAGTCGCGGTCGCCGAGCCCGCCGAGCGCCAGCCCCAGCACCACGATCGCGCCGCTGAAGGTGAGATTGATCGCGCTCGCCAGCCGCCCACGCACCGTCGGCGCAAACAGGCCGACATAGATGCCGACGATGACCGGGAAACTGCCGCCGAGAAACAGTCCCAGCGCGAACCGCTGGAGCAGCAATTGCGGGTAGCTGGCGACCGCCGCGCCCGCGATCAGCATCGTGCCGTATCCGATCATGATCGCGACCAGCATGTTGCGCCGTCCCAGCCGGTCGGCGAGCTGTCCGAACGCGATCGCGCCGATCAGCGCGCCCGCCCCTTGCGCGGAATAGGCGGACCCCGCCTGCGTCAGCGACAGGCCCAGACTGTCGCGCAGGAACGGCCGGAGTACGTCGACCGTGTTCCACGCCCAGCCGTAGAAGAACTCCGCCACCAGCAGGAACGCGAACGCGGTGACGCGACGCGCCAGCGTATGCTCGAACGCCGCCGGCGGCGTGGCGGCGGGTGGCGGCTCCGTGGGATGGGGCGCGACCGTATCCGTTCTTGCGACCGCGCCCGTCATATCCCGATCCTTACCGCTGGAACCGCAGCCGCAGCCCGTACATGCGCGGCGGCTGATAGCTCGCCTGCAACGGCGTGCCACCATAGGATACCAGCGTCTGCACCTTGGTGTTGGTGATGTTGTCGACGAAGGCAACCAGCGAGAGTTGACGGTTCACTTCGTAGGTCAGGCTGGCGTCCAGCTTGGCCCAGGGCTCCTCACGCGCGAGGCTGTCGTTGAACGATTGTTCGTCGTGATGCCCCGCGAACGCAACGGCGACGAACGGGATCACCGCAGACTCGTCGCCGATCGCGATCTTGTAGGACGCGTAGGCAGATCCCGAATATTTCGGCGAATGCGGGATGTTGTTGCCTGACAGGTCGCACACGAACGACAGGGCCGGCTGACCCGCGCCACCCGTTCCCGTCAGCGGATCGCAGCTATAGCCCGGCGCGATGATGCGACGCTGGCCGATCCCGGCGATGGTGACGCCGTTGACGATCGTCGGCGCGGTGACGCTGGCATCGCTGACCAATATGGACCCGCCGAACGGCAGCGGCACGTTGTTGAAGTCCGTATATTTGGCGTTGAGCAGCGACAGGTTCCCGCCCAGCGTCAGCTCCGGCACCGGTTCCCAGATCGCCTCCGCCTCCAGACCATAGGATCGCGCCCGCGCGGCGTTGAACGTCGTCTGGAGCGTGGTGCCGCCGACGATGATCTGGCGGCTTTCCTGCAGATCGCGATAGCGGTTGTAGAACGCCGAAAGGTTCAACTGCACGGTGTTGTCGAAGAACCGGTTCTTGGAGCCGATCTCGTACGCCGTCACCTTTTCCGGGTCGAACGTCGGCGCGCTCTGCGCGGCGGCGAGGCCGGCGTTGAACCCGCCGGAGCGGAAGCCCGTGGAGACGCTGGCGTAGACGAGGTTGCGATCCGTGATCTGGTATTCGGTGCCCGCCTTCCACGTCGTCTGGCTGAATTCCAGCGGACAATAGGTGGAGGCGACCTGCTGGCCCAGCGAGTTGAGGATCGTCGCCGCGGTAACGCCGGCGGTGCCGCAGTTATCGGGCCGCGCCGGGAAGACCCCGCGGCCGGGCAGCGGATCGTCGATCGTCACCAGCGTCAGCGGATTCGCCCCGCTCGGCAACGTCGCAGGCAAGTACCAGAAGGCGGTCGCGTTCAGGTACGTCTTCTTTTCGTGCGTGTAGCGGACGCCGCCCGTGACCGACCACGCATCGGTGACGTGGAAGGTCGCCTGCCCGTATACGGCGCGCGAATACACCTTCACCCGTTCGAACTGATACGTACCGTTATTCTGCGAGCCGGTGATCGGCGCGGCCAGCGCACTGGAACGAATGACGCGCGGAAGCTGCTGGTTGATGAAGCCGTTGACCAGATTGTCGTTCAGGAAGAACCCGCCGACGACATATTCCAGCCGCTGCGATTTGGACGACAGGAGCTGCAACTCCTGGCTGAACGTATCGGTGTGCGTGCGCGCCTGATCGATCGCGATCGACGACGCCGAAAAATCGGAGTCGGTCGTGCGACGCCCGCGATATTTCACATACCCGGTGATCGACTTTACCGCGACCGGCCCGAAGTCATAGGAAGCCGTCAGGGAGGTCGAGGCCTGGTACAGGTTGCGGAACGGCTTGTAGTCGTTGGAGACGGTGAACTCGTCGCCGAGATTATCGATCGGAATCCCGAGATCGACGCCGGTGCCGACCGGCCCCGCGGGACTGGCTACCGTGGTGCGGCAATCGGCGACGCCGTCGCGGTTACCGGCCCGTTCGTTGAGGTAGATGTAGTTGGGCGAGTTGAACAGGATCTGGCAGGTACCGGGATCGATGTACGACCCGATCTGCTTGTAGCCGAACGCCGAATTGCCGTTGCCGCCCTGCTTCGCATAATCGGCGCGGAACGTGGCGCTGAAGCCGCCGGTGTCCCACTTCACCGACCCGCGGACATATTGCTTGTTCTCGTCGAACAGGTCCGCCTGCGGGTTGTAGCTGTTGCGCACCCACCCCTCGGCATAGTCGGTGACTCCGACCAAACGAACGGCGACGCTGTCCGACAGCGGTACGTTGATGTAGCCTTCGTACCGGACCTTGTCGTAGTTCCCGACCGTCAGCGTCGATCCGTAGTCGAGCTCGTGGGTTGGCGCGTTGGTGGTGACGACGATGTTGCCGCCAAAGGTGTTGCGACCGTACAGCGTCCCCTGCGGCCCGCGCTGCACCTCCAGCGTCGCCACGTCGGCGAATCCCAGTGCCGCCTGACTGGTCCGCGACTGGTAGATACCGTCGATGAAATAGCCGATCGTCGGATCGCCGGTGACGCCGTTGTTGGCGGTCCGGACGCCGCGCATGGCGGGGCGCACGTCGGAGCCGGTCTGGCCGAAGCTGAAACCCGGAACGAACTCGCTGAGGCGTGACATATCCACGACGCCGCGCGCCTTGAGCGTATCGCCGGAGATCGCCGTGATCGCGAGCGGCACGGCCTGCAGGTTCTCCTCACGACGCTGTGCGGTGACGACGATATCGCCGATGCCGTCCTGCTCCGCTGCGGCGTCGGTCGCGGGTGCGGCGTTGCTCTGCGGATCGGCGGTCGCAGCGACGGCGCCCGGTGCCGTGACTTGGCCGTCCGCCTGACCCGTCGGGGCCGCCGCCTGCGCCACGGCGGGCGCGACGATGAACGATTGTGCGGCGGCGACCAGCGCCAGCGTCGATGCCACGGAAACGAAATTACGGACCGACATGCTTCCCCCTCATGTTCGTGTGTTGGAGGGAGGCTATCGAGCATCAAAACACCTGTCCACGGATTTTTGCATTCGGATGCGGCGCATGAGATTTAACAATCAGCGTGGCAGGCTTACCGAGCTTCTCGCTAAGCCAATGTTTTCCGCGCATTTTTCCGTATTCCGGCACGCGGCGGAAACGGCTTTCGCCTCTCGCGGCAAAACCTGCTAATATTATAATGAGGTAAATAGGCGACACTTTTGGGTTCGGATGCGGACGCGCTACCCGAGCCGGGCTGATCTGCCCTCGATGAGTTGGCCGCTGAACAGCCGCCGTTCGGCCGGCAGGTCGGGATTGTCGACGCGCTCCAGCAGCATATCGATCGCTGCCTGGGTCATGCGACGAACCGGCTGCCGCACCGAACACAGCCGGTAGCTGCCCCAGCTGGCGGGATCGGAGCCGTCGAACCCGACGATTGACATATCCTCCGGGATCTTGAGCCCGAACTGCTCGCGGGCCGCGTCCAGTGCGCCGATCGCCATCAGATCGTTGACACAGACGACCGCGTCGAACCCGTCATGCGCGTCCATCAGCGCCACTAATGCTCCTGCCCCGCTGGCATAGCCGTAATCGCCGCGGCGGACGGGCACGTCGGTGATCCCGGCCTCCTCGAGACGCCCAAGCGCTGCGCGCCGACGTTCCTCGCCGACATAACTGTCCGCCGGCCCGGCGACGACGGCGAAGCGGCGATGCCCGGCGGCGAGAAGCCGCTCCACGATCTCCCGCTGGCCCGACACGGAGTCGCAGGCCACCGACGTGGCCGGCATTCGCCCGCCGGGCCGGTTGTAGAGGACGAGTGGCATGCGGTGGGCTGCGAACTGTTCAATCTGCGCATCGCCCAGATGCGCCGCGCAGATCACCCCGTCGACGCTGTGCCGCCACACCTGATCGAGCGCCTCATCGACATTCCCCTCGGCATCCAGCGAGAACAGCAGCATCCGCAGGTCCTGCTCGGTGAGGCGATGCGACAGCTCGGCCAGAACCTCCGGATAATGCAGCGCCGTAAGGCTGGAGATGATGACGCCGACAAGGTTCGTGCGTCGCGAGATCAGGCCCTGCGCCAGCGCGTTGGGGCGATAGCCGAGTTCGGTCGCCGCCTTCAGAATGCGTTCCCGCGTGCCGGGCGCGATCGATCCGTTCGGCGCGAAGCATCGCGATACCGCGGACTGGGACACGCCCGCATGTCGCGCCACGTCGTAGGATGTCGCGCGCCGCCCCGCGCGTCCGGGCGCGGCGGCGATGGGATCACCCGCAGGAACTGTAGTTTTCCGCTCGGCCACATGTCCCCCGTGACATCTGCATTCGAATTCACTAGCGTCGTATCCGAGCGCGTCACGTGGCGTGACGCCAGCATTGGAGACGAGGCACATGGCCGATCCGGCGCCCAAGGGGTTCGAACACACGACCAGCTATGTCAAGGCACCGGTCCGCGACTCGATGATCGACAGCGGCGACGTAGCCCCGCTCGTCGCCACGATCCTGGCCGATGTCCGGGCGCGTGGCGATGCGGCGGTTCGCGAGTATTCCGTCCGCTTCGACAAGGCGGACCTCGACCGGTTCGAGGTCTCGGCCGCCGAACGCACCGCGGCCGTCGATGCGATGGAGGCGCAGACGCGTGCCGACACCGAGTTCGCGATCGACAATGTCCGCCGCTTCGCCGAGGCGCAGCTCGCCACGATGCTGCCGCTGGAGGTGGAGCCCCTGCCCGGCCTGCATCTGGGCCATCGCGTGATCCCGATCGAGCGGGTCGGCGCGTACGTGCCCGGCGGCCGCTTTCCGCTGTTGTCGGCGCCGATCATGACGATCGTCCCCGGCAAGGTCGCCGGCTGCGACGAGGTCGTCGCCTGCCTGCCGCCCAACGCGCATCAGGCGATGATCGCGGGGTGTCACCTGTCGGGCGCGGACCGCATCTTCCGCATCGGCGGTGCGCAGGCGATCGCGGCGATGGCGTTCGGCACGGAGAGCGTGCCGCAGGTCCACAAGATCGTCGGTCCCGGCAACGCCTTCGTCAACGAAGCCAAGCGGCAGGTGTTCGGCCCGGTCGGGATCGACCAGCTCGCGGGCCCGTCGGAGATTTTCGTGCTGGCCGACGCCACCGGCGACGCGCGGCTGATCGCGACCGACCTGCTGGCGCAGGCGGAACACGACGTACGAACCCGTGTCGGCCTTATCACCACCGACCGCGCCGTAGCGGAGGAGACGGCGCGCGAGGTCACGCGCCAGCTGGAGACGCTCGCGACCGCGGGCATCGCAGGGGAAAGCTGGGAGAATTACGGCGAGATCGTGCTGTGCGCGGACGAAGCGGCGATGATCGCCTATTCGGATCACGTCGCGGCCGAGCACCTTCAGATCCACACCGCCGACGCGCACGGGCTGGCGAAGAAGCTGCGCAACTATGGGTCGCTCTTCATCGGCGAGAACGCCAGCGTGGTGTATTCGGACAAGACGGTCGGTACCAATCACACGCTGCCGACGATGGGCGCGGGTCGCTACACCGGCGGATTGTGGGTCGGCTCCTACGTCAAGATCGCGACGCATCAGTGGCTCGACGACGAAGCCATATTGCGCGTCGGCCCCCCGGCCTCGCGCCAGAGCGCCAGCGAAGGCCTGGACGGGCACATGAAGGCTGCGCAGGTTCGCGTCGACAAGCTGCACCAGATGGCGGGATGAACGGCAGGGCCGCGGAGATATTGTCTTCGTGGCCCAAGCGGTTGGCGCCCGGCACGATGCTGGTGGGTACGATCGAACTCGCAGATTGACGACGACCGCGGCTTCCGCTTCGAAGGGAAGAAACGGCTTGGCGAGGACATGATGACGCACCTGATCGACCGACGTTCGCTGCTCGCGGGCGCTGCCCTGGGCGGTGCCGCTCTTGCGACGCACGGTGCCCAGGCTCAGGCGCGGGCCGCGACGGCGCGGGAGGTGTACGAGCTTCGAACCTATCGTCTGGTTCACGGTCCGATGAAGGAGCGGCTCGACGCGTACCTGAAGAGCGCCTTCATTCCCGCCGCGCGTCGCGCCGGGTGCGGGCCGGTGGGAGTTTTCACGGTCGCGATCGGTCCCGACAGCCCGAGCGTCCTCGTTCTTATCCCGCATCCGTCGATCGACGCCTTCGTCGCGCTGCCGGACCGGCTGACCGCGGATGCGAGCTATACGAAGGCCGCCGCGCCGTTCTCCGGCGCCACGCCGCAAGGGCCGCCCTACACCTCGCTCGACGTGAAGCTGATGCGCGCGTTTCCGCACGTCCCGCGAATCGAGCTTCCGGAGACGTCGGCCAGCGGCGCGCCCCGCATCTTCGAACTCAGGACATATTTCAGCCACAGCGACGCGGCGGGGACGACGAAGATCGGGATGTTCGACACCGGCGGCGAGATCGAGATATTCCGGCGTACCGGTCTGACGCCGGTCTTCTTCGCACAGGACCTGACCGGCGATCGCTTGCCGAGCCTCACCTACATGCTGACCTTTCCCGATCTCGCGACGCGCGAGCGCAACTGGCGGGCGTTCGAATCGGACCCGGCCTGGCGTCGGCTGATCGCGACGCCGGGGCTGACAGACCCCGAGATCACGACCGGCATCGACAACCGCATCCTGAGCCCGACGCCCTATTCGCAGGTCTGAAAGGCTTCCCGAACACGGCCGGCCTCGCGGCCCGATGCGTTAGTGCGCCCGGTCCACGAAGGCGGGCATCGCCGGCGCATCGCCGCCGCGCACCACGAATGCGACCGCATCGACGGACGCGGTGTTCCGAAAGGCGTGGGGCAGACCAATGGGCACGCTCAGCGTGTCGCCCGCCCCCATCGTCAGCGCGCCGCCGTCCCAGCTCACCTCCAGCGTGCCGGACTGGACGAAGATCACCTCCACCTCCGCGCGGGCGTGCTCAGGGATGTAGGCGCCCGTCTTCAGCGTCAGCCGGCGGAGGTTGAAGCGGTGCGGCCACCAGCCGGCGATCGGGCCGGCCACGAATCCGTCGCCCGTGTCGGTCGGCGTGATCACCGCAGCTTCCTCGACTCCCTCGGCGGCCAGCGGCGAGTTCGGGTTCGCGACCATCGCATCGGCCGCGACCACGCAGTCGCGCAGCTTGTCGAGCGGCGGGGTCTTCAGTTCGGCCGCCGCATCGTCGGCAGTGGTCTCCGCCAGTTCCACGTCCTGCAGGCTGTAATCGCCCTGGGACGTATCGATCAGCCGGCCGCCCTTGGCCAGCTTCAACCCGTGGCCCGCCGCCGCCTCGAACACCGCGGGGGCCCAGGTGACCTTGCCCGGATCGTCCTCCCCCAACACGGTGAACAGGAAGCCGGTGCCCTCGTCCAGCTTCTCGAAGCCGCGGAACATGTGGATCGGGACGGAGGCGACGTCGCCGGGACCGATATCGATCGATCCGTCCTCCTTGTTGGGGCCGAACGGCAGTCGCCAATGGCCGGAATGCACGACAAACACCTCCGCCGTGTCGTGGCTGTGCTGGGAGTTGACGCAACCGAACGGCTGGCGGGCGGCACCGATGTTGAAGCCGTGCCGCTCGGTGATATGGACATGCTGGTCCGCGCTTTCCGACACGCCCGCGCCGATGATCGTGAAGTTCTCCTTCTCCGTCGATCCCGGCGTGCGCGTGTCGATGAACGCGGTGCGGCACGGTATCAGGTCGGCATAGCGCACGAGCCGCGCCTTCATGGCTTCCTCAGTCCAGTTCACGTTGCTCTCCGAGTGGCTGGAAATGCTCTTGCATCCGAATGCAGAAGGGGTAGACCAATGGCGGGCCGCATGCAAGGCGACAGACGACGTGAACTCGCATACCCGGATCAAGGCCAGCTCTACCCGGTCCACCGGTGCCGTGCCGCTGCTGCTGCTGCCGGGTACGCTGTGCGACGACCGCCTGTTCGCACCGCTGCTGGAGCGGCTGCCGGAACGGGCGTTCACGGTGATGACGCTGGACGACGACGATCCGATACGACTGGCAAGAACGCTATTGGACGCGGCGCCGGAGCGGTTCGCCCTGCTCGGATTTTCCCTCGGTGGGCTGATCGCGCTGGAGATGGCGTTGCTCGCCCCGGAGCGGGTCGTCGGCCTGGCGCTGATCGACAGCAACGCGCGTGCCCGGTCGCCCGACGCGCCCGAACGCGCCGCCTCACCGGGCGACGCGATCGCGACGGGCTGGCCGCGCCTGGTCGGTCGAACTCATCGCGATGATACGGCGCTGCGCGCGCTGCTGGCCTCGATGGCCTCTACCGTCGGTATGGACGCGTATGCCGTGCAGGAACGGCTTGTCGCTGCGCGCACCGACAAGCGCGACCGCCTCGAGACGTTGTCGATGCCTGTGCTGGTGCTGGCGGGCGCGGACGACATGATCTGCCCGCCGCCGTTCCAGCAGGAGATCGTCGAGCGCCTGTCCGGTGCGACGCTGTCCCTGATCGACGGCGCCGGTCATTTCGCGCCGCTCGAAGCCCCGGAGGCCGTCGCGGCGCAGGTCGCCGCGTGGCTCGCGCGGGTCGATCAGGCCGCCAGCCCTGCTACACCCCGATCCGATCGCACAGGAGACGTCATGACCAAGCCGCCATCGCCCTCGCAGGGTTCCGCCCGGACGCCGACCAACCGCCCCGAGAATGGCGGCGCCAAAGGTGACGGCGGCAATGGCGGCGCCGTCCTGCAAGTCGAACGCCGCGACTTCACCGAACTGGTGCCGACCGATCGCGAGCGCGTCCAGGGCATGCGCGGCTTCGACCCGATCTACACCGATATCGTCGACTACATCATCCGCTGCACGCACCGCATCTGGGACGAGCGCGATGTCGGGCTGATCTACACCCACTATACGCACAATTGCGTCGCCTACACGACGATGGGCACGATGTACGATCGCGAGACGCACATCCGCGACACGATCCAGCGGCTGGTGGAATTCCCCGACCGTCGCGGGCTGGCGCAGCAGGTGATCTGGCGCGGCAACGACACGGACGGTTTCTATACCAGCCACATGACCCACGGTCAGGGCCGCCACAGCCAGTATGGCATGTACGGCAAGCCGACAGGCCGCACCTTCCTGACCCGCACGGTCGCGGACTGCATGATCCTGGAGAACAAGATCTACAAGGAGTGGATCGTGCGGGACAATATGGGTCCGGTGATCCAGCTCGGCCTCGATCCGCACGCCTATGCGCTCGACATCGCCACCCGCAAGTTCGAGGCGGGCGAGCCGATCATGGAGGTTGTCGAGAACCGCCGCCTGCTCGGCCAGTATCCGCCGGAGACCGAAGCCGACGTATCGATCGCGCATTCGGAGGACGAAGCGCAGCTGCTGCGCGACCTGCATCACATCTACAACAAGCGCATGTTCGGCCGCATCCACGACCTCTACGCGCCCAATTGCCAGTGGCACGGCCCGCTGATGCGCGAATATTACGGTATCGCCGCCGTGCTCCAGCAGACGATGCGGCTGGTCGCGTTGATCCCCGACGGGTATTTCGTGCCGCAACATATCTGTTCCGTCGAGAGCGAGGAGGGCGGCACCAAATATGCCGTGCGCTGGACGCTGGACGGCCACCATCTCGGCTACGGCTCGCTGGGCGCGCCGACGGGGCATCCATTGTTCGTGATGGGCGTCACCCATTATCACGTCCGCGACGGCAAGATCATCGACGAGTGGGCGGTCTATGACGAACTGTCGATGCTGGCGCAGGTCAAACTCGCCGCGCTCCAGCGCGCCGCCGCCTGATGGGCCCGGCGCGCCCGGCACCCACCGGGCGCGCCGGCGGACGACTCCGGCACCCGGTCCGATGTGCGGCAGTGGTACTATAAGCCAAGGGTCGAAGGACCCGCTTGCGGTTGTTCGCAGACGTCTTCGCGCTGCCCGAACCTGCCGTTCGTTCGTGTGACCCCGTTGACCGCTTGCGCGATCTTCACCAGCACAGCGGTACGACCAAGACCGGGACCTTTCCCGACGGGGAATGTGGGGGGCCTTGACCTGGATAGCTGCCACTAACGGAGTGTCCGGCTGTCCCGACATAGATCGATTCGGAACGGCGGCAGGTCCTTAGGTTCAGGACCCGGGGACGTCATCGATAGCCAGCCTGGCGGCAGGGCCGTGTCTGGGCACCACCGGTTGTCCTCCTTCGCGCCGGCGTCGATTCACCGCCAGCGTCGCATCTGCCACACGACGCGCCCGATCACGACGACCGGCTCGTCGGGGATCGCAGCCGCCGCCGGGTTGTCGCTGGTGACCGTCAGGCCGCGCGCCGACCGCGCCACCCGCTTGACCATCATCACGTCACCCTGCCGGATGACGTACACCGCACCCCGCGGGCCGGGCAGCGTATCGGCGCGATCCACGACGATGTGGTCGCCGTCCAGAAGGCCGGGTTCCATCGAGTCGCCCCGCACGCGCACGATCGCGGCCATGCCCGGCTTCAGGTCCAGCGTACGCGCCAGTGTCGGATCGATCGCCTCCGTCCCGATCAGCGTCTCGCCATCCACCAGCGCTCCCGGCCCCGCCGACGCGAACAGGTCGAGCCGCGGGAGCAGCATCGCCGCGGGAACCTTGGCGCCGCCGAATTCCTCCTCGCCGACGCCGAAAAATGCCGCCAGCGTGGCGCGGTGACGATCGGGGAGGATGCGCGGCGTCCCCCGCCGGACATATTGCTGAAGATAGGCGGCGTTGGCCCCCAGCATCCGCGACAGCGCGGCAAGGCTCGCTCCGCGATCGTCGGCCAGCGTCATCAGGCGATTGCGGACGTCCGTCATGCCGGAGGATTAGCGTAGGAAATTTTCCTAGACAAGTTGGAGAATGGAACAGAACAAGAACACATCACCACCGACTCCAGGAGCTTCCACCGTGTCGCTGCTCATCAAGATCGATCGCTATCTTCGCTGTACCAAGATGCCCGTAACCCGGTTCGGCCGACTGGCCTGTAACGACCCTCGACTGGTCGCCGACCTGCGCCGTGGCCGACGCCCCGGCCCCGCCGTGATCGAGCGGGTCGATGCCTTCCTGCGCGACACGATGCCAACGGAGATGCAGCCATGAGCCGCGGACCGAGCGCCAGCCTGTCGCGGGCATTGTGCCGCGCCGCCGAAGGGGCCGGTACGCAGGTGGAGATCGTCACCGCCGACGCAACGGACTGGACCAGCGCCACGTTCGTCGGCGCCCGTCATCATATCCGGCTGATCGCACCGGCGTCGGTCGCGCTCGATAGCTGGCTCGCCCTGTTGCCCATGGCGGACATCGTCGTGCCCGGTCACGTGGTCGCGGAGATATCCCTCGTCCGCTCCCAAGCGGCATCACATCTGCCGGTAGAGATCGGATTATCGGCACTGACGCTCGCCGCGTGACACACTGCTGAACAATGCGTCATGGAGACGATCGGCAATTGATATAACGTAACACGCATCGTAGAGGCTCTGCAGATCACGCCCACGCGGAGCCTCTACCCAATGTTTCTACAACGTTTCCTGCTCGGCACCGCCGCGCTCGTCCTCCCGGCCCTGCCCGCCATTGCGCAAGGCCCGCTCGCCGAGCCGCCCGCATCCACCGAGGCCGAGCCTCAGACGACCACCGCCGGCACGCCCCGCGATATCGTCGTGACCGCACCGTTCGCGCAAAGCGAGACGGACGTGCTGTCCGGCACGTCGATCGTATCGGGCGAGGAACTGCAACGCGCCTTGCGCCCGACCATCGGCGAGACGCTGGCCCGCCAGCCAGGCGTCTCGGCGACGTCATTCGGCCCCAACGCGTCGCGGCCCGTGCTGCGCGGCTTTCAGGGTGAGCGTATCCGCGTACTGACAGACGGCATCGGCTCGATCGACGTCTCCAATACCAGCGTCGACCACGCTGTTGCGATCAATCCGCTGATCGCGGAGCGGGTCGAGGTGCTGCGCGGTCCCTCCGCCCTGTTGTTCGGATCGTCGGCGGTCGGTGGCGTCGTCAACGTCATCGACACGCGCATCCCGCGCACGGTACCGGAAAATGGCTACCGCGTCGGCGGCAACGCCACTTACGGGTCAGCCGCCAACGAGCGCTCCGGCTCTGCCGCCGCCGACGTCGCGGTCGGCGCGGGTTTCGTCGTCCACGCCGATGGTTCGTACCTGAAGACGGGCGATCTGGAGATCGGCGGATTCGCCCTGTCCCGCCAGCAACGCACCGCTGCTCTCGCCGCCGCCGCCGCACAGCCGGTCGATCCCGCCGATCCTGAATCGATCGACTTCGCCGCGAACGCCGCGATCCGCGGGCGCCTGCCCAACACCGCGTCGGAGACGTGGAACGTCGGCGTCGGCGCCGCGCTGATCCGCGATGGCGGCAGCCTCGGCGTCTCCTACAGCCGCTATGACAGCCTCTACGGCGTTCCCGTCCGCTATGCGACCCAGCCCGGTCAGGAGCAGGAAGCCCCGCGCATCGACCTGAAGCAGGACCGCGTCGACCTGCGCGCCGAGGTGAATACCGGCGGAGGCATATTCGACAAGGTCCGGCTGCGCGCGGCGATGGCGGACTACACGCATGCCGAACTGGAACCGGACGGCGCGGTCGGCACACGGTTCTTCAACAAGGGGCTGGAGGGCCGGTTCGAGCTGGTGCAGGCGAATCGCGGCGGATGGCTCGGCGCGTCGGGCGTACAGGTGTTCAACCGCCGGTTCGATGTCGAGGGCGACGAGGCGTTCCTGCCGCGCAACGAGACGACGCAGGTCGGCCTGTTCACCTTGCAGCAGTTCAATCTCGGTGATTTCCGTGCGGAGGTCGGTGGCCGGTACGAGACGAGCACGCTGTCGGCCCGCACCGCTGCCGATCCGGAACGCTTCTTCTCCGGCACCCGCGACTTCGACACCTATTCCGCATCCGCCGGCGCGTCCTACGCTATCGCACAAGGTGTCCGCATCGGCATGAACGGATCGCGCACCGAACGGGCGCCGTCGGCGGAGGAACTGTTCGCCAATGGCCCCCATGCCGGCACCCAGTCCTACGAACTCGGCAATCCCGATTTCAGGAAGGAGGAAAGCTGGGGACTGGAGGCGACGCTGCACGCCCACGGCAGTGGTTTCAGCTTCGATGCGTCCGCCTATTACAACTGGTTCTCCAACTATATCTACGAAACGCAGGTCGCGGCACCGGTGTGCGTCGCGGCGGCGGGCGGGGACGTCGACCTGCCCTGCTTCCGGTATTCGCAGGCGGACGCACGCTATTACGGGCTGGAGGCGCAGGGCTCGGTAACGCTGGCGCGTGTCGGCGGCTATGCGATCAACGCCGATGCCGTCGGCGACTGGGTCCATGCCAGGGTCGTCGACACCGGCCCGGTGCCGCGCATCCCGCCGCTGCGCCTGCTGGGCGGGCTGGAGGCGCAGGGTGATCGCCTGACCGCGCGGGCGGAGGTGGAGCACAGCTTCAAACAGGACCGGGTGACGACCTTCGAGACGCCGACCGGCGGCTTCACGCTCGTCAACGCCAGCATCGCGCTGAAGCCGTTCGGCGCGGCGAACGCGACCACGCTGACGCTGTCCGCCAACAACATCTTCGATGTGGTCGCACGCCGGCACGCCAGCTTCCTCAAGGACTTCGCGCCGCTGGCGGGCCGCGACCTCCGCGCGACGCTGAGCTTCCGCCTCTAAACTCCGCTCCGGCACGGGGCGGCGAAGCCACAAGCAACACGCTCGTGGCTTCGCCTCCCCGTTTCGTCGCTCCCCACGCGGGGAGGATCGGCCGCAACGCTGGACACTCCGCCCACGCCACCGTACCGCGTCTTCTAAGGAGACGTGACATGGCAGGTATGGGCCGGTTCGACTGGGAAGACCCCTTCCTCCTCGATGACCAGTTGACCGAAGACGAGCGGATGGTGCGCGACACCGCGCGCGCCTATGCGCAGGACAAGCTCGCGCCGCGCATCGTCGAGGCGTTCCAGCACGAGCACACCGACCCGGCGATCTTCGCGGAGATGGGCGAACTCGGCCTGCTCGGCCCAACCGTGCCGGAGGAATATGGCGGCGTCGGTGCCAGCTACGTCGCTTACGGCCTCGTCGCGCGGGAGGTCGAGCGGATCGACTCCGGCTATCGCTCGATGATGAGCGTCCAGTCCAGCCTCGTGATGTACCCGATCCACGCTTATGGGTCGGAGGAGCAGAAGCGACGTTTCCTCCCCGGCCTTGCGGCGGGCACGATGATCGGCTGTTTCGGCCTGACCGAGCCCGATGCCGGCTCCGATCCCGGCGGCATGACGACCCGCGCGAAGAAGGTCGACGGTGGTTACGTCATCTCCGGAGCGAAGACGTGGATCAGCAACTCGCCGATCGCGGACGTGTTCGTCGTCTGGGCCAAGTCCGACGCGCATGACGGCAAGATTCGCGGCTTCATCCTGACCAAAGGGCTGAAGGGGCTGGAAACGCCGAAGATCGAGGGCAAGCTGTCGCTGCGCGCGTCGATCACCGGCATGATCCTGATGGACGAGGTCGAGGTCGGCGAGGACGCGCTGTTGCCCGATGTCGAGGGACTGAAGGGGCCGTTCGGCTGCCTCAACCGCGCGCGCTATGGCATCAGCTGGGGTGCTTTGGGCGCGGCGGAGTTCTGCCTCCATTCCGCGCGCCAGTACGGCCTCGATCGCAAACAGTTCGGCACGCCGCTCGCGGGGCGGCAGCTGTACCAGAAGAAGCTGGCGGATATGCTGACCGACATCGCGCTGGGCCTGCAAGCCAGCTTGCGCGTCGGCCGCCTGATGGACGAGGGCCGGTTCGCCCCCGAGATGGTCTCGATCGTCAAACGCAACAATGTCGGCAAGGCGCTGGAGATCGCGCGCCACGCCCGCGACATGCACGGCGGCAACGGCATTTCCGGCGAGTATCAGGTCATGCGTCACGTCATGAATCTGGAGACGGTCAACACCTATGAAGGTGCGGCAGACGTCCATGCGCTGATCCTGGGGCGTGCGATCACGGGGATGGCGGCTTTCTGAAATCCTCCCCGGCACGGGGAGGATCGACATACTGCCCACTGGCACCCCGGCTCGTCGCGTGGCATACTCCATCTTCGAAGGAGAGATCAGCCATGGCCACCGTCGCGCCCGCTCGTTCGCAGATGTCGGACGCCGAACACGAGGCGCGGCAGCAGCTTGCGGCCTGTTACCGCGTGTTCGACATGCTCGGCTGGTCGGAGATGATCTACAACCACATCACGCTGAAGATCCCCGGCGAGAACGGCGCATTCCTCATCAACCCGTTTGGGCTGCATTTCTCCGAGGTTACCGCGTCCAGCCTCGTCAAGATCGATATCGACGGCAACAAGCTGGCGGACAGCCCCTATCCGGTAAACCGCGCCGGTTTCGTCCAGCATGCGCTGTTCCATCGTCACCTGCCCGACGCACACTGCATCATGCACACGCACACGACGGCCGGCATGGCGGTCAGCTCCGTCGAGGGCGGGCTCAGGCCGATCAACTTCTATGCCTGCAACTTCGCCGGCCAGATCGCGTACCATGATTTCGAGGGCGTCACCGTTCGCGACGAAGAGGGCCAGCGTCTGCTGGAGCATCTGGGCGACAAACGCGTGATGCTGCTGCGAAACCACGGCATCCTCGTCATGGGCCGCACCTTGCCAGAGGCGTTCATAAAGCACTGGTCGCTGCAACGGGCGTGCGAGATCCAGATGGCGACGCTGGCGATGGGAACACCGCTGGAGGTGTCGGCGGACACCGTGGCCGTCCACCAGCGCGACCTGCATCAGGCGCAGGCTCCCGGCGGACCCGGCGCGGCGGATTTTGCCGCGATGGTGCGGCTGGTCGATCGCCGCGATACGGGCTGGCGGCAATAGCGTCCTGCCGAAGGATCGACGGGATCGTCCTAACCTCGATCCACGACGGGCATCGTTCGATATGGCAAACGGTGCGGCAGGAGGACCGTCGATGCCGCATCTGTTTCTAAATCTCGAAAATCACAATGGCCTGCAACCCGATACCGAAGGTCGTGATTTCGACACGGTCGATGCGGCGATCGCGGAGGCCGGTCGCACCGCCGGTCAGGTTCTGGCGGAAGATATCGCCGCCGGCCGCACCCCGGTCCGCATCCGCGTTCTGATCGACGACGCCGCGGGTCAACGTCAAGCGACGCTGGAATCGTTCATCGAGGTGAAGCGGTAGCGGCGGGCGGCCGGTTCAGCCCGCCAAGCGCGCCTGATCGAGGTGCAGATAGAGCGGGTTGAAGTCGGCCCGCTGCTGAAGCCCGATCCAGTCGGCAATTTTCAGGTGACGCTTGATGCGGACGATCAGGCCTTCGCGCTCCAGTTGCTTCAGCGAGCGATTGACGTGCACCGCGGTCATGCCCGTCGCGTCACCGATCTGCTCCTGCGTCATCGGCAGGTCGTAACCGGCGTCCGCCAATCCCGCCTGTCGCAATCGCACCTCAAACTCGCAGAGCATGTGCGCCAGCCGCGTCGGGCCGTTACGGCGACCGATGTTCAGAATCGTTTCCCGCGCGATGGACCCTTCGACCAGGGTGTCGATCCACAACGCCTGCGCAACCGTAGGTCGATCAAGCGCCAGCACCCGCAGGTCCTCGACGGCGAACTCGGCCACCTCGATCCGGGTCAGCGCCTGGATGTTGTGATCCGCCTCTCGGAGGAAGAGATGCTGGAGATCGGTAAAATCGCCGGGGATCATCAGACCCACGATCTGCCGCCCGCCGTCCGATGCCAGCTTGTGCCGGAATGCGAAACCGCTCAGCAGCACCGAGCATCGGACCGGTCGCGTACCTTCGCGCAGCATATAGCTTTGCGCAGGTATGGCCCGCTGAGCGCAGGGCAGCAGCCTCAACGCCCGTCGATCATCCTCTGACAAGGCAAACCGCGTCTCCAGCTTGGCAACGAGCACATCCTGCGGGCATGTCGCGCCAGCCATCGATCATCCTTCAGCCGGCGCGCTACCCCGCCGCCGGACGAGGGTAACTCGACGATCGATCCATGACATTTACGCAGGATTGGAGATTATCGGTAAACTGACGTGTTCCCCAAAGCTCTACCAGTCATAACTGGAGTCCGGGGTTAGTATGGTGCCCCTCGGGGCGGTGTTGCACAACCCGCCTGGCAGCATCGGCGGG
>NZ_LMPG01000013.1 GCF_001423765.1 Sphingomonas sp. Leaf343
CCCGCCGATGCTGCCAGGCGGGTTGTGCAACACCGCCCCGAGGGGCACCATACTAACCCCGGACTCCAGTTATGACTGGTAGAGCTTTGGGGAACACGTCATGCCAAGAGATGGCCGGAGCTTATCTCGCAGTCGGCAAATTTGAGAGCATGCTCATCTCAGCAATGCACATGTGCGACCGCGTCAAGTTGCGAAAGGCGCTCGGACCTGATCAGGGTGCATGGGAGCGATCGGTAGCGAAAAAGGCTTTGCTAGAGGGTTCGACGCTGGGATCGTTGATCAAGATTCTCGAACGCCAAAACGTCGACCATGCTGACATCGCCTATTTGAGATGGATCAAGGATAAACGTGATTACTTTGTCCATCGCCTGTTCCACGAGGGCGCTTGGCCCGGCGAGATGGACGAGCATGAGTGCCAGTTGATGCGCCGGCGGCTCATCGCAATTCAACTCTGGCTGGAACGAGGCGAACGCAACATCTGGGTCATCTTCAAGAGAGCGGGTTTCGTTGAGCTCGATTTGCTCAGTGACGGCGGCTTGCTCGCGATGAATATGGGCATCTACGACATGATCCAAGACGACGTGGCCAGAATGAACGTCGATGATGGCGATAACATATGAATGAAGCTTTGGAGGAGATACCGCAGCAGATCCTAAATCTGGCGTTGGGCGCGTTGGCTCAGGCTAACACGCATGTGGTGTATCTAGATCCAGGGAACGAGCATTGGGAACATATTTGCGTCCTCAACACCGCGCACGCTGGCGAGCTTTCTCTGAGGGCAATCACTGCCCCAAACCAAGCCGTTTCCATCGGCGCTCCCGCGATATGAACGAGTGGTCGAAGTGGGGAAGCCAAAAGTGCCCGCGATCAACCGGGATTGGGTCGAGCTGTCCAACCAAAGCTCTGTCTGAATGGGAAGGCTGCTGACTGTATTGAACACCTCCAAAAGGTGCTACAAGTCCGAGACGAAACCAACCAATGGCAATTGCTAAGCCTTTGATTTCACGATCCGCTCGAACAATTCGACGCCTCCCGTAGGGGTCACCAGCATCTGTCTCAGTGACGGATCGAGGTTTCAAACCTTCGTCAGGGTTTTCGCCAGTGCAGCGTGCCAGCCGGCCGCCAGCGTCGCCCGGGCGTCGGCATCCATCTTCGGCTCGAAACAGTCGCCTCGCACCCAGGTCGCCGCCAGCGCATCCAGATCGGCCCAGACCCCCGTGGCCAGCCCGGCATGGAATGCCGCGCCCAGAGCCGTCGTCTCCAGATGTCGCGGTCGCTCGACCGACACCTGCAGCATGTCCGCCAGAAACTGGCACAGCCAGTCGTTCGCGGCCATGCCGCCGTCGACGCGGATCGTGGCGGGCGGATCGCCACCGTCCGCGACCATCGCCTCCGCCAGATCCATCGTCTGGTATCCCACCGCCTCCAGCGCCGCGCGCGCCAGATGCGCCTGCGTCGATCCCAGCGTCAGCCCGAAGATCGCTCCGCGTGCGTCTGGGTCCCAGTGCGGCGCGCCCAGTCCGACGAAGGCGGGCACCATATAGACGCCGTGGCTATCCGGAACCTGCGTCGCCATGTCGTTGGTTTCGCGGGCATGGGTGATGACGCCGATGCCGTCCCGCAGCCATTTCACCGCTGCGCCCGCGATGAAGATCGATCCTTCCAGCGCATAGGTGATCCGGCCATCCAGCCGATAGGCCGGCGTCGTCAGCAGGCGGTTTTCGGATGCGACCGCCTCCTCGCCCGTATTGAGCAGCATGAAGCAGCCCGTTCCGTAGGTCGATTTGGCCATGCGCGGCTGAAAACACGCCTGTCCGAACAGAGCCGCCTGCTGATCGCCCGCCATGCCCGCAACGGGAATCGTGGCGTCGAACAATCCTGCGGCGGTGTGGCCGAAGATATGGCTGTTGTCGTGCACCTCCGGCAGCATCGCCATCGGCACGTCGAACAGTGCGCACAGCGCCTCGTCCCAGCGTTGCGCATGGATGTCGTACAGCATCGTCCGACCGGCGTTGGTCACATCGGTCGCGTGCACCGCGCCGCCGGTCAGCCGCCACAACAGGAAGCTGTCGATCGTACCGAACGCGAGTTCACCCTTCTCCGCCCGCTCCCGCGCGCCATCGACATGGTCGAGGATCCACGCCAGCTTGGTCGCGGAGAAATACGGATCGAGCAGCAGCCCAGTCTTCGCGCGGACGGCAGGCTCGTGCCCCTCCCCCTTCAGATGCGCGCACAGATCAGCAGTGCGACGGTCCTGCCAGACGATGGCGTTGTGGATGGGCGCGCTCGTCGCCCGATCCCAGACGACCACCGTCTCGCGCTGGTTGGTGATGCCGATACCCGCGATGCCGTCCGCCCCGACGCCGCTCTGGGCGATCGCCTGACGCGCCGTCGACAGCGTGTCGCGCCAGATATCCTCCGGATCATGCTCGACCCAGCCGGGCCGCGGATAATGTTGCGCGAATTCGGTCTGCGCCGTCGCGACGGGACGCGTGTCGGCGTCGAAGACGATCGCGCGGGTCGATGTCGTGCCCTGGTCGATCGCCAGGATATGCGTGCGGTCGGCCAACGTCTCTCTCCCAGTGATCGTCTATTGAGTCGCGCGGGGCGGCAGATATGGTCGGACCAGATACTGGTAGACCGCGGCGCCGGCAGCACCGCCGGCCAGCGGCCCGGCGATCGGTACCCACCAGTAGTTGTCGGGACCGGGCAGCGCGGAATCGCCCCAGCCCATCAGCCAGCAGAACAGGCGCGGCCCGAAATCGCGTGCCGGATTGATCGGCCATCCCTCCAGATACCCCGCCGACGCACCGATGCAGGCGACCAGCAGGCCGATGATGAGCGCGCTGGCGTTCGCCATCGGCGCCTGCGTGTTGAACTCGTCGGTGATCGCGAAGATGCCCAGCAGCAGGATGCCGGTCAGCACCACTTCGTCCCAGAAGGCGTGGATCGGCGTGATGTGCGCGCCGGGCGCGGTGAAGAACACGCCCGCCGCGCCGCCGCCCGCGCGTGTCAGGCCATGCGCGGTGTTGAAGGCCTCGATCACCGGACCGAACAGCTGATAGACCAAAGCCGCGCCGATCATCGCGCCGACGACCTGCGCCGCGACATAGGGCAACACCTTTCGACGCGGGAAATCGCGGAACAGCGTCAGGGCCAGCGTGACCGCGGGATTGGCGTGCGTCCCCGACACCGCGCCGGTGACGTAGATCGCGATCGTCACCGCCAGACCCCAGGCGATGCAGACGCCCCAATAGGCGGTGGCGTAGGGGCTTGGATCGTACAGGATCAGCATCGCGGCGGCGGAATCACCCAATGTGATGATGATCGCGACCGCCAGCGCCTCCGAGATCAGTTCGCCCCTGAGACCGACTCGTCCTGTCATATCCACCCCCGGTGCAGGACCATGCCTGCCCTTGCACGAACACTGTCACGACCTTTCGGACGAACGTCAATCCTTTCGTTTGAAAGTTCGAACGAAGGTCGTCATATTCATTTTCGAAACCGGGCGTGTATCCGGCGAGAGACGAGGTGCCTTTTGGCTCAGCAGATAGCATCCGCCGCGTTCGACGCCGACCTGCTGGTCGTTGGCGGCGGAATCAACGGCGTCGGCATCGCCCGCGACGCGGTCGGTCGCGGCCTGTCCGTGATGCTGGTGGAAAAGGACGATCTCGCCAGCCACACCTCCTCCGCCTCCACCAAGCTGATCCATGGCGGCCTCCGCTATCTGGAATATTACGAGTTCCGGCTGGTGCGGGAAGCGCTGATCGAGCGCGAACGGCTGTGGCGGATGGCCCCCCACATCATCTGGCCGCTGGAGTTCGTCCTGCCCCAGAGCCATTCGCCGCGTCCGGCGTGGCTCGTTCGACTGGGCCTGTTTCTGTACGACCATCTCGGCGGGCGCGAGCGATTGCCCGCGACGCGCACCGTGGCGCTGGATCGCGACAGCGTCGGCAACGGACTGAAGATGGGCGACCCCAAAGCGTTCGTCTATTCCGATTGCTGGGTAGAGGACAGCCGGCTGGTCGCGCTCAACGCGCGGGACGCGGCCGATCGCGGCGCGCGGATCATGACCCACACCGGGCTGGTGACGGCCCGGCGCGCCGAGGACCGCGACGGCGGGTGGATCGCGACGATCGCGGATGGCCAGAGCCGGCGAGACGTTCGTGTCCGTGCCATCGTCAATGCAGCCGGGCCGTGGGTCGCGGCGGTGCTGGGCGAGGTTGCCGATGCGCGCCGCGACCGCGGCGTCCGCCTTATCAAGGGCAGCCATATCGTCGTACCGCGCCTGTACGAGGGCGATCATGCCTTCCTGCTCCAGAACCCTGACAGGCGCGTCGTCTTCGCCATCCCCTATCAGGAGCATTTCACCCTGATCGGCACGACGGACGAAGCGTGGCAGGGCGAGCCGGGCCGCGCGACGATCGATCAGGGCGAGATCGACTATCTGCTGAAAACCGTCGACCGCTATTTCGAACGGCCGGTCGCGCAGGATGACATCGTCTGGACCTATTCGGGCATCCGGCCCCTCTACGACGACCATGCGGCGAACGCCTCCGCCGTGACCCGCGACTATGTCCTCGATCTCGACGGCAGCCCCGGTCGCGCGCCGATGCTCAGCGTCTTCGGCGGCAAGATCACCACCTACCGCAAGCTGGCCGAACACGCCCTGCGGGAACTTACGCCGTTCTTCCCGGATATGGGCAAGGCGTGGACGGCAGGCGCGACATTGCCGGGGGGCGACATGCCCGATGCCGATTTCGGGCGCTATCTCGACGCACTGACCGGCCGCTATCCGCACCTGCCGCAGCCGCTGCTCCGCCGTCTCGCCCGCGCATACGGCATCCGTACCGACATGCTGCTGGGCGACGCGCGCACCGTGGCTGATCTGGGCGAGGATTTCGGCGCCGGCCTGTCCGCGCGCGAAGTCGACTATCTACACGCCGAAGAGTTCGCGACGACGGCGGAGGACATGCTGTTCCGGCGTAGCAAGCTGGGCCTGCACGTTCCCGCCGGCACGGCGCAGCGGATCGACTCCTATCTCTCGGCGCGTCGCAAGATCACCAGCCCGGCCGCGATAGCCTAGATGGCGAAGACCGATCCGATCGCTGGCGCAGACATCGCCACTAGCGCCGATGCGATTGCGGACCGGCATCGCCGCATCCTGGAACTGGCGCGCGGGGCCGGCAGCGTGATGGTCGACGACCTGGCGGAGCGGTTCGGCGTCACGCCGCAGACGATCCGCAAGGATCTGAACCTGCTCGCGCGCAGGTCGATGCTGTCGCGGGTGCATGGCGGCGCGATCGTGACGTCGGGCGTCGACAATCTCGATTACGGCATACGCCGGACCGTTGCGACGGGCGCGAAGGCGGCGATCGGGCGGGCGGCGGCGGCATTGATCCCGAACGGCGCATCGCTGTTCATCAACATCGGCACCACGACGGAGGCGGTGGCCGGCCATCTGGCGCAGCACCGCGACCTGATGGTGGTCACCAACAACCTGAACGTCGTCGACATCCTGAACGGGCGCGAAGACATCGACATGGTCGTCGTCGGCGGTCAGGTCCGCCAGAGCGACCGCGCCGTCGTCGGTGCGCTGGCGATGGAATTCATCCGGTCGTTCAAGGTCGATTACGCGCTGATCGGTGCGTCGGCGATCGATCCGGACGGCAGCCTGATGGATTTCGCGGTGGACGAGGTGCAGGTCACGCGCACGCTGATGCAGCACGCGCGTCAGGTCATCCTCGTCGCCGACTCGTCAAAGATCGGGCGGGCCGCCCCCGTCCGGGTCGGGCCGCTGGACGCGATCGACCACTGGGTGACGGACCGCATCCTCGACCCCGGCCTGCGCCACGCCTGCGCCCGCCACGCCGTGCGGATCGTCGAAACCGACACGCGCTGATCGCGCCGGCACGGGCGCGGGAGGGAGCTCGCGCTCAAGCCCCGAAATCAGGCCCCCGTCCCGCGTTCAGGTCATCGCCAGCGTGGCGCGCCGCCGCCGCGCCGCGCCGCCGACCAGACCGACGCCGGCGATCATCATTGCCCACGTCGCCGGTTCCGGAACCACGGCGATGGCGTCCAGCGTCTCCGCGGCAAAGAACGGCTTCAGGACGCCGTTCGCGTCGGGTGCGAAGAACAAGGCGGTGCCGCCCGACACCGAGGTGGCATAGCCGTAGCGGAAGCTGGCGATGCCCGCCGTCAGCGGATCGTTGCCGATCTGCGCACCGTTCGCGACCAGAGTGCCGCAGCAACCGACATCGTCGTTGACGATGCGGATCGAGGAATTGAGCCCCGCCAGCAGGCCGTTGGCGGCCGCGTTCGCCTGCATACCCTCGGTGAAGGCCGGGCCGGGGAAGGTCGTGTTGAGGCTGGACGCCTCCCCGACCAGCAAAAGGTTGCCGCCGGCACGGACGTAGCGGTCGATCGCCGTCATCTCGTCGCCGGCGAATGCGTCGCTACGGAATTGCAGCACCAGCAGGCCGGCCCCGGCGAGGACATCCGCGGTGATGTCGCCCGGCGTCTGCACGACTTGCACGCCCGGCGTTTCACCGAAGAACCGGACGAGATTTTCGTTGGCGAAGGTCGAGAAGGTGCGTTGCGAGATCACCACGCGCATCGCGCCGCCGCGAAGGCGATCGTAGAACAGGCGATTTCCCGCGTCGCCCGCATCGAACGCGTTCAACGAGAAGGTCGGCGTGAAATCGCCCCCGACGACCAACGTCCCTGCATCCGCCGTGCCTGACAGCATCGCCGTCGCGGTGAAAGCGAGCACCGCCAACATTCTGCGCATTGTGAATCATTCCCCCGATACCGGCCGACGCTAGGCCGGTTTCGGAACACCTGTCAATTTGGGGCAAACAGCCCGAACAGCACATCCGGCGTGGCGCCCGGCCCGGCAGCTAGGCTAGGAACGCGCTGCCCCGGATCGAGCGTGGAGATATTGCCGTGACCACTTCCCCCTGGACGCATCGCCGCCGCAGCGGCGTAGCCGACGACGTCGATTTCGAGATCAAGGGACAGGAACTGCAATTCGTCGAGATCGAACTCGATCCGGGAGAAAGCGCAGTCGCAGAGGCCGGCGCGATGGTGTGGAAGGACGCGTCGATCGAGATGACGACGGTGTTCGGCGACGGATCGGGCGATGCCGGCGGCGGCTTCATGGGCAAGCTGCTCGGTGCGGGCAAGCGGCTGGTGACCAGCGAAAACCTGTTCACAACCGTGTTCACGCACCACGGCCGCGGCAAGGCGCGGGTCGCCTTCGCCTCCCCCACCCCAGGATCGATCCTGCCGCTGAATCTCGCGGATCTTGGCGGCACGCTGATCTGCCAGAAAGACGCGTTCCTCGCCGCGGCGAAGGGCGTATCGATCGGCGTCCAGTTTCAGCGGCGCGTGATGACCGGCCTGTTCGGCGGCGAGGGCTTCGTCATGCAGCGGCTGGACGGCGACGGCTGGGTGTTCGTGCAGATGGGCGGCACCGTCGTGGAGCGCGAATTGCGCCACGGCGAGGAACTGCATGTCGATACCGGCTGCCTCGCGGCCTACACCCCGTCGATCGATTTCGACCTCGTCACGGTGGGTGGCATCCGCACGATGTTCTCCGGCGGCGAGGGCGTATTCTTCGCGCGGTTGCGTGGACCGGGCAAGGTGTGGATCCAGTCGCTGCCCTTCTCCCGCCTTGCGGGACGGATGCTGGCGGCGGCGGGCAGCCGTGGCGGCCAGAACCGTGGCGAGGGATCGGCGCTGGGGTCGCTGGGAGACTGGATCGGCGGCAACGACTGATGTCCGGGCCGGCTGGCGGGACCCCGATAGCGGTCCCGCGCCTGATGGTCATCGTGGCGGCGGCGCTGCTGACGCGGGCGCTGACGCTGGGCAATCCGATCGTCTATTCGGACGAGGAATTCTATTTCGCCGCCGCCCGCGCGATCGGGAACGGGGCGGTGCCGTTCGTCGACATCTGGGACCGCAAGCCGGTCGGGCTGTTCGCGCTGTACCTGCTGCCTGCCGCACTGGCGTGGCCGTGGGGCATCTGGCTGTATCAGGCGTTGGCGCTCACGAGCGCGGCGGCGACCGCCTGGCTGATCGCGCGGCTGGCCGATCGCGCGGGATGGTCGCGGGGCGGGACGACGGCGGGCGTCGCATACCTCGCATGGCTGACGGTCGCGGGCGGTCAGGGCGGGCAGTCGCCGGTATTCTACAATCTGTTCGTCGCCATGGCGGCGTGGTTCGCCACGCGGTCGGATGCGCGGGCGCGCGATGCCATTGCGGCGATGCTGCTGGTCGGCGTCGCGATCCAGATCAAATACACCGCGGGCGTGGAGGGGGTATGGATCGGCCTGTGGCTGATGCACCGCTGCCAGTGCGAGCGGGGCGCATGGTCGGCGGTCGCGCGGGGCGCGTTGCTGGTCGGCATCGCGCTGATCCCGACGCTGGCGGTGGCGCTGTATTATGTAGCGATCGGTGAGTGGACGGCGTTCTTCTACGCCAATGTCCTGTCGATTCTGGGACGACGGCCGGATGCGTTCGGGGCTCTGGCGGGCAATCTGGCGATCTGCGCCGTGATCCTCGGGCCGTTGCTGGCGATGGCGGTGCTGCGCGGGCCGATCGAGGAGGGCGACGTCTTTACCCGCCGGTTCCTGAAGGGTTGGCTGACGGCGGCGCTGATCGCGTTCGCGCTCGTGGCACCGTGGTTCGATCACTATACGCTGCCGGTGATGGTACCCGCCGCGGCATTGGCCGCCGGGTTCCTTGCAAGGCAGGACCAGCGGCGGATCGGATATGGCCTGATCGCGCTGGTGGTCGTGATCGGGCAGGTGTCGCTGGTCGTCGACCGGGTCCGTCGCGGGACTCCGACACAGTTCGCCACGCTGGCGCATGCGATGGGCAGCGGGCCGGGCTGTCTCTACGTCTATTCCTCCAGCACGATGCTCTATCCGGCGACGGGCCGCTGTTCGCTGTCGCGCTACGTCTTTCCCAGCCACCTGACGCGGGTACGGGAGCAGGGCGCGATCGGCGTCGATCAGGCCACGGAGTTGCGTCGCGTGATGGCGGCGGGGCCGTCGGTCGTGGTCGTCGGGCCACCGTATAAGGGTGAGCGCGCGAGCATCCGGGCGCTGGCGCTGGCGCTGATCGCACGCGATTACCGGTTGACGGCGCGGGTGACGCTGGGGCGGAAATCGGTCGCGGTGTATGCGCGGCGGGCGCCGGGGCATACGGCGGCGGTCGCGCGGTTCGACTGAACATCTGCACCGGTTCGGATGCGATCGTCTTAGATTCTACCTATAAATCATCAGCTTCATGGGGTTACGAAGCATCCGTTCCCGTGTCATCTTCGGAATACGCGACGATATTCGAGGTTAATATCGCGGTCGGGGGGATTGATCGATGAAATTATCCTATTATCTGCTCTTGCTGTGCATGCCTCTGACGGCATGTGCCACCGGACCATTTGAATGGAAGTATGGACCGGACAAGATCGTTCCGGGCCAGTTCGCAATCGGTGGCACGCAAGGAACGGTAGTCACATGGCCCTCTCATGCAGTAGGGGCGGTCATCTATCCCGGCACTAAGAGTGCCTGCATCCAAAGTGCGCAGAGCGCCAAAGCCCGGAATATTTCCGGCAACGGTGGACTGACCATCAAGCTGCCCGAGAGTGTGGATGTCAATGCCAACCTCGGACAAATCATCACCGAAGCCGTCGGACTCATTCAAGACAAGAACGACGTTGCCACCTTTGCTGACGTTGCACTATTCCAGGTCTGTACAATTGCCACCAACAACAATCTGAGTCCGGCAGAAGCCGTCATGCTGATTCAGACCGTATTGGCGGCGTCGGTCGACATTGCTCGTGCTCGCCCGGACGCCAATCGATCGAGTCCGAGGGTAACGCCGCCAGTACAACCAGTCAGCGTTACACCTAACACGACGACGACGAGCAATCAGGTTACGGAAACCAAGGCCCAATAGATCGGAGTGCGGGGCTGCTCACCGTCGATCAGCCCCGTTCTTCCGTCCGGCCGACGTCAGGCGTCCAGCGCTTCCTCGTCCAGCCGGGCGGCGTTTTCCTGGATGAAGGCAAAGCGGTGGGCGGGGTTGGTGCCCATCAGGCGATCGACGAGGTCCTTCACCCCCGCCCGCTCCTCATATTCCTGCGGCAGGGTGATGCGGATCATGCTGCGCGTCTTCGGGTCCATCGTCGTTTCGCGAAGCTGTCCGGGGTTCATCTCGCCCAGCCCCTTGAAGCGGCCGACATCGACCTTCTTGCCCCTGAACGCCGTCCGTTCCAGTTCGGCGCGGTGGGCGTCATCGCGCGCGTAGAGCGACTTCGTGCCCGCGGTCAGCCGGTAGAGCGGCGGCTGGGCCAGATACAAATGCCCGCGCCGGACGATGTCGGGCATCTCCTGAAAGAAGAACGTCATCAGCAGCGTCGCGATATGCGCGCCGTCGACATCGGCGTCGGTCATGATGACCACGCGTTCGTAGCGGAGCAGGTCGGCGTTACAGTCCTTGCGCGTGCCGCAGCCGAGCGCGAGGGCGAGGTCGGCGATCTCCTGGTTGGCCATGATCTTGGCCATCGTCGCCGATGCGACGTTCAGGATCTTGCCGCGAATCGGCAGGATCGCCTGCGTCTTGCGGTCGCGCGCCTGTTTCGCCGAACCGCCGGCCGAATCGCCCTCGACGATGAACAGTTCGGTGCCCGCCGGATCGTCCGCCGAACAGTCGGTCAGCTTGCCGGGCAGGCGCAGCTTGCGGGCGGAGGTGGCGGTCTTGCGCTTGACCTCGCGCTCCGCCTTGCGGCGCAGCCGTTCGTCCATGCGATCGAGGACATAGCCGAGCAGCGCCTTGCCCCGCTCCATATTGTGGCCGAGCCAATGGTCGAAATGATCGCGGACCGCGCGCTCGACGAGGCCGGCGGCCTCCGGACTGGTCAGGCGGTCCTTGGTCTGGCTCTGGAATTGCGGTTCGCGGATGAAGACGGACAGCATCAGCTCGCTACCGACCATCACGTCGTCGGCGGTCAGGTCCTTGGCCTTCTTGTTGCCCACCAGCTCGGCGAAATGGCGCAAGGACCGCACCAGCGCCTGTCGCAGCCCCTGTTCGTGGGTGCCACCGTCGGGCGTCGGGATGGTGTTGCAATACCAGCTATAGCTGCCGTCCGACCAGAGCGGCCACGCCACCGCCCATTCGACGCGGCCCTGATCGCCCGGAAAATCCTGACGCCCGGCGAAGAAGTCGGCGGTGGCGCACTCCCGCGCACCCAGTTGCTCGCGCAGGTGATCGCCGAGGCCGCCGGGGAACTGGAACACCGCCTCCGCGGGGCTGTCGCCGTCGATCAGTTCGGGCGCGCATTTCCAGCGGATCTCGACGCCCGCGAACAGATAGGCCTTGGAGCGGGCGAGCTTGTACAGCCGCTGCGGCTTGAAGTTCAGTTCCGGCCCGAAGATCTCAGTATCCGGCGTGAACGCGACCGAGGTGCCGCGCCGGTTAGGGGCCGCGCCGACCGTCTCCAGCGGGCCGAGCGTCACGCCCTTGCTGAAGCGCTGGCGGTAGAGAACGCGTTCCCGGGCGACCTCCACCACCGTGTCGCTCGACAGCGCATTGACCACGGACACGCCGACGCCGTGCAGGCCACCCGAGGTCGCATACGCCTTGCCCGCGAACTTGCCACCGGAATGGAGCGTCGAGAGGATCACCTCCAGCGCCGACTTGTCGGGAAACTTGGGATGCGGATCGACTGGGATGCCGCGGCCATTGTCGACGACGGTCAGCCGATTGCCCGGCTCCAGCGTGACCTCGATGCGGGTGGCGTGGCCGGCGACCGCCTCGTCCATCGCATTGTCCAGCACCTCGGCGGCGAGGTGGTGCAGCGCGCGTTCGTCGGTGCCGCCGACATACATGCCAGGGCGGCGACGGACCGGCTCGAGCCCCTCCAGAACCTCGATCGACGATGCGTCATAGGGGGTGCCGGATTGCGGCGCAGCGAACAGGTCCTCGGCCATGCGCGAACGTATGGGGTACGGGGGAGCGGAGGGCAAGTCGGTGACTCGATCCTCCCCGTCCGCTGGGAGGTTGCACACCGCCGGCGTGACGGAGGGGCAGCCACGAGCGACCCGGCTCGAAGGCCGCCCCTCCACGGCTGCGCGGTCCCCCTCCCCGTGCCGGGGAAGAATGGTGCCCCCAAAGCCCAACTAGCCCTTCGCCAAGCAGATGTGCCTCGCGCCACGCCGCTCCCGCCGTCATTTCGGGGATCATGGCTACCTTACTCGATCCGCACGCGCGCGGGCGCGTCATTCTCGTCGGGGCGGGCCCGGGCGATCCCGGCCTGCTGACGGTGCGCGCCGTGGAGGCGTTGAGGGCGGCCGAGGTGGTCGTCCACGACGGGCTGATCGATCCGCGCGTGCTGGATCTCGCGCCCGCGACCGCGCACCGCATTTCCGTCGCGAAGACGCGGGCGCGGCATACGCTGCCACAGGAGGCGATCAACGCGCTGATCGTCGCGCATGTGAAGGCGGGCAGCGTCGTCATCCGGCTGAAGGGCGGCGACCCGTTCGTGTTCGGTCGCGGCGGCGAGGAGGTCGAGGCGGTGCGCGCAGCCGGCCTGCCGGTCGAGGTCATCCCCGGAGTCTCGGCGGCGCTCGGCTGCGCGGCGGAGGCGATGCTGCCGCTGACGCACCGCGATCATTCCAGCGCCGTCAGCTTCGTGGCGGGCCAGTGCAAGGGTCTGTCCGAACAGGACTGGTCCGGGCTGGCGGGGCAAGGCCGCACGCTCGTCATCTATATGGGCGTTGCGACTGCATCGGATATCGCCGACAAGCTGATGGCAGACGGCGTCGCGCCGGACATGCCGGTCGCGGTGCTGGAAAAAGGCACGCAGCCGGGCCACCGCGCGATGAAGACGCTGCTCGCCGATCTCGGGCCGATGGTGACGCGCGAGGCGGTACGCAGCCCGGCGATCATCGTCGTCGGCGAGGTCGTGGAACTGTCCGACGCGGAGGACAAGCTGGCGCGCTGGGCGCGCGTCGCTGAAGCCGTCGCGGTGGAGGATGCGGCATGAAGTTGCTGACGGGGAACGACCTGCCCACAGGCGACGTGATCTGGTGGACCGGTTCCGGCTGGTCGCGTCATGTCGAGGATGCGGGCGACGTGGGTGCGGACGGCGAAGCGATCGCCCGTGCGGAAGAGGGCGCACGCCGCGTCAATGGACCGTATGTGATCGACGCGACGGCAACCCCCGATGGGCCACGGCCGGCGCACATCAAGGACCGTATCCGCGCGCTCGGCCCGACGGTGCGGCCGGACCTGACCCTGAAGCCCGCCGATCCGGCGGCGGGAAGTTGGGTGATCTGAGACGCCGGCTTGAGCGAGGTGCCCCGCTCAAGCCGGCTGGCCATCGTCAGAACCGTGCCGTCAATCCGACGCGCAACGTCCGGCCCCGGATGGTGTAATAGCTGGAATAGGTGTTCTGGTACTGCCCCACGCCACCGAAGGGGCCGTCTCCGATCAGTGGCGGATCCTTGTCGAACAGGTTCTGCATGTTGAACCGTAGATCGAGATAGCGGTTCACCGCCACGTTGGCCGCGAAGTCGAAGTAGCTATAGGCCGGCAGCCTGGCGATCAGCGGATAGACATCCGGGTTGGTCGGCGTCGGACGCGCCGCAAGCGTCGTATCCTTCGACAATTTGGAAATCTTCGTCGATCCAGTGTAGCGCCATGTCAGGCCGACGCCGCCCTTCACCCAGGGCAATGCCCAGTTGATGCCGGTGACATGCCGCCACTTCGGCGAAGGTTCGCCGCAGTTGAAGCCGTGATACCCGTTGCATTGCCATGTCGGAGTGTTCGGCGCGAACTGGCGGGTTAGCCTGGTCGCGAGCGTGCCGGAGAAGTTGACGGCGAAGGTGCCTGCATTGTCGGCGATCCCCAGTCGCCGCGGATCGATGTTGTAACCGAGGCTGAAGTCGAAACCCTGGCTTTCAGTGCGGCCGGAGTTGCTGTAACGCGCATCGATCTCGGTCACGCGCCCGGTCTGCGGATCGCGCTTGTAGATGTTGCACCAGAAGTTGATCTTCTCGTTATAACACTGGTCGAAGGCCATTCCCCACCGCGACCATTCGAACGCGCCGGTGATGGCGATATTGTACCAGTCGACGGTCGCGGAGAAGCCCGGAATGGAGGTGGGCTGAATGACCACGCCGGCCGTATAGCTGCGCCCACGCTCCGGCTTCAGATCGGGATTGCCGCCGTTGATAAGCGTGGCCCGGCAGAACCCGTTGGCGTCACACGTCGAGTTGCTGGTCAACGCGTCATATTGGGCCCGGGTCATGCCGATCGAGCATTGATCGAACGTATAGCGCTGCAACGCCTGCCCGCTCGTCGGCGCGCGTGGCGGGGAACAGAGGTCCAGCGTCCCGACATTGGGATAGCGATTCTCCCCTTCCAGCCGCTCCAGCACCGGTACGCGCACCGCGCGGTTGTAGCTGCCGCGGAAGCGCAGACCGTCTACCGGTGCCCAGGTGCTCTCCGCCTTCCAGGTGTGGACGAGCTTCTCGTAGGTCGTGTAGTCCGAGACACGATATCCGCCATTGATCGACAGCTCCTGAAAGAACGGCTTGCCCTGGATCAGGGGGATGTCGATCTCGCCCGCCAGTTCGCGCACACGGGCGCGGCCATCGAACTGGGTCCAGCTGCTCCAGACGCCGCTGCCGCGCGACTGCGACCGAACATTGCGCTGTTCGCCGACCAGCGCGAAACCGATACCGCTGTCGGCGAACGGGCTCTTGATCCCGTATTCGCCCAAGGTTCCCGACAGGACGCCCATCATGACCGTCAGGTCGTTCTGCTGCCAGCTCCGCCCGGTGCCCGTCAGATATCCGAAAGTCTCGTCGGACAGGGAGTTGGGCTGGAACGCGTTGGCGGGAACGCAGTCGGGGTCGGTGCCGTCGATCTTCGACAGACAGGTTGGCACGCCGTTGACGTTGCGCGCCTGAAGGCTCCGCGCGAACTTGTCCACATCGCCGGTATAGGTGTTGGTGGTGGAGTTGCGGAAGATATCGCGCGTCCGCAGATAGCTGGCTTCGAACCGGATCGAATCGACGACCGTCCCGCTCACCGCCCCCGATGCGCGCCAGTTCCAGATCCGCGGTGCCATGACCTGCGTGAATTGATCCTTCCACGCGACGACGGTGCTGGCATCCGCCAGCGCCGTGGTGCCCGCAGCACTGCCGCACAAGATCGCTGCCTGCTGTGCCCCCAGAAAGGGATTGTCGCAGTTGATGCGGACATCGCCCGTGTAGAAGGCGTCGGTGACGGCGATCTCGGCGTTCTGTCTGGTCCGGGAGACCATGAAATTGCCGTTGAACTTCAGGTCGGCCATCAAGTCAGCGGAGACGAACATGCCGGCGTTGATGGTCCGATCCGCGCGCTGGATGAAGTCGTTGCGCGGCACCCGTACCTCGTCGTCCGTGCTATAGGGCCGCCACGAACGCGAACCGTCACGCGCGTTGGCGTAATCCACGCCGCCGACGTTGAAGTAGTTATACTGGTTGAACGTCGTACCGTTGCAGACGTAGGTGTCGTTACGGAAGACCTCGGTGTTCAACGGGTTCATCATCAGCGGACAGGTCGTCTGGTCGATATCCGAAAAGCGAACCGGCTTCGCCTCCTTGTAGGTCAGGAAGGCGCTGACGTTCACCTTCTTGTCGAACAGGTCCTGCCCGCCCGCCAGCGACGCGTAGAAATTGCCGCCGCCGAAGAACCGCTCGTTCGGGCTGGGATAGCCCGCTTCCTTGCCGGCCTTCAGCAGGGTCATATTGTCGTTGTGATGCTGGAAGCCGCTGGCTTCGGCATCAAGGACCAACCCGTTGAAACGGCGCTTCAGGATGAAATTGACGACGCCCGCGATCGCGTCCGAACCGTAGACCGCCGAGGCACCGCCGGTCAGCACGTCGATCCGCTCGATCAACGCGCCGGGAACGAGGCCGACGTCATTGTCCAAGCGCTGTCCGTTAAGCAGCGTCAGCGTTCGCCCCTGACCCAGACGACGCAGGTTGATCCCGGCGCGACCGGCAGTCCAGCTATTACCCTGCAGCCCCAGCATCGGCGTGATCTGCGGGATCTGGGACAGTGCATCCTCAATCCGGGCCAGACCGCGTTCCTTGAGAAACGCCTCGTCGATGACGGTGATCGGCGCGTTGCTCTCCATGTTCGGACGCAGGATGCGCGTGCCCGTCACCAGGATTTCCTGATCGTTGGTATCCGCAACGGCGCCATCGGCCGCCGGCTCGGCCCGAACGGCCTCACGGGCCTTCTTCAGCTTCTTCGACTTCTGGACCTTGTCGGGCTTGGCCGCCGCAGACGATGTCTGCGCCGCGACCGGCATGGCGATCAATGCCGTCGTCGCGACTCCGGCCTTCAGCAGAATCCTGCATATGCGCGTCATATTCGCCCCCCCGGGATGATGTTCTGCAATAAAACTCACCTGCAAAAGATGGTTTGTCAAATATATTATACGACGCGGGGCCGCGGAGATCGAAAGCTGCCCTACCGCCGGGGCAAGCATCGCTCGGTTGCGGGAGGGCGGGACAGCCGCCATTTCCTCCAAGACGGGCACCGATGAGGTCATTCGTGCCGCCATATCTCCTCCGCTGTGGAGGAGCAGGACCCACGCATGTACAAGTACGACGAATACGATCAGTCCATCGTCGACGCCCGCGTCGAGGAGTTTCGCGATCAGGTGCAGCGTCGCCTGTCGGGGCAGATGACGGAGGACCAGTTCAAGCCGCTGCGGCTGATGAATGGTCTGTATCTCCAGCTTCATGCGTATATGCTGCGCGTGGCGGTGCCGTATGGAACGCTCGACGGCCGGCAGATGCGGATGCTGGCGCATGTCGCGCGCAAATACGACCGCGGCTATGGGCATTTCACGACCCGGCAGAACATCCAGTATAACTGGATCACGCTGAGCGATGCGCCGGACATTCTCGCCGAGCTGGCGACGGTCGAAATGCACGCGATCCAGACGAGCGGCAATTGCATCCGCAATATCTCGTCCGACCAGTTCGCAGGGGCGGCCGCTGATGAAGTCACCGACCCGCGTCCATGGGCCGAGTTGATCCGGCAATGGTCGACCTTCCATCCCGAATTCACCTATCTGCCGCGCAAGTTCAAGATCGCGGTGATCGCCGCCGACGAGGACCGCGCGGCGATGCGGCTGCACGATATCGGCATCCAGTTGCTGGAACGGGACGGCGTACTGGGCGCGAAGATCTTCGTCGGCGGCGGCATGGGCCGCACGCCGATGATCGCGCACGAGATCAGGGACTTCGTCACCGCCGACGACCTAATGAGCTATCTGGAGGCGTGCCTGCGCGTCTACAATCGCTACGGCCGGCGCGACAATATCTACAAGGCTCGGATCAAGATCCTGCTGCACGAGATCGGCCCCGACGAATATCGCCGGCAGGTCGAGGAGGAGTTCGCGCTGGTCAAGACGCTGGGCCTCGACCCCCCGGCGGCGGAGCTGGCGCGGATCACCGCGATGTTCGCGCCGCCCGCGTTCGATCCGGCGGCATCGGCGGCGGTCGACCGCTCCGACCCCGATTTTGCCGTGTGGCTTGACCAGAATGTCCGGGCGCACAAGCAGGCGGGATATGCGATCGTCACGATCAGCCTGAAGCCGACCGGCGGCATCCCCGGCGACGCATCGGCGGACCAGATCGACGTGATGGCCGATCTGGCGGAGCGGTACAGCTTCGACGAACTGCGCGTCACGCATGCGCAGAACATAGTCCTGCCGCATGTCGCCGCGCGCGACCTGTATGCGGTTTGGCAGGCGCTGACCGACGCGGGTCTGGCGGAGGCGAACCTCGACCTGATCGGCGACATCATCGCCTGCCCCGGCCTCGATTACTGCGCGCTGGCCAATGCCCGCTCGATCCCGCTGGCGCAAAAGATCGCCAGCCGGTTCGCGGATGCGGGGCGGCAGCGCGATCTGGGCGAGCTGAAGCTGAAGATCAGCGGCTGCATCAACGCCTGCGGCCACCACCATGCCGGGCACATCGGCATCCTCGGCGTCGATCGGAAAGGCACCGAGAACTACCAGCTACTGCTCGGTGGATCGGGGGCGGAGGATGTGTCGCTCGGCAAGATCACCGGCCCCGGCTTTTCCGAGGACGGGGTGGTCGATGCGATCGAGCGCGTCACCGACCGGTATCTGGCGGAACGGGCGCCGGGGGAACGCTTCCTCGACACCTATCGCCGGGTCGGGATGGAGCCGTTCAAGGAGGCGATCTATGGTTGATCCCACCGATCTGCGCTTTCGCGACGATGCCCCGCATGACGGGCCGGCGGTGACGCTGGACGCGTTTTTGGCGGGCCAGACCAACGCCACCGCCGTGCGGCTGGAGGCGGGCGACGACGCGCGCGCGCTGCTGCCGCATCTGGAGCAGCTGGCGCTGGTCGAGATCAGCTTTCCGACGTTCCGCGACGGCCGCGGCTATTCGGCGGCGCGTATTTTGCGCGAGGCAGGCTATTCCGGTGAATTGCGTGCGGCGGGCGACGTGCTGGTCGACCAGTTGCCGCTGATGCGCCGCTGCGGCTTCGACAGCTTCGCGCCGGAAGCGGAGATCGATGCGGACGCGCTGGCGCGGGCGCTCGACCGGTATGATTTCCGCTATCAGCGTGCGGCGGATGCGGCGGTGCCGGTGTGGAAGCTGCGTCATGGGTGAGGCGGCACGGGTCTTTGATATGATCGATGCGCGGCCGGCGTTCACCGCGGTGGATGCGGCGGCGATGCAGGCGCGGTTCGACGGGGTCGAAGCGTCGGAAATGCTGCGCCAGTTGCTGACCGGCGAACTCGCCGGGCGGGTCGCGTCGGTGTCGTCGTTCGGCGCGGAATCGGCGGTGCTGCTGCATATGGTCGCAAGCATCGATGTCGACGTGCCGGTGATCTTCACCAACACGCAGAAGATGTTCGGCGAGACGCTCGCGTACCGGGACGAGCTGTCCGAGCGGCTGGGGCTGACCGACCTGCGCGTATTCCGGCCCGATCCGCGGCTGCTGGCGGCGAAGGACAAGACGGGGCTGCGCTGGTCTTACGATCCCGATGGGTGTTGCGACCTGCGCAAGGTGGAGCCGCTGCGCCGTGCGCTGTTGCCGTTCGACGCGTGGATCTCGGGGCGCAAGGGTTTCCAGTCCGGCACCCGCATCGCACTGCCACGGTTCGAGGAGGATGAAGGGCGGTTGAAGATCAATCCCCTCGCCGACTGGCCGAAGGAGCGGCTGGAGGCGTATTTCGCGGAACACGACCTGCGACGCCATCCCCTGGAGTCGCAGGGGTATCTATCGATCGGCTGCGCGCCCTGCACCAGCAGGGTCGCACCCGGCGAAAACCCCCGCGCCGGTCGCTGGCGCGGATGGGACAAGGTGGAATGCGGCATCCACGTCTCGACGCTGCCGGGCGACGAACCCGCTTTCTAGGGCGAGCAGCACGCAAAAAAAGGCCGGGTCACCGCGATGGCGGCGCCCGGCCAGTCTCCCCCTGGAGATCGGGCGATCGGGTCTGCGGCCCCGACTCCGCAGACCCGTGCCCAGTGTCGGCTGTCAGAAACGATAGCCGATGCTGAACTGTACGATCGGATAGATCTTGTAATCGTCGACATCGTCCTGAACGTCGCGACGCTCCTCTTCGAGGCTGGCGCGGAATGCGGCGTTGTTGGACAGCGACCCCGTCGCCGTGAACTCGCGGATCTTGACCGATCCCTGGAACAGCACGCCCGCATCGAACCCGAACATGAAGCCGCGACGATTGCCGCCGCTCCAGCCGAGCGTCAGAGCTGGCGCGAACTCTTTCACCTCGGCGCGGCCGCGCAGCGTGCCGATCTGCGTCGGTGTGTAGGTGGTGTCGCCCACCTCCACATTGGTCGTCGGCGTCGCGATCACCCGCGCGCGGTTCTTGTTGATCCGCGCGCCGGCCGAGATGCGGAAATGCTCGCCCATCGGATACACGTCCGCCATCAGGCCATAGCTTTCCAGCTTCAGCTTACCGTCATAGGTGATCTCGTCCGGATCGATGTCGCCGCTGATACCGAGGAACGTCGCGCTGGCGCGGACGCCGACATGATCGGAAAAGCGCGCGCCGATCTCCGGCCCCACCCCGAGCGTGCCACCGGTCACTGCCGCGCTGAACCGGATGCCCCCGTCCGATCCCGCATCCTGCGCGACCGCAGGCGTTGCCGCAGTCAGCGCCGTCAGTACAAACAAGGCCTTGATCGTCATAGAAACTCCCCCGTAGGACCGAAGACAGGTCCATCCCCGCCGCGCTTTTGCGACGCGGCCGCGCAGTGCGCATGTCCCATTTGGGATAAGATGCTTTCCAAATCCTGTATTTCGATGCAGTTTCGAACATACCGTCGTGGGGACGCCGGACCGGGGGAACGGCATGACGCAGGACGCACAGGCGCTGGTCGAACATTTCCGACAGGCAGCGATGGGGATGACGAGCTGGGCGTGCTCTCTGGAGACGCTGGCGCGCGCCACGGGCGGCGCGGCGGCGCAGATCGCCGCTATCGATCCGCAGCGGGGCCTGTTCGTCAATCTGCTGTCGGACTTCGGCCGCTATGTCGAGGAGGATTACCTGCGCGCGGGCGGTCCCGATCCGG
The DNA here is from genome assembly GCF_001423765.1 of Sphingomonas sp. Leaf343. GTDB lineage: Bacteria > Pseudomonadota > Alphaproteobacteria > Sphingomonadales > Sphingomonadaceae > Sphingomonas. The sequence continues at coordinate 20,652 of NZ_LMPG01000013.1, forward strand.
CGCATAATCCGCGCACGCGCGCGGCGATCCGGGGGCCGGCGTTCCGATGCCAGACGGACCGGGATTTCAGCACCGATGCGATGCGCGCCCGCCTGCCGATCTACACCGGCCTGTTCGCGGAGTACGACATCCCCCATTCCTGCATCGTGCCGCTGGGCCACGCCGCCGACGGCGCACAGATGGCGATGGCGCTGCTGAGGCCGGCACGCAGCGGCGAGGCGGACATGGACGAACGCCGCCTGCTGGAGACGATCGCCCCCGCCATCGCCGCGACGATGGGTGCCAGCCTGACGCTGGGTACGGCGCTCGACGCGTCGCTGGTGCGAACGGCGGAGCATCTGTCCGGCCCGGCGATCCTGCTGGGGTTCGATCGCAAGATCGCATCCCTGTCACCGGCGGCGGAGGCGATCCTGCAATCGGCCACGCACCTGACGATCCGCCACGGTCGCGTCGTCGCGGCGGCCAGCGGCTCCGACCCGGCGCTGGAGGACGCGTTCCGCGCGGTGACATCGCCCGGGCGGCCGATGACCGGCAGGGTGTCCGTGGCGCTGCGCCCGGTGCGCGGCCGTCAGCCGGCGATCGTCGACCTCGTCCCGCTGGCGATCCGGATCGAGGGACCGCTATCGGCGGCGCGCGCGGTCCTGACGATCCGGACGCCGCAGCGCAGCGGCGATCCGATCATGCTGTTGCGCGCCGCCTATGGCCTGACCCCTGCCGAGGCGGCGGTCGCGCTGATGCTGGCGGACGGTCACGACATCGCGACGGTCGCACGGCATCGCGGGGCAGCGGCGGGAACGGTGCGCAATCAGGTCAAGGCGCTGTTCGAGAAGACCGGCACGAACCGGCAGACGGAACTGGTGCTGGCGATCCGGCCGTTTTGCTGAGGGAGGTGTTAAACCGGGGCCCTGCTTCTTGGCGTCCCTTCCGCTTGCGGGAGGGCTGGGGGAAGGTTTCTCAACGGACCGTACGCTTTTGGCGAAGCCCTCCCCAAGGCAAGGGGAGCTAGCAGCAGCGAGCAGCAGCCTTACCCCCCGGCTTTCCCCAGCCGCCTCCGATTCGCACCCACCTTGCCCCGGTAATGCTTCAGCACCTTCTGCGTGCCTGCGAGCGGGGTCGAGCCGAGGCCGCCGGTCGCCATCGCGAATTGCAGTTCCAGCGCCGCCTGCATCTTTTCCTGCATCATCAGGCGCGTCTCGCGCTGGTCGGCGTCGCCTCCCGATGCGATCTTGGCGACGCGCATGCCGATCACCGCCGACGCCTCCATTCCCAGCGCCCAGGCGTCGAAGCCGGCTTTCGCCCAACCCGCATACGGCCATGTGTACATGAAGGCACTCCCGATCCGCGGCGGACTGTCCGTCACGCCGCGGTCGTTAGCACGTCCGGCGGACGCCGTCGCTGCCTGCGCTCAATAGCCGGCGTAGTCGGAGAAGCGGGTGATCGTCGGATCGAATTTCATCACGACCTTGCCCGTCGCGCCGTGGCGCTGCTTGGCAACGATCAGTTCGGCCAGACCATAGACGCGTTCCATGTCGGTCGCCCACTTCTGGTGATCCTCGAACACGCGGCTGTCGTCACCCTCGGTCGGGCGCTTCGGCTCCTTCGCGGCGACGTAATAGTCCTCGCGGAACACGAACCAGACCATGTCGGCGTCCTGCTCGATCGATCCCGATTCACGCAGATCCGACAGCATCGGCCGCTTGTCCTCGCGACTTTCGACCGCGCGGCTGAGCTGCGACAACGCGAGCACCGGTACGTTCATGTCCTTGGCCAGCGTCTTCAGCCCGCGCGAGATTTCGGAGATTTCCTGCACGCGGTTCTCCGACCCCTTGCCGCCCGCGGTCAGCAGCTGGAGGTAGTCGACGACGACCAGCCCAATCTCGTTATTGTGCCGCCGCTGCAATCTACGAACGCGGGTATGCAGCGCCGAGATGCTGAGACCGCCGGTATCGTCGATGAACAGCGGCAGATTTTCCAGTTCCGCCGCCGCCGCCGCGAGTTGCGCGAACTCGGCGCGGCTGATCTTGCCCATGCGCAGGTTTTCCGAACTGATCCGCGCCTGTTCCGCGAGGATACGCGTCGCGAGCTGGTCGGCGCTCATTTCCAGCGAGAAGAACGCGACCTTCGCGCCGACCGAGTCGGCCGGGGCGATCCCGTCCGCCATGTCGCGCATCCAGCGGCGGGCGGCGTTGAAGGCGATGTTGGTCGCCAGCGACGTCTTGCCCATGCCGGGTCGGCCGGCGAGGATCATCAGATCGGAATGGTGCATGCCGCCAATCTTGGCGTTGATCGAGTCGAGGCCCGTCGTCACGCCCGACAGGTTGCCGCCGCTGTTCAGTGCACGCTCCGCCATCTTGACGGCCATCGTCGTCGCCTGTGCGAAGGTCTTCGTGGCGTTCTCCGCGCCGCCGTCGCCCGCGACCTTGTAGAGTTCCTCTTCAGCCGCCTCGATCTGGGCGCGCGGATTCACCTCCTCGCTGGTGTCCATCGCGCGGTCGACAAGTGTGCGGCCGACCGTGACCAGCGCGCGCAGCATGGCGAGGTCGTAGATCTGCGTCGCGAACTGGCGTGCGCCGATCAGGCCTGCGCCCGATCCGGTCAGCCCGGCGAGATAGGACGGCCCGCCAAGTTCCTTCATCGCCTCGTCCGCCTCGAACATCGGGCGCAGCGTCACCGGCGTCGCGAGCATGTCGTTGGCGCGCAGCGTCTTGATCGCGGCGAAGATGCGGCCGTGCAGCGGCTCGAAGAAATGCACCGGCTCCAGCCGGTCGACCAGATCGTCGGCCAGCCGGTTGTCGATCATCATCGCGCCGAGCATCGCCGCCTCCGCTTCGACGTTGCGGGGAAGCTGCTGCTCCACGACGGGGGTAGCGGGAGTCGGAAATGCGAGTGTGGCCATGCGCCGTCCTGTAGCGCCGTGGCCGCCCCCGCGCCATTGCCGGGGCAAGCGGTTCACCGTAATCGGAGTCATGGCCGACCGCCGCATCATCGACGTCACCCTGGACGAACGCACGATCCTGTGGCGGTCGGCCGATGTCGAGCAGGAACGGCGGATCGCGATCTTCGACCTGCTGGAGGGCAACAGCTTCGCGCCGCAGCGCGCCGCGCCGGACGGCTATGAAGGCCCCTATCGTCTCGCCATCTCGGTCGAGGAAGGGCGACTGGTGCTGGCGATCAAGCGCGAGGACGATACGCCGCTGGAAACGCTCATCCTGTCGATGGCGCGTTTCCGCCGGCCGATCCGCGACTATTTCGCGATCTGCGACAGCTATTATCAGGCGATCCGCGCCTCCACCCCGCAACAGATCGAGACCGTCGACATGGCCCGCCGGGGCGTCCACAACGAAGCCGCCGAACTGCTGATGGAACGGCTCGACGGCAAGATCGCGGTGGATTTCGACACCGCGCGCCGCCTGTTCACGCTGATCTGCGTCCTGCACATTCGTGGCTAAGGTCTGGCACGTTCTGGTCGGCGGGCTGGCGACCGCGGGCGCGCTGGGGATCGGCGGCTGGCATTATGTCACGCATTGGGCACCGTCGGTTGGACGCTATCCGTTGCAGGGCATCGATCTGGACGAGGATGCGGCGGTTCCGGAATGGCCGACCGTCCGCGCGCACGGGGCGGATTTCGCCTATCTGGTCGCGACCAGCGGCAAGGATCGCCGCGCGCCAAACTTCGAGGCGAACTGGCAGGCGCTGCCCGACGCCGGGATGCGGCGCGGGGCGGTGCATCTGTATTCGCTGTGCCAGCCGGCGAAGGATCAGGCGAACGCGTTCAACACGGTCGTGCCCCGTACCGGCGATGCGCTACCCGCCGCCGTAGACCTGTCGTTCCGCGACGATTGCGCGGCGCGGCCGGACCGTCCCGCGCTGCTCGCCGAACTGCGCCGGTTCCTGACCATTGTGGAGGCGCATACGGGCAAGCCCGCCCTGCTGCGCATCGCGAAGCCGGTCGAGCGGCGCTATACGGTCACCGCCGCGCTGGCCCGGCCGGTATGGCTGACCGGCTATTTCCTCGTCCCCGGCTATGCCGCGCATCCGTGGCAGATGTGGCGCGCGACCGATATCCGCCGCGTCGACGGCATTGAGGGACCCGTGAACTGGGACGTAGTGGCACCATGAATGACGAAGCCCCCCGCCTGATCGCCGCCGCGCGGGAGGCCGCGCGGCACGCCCACGCCCCCTATTCACGGTTCGCGGTCGGCGCGGCGCTGCTGATGACCGATGGCAGCATCGTCACGGGCGCGAATATGGAGAATGCGAGCTATGGCCTGTCGCTCTGCGCCGAGACGGTCGCCGTCGCCACCGCCAGCGCGGCGGGCCGATTGCGCGATGTGGTCGCGGTGGGGGTGATCGGCGGCGCGATGGATGCGGACGGACGCGCGACCGGCGTGCAGCCGGTCAGCCCCTGTGGCCGCTGCCGTCAGGTGCTGAACGAGGCGGCGCAGATGGGCGGCCGCGACCTGCCGGTCCATTGCGGCGCAGCCGAGGGCGATGCGATCCGCAGCTACCGGCTGTCGGAACTGCTCCCCGATGCGTTCGGCCCGCTCGATCTGGGGATCGGTCGAGATCATCCGGGTCCCGATAGCAAGTGACGGGACGTGGTCGGAAGCGCGACTGACTTCCCGCCGTAATCTGAAGCACTTCGCTGGCATCAAGTTCGCGGTGATACAGTCTCTCCGTGTCGCCCGGACCAGTCGACACTATGGTGTTCCCCCAAACATCGTTGCGGACGCGCCCTGCCGGTGTCAGGATGCGCCCCGGGGGACGCATCGCAATGCCGGGGAACAGGGATGGCCGTGGTCTCGCGGCCGATTGAAGTTCGGGTCGGCACCGGCCGCATCCTCATCGGTACGCCCGCGCTGCTGCCGCCGGAACAGCGTCGGCCGTATCATCAGGTCGCGGTTCTGTACCGGCTGTTCGGCAGCGCCGGCGCGGTTCGGCAATTGCAGCAGGTCTGGCGACAGCTTCCACTCAGCGGCAGTCACGCGGCCCACCTCACGCCGATGGAACTGCGCGACACTATCGAGCGGGCGATCATCGCACAGCGGATCGCGCTGGTGTGGCTGCCGCCGCTGTTCACGGGCACGATCCAGATCGATCGGCTGCCGACGTCGAAGACTCCGCCGGCCGGCGCGGGTCAGCGTACCCAGCCGCGGCAGCGGATCGACGACCTGCCGGCGATCGAAAAGGTCGCGCTGGCGGTCCAGCGATCGCTGGACCATGTCCGTGGCGACACCCGCCGGAAGCTGGTCGAACTTCGGCAGGCGATCGAGCGACTGGACGAACGCGACGTCGCGCTGATCGTCGGCGGCTTCGCGCTGCTGGCGGTGCCGGTGGTGGGCGAGGCGTTAGGCGCGGCGATCCTGGCGTGGACCTGCTGGGAGTTCGGCTACGAGGGTATCGCCTTCGCCTATGGTCTGGGCGCGGCGAGCCGAGCGGCGGCGGAGGCGCGCACGGAAGCCGACATTGATATCGCCGCCCGCCGCTACGCCGAAGCATTCGAGCATCTGGGCAAGGCGTTCATCGCGTGGTTGCTGATCCGCCTGCAGGTTGGTGGTCTTCGTCGCGCGGCGGCGGACACGGCGGCGGTGGACACGACGGCGGCGCGGACCGCAGCGACCGCTAGAACAGGGGAAGAGGCATCCGCGCCGCTCCACAAGCCGCTGGCCAAACCTGCGAAGCGGCAGACAGGGACCACAGTCTTGGGTCACAACCCCGATTACCAGGCGCTCGCGAACAAGGGTGGAGACCGGTATTTCGACATCCCGACGCAACAGTGGGACCGCATTACCAAGGGCATGACCAAGGATCAGATCTTCGACCGGTTCAACAAGCCGTTCATTGATCGCACCATCGCGCGTGGTGACGCCATCATCCTGTCCAACTCGGTTACCAAGGTCAAACCGGACAGCTATCTGGCGCGGGAACTCGATTACCTCTTCTCGAAGGGTTACAAACCCGCGAAGGACGGGCTCAGCCTCATCAAACCGGGACGACCATGATGTCCACCATAACGACGCTCGCGGCGGATACCGGTGAACTGGCCACCGCCTGGCGCCTGCGCGATCCCGCGATCGCCGATACCGGATTTCGCGATAACGGCACGGCGATACTCGAAAATGACGTGGTCCGGTTCCGCCTCGTCTCCGAACAAGGGTCCGCTTCTATCGATATCGCCAGCCGGCAGGAGCCGGATAACTGGTTCGACCTGTCCCTCATCTTCAATCTTCGCAACGGCAAACCGCTCGATAGCCTGAACGCGGTGCCGGACCTGATCGCCTTCGCGATCGCCGACCACGACCGGCTGCTGAACGAGATGACGGTCAACTTCGCGGAAGCCAGAAAGCGACTGGAGCGCGCGGAGCAGGCACGTTTTACGCTGATGTTCCCCGATCTTGCCTGAACCGCACACGCCATCCGGTCGCCGTTCAGGACCGCAGCAGGTCCCGCGTCAGTTCTCGTCACCCATGCGCAGTGCCGCGATGAAGGCTTCCTGCGGGATGCTGACCGAGCCATACTCGCGCATCTTCGCCTTGCCCTTCTTCTGCTTTTCCAGCAGCTTCTTCTTGCGGGTGGCGTCGCCGCCATAGCATTTCGCGGTCACGTCCTTGCGCATCGCGCTGATCGTCTCGCGCGCGATTACCTTGCCGCCGATCGCCGCTTGGATCGGAATCTTGAATAAATGGCGCGGGATTAGCTCCTTCAGCCGCTCGACCATGCCGCGGCCCCGGACTTCGGCGGTGCCGCGGTGGACGATCATGCTCAGCGCGTCGACCGGCTCCTCGTTGACGAGGATCGACATCTTGACCAGATCGCCCTCACGATAGCCGATCTGGTGGTAGTCGAAGCTGGCATAGCCCTTCGACAGCGATTTCAGCCGGTCGTAGAAGTCGAACACCACTTCGTTGAGCGGCAATTCGTACGTCGCCTGCGCCCGCCCGCCGACATAGGTCAGGTTCTTCTGGATGCCGCGCCGGTCCTGACACAGCTTCAGGATAGACCCGAGATATTCGTCGGGGACGTAGATCGTCGCCTCGATCCACGGCTCGCTGATCGTCTTGATCTTGTTGACGTCAGGCATGTCGGCGGGATTGTGCAGGTCGATCTGCGTGATCCCGGCCGGATCGGGATGCGTGAACTCGATCTGGTACACCACCGACGGCGCGGTGGTGATGAGGTCGAGGTCGTATTCGCGCGTCAGCCGCTCCTGGATGATCTCCAGATGCAGCAGCCCCAGGAACCCGCAGCGGAACCCGAAGCCCAGCGCCGCCGACGTCTCCATCTCGAACGAGAAGCTGGCATCGTTCAGCCGCAGCTTGCTGATGCTTTCGCGCAGCTTCTCGAAGTCGTTGGCATCGACCGGGAACAGGCCGCAGAACACCACCGGCTGAACTTCCTTGAAGCCTTCCAGCGCCTCCGCGGCGGGCCGCTTCGCATCGGTCAGCGTGTCGCCGACGCGGGCCTGCGCCACGTCCTTGATCTGCGCGGTGATGAAGCCGATCTCGCCCGGTCCCAGATCGGCCAGCTGCTCGATCTTGGGCCGGAAACAGCCCACGCGGTCGACGAGGTGCATCGTGCCGGCCTGCATGAACTTGATCTGCTGGCCCTTTTTCAGGACACCGTCGATCACGCGGACGAGGATGACGACGCCCAGATACGGGTCGTACCAGCTGTCGACCAGCATCGCCTTCAGCGGCGAATCGGCATCCCCCTTGGGCGGCGGGATGCGCTTGACGATGGCCTCGAGGATTTCGGCGATGCCGATCCCCGATTTGGCCGATGCCAGCACCGCCTCCGACGCGTCGATGCCGATCACGTCCTCGATCTCTTTCCGGACCATCTCGGGCTCGGCGGCGGGCAGGTCGATCTTGTTGATGACGGGCACGATCTCGTGGTCGTGCTCGATCGACTGATAGACGTTGGCCAACGTCTGCGCCTCGACGCCCTGCGCCGCGTCGACGACCAGCAGCGCACCCTCGCACGCCGCCAGCGACCGCGACACCTCATAGGCGAAGTCGACATGGCCCGGCGTGTCCATCAGGTTCAGGACGTACGTCTCGCCGTCCGACGCGGTATAGGCCAGGCGCACCGTCTGCGCCTTGATCGTGATCCCCCGCTCCTTCTCGATGTCCATGTTGTCGAGCACCTGCTCGGACATCTCGCGCTCGGTCAGGCCGCCGGTCTGCTGGATCAGGCGATCCGCCAGCGTCGACTTGCCGTGGTCGATATGCGCGATGATGCTGAAATTACGGATGCGGTCGAGCGGGGTTGCCACGGATGTCCTGACGATGTGCGGGTTTCGTCGGCCATAGCATCCGCTCGGCCCAAGGCAAACGCGGGTTCCGCGCCGGCTTCACCTTCGCTAAAGGCCGGAGTCGTTACGGGGCAAGTAACAAAGGGGATTATCGATGAAGACGTTCGCAGTAACGGCCGGCATGGTCGCGGCCGTGGCAATGTTTCCGGCGCTGGCCGATGCACAAGCCCGCGCGTCCAAGGGACAGCAGATGCAGACGCAGGCCGTCAACGACGTGCCGCGTTGCGCCCGCAAGCTGGGCACCGTGTCGATCGCGGACGGCGACGATCCCTCCGCTTGGACGCAGAACAGCCTCGCACCTCCGCAGAAGCTGCTGCGCGTTCTCGTCCAGCGTTCGGGCTGCTTCAACATCGTCGATCGGGGCACCGGACTGAACGCCGCCAGCCGCGAACGCGCGATCGGCGACGGGCTCGGCCTGCAACGCGCCTCCAACGTCGGTCAGGGCCAGATCAAGGCGGCCGACTACGTCCTCGTCGCGGAGATTGCGGGCGCGAACAGCAACGTCAGCGGCAGCGGTGTCGCCGGCGGTATCGGCGGACTGGTCGGCGGCCGCGTCGGTGGGCTGCTCGGCGGGCTGAAGAGCAAGAAGATGGAGGCGAACACCCAGCTGTCGCTGACCAACGTCCGCACGACGGAGACGATCGCGGTCGAGGACGGCTATGCCGCCAAGAACAATCTGGCGTTCGGTGCGGGCGGCTTTCTGGCCGTGGGCGGCGCAGTCGGCGGCGGCTACGACAATACCGATATCGGCCGCATCGTGACGCTGTCGTTCATCCAGGCCTATACGAAGATGGTCAACACGCTCGGCCTCGTCACGCCGGGCGACGCCGGCACCGCGCAGGCCGCCCCCGCGAAGACCTTCACCGCGCAGGGTCCGGTCGCGATGCGCGCATCCGGCATGGCGTCGGCGAAGATCATCCGCACGCTGCCGGTCGGCTCGATCGTCTACCCCACCGGACAGAAGGCCGGCCTGTGGTGGGAGGTCGCCGACGATAACGACAATGTCGGCTGGGTCCTGAACACCAAGCTGTCCCCCAGCAACTGACCATCCGCCCAGGTGACGTTCGGCGGTCGCGCACCAAATCGTGCGCGACCGCTTGCCAGCTTATGAAGTGCTGGCTATAGGCGCGCCTCCAAGCACCGGTAGGCCCCCGAAAAGGCCGATGACCCGGGACTCCGTCGGGGAGTAGCTCAGCCTGGTAGAGCACTGTCTTCGGGAGGCAGGGGCCGGAGGTTCGAATCCTCTCTTCCCGACCATTTATCGTATCACAGCCGGCAGTCGCCCGCCGGACGGCCGCACGCGGCATGTCGCCGGCGTCAGCCTCCCCAGCCGCCGCGCGTGCTGGCGCGTCCGCCGAACCCGCCGCGCGACACCACCGAGCTGCGCGTCTGGATGCGCGACGTGGTCACCGGCGCCGAGATCGCCCGCGATCCGACCTGATAGCGATAGCCGCGCCCGCCATAACCGCCATTGTACAGCCATGCACCCGAGCCGGTGTAGTAGCGGTCGTCGCGCCGGTCGCGATACAGTCCGCCATAGCGGTAGCCGCCGCCATTGGCGAGCTGACCGATCAGGAAGCCGGTCAGCAATGGCGTGAAGAAACTCTGCCCGCCATCGGTGCGGGCGGAACAGGAACCGCTGCCGAACTGGTCTTCGCACAAGCCACGCTCGGCAAAACGGGGGGCGGTGCGGGTGTCGTCGTTATTGGCGGTGCGCTGCGCTTCCTCGCACTGTTGCTGCGTATAGTCGCGCGTGGCGACACATTCGGCGACAGAGGCGAAGGCCGCGACTTCGGTCGGGGCACCGAATTGCTGCCGCGACAATTCCTCCGGGCTGGGATCGCAGCCGGACAGCATGGCCGCCACTCCGACGGCGCTGAGACCGGCGGCGGCGGACCGCATCCGGCGGCGAGGAAGGCTGTCCATCGTCTCTGCCCTTAATATGTCATGCTGGCGGCGTTGAGCAGCCCGACGCCGATCGATGTCGCCGCCAGATAGATGCCGCTCGCGATATTCCCCGCTTCGATCCGTTCGGCCATGTCGCGCACCACGAACCGCCGCACGACCAGCGACGCCAGCACCTGAACCACGCCGGCCAGCACTGCCCAGGCGGTGAACTCGACAGGATCGGCCGTCTCGCTCAACGCCGACGCGAGGGGCAGCGCGAAGCCGATGATGGCGCCGCCCAGCGCGACCGCCGCGGCGACGTTGCCCGCCGCGATCAGCTTCGCCTCGTCATATGGCGTCGAGATCTGGTACAGGCGCTTGAACACCGCCAGCAACAGGCAGGCCAGCCCGAAGGCGAGGACGAAATGTCCCGCGGCGTACAGGAACACGTTCGCGAAATAGTCCATGCTTCCCCCTCAGGCAGTGAACTCGGCCAGCCCGAGCGGCAGGCCGACCATGATCTCGTGCGTGTAGTCGCCGCCCTCCGGCGCCATGGCCAGCGCCAGCAGCAACTCCAGCCCCGCCGGCCGCAGATCGCGGGCATAGAGCATGCAGGTCTGCCGGATATGGCTGACCGGGTCGGCGTCGCGTTCGTAATAGACCGCCTCCCACAATTGAACGGGCGGCTGGTCCCGCTCGTCACCCTCGTACCAGAAGCGGCGGAACGGCGGCAGGCCGCCCTGATCCCATGTCGGTCGTGACATCCGGCGCAGGAACGCCTCCTTGTCGTCGCGGTCGGCGGGATAGCTGCTCGACCAAGGCCGGAACAGCGTGAAATCGTCCGCGTCGGAGCCGTTCGCCTGCTGGCTCACCGCTTGCAGCATTAGTTCGTCGTCGGTGTAGAAGCGGTGGACATGGCTGCCGTCGTCGAGCTTGACCACGCCCTGCGCCGTGATTTCCAGCGTATCGCGATCGAGCTGGAATCCGCTGTTCTCCAGCATCCGCCACGCCAGCGCGTCCAGCCGCACGGTGCGACCGATCGTGATGTTGCGCACCTCCGCCAGTCGCGACCGGGCGGGGCGATCGTCGATTCCGAACAACGACTTCCAGATCATGACGATAGCGGCTCGAGCAACATCGACCGGGAGCGGACGGGCGTCATCGACCCGACGGGATGCACCGCCGGAACCGCCATCCGTGCTGCGCCCCGTCCGGGCATTCGACCGTCGCCACCGTATCCGCTCATGTTGCAAGTGCTGCGTGGTCGTGCATGGTGTGTCAAGCGACCACGACGGATAGGACGATAGCGTTGGCTGAGGCATGGACGATCGACGGGCTGGCGGACGCTCTGCGCGGCCTCGCCGACGAATTCGGCGTGGACGCGGTGACGGGCGACGAGCCCGTACTGCGCATCACGATGCGAGAGCATGGCGACCTTGCCGTCTTCCTCACCGCCGCGGGCGACCAGATCGTCGTGTCGACCCTGCTCTGGCCGGTGGACGAACAACAGGATGCCGACGCATTCAATCGTTTCATCCTGAAGGCGCAGAAGCTGGTGCCGCTGTCCAATTTCGCGATTACCGAGGTGGACGGTCGCGATTATTACGAGCTGGTCGGCGAACTCGCCACCGCGTCTTCCATCGAGATCATCGCGCTGGAGTTGCGCGTGCTCGCCGACAACGCCATCTCCGCTGCCGGTGACCTGCGCACCGCGTTTGAAGCCTGAAGGATCCCGTTCGCATGTCCATCTGGAATCAGCTCGTCACCCTTATCCGCGGGACCGCGCACGAGGCCGGGCAGGCCGCGGTCGACAAGCGGGCGCTGGTCATCCTCGACCAGCAGATCCGCGACGCGCACACCGCGCAGGGCAAGGCGCGCGACGATCTCGCGACGCTGACGGCCAAACGCCGGCTGATCGAGAAGGAACTCGACGGACTGACTGCGCAACGCGACAAATACGAGGCATCGGCGCGGGCGGCTATGGGGCGGGGGGATATGGATCTTGCCCGTGAAGTTGCCGAGCGGCTGGCCGCGATCGAGGCGGAGGGCGCGACCAAGGGGCCGCAGATCGCCGAGATGCGCAGCGCCGAGGACCGGATCCGGAGCATCATCAAGCAGTCGGACGGCAAGATCCAGGCGCTGAGCCGGGAGGTCGAGGTCGTCCGCGCCAACGAAAGCGTCCAGAAGGCGCAGGCGAGCGTCGCCGCGAGCTATGGCGGGACGATCTCGTCGATGGGGTCGGCGGCGGACAGCCTGAAGCGGATCAAGGAGCAGCAGGCGATCCGCGACGAGAAGTTCCGCGCGTCCGCGGAGCTGGAGGACATGCGGACCGGCGCCGATCTGGACAACAGGCTGCGCGATGCCGGCCTGCTGGAGGGATCGAGCAGCGCGGACGACATCCTCGCCCGCCTCGCCGGCCCCAGGGACGGCGGCGACGCGACGCGGTTGCCGCGCGACACCGAAACCCGCGCCCTCCCCCGCGAATAGGCGCGGGGAACATGGAGCGTATCGCCGCGGCCGAGCGGTCCGACTGGCTCGCGACCGCGGAGCGGATGGGCTTCACGTTCCACCATCTGGACGACGCACGCTATTGGGACGAGCGCGCCTATTACCGCTTCTCCCTCGACGAGGTGGAGGAGCGGATCGAGGGGCCGAGCGGCGAACTGCACGCGATGTGCCTGGACCTCGTCGCGGAGGCGACGGTCAGCGACGCGTTGATGCAGCGGCTGGCGATCCCGGACGGGCAGCGCGACGTCATCGCCCGCAGCTGGGCCGCGCGCGCGCCGACCCTCTATGGGCGGTTCGACTTCAGCTATGACGGTACGGGTCCGGCCAAACTGCTGGAATACAATGCCGACACCCCCACCAGCATCTTCGAGACGGCGCTGTTCCAGTGGCAATGGCTGGAGGACATGATCGCATCCGGCGCGCTGCCCGCCGGGACCGACCAGTATAACCGCCTGCACGAGGCGCTGGTCGGGCGGATGGGCCAGATACTGACGCCCGGCAGCCTGCTCCACTTCGCCAGCGACGCCGATCACCCGGAGGATCGGCAGACCGTCCGCTATCTGGAGGATGTCGCCCGACAGGCGGGGCTCGATCCGCACTTCGTCGCGGTCGACCGGATCGGCGTCGACGAAGACGGTCGCTTCGTCGACGAGGACGGCACGATCATCGCCGCGATCTTCAAGCTGTATCCGTGGGAAGACATGCTGCGCGAACCCTATGCCGCGCATCTGGCGACCGCCCGGGCGATGTTCCTGGAGCCGGCGTGGAAGGCGGTGCTGTCGAACAAGGCGATGCTGCCGCTGTTGTGGGAGCGGCATCGCGGCCATCCGAACCTGTTGCCCGCCGCATTCGCCGACGACACGGACGCGGCGGCGGCGATCGGGCCGCGTTACGTCCGCAAACCGTTCTTCTCGCGGGAGGGATGGGATATCGAACTGGTCGACGGGACGGCGGTCGAGCGTGGCCCCGAGGGCGGTTACGGGGCAGAAGGCGCGATCATCCAGGCGCTGGCCCCGCTACCCGTTTTCGACGGCGTGCGTCCGGTGATCGGGTCGTGGATCGTCGGCGACGAGCCGGTCGCGATGTCGATCCGGGAGGACGACGCGGCGATCACCCGCGATCTTGCCCGGTTCGTCCCCCACGCGATCGTCTGACCGCGCGCCCCGGCGCGTCTCTATGGCGGGCCGGGGGTAAGAAGCAATGGCGTTCCGTTCAGGCGAAGGCGGTATTCGCGGCGACCACGCGCCGACGCCGCAACGCACCGCCGGCGATGCCGACACCGACGATCATCATCGCCCAGCTGGCCGGCTCCGGCACCGCCGCGACGTTGAAATTCCCCGAATAGGTCGATGCGGTCCCGAACGAACGACCACCGATCGTCAGCGTGTAGGTGCCCGCCGCAATCCGGGTCGCGCGGGTCAGCCCCCAGACCTCCGTCAGGCGCACCGGTTCCCCGAGCAGGCGGGTGAAGGACAGGGGCATGGTCAGCGACCCGCCCGACAGCACGGCCGAGGTGAAGTCGATATCGCCGTTCGCGTTGTTGCGGCTCGCCGAATTGCTGAAGTCCGCCGAGAGATCGCCCGCGCGGCCGACGACGAAGGTGAAGACGTTGCTGAAGCTGGCGCTCGTCAGGCCGCCATTGTTGCCGAATGTCCCGGTCGAGGCGAGCGTCGAGAACTTGTTGAAGGGCGTGCCGATGTTCGGAAGGGCTTTGGCCGGAGCCGGTGCAGGCCGCGCGACGGCAACTGCGGCTATCGACACCATCGCGGCGACAGCCATGCCGATGATCTTGCCGTACTTCGTCATGCCACGCACCCCTTTAACAGAGCATGGAGAGTAGGACAGTCCCCGCGACCGATGTCGCAACCTCTCGATCTCGATACAGGTGCTTACGGAGCCGTTGAAATCGTCACAATAGTGGTAACCATCAATCCCGATGCGAACTATACTTAATGACCGATAATTTATATTTGCGTCATTCCGCGTTCACGATCGGGACGGCCCGATCCGGCGTCAGACTGCGGGTCGCGCCTGCAGCGCCGTCAGCAAGGCCGTGATCCCTTCGGCTTCGCGATCGATGTGACGGCGCAACTGGTTGATCGTCAGGCGCACGGCCGGCTTGTAGTTCGACCACGCGGCCCGAATGTCGTCCACCCGCCACGCCTGAAGATGCGCACGGAACGCCTCCCCTGCCGCGATGCACTCCACCTTCATCTCGCGCGCCAGACTCGCCAGTCCGGGATCGGCGTTGGTCATCGCCGGATTGAAGATGCGTTCGTGCTTGAAGACCTGATAGTCACCCAGCACCGCCGCCATCTCGGCCCGCAACGCGCTGGACTGCGCCGCCACGGCATCGGCCCCCGCCTCCACGCAGGCCGCGCCGCGGACGAGCACGTCGCGCGCACGACGTTGATGATCGTTCAGGTCGGAGAGGGAAATCGCGTGGTCCATGTCGCACCCTAGCCCGAAGATGTTGCAGGCCGGTTTACACCTGCGGCGAATCGCATCCAGCCAGGCCGATCGTAATTGACTCTTTACGGGTCGGCTTTTAGTGAGAGGCATTCTCATTAGCGACTGCGCGTCGCTCCGGAGCAGGCATGTACGATCTGATCGACCGTCCCGTCGCCGACCTTCCCGCGTTCGAGGCACGCATTCTGAACGCGACGCGGCGCTGGGTCCATGCCCTGACGCTGGCGGGACATGCGCCGGCCGGCCCCGACGGAGAGCCGTTCGACGACCTGATGCGCGCGCTGGACCGGGGATCGTCCGACACGATGGTGTTCCAGCGCCCCTGTCATGCCACCGTCGAGGAGACGGAGGCGGTCGTGCTTGGCCTGTGGCGACTGGCGCGCGCGGACCGTATCGGCGCGGCCCGCACCGCCGCCGCCGCGTTGATCGCGCCCGATGCCGCGCGCGCGTTCGTCGCGGGGATGATGCGCGCATTGCCGGGCTTCACCGCGCGCTGAGAGACTGTGGTGCTTTGACGTCCCCCAATTGGTCGCCCTCGATTGACCGCCCTCGATTGACTCCCCTCGATTGACTGGGCCCGGACGCGGGGGCAGGTCGGCGGCATGACCGTGCGTGCGCTGTTCCCCACCCTGCTCTATCGGGCAGAACTCGACGATCCGGCGCTGATCGCCGATCTCGATCATTCGGTCCGTGCCCTCGCCGCCGATGACGGTGCGGGGCGGCGCTGGTCGAAGGAGCACGGATATCGCGGCTATACCAGCTACGCGTCGCTCAACGACCTGCCCCGGCGCGATCCGGCGTTCGCCGACCTGAAGCGTATCCTCGACCGTCACGTCGCGGCCTTCGCGGAGGCGTGCGCGTTCGATCTCCGCGGCAAGCGGCTGAAACTCGACAGCCTGTGGGTCAATCTGATGAAGCCGGGCGGCCACCATTCCGCGCATCTCCACCCGCACAGCGTCGTGTCCGGCACCGCCTACGTCGCGCTGCCCCCCGGAGCCGGCGGCCTGAAGCTGGAGGACCCGCGCCTGCCGATGCTGATGGCCGCGCCGCCGCGCCGCGCCGATGCGCCGGAAGGATCGCGCACGTTCGAGACGATCCAGCCCGATGCCGGCACGATCCTGTTATGGGAAAGCTGGCTGCGCCACGAGGTCGTGCCGAACGGCGCGAAGGGCGAGCGGATCAGCATCAGCTTCAACTATCGCTGAACCGACTTTCGCCGCCCGTGCGTTGGCAGTGAAAGGGAGTTGCGGATGGGACACTGGTCCTGGATGTTGAGCCGGATCGTCCGGCAGATCTGGTTTCGGGCCGCGATCATCAGCGCGCTCAGCATCGCGCTGGCGGTGGCGGCGGCGCTGGTGGGGCCGTATCTGCCCTACCGGTTCGGCGGAGAGCTGGGGCAGGATTCGGTCGGCACGATCCTGCAGATCATGGCGTCGAGCATGCTGGCGGTCACGACCTTCTCGCTCACCGCGATGGTCAGCGCCTATTCGTCGGCCACGCAACTGGCGACGCCGCGCGCCACGCAATTGATGATTAGCGATCCGACGTCGCAAAACGCGCTGTCGACGTTTCTGGGCGCGTTCGTGTTTTCCGTCGTCGGCATCATCGGCCTGCAGACGAGCGCCTATGGCGAGGACGGGCG
This sequence comes from Sphingomonas sp. Leaf343, assembly GCF_001423765.1. GTDB lineage: Bacteria > Pseudomonadota > Alphaproteobacteria > Sphingomonadales > Sphingomonadaceae > Sphingomonas. The sequence continues at coordinate 37,472 of NZ_LMPG01000013.1, forward strand.
GATCATCCTATTCGCGGGCACGGTTCTGGTCGTCGCCGTGGTCGTCGTGACGCTGCTGCGCTGGATCGCCCACATCACCGCGTTCGGCCGGATGGCGGACGTGATCGACCGGGTCGAGGATGCGGCCGCAAAGTCGATGGTGGAGTTCGCCGCCGCGCCGTTCATGGGTGGCAAGCCGCCGATGCCGATCCCCGGTGCATCGACAGCGCTGTGCAGCGACGCGGTGGGCTATGTCGCGCATGTCGATATCGCCGCACTGGCGCGGGTGGCGAACGCGGCGGACCTGAGCGTGCATGTCGTCGCCCTGCCCGGCACGCTGGTCCATCCGGGCCGTGCGCTGCTCCGCGTCGAGGGCGCCGTGGACGAGGAGGCGCGCGCGGCGATGATCCGGGCGTTCAGCGTGGAACGCCATCGCAGCTTCGATCAGGACCCGCGACTGGGCCTGATCGCACTGTCGGAGATCGGCAGCCGCGCGCTGTCACCCGCCGTCAACGATCCCGGCACCGCGATCGAGGTGCTGAACGCGCTACACCGGGTGCTGGCCAACCTGCCGGCCGAGCGACCCTCGCCCGCGGTGCTAGCGGAGCGCGCCTCCGTACACGTGCCCAGTCACGACCTGCCGACGATGCTGGTCGATGCGTTCCGCCCGCTGATCCGCGACGGCGGCGCTTCGGTGGAGGTGATGATCCGCCTGACCAAGACGCTCGCCGCGCTGCACGACCGGCTGCCGATGTCGCGGGTGGCGATCCGCCGTCTGGCCGACGATGCCGCCCGGCGGGTCGGGCGCACGATCGAGGACGACGACGATCGCGCCGCTTTCCGCGCGGCGCATGACGGCGTCTGGTCCTGACCACCGCGCACGCCTGACGACCGCGGGCTGGTCATATCCCGGCCGCTGGCGTAACGGCGCACGCTGATCCTCACACATCCCAGGAACGACGCATGGGTTTCCGCTGCGGCATCGTGGGCCTGCCCAATGTGGGCAAGTCCACCCTTTTCAACGCACTGACCGAGACGGCAGCGGCGCAGGCGGCGAATTACCCGTTCTGCACGATCGAGCCGAACGTCGGCAACGTCGCCGTGCCCGACGATCGCCTGCAAAAGCTGGCGGCGATCGCCGGTTCCGCCAGGATCATCGAGACGCAGCTCGCCTTCGTCGACATCGCGGGGCTGGTCCGCGGCGCGTCCAAGGGCGAGGGCCTGGGCAACCAGTTCCTCGGCAACATCCGCGAAGTCGACGCGATCGTCCATGTGCTGCGCTGTTTCGAGGATGGCGACGTCACGCATGTCGAGGGCAAGGTCGACCCGATCGCCGATGCCGAGACGGTCGAGACGGAGCTGATGCTCGCCGATCTGGAAAGCCTGGAGAAGCGCGTCCCCAATCTGGCGAAAAAGGGCCAGCAGGGCGACAAGGAGGCGAAGCTGGGGGCGGTCGTGCTGGGCCGCGCGCTCGACCTGCTGCGCGAGGGCAAGCCGGCGCGGCTGACCGACATCAAGGACGCCGAGGAGCAGCGCGTCTTCGCATCCGCGCAGTTGCTGACCGCCAAGCCCGTCCTCTACGTCTGCAACGTCGACGAAGCCAACGCGGCCGAGGGCAATGCGTTCAGCGCGCGCGTGTTCGACAAGGCGAAGGCGGAGGGAGCCGAGGCGGTCGTCGTCTCCGCCGCGATCGAGGCGGAGATCGCGACGATGCCCGCGGAGGATCGCGGCGAGTTCCTGTCGGAACTCGGCCTGTCCGAAACCGGCCTCGCCCGGGTGATCCGGGCCGGCTACACGCTGCTGCACCTGCTGACGTTCTTCACGGTCGGCCCGAAGGAGGCGCGCGCGTGGACCGTCGATGTCGGGGCGAAGGCTCCGCAGGCGGCGGGCGCGATCCACTCCGACTTCGAACGCGGCTTCATCCGCGCCGAGACGATCGCGTTCGACGATTACGTGGCGCTGGGCGGCGAAACCGGCGCACGCGACGCCGGCAAGCTGCGCGCGGAGGGCAAGGAGTATGTCGTGCAGGACGGCGACGTGATGCTGTTCCGCTTCAACGTCTAGGCCGATGCCCGTCGACCTGATCTGCCTCGATGCCGACGATACGCTCTGGCATAACATGCGCTTCTTCGCGGAGACGGAGGCGGCGTTCGCGGCGATGCTGGCGCCGTTCACCGACGACCGGGCGGCGCGCGCGGCGCTGGAGCGGTGCGAGATCGCGAACCTGCGCCATTACGGCTATGGCGCGAAGAGCTTCACGCTGTCGATGATCGAAACCGCGATCGAGCTGGTCGGCGGCGACCTGCCGGTGTCGGTGGTGTCGGACATCCTTGCCGCGGGCCGTCGCCTGCTCGCGCATCCGGTCGAGCTGCTCGACGGGATCGCCGCGACGCTCGACGCGCTGGCGGAACGGGGACGGCTGGTGCTGGTCACCAAGGGCGACCTGCTGAATCAGGAGGCCAAGCTCGCCGCATCCGGGCTGGGCGAGCGGTTCGCGGGCGTCGAAATCGTCAGCGACAAGACGCCCGACACGTTCCTGCGCCTGTTCGATCGGTATGGCGTCACCCCGGAGCGGGCGGTGATGGCCGGCGATTCGATGCGGTCCGACGTGCTGCCCGCGCTGGACGCGGGCGCATGGGCGGCGTTCGTCCCGCAGCCCGGCGGCTGGGCGCACGAGCAGCGCGCGGAGCCGGAGGATCATCCGCGCTATCGCCGGCTGGACCGGCTCGGCGATCTGCCGAGATGGATCGACACGATCGGCTGAACCCCGCCCGCCCGCTTGTCGGCGCGCGGCGATTGGCCGATGATCGCGTATCACGGGGCGGCGGAGGAGCGGAGATGCACTGGTTCGAGGATATCGAGGTGGGCGCGCGTCGCGCGTTCGGCGCCTATGCCGTCACGCGCGAAGAGGTGGTGGAGTTCGCGGCGAAGTACGATCCGCAGCCCTTCCACCTGTCCGACGAGGCCGCCGCGAAGACGCATTTCGGCCGGCTGTCCGCATCGGGCTGGCATACCTGCGCGATGACGATGGCGATGATCGTCGAGGATCTGAAGGGGCGCGAGGAGGCCGGGCTCGGCTCGCCGGGTATCGACGAGCTGAAATGGCGGAAACCAGTCTATCCCGGCGATACGCTCCGTTGCGAAACGGAGATCATCGACAAGCGACCGTCCGCCAGCCGGCCGGAGATGGGCCTGTACCGGTCGCGGATGACGGTGTTCAATCAGGACGACGTCGTGGTGATGAACTTCATCTCCAATGCCCTGATCCGGACGCGGCCCACCGGCTGACCGGCGGGCCGCACCTCGTCAACGGCCGGTTCGCATACCCCGTCCGCCACCACGCGGACCGAAGCCCGACCGGACCGGACGATCGCCGCCCTGCCGAACGCCGTGATTCTCCCGCAGCGTCTGGCGATAATCGCGGTTCACGTCGCGGCGAAACTCCTGCCGGGCCGCGCGACGCCCTTCCCGATACTGGCCACGGTCGATCGTACCGGCCCGATAGGCGCGGCGATTGTCGCGAAGATCACCGCGATAGTCGCGTCGCTCCGAGCGGTAGTCCCTCCGGAAATCGGCCCAGTTGTCGCGGGCCTGAGCGTTACCTCGCCGCCCCGACCAATAGTTGCGCTGGCGATCGTTCCAGCGATGCGCGCGGCGGTCGCGATCATAGACGTAGACGCCCGTGCCCGGATAATAATAATCGCCGTACCAGCCGAAGTAGCTTGGTGCGTAACCGGCATAGCCGTAGCCCGGATAGCCGCCGCCATAGCCGTCGTAATAGGCCGTCGATCCATAACCGGCGTTGAGGCCGCCATAGCCGTAACCGTCCGCACATGCGGACAGGCCGATGCCAAGGCCGGCGAGGATGCCGACGAGGCCGAGTCGCTTCAGGAACATGATGGAACCTCCCGTACATGAGGCTCGCGGCGAGAACGCGCCGCCAGTAACAGGGTAACGAGAGGCCGGGGTTCTCGTTCCGTTTCCCGGTTCATGGCGCGGCCCGGGATTGAAGCGCGGTGGGGATGATGCGACACCGCCTGCGTTCACCGGGGAGGTTTGTCGACATGATCGCGATGCTCGCTGCTTTGGTCGGCGCCACGACGGCGCCCTGCGTTCCGGTCGCCGGGGCCGATCGACTATGGAGCGCGACCACGCGCTGGGTCATCGTCGGCGAACTCCACGGCACCAACGAAATCCCCGACGCCTTCGCCAATCTCCTCTGCCTCGCGGCGGTGACGGGCCGCCCCGTGACGGTCGCGCTGGAATATCCGGCGGATGGGCAGGCCGTGATCGACGCATGGCTGGAATCCGACGGTGATACCGCGGCACGATCGGCGCTGACCAAGCTGCCGATCTGGAGCACGGAATTCCAGGACGGTCGGAGCAGCGTCGCTTTTCTGCGACTCTGGGACACGTTGCGGGGGATGAAGCAGTCCGGCACGATCGCCGGCGTCGTCGCGTCGGACGTGGGGCGTTCGACGCCGCCCGGACAAACCCGCGACGCGGCGATGGCGGCGTCGTGGACCGCCATTCCGCGGAACGACCGCGACCTCGTCCTGATCCTCGTCGGCAACGTCCATGCCATGCGCAAGCCCGCGATCTTTGGAGATCGGAAGATCATCACCGCCGGGTCGCTGATGCCGCGGAGGCAGACCGTGTCGATCAATGTCATCGGCAGCGGCGGAACGGCGTGGACGTGCGAGAGCGACGGATGTCGCGAACATGACAGCGGCCCGCCGCGGCCCGCGGTGGCGGGCATCACGTTCGACAAGAATCCCGAACGATCATGGGACGCGACCTATCAACTGGGCGGCGGCACGACGGCAGCCGCGCCGGCGATTACGCCCTGACGGGCTGACGGTTCGATCGCATGGGAGCGGGCGGGATGCTGCGCTTCATCGGTCCGGACGACGACCGGGGCGGAACGGGGTCAGGCTGAAGCTCCCTGCCCTTCAGACCCCGGCGGGTGCGGAGATCGCGCTTCTTTGCCTCGTCGCTCCGGAGGGCGGGGAGCCTGATCTGCCGTCGTCACTGCGCCGGACGGAAACCTGTCAGTGCCCGGGAAACGCGACCAGCGAGGCGACCGGAACGCCGTCCGCCGCCAATGCGACCGCGCCGCCCAGATCGGGCAGGTCGATCAGGAATTGCGCCTGCACCACCTCCGCACCGGCCTTGCGAAGCAGGCGGACGGCGGCGCGGGCGGTGCCGCCGGTGGCGATCAGGTCGTCGACCAGCAGGATGCGGGCACCGGGCGCGCAGGCGTCGGCGTGCATCGCGATCCGGTCCTCGCCATATTCCAGCGCATAATCCTCCGCGATCGTCGCGCCCGGCAGCTTGCCGTCCTTGCGGATCAACAGGCATCCCGCCTTCAACGGCACGGCGAGCGCCGCCGCGAACAGGAAACCGCGCGCCTCGATCCCGGCGACGAGGTCGATCGATCCCGGCGCGGCCGCCGCCATCCGATCGACCGCCGTCGCCAGCCCGTTCGCGTCGAGCAGCAGCGTGGTGATGTCGCGGAACTGGATGCCCGGTTTCGGGAAGTCGGGAATGGTGCGGATCAGCGCCTTCAGATCGTCGTTCATCGCCAACTCCTTCGCTGCACGCAAAAGGGGCGGAGCCACCGGCCCCGCCCCCTGTTCGATCGCGGCCTTACGCCTGTCCGATCAATGCTTCACATCGCGCCAGACGTTCTGGTACGCGCCCCAGGCGAGGAAGCAGAAGATCACGATGAAGATCACCGCGGCGAAACCGGCACCGTGGCGCGATTCCAGCTTCGGCTCCGCGGTCCACGTCAGGAACGCCGACACGTCCTTCGCCATCTGGTCGCGCGTCGCGCGGGTCCCGTCGGTGTAGGTGACCTGACCGTCCGCGGTGAGCGGCGGCGGCATCGCGATGTTGAGGTTCGCGAAATACGGGTTGTAGTGCAGGCCCGGAGGCGTCTTCGCGCCCGGGAACTCCTTCACCAGCGCCGCCGGCTGCGGACGGTAACCGTCCGGCCCGATCAGCGAATAGACGTAGTTCGCGCCGTCGTGACGCGCCTTGGCGATGAGCGACAGGTCTGGCGGCAGCGCGTTGTTGTTCGCGGCGCGGGCGGCGACCTCGTTCGCGAAGGGCGACGGGAAGCGATCCGACGCGACGTTCTTGCGCGTCGCGGCTTCACCCGTATCCGGATTCACCGACGGCTGCTCGATAACCCACTGACCGGCGACCGCCTTGATCTCGCGCTCCGAATAGCCGATTTCGGCAAGATCGCGGAAGGCGACGTATTTCAGCGAATGACAGGCGGCGCAGACTTCCTTGAAAACCTGAAAACCGCGCTGGACCTGACGATCGTCGAACTTGCCGAAGAAGCCGGCCGACGACAGCTCCGCATCCTTCGGGTGAAGGTGGAAGACGTGTTCAGCCGATTCCGGGGCGGGATCGGTGATCGCGGTCGAGATCGTTCCCCAGAGGGCGAGGGCGAGCACGAACGTGAACGCCGCGCCGACCAGCATTGCGATGAAGCGAACCATGGTGCGTGTCAGTCCTTATCAGTTCGCCAGCGCGGTCTTGGCCGGGCTCGTGCCTGCGTGCTTCTCCAGCACCGCTTCGGTGATCGAGTTGGGCAGCGGACGGGGCCGCTCCGACGCGGCGACCAGCGGCAGGATCACGAGGAAATGCAGGAAGTAATAGGCGCTGCCGATCTGGCCGAGCACCACGTTGCGGGCGTTAGCCTCCGCACCGCCGACATAGCCGAGCAGCAGCACGTCGAACAGCAGCACGATCAGGAACGCGCGGTACTTCGGGCGATAATTCGCCGAGCGCACCGGCGAACTGTCCAGCCAGGGCAGGAAGAACAGCAGCAGGATCGATCCGAACATCGCCAGCACGCCCCACAGCTTCGCCGGCAGGATGAAATCGGCGGTGAAGCTCTTCAGGATCGCGTAGAACGGCAGGAAGTACCATTCGGGCACGATGTGCGCGGGCGTCGAGAGCGGGTTCGCCTCGATATAATTGTCGGGGTGACCCAGCAGGTTCGGGCTGAAGAAGATCAGCAGCGCGAAGATCAGCATGAACACGCCCAGCCCGACCGCGTCCTTCGCGGTGTAATAGGGGTGGAACGGCACGGTGTCCTGCTCGCCCTTCACATCGACGCCGGTCGGGTTGTTCGAACCCGGAATGTGCAGCGCCCAGATGTGCAGGATGATGACGCCCGCGGTGACGAACGGCAGCAGATAGTGGAGCGAGAAGAAGCGGTTCAGCGCGGCGTTGTCCGGCGCATAGCCGCCCAGCAGCCAGATGCGGATCGACTCTCCGACCAGCGGTATGGCGGAGAAGAAGCCGGTGATGACCTGCGCGCCCCAGAACGACATCTGGCCCCAAGGAAGGACGTAGCCCATGAACGCCGTCGCCATCATCAGCAGGAAGATGACGACGCCGAGCAGCCACACCATTTCCCGCGGCGCCTTGTACGACCCGTAATAGAGGCCGCGCGCGATGTGGATGTAGACGACCAGCAGGAACATCGACGCGCCGTTGGCGTGCGCGTAGCGCAGGAACCAGCCCGCGTTCACGTCGCGCATGATCCCCTCGACCGAGCCGAAGGCGACCCCGGCGTTGGCGGCATAGTGCATCGCCAGCACGATGCCGGTGATGATCTGGATGCCGAGCGCCGCGCCCGCGAGCACGCCGAAGTTCCAGAAATAGTTGAGGTTGCGCGGCACCGGATAGCCCGCGCCGACCGCGTTGTAGACCAGACGCGGCACGGGAAGCTTCTCGTCGAGCCACCGCATCAGCGGCTGCTTCGGCTCGTACTGCTTGGCCCAGGGAAAGCTCATATCGGCGACCTCAACCCACCGTCACGACGGTGTCGGAATTGAAATTGTACGGCGGCACTTCGAGGTTGCGCGGCGCAGGCCCCTGACGGATGCGCGCGGCGGTGTCGTAGGCCGAACCGTGGCACGGGCAGAAATAGCCGCCGAACGGGCCCTTGTTCTCGCCCTCGCCCGCGCCCAGCGGCACACAGCCGAGATGGGTGCAGACGCCCAGCGTGATGAGCCAGTTCTCCTTGCCGGGCTTGGTCCGCTCGGCCAGGGTCTGCGGATCGCGCAGGCTGTTGACGGGAACCTTGTTCGCCTCGGCGATCTCGGCCGGCGTCAGGTTGCGGACGAACAGCGGCTGTTTGCGGAACGACGACTTCACCGCCTGACCGGGTTCGATCTTGGAGATGTCGATCTCCGTCGTCGACTGCGCGAGCACGTCGGCGGACGGGTTCATCTGATTGACCAAAGGCAAGACGATCGCGACCGCGCCGACGCCCGCGAAGGACACGGCGGCGATGTTGATGAAGTCGCGACGGCGCGGGTCGTGGACCTCCTCCTGCAGAAGCGTGGGGTCTTCGCCCGGAGGAAGCCTATCGTCGACAGTCGCCATTCACCTGAACCCTTGCTCAGAACCCGTATATCTGACGGAAAACCGCGCCGTCCGGCTGCGTATCGCCCGCCGGGCCCCATACCGTCCCCACGGCGAGCCCGCGCCCTGTTAGCCGCCGCAGCCGCCATTTGCCAACAGCATTTTGCCCGGCGAGCCGCGTGGGTTACTGCCAACTGATGCGCCTCGCTCTCCACGAACCCGACATCGCGGGCAATGTCGGCACCCTGATCCGCACCGCCGCCTGTTTCGGCGTCGGTATCGACCTGATCGAGCCGATGGGCTTTCCGTGGAGCGACCGCGCGCTGGCCCGGTCCGGCATGGACTATGCCCGCGCCGCGGATGTCGCCCGTCATGAGGACTGGGCGGCGTTCGCGGCGCAGGCGACGGGCCGGATCGTGCTGCTGACGACCAGCGGGGCGGTCGCCCTGCCCGATGCCGCGTTCCGGCCCGACGACGTGCTGCTGCTGGGATCGGAGGGGGCGGGCGTGCCGGCGCATGTCCACGACCGCGCCGACCTGCGCGTCGCGATCCCGATGCGGCCGGGCTTCCGGTCGCTCAACGTCGCAGTCGCGGGCGGGATCGTGCTCGCGGAGGCGTTGCGCCAGACCGGCTGGGCCTGAAGGGTTGGACGATTTGACCGCTCCCGCCCGGCCGCCGCTTTTGCTAGCGAGCGCGCCATGCTGACGCTCGACACCGACCAACAGACCGCCCGCGCGTGGTTCGAATCGCTCAGGACCCGCATCTGCACCGCGTTCGAGGCGATCGAGCGCGATGCCGGATCGGACGCGGCGTTCGAGTATATCGCGTGGGACCGCATCGATCCGTCCGGCGGGCCCGGCGGCGGCGGCGTGCGCGGCGTGATGAAGGGGCGCGTGTTCGAGAAGGTGGGCGTCAACGTCTCCACCGTCGGCGGCACGCTGGAGGGGGATTTCGCGCGATCGATCAACGGCGCGGCGGACGACCCGCGCTTTTTCGCGACCGGCATCAGCCTCGTCGCGCACATGGCCAATCCGCGCGTGCCGGCGGTGCACATGAACTGCCGCTTTCTCGCGACGACGAAGCGGTGGTTCGGCGGCGGTGCGGACCTGAACCCGCCGCTGCCGGTCGGGGAGGATACAGAGGATTTCCACACGACGCTGAAGGCCGCGTGCGACGCGCATGACGTCGATTACTATCCGCGCTTCAAGCAATGGGCGGACGAGTATTTCTGGCTGCCCCACCGCAAGGTCCATCGTGGCGTCGGCGGCATCTTCTTCGATCATCTGGAGAATGGCTTCGAACGCGATTTCGCGTTCGTGCGCGACGTGGGCGAAGCGTTCCTCGATGCCTATCCGCGCATCGTCCGCCGCCGCATGAACGACGGCTTCACCGACGCCGACATCGCGGCGATGCGGGCGTGGCGGGGACGGTATGCCGAGTTCAACCTCGTCTACGATCGCGGCACGCTGTTCGGCCTGAAGACCGGCGGTAATATCGATGCCATCCTGATGAGCCTGCCGCCGCTGGCCACATGGGAGTAGGGGCATGGCGCTGATTCCGGTGCCGGACGATCGACTGGCGACGATCGTCACCACATTGGAGATGACACGCCGGCCGCCGCTCCGCCCCCTGCCCGCCTCTCCCTTTCGGCTGGTGGCATGGCCGACACCCGCGCCCGACCGGTATCGCGCGTTGTTCCGCCGCGTCGGCGCGCCGTGGCTGTGGTTCTCGCGGCTGGCGATGGACGACGGCGCACTGACCGCGATCGTCCATGATCCGGGGATATCGGTCTTCGCCGTCACCGACCGGGCGGGGGTCGAGGTCGGGATGCTGGAGCTGGACCATCGCAGCGCCGGCGCGTGCGAGCTGGGCTATGTCGGCCTCGTCCCGGAACTGGCGGGCAAGGGGCATGGCGACTGGTTGATGGCGGAGGCGCTGGCGCGGGCATGGCGACCGGGCGTCGCGCGGGTGTGGGTGCATACCTGCACGCTGGACCATCCCGCGGCGCTCGGCTTCTATCGCCGCCACGGCTTCGTCGCGACCGGTCGCACGGTCGAGACGAAGCCGACCCGCGCGTGTCGGGCATCCTGCCGCGCGATGCCGCGCCGCAGATCCCGTTGCTCGCCTGACGCCTAGTTCCGACTGTCGCGCGCGGCGACGTAGAGCTGCGCCGTGAAGGCCGCCGCGACGACGCTGAACGCCGTCGTGACGATCGACGCGATCAGGCTGGCGACGAAGGTGATGGTCGGGAGCGACCCAGCACCGAGCAGCAAGCGCAGCACCAGCCCGACCACCACCTGCACCGCGCCGGCGCACACCAGCAGCAGGATCACGAACAGCAGCATCACGCCGATGATCCGCCACGTCGCCCCCTGCGTCAGCCGCACCGACCGCATGATCGCGCCCAGACCCAGCCGCTCCCGCAGGATCACCGCGTTCAGCAACAGCAATCGCGCGCCGAGCCAGAAGGCCGCGGCGAAGAACAGCAGGAAATAGATCGTCAGGAAGCTGCGCAGCCCCGCCGGGATCGTCGTCGGATCGATCGTGCCGGTCGAATAGTCGACGCCGCTCTGCGCGAGCGCGACGACCGCCGGAATGAACAACAGGGTGAAGGCCAGCCCCAGCAGCACGACGACGCCCAGCGCGACGCCCAGCCGCGACAGCGCCAGTCGGCTGGCCTCCGCGCGATCGGTGGCGGGATCGGTCGCGACCGCCAGCATCGCCAGCTGCGCCCATACCGTCGCGACCAGCGCCAGCAGCCCGATCAGCGCGTACAGGCCGGACGACGTCGGAGCGGCGAGGCCGATCACGTCGCGCAGGACCGACGGCAACAGGATGCCGACCCCGGCGATCGACGCCAGGATGCTCGACCGACCGCGCAGCACGTCGACCGTGCGATCCCAGACATTGCCCATGCTGACCATGTCGCGCGTAACTCCGTTGCCCCGTATTCCGATCCGCATAGCGAAGGCGGGGCATAGCCGCCAGCTTGCACCGGCCATCTGCCTGCGCCGGCCACCTGCCTGCGCCGGCCATCTGCCTGCGTTGGGCCACCCGCTTGCACCGGGCCGCGCGCCGCGCCAGATGCAGCGGCGATGTCGAACGATCTTCCCGCGCCGGAATGGCGGCACAGCACCGGCCTGATCCCCTATTCCGACGCGCTGGCGGAGATGGAGGCGCGCGCCGCCGCCGTCGCGACCGGGACGGCGAACGAGCTGGTGTGGCTGCTGGAACATGCGCCGGTCTATACCGCCGGCACCAGCGCGGTGGCGGGCGACCTGATCGACGCGCGGTTCCCCGTGGTGCCGACGGGGCGCGGCGGCAAATACACCTATCACGGCCCCGGCCAGCGGGTCGGCTATCTGGTGCTGGACCTGAACAAGCGGGGCCGCGACGTGCGGTGCTTCGTGCATGCGCTGGAGGGATGGGTGATCGCCGCGCTGGGCGAGATCGGAGTGGAGGCGTTCCGGGCGGAGGGGCGCGTCGGAATCTGGACGATCGACCGCGACGGACGGGAGGCGAAGATCGGCGCGATCGGCGTCCGGGTGAAACGCTGGGTGACGCTTCACGGCTTCTCGGTGAACGTCTCGCCGGACCTGACGCACTTCGGCGGGATCGTGCCGTGCGGCCTGCCGGACTATCCGGTCACCAGTCTGGCGGCGCTGGGATGCGCTATCCCCTTGGAAACCTTTGATGCCGCACTGGCGTTGACCGCGTCAGGGTTTCTCGAAACTCTTTCTTGCGCCACGGAAATCGTGGCTTGAGAGCGCGGTGATATCCAGTTAATGTCTACGTCGATTTGGGTCTTAACGGCAATAGGCCAAACCAAATCCTCTATCTAGGGAGCTTCCAAATGCGTGCAATCCTCTCCAAGGTCCTGACCGGCTCGATGATCGCCGGCGCCGCGCTCGCGGTTGCGGCTTGCGGTCCGAAGACCGAGACCACCGACAACACGATGGTCACCGACATGAATGCCACCGAGGGCATGGACACCATGACCGACAACATGACCGCCGTCGACGGCGCGTCGAACGGTGGCATGATGGCCAACGACACGATGATGGCGAACGACACGATGATGTCGAACGACGGCATGATGTCGAACAACATGATGTAATTTCCCGTTCGGGATTACATGATGCGAGGGGCCGACCGGGCGACCGGGCGGCCCTTTTTCGTTGCCGGCAGCGTTCGCGAGGATCGTTCCGCCTGCGACCGGCGGTTCGTCGCGCGCATGACTCGTCCGGTCGCCGGTCATGGTGAATAGCGGATGCGCAATCCGCGGAAATGCGGTAGATTCCACCACATAATGCTTCTGTGGGAGCCTTCTGGGGTGACGAATATGATGGGGGCGGTCCGGATCGCAGTTTTGGCGATCGCGACGACGGGTGGACTGGTGGCGACACCGGCATCGGCGCAGTTCTTCCTGCGCAGTTTTCAATATGCGGGCGACGCGGTGCGCGGCGACGAGCCGGGCATGGTCCAGCCGCTGCCGGGTGCGACGGCGGACGAGACGCAGGCGGCGCTGGTGTGGACGATGCGGTCGGCGCTGAACGTCGCCGCGTTGCAGTGCCAGTTCGAACCGACGCTGCTGACGGTCGGCAATTACAACGCCATCCTGACCGACCACAAGGAAGAGCTGGCCAAGTCCTGGACCACGCTGACCAAGTATTTCGCCCGCACGAACAAGGCGCCGCGCGCGGCGCAGGGTGCGCTCGACCAGTTCGGCACGCGGACCTATTCCAGCTTCGCGACCGTCGCGTCGCAATACGGGTTCTGCCGGACCGCCAATTCGATCGGGCGGGACGCGCTGTTCAGCCCGCGTGGCGGCCTGTCGTCGCTGGCGCAGACGCGGATGAAGGAACTGCGCAACAGCCTGATCCCCTATGGCGAGCAGCATTTCCCGCGCTCGATCGGGTTCGACCGCGCGACGACGCCGCGGCTCGATGCGCTGTGCTGGGACAAGAAGGCGCGGTGGCAGGACAAGAAGTGCGGGCCGCTGACGTGGCCGATGGCCGCGACGACGGTCGCGGCGGCGCCCGCGCCCGCCCCGGTCATGGCGCAGCCCGCGCCGGTGGTGTCCGCCTCGCGCTGAACGTCGCGTATCGCCGGGACCGGGTGGGATCGGGGCCGCAGGCAGCTTGCTTGCGGCCACCCCCGTTCACCCCCGACAGGCGGATGTGCCCGGACGGTTCAGCGCAATCCCAGATACTTGTGCGTCTGAAGCGATAGCCGCCAGCGCGGGCGCTGCATCGCCAGTGCCACGCACGCCTCGCGGTTCGCATCCGCCTGTGGATCGTCCAGCGGCTGCACCAGATGATGCGCGAAGTCCCACGCCTCCATCGCGACCGGGTCGCTTCCCGCCTGCGGCCAGACCAGCTTCAGTTCGTCGCCCGATCGCTGCACGACGTCGCTGCCCGCCTTCGGGCTGATGCAGATCCAGTCGATGCCGGGGTGGACCGGCAAGGTGCCGTTGCTCTCGATCGCGATCCGGAAGCCCGCCGCGTGCAAGGCCTCGACCAGCGCATCGTCGATCTGGAGCATCGGCTCSCCSCCGGTCAGGACGACGAACCGCCGCTCGCGACCCTCGCCCCAATGCGCCGCGACCGCCGCTGCCAGCGCGGCCGCATCGGCGAACTTGCCGCCGCCCAGCCCGTCGGTGCCGACGAAATCGGTATCGCAGAACCGGCAGACCGCCGTCGCGCGATCCTGCTCGCGTCCCGACCAGAGATTGCAGCCGGCGAACCGCACGAAGACCGCGCGCGCGCCGGCGTTGACGCCCTCACCCTGCAGCGTGAGGAACATCTCCTTTACCGCATAGGTCACGCGTAGCGCGTCGGATCGGCGACGCCGGCTTCCTCGAAGCCCTTCGATCGCAGACGGCAACTGTCGCACAGGCCACAATGCAGGTCCTCCCCGCCCGCGCCCTTCACGGGGTCGTAGCAGGACCAGCTCACACCCATGTCGAGGCCGAGGCGTACGCCCTCGCGGACGATATCAGCCTTGGTCATATGTTGCAGCGGGGCCTGGATACGGAACGCCTCCCCCTCGACCCCGGCCTTGGTCGCGAGTTCGGCGAGGCCCTCGAACGCGCGGATGAATTCGGGGCGGCAATCCGGATAGCCGGAATAATCGAGCGCGTTCACGCCGATATACAGGTCGCGCGCGCCCGCCGCCTCCGCCCAGCCGAGCGACAGGCTGAGAAAGATGGTGTTGCGCGCCGGAACGTAGGTGACGGGGATGCCCGGCTCGACGCCGCCCTTCGGCACGGCGATGTCGGCAGTCAGCGCGGAACCGCCGAACGCCGACAGGTCGAGCGGCAGGACGACGTGGCGTTCGGCCCCGAGCATCGCCGCGACGCGCGCGGCGGCGGCGAGTTCGACGCGGTGGCGCTGGTTATAGTCGACGGAGAGGGCGAGGAGGCGATGGCCGTCCTCGCGCGCGCGGGCGGCGGCGACCAGCGAATCGAGGCCGCCGGACACCAGAGCCACGGCCAGCGACCCCGTCGCCGCGGGGGAAGACGTTGTTTGCGAAGCTGTCATGATGGCGCGCGGCTACTCCGTCGGCCCCAAAAAAGAAAGGGCCGCGACGTCCGCGGCCCTTTTGAGGTTTATGGGTCGAGCCCATCAAGGGAGAAAACCGTGCTGCAATCAAAAGCACGATCCCCCCATAACGACAGTTAAGTTAAGATTTGGTTAACGAATTGGGACCAGATCGGTAGCATTGACCGGAAATATCGTGGCGCAGAACGCGCAATCCACGGCAATGACACCTTTTTCGTCCGCCATGTCCTGCCGGTCCGCGACCGAAAATTTGGCCAGCACGCTCAGGATATGCTCCGGCGTACAGCGGCATCCTCTGGACAGGTCTTGTCCGGCCAGAACGCGTATCTCACTCTCTTCGTTGAACAATCTCCAGACGAGCGTCTCCAGTGGCAACGTCGGGTCGGCCAGTTCGTCGACGCCCATCGTGACGCCCAGCGCGGCGACGTGCTCCCATTCCGGATGGTCGAGCTTGGTGTGGAGCCGCTCGCGACCCTCCTCCCCCTCCGGCAGATGCTGGAGGAGCAGCCCGCCGGAGATCAGGGTCCCGTCGGACTGGCGCGCGCTGCCCACGCGGACGAGCGTGGGGATCTGTTCAGACTGCACGAAATAGCTCTCCGCCGCCGCCGCCAGCGTCTCGCCATCGAGCGGGACGATCCCCTGATAGCGTTCTCCGGTCGTCGCCATGTCGAACGTGATCGCCAGATACCCCTTGCCGAACAGCGCGAACAGGGTCGGCTGTGCCGGGGCCTCGGCCAGCCGGTCGGCGTCGTACTGGATATAGCCGCGCAGTTCGCCGCCGCGATAATCGCAGACGAGCAACTGGACGACGCCCGTCTCCGACCGCGTCTGCATCGTCAGTTGCGCGTCGCCGTCCTTCAACGTCGACCCCATCAGCGCGCACAGCGTCAACGCCTCCGCCAGCAACGCCTCGATCGCGGGCGGGTAGGCGTGCGCCGCCAGGATGGTATCGAGCGTCGGCCCCAGCCGCACGATCCGGCCGCGCGCATGGCGGTCCGGAATCGCGAAGCCGAGCGCGCGGTCGAGGGTATCGGTCATGTCCTGCATGCGGCCCGATGTGGGGACGCCGCCGTGACGATCAACCGATCTGCCCGAAGCACCAGCGCAGGACGGACTTCTGCGCGTGCAGCCGGTTCTCCGCCTCCTGCCAGATCAACGACTGCGGACCGTCGATCACCTCCGCCGTGACTTCCTCGCCACGGTGCGCCGGCAGGCAGTGGAGGAACGCCGCGCCCGGTTTCGCCGCCGCCATCAGCGCGGCATCGACCTGATACGGAGCGAGCGCCGCCAGCTTCTCCTCGGCATGAAGCTGGCCCATCGAGATCCAAGTGTCGGTTACGACGATGTCGGCGTCCGCCACCGCCTCGTACGGATCGGTGACGACGCGGGCGCGGCCGGAGGCGGCGGCGATCGCCTGCTCCTCCGGCGCGAAGCCGGGCGGGCAGGCGGCGACGACGTCGAACCGCATCAGCGACGCCGCCTCGACGATCGACGCGAGGACGTTGTTGCCGTCGCCCAGCCACGCGACCTTCAGGCCGGGCAGCGCGCGGCCGGTTTCGAGGATCGTCAGCAGATCGGCCATGATCTGGCAGGGGTGCGACGCGTCGGTCAGGCCGTTGATGACCGGGACGGAGGCGTGCGCCGCCATCTCCTCGATCTTCGCATGATCGTCGGTCCGGATCATGATCGCGTCGGCATAGCCCGACAGGATACGCGCGGTGTCGGCGATGCTTTCGCCGCGGCCGAGCTGCATCGAGCCGGCGTCCATGACGATCGACGTGCCGCCGAGCTGGCGGATCGCCATGTCGAACGACACGCGGGTGCGGGTCGAGTTCTTTTCGAACACCATCGCCAGCACGCGGCCGGCGAGCGGCGCGTCGGCATCGACCATGCCCTTCGGCCAGCCGGCGCGCGCGGCCTTGCGGTCGAGCGCATCGGCCAGCATCGCCGCGACGCCGTCCGCGCCCGCATCGGTCAAGTTCAGGAAATGCGGCATTATCAAATCCTCCCCGGCACGGGGAGGTGGCGCGCGAAGCGCGACGGAGGGGTGAAACCCTCCGTTACGACGCGAGGCACCCCTCCGTCAGGCTGCGCCTGCCACCTCCCCTTCCAGGGGAGGAGCGTTTCAATCATCGCTGACGGGGACATATACCCGCGCTGCATCCGACAGTTTCTGCGTGAATTCGGCGACATGGCTGTCGTCGATCACCAGCGGCGGCAGGACGCGGACGACGTTGTCGCCGGCCGCCACCGTCAGCAGCCCGTGATGGTCGCGGCAATGCGCGACGAAGCGGCGGCTGTCGCTCTTCAGCTTCAGCCCGAGCATCAGGCCGCGACCGCGCACCTCCTGAAACAGGTGATCGTGGTTGGGGATCATCTGTTCGAGCGAGGCGCGCAGCCGTTCGCCCATCTGCGTGACGTGGTCGAGGAAACCGTCGGCGTGGATCACGTCCAGCACCGCCTCGCCCGCCGCCATCGCCAGCGGGTTGCCGCCATAGGTGGAGCCGTGCGTGCCCGCGACCATGCCGCGCGCCGCCTGTTCGGTGGCGAGACATGCGCCGAGCGGGAAGCCGCCGCCGATACCCTTGGCCACGGCCATGATGTCGGGCGTGATGCCGTAGAGTTCGTGCGCGAAGAACTTGCCGGTGCGGCCATACCCGCACTGCACCTCGTCCAGCACCAGCAGCAGGCCGTGCTCGTCGCAGGCCGCGCGCAGGCCGCGCAGGAACTCCTCGCTGCCCGCCATCAGGCCGCCTTCGCCCTGGATCGGCTCGACCAGGAAGCCGGCAGTGCTGTCGTCGACCAGTGCCAGCGCGGCGGCGAGATCGTTGAACGGCGCGTACTTGAAGCCGGGCAGCAGCGGCTCGAACCCGTCGCGCATCTTCGCCTGATTGGTGGCGGAGATCGTCCCCAGCGTGCGGCCATGGAACGCGTTGTTGAAGGTGATGAGGGTGTGACGCTCCGGATTGCCGCCCGCGAAATGATAGCGGCGCGCGGTCTTGATCGCGCACTCGACCGCCTCGGCACCCGAATTGGTGAAGAATACCGTGTCCGCGAAGGTGGTGTCGACCAGCCGTTGCGCCAGCCGCTCCCCCTGCGGACTGCCATAGAGATTCGACACGTGCATCAGCGTCGCCGCCTGATCCGCGATCGCCTTCACCAGATGCGGGTGGCCGTGGCCGAGCGCGTTGACCGCGATGCCGCTGGCGAAGTCGAGATACTGCTGCCCGTCCTCCCCGTACAGGTAGACGCCCTCGCCTCGGACCGGACGCACCCCGCACCGCGGATAGACGGGCATCAGGGGGGTGATGGTCACGACGACGACTCCTTCAAACAGCAAAGGGCGGCCCGAACCGGACCGCCCGGCCGTGACGATACCGAACGCGGTGGCGGGCCGTCAACAGGAGGTGGCGAATGGTCCCGAAGGTCACGGGATATCGCGTGAAGACGGGACCTTTCGCCGACACCCGCCCGCCGGCCCGTCGACCATGACCCGGCGTAGCGCGATCGGGGTACTGTAGGACAGGCCCGACCGTCGATTCGATCGACCCCGCCCCCGGATCAGTGCTGCCCCCGGATCAGTCCTGCGTCCGGATCAGTGCTGCGTCCGGATCAGTGTTGCGCCCGGATCAGTCCTGGGCCCAGTCGCCGTGACCATGGCCGATGGTCGCCTTCATGCCGCTGCCGTTCGCGCCCGCCGCGCCTTCCCACCAATAGGGTTTGCGCCGGAAGCTGCCCGTCGCGACCTCGTTCAGCGTCGCCGCGTCGTACAGCCGGCCGCCCAGCATCACCTGGCGCACCTTGTCGCTGTTGCGGATGTCGACCGTCGGGTCGGCGTCGAGCACGACGAGATCGGCCAGCTTGCCCACCTCCAGCGAGCCGACATCCTTCGCATAGCCGAGCGAGGTCGCGGGCATGATCGTGCCCGCGCGCAACGCCTCGACCGGGGACCAGCCGCCGCGCACGAAGCTCCACATCTCCCAATGCGCGCCCAGCCCCGCCTGCTGCCCGTGCGCGCCGATCGATACCTGCACGCCCTTGTCCGCCAGCTTCTTCGCCTCGCGCGCGCTGGCCGCGTCGACATAATCCTCCTCCGGCGCGATCTCCCGTCGGGCGTTCTGCGCCGCGAGCGCCGCCGGGGGTGCGTGCCGGGTCAATAGCGGATGCCGCCAGACGTCGGTATGCGCGCGCCAGTACGGGTCGCCCGCGGGGCCGCCATAGGTGACGACCAGCGTGGGCGTGTAGTTCGTCTTCGTCTGCGACCAGAGCTGCACCAGATCGGCGTAGAAATGCTCCAGCGGGACGTTGTGCTCGACGGTCGAATTGCCGTCCTGCACCAGGCTGACGTCCATCGTGAACAGGGAGCCGCCCTCCGGCACGACCTCCAGCCCCTCCGCCTGCGCGGCCGCGACGACCATCTGGCGTTGCTCGCGACGCGGCTGGTTGTAGTTCTTGACCGAGTGCGCGCCCTGCGCCTTCAGCCGGCGGACATCGGCCAGCGCATCCTCGTAACGGTCGATCTCCGCATAGACGTCGGGCGATTTCGCGCCGTAGATCACCTCGCCCGTCGAGAAGGTGCGCGGCTGGAGCCGGAGCCCGGCGCGCTGCATCTCCGCCGCCGGAAAGATCTCCGCCGACCGCGACGACGGGTCGTGCACCGTCGTCGTCCCGAAAGCGAGGTTCGCCATCGCGGTCCAGTTCTGTTCCGGGATCAGATCGTCCTCCCCCTGCGGCCCGTGCGCGTGCGCGTCGACCAGACCGGGGATGATCGTCTTGCCGGTCACGTCCACCGTGGTCGCGCCGGCGGGGATCGCGATGCCGGCGCGCGGCCCGACCGCGACGATGCGGTCGCCGCGGATCAGGATCGTCGCGTCGTCGACGATGCCGCCGTCGGCGCGCGCCATCGTCACGACGCGCGCGCCGACCAGCGCGACGGTGCCGGTCGGACGCGCGGCGGGCACGTCCATCGACAGCGATATGCCGGTGCGCGGCGCGGGGAATTTCGGCGCGTCCTCCGCCACCGGAGCCGCCGCGAACAGCGCGGCGGTGTCGGCGGAATAGAGCGTCGGCCCCATGCTCCAGTGGATGCGGGTGCCGCCCTGCGACCAGTTGATGAAGTCCGCGCCCTCCGCACTGACGCGCGTGACGGGCAACGGCCCGCCCTTGCGATCGATCTCCACCGCCTGTTTGCCGGGCAGCAGCGGGACCACGAACGCCTCGTAATTCTGGCGGAACGCGACGTAATCGCCGCGCGGGCTGACCTGGAAATCATTGACCAGTTCGCCGGTGGCGTGGACGCGCTCCGCCTGACCGTTCAGGTCGGTGCTGATAAGCTGGCGCTTGTTCTTGTCGGTCCTGAGCAGGAAGACGCGGGCCGGGTCGCTGGCGAACTGCGGCTCGGCGGCGTCCTTCGCGATCCGGACCGGGGGGCCGCCCGCGGCCTCGACCCGATATGCGCCGTTGCCGGGATTGCCGCGCGCCGCCGTCAGCCCGTCGCTTTCCCCCTGTTCGAACACGATCGTCCGGGCGTCGGGCGAGAAGCGCGGGCGGCGGTAATGGCCGGCGACCGTCGTCACCGCGCGCGGTGCGCCGCCGCCGGCGGGGACGGTCCTGATCTGGCCGAGACCGGCGTCGGTCCAGCCGACGAACACGATCTGCCGGCCGTCGCGCGACCAGCTCGGCCACAACTCCATCTCGTCGGCCCCGCGCGTCAGCCGCCGGGGCGCGCCGCCGGCCACCGGCCGGACCCACAGCTTGCCGAGCGTCTCGAACACGATCTGCCGGCCGTCCGGGGAGACGCCGGCCCAGCGCGGCATCTTCGTGACGACGCGGTCGGGGGAAACCTCGACCGCCGGATGCGTCGCGTCGATCACCACCCGCGTGTCGGCGACGTGGAACGGGATCACCGCCGCGCCCGAACCGTCGGCATCGACGCGGCGCAGCTTGCCGCCCGCCCAGAACACGACCGACCGGTCGTCCGGCGTCCACGCCATGTTCGGATAGACGCCGGTGATCGCCCAGGTTTCCTGCACGTCGCGGTCGAGCGCGTCGTAGATCACGCGCTCGATCCCGGTGGCGAAATCCTTGACCCACAATCTGGTGCGGTTGTCCTGTCGCCGGACGAAAGCGATGCGTTTGCCGTCATGCGCGGGCGTCGGGCGAACCGATCCGCCGACACCGGAGACCGCCGTCTCCACCTCGCCCGTGTCGAGGTCGTAGCGTTCGATGTCAAACAGGTCGGTGCGCGAGTTCTGCGCATATTCGAACACCGGGCCGGGCGTGACGTTGCGCGTATAATAGATGCTCTTGCCGTCCGGCGCATAGACGGGTTCGCCCAGCTCCTTCTGCAACTGTTCGCTGGCGCGCTTGACGAGTTGCACCCCGCCGCCGCCCGATGCGTGGTACAGCCACACTTCGCCCGTCCCGAGGCTGCGGCCGGTGGTGAAATGCTTGCGCGCGGCGATGAAGCGACCGTCCGGGCTCCATGTCGGCTGGCCGAGCAGGCGGAAATCCTCCTTCGTCACCTGACGCTTGTCGGAGCCGTCGAGGTTCATCACCCAGATATTGTCGCCGCCGCCGCGATCGGAGGTGAAGGCGACGCGCCTTCCGTCCGGCGAGAAGCGCGGCTGATGCTCGAACGCCAGACCGTCGGCGATGCGGGTCGGCGTGCCGCCCGCGACCGGCATCGTGTAGATGTCGCCGAGCAGGTCGAACGCGACCAGCCGCCCGTCCGGCGACACGTCGACGTTCATCCAGCTTCCCTCCTCGACGTCGATCCGCACGTCGCGCGTACGCAGGCCGCGGGGGGCGGTGACATCCCATTTCGGCGGCTTGGCGTCGGTTTTGGCGATCGTGTCGACTGCGGGTGCAGGTGCGGATGGCGCGGGCGATGCCGGCGGCACCGGCAGGGGCGCCACCGTCGCGCCGGGATCGTCCTTGCGGATGGCCTGATCCTCGGGCGCCTGCGTGGCCTCCACGGGGTTCCGGACGGGGGCGGGAGCGATCTGGGCGGTGAGTTCGCCCGCGAACAGGCACAGGGCGACGGCGGTGGCGGCACGGTACATTGTGGCGGATCCCCTTGTTCCGCGACATCTTTTAACGCCCGATCGCGCGCCGTCACGCCCCGATCTGGCGCTGTAGCGGCGACGCCGTATTCGGGGCGGACGATTCCATACCTATATCGGGCCTTCGACGAAGCGGAGTACAGATGATGAAAGCGGTTCGAATCCATCGATATGGCGATGCCGACGTGCTCGATTACGACGACGGGGTGCCCGAACCGGCGGTCGGTCCCGACACCGTCCTGATCCGGTCGGTCGCGACCAGCGTGAACCCGATCGACTGGAAGATCCGGTCCGGCGCGCGGCAGAAGGACTTCCCGCTGGATCTGCCCGCGATCCTGGGGAGGGACGTGAGCGGGATCGTCGAGGCGGTCGGGCAGGAGGTCCGGACCTTCCGGCCGGGCGATCGGGTGATCGCGCTGGCCGATGCCGCCTATGCGGAGCTGGTGGCGGTGCCGGAGGCGCTGGTGACGCACCTGCCGGACGGCGTCGATCCGATCGACGCCGCGGCCATTCCGCTCGTCGTGCTGACGGGGGATCAACTCGTCCGGCTGGTCGTGCGGGCGCAGGCGGGACAGACGATCCTCGTCAGCGGCGCGCTGGGCAGCGTCGGCCGCGCGGCGGTGCACAGCGCGAAGAAACTCGGCGCGAGGGTCATCGCCGGCGTCCGCGCCCGGCAACTGGCGGAGGCGGAGGGTCTGGGAGCCGACGCCACCGTCGCGCTGGACGATGCGGCGGCGCTCGATGCGCTGGAGCCGGTCGACGGCGTCGCCGACACGGTGGGTGGTGCGGTCGCCGCGACCTTGCTGGGCAAGGTCAAGGCCGGTGGCCGGTTCGGCTATGCCTCCGTCCTGCCGGACGATGCGGCCAGGCCGGCAGGGGTCGAGATCGGCCGCGTCTTCGCGAAGCCCGACGCCGCCAAGCTGCGCGAATTCGCCGACGACATCCGCGACGGACGCTTCGTCCTGCCCGTCAGCCAGCGCCTGCCGCTGGCCGAGGTGCGCGCGGCGCACGCGCGGCTGGAGCAGGGCGGCGGCGGCAAGATCGTGCTGATCCCCTAGCCGGTTACGGCGTCAGGCGGGCACGCGTTCGATCAGCAGGGCGACCCCCTGCCCGACGCCGACGCACATGCAGGCGATCGCATAGCGGCCACCCACGACGTGCAGTTGCTCCACCGCGGTCATCGCGATGCGCGCGCCCGACATGCCCAGCGGATGACCGAGCGCGATGGCACCGCCGTTCGGGTTGACGCGGGGGTCGGCGGGATCGACGTTCAGGTCGCGCAGGACGGCGATCGCCTGCGCGGCGAAGGCTTCGTTCAGCTCGATGACGTCGATCCGGTCGAGCGTCAGGCCGCCGAGCCTCAGCACCTTTCGCACGGCCTCGACCGGGCCGATGCCCATCACGCGCGGCGCGACGGCGGACGATGCCATCGCGATCACGCGTGCCCGCGGGATCAGGCCGTTCGCCCGCGCCGCCGCCTCCGACGCGACCAGCATCGCCGCCGCGCCGTCGTTCAGGCCGGACGCGTTGCCGGCGGTCACGGTGCCGCCCGCATGGACGACGGGCCTGAGCTTCGCCAGCGCCTCCGCGTTCGTGGCGCGCGGATGTTCATCCCGATCGATGCGGACGGGATCGCCCTTCTTCTGCGGAACCATGACCGGCACGATCTCGACGGCGAAGCGGCCGTTCGCCTGCGCGGCCGCGGCCCGGGTCTGGCTGGCGAGGGCGAAGGCGTCCTGATCCTCGCGGCTGACCTGCCATTCCGCGGCGACGTTCTCCGCGGTTTCCGGCATGGAGTCGACGCCGTATGCGTGGCGCATCGCCGGGTTGACGAACCGCCAGCCGAGCGTGGTGTCCTCGATCGCCTGCGCGCGGTCGAACGCGCTGGCGGCCTTGCCCAGCACATAGGGTGCGCGCGTCATCTGTTCGACGCCGCCCGCGATCATCATCGCGGCATCGCCGCTGCGGATCGCCTGCGCGGCCATGCCGACCGCGTTGAGGCCGGACGCGCAGAGACGGTTGACGGTCGCGCCCGGGACCTGCGGCGGCAACCCGGCGAGCAGCACCGCCATGCGAGCGACGTTGCGATTGTCCTCGCCCGCCTGATTGGCGCAGCCGAGGATACAGTCGTCGACCGCCGCCCAGTCGACGCCGGGATTGCGATCGATCAGCGCCGCGATCGGCAGCGCGGCGAGATCGTCCGCACGGATCGTGGCGAGCGCGCCGTTCAGGCGACCGATCGGCGTGCGGACGGCATCGCAGATAAAGGCGTGGGTCATGCTGTGGTCCCCTCCGGTGCGGCGTCGCGGTCGGCCGTGCGGCGCGTTGCCGCCCTGGCGACTATGGCCGCGACGACCGGGTGACCGCAACCTTGCCGGACCCGGCGCGAGTACCGGTCGATGCCGGGTCCTCACTCCACCTTGCGGAGGGGTTCGACCACGGCGGCGATGTCGTGGTCGGCGAACCCCTGCCCGGCCGCCGCGTCGAACCGCGCCCGCGCCGCGACCGCCAGGTCGGAGGTGATGCCGAACGCCTCGAGTGCCTGCGCCGCATAGGCGAGGTCCTTCGCCATCAGCGGGACGAGGAAATGCGGATCATAGGCGCGGTCGACCATCCGTCCCGACACCGCGCCGACGATCGGGCTGCCGGGTGCGCCGCTGGTCAGCAGCCCGACGGCGGTCTTCACGTCGAGGCCGCTGCGCTCGATCGCGCCCATCGCCTCCGCCAGACTGGCGACCTGGACGCCGCAGAGGAAGTTGTTGATGAGCTTCAGCGTCGCGCCGCTGCCGCTCGGCCCGAGCAAAAAGCTTTCGCTGCCCAGCACGTCGAGCACCGGCCGCGCCCGGTCGAGCGTCGCCGCATCGCCGCCGACGAGGAAGCGCAACGCGCCGCCCGCGGCCTGGATACGGCTGCCGGTGACGGGCGCGTCGAGGAAACCAACGCCCCGCGCCTGCGCCTCGCCGGCCAGCGCGACGGTCCAGTCGCGGGTCAGGGTGCTGCATTCGATCCCGACCGCGCCGGCCCGCATCGCCGCGAGCGCACCGCCCTGCCCCAGACTGCCCTGCCCCAGACTGGCCTGCCCCAGACTGGCCTGCCCCAGACTGGCCTGCCCCAGCCAGACGGCGCGCGACGCGTCGTCGTCCGACAGCATGGCGATGACGACATCGGCCCCGTTTACGGCATCGGCGGGATCGGTCGCGACGCGTGCGCCGGCATCGCCCAGCGCCGCCGACCGGGCGGGATTGCGGTTCCACACGGTGACCGGAAAACCGTTGTCGAGCAGCCGGCGCGCCATGCCCGCCCCCATGATGCCCAGTCCCAGCACCGCAACATTCGTCGTCGTCATCACCCGGTCACCTCGAATTTGGACAAAGCCGCCTCGTCGATCTCCAGCCCCAGACCCGGGACATCGTCGTCGAGGTCGATATAGCCGTCGCTGGCCATCGGCTCACCCTTGAAGATATACCAGAACAGCTCGTTCCCGACCTCGACATCGACGGGCGGAAAGAATTCCGCGATCGGCGAATTCAGGCTGGCCATCACGACGTGGTAATTGTGCATCTGCCCCGCGTGCGGCACGACCGGAATGGAATAGGCCTCCGCCAGCGCCTGGATCTTGCGCGCGGCGGTGATGCCGCCGACGCGGTTGGTGTCGAACTGGATATAGTCGAGCGCCTTCGCCTCGATCAGCTGGCGGAAACCGTAGCTGGTGAACTCATGCTCCCCCGCCGCGATCGGGGTGCTGCCGAACCGGCGCAGCTCGTGATAGCCGTGGATGTCGTCGGGGATGATCGCCTCTTCCAGCCAGCGCAGGTTGAACGGCTCCAGCAGGCGCATCATCCGCTTCGCGTAATCGAGGCTCCAGCCCATATAGGCGTCGGCCATCACGTCGATCTCGTCGCCCACCGCCTCACGCACCGTGCGGACGAGGTCGATGTTGCGCGCCATGCCCGCCGCCCCGTCGACCGGTCCCCAGCCGAACCGCAGCTTCATCGCGCCATACCCTTGCGCCTTGTAGCGCGTCGCCTCGGCGGCGAGATCGTCCAGCCCGATCGAATAGAGGCGGCTGGCATAGACGGGGATGCGCGGCTTGGTCCGCCCGCCCATCAGGCGATAACAGGGCTGCTTCGCGGCCTTGCCCATCAGGTCCCACAGCGCGATGTCGACCGCGGAAATGGCGACCATCGCCACCCCCTTGCGCCCGAAGGCCATCGTCTTGCGGTACATGTGCTGCCACAGGAACTCCGTGTCCCACGGGTTCTGCCCGATCAGCAGCGGCGCCAGATACTGGTCGATCACCTGCTTCGTGACGAGCGGCGACAGCGCGGCGTTGCCGATCCCGACCAGCCCGGCGTCGGTGAAGATCTCGACGATCAGCCAGCCGTGGAAGGTGAAGGTGCCCATCGTGTCGCGCGTCATCATCGGCGACACGAGGTCCATCGGGTTGGTGCAGAAATGCGGCGGCAGCGCCTGCGTGGCCCCCTGCCACTGGACGACGCGGGTACGGACTTCGGTGATCTTCACGGACGGACCTTTCGGCTGAAATCGAGTTGGCGGATGGTCGGGATCGTCGCGCAGATCAGCGCGAACGCCGCGACGTGGAGGGAGGCGGCGACGATCAGCACGGGGGTGTAGCCATGGCCGGCATCGAGCGCCCAGCCCGCGGCCTGCCCCATGACGATGCCGCCGAACGCGCCGCCCATGCCGACCAGCCCGGCGAGGCGGCCCAGCACCGCGCGCGGCACCAGATCGGTCGGCAGCGTCATGACGAGCGTCGACCAGCTCTGCTGACCGGCGAAGGCGAGGCTGAACAGCGCGATTACCGCCGGGATGGCGTGTGTCGTGGGCACGAACATCACCCACGGCATCATCGCCGCGCTGAGGCCCAGCGCGATCTTGCGCGCGGCGTTGACGGAGCGCCCGCCCGCCATCAGCCGGCTCGACAGCCAGCCGCCGAGCAGGCTGCCGATCCCCGCCGCGGCATAGGGTATCCAGCCGATCGTCGCGGCCTGTTTCAGGTCGAAGGCATGCGCCTCGAACAGATATTTGGGCAGCCAGAACAGGTAGAAATACCATGCTCCGTCGCTCAGGAACTTGGCCCCGACGACGCCCAGCACTTCCCGCCGCGCCAGCAGCGCGCGGAGCGACGGGGCGGGGCCTGTCTCCACTACGGTGTCAACCTGCACGCCGGGCGGCAGGCGATAGCGGACGAACCACCAGCCGGCCCATGCCAGGCCGAAGCCGCCGGTGACGAAGAACACCCAGCGCCAGCTCGCCAGACCCAGCCAGTCGCCGTGCAGCAGGATCAGCGCGATCAGCGGCGGCGCGATCACCGCACCGACTGCGGTGCCGGCGTTGATGAGGCCGATCGCGGCGGCGCGATCCTTCGGCGCGAACCATTCGGCGACGGCGCGGGTCGCGGCGGGAAAGCCGCCGCCCTCGCCCACGCCGAGCAGCAGCCGGCTGGCGGCCAGCGCGACGACCCCGCCGGCCAGACCGTGGCTGGCACAGGCCAGCGACCAGAAGATCATGATGCCCAGAAAGCCGCGCCGCGTCCCGACCCGGTCGAGCAGCCAGCCGCCGCCCAGATACATCAGGCCATAGGTGGCGAGGAACGCGCTATCCAGCGCCGCCTTGGTCTGGTTCCCGATCGGGATATCCGCCTCGATATGCTTGATCGCCCAGGGCAGCGTCTGGCGATCGAGATAGCTGATCGCGATCGCCGTCGCGATCAGCAGCGCGATCCCCCAGCGTCCGGCGTGGCGCACCTGCCCCTCGCCGGACGCCGGACCGACCCCGCCATTCCGGGCGTCAGCGGCCATCGATCACCACCAGCGCCACGCCCTGCCGCGCCAGACGGACGTCGAGCGTCGTCGCGCCTTTCGCGCCGCGAACCGGCGTCAGCGTTTCGGGCCGGAGTTTCGACGCTTCCTCCAGCTTGGCATACAGGTCCTGGTTCGGCGACTGCACCGATCCCAGCCGCTTCCATTCGGCGAAGGAGTTGGCGTGGTCGCCGTCGATCCGCCACAGGGTCGCGCCGCCGCCCTTGCCGCCGCGCCGCTTCAGCCCGTCGATCGTCAGCCGGATCGCGGCGTCTGGGCCGGGCAGGTCGTCGTCGTGATAATGCCACAACAGCACCGCGACCTTGCCGTCGCTGGTGCGCGTCGCCAGCGTGCCGACGTCCGCCGGCCCGCGCACGCCCTCCGTCATCACTGTGTCCAGCGGCAGTTGCGCGTCGCTGGTCGCGGTCAGCCGCTCGGTGCCGAGCCTGGCGAACAGGCGGAACACGTTCAGCACCGGCAGGTCGACGCCGTTGGTCGACAGCTGGCGATAGCCCGCGAACCACGGCTGATCCTCGAACTCGAAGGACCAGGACAGCACGCCCTCCAGATTCACCCGCCGCCGCGCCGCCAGTTCCCAGATGCGCGCGAAGCTGGCCGCCGTGTAGCTGGAATACATCGTGCCGTTGCGATAGTCGTTGGACCGGCCCGGACAGGCGGCGCACCCCTCCGGATCGCTTTCGCCGATCACCACCGGCTTGGTCGCGAGCGACGGGATCGCGGTGACCTTCACGAAGCCGCGGTCCGCCTCCTTCAGGTGCGTGGAGATGCCCATCCGGACGTGGTCGTCGACGAAGCTCGGCTGGCCCTTGGCGTGGAAGGACAGGAAATCGGTCGGCGTCCCCGTCTGGCCGGTGACGTAGTTTTTGCCCGACGACACGTGCTTCAGGAACCCGTCCATGAAACTGCCGCCCGCGCCCGCGACGTCCGGCCCGCCGACCTTCGCGGTCGGCAGCGCGCGCCGCACCGCGTCGATCGCGAAGTCGTGCAGCTTGTAGAATTCGTCGGGGCTGCCCTGCCAGTAGAAGTTGGAATTGGGCTCGTTCCAGACCTCGAAATACCAGCGCTCGACCTCCGCCCGGCCGTAGCGTTCGACGTTGTGCTGCGTCCAGCGATAGACCAGCTCCGCCCATTTCTCGTAGCTTTTGGGTGGATAGGTCCAACCCGTCGCGATCAGCTTGTAGTCGAAACCGGGCCGCCACAGATGCTGGTACGGCATGCCGGGGGGCGCGGTCGACATCGCCTCCGGCATGAACCCGATCTGGAGATAGGGCCGCACGCCGCGCGCCAGATAGGCGTCGATGATCCCGTCCACGACCGTCCAGTCGTAGACGGGCTTGCCGTCCCGGGTCTCGGTATAGGCGTTGGTGCTGCCCCATTTGAATGCGGGCGTACCGTCGCCGGTGCTGAGCAGATTGTGCGCGCGGAAGAACACCTCGCCCGATTTCAGCTTGCCGAGTTCGACCAGCAGCTTCCGCCCGTCCTTCATCGTCGCATAGTTCGGCTCGTCCGCGCCGAAGAAGCGCCACACCGGCGGCAGCGTGCCCGCCGGCCGGTCCGCCTGCACCGTCACCGCGACCGGCCGCGGCGGCGCATCCCCCTGCGCCATGGCCGGCATCGTCCAGATCGCGGCGACGGTCGCGGTGGCCGTCCACAGATGCTTCATCGGGATATCCTTTCCAAAGGGGTGGATCACAGCCGCGCCCGGAAGCCGACCGCGAACGTCCGTGTGTAGAGCACCGTATCACGCGGATAGAGCGCCGGGTCGGTGAACGACGTCTGGTACAGGTCGCGCAGGATGTTCGTCGCGTCGAACACCACCGTGAATTGCGGATTGATGTCGTAGGCGATCGACACGTCGAGATTGTTGATCGCGCCGTTGGTGATGCCGTTCGGATTGACGCCGGTGAAGTGCAGCCCGGCATTGTATTCGTCGCGCCAGACATAGGAGGCCCGCGCCGACAGCCCGTCCTTTTCGTAGATCAGCGTCCCCGTCGCCGAATATTTCGACACGTTCTGGAACGGGATCGTCAGGAAACCGGTGACACCCGGCAATGGCGAGAACGCCTTGTTCTTGCCGTCGATATACGTGCCGTTGGCGCTGATGCCGAAGCCGTCGAGGAATTTGGGGAAGAGCGTGATCCCGCCCTCGATTCCGGTCAGCTTGCCCGATCCGGAGTTCTCGGGCCGGGTGATCTGGTATGTGCCGTTGTCGGCGCCGAGATAGTCGATATCGAAATTGCTGGTCACCGACTGGATGAAGCCGCTGACCTTGCGGTGGAAGAAGGTGGCGGTGATCGAACTGGTGCGATCGATGTACCATTCCAGCGCGACGTCGTAATTGGTCGAGCGGACCGGTTTCAGTTCCGCATTGCCGCTGGTGCCGCGGCCGAACGGCTGCTGTCCGGGTACCGGCGGCGTCAGCGTCAGCGCCGGATTCAGCTGCGCGAAGCTGGGCCGGGTGATCGTGCGGCTCGCCGAACCGCGCAGGAAGACGGTGTCGGTGATCCGGTAGCGCGCCGCGAGGCTGGGCAGCACGTCGGTGCTCCTGTTCTCGATCGTGACGGGCGTAGTCGCGCCGCGCAGGACGAGAAAGGCGTTCGACGTGATGTCCGTCTGGATGACGCGCGCGCCGGCCTGTCCGTCGAACCGGCCGATCTCGAAGCTCGCCTGACCATAGCCGGCATAGCTGTTCTCACGGATGTCGAAATGCTGCGTGTCCTGGAACGCCGGGTCGCCCGCCGGCAGTCCGAAGCGCTGGCGCAACGCACCGGTCCCGTCGAGCAGCGCCTCGGTCGCGGGCGTCGCCCATTGCCGGACATAGGGGCGCACCCCCTTGAAGAAACCACCCGGCGTCGTGGTCATCAGGCCGGGAATCGAGTTCGCACGCACGCTCAGGCAACGGACCGCGCCGGTGGCGGAGCAATTGACGATCTGCGTGAACGAATCCGAATTGGCCGTGCGCCGGTTGAGCCGCGCACCGGCGGCCAGTTCGGTGAAGATCCACAACGGATCCTTGTACTTCACGTCGCCGCGCCACGTATATTCCTCGCCCAGCGCCTCCGTCCGGCTGGTGCTGAGCCGGGACAGGAAATAGCGCGACGGATCGGCGATATCGTCGAACGGCAGGGTGAAGGTCGGCGTGCCGCTCCCCTCGAAATTGAAGGCTCCGTCGGTGCGCCGCGCGGTGAAGTCGATATCCAGGTTGGTGGCGAGATCGGTCGCCTCCGAACGGGTGTACGACCCTTCGGAAAAGATCGACCACGCACCCGCCGTCCACTCGCCGCCCAGCGCCCCCTGCCAGCGGTCGGCGTTGTTGACGTAGGCGGCGCCGAAATTGGCGACGCGGCCATTGGCGATGCTGACGCGGTCGACCAGCTTGGTGTCGCCGAAGAAGGTCAGCGGCGCGAGCAGCGTGCCGTTCATCGACGTGAAGTTCTGGTGCGCGTTGCCGCGGTCGCGAAAGCCGTAGAACAGGCCGTCGGCGAAGATCGTCAAGTCGCTGCTCGGTGCCCATTGCAGCGTCGCATTGACCGCCGGCCGCTGCCGTTCCCCGATCCGGTCGATGCCGCCGATCACATCGGTGCGGAATACGCGGGGATCGGTCGCGCTGGTGCCGCGCGGATCGAGCGGAACGCCAGGCGTGTAGGGCGCACGGCTGTTGTCGAGATTATAGCCGAAGAAGCCGCCGCCGTAGATCGTCTCGTCCCGGTAGCGGGTCTGGTGGAACGACCCGCTGATGAGCGCGCCGATCTCGCCGATGCCGGTCGACCAGCGGTTCGACAGCAGGATGCTGGCATACGGATCGATCGTGTCCGGCTGCTCGCTATACACCTGCCGCGCCGCCACCGCGAACTGCGCGCCCTTGAAATCGAAGGGCCGCCGCGTGCGGACGTTGATGAGGCCGGCGATGCCGCCCTCGATCTGGTCGGCGGAGCGCGATTTGTAGACGTCGACGCCCGCGACCAGATCGGCCGGAACGTCGGCGAGCGAGAGCGAGCGTCCGGTCGTGCTGAAGATGTTGCGCCCGTTCACGACGGTGACGACGTCCGGCAGGCCGCGGATCAGCACGGTCGCGGATTCGCCGCGCGCGCGGGGCGATACCTGCACGCCGGGGACGCGCTGCAACGCCTCCACCACATTGTTGTCGGGCAGCTTGCCGATGTCCTCGGCAACGACGGAATCGACGATCTGACGCGCGTTGCGCTTGATCGCCTGCGCCGAGGAAAGGCTGGCGCGGACGCCGGTCACGACGATGTCGTCGCCGGCCGCCTGATCGCCCCCGCCCTCGCGACCGAGCGAGTCCGTGACCGACGGCGGCGTTTCCGCCTGAACGGCCGGCGCGGCGGCAGCCGGCGCCGCATCGGTTTGTACCTGCCCCGTCGCAAGCGCCAGCGCGGACGCGCCGGCATAGACGATCCCGTAGATCATGACATCCTCCTCCCGACCGTCTTTAGCAACGGTGTTTTCTATTTCTCGTACTAGATTGATGGAGCTTGAATGGTTTGTAAAGCCTCGATCGTCGATATTCTCGTACTAGATTGACGCGGCGGGCCAGCGGCAGGCTTGACGAGGCCGGTGGATACGTTCCACCTCGCCCGATGGAGATGATCGAGGCCCCGTTCGGACGCATGCGGTTCGGTGCCGAGCGGCCCAAGGGTATCCACAGCGGGATCGCGCACGATCTGGGGATCGCCATCGTCAGCGGCGTCCACCTGCCCGGCGACGTCCTGTCCGGGGAGGAGCGGTTCAGCGCCGACAACAATGTCTCGCGCACCGCCTATCGCGAGGCGATCCGCATTCTCGCCGCAAAGGGCCTCGTCTACAGCCGCACGAAAAGCGGGACGCGGGTCAGCCCGCGCGAGCGGTGGAACATGCTCGACCTCGACGTGCTGGCGTGGATGTTCGAAGCCGGGCCGACGCCGCAACTGATCCGCGACATCTTCGAACTGCGCCGTATCGTCGAACCGGCCGCGGCCGAACTGGCGGCGGAACGGCGCGACGAGCGTGAACTGGCGCGGATGGGGCATGCGCTGGAGGAGATGGCGCATCACGGGCTCGCCGATCCGGTCGGCCGCGCCGCCGACGAGGCGTTTCATTATCTGATTCTGAAGGCGACGCGGAACGAGCCGCTGATGACGCTGTCCACGTCGATCGCCGCCGCCGTCGAATGGACCACCGCGTTCGCGCGCCAGACGCCGCATCAGATGCGGGATCCCATGCCGGATCATCACGCCGTCTATGCGGCCCTCGTCCGCAGCGATCCGGAGGAAGCGCGGTCGCAGATGGCGAAGCTGGTCCGGAACGCGTCGGAGGATGCGGGCCTGTCTCCGCGCCGCGCCTGATCGCCGACACCCACCGGTCGGGTCGGGATACGGGGGTGGACCGTCCGCCCCGGTCGGCGCGTTGAGCGGGTGATGGCACGACGCTGGTTTCCCCACCGCGACACCCGGATCGGGAGGTTGGCGGCTTCGCCTCGCGTCCGCACCGTCGGCGCGGCGCTGCTGATGCTGGTCGTCGTCGTCGTGGCGATCGGCGCGCTGCGGCAGATCCTGTCGGGGCTGAGCTGGGCAGACATCCGCGGCGAGCTGGCGCGCATCCCGCCCGGTCGCATCGCGCTGTCGGTGGGGCTGACCGTCGCCAGCTATATCGTGCTGACCGGGTACGACGTCGTGTCGCTGCGGATCATCCGGCGGCCGGTGCCGTATCGCACCGCGGCGCTGGCGTCGTTCACCAGCTATATCTTCAGCCATAATTTCGGCTTTGCGGTCCTGACGGGCGGCGCGGCGCGGCTGCGCATCTATCGCCGCCACGGGCTGACCCTGGGGGAGGTCGCGCAGATCATGGCGATGACCGGCGTCACCTTCTGGATGGGCGTCCTGCTGCTGCTCGGCATCGGCTTCGTCACGGTTCCGGACGCGCTCGCGATCGGCGGCTGGGGGATCGGCCACGGCTATCAGGCGGGCATCGGATTGCTGATCCTCGCCGCGCTGGCCGGCTATGTCGCGATCCTGCACCGGCGCGCGGGCCAGGCGCTGACCCTGTTCGGATGGACGCTGGTCCTGCCCTCCCCCCGGATCGCGGCGGTGCAGTTCCTCCTCGCCGCCGTCGACCTGACGCTGGCGACGGCGGCCCTGTTCGTGCTGGTGCCCGGCCTGTCGATCGCGGTGTTTCCGGTGATGCTGGTCGGATACCTGCTCGCCTTCCTGTCCGGGCTGCTCGCGCATGCGCCCGGGGGTGTCGGCGTGTTCGAGGCGGTGATGCTGCTCGCCCTGCCCGACGTCGACCGGTCCGCGCTGTTCGCGGCGCTGCTGCTGTTCCGCCTGATCTATTACCTGATCCCGCTGGCGATCGGCATCCTCGTCTTCGCCGCGCACGAACTGCACAGCCGCTGCCATCCGCGTGATGGTGCGGCCGACGAACCGACGACGCCGGCGGTCGCCATGATCCGCACGACCGCCTAAAGCCGGCGGGTCGCGCCCGGCCAGCGGAGTTACGCCTTGGAAGTCATCTCGATCGTCCTGTTCCTGCTGCTGGCGGTCGTCGTCAGCGGCTCCGTGTCGCGGATGCTGCCGCTGCCGATCCCGACGCCGCTGGTGCAGATCGTGCTGGGCGGACTGATCGGCCTGTCGACCTCCTATCGGGTCGAGCTGGACCCGGAACTGTTCCTGCTGCTGTTCCTGCCGCCGCTGCTGTTCCTCGACGGGTGGCGCATTCCGAAGGACGAGCTGCTGAAGGATCTGCCGGTCGTCCTCGAACTCGCGCTCGGGCTGGTGTTGCTGACGGTGGTCGGGATGGGGTTCCTGATCCACTGGATGATCCCGGCGATGCCGCTGGCGGTCGCGTTCGCGCTGGCGGCGGTGGTGTCGCCGACCGACCCGATCGCCGTCTCGGCGATCGCCGCGCGCGTGCCGATCCCCCGGCGGATGATGCACATACTGGAGGGGGAATCGCTGCTCAACGACGCGTCGGGCCTCGTCTGCCTGCGCTTCGCCATCGCCGCCGCGCTGACCGGCAGCTTCTCGCCCGCCGCCGCCGCCGCGAACTTCGCGTGGGTGGCGGGCGCGGGGATCGCGATCGGCGTGCTCGTGACGATCGCCGCCACGCGCGCCAAGGCGTGGGTATCGCGCCGTTACGGGGAGGAGACGGGATCGCAGATCCTCGTCAGCCTGCTGATCCCGTTCGGGTCGTACCTGCTGGCGGAACACCTCCACGCATCCGGCATCCTCGCCGCGGTCGCGGCGGGCGTGACGATGACCTTCGCCGAAATCTCGCGGCAGGCGATGGCCGCCACGCGGATGCGGCGCAATTCGGTGTGGGACACGATCCAGTTCGCATTGAACGGCATCATCTTCGTGCTGCTGGGCGAGCAACTGCCCGGCGTGCTGGCGGGCGCGGCGCAGACGGTGCGGATCACCGGGCACGGCAATCCGCTATGGCTGGGCGGCTACGTCCTCGCGATCGTCGCCGGGCTGGCGGCGTTGCGCTTCGGCTGGGTCTGGGTGTCGCTGCGCCTGACGCTGCTGCGCCAGCGGCGGGATGCGCCCGACGGCACGCTGCGCAGTCCCGAATGGCGGCTGGTGGCGGCGATGTCGTTCGCGGGCGTGCGGGGCGCGATCACGCTGGCGGGCGTGCTGACGCTGCCGCTGGCGCTCGACGACGGATCGCCGTTCCCGGCGCGCGACCTCGCGATCTTCCTGGCGGCGGGCGTCATCATCCTGTCGCTGGTCATCGCCAGCCTGTTGCTGCCGGTGCTGCTCAACGGCCTGACGCTGCCGCCGGAACCGTCGTTGCAGGCGGAGGAGGATGCCGCGCGGGTGATCGCCTGCGAAGCCGCGATCCGCGAGATCGAACATGCCCAGCACGAACTGGCGGAGCAGCACGGCAATGCCGATTTCTATTCCGCCGCGGGCAGCCGGGTGATGGACCTCTACCGCGACCGGATCGAAAGCCGCAGCCAGGGAGCGCGCATTTCGGCGGAGGCGCGGTTGCAGGACCGGCTGGAGCGCGACCTGCGCCTCCGCGGCCTGAAGGCGGAGCGCAAGGCGATCATCGACACCGCGCGCGATCGCCGGATCGGCAGCACGACCGCGCAGAAACTGATCCGCGAACTCGATCTGCAAGAGGTCCGGACGCGGGGATAGCGATGCCCCCGTGCAGATGCCGACCGGCCGAGTTACTGCCCCGCCTTGCCGACCCGTCTTGCCACCCCGCCCGGTTGCGGGGGTCGGCGCGTCACGCTAGCTGGGCAGCAAGCGGGAGATGACGATGGAAACGATCGGGCGCGACCTGCGCGAGATGCAGCGCATCCCTCTCGGGCCGGACCATATCGCGGCGATCCGCAATGCGGGCACGACGCGGCAGTACGCACGAGGCGCATATCTCGCGGAGATCGGTGCTCCGGCGGACCGGTTCTTCTATGTCGAGCACGGCGAGATCGAGGTCGTCGATCCGTTCACCGGGGACCGCCTGGTGCCGTCGACGCTGGGCCCCGGGCAGTTCATGGCGGAAGTGTCGCTGTTGTCCGGCGGCAGCTGGTCGATGCCGATGCGCGCGGCGGCCGATACCACCGTCGTGGAGGTGCCGCGGCCGGCAATGCTCGAACTCATGGCCGCGGTGCCCGAGATGTCCGACATCATCATCACCGTGCTGGCGGCGCGGCGGCGGCGGCAGCTCGAATCCGGCGACGGCATGCTCGTGCTGGTGGGTGAGGAGAGCGACCGGGCGATCCGGCGGATCGCCGAGTTCGCGGCGCGTAACCGCATACCCTATCGTTCCTACGCGATCGGCAGCGAGGAGGCCGCCGACGTGTCCACGAGTTGCGGCACCGGCCCCGACGCACCCGTGGTCGTGTTCGGTCGGGATCTGGTGGTGGCCGATCCCACGCCGGAAAAGGTCGCACGCCTGCTGGGGCTGGATCAGGACCTGCCGGAGGATGACGCGTTCGATGTGCTGATCGTCGGCGCGGGACCGGCCGGCGTGGCCGCCGGGGTCTATGCCGGGGCCGAGGGACTGAAGGCGCTGGTCGTCGACGACATCGCGATCGGCGGACAGGCGGGTACGTCGAGCCGGATCGAGAATTATATGGGTTTCCCGACCGGCATATCGGGTGCCGACCTCGTCTGGCGCGGCGAGATACAGGCGATGAAGTTCGGGACGCGCTTCGTGATGCCGCGCCGGGTCGCTGCGCTCGAACAGCTGCCGGAGGGCGACTATTGCGCGACCTTCGCCAACGGACAGCGCATCCGCACCGCCGCGGTGGTGGTCGCGACCGGCGTCCAGTACCGGCGACTGCCGCTCCGGCGCCTCGCCGATCTGGAGGGTTCAGGCATCTACTATGCCGCGACCGAGAACGAGGCGCGCTTCTGCCGGCACGGTGAGGTCGTGGTGATCGGCGGCGGCAATTCGGCGGGTCAGGCCGCCATGTTCCTCAGCCGCGTCGCCCGCCGCGTGCGCCTGCTGGTGCGTGGTCCGACCCTGGCGACGTCGATGTCGCATTACCTCTCCAGCCGGCTGGAGGCCGATCCCGCGATCACGATCGAATACGGCGCGCATGTCGCCGAACTTCATGGCGACGATGCGCTTCGGGCGGTGACGATCCGCGATGCCGCCGGCGACCGGACGGTCGACACCTGCGCCATGTTCGTCATGGTCGGCGCGGCCCCCAATACCGCCTGGCTGTCCGATCTCGTCGCGCTGGACGACAAGGGCTTCGTGCTGACGGGCGAGGCCGCGGGTGCGACGTCGACCTATGCCACATCGCGACCGGGCATCTATGCGGTCGGCGACGTGCGGGCGGGATCGACCAAGCGCGTGGCGTCGTCCGTGGGCGAAGGATCGGTGGTCATCGCGAGCGTCTGGGACCACGTGCGCGGTTAGCGATCGGCAGCGCCTCCCTCCGCGAACATCATGGCGGCCATCCGGCCCCGGGCGCCGAAGCCTGGAAGGCTTCCGACCTGCGTGGCCCATTCCCCGCGGCCGTTCGAAAAGGGTCGGTCAGGCCGGGCACCGATCGATCGGTGCCCGGCCCCCGTCGCGAACCTCAGACGGCGTTCAGCCAGACCTGCGATTTCGGCCCCTGATGACGGCGTGCGGGTTCCGCTCCCCCGGCGGCGGCCGACGCCCCTTCGGGCTGCGATGCGCCCGGCGCATATTCGACCGATCCGCGGCCGGGGAACTCCTTTATGGGTCCGCCGTCCCGGTTCGCCCGGGCAAAATTCGGGATGGCGAGCATCGGCGAACCGTCCGCCCACGTCCCGCGCACCACCATCACCCCGCCCAGCAGGTCCGGTCGCCATTCCGTCTCCAGCGGTGCGGGCGACAGCGGCTGGTCGATACGGGGCTGGTCGACGGTTTCGACATTGTAGATCAGCGGGCCGTACCGCACCGCGACCTTGCCGCGCGTCGCATCGATCCGGTCGTCGGCGCTGACGCGCTGCACGGCCATCGGCAGTTCGAGTTCGATCGTGTCGCCGCGCCGCCATTCGCGCGTGATGACCGCATAACCGTTCTCGATCTGCGGCGTCACCGCCTTGCCGTTGACCGCGAGGCGCGTCAGCCCCTGCACCTCCGGCCGGGCGGAATACAGCGCGCTGGTCTTGCGCTGCGGTACGCGCACGCGCACGGCGAAGCGCTTCGTCTCCTTCGGGTTGACGGTGATCGCCACCGCGCCTTCCCAGGGGTAGTTGGTCTTCTGCACCATCTGGACCTGCGTTCCCGCCACATCGCCCACGTCGATCCGGCTGCCGACGAACAGGTTGACGTAGACGCCGCCCGCATCCTTCACATACGTCCAGGTCGGCATCATCAGCAGCGTGCGCGGGATGTTGCCGACGCAGCACGGGCAGGTGTGCCACTTGGCGCGCTCGGTATCGACCAGCGGGTTGGTGTAGCAGAAGCTTTTGCCGCCGAGATCGGTCGCGCCGAGCAGCGCGTTGTACATCGTCTCCTCGTACAGATCGGCGTATTTCGCGTCGTGGTACGACAGGTTGAGCTTGTACTGGAAGAAGATCAGGCCGCAGCTGGAACAGGATTCGCAGTACGCGTCGTTGCGCAGCGCGTAATTGCCGCCGAACCCTTCCGACGTATCGCCGCTGCCGACGCCGCCGGTGACGTAGTATTTGCGGTTCACCATATTGTCCCACAACGACATGGTGGCGCTTTGATAGTCGCGGTCGCCGGTTTCCGCGGCGATGTCGGCCATTCCCGAGTAGAAATAGACGGCACGGACGGCATGTCCGACCGCTTCGTATTGCTGTTCGGGTGGCAGGTGGCTCTGGTCGTATTCGGATCCGCCTTCGCGCGAGTCGAGCAGGAAGCGCGCGAGCCTGATATATGCGTCGCCGCGCCCGCCGCCTTCCATGTCGTTGACGAACCGGCCGAAGCGGACCAGCGCCTGCTCCATTTCCTGATGCCCGTCGAACCATGCCTTCCTGCCGGGGCCGATGTTCGCCACCCAGCAATCGGCCAGCTTCTTGGCGGCATCGTACAGGCGCAGGTCGCGACCGCCGGTCAGCGTGTGGTGGTTGATCGCGGACTCGATGAAGTAGCCGGCGACATAGCCCTCGTGATCGCCCCGATGTTCGGGCGACCAGCGTTCGGGCCACTCACCCCGGTCCGCGAGCGTATAGGCGGTGTGGAGATAGCCGTCCGATTCCTGCGCGGCGAGAACGATCGGGATCCAGCGTTCCAGCGTCTCGCGCATATGCGCCTGCGCGGTCGCCATCTCCTTGTCGCCTTGCGGATCGACCATCAGCGCGATGCACATCGATTCCATCGTCTGGTGGACCCATGCGTTGGAGAACACATAGCCCTTGTGCCTCGCGTGCGATTGCCCCCGCAACGCCTTCGCCGCCTCGACGAAATTGTCGAGGCCGCCCTGCCCGTCCTTCAGGTCGGTGCGCTCGCAATAGGCGATGCAGTGCGGAATCCAGTTGACGATCAGCGCCTTGGCGCGCGCGGTCCACAGCGGGCTGTCGATCGCGTACGGCGTCGTATAGACGACGTCGAGCCGCTTCGCCGGCGGCGGCGCGACGACGCGCAGGTTCAGCGTGGCGCTGGCATCCTTGCTCCCCGCGTTCGCTGCGAGTTGCAGGACGTAGTCGCCCGGCGCGCTGACCGTTGCGCGTGTCGAGGGTGCGGCGGCATCGGCGAAGACGACCTCGCCGGGACCACTGACCTTGGTCCAGCGCGCCGCGTCGCCGGACCGGCGCTGGAGCCAGTCCGCCTTGCCCGCCAGAAAGGTCTGCGCGCCGATCACCATCGACCGGTCGATCCCGGCCGCGACGGTGGGCGCGAAGGCGGGCACCGCGCCGGAATTGTAGACCTTCCACTGGAGGATGCCCGCCGACTTCTCGCCGTCGCCTTCGAATTCCAGCTTCAGGCGGGTGGTGACGACCGGGTCGAACGCGATCCGGTTATACCGGTTCGCCAGCACCCCGGCGTCGCGGCGGCTGCGCACGGGCACGAACGCGCTGCCGGTCCAGTAGAGCAGCCGCGCCGATTTCGGGGCGGCGATCCCGCGTCCGTCCTGCCACCAGTAGATATCGACACTGCCGGTGGAGACCGGTTGTGACCATTCGTACGACACCCACTGCCGATCAACCCGCGGCCACGTCCCATAGGCACCTTGGGCGGCGTCGTTCGAATGCGTCGGTTCCGCACCGCTGTTCAGCGCCGACAGGCTGGTGTCGCCCGACACGTAAAGGCCCGCGGGCGTCGCCGCCCTGGCGAGGTTCACCGGCCCGTCATCCTGTGCGGGGAGGGCAAAGCCGCGCTCGGCCAGCGACAGGGCGACTACCCCGGCCGCGCCGGTCAGGATGTGGCGACGGGGAAGGCCGGCCAGCGGTGATGCCTGCGCATCGTTCGAAACCATCTTGTCTGCGCACATGCGTCTTCTCCCGGCCTATGTCCTCACCCCCGCGCGGTTCGCGGTCGATGGATCGAGGGACAGCTCGCCATCCGCTCACGATCGATACTGATATGGTATACGAAACCGTCTTGTCTGACTATAGCCGCTGCAACGGGAGGGTCATTTTACATGTCAGCGATCACCAGACGAGCTTTAATGCAGCAGGGTTCGGCACTTGCGGCGGTCACGCTGGCGGCCGGGCCGCTTGAGGCGGCTGCACGCGAGTCGCAGATGCTGCCGAAGCTGAAGTCGCTGCCGCTAACGGCGGTTCGGCTGAAGCCATCGGATTTCGCGACCGCGGTGGCGGTCAACCATCGCTATCTGCTCGGCCTGAGCGCCGACCGGCTACTGCACA
The DNA here is from genome assembly GCF_001423765.1 of Sphingomonas sp. Leaf343. GTDB lineage: Bacteria > Pseudomonadota > Alphaproteobacteria > Sphingomonadales > Sphingomonadaceae > Sphingomonas. The sequence goes on from NZ_LMPG01000013.1 coordinate 78,574, forward strand.
ATTTTCGCAAATATGCCGGGCTTGAACCGAAGGCGGAGATATACGGCGGGTGGGAGAGCGACTCGCTCGCGGGCCATACGCTGGGCCATTACCTGACGGCGCTGGTGCTGATGAACGCGCAGACCGGCGACGCCGAATGTCGCCGTCGCGCCGATTATATCGTCGCCGAGCTGGCCGAGGCGCAGGCGAAGCGCGGCACCGGCTATGTCGGCGCGCTCGGCCGCAAGCGAAAGGGCGAGAGCGCCATCGTCGACGGCGAGGAGATCTTCCCGGAGATCATGAAGGGCGAGATCAAGTCGGGCGGATTCGACCTCAATGGATCATGGTCGCCGCTCTACACCGTCCACAAGCTGTTCGCGGGCCTGCTCGACGTCCACGAGGCATGGGGCAACGCGCAGGCGCTGACGGTGCTGATCGGTCTCGCCACCTATTTCGAGCGCGTGTTCGCCGCGCTGGACGATGCGCAGATGCAGGAGGTCCTGGGGTGCGAATATGGCGGCCTGAACGAAAGCTACGCCGAGCTCTACGCACGCACGAAGGATGCCCGCTGGCTGAAGGTCGCGCAGCGTATCTACGATCGCCGCGTCCTCGACCCGCTCGCCGCGCGGGAGGACAAGCTGGCCGGCTTTCACGCCAATACGCAGGTGCCGAAACTGGTCGGGCTGGCGCGCCTGTACGACCTGACCGGGGAGGAGCGGTATCGCACCGCCGCGCGCTTCTTCTGGGAAAGGGTGACGCAGCATCATAGCTACGCGATCGGCGGCAATGCGGATCGCGAATACTTCTTCGGACCGGATCGCATCGCGCAATCGCTGAGCGAGGCGACGTGCGAGCATTGTAATACGTACAACATGCTGAAGCTGACGCGGCAGTTGTTCGCGTGGGAGCCGGACGGCGCGCTGTTCGATTATTACGAGCGCGCGCACGTCAACCACACGCTGTCGCAGCTGAACCCGCGCAATGCCGGCTTCTCCTATTTCACGCCGATGCTGTCGGGGGCGGCGCGCGAATATGCGCCGGCGGGCGAGGAGGGCTTCGTCTGCTGCGGCGGCAGCGGGATGGAGGCCCACGCGAAACACGGCGACTCGGTATTCTGGGAAGGGGACCGGATGCTGATGGTCAACCTCTACATCCCGGCGGACGCGAGCTGGGCGGCGCGGAAGGCGACGGTGGCGCTGGAGACGGGCTATCCGCACGACCCGGAGGCGCGGCTGACCTTCGCGACATTGGGCAAGGCCGGCCGCTTCCGCGTCGCGCTGCGCGTGCCCGGCTGGGCGGCGGGCAAGGAGGCGGTGACGGTCAACGGACAGGCCGTGCCGGTTTCGCGCATCGCCGGCTATGCGATCGTCGAGCGCCGCTGGAAGGCGGGCGACACCGTGGCGATCACGTTGCCGCTGGAGTTGCGCACCGAGGCTGCACAGGGCGGCGGGCCGATCGCGATCATGCGCGGTCCGCTGGTGATGGCTGCCGATCTCGGCCCGGCGGACACGAAGTGGACGGGAATGGAACCCGCGCTGGTCGGCGACGACGTGCTGAGCGCCTTCGCTCCAGTGGCGACGAAAGTCTCGACCTTCACCGCGCGCGGCGTGGGCCGACCGGGCGACCTGACGTTCGTGCCCTTCTACAGCCAGTTCGACCGGCGTAGCGCGGTGTATTTCCGCCAGTTCACGCAAGGCCAGTGGCAGCAGGAAGAGGTCGCGTTCAAGGCCGAGCTGGCCCGGCAGAACGATGTCGCCGCCCGCTCCATCGACATCATGTATTTCGGCGAGATGCAGCCGGAACGCGACCACAATCTGGAAAGCGAACAATCGTGGCCGGTCAGCTATCGCGGACGCAACGGCCGCGACGTCCGGTCGGGCGGCTATATGGCGTTCACGCTGAAGACGCGGCCCGGCCCGCTGGTGTTGCAGGCGACCTATTGGGGCGAGGACAAGAACCGTGACTTCGACATTCTGGTCGACGATGTGAAGGTCGCCAGCGAGCAACGGACGGGCGACGCGCCCGGCAAGTTCGTCGACGTCGATTATCCGCTGCCGCCGGCGCTAACGCGCGGCAAGGCGAGCGTGCGCGTGCGGTTCGTTCCGCATGAGGGGGGGACGGCGGGGCCGGTCTTCGGCGCACGCCTGCTCTCCGCCGACGCAGGAGCGGTGAAGTGAGGAGCGCAATCACCACAGCCGCCGCGCTGTTGCTGGCCGGGCCGTCGATCGCGCAGACGGGCGCGCCGGTCGCCGCGCCGGGCAATCCGATCCTGTCGGACGGCCGCTATTACTCGACCGATCCGGCTCCGATCGTGGATGGCGACACGCTGTGGATTCTCGCCGGCCGCGACGAAGCCAGGGCTGGCGTCAACGACTTCATCATGAACGAATGGCAGTTGCTGTCGACGAACGACCCGGCATCGGGCCGCTGGACGCATTATCCGGCGATCGCCACGCCGGAGGCGGTGTTCGCCTGGGCGGAACCCGGCCGTGCCTATGCCGGACAGATCGTCAAGGGGCCGGACGGCCGCTTCTACCTCTACGCACCCGTGCTCCAGCGGAAGAGCCCGGCGGAGGACAGGTTCGCGATCGGTGTCGCGGTCGCGGACCGGATCACCGGCCCGTGGCGCGATGCGCATCCCGCCGGTCCGATCGTGTCGCAGACCACCCCGGTCGCGAACGACATCCAGAACATCGATCCCACCGTGCTGATCGACGACGATGGCCGCGTGTATCTGTACTGGGGCACGTTCGGCCAATTGCGCGGCATCGAGCTGGCCCCGGATATGGTTACGACCAGGGGTGCACCCGTAGCCGTTCGATCGCTGACCGGCTTCTTCGAAGCACCGTGGCTGATGAAGCGGCGCGGCACCTATTACATGCTCTATGCCGGCAACAATGCCGGGCCGGACTCCGCCTGCACGCCGGCCGTCTATCACGCCTGTATCGCCTATGGCACGGCGGCGTCCCCGCTCGGCCCGTGGACCTATCGCGGTACGGTGCTGAAGCCGGTGAGTTCGACCACCAGCCATCCCGGCGCGGTCGAGTTCAAGGGTCAGTGGTATCTCGCCTATCACACCGCCGATGCGGCCGGCGGCGGGCATTTCCGCCGCAGCGTCGCGGTCGACCGGATGGAGTGGGACGACAGCGTCTCGCCCGCCGCGATCCGGCCGGTCGTGACGACGCGCAGGCCGGCGCCATCCCCCGCCCCGACCCGCAACGTCGCGGCGGCGGCACAGGCGCACGCCTCGAACGAGCCGGTACCGGTGCAATACTGGATCAAGGCGCTGAACGACGGCATCGTCAGGGACGCGCCCTTGCCCCCCGACCTTTGGGGAAGCTGGTCCCCGTCCAATCCACCGCAGCAGTGGATCGAGTATCGCTGGCCGCAGCCGGTGACGCTGGACGGTAGCCGGATCCGTTTCTGGGCGGATCATCCCGCCGGTGCGGACGAGGGAGTCGCGCCGCCGGCGGCGTGGCATCTGGAATATTGGGACGGCGCGTGGAAGCGGGTGCCGGGTGCCGGCGCCTATGCCACCGCGCCGGATGTGTGGCAGGCGGTGCGTTTTCCGGCGATCACGACCCGTTGCCTGCGCGCGGTCTTCGACGCGTCGGGACGCGGCACGCGCCGTGCCGGGGTCGCGGTGTCGGAGTGGGAAGCGCTCGCTCCGCAAACTGCGCCACCGGTGGTGGCGCCGGAGGGTCCGTTGCCAGCGTGCGGTTAGGGGGTCGGGTCTAGAGCGACCGCTGGCGACGCAGCTCCGTCACCCCGGACCGATCCGGGGTGACGAACGAGGTACGGCGGTCCATGCCGACCTGCGTCGATGACTCCCGGGCTTCAGCACACCTCCGCGGTGGAGGTCGGCGGGGGGCCGGGGGGCACGCGGGCGGGGTGCATGTAATAGGCGTCGCCGGGCACGCGGTGGCTGGTACCGTAGACCTCGCTCAGGACATTGAACAATGCCACGTCATAGGCGGCGAGATCCGCATCCGACAGGATGCGGCGGCCGTCGACGACTGCCAGCTTGTTCGAATTGAACCAGGTCTGCGTTCCCTCCGCCCAATATTCGTCGACCGTGACCGCGGCATATTCGCCCGTCCACATCTTGCGCGCCATCGCCGAGGCATAGGCGCGCTCGACCCGTGCGTAGAGGCCGGGATCGGTCGTTCGCGCCGCCTCCAGAATGGCGTGCGAGAATTCGTGAACGAAGATATTCTCTCCGTAATAGCGCGTCCCCGGAACGCCGAGCAGGTTCTCCGTCGCCGCGCTGGTCAGCGAACCACCCATGCCGCGCGCGCGCGCGTTCCAGTATTCGGCATCGCTGAGCTTGCCGATCCGCTCAGGATAGAGCTTGCGTTCGCAGATCGTCAGACGCGGATCGTCGATGGCCGGCTTCTTCCAGTCGCGTTGTTCGGGAAGGTCGACCGTGCCCTCCTTCGTGGCCATGATGGCGACGCGGAAGCCGGACGCGATCATCGCGCGGCGCAGGTCCGGCCGCTCCGCGAGCATCGCCACCGCGATGTCGCGCGCCAGCAGCAGCGCGGTGTCCGGCACCGCCGCCGACGAGGCGATCGGAATACCCCCGGCATCGATATAGCGTCGGTAGAAGGGGTCGAGCTTCAATGCCGCCGGCGGCGTTCCGATCATTACGCTTGAATAGGATGGCGATGGTGCCTGCTGCGCTTCGGCCGCCGGAGCGCCCAATGCCAGCAGCAAAGCCACGACAGACATCTGCGACATCAAATACCCCTCTCAAATTCGTATACCGTATAACTGGTGCCGCGGGGCGGAGTAAAGGGTGAGCAAAAAATCTTCGTCCGTCGCACCGCGGGCAACCAACGGCGCCACCCCGTGATGAAAGATGATTTCTACCGTATGTGGCAAAATTACAACGACACAGACTATCCTGGTCGTTGACAACTGCTCCTACTAATTCAAGTATACGATATACATAAACATAGGGGTGGTTCACATGCTGATGAGATTCCGGTTCGGTCCGTTAATTGCCGCAGCATCACTGGTGTCGACCGGTGCATGGGCGCAGACAACGACGATCTCCACGGCACAGGAGGGTGATCCGCAACAGGATCGCACCGACATCGTCGATCCCACCGGCACGTCGGACACCCCGCAAAAGACCGACATCGTCGTGGTAGGCATCCGCGGCTCCGTCGCGTCTGCCGCCAACAAGAAGAAAAACTCCAAGCAGATCGTCGACTCGGTCGTATCGGAAGATGCAGGCAAGTTGCCCGACAACAACGTCGTCGAAGCCTTGTCGCGCGTCACCGGCGTGCAGATCGAGCGTTCGCGCGGCCAGGGACAGAGCGTCGCGATCCGTGGCCTGTCCGGCGTGCAGACGACGATCAATGGCAACGACACGAGCCTTGGCGATGGCCGATCGCTCGATCTTTCCGACATTCCGGCCGAGTTGCTGAAGTCCGTCGACGTCTACAAGACGCGCACGGCGGATCAAGTCGAAGGCAGCATCGCGGGCACGGTGAACGTCGAACTGCGCCGTCCGCTGGACCTGCCCAAGGGCTGGACCGTCGCGGGCAGCATCAAGGGCAGCTATGACGACATCGCCAAGAACGTCAGTCCGTATGGCAGCCTGTTGGTGGCGAATCGCCGCGACACGGGCATCGGCGAGATCGGCCTGCTGGTGAACGCGTCATGGACCCGGACGAAATACAAGGAGAACTACATCGAGAGCGAGTCTCCCGATGTGCCGTTCGGCAGCAGCGACGAACCCGGTACGCCTCGTGCCGGACTGCCCGCCGGGCTGGAGAACACTGTCATCCCGTACCGCGCCTATTACGGGCTGGAACAGGGCCGCGTCGACCGCCCCTCGATCAGTGCGTCGCTGCAATGGCGTGCCAACGACAATCTCGATTTCGTTTTCGAAGGCGGGTATCTGGGATCGCGGGCGCAGAACACCTCCGATCGCCTGTTCCTGCTGACCCGCGAATTCGGATCGCAGTACAGCAATGTCGTCCTGCAGCCGGATGGGCGCACTGCGAAGTCGTTGACCGTCACTGTGCCCCTGACCGCCACCGGGCGGAGCGCGCTGCCCGCAGGCATCGATTCGATCTACAACGAATTCAAATCCGATCTCTACACGACCAACTTCGAAATGCACTGGCGGACCGAACGTGCACAATTGAACACCAGCGTTCAGTATAACTGGAGCAAGGAAAGCAATGTTCAGGTCGAACATCTGACCCGGCCCTATGGCCTGACCACCGCCAATGTCGATTTCGCATCTGACATCTATTCAAAGCCGGTACCGTCGATCACCTTTCCCGGCGCGAACCTGGGCGCCGTGAGCAGCTATGGCGTAGAGCGCTATCAGGATCTGGCGGGGGGATCGAAAAACCGTGAGTTCGCGACGCAAACCGACCTGACGATCGTCGCGAGCGAATCAGGGCTGCTTCGGACGATACAGACGGGCGTTCGCTTCAACCGGCGCGATCCGAGCAATTTCTATGGCTATCGCGACGGGTTTCCCAGGAGCGGCGGCCAGTTCACGCCGCTGTCGCAATTTCCAGGTGGCGATCAGGCGGAGCTGGTCGGCCCCGACCTGCCGGGAGCGCAGAGCTGGTATCGCATACCGGGCAAGGTGGTGTTCGCGAACCGCCCGGCCATCCGCAACTACATTCAGGCCAATGATCCCGGCAGCGCAGAACGCTTTGCGACAGAAGAGATCCCGTCAGATCGCGGGCAAACCTACACCGGGCGGGAAAACCGCCTCTCCTATTATGCCCAGATTGGCTATGCCTTCGACCTCCCCATCCCTGTCGATGGCCTGATCGGCGTGCGATACACCAACACATGGGGGGGATCGAACAGCTATAATTTCCGCCCCGGCAATGAGGCCACTGGTGGTCAGGATATCGTCCAATACACGCCGGCACGGGGAAATTATGTCGACGTCCTGCCGAACGCGACCGCCACGATCCATTTCACGCCGAAGACGCAGCTCCGCCTATCGTACACGACGAACGTCCAGCGTCCGAGCTTCTACGATCTGCGTCCGTTCTACTTCGCTGATACACGGGCCGTGCCGCCGGTCATCTACGCGGGCAACCCCAAGCTGAAAGCGCAGCGCGATCAGGCGTTCGATGCCAGCGCAGAATATTACTTCGGACGTGGCGGACAGTTGTCGTTTGCCGGCTACTACAAGAAGGCGACGGGATTCCTGTTTTACAGTCGCGAGGAGGCAGGCGATCTCGCCGAATATGGACTGCCCGGGCAAAGTGGTTTCATCGAGCAGCAACGCAATGCCGGTGATGGTACATTTGCCGGCCTGGAAGCGACCGCGCAGACGTTTTTCGACATACTGCCCGGGTTCTGGCGCAATTTCGGCGTCAGCCTCAACGCCAGCTACATCCTGAAGGCGCGGGTCGAATATCCGTTCCCGGAGACCTTCCCCGGCGCTTACGACTCCGTCAACACGTCCAAGTGGACCGCCAACGCCGCCTTGTTCTATGACACCCCCACGTTCAGCACGCGCGTGGCGTTCAACTACCGATCGGCCTTCCGCTTCTTCATCTGGGAGGCCAACCCGGAATACTCCTTCTTCAATGACGATACCTATCGCCTGGACGCCGCCGTCAACTACACGCCGGTCAAGTTCATGACGCTGTCGGTCGAGGGGACCAACCTGCTGGGCAACGACGTCTACCGGTATTTCGGCAAGCAGAATCTGCTCCCCCTCGGCGTCCGCACCCTCGCGCGGACGGTTCAGGCCAGCGCCCGGTTCCGCTTCTAGGCGGCACGGCGACGGGATGTAGCGTCCGCGGCGATGCTACATCCCGCCTGCCGGCCGGACCGGCACGAAATTACTGACAGCGGTTTTCGTAATCGCCCGCCGCCACGTTCGTGGGGATCACCGTCGAACTCGCTCGGACCACGCATTCACCATCCCATGCTGCCCGCTACGCCCTTGAACGGGCCGGCGAGGTCAGAGGTGATCCAGCCGCCATAGAAACCGCCGGGCTGCGGACGGACCGGCTCGCCATCGACGGAGCACAGGTCGAAGGGTGCGGCATAGAAGGCGATGTGGTCGCGCAGGATCGCGAATGCGGGCGTGGGATCGGGATAGCTCCACCCGACGTCGCGCAAAATCTGTCCACTGACCTCCAGATGCCAGTAGCGCGCCTCGCCCTTCCATTCGCAGAACGAGTGGCGGGTCGACGGGCGCAACAGTCCGGGTGCGATCGCGTCCGGCGGAATGTACCAACCGGGTGGATGGCTGGTTTCGATCGTCCGCACCGCCGCGCCGGTGTCGGCGACCACGATCCCGGCATGCACGATCCGGATGCGACGATCGCTCCGTTCGGCGATCGGGGGCCGGGGATAGTCCCAGACGCTTTCCTGACCGGGCGCGGGGGTATCGGGCCGTGGCTTCATGCGTGTCTCTCCCGTCGGGCGAGCCATCGTTGCAGGGTTGGCCGCATCGTAAGGAAGCGGAGATAGGCGCGTTCCAGCAGGGTCAATACGGGACGATACCGGGCCAGCAGGCCGATCGGCCTCAGCAGCGGGATCGCGCGCCACATCGCGGCGAAGGCCGCCGCGCCGGACAGCATCCGGCCGTCTTCCATCGCGTGGAAACGCGCCAGCAATGCGGCACGATCGACCGGACAGTCGACGGGGCCGGTCGCATCCACGAAGTCGATCCGGCCACGGCGGTCCAGCCGCCGCATCAGCGAGATTTCGCGCCGGCACAGCGGGCAATTCCCGTCATGCCAGACCGTGACGCGGCTCATCGCCCCCCGGCCGGATTGTCGCGCCGGATGCGTTCCGCGAGCAGGGTCGCGAAGCCGAGCCACGCGGCGAACGGCACACCGACCGCCGCCGCCGGTCTGTCGACGCGCGCAGCCGCCGCGACATAGGCGCTGCCCGATACGACCATCGCCGCCGATGCCGCCGCGCTCGCACCGAGTTTCCGCTCCCGGAAGAACAACTGCGTCCAGCCGCCGACCATCGCCGAGTTGAGCAGCCACAATCCGACCGCGGTGTTGCGCGCCGCCCCCGGTGGCCGACGCAGCAGGCGGTAGCCACCGACGGCGAGGCCGGTTTCCAGCACCGGCCAGACCGCGCCGAACGCCGCATCGGGCGGGGTGAACCCTGGTTTTTCGAGCCGGCGATACCAGCGGCGGATGGCGGGATGCGACGGATCGGGGGCGTTGCGCCGCCCGACGATCGCGCTTGCGCCCAGCACCGCCGCGACCGCGCCCAGCGCCAGTAGCGGCGACAGCCCGCCCGGCTTCGGTGCCTCCTCCCGCAATCCGGCCGCCGTGTTTCCAACGGTGCCGTCGTAGCGCGACAGGTCGGGTTCTTTCCCGCCGCCGCCGAACAGCGTGCCCGTAATCTTGCGAACGGCGGGCCGGCTCGCGATGCCGAGTGCGCCGTGGAGCAGGCGGATGCCCAGCCGGCTGTGCGGGTTCATCAGCCGGGGCGCGATCTTCGGCACGCCCTGCGCATCCTCGACCATCGGGCGCATCGCCTCCTCATAGGCTGCGAAGGCGGTCGCGCTATCGTCCGTGCGCGCCAGTTCGGCCGCGAGCACATAGGCACCCGTGACCGCGAGCGTCGTGCCGAGGCCGGCGATCGGCGTCGCGCACCACGCCGCGTCGCCGGTCAGCACCACCCTGCCCTTCGACCAGCGCGGCATCCGCACCTGTCGCAGCACGTCGAAATAGAAGTCGTCGGTATCGTCCATCCCGTCCAGCACGCGCGCAGACTGCCAGCCGGCGTCGGCGAACCGCTCGCGCAGCCAAGCCTTCTGCCGATCCACGTCCCAGTCCTGCTCGCCGCCGGGCGGCTGCTGCACGGACAGCATGGCGCGCGTCGTGCCGTGACGATCGGGCCGCAACGATACGCTGCGTCCGTCCGGGGCATTGTACCAGCGCCACAGCCGGTCGTCGTCCGCGGTTCGCGGGATCGTGAAGTAAGCGATCGTCAGGTCCATCCAGCGTGGCGCGTTCTCTTCCGGGAAGACCAGCGCGCGGGTGGCGGAGCCGACGCCCTCGGCGACGATGACCGCATCATAGCGTCCGGTCGTCCCGCTCGCGAACGTGACATTCGCGGCATCGCCATCGTCGACGATCGTCGCGACGCTGTCCCCGAACCGATAGGTCACGCGCTGCGCGGCGGGTTCGTAGAGAAGGCGGGCGAGATCGCCGCGCAGGATCTCCATCTCGGCCGTCGGTCCGTCGGTCGTCTGGTCGGCGGTCAGGAACTGGGCGGCGACCCGCCCGGCCTCATCGACCCACGCCGTTCCTTCCTCGCCGGTACCCTGATCCAGCGCCGCCTGTTCCAGACCCATGCGCCGCAGCACCTCGCGCCCCGCTCCGCGCACGTCGATATTCTGGCCGCCGTCACGAAAGGCGGGCGCACGCTCCACGACGGTCACGGCGAAGCCGGCGCGGCCGAGCCACCACGCGGCGGTATTGCCGGCGACGCTGGCCCCGGTAATCAGGATATGACGGGACATGGAAACACTCTCCTCGCGTCGTCCAACGATTGATGGGGCGGAAGGTCGCCGGCCGGCTGTCGATGACGTCTCCGTCGCGATCCCGCCCGATCGAGGAACGTCGACGGGCTTCGGGCTTGCCGGTACACAGGCATGATGACGCGACTAGAACGTGCGAACAACGTGGCCGACCTGCGTCTGATGGCGCGCAGCACGCTGCCGCGGCCGATCTTCGACTATATCGACGGCGGGGCGGACGACGAAGTGTCGCTGCGCCGGAATACCGCCGCGTTCGCCGACTATGAGCTGGTCCCCGACGTCCTCAACGACGTGTCGGACATCCGGACGGAAACCCGGATCTTCGGGCAATCGTCGCGCTGGCCGCTGATGCTGTCGCCGACCGGCCTGACGCGGATGTTCCATGGCGAGGCCGAACTCGCCGTGGCCCGCGCGGCGGCGCGACACGGGCTTCTCTACAGCCTGTCGACCATGGGCACGACGCGGCTGGAGGATCTCGCGCAGGCGTTCGCCGGACCGAAGGTCTTCCAGATCTACATCTTCAAGGATCGCGGCCTGACCGCCGAATTCGTGGCGCGGTGCCGGGAAGCCGGCTTTCACGGCCTCGCCCTGACGGTCGACACGCCGGTCGCGGGCAACCGGGAGCGCGACCGGGTCAGCGGCCTCTCGCTGCCGCCGAAGCTGACGCTCCGGTCGCTGCTCAGCTTCGCGCTTCATCCTTCGTGGTCCCTGCCCGCGCTAACGGGATCGAAGTTCGATCTCGCCAATGTCAGCCACAAGGTCGATGCGCTGGCATCCGGGCCGATGAGCCTGTTCGACTATATCGGCGGCCAGTTCGACCGTTCGGTCGGCTGGCGCGATGTCGAATGGCTCGCCCGCGAATGGAACGGGCCACTCGCGATCAAGGGCGTAATGACCCCGGAGGACGCCCGCCGATCGATCGGGTCGGGTGCGACCGGGGTCATGATCTCCAACCATGGCGGGCGACAGCTGGACGGCGCCCCCGCCCCCGTCGATCAGATCGAGGCGGTGCGGAACGCGGTCGGCGATGGCCCGGATGTGATCTGCGACGGCGGCATCCGGCGCGGGTCGGACGTGGTTAAGGCGCTGGCGCTGGGGGCGACCGCCTGCTCGATCGGAAGGCCGTATCTCTATGGGCTGGCGGCGGGTGGCGAAGCGGGCGTCGATCGTCTCCTGACGCTGCTCCGCGAGGAGTTCGAGCGCACGCTGACGCTGGCGGGGATCAACGATGTCGCAGCCGTGTCGCGCCGCCACGTCCGCCATCGGCCAGGACGGTCGGATCGTGCAGGGTAATCGCCCCGCGCGAGCGAACGCCGCGGCGATACGCAGCCCGGCCGCCGCCGCCGGCCGGGCTCCTTCGTCAGGCGAGGCGGACCGTCGCCCGCCGACGGCGGACCACGCCGCCGACAGCGCCGAACCCGGCGATCAGCATCGCCCAGGACGCTGGTTCCGGAACCGCCGTCGCCGACAAGACGACGTTGTCGATCGCGAACTCCGGAAACTCCGGTCCGCCCGTGATCGTCAGAGACGACAGGTTCGTGAAGTCCGCGAACGTGAAGTTCGTGAAACTCTCCGCCTCCTGCGCACCGACGACGATCGTGGTGGTCACGACGCCACCGGTTCCCGATCCGGTCAACGTCAGGGTCAGGGGCCGGTCGTTGCCCGTCAGCGTCTGCGCGGCGTCGAGGGAGGTCAACGAGAACAGGCCGCCATTCTCCAGATCGAACGTCACGCTGCTCTCGTTGAACGCGTAGAGGGCGATCGTTCCGTTGGACGCGCACCGGGGATTGCACTGGCCGAGATTGTCCGCCGGATCGTCGATCAGGGTGAAACCGAACGGACTGATCGGTTCGTAGCGGACCCGGAAGCCATCTTCGACGAAGCTGTAGGGGAAGTAATAATAGCCCCCGGCCTCAGCCTCGAAGTCGATGGTTTCCGCCTGCGCCGATGTCGTCAGAAGGGCGGTCGCAACGGCCAGCGAAATCTTTTCGATCATCATTGTTCCTCTCGTCCGGAGAACGGGTGACATCACGCCAACAACCATCCTCTCCGCCGAGTCTTCATCGTGCCACGCGGCGGTCGCCCGCAAATCCGCAGCCGTGAAATCTGGGACAAAGCTCGTTCTAATTCAGTGGCTTGTCAATCCGTTCGGCGGCCGCGGCGAAGGGAGCGCGGGCCGGCACGCGGGCGCGATGTCGCCAGACCGGAGCGGGGCCGTCGGCAGCGGCCGCGACGGGCAGCGGTTTGGAGGGCGATCGACGTTCGTGGCGAAGGCGACGCATCAGTGCGGATGCAGGAGCCGCCGAGCGACGGCTCCCGCACAGATCCTCAGGCTTTGGCGGTATCCGTCATTCCGAAGATGGGTCAGCCGGGCATCGGCACGTCACGCACGATCAGCGGATGCGCGGGGTCGAGCAACGCCGTGGAGATGACGGTACGCACCTTTGTGGTGCCGCCGGCTGCCAGCGTCAGCTTGGTATATTGCGAATAGAGTTTCCACTTCCCCGCCTCGAACCGGAGGAAGTTGAACGTCTGGAAGAAGGTCCCGGCGGTGGCCGGGGTGTTATAATCCACCTCCGCGAATTCGAAGACGATCGCGCGTTCCGTGATCCCGCTCGCGGCGTTGACGATCGCGCGCGACACGCCGCTGGGATGCTGATGATGGTGCAGGCGGAAGCAGTCGGGCTTGTCGGACGCCGTCACGATCAGCGAGCAACCGTTCATCGCCGCGGTGAAGACGTAATCCGTCGTCGGCTTGGTCTTCGGGATATCGACGAAGCCGGCTTTCCCGTTGGATTGGGCGAACGGGCACCAATAGGCGACGAGCGCCTGATCGCCACCGGTCGCGGCGGTGAGCGACGCCTCCCGCAACCACGCCTGACCGCCGTCCGCGCTGAGGTCGAACGCGCCATATTTGATGGTGTCGATCATCGGCGAGGTCGAGACGGCGCCGCCAGCCGCGATCGTGCGCGGCAGGATGGCGGACACATTCACCGGGCGGGCGGCGAGAAAGCTCGCGGGATCGGTGGCGAAACTGGTGTTGAGTCCGTGCACGGGAAAGTCCTTTGCGCCTGCTGGTGGATCAGCACCAAGGACGCTTGGCCAAGCCCCTCGAATAGAAGACCAATCCAGCGATTTGATCGCAACCCGCTTTAGCGAAGCCGCCGGCTTTCACCAGCCATACCCATCCTGCCCGATAGTCGACAGACAGGGGAAACGCGTCGATTATCAGTTATGATGCTGTAATAGAATGACAATCTATCCCGATATATTTACCTGCCGCGCCAGCCGGACTGGTTTTTGAGGCGAGCCGTCAACGCGAACTTCGCGAAACCTTTGACCACCCCCCCGAGGCGGAAGGCATGGAAGAAGCGGATGGACGCGAATGGCCTTTCGCCGCCGCCGCATTCCGCGATCGCGTCGCAAACGTCGCGCCATATCGCTCTGGCGATGCGGGAACCTCCAAACAGATGCTTGGCATAGAGGGCGCCGTCACCGAACGCATAACCGGCCAGCAACCGGCGGAGCGTGTCGGCAGATCGTCGCCCATGATGATGCGAGACCACGATATAGGGATCGTAGCGCACCGGTATCTGACAGTCCAAGGCGCGCAGGACGAAGTCCGTGTCCTCCGCGGCCCGGAAGCGTGCACCTGCGCCGAAGCGCTCGTCGAAACGGCCGATGCGATCCACGACGTCACGCGTGAAGGCGAGGTTCGCACCCATCACGAAGCCATGCGGAAAGCTGTCGTGCGGGGCATCCATGACGTGATCCTCCAGCTTGATCGTCACGGGGAGGTCGTCCGGATCGCCGAGCAGGATACGGCCGCCGATAACGACCGGCGCCGGGTTCAAGGCGAAACGCGCGACCAGCATCGCGAAGTACCCTGCGTCGAGCACGCAGTCGTCGTCCGTCATCGCGACGATGTCTCCGCGCGCGCGCGACAATCCGGCATTGCGGGCGCGTGCCAGTCCGGCTTGAGGTTCGTCGACGACCGTCACCGGAAAAGCCTGCCGGGATCGCCACGTCGCCAGTCGCAGGGGCGTGTCGTCGGACGATCCGTTGTCGACGACGATCACTTCGAGGACATTGAACCCGGCCGCCGCCCGCGTGATCGAAGCCAGCGTGCGGTCCAGCGATGCGCCGCGATCCCGCGTACAGACGAGCAGGCTGACGCGGATCATCGCACTCCGCGCATCAACTGCGGCGCTTCCGCGGTCCACGCGTCGATATAGGCGGACAGTTTCCCGTATTCGTTGTCGAGCGCGACGTGCGGGATATCGAGCAGGATCGCGAGAATGTGAGCGTGCAGGCGATCGGTCACGATACGACGCCCCCTCGACAGGGTCGCCAGACCGCGCTCGACCCTGGCGATAGCCATGGCGCGGTAATGGTCGGAGCGCGTTTCTCCCGCTCGGGCAAGCGGCAGCACTCCGTCGTCGAGCCAGTCGACGACCACCCGATCGTCGCAGTCGCCAACAGTCGCAGGGTCGTGCGTCACCCGTTCATCGTCCGTCCGCATCAGCATCAGCACGTCGCAGTCCGCCTCCATCCGCGACTGTGGCCCTAGCGCGAAGGCGCTGTCCGGCGCGAGATCGGTCGGGCAGCGCCAGTGACCCTGGGCGATAGTCAGGCTCGGTCGATCACGAACATAGAGGTGGAAGTCGGGGTGCGCGGCAACGACCTCTGCGAAGGCCGCAACCCCGTCCGGGGCCCGAAAGTGGATCGACTGCGGAAGTTGCACGATGCTCCGGTCGCGGACATCGCGCAGCACGCGTTCGCGGAAGCGCTGGTGATGGGGCCAGATGTCGCCGAGATTGCCACCGCCATGCAGGAACAGCACCCCCGCGGGGCTGGCCGCCCGGAACGCGTCCGGATCGAATCCGTCCCAGGTCGCGACGTAATCCGGATCGCGGCCGGTGACCGTGCGCAGCATCCGCATCTCGCCGAGCCAGATCGCACTGTCACCGACGTTGGCATGATCCGGAAAGTCGATCAGCGCATAGCGATCGCCGAGCCCCACATGACGGCGATACAGGGCCAGCAGGGCAGCCTGCTGCGTCGCGACGACGTCGGTTCCGCTCATGCCGCGGAGGCGGTGCGGGTGGAACCGACCTCCCGGTAGAGATCTTCGCAACGGTCGAGCCACCGGTCGCGGGTGAACAGCCGCTCCATCCGGTTCCGTGGCACGGTTCGCGGTATCGCCACGGCGTCGGCGATGACGTCGGCTAGCGCTTCCCATTCGTCCGGAGGCGCGAAACGGCCGGCGTCGCCCACGACCTCCCGCGCTGCGCCGCGATCGAACGCGGCGACGGGCAGGCCGCAGGCCATCGCCTCGATCGCCACGAGACCGAAGGGCTCGTCCCAGCACGGCGTGAAGAGGAACACCGCCGCCCGACCGAGTTCGGCGGCCAGTGCCTCCCCCTGCAGGTGACCGCCATAGACGATCGTCGGCCCGAGCAGCGGCTCGACTTCCGCGGCCCAGTAATCGCGATCCTCGATCGAACCGAACAGCAGGAGCGGCACGCCGGCGCGCAACGCCGCCTTCGCGGCAAGGTGCGTGCCCTTGTTCGGGGTGATCCGGCCGCACCAGATCGCGCCGCCGCCACCGTCGCCAAAGGGCCATGCCGCGGGATCGATCCCGTTATGCAGCACCGACACCTGCGGCGGCGCACCGTCCGGAAACCAGGCCCGCAACTGGGTGTGCGACGTCACGGTCAGCCGGTGTGTCGACGTCGGGCTGGCCTTCACGAACCAGTGCAGCGCGTCATAGGGCGGGACGTGCAGCGAGGTGACGGTCGGAACGCGTGCGGTGCGGGCCGGCTCGATCGGAAAACGATGCAGGCTGTTGTTGTGAACGACGTCGAAGCCGCCGCGCGCGATCCGGTCGCACGCGGCGGCGTAGCCGGCGTCGACATGCGCGATCAGCGGTGCCGACCCGCGATGCTCCGCCCACGGAAAGGTGCGCTCGTAATGTTCGTCGAGGACCGGATCGAGCGTGAAGCGCCGATCGCTGTCGCCCGACGCGAACAGCACGACCTCGTGTCCGCGGGCCATGAGGCCGTCGGCGAGATACCAGCTGTGCGACTCCATGCCGCCCATGAACGGTTGCGCGATACGCTGGCGGACATGGGCGAGCAGCGCGATCCTCACGCGGCGACACGCTCCGACGACGCCGGTCGCGCCTCCAGCACGCGAATGACGCTGGCGGTGTTGGCATAGGGTTGATGGCTCTGCTGCCCCGTCAGCGCGAAGTCCCCGGCATCGGGCCGGCGCAGGATCCGGATGGGAAGACCCTCAGTATCGTCGATCAGGCCCATCAGGCGAAAGGCGTACAGCCAATGCCCCATCGTCCGGTAGCCCCAGCGCGCCTCGAACAGCTCGGCGTTGCGGACGACGCTGTCGAGGTGATGCACCGGTGGCATATGGTGCGGGTGATATTGGTGATGCGCCAGTCCGCCCTTGATCCACGCGATCGGCACGCCGGCCGTGTCAAGGACCTTGCCGAAATCGGTATCCTCTCCCCCATATCCGCGATACCCTTCGTGGAAGCCGCCCACGGCGGCGAAGGTGGCGCGGGTCATCGCGAAGTTGAGCGACCAGAAGCAGCGATAGTCGTTACAAAGTTCGATACCATCGGCGGGCGGGCCGCGCCGGTCCGAATGACGGACGGCGACGGCGTCGAAATCCTCGCTGCGCCAGTCGCCGGTGTTGGCGCCGCCGGGCAGGTACAGGACTTCGCCCATCAATAGCCCGTCGAGTTCCTGCAGGCGGCGCGCATAATCGGCGATCAGTGACGGGGCCGGAATGCAATCCATGTCCAGAAAGACGAGCTGATCGCCGGTCGCGTCACGCGCGGCGGCGTTGCGCGCCATCGCGAGCGGCAGGTCCGCGCCGGCGATCATCAACTGGCGCACCGGGAACGGTGCCGCCGGCAGATCATAGACGGTGTCCTGCATCACCGCGACGATCAGTTCGACCGGCAAAAGGGTCTGGCGGGTCAGGCCGATGACCAGATTGCGAAGGTGATCGGGCCGGCCGCCGGCCAGCGTAACGACGGAAATTGTCATGGGCAGGCTCCGGTCAGATCGATGGAAACGGATCGGTCGCAACCGGATCGGCGGCGACGGGTATCGGCGGCCATAGTCGCGCCGCCAGCTCTTCCAGCCATAACGCGGCCTCGGTGGCGGGCGCATCGGCGATCATCGCCCGCTGGCGAGCGGGCCGGTGCATCGCGAGGGCCTCGCCGATCGCCTGCATCCAGGCGTCGGCGGACGACGGCAGATGCGGCCGAACGCAGGCGACGCCCGCCGCGGCCAAAGCCTGTGCTTTGCGATGCTGCTCGTCGAAATACCGCCACTCCGGCACCGCCAGCCAGGGGCGTGCCGCGGCGAGGATCTGCTGGCAGGTCGTGTTGCCGGTGGAGGCGATCACCAGATCCGCGGCCGCGACATAGTCGGCGGCATCGTCCACCCAGCCGCGATGTTCGATGTTGGCGGGCTCGGTCGCGTGCCAGTCGCGCACGACCGGTCCGATCGTGATCCAGCGCGCGGCGGGACGGCTGCGCGCACCGACGCCGAGCGGTGCCTGCGCGAAGCCGCTGCCGCCACCGCCGGCCATGACCAGGATCATCTCCTCATCCGCCGCGACGCCGATCCGTTGGCGCGCAAGCTCCCGTTCCGGGATGCGGGTGTCGACCCCCAGACCACCCGCGAAACAGGTCCGCGACAGCATCGCGCCGTCCCATTCGGGCTGCGCCAGATCGGCGTGAAAGGGGGCGAGCAGTCCCGCCGCGCCGTCATAGGCGGCCCGGTGGCCGGCATCGCTCCGATCGCCATGTTGCAGGATTTTGACGTGCGGAACGCTGCAGATGCGGGCGAGCTGTGCGACCTCCGCCGAAACGTCGCAGATCATCAGGGCCGGGTCCGCGTCCGCGAACCACCGCGTCATCGTTGCCATCGCCATCCGAATGCCGGGCCAACCCAGGGGCGCGCAGTGGAGCGTGGAGGGTGTCGGCACCCAGTCCGCCGTCGTGGCTTCATTCCCGGACGGCTCGAACAACGATGGAATGCGCACGACGGTGGCGCGGGCCGGCAGCGTCGGGAAAATGTCGTCCCGCGCGGAGAAGATCGTCAGCGGCCGATCGACCGGCAGCGCATGGGCGATCGCGGCGCAGCGTTCCGCGTGACCACGCCCCTGATGATGCACGAAATAGCCGAAGGGGCGCGTCATGCCGCGATCTTCGTGTCGGTCGTGATCCCCAGCCGTTCCAGCCCCTCCAGCACGCCCGCCGCATGGTGTCGCCCGGCACGATAGAGGCCGGGCCGGGGCGTCAGCGCCGCGAGTTCGGAACCGGCATTGCCGACCACGATCGCCGCGCCGCACCGTTCGAGCATGTCCAGATCGTTGCCGCTGTCGCCGGCCGCGACGCAATCGGCCAGCGTCAGCCCGATGCTGCGCGCATAGGCATCGATCGCCGCCGCCTTGCCGCCGCCGGGAGCCAGAACGTCGATCAGTCGCCCGTGCGAAAAGATCACATGCGCGGACAGACCTGCGATGCGCAACGTATCGCGGATCGCCTCGGCATCCCGGGCCGTGCCGAAGAAGCTAAGCTTGTGCAGCCCGGCGGTAGCGTCGGGTTGCGATACGACGTCGAGCGGCGCGAGCGCCGCACGAACGGCGGCCAGATCCCAGCCGATGTCCAGCGTGGCGGCAAAATCCGCGCAGGCCCCCCAGTCACCGCTCGCATCGCGGCGCATGATCCGGGTGCCGACATCGGTGATGAACGCGTCCGGCTCCGGAAGTCGCCACTGGACCAGCACCCGGCGGGCATCGGCGAAGGAGCGACCGGTCGCAACGACGAAGGGCATGTTCCCGGAGCGACGCCACCGCAAGAATGCCTCGGCCCCGCGGATACAGCCGGTCAGCGTGTGATCGATATCGCATGCGAGCAGTGCCGGTCGACGGCGCATCCCCCTGTCCAATCCCGCATAAACGGCGATGGAGCGCCTCGCATAGCGGGTCCAGTCGTACTGGCCGTGGTGCGCGCGGGCCGCGGCCTGGAACCGGGCGTGGAGCGCGGCATCTTCGATCACCGCGCTGCATGCGTCCGCGATGGCCGACGGGTCGCGCGGATCGATCAGGATGCCGTGGCCGATCGCCGCAACGATTTCGGTGGGGCCGCCGTGCCGCGTCGCCACGACGGGCACGCCTGCCTCCGCCGCCTCGATCAGGGTCAACCCGAACGGTTCGTGCAGAGCGGGATTCACGAACACGCCACCGAGCGCCGCGCGCCGGTACAGCGCGGCGACATCGCCCGCGTCATGATGCGGGGGCAACGCGACGCGCCGGCGCAGCGACGGCGTATCGCACAGGTCGCGCAATTCCCGGCGCACGGCGTCTTCTTCCGGAGAAGACCGGCCGTCGTCCTGTCCGGCCAGGATCACCAGATTGGCGTGTTCGTACAAACGGGGATGCGCGGCAAACGCACGCACCAGCCCCGCCAGGTTCTTCTTGGCGACGGGGCGGGCGATCGCCAGAACGATCGGCAGGTCCGGCCGATCCAGTACCTCGCCGAGGCGATCGACGAGGCTGCGTGCGGTGAGATCACACCGACGCTGCGGCACGCCGGGCGCGATGCAGTGGATGCGGTCGCTCGCCTCGACACCATATGCCCGCACCTGCCGGTCCGCTTCGTCGCGGGTCGAGACGATCAACGCGTCCGCCTCCGCAATGGCCGCGCACTCCGCGACGATCCGCGCATCGAGTGCGCCGTCATCGAGCCCCTGATCCCGCTTGTCGATGCCCAGCGCATGCGGGGTGTAGACGAAGGGGATGCCGAACCGGCGCCGGGCCTCGATCGCAACCTGCACTGCGTCGGCGAAGTGCGCGTGGATGACATCGGGCAGCGTCGCGAGCGATGCCAGATAACGGCAGAAGGTGCGGGTGAAATCCGGTATTTCCGCCGCGAGTGCTTCCTTTTCGAGGTAGCGGCTGCTGGATGTCGCGATCCGGTGGATCACCACGCGGTCGCCGACCTGCTCCCGATCGAGATCGTGGTTCGCCGGCAGATGCGCCTCGGCGAACCGGCGGGTGACGATGGTCACGTGCGACGATTCTGAAATTTCGGCCTGGGCCTGTGCGGCTTCCATTACATAGGCCAGGTGCCCTCCGGAATCGGCGGTAATGCCGAAATCCAGCGGCGGTGCCTTCAGACATCCGCCCAGCGCCATGTGCAATATGAACAAGCTGCCCCCGTGACCGTTAGCGAGCCGTAACGATCCGGATCGGGCATGTTTCCGCTGATTTCGCACGTTTTTTAATCTATGTGATTTTGTCCGGCTATCAGTCCCGGCTGCCTTTCCAAGCGATCGGCAGCGGCCCGGGGCTACCAAGACCCGACGTCCGACGCCGAAGCGGCAGGCGGGGAACACGGCGACCCATGTCATAGTTTAGGTTGCGGACGGGAGTTCGGCTTACCAGCACGTCTCCGGGGAGGCGTGAATGAACCAGCGAGACGATTGGCACCTGACGGAGGCGCTCGACTACGAGCATGGGCGCGCCGACCCGTTTGCAGCCGCTGTCCGGGCGACCCGCATGCCGATGGTCATCACCGACCCTTCGGAGCCCGACAACCCGATCGTGTTCTGCAACGAAGCGTTCCAGAAGCTGACCGGTTATGATCGCGACGAGATCATCGGGCGCAATTGCCGCTTTCTGCAGGGGCCCGACACGAGCCGGGATGACGTCGCGAGGGTGCGTACAGCGGTAGCAGCGCAGGCGGACATCGCCGTCGACTTGCTGAACTATCGCAAGGATGGCTCCACCTTCTGGAACGCCCTGTATCTCAGCCCGGTGCGCAACGATGCCGGGGACGTCGTATTCTTCTTTGCGTCACAGCTCGACGTTACCGAGCGGGTTCAGGCGCAGATCACGATCGCCGGTGAGAAAACGGCCGTGGAGCGCGAGGTCGAGGCGCGGACGGCCGACCTGAAAGCGGCCCTCGAAGCCAAGACGCTGCTGCTCCACGAGGTGGATCATCGGGTCAAGAACAACCTGACGATGATCGGGTCGTTGCTCCGCCTTCAGGCGCGCAGCATCGCCGATCCTGCGATCACGTCGAAGCTGGAGACCATGCTCGAACGCGTCGATGCGCTGGCCACGGTACACCGCCGCCTGTATCAATCCGAAGACGTCACCCGGTTCGACCTCGGCGCGTTCGTGGAGAACCTCGTTTCGGATGTCGTCGGTGCCAGCGGCCGCACGGACATCGCGATCGAAACCGACGTCACCCCGATCGAGGTGCCGTCCAGCAAGGCCGCGGCATTGGGTCTGATCCTCAATGAAATCACGACCAACGCGATCAAGCACGCCTTCGTCGACGGAAGGGCCGGGACGATCACGATCCGGGCCAGCCTGCAAGGGTGCGATGCCGTCGTCGAAATCAGCGACGATGGTCATGGTCTGGCGTCGGAGCAAGCCAGGCCGGATGGAATGGGCAAGACGCTGATCGCCCGGCTGGCAAGGCAGGTCACCGCCGATGTCCGCTGGTCGGACGCTGTCCCCGGCGCGCGCGTGACCGTCTCCTTCCCGGTGACAGACTGATGTCGAACCATCCGCATGCGCCCCTCAGCGTCCTGATCGTCGAGGATGAGGCGCTGCTTGCCATGGATATCGAGGCGATGGTCGAGGATGCGGGGCACCGGGTCGTCGGCGAAGCGGCGTCGCTCTACGATGTCGAGGGGTTGCCCGGACACCTCCGTCCCGATCTGGCGTTCGTGGATATCCAGCTTGCAAAGGGCACCAGCGGACTGGACGTTTGCGCGGTGATCCGGCGACGCTGGACGGACGCGATCGTCGTGTTCGTTACCGCCAATCCGCTCAAGATTCCTGCCGACTTCGCCGGCGGGCACGGGGTGATCCCCAAGCCGTTTTCCCGCAACGGTCTGATGTCCGCGATGCGCTTCATCGAGGAGGGCGTTTGCGACCCCCCGCCGCTGTCGCCGCAACCGGCCAGCTTCATCGCCGCCCCCGCCTTTGCCGCGTCATGGTCGTGATCCGGTGATATCCGACGGCGACGGACGGCATCCGGGTTCCGCACCTGCCGGTCCGCCGGAGCTGCGGTGTCGTGTTGCCCGATCAACGACTTACCGCTAGGCCCGTTCCCGATTTGGACCGGAAGTCACTCCCCTTCGCGCCGAGCAGGCCATTTGTCGCACCGCCTGTCGTGCAACGAGCGGTGGAAGCGTTCGTGCGCGATCTGGACGACAGTGATCCGTTCGTCGCCGCATTCGATCATTGCATCACGCCGATGGTCGTCAGCGATCCCACGCTTCCCGACAATCCCCTGGTGTACGTCAATCAGGCGTTCGAGCGATTGACCGGCTTCTCGTCGGCGGATGTGGTCGGCCGCAACTGTCGCTTCATGCAGGGCCCCCTGACCGAGAAGGCCGATGTGGACAGGATGCGTCTTGCTATCGCGCGTCGGGAGCGGATCGACGTCGATCTGCTCAATCATCACCGCGACGGCACCCCGTTCTGGAACCGGCTGATGGTCGCACCGGTGTTCGACCGCGCCGGTGAATTGCGCTATTTCGTCGCGTCGCAACTTGACGTCACGCTGGAGCGCCACCGGCTGCAGCAACTGGAACGCGACCGCGACAGCCTGAGCGCCGAAGTCGCCAGGCGGGAGGTGGCGCTGGCGGAACGGGAAGCGCGGCTGGCGCTGGCGCTGGAAGCCGGCGGCCTCGGGACCTGGACGATCGACCTGCCCGCATGGCGGCTCAGCTATTCGCCGAGCAGTCTCGTCAATTTCGGGCGACCGGCCGGTGAGGTCCTGTCGATGGAGGGCATGCTGGCATGCGTCCACCCGAGCGACCGGGAGCTGGTGACGGCATCGCTGAATGCTGCGATCGAGCAGGATGTTCGATATGACATCGAGTATCGCATCCTGACACCAGCGGGAGAACAGCGCTGGATCCACTCGCAAGGGTCGCTGCAACGCCGGGCGGATGGATCACCGTTGGCGATCTCGGGGTTCTCCAGCAATATTTCGGCGCGCAAGTTCGCGGAGGAACAACGGGGGGTGCTGGCACAGGAACTGACCCACCGCGTGAAGAACACGCTCGCGACGGTCGGTGCTGTGGTCAGTCAGACCCTGCGCGACGCGGCATCGCTGGATGCCGCGCGTAAGGCGGTGTCCGGGCGAATCGCCAGCCTGGCATCCGCGCACGAATTGCTGCTGAAGGACGAGATAGAGGGCGCCGCGATCGGAGACATCGTCAAACGCGTGCTGGACCCTTTCATGGACAGCGGCGGAACACGCTTTTCGGCGAACGGTCCGACGGTCCGGCTTACCCCGGAAGTGACGCTGGCACTCTCCATGGCGCTGCACGAACTCGCCACCAATGCGATCAAGTACGGCGCGCTGTCCGTGCCGGACGGTCAGGTGACGATCCGGTGGGCTGTCGAAGGCGGCGAAGCGCAGCGTCGGTTCAGCTTCTCCTGGGCCGAACTCGGCGGTCCCGCGGTAGTGCCGCCGACCCGCGTCGGGTTCGGTACGCGGATGATCGAGCGCGTGTTGTCACGGCACGTGAGAGGCAAGGCCGAGATCAGTTATTTGCCCGAAGGTGTGCGCTTCGAAATCAAGGCGCCGATCTGACCTCGATCCGGATTTCCATACCAATTACGGTTGCTGATGGACCCATCGGTCCCTGTCGCTGGTTGAAGCGACTTAACCGGGATCAACATCATGTGTCATGTGCTCGTCATCGAGGATGATTTCCTCATCGCCGATCACATCATCCAGTTGATCGAAACGGCTGGCGCGACGTCGTTCGCGCAGGCGGGATCACAGGACGAGGCGATCGCGGAAGCCCGTTTGCGCCCCCCCGCCTTCATCATGTCCGACGTCACGTTAAGCGCCGGCACGGGCCCGCATGCGGTGCGCGCGATCATCGCCGAACAGGGCGCGATGCCGGTGATCTTCGTGACGGGAACCCCCGGTGCGTGCCACCCCTGCCATGCGCCGATGGTGATCCTCGAAAAGCCGATCAACGAACGTCTGCTGATCGACACCTTTCGCCGCCTGGCACCGCATTGACGGTCAGCCGCTACCCTCGGCCTGACGCCGCATGAAGGCCCGGTCGATCAGGGCTTCGATCGAGGGGCTGAGCGCCAGACCGATGCCGCTCAACGACTGTTCGACCCAGGGCGGAACCTGCGGATAGTTCGTGCGGGGACGATCCCGTACTTTTCCAGCGCCTTCGTCGCGCGTTTCCCGCTCTGCTTCATCCGGCATCAGTGCCCACACCCGATGAAGCCGGGTGCCCCCATATACCCCCCGGAGGAGTTCCGGTTGGATGAAACACGCTGCGACAGGATGGGACGCGGAAGCGCCTCAAATGTCTCGCAAGACGGTGCCCCTGATACTGGGCAGTCCGGCATGAGAAACTCTGCTGGCGGAGACGGAGGGATTCGAACCCTCGGTACGGTTTCCCGTACGACGCTTTAGCAAAGCGTTGGTTTCAGCCACTCACCCACGTCTCCGGATGCGGCAGTCGGGTGGCTATAGCCAGCGTCGCGGCGGCGATCAACCGTTTGGCGCATCGGTTCGGCGACTCGTTCATTGCGTGGCAAGCCGCGGGTTGGTTAACGTGGCCGCTATGGCGACAGGGGTTCGGGTTATGCGGGGCGGCGGGATCATCATGGCGGCGGTGGCGGCGGCGCTGTCGCTGGGGGCGGGGCCCGTCGCGGCGCAGGTGCGGACGATCGATCCGAACAGCGCGATCGACAGCGACCTCGCCCCCGGCGCGCCCGGCGCCCCCGCCGCATCGCGTCCCTCGCCCGTCCGACCGGCGAGCCCGGCCCCCACCCCCGTTCAGTCCGCGTCACCCGCCATCCCGGCGGACGCCCAGGTCGCCGCGGAAGCGCGCAAGGAGGCGACGACGCGCGCCGCCGACACCTATGAGCGCGACGACCTGCTCGCCGCCGGCGAAGGCGTGTTCGGCAAGGGAGCGGAGGGGCTGGCGGGGATCCTGGAGAAGGTCCTGAAGGACCAGGGGCGGCCCAACGCCTATATCGCCGGACGCGAAGCCTCCGGCGCGTTCGTCGTCGGCGTCCGCTATGGCTCGGGCGTGATGACGCACAAGGTGGAGGGGCAACAGCCCGTCTACTGGACCGGCCCGTCGGTCGGCTTCGATGTCGGCGGCGACGCGAACAAGGTCTTCGTGCTCGTCTACAATCTCTACGACACCGAAGAGCTGTTCCATCGCTTCCCCGGCGCGGAGGGACGGCTCTATCTGGTGGGGGGATTCGCAGCGACGTACCTGCGGCGCGGCAACGTCGTACTGATCCCGATCCGGCTGGGCGTCGGCTGGCGCGCGGGCGTCAACGTCGGCTACATGAACTTCACGCACAAGAGCCGCTGGCTGCCCTTCTAACGCGTCGCGGTCGCGAAGGTCGTGACGCTGCCGTCATGACACTGGCGGAGCACGCTCCGTCGGGCTAGGCTTGCCGCGATGCAGGCGATCGCGGTCTACAGCCCCAAGGGCGGCGTGGGAAAGACCACCTTGTCGGTCAACCTGGCATGGTGCGCAGCGACGCTGTCGGCGCGACGGACCCTGTTGTGGGACCTCGATCCGCAGGGTGCGTCGACCTTCCTGCTCGGCCATGACCGTGCGCTGGATGGACAGGCGCGCGCGGTGTTCGCACGCGACGTGGCGGCGGACAAGCTGATCGTCGCGACGGGGATCGATCGGCTCGATCTGCTGCCGGCGGATACGTCGCTGCGTGGCCTCGATCTGCTGTTGCACGGGCTGGGAAAACGCAGGCGGCTGAACCGGTTGCTGGAGGCGCTGGCAGATCGGTACGACCGGGTGATCCTCGACTGCCCGCCGGGTTTGACGGAAACCGCGGAGCAGGTGGTGCGCGCCGCCGCCCTCATCATCGCGCCGGTCATCCCCTCCCCCCTGTCGCGGCGCGCGTTCGACGAGATGGTGCGCCATCTGGATCGCGGCGGCGGGCGACGGCCGGCGATGCTGCCGGTGTTCGGCATGGCCGATCGTCGCCGCAGCGTCCACAATGCAGCGATCGCCGCCGATCCCGACTGGCCCGTCATCCCGATGGCGAGCATGGTCGAGGCGATGGCGACCCGTCGCCAGCCGCTGGGCGCGTTCGCACCGTCCAGCCCGCCCGCACGCGCGGTAGCGAATCTCTGGACCGCGATCGAGCGACGGCTGGCGGCGTAACGCGCTACAAGCGCCCGACAAAATGCGACGGCCGCTGTTCTACACGGCGCACCTGTCAAAGGCTTCGACCCGTCCGACCGGACCGATGTTCACCCGAGCTGCTCTTCGTATCGCCCGACCAACGATGCCGAAGGTGCTCGCCTGCCTTAACAGCGTCGTTGGACTAGCCCTGGCCTGACCTTCCGATCCGGTGAGGCCGAAAACGAACGTGTTTCGACACCGCGCCGATGCCACCTGGTCCGGTGATATGCCGTTTGCGCCGAAGCGAGCCGGCGGTCGCGCCTGCTCGCAGATCACTCACCCTGCCGTCCGATGTGACAGCCTGACCAACGGGACCGTTGCGTTCAGCCGAACTCGACCGCATCGAACCGGATCGGCTTGCCGGCGGGGGCCGCGCCCAGTTCGTCCTCCCACATCGCCGTTTCGCCACGGACGATCGTGCCGACGGGCTTGCCGGTCAGCGTCATGCCCGTGAACGGCGACCAGCCCGCCTTCGACGCCAGCCACGGCTCCTCGACCGTCCACTGCTTCTTCAGGTCGACCACGGTGAAGTCGGCGTCATAGCCGACCACGATCCGCCCCTTGCCGGTGATGCCGAACACGCGCTGCGCGCCCGCGCTGGTCAGCTCGATCAGGCGTTGCAGCGTCATCCGCCCCGCCGCGACATGATCCAGCAGCAGCGGCAACAGCGTCTGCACGCCGGGCATGCCGCTGGGCGAGTTGGGATATTCGTTCGCCTTCTCCTCCAGCGTGTGCGGCGCATGATCGGATCCGATCACATCGGGCACGCCCTGGTTCAACCACGCCCACAGCCCGTCGCGGTGCGCGCCCGACCGGATCGGCGGGTTCATCTGCGCCAGCGTGCCGAGCCGCGGATAGACCTCCTCGCCCGCCATCGTCAGATGCTGCGGCGTGACCTCGCACGTCGCGATGTCCTTGTTCTGGCCGAGCAACGCGAGTTCGGCGGGCGTCGTCACATGCAGAACATGGATGCGCCGCCGCGCGGCCCGCGCCAGCGCCAGAATGCGCCGCGTCGCCAGCAACGCGCTTTCGTCGTCGCGCCAAACCGGGTGCGACGAGGCATCGCCCGTCACCCGCTGATCGATGCGCGCCTGCATCCGCGCCTCGTCCTCGGCATGGATCGCCACGCGACGGTGGCCGGATGCCAGCACGTCCGCCAGCGACGCGTCTTCGGAGACCAGCAGGTCGCCCGTCGATGCGCCCATGAAGATCTTGACGCCCGCGGTGCCGGGCAGCCGCTCCAGCTCCGCCAGATCGGCCGCATTGGCGTTCGTCGCGCCGACATAGAAAGCATGATCGCACCACATTGCGCCGCCGACCGACCCGGAGCCCGGCGCACCGGCCGCACGCGCCAGCTTGTCGGCGATCGCCGCCGCGCTGTCGGTATTGGGCTTGGTGTTCGGCATCTCGAACACCGCAGTCACGCCGCCCAGCACTGCCGCGCGGCTGCCGCTCGCAAGGTCCTCCTTGTGCGTCAGCCCGGGCTCGCGGAAATGGACCTGCGTGTCGATCACGCCGGGCAGCACGTCCAGCCCGGTACAGTCGATCGTGCGGCCCGCGTCGCCGATGCTGCCGATCGCGACGATGCGCCCATCGGTCACGCCGACATCGACCCGTGCGGGGCCACCGGGCAGATGGACGGTGCCACCGGACAGCTTCAGGTCGATCGTCGCCATCGCGGCAGGCTCCTTCGGGTGTTTCGCTTGCGGTGCCGGCTTCCTACCTTGGGGACATGACAGACACCACCCCGGGGATGCTGGAGGATCGCGTCGTGCTGCGCATCGCCGGCGAAGATGTGCGCGGCTTTTTGCAGGGGCTGGTGACGAACGACGTCGCGGCGCTCGCGCCAGATCGACCGGTCTGGGCAGGCCTGCTGACGCCGCAGGGCAAGGCGCTGTTCGATTTCATCCTGTGGGATGGCGGCAATGACGGGTCGGTGCTGATCGACTGCGAGGCGGCGCAGGCGGATGCGCTGGCGAAGCGCCTGACCATGTACCGGTTGCGCCGGGCGATCACGATCGAACGCTCGCCGCTGGCGGTGTGGTGGTCGTTGGACGGCGACCGCGGCGTACCCGATCCGCGGCTGGCGGCACTGGGTGGCCGCTGGCTGGATGAACCGGGCGGGCCGGCGAAAGGTTGGCACGCGCATCGCCTCGCGCTGGGCGTGACGGAGGGCGTCGCCGAACTCGGTAACGGCGAGACATTATGGCTGGAATGCAACGCCCGCGAACGGAACGGCGTGAGCTTCACCAAGGGCTGCTATGTCGGTCAGGAGAATACCGCGCGGATGCACCATCGGGGCAAGGTGAACCGGCATCTGGTGGTGGTGCCGCTGAGCGAGGCCGGGGAGCGGACGCGGGCGGTGTATGCCGACTTGTGCTGGATGGTGGAGCATCGGCGAGTGGAGGCGGATGCCACGTCCGGATAACGGAGCCGATCCACAAAGGTCGAGCCTTCGACGCAAAAAAAGAGGGGCCGGTTTCCCGACCCCTCCTGAAGTACAAGTCGGTCGACCTAGAAGTCGAAGCCGAGCTGAAGACGAATGTACCGCGGCTGCTGATACTGCGACACATAGCCATAGTCGCCGCGCGGGTTGCCATTTGCCTGCGTACCCGTCTCGTTAAAGTCGGTCTCCGCGCTTTCCTTGAACAGGTTGAACACGTCGAGGCGAAGCGTTCCGCTGAACGTGTCGGCAGGGACGCGGAAGACGAGGCTGATGTTCGTCTGCGTAACCCAGTCGGACTTGAACGCCGTACCACGACGGACGAGCTGCAGGTTGCTCTGCGCCGGGGTTCCGGTGCCGGCGGTCGGATCGCTGATGATCTGGCCATTGACGACGTTACAGTAAGCGCCGGCTGCGCCGTATCCGCCCGCGAACACATCGACCCGGCTCGGAACGCGGCCGATACAGCCATAACGACGCGGCGACGAAGCGGCGAAGTTCGCACCGAACGTGAACCAGTCGTTGACCTGATACGAACCGTACGCCTTGATGTTGTGACGACGATCGTTTGGCAGATACCCGTACTGACCGTTGACTAGGCCCGGCTGATCGAACGAGGTGGTCAGGCCGGAGTCGGTCTGGCCGTTGTCCGAGCGGACACCGCCTTCGATGTTACCGTAGCTCTTGGCGTAGGTGTAGTTGCCGCTGAAGCTCCACACACCGTCAAACTCGCGATCGACCGTCAGCGTCACCGCCTTGTAGATGCGCTCTGCCTTCGGATAGCCAAGCTGTGCGCCCGTGAAGTCGATGGTGCGCGCCGTCGACTCGCCATTGACCGGGTCGGACAGCGTGATCGTCGAATTCGAGCCCGGATTGGCCAGCACATACTGGTGGAAGCCATCCCAGATCGGACCGCGCAGGTTCGGGTTGGCGGTCGTCGGCGTCGCCTTGGTGCAGTCCAGATTGTTCTGGGCACAATAGGTGTTCACCGCCGCATCGATCGCGATGTCTTCCAGCGATTCGTTCAGCTTACGGTAGATGCCGAAAGCGCCAACGCGCCAGCGGCTACCAATCCGCTGCTCGTAGCCCACGACGTACTCATCCATCGACTGCGATTTCAGGTTCTTCGCCACCGTGGACTCGGTCGAAGCGGCGACACCATCTGCGTTGACTTCGCAGTTGTTGGTCGTGCCGGTCGAACCCGGCGTCGGTCCGGGACACGCGATGCTGCCGCTGAAGATCACCGGCGCGCCGAGGATCGGCGCATTGTTGGCCTGCGTACCATTCACAAGATAATAGGCGGTGTAATCGAGCTCGGCACCCGCGAGGCGGATGTTCGTGTTGGTCGGCACCGGCAGGTAGTAGCGACCGAAGAAGCCGTAAACCTTGGTACGCTGATCGCCGATCGGATCGAACGACACGCTAAGACGCGGCGCCCACTGGTTGCCGGTCTTGTAGTAGGTGACGCCATTGATGTTGTCGTTCGTGAAACGATCGTTACGAACGCCCAAGTTCATGTTCAGGCGATTGCTGAACAGCGACCATGCGTCCTGCACATAGAAAGCCTCGTTCATCGACTTGAACGAACCACCGGTGATGTACGTACGACCGGCCACGTACAGCGTGTTCGGCGTGCTGACGCGTGCATCGCCCGCCGGACCAGAGTTGTTGTACGTCCAGAACACGTCGCCAGTGTAGTTCGTCTGTGCGACGGTTTTCAGATTCTCCCGATCGTAACCACCGCGAAAGTGATGCTGGCCGAGCAGGTTGACGTAGATATCGGCATCGGCGCGGTAGAATTCGCGCGTGTCGGTATTGTTGTTGATCGTTGTGTTCGGATTGCCGATCAGCACTGGCGTGAAGTTGCCGCTCTGATCGCTGATGCCCGGGTTGACAGTGTCCGCCGGCAGGCCGATGTCCCGCGTCTTGGTCTTGCCGTACGCGCCCGACAACGTCAGCCAGTCGGTGAACTGACCCGTGTAACGACCGACATAGCTCTCACCGCCGCCAAGCCCGACGCCCTGTCCGGCGAAGCTGCCGGTACGCGGACCGGCTGGATCGACGCGGCTGTCATACCCGCCGCCCTGAGCGTCGACGACGTTGAAGCGGTTCGTGACGGTGCGGTCGTTCGTATTGAAGTAGGTGAACTCCAGACGCTGCCCATCGACGATCACCGCGTCCACCTTGCCTCCGTAGAAGGGCGAGTTGTTCGTGGTTACCGTGCGGAACGTACCAGTGCTGAACGGCGGCACAGCCTGCGTCCCGGTGATCGCGCCCGATGCGTTGCGGATCGTCAGGATGGTGTTGGCGTTGGCGGCGAGACCGGTGTCGGCAGTCTTGTAGTTGTTCGTCTGGTAGAAACCATAGAAGAACAGGTGATCCTTGATGATCGGACCCGACAGGTAGAACACCGACTGCTTGCGATCGCGAACGTCGTCAGCGTTCCACGCGTACAGCGTGTTCCTCTCGTCTTCGCGCAGGTCGTCATTCTCCCAGTTAAAGAGCATGCCGCCGTGGAATTCGTTACCGCCCGACTTCGTCGTTGCGTTGATAAACGCACCGGTGAAGCGGCCATATTCAGCCGGGATCGAACCGATCTTCGTTTCAACGGTGTTGTAGAATTCGAACGGCACCAGCGCGGCGCCGAGGCCGTTGCGCTGGTTGGTGACGTTCAGACCGTTGATGAAGAACGCGTTTTCCGACACCGACGAGCCAGCGACCGAAGGCAGGTTGCCGAAAGTGGTATCGCCGGCAAGGGCGCCGGGTGCCAGCAGCACGACCGAGGTCAGGTCACGGGCGACGGGAACGCGCGTGGCGAGCTCACCGATGGGGATGACCGCGCCGACCGTGTTACGATCGAAGTCCGACGTCTGCACGCGACCCGCGGTGACGACGATGTCGCCGCCGGCCGAGGCACCCTCGACCGCCAGCGTGAACTGGTTGGCGGAGTTGCCCTGCGTCAGCACGACGCTGTTGTCGTTCAGCGTGTCGAAGCCGGGGGCCTCGATCGTGAACGTGTACGTGCCCTGCGGCAACGCGGCGACGCGAAAGCTGCCGTCGTTGCTTGTCGTGACGTTGCGCGTGAAACCCTGATCGTTGGACGTGACCGTCACCGTGGCGCCGGCGATCGGCTGACCATTCGTACCCTGAACGCGACCGGTTGCATTAACGTTCGTGAAGTCCTGCGCCGCCGCCGGAGCGACGAAACCCATCGCGCCGACACCGGCACCGAGCAGCGCCAGCGCGTGAAGCGCCGTGCCGCCGCGCAGCATCTTGCGCGCGAAATTTAAGCTGTTGGTCACGTGAAGCCATCCCCTTAGCTGCGACGACAACGGCTGCTTTACAGTCCGGGTCATCCCTGAGCGCCCCTCCTCAGCCGTGCATCAACGGCATGAATTAGGGCATGGCGATAGCAATGCGGGGCGGTATGCCGCCTGTAAAGGTCGGCATTCATAAGAGGTTCAAGATTAGGATCGGGTGTAACGCGAAAGCCACAAACACCCGTCAAAGGGGCTGGTTCCCTGCCTATGCCGCGATCATCGGAAAACATTGTGCCCGTTCAACGGGCATTTTCTACAGGCACACCAGCGACCAGCAGTGGATCGAGCTTCGCGCCCTGCCATTGCAGGCTCCAGTGGACGTGCGGACCGGTCGCCCGGCCGGTCGCCCCGGACAGGGCGATCGGCTGGCCCTGGCGGACATGTTGCCCGACGACCACGTCGATGCGCGACAGATGCAGCAGCGCGCTGTTCAGCCCGCCCCCGTGGTCCAGCATCAACAGATTTCCCTCCAGCGTGAAGGGCCGCGCCGCTGCTAGGATCACGACGCCGTCCGCAGGAGCGGTGACGACGGTGCCGGTGGGCACCGCGACGTCCGCGCCGGAGTGATAGCTGCCGGGCTTGCCCTGATACACGCGCTGCGCTCCGAACCGGCCGGACAGCCGCCCCACGGCGGGCCAGCGCAGGTCCTGCCGCCAGCCGGCCGCATCGCTGACCTTCGCCCGCGCCGCGACGATCTGCGCGAGTTCGGCGGGACGCAGCGCGGCGAACTCGGCATCGGTCTTGCCGGCCCGGTACGGGGCATCGACACGCTCGATCGGCCAGTCGCGCGGGGCGACGGCCAACGGCCGCTCGGCGCGCGTGCCGTTGGATGCGGTCAGGACCAGCAGAGCCGAGGGTCCGGCATCGCGGTCGAAGGCGATCAGGAACGCACCGTCCGGCGCGATAGAAACGGGCTTGCCGTCCAGTGACAGCGTGCCGCCGCTGGCCGTACCACGCAGGATGCCGCCCTGGATGGGCTGCCCGGTCACGGTCAGGCGCGGCGCGGGTGCCGGAACCGGAGCAGGCGCGGCCACTCGTGGTGGCGGTGGCGATGCGATCTCCGGTGCACCGACACATGCGACCAAACCGGCGCTTATCAATACCGCGCTAGCCACCGTCACGCGCGTCATTGCGGCGCGAGCGCCTCGCTGGCGATCGCGGCGGTGGCATAGGCAGCCTGGTCGCTCACGCTCCAGTAGCGCAGATCCTCCAGCCGGATGCGCGCGCTCGTCACCGCGCAAACGACGTGGTCGCCCGGCGACAACACGCGAAAGCCGTTGGCCATATAATGAAGGCGCGCCGCGCGGTCGGTGTTGGACATCAGCATCGAAGGGAACTTTCCGGATCAGAGCAGCGTCGGCTGCGCGTCGGTGGCGACATAGGCGCGGCCTCCACTCCGCTCAACCCGCGGCCGGGCTGTAGAGGGGGCAGCGGCCGGCGCACCATCGACCCGCGCATCGACCGCGCCGTCCCTGAACCGAAGCGTCACCGCCCCCGCTGCACGCACCGCCGCGCTGGACGACAGCGTCTCTCCACCCGCGCTGGCCGTCACCCGGGCATAGCCGCGCTCCAGCACGTTGTCGGGGTTGAGCGTCTGCACCAGCCGCCATGTCGCCGCCAGCCGGTCGCGCGACGCCGCCACCTGCCGCTCCAGCACCGCCGGCCGCAAGGCCCCCGCCGCACGATCGAGCGTCCCGCGCGCCGCGACCACCCGCCGCTCCAGCCCGCGATCGAGCCTCTGCCCCGCCTCGTCGGCGCGCTGCCGCTGAGGACCGAGCAGCGCATCGCGCTTCGGCAGCAGGCGCGCGACGCCGTCCAGCCGCTGCCGCCCGTAATCGACATAGCGACGCGCGCAGCGCTCAATCCGCTGGCGGTGGCTGGCGACGGTCAGGCGCAGGTCGGCGATCACCGGCACCGCGATCTCCGCCGCCGCCGTCGGAGTTGGCGCGCGCAGGTCGGCGGCGTGATCGCATAACGTGGTGTCAGTCTCGTGCCCCACAGCGGAGATGATCGGGATCGAACAGTCGGCCACGGCGCGCACGACAACTTCCTCGTTGAAGGTCCAAAGGTCCTCGATCGAGCCGCCGCCCCGCGCGACGATGACGAGGTCTGGGCGCGGTACCGGTCCGTCCGCGGGCAAGGCGTCGAAGCCGCGCACCGCCGCGGCGACCTCCGCCGCCGCGCCCTCGCCCTGCACCTTCACCGGCCACACGACGACGTGGGTCGGACAGCGGTCCTCCAGCCGGTGGAGGATGTCGCGGATCACGGCGCCGGTCGGGGACGTCACGACGCCGATGACGCGCGGCATGAACGGCAGCGCCTGTTTGCGACCGCGGTCGAATAACCCCTCGCCGGCCAGCTTGGCGCGCAGCTTCTCGAATAGCGCCATCAACGCGCCGGCACCGGCCAGCTCCATCCGCTCGATCACGACCTGATATTTGGAGCGGCCGGGATAGGTCGTCAGCTTGCCGGTCGCGATCACCTCGATCCCGTCCTGCGGACTGAAGGCCAAGTGCGACGCCGCCCCCTTCCACATCACGCCGTCGATCACCGCCGCCTCGTCCTTCAGGCAGAGATAGGCGTGACCCGACGCGGCGCGCTTGTAGCCGCTGATCTCGCCGCGCAGGCGAACATGGCCGAACTCGCCCTCCACCATCCGCTTGAGCTTCATCGACAGCTCGCCAACCGACAACGCGAGCGCGTTGTCGCCGGGCACGGCCTCCGCTACGAGCCGGGCTTCATCGGAAAAGGGGTCTGGCATGAACGTCCTGCTACTGGGCTCGGGGGGGCGCGAACACGCACTGGCGTGGAAGCTGGCCCGGTCCAAGTCACTGGATACGCTGTATGCCGCACCGGGCAACCCCGGCATCGCCGGCCATGCGACGATCGTAGCGCTGGACGCGACCGATCACGCCACCGTCGCCGGTTTCTGCCGCGACCATGCGATCGGCCTTGTCGTGATCGGGCCGGAGGCGCCGCTGGTCGACGGGCTGGCCGATTCGCTGCGCGCGGCGGATATTCCGGTGTTCGGGCCATCGAAAGCGGCGGCGCAACTGGAGGGATCGAAGGGTTTCACCAAGGACCTGTGCGCCCGCGCCGGCATTCCCACCGCCGGCTATATCCGCGTCACCGACCGCGCGACCGCGGAGGCGGCGCTGGCGGGTACGTTCGGGCTGCCCGTCGTCATCAAGGCGGACGGGCTGGCGGCGGGCAAGGGCGTGACCGTCGCGATGACGAAGGACGAGGCGATGGCCGCGATCGCCGACCTCTTCGCGGGCGATGGCGGCGAGGCGGTGATCGAGGAGTTCCTCGATGGCGAGGAGGCCAGCCTGTTCGTGCTGACCGACGGCACCACGCTGATGCCGTTCGGCTCCGCGCAGGATCACAAGCGGGTCGGCGACGGCGACACCGGTCCGAACACCGGCGGCATGGGTGCGTACAGCCCGGCCCGCGTGCTGACGCCCGAGTTGGAGGCGCTGGCGATCGACACCATCGTCCGCCCCACGGTCGAGGCGATGGCGGCAGAGGGTACGCCCTTCGTCGGCGTGCTCTATGCCGGGCTGATGCTGACGCGGAGCGGACCGAAGCTGATCGAATACAACGCCCGGTTCGGCGATCCGGAGGCGCAGGTGCTGATGCCGCGCTTCGAGGGCGATCTGGTGCAGGTGATGCTGGCCTGCGCCACCGGCACGCTGGCGGAGGTTGCACCGCCGGTGTTTTCGGATCGGACAGCCCTGACGGTCGTCGTAGCAGCGGCCGGCTATCCCGCCGCGCCGCGCACCGGCGGGCGGATCGTGGGTCTGGACGAGGCGGAGGCCACCGGCGCGACCGTGTTCCAGGCGGGGACCCTGACCGATGGCGGCACCCTGCGGACCAGCGGCGGCCGCGTGCTGGCCGTGACCGCGCTCGATGACAGCGTCGGCGCGGCGCAGGCCGCCGCCTATCGCGCGATCAAGGCGTTGCGGGTGGAGGACGGGTTCCACCGGACCGACATCGGCTGGCGCGAAATAGCGCGGGAGACCCGTTGATCGCCCATCGCCTATGTGACAATGTCACATCGGGGTATCCGGGTCGACTGGTTGCGCCGGGAGGGTTCATCATGCGTCTTCGTGCCGCCGTCGCCGCCGTCTCGTTGCTGGTCACCACGTCGGCGGCCCCGCCCCCGCCCGCACCGCCGTCACCGTCACCATCACCGTCACCGGCGCTTCAGAGAACCGGAGGAGCGGCGCGATCGGTCGCCCGCCATCCCGACGCACGGTCGCCGGTGCATTGCCGCATCGGTGACGGGGGGGCCGGCCTCGCCCAATTCGCACCGGGGGCGCCGATCGCCCCACCTCCGCCGCCACCGCCACCGCCACCGCCACCGGCGCCCGCCGTGACGACCAGCGAGATCATCGTCACCGGTACGTCACGCGTCGCGACGTCGGCCATCATACCCTCGGCAATCGTCAGCGGAGCCGCACCGTACGGCGCCCCCGGCAACACCGAACGCTATGCGGGCAAGGCAGTGGCCGCCATTCAC
Source organism: Sphingomonas sp. Leaf343 (assembly GCF_001423765.1). Lineage (GTDB taxonomy): Bacteria > Pseudomonadota > Alphaproteobacteria > Sphingomonadales > Sphingomonadaceae > Sphingomonas. Next base: position 115,619 of record NZ_LMPG01000013.1, read on the forward strand.
AGCGTCGCCGATACGCCCGTCTCCACCTTCTCGATCGATGTCGACACGGGATCCTATGCCAATGTCCGCCGCTTCCTGAAGGAGGGGCAACCGGTGCCGGCGGAAGCCGTCCGTACCGAGGAACTCATCAACTATTTCCGCTACGATTATCCGCGACCGGCCGATGCCGCGCAGCCGTTCAGCGTCACCACGGACGTGGTACGGACGCCGTGGAACCCCGATACCCGGCTGCTGCGAATCGGCTTGCGCGGCTACGACGTGACGGCAGCGACACGGCCGCCGGTCAATCTCGTGTTCCTGGTCGACGTGTCGGGATCGATGGACAGCCCGGACAAGCTGCCGCTGGTGAAGGCGGCGCTGTCCGGGCTCGCCGATCGGCTGACCTCGCGCGACCGGGTATCGATCGTCGTGTATGCCGGCGCGGCGGGCATCGTCCTCGATCCCACGTCGAACCCGAACTATGTCAAAGCAGCGCTGTCCTGCCTGTCGGCGGGCGGCAGCACCGCCGGCGGAGAGGGCCTGGAACTGGCCTATGCCACCGCGCGCGCCGGCTTCGTCAAGGATGGCGCCAACCGCATCCTGCTGGCCACGGACGGCGACTTCAACGTCGGCGTCGCCAGCAACGATGCGATCGAGGCGATGGTCAGGCGGAACCGCGACGACGGCATCACCCTGACGACGCTGGGCTTCGGTACGGGCAACTACAACGAGGCGATGATGGAGCGCATCGCCGACGTCGGCAACGGCAACTATGCCTATATCGACAGCGCGATGGAGGCCGAGAAGGTGCTGGGCCAGGAAATGGCCGCGACGCTCGTCACGATCGCCAGGGAAGTGAAGGTGCAGGTCGAGTTCAATCCGGCCTTCGTCGCGCAGTACCGGCTGATCGGGTATGAGAACCGGGCGCTGCGGGACGAGGATTTCATGAACGACGCGGTCGATGCCGGCGACATGGGGGCGGGCCATCAGGTCACGGCCCTGTACGAAGTCGTACCCGTCGGCGCGAAAGGGTGGACCGAACAGCGGCGCTATGCCGGCAACGGAGCCGCCGCCATGCCCGCATCCGGGGCGGAGCCGGGAGGAGAGATGGCCTATGTCCGGCTGCGCTACAAGCTGCCCGCCGGGGGTGCTTCGCGCGAACTGGATCGGCCCGTGTCGGCGGCATCGCTGCGCACGGCGGTGGTGCCGGCGGGGGATACGGCCTTCGCAGTGGCGGTCACGGCCTATGGCCAGCGGCTGCGTGGCGATCCGCTGCTGGAGCGATACAGCTTCGCCGACATCCGGCGGCTGGCGGGCGATGCGCCGGATTACTGGCGGCAGGAGTTCGGGCAGCTCACCCGGCTGGCGAACCGCGACGTGCACCGGTCCGCCGGCAGCGACCGGGCGACGGACGCGGATTAGCACTCGCAGGCATCGGACCAGCGGGTTAGACACGGCGTCATGAACGAAACCAGCGCCACCGCATCCGCTTCCGGTACCAGCCTGCTGCCCGATGGCACCGGGGTCATCACGACGATCCACCTCGTCCTGATCCTGCTGATCGCGCTCGCCGCCGTGGCGGTCATCGTCATCGGTGCGCGTCGCAAGCGTGCGCGCCGACAGGCCGAAATGCAGGTCGAACGCAATGCGGAGCAGGCGGGTATCGAACCGGCCGCGCCTGCGCCTGTCGCGGGTGAGGAGGTGAGCGTTACGCCGCCGCCACCGCCGCCGCCCTCACCGGTGGTCGAGCAGGTCCAGAAGCAGTCGCAGCTTTCTGCACAGCCCGTTGCGACCGAGCCCATGCCGGTCGTGACACCGCCTGCCGATCGTCGTCCTGCTGCCGATCCACTGCCGGCCGACCCCACGTCGCTGTCGGACGAGCCAATCCCGGCCGCTGCGCCGCTCGACGCCAGCCCGGCGACGCTTGCAGGCGACTTGCCGGGTCCGGACATCATCAAGCGCGACGCCGCGCCGCCGGTGTCGGCGGATGCGCCGGTGACGACCCTGAAGGGCCTCGGGCCGAAGGTCGCGGCACGGCTGGCGGAGCTGGGCGTCACGACTGTTGGTCACATCGCGGCGCTGACCGATGCTCAGGCAGAGGCGCTGGACGCCGAGCTCGGCGCGTTCCGGGGGCGCATGAGCCGGGATCGCTGGATCGAACAGGCACGCTTCCTGTCGGCGGGCGACCGGGCGGGATTCGAGGCGGCGTTCGGGCGGCTTTAGATCGGAAGGTCAGGCCAAGGTTAGTCCAACGCGCATATCTCGGCAGGCGCATGCCGGGACGAGCGCGGCATGACGTAGACAGTTGCCCAGACGCTGCCGACGCCGCGATCGACCTTCCAACCCCCCGCTTCCTAAACCGCGCTGACGAGCAGCTTGTCGATGCGACGGCCGTCCAGATCGACCACCTCGAACTGCCAGCCTTGTTCGACGAAACTCTCGCCCTCCAGCGGCAAATGGCGGAACGCGGCGAGCGCAAGGCCGGCGGCGGTGGCGTAGTCGCGGTCCTCGGGCAGGTCGATGCCGAGCCGTTCGGCCAGCGCGTCCGCCGAGGCGGTGCCGGCGACGAGCAGCGATCCGTCGTCGCGCTCGACCACGGGCGGCGATTCGTCGGGATCGGCATCGGATGCGAACGCGCCACCGATCGCCGACAGCAGGTCGGCGGGCGTCACGATCCCCTCGAAATGACCGTATTCGTCGTGGATCAGCGCCATCGGCACCTCCGCCTGTCGCAATGCGAGCAGCGCGTCGGGGGCATCGATCACGTCGATCACGACGGGGGCCTTGCGCATCAGCTTCGCCAGATCGAGCGGCTCGCCGCGGAGCAGCGTCGCGGCGATGTCGCGCGACTGCACCACGCCCTCGACCGCGTCGATCGATCCGCGCGCGACCGGCAGACGGGTGTGCTGGCTGGCCATCAGCTTAGCCCGCATCGCGTCTTCGCCGGCATCGAGGTCGAGCCAGTCGACCTCCGTGCGCGGCGTCATGATCTCGCGCACCGGCCGGTCCGCAAGACGGACCACACCAGAAATGATCGAGCGTTCATGCTCCTCGATCACGCCGGATTTAGACGCCTCCGCGACGATCAGGTGCAATTCCTCCGCCGTCACCTGATCCTCGTTCTCGCGGTCGAGGCGCAGCAGGCGAAAGATCAGCGCGCTCGATTGATCGAGCAGCCAGACGATCGGCGCGGTCAGGATCGCGAGCCAGCCCATTGGCACCGCGACCAAGGCCGCCACCGTCTCGGGCGAGCGCAGGGCGAATTGCTTGGGCACCAGTTCGCCGACGATCAGCGAGGCATAGGTCGTCAGCGCGATGACCAGCGCATAGCCGACCGTCGATGCGGTTTCCGTAGACAGGCCCAGCATCTCCAGCCGCGCGGCGGTCGGCGTGCCAAGGCTCGCGCCCGAATAGGCGCCGGCGATGATGCCGATCAGCGTGATGCCGATCTGGACGGTCGACAGGAACTTGCCGGGATCGGCGGACAGGGTGATCGCAGCGCGGGCGCCGCGCTTGCCGGAGCGGGCCATCGCTTCCAGCCGGGCCTTGCGTGAGGACACCAGGGCCAGTTCGCTCATCGCGAACACGCCGTTCAGCGCTACGAGCGCCAGGATGATTAGGACATCGATCCAGGGAAAGGGAGGAAGTGCCATCGGCTTGAGCGGTTCCTTAGCCGGGATGATCCGGCCGCCACAACCGTTCATGTTGCGATTCGGTTCGGGTCAGCCCCCAGGGTCAGGTCGCGTTCAGTGCGCAACCGGAACAAGCTGGCATGCGCGGGGTTCACCCGACGACATATGAAAAGAGGGAATCACCCATGAAGACCCGCCCGTCCCTGCTCGCCGGCCTCGCCGCGTTGCTGACCACCACCGCCTGCGTCACCGATCCGGAAACGGGGCAGCGCACGATCTCCAAGACCGCGATCGGCGGCATCGGCGGCGCGCTGGGCGGGTATCTGCTGGGCGATCTCGTCGGCGGACGGCGTGACCGGACGGAAAAGATCCTGGGCGCGGGCATCGGCGGCCTCGCCGGCGCCGGCATCGGCGCGTACATGGACAAGCAGGAGCGCGACCTGCGCGCGCGGACCGCGGGCACGGACGTGCAGGTGATCCGGCGCGGCGACGATCTGGTGCTGAATATCCCGTCGGGCATAACCTTCGCCTATGACAGCGCCGACGTGCAGCCGCAGTTCAAGCGGACGCTGGATCAGGTCGCATCGACGCTGGCCGAATATAACCAGACCTATATCGACGTGTACGGCCACACTGATTCTACCGGCAGCGATGCGTACAACCAGACCCTGTCGGAGCGCCGCGCGCTGTCGGTGGCGAATTATCTGGCGGCGCAGGGCGTGCAACAGGCCCGCATCGGCACGCGTGGCTACGGCGAGACGCAGCCGATCGCTCCGAACGATACCGATGCCGGCCGGGCGGAGAATCGCCGTGTAGAGGTGAAGATCGTGCCGATCACGCAAAGCGATTTGCGGCAGTAAGGGCGAAGGGGAGCGGCTCCCCGCTACCCTCGACTCGGAGCGCGCAGCGAGTTTACGCAGCTTACCCCACCGCAAAACCCTCCAGATCACCGCCGCGCGGCGAAGAAGTTCCGCAACAACGCTGCCGCCTCGCCTTCACCGATGCCCGCATAGACGTCCGGCCGGTGATGGCAGGTGGATTGTCCGAACAGGCGCGGGCCGTGTTCCACCGCGCCGCCCTTCTGATCGGGAGCGCCGTAATAAAGCCGCCGTATCCGGGCATGCGCGATTGCGCCCGCGCACATCGCGCACGGCTCCAGCGTGACCCAGAGGTCGCAATCCTCCAGCCGGTCATGGCCGAGCGCGACCGATGCTGCCCGAATAGCCAGCATCTCGGCATGGGCGGTCGGGTCGTTCAGACGTCGAGGTGCATTGGCCTCAATCGCCAGCACGTGGCCGCCCCGCATCACGACGGCACCGACCGGCACCTCACCGGCCAAGGCCGCCGCTCGCGCAGCGGCCAGCGCGGTCCGCATCGGTTCGGGCAGCGGGAACATCGCCTGCGTCATGCGGGCGTGTCACCGCGGCCGCAAGCCTCAGTTCGGGGCCTGTGCGTTCGCCGGACGCTCGACGTTGATCGTTGGCACCGCCACCGTCTTGTTCTCGGTGCCGAGCGACACCTTCGCGACGTCCGCCTCGAATTTGGGAGCCTGCACGACACCACGCTGCGTCTGGTCGATCGAGACGATGTTGAAATACAGGAGACCGGCGACCACCAGTACGGCGATCGCGACCAGGACCAACAGCGCGCGCATTCTCGTCTCTCCCATCCGATTCGATGGCGTAACAACGCGTCGTATCGCCAAGCGTTGCACAGGTCGAAGCTTGACGTATCGGCCATCGCCCGATACGAGCGCGACCTTTCCGGGCCGACCCGAAACCAGGCCAACACCGAGATAAGGTAGTCATCATGTCGCGCATCTGCGAGCTGACCGGCAAGGGCCGGCAGGTGGGTAACAACGTATCCCACGCCAACAACAAGACGAAGCGTACGTTCCTGCCGAACCTGCAGAACGTCACTCTGCTGTCCGACGCGCTGGAACAGGGCGTTCGCCTGCGCGTGTCGACGCACGGCCTGCGCTCGGTCGAGCATAATGGCGGTCTCGACAACTGGCTGGTGAAGACCAGCGACGACAAGTTGTCGCTGCGTTGCCGCCGCCTGAAGCGCGACATCGTCAAGAAGCGCGCGACCACCGCCGTCGCGGCGTAAACGCCCTTCCCGTCCGGGTTCGTGAAAGGCCCCCGCATCGATCGGTGCGCGGGCCTTTCACCGTGTCAGCAGGTCAGGCGGAACTTCAACAGCAAGGTGCGCTGGATCGGCAGGTGATTGTCGTCCGATACCAGCCAGATGACGGTCGATGCGCCCTCCCGCTGCGCCGCCACTCCCTCGAAATTGTCGGTAATGAGCGGCGCGGCGAGGACACCGATCGATCGGCCCAGGATACGCGCGCCCGGCCGGATTGCGGCGCGGTCGACCACGACCAGCCGGTTCCACCACCGGAACGGCAGCGCGAAACCGCGTTCCAGCACCAGCAGCCGGCCGTCCGGCAATTGCGTCATGTCGGACGGATCGTCGTTCCGGCCGACCGGCGCGTAACCGAATCGATAGGCCGGCCGCGTCGCCGTCGGGTCGCCCGGCCAGACCAGACCCATCCTCAACCGCGCGCCCGTTTCGCGCGGAGGTGATTCGGAGATCGCGACGAAGCGTCCGTCGCGTAGACGGGCGAGCGATTCGATACCGCCATTCTCGTTCCAGTCCCGCATCGCAGCGGGAACGACACCGCGATCCCCGCGACCGAATCCGGGCGTGTAGCGCCATATCTGGTTGTACGCCTCGAACCCCACCCAGGCGCGGTCGCTTGCAGGGTCGATCGTCAGCGACTCGGCGTCGCGGTGACGCTTTTCCCAGCCGCTGGCGGGGCCGCCGGGAAGGTCGTCGAATGCGATGTCGCGCGGCGTCCAGTTCGCGCCCATGCGGAACCGCAGCCATTGGCCACCGTCACCGATCAGCGTGAACCGCTCGCCCCGGACGGCGAGGGCGGAGAAGCCGCCGAAGGTGCGGTCGTCACCCTTCAACCGAACGCCACCGAGATAATCGAGACAGCCGACGCGCCGACGATCCGGATCGTCGGGATCGAGCGCCACCCGCTCCGTGGCGATCGTCAGCCGCCCGGACGGCACTGGTCGCCGTTCCAAAGTGGTCCAGCGCGGCACGACCACCAGTGGCAACACAACGATCGTCGTCAGCAGGATGGAGCGTCGCACCCGCCGGGCATAGCGTTCCCTTCACGCACCGCCAGCCTGAACCGGCGATAACGGACACATTCAGGGTTCGCTCAATGCGAATCGGCGAAAAGCCTAACATCGACGACGGGCACCTACCCCGCCGAAAAGCCAGAAACGGGAGTACGAGACATGTTCAGGACGCTTTCTCTCACCGCCGCCGCTCTCGCAATGGGCGCATCGGCCATGATCCCCGTCAGCGCCGCGGAGGCGCAGCGTGGCCGTCACTATCGGAGCTACGACGATCGCGGCTACGGCAACTACGATCGCGGCTATCGCGACAGCCGTCGCGACTATCGGGGACGCCAGCGCTGCAAGGATGGCGCGGGCGGTGCCATCATCGGCGCCATCGCCGGCGGCCTGCTGGGCCGCACCGTCGACACCCGCGGCGACCGTACGGTCGGCACTCTGGGCGGCGCGGTGCTCGGCGGTCTCGCCGGTCGCGAGATCGATCGTTCGGATCGTCCCGGATACTGCCGCCGCTAACATCTGCGGCAGTTGCGTACCCCCCGTGTAGCGTTTGGGGGGTGGGGGTCGGTTCCTCGTTGGGACCGACCCTCTTTGCGGCAGGTTCCGACCCGGGCAGCGGATTGCATTGCGCTCCATGGTCGTTATCCATGAAACGATGTTCCACGGATTGATCCTGTCGCTGCAGGTGGCGGCATCGGTGCCATCACCCGTGCCACCCTCCGACATCGTCGTAACCGCCAGCGGTACGCCGACGAAGAAGGAGGTTCGCCGCCGCGTCGAACAGATCTTGCCGCCTTTGTCTCCGGATCAGCCGCTGGCCCGTTTCACGGTTCCCGTCTGCCCCGGCGTGATGGGGCTGACCCGACCGGCCGCTCAGGCGATCGTCGACCGGATCGGCATCGTCGCGGACGAGATCGGCCTGCGTGTCGGCGAACCCGGATGCGCGCCCAATCTCATCGTGCTGATCGTGCGCGATTCACGCGCGACGGTCCGCAGGTTGGCCGATCACCGCCCGGGCAACGTCGCCGGGCAGTCGCTCGCCGATGTCCGCCGGATAGTAGCGGAGCCCGGTTTCGCCCGCGCCTGGGTAGAGGCCGACATCCGCAGCCGCGACGGCAGAACGCCCAATCGGGGCACCGATGGCGTCGCCGAGGTGACGGTACAGGGTGGGAACTTGACTTCACTGACCTTTCGGCGGGATATCGTGGCCGCCTATGTGGTGATCGACGCTGCCGGCGTCCGCGGCCGCGATCCGATCCAGATCGCCGACTATGCCGCGATGCGAGGACTGGTCGACGGCCGATCCGGACGGGCCGCGACCCGCGATTCGATCCTGTCGGCGTTCATGCCCGATAGCGACGACCATGCCCCGACATCCCTGACCGATCTCGACAGGAATGTCCTGCGCGGCGTATACAGCGGTCAAGGAAATCGTTCCGCATTCGCCGTGCAAGGCGATATCGCCGCGGCGTTCCTGAAAAACGGGGAAATTTCCGGCGGGAAATAGCCGGCGATCGGGTCCGATCCGCAAGAACCGGCCAGCGTGCTCGATGACGATGCCACCATTCCCCGTCAGGCGGGCTTCGCTTTCCCCGATCTGCCGGTCGTTCCAGAAGCGGCGGCGCGACGAGGTCGCGCCGCCCCCGGTTTCAGTACATATGCTGCCCGCCGTTGATGCTCAGCGTCGATCCGGTGACGAAGCCGCCATCTTCAGAACACAGGAAGGCGACGCCGCGCGCGATCTCGTGCGCCTGACCCAGCCGACCGACCGGAATCTTGGCCACGATCTTCTCCAGCACGTCGGCCGGGACCGCAGCGACCATGTCGGTATCGATATAGCCCGGCGCGATCGCGTTGACGGTGACGCCGACGCGCGCACCCTCCTGCGCCAGCGCCTTGGTGAAGCCGTGGATGCCCGACTTGGCGGCGGCATAGTTGACCTGACCGTACTGGCCGGCCTGTCCGTTGATCGATCCGATATTGACGATGCGACCCCATTTGCGATCGCGCATGCCAGGGAACACGGCCTTGGCCATGTTGAAGCAGCCGCCCAGGTTGGTATCAATCACTTCCTTCCACGCCTGATACGTCATCTTCAGGATGGTGCCGTCGCGCGTGATGCCGGCATTGTTGACGACCACGTCGACCGGGCCGAGATCGGCGGCAACCCTGGCGCAACCCTCCTGACAGGCATCGTAATCCGAGACGTCCCATTTGTAGGCGGGGATGCCGGTACGCTCCGTGAATTCGGCCGCGCGCTGTTCATTGCCCGCATAATTCGCGGCGACGATGAAGCCCGCCTCCTTCAACGCAAGGCTGATTGCCTCGCCGATGCCGCGTGTTCCGCCCGTGACGATCGCCACTCTTGCCATTCAACCTCTCCCGTTGTGGTTGTATCGACGCTAGGGCAGCCGCACCCAGCCTTCAAGTTCCCGTGAAAGTATGTTGCGCAACATATCGATGCCTACATCCTCGTCGTTGAGGCATGGCAGATAGGCGAAATGGGTGCCTCCCGCCTGCTCGAACGACTCGCGGCCACGGATCGCCAGCTCCTCCAGCGTCTCCAGACAGTCAGCCGAGAAACCGGGCGCGGCGATCGCGACCTTGCGCGTACCGGCTTGCGCCAGCGCGACCAGCGTCTCGTCCGTCGCCGGCCCCAGCCACCTAGCCGGACCGAAGCGCGACTGGAACGCGATCGTCACCGGGCGACCCATCGCCTCCGCGAGCAGGCGCGCCGTCTTCTGGCAATGACAATGATAGGGATCGCCCAGCGCCAGCGTCCGCTTCGGCATGCCGTGGAAACTGGCGATCAGCGTCTCGGGTTCGAAGTCGAGCCGTGCCAGCGACTGCTCGATCGAGGTCTTCAGCGCGCCAATATAGGCGGCGTTGTCGTGATAGGGCGGCAGGGTGCGGATCGCCGGCTGCCAGCGCATCGTCGCCAGATGCGCGAACGCCTTGTCGTTGGCGGTTGCGGTCGTCGCTGCGCAATATTGCGGGTAGAGCGGCGCGAGCAGGATGCGTTCGCACCCGGCATCCTTCATCGCCTGCAACCGCTCGGCGATGGCCGGGTTGCCATAGCGCATCGCCCAGTCGACCAGCACGCCCGGCCCGAACGCATCCTTCAGTCGCGTCGCCTGCGCGCGGGTGAAGGCGGCGAGCGGCGAGCCGTCCTCGCGCCAGACCTGCTGATAGGCGTGCGCGGATTTCTTCGGCCGCGTATTCAGGATGATGCCGCGCAGGATCGGCTGCCACGCGATCGCCGGAATCTCCACGACGCGGCGATCCGACAGGAATTCGCCGAGGTAGCGCTTCACCGACTTGGCGTCCGCCCCGTCAGGCGTGCCGAGATTCATCAGCAGCACGCCGATGCGCGGCTTCGCGATGGGCGGATGATCGGCGGGCGCGTGGACGGGAGGGTTCATGCTCAGGCTCTTAGCGGCAAGCGGCGGATGCGATAGCCCGTCGCGGCATGCAGCGCGTTGGCGATCGCCGGCGCGACGGGTGGAATGGCGAGTTCGGACACGCCGCAGGGCGCTTCGCCGGAGCGGATCAACTCCACCGTGATGTCCGGCGTATCGGCCAGTCGCGGCAGCCACAGCCGATCGAAGCCGCGCGCGGTCGCGAGATTGCGGTCGAATCCCGTCGCGCCGCCCAATGCCTGTGCGAGGCCGACGATCAGCCCGCCCTCGACCTGCTGACGAACGATGTCGGGATTGACCATCCGCCCGCAATCGACCGCCGCGACCAGCCGGTCGACCACCGTGCGGCCGTCGTCCCCCATATGTGCCTCCGCCATGACGGCGACATAGCTGCCGCGAAACGCATGCGCGGCGATCCCCTGCCCGCTGCCCTGTACGCCGCCTTCCCACCCGCCGAGGGAGGCGGCAGTCGACAGGCAGCGCGCCAGACGCGGCTCGCCGCCCAGCATCCCGATGCGAAAGGATACCGGTTCGGACCGGCCCGCATGCGCGAGTTCGTCAAGGAAGCATTCGGTGAAGAAGCAGGTCAGCCCATGCGCGCCGCCGCGGAAGTGGCCGGTCGGGATGCCGATGTCGGCGGGGTGGTGATCGATCGCGATCGCGGGCAGCCGATAGGGCGGCACCGCACCGCCGACCGCATAGGCATCCGCGCCGTTCGCGCCCTGCGCCAGCCGCGTGCCGACGCCGGGAACCAAGTGCCGAACCAGGTCGATCCCGGTCGCGGGCGCGGCGATCTTCGCCTGCCAGCCCATGATCGCCCCGCCCGTGCCGAGCCGCGCCGCCATCTGCGCAACGGCGGGCGGGCGATACCGGTCTTGCAGCATCGCCTCCGCGCGCGACCAGGTCAGGCTGACCGGCCGGCCGATCTTCACCGCGAGAATGGCGGCCTGTTCGGCGCATTGCGTGTCGAGGCACTGCCCCACCGATCCGCCGATCTGCATCGGATGGATCAGCACCGCCTCCTCCGCCAGTCCCGCCGCGCGGGCCGCGGCGGCACGGACGATGCCGGGAGCCTGTGTCGCCAGCCAGAGTTCCAGCCGACCGTCGTCGAACCGCGCGGTCGCGGCCGGCGTCTCGATCGCAGCGTGCACGCCTGCGCTCGCACGATAGGTGGCGGTGAACAGCACCGCGCCCCTGAAGACATCGGACAGATCGCCGGTCGTGGCGATCCTGTGGCCGTCCTCCTCGAATGCCGCATCAAGCGCCTTGGTGATCGACGCATCGTCGATACGGGGACCGCGCGTCTCGAACCGGGGGGCGAGCGCCTCCAGCCCCTTGCTGGCGGCCCACCACGTCGTCGCGACCGTGGCGACCCAACGCTGCGTCTCCACCACCGACAGCACACCACGCACCCGGTCGGCGGCAGCGCGGTCGACCCGTACCAATCGGCTATCGCCCAGCGGTCCCTGACGGATGGCGGCGTGGACCATGTCGGGGAGGCGGATGTCGCCTGTGAAGTTGACCGAGCCGTCGACCTTGGCCGGGGCGTCGAGACGGGGCAGGTCCTGCCCCATCAGCTTGCCCGCGCCCTGCACTCCGATCGGCAACGGATCGGGCGGGGTCAGCTTCGCGGCGGCGGCGGCGAGTTCGGCGAAGCGCAGGCGTTGCCGGCCGAGCACGACGAAGCCGGCGGCGGTGCTGCACGCGCGCCAGTCCGCGTCCCAGCGCCGGGCGGCGGCCATGCACAGCAGCGCGCGGGCGGTTGCCGCGGCGTCGCGCGCGGGGTCCTCGAACCGCCGGATCGAGCTGGACGCGGCGGTGAGCATCGGCGCGGGGTTCGCGGCGGTGACGCCGGTCGGCATGCCCTCCAGCAGGTCGTCCAGCCCCAGCGCGTTGGCGTAGAGCGGGCTGAGCGGCGCGGCCTCCACCGCCACGGTGCGCCAGTCCGCGCCGAGTTCGTCGGCGACGATCTGCGGCAATGTGGTCCAGATGCCCTGCCCGTGTTCGGCCTGCGGCACGGCGACGGTGACATGGCCGTCCTCGCCGATCTTCAGATACGCGCCGAACGGCGTTTCGCCGGGATTGGCGACCAGCGTCGTCGGATAGTCGCGCGGCCACAGATTCCACGCGACGATCAGGCCGGTGCCGATGCCGCCGGCGATCAGAACCTGTCGGCGGTCTATCGGCATGAGGTCGCGGGCGAGGTCATCGGGTGGGGTTAGCGGGTTTTCGGGCGGGGCTTAAGTGTTTGCTGCTCCGACTTCACTCCTCCCCTGCAAGGGGAGGTGGCAGGGCGCAGCCCTGACGGAGGGGTGTGCCGCTATCGAGAGGGGTGTCACCCCTCCGTCGCTTCGCGCCACCTCCCCTTGCAGGGGAGGAGTGTCACCCCGCCTCCGCCGCGGCGAGGGCGCGGTAGTGGGTTTTGAGGGTGACCTTGTCGATCTTCTCCGTGCCCAGCCGGGGCAAGGGACCAGCGGCGTACCAGATGCGGGCGGGAACCTTGAACGCCGCGAGGTGCTCGGCGAGGAAGGTGTTCAGGTCGTCCGGCTCCAGCCCCTCGTCGGCATGGACCACCGCCGCCGGGACTTCACCGAGACGCGCGTCGGGCAGGCCGAACACCGCCGCCTCGTGGACCGCGGGATGGGCGTAGAGCGCCGCCTCGACCTCCTGACAGCTAATGTTCTCGCCGCCGCGGATGATGATGTCCTTCTTGCGGTCGACGATGAACAGGTAACCGTCCTCGTCGAGATAGCCGATGTCGCCCGACCGGAAGAACCCGTCCTGCGTAAAGGCCGCCGCGGTCGCCGCCGGGTCGCGCCAGTATTCGCGGAAATTGGCGATCGAGCGGATGCCGATCTCGCCGCGCTCGCCCTGCGCCAGATGGTGGCCGGCATCGTCGAGAATCGCGAGTTCGACCAAAGGCGGCGAGGCGCGGCCGGCGGAGGCGGGCTTGGCGACATAGTTCGACCGCCAGTTGCCGCTGCCGACGGCGTTCGTTTCGGTCAGGCCGAAACCGATCAACGGCGCGGGGCCACCCAGTTCCTCGTCCATGCGGCGGACATGCTCTTCCGGACGCGGTGCACCGCCGGCGGCGAAGTCGGACACGGTCGACAGGTCGTAATCCGCACGATCCGGGTGATTGAGGATCTCGTAGCTCATCAACGGAACGCCGACGAAGTAGCTGACCTTCTCCCGCTGGATCAGCCGCATCGCCTCGGTCGCGTCCCAGCGCGGCATGATGACCAGCCGGCGGCCGATCGCGAAGCTCTGGAGGAAACAGGGCACTTCGCCGGTGACGTGGAACAGCGGCAGCGTCAGCAGCGTGACGTGCTGCGCGGGCGGTGCCTTGCCGTCCTGCGTCGACAGGCCGAGCATGACGACGGCGGAAGCGAGGAAGTTGAAGGTCCCCTGTACCACCGCGCGGTGATCGGACAATGCGCCCTTCGACCGGCCGGTCGAGCCGGAGGTGAACAGGATCGTCGCCGAGTCGTCCGGCGACAGGTCGGGCAACTCGCCCTCCGCACCCCCGAGCAGCGGCGCGATCGCCTGCGGCAGCGGCAGCGTGTCGTCGAGCACGACGACGGGCGTGGTCAGGCCCCGAATGGCGGCAAGGCGCTTGGCGCGCGGCGGATCGGCGACGATCAGTGAGCAGTCGACATCGCGGATCGCGACCGCCAGCTCGTCCGCCTGCCACCAGCCGTTGAGCAGGGTCGCGACGCCGCCCGCCATGACGATGCCCATGTAGCTGACGATCCACGACGGCGAATTGCGCGCGGCGATCCCGACGCGATCGCCCTTCGCGATGCCACGCCCGGCCAGCGCCTTCGCCACCGATAAAGCCGTCGCGAACGTCTCGCCGAAGGTCAGCCGTTCCTCGCCCGCGACGATGAAGCACGCCTGGCGGTGCTGTTCGCAGAAATGCGCGAAGTAGGCGGCGAGCGTGGGCGGCGCGGCGGCGATCACCGGCAATTCGGTGCCCCATCGCTCGATCGTGGTCAGCGGCATCATGCCGCCTTCGCCCGTGATCGCCGCGAGCATGCCGTCCATCCGGCCATCCAGCTCCGTCCGCATCGCTCTCTCCGCTTGGTCTTGTCGTTTCCGACCTTTATGCAGGCCCGATCCAAGAGGGGGAAGCCTTGATCCTGCCCATTCTCGCCGCGGCCGTCGGCGATCATATCCGTTTCGAATCATTGGGGCTTCACCCCGATGTGTTCTCGATCGGGTTCTTCACGCTGCGCTGGTACAGCCTGGCCTATATCGCCGGCATCCTGATCGGGTGGTGGTACCTGCTGAAGCTGCTCGCGCAGCCCGGCGCACCGATGGCGCGGCGACATGCCGACGATCTGGTCTTCTATGCGACGCTGGGCATCATCCTGGGCGGGCGGATCGGTTACGTGATCTTCTACGCGCCGGAAATGTTCCTGCACCCGCTGCGCATCGTGCGACTGTGGGATGGCGGCATGTCGTTCCACGGCGGCGTGCTGGGTACGTCGCTGGGGATCATCCTGTTCGCGCGCAAGCACAAACTCGACTGGCTGCGCATCCACGACTACGTCGCGTGCGTGGTGCCGTTCGGGTTGTTCTTCGGGCGGTTGGCGAATTTCGTGAACGGCGAATTGTGGGGCAAGCCCGCCGACGTGCCCTGGGCGATCGTCTTCCCGAACACCGTCCCCTATCCGATGCTCGACCCGGCCCGGCACCCGAGCCAGTTGTACGAAGCGGCGCTGGAGGGCGTGCTGCTGTTCGCGCTGCTGGCCTATGCCTTCTGGCGGACCAGGGCGCGCTATTATCCGGGACGGCTCGTCGGGCTGTTCCTGGTCGGATACGGCATCGCGCGGTTCACGGTGGAGTTCTTCCGCGAACCCGACCGGCAACTGGTCGCCTTCGCGGAGGCGACCGGGCTGCATATGGGCCAGTGGCTGTGCGTGCCGATGATCGCGGGCGGCTTGTATCTGGTGACGACCTCCACCAGACGGCGGACGCGGGTGGAGCCGATCGCCGGCGTCGACAGCGTGGCCTGAACCGTGACGGACGAGGCACTTCCCGAACGGCTGGCGCGCGCGATCGCGCTGGCGGGACCGATCCCGGTGTCGCAGTACATGGTCGCCGCCAACGCGCAGTATTACGCGACCCGCGATCCGTTCGGCGCGGCGGGCGATTTCGTCACCGCGCCCGAGATCAGCCAGATGTTCGGCGAGCTCGTCGGGCTGTGGGGCGCCGACCTTTGGGACCGCGCGAAACGCCCGGATGTCGCGTGGGTCGAACTGGGGCCGGGACGCGGGACGTTGGCGGTGGACGCGACGCGGGCGATGGCGCGGGCCGGCCTGACGCCGGACGTGCATCTGGTCGAGACCAGCCCGTTGCTGCGCGCGGCACAGACGGAGCGGCTTCCGGACGCGACGTGGCACGATGCGGTCGAGACGCTGCCGACCGACCGGCCGCTGATCGTCATCGCCAACGAGTTCTTCGATGCGCTGCCGATCCGGCAACTGGTCAAGGGACCGGAGGCATGGCGCGAGCGGCTGGTGGCGTGTCAGGACATCCTGTTCCTGCCGATCGCGGGGAAGCCGGTACCCGACGCCGTCATCCCCGAACCACTGCGCGCATCGCCCCCGGGTTCGGTGCTGGAAGTGTCGCCCGCCGGGGTCGCGGTCATCCGGACGCTGGCGGCGCGGATCGCGATGCAGGGCGGTGCGCTGCTGATCGTGGATTACGGCCATGAAGGGCCGGTGCTGGGCGAGACGTTGCAGGCGGTGAAGCGGCACGGCTTCGCCAACCCGTACGAGAACCCCGGCGACCACGACCTGACCGCGCATGTCGACTTCACCACGCTGGCCGCCGCCGCGCAGGCGTCGGGTGCGGTCGCGTGGGGGCCGGTCGAGCAGGGGGAGTGGCTGGTGACGCTGGGTATCGACTCGCGCGCCGCCGCCCTCGCCCGCGCCACGCCCGATCAGGCGGAACGGATCGCGGCGGACCGGATGCGGCTGGTCGGCGAGATGGGCCGGCTGTTCAAGGTGCTGGCGGTGACGGCCCCGACATGGCCGGTGCCGGCGGCCTTCGACAGAGGATGACATGATCCAATATCGCGATGCCGTGACCGGCGATGCGGCGGCGCTGTCGGCGCTGAGCCGGCAGAGCTTCACCGACACGTTCGGGCATCTGTACCGGCCGGAGGATCTGGCGGCGTTCCTCGAACGGCTGTCGGAGGAAGCGTGGGCCGCGGAGCTGGGCGATCCCGGTTTCCGCATCCGCATCGCCGAGGACGACGGCGTCGCCGCCGGTTTCGCCAAGCTGGGGCCGCCGGCTTTGCCCGTCGAACGCCGCGGGCCGTCGGCGGAGTTGCGGCAGCTATATGTGCTGGGGGCGTGGCATGGCACCGGCGTCGCCGCGACGCTGATGGACTGGGCGATCGAGACGTCGCGGGCGGAGGGTGCGCGTGACCTGTACCTGTCGGTGTTCATCGAGAACCACCGGGCGCGACGCTTCTACGAGAAGCGCGGGTTCGAGCGGGTCGGGACGTATGTTTTCATGGTCGGCGAGCAGGCGGACGAGGACGATCTGATGCGGCTGGCCCTGTGAGCGACCGCATGACGGGTGTGGACGTGATCCGGGCGCGGTCGCTGGAGGGCGTGGCGCACGGGTTCCTCGGGCGGCGCGGCGGCGTGTCCGCGGGTATCCACGGCGGGCTGAACGTCGGGCTGGGGTCGGAGGACGATCCGGCGGCGGTGGCGGAGAATCGCGCGCGCGCCGTCGCGGCGGTGCTGCCGGGCGCGGCGCTGACCACCTGTTACCAGATCCATTCCGCCGATGCGGTCACCGTCACAGCGCCATTGGGCGACATCCGGCCGCATGCCGATGCGCTGGTGACCGACCGGCCGGGGCTGCTGCTCGGCATCCTGACCGCCGACTGCGCACCGGTGCTGCTGGCCGATCCGCACGCGGGCGTGATCGGTGCGGCGCATGCGGGATGGAAGGGCGCGATCGGCGGCGTCACCGATGCGACGATCGCCGCGATGCGCGCGCTGGGTGCGCAGCCGGAGCGGATCGTCGCGGCGATCGGACCGTGCATCGCGCGGCGCAGCTACGAGGTCGATACCGCGTTCCTGACGCGCTTCGCCGCGGCCGATCCGGCGAACGAGCGATTCTTTTCAGAAGGACGGCCGGGGCATCACCGCTTCGATCTGGAGGCCTATGTCGCGCACCGGCTGGCGCAGGCCGGCGTGACGCGGATCGAGGCGCTGGGGCTGGACACCTATGCCGACGAAGCGCGCTTCTTCTCGTACCGGCGGGCCACGCATCGCGGCGAACCCTCTTACGGGCGGCAGATCGCCCTTATCGGTTTGTAATTCGGGTTGAACTGGTTTCCCACGATACGGGTTGGCTGATAGCATCCTTCGCAAAGGAGACGGATCATGCCGAACACCCCTACCCCCACGGAAGCCGACCTGACCGGCGTCGCCGCGCGTGTCAGCCCGAAGGCGGAGGTCGAGGCGATCGGCGGCCGCAAGCTGAAGCCGTCGACGCTGATGATGGGTCACGGATACGACCCCGCGCTGTCGGAAGGATCGCTGAAGCCGCCGATCTTCCTGACCTCCACCTTCGTTTTCCCCAACGCCGCCGCCGGCAAACGTCATTTCGAGGGCGTGACGGGCAAGCGTCCCGGCGGCGCCGAGGGGCTGGTCTATTCGCGCTTCAACGGCCCCAATCAGGAGATTCTGGAGGATCGGCTGGGCGTCTGGGAGGAGGCGGAGGATGCGCTCGCCTTCTCCAGCGGCATGTCCGCGATCGCGACGCTGTTCCTCGCGATGACCAAGCCGGGCGACACGATCGTCCATTCCGGGCCGCTCTACGCCGCGACGGAGACGCTGATCGGGCGCATCCTCGGCAAGTTCGGGGTCAAGTGGCTGGACTTCCCGGCAGGCGCGACCCGCGAGGAGATCGACCGCGTGCTGGAGGAGGCCGCGACCGGCAATGTCGCACTGATCTATCTCGAAAGCCCGGCGAACCCGACCAACGCGCTGGTCGACGTGCAGGCGGTGGCCGCCAGCCGCGACGCGATCTTCGCCGACAGGGCGGAGAAGCCGCCGATCGCGATCGACAATACGTTCCTGGGGCCGTTGTGGCACCAGCCGCTGAAGCACGGCGCGGACATCGTCGTCTATTCGCTGACCAAATACGCCGGCGGGCACAGCGATCTGGTCGCGGGCGGCGTGCTGGGCAAGAAGGAGCAGATCGACACGATCCGTTCGATGCGCAACACGATCGGCACGATCTGCGACCCGAACACCGCGTGGATGCTGCTGCGGTCGCTGGAGACGCTGGAATTGCGGATGAGCCGCGCGGGCGAGAACGCGGCCAAGGTCTGCGCCTTCCTGCGCCAGCATCCGAAGGTCGACAGCATGAGCTATCTCGGCTTCATCGAGGATGCGCGGCAAAAGGACATCTTCGACCGGCATTGTTCGGGCGCGGGTTCGACCTTCTCGCTGCTCGTCAAGGGTGGCGAGGCGGAGGCGTTCCGCTTCCTCGACGCGCTCCGGATCGCGAAGTTGGCGGTGTCGCTGGGCGGGACCGAGACGCTGGCGAGCCACCCGGCGGCGATGACGCACCTGTCGGTGCCGGATGCGCGCAAGCAGGCGCTGGGGATCACCGACAACCTGGTCCGGATCTCGATCGGCGTCGAGGATGCGGACGACCTGATCGCCGATTTCGATCAGGCGCTGGCGGCGATCTGAGCCTTTTCCTCACTCCCCTCCTCATGGGGAGGGGAGTGAGGAACGGGGGGAGTTCGGTTGAACCGGCGTCAGCCGCCCTCGGCGCGCTCGATATCCGCGCCGACCGCCGACAGCTTCTCCTCCAGCCGCTCATACCCGCGATCGAGGTGATAGATGCGGCTGACCTGCGTCTCGCCCTCCGCCGCCAGCCCGGCGAGGATCAGGCTCATCGACGCGCGAAGGTCGGTCGCCATCACCGGCGCGCCCGTCAGCCTGCCGACGCCGCGGACGACGGCGGTGCGGCCCTGCACGAGGATATCGGCCCCCATCCGCGCCAGTTCCGGCACGTGCATGTAGCGGTTCTCGAAGATCGTCTCGGTCAGCACGCTCGCGCCGTCCGCCAGCGTCAGCATCGCCATGAACTGCGCCTGCATGTCCGTCGCGAAGCCGGGGAAAGGCGCGGTCGTCAGCGTCAGGGGGCGCAGCGGATCGGGCGCGGAGACGCAGACGGAGCCGGGCTTGAGCTGGATCAGCACGCCCGCATCCGCCAGCGCCGACAAGGTCGCGCCCATGTCGCCCGCATCGACGCCGGTCAGCTCCAGCGATCCGCCGGTGATCGCGGCGGCGCAGGCATAGCTGCCCGCCTCGATCCGGTCGGGCATCACGCGGTACGTCGCGCCGTGCAGCCGGTCGCGGCCCTCGATCGTCAGCGTCTCCGTACCGATGCCGTCAATAGACGCGCCCATCGCGACGAGGCAGCGGCACAGGTCGACGATCTCGGGCTCGCGCGCGGCATTCTCGATCACGCTGGTCCCGCTGGCGAGCGACGCCGCCATCACGACGTTCTCGGTCGCGCCCACCGACACGACGGGGAAGCGATAGCGTCCCCCCTTCAGCCGGCCGCCGGGCGCGGTCGCCTTGACGTAGCCCGCCGTCATCTCCAGCTCCGCGCCGATCGCCTCCAGCGCCTTCAGGTGGAGGTCGATCGGACGGTTGCCGATCGCGCAGCCGCCGGGCAGCGACACCCGCGCCTCGCCGCCGCGCCCGAGCAGCGGGCCGAGCACGAGGATCGACGCGCGCATCTTGCGGACGATGTCGTACGGGGCCTCCGTCGAGGTCAGCGACTTCGCGTGGATCGTCATCGTCCGCCCGAATTCGTCGGGGCGCGTGCCCTCGACCGCGGTCGACGCGCCTAGCTGGTTGAGCAGATGGCCGAACCCGTCGACGTCGGCGAGGCGCGGCAGGTTCGACAGCACCAGCGGCTCGTCGGTCAGCAGCGCGCACGGCATCAGCGTGAGCGCGGCGTTCTTCGCGCCGGAAATCGGCAGGCGGCCGGACAGGCGATTACCGCCGCGGATCAGGATACGGTCCATCCGATATGCTCTATCGCGCGTGGCGTCGGGTGCAAGGGTCGTGCACCGCGGCGGGCGACCGGAACCGATGGCCGGGGTCCGCAAAGCGGCGATCTGCGCATACGGAATCGCAGGCATTCCGCCGATCCGCCTGTGGTTGATCGACTTTAATGCAGCCGCGCCAACCTACCGCCTAATTGGTTGCGTTACCGGGGGGATGGGTCGCCAGTGCCGCATAGTTGTTTCGCCGCCCGTCTCGGCGATCTCGTCACACTGACTCCGGTCGAACACGCCGCGTTGGCAGCGTTGGAGGAGCGGGAACGCCGGTTGCGGCGCGGCGCGATCCTCATCAGCGAGAACGACCGGATTGCCGAACTCTACGTCCTGAAACAGGGCATGATGATGAGCTACGTCCTGCTCCATGACGGGCGGCGGCAAATCCTCCGCTTCCTGTTTCCGGGCGACATGATAGCCATGTCGGCGCTGGCGTTCGGAACCTCGCCGGAGACGGTGATGGCGCTGACGGAGGTGGTCATCAGCCCGTTCGACCGCAGCGCCATGGCCTCGCTGCTGTCCGCGCATCCCCGGCTGGCGAGCGCGATGATGGCGCTGGACCAGATCCGGCGGGTCGCACTGACGGATCGGCTGGCGGCGATCGGCCGCACCTCGGCGAAGGCGCGCGTCGCGGCACTGCTGCTCGATATCCGCAGCCGCCTGCGCCGCGGCGATCCCGAGATCGGCGACAGCTTCCATCCCGGTATCACGCAGGAGGAGATCGGCGACGCCACCGGCCTGACCGCGGTTCACGTCAACCGGATGCTGCGGCAACTGGAGGACGAGGGCCTGATCGGGCGGGACGGCGGGCGGTATACGCTGCTGGACGAACAGCGGCTGGTGCGGGCGGCGAACTATGTCGACCGGTACGCGCAGGCGAATCTGGGGTGGTTGCCGGCGGGGGAGTGACGGATTTCCGCATCGGGCGTGCGTCGCCTGGCGGATAAGCCCTTCCCCGATCCCTCGCCGAAAAGAGCATCATACGACGAACGGCGGCCTGCTCGCTTCCATCGGCGGCCCGCCTGCGTCTACGCCTTTTCCAGCGTGCATTGCAGGGGGTGCTGGTTCTGGCGGGCGAAGTCCATCACCTGGCTGACCTTCGTCTCCGCGACCTCGTAGGAGAAGACGCCGCAGACGCCGACGCCGCGCTGGTGGACGTGGAGCATGACGCGGGTCGCCTCTTCCATATCCATGCGGAAGAACCGCTGGAGGCAGAGGACGACGAACTCCATCGGCGTGTAATCGTCGTTCAGCATCAGCACGCGGTACGGCGTCGGCTGTTTCGTCCTGGCGCGCGTCTTGGTGGCGATGCCGGTGCCGGTATCGTCGCCGTCGGCGTCGCGGCGCTGGGCCATCGTCGGCGGCGCCGGAACGGTCGCCGGGGCAGCCGTCATGAAGGGGGTGTCGATCGGTCGCTGCATGGGAAGGCGGGATATGGCACCGCGCCACCGATGGGCAAGACCCGAACGCCGCTTTCGCATGGTGCGACCGGATCGACGGGCACCTGGATCACCGGATCGGGACACGAAAAAGGGCGGCGCATCGCTGCGCCGCCCCGTTCCACAGGCCGGGCGAACCCGGCCAAGGCACCAGTTACGCGGCGACCTTGATCTTGTCGGCGGCGACCGCGATGCGGTTCGAGATCGGCTGCGCGACCTCGCCGGCCAGCTTCAGCGACGCTTCCGTCGACTTCGAGGTCTGCGCCATCATCGCGTCGAATGCCGAGCGGGCATAATCGGCCTGGAGCTTCATGAACTCCGACGGCGACTTGACCGACGACAGCGTCTTCATCGCTTCCGAAGCCTGCTCGAACGACGACTTGGCATAGGCGACGGCCTCGTGGCTCATCGACTCGATGCCGCGAGCGGCGATCTTCGACGATTCGACCAGCGCCTCGACGTTGCCCTTGCCGAACTCGGTGGCGTCGGCGAACAGCTTCTGGCTCTTCTCGACCGCACCCTTGCTGCGCTCGGTCATGTCGGAGAACATGGCCTGCGCCTTGGCGGAGGTGTCCTGTGCGGCGGACTGGGCGGCGTTCTGGGCATTATCGATGACGGTAGCCATGATCGGTTCCTTTGCTTCTGAAGTGGCGGCCGGTGCGGCCGTGGGGGTGGTCGCAGCCGGTTCGGCCACGGGAGAAGCAGGTGCGGCAGGCGCCGCCACGGCTTCGATGATCGGCGTCGCGACCGCCCTGGCGGCCTCGACGACGGATGCCTTGATCGATGCGACCGCCGCCTTCGCCGGCTCGGAAGCCCTGGCGACCGGCGCGGCCGGCTTTGCCGCCGCGGCCTTGACGACCGGCTTAGGAGCGACGGGATCGCTCGCGACCGGCCGGGCCGGCCCGGACTTCAATGGCGCAGGTTTGGCGGCCACGGCCCTGGGAGCATCGACGGTGTTGGTGGCGGACAGGGCCGGCGGCACCGGCGTCGGGCCATCGACGGGCTTCGATGCGGGGGCAACGGGTGCCGATCGCGTCACCGCGGGCTTGCGTCCGTCTGCCTTGCGTCCATTCGTCGCCATGCCGCACCTCTCCCTTGCTGCACTGCACAAATGGAGAGGCGACAGGAGTTTGTCAAACAGAAATTGTGCAGTGCAGCAATAAGTCCCTCACTCACTTCGCGCGGACGTAGCTTCCCGGTGCCGGTTCCAGCGCGGGCAGCTTGCCCTTTCCGGGCAGGCGCGCACCCTTCGCCGGCACCTGCGCATCATTCAGGCTGTTCAGCCATCCGAGCCAATCCGGCCACCAGCTGCCCTTCGTCTCGGTCGCGCCCGCCACGAAGTCGCCCAGCGAGTCGGTCTGTTCCGGGTTCGTCCAGTATTGATATTTGCCGGCGGAGGGCGGGTTGACGACGCCCGCGATATGACCCGACCCGGCCAGCACGAAGCGGAGCGGGCCGGCGAAATGGTGCGTCAGCTTCCACACGCTTTCGGCGGGCGCGATATGATCCTCGCGTCCGGCCTGAACATAGGTGGGCGTCGTCACGGTCGTCAGGTCGATCGGGGTGCCGCCGACCGACAATGCGCCGGGCGTCACCAGCAGATTGTCGCGATACAGGTCGCGCAGATACGACAGATGCCATTTCGCGGGCAGGTTGGTCGTGTCGCCGTTCCAGTGAAGCAGGTCGAACGGCGCATAATCCTTGCCGAGCAGGTAGTTGTTGGTGACGTAGTTCCAGATCAGGTCGCGACCCCGAAGCGCGTTGAAGGTCGCTGCCATGTAGCGGCCGTCGAGGAACCCGTCCGGCGACAGTTTCTCCAGCATCTTCAACTGTTCGTCGTCGACGAAATGCTGGAGGTCGCCGGCACCGGAGAAATCGACCTGCGCGGTGAAGAACGTGGCGCTGGCGACCTTGTCCGCCCCGCCCCGCGCCGTCTCCACCGCCAGCGTCGCGGCGAGCGTGGTGCCGGCGACGCAATAGCCGACGGTATGCACCGCCGGTACGTCGAGCAGATCGCGGACGGTGTCGATCGCATCGACCTGCGCGGCGACGTAATCGTCCCAGATCACATCCTTCATCGTCGCGTCGGCGGATTTCCACGAGACCATGAACACGGTGACGCCCTGCTCCACCGCCCAGCGGATGAAGCTCTTCTCCGGCGTCAGATCGAGGATGTAGAAGCGGTTGATCCACGGCGGGAAGATCAGCAGCGGCGTCGCCAGCACCTTCTTCGTCGTCGGATTATACTGGATGAGTTCGTACAGGTCGGTGCGCCTGACCACCTGACCCGGCGTCGCGGCCAGATTGCGGCCGACCTCGAACGCGGAGCCGTCGGTGTGCGTCATCTGCCCGCGGCCCATGTCCGCGAGCATGTTCTGGAGCCCCTTGAGCAGGTTCTCGCCGCGCGTCTCGACGGTCCGCTCCAGCACCGCCGGATTGGTGAGGGCGAAGTTGGTCGGGCTCATCGCATCGACGAAGCCGCGCGTGGCGAAGCGCAACTGCTCGCGCTGCTTCGGATCGATGCCGTCGATCGCGTCGACGCCGCGCAGCATATGGTCGGCGATCGTATTGTAGCTCTGACGGATCAGGTCGAAGACGGGATTCTCGCGCCACGCCGCATCCTTGAACCGTTTGTCGCGCGCCTGTTCGGGCGCCTCCGCGGCCGGCGGCGCACCGGCGGGATCGAGGAAACGCTGCCACAAGGTCAGGCTGTCGGTCCAGAAGTCGCGCACCCGCTCCAGCGTCGCGGGGTCGTTGAAGCCGGGCATGGTCGGAAACGCGCCGATGCCCTGCTCCATCATCATCTGCTGCGCGCGGCCCAGGACCCAGGTCCAATGCTGCATGTCCTTCAGGGTCGGCTGCTCGGGTGCGTCGGCCATGCGCGGTCTCTCCTCATCCTGTAGACGGGCGTAGCGCATTCGCGGTTCCGCGTCAGCTTTCGCGGCGCGCTGCTTCGCTGTAGATGCGTCTGCGAAAGGTACTGCCATGACCGACCCGTCCGACGATTTCTACCGCATGAAGCGCCTGCCCCCGTACGTGATCGCGGAAGTGAACGCGATGCGGGCGGCGGCGCGCGCGGGCGGCGAGGACATCATCGATCTCGGCATGGGCAATCCCGACCTGCCGCCGCCGGACCACGTCATCGAGAAGCTGATCGAGGTGACGCGGAAACCGGACGCGCACGGCTATTCGCAATCGAAGGGAATTCCCGGCCTCCGTCGCGCGCAAGCGAATTATTACGGGCGACGGTTCGGGGTCGACTTGAACCCGGAGACCGAGGTCGTCGTGACGATGGGATCGAAGGAGGGGCTGGCCAGCCTCGCCACCGCGATCACCGCGCCGGGCGATGTCGTGCTCGCACCGAACCCCAGCTATCCGATCCACACCTTCGGCTTCATCATCGCCGGCGCGACGATCCGCGCCGTGCCGACGACGCCCGACGAGGCGTATTTCGAAAGTCTGGAGCGGGCGATGGCGTTCACCGTGCCGCGGCCGAGCGTGCTGGTCGTCAACTATCCGTCGAACCCGACGGCGGAGACGGTCGATCTCGCCTTCTACGAGCGGCTGGTGGCGTTCGCGAAGGATCACGGGCTGTGGATCCTGTCCGACCTCGCCTATTCGGAGCTGTATTACGACGGCAATCCGACGCCCTCCATTTTGCAGGTCAAGGGCGGCAAGGATGTCGCGGTCGAGTTCACATCACTGTCCAAGACGTACAGCATGGCCGGCTGGCGGATCGGCTTCGCGGTCGGCAATGCGAAGCTGATCGCGGCGATGACGCGGGTGAAGTCGTACCTCGATTACGGCGCGTTCACGCCGATCCAGGCGGCGGCATGCGCGGCGCTGAACGGGCCGCAGGACATCGTCGAGAAGAACCGAGTGCTGTACCACAAGCGCCGCGACGTGCTGGTCGACAGCTTCGCGCGGGCGGGATGGGACATTCCAAGCCCACGTGCGTCGATGTTCGCCTGGGCGCCGTTGCCGCCGGCGCTGGCGCATCTGGGATCGCTGGAATTCTCCAAGCAGATGCTGACCGAGGCGAAGGTCGCGGTCGCGCCGGGTGTCGGATATGGCGAGAACGGCGAAGGTTTCGTCCGCATCGCGCTGGTCGAGAACGAACAGCGCCTGCGTCAGGCGGCGCGGAACGTGAAGCGGTATCTGCAGTCGATGGGGGTGAATACCCCGGCGCAGGGGGCAGGGTGAGGCGGTAGGCCCAATATCCCATCATTGCGGCAATGACGGGTGCCTCAATGCTCGTGCGGTGTCGCCCTGAGTGCCTCCAGCACCTCTTCGGCCCGCGCGGGATCGCCGATCGCCAGCACATGGCCCTCGCTCGATGCGGTCAGCGGGTCGCCGTTCCAGTCGCACAGGCGTCCTCCGGCCCCCTCCACGATCGGCGCGAGCGCGGCGAAGTCGTAGAGTTGCAGCCCCGATTCGCAGACGATGTCGAGGTGCCCCGACGCGAGCAGGCCGTAGTTATAGCAGTCGCCGCCATAGACCGGCCCCTGCCGCACATGCCCGCCCGACGCCGCCGCGACGAGCGCCATGTAGTGCGGCACGTCGCCCTCCGCGAACAGATGCGGGCTGGTGGTGGCGACCACCGCCCCCTCCAGCGCGGGACAAGCGCGGGTGCGTACGGGCACGCCGTTGAAGGTCGTCGGGCGGCCCGCGACGCCGACCCAGCGTTCGCGCTGCACCGGCTGATCGATGATCCCCAACACCGGCCAGCCATCCTCCAGCAGCGCGATCAGCGTGCCGAAGATCGCACGGCCGGCGGTGAAGCTGCGCGTGCCGTCGATCGGGTCGAGCACCCATTGCCGGTTCGTCACGCCCGGCTTGATCCCGTATTCCTCGCCGTGGACGCCATCGCCCGCGCATTCGGCGTCGAGCAGGCGGCGCATCGCGGCTTCGGCTTCCTTGTCGGCGAGCGTTACGGGACTGTGGTCCGCCTTCGTCTCCAGCCCGTGGGGCTTGCGGAAATAGGGGCGGATCACCGCGCCCGCGGCGTCGGCGAGGCGGTGGGCGAGGTCGATATCGGCGGGGCGGACTGGCATGACACCGGCCTATCGCGACGCACGCGCCCGCGCTACAGCCTTGTCCGATAACACCCGAGAGGATTTTCCATGCGCCTGCTGCCGATCATTGCCGCCGTTGCGATCGCCGCCCCTGCCTGTGCGGCGCTGGCTCCCGGTGCGCAGGCACCCGACTTCACGACGCGCGGCGCGGTCGCGGGCAAGGTGGTCAACGTCCACCTCGCCGACCTGCTGAAGAAGGGTCCCGTCGTGCTGTACTTCTTCCCGGCGGCGTTCACCGGCGGCTGCAACGCGGAGGCGCATGCGTTCGCGGAGGCGATGCCCGCGTTCCGCAAGGCCGGCGCGACGGTCATCGGTATGTCGGCCGACGACGTGCCGACGCTCCAGCGCTTCTCGTCCGAGAAATGCGCCGGCAAATTCGCGGTCGCCAGCGCCGGACCGAAGGTCGTCGCCGGTTACGACGTGTCGCTGGGCAAGCAGATGGCGGGTCGCGATATTACGAAGCGCACCAGCTACGTCATCGGCCGCAACGGCCGAATCGCCTTCGTCCACGACAATATGGACGCCAGCGGCCATGTCGAGGAGACGCTGGCGGCGGTCCAGAAGCTCCGTTCCTGATCCTTTCCCGCCGTTCCCCCAAGCGCTTGGGGCAATGCAACACAGATCAAATCGTTACCGTTGCGGCCCCGACATGATTACCTGATGATAACGCTTCCGCCGTAGACGTTCCAATCGAGGGACCAGCGGAGGGTGGGAATGGGACACGCCGGCGTTGCGCGGCGACAGGATCAGGGCGACGATCTCTACGATCGGATCGGGGCATTTCTTGCCGCGCACCGTCTGAGCCCTGATCCTGCGCATTATACATTCGCCTATGCCGCCCTGTCGGAGCCCGGGGGGGATCTGGCCGCGGAGATCGCCTTGCTGACGGACGGCGGCTATCGGCTCACGCGCGAGCAGATCGAGCAGCTGGGCGGCAGCGTCGTCGCGGGCGGTTCGCCGCCCGCCCGGTGGGCGGAGGGCGATGTCGCGCTGGATCGTCAGGCCGAGGCGCTGGTGGCGCAGACGCAGGCGCAGGTCGACGTTTTCGCCGCGATGACCAGGGCGATGCACGTCGAGACCCGCGACTTCGGTCGCGATCTCGCCGCCAGCGCGGCCGCCATCGAACGCTCCCCGCGTATGCAGCACAGCGGCGAGGTGACGCGCATCGCCACCGCGATGATCCGCCGCATTCGCGAATCGGAAACGAAGCTGGCGCAGGCGACGGAGGAGGCGGACACGCTTCGTGCCAAGCTGAAGCAGGCGCGCGACGATGCACGGCGCGACCCGCTGACCGGCCTGTGCAACCGGCTGGGCTTTGCCGATGCCTTTGCGGAGCGGGTGGAGGGCAGCGGCCCGCACTGTCTGGCGCTGTGCGATATCGACCGGTTCAAGCGCGTCAACGACGATTTCGGACATCCGGTCGGCGACCGCGTGCTCTGCGCGATCGGCGAGGCGCTGGCGGCGGCGTGCGACGGCCATGTCGTATCGCGCCACGGCGGCGAGGAATTCGCAATCCTGCTGGCGGGAACCGATCTGGCGGGGGCGGCGACCCTGCTCGACGCGGCACGCGCCGACGTGGCGTCGCGCCGGTTCCGGGATCGCGATACGGGCAAGCCGCTCGGCATCGTCACGATCTCCGCCGGCGTCACCGCGATCCGCCCCGGCGAGAAGGCCGATACCGCGTTCGAGCGCGCGGACCGGCTGCTGTACACCGCCAAGGATACGGGCCGCGACAAGGTCTGCGCCGCGTGAGGTGACCGCCGCCATTTGCTGGTGAGGAATGCCGGGCGAAATGGCGAACTACGCCAAACGCCCATTCGACATTCAAGATAATCAAGCTATTTCAGATACTTAAAAAATTGGCACGGTGTCTGCAAAGCTGCTGGCATCGGAGCCGAACGGTCGGTTCCGCCAAAAGGGAGAACCACCATGACCATCAATTTCCAGTCCGCCCAGCGTTTCGTCGCTTGCTTCGTCGCCGCCCTGAGCTTCGCCGCGATCGCCGTCAGCGCCGCCGTCCCCATCGTTCCGATCGCCTGAACGATCCCACCGGAAGCAACGGACATGAAACAGAGCATCCTCCTCGGCCTGATCGGCTTCGCCTCTACGGTGATGCTGATGTTCGGATCGGCGCACGCGACGCTGATCTGATGCCGCTGCGGGCGGCGCGCCGATCAGGCCGCCGCTGCCGCGCCCACCGGGCCGACCGGAGCCTCCTCGGCCCGCGAATAGGTCCCGATCAGGACCCCCGCCGCCAGCACCCTGCCCCGCATCGCCGCCAGCAGCGCGGTACGACCGGGTGAATCGCCCGGATCGCCAACACCCTCCGACAGCGCGAACAGCTGGAACGCGTAGCGATGTTCGCCGTGGCCGGTCGGCGGATCGGGCGGCAGCCATCCTTCCCGATAATAGGAGTTGCGGCCGACATCGCGGCCCGCCGCATCGCCGTCGCCGTCCGCGACGATCGCGCCCTCGGCAAGCTGCCCCGCTACCGGCTCCAGCCCCCAGATCACCGCATGCACCAGCGGCTGCGGCGTCGGCGAATCGGCATCCTCCACCAATAACGCCAGCTGCGCCGTGCCCGGCGGCGGATCGCGCCATACCAGCGGTGGCGAGACGCCCGCGCCATCCGCCGTGAACCGCTCCGGCAGGCGCGCGCCGTCCGCGAAGGCGGGGCTGGACAGAGTCAGCGTTTCGAACGGTCCCAGTCCCTCCTGCGCGACTGCCAGCTTGTCGGTGCCGGCGCGCAAGCCTTTCAACGCGCTTCCCAGCCAATGTGGAACATGTTCGAGCATATCGGGTCCTTCAGGCGGAGGGGCATGCACCGGCGCGGCGTTCGGCACGGGCGCGGGTCGTCCAGCGACTGGCATCGCCCATCGTCGCGGCGTCGTGATAGCAGACGATCGCCTTGTCGGCGTTCGCGTCGGCCGCGATCATCACCGTCCAGTTGCGGTCGCCGCAATTGGCTGCCTCGCAACCATGCGCGGCGACCAGTGCGCCACGGCGGAAGATCGGCGTGGTCGTGGCCTCCCGCCCCGCGATCAGATGACGGGAGCGCTCGTCGGGGACCAGCTCGATCAGCGTGTTGGCGACCTCGCTGCGGTCGAAGAACGTCACGCCGTCGACCGCGTCATTGGGGTGATGCCCGACATAGCTGGCCAGCGGCGTCGTCTGCTCCTGTCCGGCGAGCGGGGTGGGCGCCTGTGTCGCGGGCGGAACGAAGCCGCTGGGGGCCAGCGTGTTGCCGTCGGGATCGCGCTGTCCGCACGCGACGACGATCATCGCGGTGGAAAGGGCTGCCATGGCCATGATCGTGCGGCGCGCCATCGGCGTCTGCTCCTCCCGTCGATATCAGTTCAGGAGCGGGGAACGCGCCGCATCCCCGGCGGTTGCAGGAGCGCGGGCGGCGAAGAGGACGCATCGGCATGGACCTGTCCCGCTTTACCGACGCGCAGGCCGACACCTGGCCGATCGCGCTGGCCGAGCTGACCGCGGGTCGGAAGCGCAGCCACTGGATGTGGTGGATCTTTCCCCAGATCGCCGGGCTGGGCCGCAGCGAGACCGCCCGGCATTATGCCATCGCTTCCGCGGCGGAAGCCCGCGCCTATCTGGCCCATCCACTGCTGGGATCGCGCCTGATCGAGGCGACGCAAACGGCGATATCCGCACCCGGTTCGGCCAGGGCGATCTTCGGAGACGTCGACGCGATGAAGCTGCGATCGTCGCTCACGTTGTTCGAAGCGGTCGCAGGTGATTCGGCAAAGGCCGGCTTCAGACAGGGTCTGGACCGGTTTTTCGACGGCAAACCCGACCTGGCGACGCTGGATCGCCTGAAACAGGAATATGGTCACCACGCATAAACGAACATGCGTGGTGTATCGACAGAACGAGCCTGCCGGGAAGCGGTTGCATCGACAGGAAATTTCACGCCGAAACGGGGTGAAAGGGCCATTCCGGGCGTGATCCGTCCGCTTTGGTGGGATTTCACAGGCTCAAGCCGGATTGCACGACCGCGGCGTGCGGGATGCGATGGTTACCGACGCATTTACCAGACCTGTTGCCGCCGGCAAAAACATGTTGCCAAGCCATTGATCGCCAATGTGATTTGGTAGAACCTGCTTAATCTAAATCGAGCGATTTTGTTCCCGCGAAACCAGTGGGAGCGAAAATTGTCTTGTTCGGGTACAGCGTTGCGACGGCGGATGGGGGGGCTTTCCGCGGCCCTTCCCGCGGCTGTCCTGGCGTGGGTATCCGCTGCGCCCGCGATCGCCGCCGATACCCGCGCCGGCACCGCGATCACCAACACGGCGCAACTGCGTTACGATGTCGACGGCACGGTCCGGTCGCAATCCTCGAACACCGTCACGATCGTCGTGGCGGAGCGGCTGGACATCGGGCTGGCGCATGATGGCGGCATGGTCACGATCGATACCGCGCCGGTGTCGGTGCCCGTCCAGCTGACCAATCAGGGGACCGGCCAGGAAGCCTTCATCGTCACCGCCGGCACCTCCACGCCGGCGACGACGGTGCAGACCGTCGCCATCGACATCGATGGCGACGGCCGGTTCGACGCCGACCGGGATACCGTGCTGACCGGCGCCACCCCCGTCCTCGCCCCCGGCGAGACGCTGCCGCTGGTCGCGGTGCTGGCCCCCGCCGCCGGCACCGTCGCGGCCGACGGCAGCCTGACCGTCACGGCGGAGGCGGCGACCGGCCACGGCCAGCCGGAACAGGAACTGCCCGGACTGGGCGACGACGGCAGCGACGCCATCGTCGGCGAGACGGGGGCGATCGCCAGCGCGGCGATCCCGTTCGTCGCCACCGCCTCGACCACCCCGACCCTCGTCAAGTCGCAGGCGGTCGCCGCCGCCGACGGCTCCCCCCTCCCCGCCGGGGCGACCGCCGGCGCCGGCGCGGTCGTTACCTACACGCTGGTCGCCCGCATCCCCGCCGACGCCGCGCTGTCGGCGGCGACCATCGACGATCCCGTCCCGGCCGACGCGGTCTACCTGCCCGGCTCCATGACCCTCGACGACGCCGTGCTCAGCGATGCCGCGGACGGCGACGCCGGCGGCTTCGACGGCCGCGCCGTGTCGATCCGGCTGCCCGACCGGTCCGGCGGGGCCGCCACCGCCCATACCGTCCGCTTCAAGGTCCGTCTCCAGTGAAGGAAAATGCGATGATCCCGTTCCTGTTCGCCGCGGTCGCGGCGGCAGCGAGTCCCCAGCCCGCTGCCGCCGCCGCCGCCGCTGCCGCCGCTGCCTCCCCGCTCGCCCTGACGACGACGATGCTCGCGGAGACGCGGGTGGCGGCGTCGGACGGCAGCGTGACGATGAAGCTCGCCGCGCCGAACAATGTCGGCCCGGGCGACCGCGTCGTCGTGCAGCTCGCCTATCGCAATCGCGGGACCGCACCGATCTCCGGACTGGTACTCGCCAATCCGGTGCCAACCGGCCTCGCCTATCGCGGGCCGCGCGGTGCCGGCGCGACGCCGGAAGTGTCGGTCGACGGCCGGAATTTCGGGCCGCTCGCGTCGCTGCGCGTGGCCGCCGCCACCGGCGGCCTGCGCCCTGCCACCGCCGACGACGTCACGCACGTCCGCTGGCGTCTCGATTCGCCGGTGACCGCGGGCACCGGCGGCGAACTCGCCTTCCAGGCGATCGTCCGATGACCCGTCCCACCACCACCCATACCCGAACGACAGGAGGCACCATGTTCACGCGTACCATGCGCCTGCTGCTGACCGGCACCGCGGCCGTTTCCGGCGTCGCGGCGTCGCAGGCAGGAGCGCAGACCACCCCCAACGGCACCGCCGCGGGCGTGCTCGTCACCAACACCGCCAATGCGACCTATTCGGTCAACGGTCAGGCGCAGACGACCGCGTCCAACCCCGCGACCTTCGTCGTCGATCGCAAGGTCAACCTGACCGTCGTCGCCCTGCAACAGGCCGACACGCAGGTGAACCAGGGCGAGATCGGCGCGGTGACCACGTTCCGCGTCACCAACAAGACCAACGCGACGCAGGACATCCTGCTCGACGGCGACCAGAACCTGTCGCTGGGCCTGGGTCTGGGCACCGACAATTTCGACATGCAGAACCTGAAGGCGTATGTCGATTCGAACGGCAACAACAAATATGATCCGGGCGTCGACACGGCGGCCTTCATCGACGAACTGGCCCCCGACGCGTCGGCGACGGTGTTCCTGGTCGGCGACGTGCCCGCCAGCTCGGCGCAACTCGCGATCGTCAACCTGCAGGCGACCGTCGCCGCGGGCGGACAGGCCGGCACGAAGGGCGCCGCGCTCGTGGCGTCGCCGCTCAACGGCAAGGACGATGTCGACGTCGTGTTCGCCGACGACGACAGCGACGGCGTCGGAGCCGATCTCCTCCGCAACGGCCAGGGCCGCGCGTATCTGGCCTATGTCGTGGGCATCCACGACGTCGCGCTCAGCGTCACCAAGTCGTCCACCGTCATTTCGGACGGCGTCAGCACGCTGAACCCGAAGGCGCTGCCGGGCGCGACGGTCGAATACTGCCTCGCCATCCGCAACGCGACGCTGGGCACCGGCGCCAACGCGGTGACGCTGACCGACGTCATCCCGACCAACACGACGTACGTCCCCGGCACGCTGAAGATCGGTACGCCCGGCGGCACCTGCGTCCTGATCGCCGAGGCGCAGGACGACGACGCCAACGACGACAACGACGGCACCACCTACAAGGGCAGTTTCGACACGCAGACGAAGACGGTGACGGCGATCGTGCCGACCGTCGGCGGCGGCGCGTCCGTCAGCGCCGCCTTCCGCGTGACGATCAACTAGCCCCTTCACCCCCTACCCGAGGCTCCCTCCCCTCCTCGGGTCCCGGTGCGCGCGGGCGATCCCTCCCCTCCGCCCGCGCGCGCCGAATACTTCCCCCGCCGACCTTCTGCCAAGGATTCCATGCCCCCCTTCCACCGCCTCGTCCTGCCGATCATGCTCCCCCTCGCCGCACTGTCGGCGGGGATGGCGGCGGTTGCGCAGACGACGAGGGTGGAGAACACCGCGACGCTGTCGTTCCGCACCGCGACCGGCGAAACCGCATCGGTCCGCTCGAACACCGTCACGCTGCCCTTTTCGCATGCCAAGCGCCCGACCCGCATCAGCTTTCGCCTGCCGCCGCCCGGTTACCAGTTGACCGGTGCGCGATGCGACCTGACGCCGTCCCCGCAATATACCCCCGCCCCGATCGACGCGGCCACACTGGCGTCCGCCCCGCCGCTGGCCGCGTTCGATCTGTCGCACCCGATGATCTTCGTGCTGGACGCCCCCGGCGCGAACCGCGACCCCGCGATCCGCGACACCGCCAACATCGACATCTCGACGCCGAGCTACAACGGCGAGATTCCGATCATGGAGACAGCGCCGGATAGCGGTGTCTTCGCCGGCGGCGTTCCGCAGGTCGGTACGCAGGCCGAGCTGAAGCCGTGCGAAGCGATCCTGAAACGCGGAGAGCGGCTGAGCTTCAGCTATTCCGAGGATAATTTCAGTTTCTCGTCCGACAACTCGCTGCTGATCGATCCCGCGGGTTACGTCTTCGATTCGCGCGACGGCACGCTGGTCGACGGCGCGATCGTCAGCCTGGTCGATGCGAATGGCGCCCCCGCCACCGTCTTCGGCGTCGACGGCATCAGCCGCTATCCGTCCACCGTCGTCAGCGGGCAGGAGGTGACCGACGCCAGCGGTCGCGTCTACGTTGCCGACAAGGGGCGATACTGGTTCCCGCTGACCCTGCCCGGAACCTATACGATCCGGATCCAGCCGCCGGGCGACTATACCGCCCCCTCCGTCGTCCCGCGCGGGGAACTGGCGAAACTGACCGGCAGCAACGGCGCATACGTCATCAACGACGCGTCGTTCGGCCTGCCCTTCGTGCTGGAGACGCCCGATCCGTTCCTGACCGACATTCCGCTCGACCGGCCCGGATCGAACAGCCTGTTGCTGACCAAGACGGCGTCGGTGCGCGACGCGTCGCCGGGTGATTTCGTCCAGTACCGCCTGCAACTGTCGAACCGCGGCGATGCGCCCGCCCGCGCGCTGAAGATCACCGACACGCTGCCGACCGGCCTGCGCTACGAGCGGGGATCGACGCGCGGCGCGGCGGAGCCGGACGTCGCCAGCGACGGCCGCACGCTGTCCTTCACGGTCCCCGACGTCGGCGTCGGCGGCAGCGTGGACGTGAACTACGTCGTGTCGATCGCCCCCGGTGCGCCGGTCGGCGAGGCGCTGAACCGCGCCCGCGTCGCCGGCAGCGGCGTGACCAGCAACGAAGCCGCCGCCTCCGTCCGCCTGCGCGCGCTGCTGTTCAGCGACGCGATGACGCTGATCGGTCGCGTCACCGAGGGTGCGTGCGGCGATCCGGTCGATAAGCGCAAGGGCGTGCCCGGAATCCGCCTGATGATGGAGGATGGCACCTTCACCGTCACGGACAAGGACGGTCTGTACCATGTCGAGGGCCTGCGCGCGGGCCGCCACGTCGTGCAGCTGGACGAGAACAGCCTGCCCGCGACGCACCGCGCCGTCGCCTGCGACGCCGACACGCGCGCCGCCGGTTCCGCCATCTCGCGTTTCGTCGAGGGCGTGGGTGGCACGCTGAAGCGCGTCGATTTCCAGCTGGAGCCGACCGGCCGCACCGCCGCCGCCACCGATGCGCTGCCGGTCGCGGTCGACGACGATGCCGCCGCCGCCGGCAACCGCGACTGGCTCAGCGGGCAGACGCCGGGCACCGGCTGGCTGTTCCCCGCCGCCGACCACAATCCGCGCGACCCCGCCCTGCGCGTCGTCATCAAGCATGCCCCGTCCGAGCGCATCGCGCTGAGCGTCGACGGCATGGCCGTAGAGGCGCTGGCCTATGACGGCTCCGACACGGCCCCCGATGGCGGCGTCGCGGTGTCCAAATGGACCGGTGTGTCGCTGCACGCGGGCGACAACCTGCTGACCGCCCGCGTGCTGGATGCCGACGGCAAGACGGTGACCACGCTGGAGCGCACCGTGCATTATGCCGGCGCCGGCGTCCGCGCGACGTTCGATGCCGCCAAGAGCCGGCTGATCGCGGACGGCCTGACCCGCCCGCTGATCGCGGTGCGCGTCGTCGACAAGGACAATCGCCCGGTGCGCGCCGGCACGCCGGTGCCCTTCCGCCTCGACCAGCCCTACCGCGCCGCGGTCGAGGCCGCGCTGGAGCAGCGCCGCCAGCTCGCCGGGCGCGAGAAGACCGAGACGCTGGTCAATGTCGTCGGCGACGACGGCTATGCCTTCATCGCGCTGGAACCGACGACGCAGGCGGGTGCGGTCCACGCGACCGTGCTGCTGACCGAAGAGAAGACCGTCCGGTCGAGCGAGATCCGCGCCTGGCTGTCGGGTGCCGCCAAGCAATGGTCGGTGGTCGGCTTCGGCGCGGGCACGATCGGGTACGACACGCTGAAGAGCCGGTCGACGGCCCTGCCCCGCTCGGAGCGCAACAAGCTCATCACTGACGGCCAGCTCGCCGTCTATGCCAAGGGGCGGATCAAGGGTCAGTGGCTGCTGACGATGGCGTATGACAGCGACCGCGCCTACGATCCGCAGCGCGGCCTGCTCGGCGTGATCGATCCCGATCGCTACTACACCGTCTATGGCGACGGCACCGTGCAGGGTTACGACGCGCCGACCCGCCGCAAGCTGTACCTGCGCCTGGAGCGGCGCGAGCTGTACGCGCTGTTCGGCGATTTCGAGACCGGCTTCACCGATACGCAGCTGACCCGCTACAGCCGCACGCTGAACGGCGTGAAGGCCGCCTACGAGGGCCCCACGATCCGCGCGACCGGCTTCGCGGCCAAAACCGATACGCTGTATGCGCGCGACGAGATCCAGGGCAACGGCCTGTCCGGCCCGTACCGCCTGTCGACGCGCCGTATCGTGCCGAACAGCGACAAGCTGCGCATCGAGACGCGCGACCGGTTCCGGTCGGAACTGATCCTCGATACGCGCCAGCTGACGCGTCACATCGACTACGACATCGACACGTCGGCCGGCACCGTCCGCTTCCGCAGCCCGATCCTGAGCCGCGACGGCAACCAGAATCCGGTGTTCATCGTCGCCGATTACGAGGTCGAGGGTGGCCGGACGAGCAAGCTCGCCGCCGCCGCCCGCGTCGCCGCCCGTGTCGGCCGGGTCGAGATCGGCACCAGCATGATCCGCGACGAGACGGTCGCGAAGTCGACCGTCGTCGGCGCCGACCTGAAGGCGAAGCTGGGGGTCACCGAACTGCGCGCCGAACTGGCCGCAGGGGGACGCGGCGGCATCGGCGCCGGCACCGCCTATCTGGTCGAGGCGGATACGCACACCGGCGGCATCGACGTACTCGCCTATGCGCGGCAGCAGGACGCGATGTTCGGCGTCGGCCAGCAGAATCTGGTCGAGGCGGGCACGCGCAAGCTGGGCGTCGACGGTCGCCTGAAGCTGAGCGATCGCCTGTCGGTCACCGGCACCGCGTGGTACCAGACGCAACTGGTCGGTCCGGGCGAGCGGATCGCCGCCGACGCGCGCGTCGAATATCGCCGCAACACCGGCACGCTGTATGCCGGCACGCAGATCGCGTCCGACCGCGGCCTCGACGGGCGCGACCGCGACAGCCGTCTGCTGACGCTCGGCGGCACGCAGGCGCTGTTCGGCGACAAGCTCACGCTGGGCGCGGAAACCCAGATCGCGCCGGGCGGCGACAAGGCGAGCACCGATTTCCCGGAGCGCACGCGCGTTACCGCCGGCTATCGCATCACGCCCGGCATCCGCCTGATCGGCGGGTACGAGATCGCCTCGGGCCGGGATTTCGTCGCGCACACCGCGCAGGCCGGGTTCGACCTGACGCCGTGGAGCGGCGCGAAGCTGTCGAGCACGCTGAACCAGCAGGCGGCGGGCGAGAACGGCAGCCGCACCTTCGCCCAATATGGTCTCAGCCAGTCGGTGCCGATCGGCACGCGCTGGACGATCGACGCGACCGTGGATGCGGCGAACACCGTGAAGGGCAACATCTCTCCCCTCGCCGCGGTCAACGCGTTCCAGCCGGCGGCGTCGGGCGGCTTCCTGTCGCAGACGCAGACCAATGGCGACTATGCCGCGCTGACGCTGGGCGCGACCTATCGCGGGCCGCGCTGGTCTTGGAACGGCCGCGCCGAATATCGCGACGCCGATACCGAGCAGCGGCTGGGCTTCACCAGCAACCTGCTGCGCGCACTGGGCGAGGGACAGACGCTGGCGTCGTCGGTCCGCGCGTACCGTGTGCGCGACGAGGCGGGGCGGATCGCGGCGACAGCATCGGCCGACGTGGCGCTGGCGCTGCGCCCGCTCGACAGCCGCTGGTCGGTGCTGGAGCGGCTGGAACTGCGGCACGAGCGGGCGGACAGCGGCTTCTCCGCCGCCAACGCGCTCGGCGTGCCCTCCTATCGTGGCGGGGATCAGGTCACCGACCGGGTCGTCAACAATCTGGCGCTGAACTATCGCACCGGGCCGGAGGGGCTGTCGCACGGGACGGAAGCCACGCTCTACTACGGCGCGAAGTACGTCCGCGGCCGGTTCGCCGACGACGTGTACGACGGCTTCATCGACGTCGCGGGCTTCGAACTGCGCCACGATCTCGCCAAAAGGTTCGATATCGGGGTGCAGGGCTCGGTCAGCCACGCCTGGGATCGCGGCGTGTGGTCGTGGAGCGGCGGCCCTTCGGCCGGCGTCACCCCCGGCGGCAATGTGTGGGTCAGCGCCGGCTACAATATCGGCGGCTATCGCGACCGCGATTTCTCCGCCGACCGGTACACGCGAAAGGGGCCGTACGTGACGATGCGCGTGAAGTTCGACCAATGGTCGCTGAAGTCGGTGGCGGGTCGGCTGTTCGGACAGCGGCCATGAACCGGATGCGGGTCCTCGTCGCGGCGATGCTGCTCCCGATCGTGACGGCGGCGGCTCCGCTCACGATCGTCAAATCCAGCGTCGTGGCGGACGACCGGATGAACTCGGCTATCCCAAGGGCGCTGCCGGGGGCGCTGGTGGATTACAGCATCCTCGTCACCAATCCGGCGGGGATCCTGACGTCGGGCAACAACGGGCTGACGGTGACGGGCGAACAGTTCACCGACGTGATCCCGGCGAACATGTGTCTGGTGGTCAACAATTATCCCGGTGCCGCCGCGCCGGTCGAACTGGCGGACGGGCTGGCCGCCGGGGCGTTGATCGCGAGCGGGCTGACCCTGCCCTACACCTCGCTCGCGACGCTGACCGACGGCATCGAATTCTACGACGGCACGAGCTGGAACTACGTCCCCGCCCCCGACGCGAACGGGTGCGATGCGAAGGTGAAACAGATCAGGATGAAGATGACAGGCAATCACACCACCGGCGGTACCTTTCGCCTCCGCTTCCGCATGCGGCTCAACTGATGATCGCCCCCAGAAATTGTCGGGATCACGGCGTCGACATCACCGCACCCGCGA
Organism: Sphingomonas sp. Leaf343; assembly: GCF_001423765.1. Taxonomy (GTDB): domain Bacteria; phylum Pseudomonadota; class Alphaproteobacteria; order Sphingomonadales; family Sphingomonadaceae; genus Sphingomonas. The sequence goes on from NZ_LMPG01000013.1 coordinate 154,932, forward strand.
GGTTCTTCGCGACGCAGGACCGGGCCGCGGCGGACGCGGTGATCGGGGCGCTGATCGCGGAGGCGGTGGCGAACTGGCTGCTGGACGATGCGACGTTCTGGCAGCGGGTCCGCTTCCGGTCGCGACAATTGCGGGCGCAGACCGGACCGCGCGGGACGAAGGGGGAGTTACGGTTTTGCTGACCGAACAGGATCCGCAGGATGTGGACGTCGGGGGCGTGGTGGCGGCGGACCGGCGGCGCGGCGGCAAGCGGCACCGTGCGGTCCTGCTGATCGGGCGGGCGTCCGGCGCTGGAACGGAGGTCGCATGCCTGGTCCACGACATCTCGGCGGGCGGGATGATGGCGCGGTTCGCGGTGCCGCCGGTGGTGGGGGATCGCATGACGGTGACGATCCGGGGGCTGGACCCGGTGGAGGCGACCGTGCGCTGGGTCCGCAATCGCAAGGCGGGGCTGGAATTCGCGACGCCGCAGATCGTGGAGCGGGTGTTCCAGCCGGTCGGCGAGGACGGGCTGATCGTGCGCGCGCCGCGGTTCGCGCTCGTGCGGCCCGCGCTGCTGCGGTTCGGCGACAAACCGCTGGCGGCACGGACGATCGACGTGTCGGCGGGCGGCGCGAAGATCGCGACGCCGTGGCCGATACGCGTCGGCGATACGGGACAATTGCTGCTGCCGGACACGGGATCGTCGCTGTACGGGCGGATCTGCTGGGTCCGGCCGAGCGACGCGGCGGGTGAAGCGGGCATCCGGTGCGGGTTCCGCTTCGTCACGCCGTTGTCGCTGGATGCGCTGGCGCATATTCTGGCGGGATGATCCCCTGATAGGGTGATCCCCGTCAGGGGGATATTCTCGATGTCGGGAATTTCTGGTGCGGTCGAGAAGACTCGAACTTCCACGTCCTTTCGGACACAACGACCTCAACGTTGCGCGTCTACCAATTCCGCCACGACCGCACGTGAACTCCGCCGGTAACCGGCAGCTGGCAGGTCGCGGCCCCTAGCAAGCGGTTCGGGGGACCGCAACGGGAATCGTCAGGGGCGTTTGCGATCCTCGTGGGGGAAGGCGAGGATCGGCGGTATCTATGCGCCCCCGTCGCCGGCGAAGGTCAGCTCCAGCTGCTTCGAATTGGACGGCACGTCGAGCTTGGCGGAATTGAAATCGAGCGTCGATCCCGGTCCCAGCGTGCGGCGTTCCGGCGTGATCGTCCAGCTGTACACCAGCCGTCCCTGCGCATCGCGCAGTTCCGCGCGGATGTCGGGCACCCGCTGGCGTTCGGACGAGGGATTGATGACCTGGCCGCTGACCGCGAACAGTTCCGACCCGTTCTCGAGCTCGCGCCGCTCGATCGGATTGTCGCGCAGGCGCAGCGGCGTCTCGGCCGGACCGATGCTGAGTCCCAGTTGCTGCGCCAGCCCCGGCGCACCGACCCACAGGATCGCACCCGCGCCCACCAGCATCAGCAATCCCGCCGCGATCGCCAGCAGCGTCCACAGCCGCGCCGGATTGCGCCGGGGCCGGAACGGAGCCTGATGCGCGAAAGCGTCGTAGCCTGCTCCCTCCCCCACGGGGGCGGGGGTGATGTAGTTCGGTTCCGCAAAGGCGGGCTCGGGCTGTGCCGGATCGACATAGCCGGGATCGGTGAAGACCGATGGTTCGGCGGGCGGCTCAGGCTGAAGCTCCGGCTCGGGCGCGATCGAAGCCGCGACCTCGGGCGGCGCGACCGGCTCGGGCGGCTCCGGCGGCTCCGGCGGCAGGTCCAGCGGTGTCGCTTCCTGAAACCAGCTGTGGCGGCAATTCGCGCAGCGGACGGTACGCCCCTCGATCCCCAGCGCACTGTCGGGCACGAGGTAACGCGTTCGGCACTCTGGACATTCGAGGATCATGCTACGCCCCAGCACGCCGACGAAGCGCGGCCGTCATGAATGTGCCACGCCCGCGCGCCGGCTGGCAAGCGCGAAGCGGCGCGCCCCCGCCCGGGCTGGCAAGCGCGAAGCGGCGCGCCCCCGCGCCGGCTGGCAAGCTTGAAGCGGCGCGCCGGGCGTGCCAAGCATCCCGGGACCATGACGACGATCGTGCAGTTCGAGAATGTCGGCTTGCGTTATGGCACCGGCGCGGAGACGCTGACCGATATCAGCTTCAGCCTGCAGGCGGGGTCCTTCTATTTCCTGAGCGGTGCGAGCGGCGCGGGCAAGACGTCGCTGCTGAAGCTCCTGTACCTCGCGCAACGCCCCAGCCGCGGCGTCATCCGGCTGTTCGGCGAGGATGCGGTGGTGCTGCCGCGCGAACGGCTGCCCGGTTTCCGCCGGCGCATCGGCGTGGTGTTTCAGGATTTCCGGCTGGTTCCGCATCTGTCGACCTGGGACAATATCGCGCTGCCTCTGCGCGTCGCCGGCATCGCCGATGCGGAGATCGAGCGGCCGGTGCGCGAGATGCTCGCCTGGGTCGGGCTGGCCGAGCGCGCCGATGCGAAGCCCGCGACGCTGTCGGGCGGGGAGCAGCAGCGCGTGGCGATCGCGCGCGCGGTCATCACCCGGCCGGAGATGCTGGTCGCCGACGAGCCCACCGGCAACGTCGATCCGGAGATGGCGGATCGCCTGATCCACCTGTTCGGATCGCTCAACGCGATCGGCACGACGGTGATCGTCGCGACCCACGACCTGCACCTCGTATCCCGCATCCCGACCGCGCAGATGATGCGGCTCGACCACGGCCGCCTGCTCGATCCGACCGGCGCTCTCCGCTATCCGCCGCCCCGGAACGAGCCGTGATGCCGCTGATGACGCGGTTGACCGGCGGGGGTCGCCCCGACACCAACCGACTGCTCGACGAGGCGGGCGGCGTCCGCGCGATGACGTGGGTGATGGCGATCATGGTGTTCCTGACCGTGCTCGCCGCCGCGCTGGGACTGGGCACCGCCAGCGCGGGACGACTGCTCGACCGGCAACTGGCCGGGCGGCTGACGGTGCAGGTGGTGGAGGGCGAAGCCGCACGCCGCGATGCCGCCGCCGCGCGGGTATTGTCGGTACTGAAGGAGATGCCGGAGGTCGCGCGCGCCACACCGGTCGACCGTGCCGAGCTGACGCGGCTGCTGCGCCCGTGGCTGGGCAGCGACGCCGCCGATGCCGGCCTGCCGGTGCCCGCGATGATCGACGTCGATCTCGCCACCGACGACGAGGCCGCGGCGGCGCGCGTGGTGGCGGGCGTCACCGCGACCAGCCGGGCGGCACGGGTCGACCGTCACGCGCGCTGGATGTCGCCGGTCAGCGGCCTGATGCGATCGGTGACGTGGCTCGCCCTCGGCGTCGTGCTGCTGATGGCGGGCGCGACCGCGGCGGTCGTGGTGCTGGCGGCGCGCGCCGGGCTGGAGGCGCACCGCGCGACGATCGAGGTGATGCACATGCTCGGCTCCACCGACCTTCAGGTCGCGCGGCTGTTCCAGCGCCGGATCGCGCTCGACACCGGTATCGGCGGCATCGTCGGGACGATCGTGGCGGTCGGCGTGATCGCCCTGATCGGCGGGCAACTGACGGCGCTGGGATCGGAGCTGATCGGCGGCATCACGCTGGGCGCGGCGGACTGGATCCTGCTCGCGATCCTGCCGATGGGCTTCGTCGCGCTGGCGATGGCGGCGGCGCGACTGGCCGTGACGCGGGCGCTGAGGCGCACGCTGTGACGCCGGCGTTGCGCCGTCTTGCGAAGACGCCGGCATGATCCGGCTGCTTGGCTTTCTCGGTGTGGTCTGGGCGTTGGGCTTCGCGGTCTTCATGATCGCGCTGCCGCAGCCGCTGGAGGGGACGACCACCGACGGCATCGTCGTGCCCACCGGCGGCGCGGGACGGATCGACCGGGGACTGGAATTGCTGCGCAGCAAACAGGCGAAGCGGATGCTGGTGACGGGCGTCGGATCAGGCGTGCGACCGGCCGATCTGGCCCGCACCTATCCGGGATCGGCGCGCCTGTTCGCCTGCTGCGTCGACCTCGGCACCGATGCGGTCGATACGCGATCGAACGCGGAGGAAACCGCGCAATGGGTCCGCGCGCACGGCTATCGCGTCGTGCGGCTGGTCACCTCCGACTGGCACGTGCCGCGGGCGGGGATGGAACTGCGCGCGTCGCTGGGACCGCGCGTTACGGTACTGGGCGACGGCGTGCCCAGCACGCCGCGGCTGCGGACGCTGGTCAACGAATACAACAAGCTGATCCTGCGCCGGATCGCCATCTGGTTGGGAAGAGCATGATCGTCCGGCTACGCAACATCGCCTTCGCGCTGGTATTCTGGACCGGATCGGTGCCGATCGTCCTGTTCGCACCGGTGGGGGCCCTGTTCGGACACCGCATATTGCGCGCCTATGTCCGCGGCTGGGTGAAATATCATTGCTGGTGCGCGCGCGTGTTGCTGGGCATCAGCATCCGGGTCGAGGGGAACAGGCCCGCGGGGCAGGTGCTCTACGTCGCCAAGCATCAGTCGATGTTCGACGCGATCATCGCACCCGACCTGTTCGATGCGCCGGTGATCGTGCTGAAGCGCGAACTGGCGGACATTCCGGTGTGGGGCTGGGCCGCCAAACGCTATGGCGCGATCGCCGTCGACCGGGAGGCGTCGGGCGTCGCGCTGCGCCGGATGCTGCGCGAAGCGGCCGCAGCACGCGCCGCCGGCCGGTCCGTGCTGATCTTTCCGGAGGGTACGCGCGTACCGCTGGGCGAGCAGCCGCCGCTGCGACCGGGATTTGCGGGGCTGTACCGCTCGCTGAACCTGCCACTGGTCGCGATCGCCAACGACAGCGGGCGGTTATGGCCGCGCAAGGGATTGAAGCTGCCGGGCGTCGTGACCTTCCGCTATGCCGATCCGGTGCCCCCGGGCCTGCCGCGCGACGAGGCGGAAGCGGCGGCGCATGCGGGCATCAACGTGCTGGACGTTCCTGCGGTCTAGCTTCTGCTGTCTAGCTGAAGTGCAGCCGGCGATAGCGTCCGCGGAAGTACAGTAACGGATCGCGCCGCGGTTCGAAGCGGACGCGCTGGACATGGCCGACGAGGATGACGTGGTCGCCAGCCTCATGCCACGCGAACTTCGTGCAGTCGAAACTGGCGAGCGAATGTTCGATGATCGGCGCGCCCGTATCCCACGTCTCCCACGGCGTGGCGGCGAAGCGGTCCTCGTGGCGGCTGGCGAAGCGGCCGGAGACGGTCTGCTGGCCCGTGTGCAGCACGTTGACCGCGAACACCCCCGCCGCGGCGAAGGCGGGCAGCGACTGGACGGTGTTCGCCAGGCATACCAGCAGCAAGGGGGGATCGAGCGACACGGCGGTGAAGCTGTTGGCGGTCAGCCCGACGGGCTTTCCCTCGGCGTCGATCGTCGTGACCACCGTCACGCCCGTCCCGAAACACCCGAGCGCATCGCGCAACGTCCGGGAGTCGCTGCCGGCGCGGTATTCGGGAACGGCGCGCGGCGCGGCCTGCTCCAGGAATTCGAGCAGCAGCGCATTGAACGCGTCGGCGCGATCCGCCGCCACCAGCGGTCCGCCCTCCGAGATCGCCGCCTTGCGAGCGCCAGAGATGTCATGACAGGGGCCGTCGATGACGAGCGTCGGCACCTTGATCCGCGTCGCCGCATCGTCGAGGCGCGCGGACATCGCCGCGTCGCCCGCCGTCTCGTCGAGCAGGACCAGCCCGGTGGCGAGATGCTCGCCCCCCTCCCCCAGCGTCGCGAGCGCGACCTGCGCGCCGAGCCCGGAGCCGACCACGACCGGGCGGGAGCCCAGCGTCTCCAGCACGCCGCGCACGTCGGCGACATGCGCGTCGAGATCGGCCGGCTCCCCGGCCGTCCCGCTGTCCCCATGGCCCCGCAGGTCCAGCGCGATGACATAGCGGCCGGCCTCCGCCAGCGCCGTCACCGCCTCCGCCCACATCGCACGGCTCTGGCCTTCGCCGTGGAGCATCAGCACCGCCGGCGCGTCGGCATCGCCCAGCGCGACGGCGACCAGCGACGCACCCGCCGGTACTGCGTCATATCCGCGGGGAGCGATCGTCATGCCGCCGCCATGCGACAGCCCTCCCCGCGACGCAACCGGCTACCGCCCCGTGATCGTGCCCGTCACGTGGCCGGGCCTATCACGACAGCCGGCCGTCCTCGCCCGCCGCAGGGTCGTAGGCGAACAAGGTTTCCGGATCGGGGCGCGGCAGGTCCTCGACGATCGACGCCGGTGCGACCTGGTGCAGGATGTGGGCGATGATCGCGCGCCGGGCAGCCTTCTTGTCGTCGGCCCGCACGCAGTACCACGGCGCGATGGCGCTGTGCGTGCGCGCCAGCATCGTATCGCGCGCCGCCGTATAGGCTTTCCACTTCTTCTGCGCGACGGCGTCCATGTCCGACACCTTCAGCGCCTTCAACGGATCGGTCCGGCGCGCATCGAGCCGCGACTTCTGTTCCTTTTTGGTAATATCCAGCCAGATCTTGACCAGCTTGATGCCACTTTCGACCAGCATCCGCTCGAAATCGGGTGCATCGCGAAGGAATTCGGCCTGTTCCGCCTTCGACGAAAAGCCCATCACGACCTCGACGCCCGCCCGATTGTACCAGGAACGGTTGAAGATCACGAGTTCGCCCGCAGCCGGAAGATGAGCGACGTAGCGTTGCAGGAACCACTGGGTCCGTTCGCGATCCGATGGTCTGGGCAACGCGACGACGCGCGTCGCGCGCGGCGACAGATGTTCCGTGATCCGCTTGATCGCGCCATCCTTGCCGGCGCCGTCGCGTCCCTCCAGCAGCACCACGACCCGCTCGCCGGACGCGGCCATCGCCGTCTGCAGGTGAACCAGCCCGAGTTGCAGCCGCTCCAGCCGCCCGCTCGTCTTGTCGTCGTCGTCGCTCATCGCGCATCTCCTGAAAGTCGGTTTCGAAACGTAGCGTTTTCCGCTTTACGGCATCACTTGTTCACGTGCATCGGGATCAACTATGTTGTATATCATGTTGGTCTGGGTGTTGACGCACTGTTGCGCATCGCTACGTACACTCGGACCAAAGGAGTAACTGATGTCCCCCGACACCACTGATACCAATGCCGTTGAACTGGCGACCGAACTCACGATTGCTTGGCTCGGCAACCCCAACACTCGCACCTCCGCCGACGAAGTTCCCTCCTTCCTGGGCAAGATGCACGACACGGTGTCCGCGCTACTGAATGCCGGCAGCCAGCCCGCCCCCGCGGCGGATGCGTCGGCCGAGTATGTACCAGCGGTCAGCGCGCGCAAGTCGCTCGCGTCCAAGGATCACATCATTTCGATGATCGACGGCAAGCCGTACAAGACCCTGCGCCGCCATCTGGCGACCAACGGCCTGACCCCCGTCGAGTATCGCGAGCGTTACGGCCTGAAGCCGGACTATCCGATGGTCGCCGAGAATTACTCGGAGAGCCGTCGCGCGATGGCGAAGAAGATCGGTCTGGGCCGCAAGCCCGGCACCAAGGTCGAGAACCAGGGCGCCGGCCGTCGTCGCAAGGCGACCGAGGCCCAGGCGGCGGAGTAACCGTCCGCCGACGCACGACGAAAAAGGGGCAGTCCGCCGGACCGCCCCTTTTTTATTGCCTGTTCGCCGAACACGCCGCCTTATTGGCCGAACACGCCCGGCCGATAGAGCAGGGTGATCGCGACCCGCCGGTTGCGCGGATCGCCGGGATCCTTCGCGATCATCGGTTCCCGGTCGGCGACGCCCTCGATCCGTTCGAACCGTGCCTCCGGGATACCGCCCAGCGCCAGCCGCCGTCGTGTCGCTTCCGCACGGCCGGTCGCCAGCATCCAGTTGTTCATCGCGCGCGGATCGCCGAACGGAACGCTGTCGGTGTGGCCGCGGATCATGATCGGGTTCTGCGTGCCGCGGATCGATTCCGAGATCATGCCGATCAACTCTCCGGCGCGCGGATCGAGCGCGGTCGTCCCCATCGCGAACATTGAATAATCGGCATCGTCGACCAGATCGATCCTTAGCCCCTCGTCCGTCCGTACGAACTTGACGTGGCTGGCCAGCTTCGCGAGGTCTGCCGATCCCGCCATCTTGGCCATCACCTGACGCTTCATCTGCTCGAACGTCTTCAGGTCCTCGGCGCGGCTGGCCGGAGTGCTGCGCAGCGATCCCTTCTTGCCCATCCCGACATCGGGTCCGGCCTGAAGCGACGGAGCGGGGATGCCCATCGACGCGATCGCCGCCGCCGCCGCCTTGGGCCCGGTCTTGTTGTTCGACATCAGCGATTCGCCGCCCAACGGCCCCGATCCGCCGATGCCCAGTTTCTTGGCATCCATCAGCGTCGGCGCGAAATAGTCGGCCAGTCCCTTGCGCTGCTTTTCGGTCGTCGCGCCGAGCAGCCATAGCAGCAGGAAGAACGCCATCATCGCGGTCACGAAATCGGCATAGGCGACCTTCCACGCGCCGCCATGGTGGCCGCCGTGACCCTCGATATAGATCTTCTTGACGATCACCTTGGGCGGGACGTTGTGCCCGTGGGGAGCTGCCTTCGCCATCGCCTACTTGCCCCGGAGCCCGTCGAACACTTCGGCGAAGCCGGGCTGGTTCTTGTGCTTGATGCCGGAACGCGCCGCCTCGATCACCAGCGGCTGCGGATGGCCGTGGAGCGAGGCGATGATGATCTGCTTCACCACGTCGTAGATCGCGGCATCGGCATCGATCACCTGCTTCAGCCGGCCGGCCAGCGGCGACACGATGCCGTACGCCAGCAACACGCCCATGAAGGTGCCGACCAGCGCCGATCCGATCATCCCGCCCAGCACCGACGGTGGCTTGTCGATCGACCCCATCGTCTTCACGATGCCCAGCACCGCCGCGACGATGCCCAGCGCGGGCAGCGAATCGGCGAGACTGTTCAGCGTCGTGTGCGGCCCCTCCACCTCGTGGTGGTGCGTCTTGATCGAGTGGTCCATCACCTCCTCGACGGCGTGCACGTCCAGCGTTCCCGACGACACCACCACGAGGCGCAGCGTATCGGCGATCAGGTTGATGAGCGTGTGATCCTTCAGCAGCTTGGGATATTCGGCGAAGACGGCGGAAGACTTGGGGTCCTCGACATGCGGCTCGACCGCGATCGGGCCTTCCATGCGCAGCATCTTCATCAGCTTCGACACCAGGAAGATGACGTCGAGATAATCCTGCTTCTTGTACTTCGGCCCCTTGAAGACCTTGCCCAGTCCGCCGCCCATCGCCTTCAGCTCGGCACCCGAGTTGCCGATGATGAGCGCGCCCGCGGCGGCACCGCCGATGATGAGCATCTCGTGCGGGATCGCGTGCATGACGGGGCCGAGCGCGCCGCCGGTGATCGCGAAGCCGCCGAACACCATCGCGATCAGGACGACTATGCCGATGGTTGGGAACATTGCTGGGCTGCCTCCGGGTGACCGGCATCGCCGGCGTTACCCGACCGGATTAGCGTGAAGTCGTCGCCATCCGGTTACCAGCGGGGTAACTCAACGTAGATAATCGAACAACGACAGCTGGGACAATTTGCTGAACGTCTGCTGCGTGGCCGACAGCGCGGTCATCAGCTGCTGCATTTCCATGTACGCCGCGGGCACATCAGTGTCCTCCAGCGAGGAGCGCAGTTCGTCGCGATCCATGTTCGTCGTCGTCTGCAAGGATTGCTGGAGTTCGACGCGTGCGCCGCGCGCGCCGACAGAAGCCTGCACCACGTCGACCCGGTCGCCCGCCGCCCGGATCGCATCCAGCGCGTCCTGCGCCGGCTGATCGGTGGCGGTGCCCGTCATCAGCGCCTTGGCCAGCGTATCGAGCATGTTCAGCGTGTCGTCGCTGCCATCCTTGAAGATGCGGCTCGCGCTCTCGGTTGCCTGCACCGACTGGTTGTCGGCGATCGGTACCTCGGACACGTTGGTGGTCGCGTATTGATAGACGCCGTTCCCGTCGCGCGCGACCGCCGGCGTGCCGTCGGGCGTACCGAACAGCGGCTCGCCGCGCACATTGCGGGTGTTGGCGAGGCCGACGATCGCATCGACGATCGATGCCAGTTCGGTGCCGAAGATCTTGCGCGACTCGGGTGTCTCGGTGCCGTTCGCCGCCTTGGTCACCAGTTCGCGCGCACGCACGATCTGCGTGCCGATCTGGCCGAGCACGCCGTCTGCCTGATCGAGCAGCGATCCCGCCAGCGTCAGGTTCTGGCCATAGACCGCGGCGTCCTTGTCCTTGCGCGACAGCTCCGCCAGTTGCTGCGAGACGGCCGGGTTCTCCGACGGCGTCTGCACCTTCTTGCCGGTCGCGATCTCCGTCTGGAGCTTCGTCGCGCGCGCCATCATCGTCGAGATGCGGCTGGCGTTCGTGTCGTAGAAGGATGCGGTCGATATCTGCATGGCGATCACCGGATATCCAGGATGGTTTGCAGCGTGTCGCGGGCGACCTGGATCACCCGGCTGGAGGCGGAATACGCCTGTTGGAAGCGCATCAGTTCGACCGCCTCGCTATCCATGTTGACGCCCGCCACGCTGCTCTGCGCGCTGACGGCCCCGTCGCGGATCGCGGTCTGCGCGGCGATGATCGTGTTCTTCTGGTCGAGCGCGCTGGCATTGTCCGTCGTGATCTGCGTCAGCTTCGCTTCCCAGCCGCGGTCGGTGCGCAATGCCTGCAGATCGGCGAGGTTGCTGGAGTCGCGCTTGCCGAGATTGTTCTTGGCCGCAGCGATCTTCGAGCCGCTGTCGAAGTTCAGGGTGATCTCGGTCGGTTTGCCGTCGCTGGCATTGAACATCTTCGTGCCGGCCACGCCGGCCTGATCCTGGCCGGCGAGCTGGGTCTCGTTGACCTTCAGCACGAAATCCTTGGCGACGTTGTTCAGGTCGGTACGCGACGCCGCGGCTTTCTGCGCGCCGTCGACGATCCCCGCCAGCTCGCCACCGTTCAGCGACACCGACAGCCGGTCGAGGCCGTTCACGACCGAAAGCGCAACCGATCCGTCGGTGTTGCGCGAATAGGCGAGGCCGTTGACGGTATTCTTCTCGACGAACGCCGTGCCCGATGCGCCACCCAGTTTGACGGTGGCGCGGCCGAGCGGGTCGAGCGTGACGCCGATATCGGCCAGCGTGCTCATCTGGTCCAAGATGGCGTCGCGCTGGTCGGCAAGCTGGGCCGCGGCGGCGCTGTCGGGCGGCGTCCGGCTGATGCCGTCATTGACCTGCACCAGCGACGTGCCGAGCGAATTCAACTGGGCCGTCGCCTGCACACCCGCCGAGTCCAGATCGGCGTCGATCTGGTCGAAGGCCCGACCGGTGGCGGTGAAGGCGATCGCGGTGGAGCCGGCGGCGTTCAGCATCCGGGTGCGCAGCGCGCCGGAATCGGGCTCGGCCGCCAATCCGGTGGCGGCGTTGAAGAAACCGGTGACGCGGCCGGCCAGCTCGTTGCCGGTCATCGCCTTTTCGATCCGGTCCAGCCATTGCGCCCCGGACGCCGAGCGGGCGAGGTCCGCCCCCGACGACCGCACGGCCAATTGGGTATAGCTGTTGCCCGCGCGAACGATGCCGGTCATCAGCACGCCGTTCGACGCGCTGCGGTCGACCGCGCCGACGCCACCGCTGATCTCCGTCATCCGGACGCTGCGGCGCGTGTAGCCGGCCGACCCGACATTGGCGATATTCTCGCCAGTGACGGTCAGCGCGCTCTGGTATGCGCGGACGCCGGATGCGCCGATCGAAAGGAGATCGCTCATGACCGGCCGTTATCCGGGGGGCTGATTAAGATCTGGTTGAGAGCGCGACAGAAATTCCGTCATCGCCTTGCCGATGCCGAGCGGCGTGTGCTGCGCCATGTCCTTGACGGTCAGCTGGTCCTGCATGTCGCGAAAGGTGTCGCTGGACTTCGAATCGAACAGCGGGTCGGCCAGTTTCGCCTGCCGCATCGACTTCAGCATCATGCCGGTGAACACCGATTCGAACTTCTCGCCAGCCTCTTTCAGATTGGCCTTGCTCGCCAACCGGCTCGAGTCGACCGAGATGCCGGTGGTCGGCGCGGCGGCCGTCGCGGACGAGATGGCGGGAATGTCGGTCACAGGACGATCAACTCCGCCTTCAGCGCGCCGGCTTCCTTCAGCGCCTCCAGGATCGCGACGAGGTCGGCGGGCGATGCGCCGATCGCGTTCACCGCCTTCACGACATCGGCCAGCTTGGGGCCGGGTGTCAGCAGGAACATCGGCTTCTTTTCTTCGTCGACGGACACGTTGGAACGCTGCTCCACCGCGGTCTGGCCGTTCGACAGCGGTCCCGGCTGGCTGATCCGCTGGTTCTCGTCGATGCGGACGGTCAGCTTCCCGTGCGTCACCGCGGCGGCGCCGACGCGGACGGCGGAGCTGATGACGACGGTGCCGGTACGCGCGTTGACGATGACCTTGGCGGGCGGTTCGGCGGAGACGACGTCGAGATTCTCGATCGCCGACATCAGCGTGGCGCGCGGCTCCGCACCCATCGGTGCGCGGACCTGCACGGAGACGGCGTCGATCGCCTGCGCGACGCCGCCGCCCAGCTTGCCGTTGATCGCGGCGGCGACGTTCTGCGCGGTCGTGAAATCGGCCCGCGCGAGGTTGAAGGTCAGGTTCGGCGCACTGTCGAAACCGGTGGCGACGGCACGTTCGACCGTGGCACCCTCCGGGATGCGGCCGGTCGAGGGGACGTTGACGACGATCTTCGATCCGTCCGCGCCCTCCGCACCCAGTCCGCCGACCGCGAGATTGCCCTGCGCCATCGCATAGATCTGCCCGTCCGCGCCCAGCAGCGGCATCATGATGAGGCTGCCGCCGCGCAGCGACTTGGCGCGGCCCATCGACGCGACGGTGATGTCGATCCGCTGGCCCGGCTTCGCGAAGGGCGGCAGGTCGGCCGTGACCATCACCACCGCGGCGTTCTTCATCGCCGGGTTGACGTTCGGCGGCAGTTGCAGCCCGAAGCGCGAGGTCGCCGCCTTCAGCGACTGGACCGTATATTCGAGATTGTCGTCACCCGTGCCCGGCAGACCGACGACGACGCCGTATCCCGTGAGCTGGTTCGAGCGGATGCCCTGGAACCCGCCCAGATCCTTGATGCGATCGGCGCTCGCGGGAGCGGCGATCAGCGCCCCCGCCGAAGCGGCAAGCAGGATCGTGAACGAGAGGAGGAGATGACGGATCATGGCCGCCGTCTTGCCAGCAAGATGGTTACCGAATCGTTCACGCTTTCCACCGTGCAACAGCGAAGGCATCAGAACGGACTCACCACCGAGAAGAAGCGCGACAGCCAGCCCTGACGGCTCGCGCGCGCGACGTCGCCCTTGCCGGTATAGGAGATCTGCGCATCGGCGACGCGGGTCGAGGGCACGCGGTTATCGAGGTCGACATCGGCGAAGCGGACGATGCCCTTGATCCGCACGAACTCGTCGCCGCGGTTCAGCGTGACGCGCTTCTGGCCCTGCACCAGCATCGTGCCGTTCGGATAGACTTCGGCCACCGTGACGCTGACTTCGCCCGACAGCGAATTGGCCTGATCGGCCGAGCCGCCGCCCTTGAAGTTGCGGTTGCCGCTCGCCGAGACGTCGGTCGACGTGAACAGGTTGAGCGGCCCGGTCGCCGGCGGCGTGATGCTCGCCCCGCCCGACGAGTCGAGCTTGGAATTGGCGGTCTTGGACGCGGCGGTGCGTTCCACCAGCACGATCGTCAGCGGATCGCCGACCCGGCGCGCGCGCCAGCCTTCATGCAGCGCGGCATATCCGCCCGACACCTGGAAGATCGCGCCGTTGGCCGGCGCGACGACCGGTACCGGCAACGGCAGCGGCGCGGGGCGGACGGCGGTGAAATCCTCCGCCGGCTTCTTCTTGCCGAACAGGCCGGCGTGCGCCGGCGATGGCGCGGCGGCGGCGAGCACCAGCAGCCCCGATGCCGCGGCGAGCGCGACCTCGATCCAGTGGAGCCGAAGGGAGCGCGATGCGGATGTCACGGTGCGACGCCTCACAGGTTCTGGTTCACATATTTGAGCATGTCGTCGGTCGCGGAGATCATCTTGGAGTTCACCTCGTAGGCGCGCTGCGTCTCGATCATGTCGACCAGTTCCTCGACGACGTTGACGTTCGATGCCTCCAGCATTCCCTGTCGCACGCGGCCGCGGCCGTCCTGACCGCCGATGCCGAGATTGGCCGCGCCGCTCGCCGCGGTTTCGATCATGTAATTGTCGCCCGTCGATTGCAGGCCGGCGGCGTTCGGGAAGCCCGCGACCTGGATCTGACCGAGCTGCGACGCCTCCGCCTGTCCCGGGATCGTCGCCGACACGGTGCCGTCGTTGCCGATCGTGATCGTCGTCGCATTGGCCGGGATGGTGATGCCGGGCATCACCTGATAACCTTCGCTGGTGATGATCTGCCCCTCGGGCGAGCGCGAGAAATTGCCGGCGCGCGTATAGCCCAGGCCACCGCCCGGCAGCTGCACCTGGAAATACCCGTCGCCGTCGATCGCCATGTCGAGGCTGTTGGTCGTCTGCTGCATCGACCCCTGCGTCTCGATCCGCGCGGTGCCCTGCACCTTCACGCCGGTTCCGAGGTTCAGGCCGGTGGCGTATTTCGTCTCGCCGGTGGACTGCGCGCCGGGCGCGGTCACGACCTGATAGGACAGGGTCTCGAACGAGGCGCGGTCGCGCTTGAACCCCGTCGTGTTGACGTTGGCGAGGTTGTTCGAGATGACCCGCATGCGCGTATCCTGGGCGTCGAGCCCGGTGCGTGCGATGTGCATGGCGGCGTAGGTCATGCGATTTCTCCCTTAAGACGGCAGGCGCATCAGCGATGCACCGCTTTCATCCATGTCCTTGGCGGACTTCATCATGTTGGCGGACACTTCGTAGGCGCGCTGGTTCTCGATCATGTCGATCAGCGCCTGCGTCATGTTGACGTTGCTGCCCTCCAGCGCCCCGCCCTCGACCTTCGCGTCCAGATCGGCCGGCAGGGTGCCGCCGCCGCGCACGCGCAACAGGTTGTCGAGGCCCTTGACCGTGTCGGTGCCCTTGGTCGACGCCAGCTTCAGCCGGTCGACGATCTGCGGCGTGCCGGTCGCGTCACCCTGCGCCACGATCGAGATCGTGCCGTCGCCGCCGATCGTCACCGAACTGGCGGGCGGCAGCGTGATCGGGCCGGACTGGCCCATCACCAGAAAACCGTCGCCGGTCTGGAGCACACCCGACGGCGCGATCGTCAGGTCGCCGCGGCGCGTATAGGCTTCCGATCCGTCGGACGCCTGCACCGCCATCCACGCATCGCCCGCCATCGCCACGTCCAGCGCGCGGCCGGTGCGGCTGATGACGCCCGGCGAGCGATCGGCGTCGGTCACCTCCTCCGACGTCGGCGCGCGCGCCTCGATCTGGGCACCGCCGCCCTTCAGTTCGATGCGGTCGAACACGACGCGGTCGGCGCGGAAGCCGGTGGTCGACACGTTCGCCATGTTGTTGGCGATCGCCGCCTGCGACGACATGTGCGCGCGCAGCGCCGTCGCCGCGGTATAGACGAGCTTGTCCATCCTGTGCCTCCGCGCCCCGTTTCAGATCAGCTGCGGATGTTGAAGATGGTCTGCGAGACCTGGCTGGCGGTATCCAGCGCCTTGGCGTTCGCCTGGAAGTTGCGCTGTGCCGCGATCAGGTTGACCAGCTCCTCGGTGATGTCGACGTTCGAACCCTCGATCGTGCCCGACATCAGCTTGCCGAAGCCGTCCGCGCTCGCCGAACCCAGCGCCGCCTCGCCGGACACGCCGGTGGCCTCCCAATAGGCGGTGCCGATCTGGCGCAGGCCGGTCGGGGTCGAGAACTTGGCCAGCGCCACCTTGCCCAGCGGCACGATGTCGCCGTTGGAGAAGCTGGCGCGGATCAGGCCGGAGTCGGTCACCGTCACGCCGGCGAGCTGGCCGACCGCAATGCCGTCCTGCTTCTTGGTGCCGACCGAGAAGGCGCTCGACAGCTGGGTCGAACCGGACAGGTTCAGCGACACCGTCTGCGACGCGGCGCCGGAGGTCGGCACGAACGCGTTGAAGGTGATCGCAGCTTTCGGGTCGGCCAGCGCACCCTTGTCGTCGAAGGTCAGCGTGACCTTGTCGGCCTTGGCGGTGCCCGTCGTCATCGGCTGGTCGCCGATGAAGGTGTAGACGTCCCATGTGCCGGTGGTCGCGTCCTTGGCCGGCACCGCATTCGGATCGGCGGCCGTGCCCTCCTTGGTACGGACGTAATAGCTGGTCATCGTCTGCGGGTTGCCGTTGGCGTCGTAGACACGGGTCGCGACCGAGTTGTTGTAGGTCGCCGTGTCCGACCGGTCGAACTTGTACCCGATCTTGTCGCCCTTCAGCGTCGAGGTCGACGACACCTGCACCGGATACGACACCACGCCGGTCGCCTTGGGCGTGCCGCTGGTCTGCTGGATCTGCAGGTTGGTCAGACCATCGTTGCCGGTGGCGGTGACGTTGCCGTCGCTGTCGACCGGATAGACCATCAGGTAGCTGCCCTGCGCATCGACGACGTTGTTGCCCGAATCGACCGAGAAGCTGCCGTTGCGCGTGTAGTTGACCGAGTCGCTGGTGCCGGTCGACTTCATGATGAAGAAGCCCTCGCCGACCAGCGCCAGATCGAGCGCATTGGACGTGGTCTGGAGGTTGCCCTCCTTGAACTGCTGCGTGTTGCCCTTCACGACCACGCCCGATCCGACCATCTTGCGCGGATCGGTCGACACGCTGGACGCGATGACGTCGGCGAATTCCGTGCGGCTCTTCTTGAAGCCGGTGGTCGCGACGTTGGCCAGATTGTGGCTGATCGTGGCCATGTCGGTCTGCGACGCCTGAAGGCCGGAGAGCGCGGTGTAGAAGGACATTGGGTAGCTCCTGCGTGAAAGGGGTCAGGCGATCGGGGCGGATCGCGCGGGAAGATCAGGCGATCGAGCGGATCGCGGAGGTGGACACCGTGCCGAGGCCGGTGATGTTGAGCGTGGGTTCGCCGCCGGCAGGGACCGACACCGACTGCACCGGCGCCCAGACGAGGCCGCGCGCGGTGACCGTGCTGCCGCCGTTGGCGGCGTCGACGGTCACCTTATAGGGGCCGCCCTCGATCGCGTTGCCGGCATCGTCCTTGCCGTTCCAGTCATAGGTGGCGCTGCCCGCGGGCTGTGCGCCGAGCTGGAGCGTCTTGACGACGCTGCCGTTGGCGTCGGCGATCGTCACCAGAACGTCGGTCGCCGCCTTGTCCAGCTCGACCGCGCCGGTGATGCCGCCCGACTGACGCTCGTAGGCGGTATCGCCCTGCGTCAGCACGGTCTTGCCGACGAAGCTCATCGCATCGGTCGCGCTGGTCGAGCCGAGCTTCGTCGCGATCGCCTTCATCGACGCGTTCATCTCGCTGATACCGGCGACGGACGAGAACTGCGCCATCTGCGCGACCATCTGCGTGTTGTCGACCGGGCTGAACGGGTCCTGGTTGTTCAGCTGCGCGGTCATCAGCTTCAGGAAATCGGTCTGGTCGAGCGAGGATTTCGTGCCCGCCGCCGACACCTTCGAGGCCATCTTGGCGGAATAGGCATCGATCCCCGGCTGGATCGCATATGTCGTGTCGATCGCCATGATATCAGCGTCCCAGCTTGAGGGTGTCGATGATGAGGCTCTTGGCCGTGTTCATCACCTCGATGTTGTTCTGGTAGCCGCGCGCCGTCTCCATCATGTCGACCAGCTCGCGGGTTTCGTCGACGGCGGCGTCGAAGACGTTGCCGTCCTTGTCCGCCATCGGGTTGGACGGATCGTAACGCTGCGTCGGCGCTTCCCCGGCGGTGACGACCTTTTCGACGTCGACCGTGGACATGCCGCTGGCGGCGTCGAAGCTGGTGCGGAACACCGGCTTCATCGTCTTGTACGCCGCCTCTGCCGTCGATGCCGAATTGCCGGCATTGGCGAGGTTCGACGCGGTGGTATTCATCCGCACCAGCTGCGCGCTCATGGCGCGACCGGCGACCTGAAAGATGGATAGCGGTTGCGACATCATTCGCCCTTCAGCGCACGGGTGATCTGGCCGATGCGCCCGTTCAGGAACGACAGCGTCGTCTGATATTGCACGGCGTTCTCGGCGAAGGCGGTCTGCTCGTTGTTCAGCTCGACCGTGTTGCCGTCCATCGAGGTCTGCGTCGGCACGCGGTACTTGGTCGCGGCGTCGATGCCGCGATCGTTGCTGCCCTCGGCGGACTTGAGCGCCGACTGGAAGTCGATATCGCGCGCCTTGAAACCGGGCGTCGACGCATTCGCGATGTTCGATGCGAGCACGCCCATGCGCTTGGCACGCACCTCCAGCGCCGCACCGTGCACCCCGAAAAGACTGTCGCCTGCCATGATGGCCTCCGTCGCGCCCCGATGGCGCATCCGACCATAAGCAACCGCCGTGCCAGTTTCCGGAAAACCCTTGCACCGACATGATTTGCCGGTGATCGGCAAGGCATGCGGCAGGATGTTGCCGGCCGGCGGCAAGGCTGTTGCCGCTCGCCCCCGCCATGCCGGGACGCGCCCGGTACGACGATGCACGCCGATCAAACCGGCACACCCCTTGCATCCACGTCCCGCATGGATGTTTCCACCTTCATCGACCCGGCTGCGATGGCGATCGTCGGCGGCGGCACCGTCGTCGCCACGATCCTGCGTACGCCGGCGGCCGATCTCTCCCGTGCGGTGTCCGCCCTGCGCGTGTTGCCGCGTCGCCGCTTCTCGGCCGAGCCGCTGCTGCTCCAGATCGGCGCACTGGCGCGGATCGCGCAGCGGTGCGGCGTGGTCGCGCTCGACCGCACCGTCATCACCGACCGCGACCTTGCCGCCGGCATCGCCGCGATCGTCGACGGCGCACCCGCGATCGAGGTCGAGATCCTGATCCGCGATGCGCGCCGCACCCGTATTGAGCGGCATGTCGTCGCGGCCGAGGTCTGGGCCGCCGCGGCGGAGGTCGCACCCGCGATGGGGATGATCGGCACGCTGGTCGGCCTCGCCAGGATGTTCGCGTCGATCGACGACGTATCGGCGATCGGCGGCGGCATGGCCGTCGCGCTGCTCGCCACGCTGTACGGTGCGGTGCTCGCCAATCTGGTGCTTGCGCCGGTCGCCGGTCGCCTGCGCGCCGCCGGTCGCCGCGAAGCGTCGGAGCGCCTGCGGATCGAGGCACCGCTCGTCGCCCTCGCCGCGCGCGAGACGCCCGTGCATCAATTGAGGACCGCCGCATGAACGACTGGCCCGACACCGCCGCGCCGCGCCCCCTGTGGCTGGTGACGCTCGCCGATCTGGCGCTTCTGCTGGTCGGCTTCTTCGTCCTGATCCAGGCGACCCGAGCCCAGCCGAGCGCGCTGGCGCATTCGCTGCGCGCGGGCTTCGCCACCGACGAGCCGGCGCTGCCGGTCGCGGCGGAGGGCGTGATGGGCTTCGCGCCCGGATCGGCGGTCGTGCCGGACGGCGGGGCGGCGATCACCGCCTGGGCGCGTGGCGTGCTGGCCGATCCGCGGGTGTCGCTGACCGTCACCGGCGCGACCGACGGCACCGCTGCCGATGTTGATGGCGTAACGGGCTCCGCCTCGTTGCTGGCCGCGGATCGTGCCCGCGCCGTCGCCGCGATCCTCGCGCCGCTGGCGCCGCGCCGTATCACCGTCTCCACCGCCAGCGCGCGTGCGCGCGGCGTGACCGTCACGCTCGCCTTCACGGGCGACCACCAGGACAAGAAGCCATGATCGCCACCTTGCTGCTCGCCGCGGCGACGCCCTCGTTCCAGAACATCGGCGCACTCGACCGCGCGGTCGCCGCCTTTACCGGCCGCGGCGTCGGCGACGAAGGCGGTGCGCGCGCCGGGATCGACCAGCGGCTGCGGCTCCAGACCTGTCCGACCGTCGCGCTGTCGTGGCGCACGGCGGCACATGATGCGGTCGTCGTCGCCTGCTCCGGCCCCGACTGGCGATTGTTCGTCCCCGTCCGCACGCCGCCCGGCATCGTCGCCGCGCCGCCGACCGCCGCGACGCCGGCGATCGCCCGCCCGGCCAAGGTCGATCCGGTGATCCGCCGCGGCGATCCGGTGGTGATCGAGGCTGGATCGGACGGCTTCGCGATCAGTCGGGAGGGCGTCGCGATGGCCGATGCGGTGCCCGGCGCGCGCTTCATGGTCCGCGTCGACGACGGCAAGGCCCCGGTGCAGGCGATGGCGCTGGCGTCGGGTCGTGCGACGTTGCCGGGATGGACCGAATAAAAAAACACTAAAGGCTTGCCCGGGCCGGTCGTTTCTCCCGATGTCAGCGAGAACCGGAAGGTGCGGACGTCATGGACTCGATCGGAATCAAGACAGGGAGCATAGCGCGGATCGCGCCCAGTGCCCCCGTGCAGGCTGCAAAGGCCGCGACCGAACCCGCGGTCCAGACCTCCTCCGCGCCCGACACGGCTTCGGTCGCGTCGGCCACGCTCACGAAGACCATGGCCGCGTCGCCGCCGGTGAACACCGAACGCGTGGCCGAGATCAAGAAGGCGATCGCGACCGGCAAGTTCCCCTTGCTGCCGTCGACCATCGCCGACCGCCTCATCGCGTTGAAGCTGGAGTGGAATCCGAATGCAAAGGCGTGATGCTCTGATCCGGGTGATCGACGCGCTGCATGCGGAGATCGCCGCGCTGAAGTCCAACGACGTCCGCGCGCTGGAGCGTGCCACCGCCGACAAGCTGGCCGGGATCGACGCGATCGCCGCCGCCGGCACCGGACCCGCCGCGCCCGAGCTGCGCGCGCTGGCCGACGAGGCGAACCGGCTGAACGAGACCTGCCGGATCTACGTCAACCTGATGGCGGCAAATACCCGCCGCCGCCTGCAAACCTTGACCGGTGACAGCTTTGCCGGCCACCGCCCGATGGTGAACGCCTACGCGTGATGCCGGGGCTTTCGCCTCGAACCCTTAAACTGGCACGCCCCTTGCTGTGATGCACCTCGAACAGAGGTGATCCAGCAACCGTGACCGTCAGTCCCATCAACACCAGCCGCGTCCAGTTGGCCATCGCGCAGGCGTCGAGTACGACCGGCGTCGATTTCGATTATTTGATGGGCCAGGCGAAGCTGGAGAGCGGCTTCAACGCCAGCGCCCGTTCGGGCACCTCGTCGGCATCCGGCCTGTACCAGTTCATCGAATCGAGCTGGCTCGGCATCGTCAAGAAACACGGCGCGGAGCACGGCATGGGCTGGGCCGCGGATTCGATCGGCCAGACCGCGTCCGGTCGCTTCACCGTCGCGCCGGGCGCGCGTCAGGCGATCCTGAACCTGCGCAACGATCCCGCCGCTGCCAGCCTGATGGCCGCCGAGCATGCCTCCGACAACAAGGACGCGATCGAGGGATCGCTGGGCCGGGCCGCGACCGGCACCGACCTGTACATGGCGCATTTTCTGGGAATCGGCGGCGCGACCAAATTCCTGTCGGCGCGCGACCGCAATCCGGACGCCAGCGCCGC
The DNA here is from genome assembly GCF_001423765.1 of Sphingomonas sp. Leaf343. Classification (GTDB taxonomy): domain Bacteria; phylum Pseudomonadota; class Alphaproteobacteria; order Sphingomonadales; family Sphingomonadaceae; genus Sphingomonas. The sequence continues at coordinate 176,402 of NZ_LMPG01000013.1, forward strand.
CGCGTTGTTCCCGTCCGCCGCGCGCTCCAACCGCAGCGTCTTCTATGCCAGCAACGGCAGCCCGCGCTCGCTGGAGCAGGTGTATCAGCGCTTCGCCAGCAAGCTGGGCGCGGCGGCGGACAGCGTCGAGGAGACGCGCAACGCCAACCTGACGTTTGCCGCGCAGGCGCTGAACATGGGCGACGCCACCGTCGTCACCGGCAACAACGAAAGCGCCGCCGACGCGCTGTCCTGGGCGCAGGGGAAACTGGAGGGCGCGACGAACAGCGTCCTGCGGCCGACGCCCGACACGGCGCGGCTGGCGTACATGATGCTCAGCCGGATGGGGAACTGAGATGGGCAAATTGCTCGCCAATGCCCGCGGGACGGCGCTGCCGCTCGCGATCCTGCTGCTGGTCGTGGTCATGGTGGTGCCGATCCCGGCGCCGCTGCTCGACGTGTTCTTCATCGCCAATATCGCGATCAGCCTCGCGGTGCTGATGGTCGCGCTGAACGCACAGAAGCCGCTCGATTTCTCGTCCTTCCCGACGGTGCTGCTGTTCGCGACGCTGTTCCGCCTCGGCCTCAACGTCGCCTCGACCCGCATCGTGCTGGTCCACGGGCATGAGGGCGAGAGCGCGGCGGGCCACGTCATCGAGGCGTTCGGCACGTTCCTGATCGGCGGCGACTACGTCGTCGGCATCTTCGTGTTCGCGATCCTGATGATTATCAACCTGATCGTCGTGACCAAGGGCGCGGGCCGCGTGTCCGAGGTCAGCGCACGCTTCACCCTCGATGCGCTGCCCGGCAAGCAGATGGCGATCGACGCGGATCTGAACGCCGGCCTCATCACCCCCGACGAAGCCAAGGCGCGCCGCGTCGAGGTATCGACCGAAGCCGATTTCTACGGTTCGATGGACGGTTCGTCCAAGTTCGTGAAGGGCGACGCCGTCGCCGCGATGCTCATTTTGGCCGCCAACGTCGTCGGCGGCCTGATCCTCGGGCCGGTCAGCCACGGCATGTCGATCGGGGATGCCGCCAAGGGGTATATCCTGCTGGCGATCGGCGACGCGCTGGTCGCGCAGTTGCCGTCGCTGATGCTGTCGATCGCCGCCGCCGCGATCGTGACCCGCGTGTCGTCGGACAAGGATCTCGCCGGCCAGATCGGCGGCCAGTTCGGCTCGCCCCGGACATGGACGCCGGTCGCCGTCATCCTCGGGCTGCTCGGACTGCTGCCGGGAATGCCGCACCTCATCATCCTGACCGCTGCCGGTATCGCCGGTTTCGCCGCGTGGAAGCTGCGCCAGATCGCCGCCCGTCCCGCCTTCGTGCCCATGCCGATCGCCGAGGAGGCGCCCGATCCGTCGAAGATCGCGTGGGACGAGGTCACCGACGCGATGCAGGTCAATCTGGACATCGGCTACGGCCTGGTGCCGCTGGTGGACGAGCGTCGCGGTGCGCCGCTGATGGGCCGGATCACCGGCGTCCGCCGGCAATTGTCGAAGGAGCTGGGCTTCGTCGTGCCGCAATGCCGCGTCCGCGACGACATCAACCTCGCCCCCTACACCTATCGCATCATGGTCAACGGCGTCTGTGTCGGCGAGGATCAGGTGTCGCCCGACGAGATGCTGGCTCTCGACACCGGTCAGGCGTTCGGCTCGCTGTCCGGCAAGGCGACGAAGGACCCGACCTTCGGCCTCGACGCCACCTGGATCGCGTCCGGCGATGCCGATGCGGCGACCGGCGCGGGCTATCTGGTGGTCGATCCCGGCACCGTCATGGCGACGCACCTCAACCATGTGCTGGGCGTCCACGCGTCCGAGCTGCTGGGGCCGGACGAGGTCCAGTCGCTGCTCGACGGGCTGAAGGATCGCGCCGGCCAGCTGGTGGCGTCGCTCTGCCCCGCTCCGCTGCCGCTGACGACGTTGACCGCGGTCCTGAAGGGGCTGCTGGCCGAGAACATCTCGCTCAAGGAGTTCCGCCGCATCGCCGCCGCGCTCGCCACCGCGGCGCAGCGCACCCACGATCCGGAGGAACTGATGGAGGCGATCCGCCCTGCGCTCGGGCCGCTCATCATCCAGAAACTGTGCGGTGTCCGCGAGCCGCTGCGCGTCATGACGCTGGAGGGACAATTGGAAGGTCTGCTGGGACAGGCGATGCGCGCGGACACCGCCCGCCGCCACGTCATCGAACCCGATCTCGGCCGGCGTATCGTCGAGGCGTTGCAGATGGCCGCACAGCCGCTGCTGGCGGAGGCCAAGCCCTTCGCCCTCGTCGTGCAGCCCGCGATCCGCATCGCCGTGCGCAAGCTGGTCAGGACCTGCCTGCCCGACACGCCGGTCCTGTCGTTCTTCGAAGTGCCCGAGGAAAAGGCCGTGGAGGTCGTCGCGATCATCGGCGGCGCGCACCAGCCGCAGGCGCTGGCCGCATGAGCGCCGAACCGATGCGCGGCGCGTTCGACGACGCCACCCCGCTGATGGCCGGCCCGGCCGCCGCCCCCCTCACCTACCGGCCCGGCCAGCGCGCCACCGACCGCGACGCGCTGGTCCGCCAGCATCTGCCGCTGGTGCGCAGACTGGCGTGGCATGTCCACGGATCGATGTCGACGATCGTCGAGGTCGAGGATCTGGTGCAGGTCGGCCTCGTCGCGCTGGTCGAGGCGGCCGCCGCGTTCGAGGATCGCGGGCAGGTCACGTTCAAGCAATATTGCGTCACCCGCGTGCGCGGCGCGATGATCGACGAACTCCGGCGTCAGGCGACGACGACGCGCGGCGCGATGAAGCGGCGGCGGCTCTATAGTAACGCGATCGCGGAGCTGACCCGCGCCACCGGCCGCGCGCCGGACGAGGCGACGCTGGCGACCAGGCTGGGCGTCACCGTCGAACGGCTGCGCACCGACTACGCCACCGCCGAAGCCGTCCGGTTCGATTCGATCGACGAGGTCTATGCCGACGACCTGCCATGGTTCGCCGACGACGGCCCCGACGCGTTCGAACAACTGGCGGAGGGCGAGGTCCGCACCCGCCTGATCGCGGCGATCACCGCCCTGCCGGAACGCGAGGCGCAGGTGATCCAGCTCTACTATGTCGAGGAACTCAATCTGGAAGAGATCGGGCAGGTGCTCGGCGTCGGCGCGGCACGCGTCTGCCAGATCAAGGCCGCCGCCCATGCGCGGCTGAAGAAGGCGATGGCGCGGGGGTGAACGTCCCGGCCCCAGGCCACGGGATTCCCTGCGTTACATTTTTACGTCACTCGCGGCCCAAAACCGGGACTCGCTATTTACCTCGTTGGTTAAGCTTGCTTTAACCCTCTCATCCGCAGGCCGACGAACGGCCGTGGTTCATCGGGGGTTTTAGAACCATGAAGAAGTACGCACTGGCCGCCGTCGCGGCGCTCGTCGTCGCCCAGCCGGCCTCGGCCATCACGATCAACCTGTTCAACACCGGTGGCGTCGAGCAGGGCACGGCCGCCTATAACGGCTTCCGCACCGCCGCGAACTTCTGGGAAAGCGTGCTGCGCAACAACAGCAGCGTGAACCTCAACGTCGGCTTCAGCGCGCTCGGGCCGGGCATCCTGGGTTCCACCGGCAGCACGACCAACGTCGCCTATACCGGCGACGTGCTTCGCGCCCTCGACCGGTCGCGCACCACGAATCTCGACAGGCAGATGCTGCTGCCGAATGCGCGCGAGAGCAACTTCGTCGGCGGCGTGGCCGTCGATGCGATCATCTCCGGCCCCAAGGCGAACGGCACCGGCGTGCAATTGCCGCTGACCCGCGTCCTCGACAACGACGCCAGCGCCAACAACTCGGCGCTGTCGGCCAATACCTCGCTGATGAAGGCGCTCGGCCTGGCGCCGACCTATGCCGCCAACAACCCGAACCAGATCGACGGCTCGGTCAGCTTCTCGTCCAGCTTCGCCTTCGACTTCAACGCCAGCGACGGTATCACCGCCGGCAGCTTCGACTTTCTGGCGGTCGCGATCCACGAGATCGGCCACGCGCTGGGCTTCCGGTCGGGCGTCGACGTCTACGACGGCAATACGGGCTTCGCCGGCAACCTGAACGGTTTCGCGATCATGTCGATCTGGGACCTGTTCCGCTACAGCGAGGAGAGCGCACAGGCGGGCGTGCTGGACTGGGCGATCGGCGGCAATCCGTATTTCTCGCTCGATCGCGGCCAGACGATCTACGACGCCAACTCGTATTTCTCGACCGGTCGTGCCTATGGCGACGGGCAGCAGGCGTCGCACTGGCTCGATACGCCGCCGTCGCCCGAAATCCTCGGCCTGCTCGATCCGACGCTCGGACGCGGCCAGATGGGGGCCGTCGAGGCGCTCGATCTCGCCGCCTATGACGCGATGGGCTGGGACGTTCGGGCGGACGTTCTGAAGAACCGGGATCTCTATTACTCGACCGGTTTCATCCAGTCGGTCGGCGGCAATCTGGCCGTGCCGGAGCCCGCGACCTGGGCGATGATGATCGGTGGGTTCGGTCTGGTCGGTGGCGCGCTGCGCCGTCGCCGGTCGGTCCGGACGACCGTCACCTTCGGCTGATCCTGTCGCGAAGCGATCGGCCATGGTCGATCGGCCGCGATCCTGAATACGGAAAACCCCGGCGGTCCTGCGACCGTCGGGGTTTTCTTCACCCTCTCGCCCGTCGCCCGGGGAGGCGGCGGGGAGGGCCGATGCCGGCGCCCTGTTCGGCTTGGGGGGCTGGCGCCGGGACCGATCCGATCGTTCGGATTACTGGAGCAGCTTCAGCACCGACTGCTGCGACTGGTTCGCCTGGGCGAGCATCGCGGTCGACGCCTGGCTGAGGATCTGCGCCTTGGCGAGGGCGGTCGATTCGGCGGAGAAGTCCGCGTCCTCGATCCGGCTCTTGGCGTCCATCAGGTTGGTCGAGGTGGTCGACAGGTTGTTGACCGTCGACTGGAGGCGGTTCTGCACCGCGCCCAGATCGCCGCGACCCGCGGAAATCTTGTCCAGCGCGGAGTCGATCACCGCCAGCGCCGATGCCGCGGAACTCTGCGTCGAGATATCGACCGCACGCACCGTCGTGTCGGTGACGGACATCTGGGTCAGGACAGCCGGATCGGCCTCGACCGAGATCTTCGACGCGTCGGCGCTGACGACATTGATCTTGCTGCGGCTGACGACGCCGGCGGCGAGCGTGCCGGTCATCGTGCCGCCGCTGCTGGTCGCCGCGGTCAGGCCGGTGTTCGACGTCTTCAGCGAGATGTTCTCGCCCGCCGCCGCGGTCAGGGTCAGCGTGGAACCGGAGAAGGTAGCCTTGATGCCCAGATTCTTGCCGGATGCTGCTAGCGCGGCGTTGATCTTGTCGGCGACCTGCGTGCCGGTGTCGTTCGCGCCGACGTCGACGTTCACGCCACCGACCTCGAGATCCGCAGCCGTCGTCGTGCCGACCGTCAGCGTCGCCACATTGGGTGCTGCCGTGGCCGTGACGCCGCCGGCGGTCATCGCCGCCGCCGCGGTCTTGGCGTCGCTGTCCACGTCCAGCCTCACGCCGTTGACGGTGGCGCTCGCACCGCCGGTCAGGTCGAGCAGCTCGATGTCGGTGCCGCTGGCGACGGCACCGACCGTCTTCGACAGCGCCAAGGAACTGGACGTGACGCTGGTCAGCGACATCGTGATCGTCTCGCCGGAATTGATGCCGGTCTGGAGCTTGATGCTCGGCGTGTTGCCGTCGAGCAGCTTCACGCCGTTGAAGGTCGTGGTGTTGGAGACGTTGTTGATCTCCGCGGTCAGCTGCTTGACTTCGGCCTGCAGCGCGCTGCGGTCGGTCGACTGAAGCGTGCCGTTGGCCGACTGGGTGGCCAGCTCCTTCATGCGCTGCAGCATCGAGGTCACTTCGCTCATCGCGCCTTCGGCGGTCTGCGCCAGGCTGATGCCGTCATTGGCGTTGCGGATCGCCATGCCCATGCTGCGGGCGGCACTCGACATGCGGCTGGCGATCGCCAGGCCGGCGGCGTCGTCCTTCGCCGAGTTGATGCGCTTGCCGGTCGAAAGGCGCTCCATCGCCGTCGACAGCGCGGAAGACGCGCTCATCGAAGCGTTGGCGGCGCGCATGGCCGAGGTGTTGGTCGCGATAACGGTCATTGTCTGTCTCCGTTGGTCTACGGCTTCCCCGCCGCCCCCAGAGCGGAGGGCCGAGCCGTCACAGCAAGGAACGGCAGGGCGCGGCCGGGCTTAAGCGGAAAAAATGACCGGCCGCGAAATAGTCGATCGCGGCGGATCGCGGCCCTCGCGGGGGTGCTCGCGCCCGTAGGATCAACCCCGCGCACGACATGCTCGCGCGCGCCCGGAAAATATCTGCCGGCCCCGGCAAGGTGTTTACCGGACGTTTACCGAACCTGGCGCAAAGCTTCATCATTCCAGGGGGTATTCAGCCTTGCGTTCGATCTTTCCGTCTGCCGCCGTCACCCAGACCCGCTACGCGCTGCTGTCGTCGCTGCGCGCGCAGGGCTTCGGGATCGGCTCGTTCGAAACCGGCCAGCCCTTGCCGGGCGACCTGTTCATGGTCTGCGCCGGGGAGGCCGCACCGGCCCCCGCCCGCACCGTCATCCTGTCGGAACCGGCGGCGGGCGAAGGCCCGTCGGTAGTGCCCGGCCGCGACGGATCGCCGCACCGCGTCTGCTTCGACGGCAACGACGCCGCGGTAGGCTCCGCGATGGTCCGCGCGCTGGTCGGCGGACCGGAGATGCCCACCGCCGCCGATCCCGAGACGCTGGCGCTGTTCGCGCTGGCCGAGCGGGTGGCGCAGGCGGATATCACCGTCCTCATCAACGGCCCGACCGGCACCGGCAAGGAAGTGCTGGCCCGCGCGATCCACATGGGATCGACCCGCGCCGCCAGGCCGTTCATCGCGATCAACTGCGCCGCCCTGCCCGAATCGATGCTGGAAGCGTTGCTGTTCGGTCACCAGAAGGGCGCGTTCACCGGCGCGTCGTCGGGTGGCGAGGGCTTTTTCCGCGCGGCGGAGGGCGGCACGATCCTGCTCGACGAGATCGCGGAGATGCCGCTGTCGCTTCAGGCGAAGCTGCTGCGCGTGTTGCAGGAGCGCGAGGTGGTGCCGATCGGCGCCTCCGTGCCGCAGCCGATCGACGTGCGCGTCGTCGCCTGCGCCAACCGCGACCTCCAGTCCGAAGTCGCCGCCGGCCGCTTCCGCGCCGATCTCTATTACCGCCTCGCCGTCTTTCCGTTGACCACCCGGTCGCTGGCCGACCGGCCGCAGGATATCCCCGCGCTCGCCGCGACGATGATCCTGCGCCATGCCGGCACCCGCGCCGTGGTGCCGTGGCCGACGCACCGCGCGATCGAGGCGCTGGTCCAGCACGACTGGCCGGGCAATGTCCGCGAGCTGGAGAATGTGATCCAGCGCGCGCTGCTCTTCGCCGGCGGTGCCACGATCGAGGCCGAGCATATCGTGTTCGACCGCCGCGTCGCCTTCACCTTCCAGCCCGCGTCCGCCCCCGTGCAGGCGGCGGCTCCGGTCGAGGCGACGTCACCCTCCACCTTGGGCAACGTCGTGCAGATGAGCGAGTTCGCGGCGATCCGCGAGACGCTGAAGGCCTGCGGCGGCAGCCGGATCGAGACGGCGAAGCGGCTCGGCATTTCCGAACGGACGCTACGCTATCGCCTCGCCAAGGCGCGCGAACAGGGTGAGGATCTCGCCCGGGTGGCCAACTCGTGAGCGTCGGTCCGGTCGGCGGTGTCGGCGGCATCGACCGCGTGATGCAGCTTCGCGCCCAGATCCTCGAACGCAATCAGGCGCTCGCCCGCGCCAGCGCCGCGCCGGCCCCGACCGCTGCGACGGAAGCGAAGCCGACCAGCTTCGCCGACACGCTGGAAGGTGCGCTGAAGAGCGTCAACGACGGCCAGAACGAAGCCGCCAAGCTCTCCGAAAGCTACGAGCGCGGCGAGACGGTCGACATCGCCAAGGTGATGCTCGCCCGCCAGCAGGCCAGCGTCGGCTTCGAAGCCACGTTGCAGGTCCGAAACAAACTGCTGTCCGCCTACAAGGACATCATGAGCATGCCGGTCTAAACCCATGAGCACCGCCCTCACCACCACCACCGCCGGCGGCCCGGAACGGTTCGCCAACCCCCTCCGCCAGATCCAGGGCGTCATGGCCCAGCCCGCCGTGCGCCGCACCGCGCCGATGGCGCTGATGGTCGGCCTGATCGGCGCGGCCGCGCTGGCATGGACGACGCTGTCGGCTCCGCCGCAGAAGACGCTGTTCTCCGGCCTCGCCGATGCGGACAAGGCCGCAGTCGTGCAGAGCCTGGAACAGGCGAGCATCGCCGCGCATGTCGACGACGCCACCGGCGCGATCACCGTCGATGAGGACGCGTACAGCAAGGCGCGGATGCTGCTGGCGTCGCAGGGCCTGCCCAAGGCGGCACCCGGCGGCTATGCGATCCTCGACCAGTTGCCGATGGGCGTCAGCCGCGCGGTCGAGGGCGAGCGGCTGCGTCAGGCGCGCGAGACGGAACTGGCCCGCTCGATCCAGGACATCGATGCCGTCGCCGAGGCGCGCGTCCATCTCGCCACGCCCGAAGCGTCGGTGTTCGTCCGCGACAAGGCGGAGCCGACCGCGTCGGTGATCGTCAAGCTCAACGCCGGCCGCTCGCTGTCCGACGCGCAGGTGTCGTCGATCATCAATCTCGTCGCCTCGTCGGTGCCGGGGATGAAGCCCGACTCGGTGACGATCGTCGATCAGGCGGGCGCGCTGCTGACCAAGCCGGGCGGGCGCGACGCGCTGGGCGCGGCGGGTGACGAACGGCTCGACGTGCAGAACCGCGTCGAGGACAAGTACCGCCAGCAACTGACGCAGTTGCTGACGCCGTTGCTCGGCACGGGCAATTTCAGCGCCGAGGTGCAGGCCGACGTCAATCTCGACGAGACGCAGGCGACGCGCGAAAGCTACGAGAAGCAGGGCGCGCTGCGGGCCGAAACCGGCAACTGGACGGGCAATCAGGCACCCGGCGGCCAGACTCCCGGCGGCATCCCCGGCGCGCTGTCGAACACGCCGCCGCCCGCCTCCACCTTGCAGGTGCCGACGCCGGCCGTCGGCGCGAGCGGCGGACCGCAGCCGGTGGCCGGCGGTCCTGCCCCGGACGCCGCGAAACAATCGGACAGCTATCAGCGCGCCTATGATCTGGGCCGCGAGGTATCCGTCACCCGCGCCGCGCCGGGTTCGATCAAGCGCCTGTCGGTCGCCGTCGTCCTGCGCGAGCCGGACAAGGGTCGGCGCACCGCGATGGAGATCACGCAGATCACCGATCTGGTGAAGAGCGCGGTCGGATACGACGCCAATCGTCAGGATCAGGTGACGGTCATCAGCAAGAAGTTCGCCGGTGCGACGGAAGCCGAAGCGCCTCCTGCGTGGTACGACAATGCGTGGCTGCCGATGGTGGCGCGCAACCTGACCGCCGTCGTCATCGTGCTGCTGGTGCTGCTGCTCGGCGTCCGCCCGCTCGCCAGGTCGCTGATGAAGAAGCGCGACGATGCGATGCCCGGTGCCGCACAGACCGCCACGGCCGGCGCGCTGACCGGCGGCGTCACGACGATCGGCGAGGATGGCATGCCGGTGGTTACCGCGCCGGTCAGCCTCGACCAGATGGAAAACTCCCGCGGCTATGACGAGCGGATCGGCGCGGTGCGTGGCTTCACCCGCGACAATCCGGCGCGCGCCGCCCTCGCCGTGCGCGACATGATAAAGGCCGACGCGAAGTGAGCGACGCCGCCCCCGCGGCCCCGCCGGCCCGCACCTATACCGGCATCGAACGCGCCGCCGTGCTGATGATGATCGTCGGCGAGGAAGAGGCCGCCGCGATCCTCCAGAAGCTGGAGCCGGACGAGGTCCGCCAGCTCGGCAGCGCGATGTTCGCGGTGGCCGACGTGTCGGAGGACGAGGTCGAGCATGTCCTCGACGATTTCGTCGGTCGTGCCCGCGACCGCACCGGCATCACCTTCGATCCGGGTCCGCAGATCGAGAAGGTCATGAACCGCGCGCTCGGCCGGGAAAAGGCGGAGAGCGTGCTCGCCCGCATCACCCCGCCCGAAGCGGTGTGCGAGCTGGAACTGCTCGACTGGATGGAGCCGAACGAGATCGCATCGATGATCGAGAAGGAGCATCCGCAGATCGCCGCCGTCGTCATCGCCAATCTGGACCCCGCGATCGGTGGTCAGGTATTGGAGTTGATGCCGGAGGCGGCACAGCCGGATATCCTGCATCGCATCGCCAAGCTGGGACCGATCACGCCCGATGCGGTCGAGACGCTGAAGGACGTATTGTCGCGGCGGACCGGCGGCAGCAGCTCGACGGTCATGCTGGGCGGCGCACGCGAGGCGGCGAAGATCCTGTCGGGCGCGCGCAAGGCGACCGAGCAGCGGGTCATGCCCAAGCTGTTCAAGATCGACCGCGACGTCGCCAAGCAGATCGAGGAGGCGCTGTTCGTCTTCGACAACCTGCTGGAGATGGACGACAAGAACCTGGCCACGCTGATCCGCAACGTGGACGGCGAGGTGCTGGTCAAGTCGCTGAAGGGTGTGGACGAGGCGATCCGCGCACGCTTCCTGGGCTGCATGTCGGCCCGCGCCGCGGACGGTATCCGCGACGAGATGGAATCGCGCGGGCCGATGAAGCTGGCCGAGGTGCTGGAGGCGCAGAAGGCGATGATCGCCGTCGCCCGCACATTGGCCAAGGACGGCACGATCATGATGGGCGCGGGCGAGGACGACTATGTCTGATTTCCACGAGTCGGGCGGCTTCGTCGCCGGCTTCGCCGCGCGCCACGAGGTCGCCGCCGGACTGTTGCAGGCGGCGTTCGCGCCACCGGGCGGCTTCGCCCCATCCGACCCGCGCGAGCGGATCGCCGGGGCGGTCGCGAGCGGGGCCGGCATGCCCCGCCACTTCTCACCCGCCAATCCGGGCAACAATCCGACCGCGGGCTGGAATCCGCTCGACGCGTGCACACCGCCCGCGGAGCAGCCGTTCGTCGACCCCGTCGCGGCCGCCCGCGCGGAAGGCTATGCGGAGGGACTGGCCGACGCGACCGCGCTGGCCGGGGCGGAGCGTGACCGCGACGGGGCGCTGATCCAGGGCATCGCGGGGCAACTGTCCGCCGACCGCATCGATCGCGCGGCGATCGCCGCGCAGCTGCGCCAGACCGTGATGCTGCTCGTCACCCGCGTCGTCGGCGATGTCGGCGTCGCCGCGGACCGTCTGACGGCGCGCGTCGAGATCGCCGCCCGGATGCTCGCGGACGCGCAGGAATCGGCGATGCTTCGCGTGCACCCGGAGGATGTCGCGCTGCTGGAGGGCCGCCTGCCCGCGACGATCTTCGCGGTCGGCGACGCGCAGGTGTCGCGCGGCAGCTTCGTCCTCGAAAGCGCGTCGACGATGGTGGAGGACGGACCGGCGTTGTGGCTGGAGCAACTGACCGCCGCGATCGACCGCGTTCCCCTGCCCCAAGGTGCCGCCGCATGCTGAACCGGTTCGCGGCGGATTATCTCGACACGCTCGCCAATGCCGATTTTCGCCCAACCGCGAAGGTGTCGGGCCGGCTGATGTCGTGCGACGGCCTGTTGATGGAGGCGGTCGGCCTGTCGTTGCCCGTCGGCACCGTCTGCATGGTCGGCGACACGGTGGAGGCAGAAGTCATCGGCTTTCGCGGCGAACGCACGCTGCTGATGAATCTCGGCGGCCCCGCGCCGCTATTGCCGAAGGCGCTGGTGCGGCCGCTCGGCGCCGCCGGCGAGGCGGAGGTCGGCGACGCGATGCTGGGTCGCGTGGTCGACGGCGCGGGCAAGCCGATCGACGGGCTGGGGCCAATCCGCGGCGCGCAGACCTGGCCGCTGGCCGGCAAGCTGCAGGGACCGCTGGACCGTGGCCGCGTGCTGGAGCCGCTGGACGTCGGCGTCCGCGCGATCAACGGGTTGCTGACGGTCGGCAAGGGCCAGCGCATCGGCATCATGGCCGGCTCCGGTGTCGGCAAATCGGTGCTGCTGGGCATGATGGTCCGCGCCGCCAAGGCCGACGTGATCGTCATCGGCCTGATCGGCGAGCGCAGCCGCGAGGTCGCCGACTTCCTCGATACCAAGGTCGCGGGCGAGGCGCGCACGCGTTCCGTCGTGGTCGCGGTGCCCGCCAACCACTCGCCCGTGCTGCGTATCCGCGGCGCGCTGCGCACGCATGCCATCGCGGAATATTTCCGCGCGCAGGGCAAGAACGTGCTGCTCATCATGGATTCGCTGACCCGCGTCGCGCATGCCGGTCGGGAGATCGGACTGGCGCTCGGCGAGCCGGCGTCGGCGCGCGGCTATCCCCCGTCGGCCATCGCGATGCTGCCGAACCTGATCGAGCGCGCCGGCACCGACGCGCACGGAACGGGCGCGATCACCGCGATCTATACCGTGCTGGCGGATGGCGACGACGGCAACGATCCGGTCGTCGACTCCGCGCGATCGATCCTCGACGGGCATATCGTGCTGAGCCGTGCGCTGGCGGAGCGCGGCGTCTATCCCGCGATCAACGTCGGCCCGTCGGTCAGCCGCGTGATGACCGATATCGCCGGGCACGATCACCTCGCCGCCGCGCGCGTGCTGCGCCGGCATCTCGCGACCTACGAAGAGAATCGCGATCTGGTGCTGATGGGCGCGTACCGGGCCGGGACCGATCCGGCGATCGATGCCGCCATCGCCTATCACCCCGCCGTCACCGACTATATCCGGCAGGACCCGGACGAGACGGTGTCGCTGGGCGACGCCGCCGCCGAGCTGGTCGGCGTGTTCGGCATGCCATGAGCGTGCAGAAGGAGAAGATGCTGGCCCGGCTGCACCGCGTCCGCACGCTCCAGCTCGGACTGGCGCGCGCCGAGGAGGTCCGGCAGGCGGAGGCGCTGGCGGGCGAACATCAACTGACGCAGCGCATCTCCGCGCTGGTCGATGCCGTCGCGCCGACGACGCAATCGACGGGCGCGCACGATCTGTCGGCCGCCGCCTATTACCGGGAACGGCTGCAACGCACCGCCGACGCCGCCGTCACGCGCGTCGAAATGGCCGAACGCCGCGCCAATGTCGCGACCGAAGCCACGCGCGCCGCCAAGCGCGACCAGACCGCCGTCGAAAAGCTGATGGAACGCGCGCGCCATGCCGCTACGGCCCGGGAAATGCGCGCGCTGGAAGACGCACCGGGCATTCCCCGCGCGAAACGGCACGGTCCTTGCTGATCGAGTTCCGAATAGTCCGGGACACCGTTACGCCATGATCCAGTCCACTGCCGCCACTCTCCGCCCCGCCGTTCCTGCGGGCGTCGCCGCTGCCGGCGCGCCGGTGGCGGTCGGCGGTGGCGGCGTGTTCGCGCTGCCGAGTGCGGGCAGCACAGGCGTCGGCGCGACGGGCGGCATCGCGACCGGCGCGACGACACCGGATTTTGCCGTGTCGATTGCCCTCCCTGCCGACGATCGGCAGCCGGATGCCGCGACCGGCAAGAGCTTGCCGATACCGGTGCCGATGCCGGCGGTGGCCGTCCTGCCGACCACGCCGGATGCCCCGCTGCCCCCGGCCCGGTTCCCTTCGGCCCCGTTACCGCCGGTCGCGACGTCGCCGATGCCGACGCCTGCGCCCACCGACGATCATGACGTCGCTATGGTCGCGTGCGGCCTGATCGTCGGCAGGCCGGTCGGCATCGATCCGAAGCCCCCGGTGGATGGGCAGGGATCGCCGTGGCCGACGCCGACGCTCCCGCCTGTCGTGAAGAACCCGTTACCGACGACGCCCGTGTCGCTGCCGGTGCGGTCCGCCATCCCGAGCGGCCATACCGCTCCCGTCGTATTGCCGGACATCCTCACGCCGCCCGCTGCGGCAGCACGACCATCGCCGGTCGCGCCGACGGTCGACATCGCACCGCGTCCGATCACCGGGCAGGGAGACGAACCAAAGCCGAAAACGGCCGAGGAATTTCCCTATCCGGTCGAGATCGTCATCACCGATCCGAACGCGCCGGCGATGCCGGTGCCGGTGGCGACGGGCATCGCACCCGTCCCCCCGGCCATAGTCCCTGCGGACTCCGCCGCACCTGCTCCGATCATCCCCGCTCCGATCGCGGTCGATCACGCCTCCGGCGATCCCGTCGTGCCCCATCGGCTGCCCCCTGCTGGCAAACGACCGATCCCGACCGCGGACAAACCGACGCCGCCGATCGCCGATCTGCCGACACCGACCACGGCCAACCTGCCCGACACGATCGAGCCGGACGCCCCGGATCGCGAGGACCCTGCCGCCGTATCGATCGCCCCTCCGGTTTTGGACGCGGTGGCTCCCGCCCCGGTTGCGATGCCCCTCACGGAGCCGGCGACGGTGGACAAACCCGCTCCGGCGAAGGCTCGTGGCCCGATCGTTCCTCAGGTCGCCGCAGCGCCCGGACCCGGACCGACCGTCGCACAGCCTGCGCCAGACGCGCCGGTCGAACCGGGTCCGGATACGCCCGCCGTGCCCGATCGTCATCCCGCCGCATCCGGTTTGCCGATCGCGCCGCAGGTTGCCCCGCCCTTCCCGATCGACTTGCCGATCATCGACTATGCGCCGCCCGAGGCACCCGTCGAACGCGCGCCCGCCACCGGGACGCCGCTGCCACTCGTCGGCCCGCCGACGATCGCGATCGCCGCAGCGGTGCCCGTGACGGGCGCGATCGCTCGCCCCAACTCACCCGCTAGCGGGGCGCTACCCACGCAGGGCGATCCCGTCGCGGCGATGGCCAGCGCGCTGAACGCGACGATTACGACGCCGCCGCCGCGCGCCGCGACCGATCCGGCGCAACCCGTTGCCGCCGGTGTGCCCGTGGCCCCCAGTGGGCCCGTTGCCGCCGGTGTGCCCGTCGCGAACGTCGCCGCGCCCTTGGTGGCCGCTCCCGTATCGGCAGTGCCGGCCCAGGCCATGCCCTCGCCCGAGCGACCGATCGCCGAGGCACCGCCTGCTTCTGCACCGCTGCCCCCCCTTCCCGCCGCGACCGTCGGAACGACGGCGAGCGCCGGCATCGTTTTCGGCGCGGCCAGGCTTGCCGCCCAGCGCAGCGAGCGCGAGGATCGTATCCTGACGGTCGGTGCCGAGGCGCTGGCCGCCACGATCGCGCCCACCGAGCGGCTCGCCGTGGCGGCTCCACAGGGCGGCGGCCAGGCCAGTCTCGACATGACCGACCAGCGTTGGCCGCACGCGATGGTCGCGCATATCGCCGCGCTTCGCGATGCCGTGGCGGACGCCGCGAACGCCATGGACACGCGTATCCGGCTGGTGCCGGACGCGCTGGGCGGCATCGATATCGGCGTGCGGCAGGACGGCGACACGCTGCACGTCCACTTCGCCGCCGATCAGCCGCAGACCCGCGCCCTGCTTCAGGAGGCGCAGCCGCGACTCGCCGAAGCCGCGGAAGCGCGTGGCCTGAAGCTGGGCCAGACCTCGGTCGGCACCGACGCCGGCCAGAACCAGCAGCGTCAGCAGCAGCAATCGCAGCAGCACCAGCCGAACACGCCGTCGGCGCGCCGCAATCCTTCCACCGCCTCCGCCGCCACCGCCGATACCGGCGACGGGCGGATCGCCTAATTTCCGGGAGTTTCAACGATGAGCGATGCCAAGGACGATGCCGCCCCCGCCCCCAAGAAGGGCGGCAAGAAGAAGCTGTTGATCGGGGTCGTCGGCCTGCTGGTGCTGGTCGGCGGCGGTGTCGGCGCGGGCGTCTATGCCGCACAGTCGGGCATGATCGGCGGTGGCCATGCGGCGGAAGCGGAGCATGAGGACCCGAACAAGCCCAAGCTCGTGCCCAAGAGCGAGCAGAAGCATGCCGGCGAGGGGGGCGAAGGCGGCGAAGGTGGCGGTCACGGTGGCGGCGAAGGCGAGGCCGCGGCGAGCGAGCACGTCGGCAAGCCCACGCCGGAGGGCGAGGGCGGCGAGAAGTTCGCCTCCAATTATTTCGCGATGGAAAAGGACTTCACGTCCAACCTGCGCGATTCGGTACACTTCGTCCAAGTCGGGGTAGCCGTCTCCACGCCCTATGACGACACGGTCATCACCAACCTGAAGACCAACGACATCGCCGTCCGCTCGGCGATCCTGATGGCCCTTGGCGACACCACCGAGGAACAGGTTTTCACCACCGAGGGCAAACGCCAGCTCCAGACCAAACTGGTGAAGGCGATCAACGATACGCTGGAGCAAAAAGAAGGATTTGGAGGCATTCGTAACGTTTACTTTACCAGTTTCGTTGTTCAGTGAGGCATGGTTAACGCCCCGCCAACATCCGATCGACGCACCCGCGAGCGAGAGCCCGCGCGCGAGACGGTGCTGGGCGCGGCGAAGCTGAACCCGTTCGGCGACCTCAACACGCTCCAGCATCTGTCGGCCCGGCTGGCGCGCACGCTGCGCCCGGTCTGGGAGCAGTTGCTGCGTCAGGAGATCCGCTGCTGGGCCGAACCGCTCAGCGTGCAGCGTTTCGGCGACTACCGGGTCGAGCGGGGCGACACCCTCACCGCCTGGGCCCCGCTCGGCATGACGCCGTCCGCCGGCGCGAACGGCGGCAAGGCATGGTGCGTGATCGAGGGACGGTTCGTGCTGGAGATGCTCGACCTGTTCTTCGGCGGGTCGGGTGCGGTGATGCAGCCGCTGCCGACCGAGTTCTCGCCCGCTGCGGACGCGATGGCGCAGCGGATCGCCCGTGCGGTCACGACGCCGCTGGCCGCCGCATGGGAGCCGCTGACCCGCGTATCGTTCCAGGCGGAACGCGCCGAGACGAACGCCGACATTGACCATGACGACGCCGTCATCGTCACCCGGTTCGGCATCGCCGCGGGCGAGGCGCAGCCGCAGTTCGTCGACATCCTCTATCCGGTCGCGGCGCTGAAGCCGCACGGTGCGACGCTGACCGGCAAGGTGCTCGACAAGGCCGAGCCCGATCCCGTCTGGCGCAACAACCTGACCCGCGCGACGATGGGCGTCCGTTTCCCGGTCCGCTCCGTGCTCGCCGAGCCGGTGGTGGCGCTGACGAAGCTGATGGACCTGAAGCCCGGCGACGTCATCCCGATCTCGATCAACGCCGACGTCCCCGTGATGGTCGGCCGCGACCGGCTCGGCTGCGGCACCGTCGGCACGTCCAACGGCCGCGCCGCCATCCGCCTCACCAGCCTCGCCTTTCCCGAAGGATTCGACCAATGAACGACATGACCGGCGGTTTTCCGGTCGACAGCGCCGTCGCCGCCAATTTCCGGCTGCTTCAGGACGTCGACGTGAAGCTCACCGTGGAGATCGGCTCGACCAACCTGACGCTGCGCGAACTGCTCGCGCTCGGCGAAGGCAGCGTCATCGAACTCGACCGGCAGGCGAACGAGCTGCTCGACGTGTTCGTCAACGGCACGCTGATCGGTCGCGGCGAGGTGGTGACGGTCGGCGATCGTTTCGGCGTTCGGATGACCGAACTGGTTTCCCCCGACAAGCGCGGCTGATCCACGATGCTCTGGTCCTATATCCTGAAACTGGTCGTCCTGCTGCCGCTGGTCTGCGGCCTGATGATCGGCTGCCTCTATCTCTGGCGCAAGCTGGAGACGCGGATGCCCGGCAAGTCGGGGACGCGGCTGATCGCGGTCAGGGAGACGATGATGATCTCCCCCGGCGTCCGCCTCGCGGTCGTGGAGTTCGAGGGCCGGAACCTGCTCGTCTCGGTCGCGCGCGGTGGCGTGACGCTGGTCGACAAGGTCGACGCGGGCCGGACCGTCCCCGCCCAGATCAACACGGGAGCGATCCGGTGAGCCTCGCCCTTTCCCTGAAGGCCCCGCGCGGGACGCTGTTGTGGATCGTGCTGGCGATCCTGCTGGCGATGATCGTGTCGGCCCCGGCACTGGCGCAGGCGGCACCGGCCGCAGCCCCGGCAGCCGCACCGGCAGCCGCCCCCGCTCCGGGTGTCGGCGACGCGGTCGACCGCGCGCTCGGCCAGCTCGGCGGACAGCAGGGCCAGTCGGCGCCGCTGTCGCTGTCGCTGCAAGTGCTCATCATCATGGGCCTGCTGACGATCCTGCCCGGCATCCTGTTGATGATGACCAGCTTCACGCGGATCATCATCGTCCTGTCCGTACTGCGTCAGGCGCTGGGCCTTCAACAGACGCCGCCCAACCAGGTGCTCGTCGGCCTGTCGCTGTTCCTGTCGCTGTTCGTGATGGCGCCGACGATCTCGCAGATCAACACGACCGCGATCCAGCCCTATGCCGCCGGGCAGCTTGCCGGCACGCAGATGATCCAGACCGCCGGCGCGCCGCTCCACGATTTCATGACCAAGCAGACGCGGGTCAAGGACGTGACGATGTTCGCCGGCATGGCGAAGGCGGGTCCGTTCGCCAGCCCCAGGGACATCCCGTTCGCGATCCTGCTGCCCGCCTACATCACGTCGGAACTGAAGACCGCGTTCCAGATCGGGTTCCTCGTCTTCCTGCCCTTCATCGTCATCGATCTCGTCGTCGCGACCGTGCTGATGGCGCTGGGCATGGCGATGCTGTCGCCCACGATCATCTCGCTGCCGTTCAAACTGCTGCTGTTCGTGCTGGTCGATGGCTGGGCACTGACGATGGGCAGTCTGGCGAACTCGTTCGCGGTCTAGCCACTCCTCCTCCCCTTCAGGGGAGCGCCTGAACACCCCTCGTGATTGCGGACCGCCGAGACATGGACGCCGATTATTTCCTGACGATCGCGAACCAGACGATGTGGGTGCTGGCCCTCGCCAGCGCACCCATTCTGGTGCCGGCGCTGCTCGCGGGCCTGATCCTCGGCATGGTGCAGGCGGCGACCTCGATCAACGAACAGACGCTGACCTTCGTCCCCAAGCTGGTCGTGGTGGCGATGTCGATCCTGATCTTCGGCAGCCTGATCCTCGGCCTGCTCAGCGACTTCACCGTCGCGATGTTCGAGCGCATCCCGGATCTGGTGAAGTGAGGCGCAGCGCCAGCGCAGCCACGCCCGCGCGTCCGGTGCCAGCCCGGCCGGACTTGCCCGCGTGGCGCGCAACGTGCGCCCTCTCGCAGGCCGCGGCGTGCTAGGATTCGGCCTCGCCATCGAGCCGCAGCTCTGGGCGCTGATCTTCGTCATGGTGCGGATCGGGGCGGCGTTCATCGCGGCTCCCGTGTTCGGGGCGGTGGCGTTGCCGCTGGTCGTGCGCGTGTCGCTGACCGGGGCGATCGGCATCCTCGTCCTCGCCGCGCATCCGATCGTGCCGCCGCCTTCCGTCTTTTCCGTCACCACCTTCGTGTCGGTCGCGGCCGAGGCGCTGGTCGGGTTCTCGATGGGCTTCATCCTGCAGGTCGCGTTCGCCGGACCGCTGATCGCCAGCGAGATCATCGGCGGGTCGATGGGCATCGGCTTCGCCTCCTCGATCGATCCGCAGAACGGCAAGTCGACCCCCGCGCTCGGCCAGTTCTTCTCGGTGATGCTGACGCTGTTGTTCCTGTCGCTCGACGGGCACCTCGTCCTCGTCGACATGCTGGTGAAGAGCTATGACGCGCTGCCGCCCGGTCAGGCGTGGCTGGGCGCGGAAAAGCTGAAGGCGATCGCGTTCTTCGGCGGCTATGCGTTTCTCGCGGGACTGTTGCTGGCGCTGCCGGTAGGTTTCCTGCTGCTCTGCCTGAACATCGTCGTCGGCATGATGAGCCGCGCGGCACCGGCCCTCAACCTGTTCTCCGTCGGCATGCCGGCCAGCCTCGCGGTCGGCGTCATCGCGCTGGCGATCGCCTTCCCGGCGATGGGCGATTACATGCTCATCATCATCTCCGAGAGCCTGGGCGCGGTCCAGACGCTGGTGCTCGGCTGATGTCGGAGGGCGGCGAAAAGACAGAAGCCCCAACCCAACGCCGCCAGGAAAAGGCGGTCGAGGACGGCAATGTCCTGCGGTCCCGCGATCTGGCGACCGCATTCGTCGTGCTGGCCGGCGTCGCGTGGGTGGTGTTCATGGGCCCCGCCCTGCTCGCCGCGTGCAAGGAGGTGATGTCCGCCAGCTTCCAGTTCGGGCGCGGCGACGTGGAGGAGTTTTCGCCCTGGCGCCCGCTGGCGGAGGCGGGCTGGCGACTGGCGATGCCGATGGCGTCGCTGTTCGCGGTCAGCATGGCCGCCGCGATCGTCAGCGGCATGATGCTGGGCAATGTCGGCTTCAACGGCGGGCTGATGGCGCCCAAGTTCAGCCGCATCAGCCCCGCCGCGGGACTGAAGCGCATCTTCGGCTCGCACGGCTGGATCGAACTCGGCAAATCGCTGCTCAAGGTCATCCTGCTCGGCAGCATCGGCGGCTACATGCTGATGAAGGCGTCCCGGTCGACGCTGGGGCTGTCGTCGTCCAATCTTCAGGACGCGCTGGGGCAGGTCGGCGGCACCTTCACCGGCATCCTGATCGCGATGTCGCTCGGCCTGTTCGCGATCGCCGGCATCGATATCCCGCTCCAGATCATCCAGCGCCTGAGCAAGCTGAAGATGACGAAGCAGGAGATCAAGGACGAGCACAAGGACAGCGAGGGCAATGCGGAGGCGAAGGGCCATATGCGCGCGCGCCAGCGTGCGATGCTGTCCGGCGGCGCGCGCGCGGCGGTGGCGGAGGCGCACGTCATCCTGACCAACCCGACGCATTTCGCGGTCGCCCTTCGCTATGACCGGGGCCGCGATCAGGTGCCGGTGGTCGTCGCCAAGGGCCGCGGCGCCCTCGCGCTGGCGATCCGCGAATTCGCGGGAACGGCGCAGGTGCCGATCCTGGAGTATCCCGCCCTCGCCCGCGCCGTCTATTACACCAGCCGCGAGGGGCAGGAGGTGCGCGACGATCTGTACGTCGCCATCGCCGCCGTGCTCGCCTTCGTTTTCGGCCTCAACGCCGCCGCCGGAGGAGGAGCCCCGCCGCAGCCGCGGATCGACGTGCCGCCGACCGCGCGGTTCGACGAAAACGGCATCAAACAATCCTAAAGCCGGCCGGTCATCGGTCGTTTACCGGAATGAACACAGGAGCGGCAGATGGCCACGACGACAGCGACCAGCGGCACCAGTGCCACCGCCACGCTCGCCACCTCGCTGGGTGTCGGCACCGGCGTCGATACCAAGGCGCTCGTCGCCAGTCTGGTGCAGGCGCAGTTCGCCGCCAAGACCGCGCAGATGACCAGCAAGGGCGACACGCTGACGTCGCAGATCAGCAGCATCGCCAAGCTGAAGAGCGCGGTCAGCGGTTTCGACAGCGCGCTGAAATCGCTGGTGAAGGGCGGCACGCTGGCGACCACGCCGCAAAGCTCCAACCCCAGCGTCCTGACCGCGACGACAAAGACCGGCGGCGCGGTGTCGCCGAAACTGTCCGCGACCATCACCGTGGAGACGCTGGCGCAGGCGCAGGCCGCGACCACCGATACTCCGGTCGCCGCGACGAAGGGATTCAAGGGCGGCACGCTGACCGTCGCGATCGGCAATTACAACGGCACCGGCACGCTGACGGCGGCGAAGACGGTGCCGATCACCGTCGCCGACGGCGCGACATTGGGCGATATCGCGCAGCAGATCACGAAGCAGACCGGCCTTCAGACGCAACTGGTCAACGACGGCAACGGCGTCCG
This sequence comes from Sphingomonas sp. Leaf343, assembly GCF_001423765.1. Lineage (GTDB taxonomy): Bacteria > Pseudomonadota > Alphaproteobacteria > Sphingomonadales > Sphingomonadaceae > Sphingomonas. The sequence goes on from NZ_LMPG01000013.1 coordinate 198,010, forward strand.
CCTGACGATCAAGGGCGCGTCGGGGGCGGATCAGGCGTTCGAGATTGCCGTGGACCAGACCGGCGGGAACGCCGATCAGGCCGAACTGACGACGCTGGCGGTAGGTCCGGCCACGGGCGGCCTGTCGGGCGGTGCGACCGTCGGCACCGCGGCGAAGAACTCGGTCGTGGTCATGGATGGTGCGCGGTACAGCCGGTCGAGCAACGCGATCGACGACCTGATCGACGGCGTGAAGCTGAACCTCGTCTCCACCTCGCCGTCAGCCGTGACGCTGGGCTCCACGGCGCCCGGCACCGCGATCAGCCAGGGACTGAGCGACTTCGTCGAAACCTTCAACCAGTTGCTGACGATGGTGAAGGAAGAAACCAACATCAACACCGGCTCGCTGAAGAGCGACGGCAGCGCGATCGACATCAAGCGTTCGCTGGCCGTGCTGACGACGACGACGCTGGCGAACTCAACGACGGGCGGGCCGCAGACGCTGGCCGACATCGGCGTGTCGACCAGTCGGGACGGCAGCCTGAGCGTCGACACCGCCAGGCTGAACAAGATGATGGCCAACGACCCTGCGGGCGTGGAGGCGCTGTTCCGGGACGGGGCCGGGCCCAGTGGCGGCGGCCTGTCGGCGGCGTTCTCCGCGGTGGCGACGCGCCTGACCAACAAGACCGCCGGCCTCGATGCGTCGGCCGCCCGCTATGCCAAGGCGCAGACCGATCTGACCACGGCGAAGTCGAAGATCACCGATCAGTCGACCGCCGCATCGGATCGCCTGACCAAACAATATGCCGCGATGGATGCGCGCGTCGCCGCCTACAAGGCGACGCAGGCGTTCATGACCAACCAGATCGCCGCCTGGAACAAGAGCAGCTGACATGGCCTATGCTTCCACCCTCCTCCGCGACCCCTGGTCCACCTATCGCGAGATCGACGCCGCCGGCCGCACCGCGCAGGCGGCGACCGGCCCGGCGCTGGTGCAACTCCTCTACAGCGAACTGGTCGCCGCGCTTCGCGCCGCCGCCTATGCCGCCGAGCAGCGCCAGTACCGCGTGAAGAGCGATCGCGTCACGCGCGCCACCGCGATCCTGTTCGCGCTGGAGTCCGGACTGGATTTCGAAAAGGGCGGCGAGGTGTCGAAGACCTTGGCCCGCATGTATGCCGGCGCGCGCCGCACCATCGTAAACGCCTCGATCGGCGAGGACCCCGCACCGTTCCGGTCGACCGCCGATACGCTCGACGAGATCGCAACGGCATGGCGCACGGCGTCGGGCGGGTAATCAGCCCTTCGGCGTCGATGCGTCTGCCTTGACGATCTGCGCGCCGGAGCGACGGCAATCCGCACCGATCATCGGATAGGGTACGTCGGTGTTCCGGGCGAGCTGGTCGGGCAGTGCGGCGCGGCACTGGGCCATTGTCGCATAGCGGGCCGGAACGATGCGCGCCTCGGTACACTCGGTGTTACCGTCACCGCAGCCGAGGATCGCCATCACGAAGAACATCGGAGTCATACAAGCGTCTCCCATCCTGCCCTATCCAACCGTCGATGCGGCGAACGGGTTCCGTCGGTCGCCGGGCCGCGCTTGACAGGGCGATGAAGACGCCGGGTGTTGCGCGCAGGCTCCGGGTGCACGACATGGGGCATCAATGCCGCCATCTTTCCCGACCGCCGGTCCCGACCAGCCGCTGATCCCCACGCTCCGCCGGTTCCTGCCCTATCTGTGGCCGGCGGGGGAGCCGATGCTGCGCGCGCGGATCGTGGCGGCGATGCTGCTCGTCGTCTGCTCCAAGCTGGTGCAGGTGTTCGGCGCCGCCTACACGCTGAAATACGCGGTCGACCGCATGGCGGTGGGCGACCGCGGACTGGCGACGATCGTCATCCTGCTGGTGATCGCCTATGCTGCGTCCCGCTTCTCGACGACCCTGTTCGACAATCTGCGCAACGCGGTGTTCGAGCGCGTCGGGCAGGACGCGACGCGACGGCTGGCGGCGGATGTGTTCCGCCATCTGCACGCGCTGTCGCTGCGCTTCCACCTCGAACGGCGGACCGGCGCGGTGACCAAGGTGGTCGAGCGCGGGACGAAAAGCATCGATACGATGCTGTACTTCATCCTGTTCAACATCGCGCCGACGATTCTCGAACTGGCGCTGGTGCTCGGGATCTTCTGGCACAGTTTCGGGCCGTGGCTGGTCGCCGCCACCGTCGCGATGGTCGCGATCTACATCTGGTTCACGCGCAAGGTCACCGACTGGCGCAATGCGCTGCGCACGCAGATGAACGACCTCGACACCGGCGCGGTCGCGCATGCGGTCGACTCGCTGCTGAATTTCGAGACGGTGAAGTATTTCGGCGCTGAGGAGCGCGAGGCCCGCCGCTACGAGCGTGCCGTCGACGCCTATGCCAGGGCCGCGACCAAGTCCGAGAACTCGCTGGCATGGCTCAACATCGGTCAGGCGCTCATCACCAACCTGATGCTCGGCGGCGGCATGGCCTATGTCGCCTGGGGCTGGAGCCGGGGCGCGTTCTCGGCGGGCGACGTGGTGTTCGTATCGACGCTGCTGGCGCAGCTGTTCCGCCCCCTCGACCTGCTCGGCATGGTGTATCGCACGATCCGTCAGGGCGTGATCGACATGGCGAGCATGTTCGCGCTGGTCGATACGCCCGCCGACGTGACCGACGCCCCCGGTGCAACGCCGCTGAACGTGGCGCGCGGGCACGTCCGGTTCGAGGGGGTCGGCTTCGGCTATGACAAGGGCCGCCCGATCCTCGACGGCCTCGACATCGACGTCCCCGCCGGCACGACGCTGGCGGTGGTCGGCCCGTCCGGCGCGGGCAAGTCGACGCTCGCCCGGCTCCTGTACCGGTTCTACGATGTCGGCGCGGGCCGGATCACGATCGACGGACAGGATATCGCCACTGTAACTCAGGCGTCCCTGCGCGCCGCGATCGGGATCGTGCCGCAGGACACCGTGCTGTTCAACGACACGATCGGCTACAACATCGCCTATGGCCGCGAGGGTGCCGGCCCGGACGAGGTCGCGCGCGCCGCCGAGGGTGCGGCGATCGCCGGCTTCATCGAACGCCAGCCTGACGGCTACGACACGCGGGTCGGCGAACGCGGGCTGAAGCTGTCGGGCGGCGAAAAACAGCGTGTGGCGATTGCCCGCACCCTGCTGAAGAACCCGCCGATCCTGATCCTCGACGAGGCGACCAGCGCGCTTGACAGCCGCACCGAGGCGGACATCCTCGCGACGCTGGAGGCGGTGGAGCGCGGCCGCACCACGATCGTCATCGCGCACCGCCTGTCGACCGTGGTCGACGCAGACCAGATCGCCGTGCTCGACCACGGCCGGGTGGCGGAGCGCGGCACCCATGCCGAACTGCTGAGGCGCGGCGGGCTGTACGCGGAGATGTGGACCCGCCAGGCCCGCGAACGCGATGAGGCACTGGCGGCGGAATAACCTGCTCCGAAACGGAGCAGGTTGGATTTGAGCGGCCCCGGACCGAACTTCATACCGGTCTCCCAAAGGGAGCAGGACATGAAGGTCAATCCGAAGGCGATCACCGGCAATTGGGACAAGGGTTTCGCGCTGGACAAGCACACATTGTCGAGCGTGTACCTGGGTGACGACGACAATGGGCACCCCCAGTTCGACACGACCCGGACGGAAATCGGGGAGGCGCTGTTCCAGCTTAAATACCGCGAAGGCTGGGGAAATATCGCATCGCTGGGTTCTGCGATGGCCAACGGTGCCAAAGCAGCTTTCGCCAAGATCGACCTGATCGTCCCGATGCCGGCCTCGACCGTCCGTGCCCGTCAACCCGTTACGGAACTCGCGATCGAAGTGGCCAGGCAACTCGGTCGCCCGGTCGACCTCGGCCTGTTGCAGAAGGGATCGACGCCACAGCTCAAGAACCTCAACACGCGCGAAGAGAAGGATGCGGTCCTGGCCGGCGTCTTCTCCATCCACGACGCGGGGATGAGCGCCGGGCCGTCCGACATCCTGTTGGTCGACGATCTGATCCATACCGGAGCATCGCTCCACGCGGCTTGCGCAGCCTTGAGGAAGTCTGGAAAGGTCGGCAGGATCTATGTGGCGGCGATCAGCTGGAGATGACGATGTTGCGAAGCCAGACCGTGTTCATCGCCGGATCGATCGCCATCAGCCGCCTTCAACCCGCGGTCTGCGAACGGATCGCCAGTGTGGTCGAGCGTGACATGGCCGTCGTCGTCGGAGACGCCGACGGAGCCGATACGGCGATCCAGCGCGTGCTCGCGGATCATGAGGCCCGCTCGGTCACCGTATATTGCAGCGGCGACGAACCGCGGAACAACGTCGGAGGCTGGCCGGTCGAAAACATCTATCCGGATGCGCCGCCGGGCACGCGCCGCTGGTTCACCGCCAAGGACATCGCGATGGCAGAGGCCGCGGATTATGGCCTGATGATCTGGGACTCGCGCAGCACAGGCACCCTGACGAACGTGATCGAACTCCTCGGCCAGACCAAGACGTCCGTCGTCTTCGTGAACAAGGCCAGCGAGTTCCTGACCATATCCGATCTGGACGGGCTGGATCGACTGGTGGCCGTGATGTCCATATCGGCTCGTGAGAAGGCGGAACAGAAGATGCGCCTGAGCGAGCGCATCGGCGCGCTCCGTCATCGTCAGGGTGCGCTGGCGTTCTGAAGGCGCCGGATCGGATCGGCAGTTTAACCCACCAGATCGCGGTATCCCGGATGTTTGCGGATGAAGTCGGCGACGAAGGGACATTGCGGCAAGACCTTCAGCCCGCGGTCGCGGGCGCTATCGAGCGCGACGCGGATCAGACGGCTGCCGACGCCGCGCCCCTCGATCGCCGGCGGTACGACGGTGTGGGTGAAGACGATCTCGTCGCCATAGAGCTGATAGGCGGCGACGGCGCGCTCGCCGTCCACCTCCAGCGTGAATTCCTGCTCGGCCCGGTTGTCGCGTACTTCGTTCATCCAGGCTAGATGCCCCTCGCCCGCATGCCATTCAACCCGTCCTGGCAAAGCGCCGGGGAGGCCGACCGCAAACCTCGACCCGGCGGGCCGGCGTCGCTACATGCGCCGACGACGATGCTCGATCCCCTCCCCATTCTCAGCAAGGTTTTCGGTTTCCCCGCGTTTCGCGGCGTCCAGGCGGATGTGGTGGAGCGCGTGCTGGATGGCGAGCGGACGCTGGCGGTCATGCCGACCGGTGCTGGCAAGTCGCTCTGCTACCAGTTGCCGTCCGTCATGCTGGAGGGGACGTGCGTCGTCGTGTCGCCGCTGATCGCGCTGATGCACGACCAGTTGCGCGCCGCGACCGCCGTCGGCATCCGCGCGGCGACGCTGACGTCGGTGGACGAGAACCGCGCCGAGACGATCGCCCGGCTGAAGGCGGGCGAGCTGGACCTTCTCTACGTCGCGCCGGAGCGGGCGTCGGGCACGCATTTCCGCGACCTGCTGATGCAGACGAAGCTGTCGCTGTTCGCGATCGACGAGGCGCATTGCGTCAGCGAATGGGGGCACGACTTCCGCCCGGACTATCGCCTGCTCGGTCCGTTGATGGAGGCGTTCCCGGAGGTGCCGCGGCTGGCGCTGACCGCGACCGCCGACGCACACACGCGGGCGGACATCGCCAGGCAGCTCGGCATTCCGACCGACGGGATGATCGTGTCCGGCTTCGACCGGCCGAATATCCGCTACAGCATCTCCGCCCGCGACACGATTTCGCGGCAGATCGCCGATCTGATCGCCGCCAATCCCGGCCCCGGCATCGTCTATGCCCAGACCCGCGCCGCGACCGAGAAGCTGGCGGAGCAACTGGCGCGGACCGGTCGGCCGACACGCGCCTATCATGCCGGCCTCGACCCGGCGATCCGCGCGCGCAACCAGGCGGATTTCGTCGCGAGCGAGGATATGGTGATCTGCGCCACGGTCGCATTCGGGATGGGGATCGACAAGCCGGACGTGCGCTTCGTCGCGCATGCCGGGCTGCCGAAATCGATCGAAGCCTATTATCAGGAAACCGGCCGCGCCGGGCGCGACGGCGATCCCTCGGTCGCGCACCTGTTCTGGGGGGCGGAGGATTTCGCCCGCGCCCGCCAGCGGATCGGCGAGGTCGAGCCGGAGCGTCAGGCGGGGGAGCGGACCCGCCTCGCCGCGCTGGGAGCGCTGGTCGAGACGGGGGGCTGTCGCCGCCGTATCCTGCTGAAGCATTTCGGCGAGAACCCGACCGAAGACTGCGGCAATTGCGACAATTGCCTCGGCTCCAGCGATGCGGTCGACGCGACGGAGACGGCACGCAAGTTCCTGTCGGCCGTGTTCCGCACGGGGCAGTTGTTCGGCGCGGGCTATGTCGAACAGGTGCTGCTGGGCCAGTCGACCGAGCGCAGCCTGACCAACGGGCACGAGGCGCTGTCGGTGTGGGGCATCGCGACGGCGGACGAGGCGGCGCTGGTCAAGCCGGTGGTGCGCGCGCTGCTGCTGCGCGACGCGCTGAGGACGAACGCGCATGGCGGGCTGGAATTCGGGCCGGGTGCGAAGCCGCTGCTGAAGGGTGAGGCGGCGCTGTCCGTCATCGTACCGCCCAAGCGCGAGCGGCGGCGGCGTGGCACGCCCGTCACGGCGAACGCGGCGGACAATCCCCTGTTCGAGGCGCTGCGCGCTTGCCGCCGGGATCTTGCGAAGGAGGCGGGGGTGCCGCCCTATGTCATCTTCCACGATTCGACGCTGCGCGACATGGCGGCGCAACGGCCGAACAGCCGGGCGGCGCTGTCGCTGCTGTCGGGGATCGGCGCGCGCAAGCTGGACGCGTACGGCGACGCCTTCCTGCAGGTGATCCGCGACGCGGGCTGAACGCACGCCCCCTCCGCCTGACGGGGAGGGGGACGCCGTTCCGGTTCTGGCTAGACCGACTTCATCTTTGCCGCGATCAGCACGGCGGCCTGATCGGACCGCATCGAGCGGATCGCCAGATAATCCTGCCCGGTGTAAAGCTCCGACACGATCCCGGCGACCAGATCGCATTCGTGCGTCACCGCATGCCGCGCCAGCACTTCGGCATAGAAGCTGCGGTTCTTGCCCTTCGTGCCCTTGACCGACTTGTAGATCGCCTTGCCCAGCCGATGAGCGCTGGTGCCCAACGACAGGCCCATCGTGCCCACGCCCTTCTTGTTCCGCTTCGCCTTCTTCTTGGCGATGATATAGGGCAGCACGGTGTTGAAGATCGCGTCGTGATCGTCCGACATCTGGTTGCCGAAGTCGCGCGTCTTGCAGTTGCAATGGTGCTTCATCGAGCCGCGCGCCTTCAGGTCCTCCAGCGCATCGATATGCGCGGCCGTCTTGAACAGCGATACCGCGGACGTGCCGATGCCGATCACCGACATGGCCCCGCCGGCGACCGCCAGTCCGATGCCGGCCGTACCGGCGCCGAGCGCGGCGGCACCGGCGACGCCGAACATCGTCAGGTGATGCGCCTGGCCCACGGCCGAGGTCGCCACCGACGCGCCCGCCATCACCTTCGACACATGCCCGTGCATGGCGCGGGAAGCCAGCGTGTTGCCACCGTCATATTTGAAGACGCTGTTCATCGCCGACCAGTTGCCGGACGGATTCATTTCGATCTCGTCGTCGTCGTCTTCCATGATGATTCCCCCTCCTGACAATCTACACCGCCCAAGCGCCAAAAGTTGCTTTCCGTCAATCCGGTAACCCGGTTCGCTCCGACATCTTCGTCCCGATCCGGTATTCGCCGGCGCGGGGTGCACGGTGCATTATCGTCGACGAAGGGCTGACGGGGGGCATCCGATGCGATAGGGCGCGGCCATGATCCGTCCGCTCAACGACAGTTTCGCCGTCGCTCCCCAGATCCGTCCCGAAGACGTCCCCGCGATCAAGGCCGCAGGCTATGTCGCGATCGTCAACAACCGGCCCGACGACGAGGAATCCGGTCAGCCCGCGGGCGACGCCCTGCGCGCGGCGGCGGAAGCGGCGGGCATGACCTATACCGCGATCCCGGTGACGGCGGCGGGCTTTTCCCACCCGCAACTGGATGCGATGGCGGCGGCGCTGACTGCGGCGGACGGTCCGGTGCTGGCCTATTGCCGGTCGGGCACGCGCAGTTGCAATCTGTGGGCGCTGGCCGCCGCGAAGGCGGGGCGCGACCCGGGTCTGCTGACCGCGCAGGCCGCCGGTGCGGGATATGATCTGGCAGGCATCCGGCCGATGCTCGACGCGCTGGCAGGTCCCGGACCGGAATGATCGCCGATATGGCGAACGGCGTGATGCCGGTCCAGATCGGGGTCGCGGCGGCGGTGCTGATCGCGCTGGCGGTCGGCGTGCTGCTGTTCGTACGATCCCGCCGCCCTGCCCGGATCGAAAGCCCGGAGGACGCCGCCGCCGCTTGCGAGGCGGCGTTGCAGGGCTTTGCGGTCACCGGCGCGGTCGTGGGGGCGGATGGTGGCGGCGCGCTGGCGGTCAGCGGCGACGGGCGCGTCGCGGCGGTCAAGCGACTGGGCCGCGGCCTCGTCGCGCGGGAGGTGATGTGGCGCACGGTCCGCTCCACCGCCGACGGCATCCTGGTCGAAACCGGCGATCGCCAGTTGGGCGAGGTCCGGCTGGCGGGCGTGAACGTCCTCGATATCCGGCGACTGGCGCCACGCCACATAGCGTTGTGACGGCAACGGCGTTAGGCCGGCACGTATGATAGCGCACAATGCCGTTCACTGGGTCAGCCGGCCCGGCCCGCACACCCTGCCCGGCCTGTGGCATCAGTTCATCGACTGGATCGGTGACGGTACCGGCCTGCCCGACACGATCCTGCACATCCACGCCGGCATGGCGGTGCTGATGCTGGCGCGGGTCGTCACGCGGCGGTCGCTGGGCAGTCTGGTGCCGCTGTCGGTGGTGATCGTCGCGGAGGCGTTCAACGAGATCATGGACCGGTTGCAGTTCGGATCGTGGCGCTGGCCCGATACGACGCTGGATATCGTCAACACGCTGCTGTGGCCGACGATCATCTGCCTGGGCGTCCGCTTTCGCCCGATGATCGCGCGGCGGCGGAACGGCGGCTGGGGCCGGTAGGACCGGGGCGCCGGGTCCGTCGCGCGACGGACCCGGCGGCAGGACGATCAGCCCTGCATGTCCTCCAGTTCGCGACCGCGCGTCTCGTTGACCATCGCGCGGACGAAGAAGAACGACACGGCGGCGAAGAACGCATAACCGAAATAGGTGACGGCCAGCCCCGGCGACACTGCCAGCGCCGGGAAGCTGACGGAGATCGCGGCGTTCGCGATCCACTGCGCGAAACCGGCCACCGCCAGCCCCGAACCGCGAATCTGGTTCGGGAACATCTCGCCCAGCATCACCCACATGACGGGGCCCCAGCTGGCGTTGAAGAAGATGACGTAGAGGTTCGCCGCGACCAGCGCGATGACGCCGTTATTGCCCGGCAGGCTGACCGCGCCCGCCGCATCGGTGACCGCGGTGGAGAATGCCCAGGCGACCACCGCCAGCGTCACCGCCATGCCGGCCGACCCGACCAGCAACAGCGGCTTGCGACCGATCCGGTCGACGGTCGCGATCGTGAACAGGCATGCGCCGATCGACAGCACGCCCGACAGGATGTTGATCTGGAGCGCGTTGTCCTCGGTGAAACCGACCGCCTCCCACAGCGTCGCGCCGTAGTAGAAGACGACGTTGATGCCGACGAGCTGCTGGAACACGGCCAGCCCGATGCCCGCCCACAGGATCGGGCGGATCTTGCCCGTGGTCTTGTCTACCAGATCGGACAGTTTGGGCTTGTGATGATCGGCGGCCAGCGAGCCGCGGATCTCGGCGACCTTGCGATCCGCCTCGTCCGATCCGAACAGCCGCGTCAGCACGGCGTGCGCGTCGGCATCGCGGCCCTTGGCGACCAGATAGCGCGGGCTTTCCGGGATGATGAGCAGTGCGAACAGATAGATCGCGGCCGGAATCGCCTGCAGCCAGAACATCCAGCGCCACGCCTCATACCCCAGCCAGAAGTCGGCGGTCGACCCGCCAGCGTAGCGCGCCAGCGCGAAGTTCGCGACGAACGCGCCGGTCAGGCCGGAGATAATCATCACCTGCTGCACCGACGACAGCCGGCCGCGGATCGACGCGGGTGTGACTTCGGAGATGTAGACGGGGGAGATGACGCTGGCCGCGCCGACGCCCAGACCGCCGATGATGCGTGCGAAGATGAAGATCGCGGAGCTGCTCGCGGCCCCTGCCAACAGCGCGCTGACGAGGAACAGGATCGCCGACATCATCATCACGCCGCGCCGGCCGATCCGGTCGGCCAGCCGCCCGGCGCCGAACGCGCCGATCGACGATCCGATCAGGATCGCGCCAACATTAACACCGATCCCCAGCTTGCCGAGATCGAACGCCGCCTCCAGCCCCTTCTGGGTGCCGTTGATGACGCCCGAGTCATACCCGAACATGAAGCCGCCGATCGTCGCCACCGCGACGATCGCGGCGATGAAGCCGATGTTTACGCGCTGGTCGCCCAGGTCCCTTGCCATCCCGTCCCGCTCCTGATGATGTTTTTTGCTTGTTCGTTCGTCGTCAGATCTTCGCCGGGGTCGCCGGCACGCCCGCCACCCCGGGGTCGAAGGTGAAGAGGTTGCCGGCCAGCGGCTGCTCCTTCAGCGCCGCCGCATCCAGCCCCTGTCGCGCCGTCGTCGCATAGGCGGTGCGCAGGCCGGGGCCGCCGAACGCCATCTTTGTGACGTTCGCGACCGGCAGCTTGATGCTGTGCACCAGCTTCCCCGCCGGGTCGTAGCGGCGCACGCCGTGTCCGCCATACAGGCCGACCCAGACATGATCCTCCGCATCGCATACCGACCCATCCGGATAGCCCGCGCCGTCCTCGATCGTGACGAACACCTCCGGCTTCAGCACGGTGCCGTCCGGGTCGACCGGCACGCGCCAGATCGTCCGGCCACCGGTGTCGGTATGGTACAGCGTCCGCGCATCAGCGGAGATCGCCGGCCCGTTGGTGATCGATACCGGCGGCAGGCCGGTGTCGAGGCAGACGCCGCCGGTGCAGCGATACAGCCGCCCGGTCGCCTTGCCCTCGCTATCGTCCATGCTGCCGAACCACAGCCGGCCCTTCGAATCCGTCGCCGCATCGTTCAGGCGGTTGTTCGGCATCGTCGGCTCGGGATCGTGGAGCAGCGTGAACCGCCCCGTCTCCGGATCGAAGCGGTGCAGCCCCGTCTTCACCCCGACGATCATGCCGCCACCCTCGGCCGGCAGGACCCAGCCGACCTGATCGGGGGCCTGCCAGTGGCGGCTCGCGCCCGTCTTCGGATCGAAGCGGTAGACGCGGTGCGCCTTGATATCGACGAACCACAATGCGCCCGCATCGGGAGTGCCGATCCACACCGGCCCCTCTCCCAGCGTGGCACCGACATTCAGGACCGATCGCACCATATCAACGCCACCCTGCATCGACGAAATAGTCGTGTCCGGTACACATACGCGCATCGTCGGACGCGAGGAACAGCGCCAGCGCGGCGATGTCGACCGGCTGGATACGCCCGTCGAGGCACTGGGCGGCGACGATCTCCGCCTCGCCCTCCGGCGTGTACCATTTCTCCTGACGCGGCGTCTGGACGTTGCCCGGCACGATCGTGGTGACGCGGATGTTGTCGCGGCCCAGATCGCGCGCCAGACTGCGCGTCAGACCCTCGATCGCGGCCTTCGCGGTCTGATAGAGGACGAGGTCGGGCAGGCCGAGATGCCAGCTGATCGACCCGAAATTGAGGATCGCGCCGCCGCCCGCCGCCTTCATCGCGGGCACCACCGCCTGCGCGGCGAAGAACAGATGGCGCAGGTTGGTCGCCATCCGCTCGTCCCAATAGGCGGGGGTGACCTCCTCGACGCTATGCCGGTCGTCGCGCGCGGCGTTATTGATGAGCACGTCGACGCCGCCGAGCCGGCCGGCGAACCCGTCCAGCGTCCTCTTCAGCGCATCGAGATCGCGCAGGTCGCAGGGCGCGAAGATCGCCCCGTCCAGCCGCGCCGCCAGCGCCTCGCCCGCCGCCTCGTCTATGTCGAGAAACGCGACCCGTGCGCCCTGCCCCGCGAACGCCTCGACCAGCCCCGCGCCGATCCCGGTCGCGCCGCCGGTGATGACGACGCGTTTGCCGTTCAGGCTGGGATAGATCGCACGGCTCATGCCAGCAGGCCCCGTTCGGCGAGGTTGCGATAGAAGGCGCCGATCCCGACCGTCCACGGCGCGGCATCGGCGGAGGTGACGACGCGATTCTCCAGCCGCCCGAGGCGGGTGCTGTCGATCGCGACCACGTCGCCGACCTTGTGCGTGAAACCGCGACCCGGCTCGTCGCGGTCCTGCACCGGCGCGAACAGCGTGCCCAGGAACAGCACGAAACCGTCGGGATATTGATGCTCGCTCAGCGTCTGCCTGACCAGTTCCAGCGGATCGCGGCTGATCTCCGCCATGTTGCTGCGCCCTTCGAGGACATAACCGTCCTCGCCCTCGATCCGCAGCCCGACCTCCGCCTGCCGGACATCGTCGATCGTGAAGCTGCCGTCGAAGATGCGGACCAGCGGCCCGAGCGCGCAGGACGCGTTATTGTCCTTGGCCTTGCCCAGCAGCAGCGCCGACCGCCCCTCGAAATCGCGCAGGTTCACGTCGTTGCCCAGCATCGCACCGACCGCGTTGCCGCGGCTGTCGACCAGCAACGCGATCTCCGGCTCCGGGTTGTTCCAGCCCGAATCGGAGCGGATACCGATTTCCGCGCCCGCACCGACCGTCGCCAGCACCGGCGCCTTGGTGAAGACCTCCGCATCGGGGCCGATCGCGACCTCCAGATATTGCGACCACAAGCCGTCCTCGATCAGCGCCGCCTTCAGCGCCGCCGCCTCGGAAGAGCCGGGCACGACGGAGCGGATCGATCCGCCCATGCTCTCTTCCAGCCGGGTGCGGATCGCCGCCGCCGCTGCCCAGTCGCCGCGCGCGCGCTCCTCGATGACGCGTTCCAGCGCCGATACCGCGAACGTGACGCCGCACGCCTTAACGCACTGGAGATCGACCGGGCTGAGCAGGTCGTGGACCGCCGGATCGAGGCGACCGAGCGAAATGCCGCCCGCACCGGAGAAGTCGCCGGCCTCGACCAGCGCCGATACCGTCGGCGCGACGCGCGCCATGTCGAACGCCTCGCCACCGCGCACGACGATCGGGCTGGGTCCGTCCGCAGTCTGGATACGACCGAGGAAAGTTCCCGTTTCCCAGTCCGCCGGCAGCATCGCCGCGGGCTCACGCTCGCCCATCATATCCCCTCCACTCGACTATCGTCGCTGATAGCGCTACCAACACGACGCTGTCGGCGCTGTCAAGGGCACGCCGACGCGGTTATAGGCCCGTCTCGATAAAGACGAAGCGGGGAGTATTCCGAATGGCGACGGCCGGTCAGATCGTGTGTTTCGGCGAATTGTTGCTGCGGCTGTCGGCCCCGGGGCGCGGCCATCTGTTTCAGGAGCCACGGCTCAACGCCGATTTCGGCGGCGCGGAGGCGAACGTGGCCGTCGCGCTGGCCCGGCTGGGCGTGCCGAGCGCGATCGTGTCCGCCGCCCCCGACGATGCGCTGGGCGATGCCGCGGTGGAGGCGATGCGCAGGCACGGCGTCGACATGACGCGCGTGCGCCGGGCGGCGGGGCGGCTCGGCCTGTATTTCCTGACGCCGGGCGCTGGCCTGCGCGCGTCGGCGATCGTCTACGACCGGGAGAACAGCCTGTTTGCGCAGACGCCGCCGGACGCCTATGACTGGGCGGAATTGCTGGCAGGCGCTGGCCGGCTGCATCTGTCGGGCATCAATCCGGCCATCGGTCCGCAGATGGTGGAGGTCGCGCTGGCGGCGATCGCGGCGGCCAACGCCGTCGGCGTACCGGTGTCGTTCGACGGCAATTTCCGCGCGAGCATGTGGGCGCGCTGGTGCGACGCCCCCTCCCCCATTCTTGCGCGGCATATCGAGGGATGCGACCTGATGTTCGGCAGCCACCGCGACATCGCCCTGCTGCTGAACCGCGATTTTCCGGGCGAGGGATCGGAGCGGCGGCGCGCGGCGGCGCTGGCGGCGTTCGAACGCTTTCCGAAGCTGCGCTACATCGCCACCACCACGCGCCACGTCCACAATGCCGACCACAATACGCTGTCCGCGCGGATCGACACGCCGGACGAGGCGGTCGAGACGGGCGAGGTGGAGATCACCGGCATCGTCGACCGGATCGGCACCGGCGACGCCTTTGCCGGCGGCGTGCTCGCTGGCCTGCCGCACGGGCTGGAGGAAGCGGCCCGCACCGGCCTCGCGCTCGCCGCGCTGAAGCATGCGACGCCGGGCGACCAGAGCCTCGTCACCCGCCGCGAACTGGCGACGTTCCACGAAGGCGGGCTGGACGTCCGCCGCTAAATCCTCCGCTGCGAGGGAGGGGAATAGCGGGGCCGTCTTCCTGTTGCTGCGCACTCCCCTTCGAGGGCGGCGATGGTATAGGCCGTCCGCTCCGACCCCGAGGAACCCCGAAGTGCCCACCGTCCACGTCAACGCCGTCGATCTCTATTACGAGGAAGCCGGCGACCCGCGGGGACCGGTGGTGCTGCTCGTCATGGGGCTGGCGACGCAGTTGATCGCGTGGCCCGATCCGCTGATCGACGCGCTGGTCGGGGACGGATATCGCGTCGTCCGCTACGACAATCGCGACGTTGGCCTGTCGACGCGGCTGGACGGCACGCCGGCGCTGCACCCTTTATGGGTGCTGGGCGCGAGCCGGCTCCGGATGCCGTTTCCGCTCGCCTATACGCTGCGCGACATGGCGGCGGATGCGGTCGCGCTGCTGGATGCGTTGGGGGTCGAGCGCGCGCATGTCGTCGGCGCGTCGATGGGCGGGATGATCGCGCAGCATATCGCCGCCGGCTGGCGGGAACGAGTCGCCAGCCTGACGACGATCATGTCGTCCAGCGGCGCGCCCGGCCTGCCACCGCCCAGCCCGGCGCTGATGCGGCGGCTTGTCATGCGCTGGCCCGCAACGCCGAGCCGCGACGAGGCGGTGGCGGCGACGATCGCGACGCTCGCGCTGATCTCCCACCCCGAGGCCGCGCGCGATGTCGAGGCGCTGGCGCTACAGGCGACGCGCGCGGTCGATCGCGGCCATTATCCGGTCGGCGGGCGGCGGCAGCTCGCGGCGATCATCGCCGATACGGGTCGCCCCGTGCTGCTGACGCACATCGTCGCGCCGACGCTGGTGATCCACGGTGCGGTCGATCCGCTGATCCCGCTCGGCCACGGCGAGGACCTCGCGCGCCGGATCGAGGGGGCCAAGCTGCTGGTCGTGCAGGCGATGGCGCACGATCTGGCCCCCGCCGCCCTGCCGGAGGTGACGGCAGGGCTGCTCGATCACCTCGCGGGCAGTGCGGCCGTTACCGGCTCGCCGATCAGCGCGCGGGCGGTGCGGTAGCAATCCTCGACATGCGCGTCGCCGGCCAGCTTCATCGCACCGAAGCTGATCGTCGCCGCCACCGCGGACCCGATGAACGGCACGAACTTCGCCACCGACGCGGTCGCGATCCGCACGCCCATCCGGCGCAGCACCGCCGTCACCAGCTTGCGCGTGACGATGCGGCCGATGAACGTGTTGCCGGCGCTGGTCGCCAGCACCAGCACCTGCTGCGCCATGTTCGGCTCCATCTTCTGGACCTGTTCGTGGTTCAGCCCGAACTTCGTGCTGATCGCGGGCAGCAGGTTGGTCAGCAGCCCGATGTCGGCGACGATGTCCGCACCGGGGATCGGCACCACCGCCGCCCCTGCCGACGCCAGCGAGCGCTTCGTCACCAGCGAGTGACATTCGGCGCGGATGCGGTCCAGTTCGGCGAGGTCGCGGATCATCGGGGTCTCCAGAAGGGTCGATGCGCGTCCTAACGCACGCGCATCGACTTCGGCTCTTTGCCGCTACATCTTCCCGTTACATCTTCCCGTTACATTTTCATCGTCAGGCTGAACTGGAACACGCGGCCCGTCTCCAGATAGCCGCCATTGCGGTCGTTGGAGATGTACCGCTTCGACTGGCCGACCGTCGCCCAATAGGTGTGCTGGTCGAGCAGGTTGCGCACCGACACGCCCAGTTCCAGCGCATCCGTCACCTCGTACGCCGCACCGAAGTTCAGCTCGCCGATCGGCTGGACGTAGATGTCGGGCTGGCTGTCCTGCACGCTGGCGAGCAACCGCCCGGTGTGATTGTACCAGAGGTTCGTCCGCAGCCCGCCGCCCGCATAGAAGACCTCCGCGTTGAAGATCAGGTCGGGTGCCTGGGGCAGGCTGGAGCGGCGGATGTCGGTCGCCGATATCGTGTAATTGGCGCGCGTCCGCTGATAGGTGATGTTGCCGCCGACGCCAAAATTGCCCAGCATCGCCGATCCGACGAGATCGCCCAGCGTGAAGCGGCCCGAGGCCTCGATACCCTTGGCATTGCCGGTGCCGCCGTTGATCGGACGGTTCGTGACGATGCCGTCGATCGTCTCGCCGGCCGACCGCACGCCGGTGGGTACGAGGATGTTGTCGAGATCCTTGTAATACAGCGCGACCTGAAGATAGCGGCCGACGCCGCCATAATATTCGATCCCGGCGTCGTAGCTCCACGCCTCCACCGGCTTCAGGTTGGGGTTCGGCTGCGTGATCGACAGGATCGCGTTCGTCACCGCATCGCGGCTGATCCGCGTGGGGCCGGCGATCTGGTCGAACGACGGGCGCGCATAGCTCGACCGCACCGCGCCACGCACGACCAGCTCCTCGCTCGGCCGGAACGCGACGAGCAGGCTGGGGTCGATATGGTCGTAGTCACGCCCGGCGGACACGAAGCGCGCACCGTCCGCGTCCGACAGATAATAGCGTGCTGAGAAAGCGTTGTCCTCGTAGCGGATGCCCGGCACCACCTCCAGCCCGCCCGCGCGCAGCGTCGCGGTGGCATAGGCCGCCTTGCGCGTTTCCTTGCCGTCCAGCAGCCCCTGATTGATCGTCGCCACCGGAACCGCGATCGTCGGCACGAACTGGCTGACCTGCGAATCGAGCTGGCTGCGCGACAGCAGCTTCAACGGCCGCTGCGGATAGAAATCCAGGAAGCTGGTCAGCACATCGCCGAAATACTGCGCGATCGACGGCCCCTGCACCGTGCCCGCCTGAAGCGGCGTCAGGAAGCGATAGCGGGTCGCATCGGGCGTCAGGCTGCGACCCTCCCGACGCGAGTCCTCGTACAGACCGCCGACCGATACGCTGGCGAGAAAGCCCCGCCCTTCCCAGCCCAGGCTGCCCTTCACCGTCTTCTTCGTTTCCGACAGATAGTCGTAGCCCTGCTGGACGTAGAGCTGCGTCGGCCGGTCGAGCGAGCCGACATAGGCGGTCGCCCCCGCCGACAGCACCGGCCGCGGCGATTTCGGATTGGACAGGTCGACCACGACGCCCTCGGTCGCCGCACCGGTGTTCCCCGCCGCGCCGTTATAGGCGATGCCCCGGAACGCCGCCTCGATCCGCTGCGGCTGGTCGAACCGGCCGTCGGCGTACGCCCCCTCCAGCGCCGCGACGATGCCGCCGCCCAGCCGCGCCTTGCCGCCGACCTGTGCGGAGAGCAGCTCCTGCTCGACATCCTCGGTGCGGAAATAGCTGGCCGGATTGATCCCCAGCGGCGTGTAGACGCCCGCGGCATTGTACGCGCCGCCATTCGGATTGGTCTGCCCCCGCGTCAGCTCGTTGCGCAGGCCGGTCTGGTTCATCGTGTTGGTGTTGCGATAGGTCGCGTAGTTGACGCGCGTATAGAGATCGACCGGATCGCTACGGAAATCAAACGACCCGCTGGCTCCGTATCGCTTGATCGTATTGGTGTAGACGTTCCATTGCACGCCGTCCGCCGACAGCGCGTCGCCATTGGCGCGCGCGGTGCCGACGTTGCGCTGCGTCGTCTTGTAATCGTTCTGGACGGCGGTGGACTCGCCCATATTGGCGCGTTCCTCGTAATATCCGGCCATGTAGACGCCGAACTGTCCGTCGCTGCCCATCCGGCGCGCGAAGTCGATGCCGATCGCTCCGCCGAACCCCTGCTGCTTGTGGTCAAGCGCCAGTTGCGCGCCCTGCGCCAGCACGCGGCCGCGAATGAACGGCGCGGTGAAGTCGAACGCGGTCGGCGTGCGCAGGTCGATGATGCCGGCGATCGCGTCGGCATCCTTGTTCGCGCCCGGTGTCTTGTCGGCCGAAATCGCGCCGATCGCGAACGGCGAGAACAGGTTGAGCGAGATCGCCCGCGATGTGCCCGCCACCTGCGGCAGGCGCAAACCGTCCAGCGTATAGGCGTTGAAGCCGGTGTCGAAGCCGCGGATCGTCACGAACTGCGCCTCGCCCGTGGCGCTCTGGTTGCGACCCTGATCGCGCGCGACGGAGATGCCCGGCAGCGCCTTGGCGAGATCGGCGACGCCGGTCTGCGAGTTGACCGCGACATCGCCCGTGGTGACGATGTCGAGCGTGCCGATGCTGTTGCGCTCCTCCAGCAACACGCTCTGCTGGCGACGGCCGTTGACGACGATGTCGCCGGTCAGCGCCTCGCTGGCCGTCTCCCCGGCGACGGCGGGTGCCGCCTCCTGCGCGACAGCGATGCTGCCGGTGGCCGCGCCCCAGAATACGAACGCGCTGCCGAGCAGCCGAATGGTCGACGTCTTCATAAGTCCCCCGATGTTTTGATGCGGGGGCGCTAGGCGAGGTTCGTGACAGTTTGGCTATGCAATGGTTACAGATTGGATTTATAATATCGCAGGCAAAAATGAAGTGTCGTGCTTTCTTTTGGACTGATGCAAATCAACATACTGAAAAGATTGGCTTTGTTTGACGGCTGATCGGAACCCGTGACCGATCGCATGCGCTATCGCCCCTGTCTGTTCCAGATCAGCATGGGAAATCCGATGGCCGACCTTGCGAACCCGCAGAGCGACGACGCCCCGCTCGACACCTCGAAACGCAGCGACGCTCCGGCGGATGCCGCCGGCCAGTTGCCGGAAGGCAAGGGTGACAGCTTCGCCAACGCCAGCGTCACGATCAACAAGCCGGTGGCGGAGGTTTTCGCGCATTTCCGCGACTTCGCGAACCTGCCGGGCTTCATGGAGAACGTCGTCCGCATCGAAACCCTCGATCAAAAGCGCTCCCACTGGGTGGTCAAGGCCCCCGGCGGCGGAGCCGTCGAATGGGATGCGCGCGTCACCGACGAGGCGGAGAACCGCTTCATCGCGTGGACCAGCGAGGAGGGCGCGGACGTGCCGAATTCAGGCCGCGTCGATTTCCGCGACGCTGGTGCGCGCGGCACGGTCGTCAGCGCGACGATCCTCTACGACCCGCCCGCGGGCATCGTCGGCAGGATCGTCGCCAAGATGTTCCAGCGCGAACCGAAGATCCAGGCACGCCGCGACCTGACCCGCTTCAAGCAATTGCTGGAGACGGGCGAGATCGCCACCCCCGCAATGAACCCGGGGCAGTTCGAGGAGATGGGATTGTGAAAGCGCTCGCCTGGCACGGTAAGCACGATGTCCGCATCGACAACGTCCCCGATCCCGAGATCGTCAATCCGCGCGATGCGATCATCAAGGTCACGTCGACCGCGATCTGTGGGTCCGACCTCCACCTCTACGACGGGTACATCCCGACGATGCAGGCCGGCGACATTCTGGGCCATGAGTTCATGGGCGAAGTGGTCGAGGTCGGGTCCCGATCCACGCTGAAGAAGGGGCAGCGCGTGGTCGTCCCGTTCACGATCGCGTGCGGCGAATGCTACCATTGCGGCAAGCATCAATATTCCGCCTGTCCCAACGGGCTTCCAGCCGACAATCAGGATATCGCCCGCGAACTCTACGGCACGGAGATGTCCGGCCTGTTCGGCTACTCGCACATGACCGGCGGCTATGCCGGGGGTCAGGCGGAGTATGTCCGCGTGCCGTTCAGCGACGTTGGTCCGATCGTCATCCCCGACGGGGTCGAGGACGACAAGGTCCTGTTCCTCAGCGACATCCTGCCGACGGGTTGGCAGGCGGCGGAATATGCGCAGATCGAACCGGGCGATACGGTCGCCGTCTGGGGCTGCGGGCCGGTCGGGCTGTTCGCGGTGCAGTCGGCATTCCTGATGGGCGCGGAGCGCGTGATCGCGATCGATCACTTCCCGCACCGGCTGGAACTTGCGAAACGGTTTGGAGCGGAGACGCTGAACTTCAAGGAAAGCGCGACCTACGAGGCGCTGATGGAGATGACCGGCGGCATCGGTCCCGACGCGGTGATCGACGCGGTCGGACTGGAGGCGCACGGCCTGTTCGTCGACAATGTCGTCGATCAGGTGAAGGCGTCGCTGTTCCTCGGCACCGACCGGCCCCATTCGATCCGACAGGCGATCATCGCCTGTCGCAAGGGCGGGCGCGTGTCGATGCCGGCGGTCTATGGCGGCTATGTCGACAAGTTTCCGCTCGGCGCGTTCATGGAAAAGGGTCTGACGCTCAAGACCGGGCAGACCCATGTCCAGCATTACCTGCCTGGCCTGCTCAACGCGATCATGGAGGGGAAGATCGAGACCGAGTTCCTGATCTCTCATCGCATGCCGCTGACCGACGCGCCCAAGGGCTACAAGATGTTCCACGACGAGCAGAACGAGACGACCAAGATCGTGCTGAAGCCCGGCATGGTCGCCGCTTGATCGCTAGACTGACAGGAGAGTGATGATGGCCGACAAATTTGCGATCGTGACGGGTGCCTCGACCGGCATCGGCTTCGAACTGGCGACGCTCGCCGCCAAGGACGGTTACGACGTGCTGATCGTCGCCGACGAGCCGCTGATCGAGGCGGCGGCGAACGATCTTCGCCAGTTCGGCACGGAGGTCACGCCGCTGGAGGCGGACCTGTCGACGTTCGAGGGTGTCGACGCGCTGCTGGCCGCAACGAACGGCCGCCGCATCGACGTGCTGTGCGCCAACGCCGGCAAGGGCCTTGGCCATGCGTTCCTCGACCAGAGCGTCGAAGACTGGAGGCGCGTGATCGACACCAACATCGTCGGCACCATCTACCTGTTGCAAAAGGTGCTGCCGGCGATGATCGCCCGCAACGAGGGCAAGGTGCTGGTGACCGGATCGATCGCCGGTTACATCCCCGGCTCGTTCCAGGCCGTCTACAACGCGTCCAAGTCGTTCATCGACTATTTCACCGACGCGATCCGCAACGAAATCAAGGATGCGGACGGCGTGACGATCACCACGCTGAAACCCGGCCCCGTCGAGACGGAGTTCTTCGCGCGCGGCGACATGCTCGACACGTCGGTCGGACAGTCGGACAGCAAGAGCGATCCCGTCGATGTCGCACAGGACGGCTGGAGCGCGATGAACAAGGGCGTGGCCTCGATCTTCTCCGGCTGGAAGACGAAGCTGCAGGGCGCGATGACCGGCATCACGCCGGCCGCGGTGCTGGCCGAACAGCACCGCAAGATGGCGGAGCCGGGTTCGGGCGAGGGATAGATCTTCCCGCTCCCTCCCCTCAAGAGGAGGGAGCGGCAGACCTCATGCCAACAGATGCGGCCGCGTCGTCGCCAGATGCACGATCAACTGCCCGAACAGCCCATTCGTCCACGCGAACCAGCTTCGCGTGAAGGTCTTCGGATCGTCCTTGTCGAACGACTCGTGCATGAACCCCGTGCCTCCGTGAGTCGCCTTCAGCATCGCGAGGCACTGGCGGATCGTCGCATCGTCGGTCGCGGAGAAGGCGCGCATGATGATCGACATCGGCCAGATCTGACCATCGCCGACATGCGGCCCGCCGATCCCTTCTCCGGCTTTGCCGCGAAAGAACCACGGGTTCGCCTCGCTCCACGCCGCCGCCGCCGTCGCCCGCCACAGCGGATCGTCGGCTTTGACGCAGCCGAGGAACGCGAGCCCCGATAACGACGGCACGTTCGCGTCGTCCATGAACGCCGCATTCCCGAACCCGTCGACCTCGTACGCCCACACCCTGCGGCCGTCACGCAGCGTCATCGTGCCATATTCGCGCAGCGCCCGCTCCACCTCGTCCGCCAGCGCGGTGGCGTCCGCCGCTAGCACGGCATCCTGTCGCGCGCCCTGCGCCACCACCGCCAGCTCGCGCAGCGTCGTCACCGCGAACAGGTTGGACGGGATCAGGAACGGATAGGTGCAACTGTCGTCGGACGGCCGGAACCCGGAATGGATCAGGCCGATTTTCCGCGTCGGCGCGCCGTAGCCGCCCTGCAACGTCTCGCTTGGCTGCGGCGCGCTGCGCTGGAATCTATACGGCCCCGGCCCCTCCTTGCGCTGCTGCTCGCGAAAGGTGCGGACGATCGCGCGCGCGCTCTGCGCCCAGGTCGCGTCGAACGGTCGCGGGTCGCGCGTCGCCGACCAGTAATCATGCGCCAGCCGCATCGCGTAGCAGAGCGAATCGACCTCCCACTTCCGCTCGCCGACGCCGGGCTTCATCTCGGTCAAATCCGACTGCGACCATTCCAGATCGCTCTTCGCGGTCGGGTCTTCCATGAACGCGTTGGCATAGGGATCGATCAGGATCGACCGCGCCTGCCGCGCGATCAGGCCGCGGAACAGCTCCGCCAGCTTCGGGTCCGACGGCACGAGGTGCAGATACGGCCGCACCTGCGCCGCCGAATCGCGCAGCCACAGGCACGGGATGTCGCCGGTGATGACGAATGCGTCCGGCTTGCCGTCGACGACCCCCATCTTCACCGTCGTGTCGAGCGTGTTCGGATAGCAATTCCCGAACATCCACCGCAGCTCCGGATCGCCGATGCGCGTTGCTACGCGCACGATCTCCCGCTCCACCGCCGGGCTGACGAAGCGGCGGTCCTTCGGGGCCGGACGCCGGCTCGCCAGCGGCGCGTCCGCCGCCCGGCCGATCCGCGGCATCGCCGCCAGCAACCCGCCCGTCGCCATCACCGTCCGCCGCGTCACCGTCATCATCGCCTCCCGAAAACGAAAGGCTCCTTCACCCTTTTCGCGGGAAAAGCCCAGCCCGCGCCATGCGTCGAGGGATCGCTGTCAACGCTGTCAGCGACGGCGCGTCAGCCCACCCCCGCCGGCCGGGGCGGGGCGGAGGACGCGCGGACCAGCAACTGGTGGGCATGATCCTGCCGCGCGGTCGCCTTGCGCCCCTCAAGCTGGGCGATGACCATGTCCGTCGCCTCCACCGCCATGTCGAACACCGGCTGCCGCACGGTCGTCAGCGGCGGCCAGCAGACGCGGGAGATCTCGGAGTCGTCGAACCCCGCCAGCGTCAGGTCGTCCGGCACCGTCAGCCCCCGCTCGCGCGCGGCGAGCAGCGCGCCCACCGCCATGTCGTCGTTCTGCGCCAATATGGCGGTCGGCGCATCGGGCCGCGCCAGCAGGCGGTGCGCCGCCGCGTGGCCGCTCTCCTGCGTGAAATCCCCCTGCTCGACCAGATCGAGCCGCATCGGCACGCCCGCCGCGAAGAACGCCTGGCTATACCCCATCGCCCGCGCCTCGCTGGCGGCGTGCGAGGCCAGCCCCTTGATGATCCCGACCTGCCGATGGCCGAGCGCGATGACATGTGCGGCGACTTCCCGCGCCGCCGTGATGTCGTCCACCAGGTTGCTCGGCGCGAGTTCGATCCCGCGCGACGGTCCGATCCGCGCACAACGAATACCCGCCGCCGCCAGATCGTTCAGGATGCGAAGGTCGTCCGCCGCTGGCGGTGCCAGGACCACCCCGTCCAGCCCCGCGGACCGCAACAGCCCCGCAACCTCTCCGCTGCGTTCGATGATCGACGCGATCGGGAATACGACCAGCCGGTAAGGCCCGTTCGCCAGCCGCGTCAGCATTCCGCGCTGAAGCTCCACGACATAGCTGGCGGACGGATTTTCATAAACGAGGCCGAGCAGCATCGATCGCTGCCGCACCAGCGCACGCGCCAGCATGTTGGGGTGATAATGCAGCGCCTCCGCCGCGTCGCGAACCCGCTGCTGAACCGCGGCGCTGACATGCGGCTCGCCGTTCAGGACGCGTGACACCGTCTTGGCCGAAACGCCCGCGCGTCGGCCGACATCGACGATCGTTGCCCGTCTGGGCGCGCTTTCCAATACGGATCCTCGGGTAAAGGGATCGCCGCAGTATACTATTCCCGCGATCGACAGGGCTGATTACAGGCGTTTAAGGCAATTGACAACGTCGGACAGTCTGATAGCGTTACCACAAGACCGATAGCAAAAAACGGTCGGGTCAGGGGCGGCGTAAAGCCGCAATACGGGAGGATATCATGAAGGGCTCTGCAGTTCTGTCCGCTCTTGCGCGGTCGACGTCGATCTGGACGTTGACGATGTGCATGGCACTACCGGCCGCCGCCGCGGCGCAGACGACCGATTCGGTCACCAACGCACAGCCGGGTACCGGGGCGCAGGCCACCGGCACCGCCGTGCAGCCGACGGGGCAGGACCCCGCAGATGCGACTCAGGACGCCGACATCGTCGTCACCGGCATCCGCGCCAGCCTCGATCGCGCGATCGACATCAAGCGCAACTCGGCCGGCGTCGTCGACGCGATCTCCGCCGAGGACATCGGCAAGTTCCCCGACACCAACCTCGCCGAATCGCTCCAGCGCATCACCGGCGTGTCGATCAACCGCGTCAACGGCGAGGGCTCGCAGGTCTCCGTCCGCGGCTTCTCCGGCGGCTTCAACCTCGTGACGCTCAACGGCCGCCAGTTGCCCGCGTCGAACGTCGATACCAGCGGCGGCGGCGACTTCGCGCGCGGCACCGGCCGCTCGTTCGATTTCCAGAACCTCGCCTCCGAAGGCGTCTCGACGCTGGAGGTCTACAAGACCGGCCGCGCCGCGATCCCGTCGGGCGGCATCGGCGCGGCGATCAACGTCGTCACCCGTCGCCCGCTCGATGCGCGCGAGGACGGGCTGAGCGGCTCGCTGGGAGCCAAGGCGCTGTACGATACCAGCGTCGACAATGGTAAAGGCAAGAAGGTCCTGCCGGAACTGTCCGGCCTGCTGAACTGGAAGAACGACGGCGGCACGTTCGGCGTGTCCGCATTCGGCAGCTATCAGCGCCGCGACAGCACCTCGGCGCAGAGCAACCCGAACTATTTCAACGTCGTCCCGAACGCGACCTTCTTCAACACCGCCGGTCCGTACATCAACGCGGCGACCCAAATCACCAACCGTCCGACGACGCCGTTCGTGCTGGTCCCCAACGACAGCCGCTACCAGTTCTCCGAGAACAAGCGCGAGCGCATCAACGGTCAGGCCGTGGCGCAGTTCAAGCCGACCGACCGCCTGACCTTCACCGCCGACGCGCTGTTCGCGCAAAACCGGTTGCAGGAGCAGCGCAGCGAGCAGGGCAACTGGTTCAACCGCCCCTTCGCGCAGGTGACGTTCGACGAAAACCCCGTCATCGCCACCACGACGTTCCTTCAGGAGAACATCAACGGCGTGAAGGATGCCGGCTACGAACAGCAGTTCCGCGCCACCAAGACGCAGCTCCAGTCCTACGGCCTGAACGGCAAGTGGGAGATGACGGACACCCTGTCGCTGAACGTCGACGGCTATCACGCGATCTCCAAGTCTGATCCCGATGCGAAGAACGGCACGTCGTCGACGCTCATCAGCCTCGGCGCCCCCGTCATCGCTTCGCAGTCGCTCGACTTCAGCAGCGGCTTCCCGGTCCAGGCGTCGACGATCAACGATGCGCTGCGCGGCAACGGCAACGGCGTCCTCGACCTGGGCGATCTCGGCACGCAGATCGCGCGCACGGTCACATCCGCGCAGAAGCAGCGCATCGACGGCGCGCGCGCCGATCTCGGCTGGGATCTGGGCGGCGGCAGCCGGTTCGACTTCGGCGGCACCTATACCGACTCGCTGATGACCAGCCGCCGCACGCAGACGCAGCAGCAGTTGGGCGACTGGGGCATCAACGATCCCGGCATCGTCGAGCGGCTGGCCGGCAACGTCGTCGACACCTTCTGTCTGACCTGCAAGTTCGATCGCTACAAGCCACGCTCCGCCGACGCGGCGCTGATCGCCTTCCGCGGCAACGCCGTCGACCTGAACAACATCTTTTCCAGCTTCTATGCGGCCAACCCGGTCAACCAGACCGCCAACGATTTTGATCAGGTCGGCGAGAAGGTCTGGGCGATCTACGGCCAGATCACGTGGAAGGGGGAGATCGCCGGCCGCGCCGCCAACCTCGTGTTCGGCACCCGGTACGAACAGACACGGGTCCGCTCGCGCGCGCTTCAGGTCGTGCCGTCCGCGATCGCGTGGGAAGCCGACAACGA
Organism: Sphingomonas sp. Leaf343; assembly: GCF_001423765.1. Lineage (GTDB taxonomy): Bacteria > Pseudomonadota > Alphaproteobacteria > Sphingomonadales > Sphingomonadaceae > Sphingomonas. The sequence goes on from NZ_LMPG01000013.1 coordinate 224,370, forward strand.
CTTCGGCATCCGCTTCCCGACCGGTGCCGCCGCGACGCCGCAGGAAATCCTGTCCAAGGGCAAATACTCCAACCTGCTGCCCGCGGTCGATTTCAACATCGAGGTCGCGAACAACGTCATCGCCCGCGCCTCGGCCAGCCGCACGCTGGCACGGCCCGACTACGGCAACCTGTTCTCGTCGACGACGGCGGGTACGCCGGGACGCCCGACCTTCCTGGGCGGGCAGCCGGGCGGCAGCAGCGGCAACGCCGACCTGCGTCCGCTCGTCTCGGACAATTTCGATCTGTCGCTGGAATGGTATTACAAGCCGTCCAGTTTCGTGTCGGCAGGCTTCTTCGACAAGCGGGTCCGCAATTTCATCGGTCAGGGCGTGTTCAACCGCAACCTGTTCGGCCTGCGCGATCCGACCTCCGGCGCGGCCGGTACGCGCTCGGGCGTCGCGGCACAGCGGCTGGCGGCACTCGCCGCCGACCTCAGCGACGTGAACCTGTTCACCTACACGGCGCTGCTGGTCCAGAACGGCGGCAACACCGCGCAGGCGGACGCCACCTTCCAGGCCAACCGCTCGCCGGGCGGGGCGCTCAACCAGACCTTCGTCGATTCGACGTTGCGCGCGGTCGACGTGCTCGCCAACCCGGAGGACCCGCTGTTCAACTTCGCGGTGGCGCAGCCGATCAACAACCGCGACGGCCACATCTATGGCTTCGAACTCGCCGGCCAGCACTTCTTCGGCAACACCGGCTTCGGTGTGTCGGCGTCGTACACCAAGGTCGACGGCAACGTGAACGTCGACATCGCCGCCGATCCGGACGTCAACGTGTTTGCGTTGACCGGTCTGGGCGACAGCGCCAACGGCTCGCTGATCTACGACAAGAACGGTCTGTCGGCGCGCGTCACCTATAACTGGCGGGCGAAGTTCCTCGCGGCGACCAACCAGGGCGACGATCGCAACCCGTTGTTCAACGCAGCGTTCGGCACGCTCGATTTCAACATCAGCTACGAGCTGACGGACAATATCGCGCTGTCGTTCGAGGGCGTGAACCTGACCAGCGAGCCGCTGCGCCAATATGGCCGCGACAAGAAGGCGCTGGTGTTCGCACAGGAACTGAAGCCCCGCCTGCTCGCGGGTGCCCGCTTCCGCTTCTGACCGGACGAAGGGGGCCGCCCGGCGGAGGGCGGCCCCTTTTCCGCAATCCGGCGCGGGCGGATCGCCGCCTCGCGCAACGCCCCCACGATGGCCGATGGCGACGGCGGCGAACGCACTTCTCCCTTGAGCCGCCATCCCGGCGACCTATGATCCCCGCCATCCGACCTGCGCCATCCTCATCCGTCCCCGAAGCCAGGATCGTCCGGCGATGACTGACCGCGTTCCCCTCGACAATATCGATCATGCCGACCTGACGGTGGCGATCCGCTACGGGGCCGATCTGGGCGATGCGGTGAACCAGATGCTGGTGTTCCCGACCGAGTTCGAACAGGTGCAGCGCGAATACCCGATCGTGTTCCGGCAGCAGGACGGCGCATTCTATGCGGTCGCGCTGCTCGGCCTCGACCTGAACGAGAACCTGTTCCTGCGCGGCGATCGCTGGCAGGCGCGCTACGTCCCCGCCATCCGCCAGCGTGGCCCGTTCGCGCGAACCGACGACACTATCCAGATCGACCGCGACGATCCCCGCGTCGGCACCGGTGACGGCGAACCCCTCTTCCTCCGCCACGGCGGACAGGCCCCCTATCTCCAGCACATCGCCCGCGTCCTTGATGTCGTCGCCGAGGGACAGCGATCGATGGCCCCGACCTTCGCGGCCCTGGCGGAGGCCGGGCTGCTCCACCCGACGCAGATCGCGATCGATCTCGGCGACGGGCAGAGCTACGTCGTTCCCGACATCCACGTCGTCGCGCAGGACCGACTCGCGGCGCTCGACAGCGCGACGCTCCAGCGCCTGTCGCAGAGCGGCATACTCCGTATCGCCTATATGGCGGCGGCGTCGCTGGAGAACATCAACCACCTGATCGCCCTGCGACAGGAGCGCGACGCGTCGTGACGGGCCGCCTGCCCGCGATCACGGAGCGTCGCACGCGCGAGATCGCGGGCGCGACCCTGACGGACTTCTCGCCCGCCGCGCTGCTGTCGGCGCAGGAGCCGGTCATCCTGCGCGGTCTCGCCGCCGACTGGCCGCTGGTCGCGGCGGGACGGCGCGGGCCAAAGGAGGCGATGGCCTATCTCAAGCGGTTCGACGCGGGCCGGCCCGTGGTCGGCTATACCGGCGATCCGGCGATCGGCGGTCGTTTCTTCTACCGCGACGATTTCAGCGGCCTGAATTTCGATGCCCGCCGCGTCGGACTGTCCGACTATCTCGACCGCATCGTCGCGCACCTCGGCGATCCCGCCGCGCCGTCCTTCTATCTCGGCTCCACCGATCTCGACCGTTATCTGCCGGGCCTTCGCGCGGAGAACGACCTGCCGCTGCCGCCGCCCGTGGAGGGTCGCGACCCCGCGCTCGCCAGCATCTGGATCGGCAACCGCACCACCGCCGCCACGCATTACGACATGTCGAACAATCTGGCGTGCTGCATGGTCGGCCCGCGCCGCTTCACGCTGTTCCCGCCCGACCAGATCGCCAACCTCTACCCCGGCCCGCTGGAGCCGACGCCCGGCGGTCAGGTCGTCAGCATGGTCGACCTCCGCGCGCCGGACCTCGATCGCTATCCCGGCTTCGCGGAAGCGGCGGCGACCGCGCAGGTCGCCGATCTGGAACCCGGCGACGTCCTCTTCTACCCCGCGCTGTGGTGGCACAATGTCGAGGCGCTAGGCGCGTTCAACGTCATGATAAACTATTGGTGGAACGACGCCCCCGCCTTCCTCGACAGTCCGATGACGACGCTGCTCCACGCCCTGCTGTCGTTGCGCGACCGGCCGGCGGCGGAGAAGCGCGCCTGGGCCGGCCTGTTCGATTATTACGTCTGGGGCGACAGCGGCCGTCCCGCCGCGCACCTGCCCGAACAGATGCACGGCGACCTGGCCACCCTCGACGATCGCGCCGCGCGCCGGTTGCGCGCCCGCCTGCTGGAACGGCTCAACCGATGACCGACACCCCGAAACGCACCCGCGTCGTCATCGCCGGCGGCGGCACTGCGGGCTGGCTCGCCGCCGCGATCCTGACGCACCAGCTCGGCCCGCTGATCGACGTCGTTCTGGTCGAATCCGACGAGATCGGCACGGTCGGCGTCGGCGAGGCGACGATCCCGACCATACAGGCCTTTCACGCGCTGATCGGCCTCGACGAGCGCGAGTTCATGGCCGCGACCGGTGCCAGCTTCAAACTGGGCATCTCGTTCGAGAACTGGACGCGCCCCGGCGAGCGCTACATCCACTCGTTCGGCGATGTCGGCCGATCGACCTGGATGGGCGACTTCCAGCATTTCTGGCTGGAGGCGCGCGCGCAGGGCATCGCCGCGCCGATCGGAGCGTACTGCGTCGAACACGAGGCCGCGCTCGCCGGCCGTTTCGCCACCGGCGGGCAGGACCGGCTGAACTACGCCTATCATTTCGACGCCGGCCGTTATGCCCGGTACCTGCGCGCCCGGTGCGAGGCGGCGGGACTGACCCGGATCGAGGGTCGCATCGCCCGCATCGAACAGGACAGCGACACCGGCCACATCGCCGCCCTGCACCTGGACGACGGCCAGCGGATCGCAGGCGACCTGTTCCTCGACTGCACCGGCTTCCGCGCGCTGCTGATCGGCGACACCCTGGGGATCGGGTTCGAGGATTGGGGCCACTGGCTGCCCACCAACCGCGCGCTTGCGGTGCAGACGAAGGCGGTCGGGCCGGCGGTGCCCTATACCCGCGCCGTCGCACACGATGCCGGCTGGCGCTGGCAGATCCCGCTCCAGCACCGCGTCGGCAACGGGCTGGTCTACAGCGCCGACCACCTGTCGGACGACGCCGCGCACGATCGCCTGCTCGCCTCGGTCGAAGGGGAGACGGTGACCGACCCGCGCCTGATCCGCTTCCGCACCGGTCGCCGGCTTCGGTCGTGGCACGGCAACTGCATCGCCCTCAGCCTCGCGGGCGGGTTCGTCGAGCCGCTGGAATCGACCAGCCTCCACCTCATCATGGTCGCGATGACGCGGCTGGTGCAGCAATTCCCGTTCGACGGCATCAGCCCCGCAACCGTCGCCCGCTACAACGACCAGTCCCGCCGCGAGATCGAGGGCGTGCGCGACTTCATCGTCCTCCACTATCACCTCAACCTGCGGGACGAGCCCTTCTGGCGCGACCGTCGCGAGGGCGGCATCCCGGACACGCTGGCCGACCGCATCGCGCTCTTCCGCGACAATGCACAGGCCTATCAGGGGGCGGACGAGCTGTTCCGCGTCACGTCGTGGCTACAGGTGATGCTGGGCCAGGGGCTTCAGCCGCGCACGCACCACCACGTCGCGAGGATGATGCCGCCGGGCCGCCTGCGCGACACGCTGGCGCAGTTGCAGGCAGGCGTCGCGGCGGGCGTCGAGGCGCTGCCCACGCATCAGGACTTCCTCGACCGCTACTGCCCCACTTCCACCTGACGCGCCCACCCGGCGTTTCAGTCCAGCCGCTCCAGATGAGCCGCGAAATGCGCCTGTCGCGCGGCATAGCCCGCCGCCGCCACCTTCAGGCCCGCAACCACCTCCGGTGACAAGTCCTTCACCGCCCGCGCCGGCGACCCGATGATGAGGCTGCCGGCCGCAAAGCTCTTGTCCTCGGTCACCAGCGCGCCCGCGCCGATCAGGCAGTCGTCGGCGATCACCGCGCCGTTCAGCACCGTCGCGCCCATCCCCACCAGCACCCGGTCGCCCAGCGTACACCCGTGCAGGATCGCGTGATGCCCGACCGTGCAGTCCGCCCCGACGGTCAGCGGCGATCCGGGATCGGAATGCAGCATCGCCCCCTCCTGGATGTTCGTCCGGTCGCCCAGCACGATCGGCGTGTTGTCCGCGCGGATCACCGCACCGAACCAGATGCCGACCTGCTCGCCCAGTTGCACGTCGCCGATCAGGTCGGCGGACGGCGCGATCCAGCTTGACGCCGGCACCTGCGGGCTGTGGCCGTCGATGCGATAGCGCGGCATCAGCGCGGTGTCCGGCCGGTGAGGGTCATGGTCTTCCTCTTTTCCTGCGTGAAAGGTCGGTCGCCCGCCATTCTGCCGAAGTCCGCTCGCTTGGAAAGACCCGATCCGCCTGATTTCACTTGTCGCCCCGATGTAGCCGCCGCAAACGGATATCGTATCCGGTTGTACGCCCACGGCTATCGTCAGGACCATTGATGACCCATCTCATCCGCCCCGCGATGATCGCACTCCTGCTGGCGACGCCTGTCCTCCCCGCCGCCGCGCAGGTCGCCAACCCTGCGGAATGGGAACAGCCCGGCGTCATCCGTCAGGGCGCGGAGCCGATGCGCGCGACCTTCGACGGGTTCGAGACGCGCGGCGGCGCACTGTCCCGCGACGTCCGCCGATCCCGCTACCACCTGTCGCTCGACGGCGCATGGCGGTTCCGCCTGTCGCCGACGCCGGAAAGCCGGCCCGCCGGTTTCCAGCAGCCCGGGTACGATGTGTCCGGCTGGGGCACGATGCAGGTGCCCGGCATCCTTCAGGCCACGGGGCATGGCGGCCCGGTCTTCGTCGGCAGCGGCTATCCGTTTCCGCGCAACCAGCCGTGGATCGACCACAAACTCAACGAGGTCGGCTCGTATCGCCGCGACTTCGTCGTACCGCCGCATTTCGCGGGCCGCCGCCTGCTGCTGACGGTCGGCGCGGCGGGGGCGGCCTATTACATCTGGGTCAACGGGGTGCGTGTCGGCTATTCGGAGGACAGCAAGCTTCCCGCCGAGTTCGACGTCACCGCCGCCGCGAAACCGGGCCGCAACAGCGTCGCGATCGAACTCTATCGCTACGCCGACGGCAGCTATCTGGAAGATCAGGATTTCTGGCGCGTCAACGGGTTCGAACGCAGCGTCACGCTCTACGCCGCCCCCACCACTCGCCTGCGCGACCTGTCGGTGGAGGCGGGGCTCGACCCCGCCTATCGTGACGGCACGCTGGCGCTGAAAGTCGACGTTGCCGGCGATACGCGCCCGACCCGCGTCCGCGCGACGGTGCTGGACGGCAAGACTTCCGTCCTGACCCGCGACGGCGACGTCACGGGCAGCGGCGTTACCCTGAACGGCACCATCCCCTCGATCCGTCGCTGGACCGCGGAAACCCCCGATCTCTATACGCTGCTCGTCGAACTGCTCGACGCCGACGGGAAGCTGATCGAGGCGACCAGCCGCCGCATCGGCTTCCGCACTGTAGAGGTCGCGGGCGGCGAGGTCCGCGTCAACGGCCGCCGCATCATGATCCGCGGCGTCAACCGCCACGAACATGATCCCCGCACCTTCCGCATCGTGTCGGAAGCGACGATGCGCCGCGACATCGAACTGATGAAGCAGGCCAATATCAACGCGGTCCGCACGTCCCACTACCCCAACGACCCGCGCTGGTACGATCTCGCCGACGAGTACGGCCTGTACGTCATGGATGAGGCCAATATCGAGAGCCACGGCTATCTCAGCCTGTCGCAGGAGCGGAACAACGACCCGACGGTCCTGCTCGGCAACGACCCGAAATGGAAACCCGCGCATCTCGACCGCGTCCAGCGCATGGTCGAACGCGACAAGAACCACCCGTCGATCATCTTCTGGTCGCTGGGCAACGAGACCGGCATCGGCACCAGCTTCGAAGCGGCGGCGAAATGGGTGAAGGCGCGCGACCGCACCCGCCTCGTCAGCTTTCTCGGCTGGAGCATGAGCGGGTGGCGACACCCGGTGAACACCTATGTCGACATCTTCGCGCCGATGTACGACGATATCGGCAAGATCGCCGACTATGCCGAACAGCCCGGCCTGACCCAGCCGCTGATCCTGTGCGAATACGCGCACGCGATGGGCAACAGCCTCGGCAATTTCGCCGATTACTGGGATGTTTTCCGCAGCCACAAGAGACTGCAGGGCGGCTTCGTCTGGGACTGGGTCGACCAGACGATCATCCGGAAGGACGCGCAGGGCCGCGAATACTGGGCGCAGGGGCCGGACTTCGCTAACAAGGGCGGCGACGACAGCCCGGTCGGCGACGGCGTGATCCGCTCCGACCGGACACCCGACCCCGAATATTACGAGCTGGCCAAGGTGCAGTCGCCGATCGCCTTCGAACAGATGCGCCCCGGTTTCGCGGTGACGAACCGCCACGACCATATCGACCTGTCGCGCTTCACGCTGGACTGGACGATGATGGAGGACGGCCGCGCCGTCGCGACGGGCAGCATCCCGACGCCGCAACTGGCCCCCGGCGGCCGCAGCTCGCTGAACTTCACCCCGCCACCCGCGCGGCAAGCCGGCGCCGAACGCATCCTCGTCCTGCGCGCGCGGGCGAAGGCGGGCGCGATCCCGATGGTCCCCGCCGGGCATGTCGTCGGCTGGGAACAGTTCCCGCTCACCCCGCCGCGCCCGCTCGCACCGGTCGCGACGAACGTCCGTCCCGCCGAAACGGCCGATGCGCTGACCCTCTCCGCCGGCGATGCGGTGCTGACGATCGACCGCACCACGGGTCTCGTCCACAGCTACACCCGCGGTGGCACCATATTGCTCAGCGGCGGCGCACCCGATTTCTGGCGCGCGCCGACCGACAACGACGTCGGCACCGGCGTCGTCAAATCGCACGCGATGTGGAAGCAGTTCTCCGAGAATCGCCGCGTCGACGGTGTCGCGGCGGACGGCGATGCGATCGTCGTCGATCATAGCATGGGCGTCGGCTCGGTCAGGACGACGACGCGCTGGACGATGGCGGCGGACGGCACAGCCCGCGCCGACGTGCAGTTCACGCCCGTCCGCGACACCCTGCCCGATCCGCTTCGCGTCGGCCTGACCTTCGCCACTCCGCCGGCACTCGACCGGGTGCGGTGGTACGGACGCGGGCCGCAGGAAACCTATGCCGATCGCAAGACCGGCGGCCAGATCGCGATCTGGCAGGGTGCGCTGGCCGACCAGTATCATGGCTATGCACGGCCGCAGGAGTCCGGCTCCAAACAGGACGTCCGCTGGATCGCGCTGACCGGCCGGGACGTCCCGGGCCTGCGCGTCACCGGTGGACAGCCGCTGTCGGTCAACGCCCTGCCCTTCCCCTACGCCGACCTGAACAGTGCCAGGCACAGCAGCGACATCCGCCCGCACGGCAACGGCACGCTGCTGGTCGATGCCGCGCAGGCGGGCGTCGGCGGCGACACCGGCTGGAGCCTCGATGGCCGCCCCCACATGCCCTACCGCATCGCGCTCGAACCGATGATATGGTCGTTCACGATCGGCGCGGATCGATAGGGGCACGCACGACGATCCGGCACTGGCAAGTCCGGCGAAGATGCGCTTTACTTCACCCGTCTTCGGGGGAGGGTGAAATGAACAGGTCGATGGGCATCGCGGCGATGCTGGCGCTGGCCGGATGCGGCGGCGTGGACTCAAGCGGCAACGGCAACGGCACCACCGCGGCGACGGCCAAGGCGGTGACGACGGCGACCGCCGACTGGAATGCGGAGGATGCCTGCTCCGTCCTCGACCGGGATGCCGTGGCAAAGGCGCTTGGCGTCGGCGTCACGACGACCGAACTCGGCAGCGTGTCGCCCGCCGCGGAGGGGCGTGCGGCATTTTCGATGTGCACCTACACGCTGGCGGACGGCAGCCGGATGGTGCTGCTAGCCCGCGCCGCGCCGAATGGCGATTCCGCGGGCAGCGATGTGGAAGCGTCGCGCACCGCCGGCGGCACGCTGCCCCCTGCCGCCGATGTTCCCGGCCTCGGCCGCGCGGCATTATGGCGCGATCGGGGCGCACAGTTGCAGCTGTTCCTCGACGACCGCCGCTACGTCGCGATCGACCTGTTTGGTCCGGTCGCCGCCACCGATGCGAAGGCGAAGGCGATCGCGGTGGCGAAGTTGCTGCGATAGTCGCTACGCCGCCACCGCTTCCAACAGGTCGCTCACCGTCGAGGTGCGGCCCGGATCGCGCCGGTAATCCGCCAGACACGCGTCCGCCGTCGCGCGTCCCAGCGCGCGCAGCTCCTCGATCTGCGACCAGCGCGTATCGATCTTGCTCGCCGAACCACGCTCCGCCGGTTCGGGGCAGGCTTCCATCAGATGCAGGTCGGTCGCCGCCAGCGCCTGCATCGCTGGCTCGGGCGAATGCGTCTTGCGGGCCATCGCCTGCACCTCGGTCAACGCCTTCAGGTCGCGCAACAGGCAGGCGGAGGCGATGATCGCGTCCAGATCGATCTCGTCGTTTTCGAACAGGCGCGCCGCGCCGTTCCCGACCTTCGTGGCCGACACGTACAGCGGCACCGCCGCCGACGTGGCGATCGCGCTCAGATCGACGCTGCCCGCGACGATCCTGCGCAATCATGCTCGCCATCCTGTCGTCGATCGGGACGCGACGATGCTCCCGCTGCGGACCTGACGGGCCGCGACGGTTTTCGATGCAGTGCAGCATAAAGCGGTTGCACTCGATCGCGGTGCGATGGCGGTTGAACCTCGGCATCATGCCTGTACCATCCACGACGATACACGGCATTACAGGAGGATAGCGGGTGGAGATCGAACGGCGCGATATCTTGCTGTCGGCCGCCGCGATGGTGGTCGGCATGGCGGCGCCCGCCTGTGCGGCCCCTCCTCGCAAGCTGGGCTATGCTATCGTCGGCCTCGGCTATTACGGGTTGAACGTCATCATTCCGCAATTCGCCAAATGCCGCCACAGCCGGCTCGCGGCGGTGGTCAGCGGCGATCCGGCGAAGGCGAAGCGCGTGGCGGCGGAGCACGGCCTGACACCGGACTCGGTCTATTCCTACGACACGTTCGACCGGATCCGCGACAACCCGGATGTCGACATCGTCTATGTCTGCCTGCCCAATGCGATGCACGCCGAATACACGATCCGCGCGGCGAGGGCGGGCAAGCATGTCCTGTGCGAAAAGCCGATGGCGATCTCCGTCGCGGAATGCGAGGCGATGATCGCCGCCTGCCGCGCCGCGAACCGGCGGCTGATGATCGGCTATCGATCGCATTTCGAACCGCATAATCTGGAGGCGATGCGCCTCGCCCGCGCCGGGGACGCCGGCAAGATTCGCTACGTCCGCTCCGAACACGGTTTCGTTCAGGGCGATCCCGCCAAATGGCGGCTGAAGCGGGCGCTGTCGGGCGGCGGATCGCTGATGGACATGGGCATCTACAGCCTTCAGGCGGCGCGTTATATGACCGGCGAGGAACCCGTCGCCGTCACCGCCCGCGAATCCACCGACCGCCGCGATCCCCGCTTCACGGAGGTGGAGGACATGATCGACTGGACGCTGGAATTCCCCTCCGGCGCGCTCGCCAGTTGCCAGTCGATGTACAGCGCCAACCAGAACCACATCCTGCTGATGGGCGACAAGGGCCGGATCGAGCTGGAACCCGCAACGCAATATGACGGCAACCGGATGTGGACCGGGCGAAACGGCCGGGACCGCGTGATCGAACCCCCGCCCGTTCCCGTCAACCAGTTCGTCGGGCAGCTCGACCATATGGCGGAATGCGCCGCCGCCGGTCGCGAACCGATCGTCTCCGGCGCGGAGGGGTTGCGCGACATGCGGATCGTCGAGGCGATCTACCGCTCCGCGCGGGAGGGGCGGACGATCAGGCTACAGCGCTGACGCCCGTAATGCGGCGCGTTCGACCGTTCGCGCCGGCATCGCGGAGGCGGGCTCCGCGGCTCCCATCGCCGCGCCGATCAGCAACAGCGTCGGATCGTTCGCGCCGACCGCGCGCACCAGGAACGACAGCGCGTCCAGCCGGCCGCGGATCAGCCGTTCGGTAGGCAGCGACACGTTGACCGCGACCATCACCGGCGTATCCGGCGCGAGGCCCGCGCCGATCAGGTTGCGCGCGACGTCGCCTGCCGCGGCTCGTCCCATATAGACCGCAAGCGTCGTGTCGCGGCGGGCGAGCGCGGCCCAGTCGAGGTCGAGCGGCTCCCCCGCCCGCGCATGCGCGGTGACGAAGGTGAGCGAGCGTGCCAGCCCGCGCATGGTCAGCGAGATGCTGCCGGAGGCGGCGGCGGCGCTGGCGGCGGTGATGCCGGGGCAGATGTGGACGGGAATGCCGTGCGCGGCGCAGGCGTCGACCTCCTCGGTCGAGCGGCCGAAGATCGACGGATCGCCGCCCTTCAGCCGCACGACGCGTCGGCCCGCGAGCGCGGCGGCGACGATCAGATCGTCGATCGTGCCCTGATCCTTCGAATGGCGGCCGGAACGCTTGCCGACGCCGACGCGCTCGACGCCCGCTGGGATCAGATCGAGCACGCCGGGGCCGACCAGCGCGTCGTAGAAGACGACGTCCGCGGCGGCGATCAGCCGTTCGGCCTTGCGGGTGAGGAGGTCGGGATCGCCGGGGCCGGCGCCGACCAGCCAGACGGTGCCGGGGGCGATCAGATCATGCGGCATGGGTCGATCCTTCGGCGAGGAGTTTGGCGAGCGCGGGGCGGCATGAGCCGCAGTTGGTGCCCGCCTTCAGCGCGCCGCCGATCGCGGCGACGTCGGTCAGATGCTGCGTCGCGATCGCGGACAGGATCGTCTTCAGCCCGACATCGAAACAGGCGCAGACGATCGGGCCGCCATCGACCTGCACGCCCGGTGCGCGGCCTGCCAGCAGCGTGGCGGCGGCCTGCGGCTCGGCGAGCTGCGCGACCAGCCAGTCGCGGGGTGGCAGGATGCCATCGCGGGTGACGAACAGCGCGGCGGCGAGGCGGCCGTCGCGCAGGATGGCGATGCGGCGGGTGCCGCGTGCGGCGTCGATCGCCTCCAGCCGCTGGCCCGCCGGCAGCAGCGCGTCGAGCGTGGCGGGATCGCCGTTGCCCGCGAGGTCCCAGGCGGTGCCGCACGGCACGGCGACGCGGGTCGCCCATAGACAATCGGGGCGTTGCGACAGTTCGCCGGCGACGATGACGAAGCCGCGCCATGCGGTCTCGACCACGGCGATGCGCGCGGGGGTCGCCTTGAAACCGGGCTGGCCGGAGATCGGGTCGGCGAGCGGGCGGGGCAGGAGCCCGGTGCGGCCGCCGGTGGCGGTGCGATCGGTCCAGTGGATCGGGGTGAACAGCTCGCCGCGCCGCTGCGTCGCGGCGAGCCGCACGCGGAACAGGCTGTCGCCCTGTGGCGTGGCGACGCGGGCGAGGCCGTTGTCGGTCAATGAAAGCGCGGCGGCATCGTCGGGGTGGACCTCGACCAGCGGCTCCTCGCGGTGGCGGGCGAGTTTGGGGCTGAGCCCGGTGCGGGTCATCGTATGCCATTGGTCGCGGTAACGCCCGGTGTTGAGCGTCATCGGCCAGTCGGCGAGCGGGGCCGACAGCGGCTTTTGCGCGACCGGCACCAGCCGTGCGCGACCATCCGGCGTGGAATAGCGCCCGTTCGCGAACGTGGTGCCGCCCCAGCGGAACGGCGCCATCGCGTCATAGGCGGCGTTGCCGGTCGCCGCCTGACCCGGCAGCGCGAACAGCCGCTCGCCGTGGTTTTCATAGGCCGACAGCCGGCAATGTTCGCGCCAGATCTCGGCGGGGCGATCATAGGCGAAGGCGGTCTTCCACCCCATGCGCCTGCCGACTTCCTTGACGATCCACCAGTCGGGCTTGACCTCGCCAGGCAGAGGCAGGAAGGCGCGCTGGCGGCTGATCGTGCGGTCCGAATTGGTGACGGTGCCGTCCTTCTCGCCCCATGCCGCGGCGGGCAGGCGGACGTGGGCGTGGACGCTGGTGTCGGTGTCGGCGATCACGTCGCTGACCACGACGAAGGGGCAGGCGGCCAGCGCTTCGCGCACGCGGCCGGCATCGGGCATCGAGACGGCGGGGTTGGTCGCCATCACCCACAACGCCTTGATCCGGCCGTGACCGAGTTCGCGGAACAGGTCGACCGCCTTCAGCCCCGGCTTCGTCGCTATGTTCGGCGCGGCCCAGAAGCGGGCGACGCGGGCGACGTTGTCGGGGGCGAAGTCCATATGCGCCGCGAGGGTCGTGGCGAGGCCGCCGACCTCTCGCCCGCCCATCGCATTGGGCTGTCCGGTGATCGAGAAGGGGGCCGCGCCGGGCTTGCCGATGCGCGCCGTCGCGAGATGGAGGTTGATGATCGCGTTGACCTGATCGGTGCCGGCGAGCGACTGGTTCACCCCCTGGCTGAACATCGTCACCGTACGCGGCGTCGCGGCGAACAGGTCGAAGAAGCGCCTGAGGTCGTCCGGCTGCACGTCGCAGACGCGCGCCGTCGACCACAGGTCGCTTCCCTCGCCGAACCCGGTCCAGAAATGGGCGGGAGTCGCGACGTGGCGCTCCAGATAGGCGTCATCGACCGCGCCGTTCGCGCGGCACCATGCCAGCAGGCCGTGCATCAGCGCGACGTCGGTGCCGGGGCGGATGGCGAGGTGCAGGTCCGCCTCGTCCGCGGTTTCGGTGCGGCGCGGGTCGATGACGACCAGCTTCGTACCCCTCGCGGCGCGGGCGGCCATGATGCGCTGGTAGACGATCGGGTGACACCAGGCGGTGTTGCTGCCGACGAGCACGATCAGGTCGGCGGCGTCGAGGTCGTCGTAGCTGGCGGGGACGATATCCTCGCCGAATGCGCGGGTATGGCCGGCGACCGCGCTCGACATGCAGAGGCGCGAGTTGGTGTCGATGTTGGCCGAGCCGATGAAGCCCTTCATCAGCTTGTTGGCGACGTAATAATCCTCGGTCAGGAGCTGGCCGGAGACGTAGAAGGCGACGCTGTTGGGGCCGTGTCTGGCGATGGTGTCGCGGAACCTGCGGGCGACGAGGTCGAGCGCCTTGTCCCATGTGGCGCGGCGCTGGCCGATCATGGGGTGGAGCAGACGCCCTTCGAGGCCGATCGTTTCGCCGAGGTGCGTGCCCTTGGAGCAGAGCTTGCCGTGGTTGGCGGGATGGTCGGGGTCGCCGGCGATGGTGGCGGTGCGCTCGCCGGTGGGGGTGGCGACGATGCCGCAGCCGACGCCGCAATAGGCGCAGGTGGTGCGGACGGGCTTCAAAGCCCCTCCCCTTGAGGGGAGGGGTTGGGGTGGGGCCTGTCCGCGGACGATGGTCTCGGTGAGACACCGCCCCACCCCCAACCCCTCCCCTGAAGGGGAGGGGCTTTCTTCTTGCTACTCACGCCGCCGCCTTCAGCACGCTGGTCCGGCAGATCAGCACCCGCCCGGCGGAGACCTTCACCGGCACCACCGGGGTGCAGCCCTTGTCCTCGCCGAGCGCCTCGCCCGTGGTCAGCGATATCCGCCAATTGTGCAGCGGACACGCCACCGCACCGCCGTGCACGATCCCCTGCGACAGCCGGCCGTGCTTGTGCGGACAGCGATCTAGCAATGCGAAGACCTTGCCGTCGCCGGTGCGGAACACCGCGATGTCGTCGCCGCCGGTCACCTGCACGGTGCGGCTGCCGCGGACGGGGATCTCGTCGACCCAGCCGATGTCGAGCCATTCGCCGGTCATGCCATTTCCCTCGCTGCGTCCAAAGGTGTGAAGACCGCCATCGGTGCATGCTGTTCGCGCGCGTCACCTGCCGCGCGGGCGGCCCAGGGATCGTCCTGCGAGAAGGTCTGCGAATAGCGGAAGCGTGCGGCCAGCGCGTCGCGACCTTCCGCGTCTTCGGCGATGCGTTCGCGGATATAGTCTACGCCGATCCGCTCGATCCATGGCGCGGTGCGTTCGAGGTAGCGGGCTTCCTCGCGGTACAACTGGATGAAGGCGGCGCAGTAATGCATCGCCTCCTCCTCGGTTGCGACCTTGCAGAGGAAGTCAGTGGCGCGGACCTTGATCCCGCCGTTGCCGCCGACGTGGAGTTCGTACCCCGAATCGACGCAGACCACGCCGAAGTCCTTGATCGTCGCCTCGGCGCAATTGCGCGGGCAGCCGCTGACCGCGATCTTGAACTTGTGCGGCATCCAGCTGCCCCACGTCATCCGCTCGACCTTCACGCCCAGCCCGGTCGAATCCTGCGTGCCGAAGCGGCACCATTCAGACCCGACACACGTCTTCACCGTGCGCAGCGACTTGCCGTACGCATGGCCGCTGACCATCCCGGCGGCGTTCAGGTCCGCCCAGACCGCGGGCAGATCCTCCTTCCTGATCCCGAAGATGTCGAGGCGCTGGCCGCCGGTGACCTTGACCATCGGCGCATCGAACTTCTCGACCACGTCGGCGATCGCGCGCAGTTCCTTCGGCGAGGTGAGGCCGCCCCACATGCGGGGGACGACCGAATAGGTGCCGTCCTTCTGGATGTTGGCGTGTAGCCGTTCGTTGACGAAGCGGCTCTGCTGGTCGTCCTTATACTCGCCGGGCAGCGCGCAGAGCAGATAGTAATTGAGCGCGGGGCGGCACGACGAACAGCCGTCGGGGGTGCTCCACGTCAGCTTCTGCATGACTTCGGGGATCGAGCGCATGTCCTGCGCGACGATCTCTCGCCGGACGTCGTCGTGGCCGAAGCTGGTGCATTTGCACATCGTCTTGACGGTGCGCTCGCCGGAATAATCGTCGCCCAGCGTGACGGCGAGCAACGTCTCGACCAGCCCGGTGCACGATCCGCAGGATGCGGACGCCTTGCAGGTGGCGCGCACGGCGTCGAGCGTCGTGTTGCCGGCGCCGATGCACGCGACGACCTTGCCCTTGGTGACGCCGTTGCAGCCGCAGATCTCCGCGTTGTCGGAGAGCGCCGCAACGGCCGCCTTAGGGTCCGCAACGCCTCCTCCCGAGGCGAAGGCCTGTCCGAAGATCAGCATGTCGCGGATCGCCGACACGTCCTCCTCGCGTTTCAGCAGGTCGAAATACCAGCCGCCGTCCGCGGTATCGCCGTACAGCACCGCGCCGACGACCTTGTCGCCGCGGACGACGACGCGCTTGTAGACGCCGCGCGAGGCGTCGCGCAGCACGATGTCCTCCGCGCCGTCGCCGCCCGAGAAATCGCCCGCCGAGAAGACGTCGAGGCCGGCGACCTTGAGCTTGGTGGAGGTGACCGAGCCGCGATAGCCGCTGTGCTTCTCGACCAGCCCGTCGGCGAGTGCGCGGCACATGTCCCACAAAGGCGCGACGAGGCCATAGACGTTGCCGTCATGTTCGACGCATTCGCCCACCGCGAGGATCGAAGGGTCGGAGGTGACCATATGGTCGTCGACCTTGATTCCGCGCCCGATCTCCAGCCCGGCGTCGCGGGCCAGCGCGACCGAGGGGCGGATGCCGACCGCCATGACGACGAGGCTGGCGGGGATGACGGTGCCGTCCTTCAACTGCACGCCCTCGACCTTGCCGTCGCCGACGATCGCAGCGGTGTGCGCTTCGGTCAGGATGGTCTGGCCGCGGGCTTCGAGCGCGGATTTGAGCAGCCAGCCCGCCGCCTCGTCGAGCTGCCGCTCCATCAGCGTCGGCATCAAGTGGATGACGGTGACCTTCATGCCGCGCAGGGTGAGGCCGTGCGCCGCCTCCAGCCCGAGCAGCCCGCCGCCGATCACCACCGCATCGCCGCCGGCTCCCGCGGCGGCGAGCATGTGGTCGACATCCGCCATGTCGCGGAAGCTGATGACGCCGGGCAGGTCCTTGCCGGGCACCGGGATGATGAACGGATCGGAGCCGGTGGCGATCAGCAATTTGTCGTAGGACACGGTGCGGCCCGAGCGCGCCGTCACCGTCTTCGCAGCGCGATCGATAGCCTGCACCGGATCGCTCGAAACCAGCTCGATCGCGTTCGTCGCATACCAGGCGGCATCGTTGATGACGATCTCGTCGAAGGTCTTCTCGCCCGCGAGCACCGGCGACAGCATGATACGGTTATAGTTCACATGCGGCTCTGCGCCGAAGATGGTGACGCGGTAGCGGTGCGGATCGCGGGCGATCAGTTCCTCGACGGCGCGGCAGCCGGCCATGCCGTTGCCGATGACGACCAGATGCTCAGCGGTGTTCATCATAGGGTCCAGTCCAGTTGGAGCCAGAGTTTGCGGGTGTCGGTGGCGAACAGGTCCGCGTCGTAATCGGCGTAGCGGACGCCCGCGACGGTGCGGCCGAGCTTCGCGCTCGCGAGCAGGTCGATCTCGTTGCCGTAATGGCGAACGAGCCGGTCGCTCCCGAACCGGTGGTAGATCGCCTGCACCGACACGTTCTTCAGCGTGCCGATTTGCTTCCAGCCCCAGCCGGCGCTGGCGTAGAGATCGCGGATGCCGTCGGGCGGCGTGGTGGTGAACTTGTCCGCCCAGCCCTGAAACTTGAAGATCGCCGACAGCGGCGTCTGGAAGCTCGTCAGCGCGCCGCCCCGATCCGCGCCGAGCACCTCATACCCCCCGCCCAGCTTCGGCCCGGCGAGGTCGACCGCGATGTCGGCGAGCCAGTAATCGGCGCGATAGTCGTTGGGGTTGCGATGGTAATCGGACTGGCGCGCATGGCTCGCCTGCCACGCGACGGTCGCCTTGCCGAGCTTGCGCGATCCCGCAAGCCGCACGCCGTAGCTCTGGCTCGACAGGCGGTAGCCCTGCACCGGCGCCTCGTCCTGATCGACCAGATAGGCGAAACCGCTCAGCGTGCCGATCGGCGACGCCCAGCCGAGCGTCGCGAAGACATTGTCGCCGCCCACCGCCTGCGGCCGTGCGCCGAACCCGTCGATACCCCAGATGGTGCGGACGCTCCATGCATAGGTGACGTCCGCCTTCACGCCCTTCACCGGCACGATCTCGGCGCGCACCGCGTCGAAGGTCTGGCCGTTGTTGCGGATCGCCGCCGCGCCGACGAAGCGTTCGTCGTCCAGCTGGATGCGCTGCCGCCCCGCCGTCACCGTCAACGGCGCGCTGCGATACTGAACCTGCGCGCGATAGAGGCCGATGCTCTCGGGATCGGCGATCAGCGGGCGGCGCGTGGCCGGTCCGCTCAGCCCGTCATAATAACGTCTGATGATCGCGAGATTGCCCTGTGCCTCCGCCAGTGCCGACCACGGCCCTTCGCTGACCTGCACGCCCGCCCGCACCCGCGTCGTCACCGCATCGGCGTCGCCGGGCAGCGCGGCCTGATCGACATGCTCGTGACGCACGCGAACCTCGACCAGCGGGGCGATCGTCTGCGCCGCGACGGGGGTCGCACCGACGGCGATCAAGGGAAGAGCGATGACGTGGCGCATGTCAGATCCGCACGCCACCGGCGGCACCCCAGCGCGCGCGCCAGCCGCCCTTGACCAAGGCCAGCCCGGCCAGCGCGACCAGCGCCAGACCCGCGAAGATCAGGAAGCCCGACGAAAAGCTGCCGGTCATCTGCTTCGCGATCCCAAGCGACGAAGCGAGATAGAAGCCGCCGATGCCGCCTGCGAACCCGACCAGCCCGGTCATCACGCCGATCTCCGCCGCGAACCGCTGCGGCACGAGCTGGAACACCGCGCCGTTGCCGGTGCCGAGCGCCAGCATCGCACAGACGAACAGCGCCAGCGCCGCCTCGACGCTGTTCGCCGTGGATACGCCCGCCAGCGCCAGCGCGGCGACGAGGAACACCGCGGTCAACGTCTTTACCCCGCCAATCGCATCGGCCAGCGCCCCGCCCATCGGCCGCACCAGCGACCCGGCGAACACGCACGCCGCGGTGCAATAGCCGGCCTGGATCGTCGTCAGCCCGAACCGGTCGGTGAAATAGATCGGCAGCGACGCCGCCAGCCCGACGAACCCGCCGAAGGTCACCGCGTAGAAGCCCATCAGCGACCATGCGTCCGCCGTCTTCAGCGGCGTCAGATATTGCGCGAGGCTCTTGGGTGCGGGGGCGTTCGGCGCATCCTTCGCCATCATCATATAGGCGACGAACACGAGGGTCAGGGGCACGCAGGCGAGGCCGAGCACCGCGTTCCAGCCGAACAGCTTGGCGAGCGCGGGGGCGAACAGCGCGGCGAGCACGGTGCCCGAATTGCCCATGCCGGCGAGGCCCATTGCCTTGCCCTGATGCTGCGGCGGATACCAGTGGCTGGCGAGCGGCAATGCGATCGCGAAACTGGCGCCGGCGAAGCCCAGGATGACGCCCAGCGCCAGCGTTCCGCCAAAGCTGTTCACCCCCAGCGTCCAGGCGGAGAACAGTCCCGCGATGACGATGATCTGGCTGATCGCGCCCGCCTTCTTCGGCCCGATCCGGTCGACCAGCAGCCCGTTGACCACGCGCAGGATCGCGCCAGCGAGCGTCGGCGTCGCGACCATCAGGCCCTTTTCGGCGGGGGTCAGCGCCAGCGTCTTCGCGATCTCGGGAGCGAGCGGCCCGAGCAGCACCCACACCATGAAGGCGAGGTCGAAGTAGAGGAACGCGGCGATCAGCGTCGGCGTATGGCCGCTCGCCCAGAAACCGGTCTTGTCCGTCGTCGTATCGTCTTGCCAGAGTGCCGTCGCCATGTGCCGTCCCCATCTGCGCTGGACAAAGAAAAAGCCGCCAGGACGGCGGCCATCACTGGCTGCATCCTGGCGGCTTCGTTGCCGTTGAAGGGTGGCGTCGCCGCCATCCGTCGCCGCAGTGCCTGCCCCCCGTTGGAAAGGCGCTGCGTCTATTTCGTGTCCGGCATCATTGCCCGACGATTCGAAAACTGCCTGATTCGCAGGGTCGGCGCAAGTGCATTTCGCACATGCAGCAAACGACAGCCGGGCCGCTACTCCGCCAGCCCGGCCAGATAGGCCGGTATCTCGTCGGGATCGAACGCCCGCCCGTCGAAGAACCGGTCGCTCCCCAATATCAACCGGCCCTGCGTCGCCCCCACGCCGGTCGCCTCACCGATCGAACCCTCCATCTTCGAACTCGCCCCCGGCAGCGTCGCCGACGATCCCGCCAGCGCCGCCCGGTACAGGTCCGGCCGGAACACCCCTTCCGCCGCCTTCGCCTCCCCCGCGGAGAACGGCGTGCCATCCCACCGCGTCATCTGCGAATAGAGCCACGCCGCCTGACTGCGCCACGGGAAGTTCGCCGCCTCGCGGTACTGGAACATGAAATCCGGGATGTGCAGCGCCTCCGCATCGCGTGCCAGCCGCACCCGGTCCGTGATCGCGCGCAGCACCGTCTCCGGCGGTGCATTGCAATATTCGGGGCGCGACAGGATCGCCGCGCTGTCCTCCGCCGTGTCCGGCGCGACGAAATGCGCCGCGGCCCGGTGCAGCGCGCGGATCAGCGCCGCGACCTCGTCGCCCCGCTCCGCCACCGTGTCCGCCCGCAGCGCCAGCACCTTCTCCACGCCCCGCCGCCAGATCTGCGCGGTGACCAGTGCGATCCGGCCGACCCCGCGGTCGACCGCGATGCTGTTCCACGGCTCGCCGACGCAGATGCCGTCGACCTCGCCCGCCGCCAGTGCATCGGCGGCGAAGGGCGGGCTGGTCACGACGATCTCGACATCGCGATCGGGCTGGATCCCCGCTGCCGCCAGCCAGTATCGCAGCATGTAATTGTGGCTGGAATAGCGATGCACCACCCCGAACCGCAGCCGCGTTCCCGCCGCCGCCCGCTCCACCGCGACCGCCCGCAGCCGTTCACCCAGCACCACCGGATCGGCCAGCCCGTCGCCCAACTCCACCGCCGCCGCGAGGGCCGTCGACAGCGTCACCGCATTGCCGTTCAGCCCCAGCACGAACGGCACGCTCAGCGGCACGGCGGGCCGCCCCCGTCCCAGACTGGTCGCGATCGCCAGCGGCGCGATCAGGTGCGCGGCATCGGTGTGACCATAGAGCAACCGGTCGCGCACCGTCGCCCACGTCATGTCGCGCACCAGCTCGATGCCCACGCCCTCGGCCGCGGCAAAGCCCTGTTCATGCGCCAAAATCGGCAGGGCCGCATCGACCAGCGGCAGGAAACCGATGCGGACCATCACAAATCTCCCATCAGCGCGTCGCTGGTGACGATCGCCTCGGCGATCTCCGCGATGCGCCGGTTGGACTGCATCGCGTGGTTGCGCAGCAGCGCATAGGCGGCAGGCTCGTCCAGCCCGCGCCGCTTCATCAGGATCGCCTTCGCCCGGTCCACCGCCTGCCGGTCGGCCAGCGCGCTCTTCGCTTCCGCCAGTTCGTTTTGAAGCCGCGCGAACGCCTGGAACCGCCGCACCGCCAGATCGAGTACCGGCTTGATCCGCTGCTTCGCCAGCCCATCGACGATATAGGCCGACACGCCCGCATCGACCGCCGCAGCCGTCGACTCCGCATCGCTCTGATCGACGAACATCGCGATCGGCCGGGCGAGCGCGCGAGACATGGCGAAGAAATCCTCCAGCACGTCGCGGCTGGGATTCTCCAGATTGACCAGCACCACCTCCGGCCGCGCCGCTTCCAGTTGCGCGAGCAGCGGCCCGGCGGGATCGATCAGCACCAGATCGCCCAGTCCCGCATCGCGCAGACCATCGGAGATGATCGCCGCGCGCGTCGTGCTGGTGTCGATGATCGCGATCCGCATGCCGGCATTATGCTGCACTGCGGCCGAAAACCAAGCGTTACGCTTCGTCGCACCCGCCGGAGCCATGTCGCCCCTGTGTCGTTACGCCCCTGAATCATTGCAGATGAAAGGCTTGGAACATGGCACGCACGGCAGAAAAACGCGGCAAGGACGAGACGAAGGCCGCCGAGAAGACGGTCAAGGCAACCGGCAAGCCCGCTGGCGGCGCCCGCGGCGGCATCACCGCCCCCGTCACCCCATCCCCCGACCTCGCCGAAATCGTCGGCAAGGACGACCTGCCGCGTAGCGAGGTCGTCAAGAAGGTCTGGGACTACATCAAGAAGCACGACCTCCAGGACGCCAAGGATCGCCGCCAGATCAACGGCGACGACGCTCTGGCCAAGATTTTCGGCAAGAAGTCCGTCAGCATGTTCGAAATGAACAAGCATCTGAGCGCCCACCTGACCGCCAAGAAGGACTGACGTCGGCGCGAGGGGAAGGGTGGCGGCGCCGTTCGCATCCGGTGAACGCCACCCGCCTGTCGTCGCGAAGGGCAACACGACATGGCGATCGGAAACTGGAGGCGCACAGGCTCTCGCAAAGTCAAAAATGCGTGTATGTTGCGCCTCTTCGAGTTAGGGATCGAGGCGGACAGTGTCGCCGATATCCGTCATGCCCGGCCGTAAGATGAAACCGGCCCTTCACGCAGGATACGGCGCACAGGACTAAGCTTGGCCTGAGCCTCCAGACCCACCCCCAACGATCACAACAGCTTGTCCAGCGTGATCGGCAGGTCGCGCACCCGCTTCCCCGTCGCGTTGAACACCGCGTTCGCCACCGCCGCGCCGACGCCGGTGATGCCGATCTCGCCCACGCCGCGCGCGCCCATCGGGGTGTGGGGGTCGGGGATGTCGGTCCAGATCACGTCGATCTCCGGCACGTCCATGTGCACCGGCACATGATATTCGGCGAGGCTGGGGTTCATGATCCGGCCGTTGCGCTCGTCGAACTGCGTCTCTTCCATCAGCGCGAGGCCGAGGCCCATGATGATCCCCCCGCGGAACTGGCTGGCCGCGGTCTTGGGGTTGAGGATGCGGCCGCAGTCGAACGATCCGAGGAAGCGGCTGACCCGCACCTCCCCCGTCACCGCGTTGACGCGCACTTCGCAGAACATCGCGCCGTGCGAGTGCATCGACCAGTGCATCGTCTCCAGCGGCGCAGGCGGCGTCGCCTCCACGACCACCTCGTCGCGTTGCGCCCGCGACAGGATCGACGCATAGCTTTCGTGCCGCGTGCGGTCGTCGGTCTTGGCCAGCCCGCCGTCGACGCCCACGACCTCGTCCGCGTCCAGTCCCGCCAGCGGCGAATCGTTGCCCGCCAGCTTCAGCAACTCCGTCACCAGGTCGCGGTATGCCGCCATGACGGACGCGCCGATCGCCGCCGTCTGCTGCGACCCGCCCGCCATGACGACGCCGGGCAGCGTGCTGTCGCCATAGCGGAACGTCACCTGCTCCATCGGCAGCCCCAGCCGGTCGGCCGCGACCTGCGTCTGCGCCGTGGCGGTGCCCATGCCCATGTCGTGCGCGGCGATATCGACCGTCGCATGCCCTTCACGGCTCAGCGTGATCCGCGCCGCGCCGCCGGGCATCCGGTAATAGGGATAGGTCGCGGTCGCGACGCCGGTGCCGATCAGCCATTCGCCCTCGCGCCGGCTGCCGGGTGCGCCGCGATCCGCCCAGCCGAACCGCGCGGCCCCGTCGCGATACGCCTTCTCGATCTCGCGCGACGAGAAGGGCGCGCCGGTCGTCGGGTCCTTGTCCGGCTCGTTGCGCAGGCGCAGTTCGATCGGGTCGATGTCCATCGCCACCGCCAGCTCGTCGATCGCGCTCTCCAGCGCGAACGTGCCGACCGCCTCGCCCGGCGCACGCATGAAGGTGTTGGCGACCATGTCGAGATACGCGACCTCGACGTCCAGCGTCATGCTGCCCGCGGCATAGGCGCTGCGCGTCGGCAGGATGAACGGCTCGGGCAGCACGTTGTGCCGGCTCATCGCCGTCGTGCCGGTGTGGATCAGCGCGTCGAACCTGCCGTCTTCGGACGCGCCGATCGCCACGCGCTGCTCCGTCACGGTGCGCCCGCCGACGATCCGGTAGACGCCCTCCCGCGACAGCATCAGCCGGACCGGCCGGCCCGAAAGCTTCGATGCCGCGGCAGCGAGCACCTGATGCTGCCACAGCCCCTTGCTGCCGAAGCCCCCACCGACGAACGGCGACGTGACATGCACCTTGTCCTCGGAGAGGCCGAAGACATGGCCCAGCGACCACGCCATGTGCGCCACCATCTGCGACGCATCGTGGACCCGCAGCGTATCGCCCTGCCACGCCACCGTCGCCGCATGCAGTTCGATCGCATTGTGGCTGTGACGCGGTGTCGTATAGGTCCGGTCGACGCTGTGCGCCGCCGCGGCCAGCGCCGCCGCCGCATCGCCGGTCGCGAATTGCAGCGGCTGGCCCATGAAATTGCCGGGCTCGGTCCCCTTCGCCTTCGCCTCCGCCATCGCGGTCACCGAATGCTCGGCCTCGTATTCGATCGCGATCAGCGACGCGGCATGATCCGCCTGTTCCTGCGTCCCCGCCAGCACGAGCGCGACGGGCTCACCGTTCCAGGAGATGCGATCGTCCTGCATGATCGGCAGGTCGTTGCCGCCACACGCCTTTTCCGATGTCAGGAACAGCGGCATCGGCGCCATGCGCGGCGCGTTGCGATACGTCATCACCAGTTCGACGCCCGTCGCGGCCTCAGCCGCATCTGTGTCGAGCGCCGCTACCCGCCCCTTGGCGATCGTGCTGAACACCAGGGCCGCATAGAGCATCCCGTCGAGCGGGAACTCCGCCGCATAGGTCGCCTCGCCACGCACCTTGATTGGCCCGTCGAGGCGGGAGATCGGCTTGCCGATATGCCCATGCTGCTGCCGGATCAGCGGATCGGGCTTTCCTCCCGGCATGAAGCTGTCGGGCGCCATCTGGATGGCCTTCTGCATCACGCCCTGAACGGCGCCCTGTACGGCCTGCTTGGCGTCCTCGACGATGCTCATGCGCTCACTCCCGCCAGATCGGCCAGCACGGCCGCGATCGTCCGCGTCGCCAGTTCGACCTTGAAGCCGTTATCGCGCAGCGGCTGCGCATCGGCGAGTTCGGCCCGGGCGGCGGCGGTGAAGGCCGCCACCGTCGCCGGTCCGCCGCGCAACGCTTCCTCCGCCCGGAACGCCCGCCACGGCCGGTGCGCCACCCCGCCCAGCGCGAGGCGCACGTCCGTCACCCGGCCATCCTCGACCTCCAGCGCCGCCGCCACGGAGATCAGCGCGAAGGCATAGCTCGCCCGGTCCCGCACCTTGCGATAGGCGGAATGCGCCGCCATCGGCATCGCCGGCAGCTCGATGGCGGTGATGAGTTCGCCCGGCTCCAGCATCGTCTCGATTTCGGGATGCTCGCCTGGCAACCGATGCAGATCGGTCAGCGGCAATGTCCGCGTGCCGCCGGCGGACGACAGGTGCACGACTGCATCCAGCGCTGCGAGCGCCACGCACATATCCGACGGGTGCGTCGCCACGCACGACGGCGACGCGCCGAGGATCGCGTGGATGCGGTTGAACCCCTCGATCGCATCGCATCCCTGCCCCGGCTGCCGCTTGTTGCAGCGCGATCCCTCGACATCGTAGAAATAGGTGCAGCGCGTCCGTTGGAGCAGATTGCCGCCCACCGTCGCCATGTTGCGGATCTGCGCGCTCGCTCCGGCGAGGATCGCGCGCGACAGCACCGGATAGCGGGTCCGCACGGCGCGATGCTCCGCCAGCGCGGTGTTGGTCGTCGCCGCCCCGATCATCAGCCCGCCGCCCTCGGTATCCTCGACGCCGTCGGACAGCCCCGTGACGTCGATCAGCGTCGTCGGGCGCTCCACCGCCTCGCGCATCAGATCGACGAGATTGGTCCCGCCCCCGAAGAACTTGGTGCTCGCGTCGGTCGCGCGTTGCACCGCGTCCGGAGCATCGGCGGCACGCGTGAAGGTGAAGGGCGTCATTCTGCGGCCTCCGTCCCGGCATAAACCTCGAAGATCGCATCGACGATCCCGTTATGCGCCCCGCAGCGGCACAGATTGCCGCTCATCCGCTCGCGCAGTTCGTCGCGGTCGAGCGCGATCGTCTCCGCCGACAGATCGCCGGTGACATGGCTCGGCACGCCGCGCTTCACCTCCGCCGCCATACCGATCGCCGAGCAGATCTGACCTGGCGTGCAATAACCGCACTGGAACCCGTCATGCTCCACGAACGCCGCCTGCAACGGATGCAGCACGCCGCCCTGCGCCAGCCCCTCGACTGTCGTCACCTCGCGCCCGTCATACTGCACCGCCAGTGCCAGGCAGGAGATGATCCGCTGTCCGTCGACCAGCACGGTGCATGCCCCGCACGCGCCCTGATTACAGCCCTTCTTCGTTCCCGAAAGCTGCAATTCCTCGCGGAGAAGATCGAGCAGCGAAACGCGCGGATCGGTCGGCAGCGGAACAGGTAAACCGTTGACGGTGATGGACATGGTGCATGTCTCCTTGAACGGGTCGAACGTAGATCAATCATGGTGCAGCGGCAACGCGTCCCGCAACCGGTGCGTTGAGGCGGCTCCCGATGAAAGGTGCCGTCGTTGTTGAAGGTTCTGGTCGCCGAGAGCGAAACCCCCGAGGAGCGCGACGCGCGTCGGGAGCATACCGGCAAAAGCTCCGGTGAAAGCTATGCGGCGACGCTGGATCAGATGATGCCGGGCGCGGACATCACCCGCATCGCGCCCGCCGACGAGGATGCCCGGACCTACACCGCGGACGAGCTGGCGGACTATGACGGCGTGTTCCTGACCGGCTCGCCGCTCCATGTCTACGACGACACGCCCGCAGTACGCCGGCAACTGGCGTTCATGCGCGCCGTCTTTGCCTCCGGTACGCCGTCGTTCGGCTCCTGCGCCGGTCTTCAGGTCGCGGTCGCAGCGGCGGGCGGTAAGGTGCGCAAGATGCCGGACCGGCTGGAGGCGGGGATCGCCCGCCGGATCGTCGCCACGCCGGAGGGTTGCGACCACCCGCTGCTCGCCGGCCGGACGATCGTGTGGGACGCTCCTGCGATTCACGGCGACGAGGTCGAGGAACTTCCGCCCGGCGCGACCCTGCTGGCGGGCAACGGCTCGACGCGGGTGCAGGCTGCGGAGGTCCGCCACGACAGGGGCGTGTTCTGGGGCGTGCAATACCATCCGGAATTGTCGCTGGCGGAGATCGCGACCGCGTTACGCCGTCAGAAGGACGGGCTGGCGGACGCCGGCCTTGCCCGTGACGACGCCGATGTCGAGGCGCAGGCCGATCTGCTCGACGCTCTCGACAACGACCCCGCCTCGCGCCCGCTGCGCTGGCGGCTGGGTGTCGACGACGCGTTTGCGGACGAGTCCGGCCGGCGTGTCGAACTCGGCAACTTCATTCGGGCGCTGGTGCTGCCGCGCCACGCTGCTCGGTCAGCACCTGCCAGCCCGTGATGAACAGCGCGCCCGCCAGCGGCCCGACGACGATCCCGCTCAGCCCGACGAGGTCGATTCCACCCAGCGTCGTCACCAGCACCAGCCAGTCGGGGATGCCCGTGTCGCGCCCGACCAGGATCGGGCGCAGGATGTTGTCCGCCAGCCCGATGACGAGCACGCCCGACAATACCACGACCACCGCCTGCCAGATCGCCCCCGTCGCCAGCAGATAGACCGCCACCGGTCCCCAGATGATCGCAGGACCGACCGCCGGCAGCAGCGCCGCGATCGCCATCAACAGGCCCCACAGCAAAGCCGCCGGCAAGCCGACGATCCAGAAGGTGATCGCCCCCAGCGCGCCCTGCACCAGCGCGACGACGCCCGATCCCTTGATCGTCGCGCGCACCACGGCGACGAACTTTTCCGCGAAACGCTCGGCCACCGCCGGCTCCAGCGGCAACGCACGGACGATCGCCGGGCCGATCCGGCCGCCGTCGCGCAGCAGGAAGAAGGTGACGTACAGGCCGACGCCGAACGCCAGCAGGAACGCCGCCGCATTCGCGCCGATCGAGAATGCCTGCCGCGCCAGCATGCTCGCGCTGCTGCCGATCGCCTCCGAGATGCTCGCCTGCGCGCGTTCGAAACTGTCGAACCCGGCGCTGTCGAGCAATCGCTGGAGCCGCTGCGGCAGCGCGTCGTGCATCTGCTGGAAATACGACGCGAAGTTGATCTGGCCGGATCGCATCTGGTTGTAGACGCTGGCCGCCTGCTCCACGACCAGACTGGCGACGATCATCGCCGGGATCACGACCGCGAAGGTGATGATGAGCATCGTCACCGCCGCCGCCGTATTCCGTCGTTCCGGCCACCGCGCCAGCAACCGCTGGAACAGGGGCTGGAACAGCAACGCCGCCAGCGCCGCCCACAGCAGCGCGCCGGCGAAGCTCGACACCACGAACCCCAGTGCGAGGGTGAACGCGACGACGAAGAGGATCAGGCCGCCATTTTCGACGCGCTGACGGTGGACGGCCATAGGTGCTGCCTTGCGAGAGTTCGACGACGCGATCGGAAAACGCGCCGGGATGAGGGGGCTTGAACCCCGCAACACGCATTTCGCTCCCGAAACCATTTGCGGCAAGCGCAACCACCCGCCCCGTCATGCGGGTTCGTTCCGGCATAACAGGATCCTGGGGCCCGCCTTCGGACGCACCCGCACGCTCTTGCGATCAGCTGCATTTCCCCCGACAACACGTACATGACCGACCTTGACCGCCGCAGCCTGATCGCGCTGAGTCTCACAGCCGCCGCCCTGCCCGCCACGATGGCCGCCGCTGCGGAGGCGGAGACGATGCCGCTGTGGCCGGGCCGTCCACCCGGCGCGCGCGCGACGCTGCCGAAACCTGGCCGCAAGCCGACCCCGGAAGCCCGCATCACCGGCGTCGCGCAGCCGACGATCGCCATCCGCCGCCCGGCCACGGCGAACGGCATCGGCGTGCTGGTGATCCCCGGCGGCGGCTACGGCTTCGTATCGCTCGATAATGAGGGCAATCGCGTCGCCGATCGCCTGGCCGCGCAGGGCTATACCGTCTTCATCCTCACCTATCGCCTCCCCGCCGAGGGCTGGGACGCACAGGCCGACGTGCCGCTACAGGATGCGCAGCGCGCGATGCGGCTGATCCGCGCGGGCGCAACGCGGTTCGGTATCGATGCGGCGAAGGTCGGCGTTCTCGGCTTCTCCGCCGGCGGCCACCTCGCCGCCAGTCTGGCGACCGCCTATGACGAGCGGGTCTATACGCCCGTCGATGCCGCGGATCGCCAGCCGGCCAAACCCGCCTTCGCCGGCCTGATGTACGCCGTCACCACGCTGGAACTGCCGGATACGCATGTCGGCAGCCGCGAGAATCTGCTCGACCGGAACGCCCCCGACGCCGCGGTCTTGCGCCGTTCGCCGCTCCGTCACATCGACGCGAAGACGCCCCCCTGCTTCCTCGTCCATGCGCTCGACGACGATGTCGTGCCGGCATCATGCAGCCTGCGCTGGCTGGACGCGTGCATCGCCGCGAAGGTGCCGGTCGAGGCGCATATCCTGCAAAGCGGCGGCCACGGCTTCGGCGTGCAATTGCCCGACGCGCAGCCCGGCTCGCTCTGGCCAGAGGCGTTCGTCCGCTGGGTGCCGCGCCAGTTCGCGTAACCGTCAGGGAGCCTTGGCGCGCGTCGCCTTGGCCTCCGCCGTCAGCACCAGTTCGGCGGCGAGCAGCGCGCCGTCCTGATCCTGCGCGACCGACGTGCGCTCGACCAGATCGTTCACGAACTGCGGCCCGAACGGCAGCGGCACCTTCGAACAGTCGATGTAGCGCATGCCCTTGCGATCGGCGACGAACAGGTGGTTGCCGCCCGGCCGGCCCGCGATATCGACATATTTGCGCAGCTCGATGTACCCTTCAGTGCCGAGGATGAAGAGCCGCCCGTCGCCCCAGGTCGACAGGCCGTCGGGCGTGAACCAGTCGACGCGGACATAGCCGGTGCCGCCGTCGCCGTTCAGCACCATGTCGCCGAAATCCTCGAATTTCGGATGCTGCGGATTGCCGAAATTGCCGGTCTGCGAGGCGACGACATGCGCGCGCTTGCTGCCCGTCAGATACACGAACTGGTCGGCCTGATGGCTGCCGACATCGGTCAGGATGCCGCCGTTCCGCGCCGGGTCCCAGAACCAGTCGGGGCGGCTGGACGCGGAGATACGGTGCGGCGCGAGATTGACGGTCTGGATCACCCGCCCGATCGCGCCGTCATGCACCATCTGCCCGGCCATGACCGCGGCGGGCACCTCCAGCCGTTCGGAATACATGATGCCGTATTTGCGCCCGGTCTGCTTGATCGTGCGCCGCACCTCCGCCAGTTGCGCCAGCGTCGTCACCGCCGCCTTGTCGCTCAGATAATCCTTGCCCGCTTTCATGACGCGGATGCCGAGCGGGGCGCGCAGGCTGGGGATCGCGGCGCTGCACACCAGCTTGATCGTCTTATCGTCGAGGATCTCGTCCTCGCTCCGCGCCAGCTTCGCAGCCGGGTACCGCTTCTGGAACATCGCGATCTGCTTCGGATCGGTCGCGTAGAAGCTGGTCAGCACGCCGCCGCCGCGGATGATCGCGTCGGTGATGCCATAGATGTGGTTGTGATCCATCCCGATCACCGCGAACGGCACGCGGTACTTCGCCTCCGGCGCGGGCCGCGCCATCGCGCTTTCGGTCGGCGCGTCGCCCCGTGTCGCGGACTGTGCGAGCGCGTCGGCGGCGAACCCGACGAGCCCGGCGGTCAGGCCCATGCCCAGAACGGCGCGGCGATTGGAATCGGTCACGGTGGCAAATTCCCTTAAATGGTCACGAGGCCGGTCGGCCAGGTCAGCGCCTCGCCCTTGTCCATCGCCTGTTCGCCCAGCAGCGACGCGACGCTGGCATTATACGCCTGATACAAAAGCCCCGGCAGCGGCTTGCCCGATCGCACCGCCTCTCCGAAGCCCTCGAACTGGAGCATCGTCTCGTCATATTCGCCCCAGCCGAGCGAATCGCCCGGCGTGGTGACGGGCAATTCCGGGAACCACGTCGCGCCACCGATCGGCACGACGCGCTTGTGCCCGCGCTTCACGTCGGCCTGCATCCGTTGCAGCGCCAGCGTCTTGGGCGGGATTTCCTGATAGATGCGGCCGAGTTCGGGCTCGATCGATCCCTTGCTCCCCTGGATCTGCTCCTCGCAGCCATAGCGCGCATTGTTCAGCAGCGACGTGTAGATGAACTTCCGCCCGCCCGCATATTCGTAGATCAGCGCGACATGGTCGTACACCTCGCGCCCGTCCTTCCAGTAGCAGATGCTGCCGGAGCCCAGCACGCGCGTCGGCACGCCGTCGAGGAACCAGTTGCCGACCTGTAGCTGGTGCGTCGCCAGCTCCGTCATCAGCCCGGCGGAGCTTTCGCGGTACAGCCGCCAGTTGATGCGGCGATCGTTGCTGTCCGCCGGCACCGGCCGCCGCCAGCTGTTGTTGCGGTGCCAGCTCGCCCGGATCTGCGTGATCGTGCCGATCTCACCGGCCTTCACCCTGCGCAGCGCGTTGAGGTAGGTCGGATGGAACATGCGCTGGTGCCCGATCTGGAGCACCTTGCGGCTGTCCTGCGACTTGCGGACCATCGCGCCGCAATCGGCGATCGTCCGCGCCATCGCCTTCTCGCACCAGACATGCAGGCCGGCGTCGAACGCATCCATGCTGTGCTTCGCGTGCATGTTCAGCGGCGTCGCGATCACCACCGCGTCCAGCCCGCCCGCGTCCAGCATAGCGCGATGATCGGCGAAGGTCGGCGTCCCCGCCGCGACCCATTGCTGCGCCTTGACGATATTGGGTGCATAGGTGTCGCAGATCGCGGCGACCATGCAGTTGCGCGTCTTGCCGATATTCTGGATCAACGCGCGACCGCGATCGCCCGTGCCGATCACGCCCAGCCGCACCTTGCCCGTGCCCAGCGTCTGCGCCCCCGCTGCCATCGCGGCCCAGGGCGTCGCCGCGGACATCGCCGCGCCCGCCGTGGCCATCAGCACGCGATCGATGAACGATCGGCGCGTGAGGTCGAAATCCTTCTCGGTCATCACACAAGCATCCTGGCTGATTCAACGGGGGCAAGATCGAACAGGAACCGCCGCGCACCGCCCCGCAGGCGCGCGACCTCGTCGTCGGCGGCGACGATCAGCGCGGTGCTGAGCATCTCCGCATGCGATCCGCTGCGATCGACCACCACGGCGGATCGCGCGGCGCTGATGACGGCGGCATCGGTCGGCCGGATCATCGCCGCACGACCGGGCGCGAGCGTGCCGGCCCCGACCGTGGACGAGATCGACAGCGCCTCGTCGGCCAACTCCAGCTCGATCAGCACGCGGTCGGGGCGCAGCGGATCGGGGATCGAGAACGGCCAGCCGCCACCCAGCGGATGCTCGCCGATCACCGCGATCGAACTCTCCCCCGCCGACAGCAGCGCGCAGGAGACGCCCGCCCGGCGCAGTTCCGCCGCCGCCCGGTCGAGCGCGAAGCCCTTGCCGAACCCGCCGAAATCCAGCGCGAGCGGCTGG
This sequence comes from Sphingomonas sp. Leaf343, assembly GCF_001423765.1. Lineage (GTDB taxonomy): Bacteria > Pseudomonadota > Alphaproteobacteria > Sphingomonadales > Sphingomonadaceae > Sphingomonas. The sequence goes on from NZ_LMPG01000013.1 coordinate 256,506, forward strand.
AGCGCGGCGATACGGCGAGTACCTTCGTCGAACTGCACGTCGCTCCACCCGCCTGCCTGCCGCGCATCGGCGGTCGGGTCGAACAGCCCGAGCGTCAGGTCCCGTGCCGCGTCGATCGCGACCAGCGCGTCGAACAGCACCGGATCGTCCACCGCGACGCCCTGCCCCGCAAGCAACGCCTCGTTCAGCGCCGTCGTCACGGACGGGCGATGGATCGTCAGCGCATCGTCCACCGCCTCGATCGCGCGCCGCGCCAGCATCAGCGCGTCGTCGTCGCCGGGACCGAACCGGTGCAATTCCACGCGCGTGCCCATCGCGAAGAAGCACGCGATACCCGTGCTGTCCGACGATGGTCGCGCGTCCAGCGTCATGATCGCATCCGGCGTCAGGCCTTGACCTCCCAGCCGGGCTGATAGTCCACGGACCACAGCTTCATCGCCTCCGCGCTGGTCGGCTTGCCGGTGGTGGGGTCGACGGTCAGCACGCTCTTCGTCCGATACGCCATATTTCCCAGATGGCACAACGTCGTACTGATATGCCCCTCCGCAATCGGGGAGGCGAGCTGGTTCGATCGACCACGGATCACATCGAGGAAATTGGCGGCGTGATACACGTCCAGCGCCCCCTCCCCGACCGTGCCCGTCGTCTCCGAACTGTTCGGCGCGGTCACCTGCCGGATCGACTTGCCGGCCAGATCGTACAGCTCGAACCCGTTGCGATCGACCACCGCCGATCCCTTCGTGCCCAGCAACAGCACGCCACGCCCGCGGCCATAGGTCAGCTGCCCGTTGCAGCTCTGCCCGTTCCAGCGGATCGCGCGATCATTGTCGTAGATCAGGTCGAGCGCGAGCGAATCGTACATCTCCCAATCGTCGCCCTGATAGAAGCGCCGCGCGCCGCGCGCCGACACCGTCTTCGGATAGGTCACGCCCATCAACCAGCGCGCCACGTCCAGTTCGTGCATCGCGTTGTTGCAGATCTCGCCGGTGCCGTACTTCCAGAACCAGTGCCAGTTGTAGTGGACCAGGTTCGACCGGTACGACCCGCGCGGGCGTGGCCCCTGCCACATGTCCCAGTTCAGCTCGGCCGGCGGCGCGACCTCCTTGCCGTTGCCGATCGACTTGCGATTGTTCGCGTACCAGGTCTGCGCCTCGTACACGTCGCCCAGTTCGCCCGCCTGGATCATCGTACGAAGCTGCTGCGTCTCGCGGCTGCTGCGCTGCTGGTTGCCGACCTGCAACGTCCGCCCGGTGCGCTTCTGCGCGGCGATCAGCGCCTCGCCCTCGGCCGGCGCGATCCCGATCGGCTTTTCGATATAGCAGTGGCGCCCCGAATCCATCGCGTCGATCGCCAGCTTGGCATGCCAGTGATCGGGCGTCGCGACGGTGACGATGTCGACCGCCTTCTTGTCCAGCAACCGTCGGTAATCGGCCTCGGTCTTGATCCTCGCATTGCCCTTGGCGGCGAAGGCGGCGGCGCGTTTCGCCAGCACCGCGGAATCGCAATCGACCAGATGCGTGATCTCGACGTTCGGCTGCTTCGCGAAGGCGCTCATATGCGCCTGTCCGCGGCCGTTGACGCCGACCACGGCCACCCGCAGCCGGTCGTTCGCGCCCTTGATCTGCGCATAGCTGCGCGCGCTGATCGCGATCCCCAGCGCCGCGCCGGCCCCGGTCATCATCGTGCGACGGTCGAGCATGTATCCCATCCCCCTTAAAGTTCGCGGATCTTGATAGATCGGAAATCGACGCGGTTGCCGTGATCCTGCAACAGGATCGGCCCCTGCTCCCACTCGCCGAAATTCGGCCATTTGGCGTATTTGCTCTGCGCGACCAGCGCCCGGAACTCCGGCGAGCCGCGCTCGTAGTCGACGACCTTGAAGCCGTTCAGCCAATGCTCGACATGCTTGCCGCGCACGACGATGACGGCGCGGTTCCACTCGCCCGGCGGGTTGACCCGCTTGCCCGGGCTGTCCGGGTCGAGCAGGTTGCGCGCGGTGATGAGGTCGTACAGCGACCCGATCGTGCGGTTGCCGTCGCGGCCCATCTTGGCGTCCGGATGCCGGGCATCGTCCAGCAACTGATACTCCAGCCCGATCGCCGATCCGTCACCCTTCAACAGATTGGGGTCGACGAAATACTTGATGCCGCTGTTCGCCCCCTCGGTCAGGCGGAAATCGACCGAAAGCTCGAAATTGCGGTAGTCGCGCGTCGTGATGATGTCGCCGCCATTGGTCGACTCCGCACCGCCCGCGCCCTCGACCGTCAGCAGGCCGTTCGCCATCGACCAGCCCTTCTTGGGAAAGCCGGCCGCCTTCGCGCTGCGCCAGCCTTTCGCCGTCCTGCCGTCCCACAACAGCTTCCATCCAGCGCGTTGTTCGCCGCTCGACAGGCGGTTCGACAGCCAGCCCTGCTGCTCGATCCCCGTCGCTGGCCCCGTCGCGGACCCCGTCGCTGGCCCCGTCTCAGGCAGCGCGAAGCGCGCGGGCCGGTCGGTAATCATCCGCACGTTGCGGAACCGCGCTTCCGGATGCCGCGCCGCCTCGTCGTCCGGAATGGCGTGGACCTGGAACGCGATGAAGCCGCGCGCGTCGACATCGTCGACCACGTCCGCCGCCGGCACGCCGTTGACCCACGTCCTCAGCCGGTCGCCGATCGCCTCCACCCGGTAATGATTCCAGTCGCCCGACCGGAAGGTCCGCCGCGCCGCCTCGTTACGGCCCAGCGTATAGAGCCATTGCCGCCGCTGCTCGTCGTACAGCCCGCCACTCCACGCGCGCTTCGACGGGTCGATCTCCGCCTGATAGCCGAATACGACGCCGTTCCTGTAATCCGGCCGGCTCTGCCCCCGGATCATCACGCCGGAATTCAGCTTCGGATCGGTCTTCGCATCGAATTCGATGATGAAGTCGCCATATTGCGCGTCCGACACCAGCCAGCTGTTCGTCTTGCTGATCTCCGCGCGTCCGACCAGTTCGCCGTCCGCGACTGCATAGGTCGCCTTGCCGCCGACCGCATGCCAGCCGGCCAGACCGGCGCGCGGCGTCACGTCGCGCCACGGCGCATCCGCCTGTTTCGCCTGAGCCTGGTTCGACTGAGCCTGCCCCACCTCAACCGGCGCGGCCGCCGGAACCGATCCGGCTGCGGCCAGCGATGCGGTCGCCACGGCCAGAACCGCAAACCCTCGGACCATCCTCATGTGCCTTGCCCCTGCTGGGCGATCGACCTGACGCGAATCGCGGCATCGGCCTTCGCCTGTTATCATGTATGCACCGGTGCTTGTCGCACCTCTCCTGCCACCGACCCTAAATCGTGGTCGGACCACACGCAATAGAGATGTCAGACATTTGTCGCCAAACCGACTTTCCGCTACAGTCGGTCGGCAGCGTCGAGCAGAGGAACTGGAATGCGCAAGACAGAGAGTGGCGGCAAGCTGTATCGCCGGATCGTCGATGCGATCATGACCGATATCGCCGCCGGCCTGTTTCCCGTCGGATCGCGCCTGCCCGCCGAACGCGACCTGACCGAACGGTTCAAGGTCAGTCGCCCCACCGTCCGCGAGGCGATGATCGCGCTGGAGATGCAGGGCATGGTCGAGGCCCGGAAAGGGTCCGGCGTCTTCGTGATGGCGACCGGCACCGCCGACGCGGATCGGGAACTCGACATCGGGGCGTTCGAGATCACCGAAGCCCGCCGCCTGCTGGAAGGCGAAGTCGCCGCCGTCGCCGCGACCGAGATCGATGCCGCGCAACTCGCTGAATTACGGTCCTTGCTGGCGCAGATGAAGCAGACCGACAACGCCGCGGCCGAGGATGCCGACCGCCGCTTCCACATCGCCATCGCGGAGGCGACGGGCAACGCCGTCATCATCGCCGCGGTCACCGACTTCTGGGATATGCGCTTCCGGTCGCCGCTGGCGCGCGAGGTCCTGCTCAAGGCCGGCAGCCTCGGCACCGAAAGCCGCATGGCCGAACATGGCCGCATCCTGAGCGCCCTCGAGGCGCGCTCGCCGGTCGATGCGCGCAACGCCATGCGCGACCATCTCAGTCGCGTGATCGACCATCTGCTCGACGTCACCGAAACCGAGGCGGTCGAACGCGCCCGCGCCGAGGCGGTGCAGCGTCGTCATGCGCTGGCGCGCCGTTCGGTCTGAACCATTCCGCGCCCGGCCACTGATCGATCGTTTGTTGTAAGACGCACTTGTCATATCTCCCTTACATTGATACCTGACATGTAAGGCAGGGCATCGAGCCACTGCCATTTGCACGGTCAGGACCGCGAACATGCGGCCGATCGTTGAAAAGGGGAGAGGGTTTTGACCTGTCAGCACGGCCATAAGCGCCACCTTTACGTCTCGATCAGCCTGCTGAGCCTGATCGCGGCCAGCCCGGCCTTCGCTCAGGATGCTGGCGCCGCCCTGTCGCCGCAGACCCCGTCCCCGGCCGCTGCCACCGCCGACCAAGAAACCCCGCCGCAGGTGACCGAATCCGGCGACAATGCCGACATCGTCGTCACCGGTTTCCGGGCATCGCTGAACAACGCCCTCAACCAGAAGCGCAACGAAACCGCCGCGATCGACAGCATCGTCGCGGAGGATATCGGCAAGTTCCCCGATTCGAACCTCGCCGAATCGATGCAGCGCATCCCCGGCGTCGCCCTGTCGCGCGGTGATGGCGGCGAGGGTCGCAACATCTCCGTCCGCGGTCTGGGCGCGCAGTTCACCCGCGTCCGCATCAACGGCATGGAAGGCGTGTCGCAGGTCAGCGGCAGCGACATCCGCGGCGGCGTCGCCACCGGGCGTTCCTTCGACTTCGTCACCTTCCCGACCGAGATCTTCTCCAGCCTGTCGGTCCGCAAGACCTTGTCGGCGGATGTCGAGGAAGGATCGCTGGGCGCGACCGTCGACCTGCGCGCGCCCAAGCCGTTCGACCAGAAGAAGGACTTCGTGTTCTCCGGCACCGCGCGCGGCATCTACAACGACATCAAGAAGGACATCGACCCGCGCCTGTCCGCCTTGGTGTCGAAGAAGTTCGGCGACACGTTCGGCATATTGGGCAGCATCGCCTATTCGAAGCGCCATATCGACGAATATGCGTATTCGGCGGTCGATGTCGTGCCGACCACCGTCTACGGTCTGGCGCAACCCGCCGGCACGCCCAACGCCGGTGTGATCTTCCCCTTCTGTACGCCGGTCGGATATTCGTTCCGCGGCGCGGCGACGAACAGCCCGACCGTCGGCTACACGCAGCCCAACGGCGTGCCGATCGGCGCGGACGCCAATAATTGCAGTACCGGCAATCCACGCACGGGCACCGCCGCCGCCTATGACTATATCATGGCGCGGACCGGCGTGAACGGCCGCCCCGGCGGCGGCGTCTATCTGCCCCGCCTGCCGCGCCCGGTGAAGAGCAGCCAGGATCAGGAGCGTCTGGCCGGATCGCTGACGCTGCAATGGAAGCCGGGCGACAACACCGACATCTCGATCGACGGCCTGTATTCGCGCTTCAAGGTCAACCGCCTCGACACGATGTTCGACGCGCGCTCGTTCGGCCGCGCCATCTCGAACAACGGCCAGCCGCTGACGTCGGTGCGGGAGATCGAGGTCGACGAGAACGGATCGCTGGTCCACGGCCTGTTCGACGGCGTCGACCTCCGCTCGGAAATGCAGGACGAGCGGTTCAAGTCCGAATACAAGCAGGCCAATCTCAACATCGATCACCGCTTTTCCGACACGTTCCGCGTGTTCGGTCTGGCCGGCATCAACCAGTCGCGCCTCGACGTGAACCGGCTTCAGGTCGCGATCGACTCGAACGACACGCGCAACTGGGGCATCGATTTCCGCGACAATGCGGATATCCCGAAGATCGACTACGGGATCGACACCACCAATCCCGCGCTGTTCCGCTATGGCCCGCCGCTGTCGAACGGCGACCAGCAGGGTCAGCTGTCGAACTTCATCCGCCGCAATACGATCACCAGCAAGACGTTCGAACTGAACGGCGAATGGGAAGCCGCCCGCAACTTCACGCTGCAGTTCGGTGGCCAGTACCGCACCAACAAATACACCGCGCGCGAACGGCAACTGGCGACCAACACGCCGCTGGCGCTGCCCTCCGGCGTCTCGATCGCCGACTTCTCGTTCGTCACCAGCGGCGTCGGCAAGAACCTCGATGGCCAACTGCAGGATTTCGTCTCGATCGATCCGGACAAGTTCCGCTCGGCGATCGGCCTCGACGGCTATGTCTATTGCAGCGTCGAATGCGCCAAGGGCACGTTCGGCGGCGTCGAGGAGAAGTACAGCTCCGGCTATCTGATGACGAAGTTCAACACCGAGGACATCCTGCCGTTCAAGCTGCGGGGCGATGCCGGCGTGCGCTACGTCCACACCAACCTCGACACCTATGGCCCGATCACCACGGCGGCTCCGAGCGGATCGCTGTATCCGTCGCGCTTCGTGATCTCGAACGTCGGTCGCAAGTACGACGACTGGCTGCCGTCGATGAACCTGGCGCTGGATATCACGCCCGAACTTATCGCACGCGCCTCCGCGGCGCGGGTGATGTCGCGCCCCTCCTATGGCCAGCTGATCCCCGCCGGTTCCGCCAATCTGGTGATCCAGACCGCATCGTTCAGCAACCCGTTCCTAGACCCGATCCGCGCCAACACCTTCGACGCCTCGCTCGAATGGTATTTCGCACCCGGATCGCTGATCTCGGTCGCCTATTTCTACAAGAACATCGAGACCTACATCCAGACGACCAGCCAGTCGGTGGCGTTCCAGGATATTGGCCTGCCGCTGACGCTGCTGAACGGCACGCAGTTGCGGCCCGGCGACCAGTTCACCGTCCAGCGCAGCAACAACACGCCGGGCGGGCCGCTGCGCGGGTTCGAGGTGAACGTGCAATTGCCGTTCACCTTCCTGCCGGGGGTGCTGCGCAATTTCGGCGCGCTGGCGAACTTCACGCGCGTGCGGTCGAACATCGACTATGTCATCTCCTCGACGCTGACGCGCACCGCGCCGCTCGTCGGCCTGTCGCCGGAGACCGCCAGCGGCACGATCTATTACGAGGATAGCCGGTTCAGCATCCGCTCGACGCTCAACTACCGCTCCGCCTTCCTGACGGCGGTGCCCAGCGGTTCGGTCGATGCGGATTCGACGTCCAACGCCAGCTCGATCTTCGTCGACGCCTCGGCCTCGTACAACATCAGCGAGAACATCAAGCTGATCGCCGAAGTGTCGAACATCACCAACGAAACCAATCGCCTGACCGTCGACACCAATCGCAAGGATCCGCTGTACACGGCCTATTTCGGCCGCACCTATGCGCTGGCGGTCAACTTCCAGTTCTGATCCCGGTCTTCAAGGATCGTCCCCCGGTCGGCATCGCCTTTCCTACCGATGCCGATAGAACGATACGGGTGCATTGCGCGAATACGTGATGCACCCGCCTTTTTCTTTCGGGACGAATCGCCGTCCGAATTGGTCTGACAGCATCATTGAAGCTGGTCTATCAAATCGGACGATGCTAGACCGGTCGACAGGATCAACGCCGGCTCGGCCGGCGCCACACAAAGGGACGACCACAGGGTGATGATGATCGAGACGATGCGCTGGTTCGGGCCATCCGATCCGGTGACGTTGCGCGACATCCGGCAGGCGGGCGCGACCGGGATCGTCACCGCGCTGCACGAGATCGCGAACGGCGAGATCTGGCACACGGACGCGATCGCCGCGCGCAAGGCGGAGATCGCCGGTGCCGGCCTCGACTGGTCGGTGGTCGAAAGCCTTCCCGTCCACGAAGGCATCAAGACCCGCAGCGGCGACTGGGACGCGCTGATCGATCATTACCGCCAGAGCCTGCGCAATCTCGCCGCCTGCGACATCCGCACGATCACCTATAACTTCATGCCGGTGCTCGACTGGACGCGCACCGATCTCGGCTGGGCAATGCCGGACGGCGCGCTCGCACTGCGCTTCGAACTAGAGGCGGCGGCGGTCTACGACCTCCACATCCTGCGTCGCGAGGGAGCGGAGCGTTCCTACGATGCGGCGATGCTCGACCGGGCGGCGCGGCGCTTCCACGCGATGGACGACGATCAGCGCCGTCATCTGGAACGCACCGTCATCGCCGGCCTGCCCGGCAGCGAGGAAGCCTTCACCAGCGACCAGTTCCGTCAGGCGCTGGCCGAATATGACGCCATCGACGCCGACACGCTGCGCGCCAACCACGTCGCCTTTCTGGAGGCGGTCTGCCCGCTGGCGGACGAACTCGGCATCCAGCTCGTCGTCCATCCGGACGATCCGCCCTTCCCGCTGTTCGGCCTGCCCCGCGTGGTCAGCACCGAGGACGATGTCGCCACGCTGTTCCGCCGCGTGCCCAACCGGTCGAACGGCCTGTGCTTCTGCGCCGGATCGTTCGGTGCGCGCGCCGACAACGACCTGCCCGGCATGATCGATCGCCTGGGCAGCCGCATCGGCTTCCTGCACCTCCGCTCCGTCCAGCGCGAACCCGGCGGCGCGTTCCACGAGGCTCCCCATCTGGAAGGAGACGCCGGCATGGTTTCGCTGGTCGCCGCGATCCACGATCTGCAAACGCGCGAAGGGCGTTCGATCCCGATGCGCCCCGACCACGGTCACCAGATGCTCGACGACCTGTCGAAGCGGACGTTGCCGGGCTATTCGCTGATCGGGCGGATGCGCGGTCTCGCCGAACTGCGCGGGCTGGAACGCGGCATCGCCCACGCGACCGCCACCCACGCGACCGCCGCCCGCGCGACCGCGCCGACGCGCGCGACGGTGGCGGCATGACCGCCCGTCCGCTCCGCCTGTCCGACGATCGCCTCTTCCCCAGCGACCCGGATCAGCGGGCGATCGCCCGCAGCCTGTATGCGCAGATCGGCAGACTGCCGATCGTGTCGCCGCACGGCCATACCGATCCGCGCTGGTTCGCCACCGACGCGGCGTGGACCGACGCGACCAGCCTGTTGCTGTCGCCCGACCATTATCTCTACCGCATGCTCTACAGCCAGGGGATCGCGCTCGACCGGCTCGGCGTGCCCTCGCGCAGCGGACCGCCGCAGGTCGATCCGCGGGAGGCTTGGCGCACGCTCGCCGAAAACATGCACCTGTTCCGCGGCACGCCCTCGCAACTGTGGCTCGACCATGTCTTCGCCGAGGTGCTCGGCTTCGACGTCGCGCTCGATGCCGGCACCAGCGATCTCTACTTCGATCGCATCGGCGAACTGCTCGCCAGCGACGCCTTCCGCCCGCGCGCGCTGTTCGAGCGGTTCGACATTGAATTCCTCGCGACGACGGAGGGCGCGGACGATCCCCTCGACGCGCACCGCGCCATCCGCGCTTCCGGCTGGCAGGGCCGCGTCGTCACCACCTATCGCCCGGACGGCGTGATCGACGTCGAACACGAAGCCTTCCGCCCGACGATGGAGCGGTTCGGCGAACTGACCGGCGAGGATGTCTGGAGCTGGACCGGCTATCTCGCCGCGCACCGCCAGCGCCGCGCGGATTTCCGTGCCGCCGGCGCGACCGCGACCGATCACGGCCACGCCACCGCCCGCACTGCCAATCTCGATGCCGGTGAAGCGGCGGCACTGTTCGAGCGCGTGATCCGTCCGGATGTCACCGCCGCCGATGCCGAGCTGTTCCGCGCGCAGATGCTGACCGAAATGGCGCGCATGTCGGTCGAGGATGGCATGGTGATGCAGATCCATCCGGGCAGCTATCGCAACCACAACGCCGCACTGTTCGCCAGCCACGGCCGCGACCGGGGTGCGGACATCCCGATGCGGGCGGATTTCGTCAACGGCCTGCGCCCGCTGCTGGAGGCGTTCGGCAACGAACCCTCGCTGACGATCATCCTCTTCACGCTGGACGAAACCACCTACACGCGCGAACTCGCGCCCCTGGCCGGCCATTATCCGTGCCTGAAGCTCGGCCCGGCATGGTGGTTCCACGATTCGCCGGAGGGGATGCGCCGCTATCGCGAGATGACGACGGAGACCGCCGGCTTCTACAACACGGTCGGTTTCAACGACGATACGCGCGCCTTCCTGTCGATCCCCGCGCGCCACGACGTCGCCCGCCGCGTCGACTGTGCGTGGCTCGCCCGTCTCGTCGCCGAACATCGGCTGGCGGACTGGGAAGCGGCGGAACTGGCGCACGACCTGACCGTGGGTCTCGTCCGCCGCGCCTACCGGCTGTGAGTCCAGCCGTCCGACCCAATCATGATCTGCCGGGAGAGTGCGCGTGAACGGTTCCAGCGAGGCGATCGCCGCCCCCCCGACCAAGGCGGGCGGGAACGTCCGCTGGGTGATCTGCGCGCTGCTCTTCTTCGCGACCACGATCAACTACATCGACCGTCAGGTCATCGGCATCCTGAAGCCGACGTTGCAGAACGAACTCGGCTGGTCCGAGATCGATTACGGCATGATCGTATTCTGGTTCCAGGCCGCCTACGCGATCGGCCTGCTGGCCTGCGGACCGATCATCGACAAGGTCGGATCGAAGCTCGGCTATGCGGCGGCGATCACGGTGTGGAGCCTCGCCGCGCTGGTCCACGCCTTCGTCCGCAGCCCCGGCGGGTTCGCCGCCGCCCGCTTCGCGCTCGGCCTGGGGGAATCGGCGAACTTTCCCGCCGCGATCAAGTCGGTCGCGGAGTGGTTTCCGAAAAAGGAGCGCGCGCTCGCCGCCGGCATTCTCAACGCGGGCGCGAACGTCGGCGCGATCGCGACGCCGATCGTCGTGCCGCTGATCGCCCTCAATTACGGGTGGCAGGCGGCGTTCTTCATCACCGGTCTGCTCGGCTTCATCTGGCTCGCCGCGTGGCTCACCTTCTATCGCGCGCCGGAGAAGCACCCGCGCATCACGCCGCAGGAACTGGCCTACATCACCTCCGATCAGGAGAATCACGCCGGCACCGCGACGATCCCGTGGCGGCAGCTGTTCCGCCGTCGCGCGACCTGGGCGTTCGTCCTCGCCAAGTTCCTGACCGATCCGGTCTGGTATCTGTTCCTGTTCTGGCTGCCGGATTTCTTCGCCAAGCGCCACGGCCTCGATCTCAAGACCTTCGGCCCGCCGCTGATCGCGGTCTACCTGCTGGCGGATGTCGGCAGCATCGGCGGCGGATGGCTGTCGTCGGCGCTCATCAAGCGCGGCTACAGCGTCAATGCCGGCCGGAAACTGGCGCTGCTCGCCTCCGCGATCCTCGTCACGCCGATCGTCTTCGCCAGCACGGTGTCCAGCCTGTTCTCAGCCGTCGCGATCATCGGCGTCGCCGCCGCCGCGCATCAGGGCTGGTCGTCCAACCTCTACACGATGGTGTCCGATACCTTCCCGCGCACCTCGGTCGCCTCTGTCATGGGCATCGGCGGCGCGGCGGGCGCGGTCGGCGGCATGATTATGGCGCGCTATGTCGGACAGGTTCTGGAGACCGTGGGCAGCTACGTCCCCGTCTTCCTCTGGGCCGGCAGCGCATACCTGATCGCCCTGCTGCTCGTGCATCTGCTGGTGCCCAATCTGGAGACGGCGGTTCCGGTCGCGGCGACCGAAGACTAGCAACCACTTGCACCCGCACCCGATTGCCCGAACAAGGGGGCGGCACGGGGGAGGAATAGAGCGATGGACGAACTGGGCGACCGCACCGTCCGCAGGGTGATGACGCGGCTGATCCCGCTGCTCGGCCTGATCTACATGGTCGCGTATATCGACCGTCAGAACGTGTCCTATGCCAAATTGCAGATGGTCGGCGATCTGGGGCTGAGTGAGGCCGCCTACGGATTCGGCGCGGCGCTGTTCTTCATCGGCTATTGCCTGTTCGAGATTCCGAGCAACCTCGTCCTCGAACGCGTCGGCGCGCGGCTGTGGTTCGCGCGGATCATGGCCAGCTGGGGCCTCGTCACGCTGCTGCTCGCCTTCACGCCCAACAAGGCGATGTTCTACGTCCTGCGGTTCCTGCTCGGCATGGCGGAGGCGGGGTTCTTTCCCGGCGTCCTCTACGCGCTGACCTTGTGGTTCCCGCAGGCGCACCGCGCGCGGGCGATCGGGCTGTTCATGGTCGCCAGCGCCTTCGCCAACGCGGTCGGCGCCGCGATCGGGGGGATGCTGCTCGACCTCGATGGATCGCTCGGGTTGCGCGGCTGGCAGTGGGTGTTCCTCGCCACGGGCATCCCGGCGCTGCTGCTGGTGCCCGCCGTCCTGCGCTGGCTGCCGCGCGGGCCGGAGGAGGCACCGTGGCTGTCGACCGCCGAGAAGGCTTGGCTCGCCGCCACGCTGGCGGCCGAACGCGCCGCTGCCGGCATCGTCGCCCACGGCAATCCGCTGCGCGCGCTGGCCGATCTGCGCGTGCTGATGCTGTGCGGCGCGTATCTGGGCTTTCCGCTTGCCGCCTATGGCCTCAGCTACTGGCTACCGACGATCGTCCGCGGCTTCGGCGTCTCGAACACCGCCAACGGCTTCCTCAACGTCATCCCGTGGCTGCTCGTCGCGCTCGCCCTGTGGTGGGTGCCGCGCCATGCCGCGCGCTTCGCGGACCCGCGCTGGCACATCGTCGCCCCCGCGCTGATCGGCGCGGCGGCGCTCGTCGCCAGCGTGATCGTCCCCGGCGCGGCAGCGAAGTTCGCGCTGTTGTGCATCGCCGCGCCCGCCATATTTTCCGGCCAGCCGGTGTTCTGGACGCTACCACCCCGCTTCCTGACCGGGGCCGGGGCGGCGGCGGGGTTCGCCGCGATCAACTCCGTCGGCAATCTCGGCGGCTTCGTCGCGCAGACCGTCGTGCCGCGCATCCGCGACGAAACCGGCAGCGATCTCGCACCGATGCTGTTCCTCGCGGTGTGCCTGTTGCTGGCGGCCGGCGCGGTCCTGCTGGTCGAGCGCCGACTGCCGCGTCACCCGCGCGCGTGAAGGATCAGCGACCGGGGCGCCGATGTCTCGACAGGAACGCCCACAGCGTGTCGTTGTCGACGACCCATTCATGCCCCCGGCCGACCGAAATCCATGCGACGACCTCGGTGCCGTCGCTGCACCCGGCATAGCGTTCCTCGTATACGGCGGCGGCCACCCACCGCGTCATCGGCGGCACCGGACAGCCATTCAGCTGCGCCCAGCGCTGCTCCGCCGCGTGCATCGTATAGCGCCAATATCCTGCGCCACCGCCCCCGATCGGGTTCGTCTGGTCCCGATCGCCGGCAAAGGCGATGACCGACACCGGCGTCGCGGGCCGGCAGGTCGCCGGATCGGGTCTGGCCGGATCGGACGCCAGCGGATGGCCCGCACGCAGTCCCACGACCGGCGCGATCGCCGCGAACCGCTCCGGCGCGACGCAGCCCAGCCACGACACCATTCGCCCGCCTCCCGACAGGCCCGTCACATAGACGCGAGCCCGATCGACGCAGCCCGCCGCGACCATGCCGTCGATCAGCCCGCCGATATAGGCGACATCGTCCCGGTCGCCCGGACCCGGCAGCCTGCCCTCGACCGTCGGCACGCCGGGGATGTTCCAGACGAAGCCGGTCTTGGCGCGGATGCCGCCATCAGGATAGGCGAGCAGAAAGCCGTGAAGGTCCGCCGTCGCCGCCAGGCCGGAACTCGCCAGCATCTGCGCGCCGGTGCCGGTGCTGCCGTGCAGCAGGATGACGAGCGGCGCGGCCTGCGCGCCCGTCCAGCCCGCCGGAACATGCACGCCGACCGGCGCCGCGCCCGCGCCCGGCGAAAACCGCGCCGCACCGCCGGAAGCGAGCGGGCACGCCGCCGCGCCGGTGGCGATCACGCCGGAGAGACAGGCGAGCGCCCACAGCGCAAGGCGACGATGCGATCCGATGCTCATCACAGCCTTGTGCTGGTGCGCACCGCCGGTCGTCAATCGCGGCGGCGGACGTAGAACAGATGCGACTCGATCCGCGCCACTTTAACGAGCGAATCGCGCCAGTACGGCACCATCCAGTCGGTATGGTAATGCGTCGCCCGCCCGACCTCCGGATAGACGCGACCGTTCAGCGCCCGCCGCGCCTGACGCCGCGCCTCCGTCCAGCCGGCATGGATCGGCCGCCGCCGGACCGATCCGTCGCAGGTGAACGAGAACTGGCACCCGGTGACGCGCGCCGATCCCTGATAGACGACGCCGCAGACGGTTTTCGGGAAACCCCGTGCGCCGACGCGGTTCAGCACGACCTGCATCACCGCGCGCTGGCCGCGACGATCGTCGCCGGCCTCGTACAGGGCGGCGGTCGCGAGACATTCGATGGCCTGCTCGCGCGCCGCCGGGCCGCCGCGGAACCGGAAGCGCGCGGCTCGCCGCAGACGGTCGGCCACGATCGGCACGCGCGCGTTCGATGCCCGCGCGGCCGCCATCGACATCGGCCGGGCACGGTTCGGCGGCGCGACCGGCAGCGGCAGCGACCCGATCCACGCCGCCAGGGCAATCACCGCGACGACGACACCGACCAGCAACAGCCAGCGTCGCTGCGACGTGGCCCGCCGCCGCGCCGTCGTTTTGCGCCGTTTCGCGGGCGCACGCCGCCTCTGTTGTCCTCGCGCCTGCGCCATGCCGGCGCGCTGTAGCCCAGCCTCGCGCGCGGATCAGCACCCGATCATGCGACCAGCCGCCGCGCGGTGCGTTGCTGCCTCATTCCCGATCAAGGAGAGCATGATGACCGATCACCGGACACCGACCGACATCCCGACCGATCCCGCGCCGGAAGGCTTTGGCGACCTGCCGATCCAGCCGACCGGTTCGGGTGTCGCCGATCTGGAGATCGCCTATGAGCAGATGCGGCTATCCGAAGACGATGCCGGCGACGCGATGCCGGTCGACCCCGCCGCGATCCCGACCGACGGCAGCGACGATGCCGTCGAAAGCGCGGCGCACCCGAGCTGACCGGCGTGGCGGAAATCGTCATCAGCCCCAGCGGCCCCGGCGCGATCGAAACCGGTCTGATGATCGACGAGACGGGAACGCGCTTCGTCGTATTGACCTTCAAGGAGCCGGATGGCGATCCGGTCCTCGTCACCTTCACGGTGCCGATCTTCGAGCAATTCTATCGTCATCTCGGCCGCACCGCCGAAGCGGCCGTGGACGAGGATAGCTGGCAGGTTTCATCCTGATGCGATGATCGGAATGTACAGGAGCGCCGCACGGGGTGCGGCGCTCCCTTACGCATTACTTCTTGCTCTCGCCCGATGCGTCGGACACCGCCGACCCTGCCGACTTCAGGTCCTTGCCCGCACCGTTCACCGTGTTGCAGGCCGCGAGCGAGGCCATGCCCATCAGGACGGCGGCGAAAACGATCGTCTTCTTCATTGATGATTCCTTCCTTGAAAAACATGAGCGGCGGACCGGACGGACCGGCCCGCCGCAGTCAGATCAACGGAGCCGGCGGCGCGTTGCCGCCGTCGCACCGAACCCTGCCGCTGCCGCACCGACGAGCAGTGCGAACACCAGCACGAACGACGTGCCCGCCGCGGCACCGGCCGCTGCATCGGTCGCCGACCTGGCGGTCGCGATCGTCTCGTTCTTGGTCCGGACGAACTGCCGCTTGGCGCGCGTGACCTGGGCCTGCGCCTCGGGGCGGCTGATCTTGCGCTGGGCGGCGACGATGTCGACGATCCGGGCTTCGGCCTCACGACCGTCGTCACCACCGCGCGCAAGCGCCGGCAATTCACCGGCGATTTCCTTCTGCGCCTGTTCCGGCGTCATCTGGGCGGGATCGGCGGGAGCGTCGGACAGATAGGCGGACGCTTCCTGACGCACGTCGTCTTCGTCGATCTTGGCCAGCGACGCGGCCTTGGGGGCCGCGGCACTCACGGTGCTGCCGACCGCGCCGGACACTGCGCCGACGGTGCGGAATGCGCCGCCGATGATGCCGCCGACCGCGGACGTCAGCAGGTACAGCGTCAGGATCAGCGTGACGCCCCACACGACGAGGCCGTGGACGAGCGCATCGAACCGCTCATGCACGCCCGCCACGCGCGCTGCAGCGTAACCGCCCGCACCCAGCGCCAGGACCGTGGTGACGAGCCAGTAGACGCCGGCCCCGATGCCGAAGCCTGCCGCGCCGGGCGTCGTGCCCTCCACGGGATCGACCATCGTCAGGCCGATGCCGGTCCCCAATATGCCCAGCACCAGCTGGACCGCGACCGCCAGCACGACGCCGGCGAAGATCGCGCCCCAGGATATGCGGGTGGGAGTTTTGCCCGGACGCGCGTGATCGATCGGCGAAACGCCGTTGGTAAAATCGGTAGCCATGATTACTCCTGTTGAACTCTGTGATGTCTGTTCCGGGGCGTTCAGCGTCGCCGGGGCTTCCGGGTTTCGACCGCGTCGGCCGCACCGGCACGCTTTTCGGCGGTACCCCGGTCGCGGACGGCATCGTCGCCGATAAGCTTGCCGATCGCCTCGTGGACCGATCCCTTCGCCTCGCGCGTGGTCGCGGCTTTCGCCCCGCCATCGGCGGACGCGTTGCTGGCCGAGGAGTCGTGTGGCTGCTTCGCGGTCATGCCGCCGTCTCCCGATTAAGTTTCTCGATCGCCACGCCCTCGCCGTCGAAACCGCGCGCACGCGCCCAGGCGACCGCCGCGATGCGACGATTGACGCCGATCTTGGCATAGATGCGGGCGACGTGGTTGCGCACGGTGTTGCTCGCGACATCCAGACTGCGGGCGATCCGCTTGTCGTCATACCCGCGACAGATCAGCGCCAGCACGTCGCGTTCGCGCGCGGTCAGGTCGTCCAGCCCGGGCCCTTCGGTATCGGTCTGCGGCGCGCGCAGCCGGGCCAGCTTGTCCATGATGGACCGGCTGAACCAGCTCGTATCCTTCATCACCGCCTCGATCGCCTCGACGAGTTCGATCTCGGTCGCCTTGCGCTGGGTGATGTCCTGAAACGCCCAGAGCACGCAGGCATCCTCGCCCAGCCGGATCGCCTCCGTCGACACGAGGCAGTCGATCGACGCGCCATCCCTGGCCTGTACGCGCGCTTCGTGTCCGCGCAGGTCGCGACCGCCGTCGATCGCCGCCTCGATCTCCCGCCTTACGCCGCTATTCTCCCACAGCTCGACCTCGCCCAGCGGGCGTCCGATGATCTCCGTCGCGGGATAGCCGGTCATCTGCGTGAAGCTGGTATTGACCTCGTACAGCACGTGCCCGTCGCGCGCGCCGATCGCCATCGGCACCGGCGCCATCTGGAACGTGCGGGTGAAGCGCTCCTCGCTATGGCGCAACGCGCCTTCCGCCTTCCGGCGCGGCTCCAGATCGGCGAAGGTGAACAGCATGCACGGCTGTTCGTCCATGTCGATCGGCTGGCCGGCGACGATGACCAGCTTGGTCCCGCCCTCCGGCAACTCGATCTCCGCCTCCATCTGCGGAATGGTCCTGCCCTCGGCCAGCCGTTCCTTCGCCAGATCACGCCGATCCGCGCCGCGCAGCACGTCGATGTCGTACACCGTCTTGCACAGCACCTGCTCGCGGCGGTGGCCGGTCATGTCGAGGAATCCCTGATTGACCTTCACGAACCGCAGATCGCTCAATCGACAGATCACCGCAGGCGCGGGGTTGGCGTTGAACGACTGTTCGAACCGGTCCTCCGCCTCGTATTGCGCGGACACGTCCTGGATGATGAGCACCAGACACGCCGGCTCCGCCTCGTCGGCATCGTTCAGGACCAGACTGCGTACCTGATGCACCCAGTGGGGCGCGTCTTCCCCGGCCACGGTGACCTCGACCACGACTTCGGAAAACGAATCGCCCGCCACGACCCGCTCGATCGGGTAATCGTCGGCCTCGACGCGGTGATTGTTGCGGTATCGCAACTGGAACCGCTCGCGATATTCGTCCACTGTCGCGCCCAGATCCCCGAGACCGTCCACGCCGTGCATCGCCAGCGCGGCATCGTTCGCCCAGAGCAGGCTCTGGTCGGGATCGATCAGGATCACGCCCTCGTCCAGACCGACGATGATCTGGCGCAGATGGCGCAGATCGGCGGTCTCGCGCAGCGACTTGAACCCTCCTGTCGTCGTCCGGGCTTTCGTGGTGGGGGCGGTCGTCACGGGATGGTCAGCCGCGACGCCCGTGGATCATCCACGCCAGCCCGTATCCGGTCAGCGCCGCCGCCAGCGCCCACAGGGTGGGCGTATCGCGCACCGTCTCGGCCGCTGCCTTGCCACCCTTCTGCGCGGCATCCGCCGCCCGCTCGCCGGCCGCCTTCAGCCGGTCGCGTGCCTCGTCGGCCAGTTCCGGCGCGCTGTCGATCGCATCGCCCACGATCGAACGGGCGCGGCCATAGGCATGCTGCGCACCGCCGGCGACCTGATCGACCACGCCGTCGACCTTCCAGTCGCGGCTGTCGACGGCGTCGCCGACCGCCTTCTCGACCTTGCCGCCGACATACCGGGCACCGCCCTTGAATTCGTCTTCGTTCATCGTCTTTTCCTTCATGCTGAAGATTCGTGGGGCGTCAGGGCAACACACCGCAACCCGCAGCCGCCTTCCCGACGGCAAGGGCGATGGCGGGGTCCTTCACCTCGCCTGCGACGCGGAACAGATCGCTCGGGGTCAACGCCTGCGGGTCGCTGTCGCCGGTGCGATAGGCAGCGGCGGCGCGTCCCAGTTGCTGGAGCTGCCCGAGCGAAAGATCCGCCTGCAACCGGCCGCCGACGCAATCCGCTCGCTGCGTGTCCAGCCCGTAACGCTGCAACCCCGTGGAGATGCGGGTCGCGGGGGCCGCACAGGCCGTCAGCGCCAACGCGCCCAGCACTATGCCCAGCACTATGTTCGCCGGTACTTTCATCATCGGGCCTCCGCTGCCGAACCCGCGATGGGCTGTCGGTCAGGGCGCATCAACCGATTGCAAACAGGCCCGTTCCTGGTATTTTTGCGCGGTCCGCTAGTCGCGAAGCACCATCCCCAGCATTCTGGCCCGGTCGCGATAGATGCGATGAAACCGCATATGGATCGCCTTCGACCCGGATTCTTTCGCTATTTCAGCGAGTTGAAGATGATCGGCGGCGCGTTTGCGAAAATAATCGCCGTCATCTTGGCTGGCGGGCGAAGCGGATGGATTCTTGTCGGTCATGGTATGCTGCTTACTGCGCACCACGCCCCAGCCATATCGTGCCGAACTACCCGGACGTTGGTAGATTCAGACCGGGCCGTCGGTCGGATGACCGCCCGATGGCTCAGGCCAACGGACGGTCATCCGGTATCGCGTCAGGCCAGCGTGCGCACCTGCGGCTCGCGATCCCAGTACCGCTTCTTCGCCGCTTCGACGAACCCGTCCAGATCGACCACGCCCTCGTCCGCCTCGACTCCGGCCTTGTCGAGCAGCGGCTTGGCCTCCGCATTGAAGCCGATCGCCTTCAGATGCCCGAACGCGTCCATCACCCATTGCACCGCCGCGCCCTCCCTGACGAGCTTCGCCGTGGCAGCCTCCGACAGGATCACCGCGCAGGCATCCACCGTCACCGACGGCTGGCCGAACAGCTGCGCATCCGCCGCGACGAACGACCCGTCCGACAGCGGCACCTTGCCTACCTTGGGCGCGATCAGCTTCGCCACCCCGCCCGCCGCCGCGATCCCCGACGTCAGCCCCGCAAGCGCCGCCGCATCGCTGCCGTCCGCGAACAGGATGCCGACCGTCCGGCCCTCCAGCGTATGCTTCTCCAGCGGCCCGCGGATGATCCGCAGCGCCGGCGACGGGTCCATGTCGATCACCGGCCCCGCGGTCGGCGACGCCTCCGGCAAGTCCATCGCCAGCCCATCGGCAACCCGCTGCGCCAGCGATTCGTCGACGTTCCGCAAATTCGCCATCACCGCGATACGGATATGCTCCAGGCTCACCTTCGACAGCTCGAACACCAGCGCCGAGGCGATGTGCGCCTGTTCCGCCGGGTCCATCGACCGGAAGAACAGCCGCGCCTGACTATAATGGTCCGCGAAACTCTCCGGCCGGATGCGCAGCTTCTGCCCCTGCTCCTCCGAGGGGAAGGTCTTGTAACCACCCTCCGGGTCCTCGCGCGCGCCGGCCTCCTCGCCCGCCTTGGCGAGGCTGTTCGGCTCGTAATTCGCCCGCCCCTTGGGCACCGCCATCTGCATGTGCCCGTCGCGCTGCTGGTTCAGGAACGGACACCCCGCCGCCGCCGTACGCCCCTTGGCCGCGTTGATCGGCAACTGATGGAAATTGACCGACCCCAGCCGCGACAATTGCGTATCGGTGTAGCTGAACAGCCGCCCCTGCAACAACGGATCGTTCGAGAAGCCGATGCCCGGCACGACGTGGCTCGGCACGAACGCCGCCTGCTCGGTCTCTGCAAAGAAATTGTCCGGATAACGATCGAGCACCATCCGCCCGACGATCTTCACCGGCAGCACTTCCTCCGGGATGATCTTGGTGGCGTCGAGCACGTCGTACGGCTGGCTGTTGGCGAACTCCTCGTCGAACAGCTGGACGCCCAGCTCCCACGTCGGGAAGTCGCCGCGATCGATGCTCTCGAACAGGTCGCGGCGCTGGAAATCGGGATCGGCCCCCGCGATCTTCACCGTCTCGTCCCAGATCGTCGAGGCGAGCCCCGCCTTCGGCTTCCAGTGGAACTTGACGAAGGTCGACTTCCCCTCCTTGTTGATGAAGCGGAAGGTGTGGACGCCGAACCCCTCCATGTTGGCGAAGGTGCGCGGCAGCGTGCGGTCCGACATCGCCCACATAATCATGTGGGTCGATTCCGGCATCAGGCTGATGAAGTCCCAGAACGTGTCGTGCGCGGTCGCCGCCTGCGGATAGCCGCGATCCGCCTCCATCTTGGCGGCGTGGATCAGGTCGGGGAACTTGATCGCGTCCTGAATGAAGAACACCGGGATGTTGTTGCCGACGAGGTCCCAATTGCCCTGCCGCGTGTAGAACTTCACCGCAAAGCCACGCACGTCGCGCGGCGTATCGACCGACCCGGCACCGCCCGCGACGGTCGAGAAGCGGGTGAACACCTCGGTCCGCTGCCCCTTCTTCTGGAACAGGTCGGCGACGGTGATGTCGGCCAGACTCTCGGTGCACTCGAAATAGCCGTGCGCCGCGCTCCCACGCGCATGGACGATCCGCTCCGGGATGCGCTCGTGATCGAAATGGTTGATCTTCTCGCGATAGACCTCGTCCTCCAGCAGCACCGGGCCACGCGCGCCCGCCTTCAGCTGGTTCTGATTGTCGCTGATCGGCATGCCGTGGTTGGTGGTCAGCACCGGATAATCGGCATCGGTCGTCTGATGCGTCTCGCCGCCGTTGCCGGCGTTCAGGGTGGAATGATCTGTCATGGGAATCCTTGGCTGGGTGCGAGGGACTAACCCTTGATAAGATGCGGGAGTTGCAGCCGTGGCGAGATATCGGACCGCCCCCGCCGCCGGTCGTCAACTCGCAGCCGAAATTGTCCCAAGACATTGATAATGCAGATCATATGGCGGAACCGCGTCGGATGCGGCGGGTTGCCGGAAGACGATCCAATCGCGCAGGACGAATCCGATGGCCGACGCACCCCATCTTTATGGAACCCCCGAACCCGACGACAAGCAGGGTAACGCCACGCGGGAGGTCGACACCGGCGACCACCGCGTCGACGATCCCGGCTATGGCCATCCGGTGAAGACGGGGGACGACCGCGTCGTCTTCGTCGAGGAAAGCTCGGGCGTGGCCTTCGCGGAGGCGACGCGCGATATCGGCGGCGGCGGCGGTGCCGCGACGGAGGTCGAGGCGGGCGCCTTGCGCGATCGTACCGACGCCACCGGTCGATCGGCCGGGCTGGGCCGGGACGTGGCGATCGGTATCGCCGCCGGCGTCGGCGCGGGGCTGCTCGCGAACCTCTTGCGAAAGGCGGTGGTGCAGGCTCCGTCCGTTCTGGCGGGAAGCTGGGATCGGGCGCTGGCCGCCGAACACAGGGCGGCGCTGGCGATCTTCGACCAGATCGAGGCGACCGGCGACGACCAGCCGGGGACGCGCACGACGTTGCTGACGACGCTGAAGCACGCGATCGGCAAACACGCGTTTCAGGAGGAGAACAGCGTCTATGCGATGATGCGCGACCTCCAGATGGCGGAGGCGGCCGATCACCTGAATCACGAACATGGTTACGTGAAGCAGTATTTCTTCGATCTGGGAGAGATGCCGCGCAACGATCCCGCGTGGCTGCCCAAGCTGAAGGAATTCCGCGCGTGGATCGAAAAGCACATGCGCGAGGAGGAGGACGATCTGTTCCCCCGTATGCGCCGGACGCTGGACGAGGCGCAGAACCGCCATTTGACCAGACTGATGCACCGCGAAGGGCTGAAGCTGGCCTGATTGCGAAGACGTCCAGCAGGATGAAGCCGGATCAGTCCGGCTCGTCCACGCGACGGATCACGAGGCCCACCGCCGCGATCCGCTCGACCTCGGCATAGCCCGGCTGGTCCAGATCCTCGCCGAAGATGTCGGGGTCGAGCTCGCGATACTCCAGGCTCAGTCCGTTCGTCGGCAGCCGCTCGTGCAAGGCGTCGAGAAGGACGTCGCGCCCGCCGACGATCGATACGCCGGTATGCAGGATCAGCCGGCCACCGGGCGCGAGCAGGTCGATCGCCTGCGCCACCCATTCCAGCGACAGGCGTGCACCGTAAAGGTCGCCGCCGTCCCGGTACGCACGCTGCCCCTCATCGATCATGAACGGCGGATGCGTGACGACCAGATCGTAATGTCCCGGCACCTAGCCCGGCCGGCTCGCGCGCATGGTGCCGTGATCGATGCCGGCGAACTCCGCGTTGATGCTCGACAGGAACAGCGCCTTGGGATTGATGTCGGCAAGCGTCAGATGCGGATCGCCTGTCTCCCGTGCCGCGACGCTCCGCGTCGAGCATTTCGCGTTCGAACGGCAGGCTCCAGCCGAGCACGTCGCGGAGATCCGTCGCCGCCCGCCGGGTCGGACGCCGGACGACGCGCGCGTGCGTCGCCGGCGTCGCCGTGACGAACGCATAGTCGCGGGCACGGAGCAGGCGCAGCACCGTCAGCAACGCACCCCGGCGATCGGGCGAGAACCAGCGTTCCCGATCCCCGGTTTCTCCGCTGTCGCTATCCGACTTCATCAAGATCAACATATTGATAATCCAGCCTTTATGACGATCGGAAAATCGGCAGACCGGATCACGGTTCCGGCATCTGATCCGCGTTATGCAGAACGTCGTGCGGCACGACGCGACGCCCCCGGCGTGCGGTCAGAACCCGGATAAACTGAGCGCGATCAAGGACATGGCCGGGCAAAAGGTAGAGGGTACTTCGTCATAGAGGAACGAGAGGCAAGACCCGTGAACCGGACGCTATCGACGCATCAATCCACCGCACCGCTGCCTGCGGTCGAGCACGCCATGCGTCGCGATCGCCTGAACGGTACGCCCGTCGCGCTGGCGGTCGGCAACGACTTCCGCTCGACCTATCTCGGCAATGCCATCGCGGCGGCAGGCGGATGCGTCGCGGGCACCGCAAGGGACGTCCGGGCGCTGGAAAGGCTGCTCGATCGCGAGACACCGGCGGCGCTCGCCGTCAGTCACGCGCTGCCGGGTCGCGGGCTCGCCGCGGCGATCGACACCGCGATCGAACGCGGCGTGCACGTGATCGTCGTCGGCCCCGCCCGCCTCGACCCCGGCAGTCCGCTCAACCGCCTCCGCTGCATGCTGGACCCCTGCGCCGGTTTTCAGGTCGTGGAGGCGATCGCGGATGCACTGGGCGAGGCCGCCGATGCTGCGCCGGACGTCTGGAGTCTGGGGTTGCCCGAACCCGGCGCGCGGAAGCATCATCCCGGCTGAACGCCGTCTCAGGGCGACAGCAAGCCCAGAAAACACGCGCCCGGCACATCGGCGCGGCCGGCCGGCGGCTGGGGTATTCCCCCGGCATCCAGCGGCAACAGCGTGACGCCACCCGCCTGCTCGTGCGCGACCAGCAGATGCTCGTCCGCCACCAGCAGAAAGCGCGGCGAGCGGCCGCCGGTCGGCACATGCCCCAGCGGCGTCGCATCGCCGGACGCGTCGAGCGCGAAGGTCGCGATGCTGTCATGGCCGCGATTGCTGACATGGAGGCGCGTCCCCGCGTCATTCAGCACGATCGCCCCGCCCAGGCTCTCGACCGTCGTCCCGGCGGGCAGCATCGGCCATGTCCGCTCCGCCGTCAGCATGCCACGTCCGCCGACCCGCAGCACCGTCAGCGTCGAGGCGAGCTCGCAGAGCAGATAGGCGACCGGCCGCGACGGGTGGAACGCAAGCTGGCGCGGCCCTGAACCCGGCGGCGCGACATGCGCGACGACAGGTTCGCCCAGCGCGCCTTGCCGCGGATGGAATAACAGGATGCGATCCGCACCCAGATCGACCGCATAAAGCCGCCCGGCAGGGTCGAACCCCACCCAGTGCGCATGCGGCCCCGCCTGACGATCCTTAACCGGGCCGCTGCCGCGATGACGATGGATGGCGGGCGCACCCGACGGGCGACCGGTGTCCGGATCGATCCGGAACAGCGCGACCGCCCCGTCGCCATAATTCGCCACCGCCAACAACCCTGCGGACGCATCGAGCGCGAGGTGGCAGGGATCGATCCCACCCGACCCGAACGACACCGACGGCTGCCACCCCGTCGCCGCGTCCAGCGCGACGATCCGTCCCGCCGCCTCGTCCACGACGAACCAGCGCCGCGTTCCCGGCACGGCCACCCCGGCGGAGACGTTGACGACCGGCGCGATCGGGTCGCCGACGCGCAGCACGCCAGCGGTCAGGTCCAGCGGATACAGGCCGCGCGCCCCTGTGCCTGCATAGCCCCCTGCGATCAGCATCGTCATGTCCGTCCTCCTGCCGACGTCGCATGCCCCCGCCGCAGGACGGATGCCATGAAAAGGATCGGCTATCCGGCTCACCACCTCACCTCCTTGCTAATGCTGGTGATTACGACGAGGGCACTCGCGACTGAAACATGCCGCCCCCTGATCGAGATCAGCGGGGCATCATGACGATCGTGATAGCGCGGCGAGGTCATGTCCGCGCGAGTATGATCGATTTTTGCCAGCCGTCCGCCCCGGTCCGATAGCGACGACGTCACGGTCCGGCCCATGCGCGCACCGGTCACACCTGCCCGGCGGCACGTCGCGATCGTCTCGCCGCCGACGGCGGGTCACCTCAACCCGTTGCAGGTGCTGGGCGGCGAGCTGATCGCGCTCGGCCACCGGGTGACGTTCGTGCATGGCGGCGATGTGGCCGCGCATATCGCCGACGACCGGATCGGCTTCGCGCCGCTCCCGACATCGATCGCCCTCGCCGCCTATCTGAAGCGGCTGGCCGATCCGACCGGTCCGGCGGGCTTGATGCGGATGATCCGCGCCACCGCCGGCCTGACCCGCCTGCTGCTGGACGAGGCGCCGGCGGTGCTGGAGCGGATCGGCGCCGACGCGGTGATCGCCGATGCCGCGGAACCGGCGGGTCCGCTGATCGCCGCACGGCTCGGCATCCCGCATGTCATCAGCGTGACCGGCCTGCCGCTGCTGCGCGAAACCGCCGTTCCGCCGCCTTTCGTCGGCTGGCGTTACCGGACCGACCCGTGGGGCCGCCATCGCAATTGGGCGGGGTACACGATATCCGACCTGCTGCTCCGCCCGATCACGCAGGTGCTGGAGGAAAGGCGGCGCGCGTGGAGACTCGCGGAAACGGACGAACGCGACACCCTTCAGATCGCGCAATGCCCGCGCAGTCTGGATTATCCGCGCACCGCGCTGCCCCCCGGTTTCCGGTATGGCGGCCCCTGGCGGGCAGAGGATGACGAAGAAGTCGTGCTGCCCGACGATGGCCGGCCGCTGGTCTTCTGCTCGCTCGGCACGTTGCAGGGGTCGCGCCGGGCGGTGTTCGCGAAGATCGCCGATGCCTGTGCGCGGATCGGCGCGCGCGCGGTGATCGCGCATGGCGGCGGCCTGTCGGCGGAGGAGGAAGCGACGCTGCCGGGCGATCCGCTGGTGCGCGCCTTCTGGCCGCAACGGGCGGTCCTGCGCCACAGTGCGGCGGCGGTGCTGCACGGCGGCTTCAATTCGGTGCTCGATGCGCTGGCCGCCGGCGTGCCGATGATCGTGCTGCCGATCGCGTTCGAACAGCCCGGCACCGCCGCGCGCGTCGCGCATCTCGGCGCGGGGCGCATCGTCTCTCCGACACGGGCGTCGGCCAGGGACATCGCCACCGCGCTGGCCGACGTGATCGGATCGCCGCACTACCGCGCCGCGGCGCGGCGCCTGTCCGGGGAGATCGCGACGGCCGGCGGTGCCCCGGCTGCTGCCGCCGCCGTCAGCGCCGGGTTCATCCTGCGCGCGTAAGACGGGGCAGCCGCCACCACGGCGTCTGCGGCTTCAGATGATGTTCGTGGTGATAGGCCCCGAAATGGAAACAGGTCACCAGCGACGCCAGCGGCGACAGCGAATTGCTGCGGGCGTTGTGCGTGTCGGCGAACGGCGTGTCGTCGTGGCGGTGCGGCAGATAGGTGCCGAACACGAACAGTTGCGCCAGCGCCAGCAGCGCCGGCACCGCCCAGAAGGCGACGATGTTGATGAGCGATGCGCCCAACAGCATATAGGCGACAGCCGCCACGGTGATCCTCAGGATCTGGCCGTGCGTGTAATAGCCGCGAAAGAAGTGCACGAACCACGGCAACGCCTGTCGCGGAGCGCCCGCATGGAAATCGGGGTCGTCGGCCGTACCCGGCGCGGCGTGATGCGCGTGATGCTTGGGATAGAGCGCACCGTAGGACAGCCCCGCATACGCCGCGAGGCACAGCGTCCCGACCACTGTGTTCCAGCCCCGCCGGCCGGGCGCGAACGAACCGTGCATGCAGTCGTGCGCGACGATGAACAGCCCGGTGCTCAGCCACGCCTGCACGACGATCAGCACCAGCGCGACCGGCGCGGTCGTCCAGCGCCATTCCCACAGGAAGATGCCGCCGATGTGGATCGCCAGCCACGCGCCCCCGATCGCCGCGGCGAGCAGGATGCTGGTGCGCCCGTCTGACCCCTTGCCCGTCACCGCTCCACGCGCTCCGACAGCTTCCGCTTCAGCTTCGCCGGGTCCGGCGCGAACAGAAACCCGAAGCTGACGCCGCCGTCCTTGCCCTTGACCGCGTGGTGCAAGCGATGCGCCTGCAACAGCCGCTTGGAATAGCCGCGACGCGGGACCCAGCGCATGCCGAAACGCTGGTGGACCATCATGTCGTGCACGAACGCATAGATGCCGCCGTAAATGGTGATGCCCAGCGCCGCCCACCACAACGGCTCCCACCACATGCCCGCCACGAACAAGCCGACGACGATGACCGCGAAGGTAACGGCGTAGAGGTCGTTCTTCTCGAACGCGCCCTCGTGCGGCTCGTGATGCGACCGGTGCCAGCCCCAGCCCCAGCCGTGCATCACGTATTTGTGCGTCGCCCAGGCGAAACACTCCATGAAGACCACCATGCCGACCACCAGCGCCAGCTTCTCAAACCACGTCATCGCCTACTCCAGACCCGGTCGCTGTACGCCGCCGGCCGCGCCCCGCCAACCGCAACCCGGCGGCCGGACCTGTGATCGGGGTTACCGCATCCCCGAATATAGGTCGCTGCGCCGCTGCCCGCACCCGGACGATATAAGCCCCCGCGACGATCGCCGGCGGCGCGATGGCGATCCCCGCCAGCACGTCGACGCCGTAATGCCCGCCGAACACCGGCGTGGCGACGATCGTCACCCCCGCCCACACCGGCGCGACGATCCGCCAGACCGGCACGTCCCGTTGTGCCCGGGCGAGGATGATCGGCAACGTGGCATGAAAACTGGGAAAGGTGACGATCCCCATCAACTGCGTCAGGTCCAGCGTCCGCCACGATCCGTCGCGCAGGCCGACAATCATCGCCCGCTCCATCCACGCGACCGATGGCCAGAGCCGACGATACCCGGCCGGGTCGAAGACGTTGCCCATGGCGGGCATCGCGCCGGAGATCAGGATGGTTGCGAACCCGCCGACGATCGCCGCCGCCACCGCGATCCGCAGCGCGTCGAACCGGCCGACCGCACTCAGCACGACGATACAGACGATCATCTGCACCGTCAGGCTGTGATAGGCCACACCGCCCACCCACAACGCGACCGGATGACCGTCGAGCGCGTCGAACACCGCCGGCCATTCGAAGCCGAGCCGGACATCCGCCGCCGCCAGTCGCCCGTCCCATAACGGCCCGGCGCGTGCGGCGAGGGCATAGGACAGGACGACGCCGATGATCGTGAACGACGTCATCAGCAGGAACGCCGTCGCCCCCGCCGCCAGCCGCGGCCGCCCGCGCGTTCGCCCCAGAACCGCACCCGCCCATAGCAGGCCGATCGCCGCGGCCGGCACGATCGCGCGCGCGGCATCGATGCGGAACCCGAGTCCGCGACACGCGATCAGGCACGCCCCGGCCATCGCGACGATCAGCCACCAGGATGCGGTATCCGCCGTCTCGTTCGCATGTCTCACGGGCGCTCAACGCCGCACGTTGCGACCGGTGCCGATGACGCAGCGGCGGGCACTTCGGTCGGACGACCCATTCCATCAAACTGCATCTCTCGCCGATCGATAGACATAACGCGCTGTCCTACAACGATTATCGCTGTCATGCCCGGGATCGGGAGGTGGATCATGACGAATCTCGACGCACCGATGCTGATGGCGCTGGCCGCACTGGTCAGCAGCGTTTCCGGCCTGATCTGGGCGATCCGTCGCAAGGCGTGACGCCGTCGACCCGAACGGCTCGCCAGCGGTTGCGCGATCGGACGGCGGGCGGCATCGTCGGAACGCACACGCGAAAGGATTATCATGGTGGTGGACCGTCGACGCTGGATAGGGCTGCTCACGCTGTCGGGCCTGACCATCCTGACCGGCCGGGCGATCGCCGCCGGCCGGGCGAACCCGCGCAAGCAGATCGTCCACCACGTCTTCTTCTGGCTGAAGGACCCCGCCGACGCGCCCCGGCTGATCGCCGGGCTGAAGACGTTGCGTGACATCCCCGAAATCCGCGAACTGCGCATCGGCGTGCCTGCCGCGACGGAGAAGCGTTCCGTGGTCGACAGCAGCTACGACGTGTCCGAACTGATGATCTTCGACACGGTTCAGGATCAGGGCCGGTATCAGGAACATCCCATCCACAAGCGCTTCGTGGCGGAATGCGGGGACCTGTGGGACCGCGTCGTCGTCTATGACAGCGTCGACGTCTGACCGTCGTGCCCAAAGACCCGACGTCCGCAGACTATGAACATGGCCGCCGCGACGGCCTGCGCCTCGCCTTGGCGATCATGGCGGCGGAGGAGGCGAAATGGGCCGCCCTGGTCGGCGAAAGCCCGTCGTGGCGCACCAACGCCACGCGGGAGGTGCGGCGCAAGATGATGGACGTGGCGCAAAAGCGCGTCCGGACCGTGCTCAACCGGATGACCCCCGCCGGGGAAGACGAGGCGATGAGCACCGAACTGGCGTCGGCGCTCGACCGGATCGGCCTCTGATCCCCCCGTGTGGACCCCAGGCGCCAGCGTGGCGGTTTGCACAGGCTCGCCGCCGCCCCATCTTGATAGCATGAGCGAGGAACTGATCCGGCTGGGGCTGGTCGACGAAGAGGATATCGTGCTGGACGAGGCGGCGCTGACGCTGGCGCTGCTCGATCATCCGGATACCGATCTGGAACCCTATCGCGACCTGCTGGCCGACATCGCGGTCCGGCTGGACGCGGTCGGTGGCGATGCGGCGACGGCGGAAGACCGGGCGGCGGCGCTCGCCTCCGTCCTGGCCGGCGAGTTCGGCTTCATCGGCGATCAGGACAGCTATGACGATCCCGACAATGCCGACCTGATCCGGGTGATCGATCGCCGGCGCGGCCTGCCGGTCAGCCTGTCGATCCTCCATGTCGCTGCGGCGCGGCGCGTTGGCTGGCGGGCCGATCTGCTCGATCTGCCCGGCCATGTGCTGGTGCTGATCGCGGGCGACGGCGCGCCGGGCGATGACGCGCCGGTGATCGTCGATCCCTTTCATGGCGGCGCGCGCGTCGGGGCGGAACAGCTTGCGGCGTTGCTGACCGCGTTCGGCAACGGGCGCGCGTCGGGCGCGCCGACCGTCGGCACGATGCCCAACCGGGCCGTCCTGATCCGCCTGCTCCTGAACCAGGCGACCCGCGCCGAACGTGGCGGCAAGGGGCGCCGTGCGCTTCATCTCTATCGCCGCATGACGCTGATGGCCCCGGCCTATGGTCATGCGTGGTGGGAACAGGCGCGGCTGGAACTGGTCGACGGCGACGTACCCGCCGCCCGCCGCAGCCTGAGCGCGATGCTGGAGATCACGCGCGAGCCGGAGCTACGACAACGCATCTCCGATACGTTGCAGTCGCTGCCCGCGGCCTGAACGGTTGCGTCGCCGCTTGTCCGGGCGCGCCCGCCGCGACATAGCGCGCCTTCCCTGATGCTGCCGGATTGCCACCGATGACGACGATGCGAGCCGCCGGAATCGATTTCGGGACGACGAACAGCGTCGCCGCCCTTGCCGATCGCGCCGGCGACCCCCGACTGGTGACACTGGACGGCCCCGACGGCGAAGTCTTCCGCTCGGCCCTGTGTTTCTGGCACGACGAGGATGTCCGCGGCGGCATCGCGGTGGAGGCCGGGCCGGCGGCGATCCGCGAATATCTGGAGTATCCGGGCGACAGCCGCTTCCTCCAGTCGTTCAAGTCGGTCGCCGCCAGCGCCTCGTTCGACACCGCGCCGGTGTTCGAAAAGCGATATCGGTTCGAGGAGCTGGGCCGCCTGTTCCTCCAGCGCTTCGCCGCGCAGGCGGGCGGCGCGCTCGACCGGCTCGACCGGGTCGTCGTCGGCCGGCCCGTCCGCTACGCTGGGTCGCGCCCCGACGAGGGACTGGCGCGCCAGCGTTACGACGGCATGTTCGACGGGTTCGCGGGCGAGGTCCACTATGTCTACGAACCGCTGGCGGCGGCGTTCGGCCATGCCGCCCGCCTGACCGAGCCGGCGACGCTGCTGGTCGCCGATTTCGGCGGCGGCACCAGCGATTTCTCCATCGTCAGCGTCGCGGAACCGGGGGCGGCGCGACGCTGCATCCCGCTCGGCCATGCCGGCATCGGCATCGCTGGCGACCGGCTGGACCAGCGCATCGTCGATCGACTGGTGCTGCCCCTGCTCGGCAAGGGTGGCAGCTATCGGTCGTTCGACAAGATACTGGAGATACCCGGCGGCTATTTCGCGGACTTCGCCGACTGGTCGAAGCTCGCGCTGATGCGCAACCGCAGGACGCTGGCCGAACTCGACCGGCTGCGGCGCAGCGCGGTCGATCCGGACGCGATCGGCCGCATGATCGCCCTGATCGAGGGCGAACTCGGCTTCCCGCTCTACGACGCGGTCGGCCGGCTGAAGCGCACCTTGTCGACGGCGGACCACGCGACCTTCCGCTTCGCCGGCGCGGACATCGTGATCGAGCGCGACGTCGCGCGTGCCGAGTTCGAGGGGTGGATCGCCGACGACATCGCCCGCATCGCCGCGACCGTCGATCAGGCGCTGGCGAATGCGGGCGTGACCGAACGGCAGATCGACCGCGTCTTCCTGACCGGCGGCACGTCGCTGGTCCCCGCCGTGCGCCAGGTGTTCGAGGCGCGGTTCGGCGCCGGACGCATCATGTCGGGCGGCGAGCTGACCTCGATCGCTTATGGTCTGGCGCTGATCGCGCAGGCGGACGACGTCTCTCCCTGGACCGCCTGACCGCCCGTCGCATCCCGCTGGACTCTTGCGCGGGCGGGGGTAGCGTCTGCGCGACGGGCGGGGATGCGACACGATGAGGCTGACGGTTCGACTGGCGCTGCTGGCCCTCGCGCTCGCCCCCCTCGCGGCGGCCGGCGACAGCGCGCCGCAGGTGGTGCTCGCGACGCCGGGGATCGGCGGCGGCTCGATCGAGCGGTTCACGATCCGGTTCAGCCAGCCGATGGTCGCGCTCGGCGATCCACGGGCCGCGGGGCCGCTGGTGGTGGAATGCGCGGTGGGCGGCGAGGGACGCTGGGTCGACCAGCAGACCTATGTCTGGGAGTTTGCGAGCCCCCTGCCCGGCGGCACCGAATGTCAGGCGAAGACGCGTGACGGCCTGAAAAGCGCGAGCGGCTATGCGCTGGCCGACCAGCAGAGCTTCCGGATCGACGCGGGCGGGCCGGTGGCGCGCGCGGTGCTGCCGGGTCAGGGCCGCGACATCGAGGAGGATCAGGTGTTCCTCGTCGCGGCGAACATGGCCGCGACACCCGCCTCGGTCGCCGCCAATGCGTATTGCGCCGTCGACGGGATCGGCGAACGGATCGCGGTCGACGTGCTGCCCGCCAGCCTCGCGGGCGAATTGCTGGCGAAGATGGGCACCGCCCAGTGGGAGGTGCGCAGCTTCCTCGAAAGCGCGGGCCTGCCGGTCACGATCCCCGCCGCCGCGCCGGATCGCCAGCGGATGCTGTCGACCGTCACCGCGCTGAAATGCCGCCGGCCGCTGCCACCCGGTCGCGACGTGGCTTTGGTCTGGGGCGCGAACATCGCCGGCGCGGGCGGCAAGCTGGCGGGCGCGGACCAGCGTTTCGACTATACCGTGCGCCAGCCTTTTACTGCACGGTTCGAATGTTCGCGCGTCAATCCGCAGGCGGGGTGCAGCCCGGTCGAGAAGGCGTATGTCCGCTTCACCGCGCCCGTGCCGATGAGCCAGGCGGCGACGATCCGCATCCGGACGCCGGACGGCAAGACGATCGCGCCGACCTTCGACGACGACGATCGCAAGAGGGCGATGACATCGGACGTGACCTTCGCCAGCCCGCTGCCGTTCGGCACCACGGGCACGCTGCTCCTGCCCGCCGGGATCAGGGACGAGAGCGGGCGTATTCTGGCGAACGCCGAGCGCTTCCCGCTCGACCTGCGGTTCGACGTCGCGCCGCCGCTCGTGAAGTTCGCCGCGGGCTTCGGCATTCTGGAGGCGAAGCAGGGTGGCGTGCTGCCAGTGACGGTCCGCAACGTCGAGCCGGCATTGCAGGGCCGGAGGCTGGCCGTGAGCGGCCAGACGATCCGCGTCGACGGCTCGGACGGCGACGTCGCCAGATGGCTGCGCACCGTCGACACCGCCGACGACACCGATATTCAGGAGGTCGAGCGCGGCGGCGAGACGATCCGCGTCAACCACACCGGCGAAAAGCCGATCCTGACCGCCGGCTCGGGTGCGGCGATGACCGTCGCGCTGCCGGGCAAGGGCAAGGATTTCGAGGTCGTCGGCATCCCCCTCGCCAAACCCGGCTTCTACGTCGTCGAACTCGCCAGCCCGGTGCTGGGCCGCGCGCTGCTCGGGCGCGACGTGCCGCGTTACGTCGCCAGCGCGGCGCTGGTCACCGACATGGCGGTGCATTTCAAATGGGGTCGCGAGCGCAGTCTGGCGTGGGTGACGCAATTGTCGGACGGCAAGCCCGCCGCCAATGCGGAGGTGCGCGTCACCGACAGTTGCACGGGCAGGCTGCTGGCGCGCGGCGTGACCGATCGCAGCGGCGGGCTGTACGTACCCGCCGGCCTGCCCGAGCCGGAAACCTATAGTGACTGTTCCAGCGAGACCGGATCGCACGCGCTGATGGTGTCGGCGCGCCGCGACGGCGATTTCAGCTTCACCCTGACCGAATGGGGCGAGGGCATCCGCCCCTACGACTTCGACCTGCCCTATGGCTATTCGGCGCGTGGCGAGATGGTCCACACCGTGTTCGACCGTGCGCTCGTCCGGCAGGGCGAGACGGTGCATATGAAGCACATCCTGCGGCGTCCGAACGGCAGCGGCTTCGCGCTGGCCCCCGGCGTCACCGGCACGCTGAAGCTGACGCATCGCGGGTCGGACACGCAGTTCGAACTGCCGCTCCGGATCGACGCGAACGGCATCGGCGAGAACCAGTGGACCACGCCACAGGGCGCGCCGATGGGCGATTACGACCTGTCGATCGAGGCGGCGGGGCGATCGATCGCGATCGACCAGTCGTTCCGCGTCGACGAATACAAGCTGCCGACGATGCGCGCGACGATGACCGGGCCAAAGACGGCGGCGATCCGTCCCGCCAGCCTGCCGCTCGACCTGTTCGTCGGCTATCTGTCGGGCGGCGGCGCGTCCAATCTGGGTGTCGACCTGCGCGTCGGCTGGTTCGCGCACAGCGCCACGCCCGACGGGTATGACGGCTACACCTTTGGCGGGCGTGCGGTGACCGAGGGCGTCAAGGCGCTCGACGGCGACGGCGAGGAGGAGCGGACCGAGCTGCCGCCGACGCAGACGCTGCCCGCGATGCTGGGCGGCGACGGCACCGCGCGGCAGACGATCGAGGTGCCGCAGTCGCTCGACGGCAATGCCGACATGCAGGTCGAGATGGACTACCGCGATGCGAACGGAGAGACGCTGACCGCGTCGCGCACGATCCCGATCTTCGCGTCGGGCGTGCAGCTCGGCGTGAAGACCGACGGCTGGCTGATGAAGAAAGACGATCTGCGCCTGCGCTTCGTCGCGCTCGATACCGGCGGAAAGCCGATCAAGGGCCAGAAGATTTCGGTCGCGCTGTACAGCCGACAGGTGCTGACCGCGCGGCGGCGGCTGATCGGCGGGTTCTACGCCTATGACAACCAGATGCGCACGACGAAGATCGACGCGGATTGTACCGCCACGACGGATGCGCAGGGACTGGCCCAGTGCAAGGTCGATCCGGGCGTCTCGGGCGAAATCTACGCCGTCGCGACGACGGTCGACGGCGACGGGCGAACGGCGCGCGCGGTGCGCAGCGTGTGGCTGGCGGGCGACGAGGACTGGTGGTTCGGCGGCGACAATGGCGACCGTATGGACCTCGTCCCCGAACAACAATCCTACGCCTCCGGGGAAACCGCACGGTTCCAGGTGCGGATGCCCTTCCGCGAGGCGACCGCGCTGGTGACGGTGGAGCGCGAGGGCGTGCTGTCCAGCTTCGTCACGCATTTGTCGGGCTCCGATCCCGTGGTGTCGGTGCCGATGACGGGGGCCTATGCGCCCGACGTGTTCGTGTCGGTGATGGTCGTGCGCGGTCGGACGACCAGCGGGTTCTGGAGCTGGCTGCACGGCATCGCCCGTACGCTGGGGCTGTCGGACACGCCCGACGACGCGCCGGAGCCGACCGCCCTGGTCGATCTCGCCAAGCCCGCCTACCGCATCGGCATCGCCAGGGTGAAGGTCGGGTGGGAAGCGCACCGGTTGCAGGTCGCCGTCAAGGCGGATCGCGACCGCTACGCCCCGCGCGACACCGCGCAGGTGGCGATCCGCGTCCGCACGCCGGACGGTCAGCCGGCGCGCACCGCCGATGTCGCGTTCGTCGCGGTCGATCAGGCGCTGTTGCAGCTTGCGCCGAACGATAGCTGGGACGTGCTCACCGCCCAAATGGGCGAGCGGCCGCTGTCGGTGCTGACCGCGACCGCGCAGATGCAGGTCGTCGGCAAGCGGCATTACGGGCGCAAGGCGGTGGAGGCGGGCGGCGGTGGCGGCGGCGATATGTCGGGGCTGAACCGCGAGAACTTCCAGCCCGTGCTGCTGTGGCGCGGGCGCGTGGCGCTGGATGCGCGCGGGCAGGCACGCGTTGCCGTGCCGCTCTCCGACGCGCTGTCGTCTTTCAAACTGGTGGCGATCGCGACGGACGGCGCGCAGCTGTTCGGCACCGGCAGCGCGGATATCCGTACCGCGCAGGACCTGTCGATCTATGCCGGCCTGCCGCCGCTGGTGCGGACCGGCGACCTCTATGCCGCCGCCTTCACGCTGCGCAACGGATCGGCGAAGCCGATGACGGTGACGGCGAACGTCGACATCTTCCCGCGCGTGGCGCAGGGCAAGCCGCTGACCGTGACGATCCCGGCGGGCGGTGCCGCTCCGGTCGCGTGGAACCTGACCGCGCCGGACGGTGTCGCGTCGCTGCGCTGGCAGGTGCGGGCACGCACAACGGATGGCCGCGCGACGGATCGGATCACGGTGACGCAGGACGTGGTGCCCGCGGTGCCGGTCGAAATCTGGGCGGCGACGCTGGCGCGCGTCGGTGCGGATTCGATGATCCCGATCGGGCCGCCCGCGGGCGCGCTGCCGGGGCGGGGCAGCGTCGACATCCGCCTCGACGACAGCCTCGTGCCCTCGCTGAAGGGCGTGCGCGATTACATGAGCGGGTATCCGTACAACTGCTTCGAACAGCGGCTGTCGCGGATCGTCGTGCTGGGGGATGCGGCGGGCTGGGCGCGGCTGGCGGGCGATATCCCGACCTATCAGGCACCCGACGGCCTGCTGCGCTACTTCCCCGGCGACACGATGAACGGGTCGGAGGCGCTGACGGCATACGTGCTGTCGATCACCGGCGAGGCGGGGCTGGCGCTGCCCGAAGCGGCGAAGACGCGGATGGTCGAGGCGATGAAGGCGGTGCTCGACGGCCGGTTGCGGCGCGAGGATTATGGCGACGTGCGCTTGCAACGCGTGGCGGCGCTCGCCGCGCTGGCGCGGGTCGGGGCGGCGACGCCGGCGATGCTCGGCCAGATCGGGATGCCGCCCGCCGACATGCCGACCGCGACGCTGGCCGATTATCTCGCGGCACTCGACCGCATCCCCGGCCTCGCCAACGGCCCGGCGCTGAAGGCGGAGGGCGAGCGCGTGCTGCGGACGCGGCTGGTCTACGAGGGTACGCGGCTCGACCTGTCGGATCAGTCGTCGCAGTCGTGGTGGCTGATGTCGTCGGGCGACGAGGCGACGATCAAGGCGACGCTGGTGACGCTCGGCCGCCCCGGCTGGCAGGACGATGCGCCTCGGATGATGGTCGGCACCGCGCTGCGCCAGACGCGCGGACATTGGGATACGACGACGGCGAACGCGTGGGGCACGATCGCGGCGCGCAAGTTCGGCGGGCTCTATCCGGCGGAGGCGGTGACGGGCACGACGACGCTGGCGTACGGCACGCGCCGGATCGCGAAGGGATGGCCGCTGGCGGGCGACCAGCGCAGCGCGTCCTTCCCGCTGCTGGCCGCACCGACGCCGCTCCGGATGGCGCAGGCCGGCGGTGCGGGGCCATGGGCGACGGTATCGGTGTCCGCCGCCGTCCCGCTCAGGACCTCGCTTTCCGCCGGCTATCGCATGACGCGGCAGGTGACGCCGGTGCAGGCACGCAACCCCGGCCGGCTGACGCGTGGCGACGTGCTGAAGGTGACGATCACGGTCGACGCCACCGCGGAGCGCAACTGGGTCGTCGTCAGCGACCCGATCCCGGCGGGCGCGACGATCGTCGGCGATCTCGGCGGGCAATCGGCGATGTTGCAGGCGAGCGGCGACGGAGAGGGCGTCCAGCCGTCGTACGTCGAACGCGGCCGCGACGCATGGCGCGGCTATTTCGCGTGGGTCCCGCGCGGACGGTTCGTGGTCGCCTACACCGTGCGCCTGAACGGCGCGGGCCGCTTCGGCCTGCCACCCAGCCGCGTGGAGGCGATGTACTCCCCCGCGATCCGCGCGGCGGTGCCGAACGCGCCGGTCGTGGTGGGGATGCGGTGACGGTGCCGCGTCATGCCGGGCGCGTGAACGACGTCATGCGGCACGCGGGGCGGAAGGCACCAGTCCGGCATCGGCTGTGACCGGCGGGCGTGGCTCTGTGCGGCACCGGGTGGGAACACGCGAAGTCTTGCGGCGGCGATGGCGCTGGATCGCCGCGCTGGTCGCCTTCGCGCTCCTTGCCGTCCTCGACTACCCCACCCGTCCGCCGCCCATCCCCGATTACATGCAGGCCCGCGCCGCCTATCGCCCGTCGGAGGCGTGGCTCTACGACCGCCACGGCGTGCTGATCGACAGCGCGCGGGTGGATTTCGCGACGCGGCGGCTCGCGTGGACGCCGCTCGACCGGATCGCTCCGGCCGTGCTGCGGACGATCGTCGCGGCGGAGGATCACCGCTTCGCCTCACACGGCGGCATCGACTGGCTGGCGCTGGCGGGATCGCTGCGGCGGCGGCTCGCGGGACAGTCCGCGCGCGGGGCTTCCACCCTCTCGATGCAGGTCGCGGGCTTCCTCGCTCCCGATCTGGCCCGCCCCGGCGCACGCGGCTGGCGCGACAAGCTGCGGCAGATGCGCGCCGCACGGGCGCTGGAGGCGCGCTGGACCAAGGACCAGATCCTGGAGGCGTACCTGAACCTCGCGCCGTTCCGTGGCGAGGCGCAGGGGATCGGCGCGGCGGCGATGGGGTTCTTCGGCAAGACCCCCGCCGCGCTCGCCCGCGACGATGCGGTGCTGCTCGCCGCCCTGCTCCCCGATCCGCAGGCGAGCGCCGACCGGCTGGCCCGTCGCGCCTGCCGGCTTGCCCATGCGGGCGACTGTACCCCGTTCGAGGCGCAGGCGGCGTCGATGCTCGGCCCAGCGCGCAGTCTGGCGCTCGATCCCGGTCTGGCACCACATCTGTCCGACCGGCTGCTGACCAGACCCGGCCTGCGCGTCGCGACGACGCTGGATGCCGGGTTGCAACGGCTGGCGATCGGCGCGCTCCGGCGGCAGTTGCAGGGGCTGGGCGGGACCCGCGCCCGCGACGGCGCGGTGGTCGTCATCGACAACCGGAGCGGCGACGTACTCGCCTATGTCGGCGGTATCGGCGGCGCGTCGACGGCGGCATCGGTGGACGGCGCGAACAGCTATCGTCAGGCGGGATCGACGCTGAAGCCGTTCCTGTACGCACAGGCGATCGAGCGCGGATACCTGACCGCCGCATCGATCCTCGACGATTCGCCGGTGCAGCTCGACACCGCGTCCGGGTTGTACGTGCCCCAGAACTACGATCACGGTTTCAAGGGGCCGGTATCGGCGCGCAGCGCGCTGGCGGGGTCGCTCAACGTGCCGGCGGTGCGGACGCTGTTGCTGGTCGGCGTCGATCCGTTTCGCGACCGGTTATGGGATACCGGGTATCGCGGCCTGACCGAGGACGGGCAATATTACGGCTTCTCGCTGGCGCTGGGTTCGGCGGAGGTCACGCTGCTGGAACAGGCGGACGCGTATCGAAGCCTCGCGAACGGCGGGCGCTGGTCGCCGCTCAGGGTGCTGATGCGTGCGCCCCCGATCGCGGCGCGGCCGGTGACGACGCCCGCGGCGGCGTGGATCGTCGCCGACATGATGGCCGATCCCAACGCCCGCGCGGCGACGTTCGGCCTCGACTCGGCGTTGCGCCTGCCCTTCTGGGCGGCGGTGAAGACCGGCACGTCGAAAGCGATGCGCGACAACTGGTGCGTCGGCTTTTCCGATCGCTTCACCGTCGCCGTCTGGGTCGGCAATCTGGAGGGCGATCCGATGCGCGCCGTCTCCGGCACCAGCGGCGCGGCGCCGGTATGGCGCGACCTGATGCTGGCGCTGCATGCCCGCACCCCCGGCCGCGCGCCGCCGCCGCCCGCCGGGGTCGAGGCGCGCGGGATCGCCTTCGCCGACCGGATCGAGCAGCCGCGCCGCGAGTATTTCCTCCGCGGCACCGGCCAGACGCTGATCG
Organism: Sphingomonas sp. Leaf343; assembly: GCF_001423765.1. Classification (GTDB taxonomy): domain Bacteria; phylum Pseudomonadota; class Alphaproteobacteria; order Sphingomonadales; family Sphingomonadaceae; genus Sphingomonas. The sequence continues at coordinate 296,054 of NZ_LMPG01000013.1, forward strand.
CCGCCGCCCCCGCCGCGGCGCGACGGCCGCGCATCGCCAATCCGGTCGCCGGCACCGTCTACGCGATCGATCCCGATATCCCGCCCGATCGCCAGCGGTTCGCGGTGTCCGTCACCGGCAGCGCCGCCGCGTATCGCCTGATGCTCGACGACCGCGATCTCGGGCCGGCGGGCGCGCGGCCGCAGGTGATGCCCGCACCGGGGCCGCACCGGCTGCGCCTGATCGACGTCGACGGCCGCGTCGTGGATCAGGCGCGCTTCACGATCCGCTGAGCATCGCGCCCTCGTAGATCGCCCGGTAACGCGCCAGCACCATCGACTGGTCGTAATCGCGCCGCACCCGTCGGCGCAGGTTCGCCCCCAGCCGCTCGCGCAATGCGGGATCGGCGAGCAGCTCGCCGATCGCCGCCGCCGTCGCCTCCGCATCGACCAGCGGCGTGACGAGGCCGCCCGGCGCGTCCTCCCCCGCCGGCCCCTCCAGCAATTCGCGGCAACTGCCCACGTCCGGCGCGACCGAGGGGATGCCGCACGCCCCCGCCTCCAGGATCACCAGCGGTTGCGCCTCCGACAGGCTGGTCAGCACGACGACGTCGATCACCGGCAGCCAGTCGTCGACCCGTACCCGCCCCTCGAAATGCACGACGCCGCCCAGCTTCAGCGCATCGACCAGCGCGCGGCATTCCTCGAAATACTCGCCGTCCTCGTCGGTCGGCCCCAGAATTCGGAACTGCGCCTGCGGATGATCCAGATGGACGATGCCGGCGGCGCGGATGAAGGTCTGCACGTCCTTGATCGGCACGACGCGCCCGATCAGTGCGATCGTCGGCCGGTCCGGATCGCGCTTCGCCGCCACCATGTCGAACCGCGCCACGTCGATGCCGTTGGGGATCGATCGCACCCGTTCCGGCGCTGCGCCCAGCCGCCGCTGCACCTGATTGTTCGCCGCGTACAGCGCGACGATCGGGTCGCAGCGGTCGTAACAGGCGCGCGCATAATTCTCGAATGCACGCCGCCACAGGTCGCGAATGCCCGGCACCGCGCCGTCCAGCGTCAGCATCGCCTCCTCGTGCTGGCCGATCCAGTCCGCCATCATGATCTCGATCTGTCGTTCCAGCAGATAGATGCCGTGTTCGGTGATGACGCTCGGCCGGCCGCGCTCGATCGAGGCCCGTGCCGCGATCAGCCCGGCGAACCCGGTCGAGATCGTGTGATAGCTGTGCGCGCGCGGCAACGGCGCGAGCAACGCCGCCAGCAATCCGCCCAGCAACGTCCGCACCGCCCAGAAGATCAGGTGGAACGACGCCTCCGGCAGGTCGCGTGCCGCATAGTCGGTGATCGCCCGGAACGTCGTCGGGTGCGACAGCACCTCGCTCGCCGTCCAGGCGGGGCGCGCGCGGGACAGGACGGCGACCAGCTCGATCAGCGGTTCCTCGCCGCCATCGACCAGGAACCGGATCAGCAACGCCGCGATCGCCTCGATCTCGGACCGGCTGCGCGGCCGCGCCGCGATGCCGATCTCGGGGGCCAGCGAGACTTCGGTCACGAACAGGACGTTGGGCGGCGGTTGCAACCGCCACGGCATCTCCCGCCCGTCCGCCTTGATCGCGACCACCGCGAACGAGATATCCGGCAGCCCGACGATCAGGTCCTGCACCCAGTTCGCGACGCCGCCCACGACGAAGGGATAGGCTCCCTCGACGATCAGGCAGACATCGGCATCGACGTTCGCGTCCGGCATCAGGCGGGTATGGCGCCCCGCCACCACGCCGCCATCGCGTGCAGCGGATCGTCCTCGCGCAGCGCCATCGCATCGGGTGCCCGGCACCGCCGCGCCAGTCCGGCCAGATCGCGCTGTCGGTACAGCCGGTCGATCGCCGCGCCCAGCGGCAGCGTGTCGGGATCGCCGCCGTCCGGCTCCATCCGCTGGAGCAGGGCCAGCATCGCCTCGTGCCGCGGATCGTGCCCGGGATCGTACCGCACATCGCGCCGGGGATCGTGCCGCGGATCACCGGGGCGCAGCCGCGTCAGGATATCCCTCAGCAGACCCGCCGCCTCCGCGCGCAACCTGGCACGCCGGGCGGGCGACAACAGCCGGTCATGCTCGCCGTGATCCGCCAGCATCGTCGCCAGCGCGATCCGGTCGTCCAGCCGGCCATGCGCCATGATCGCCCGTTCCAGCCGCTGCCGCCGGTCGATCAGCAACTGCCCCGCGCGCGTCGACGCGGAGGCGGCGAGCGCGCGGATCGTCTGGTCGCGATCGGTCAGGCCCATCGCCACGATCGCCGACAGCCGCGGTTGATAGGACAGCACCGCCGCCTCAATCGCAGCCTGTCGGTCGCCGATCCGGCCGTGCCGGAACACGGGCGCCATCGGCCCGATCAGCGCGGCGTCGGGCAGCCGCGTCAGCGTCGCCGCGACCGGCTCCACCGCCTCCCCGCCAATATCGCCGTCGGGCGCGGGCAGGTGCAGGCGCAGCGGCACCCGGCCGAACAGCGGTTGCAGCGCGCGGCCGATCAGCAGGCCGACCGGCCCCGCCGTCGCGGCGATCCACAGCATCGTCCCGCCCGGCTGCCGCCAGTCCGCCAGCGTCCGCACCTGAAACAGCGTCGCCGCCGTCAGCACCGCGTGCCCCGGCCCGAACAGCCGGTATCCCCACGCCCCCGCGAGCGAACAGCCGAGCAGCCAGGCGAGGTCGAGCACCGCCAGGCAGATCAGCCGCATCGCCGCGGGACCCTTCACGCGACCAGATCCGACCCGACGACGCGCAGCCGCGTCTGCTGGCCCGCGCGGCGCAGCCCCTCGTCCGCCAGCAACGGCCCCAGCCGCCCGGCGACCGCGAGCAGATCGATCATCCCGCGCTGCGTGAAGCGTTCGATCGGCAGGTTGTGGAACACCAGCACGCTGGCGAGCGGCGCATCGTCCGTGCCCACCGCCAGCGCGACCACGCCGACGCCGTCCAGCACCGGCGCATCGATCGGCAACGGCGTCTCGCTGGTCGCCACCCGCGCCACCAGCGACGGCGACAGCGTCGTCACGTCGAGCGTCGCGCCGCTCCCGCGCAGGAAGCGGTGCCAGACGCCGTCCTGCTCCATATAGACGGAGAAATCGTCGCTGCCGGCATCCAGCTCGACCAGCCGCGCGATCGTTCGCAGCCGCGCGGCGGGATGCGGGTGGATCAGGCCGGGGACGGCGGCGATCGCCTCCGCCACGCCGCGCTCCTCGGTCGCGATCCGCACGCGCAGCGTCCGGTTGGTGGATACCAGGGTCTGGTGCGCCTCCGTCAGCGCCGCGGTATTGCGCGCCAGCATCGCCGCACGCCGATCCAGCAGCGCGATGCGCCGCATCCGGGCCGAGCTGACCTCCCCGATCAAGGCCGCCGCCGCCATCCACAGCATCGGCCCGATCGACAGCGCCACCAGGCGGTCGAACGGATCCTCCCCGATCGCCAGCGTCGGATGCGGGGCCGTGATCCACAGCCCTGTCGCGACCGCCGCCGCCGCCAGCCCCGGCCCGGCTCCATAGACCAGCGCCATCGCCAGCACCGGCAGCCAGAACGGATGCGGCTGCACCGTCCGGAACATGTCCGCGCCGATCCAGCGATCGAGCAGCAGCAGCGCCCCGAACGCCAGCGCCATCTCCCCGGCGATGCGGATGTTACGAGGTAAGGTCATGGTCGTCCCAAACTGCGCGAGACGGAGCCCCGCGCGAATATCTGCGTCCCCGGCAGGTTCGGCTGCTGGATCGATGTCACCCCGCCGCCCAGATCGAACCGCCAGGCATCGCCGATCGCGCCGCCCGCCGTGACGGTGGCGGTCGGCCCGTCGCTGCCATAGCGATCGACCGTCCAGCCGCCCGCCGCCGCCAGCCGGATCGCCCCGACGTCGCGCGCGACCAGCAACTGGCCGGTATGATTCTCCCGGTCAAAATAGGCGAGCGCCGGAAGTCCTCCCGGTCGCCGCACCTGACGCCCGACATATTCCGCATCCAGCCGGTACAGCAACAGGATATCGGGGGAGCCCCGGTGCAGGATCAGGTCCAGTCCCGCCGACAGCGTCGTGCTGTCGACCAGCCGCGCCTCGTTCGCCAATCCATAGCGGTTCAGGCCGAGATCGATCCGCGCCTGAAGGGCCGGGGCCAGCCGCCACGTGAAGCCGCCGCCGATCCGGCTGGCATGGCCGCCGAACAGCGCCTGCTCCGCGGTCTGGAACTCCGGCGCGCGATAGGCGAAGACCAGCCGCGCCTCCCCTTCGGCATAGCCGTGGAACAGCCGCCCGCGGAATGCGACGCGCGGGTCGGACAGGTCGACCAGCATCGCCGCCTCCACCCGCACCGGCCGCGCGCCGACGATGCTGCCGCCCGCCTCGATCACCGTCGCGTCCGCCCTGCCCGACCGCATGATGCCATCCCGCCCGACCAGCGCGTCGGCGCGGGTATGCACCTGCCGCACCGCGACGGCGGCCATGAACGCGGGCGACATCGCCACACCGAGCCGCGCGGTGCCGTCGAGTTGCGAAAATCCCGATCCGTTGCGATAACTTGCGCCGATCAAAGCCTCTCCGCCCGCATCCCGGATCGTGCGCCGCGCGGTGCGATCGTCGGCGTCGAGCGCGCGGTACCCCGCCGCCGCCCGCCCCGAAGCCCCGCGCGCGGCATCGCCATCCGCCAGCGCGCGGCGGACGCGGGGATCGCCCGGATAGCGCGTCGCCAGCGCCGCCACGCGGCGGTGCGCGCGGCCCGGATACCCCGCCGCCGCATCCGCCGCCGCCGCCGCCAGCGCATAGGGCACCGGATCGTCGGCGATCGCGGGCACGTCCGCCGACGCATCGTCCGCCGCGATCGTCACCACCAGCGTGTCGCCCCGCGGCATCGCGGTCAGCGCCCGGCCGGGGGCGGCGCGCAGCACCAGACTGTCGTCGTTCCACTCGAACCGCGACAGGCCGCTGCCCAGCCGGCTCTGGAATCCGGCGATGCTGGCCTCGTCCAGCGGCGTGTCGAACCGCACGACGATCTCGTCCGCATCGGCGCCATCGCCCGGCTCCACCACCAGTTTGACCTTGCCGCGCCAGCGCAGCGTCGCGGCCCCGCCCGTCGGCGCATCGCCGCCGGTCACCGCCATGTCCCGGGTCAGCGCGTCGATATCGACCGACAGGGTCGGCACCGTCGTCGCCACGAGCACCAGTGCGGACAGAACCGGCGCGATCATCGCGCGAACAATGCCTGCGCCGCCGCCGGTCGCCCGGATGCGATCAACAGATTCGCTTCCTCCGCGATCAGGGTCCGGTCGCCCCGGTCACGGGCGCGCAGCCGGCGGATCATCGCCAGCGCCTCGCCCGACCGGCCGGTCCGCCGCAGCATCGCCGCCCGCTCGCGCGTATCGCCCTCGCCCGCGGCATAGGCGCGGCGCACCCACGGCAATGCCCGCGTCTCGCCGCCCGTCTTCGCCTCGATCGCGGCCATCAGCATCAGCGCGGCCGCATCGTCCGGTGTCACCGAAAGGTGCGCCGTCACCGCCGCGCGCGCGGTCGCCACGTCGCCGCCGTTCCACGCCGTCCACGCGACATCCATCCGGTCGCCCGCGCCGGCACCCCCGATCGCCAGCCGCTTACGCGCGAACGCCAGACGGATCGCCGGATCGCCCTTCGCCGGCCATGCCGCCCCGGCCGCCCGCCACTGGTCGGCGGTCAGCGTCCGTCCGTCGAGCAGCACGCGGGCGGCGCGGTTCGCCGCCGCCGCATCGCGCGTCGTCGCCGCCAGCGCGATCCGCGCCAGCAGCATCTCGGTCCGGTCGCCCAGCGGATGCGCCTCCAGCGTTCTCAGCGCCGCCACCGGCCGATCGCGATCCGCATAGGCCGCCAGCCAGCGCAGACGCATCGCAGCGTCGCCGCCATCCGCCCGCCGCCTGATCCACGCCAGCGATCCGGCATCGGGGCGCGGCCCCATCAGGTACAACAGGCGACGGGTCGTGCCCGCGTCGATCGGCGCATCCTTCGCCGCGATCCGCAACGTCGCGATGGCATCGTCGCGAAACCCCAGCGTCAGCAGCCGTTCCGCCACCGTCGCCGCGGACTCCGGCCGCCGCCCCGCCCGCTCGATCAGCAGCGCCCTCAGCGCCGCCGGATCGCCCGCCAGCAATTGCTCGCGCGCCTGATCCGCCGCCGGACCCGGCAGCGCCGCCGCCGCGCGCAGCGCCGCCCCGCGGTCGCCCGATGCCTGCGCCACGTGGAACGCCAGCCAAGGATCGACCCGTCGCCAGTCCGCGCCCGCCACCGTATCCAGCCGCGCGACCAGATCGGGCCGCGTCTTCACCCGCGCCGCCAGATCGCGCGCCAGCGCGGTGTCGGGACGCGGGATCGCGTGATGCTCCGCCGCCAGGATGACCCCCTCCGGCCAGTCGAGCGCATAGGCGGCGCGGACCAGTTCGCCCGGCGCGACCCCTGCCGGCTTCGTCACCGCCGCCGCCAGCAGCGCCCGCGCGCCCGCGACATCCCCCGTCTGCCGCAGCAGCGCGAACCGCCGCGGCCACAGCGCCACCGCATCCGCCCCCGGCGCTGCACCCGCCGCCAGCGCCAGTGCGACGGCCGGACGGCCCTTCGCGGCAAGATCGTCGATCACCGCCGCCCGGGTCGGCGGCGATGTCCGCGCCGCCAGCCGCGCCAGCAGCGCCTCCAGCGTCGGCGCGTCCGCATCCGCCAGCGACAGCCGCATCAGCCGTTGCAGCGCGTCGGTCGACAGCACCGGCTGCGCGGCCAGCCTGACCCGTGCCGCCTCCCCCGCTCCCGCCTGTTCGTCCAGCCACGCCAACCGCTCCGCCTCCGGCCCGGTCGCGATCTTCAGCGTGCCCAGCCGTTCCAGCGCCGCCCGTTCGGCGCGCTCGTCACCCGCCGCCTGCGCCAGCGCGCGCCACGCGCGGACGTCCGCCGCCCCGCCGTTCGCCGCCCGCGCGCGCACCGCCGCCAGCCGGTCGGCGTCGCGCCCCGTCGCGACGAATGCCCGCTCCAGCAGCGCCGCGACCGTCGTGTCGCCCGGATAGGCGGCCGCCACCGGCGTCAGATAGGTCAGCGCGTCACCGGCCTTCCCCGCCTCGATCAGCGACCGCGCGACGAGGATCGCGGTGCCCGCATCCGCCGGCCGCACCGTTCCCGCGATCCGCGCCACGCCGCTGCGATCGTGCGCGCGCATCGCCGCCGCCAGTTGCTCGTCCGAGCGCGGCGACAGCAGCAGCGACGCACCGCCCAGCGCCACCGCTCCACCACCGACACTCAAGGCCAGCGCGATCCGCTGCCCGCGTCTCACCGGCCCGGCTCCGGCACGATATGGTCGAGCGCGAGTACGGAGACATAGGGCACGAACCCCGCCGCGCGCTCCCGCGCATACAGCGCCGCCACGCCCTTCGAATCGGCGGGGTCCCAGTAATCCAGCGTCATCAGCGCGAGCGCCGGGTTCTTCGCCCGCGCCGCGCGCAGGCGGGTCGCCTGCCAGTCCCAGTCGCTGTCGACCAGCCGGTCGTAACGCTTCGTGGCGAAGTTCCAGCGGGACGCCATCGCCTCGCCCAGCACGCCGTCGACATCGGCCGCAGCGCCGGGCAGCAGGGCATAGCCGCGGTTCATCACGATCGTAATAGAAGGAAATCGTTGCCGGATTGCTGCGACCAGCGATGCGGCGGCGGCGATCATGCCGGCATTCCCGGCCGGATCGGCACGTTCCATCGCCTCCGCATTGTCCAGCGTGTCGATGAAGATGCCGTCATAGCCCTTCGCCAGGATCGCCGGGACGATCCGGTCCACCACCTCCGCCCGCCAGCGCGCATGGCGCAGGTCGGCATAGCGCGCCTCCGGCCAGTGCGGGTTGCGCTGGCGCAGCGCCCCCGCCTTCACCAGCGCCGGGAACACCGCCCGGCTCTCCGCCACCTCGCCCAGACTGATATAGCCCAGCACCGTCGCACCCGGACCGCGCAGCGGCGCGACGGCCCGCGCGTGATCCGGCTCCAGGATCAGCACGTCATGGGATCGCGCAGCGATGGGCCGCGTCGCCGGACCGTAATCGACGGCCCAGCGCCAGTCGTTGCCGCTTGGCAAGCGGCGACGCACGACGTAGTTCGCGGACGCGCCCGCACCGCGCGCGGCGAACCCCGTCGCCGCCAGCATCGCCAGCATCAGGCGGCGCGTCACGCCCATCGCCGCCGTTCCCCCATGATCGACGGATTGTTGCCCACGAACAGCAGGTACGTCAGGTCGCCGATCGCCTGCGCCACCAGCGTCAGCCCCGCGACCGCCGCGATCGCCGCGCCCGCCATATAGCCCCAGCCGAGGCCGGCGAACCCCGCCGACAGATGCGCCAGCGTGCCGATCGCGCTGAACACCGCGAACAACGCCCACACCACCAGCACCCGGCCGAACAGGTCGCAATAGGAGAGGATGATCGTGGCGAAGAGCGCGATAAGGTGGAATACGGTCCCGACCACGGTGAAGCGGAACGCGAAGATGCCGCGCGGGTCCATCCCGATCGCGTGCGCGATCGCCGGTGCCAGCACCCACAGCAGCACCGCGATCGTCCCCTGCGCCACGATCAGCAGCCGCAGGTTCTCGACCACGACGCGCGCCAGCCGCCGCCGCTCCCCGTCGATGCCGCCGATCGTCCCCGCCCCGGCGCAGGCCGCCATCACCGCCATGAACTGCCGGTCGAACCGCGTCTCCATCACGACCAGCAACAGCGTCAGTCCGGGCACCAGCGCCAGCAGCCCCAGAAAGCTGGCGGGGTCGTAGATCGGATGATGCCGCAACATCCCCAGCGATGCGACGCTGTCGGCGGACAATCCCCACAGCATCCACTTGTCGATCCAGATCGCCACCGCCGCCGCGATTCCGCCGGCGGCGATGTGCGCGTGCCGGCGGAACAGACCCCGCCAGTCCGCCGGCCAGCTCGGGATACCGGCGAAACTGACGCGGATCGCCCGGATCAGGCAGAGATCGGTCACCAGCAGCCCGGTGATCGTCAGCATCAACAGGCCGCGCAACCCTGCCGCGTCGATCGGCCACGCCGCCAGCGCCGCCGCCGCCGCGCCCACGGCATAGCCCGTCAGGATTGCCCGGTGCGCGTGGATCGCGGTCAGGAACAGGTTCGCCACCCAGATCTGCGCCAGCAGCGCCAGGATCGCGACGCTCAGCAACTGGTCGACCGGTGCCAGCCCGGCCAGTGCATAGATGACCGTCCCCGCGGGCAGCGCCACCAGCGTCACCGTCATCAGCGACGCCGCCAGCATCCCCGGCGCATCCCCCGACCGGCGTGCATAGAGCAGGTCGGACAGCGCCCGCGTCGTCACCGCGACGACCGGTCCCGCGATCAACGCGGACACGCTGAACGCATAGATCAGGATCGTCTGGAGCGCCCCGGCGGCGTCGGCACCGGCATTGCCGCGCGACCATTGCTCCAGCGCCATGATCGTGCCGGCGGCGAGCAGCCAGGGGCCGGAGCTGATCGTCGCCCCGTGCACGGCCGCCGCCGCCGCCCCGCCGATCCCGCCGGTGCGCGCCATATGCGCCAGTCTGAAGCCGATGCCGGCCACCCGTCTACCCCCGCCTTCCCGGTCGCTGCGACGATGGCCTTCGCGGCCCTCGTCGCAGCACGTCCGTCAAAGCATGAAATCGCTTGGCGTCAGGTTAAAATGCCCGACCAGCGCCAGCGAGAACTCGGCTCCCGATCCGGTATCGGTGGTACCCTCGATCATCGTATGCTCGACGCGGTCGATCATGACGTAGCTGTACCGGAGCTGCGCCGCCGTCGTGAACTTGCCGCCGACGCCCGGCATCAGCGTGAACGCCTGATCGCCGGGCGCGCGCAACGACGCGTTCGCGTCGATCATCGACAGGTCGATCCTGTCCTGGCCCTGCTGGAAGTCGGTGATGACGTCGCGCGTGCCCTTCGATTCGCCGGAATCGCGCGTGCTGGTCAGACGGAAGATGTCGTTGCCCGCGCCGCCGGTCAGGCGATCGGCATTGCCGAGACCCACCAGCACGTCGTTGCCGTCGCCGCCGTTCAGCGTATCCTCGCCCGCCGCGCCGGTCAGCATGTCGTTGCCGCCCAGCCCGTTCAGCGTCGCCTTCAGCAGCGTCGCCGACAGATTGTCGTTCTCGCCGGTGCCGTTCAGCGTCCCGCCATAGATCGACGCTTTCAGCGTCACGCCTGCCACGTCGGCGACCCGGACCGCCAGCGCCTGCGCGACGCTCGCACCACGCTCGTCGATCGCCAGCACGGTGACGTCGTAGACGTTGTCGCCGCCACGATCGAGCGGAGCCTCGAAATCGGGCGCGGCGATGAACTTCAGGACCCCGGTGGTCGCATCGATGCTGAACCGATCGGCGTCCGCGCCGCCGCCCAGCGCGTAATGGACCCTGTCGCCCTGCGCCAGATTGGCGTCGCTCGCCGCGATCGTGGTGACGGCGGTGCCGTTCTCCGCGATCGACAGCGCCACATTGGCCCTGCCGCCGTTCGACGTCAGCACCGGCGCGACGTTGGCGACATAGGTGATGCCGACATCGTGCGTGCCGTTCGCGCCGACATCCAGCGTCACGACGTCGCCGACGCGGCTGGCGACGGTCGCCCCGGTGATCGTGGTCCAGTCGGTGCCGCTGGCGGCGAGGTCGACCGTGACCTTACCCTCCCCGACCAGCGAGAAGTTCAGGCTGCGGCCATCGCCCGTCACCGTCTTCAGCTCCGACCGCATCGGCAGGTCGGTGATGTGGGTGACGTCGTCGGCCGTCGTTCCCAGCGTGATCGTGAAGGTGCCCCCGGTGGTCGGCAGGAACACCTTCTGGTCGTCATAGGCGTACCAGCCCGCGACCTTCTGGATGACCTTGCTTCCCTGCCCGTCGACGTCCAGCGCGAAGCGGCCGGCATCGCCCGACCCTACCGTCGCCGTCACGACGTTGCCGACGACGCTGGTCGTCAGCGTCGACTTCGCGATCGCTGCCGTCCGTTCCGCCAGATCGGCCAGCGTCACGAACTCCGACCCCGCCGCCGCGGCGCGCGAGATCCAGTCGGTGAACATCGCCAGCGAGTAGCGGCTGGGCTGGCCGGTATTGTCGGTATCCCACAGCGTCGGGCCGTAATCGTGCCACGGCCACACGACGACCGGCACCTCCGCCTTTGCCGTCAACTGGTTCCACTCGGTCGCCCAGGCGGCGGCCGCCTGCTCGGCGGTCTTGCCCTGGAACCCGACCAGCGTGAAATCGAAGCTGGTGTTCGGCGCGATATAGACCTGATTGAACGACGTTCCGTTCACCAGCGACTTCAGCGAGACATTGTCCAGCAGCGCGCCGAAATTGTCCGTGTCGCCGGCCACCGCGCGGAACTGCACCGTGTCGTTGCCGCCGGTGCCGGTGACGGTCAGCGATTTCGCGGTCATCGTCGATCCGGTCGGCGCGACCGTGGCGATGACGTTGCCGTTCCACACGACCTCGAACGTCGAACTCGGCAGCGCACCCGGACGCCCGGCATAGTCGAACGACAGCGTATACGTCTTGCCCGCCTCGGTCGCGACCGCCTGCGTCAGCGCGCCGTTCATGGCGTCGACCTCCACCACGTTCAGCCCGGCGGTGGGCTTCACGCCCATGAAACCGTTGTTCCAAACCTCGATACCGTCGCGCGAGCCGGTCCAGCCGGCGACCTGTCCGTTGCCGTTGATCCGCCACGCATTGGCGGCGACCGGGGCCTGTTCGAAACTGCCGTTGACGATCAGCTCGGGGCCGACCGCGGACTTGACGGGGATGAATCCGATCGCCCCCGGATACCCCGCGCCGACGCCCGAATAGCCGCCCGACAGATAGTCGACATATTTCAGGATTTCCTGCGACGTGACGATCCCCTCCGGCGCGCCGGGCACCGCCGCGCCGGTGATCGTGAAGGCGCGGCCGAGGATCTTCGACATCTCCGCCTCGATCACCGCCTTGCTCTGGCCGAATTCGAACGCGACCTGCGTCGGGGTCAGCAGATTGGTGTCGGCCGGATGCGTGTAGCTGTGCGTGCCCAGCTCGTTGCCCATGTCGAGCAGCTTCTTGTAATAGGCGCCCGATACCGCCCAGTCGGTCGTCTCCTCGACGGCCGGATTGTTGCCGACATTGACGTAATAGCTGCCGACGAAGCCGTAATCCTTCTTCCACTGATCCAGGATCGGCAGCATCTTGTCATAGATGCCGGCCGCGTCGTTCGCGGGGTTCACCTCGTCGCGATACTGGCTCTGGTCCATGTCGTTGCGCGCCGCGACGATGGCCTTCTCGCGCGTCATCTGCAACCCGACCGAGATGCCGTTGCCGTTGGTGGCGTAATCGACCGCCTGCCACAGCAGGTTGCTGTCGGCCATCACCGCTTCGGACGAGAAGATGACGTTGCGGCCGCCGGTCTGCGTGGCGAGCGCCGCGGCATAGGTCTGGCCGCCGACCGTCTCGGTCGCGATCGTCGCGCCCTGTCCGCTGACGCTGGTGATCGCGGTCCAGCCGACGCCCTTGTAATCGCGGACGACCTCGCCCTGCGCGAAATTGTCGAACACGCCGACGCCGCCGTCGGTCGCCTTGACCGTCACGTCCGCCGGAAAGCCGCCGCCGACGCGCGTCGCATCGAACAACAGCTTCATCCGCGCATAGCTGTCGCCCGGCAGCGCGCTGTTGTCGGCGGCGTTGGTCATGAACTCGCCCGCCGCGACCAGCCCGATGCCGAACTGCTTCGTCGCCTGTTCGAGCGTGTTGGTGATGAGGCTTGCCTGCGCTGCGTCGACGTTGCGGAAAGACGGGAAGACGATCGTGTCGTACTTGGCCAGCGTCGTCAGGCTGGTCAGGTCCTTTTCGGTCAGGATGTCGAACGGCAGGCCCGCCTGCGTCACCTGGCTCTGCGCGGCCATGAACAACTGGCCATAGGCGGTTTCGCTGAAGTAATTCTTCGCGGTCGTCTCCGAATAGACGATCGCGACGCGCTTGCCGGCATCGGGCACGATGCCACTGTCGCCGAACACGGTGAAGGGACGGTCCGAATAGCTGCCGGGCAGGAATACCGAATCGTTGACATCGGCGATGACGTCGATGGCCTGCGGCGAGCCGATGGCCGATTTCGGGATCTGGATTTCCAGCGTCTTGCCATCCGTGGACCGGCCGATCTGGAGGTTGGCGGCGACCAACGTCTGCCCGGCCGCACCGCTGTAGAGCGATGCGGTGCCGTCGGCGGCGATGTTGACGTTATATTCGGCACCGCCCGCGAAACCGAACACCTGATATCCGGTGGCGGCGTTGCGGTCGGTATTCAGCCACACCGTCGTGTTCGCGCCGATCGCCGTCGCGGAGGTCAGGGCGAGGTAGAAGTTCGCCGTGTCCGACGTCCCGCTCAGCGTATAGCCGGTCGGCAGCACGCCGCGGTCGATCCGGTCGTCCAGCGACCACTCATTCAGAGAACCGTCCAGCCGGATCGGTGCGTGTGCCAGCATTTCCAGTACCCCCAATGGTTTACAGCGCCCGACGCCCCGTTCCAAGGCATCGGTGTAATAATTCGGTCATGTTTCAAGTCGACGTCCGGCTGTTCGCTCGTTCTGCCGTCGCCGGAGCCAATAGCATGAGGTTTGATGTGCGTTAAGAGCCACGGACCACTGAAATGATGCTGTTCCGTAACGGTACATTTACCAATGATCCTGTCTAACGCAGCCGGTGCAATGGCTCCGGTTCCGTGATAATCATGGGGTATCGACCTGACGTCTGGTCGGAAAGCGCCGCTGCCACGGTTCGAGGCGAATGGAACGGGCAATGGCGGACGGCGATCAGGAACGAACGGTGCTGGCCGCGGCCTTCGCGCGCTGCCGTCGGCATCTCGCCGCCGCCGCCGGGTTCAGCGCGCTGCTCAACATCCTCTACATCGCGCCGACGCTGTACATGCTGCAGGTCTATGACCGGGTCGTGCCGACGCAGGGCCGGCTGACGCTGCTGTTCCTGACGCTGGCGCTCGCCGTCGCGCTGCTGACGCTGTCGATGCTCGACCGGATCCGCATGCGTCTGCTGGTCCGCGCCAGCGTGCTGCTCGACGCCGCCGTCGCGCCCGCCATCCTCGATGCGATGCTCGGCCGGCCGGAACGCCCGGCCGCGCGGCAGGCGCTGCGCGATTTCGATTCGATGCGCCAGACGCTGACCGGCGCGGGCGTGCTCGCCCTGCTCGATGCGCCGTGGACGCCGATCTACATCGCGGTCTGCTTTCTCGTGCACCCTTGGATCGGCGTCATGGCCTTGGCGGGCGGCATCATCCTGCCCGTGATCGCGTGGCGCAACGAGGTGGCGACGCACCGCAAGCTGGAACGCGCGCAGCTCGCCGCCAGCGCCAGCCATCTCGCGCTCGATTCGACATTGTTCGCCGCCGATACCGTGCGCGCGATGGGAATGCGACGCGCCGTCGTCTCGCGCCAGCTCCGCCAGCGCCAGACCGCGCTGACGCTGTCGACGGAGGTCGGCTTCACCGCCGGTTCGTATCTCGCCGCGACCAAGTTCGTCCGCCTGACGCTGCAATCGCTGGCGCTCGGGCTCGGCGCGCTGCTGGCGATCGACGGGTCGATCTCGCCGGGCGCGATCTTCGCCTCGTCGTTCCTGATCGCGCGCGCACTGTCGCCGATCGAACAGCTCGTCTCGGCGTGGAAGGGACTGGCGCATGGTCGCGACGCGTACCGGTCGCTCGACGCGCTGCTCGGCGATCCCGACACCGCCACGCCGACGCGCCTGCCGTCGCCGAAGGGATCATTGACCGTAGAGGCGCTGACCGTCGCCAGCCCCACAGCGCGCGACGGCAAGCTGCTCGCCGAGATCGACATGCAGGTCGCCGCCGGTCAGGTCGTGGCGATCATCGGACCCAGCGGCGCGGGCAAGTCCACGCTGTTGCGGGCGCTCGCCGGAGCCCGCCCGATCGATGCCGGCACCATCCGCGTCGACGGCGCGGCCCGCACCGACTGGGACCCCGAACTGCTCGGTCGCCACATCGGCTATCTGCCTCAGGAGACCGCGCTGCTGGCCGGCACGGTGAAGGAGAACATCAGCCGCTTCGCCACCGAACTCAGCGGCGCGACCGACCTGATCGACGCCGCCGTCATCAAGGCGGCGACACTGGTCGGGGCGCACGAGCTGATCCTCGGCCTGCCCGGCGGCTACGACCATATGCTGGGCGCGGGCGGACGCGGGCTTTCGGCCGGGCAGGGTCAGCGGGTCGCGCTGGCGCGGGCGGTGTTCGGGGGGCCGACGCTGCTGCTGCTCGACGAACCCAACGCGCACCTCGATGCGGAGGGCGATGCGATCCTCGTCACCGCGCTCGCGAAGCTGAAGGCGGCCGGCACGACCATCCTGATCGTCTCGCACAAACCCGCGATCCTGCCCGTGGTCGACCGCATGCTGCTGCTGCGCGACGGACGCGTCGAACTGTCCGGCGACCGCGACACCGTGCTCGCGACGATGGCCCCGCCCGCCGGGCGCCGCATGGCGCGCGTGTCGTGAGCAGCCTGTCGGACCAGATGATCGCCGCCCATGCGCGGCTGTCGGACCCGCGCCGCGATATCCGCACCGGCGGCATCGTCGCGGCATTGTTCTTCGTGCTGTTCCTCGGCTGGGCCGCCGTCGCGCGGCTCGACGCCGCCGCGCACGCGTCCGGCCAGCTCGTCGTATCGGGCCAGCGCCAGTCGGTGCAGCACCGCGACGGCGGCGTCGTCGCCGCGATCCTGGTGCAGGAGGCGCAGCGCGTGCGGCGCGGTCAGCTTCTGATCCGTCTCGCCGCGCCCGATGTCGAGGCGCAGGAACGCATCCTCGCCGCGCAGGCGATCCGCCTCTGGGCGCAACGCGCGCGGCTGCTCGCCGAACAGGCCGGCGCTTCGCAGGTCGCGACACCACCCGAATTCGCCTCCCTCGCGGAGCAGGACCGCCCCCTCGCCGCCGAAACGCTGGCGATGCAGCAGCGCGAACTCGTCGCCCGTCGCGCCACCCTCGGCGCCCAGCGCGGCGCGCTCGGCAGCCGCGCGCAGCAATCGGTGCAGCAGGGTCGCGGCTATGCGCGCCAGTCCGATGCCGCGCGCGAACAACTGCGCCTGATCGACGACCAGATCCGCGCGCTGTCGCCGCTCGCCGACAAGGGCTTCGTGTCGCAGACCCGCCTGCGCGAGCTTGAGCGGCAACGGGCCGGGCTGCGCGGGCAGGACGGCCAGTATATCGCCGGCGTCGCGCAGAGCGGCGACGCGATGCGCGAGATGCAGTTGCAGAGTCTGGAGGCGCAGCAGACCTATCGCGAGCGCACCGCCGCCGAACTGCGCGATGCGGAGGACAAGCTGGGCGACGTGCTGCCGAAACTCGCCGCCGCGCGCGATCAGGTCGCACGGACCGAAATCCGCGCCCCCGCCAGCGGCGCGGTCGTCGGGCTGACCGTCTTCACCCCCGGCGGCGTCGTCGCGCCCGGCCAGAAGCTGATGGACATCGTCCCCGAAGCCGCGCCGATGGTCGTGCAGGCAAAGGTCCAGCCGGACGATGCCGACGACCTGCACGTCGGCCAGACGACGCGCGTGCGCTTCCCCTCGCTCCACGAACGCGACCTGCCCGATCTGGAGGGAGTGCTGACGCGGCTGTCGGCGGACAGCTTCACCGACGAACGCTCCAGCCAGCATTACTACACTGCCGAAATCCGCATCCCCCCCGAACAGCTCGCCATCGTCCGTCGCGCACGGGGCGACGACTTCGCGTTCCGCGCGGGCATGCCGGCGGAGGTGCTGGTGCCGCTGCGTCGTCGCACCGCGCTGCAATATATGATCGAACCGCTCGTCGGCTCCTTCTGGGGCGCGTTCGGGGAGCATTGACGGCCGGCCCGCCGCACGACCGGCGGCCGGTCGTCGAAGAGGCTTAGCGAGCTACTTCGCCGCCGGCACCCCGTGTTCCGTCGCCAGATATCGCGCGATCCGGTCCTGCTCCGCCGGGGTCAGCGCCGCACCATAGCCGACCATCCGCTCCACCGTCGCATGCCATCCGGCGACGTCCTGCGGCTGGCTGGTAGCCTGTTCCAGCTCGTGACAACCCGAACAGGTCTTCTCGAACAACGCCGCCGTCTGCACCCGTTCCGGATCGGCGGCCGGCGCAGAGGCGACCGTCTGCGCGACCGCGATCGTCGCACCGGCGACCGCAATCACCACTGCCAGCGCGCCGTGGATGGGGAATGTCATGCTGTTCCTGCCCGCGATCATGATCGAATCTGTTGTTCCGCTATCGACCGGCGTCTCACGGCCGGACGACGATGCAACCAAGCACCTCATTACCGGCAGAATTCCGGCTCGACCACCACCGACGTGATCCCGTCCCCGATCGGCGACGGGTCCGATGCGGCGTCGGCGGAACATCGCCGGACCATACCGCATTGTCCCCGTGATCGCCGGCATTGTCGTCACCGCCGCACCGGTCGCTGAAGAAGGACGAAGCTCCGTGTCAACCTTGCCACACCCCGTGCCACACCCCGTGCCACGCCGGCGCGCGATGAAGATCCTCCACCCCCTTCACGCGGTGCTGCTCGCGTCGACCGTGCCGCTGTTCGTCGGCGCGCTGCTCGGCGACCTCGCCTATGCGCGCTCCTACGAGGTTCAGTGGATCAACTTCGCGTCGTGGCTCCTCGCCGGCGCGCTGGTCTTTTGCGGAGCCGCGCTGCTCTGGTCGATCGTCGAGGTGCTGCGCGCCGACCGCCGCGGCCAGCGGCCGATCGGCTATGCCCTGCTCCTGCTCGTGACCTTCGTCGTCGGCTTCGTCGATGCGCTGGTCCACGCGAAGGATGCGTGGGCGAGCATGCCGGAGGGGCTGATCCTCAGCATCATCACCGCCGTGTTCGCGCTGTCGGCGACGTGGATCGGCTTTTCCAGCCTGCGCGGGGAGACGGTGGCATGACGCGGCTCGCTTTGTCGTCGGCGACGTGCCTGTCGATCCTGCTGGCGGGTTGCGGCGACGAACCCGCCGCGTCGCGCTACGGCGCGAACCCCACCCTGCCGACCCAGCAGCGCGGCCTGTTGCCCAGCATGAAGATCGCCGACCCCGCCGGCTGGGGGAAAGATCGCCCCACCGTGCCCCGGGGCTATGCGATCACCGCCATCGCCACCGGCCTGAAGGTTCCCCGCCAGACCCTGGTCCTGCCCAATGGCGACATTCTGGTCGCGGAGGGCAAGGGCGGCGCGGACGCCCCCAAATTGCGACCCAAGGATTTCATCGCCGGCATCATCAAGGCGAAGGGGACGACGTCGGTGAAGGGCGGCGATCGCCTGACGCTGCTGCGCGACGCCGATCGCGACGGCGTCTACGAAGGGCGCACGGTGTTCGCCGAAAACCTCAACGCCCCCTATGGACTCGCACTGGTCGACGGTGCGCTCTACGTCGCGAATCAGGATGCGCTGGTCCGCTTCGCCTATCGTGACGGCCAGACCCGCGCGGACGGCCCACCGGAAAAGGTCACCGACCTGCCGGCCGCGATCAATCACCACTGGACCAAATCGCTGACGGCCAGCCCCGACGGCCGTTTCCTGTATGTCGGCATCGGATCGAACAGCAACATCACCGAACGCGGCATGGCGGCGGAGGTGGATCGCGCGATGATCTGGCAGGTCGACGCGGCGACGGGCGCGCATCGCCCCTTCGCCACCGGCGTCCGCAACCCGACCGCTTTGACGATCCGGCCCGGCACCGACCAGCTATGGGCGGTGGCGAACGAGCGCGACGAGCTTGGCCCCGATCTCGTCCCCGATTATTTGACCTCGATCCGCGACGGCGGCTTCTATGGCTGGCCGTACAGCTATTGGGGCCAGACCGTCGATCCGCGCGTCCGCCCGCAAAAGCCGGATATGGTCGCGCGCGCCATCCGCCCCGATTACGCGCTCGGCGCGCATGTCGCCGCGCTCGGCGTCGCCTTCTCCGGCGCGGCGATGGGCGGCCGGTTCGGCGACGGGGTGTTCGTCGGCGAACATGGCAGCTGGAACCGCGACGCGCCGTCCGGGTACAAGGTCGTGTTCGTCCCCTTCCGCGGCGGCCGGCCCGCCGGGCAGCCGATCGACTTCGCGACCGGCTTCATGGGTGCGGACGGCAAGACGCGGGGCCGGCCGGTCGGCGTGACGCTCGACCCGCGCGGCGCGCTCATCATCGCGGACGATCTGTCGAACACCGTCTGGCGCGTGACGCCGCCCCGTGATGCCGGATGATCGCCCGCCATCGATCCCGCGGCGCGGTCGACGCCGATACACGCCCGCTCGCACACCCCGGTCCGTTGGTTTAGGATCGCGGGCGGGAGATCGCACGATGAACATGAAATCGAGGCACCGGATGCTCGCCGCGGTCGCGCTGCTGACCACGGCCCAGGCCGGCCCGAACCCTCATCTGCCGCCCCCCGCCTACGACACGGTCGCGCCCGTCCTGCCCGACCGGCTCGATCGCGCCGTGCTGATCGTGTCGAAGACGAATGGCTGGCGGCATATCGAACATATCCCGCATTCGAACCGCGTGCTCGCCGACATCGCTACGGGCTTGCACCGGCCAAGCTACGTCACCGAGAATGCGGCGATCTTCAACGACGCGCAGTTGCGGCATTTCTCTGTCGTCGTCCTCAACAGCGCCAGCGGCGACTTCCTCACGCCCGACCAGCGCGCGGCCTTCGCCCGCTTCGTCGCGCGGGGCGGCGGCGTGGTCGCGCTGCATGCCGCCGGCGACGACAGCCATACCGCGCCCTGGTATGTCGACACGATCGTCCGCACCAGGTTCATCGGCCATCCCGGCGGCGACGACCAGTTCCAGCCGGCGCGCATCGTCGTCGATCGTCCGCGCCACCCCGTCATGGCGGGCGTCACGCTGCCGTGGAGCCCGGTCGACGAATGGTATTCGTTCGACGTCGATCCCGCGACGCGCGGCATGACCGTCCTCGCGCGGATCGACGAGGGGAGCTACCGGCCCGGCGCGAAGCTGGCGATGGGCCGGCATCCCGTCATCTGGGTCAATCCCGCGACGAAGGGCCGCGTCGTCTATTCCGCGCTGGGGCATCGGCCCGAAAGCTACGACGATCCCGATTACCGCCGCATCCTGACCAACGCCGTGCGCTGGGCGGCGTGGCGATGATCCGGCGCGCAGCGATCGCCCTGCTGCTTTGCGCGGTCGCCGCGCCTGCCACGATCGCGCAGGACGCGGCTCCCGCCGCCCCGCTCCGCAAACCCGATGTCCGGTACCAGCCCAGCCCGCAGAAGAAGGTCAGGGCGATGCTGGATCTCGCCGGCGTGAAGCCCGGCGACGTGGTCTACGATCTCGGCTCCGGCGACGGCCGCATCCCGATCGCGGCGGTGAAGGATTACGGCGCGCGCGGCGTCGGCATCGACATCGACCCCGAACGGATCGCGGAAGCGAAGGCCAACGCCAGCGCGGCGGGCGTCGCCGGACAGGTCGACTTCCGGCTTCAGGACCTGTTCGCGGCCGACTTTTCCGATGCGACCGTGGTCACCCTGTTCCTCTGGCCCGACATCAACCGCAAGCTGCGGCCGAAGCTGATGGCGCTGAAACCCGGCACGCGGATCGTCAGCTACTGGCACGACATGGGCGACTGGAAGCCGGACAGGACGATCAAGGGCGGGCTGCTGGGCGGCGATATCCACCTGTGGACGGTTCCCGAACGCTGACGCGCGTTGCACAAGGGGGCATGACCGATACCGCGCGCCCTGCCCTCTCCGCTGCCCTGCCCCCTGCCCTGCCCCCTGCCCTGCCCAATGATCCCGCGGCGCAACCGCGCCAGACGCTCGGCATCCGGCACGGGCTGGCGCTGTGCGTCGGGATCGTGATCGGCGCAGGCATCTTCCGCGCCCCCGCGATGGTCGCGGGAGCCTCGTCGAGCGAGGCGATGTTCCTCGGCACCTGGGCGCTCGGCGGCGTGCTGTCGATCCTGGGGGCGCTCTGCTACGCCGAACTCGCCTCCGCCCACCCCAGTGCCGGCGGCGA
Source organism: Sphingomonas sp. Leaf343 (assembly GCF_001423765.1). Taxonomy (GTDB): domain Bacteria; phylum Pseudomonadota; class Alphaproteobacteria; order Sphingomonadales; family Sphingomonadaceae; genus Sphingomonas. The sequence goes on from NZ_LMPG01000013.1 coordinate 317,037, forward strand.
TTTCCATTTCCTCGAACTGGCGTTCGGGCGCGATCTGGCCTTCCTGTACGGCTGGGCGCGGCTCGCGGTCATCCAGACCGGGTCGCTGGCGCTGCTCGCCTATGTCTTTGGCGATTATCTCGCCGCGCTGCTGCCGGTCGGGTCGCAGGCGAGCAGCATCTATGCCGCGCTGCTGGTCGTCGGGCTGACCGGCCTCAACTGGCTCGGCATCCGGCAGGGCGCGGGCACGCAGTTCTGGATGACCTGCGCGGAGGTGCTGGGCCTCGTCTGCGTCATCGTCGCCGGCCTGATCGTCGCTCCTCATGCCGCGCCCGCCCCACGCGTCGAGCGCGACGGCGCGCTCGGGCTGGTGCTGGTCTTCGTGCTGCTCACCTATGGCGGCTGGAGCGAGGTCGTCTACATCTCCGCCGAACTGAAGAACGCGCGCCGCCGGATCGCCCCCGTCATGATCGCCGGCCTGGGGCTGGTCACGCTGCTCTATCTGCTGGTCAACTGGGCGTATCTGCGCGCGCTGGGGCTGGAGGGGGTGGCCGGCAGCCAGACCGTCGCCGCCGACGTGATGGCGCGCGCCTTCGGGCCGGCGGGCGGCGCGGCGATCAGCCTGATGATCGCGATCGCCGCGCTGACCTCCGCCAACGCCACCGTCATCACCGGCGCGCGCACCAGCTATGCGCTGGGCCGCGCCTTTCCCCGCCTCCGCTGGCTGGGCCGGTGGAGCGCGGCGCGCGATACGCCCGGCAACGCCATGCTGCTTCAGGGGGCGATCGCCGTCCTCCTCGTCATCGGCGCGACGTTCGGGCGCGACGCGTTCGGCGCGGTCGTCGAATATACCGCGCCGGTATTCTGGTTCTTCCTGCTGCTGGTCGGCGTGGCGGTGTTCGTACTCCGCCACCGCGCGCCGCTCCCGCCCGGTGCCTTCCGCGTGCCGCTCTATCCGGTGGTGCCGGCGCTGTTCTGCGCGACCAGCGCGTGGCTGTTATATTCCAGCATCGCCTATACGGGGGTCAGCGCGCTGGTCGGCGTCGCCGTCCTTGCGGTCGGGGCGCTGGTGCTGCTGGCGGTGCGCGGGCCAGTGCGCGGACCAGTGCGCGGCCCGGCGTCTTCATCCGAACCCCGCGCCTGAGCGGGGATCGCGATGTCCCGCCGCTCCACGATCGCCGCACTCGCCCTGACGCTGCTCGCCAGCGGCAGCGTTGCGCTGGGCGCGCGCTGCCTGTCGCCCGGCGTCGCGCGATGTTCATGGGCCACGCTCACCGGCCGCGGCCCGTCGCTCGACGTGCCCTATCTGGGCACCCGTCCGGAAGTGGTCGACAGGATGCTCGACATGGCGGCGGTCGGCCCCGGCGACCGGGTGCTCGATCTCGGCACCGGCGACGGCCGCATCCTGATCGCCGCCGCGCGTCGCGGGGCGTCCGGCACCGGCGTCGACATCGACCCGGTCCTGATCGGCGAGGCGAAGGCCGCCGCCGCCCGCGCCGGGGTCGCCGATCGCACCCGCTTCGTCGCGCAGGACCTGTTCGCCACGCCGCTGCGGGGACACAGCGTCGTGACGATGTTCCTGCTGCCGCGCGTCAATCTGCGGTTGCGGCCGCATCTGCTCCGCGACCTGCCGCCCGGCACCCGCATCGTCAGCCACGCCTTCGACATGGCGGACTGGCCCCCCGATCGGACCGGCCGGGTGGGCGGATCGCATCTGTATCTGTGGCGGATACCGGCGGCGGTCGCCGGCGAATGGGCGCTGTCGGATGGCGGGCGGCTGGTCCTGCACCAGCATTTTCAGGACATCGGCGGCACGCTGGTCCGCGCCGGGTCCACCGAAACCCTCGCCGACGTCCGGTTGGCCGATGCCCGATTGACCGATGCCCGGTTGACCGGTGCCCGATTGAGCGGTGCCCACATCCGCTTCACCGCGTCGGGCAGGGCGTATGACGGCGTCGTCGCGGGCGACAGGATGACCGGGCCCGGCTGGCAGGCCCGCCGGGTCACGGACGCTCAACCCCTGTCGGCAAAGGCTCCGTAGCGTTCCCGCCAGGCGGCGACCTCGTCCCGCAATGCCGGCGGCGGCGCGTCGCCGGACAGGATCAGGCGGGCGACGTCGTTGTCGGGGTGCATCAGCATCTTTTTCGCTCCGTCGCTGAACCACACCGGGATCAGCCGGTCGCACAGCCGGTCGAGCATCGCGGCGGCCATCCCGTTGCCGATCGCGTCGCTGCCGGGCAGCAGGCGGACGTTGATCGATACCCCCTCAAGGCAGTTCTGCGGCGCGCGGACGAAATTCAGCGACACCAGCAACCCCGACCGGTCCGGCCGCGCCTCGTCCGGCAAACCCGCGTCGCGCCGCCAGACGCAGAACCACGTCCGGCAGATGCCGGGCCGGACGGGATGGATACCGCACCCCCCGGTCGTCAGATGCACGCACGGCACCCCCGCCGGCTTGGCGAAATCGGGCGTATCCACCGTCAGGGTCGTACAGCACGCGGTACAGTCGCCGCACGACCGGTCGGCCAGGACCGGCCCCAGCATCGCGGTTTCCAGATCGTCGCCGGCGTCCATCCGCACCGGGTGCCTCCGCCCGGATCGAAAGACAAGGGTTCGCCACCCACCGGCGCGACCGGGCCGATCGCACCCGCGGCACGCGCAAGATGCCGATTGGCATAGCGTAAGTCGCTGCCGACGCGTCGGGATGATCTAGGATCGCGTCATGGCATCATCCGCATCCCCGCCGATCATCATCCGCACGCAGGCCGGCGAGTTGCGCGGGATCGTCGCCGATGGCGTGCGCCGCTTCCTCAGCATTCCCTACGCCGCGCCGCCGACGGGCGCGCGACGGTTCGAACCGCCACAGCCGGTGGAACCGTGGGCCGGCATCCGCGACGCGGTCACCGCGGGCGCGAACGCGCCGCAGCGGATCAGGGAGGTGCCCGGTCTGGACGTGGCGGCGCTGGTCGGCGACGGCTGGGTGCCGGGCGACGACTACCTGACGCTCAACGTCTGGCGGCCCGACGACGACCGTGGCGGATTGCCCGTCATGGTCTTCGTCCATGGCGGCGGCTTCGTCGTCGGCAGCAAGGATGCGCCGGTGCAGGACGGCGGCACCTTCGCGCGCGACGGCGTGATGTGCGTCGCGATCAACTATCGCATGGGCCTCGACGGGTTCCTGCCGATCCCCGGCGTGCCGACGAACCTCGGACTGCGCGACATCCTCGCGGCGATGGAGTGGGTGCAGCGGGAGGTGGCGGCGTTCGGCGGCGATCCCGGCAACGTCACCATCTTCGGCGAATCAGCGGGGGCGATGGCGATCGCCGATCTCGTCACGTCGCCGCTGGCGAAGGGGCTGTTCCGCCGCGCGATCGTCCAGAGCGGGCATGGCGGCATGACGCGCGACATTGGCGTGGCGCAGCGCCTCGTCGCAAAGATGGCGAAGCTGCTCGGCGTCGCGGCCACCCGCGACGGCTTCGCCGCCGCCCCGGCCGAGGCGGTGCTCGACGCGATCGAGCGCGTGTCGCTGCCGACGACGCGTCTCGACCTGCGCGGGCCGGACGGTCGCGAGCCGGTGTTCGGCATCAGCCGCTTCGTGCCCGTCCACGGCGACGACGTGCTGCCGGCCGAGCCGCTCGCCGCGCTGACGACCGGTGCGGGCGCGGAGATCGACGTGCTGATCGGATCGAACGCGGAGGAAATGAACCTGTATCTCGTCTCCAGCGGGGTGCGCGACAGGATCGGCCGGCTGATCGCGTGGCTCGCGCTCCGCCGGTCGCAGCCGCGCGCGTGGAGCGTCCTGAACGCCTATGGCGCGGGGCGCCAGTCGGGCGGCCGTGCGCTGACCGATGCGATGACCGACCTCGTCTTCCGCTGGCCCGCGCGTCGCTTCGCGGAGGAGCATCGCGGCCGCACCCATGTCTACGAGTTCGAATGGCGATCGACCGCGTTCGGTGGCGAACTCGGCGCCGCGCATGCGGTGGAGATCCCGTTCGTGTTCGACACGCTCGCGACCGCGACCGGGCCGGAGGGTCTGCTCGGCCGGACCGCACCGCAGGAACTGGCGGATCGCATGCACCGCCTGTGGATCGACTTCGCGCGCGACGGCTCGCTGCCGTGGCCGGCGTTCGACTGCGACACGCGGCAGGTCTACCGGGTCGAGGCGGGCACCGCCGCGCACGAACCGGCGATGCCCGCCGCCGCCTATCTGCCCTGAGGGATCGACACGATGTACGCTGAACGCCTGCGGCTGGACGGCCGTACCGCCTTCGTCACCGGCGGCGCGCAGGGGATCGGCTGGTCCTGCGCCGACGCGCTGGCGGAATTCGGCGCGGCCGTGACGATCGCCGACCGCGACCCCGCCCTGCTGGACCGCGGTCTCGACGGCCTGCGCGCGAAGGGCCACCGCGTCGACGGCTGCGTCCTCGACGTGACCGACTCCATGGCGGTCGAGGCGGCGGCGGAGCGCAGCGGCGGCACCGACATCCTCGTCAACAACGCCGGCATCGCGCGCAGCGACACCGCGGCCGAGGATGTCGCGGACGAGCATTGGCTGAACGTCCTCGACGTGAACCTCAACGGCACCTTCTGGTGCGCGCGCGCCTTCGGGCGGCGGATGCTGGCGAAGGGATCGGGATCGATCGTCAACATCGGCTCGATGTCGGGCGTCATCGTCAACCGCCCGCAGCCGCAAAGCTATTACAATGCCTCCAAGGCTGCGGTGCATCAGTTGACGAAGAGCCTCGCCGCCGAATGGGCCGGCCGCGGCGTGCGCGTCAACGCCGTCGCCCCCACCTATATCGCGACCCCGCTCAACGCCTTCGCCGACCGGACAAGCGAGATGTACCGCCGCTGGATCGACGCCACGCCGCAGGGCCGCCTTGGGGAACCCGAGGAGGTGGCGTCCGTCGTCCATTTCCTCGCCTCCGACGCCGCCAGCCTGATGACGGGCAGCATCGTCCTCGTCGACGGCGGCTATTCCTGCTGGTGAGGCAAGCCGGAGAGCCGATCGGCACAGCCGCCGGCCTTTCCGATAGGTAGCGACAGGCGCATACCTTTCTGACAGGTGGACGACAACGATCCGCCGCTCACGGAGAGGTTCTGCATGCGTCGTCGTTCGCTGTTCGCGCTATCCACCGCCCTCGCTCTCGTCATGCCCGCCCTCGCGCAGGCACAGACGGCGGAGCCACAGGGCGCCCGGACCACCGATCGGGGCACGCCCGCCGATCCGCAGGTCGACCCCGCCGCCTCCGACCCCGCCGGCACCGATCCGGCCGCCTCCGACATCGTCGTCACCGCCCGCCGTCGTGAGGAGCGGTTGCAGGACGTGCCGATCGCCGTCACCGCCATCTCCGGCGACGCCATCAAGCACCAGCAACTGGTCGTGGTGCGCGACGTCGCCGCCTACACGCCCGGCCTGAACATCAATTCCGATTCGGTCGGCCGCGCATTCGTGTCGATCCGCGGCGTCGGCACGACGCTGATCGATACCGTCCAGCCCGGCGTCGGCATCTTCATCGACGGCATCTACCAGCCCAACACGACGTACCTGAACTCACCGCTGGTCGACGTCGCCCGCGTCGAGGTGCTGCGCGGTCCGCAGGGCACGCTGTTCGGCAACAACACGCTGGGCGGCGCGATCAACGTCGTCACGCGCCAGCCGACCAACGACTGGCAGGGCCGCATCGACGGCGCGCTGGCGACCGGCGACAACTACGCGTCCGTCTCCGGCAGCATCTCCGGCCCGATCGTCGACGATGTCCTGCAGTTCCGCATCGGCGCCGCATACCACCGCGAGGACGGGTTCCAGCGCAACCTGCTGGCCGGCGGCGACCAGAACCCGCTGGAAACGCAGAGCATCAACGCCACGCTGCGCTTCGTTCCCGCCAACTGGGCGCGCTTCACGCTCAACGGCGGCTACGACCGCGTCTTCGGCGGCTCGACCCCGTATTTCCACGTGAATGGCCCGCGCGACTACACGCTGGACAACAGCACCAACCAGCGCAGCCTCGCGACGATCGACTATTACGCCGCCAACCTGAAGGGCGAGTTCGACGTCGACAGCATCGACACGACCATCACCGCCATCGCCGCCTACAACCAGAGCGACACGGTCAGCGCGGGCGACGGCGACTATAGCGCGCTCGACTTCTTCCGCGTCACCTCCGACCGCACGCTGAAGACGCGCACCGGCGAGCTTCGTTTCGACACCAAGTGGAGCGACCGCTTCTCGACCCTGATCGGTGCATTCTACGGCCGCTCGACCACCGATGCGGTCTCGACCACGACCGTGGTGCCCGCGAACCTGACCGTGCCGGCGACCGCCACCGCGAAGAACGAGAACATGGCCGGCTTCGCCACCGGCTTCCTCAACTTCGGCGACGGCCTCGATCTCGCGGTCGGCATCCGCTACGACCACCAGACGCTCAGCGCCTCCACCGCCGGCCTGCCCGCCGCCTACAAGGCGAACGAGTGGCAGCCGCGCGCGACGCTGACCAAGCGCTGGACGCCCGACTTCATGACCTACGCCTCGGTCGCGCGCGGCGTGCGCGGCGGTGGCCAGAACGGTCCCGGCGCACCCAACCTGACCTACCGGGGCGACAGCGTCTGGACCTACGAAGTCGGGTCGAAGGCCAGCGCCCTCGACGGCCGCCTGACCGCCAACGTTGCCGCCTTCTACAACGACTACAAGAACTTCATCGGCGCGAACGCCCTCGCCCCGTCGACCATCCTCAACCCCGCGACCGGCCAGCCGGTCGGCTTCGTCGCGATCAACCTCAATTCCGGCGACGTCGAAAGCTACGGCGCGGAGGCGGAACTGTCGTTCAGCATCAGCAAGCTGTGGCGCGTCTACGCCAATGCCACGTTGCTCCACTCGCGCGTCACCGACGCCCGCCAGTTCCAGGCGGTGACCGGCTATGCCTATCCGGGCGACCGCATCCTGTTCGTGCCCGACGCCAACTACGCGGTCGGCACCAACCTGCGCCTGCCCTTCCACGGCGATCAGGCGATCGTGCTGGACACCAACGTCGTCGCCAAGGGCGCTCGCACCGGCGGTTCGCTCGATGCCGCATCGGTACCGATCCTGTCGCCCTATTACCTCGTCAACGCGTCGCTCGGCTGGCAGGCCGGGCCGCTGGAGGTCGCCGCCTTCGCCACCAACCTGCTCAACGAGAAATATGTCGAGACGTATCTCGACGCCTCGTTGCTGCGCCGCGCCGGCCTGCCCGCGCCGCTCGTCTCCAACCTCGCGATCCAGTCGCCACGCCGGCGCATCGGTATCCGCGGCACGATCCGGTTCTGACATGATCCACGCACCGCTTGCCCAGTCCGGACCTGGCCAGTCCGGCAACCCCGTCCGCCCGCCGCTCGACGAGGCGTTCGTCGCCTCCCTCCGCCAGCGCTTCGGCGACGCACTGGCACTGGGTGAGGGCATCCGCCGCCAGCACGGCACCAGCGAGGCGCATTTCGCGGAGGCGCTGCCCGACGCGGTGGTCTTCGCCGCCTCGACGGAGGAGGTCGCCGACTGCGTCCGGCTGTGCACGGCGGCGGGGGTGGCGATCGTCCCGTTCGGCGCGGGCACCTCGATCGAGGGCAACGCACTGCCCGTGAACGGCGGGGTCAGCATCAACCTGTCGCGGATGGACGCGATCCTCGCGATCCATGCCGAGGATTTCGACTGCACCGTGCAGGCGGGCGTGCGGCGCGAGGAACTCAACGCGCATCTCCGCGACACCGGCCTGTTCTTTCCGATCGATCCGGGCGCGAACGCGACGATCGGCGGCATGGCCTCGACGCGGGCCAGCGGCACCAACGCCGTCCGCTACGGCACGATGCGCGATGCGGTGCTGTCGCTCACCGTCGTCACCGCAGACGGGACAGTCATCCGCACCGGCACCCGCGCGCGCAAGTCCGCCGCCGGCTACGACCTGACCCGCCTGTTCGTCGGCGCGGAGGGCACGCTGGGCATCATCACCGAGGTATCGCTGCGCCTGCACCCGATCCCGGAACAGATATCCTCCGCCGTCTGCGGGTTCGCGACGTTGCAGGGCGCGGTCGATACCGTCGTGCAGTCGATCCAGTGCGGCGTACCCCTCGCCCGCGTCGAGATTCTCGACGACCGTCAGATGGCGGCGGTCAACCGCTGGTCGAAGCTCGACTATCCGGAGATCACGACGCTGTTCTTCGAATTTCACGGGTCGCCCAACGGCGTCGCGGAGCAGGTGGAGATCGTCGCCGGGCTGGCCGACGCCAATGGCGGCGGCCAGTTCGCATGGTCGAACCAGCCGGAGGAACGCGCGAAGCTGTGGAAGGCGCGGCACGAGGCCTATTACGCCGCCGTCAACGTCCGCCCCGGTGCGGTCGGCTGGACGACGGACGTGTGCGTGCCGATCAGTCGCCTGCCCGAATGTATCCTCCAGACCCGGGCCGATATCGATGCCGGCAGCGTCCCGGCCTCGATCCTCGGTCATGTCGGCGACGGCAATTTCCACGTCATCTTCTCGATCGACCCCGCCGCCCCGCACGAGTTCGCGGAGGTGGAGGCGATCAACCGCCGTCTCGTCGACCGTGCCATCGCGATGGACGGCACCTGCACCGGCGAACACGGCATCGGCATCGGCAAGCAGGACTGGCTGGTCGCCGAACTGGGCGATGCGGTCGATACGATGCGGACGATCAAGCGCGCGCTCGACCCGCTGAACCTGATGAACCCCGGGAAGATCTTCACCCTGTGACCCGACCGATGACCAGCCGGCATCTCGTCGATCCGGAACTCCATCCCCTGCTGGCGGCGTGGCCCACGGTGCGGCTGACGGACGCGACGCTCGCCGAACTCCGCGCCCGCGACCTGCCCCTGCCGCCGGCCCCCGACAGCGGCGTCGACGTGACGGAGCGGCGCATCGCCGGCCCGGCTGGCGCGCCCGACATCGGCCTGCGCATCTATCGCCCGCGCGACGCCACCGGCTCGACCGGCTGCATCTACCACATCCACGGCGGCGGCTATGTCGGCGGATCGGCGCGCGAGCTGGAGTTCATCCACCGCCCGCTCGCCGGCACGCTCGGCTGCGTCATCGTGTCGGTCAACTATCGCCTCGCGCCGGAGACGGTCTTCCCCGGCGCGATCGAGGATTGCTATGCCGGCCTGCGCTGGACCGTCGCGCACGCCGACGAACTGGGAATCGATCCGGCCCGCCTCGGCGTGATGGGCGAAAGCGCGGGCGGCGGCCTCGCCGCGGCCCTCGCGCTGATGGCGCGCGATCGGGGCGAGATCCGGCTGGCGTTCCAGCATCTGACCTATCCGATGATCGACGACCGCACCTGCATCCGGCCGCCGCATCCCTTCGCGGGCGAGTTCATCTGGACGCCGCACAACAACCGCTTCGGCTGGGCGGCGCTGCTCGGCCACGAACCCGGCATGGACGCCGTGTCGCCCTATGCCGCCGCGGCGCGCGCCGACGACCTGTCCGGCCTGCCGCCGGCCTTCATCATGACCGGCGCACTCGACCTCTTCGTCGATGAGGATATCGATTATGCCCGCCGCCTGATCGCCGCGGGCGTACCGACCGAACTTCACGTCCACCCCGGTGGCTTCCACGGCTTCGACGCGTTGCCCGGCCCGGCCGTGGCGAACCGCGCACAGGCCGCCCGTATCGACGCGCTGGCCCGCGCCCTGTCAGGAGCAATCGCATAATGGCGACGATCGCACTCGCACCCAGATCCGGCTTTCGCAGCGCGCTGCCCTCGCTTCTCGCCCTGACGCTGGCGATGACGATCGGCTTCGCGATGATGGGATCGTTCGGCACCGTGCAGGAAAGCGTGAAGGCCGAACTGCGGCTGACCGATGCCACGCTGGGGATCATCCAGGGCGTCAGCGCGGGATTGGCGCTGGTCGTGTTCTCGATCCCCGTCGGCCTCCTCGTCGACCGGTTCAACCGGGTCCGGTTGATGATCGCGCTGGCGCTGGTCTGGACGCTGGGCACCGCCCTGACCGCGGTGGCTCAGGATGCGACGATGCTGTTCGTCGCGCGCGTCCTGACCGCGACCGGCACCACCGCCGCGCTGACGGCGGCGCTGTCGCTGACCGCCGATCTCTGCGTTCCCGAACAGCGCGGTCGCGCGATGCTGGTCGTCAATCTGGGCAAGATCGCCGGCATCGCGGGAGCGTTCGCACTCGGCGGCTGGCTGTTCGGCGCGTTCACCGGCGGCACGCTGCCGACGATCGCGGGAATGGTCCCGTGGCGCGGCACGCACGTCGTGCTGGCGATCGTCAGCATCGTCCTGATCGCGCCGCTCCTCCTGCTGCGCGAACCCGCCCGGCGCGAGGTCGCGGCGACCACGCACGCCCCGTTCGGGGTCCTCGCCGGCCAGCTCTGGTCGCGCCGCCGGTTCCTGATCCCGTTGTTCGTCGGTCAGGTCGCCGTCGTGATGGCGGACAACGCCGCACTGGTCTGGGCCGCCCCCGTCCTCTCGCGCCGCTTCGGGTTGCAGCCGGGCGACTTCGCCGGCTGGATGGGCGCACTGGTGCTGGTCAGCGGTCTCGGCGGCACGCTGCTGGGCGGCTTCACCGCCGACCTCGGCCAGAAGAGCGGCCGCCGTGGCGGCCTGCTGATCGGTGCATCGGTCGCGGCGATGCTCGGCGTCCCCGCCGCCCTGTTCCCGATCGCGCCGTCGGTGACGTGGTTCGCGCTGGCGTTCGGCCTGTTGTCGCTTTGCGGGGCGATCACCGGCCTCGCTACGTCGGTCGCGCTGACCGTGTTGATCCCCAACGAACTGCGCGGCCTGTGCATCGGCGCGTTCATCGCCTTCGCCGGCCTGATCGGCTTCGGCATCGCGCCGCCGCTGGTGACGCTGGTCAGCACGATGCTCGGCGGCGAGGGGCATCTCGCGCCCGCGCTCGCCATCGTCGGCGTCGTCACCGGCCTGTTGTCGGTCGGCGCGTTCCTGTTCGCGATCCGCACCGCACCCGTTTCGGCGACGATAGACCTATAAGATAGCTGTTGACGACCTTTCATAAAGGTATAGGATGCTCTCATAAGGAGAGGGTCATGGCGGTCACGTTCAAACAGCGGATCGACGTATCGACGGACATGCTGGCCTTCATCGGCAATGGCGACGTCCCCGACGATGCGCGGTCGTTCGATGCCGATGCGGTCACGTTGCGGTTCCAGTTGGGGGATGGCGATCATCCCCCCGTCTGCCGCTATGGCGACGGCACCGATGCGGACGCGATCGTGGTGCTCCGGGTCGCCGCCACCGCCTGCCGCCGATTGTTCGGCACCCTGCCCGACGCGCCCGCGACCTGGCATCTGCCCAGCGACCTGCGCGCGCTGGTCCTCGCGCTGCGCGACTGCCCGTTGCCCGAACCGGCCTGCTACACGATGCGGCTGGCCAAGAGCATCGAACTGCTGTGCGCCACCCTGGCGGTGCTGGACGATCTCGTTCCCGCGGACGGATCGGGCGAATTGTCGGAACTCGATTCGCTCCGCCTCGCCGCCGCGCGCCGGCTGATCGACGAACGCTGGCAGGAGAAACTGACGCTCGACTCCATCGCCCGCGCCTGCGGCCTCAACCGCGCAAAGCTCACACGTGGCTTCCGCACCCTCTTCAACTCCACCGTCGCCGCCACTATCGCCGACCGTCGGCTGCACGGCGCGCACGGCCTTCTGCTCGCCACTGACCTGCCGGTGTCCTCGATCGGCTATCGTTGCGGCTATCAGAACAATGCCAGCTTCAGCCGCGCCTTCACGCGCCGCTTCGGCCTCGCTCCCACGCGCCTGCGCGCGCTGGAACTGGCGGCATGAAGGCAGCGCGCATCGATGAAAGCGGCTCGCTGGTCGATTTCGCGGTCCGCCGCATCCGTGACCATATCCGCAATCACGATCTGAAGGTCGGCGACACGCTGCCGGGGGAGGGCCAGTTCGCGACCGAGCTGGGCGTCAGTCGCGCGGTGATGCGGGAGGCGTTCGGCGCACTGGCGGCGCTGCGCCTGCTGGACGTCGGCAATGGCCGGCGCGCTCGCGTCGGCGCAATCGACGGGTCGGTGATGGGCACCTCGCTCGACCACGCCGTCTCGACCGCGCAGGTGTCCGTCGCGGAGGTGTGGGATGTTCGCCGCACGCTGGAATTGCGCACGGTGGAACTCGCCGCCGGCCGCCGTTCCGACGAGGATGCGGCGATCATCCTGTCCGCCGCGACCGCCATGTCGTGCGCCGACGATATCGCCGCCGTCACGCATCACGACATCGTCTTTCACCAGGCGGTGGCGCGCGCCAGCGGCAATGCGCTGTTCCTTCAGATCGTCCGCTCGTTCGAGCCGCTGATGGTGGAAGCGGTGCCGCTGGCGTGGAAGACGCGCGACACCGAAGAGGCCCGCCGTGTTGTCCTGCAACGCCATGAGGAGATCGCCCGCGCCATCGGCAACCGCGACGCGCCCGGTGCCATCGCGCTGATGAACGCGCACTTCGACAATGCGATCGGTGCGGTGCTCTCCACCGCTTTCTGACATGGACTGGCAGGCCGCCAAAAAGAAATGGGTGGCTCTCAAGGAAGCCACCCACCGGAAACGCGCCGTGGAACGCGTCAGAAATTATAGGAAAGGCCCAGAAAGGCGATCCGGCCGAAATAGTTGTTCGATCCGAACCGCGCCTCTGTATCATTGCCCAGATAGGTGCGGCTCTCCGACTTCGTCAGGTTGATGACCGACCCGGTCAGGTTTAGGCCCTCCATCAGCTTGAACGACGCGTTCAGGTCGACCTGCTCGTAGGGTGCCGTATAGACGGTGAGTCCCGACGACAGGCCCCCGACGATCCGGCCGCGCCGATTGTACGACGCGCGCAGCAGCATCCGGTCGTTCTCGAAAAAGATCGAGCCGTTGACCTGAGTCTTCGCGCTGCCGACCAGCGGCGAACTGCCGACATTCTGTCCATTGAGCGTGATGACCGACGTCGACGTGTCGTTGTACGTGAAGTTGGCCTGCGCCCCCAACCCGAACGGCAGCGTGTGCTGCGCGAACACTTCCACGCCCTGCGTCACCGCGCTCGATCCGTTGGCGTTGGTCGAATAGGGCTGGATCAGCACGTTGTTGCCCTGCACCGTCTGCACCACGTCGATGACGAGCGGAACGATGAAGTCCTTCACGTCTTTGCGGAACAGCGTCGCACCGACGATCGATCCGCGCTGAAAATACCATTCCAGCCCCAGATCATATTGCCATGCAGAAAACGGCTGAAGGTCGAGATTGCCGCCGCTGCCGGACCAGCCGGCGAATTCGCCGAATTGCGCCCGGTCGAACGCGTACGCATCCGACCGGAACGTCAGCGAGCGCTGCTGGCCCAGATTCTGGAAAGCCGGGCGCGAGATCACCTTCGCCACAGCACCGCGCAACAGCAGCGTGTCGGTGATGTCGAACGCCGCGTTGGCGCTCGGCAGCACGTCCATATAGGTGCGACTCTGGTCGACGCTTGTGTTGACGATCGTCTCGCGAACCGACAGCGGCAGTACCGAGCAATTGCCGTCCGGGCCCAGCGGCCGGTTGGGGTCGAGCGGACCGCCCGGACCATTGGTGCAGTAATCGTTCAGGATTTGGAGCCGGTCCGACGTGGTGCCGGTCTGGCGCGTCTGCGCGACGCGGACGCCCAGATTGCCGCGGAAGCGGTCGGTCTTGAAATTCGCCTGGAAGTAGGCGGCCCAGACGCGCTCGCCGAGGAAATACTGGAACCCGTTCTCGTCGACCTTGGTCGGGTCGCCATACGTCGTGTTCAGGTAGTTCAGGACCCTGTTGAAATCGATGCCCGGGACCAGATTGGCCTTGAACCCGCCGGTGATGTTGTCGATCGGCTTGTCGTAGAAGAACTCCGGCCGCGCGACCGCCCCGGCCGGCGTGTCCTGATACCGCTGTTGCGTCGCCGGGTTGGCGTACCATTCGATCCGACCGGTGTCGCGCGCGATGCGCAGGTCGCGCCATTTGATGCCGGCCTGAACCGAATCGAGGAAGGTCTCCGTCCGGTACGTCACGTCGTACTGGGCGTAACGCTGCTCCAGCGAGCTGGTCGTGAAGCTCGATCCGGTCGAACCGACGTCGATCTGGGCGGCACCGTTGCGGATATTGTCCTGCAACTCCGGCGAGAACTCCATGTTGAGCTGGTTGTTGTCGAACGACCAGCGACTGAGGAAGTTACCGTTGCGCTCCTGCCCCGGCACGGTCAAACGCGGCTTCGCTGCCATGTTGAAGCGTAGCGACGGGCCTCCCTCTGCGCGGGTTTTGCCCAGCTTGAAGACGACGTCGAACTGGTCCTTGCGCCACGCGCCCTCGACCTCGAACGTGTTCGAGATCTGCTTTTCTCGGCTGTACGATCCGCGAATCTGCGGCGTCTCCATCGTACAGGGCGGCGTGCGCGTCAGACAGCCTGTGCCGGCGGGCGGCACCTGGAAGGTCGCCGACTGGAAGATCGTTCCGCTGGGATCGAGCGTCGCGCCGTTGAAGAAGTCGCCATAACCCCATTCCGGAATGGCGAGCTGGTTGCTGACGAAATCGCTGCTGTACTGGAAACGGAAATAATTCGCGGTGACGACGAAATCCTCGAACGGCTTCGCCTGCGCCGTCGCCTGGATGCCCAGCCGGTTGCGCTTCTGCTGGAAGACCTCGGTGGTGACCGCCTGCGGGGCCCAGTAGCCGGTATAATGCTGGCCGCTCTGCGTGGTCGTACCCTGCCCTGGCCAATAGGAGATCGCCGCGTTGTTCGAATAGGTGTTGCCGTCGACGTCGGTCGCGGGCGTCAGGATCGCGTTGGTTCCGGGCGCACGATCGCTCCACCAGCGCCACGTCTCCGTGCCGCCCCGCAACTCGCGGACGTTGCGCTCCTGATAGGTCGCGCCGACCAGCAGGCCGAGCGTCTGGTCCTCGTTCTTCCACGATACCTGACCCGACAGCTGCGGGTTCACCTTCTCGGTGGTGTCGGCATAGGTCCCCTCCGCGGTGACCGAACCCGACCATGCGGGCAGGTCGAAGGGACGCCGGGTGTTGACGATGACGGTGCCGCCGACGCCACCTTCCTCGATCCGCGCTTCCGGGGACTTGAACGTCTCGACGCTGCCGATGAAGTTGGTCGGCAGCAGGACGTAGTTGAACGAACGCTGCGGATCGCCGCTGTCCGCGCCTGCGATGAAGTTGCCGTTGAGCAGCGTCAGCGTCAGGCCGGATTGCAGGCCGCGGATGCTGACGCGGCTGCCCTCGCCGCCGTCGCGGCTGATGACGACGCCGGGAACGCGCTGCAACGCATCGGCGACGTTCCGGTCGGGGAATTTGCCGACGTCCTGTGCCGTGATGACGTTGACGAACGCGTTGGCCTCGCGTTGCTGCTGAAGACTCGCCTCGATCGACTCGCGGTATCCGGTGACCACGATGTCGCCGCCGTCCACGGTCCCGTCGGCTCCCTGCGGCGTGCCCGCACCCGGCCCCTGCGGCGCGGTAGTCTCGGGGTTCTGGAGTGTCGGCGGCGTAGCACCGCTTGGCGTACTCTGTGTGGTAGAGGTACCCGCCGGGGCACCCTGCGTCGTTGTCTGGGCCACGGTGGCCGGCGCGGGGCCGACCATCGCAGTGGCCGATAGCAATCCGCCGATCAGGCGACGGCGGGTTGCGGCTCCGGTGAACGTCATGTCGTGTCTCCCCTCTGTTCGTCACCGGGGCGCGATCGCCTCCGGTGTTCCCTGACCGCCGCCGATACGGGTCCCTTCCCGTGGATGGCCCTCATGTGGCCCGACAGCGTGTCCGGATTGAAAAATATGAAAAGAAAGTTGTCAATTAATTCCGTGCTATTTCCGTCGTGTAGAAGAATTGCGTCGGCATTTGCTTCATTGCACGCCACCTGACGCCGAAGGCGGCGCGGCACTCGGCGCGCTGCCCCAGCCGGTGTTCGGCTTCGGCCCCATCATCAGCACCAGCGTCGCGCCAGCCTTGATATCGGCGTGACTGAACCACGGTCTGGTCCACGGCCGGCCGTTGAGCGTCGCCGACTGGATGTACATGTTGGCCGCAGAGTTGTTGCGCGCGACCACCTCCAGAACCTTGCCGCTGCCCATCGTCAGCCGCACCCGGTCGAAGATCGGACTGCCGATGATGTAGTGTGGAGTGGAGGGATCGACGGGGTAGAAACCCATCGCGCTCAGGACGTACCAGCTCGACGTCGACCCCTGATCGTCCATGCCCGGATAGCCGTATCCCGCGGCGTCGCTGCCATAGAGGTCGGCGAGCACGCGGCGAACGAGGCGCTGTGTCTTCCAGGGCTGCCCGCTCCACGCATAGAGATAGGGGGCGTGCTGATCGGGCTGGTTGCCCTGCACATACTGGCCGATCAGGCCGGTACAATCGCGACAGATCCCCTTCGGCGTGTATGGCGTATTGAAGAACGCATCGAGCTTGGCATTGAACGCCGCGGATCCGCCCAGCGCCCCGACCAGCCCGGCGACATCATGCGGCACGAGCCAAAGATTGGACCAGCCCGACGCCTCCTTGCTGGCGAAGTTGTAATAGGGTTCCTGCGGATCGAACGGCGTGATCCATTTTCCGTCGGCCGTCCGCCCGCGCATGAATCCCGTCGAGCGATCGAACACGTTGCGCCAGTTCGACCCGCGCTTGCCGAACAACGCGGCGTCCTCCGTCTTACCGAGCCGCCGGGCGAACTGCGCCAGCGCGTAATCGTCCCAGGCATATTCCAGCGTCTTGTCCATGCCCGCCTTGCCGCCGGCATAGGGCGGACTGGGATTGCCCTCCGGTACGATGTCGGCGATCCAGCCCCTGGCCGCATATTCGTCCAGGTAACCGCGCGGCCCCTTGGTGTCGGTCGCGTTCTTCCGCAGATAGTCGTACGCGGCGGCATAATCGAACGGGATGCCTCGCTCCATCGCGCCGAGATACATCAGTACCGCATGGTCGCCGTGGAACGAGGTGTTCATATACCCCCGCTCCCGCGCCGTCTCCAGTTCCGACCGCATCGTCGCCGCGACCAGATCCGGATCGATCAATTCCAGCAGCGTCAACTGGTTGCGCGCGGTATCCCAGTAGGGCACCGGGCTATAGCGGTCATACGCCACCACCGACGCTTCCCCGCCGCGCCGCACGAGCGTCTCGCTCTTGCGCGCGACCAGCCGTGGGCTGGCGAAGGACTGGAACAGCGTCGAATAGAACAGCTGCCGCTGTCGCGGCGTACCGCCCGTCACCTCAACCCTGTTCAGCAACCGCGCCCACGCTGCGCGTGCGGCCCCGCGGACGCCGGCGAAGTTCCAGCCCGGCTGTTCGGCCCGCAGCCGCGCTTCGGCCTCGGCATAGCTGTGGCCATGCGCAACCTTGACCTGCACCGTCGCGCCATCGCGCGCCGCGAACTTCAGATAGCCGCCCGCATAGCTACCCGCGATGGCGCGGCGGTTCGCCTCGACATCCTTGTCGCCGATCCCCCAGATCGCATTGTCGCCCGGTGACTTGCGAAAGGTGCCAAAGCCGGTGAACGGCTTCGAGAACTCGGCGATGAAATAGGGACCATCAGCCACGTCGCGGTCACCCGGCGTCGACAGGCCGCGGATCATGCGGTCGCCGACCACTTCCACCGTCCCACCCGCACGCGGCAGATTGACCAGCACTGCGGCCCGGTCGGTCCTGGGAAAGGTGAACTGCATCAGACCGCTCAGGCGGGTCGCGGTCAACTCGACCTTCGTCCCGCCGTCGAGTTCCACGCTGTAGTAACCGGGCGCGGCGGTTTCGCGCGCCTTATCGTAGTGAACCCGAGTATAGGCGGGCGGTACGGTCCAGTCGCCGACCACGGGCATGAAGAACGGCTTCGCCCATCCGCCATAGGTCGGCCCGCCGCCCGCGGTGAAGCCGATCATCGTCGCGTTGGGATAATGATATGGCGCCGGAACGCCGAAGGGGTAGCTCAGCTCGATGTTGACGTTGACCGGCGCGACCTCGACGCCGCTGTGCGGTACGCGCGCCCCCGGCGAGGTCTGCCCGGAATAGGCCGGCTCCCCCGGCGGCGGCGCATTGCCGAGCAGATCGGCGCGGTCGAGCGGCGCGGTGCCTACCAGCGGATTGGCCTCGTCGACGGGCTCGCGCACCGATCGCGCGGACTGAGCGCCGACCGTGACCGCGGCAAGGGCGCCGGCTGTGAGGATCAGCGCTCTAAGGGGAAAAACGGCGTGGATCATCGCGCACCTCTGTCTGACGAGGGCGATCACCCCCTCCCGTTGCGCCTCGACCCATCTCGTTCGCGAACCATCGGCGCTGAGCCAAGGGTCTAATAACAAAAGCATTTTGTCAATAATGGGCAGGCCATGGGTCAACGCCCCGATTGCGGAACGACGGAACGGATTGCCGTCAGACGCCGGATCGTCATATTGGCGTCGCAAAACTGCAACACGGACAACGATGGCGGCTCGCATCCGAACCCGCCCAACAAGAGCGATGACGGCCATGCCACGAAATCTGCTGGTGGCGATGGCCGGTTTCGGATCGCTCGCCATGCCCGCCTTCCCGGCCCACGCGCAGACCGTGCAGGACCTCCAGCGCCAGATCGACGAGCTCAAGGCGACCATCGCGCGGATGCAGGCGGCTGGTGGGGCCGCGCCCGCCCCCGCCCGCCCGATCGCGCAAACATCGCAGCAAACGGCTGCCACGGGTCCGGCCGCACCCGCCGGGACGATGCCCGGCAACACGCAACTCGCGCAGGGTCCCGCCTCGCTCGCGCGCCGCGGCACGGGTCACAAACTCTGGTCCGACCGCATCCTGCTGCGCGGCTACACGCAGCTGCGCTTCAACGAGATCCTCTCGGGCGATCGCGCCGCGCCTGCCGGCATATCGCGCCTGCGGTCGGTGCATGACGGTGGCATCGGCGATAACACCGGCCTCACCTTCCGGCGTATCCGCGTCGTCTTGCAGGGCGATCTGAACGACCGCGTATCCTTCTATTTCCAGCCCGATTTCGCGACCAGCGTCAGCAACCAGTCCGGCGGCGAGCGGCGTGAGGGGTTCGCACAGCTTCGCGACGCTTATGTCGACACCGTCATCGATCCCGACAAACGCCTCCGCCTGCGCTTCGGTCAGTCGAAAGTGCCGTACGGGTGGGAGAACATGCAGTCCTCGTCCAACCGCTTGGCGCTCGACCGCAGCGACGGCATCAACAGTGCGGTGCCGAGCGAACGCGACATCGGGATCGTCGCCTATTACACACCCTTAAGGGCCGAGCGGATCTGGAAGCGGCTGGCGAACGACGGCCAGAAACTGTTCGGCAATTATGGGGCATTCGGGATCGGCGTCTATAACGGCCAGGGCATCAACCGCACGGAAACCAACGACGGCCTGATGACCGTAGCCCTCGCTACCTGGCCGTTCGAACTCGACGGGCTGGGTGCGGGATTCGCCGGGCAGGTGCTCGAAGTCGGCGCCGCGGCGCTGCGCAACGACGTTCAGCCTGAACTACGCGCCGGCGGCGTCAGTCCCGTCGCCTTCCGTGAGGAGCGCGCCGGATTCCATGCGATCTTTTATCCGCAACCGATCGGCTTCCAGGCGGAATGGAACTGGGGGCGCGGCCCCGAATATGATCGCGTCCTGCAGGCGATCACCACCAGACCGCTGAACGGCGGCTATATCCAGGCGATGGCCCGCGTACCCCGGTCGCCACTCGGCGCCTTCATGCCCTATGCCCGTTGGCAGCGATATCGCGGCGGCTGGAAGGCCCTGCCCAACAGTCCACGACTGGAAACCGACGAATTCGAACTGGGCATCGAGTTTCAGCCCGTACCGCCGATCGAAATCACGATCGCCTATGCCCGGATGCAGCGTACCGAAGCGGACGAACGTCGCTTGGGCACGGCCGAGGGAAACCTGATCCGCACCCAGCTGCAATGGAATTACTGACGCGCGCCGCCGCTTACAGGGAATGCTCCCTGTAAGCGGCAGGAGGGATGCAGCTTTGTCACGCGACCTTCGGCCGCAGGCTTCGGGGGCCTCAGTCGACGCCCGTGATCCGTTCGACGATCGTCCGGATCGCATCGCGATCGAGCGGCTCGGTGTCGATGGAGTTATGGATGCCGATCCCCTCCACCAGTGCGTCCAGCGCCCGCGCGGTCAACGGATCGAAGAAGCGGCCCAGCGCGGTGCGGCTACTGTTCATCCATTGCTGCATCACCGTGGCGACAGGCGGGTGACGTGCCGCGAAAGCGTAGAGTTCGTAACTGAGCAGCAGCGTGCGCGGTTCGGCCCAGACCGAATCCGCGATGATGTCGATCACCGCCGCGCGCGCGTCCCGCCGATTGATCGCCTGCGCCAGCCGTGCGGCGAACCCATCCGATGCCTGTGCCGCCAATTGCAGGAAAGCGGTGGTCATCAGCGCCTCCAGCGACGCGAAATAATAGGTGACCGATCCGAGCGGCACGTTGGCCTCCGCGGCAATCCGGCGATGGGTGGTATCTGCAACGCCGTATTCAGCGATTACACGCAGCGTTGCATCGACGATCCGCTGCCGCCGTCCGGGATCGTTCCCGGCAGATCGTTCCGCCATCAAGCTTCCCTTGCCGCGTGATTTGTGTACATATGTACACCACCATCTATCGTAGTAGCAGGATCAACAAGCATGGCAGATCCCATCATGTCACGACGCTCCGTCATCAGCGGGGCGGCGGCGCTGGCGATGCCGGCCATGGCCGGCGCTGCCTCGCAGACCAATACCGCCGACACGGCCATACTGGGCCGCCGCGATGGCCGCTGGCTGAATGAACCTAAACGCTGGAGCGTTGATTCGGCCGGCGACCTGCTGATGGTGACCGATAAGGACAGCGATTTCTGGCGCGAGACGCATTACGGATTCATCCGCGATAGCGGCCACTTCCTCGGCTTCACTGCACCGGCCGCGTTTACTGCGCAGCTTCGCGTTCGCGGCACGTACGACAAGCTGTACGATCAGGCCGGAATCATGATCCGCGTCGACGAGCGGCATTGGGTCAAGGCGGGCATCGAACTGTCCGACGGGCGTGCGATGCTGAGCAGCGTGCTGACCGACGGTAAGTCGGATTGGGGAACAGGTCCATACGAGGGCGATCCGAAGGATTTCTGGATGCGTGCGACCGTCGCCAAGGGCGTGCTGAGGCTTCAGGTCTCGGCGGACGGCAAGACCTGGCCACTCGTCCGGCTTGCCCCGTTTCCGGTCGCGTCGTCGTATCGGGTCGGGCCGCTGGCCTGCACGCCCGAGCGCGCCGGCTTGCAGGTCCGCTTATCCGATCTCGCGATCACCGCACCGCTGGGCAAAGACCTGCACGACCTGAGTTGAGGCGAGCGGCCTGACCGGAAAAGAATGTGGCACCGGGCGGCGGCGTCTATTATGTCGGACGCGTTAATCCTGCAGTGTAACGATCGGTAACAGGGTGATCGCGGTCGTCGCTGGCGGCACCCCCCACGGGGCCGACGGCCCTTCCAACGACGAACCACGATCGAATTTGGGGGGGTAGATATGTTTTCGCTGCGTTTTCTTGAGCGTTATGCGCCTTGTGCTTTGGCTGTATTGCGTGTGGTCACGGGATTGACCTTTTTGGCCCATGGTCTCCAGAAGCTCGTCGGATTCCCCGTCGCTCCCGAGCGAGGATTTCCGGCGGCGTTCTCGCTGATGTGGGCCGGCGCGGTGCTCGAACTCGTCGGCGGGGTGCTGATCGTCGTCGGATTGGGAACGCGCCCTATCGCGTTACTGCTCTCGGGCGAAATGGCTGTCGCGTATTGGCTGTTTCACGCGCCCGGCAGCATCTATCCGGTGGTCAACGGCGGCGACGCCGCCATCCTTTATTGTTTCGTGTTCCTCTATTTCGCGTTCGTCGGCGCGGGTAGCTGGAGCGTCGATAGCCGCTTGAAGCGATAACCGATATCCAGCCGTCTCAGGGCCGCGAGTGTTTCGCGGCATGTCGTTCTATCAGGTCCGTCGCGACCGTATCAATGATCTCGCCCGCGACGAATTGATCCGGCACGACCCGCGACAGCACGACCGACCCGATCATCTCCGCCAGCACCGCGATCGCCGCAGCCCGCCGCGCCTCCGGCGTCGTGCCGGCAACCAGTCCGGTCAGCAGGTCGAGATAGCTGGCGACGATCCCGCCGAACGCCTCGTGCAGCGCCGGATCGTCGTGACGCGCCGCGTCGGTCGCCAGCGACGCCAGGCTGCACCCGTGCCCCGGATCGTCGCGGTGATGATCGGAGACATAGTGGCGCACTAGGGCGGCGAACGGCTGATCGCTGTTCGCCAACCGCTCCGTGATCTCCGCGCTCATCTGCGTGAAGGCGCGGCTTACCGCCTGCACGACCAGATCGTCCTTCGACCTGAATTGGCGGTAGAATCCGCCGTGCGTCATGCCCGCCGCCTTCATCAGGTCAGCCACGCCGATCCCGTCGATGCCCTTTTCGCGAAACAGCGTCGCCGCGGTGTCGATGACGCGTTCGCGATTCGCTTCGACCGCGTCCCTGGTGAGTTTCATGCTGCATTCTGCCTGATGATGATCGTCCACCGATTATTGCCTGAAAAAAGCGCGCTTGACAATGATAACGGTCATACGCATTAGCCAATGATGACGAGCGTAATCGTTACTGCTCGATCGATCAGGGAATGTTGGCTATGGCACATGGCGGATCACAGACGGGGCAGAAGGTCGCTCTAATCACCGGCGCGACCGGCGGTATCGGGCTCGCCACGGGCCTTGCGCTCGTCCGGGCCGGCTTCCGCGTGTTCGGCACCAGCCGGCGGGCGAGCCCCGGCGAGGTGCGCCAGGGCATCCACATGCTCGCCTGCGACGTCACCGACGATGCGTCGGTCGCGGCGGCGATCGACGCGGTGCTGGGCCAGGCGGGGCGGATCGACGTGCTGGTCAACAATGCCGGCCGCAGCCTGATCGGCGCGGCGGAGGAATCCTCGCTCGCGCAGGCGCAGGCGCTGTTCGACATCAACGTGTTCGGCATTCTGCGCACCACCCGCGCCGTGCTGCCGATCATGCGGCGGCAGGGCAGCGGACGCATCGTCAACATCAGCTCGGTCGCCGGCTTCCTGCCCGGCCCGTACACCGCGCTCTACAATGCGACCAAGCATGCGGTCGAAGGCTATTCGGAATCGCTCGATCACGAATTGCGCACGCTGGGCATCCGCGTGGCGCTGGTCGAACCCGCCTTCACCCGCACCGCGCTGGAAGAGAATGGCGACACGCCCGACAGCATCCTGTCCGTCTACGACGCCGGCCGCGCCGCCGCCAATGCGACGTGGCGCAACGGCATCGCCAACGGCGATCCGGTCGAGGCGGTCGCCGACAAGGTCGTGCTCGCCGCCACCGCCGCCGATCCGGACGTGCGCTACACCCCCGGCAAGACGTCCGGCCGCCTGCGCATGATGCGCCGGTTCGTGCCCGAGAAGATGTTCGCCAAGAGCTTCCGCAAGCAGATGGGCGTCATCGACTGACCCCCGCCCACCCCCGACTTACCCGCATAGAAGGACCATCGACATGACACGCCACGATACCGACTCCTCCGTGATCGCCGACCCGAGCCGCCGCAAGGCGCTGGTGGCCGGCGTGGCCGGCGTCGCCACCCTCTCCGCGCTCGCACTGCCCGGTGCGGCCGTCGCCGGTCTCGCGCCCGCGGCCGCATCGTCGCCGACCCGGTTCGTCGAGGTCGGCGGCCGCCGGCTCGCCTATCGCTCGACCGGCAAGGGCAAGCCGATCGTGCTGGCGCACCGCTTCCGCGGCGTGCTCGGCCTGTGGGACCCGAAGTTCATCGACGCACTCGCCGCGCAGGGTTTCCAGGTCGTGACCTTCGACCATTCCGGCTTCGGCCTGTCGACCGGCGAGAAGTCGTATAACCCGGCGGCTCTGGTCAAGGACACCAAGGACCTGATCGACGCGCTCGGCCTGAAGGATGTCGTGATCGGCGGCTGGTCGTTCGGTGCGATCGTCGCGCAGATCTATGTCGCGATGTTCGGCGCCTCGGTCACCCATGCGGTGCTGATCGCCGGCACCCCGCCGGTCCCGCTGGTCAAGCCCGGCGACCAGCGCTTCTACGACCTGGCGATGCAGGACAAGGCGACGCTGGAGCAATATACCGGCATGTTCTTCGACCCCGACGATGCCGCCAGCCGCGCTGCGTCGAAGGCGTCGTTCGACCGCATCTTTTCCGCGTCGAACCCGCGCAGCCCCGACATCCCCGCCGTGTGGGCGGTCGCGCAGACCCCGCGGACCCCGCCCAACCCGGTGTTCCCGTCGAACGAGGTGCTGACCGCGCTGAAGCACACCGACGTGCCGATGCTGCACCTGAACGGCGACCGCGACCTCTCCTTCCCGGTGGAGAACTGGTACGCGCTGAACGGCCAGTTCCCGACGCTGAGCCTCATCACCTATCCGCGCGCCGGCCACGCCGCGCACTTCCAGTATCCCGACATGGCCGCCGCGCACATCGCCGCCTTCATCAGGGACACGAAGAAGGCCTGACCCCACTCCTCGCATCCAAGGACCGAGACGATGAAATACTATCTTTGCAAGTACCTGCCGCCGCGTGCCGATTTCCTCCAGACGATGACCGACGACGAGAAGACGTGGATGGGCCAGCACGGCGCGTACATGAACGACCTGCTCGCGAAAGGGCTGATCGTCGCGCACGGGCCGGTGATGGACCCGAACGGCGGCTATGGCGTGTCGCTCTACCGCATCGAGGACGATCAGGAGATCGAGGCGTTCACCTCGCAGGACCCGATCGTGAAGAACGGCGCCGGCCATTACGAGCATTTCCCGATGCTGAGCCTGAAGGCGCGCGACTGACCGCCACTCCGGCCCCTGCCCATTCTTCAAGGATATGATCATGACGACCGCCCTCATCACCGGTGCCTCCAGCGGCATCGGCACCGTCTACGCGCGCCGCCTCGCCGCGCGTGGCCACGACCTCGTCCTCGTCGCGCGTGACGCCGCGCGGCTGGAGGCGCTCGCCGCCGAACTGCGGCAGGCGCATGACGTCGGGGTCGAGGTGCTGGTCGTCGACCTCACCGACGCGACGGCGTTCGAGACGGTCTACGCCCGGCTGGGCGAGGGCGCGCCGGTCGACATCCTCGTCAACAATGCCGGCATGGCCGTGCTCGGCGGCTTCGGCGCGGATCGCACGAAGGTGGCGAGCATGCTGAACCTCAACATGCTGGCCCCGACCTTCCTCGCGCACGCCGTCCTGCCGGGCATGGTGGCGCGGGGTGGCGGCGCGATCGTCAACATCGCATCGGTGCTGGCGTTGCTGCCGGAATATGGTCCGGGTGCCTATGCCGCGACGAAATCCTACCTGATGACCCTCTCGCAGAGCCTGCATGCCGAATATGCCGGCAACGGCATCTACATCCAGGCGGTGCTGCCGGCGGCGACCCGGACCGAGATCTACGACCGCGCCGGCGGCGACATCAGCGGCGTCCCCGGCGTGATGGAGGTCGATCATCTGGTCGATGCGGCGCTGATCGGGTTCGACCGCAAGGAACTGGTGACGATCCCGCCGGTGCCGGACGTGGCGGCATGGGACGCCTTCGAACAGGCACGCGGGGCGCTCGCCGCAGGCTTCACCAACGCCGAACCGGCGGCGCGCTACCGCACCTAGACCATGCCGCGCGCCATGGCTGGCCGATGCGCGTCGGTCGCGACGGAGGATGCTGATGTCGGCAGCTTATCCGAGCGGCGGAGCCGATGCGCGGACAGGCACGCATCGTGGAGGCGGCCGTCGAAGCGCTCGATGACGGCACCAGCGGTCGGGTGGATCAAGCGTGACGCCCCTCTCGCGGGTTCAGCGGGGGGATATCTATGTGGGCGACGCGACGCGGGAGGCGTGCCGCCCGCGTCGCAACTGCCACATCCTCGCCGACGGCCACAGCAGATAGCGTCGACAAACGATCGACTTACAAAAAGGGATAACGGGATAGTAACATTTTCCAGCGAAACCGGCTTTCATGAGCCGCTCACATGAAAATTCGATGGCCGGTCGCTACTTCGAGGCATACTGCGCCTCTCTGCGGGCCGCCTTCTCAAAGCTCCGCTACGCTGATGGCCGTATCGACCGGGACGGGTCGGCGGTGTCTCGCCAGAGTCTTCGACCATGAGAGGGTGGCTCATAGGGGTTGCAGCGGCGACCCTTGGGCTCACGTCGTCTGCATCTCGTGGTGAACTCAGCGTTCCGATCGCGGTCCGCATTCTTGCCTTTCTTTTGCCGCCCCCGACCGGTGAGGTGCCAGCGGCAATCGTCTTCGAGCCGAACAATACCTCCTCGCTTGCCGAGGCGTCGGCCATTGAACGTGCGGTGGGTAGCGGCATCTCGATCGGCAATGCGACTATCCGCACTCGCCGCGTTCCCGTCACCGCGCTGGACAGTCTGAAGGGGTATCGCGTCGCGTTCGTCACGACCGGAACGCGCGCCGATTACGACCAGATCGCAGCGGTCGCAACGCGGCATGGCGTGGTCACGATCACCTCCGATCGATCCTGCGTCCTGACCGCCCGCTGCGTTGTCGGCATCGAAAACGGAACCCGGGTCCAGATCACCGTCAGCCGATCTGCCGCCCGGGCGGTGAAGGCCCGGTTCGGCTCAGCCTTTCTTATGCTGGTCAAGGAGATATGATCGTGCATCGTAGCGCGTATCTTGCTGCCGTCGCGCTCGCCGCACCGATACCGACCTTTGCGCAAACCGTCGACTATTCCGCCTTGCAGGCGGTGATCGGCGAGCCTGTCACCACCAGCGTCACCGGCAAGCCGCTCCGTGGATCGGAACTGCCCAGTTCGACGATCATCATCACCGCCGAACAAGTCGCGCGGTCGCCCGCGCGCGATGTTCCCGGCCTGCTGAAAAGTTATGCGGGCATCGACGTGAATCGCTGGACCGCAGGGCAAAGCGACGTCGCCGTGCGGGGTGGAGTGCAGACGTACAATGCCCGGCTGCTGGTGCTCGTGGATGGGCGACAGGTGTACCTCGACCATTACGGTATGACCGACTGGAACCTGCTGTCCGTCGCCAATGAGGACATTCAGCAGATCGAACTCGTCCGCGGCCCCGCGAGCGCCCTTTTCGGTTTCAACGCCGCCAGCGGCGTGGTCAACATCGTCACGCGGAGGCCGGGAACGACCCCGACGCTGCGGGCGACCGCCAGTGCGGGCAGCCACGGCTGGAACAGGATCGCCGGATCGCTGTACTTGCCGGTCAGCGACTCGGTGGGGGCCAAGATCACCGCCGGACGGCAGCGTGAAGACGAGCGCGCCACTCCGGCCGCGATCGTCGGCCGCCAACGCTTCGATGTCGAGGCGGATCACGTTGCGACCGAGTTGAATGGTCGCATCGATGCGACGATGCTGACGGTGGGTGGGGGTTATGCCGTCAACCGACAGCTCGAATTCCTCCCGACGCAACTGCTGTCGAACCAGCTTTACAAGAGTGGCAATGTGCACGCCAACGTCACCCATGACACTGAGTGGGGTGGCCTGACTCTCAACGGCTTCGTCAACTGGCTGGATGCCCATTACGGCACGGACGGCAGCATCGGCGGCGTGACGCGCAGCCTGAAGCTCGCCAATCGCATCGTGAACGTCAAGGCATCGAGCCTGTACCGCTTCCACGGCGACGACGCTTTGCGGCTTGGAGTGGAATATCGCAACAACCGCCTCATCAGCGACGCGCAATATTCGCGTGGCATCGTCTATGACGTGGCTTCGGCGAATGCGATCTTCGACCTGAACCCGACCGACCGCGTGACGACGACTGCCGCGGTTCGTCTCGATCATCTGTGGCTGCATCAGTTCGGTGCAATCGCCCAGCCGGCTGTCAACGCACCGCGGGATTATGCACGCGAATTCAACCGGATAAGCTTCAACGCGTCACTGCTATGGCGGACGAGCGACGATGGCATGCTGCGGATCAACGGGGGCCGCGGCTACCAGTTGCCGTCGCTGGTCATATACGGTTTCCGGCTGGAGGTTCCGGTGCCGCCGCCGTTCACCGTCATCGTCGCGGGATCACCGACAATCCGGCCGGTGAGCACCTGGAGCGCCGAGATCGGCTACAGCCATCAGCGCGGCGGGCTTCGTGGGGAGGCCACCACCTTCTACACCCGCACCACGGGCACGATCGCGCCGCCGACCGAGGGATCGATCGACCGGGCCGAATTGATCTTCACGCCAGGGCCGACGATCGTCGAACGCTATTATTCCGCCGGGAACTACGTCACCTACGGTACCGAACTGTCGGTTTCGGGGCGTCATGAAGCGATCAGCTGGCGGGCGAACTACACCTGGACCCACACACGCGGCACGTTCGGCGCGTTCGATCCGGCCGCGCCTGTCCCGCTCTCACCAAGGATCACCACGCCGGTGCACAAGGCGAACCTTGAAGTCGGTTACGACGCCGGTGACCGGTGGTCCCTGACCGGCCTTGCCCGGTACACCAGCGCGACGCGCCAGTTCGCATTCGCGCCGGCGGTATCGGTGACCAAGGTCCAGCTGTTCGACGTCGATCCGTCCATTGCCTTGGATACCCGTATCGGGCTGCACCTGTCGGAACGGGTGGAAGTATTCGCCGCAGGTGAGAACCTGTCGCTCGCGCGGGGCGCCGCGGTGTCGCCGATCCCGGCCGACCGCCGTATCCGCGGCGGATTGCGCGTGACCCTCTGATGCAAATCCTGATCAGCCCGCAATCGAGCCTGCGTTGCGTGCCGATCCGGCACCTCGTCTTGCACTGCGTCACCATGATTGAACGGCGATTCCGCCTCGCTGACCGGTCGATGGTGACCAAGGTAGCGGCCACGCCATTGTTGATGCTGACGCTGGTGATCTTCATCGTGACGATCAGTGCCAGCGCACTGCTGCTGGCGGATCGCAACGTCAATCAGATCGTCCACGGAGACATGCGCGACGTCAGCCAGCTCAAGAATGTGGCGCTGGAGTTTGAGACCGTCGATTCCTCGCTCTACCGGCTGCTGGTGGCAAAGGCCGCGAACCCGGCATTGGATGTCCGGGCACCAGCCGCGATCATCGCCCGCGACCTGGCGGCGGTGCGCCGCGAACTGCAGACGTTCGGCAAAAGTCATTCCGTGCACCGGCAAAACGTCGACGCTGTCCTTGACGATCTTGACCGCTACGGCGCGACGGTCGCCGTCATATCGTCGATGCTCGAGATCGATTTCGCAAGCAGCGCCGCCATGGTGGCCCCCTTTCGCAGTCACGCAAGCCGGGTGGAACAGCGAATCAGGGCAATGGCGGACGGCGGAGTTCGGCAAGCGGAAGCCAATGCCAGGGCATCGATGGCCAATTCCCATACCACGATGCAGCTGATGATTACGGGATCGTTGGCCTTCGCCGCGCTGGGTTTGTTCATGGCCTTCATCATCAGCCGATCCACGTTGCGCTCGATCCAGACGATCGCGGCCGCGACGGACGCGGTCATGCGCGGCACGCCGCCGAACTTCGTTGCGCTCAAGCGAAACGACGAACTCGGTCAGATGGTCGTCGCCCTGGAGAGCTTTCACCGTGAACGCTGTAATACCGAGCAGCTTGAAGTCGAGGCGGCAGCGCTACGCGACCATTCAAAGCGCCTGGACGAAAGACGATTGGAGGAGATCCGGCACACGCGCGACGAGGCCGAGAGAGTACGGCTTCATGGTCTCGCCACTCTGGCCCAGTCATTCGAAGAGCAGGTTTCACAATCAATAGTTTCGGCGCAACATGCCATGATTCATCTGGACAAATGCGCCGAGGATTTGAGCGCCGCCGCCAATCAGGACCGGCAGCTCGCGGGTCAGCTGCGCAAGATCGGCAAGCTGTTCACCGACGACATGGAAGAGGCTGGATTGGCGACCCAGTCGCTCGCCAGCACGTTTATCGCCATCGATCGCGAGGCTGAAGAAACACGGCGGGCTGCACTCCAGATAACGGAACATGCCTCCAGTGCCTCCGACGCGGTCGCTGATTCCCAGCGTCAGGCCATAACGATCGCGGAGATCGTGGACCTGATCGACGCGATCGCCAAGCAGACGAATCTGCTGGCCTTGAACGCCTCGATCGAGGCTGCTCGGTCCGGTAATCTTGGTTCTGGCTTCTCGGTGGTTGCGGCGGAGATCAAGTCGCTTTCGAGCAGAACAAGTTCCTCGACGATCAATGTACGCGACACAATCCGCCTGATGCAGCATCGGATCGGATCCGTCGTATCAAGCACGAGCAGCCTCATCGCCCTTATTCCCGACATGGACGATATGACAGAACGGGTATCCACTATGTCACGAGCGCAGACAAGCTCCGTAGATCAGCTCAACTCTAAAATCGATACGGTACAGGCACGATCTCATATGCTCTCGGAAGCCAGCGCAAGCGTGACTGAATCTGTAGAGGCAAGGCTTGCGGCCGTATCGGAGCTACGATTGGCCAGTTCCACTTTAGCGGCTACTCTGTGTTCGCTTTCCGCTGATGCCCAGAGTTTCATGCGCAAGGTCTGCGAGCGGTGACACCGGCAGAGCGGAAAGCGTGTTTGATGCGCAGCCTCGCGCTCTGACGTGTTCCCCAAAGCTCTACCAGTCATAACTGGAGTCCGGGGTTAGTATGGTGCCCCTCGGGGCGGTGTTGCACAACCCGCCTGGCAGCATCGGCGGG
>NZ_LMPG01000014.1 GCF_001423765.1 Sphingomonas sp. Leaf343
TGATCTGCTCCTCGCTGAACCTCGTCTTCTTCACTTCCGTCTCCTCGCGAAGGCGGACTCTAGCTCAAATTGGCAGAGTTTCTGGGGAGCACGTCAAAGGGCACGGAGGAAGTCGCCACCCCCACCGGTCCGGTGCCGGCATGGCAGGTGGAAATGCCCGGCAGGAACGGGGCGACGACGCTGTTGCTGTCGAAGCGCGACGGCATCGAACTCGGAAGCCGGTCGGGACCCTTCACGACGACCCCCGGCGGGGATTGCCGCGCACTCGACTGAAGGACCAGGCGCGCGGCGTCCGGTCGGGGATGTTCACAGGCGACCCGCCGGTCGCCCGTGAACATCGTCGTTAGCCGACGGTCACTCGCATGGGGCGCCGCCGGTAACGGGCAGCTCCGCCCACCGCACCGATGCCGACGATCATCAACGCCCAGGACGCAGGTTCGGGAACCCGGGCCATACCCGTGTCATAGGTGATCTCGAGGCGAACATCTTGCCAGAAGGCGCGCCCCTCGACGCCGTCATTGTAGATGTCGGTGAACTCCAGCTTCAGCAAACCGTCTTCCAGCAGGAAAAAGTCCAGCCCGATCGCGGTCAGGTCGGTCATGCCGGTGTACGTCATCGTTCCATGTTCGGCCAGTTCGTAACCCGGCGTCCAGGCCGCACGGGTCTCTTCGCTATTCCCGAACAGGACGACCTGCTCGTTCAGCCAGCTATAGCCGACCGTAGTCAGCGTCAGCGCATGACGTACCGCGGTGATATGCGCGTTCGCACCGACCGCATAGGTCAGGATCGAATTGCCCGTCGTACCCTGCGGGCCCATGCCAACCGCCGCAAGCGGACCGACCATCAGCGTGGCCGCCTCGGCCGACACCGGCGCCAGACCGATCGCCGCCATCGCAAATGCGGCCTTCATCGTGATCCTCATCGTCTTTCTCCCGATTATAGGTTTCGTCGTCCCGTCGATCGCCAGGTCGGGCGTCGCGGGTGCAGCACGTCGTTCAGCAGAGACGTCCCGAGTCCCGGTTGTTGTTCACCATATAGTTCAGTGTGTAGGTGCCTTGCTGCGCCTCTATGTTGCACGCGGTGACCGAACCCGTCCGCGGCGTCGCGCCCTCGATCTTGACGCTGTAGGGGAAGCGGGTGCCCTTGGCGGGCTCTCCAACCGTCTGCCATCCCAGGCTTTCGTAACGGTACGGTGTGGCCGTGACGGCGAGATAGAGCTTCGCCCCCATCGGAACGGCGAGCGTAGTCGTGCCGCTGGCGGTGCCGATCGCGCGGCCGAGCGTCGAATAATGCGGAACGTCCCAGTTGGTGACCGCGACGATGTTGAACCGCCATGCAGCCTGGTTCGCGGTGGTCTTACCGGTCAGCGTGACCTGGACGGTCGGTCCGCTCGCGGTCAGCGGGATCAGATGCGTTCCCCATTGACGCAGCGCACGTTCCGTCGGCGACGTGAAGACCTGCGCCTGGGTAGTGGCTACGAGCGGCGTAAAGAAATGACCCAGCAAGCTGGTGGTAGGGGTGTAGCGGAACCCGTCGAACAGCGCACGCTGGTTGAAGAAGTCCATCGTCACCAGTCGTGAACCGTACCAGCCCATGTCGTCCGCGAAACTCGCGAAGCCCTGAGGGTAGGCTCCGGTCTTCTGGCCGAGTTCGACGAGGGTCGGCACGAAGTCGCGAACGACGCTTTTCCAGGCACCCTGGTTCACCGTGGTCTTCCAGGCGTCGAAGACCAGCGCGCGGGTCCGGTCGTTTTCGTACAGTGCGCCCATGAACGGGCTGGCGGCGTAGCGCGACACCGAGAAGATCGGACCATATTCCAGATTGTCGAAGTAGAACCGCGACGAGTTGAAATGCGGGCTGACGATGAACGAGTTCCATTCGGCACCCGTTTCCCAGATCGGTCCGGCGTCGCCCCGCCCCTGGAAGCCGCCCGTGTAGAACTGGGTCATATGGCCCGCTTCGTGGGAGATCGCCGCCGATCCCTTATCCAGCGCCCAGGCGGAGATGTTCATGATCTCGGCCGCGTTGGCGCCGCATCCTACCTTGTCGCCGCCGTCGATCGGCCTGCCGGTGCCGCAAAGGAAGACGTTCAGTTTGTGCTTTTCGGCCGTGTTTGCGTACGGCATCGGCGTGCCGATGACATCGCGGTTGATGAACCACTGCCGTTCCAGCTGCTCGCCGGTTTCCTGAACGACCTGATCCATCTTGCGGCCGCGCGCCGTGATGTACTGGTGGAATTCGTAGCTGTCGTCGGCCCCGTTCCCGTACCATATCGCATAATGCTGCGTCTGGTACAGCCGCAGTGCGCCGCTCTGGACCAGCTCCGGCGTCGACAGCGGAGCCATGTAGCGGACATTGTAGGTGTTCGTGTCCGGTGCCGTCGGTCGCTTCGCCATCTCGGCGTCGATCAGCGCGTTGTCGGCGGCCGACAGGCTTTCCGTCCGGAACTGCCGGCGGCAGCCGTCCGCCATTTCGAGGATTACGGTGCGACGGGACGCGCCATAATCGGCGCCATAGGCCTGCACCAGACGTGCCGTGAACCGGGCACCAAAGGCGGTACCGGGATTCAGATATGGCGAGGAGGAAATCCACGCGCTGCGCGGCGACCAGGTTCGCAATTCCGCCACGCCCCATGGAAACCGGGACGACTTCGCCTGACAACCGATATCGCTCTCGATGGCGGCCGCTCTCGTGAAGCTCGCCAGACCGATCGATGGCGAAGACTGCTGCCCGTCCTCGTCACAGCCGGCCAGGATCACCAGCAACGCCGACCCCGCGAATAGAAAACCGCCCCGCATTCCCGCCCCCCTTAGTATATACGATATACTCATACTTATATTGCAATGAGTCTAGCGAAAGCTGATCTTGTCAGTAAATATTTAACCCTTGGTCTTGCAGGAAGGACGCATGTCTCGGGATCGTCTTCGCACCAACGCGACGGACCCCGTTTCCCGGTCGAGATGCTTTCCAGCCGAAACATCGTCGGCACGACACATCGCGGGCTGGCATGATCCTCGCGAAGACCAGCCTTGCCCGTTTTCAACCACCGCAAATGGCGGCGCCATCGCCAGTAGATGGCCCAGGGGTCCGGAATATCCGCACCAAACCCGGTATCGGCCACGGAAAACGGGACGGGAACGGGACAGGTCTATACGCGCTGCCGCCCGACCCGCCCCGAATGACCCTGCGACACTTCAGTTTGTCGGATCAGGCCGTGAAAGCCACCCTCGTCCGGCCCCGGCGGCGCATTCGTCCACCCAGCGCGCCGAAACCCAGGATCATCAGCGCCCACGACGACGGCTCCGGCACGCCGGCCATCGCCGCGTCGTATGTCACCTCGAACATCGTATCCGTCCATGCCCCGCGCGCCGGATCGGCACCCGCATTGTAGGTGTCGATGAACTCAAGCCTGAACACGCCATCGCCAAGAAGGAAGAAGTCCAGTCCCATGTCGACGAGATCGGCCGTACCGGTCAGGTCGACGGTGCCGCCCTCCAGCCGATCCCGGGCGGGCGTGAACCGCACCAGATAGTCCTCGCTGTTCCCGAACAGAATGGCGAGATCGCTCAGATAGGAATCGCCCGACGCCGTCATCGTCATCGCGTATCGGATGCCGGTGATGCGCGCGCCAGCGCCCAGCGCACCCGTAAGGACGGTACTCGCCGGGCTTCCCATGTTGCCGGAGGCCGTGGCGGTGACCGGTCCGATCAGATAGGTCGCCGCCTGTGCCGCCGGCGCGATCGTCAGGACCGAAAGGCCGAGCGCGGTTTTGAACATGATGCTCATGTCGAACCTTCCCCTTTGTGTTTGTCGGCGTGCCGGAACACGCTGGCGGTGAAGCATGGCAAACGTCGATGTCCCCGACCGCGTCGGGACGACGACGCTCGCATCAGCACGGACGCCCGGCCTCGCCGTTGCCGGACAATCCGTAGTTCAGGGTCCAGCTACCCGGTTCCGTACCCGGGTTGCAGGCGGTCACCGACCCGGTCAGCGGCGTCGCACCTTCGATCTTGACACTGTACGGGAAGCGGGTGCCCGCCGCCGGATCACCGATCTTCTGCCATCCCAGACTCTCATACCGGTATGGCGTCGCGGTGACGGCGAGATACAGCTTCGCGCCGGTGGGAACCGTCAGCGACGTGCTGCCGCTGCCGGTGCCGACTGCCGCCCCGAGCGTGGAGTAGACCGGCGTGCCACCGTTCTTCACGGCAACGATGCTGAAGCGCCACGCGGCGGAGCTCGCCGTCGTCTGCCCCGTCAGCGTCACCTTCGCCACCGCACCGCTGCTCGTCAGCGGAATGAGATGCGTGCCCCACTGGCGCAGCGCCCGCTCGGCGGGCGGCGTATAGGTGCCGGCCTGACCGGCGGCGGCCAGCGGCGTGTAGAAATGGCCCTGCCAGCGCGTGGTCTGCGATGCGCGCGTGCCGTCGTTCAGCACGGGCTGGTTGAAGAAGTCCATTGCGATCAGGCGCGCACCGTACCAGCCCATGTCGTTGGCGAAGGAGACGAAGCCCTGTGGGTAGGCACCCGTCTTTTGCCCGAGCTGCACGAGGGTGGGGAGGAAATCCCTGGTGACGCTGCTCCATGCGCCGTTGTTCACGCTCGTCTTCCACGCGTCGAACACGAGCGGGCGCGTCCGGTCCGTTTCGTACAGATAGTTCATGAACGGAAAGGCGGCGTAGCGGGACACGGAGAACAGCGGGCCGTATTCCAGGTTGTCGAGATAGAAGCCGGCCGTGTTGAAATGCGGGCTGACCGCAAACGCGGTCCATTCCGCGCCCGTCTCCCAGATCGGACCTGCCGTCGGGCTGTCGCGGAAGCCGCCCGTGTAGTACTGGATCATGTGTCCGAATTCGTGCGAGATCACCATGGACCCCTTGCCGAGCGCCCAGGCGGAGATCCCCATGGCCATGCCGGCACCGGCACCGCAGCCGTCGCGATCGCCAGCGGCATTCGGCCGTCCCGTCCCGCACAGATAGATGTTCAGCTTCTGCTTGTCGGTGCTGTTCGCGAACGGGACGGGCGCACCGACGATATCCCGGCTGATGAACCACTGGCGCTCGAACTGCTCAGCGGTTTCGCGAACGGCCTGCTCCATCGTGCGGCCTTGCTGGGTGATCGTCTTGTAGAAGTCATAGGAATCGTCGGCGCCATTGCCGTACCAGAATGCGAAATGCTGCGTCTGGTACAGCCGCAACTCACCGCTCTCGACCAGTTCGGGCGACGTCAAGGAACTGTCGTAGACGATGCGATAGGTCGCCGGATCCGGCGCGGTGGGCCGCTTCGCGATCTCCGCTGCGATCAGGGCGTTGTCGGCATCCGAGAAGGAGTCGGTGCGGAACTGCCGCCGGCAGCCGTCCTGCATCTCCAGAATGACGGTGCGGCGGGACTCGCCATAATCGTCGCCCCACGCCTGGATCAGGCGGGCCTGGAACGGCTCGCCGTAAGCGGCGCCGGCGATATCGCTCGGCCGATCGGGAACGGTGGCGCGACGCGGGGTCCACGTCCGCATGGCCATCGCACCCCAGGGCAGTCGGGTGGATTTTGCCTGACATTCGAACGACGGGGTGGCGGCCGACTGGGTAAAGCCCGACAGACCGATGGTCGGCGAAACTTGCTCGCCATCCTCGTTGCAGCCCGAGAGAACGGCCAGCATCGCTGAACCGGCGAGTAACGAACGCCTCATCATCTTCCCCTTTATCCTGTCTGTATACGATATAAACTCCGTCAAAATGATCGAGTCCAGTAAAAATTGATGTCGCCGGCAAATTTCATGAACGCTGGATTTCCGCGGGCGGATGCGACGAATGGTCACGACCGATGCGAGCCGGTACAGCCGGGTGCCACGAAAGGAATTGCTCACGATGACCATACGCCCCACCCTGTTTCTGGTGCTAGTTGCGGTCGCTGCGCCCTTGCCCGCGCAACGCCCGACGCCCCCGGCCGTTACCGTCGATCCCGCCGTGGCGGCCCTGCGCGACAAGGCTCTGACGGACGACACGGCCTATGCGATCGTGGAGGGACTGACGACGGAGATCGGTCCGCGCCCGCCCGGCGGCTCGGCAGCACAGGCGCGTGCGCGCGACTGGTCGGTGGCGCGGCTCAAGGCGATGGGGTTCCGGAATGTCCGCATCGAACCCTACACACTGCATAACGTGTGGGAGCGCGGGGCGGAGACGGGCGAGGTCGTCTCGCCCTATCCGCAGCCCCTGCGCCTGACCGCGCTGGGCAATTCCGGTGCGACTCCCGCGACCGGGCTGACCGCGCCGGTCGCGTATTTCGCGACCTTCAACGATCTGATGCTCGCGCCCGAGGGCAGTCTGCGCGGGAAGATCGCGTTCGTGTCCAACGCCATGCAACCGACCCAGGACGGCTCCAGCTATGGCAGCCAGGGGCCGGCCCGCTTCGTCGGCCCGAACGTCGCTGCACGAAAGGGCGCGGCAGCGCTGGTCATCCGCTCGATCGGCACCGATCACGGACGTGGGCCGCACACCGGCACCACCAGTTTCGAACCCGGCGTCACGCCCATCCCCGCGGCGGCACTGTCGGTCGCGGATGCCGCGAACCTCGAACGCATGATGAAGCTCGGCAAGCCCGTCACGTTGCGCCTCGTGCTGACGCCCCGCTTCGTCGGCGACCGCCAGTCGGGGAATGTCGTGGCGGAGGTGCCCGGCACCGACAAGGACGCCGGCATCGTGCTGGTCGGGGGCCATCTCGACAGTTGGGAACTCGGCACCGGTGCGATCGACGATGCGTCGGGCATCGCGATCACCGCGGCGGCGGCGAAGCGGGTGATGGATGCCGGTCGTCCACGTCGCACGATCCGCGTCGTCTGGTTCGGTGACGAGGAAACCGGCGGCTTCGGGGGGCAGGCCTATGCCGAGGCGCACAAGGGCGAACGCCATGCCACCGCGAGCGAGAGCGATTTCGGCGCGGATCGCGTGTGGCGTGTCGAAACCAACTTCGCCGATGCCGCGAAGCCGGTCGGCGACCGGCTGGCTATGGCGCTCGCGCCGCTCGGCGTCGTTCGCGGTGACGGCGTGGCGGGCGACGGCACCGATATCGCGCCGGTGATCCGCACCGGTGTCGCGGGCGTCGATCTCAACCAGTCCGGCCTGCGCTATTTCGACTGGCATCATACGCCGGAGGATACGCTGGACCGGATCGATCCCGAACAGTTGCGGCAGAATGTCGCCGCATGGACCGCGATGCTGGCGATCGTCGCCAACGCGCCTGAGGAGATCGGATCGGTAACGCCGCGCCGATGAACCGAAATGCGGCGAAATGGTGTCGGCGAGGTTGCGCTGCGATGAATTGTGCATTGACCGCGGGGACCGGTCCGCTATGCACACCCGCTCGCGACGGCGATCGGGTCGGCCGCGAGAATTGCTATGCTTGGGAGCATTAGAATGAAGAAGATCGCTTTCGTTCTCGCTGCCGCCGGCCTGATGTCCGTGGCGGCTTGCTCGAAGTCGCCCGAGGCGGCTGCCGTCGAGAACAACGCCGACATGATGGCGGACAACATGGAAATGGCTGCCGACAACATGGACGCCATGGCCGACAACGCCTCCAACTCGATGGCTGCCGGCGCGCTCGAGAACGCCGCCGACAACATGAACTCGGCAGCGGACAACGTCCGTGACGCGGCCGACGAGAAGACCGACAACATGCAGTAACGCCGTGTCGGGTCTCCGGACCCGGTACGACTGCACGTCGAGAGGGCGCTTCCGCAGGGAGGCGCCCTTTTTCGTACGTACGGCGCGCCGATGCCATGACGACGGTCTGTTCTTCACTACGACGGGCGGGAATTTGGTGGGCCCGGCAGGACTCGAACCCGCAACCTAGCCGTTATGAGCGGCCAGCTCTAACCGTTGAGCTACAGGCCCCACCACGGATCGCGGTAGCGCAGACGACGGCGCAAAAAAAGACCGCCGTCATGGCTGACGACGGTTTCCCGAAAAGCCCGACGCGTCGGGGCCGCTCAGATCGTTTCGCCCGCCTCGATCCGGCGCAGTTTCTCCGCAAACCGAGCTTCCGACTGACGGATACGCCGGCGCAGCACCCCTCCCAGCAATCCCACGCCCAGGATCATCGTCGCCCATCCGGCCGGCTCCGGCACGGCCGCGATCGTGCCCGTCACGCCGGGCGCCGACGCTATCGCCAGATCGAAGGTCTGGTTTGCCGCCATGGCGATCGTGTCGGTAAACGACCCGGGCCGGCTGCCGGCGACGGGAAACAGCGAGCCGAACAGCCGGGCATCGCCCGCGTCGCCCCTGCCCGCGTTCCTGCCCGAAAAGGTCACGTCGACGCCGCCCGCTTCGCGCGCGCGCATGATCGTCAGCCGACCGCCCTCGCGACGCAGTTGCTCACCGGACACGGGCCGATTTTCGATCGCCCGGCACGCCGGAGTACCGGTGACCCCGGCGCACGCCGCCGATATCCGGTGCGGAGCCCCCGCCGCGGACGCAGGTACGGCGAGAGCGGCGAGACCCGCCGCCCCCGACAGCATGGTCGCCCTGCAAGAACCGAAGCTTAACATCGGATGAAGACATAGCCCAAACCGCCCCCGGCGTACAGATGCGCAGGATCGTCGATATGGGACAGCGATGAAGGAGATGGTCGGGGAGACAGGATTCGAACCTGCGACATCCTGCTCCCAAAGCTGCAAGGAAACGCGGTATTCTGCGGGGTAGCGTGTAAACCGACCGGATTTCCGTCCGATGTATATCAATGAGTTACGCGCGCCGCGTAAACCGCGCGCGGAGCCGATCAGGCCCGCATCGCGGCGATGCGTTCGCCGATAGCTACGACGACGCGCGCTGAGCTGACGTACTTCGCACGGATCGCGGCGACATCCTTTGTGGCCCAGCCGAGAATGTCCGATATCTCCTGATCCGTGAGGCCGGCGAGCATGCAGCGCGTCGCGAACGTGCCGCGGAGATCGTGCAGATGGACCGTGATGCCGCTTGCCTGCTTGGCATCATTGAACCTGCTGCCCAGACCGGTCCGCGTCCAAGCCACCCAACGGCTATTCGAAAGAACGGTGTCGGGTAGAGGCTTGCGCTTGCTCTCCGGCTTCGCCGCCATCTCGGTCGCGTGTCGGGCCTTGATCCGCGCCAGAAGCTCCTTCGTTTCGGGCAGCAGCGGGACGGTGATCAGGTTGCGGCCACGGCTCTTCGAAGTGCGCCATACGATGGCGTGATCGCCAATGGCCGCCCACGGCAGTTCGACCAGGTCGCTCCGTCGCAAGCCGGTCGCTGCGGCCAGATCGACCGCCTCCTGGACCTCGACTGACGCTTCCTTCGCGAACGCCTCGAAGTGCGCAGGCTCCCAGATGATGTCCGAGCGGTCCTGATCGTACAGCCGATCGGTGCCGAGCAGCACGTTCAATGGCAGCAAGCCGCGGTCCATGCCCCAGCTGAGCAGTGCTGAGAAAGCCGTGATCGCCGCGTCGGCGCTACGCGGCTGGCCAGCCCAGCGGTCGCGCCATTCCAGCACGTCGCCACGAATGCGCCTATCGGCGAACAGCTTCAGGGGGGCTGCGCCAAACTCCTCGCTGATGCGAACATGCCACGTAGTGTAATTGACGCGCGTGGTCGACGCGAGGCGCTTCCACTCGGCACAGGTGCCGCTGGTGTAGCGTGCGATCAGACCGTCGATCGTGTCGGCAGAGATCCCTGCCGAGGTGGGCCGCACCCGCGCTGCGGCGTCGGTCAGCTCCGCAGTGATCGTCGGCTTGCTGCCACCTTCTTTGCGCGCGATCTGCGGACCGCCGCGCCACGCGTAGACGTAGTGGACGACCGGCTTCCCGGGCTTTCGCTTGCTGACGATATGGAGGCCGGCGGGCACGCTCATCTCCTTTCGCGACCTCGCTTCCACTCCTCGTACGGATCATCGGCAGCCGCGAGAATTGCAGGTGCAAGGTCGAATTGCTCGACGACTATACGATCAAGCTGAGCGCGCGCCCATAGGGTGTTGCCGCCCTCCTTGACGCCGCGGGCGCCGAACCGGTCGAGGAAGGTTGTCTTCGATATTCCCATGTAAGCCGCGGCGACGTCCGACGTCATGCGGGCTGGCCAGTCCGGCAATTCGCTGAGACGTGCGAGGCTCACGCGGCCAGCCTCCCCTGCCCCGCCGCCAGCTGCTCGCGCATCCACAGCGTGGCATCGACAGACCAGCGCTTGCTGGCCTGCCCGGTGCGATCCTGCCACCACAGCAGCGCCTCGACGGCAGCCGCGTAGCTCTCCCAGTGCAGGTAAGGCTCGATCCTGCCGGTCTGCGGCACGTGCGCGTCGACCAGCTGCCAGAGCGCGCCGATCGCCAGCTGCCCCATCCATGCGCATTCGGCGAGCATGGCGGCATGCGCGCGATCGCGGCGTATGGTGATGACCTTCAGAGCGCCGGCCAGCATGTCCCGCTTCTCCGCTTGAGTGGCTCCGGCGCCGGCCGGCAGCTGCATGGCTGCATAGGCTGACCAATCCACCGCGACGGCGTCGGCCACGCGGAGCCGGTCCGCTGCCTGCGCCGGGGTCAGCTTGCCATCGGCGACCATCTTGGGATCGCCGGCTGCGCGGCTGTCGCGCAGATTGCGGGCGACGATCGCCAGCTCATGCGTGGCATCGGCAAAGCGGGGACGCGTCATCATGACCGGCCGGGCCGAGAGCTTGAACTCTCGATTTGGCACAGCAACGCTGCAACGGAAT
The DNA here is from genome assembly GCF_001423765.1 of Sphingomonas sp. Leaf343. Taxonomy (GTDB): domain Bacteria; phylum Pseudomonadota; class Alphaproteobacteria; order Sphingomonadales; family Sphingomonadaceae; genus Sphingomonas. Next base: position 10,704 of record NZ_LMPG01000014.1, read on the forward strand.
AGAACCTATTCGGCGGTAAAGTGTTAGAAGCGACATCCTCGAAACAAAGCGTTTCCAACCACATGACGTACATCGACTGGCGAGCAGGCGTCGGCCTCTTTCGCATCAGTGCTGATGGTGGCCGACCGGGTGAGCTTATCGCCCGTGGGCAGCTGAGCGACATGATCGCGGCCGCTCTGGATTTTGACGCGCACGACCAGCCCGGCCTGTTCATCCAGCACGATCTCGGCACCAAGAAGCGCCTGAGCTTTCGTGAGCTTTCGGAGCTTTCGACCCGGGCGGATTTCCCGGTCCTAATTTGATGCGATGCCCCCAAACTAACATGAGTTGTTAAGTCTCGACTATCATAGTGGTTTAGCCGGTTGACCGAGATTAATCGACGTGTTCCTCTCTCGGACAACCGCGGCTCTGGAGACGCGGCATCGATGTATTGGAAGCCAAACCTAGTTAGTGCCCGATGGGCAGGCGCAGACCTTGTTTTCGACGCAGCTACGAACGTCGGAGTTGTCCGGTACATTGTCCGGGGCAGCCGGCTTGAAAACGCCGCCCAGCGCACGGGGCAGGAGGCGCTGGAGTCCAACCTGCCTCGGCTCAAGCCTTTGATCATCGAGCGATCACGCTCCCTCCAGCCGGGCGAGGTCCTGACGATCGACTGAGCCGACATCATTGAACGCTTGCGATCACGTTGGCCGACGAGTTCGTGCTTTCGAGTAGAACGTTGTCGAGCGGGGTGCGTGGAGCGAAGCCGGCACACGCATTCAGCGCAAGGACGACAACATTCGCGATCTCCGCGACCTGATCGTCTAGCCGCTCGCAGTTCGGGTCGATCTGCAGAACAGCGCTGCCAACAGCGTCCTCGATGTCGCCATCGCCGAGCACCCTAAGCGGAAACTGGACAGCGTGACGAGTAAGAACGCTTTCCAGACCTGCGGCCGTGACGCCCTCTGCCATCGCAATCACCTGCATGATCTCAAACAGGTCGCCCGCTTCGAAGCAGGCCTTCTCGGCGTTCGCGCGGACGCGGGCGGCGGCAGCCTCCGGCACCCGCACGAGGGTGTCCTGCACGTCGAGGATGTCGAGGCGGAGGAACTGATCCGCTCCGGCACTGCGACCGATGTCTCGGGCGACTTCACTGCCAAGCAGGACAAGGCGTCGCCGGTCGAGACGATCACCGCGCCGGGCGGTGCCGAAGCCGCTCCGGCGTCCGAGCATCCGCATCAGGCCGAAGTCGCCCCGCAGGCGGCGGAGACAGAAGCCAAGCCGCGCCGCAAGGCCCCGGCCGACAAGGAGTAAGCCGACATGGCAAGGAACTACGTGCAGCCCGGTCAGACCCTGACCGTCACCGCCCCCCGCACCGTCGGGAGCGGCGCAGGCCTTCTGATCGGCGCGATCTTCGGCGTCGCTCTGGCTGACGCCGCCTCAGGCACGCCGGTGGAGATCCGGCGTGTTGAGGTCTGGGACCTGACCAAAACCACCGGCGAAGCGTGGACAGCTGGTCAGAAGCTCTACTGGGACAACACCAACTTCCGGGTGACCTCCACCGCCGGCAGCAACACGCTGATCGGTGCAGCGACGCAGGCGCAGGCGTCGGCCGACACCGTCGGGCGCGTGCTGCTCTCCGGCCAGATCACCTAACCCACCGGTCCCCTACCCCTTACCGGTGCAACCTCGGGCGGCGTCGTTTTGGCGATGCCGCCCGCCTCTTTCGGAGCGTCGTCATGAATCCTTGGCAGATGGCGCTCGACGCGATGTTCATAGGGCCGGGATCAGCCGCGGCTGTGTTCGTCCGATCTGGCGAGCCCCCGCGCGTCATTCGCGTCATTCAGGGTCGCCCCGATCGAACTGTCGGCTTCGGTGATGGTCAGACCATCCTCGGTACCAACCAGTTCGAGGTCCGCAAGTCGGATGTGGCCGAGCCGATCCAGCACGATGTCGTAGCGGTGGGAGCCGTGATCGAGAACGATGTGGTCGTGGGTGGCGAGCGGTTCTCCCTGCTGGGTGAAGCGATGCTCGATCTCGAAGGGCTGACGTGGACGATTGGTGCGGAGCCGGCCTGATGCGGATCGATGTAGGGCTGACCGGCGTCGCCGCGATCATGCGAGAACTCGAAGGCGACCTGGCATCTGCGGCCACGGGTGCGATGCGCGAGGCCATGCCGCATGCGCGGCAGGAGCTGCGGGAGCAAATTACCGGTGCCGGGCTCGGAACGCGTCTTGCCAACACGTGGCGCGGTGAGGTCTATCCGGGTTCTCGCAAAAGCATCAACCCATCCGGCTACATCTGGTCGAACGCGCCCGACATCGTGGACGCCTTCGACCGCGGCGCCCAGATCACCCCTCGGGGCGGCAAGCGCTTCCTAGCGATCCCGACCGACAACGTACCCCGCTCACCGGGGCGGGGTCGGCGAACGTCGACCAAGCGCATGACGCCTGCGGAGGTCGAGCAGTCGTTTAGTCAGGACCTGTTCTACCGGCGCGGAAAGGCTGGTCGCGTGCTCGCCTTCATCAACGCCGTCGCGTCGTCCGGACGATCGGGATACGGTCAGGTGATGGCCACCAATGTCGACGGGCTGAACGGCCAATACTGTCTGGCGATCAAGTCCCGGCGCGTGACCATCAGCGGCTCTTATGCGGCGGGAGGCAGCAACCTCTGGATCATCAAGTCGGACGGAAGCGCAGTCGGAACCGGGACCGCAGGCAAGATCTTTGTATCCGGCCTTGTCGGCGAAGGTGTGGGCGGGACGACGCACGGTTTGCGGCTTTTCTCGGCCAACGCCGCAGCCACATCGATCAACGTCACCGGGTTCGACATCGAATCGATCGATACCGCGGTCGAAATCGAGGCGGCGACCCGCATGTCGGACGTCACGATCGCCCAGGGTACTGCCCGGGACGTACGTCGATTCGGCATGAAGGCGTCCGGAGCGATCGACGAGATCAGCCTGAGCGCCATCAACCTCATCGACGTCGCAACCTACGCCGCTCAATTCTTAAGCGGCCGCATCACCACGCGCGATATCTACGTCTCCATGAAGTCGGGTTCGACGGCGCACGCCGACGACTTCTTCCGGGTAGAGCCGGGCGTTGTCGGGTTCTCGTGCGACAATCTGAAGATGGAGGAGAACCGCGGCGCCGGGAACACGGTCCCGACCCTCTATCTCCAGTCTCCGCGCGGCTACAATCGCCTGTCGAACATCGACTGTAGGATCGACGGCAACCTGCCGCTGAAGGGCTTCAGGGGTCAGTTGGCGGTCGGCAATTCGGTGGCGATCAGCCCACTGATTGATCTCGACAGCATGCACAGCCTCGTCAAGCTGGACGCCAACGCGGCGGTCACCGTCATCGCGATCATCAGTGTCGCGCCGGGCGGTGCGACGCTGCCGGAAGGCTACACCGTCACCGTGATCCCCAATTCAGGCTTCCCGTATACCTTCGCGAACAGCGCTGCCGGCGGGAACCTCAACATCGAGACCGGGGATGTGGCGCGTACCGTCAACCAGCCGATCCGTTTCGAATGGGGCGGCGCGGTCTGGCATCGCGTCTGATTAAACTGCCCTGCCAACCGGAGATGATGATGCACAACAGCAGCTTCGCGGCCCAGGCGGTCGCGGACGGACCACAGACGATCGCGCCGCCCAGCTTCAACGGCATGGGGTGGCTGGTCGTCACAAACCTCGCCGTGATGACGATCGCAACGCTGATCGGCGTCATGGTGATCGTGAAGCTGGTCGGGGACTGGTGGAAGCATCGCCGGCAGGATGTGCGGTTCTCGCCGGCAGCGATTTACCGCTTCCTCGGCATCATGTTCGCCGCCGGCATCACCCTGCGCTGCGGTGCCGAGGCGGTGAACCTTTGGGGGTGGAACCCGCACGACCCGCTGGCGACAGGCATGTACCTAACAGCGAAGCGCCTGATTGATCCGATCGCCGTCAGCTGCGGGATCACGGCGCTCATGGTCTACATCCTGTCTGAGCCCGGCATGATCGAGCAGCAGCGGAAAGAGCCGTTCCCGGTGGATATGTGGCTGGCGTGGCCGATGGTGCAGCGGATGCTGTGGCTCGGCCTTTCGACCTTCGTTGCGGCCGTCGGCGTAGTTTCGACGCGATGATCTGGAAAGTGGGGGCCACGATGGGGGCAATACTACCGGTCGTCGCGGCGGCGGCGGCAAACGGCGGCGCGACCGTTGCGACCTCGACGCCAGCAATCTGGCACTTCCTCGGGTATCCGTTCGAGGCGGCGGGCATGATCGCGGCGCTGTTCGGTTGCTTTTCCGCTCGGTTCTGGATCGGCGCCGGTCAGTCGCTGCGTCAGGAGCATCGCTGGGGCCTCGACATCCCGATCAGCGGCATGGCGCTCGCCGTGTCTGCCGCGCTGGTGATCTCGCTTCGGCCTGAGCCGCTCGGCGGCCTGATGTACGGCGCTGGCCTCGGCGTGCTGGGTGAGGGCATCTTCAAGATCGCGGAAGCCTACCTGCGCAAGGCGTCCGCGGTCTTCGGCGCGGAGCCTGACAAGGCGGATTGATCTAGTCGCGCGCGGCTTGTTGTGCCTTCGCAATGACCTCCGCGCCGATCGCATGGGTGGCGGCGTCGTATAGTCGGTCGGCACTTTCTAGCGCAGCGTCCGCCGTCAGCGTCAGGACGCACCCGGCATCGCCTTCGACAAACACCGCGCCATCTTCGGTGTCGACTTCGATTGGTTTCGCGACTGGCTCCAGCGGCATCTGCCTTCTCCTGATCGGGCAACGTCAGCGCCCAGCGAGCCGCATAGGTTCCTGATCCACATCGAAAGGTATTGAACATGGCTGACAGCCGACGGCTGGAAGATCTGCACCCGCGCGTCCGCGGCATGGCCGAACGGCTGCTGGCGGACGCAAAGGCGGCAGGCATCCCGCTCACCGTAACGTTCACCCTGCGCTCGATGGAGACGCAGGCCGCGCTCTATGCGCAGGGCCGGACCAAGCCGGGCAAGGTCGTGACCAACGCGCGCGCCGGGTACAGCTTCCACAACTTCGGCCTGGCACTCGACGTTGTGCCGACCGAGCTGCTGAAGCTGCCGAACTGGGGCGACACGAAGGGGCACCAGAAGCGGACGGACGATCTCTGGCGGCAGGTCGGCGCGATCGGCAAGGCGATCGGCTTCCGCTGGGGTGGTGACTTCAAGTCGATCAAGGATCGGCCGCACTTCGAGTGGTCCGGTACGCTCGCGCTGGCAGACCTGCGCGCGGGCAAGAGCCCTGCTGTGGGGCAGGCGTGACGTGGGCGGCGGCTGGCGCACTTTTGCGCCGCTTCTGGCCGGCCATCCCGATCCTCGCGCTCGCGATCTGGGCGGCGCGTCTCGACAACTTGCGGGCCAGCCACAAGGCGGACCTCGCGGCATGCCAGTCCGCGCGGAAGGTCGACCACGCGAACGCCGAAGCCGCCGCGGCGAAGGCTGAAGCCGGCTGGGCGAAGCAGCAGGTCACCGCCGCACAAGCCCAGACCGATCGCGAGGCTGCCCGGCAGCCGATCATCGTCCGATCCACTGACACCGTGAGGGAATATGCCCAGACTGATGCTGGCCGCGCTGTGTGCCGCGGCGCTGACCGGGTGCGCTCGATCGACGCACTCGACGCTGAAATTGCCGACGCCGCCCGAGCCGCCAGCCTCCGCGCTGGTCGCGTGCAGTCCGACACCGCAGCACCGCCAGTCCGACGGTAGCGCGACCGCTGCCGACGACGACGCGACCATTCGCGACGGCCGGTTCGATCTCGGCTCCTGCGACGACAAGCGCCGGCTGCTGATCGACGCGTGGCCTCGCTGATCCCACTCGGAAAAGGAAGATTCACATGAAGACGATAAAGCTGTGGAGCGTGCGCTTCCCGGAACGTCCACCCATCCGCGTCTCGCTAGACGATGCGCTCGCATCTGCCTGCGTGCGCGCCGGCGTCGCTGCTCCCGTCGATCCCGCTGACGCGGGGCCGCTGTCGGCGGGCGGGCCGCTCAGCGCTGCAGATCCGACGCTCGTGACACTCGACGCCGGTTTCGGACGCGGGATGATCCGCATATCCCTGCCCTTGAGCGTCGTAGTCGTTGGTGGGACCCTCGGCTTGGTCGCCGGCGTCAACGCACCTGTGGCAGGTGGCGGCGGCACCCCAACGCCAACCCCGACCGCAACGACCTCATCGATGAGCCTGCGCAACTCGGCCGGTGGCAATTCCAACGGGACGCTCGGCGCCACCGGCACGATCACGACGCGCACTCGGGACGTGCCGTTCTTCGATTGGGCCAATCCACGTTTCGAATATTGGCAGGGGCAAACCGCCGCAACTAACGGCTCGCCGACCGAAATCGGGCTCGGCAACGGCATCTATATCCGCCACGCCCTCATCACCGGTGGACCGGACAAGTCGCTCGATCAGTCTGCCGCCACCATTACGCCGCCAACGCACGCCAAGGCCGCATCCTGCACCGCCGGCTACATCTGGAAACTGAACGGGCAGACGCCCACCGAAGCTGAATACGCGGCAGCGTGCGCCGCAGCCGGTGCAACCCGCCTCTCTGCCGATCAACAGCAGCTTTGGGTTCCCGACGGCTGGCGGGCGCTGTCCGATGCCGTGCCGCTAAGCGGGCTGAAAAACGTGCCCTATTACTGGGCCACCGAGTTCGTCGGCGTGCAGGGCGACAAGTACGCAACGACGACGGCCACGGCCGCCCGCAACGATCTCGCCGACGCGAGTTGGACGCTGGCAGGGCAGATCACGACCAAGAACTGGACCGGCCGGGGCGCTGGCTCCATTCCAGCGGCGATCATCTGGGCAGAAGCGCCAGCCGGCACCCCGTGCCTGGGCGCACCGGGCGACAGCATTGCCGACGCGCAGCTGGACGCGGCCGATGGCCAGACCGCAAAGGTCGGCGACGCTGATGGCGCGACCGGCTTTGTCATGCGCGCTGCCAGCACGGCGAAGATCCCGGCCGTTCGGATTACCCGTTTTGGCGACAACATGACGGCAATCTTCGCCGCCATCGATGCCGGGCAGACCGGCTATGCCCAGCGCGGGATCGCACTGCGGTACTGCACGCACATCTATTCCGAGATGGGCCATAACGATCGCGGGCAGGCTGGCATCATCGCCCTGATGCGGCGCTGGCACACCATGCTGCGGGGCTTCGCCCAGCCCGGTTGCCAGTCGGCACAGGGCACGCTGTTCCCGATCGCGACGTCGTCGAACGATTACATCGACGTTGCCGGCCAGACGGATACCAGCGGAGCCTATCAGTGGGCCGTCCTCGATCCCTATCTGCGGGGCGTGCTCAACTCCGCTGCGGGTGATCCGCACCGGGCGTTCATGACGGCGGATTGGCTCTACGCCCGGGCGGCTCTGCGCGGTTGGGAGGTACCGGCCATTCCCCGCAGGGTCTGGCCAGCGAACGGGCAGACCAGAGCATCGGGAACCGCACCCATGTTCGACAGCACCCACCCGCGCGGGCCGGTGCATATCGACGTAGCGATCGATCTCGCAGCGTTCCTAACCACGTGGATCATGCCCGCATGATCCACGCGCTCTTCGCCGCCCTGACACCGACCCGTCTGGCCACCCGTTTGACCGCAGGAGAAACTATGATCCACGCGGGACGATCCGAGCGCGGCCGGCACGGATCAGGCGACGGCCAACTGAAGGTGCGCCCGCCGCCTGCGTCGCATCACATAACCGACCGCGCCAAAGTTCATGACCATCATTGCCCAAGTTGCAGGCTCGGGAACTGCTGTCACGGACCAATCAAGGCCGGACGTGTAGTCCAAGTACGGTAAACCATAATAAAGGCCGCCCGCAAACGAACTTATATCAACTGATAGCTGATACCGGCCTGCGTCAAAATAGTGATTTTCCAAATCCACAAAGTCGGGATTGCTCCCGATAGATCCTGCCGAGTAGGTAATGTATTGAGCTATAACGTTCGTGTCTAAATTCTTAAGTCGCACATCATAGAAGCGAGAGCCGTCTATCAAAGTAAAAGGAGAGAATTTCATTTTGAACGCAGCGCTAGCGTCGAATGTCACGTCGCCACCGCCGCCCACGATGCCACCGTTGCTCGCAAACGCACCGTCGCTCGGAAATGGATTGCTGAGATTGAATGATCCCTCGTAGCCTATCCGACCCGAGGATGTGCCGGTCGAAACGTTGTATGCTCGGATCAGGGAGCTAACTGAGCCACCACCTCCGACTTGAACGCTCCCGGACGCAGATCCTGAAGAGCCACCATTTGAGAACGATGCCGTCGTCGTTCCGCCAGTCCACGAGCCGTCGGTATTATAATGGTCGATGGCGAAAGTACCCTCGATCTGGCCCCGAACGGCATATTGAAGCGATCGGATCGGCACGTCGGCGCCGACGTTTCCGAGTATCAAAGAAGCGGCAAGCAACGTAATCATCATTCCCCCCTGTCAGTGACGCGAGTCATAGTCATATCGGTAGAGCAATCAATCTGTTAGCAATCCGAATGCCCGTCCCCCGCCCTTACTTTTCGGCGCTAGCCTCTCAAACGAATTGCTAGCTGCTTCCAGCCGGGGCCGTCTGCCGGAAAGAAGTCGAGGAAGGCTGGTTGACCGTCGGTCGAGCGCTGCCTGCGATCGCATACCATGCTACGGGGATTCGCACGTCCCGGTTGCCAGTCGGCACAGGGCACGCTGTTCCCGATCACGACGTCGTCGAACGATTACATCGACGTTGCCGGTCAGACGGACACCAGCGGAGCCTATCAGTGGGCTGTCCTCGATCCCTATCTGCGGGGTGCGCTCAACCCCGCCGCGGGCGATCCGCACCGGGCATTCATGACGGCGGACTCGCTCTACGCGCGGGCAGCTCTGCGCGGTTGGGAGGTCCCGGCTATTCCCCGCAGGGTCTGGCCTGCGAACGGGCAGACCAAAACATCGGGGGGCGCGCCTGTGTTCGACAGCACCCACCCGCGCGGGCCGGTGCATATCGACGTAGCGAACGACCTCGCGCCCTTCCTGTCCACGTGGGTCGCAGCCGCATGATTTACGCGCTCCTCGCCGCCCTGAAACCGACCCGTCAGGCCACCCGTCCCAGCCCAGGAGAACCTATGATCCGGATCCTCATGATCGCGGCGCTGTCGCTGCTCGCCTCGCCGGCAGTCGCGGCCGATCTCACCGCCACACCTTCGACGTTCGCCGCGCAGCTGAAGAAGGCCACATGCGGCGACGTGGTGACCCTCCAGCCAGGCGAGTACGGCGCAGTCGCGCTCAGCAACTACAGCGCGCCGGGCGTCGCGGCCGAGGTGCCGGCGACAGACAAAGCCAAGGCGATTGCGGCCAAGTGTTCGGCCGCCAACCGGCTCGAGATCCGCGCGGAGGCGGGCACGTTCCGCACAATCACGCTGCGTGGGCTGCACGGCGTCAGCTGGTATGGCGGCGTAGTGTCCGCGCCGCTGGGCGTCGACACGCCCGGCGTGTCGATCGACAGCTCGCGCTTCGTCCGTGTCGCCGGCGTGACCGTCCGCGGCCACAAGGTCGGGATCACCGCCGTTCGCGGCAGCGACTACGAGATCGTCGGCAACCGCATGCAGGGTCTGCGCAGCGACGGCATCAACGTGACGATGGCGCAGCGCGTGCTGATCGAGGGCAATCAGGTGGTCGACACCCGCCCCATCCGGGCGACCTATGACGCCAGGGGCAAGCTGCTGGTCGACGGCGACCATTCGGACTGCATCCAGTTCTGGTCGACGGTTGGGAAGGCCCCCACGGCCGACCTGACGATCCGCAACAACTATTGCCGTGGCGAGATGCAGGGCATCGTGGCGTTCAATGCCGGCGCGGGCGGTCTGGACCGCATCCTGATCGAGCGAAACCTGCTCGACGGCCTCGAATACTGGAACGGCATCGTCATGTACGAGGCGCGGAACAGCGCGATCCGCAACAACATCGTCATGACAAAGCGGGGCGCGATCGCACGGAACAACGGCCAGCCGATCAAGACGTGGATCTATCTACGGTCCCCGGTCAACACCGTGGCCTGCGGGAACGACGTGCCGGCGATGCCGGGCGGCGAAGGCACGGGGGCGTGTAAGTAGATTATCGCCGCAGCCGCCTCGCCAGCTGTTTCCAGCCCCGCTCATCAGCCGGAAAGAAGTCGGGGACGGTCGGTTGACCATCAGTCGGGCGGGCGCTGCCGGCGATCGCGCCGCACTTGGTGCAGCGGAAATGCGTCAGGCAGCTCCCGCCGATCGCGTCGGGCCAGCGGTGGAGGCGGAACCACATGCACGCCGAGTGTGCGTCCACGATGCCGCGATGCGAGCAGTGGCCGTTGGCGCAGCTGAGTTGGATGTTCATGCCGAACCGGACGAAGTCCCAGAGGCGGTCGAACTTCTTGGCGCCCATCGCGCGATCAGTGCAGCCTTCGCCGTACGGACGCCTCGACAGCTTCGATGATCGAGCAGCACGCCCTCGCCTCTTCCTCCGTATCGCAGGCCACGAGGCGGTCTTCCAGCCAGCCGATTGCGGCCGGCGCCCCGACTTGGGCGATCAATGCGGCGGCAAGGGTGACCGCGTCGTCTCGCCGCATCGCGAATTGGGTGATCTCGGCGGTGAGCATGCTGCATCCCTGATTCGTGGAGCAGCCTTGTTCTACGTATGTTCTTCTCCGGTCAACCCGCCTTGCGCGTCGGAAACACCGGTCCGCGCACCGTCATCAGGTCGGCCGGATAAGGCTGCTGCAGCGCCAGCACGTCGTCATACGATCCCGACAGCCAGCGCTCGTGATCGTCAGGAGCGAGGATAGTGATCATCGCCTTGGGATGGATCGGCGCGACCAGCTCGTTCGGATCGCAGGTGACCATCGCAAAGTAGCGGGCGTCAGCGATGGCACGCCAGAAGCCGGCGATTGCGAACACCGGTTGGTCGGTGACGCTGAACCACATTTCGCCTTTGATCGGCTTGCCCTCGCCAGCCTGGTGCTTGTCCGGCGTCCACTCGGCAAACTCGGTCAGCGGGATCAGGCAACGGTTCTCCGGACGTTCGGCCAGCGCCTTCCACTGCTGCAGCTTCAGGTTGCGGACGTTCGTCATCGGCCAAGGTGCCTGCCCGGCGGTCACGTCCCAGATCATTGTGTCGACGCCGCGGCTTCCGCTCTCCTCGCGCACCACGTAGGCGCGGCTTTTGGGGAACAGTTCCTTCGGGTTGAAGCGGTTATCCATCGGCTTCGGCGTCAGCCAGTCGCCCCCGAACTTGGTGAACAGCGTCTCAGGCTCCCCCGCGAACCGCGCCCGGTTGCACATCAGATATCGAGGCCGCGGCGCTTGATCTCGGCGAGCAGGGCATCCGCTTCGGGATCGCCGACGTCGCCGGTCGTGCGCTCAAAAGCGCGGCGCAGGAACTCGTCGGTCATCATGCCAGCCGCCTTGGCTTCCGCATCGCTGCTGTCGTTGTCCATACCGCCAACCTACGCCTACCGATTGGTGAGAGTCTATGTGGCGTTTTCGGCCGCGAGCTGTTGCCCCTGCCCGCGTAAGCCATTGATCTGCATGACACCGGATTTCAGGCCTGTACGGGCAACCGGCGTTGATATCGCTCGATTTTACGGCTCCACGGCGAAAGCGTTGGGTGGTTGCCACAAGCGGACATGCGGTCGACAGCCGAGCGCTCGATGCGGATCACCAGTACTTTGGTCTAATGATCTTTTAAGAGTGACGGATTAGGGGGGGGCGGACGAGTTTTGTTGACGGCGGATGCGCTGTTGACGATGCTGCCCTAATGACTCGCTGCAGAAGGTGACTCGCTATGTCGACAATCCCCTATACCCTCCGCGAGAGGATGGATGGTCGATATGAAGTCTTGAAAAACGCTGTAGATAAACCAATCGCTGTATTCGACAGCCGCGCAAAAGCGCATTCCTACGTTATAAGGTACAAGGCCAGCGCCATTGGCCGGTCACCTACCCGCGGGAAGTAGCGGCGATCACCTCCAACTCGAAATAAACGCGCTAACCTCGTCCGCCATCGTTTCCGCGTCGACTAGTTTACCTAGAGCCGAACGCCCAAGGGCAGTTATGGAGACTAGTTGGTTTTTATCTACCTCTGACCACCCGAGCTGATTAAGGCGATCAACGAAGGCCCGGGCAAAGCGCGGGTCGACTTGCGCCTCGCCACGCTGCGTCAAGCCACGAAGTTGATTGTTCCGGTTCGTCGTCAGCTTTTCGCTGATTTTAGCAATAATCGGAAAGAGCCTGTGGTTAGAATAAATGTAGAAGTTGTCAATGTAATCGGTCGACGCTCCTGCAAATCGCAAGTACCCGATGGCATGCTTACCACTTAATACCGACTCCGCGCCATCTGCCGACTTCGCGATTATATCAATGTCCGGGTCTACTCCGATGAAATCGGCTCCGTCTAGGTTAGCATCGATGAAGTTACACTCGAACAACATCGACGACTTAAAGCTCACCCCCGTGAGATCCGAACCGGAGAAGTTTACACCATCAAGCACGGCCTCACTGAAATCGGAGCCGACAAGAGCCAATCCTGACAGATGTACGCCGGAAAGATCGCTGCCCGTCGCATCAATCGCCACGGTTTCGCCGTGAATGCTCGACGAAAGGTCCCAGTCTCGTAGCGTGACATTCGACAGACGGGCGACATTTCCTGTTCCCTCCGAAGTAATTTGCAAGAGACCAATCAGGGGACTGGCGGCATGTCGTCGGATAAGATCCCACATAAGAACAAGGTAAGGGCCGAGTGCAAAGCCATTCGCTCGAACCGGCCAAAGATCAGTTAGGCTATTTAACAGAGTGTTAGCGTCATCACCTGAGACTGAGCCTACAAACACCCGCATAGCTGCTGTAATTGGAACCCGTACCAGCATAGGAGACCGGCTAACGAGCGACTGAAGTACTACCTCAGCCACTAAAAATTCCCGCAACGAGTTGTGGGAAAATAGATATCCATCTTTGCCGCCCCCACTAACGCGCGTCAACGTGGCAGAGCTGCGCAACTCCTCAAAAAGCTCATCGCGCTTTGAGCGGCGCTCCTCTGGCTGCAACCGCCGCAACTCACCCTTGAATTCCTCTTCGATAATCGCGGCGAAGACTTCTTCATCCGCAACCTTAGCACCGCGAGCCGAAAGTGCTAAAGCAAGTGACTGAAGCGCCTTGCGACGTACAGGAGCAGCCAGTGACGTGCGTCCAGCATCACGCAACATCAGGCGATCAAGAATCATTCTGTATAGCTGCCATTCACTGTAAGCTTCTACAGAAACCGACCGTTCATCCTTTCGCAACTCATCTACGAGCTCAAGCAAGTACGTTATGATTACGGGCTTACCCGAAAGAGCCTGCCGTTTACCATTGTCCTCATCCCGGAACACACGCCGAAGGATGGACAAGATGATATCCTGCCCGCTCTTGTCTCTTGCTAGCTTACGTCGGACAAGTGCCTCCGTCTGTTCTGGCGTAAGATCCTGAAGCGAGCGCTCATAACGGGAGAGGACATACCGTTCGACAAGCTGATCGACCGCCCTTTCTTCGTTGATAAACGAGCGTTCTGATTGAGAAATATAATATTTATTTTGCTCTAGCGTAGAATAAAGCGCTTCGAAGACATTGAGTTCTTCGCTTTCCGTAAAATAATTCGGGCGACTTGTGATGATCCCTTTTGCACCATCCATTGAAAGGTCTGCTAATGCTTTCAGACATGCACGCCTTTCTCGCGCGTTAAGAAACTGCGCCATCTCGTCATAACCGTCTAGTAGAAGAACTACTCGGCCGGTTCTTATCAGATGCAATAAGAATTCGATTGATATATGCCCAAGATTGTTCGAATCGAGAAAATGATGAAGTAACCCCCGCGCGTCGAATTGCCGTGAGAAATTCCGCAGTTCTACCCGAATTGGGAGAGGCTTCGATGGGTCGTCGCGATATTCTTGAAGCCATCGATATTGGAGTACTTTTGTTAGAGACGTCTTACCCGTCCCGTACTCACCAAGAACAATGAGCCATTTTGCCTCATCAGGTGCGAAGCCTTTCCATTGCCCGAGCCATTTGGTTGCGTATTCTTTACCTTTTGTGTCACTAAATTGTGGCTCTTAATACGTAGCAACCAGCTGGCCGATTGGTTTGTCCGCCAAAATATGCTCGGCGTATTCGCCGAACTTTTCGAACCGTTGAAATAGCTGCTGATAAGTAAGCGTGGTCACGCCGCTCGCCGCAGCGCGCTCGTTGACGTCAGCGGTGAAACCGGTGGATGAAACGCAGAGGCATACGCTTCCAGGCGACTGCCGCTGAATTAAGATGAATTTGGTCACATCCTTGCCAAACTTCGCCGTCGAGACATACTCGATCGTCGCCTCTATATACAGCTTGGGCGCGAACGGATCACCCTTCGACTCCGCAACTAGATCGATCTGCGCACCATGAAGGTGGACGTCGTGGGTGACGCGATAGTTGTTCATTTCCAGGAGGCTTCCGATCGCTACCGGCAAGCTCTCAGCAGTGAAAGTACCCGTCTTCTCGCCGCTTATCGCTTCGGTCGCCATGCTGATCCTTCGCCCCCGCTGATTCGTTATCAGGCATGATCAGGGAGTCGCCGTGCGCTGGCAAGCGACAGAAAGAGTGGGCTTCCCGAGTGCGCAATCTGTGTTTGTAAGGAAGGCGCGCAACGTGCGGGATTGTCATTCGGTTAGACAGTCGTGTTGGCGCACCGCAGAACGCCATCGCACGAGCACCTCAGGTTGAACGCTGCGACTGAGCGGAAAACCGTGCATGTTGTGGCCCCGGTCGGGCCTCCGCATCGAGCTTGATTGGTCCGGAAAATATCCCATGCCGCTCAGCCAAGCCGCCGCCATAATCGGACACTCGCAAAGCGAAATATCACCTGCCTGAGCTCTCTCAAACTTGTGCTAGTGTAAACCGCCTGTAAACCGCCTCGGCGGTGCTATCGCGGAAATGGCGGAAAAGTGGTCGGGGAGACAGGATTCGAACCTGCGACATCCTGCTCCCAAAGCAGGCGCGCTACCGGACTGCGCCACTCCCCGACGCTGTTGTGGCCCTAGCCATCGTTGGACGCTGAACGCAAGCCGCTTCGTGGTTTGACAGCACCGGCGTGCATCGCCACCGCGGCGGGATGAGCGATGAAAGGGTGTTCGCGACGCCGCCGGGCGTGCGGCTGGGGCCGGTCGGGCTGATCGCGGACGGGGCGGCCCGGAACTTCGTGCTGCAGCTTCGCGCCGGCCGGTTTCACGGCTTCGTCGTGCGACGGGGCGATGCCGTACACGGCTATGTCGACCGCTGCCCGCATATGGGCCTGCCGCTGGCGCAGGAACTCGACCGGTATCTGACGCCCGATGCCGAGCTGATCGCGTGCAGTTGGCATTCCGCGCTGTTCGCGATCGAAACGGGCGAATGCGTCGGCGGGCCGTGCAAGGGGCAGAGATTGACGGCGTGGCCGGTCGCCGTCGCGGAGGGACAGATCGTCACGGCATAGCCGTGGCGAGAACCTCCGCCAGCGTCGTCGGCCTGACACCGCGCCGCTCGAGATGCGCCAGCACCAGGTCCCACCAGCGATGGAACGCCGTCAGATCGGCGGCATCGCGCACATAGGGCGTGTGTCCCGGTACCAGCGACGGAGAGTGGAACGACAGCGTCAGCAGCCGCACGCCGTCCGCCACTGCGCGATCAATCGCGGCGACGGCGGCGCGCACCGGCATATCCTCCGGCGTCAGGGCCACTCGCTGGAGCAGTCCGGTGCGCGCGAACGCGCCGCGGCCGTGACGACCCAGCAGGCGGTGCAGGCGGGCTCCCCCTGCCCTCGCGAAGCCGGTGAAGATCGTCGTCAGGGGCAGCTCCAGAATGTCTTCGCGGCGAAAGGCGTGGGGGCCGATGGCGGTGAAGTCCGGCCCGCCCTGCCCCGCGTAATCATAGCCGCTGCGCATCGAGCTGTCGGCGCGGTAGCCACGCGCCGCCAGCAATCGCAGCGTGCGTGGCCCGATGCCGTAGCGACCGGCCCGATAGGCGATCGGCGGCGTCCCGACCGCCGCCGTGATCGCATCGGTCAACCGGTCGAGCTTGGCCGCCTCCAGCGCCTCCGGCAGGGTGCCGGGATAGGCCGCCGCCGCCGCACCGGGTTCATCGAACGGCGGATTGACCCAGCCGTGGAGCTGGGCACCGACCGCCGAGCGGCCATCCGCCAGCATGGCGCGCAGCATCGGGCCGGCGGCCGGGTCCGTGGCGACCGGGTGATCGATGAGGCAGAGCAGCCCGATGTTGCGGTCCGCGAAGCGGCGATGCGTAGCCGGCAGTGCGGACAGCGCCGTCGTCGCGCGATGCGTCCGGTCGAGCGGCGCGGACCAGTCGAACTCCTCCTCCACGTCGACGGAGATCAGGAAGCGCGTGCCGAACATCGCGGGCCAGACGATCTGCTCGTCCGGGCGAGCGGCGGCAGGCCGGTACGGCGCGACGGTCACCGCAGTTCGGACGATGCCTGTTCCATGACATGGTCCTGAACCGCGGGCAGGCACAGCGTCAAGCAGTCGGTGGCGACGGTCAGCGATCCACCCATCTCGGCGGCGAGGTTGCGGACCAGCCGCAAGGTGAAGCCCGCGCCCAGCAACGGTCCGCCTGCCTCTTCGCCGAGATCGTCGAGGCTGAACAGCGCGTTGCCGACCAGATCGCCCAGCGCGCCCGGCCGGTCGATCACGATCGTCGCGACCGGCCCATCGGCATCCGTACGGATGCCGATCCGCTCTCCGGGAACCGTCGCCGCGACCAGCGTCGCGAGCAACCGCGCGACCACCCGCTCGACCGCCCGGTCGTCGGCCGCGATCAGCACGTCGTCGACGTCGAGTTCCAGCACCGCACCGCGCGTGGCGATCAGCGTCGCCAGATCCGCCGCGACCCGCTCGATCAGCGGGCGCAACGCGACGCTGGACGCACGCAGGTCGAGCGCGGAGCTTTCCAGCCGGGCCGCGGTGTCGAGATCGTCGATCGCCGCGATCAGGTCCGCCGCCTGCCGTCCGATCTGTTCCGCACGCTCGCGATAGGTTTCCGGTACCGGGCCGATCAGCTCGGCGGCGATCAGTTCCGAGAAGCCGGCGACGGCGTTGGCCGGCGTGCGGAGTTCATGGACGAGCTGGCGCAGCGAATCCGATGCGGCCGAGCGGCGCGGTTCGACGGGCGCAGCGCTTTCGTGGCGAAACGGCCGGCGTGCGGTGCCGGCGAACCCCGTGAAACGGCCCGTCGCGCGATCGAAGTCGGGCATTCCGGCGACGCGCCACGATCCGGCCGCATCACCGGCGCCCTCGACCTCCAGCCTGAGATCGATGAAGCGGGCCCGGCGGCGGAGCGACGCGGCGATGCCGGCATCGACCTTGACCATGCCCTGCTGTCCGGGCCGCGCCAGCGCGACGCCGACCAGCCCGGCCCGGCCGACGCCGTCGACCCAGCGAATGACACCGGCGGCATCGGTCAGGAAGCGGAATCCCGTCGGCGGCTCGACCGCGGGGACCGCGGCGGGGGTCGGGTGCTCCCGTCGGAAGGCGTCGATCCGCGCTACGATGTCGCTGATCGCGAAGCTCGGCTCGCCGTCGCCGTCGCCGTCGCCGGCGACCGTGCCCGCCGTCACGTCGTTCGCGGGCGGCTGCTCCGCCTGCCGCAAGGCCTCCGCGACCAGTGGCAGGCTGCGCGCGATGTCGCCCAATGCCATGAACGGGCTGGGCGACAGCGGCGCCCGGGGGACCGCTGGTGCTGCCGGAACGATTTCGGGCGCAGCGACTGCGGGCCGGTGGTCGACCAGCGTGAAATCGACGCTGCCGAAACTCTCCAGCGCGCGAACCGCCTCCGCCGGCAGATCGCGGCGGCCGCGCAGCACCGCGCGGCAGGGCGGCGTCAGACGCGCCATAAGCTCGGGCCATTCTCCGGCGTCGAGCTCCACCGCGCGCAAGACGGGAGCCGCCACCATCAGCTCGTCCTCCGCGAACAGCGCGACCAGACTGGCGGGAGGTCGGGCGAAGGCCAGCGCCCGGGCGCTGGCGGCACGCACGCCGACCGGAACCTCCGGACGCAGCATCCGCAATCGCGCCAGGACGGCGTCGTCCGTCCCGATCCGGCCGCGGCCCATCAGGTCCACGAGTTGCCGCCACGCCGCCGACGCGCCGAAACCCGTCGCCGTGCCGGCGGAAAGAACGGTGCGAAGGCTGTCGTCGAAGCGCAAATGCAGGTCCAAATGCCGTTGGAATGGGCTCGTAACGCTTCCTTAACGATGAAGCTGACGCTGCGGAACGGTCGATTTCGGTCCGTCACATTGTGGGACAATTGCGGTTGTTCGCAACATTATTATGGCTAGAGCTGATTTCATAACCCGAATCGAACGAACCACGGAGCATCCCAATGTTGGACCGTATCGACCGCCAGATCCTGTCCTTTTTACAGGCGGACGGTCGCATGACCAATGTGGAGCTCGCCGACCGCGTCGGGCTGACCGCACCGCCCTGCCTGCGCCGCGTGCGGGCACTGGAGGAAGCGGGGGCGATCCGCGGCTATCATGCCGATCTCGACGCGACGCGACTGGGCTTTCCAATTACGGTCTTCGCCATGGTGTCGCTACGCAGCCAGGCGGAGGCGGACCTGACCGCGTTCGAGAACCACGTCGCCGCCATCCCCGAAGTGCGCGAATGCCACATGCTCAACGGCGAGATCGACTTCATCCTGAAGATCGTCGCCGCGGACCTGAAGAGCTTTCAGGAATTGCTGACGACACAACTCACGCCGGCTCCGAACGTCGCCAGCGTCAAGACCTCGCTGACGATCCGCACCGCGAAGTCGGTCTCCGGCGTGCCGGTGCCGCAGGAATAACGCCCGACGCCTGATAAAAAGGGGACGGCGTCGCGGCCGCCCCCTCTTTCAAGCTACTGGCAGAACGGCTCAGGCGGTCGGCGCCGGAGCCTCCAGATACGCGGTCCAAAGCTGCGCGATGCCGGAGCGCGGCGCGCCCTTGACCGCCGCGAACGCCGCCTTGGCACCCTCGCGGTCGCCACCGCGGGCCAGCGCGATGCCCAGCCGGGTGTTGACCTCGTCGGCATCGACCCCGCCCTTGGTCAGCGCCAGCCGGTACAGTTCCGCCGCCTTGGTGTAGTTTTCCAAACCCAGATAACCGTCCGCCGTCGCCACGGCGATCTTGCCGTCCGCCGCCGCCGTCGCGCGCTTTTCCTGCGGAGCGATCGGGCCGTCCGCCTTGATCGACGTTGTCGCCGCCGCCAGCAGGTCCTTCGCCTGCGTATTGCCGGCCGGAATCTTGCCGTTCGCCATGCCTTCCTTCAGCACGGTCTGCGCCTCGTTCGGCAGACCGCGGCGCTGCACGTCGTCGGCATATTCCAGATAGTCGTTCTGGTCCGCCAGCGACTTCGTCAGGCGCATCAGACGGAACAGGTCGATCTTCTGCGGATCGGTCAGCTTGGCGATCGAGTTGCCCGAGAGGCCATAGGTCACGATCACGTCGCGCCAGTTCTTGGCGGTCGGATAGGCGGCGACGTAGCTGCGCAGCCAGTCGCCCGTCGTCGGCAGCTTCGCGGCGTTGGCGCGCGCGATGCCGTAGCGGAAATAATCCTCCGGCGGCTTCTGGCCGGCGGCGACCTGCGCCTTGATCGACTCTTGAAGGTCGGCGAGACCGCCCGCCACGTCGCCGCTGCTGACCTTCGCCTGCGTGATCTGCAGGTTCAGGTTCGGATCGGTGTAGCCGAGCTGCTTGGCCTGCGCGAAATACTGGAGCGCGACCGGATACTGCTTGCCGTTATAGGCCAGCGCACCGCGACGATAGGCGTACTTCGCCTTGTCGGCGGCCGGGGTCTGGGGATTCGCGATCAGCGCGTCGAGCGGACCGGCCAGCGCCGTCTCGTTCAGCGGCGCGTTGGGATTGGCGGTCTGCTGCTGAACCAGCTTCTGGTTCTCCATGTCGTAGCGCAGAGCGGCGGCGAGATACTTGTCGTCGTCGGTCTTCACCGCGGCGTCGACCTGCCCCAGCGCCGTCGCGGCGGCGGCGAAATCCTTCGCGGCGATCGCCGGCTGCGCGACCTGCGCGGCCTTGATGACCTCCGGGCTGTACTTCGGGCCGGCCTTCTCTTCCTTCTTCGCGGCGGTGGCAGGCACCGTCAGGGCGAGGCCGCTGACACCGGTCAGCGCCAGCGCGAGCGCGAATTTCGAGATCGTCTTCATCGGGAAAGTCTCTCCAATCGGGCGTTTAAGCCCCGTTGACCGTAATCTGCCGACCGGAACGGTCGCGTGGCAAGCGTCATTAACGATGCCGCTCCACCCCTTCAAGCAAGTGCGAGGATGTTGGTTCCTTCGCCGGTCCGCGCTGAACCGTGTTTGAACGCCGACCCGCCGATTGAACGCGCGGGCCGCGCCCGCTAACCGCCGGGGATGATCGCCGTCATCTCGCCCGCCAAGACCCTCGACTATGAAACGCCGCTGCCGGCGCTCACCCCGACCACGCCGCGCTTTGCGGAAGAGGCGAGCGCCCTCGCCCGGTCTGCGGCACGGCTGCCGCAGAAGCGGTTGCGCGAGTTGATGCACATCTCGCCCGCGCTGGCGAAGCTCAACGCAGACCGGTTCCGCGACTTCGCCGACGCGCCCGAACGACCGGCGCTCTATGCCTTTGCGGGCGACGTCTATACCGGGCTGGACGCGACGACGCTGGACGAGGCGGCGGTCGATTACGCGCAGCACCATCTGCGGATGCTGTCCGGTCTGTACGGTCTGCTCCGCCCGCTCGATGCCATGAAGCCGTACCGGCTGGAGATGGGCACGCGCTGGGCGCCGCGAAAGGCGAAGCTGACCGACTGGTGGCAGGGCCGGATCGCCGATGCGCTGGCGCAGGACCTGTCGGCGGAGGGATCGAACACCGTCCTGAATCTCGCCAGTCAGGAATATTGGGCGGCGGTCGACGGCAAGCTGCCCGCCGACGTCCGCGTCATCGCGGTCGATTTCCGCGATGGCGACCGCTTCGTCAGCTTTCACGCCAAGACGGCGCGGGGGATGATGGCACGCTGGCTGGTCGAACACCGCGTCGACGATGTCGAGGCGATGAAGGGCTTCGATACCGACGGTTATCGCTTCGTCGCCGCCGAGAGTGACGCGACCCGCTGGAGGTTCTCGCGATGACCGCGATCGTCGTGGGAGCGTCGGGCGGCATCGGCGCGGCGATGGTCGAGGCATTGCGCGAGGAGGATATCCTGGTCCGCGGTTTCGCCCGCAGCTTCACGGGCGCGGATCATCTCGACCTGATCGACGAGGCGAGCGTCGCCGCCGCCGCCGCATCGCTGACCACACCGCCGACGCTCGTATTCGTCGCCACCGGCCTGCTGCACGAGGACGAACGATCGCCGGAAAAGGGCCTTGCCGCGCTCGATGCCGGGTGGCTGATGCGGCAATATGCGATCAACACGATCGGCCCCGCCCTCGTCGCCAAGCACATGCTGCCGAAGATGCCGCGCACCGGCCGCTGCGTGTTCGCCGTGCTGTCCGCGCGGGTCGGCAGCATCGGCGACAACCGGCTTGGCGGCTGGTACGGCTACCGCATGGCGAAGGCGGCGCTCAACCAGTTCGTCCGCACCGCCGCGATCGAGGAAAAGCGCCGCAACGATCGCAGCATCGTCGTCGGCCTTCATCCCGGAACCGTCGACACCTCCCTGTCGAAACCGTTCCAGGGCAACGTCCGCGCCGACCAGCTCTTCACGCCGTCACGCGCGGCGGTGCAGTTGCTCGACGTGATCGACGCCCTGAAGGCACCGGATACCGGCAAGCTGCTCGACTGGGAGGGCAAGGAAGTCACGCCGTAGCGGACGCCGGCCTGCGTCCCTCTCGCACGCGCGCACGCGTGGACAATGGCTGCCGGACGACCTAGGACTGCCACACCCCTGTAACGATCCGGATACTGACCTTGGCCGACGACATCGTCCTCGCCGATCCTCCCGCCAATCCTGATGGCATGCCGACGATCTCCATCGTCGACGAGATGAAGTCGAGCTATCTCGACTATGCGATGAGCGTCATCGTCGCTCGTGCGTTGCCCGACGTGCGTGACGGTCTGAAGCCGGTGCATCGCCGTATTCTCTACTCGGCGTATGAAAGCGGCTTCGTCGCGGGCAAGGCGTATCGCAAATCCGCCCGCATCGTCGGCGACGTGATGGGTAAATATCACCCGCACGGCGACAGCGCGATCTACGACGCCCTCGCCCGCATGGCGCAGGATTGGTCGATGCGGGTGCCGCTGATCGACGGTCAGGGCAATTTCGGCTCGATGGACCCCGATCCCCCCGCCGCGATGCGCTACACCGAGGCGCGGCTGGCGAAGGTCGCGAATTCGCTGCTCGACGGGCTCGACAAGGATACCGTCGATTTCACGCCGAACTATGACGGGTCGGAGCGTGAGCCGTCGGTCCTGCCGGCGCAGTTTCCGAACCTGCTGGTCAACGGCGCGGGCGGCATTGCGGTCGGCATGGCGACCAACATCCCGCCGCACAATCTCGGCGAAGTCATCGATGCGTGTTTCGCCTATCTCGACAACGGCGCGATCACGTCGGAGGAACTGACCGAGATCGTTCCGGGTCCGGATTTCCCGACCGGCGCGATCATCCTGGGTCGGGCCGGCGCGCGCTCCGCCTACAGCACCGGCCGCGGCTCGATCATCGTCCGCTCGCGCTACAAGATCGAGACGAAGAGCGGCGATCGCCAGTCGATCATCCTCACCGAGATCCCGTTCCAGCAGGGCAAGAACGCGCTGGTCGAGAAGATCGCCGAGGCCGCGAAGGAAAAGCGGATCGAGGGCGTCAGCGACATCCGCGACGAATCGAACCGCGAGGGCGTGCGGATCGTCATCGACCTGAAGCGCGATGCGACGGCGGAGGTCGTGCTCAACCAGTTGTGGCGGCATACGCCGGCGCAGGGGTCGTTCCCCGCCAACATGCTCGCGATCCGCGGCGGCCGGCCCGAATTGCTCAATCTGCGCGATATCATCGCCGCGTTCATCGACTTCCGCGAGCAGGTCATCACCCGCCGCTCGAAGTTCGAACTGGCCAAGGCGCGCGACCGGGCGCATCTGTTGCTCGGCCTCGTCATCGCCGTCACCAACCTCGACGAGATGGTGCGGATCATCCGCGGATCGTCCAGCCCCACCGCCGCGCGCATGGCGTTGCTGGCGCGGGAATGGCCCGTCGCCGAGATCGCGCCGTACCTGCGGCTGGTCGAGGCAGTCGAGGTCGACCATGTCGGCGACGTCTATCGCCTGTCCGACGCGCAGGTCCGCGCGATCCTCGACCTGCGTCTCCACCGCCTGACGGCGCTCGGCCGCGACGAGATCGGCGACGAGCTGAAGACGCTGGCCGACTCGATCACCGAACTGCTTGAAATCCTCGCCAACCGGGTGAAGCTGTACGAGGTCATGCGCGGCGAGTTGAAGGCGATCCGCGACCAGTTCGCGACCCCGCGCCGGACCGAGATCGCCGCCGCCGCCGACGGCATCGACGACGAGGACCTGATCGAGCGCGAGGACATGGTCGTCACGGTGACGATGGAGGGGTATATCAAGCGTACCCCGCTCGACACCTTCCGCTCGCAACGTCGCGGCGGCAAGGGCCGCGCCGGTATGGCGACGAAGGACGAGGACGCCGTCACCAGCCTGTTCGTCACCTCGACGCACACGCCGGTCCTGTTCTTCTCCACCGCCGGCAAGGTCTACAGGCTCAAGGTCTGGCGCCTGCCGGAGGGTGGCCCCGCCACGCGCGGCCGACCGATGGTCAACCTGCTGCCGCTGGCGCCGGGGGAGACGATCTCCACCGTCCTGCCGCTGCCGGAGGACGAACTGCGCTGGGGTGACCTGCACGTCATGTTCGCGACCGCAAGGGGTTCGGTGCGCCGCAACAGCATGGACGCGTTCGCCAGCATCCGTACCTCGGGCAAGCTGGCGATGCGCTTCGACGAAGGCTCCGACGATCGGCTGATCGGCGTGTCGCTGCTGACCGAGGAGGACGACGTCCTGCTCGCCACGCGTCAGGGGCGTGCGATCCGCTTCTCCGCCACCGACGTGCGCGAATTCCAGAGCCGCGATTCGACCGGCGTCCGCGGCGCACGGCTGGCGGACGGTGACGAGGTCATCTCGCTCTCCGTCCTGCGGGGCTTCGACGCCACGCCGGCCGAGCGCGAGGCGTATCTGAAGGCCGCGCCGTGGAAGGAAGGCGAGCGCGAGATCACCCTTCCCGCCGATCGCATGGCCGAGTTCGAGGCGGCGGAGGAATTCATCCTCACCGTCACCGCCAACGGCTACGGCAAGCGCACCTCCGCCTATGAATATCGCCGCACCAATCGCGGCGGTCAGGGCATCACCAACATCGTCACCTCCGACCGCAACGGTCCGGTCGTCGCCAGCTTCCCGGCGCATTCGGGCGAGCAATTGATGCTCGTCACCGATCAGGCGAAGCTCATCCGCCTGTCGGTCGGCGACACCCGCGTCACCGGCCGCAACACCCAGGGCGTCACCCTGTTCAGCGTCGGCAAGGGCGAACACGTTGTCTCCGCCGCCCGCATCGACGAGGAGGAGGAGCCGGAGAACGACGCCGAGGCGATCGTCGCCGAGGAGCTGTCGGACACCCCGGCGATGCCAGCGGACGATGCGCTGACGCTCGACGACGGCACCGGTCCGCAGACGCTGGACGAGCAGGTCGACGAGAGCGACGACGGGGACGACGCGGAATGACGACCCAAACCGCGTACAAGGTGCTGACCGCCGACCAGATGGCAGCGCTGGAGCGGGACGGCCGCTTCGACGGGGCACCGGTGGATGTGGCCGACGGCTACATCCACCTCTCCACCGCCGATCAACTAACGGAGACGGTCGACAAGCATCTCGCCGGGCAGCACGACCTCCACGTCGCCGCCGTCGATCTCGGCAGCTTCGGCGCATCGCTGAAGTGGGAGGAAAGCCGCGGCGGTCAGCTCTTCCCGCATCTCTACGGCCCGCTGTTGCTGGAAACCGTCATCGCCTATGGCCCGCTGGAGCGCGACCCTGACGGTGCAGTGAAGCTCCCCGTTGCGGGCTGAGCCACCTGTACGGCACACCGATCCATTGCGCCCGAAGCCAACAGGTAAAAGGGCAAAGATGATCCGCACGACCCTCATCGCCGTCCTCCTTGCCGGCTGTGGCGGCGGCGGAAGCGACGACGCGGAACAGCCCGCTCCCGCCCCGACCGCGACGACCACGCCCGACCCGACCCCAGCGCCACCCACCGGTATGCGCTGGAGCCCGCGCGCCACCGACAGCTGGCAGTGGCAGCTGAGCGGCACCGTCGACACCCGCGCTGACGTCGCGATCTACGACATCGATCTGTTCGACACCCCCGCCACGACGATCGCCACGCTGCACACGCAGGGCCGCCGCGTCCTCTGTTATTTCTCCGCCGGCAGCGCGGAGAACTGGCGGCCCGACTACGCGCAGTTCGCCGCCGCCGATCTCGGCAATCCGCTCGACGGCTGGGCGGGCGAACGCTGGCTGGACATCCGCTCCGCCAGGGTCCGCGCGACCATGACCGCGCGCATCGCCATCGCCGCCACCAAGGGGTGCGACGGCGTCGAGCCGGACAATGTCGACGGGTTCGAACCCGACAATCGCTCCGGCCTCAGCTTCACCGCCGCCGATCAGCTCGCCTTCAACCGCTTCCTCGCCACGGAAGCACACCGTGCCGGCCTCGCCATCGCGCTCAAGAACGATCTCGCGCAGATCGCCACGCTCGCTCCCGATTTCGACCTGGCGGTGAACGAGCAATGCCACGAATTTGACGAATGCGGCGCGTATCGCGCGTTCGTCGCCACCGGCAAACCCGTGCTCAACGCCGAATACCGCGCCGCCTATCGCACCAACGCGGACGGCGCGCGCGACCGCCTCTGCATCGCCGCCCGCAGCGAGGGATTGCGCACCCTGGTCCTGCCCGTGGCGCTGGACGGCAGCTATCGCTTCGCCTGCGACTGATCGCGCAACCGAACCCGGCGCTCGCCGGTTGCACCCGCATGACCCACACACCACCAGTGCCCGCGGGCAACCAGTCGCCCTATCCGTTGCAGACGCCGCCGAAGCCGCATGACGACCACGCCCCGCCCCCCGGCGATCCGCGCGTCGCCACCACGCCTCCACCGACGCGTCCCAACACCATCGGCATCATCGCTGTAGGTGCCGGGCTGGGTCTGGGGCTGGCCGCGATTGCCGGCGGACTGTTCATGACGTTCCGCGACACGCCGAAGCGCAAAAGGTCCAAGGGCAAGGCCGCCGCCCGGAAGCCCAAATCCGCGCCGAAGTCGAAGAAGCCGGCCTGACCGCGTCAGGGAAACAGGTCCACCACCTCGATCGCCCCCGCCACCTCGCCCCGCATCGCCGTCAGCAACAGCGTGCGGTGGCAGTGGCACGGGTCCCGTTCGTAACAGACCAGCGCGCTCGGCTTTTCCGCCGCCAGCGCCAGCATCGTCGCGGCTTCCGCCTGCGCCTCGGGCAGTTCCAGTTGGTCGGCGTACACAGCCTCCAGCGTCGTGACATCGCCCTTCTTCGCCGCGTCCCGCCCGCGCTTCGGCGTCCCGAGTGCGCGAAGATGACGGTAATCGATCCCCGCCTCCCCCAGCGCCGCCGCCAGCGACGACTTTGAAAAGCCCGGTCGCCGCGACAGGGGCAGCGCCCGCACGTCTATCACCCGCTCCACCCCGGCGGCCGCCAACGCCGCGATGAACCCGTCGACCGTGGTCGCTTCATACCCGATGGTGAAGATCTTCATCGGACCAAGATGGGCGCTGCGGCGTCGCCGCTCAACGGATGCCATCACGATTGCATACCGGAAGCATCGCTCCGTCTGTCACGATGAATATGGACGGCACGTCCGATGGGAGTTGGACGAGCCGAAGCTGCTGGCGATCGTATAGCTTTCGAGGAGCGCGGCGGGCCGGTCGTTCTGTGAACCCACACGGCAACAGGATCGACCGAATGATCGTGCGCCGTCGTCCCATGAACGGCCATCCCCGATGCGGCACGAAGCCCATCCTCTGCTCATGCGTTGCCGTCTCGAAGGAGAAGGAACGATGACGGACGAACCGACGAAGCCCGGCGATCAGGCCCCGGCTGGCACCCCCGGCACCGGTGAGAATAGCTGCCCTCGTTGCAACGGCAGCGGCCGGATCGATTCCGGCACCTGCCCGGTCTGTGAGGGCACCGGTATCGTGATCGAGGGGATCGGGGGCGGCTGAACGACGACTGGCGCGCCCGGAAAAATCCGATAGCGTGTCGGGCGCTATCCAGGAGAGTTCCCCGATGTCGTCGATCCCCGCCCTGTTGCTGCTCGCGCTCGCGCCGCAAGCCTCGACTGCCCCACCGTCCCGTCCCGCCGCGGAGATGGAGCATGTCGCGATCCAGGCGGCGGATATCGATCGCAGTGCCGCCTTCTACCGGGAGGCATTCGGCCTGCGGATGATCCCGACGCCGCTGAAGAACCGCCGCTGGCTCGATCTCGGCCATGGCATGGCGCTGCATATCCTCGACGGACGGACCGCGCCGAAGCCATCGAACCGCAACGAACATCTCGCGCTCCACGTCGACGATCTCGCGACGGTCACCGCGTGGCTGGACGGCCGCAAGATCGTGTGGACCAATCTCGCCGGCGACCACGGCACGATGCAGACGCGGTTCGACGGCGTCCGTCAGATCTACGTGCAGGATCTCGACGGTTACTGGCTGGAGGTCAGCGACACGCGTGGTACGAAGGCGCCCTGACTTTCGTCATGCCGGGGGCGGGCGCGCCATGACGATGGGCGCTGACCCCAATCGCCCGAACTGACCACCGCCCCTTCAAATGTTGGAAAAGGTCGGTCACCCTCCCCGGCATGACCGATCCCGCATCACCGCCGCCGCTCGCGCCGTCCCGCCGTCATGACGGCTGGTCGGTCGATCGCCAGAACATGTTCCTGACCCATCTCGCCCGCTTCGGCGGGGCCAGCGCCGCGGCACGGGCCGTGCGGATGAGCACCAAGTCCGCCTATCGCCTGCGCGACCGCTCGCCCGCCTTCGCCGAAGCGTGGGCCGCGGCGCAGGACGAAGGCGTGATGCGCAGCTTCGATCAGGCGATGGACCGCGCGATGAACGGTCACCTCGTGCCGGTCTATCGCGAAGGGCACATCATCGGCGTCCGGCGGCGCTACGACAATCGCCTGCTCTACGCCGCCTGCTACGCCCAGCCGCCCCGGGAATGACGCGGCGGCCGGATGTGGCGAATGGTCCCGGCTGCATGCGTTTTCCCGTGACTTTTGGGACCATTCGCGGTGAACGACGGGCATGACACACGACATCCATATCGTCGGCGGTGGCCTCGCCGGGTCCGAAGCCGCATGGCAACTGGCAGAGGCGGGCTTCCGTGTCCGCCTGTCGGAAATGCGCGGCTCCGGCGAACGGACGCCCGCGCACCAGACGGACGACCTCGCCGAACTCGTCTGCTCCAACAGCTTCCGCTCCGACGATGCCGACGCCAATGCCGTCGGCTTGCTGCACCAGGAGATGCGCGGGCTGAACTCGCTGATCCTGCGGGAGGCGGACAAGCATCGCGTTCCCGCCGGCTCCGCACTGGCGGTCGATCGCGACGGGTATTCGGCGGGGGTCACCGCCGCTCTGGCCGGTCACCCGAACGTCACGCTGGTTCGGGAGCGGGTGGACGCGCTGCCCGATGGCCCGACGATCCTCGCGACAGGCCCGCTCACCGCCGCATCGCTGGCGGAGGCAATCGGCGCGGCGACGGGCAAGGAGTCGCTCGCCTTCTTCGACGCACTCGCACCGATCGTCCACCGCGAGACGATCGATATGGACATCGCCTGGTTCGCCAGCCGCTGGGACAAGGGCGAGACCAAGGATTACATCAACTGCCCGATGACGAAGGACGAGTATCTCGCCTTCCACGCCGGCCTGATCGATGGCGAGAAGACCCCGTTCAAGGACTGGGAAAAGGATACGCCCTATTTCGAGGGGTGCATGCCGATCGAGGTGATGGCCGAGCGCGGCGTCGATACGCTGCGCTATGGTCCGATGAAGCCCGTCGGCCTCGACGATCCGCGCACCGGCCGCTGGCCCTACGCCGTCGTGCAATTGCGTCAGGACAATGCGCAGGGGACGCTCTGGAACATCGTCGGTTTCCAGACCAAGCTGAAGCATTCCGAACAGGTGCGCCTGTTCCGCACGATCCCCGGCCTGCAGAACGCGGACTTCGCGCGGCTCGGCGGGCTGCATCGCAACACCTTCATCCGCTCGCCCGAGTTGCTCGACCCGACGCTGCGGTTGAAATCGCGGCCGAACATCCGGTTCGCCGGGCAGATCACCGGGTGCGAGGGCTATATCGAAAGCGCCGGTATCGGCCTGCTCGCAGGACGGTTCGCGGCGGCCGAATTGCGCGGCGAAACGCTGGCGCCGCCGCCGGTGGAGACGGCACTGGGTGCGCTGCTCGGGCACATCACCGGTGGCGCGGAAGCGGAGACGTATCAGCCGATGAACGTCAATTTCGGCCTGTTCCCGCCGATCCCCGGCCGTACGAAGAAGGCGGATCGCAAGCGCATGTACACCGACCGCGGCCGGGCCGCGCTGGCGGAATGGCTCAACTCTCCTCCGCCGGCTGCTCCCGCTCCGCAACTGGAGGACAGCGTAGCTTCGGCTTCCGCTTGACCGCCGTCGTGGCGAATTCGGCGGCGGTCATGCCGCCCGATTTGTCGCGATCGGCGGCGGCGAATTTGGTGGTCGCCTTCACCGCCCATTCGTCGAACGACAGCCGGCCGTCGCCATCGGCGTCGAGCTTCGCATAGGCCTTGCGCCGCTGCGCCAGATACTCGTCGCGCGTGACGGAGCCGTCCCGGTCCTTGTCATACCGCCCGAACCGCTTCTGCTCGCGTGTCGCCGGAGACGCCTCCGGCACTGCGCCGTCCGGGGCCGTCGTCGCGACCTGCACCGCCGGCGCGGAGGGCAACAGCGGCCGGGTGCTCGCCGCCTCGCCATCCCACATCATCACCGCCGCCGCGATCGCCGAAACGCCCGCCGCCCCGCCCGCCACATATCGCCACATCATCGCCTTCCTCCTTTATCCCGGCAGCAGGGTAAAGCGGTTTTTGCCGGCGATCTACTTCCCTGTGATGCGGAACCGGATCAGGCGTAATGCCAGTGCGGGACTACCCGGCGCAGGATCGCCCGTCCGGTGCGCTCGTCCGACGATCGTCAACACGCCCAGCGGCCGCAAAGCTCGCGGCCATCGCAGATCGAAGGCTGCTTCGTATCGCTCATCCGCAAGCCGCGCCGCTCGTCTGGCGGCGGTCGCGTCGCTCAACCGCGTGCCCAGGTCGTCCAACGCCCAACATTCTCCGGCCGCGGACAGGGTCGACGCGACGACGTCATCCGGTCGCCCGTCGACCAACACTCCCGCCAATGCCCGGAACAGCCCTCCCCCCCGTATTGTCGCAAATCGAGACAGTGTCGCGTCCTCCAGCGCCGGTCCGTCGAGCAGCAACTCCCACCCGTCGATCATGTCCGCCAGCGCATCGCCACGAACGCCCCGCGGCAGAACGTACCCGGCCAATCCCTGCAAGACCGGCTGCGCCGGTGGAGGCGCGACGTCGAGCGCCGTCAGCGCCTCATGCCACCACGTCAGCCGCATCTGTCCAATCATCGGCTCGCGTGTATTGCGCAAAATGCCGCCAAATGTCGCGTCGAGTTCGCGCAGCGCATGCCAGCCGGCCCGCGCGGGCGGCGGCACGGCGCTTCGGATCATGGCCTCGTCGATTTGATCGGCTTCCATCATGTCGCTCTATCCCTTGTCGGGGCGGCTTCACCATATCTTTACCGTGTAGATGGCATTGGCGATCCATGTTGTTCCGTGGATTCCGGCGTCCGTCGCTTCTCCCGCGCCTCCTCTCGGAGCGGCGTGGCGGCGCGGCGATCGAATTCGCGATCTGCGGGACGGCCTTCATCGGCTTACTGGTCGCTACTCTGCAGATCGTACTGGTCTTCTTCGTACAACAGACCATTCAAACCGCCGCGGAAAACGTCGCGCGCAGGGTCCTGACCGGTCAGATCACGACGCTGAACACGAATCAGGCGCAGTTCAAGGCAGCCGCGTGCGCGCAACTGCCCTCCTACATGTCGTGCTCGAAGCTCTTCGTGGATGTGCGCAACGCCAATGATTTCGGCCAGATCGATACGTCAACGATCGCCCTGACCTACGATGCCGCGGGAAACATCAACAATAGCTGGCAGTATAGCCCCGGATCGCCGGGCAGTATCGTCATCCTGCGACTTCTTTACATGTGGCCAATCAGCAGCGCGCCGCTGGGCTTCAACATCGGCAATCAGTCGAACGGATCGCGTCTGGTGATCGGCACGATGGTCTTCAAGTCGGAGCTTTACTGATGACGCGCCTGCTGACGAGATTGCGCGGAAACCGCCGGGGGACATCGCTGATCGAATTCGCAATCGTCCTGCCGGTGCTGGTGCTGATGTTTCTCGGCGGCTATCAACTATCGGATGCGATGGCGTGCAAACGCCGCGTCACGATCATGAATCGCGCGATGGCCGACATCACGTCGCAGTATCGCACGCTGACCGAAGCGCAGATCGCATCTATCCTTTCCGCATCTACGCAGATCATGGCTCCCTACGATACCGATAATGCAAAGGTTCGGGTTTCACAAATCACCGTCCATCCGCTGGGCCTTCTCTTCAAGATCGACTGGAGCCGTGGTCGCAACATCGATACGCGTCAACAAAACACGTGGTATCCCATCGTCTATCTACCAGCGGCGTTCAGGAGACCTAGCAGTTCATTTATTTACGCCGAGAGCTCATACGATTATGACGCGGCTTTGGACAAGTACTTTCCGGCAACGACGTTCAGCCGTGATCTATGGATGCTTCCGCGCCGATCCTCTTCCATCACGATTTCATAAAGCGAATGACTTCGATGTTGATCCCCGCATTCTTTCGCCGCCTGCGTCGCAACCGGCGCGGCAACGTCTTGATGATCTTCGGTCTATCATTGCCGCCTCTGATCTTTGCAACGGGGATGGGTCTCGACTACGGCTCCGCCATGCAGCTTCAGACGAAGCTCAACGCAGCGGCGGATGCCGCCGCCTTGTCGGCAACGAGCGCGGCCATGCTGGATCAGCCGATCCTCGACGCGAAAGCCCAAGCCTACAACGTGTTCACGACCCAGGTAACCGGGTCGGCCGGCCTCGTGCCGATGAACTATCTGGACCCGAACCAGCTCAACATCGTCGTGCAGGATGTCCAGACCGCCGCCAACGGTACCGTGCGGACTTCGACCGTGACCTACAGTGGCGAATCGACGAACGTCTTCGCCGGAGTATTGGGTCGGAAGACGCTGACGATCCGCGGAACGGCGACGGCGAGTGCCAGCACGCCGCCGAACATCGACTTCTACGTCCTACTGGATGCATCGTCTTCGATGGCGCTGCCGACGACGACGGCGGGTATCAACCTGATGAAGTCGAAGACGGTCAGAACGGATTATATCTGGAATCCCAATGGCTGCGCCTTCGCCTGTCATCAGTCCAATCCCGACAACCCCAAGGTGCGTAATGCCAAGGGGCAATATATGGATTATTACGACCTTGCCCATCTGAACGGGATCGAACTGCGCATCGATGCCGGCAAACATGCGATCGGGGACATGCTGACCGAAGCTCAGGCGGAAAGTAAGGAAAATGGGGCGACATACCGCTTTTCGGTATCTACTTTCGATCGCGCTGCCAATTTTAAGAACATCGCACCACTCACGACGGAATATGCCACGGCTCGCGCACAAGCTGCGACCGCCGAAACGGTCGCCGTTGCCATGCATGCGAATCTTTATGACCGACAGACCGAATATAGCGGCTCGTTGCAGAAAGGCTCCGACCTTATCAAGGTGATCGGCCAGGGTACCCGAGCATCGGGCGACAACCCACAGGCCGTGATGTTCATCATCACCGATGGAATGCGTGACGAGGAACTATGGGGCCGTCAGATGGGGCCGATTACGACCGACCAGTGCACGGCGATCAAGGCCAGAGGCATTCGCATCGCAGTTCTCTATACGACCTATCAGGTAGAGTCGGTCAACTACGACCAATGGTCGAAAGACAACGTCGTCCCGAACCTCTACAAACTAGCGCCAGCATTGCAGTCATGCGCGTCCAGCGGCTTGTTCTTCGAAGTTTCCACAGATGGCAGCATATCGGACGCACTCTCGGCATTGTTTCGAAAGACCGTCATCAGCTCGCGCCTCATCAAATAAACAGATAGGCGGGCAGCCGTCGACTGCCCGCCAATCCGCTTACTTCTTGTAGCAGACCTTCTTCACCGCCGCGACGATACGGGCGGAGTCGATCAGCGCCAGCTTTTCGAGATTGGCGGCATAGGGCAAGGGCACATCCTCGTTGGCGACGCGCAGCACCGGGGCGTCGAGGTCGTCGAAGCCCTCTTCCATCACGATCGCCGAAATCTCCGATGCGATCGAGCAGGTCGCCCAACCCTCCTCGACGACGACGAGCCGGTTGGTCTTGGCGACCGACTTCAGCACCGCGTGCTTGTCGAGCGGGCGCAGCGTGCGGAGATCGATGACCTCTGCGTCGATGCCCTCTCCCGCGAGCTTGTCGGCGGCTTCGAGCGAGAGGCCGACGCCGATCGAATAGCTGACGATCGTCACGTCCTTGCCCGGCTTCATGATCCGCGCCTTGCCGATCGGCAGAACCCAGTCGTCCAGTTTCGGCACGTCGAAGCTGCGGCCGTAGAGCAGTTCGTTTTCCAAGAACACCACAGGGTCGCCGCTGCGGATGGCTGCCTTCAGCAAGCCCTTGGCGTCGGCCGCGTCATAGGGGGCGATGACGATCAGACCGGGGACGCTGGCATACCACGGACCGTAGTTCTGGGAGTGCTGCGCGCCGACGCGGCTGGCGGCGCCGTTCGGGCCGCGAAACACGATCGGGCAGCGCATCTGGCCGCCGGACATGTAGTTGGTCTTGGCGGCCGAATTGATGATGTGGTCGATCGCCTGCATCGCGAAGTTGAAGGTCATGAACTCGACGATCGGGCGCAAACCGCCCATAGCCGCGCCGGTGCCCACACCCGCAAAGCCGTATTCGGTGATCGGCGTGTCGATGACGCGGCGCTCGCCGAACTCGTCCAGCAACCCCTGCGTGACCTTGTACGCGCCCTGATACTGGGCGACCTCCTCGCCGATGACGAACACGCGATCGTCGGCGCGCATTTCTTCGGCCATCGCGTCGCGCAGCGCCTCGCGAACGGTGGTCTTCACCATCTCGGTACCGGCGGGAACTTCCGGATCGGCGGCTTCGGCGGTGTGGCCGGCCGCTTCGAACATCTGGCGCGCGCCGGTGTCGACCTTCTCCTGCGCGGGATGGGCGGAGTCCTCGACGCTGTCCGCTGGCTGCTTCTCGTCGGCCTTGGCGTCCGGCTTCGGACTGTCATCCTTGGTCGCCGCGGCGGCAGGAGCAGCCGATACATCCTCGCCCTCGGCGGCCAGCGTCATGATGACGGTGCCGACCTTCACGTTATCCGTGCCCTCCGCGATGACGATCCGGGCGACGGTGCCCTCGTCGACGGCTTCGAACTCCATCGTCGCCTTATCGGTTTCGATCTCGGCCATGATGTCGCCGGACTTGACGGTATCGCCCTCCTTCACGAGCCACTTGGCCAGCGTGCCTTCCTCCATCGTCGGGGAGAGCGCAGGCATCTTGATCTCGATCGGCATCTCAGTACGTCTCCACCAGAACGTCGGTATACAGCTCCGCCGGATCCGGCTCGGGCGTGCTTTCGGCGAAATCCGCCGCTTCGTTGACGGTCTTGCGGATCGCCTGTTCGACGGTCTTCAGTTCGTCCTCCCTGACGCCGTGTTCGGCGAGCAACTGCTTCACATGTTCGATCGGATCGGACTTGTCGCGCACCGCCTGCACTTCCTCGCGGCTGCGATACTTGGCCGGGTCGGACATCGAGTGACCGCGATAGCGATAGGTCTTCATCTCGAGGATGACCGGACCCTTGCCCGCGCGCACCCACTCCAGCGCCGTCTCGGCGGCACCGCGGCACGCCAGCACGTCCATGCCGTCGACCTGGATGCCCGGGATGCGGAAGCTCTCGCCGCGACGATAGAGCTGGTCCTCGGCGGAGGCGCGATTGACGCTGGTGCCCATCGCATACTGGTTGTTCTCGATCACGAAGATGATCGGCAGCTTCCACAGCTCGGCCATGTTGAAGGCTTCGTAGACCTGGCCCTGATTGGCTGCACCATCGCCAAAATAGGCCATGCACACGCCGCCATCGCCGCTGTACTTGTGCTTGAACGCCAGGCCGGCACCGAGCGACACCTGCGCGCCGACGATGCCATGGCCACCGTAGAAGCGCTTCTCGGTCGAGAACATGTGCATCGAGCCGCCCTTGCCCTTGGAGATGCCCGCGGCACGCCCCGTCAGCTCGGCCATGATGACCTGCGGATCGATACCATAGGCCAGCATGTGGCCGTGATCCCGATACCCGGTAATGACCGAGTCCTTGTCGCCGTCGAGCGCCGACTGCAGACCGACGGCAACCGCTTCCTGGCCGATATAAAGGTGGCAGAAACCGCCGATCAGACCGAGCCCGTAAAGCTGTCCCGCCTTTTCCTCGAAGCGCCGGATCAACAGCATCTGTTTATAGAAATCGAGCAACTGCTCCTTCGTCGCTTCGAACGGGAGCGGTTCGCCCGGGCGCTCGCGGTTGGGGATGGGCGGATCGGCAATCGCGCGAGCGGGGGCTTTGGCCACGAAACTTCCTCGTTTCCGTAAGGGATCAGGCCGTGCCTATAGAACCGGTCGCGCTGCAACATCAATCCGCGCTTGGGCGATCGATACAGGAAGTCGGCTTGCGTGCCGCTCGGCGGGGCGACTACAGCCCTTGACCGATGGATAAACCGCTCCACCCGCTCCGGATCGCCAACTTCCGCGCATACTGGTTGTCCAGGTTCACCGGCACGGTCGCCCTCAGCGCCCTTGCGATCGTGATCGGCTGGCAGGTCTACACCTTGGCCCGCGAAACGATGTCGATCCGGGAAGCGGCGTTCCTGCTCGGCATGATCGGCGTCGCGCAGTTCGTGCCGTTGTTCCTGCTGACGCCGCTGGTCGGGCTGGTCGCGGACAGCGTCGACCGGCGCTGGATCGTGCGGTTCACGACCGGGCTGCTGGTGCTGACCGCGGGAACGCTGGGCGTGTTCACCTGGGCGGGGATGCTGGGGCTGCCGGCGCTGTTCGGGGCAGCGAT
Organism: Sphingomonas sp. Leaf343; assembly: GCF_001423765.1. GTDB lineage: Bacteria > Pseudomonadota > Alphaproteobacteria > Sphingomonadales > Sphingomonadaceae > Sphingomonas. The sequence continues at coordinate 47,038 of NZ_LMPG01000014.1, forward strand.
CTTCATCGGTATCGCGCGGGCGTTTTCAGGTCCCGCCTATTCGGCGCTCGCCCCGAATCTCGTGCCGCGCGAATCGCTCCCGACGGCGATCGCGGTGAGTTCGATCGCGTGGCAGGTGGGTACGATCGGGGGTCCGTCGGTCGGCGGCCTTCTCTACGCTATCCATCCCGATGTCGCGTACGGTACGATCTCGATCCTTTTCCTCATTGCATTGGGCGCGATCTTCCTGATCGGCCCGGTTCCGCAGCCGCCCGCGCAGACCGATCGCCGCCCGCTAATCAGGATCCTCGAGGGGTTCGCCTATGTCCGCCGCAACCGGCTGGTGCTAGCGGCGATCACGCTGGACCTGTTCGCCGTGCTGCTGGCCGGTGCGACCGCGCTGTTGCCGATCTACGCGCGCGATATCCTGCACGTCGGATCGCGGGGACTGGGGTTCCTGGCGGCAGGCATGGGGATCGGTGCCGCGTCTACCGCCATCTTCTTCTCGTTCCGACCGATGACGTCGAACGTCGGAGTGAAGATGCTGATCGCGGTCGTCATATTCGGCCTTGCGATCCTGACCTTCGGACTGTCGACCAATTTCTGGCTCAGCCTGATTGCGCTGGTCGTTGCCGGGTGCGCCGACATGGTATCGGTCTATGTACGCTCGTCACTGATACAGCTGCATACGCCGGACCATATGCGCGGTCGGGTCAGCGCGGTGTCGCAGCTCACGATTTCGGCCAGCAACGAACTGGGCGAGGCGGAGAGCGGCCTGCTCGCATCGTTGCTCGGCCCGGTCGGCGCGGTCGTGGCCGGCGGCGTCGGCGCGATCGCCGTGACGCTGCTATGGGCACGGCTGTTCCCGGAACTGAAGCGCGCGCGGACGTTTGACCCGCCAGATAACCTCGCAATAGAACCGCAACACGGAGTAGCCCAGCCATGAAGGCCAACACGATCCTCGACACGATCGGTCGCACGCCGCACATCCGCGTCCAGCGCCTGTTCCCGAATTCCGAAGTGTGGATCAAGTCGGAACGGTCGAACCCCGGCGGCTCGATCAAGGACCGCATCGCGCTGGCGATGGTCGAGGCGGCGGAGGCCTCCGGCGACCTGAAGCCCGGCGGAACGATCGTCGAGCCGACCAGCGGCAATACCGGCATCGGGCTGGCGCTGGTCGCAGCGGTGAAGGGCTACAAGCTGATCCTCGTCATGCCCGAGTCGATGTCGCTGGAGCGTCGCCGCCTGATGCTCGCTTACGGTGCCAGTTTCGATCTGACGCCGCGTGAAAAGGGCATGAAGGGTGCCATCGAGCGGGCGATCGAGATCGTCGGCGAAACCCCCGGCGCATGGATGCCACAGCAGTTCGAGAACCCCGCGAACATCGAGGTCCATACCCGCACCACCGCGCAGGAGATTCTGGCGGACTTCGCGGATACGCCGATCGACGTCATCATCACGGGCGTCGGCACAGGCGGCCATATTACCGGCGTGGCGGAGACACTGAAGAAGGTCTGGCCGAACCTGAAAGTCTACGCCGTCGAACCGGCCGCAAGCCCGGTGATCGCCGGCGGCCAGCCGGGGCCGCACCCGATCCAGGGCATCGGTGCCGGCTTCATTCCGGCCAATCTGCATACACAGACCTTGGACGGTGTGATCGAAGTCGACGCGAACGTCGCCAAGGACATGGCCCGTCGGGCAGCGCGCGAAGAGGGCATGCTTGTGGGCATCTCGTCGGGAGCGACGCTGGCAGCCATCCTGCAAAAGCTCCCCGATCTGCCGGACGACGTCCGCGTGCTCGGTTTCAATTACGACACCGGCGAGCGATATCTGTCGGTTCCGGACTTCCTGCCGGAACAGTGACATCGCACCCCGTGCCCGGTGCCTGGCTCCGGGTCGTCCTGCTGGTCGTCGCCGCGCTGGCGCTGGCGATCCCGACCCTGGTCGTGTTGAACGCGGCGACAATCCGGCACGTTCGTGTGCCGAAACTGCGCATCGCGACCAAGGTCGTCCCGCCGACGGTGCTGCCGCCGGTCGAGCCGGTCGAGTTCGTCGATCTGGCACCCGACGATGCCCGTGCGTTCAACGCGTCGGTCCCGTTTTCGCGCGCCCCGATACCAGCCGCGCGTCCGTTTCGTTTGGCAGAGGATGAGGAAAACCGGGCTCGCGCGACCGACTGCCTCGCGACCGCCGTCCTGTACGAGGCGGGGGCCGATCCGGAGGGTCAGCGCGCCGTCGCGCAGGTCGTCGTCAATCGCATCCGGCACCCCGCCTTCCCCAAGACGGTCTGCGGCGTGGTGTTCGAGGGTCAAGAGCGGCGCACCGGCTGCCAGTTCAGCTTCAGTTGCGACGGCGCGTTGACCCGTTGGACGCCCCCCGAGGCGCTCTGGGCCGCTGCGCGGAAGATCGCGGCCGCGGCGCTTTCCGGGACAGTGTACCGCAAGGTCGGATATGCCACCCATTACCACACCGATTGGGTGGTTCCTTACTGGCAGTCGAGCCTCGACAAGATCGCGGCCGTGCACAGCCACCTGTTCTTCCGCTGGTCGGGTTGGTGGGGCACCCCCCCGGCGTTCAATCGCCGCGTTGTCGGCGCGGAACCCGTGATCGCGGCGATCGCCCCCTTCTCCGGCGCCCACAAGACTGGAGCCGCGCTGGAGGAAGCGACGGGCGCGCTGGCCGAAAGCGCCATGCTGCTAATGAAGGAAGTCCCACAACCGCTTGCGAGCGATCCGACGGTATTCCTCGTCAGCCTTCCGAAAGGTCTGGCACCGGACGCGTGGCCGCAGTTGGCGGCGCTCGCCTGCGGCGATCGGCCGATCTGCAAATTCTCCGCCTGGAGCGACAGCGCGCCGACGACGGCGCCGCTGGAGCCGGCCCAGGTCGCGACGATGACCTTCAGCTATCTGCGCGATCGAGGTTTCGGGTTCGAGCGGACGCTGTGGAATTGCCGAACCATCAAACGGCTCGATCCGCGCGGTTGCATGCGACAACAGGTGCTGGCCGCGCCGGTGGCGGGTCCGCTGCCCACGGCGACGCCGCCCCCCCAGCCGCCCTCCCAGCCGTCCGCGGCGCGCGTGGGACCGGAGTTAACGGGTGTGCGGCGGACAGGTGTCGGGTCGGATTCAACAAAGCCGACGCGGCCGGCAGTTGCAAGGGAGGCGACCGCACCCGACTCGCCGCAGACGATGCCACGTGCCACTTCGGCAAAGACCCCGGTCCAGCCCCTCCCGTCAGCCCGGAGAAAGCCGGCATCTCCCGAGACAGCGCCGGGCGGCTAGATCAGTCAAGTCCCGGTTTTCGCCGAAACAGCGCCCAATGGACACTGTCGTCAGGTCGGGACGAAACTGACGTGACGATGTGGGGACGCGTCGGCGGCCACTACGCGGTCGCCAGAGTTGCCGCCACCCTCACGCCGCGAGGAACATCTCCTCCGGCAGCGCCATGATCGAGCCCGCGCCGCCCTCGATCTTTCGGCGTAGCGCGCCCGCGTCCGGCAGGATCCGCTCCGCGAAGAAGCGCGCGGTGACCAGTTTGGCGTCGAGGAACGCCACGTCGCCTTCACCCGTCGTCTTCAACGCGGTCGCCGCGACGACCATGCGCAGCCACATCAGGCCGGTCGCGACCAGCCCCATCAGGTGCATGTACGCGGTCGCGCCGGCACCGACATTGTTCGGGTCCTTCATCCCGTTCGCCATGAACCACATCGTCGCCGCCTGAAGCTCGTTCAGCGCGCGCTCCAGCCGGGTTGCGTAGTCGGCGGTCGCCGCGTCGCCCTTGGCCGCCACGATCTCCCCGGTCACGATGCGGAACAGCGCCTGCACCGCACGACCACCGTTCTGAGCCAGCTTGCGGCCGACGAGGTCCATCGCCTGCACGCCGTTGGTGCCTTCGTATATCTGGGCGATACGGGCATCGCGGACATATTGCTCCATGCCCCATTCGCGAATGTAGCCGTGCCCGCCATACACCTGCTGCGCCGTCGTCGCGATCTCGTACCCCTTATCCGTGCCGACGCCCTTGATGACCGGCGTCAGCAACCCGATCAGATCGGCCGCGATCTGGCGCTCGTCCTCGGTGCCCGCCTTGTGCTCAAGATCGACCTGCAACGCGCCCCACAGGCACAGGGCCCGCAGCCCCTCCGTCCACGCCTTCGCCTCCATCAGCATCCGACGCACGTCGGGATGCACGAACAGCGTGTCGGCCTTTTCGTTCGGCTCGACGGGACCGGTCAGGGCGCGGCCCTGGCGCCGGTCACGGGCATAGTGCACCGCATTCTGATACGCCGTCTCCGCCACCGCCAGACCCTGAAGCCCGACGCCGAGGCGTGCCGCGTTCATCATGATGAACATCGCGGCCAGCCCCTTCATCTCCTCGCCGACCAGCCAGCCGGTCGCGCCGTCATAGTTCATGACGCAGGTCGAATTGCCGTGGATGCCCATCTTGTGTTCGATCGAGCCGCACGTCACCGCGTTACGCGCGCCGAGCGAGCCATCGTCCTCCACCATCACCTTCGGCACGACGAACAGCGAGATGCCCTTGCTGCTGTCCGGTGCGCCCGGCGTCTTGGCGAGGACGAGGTGGATGATGTTGTCGGTCAGGTCGTGCTCGCCCGCCGAGATGAATATCTTGGTGCCTGTAATGCTGTAGCTGCCATCCGCCTGCGGCTCCGCGCGGGTGCGGATCAGGCCCAGATCGGTGCCGCACTGCGGCTCGGTCAGGTTCATCGTACCGCCCCACTCGCCGGACACCATGCGCGGCAGGTACTTCGCCTGCTGCTCGGGGCTTCCCTTCACGACGAGCGCGGCGATCGCACCATGGGCGAGGCCCGGATACATGGCGAACGCCATGTTGGCGGAGATCATGTATTCCTGAAAGGCGGTCGAGACGACGTGCGGCATGCCCTGCCCACCGAACGCCTCCGGCGCGCTGAGCGTGCCCCAACCCGACTCGACGAACTGGCGATACGCATCCTTGAAGCCCGGTGGCGCAGTGACGCTGCCGTCGTCGGCGCGGGTGCAGCCGTGCAGGTCGCCGATCTGATTGAGCGGGAACAGGACTTCGGCAACGAAGCGGCCGCCCTCTTCCAGCACGGCGTCGACCGTGTCGGGCGTAGCGTTGGCGAATCCCTCGACATCTGCATGGCGGTCGAGGCCGACGACATGCTCAAGCACGAAGCGCGTGTCGCGGACGGGGGGCGTGTACTGCGGCATCTCTCTCAATCCTTGTTATGGTTGTCGCTCACCGGTTCGACGATGGCGATGAATCCGGTCAATTCGGTGATCGCCGCATCGATGTCGCGACGTTGCGCCTCCAGCGTCGCGATCCGCGCACGACAGCGTTCGATCGTCACCTGACGCTGGACGCGGCGGCCGTCGTCGAGATCGTAGAGGTCGATCATTTCCCTGATTTCACCCAGCGAAAAGCCGACGCGCTTGCCGCGCAATATCCACGCCAGCCGCGCACGGTCACGCTGCGAATAGATACGCTGCGTTCCGCGACGTTCGGGTGCGATCAGGCCTTCGTCCTCGTAGAACCGCAGGGCGCGCGCGGTAATGTCGAACTCCGCCGACAGGTCCGAGATCGAAAACGTCTGCCGATCGGGGTGGGCCGCGATCGGCGCATAGGAAGCAGCCTGCACCATGCAGGCAACCTATGTTCCCTTTACGTCAACGTCAAGAACCGGGACAGAGCTGTTCGCCGTCGCGCCCGCGCAAGGTCCGCGCTTCAGAGGTGGAAGCGCTCAGCCGCTCGACCCTGATCGCCGCGAGCGTCGCCCTGCCCGTACACAAAGCGGCGCAGGCGTCTGGGATCTCGGCGGGAAACTCGATGCGATCCCCTTCGAACCGCGCATCGAACCGGCACCCGTCACGAAGTTCGAGTTCGAGACGTTCTCCGTCGCGGCGAACACGGCCGGTCGCGCTACACGCCGGTCCTTCGCCATAATCGCTGACGATGCCGACCCGTTGATCGCCATTCTCCTCGCCGACGACGCAGAGCCGATCCGAGTCACGCGCCCATGACCCGCCCAGCGTAACGGTGGCGGGATCGACGATCAGCCCTTGCTGCAGGGCAGTTGCCTCGAGCCTCGCCCCGGCCGTATCGGATGTCCGAACGGGCGTTTCGCCGCTGCACCCTGCCATCAATAGCGACAGCGCGATGCTCGCTCTCACGCGACGGGAACCAGCGTGTCGCCTTCCACCCGGCGATAAAAGCAGCTCGTCGCGCCGGTGTGACAGGCCGGGCCGGCCGGGTCGCAGATCAACCACAGCGCATCCTGATCGCAATCAATGCGTATCTCGACCACCGTCAACACGTTGCCGGACGTCTCGCCCTTCTTCCACAAACGCTGCCGACTGCGCGACCAGAAGGTCGCCTGTCCACTCGCCTGCGTCGCAGCCAGCGCCTCGGCATTCATGTGCGCCACCATCAGGAGCGCGCCGGTGCGGTCGCTGACCACGGCGGTGACGAGCCCGTTCTCGTCGAAACGGGGATCGAGGCGGAGGCTGGTATCACGATCGGTCATAAGGGACGGTGTAGCGTAGATCGGCGTTTCCGGACCAGCCGGGGCGTCGCCGTCATGTATGATCGCGGATCGCCTTCACCAGCCCGGCCTTGTCGAGCTTCGAGCGGCCCTTGATCCCGATCTCCCTCGCTTCACGCACCAGATCCGACTTGGTGCGGTCCTCGAGATGCGTACCGCGATGGTCGAGCGTCCCGGCGGCCCTGGCGTTGGCGATCCGGGCGGCCTTCTCTTTGGAATTACCCTGATCCAGCAGGTCCTCGTAAAGCTTGTCGTCCTTGATCTGCGGTCCGTGGTCGCGCGCCATGACACCTCTCCTTCGGGCGGCCATAACGATCCTTTCGACGAGATGCTCCACGGGCGGGGCGACAAACCATGTTACCCGCCCTATATGCCCGGCCACACAGCCGGCGGACCTGCGGACATCATGCTGACGACCCATCCTTTCGACGACGACAAGCTGCGCGAGGAGTGCGGCATCTTCGGTGTTTCCGGCAGCGACAGCGCCGCGGCACTGGTGGCGCTGGGACTGCACGCTTTGCAGCACCGCGGCCAGGAAGCGGCGGGGATCACCAGCTTCGACGGCCATCATTTCCATACGCACCGCGCGATGGGCCATGTCGCCGGCAATTTCGACAGCGATTCCGTGATCCGCAGCCTGCCGGGTGGCGTCGCAACGGGGCACGTCCGCTATTCGACCACGGGCGAGACGGCGCTCCGTAATGTGCAGCCTTTGTATGCCGAATTGCAGTCGGGCGGCTTCGCAGTGGCGCACAACGGCAACATCTCCAACGCGATGAAGCTGCGCCGCGACCTCGTCCGGCGTGGGTCCATCTTCCAGTCGACCAGCGATACCGAGACGATCATCCATCTCGTCGCGACCTCCAATTACCGGACGCTGCTCGACCGCTTCATCGACGCGTTGAAGCAGGTCGAGGGTGCCTATTCATTGCTGGTGATGACGCCGGAAGGGATGATCGCCTGCCGTGATCCGCTTGGGATCCGGCCGCTGGTGATGGGTCGGCTGGGCGATGCGATCATCTTCGCAAGCGAGACGGTCGCGCTCGATGTCTGCGGCGCGACCTTCGAACGTGCCGTGGAGCCGGGCGAACTGGTGATCGTGCAGGGCACCGAGGTGCGTTCGATCCACCCGTTCAAGCAACAGGCCCCGCGTCCCTGCATCTTCGAGTGGGTCTATTTCTCACGACCCGATTCCATCGTCGACGATCACTCCGTCTATTCGGTACGTAAAGAAATCGGTGCTCAGCTGGCGGCGGAATCGCCGGTCGAAGCGGACCTCGTCATACCGGTGCCCGACTCGGGCGTACCCGCGGCGATCGGCTATGCGCAGGCGTCGGGCATTCCGTTCGAACTGGGCATCATCCGCTCGCATTATGTGGGTCGGACGTTCATCTCGCCGGGCGACAGTGTCCGTCACCTCGGAGTCAAACTGAAGCACAATGCCAATCGTGCGCTGATCGAGGGCAAGCGCGTGATATTGGTCGACGATTCGATTGTCCGCGGGACGACTTCGCTGAAGATCGTGCAGATGATGCGCGATGCGGGCGCGGCGGAAGTTCACCTGCGGATCGCATCGCCGCCGACCAAGCACAGCTGCTTCTACGGCGTCGACACGCCGGAACGCACGAAGCTGCTGGCGCACAAGCTCGATATCGGCGGAATGACCGACTTCATACACGCGGACAGCCTGGCGTTCGTGTCGATCGACGGCCTGTACAAGGCGCTGGGCGAGGCGCAGCGCGATGCGCGGCCGCGCTATTGCGATGCCTGTTTCACGGGCGATTACCCCACGACGCTGACCGATCAGGACGAAAGCGCCGAGGTCGACCAGTTCGCGCTGCTGGCCGAACGCGTCAACTGACCGGACCGACGATGGACAGGACACTCGAAAACCGGCTGGCGCTCGTCACCGGAGCCAGCCGCGGCATCGGCGCAGCCACTGCCAGGGCTCTGGCCGCACGCGGCGCCCACGTGGTCATCACCGCTCGGACTGCCGCCGGCCTGGAAGAGGTGGAGCAGGCGATATTCGATGCCGGAGGATCGGCGACGATCGCGCCGCTCGACCTGACGCAGACCGATTCGATCGCCAAGCTGGCCACCGCCGTCGGCGAGCGCTGGCAGGCGCTGGACGTGATGGTCCTGAACGCGGCGATGCTCGGCAGCCTCGCGTCGGTGCCGTCGATCGATCCCAAGGAATTCGCACAGGTGCTGACGCTCAACGTCAGCGCGCAGGCGGCGATGATCGCGGCGTTCGACCCGATGCTGCGCCGCGCCGAGCACGGCCGGGTGATCGGCGTCACCTCCAGCGTGGCGCAAACGCCGCGAGCCTTCTGGGGTGCTTACGGTGCGTCGAAAGCGGCGTTCGAGACGCTGCTGGGCGCGTATGGCGACGAGGTGGCGGAGATGAGCCGCGTCCGTACTGCGATCATTGATCCGGGCGCGACCCGGACGAAGATGCGCGCACGGGCCTATCCGGGCGAGGACCCGGCATCGGTCAAGGCACCGGAGATCGTGGCGGAGGCGATCGTAGCGCTGGCGGTCGAGGGCTTCGCGGACGGCCACCGCGAGCGGGTCGGCGCCTGAGCCTCAGTTCCGGACCAGCGTGACCTGCGCGACGGTAATGCCGCCGCCGCGAAAACCGCCTTCGCAATACATCAGGTAATAGCGCCAGAGGCGGCGGAAGCGGGCGTCGAGGCGGGCGGGCAAGCGCCCTTCCCTCTCGGCAGCGTCGAAGCGTTCGCGCCACAGGCGCAGCGTTTCCGCATAATCGAGGCCGAAATGACGCGCGTCCTGCCACGACAGGCCGCGCGCCTCCGCCAGCGCGCGGAAGCGGCTTTCGGAGAGCAGCATCCCGCCGGGGAAGACGTGGCGCTGGATGAAGTCGACGCTGGTGGCATAGGCGTCGAACACGTCGTCGGCGATGGCGATATACTGGATCGCGGCACGCCCGCCCGGCTTCAGGACGCGGGCGATGGTGTCGAGATAGGCTGGCCAATAGGCTTGCCCCACCGCCTCCACCATCTCGATACTGGCGACCGCATCGAACCGGCCCGCGGTGTCGCGGTAATCGGTGAGCGATACGGTGACGCCCGGCAGGTCGCGGGCGTCGAGCATCGCCTTCTGCTCGGTCGACAGCGTCAGGGCGTGGACGTTACGCCCCTGCCCCGACGCAAGCGCGGCGAACGAGCCCCAGCCGCAGCCGATCTCCAGGATCGTTTCGCCTGGCTTCGTCGCGGTACGATCCAGCACGGCCATGAGCTTACGCTCCTGCGCCTGTTCCAGCGTATCGCCTTCCTCGAACATCGCGCTGGAATAGGTCAGGCTGTCGTCCAGCCACTCGCGGTAGAAGTCGTTGCCCAGATCGTAATGCGCGGCGATGTTGCGGCGCGAGCCGGCGCGGTGATTGCGGCGGAGGTGATGCCACGACCGCGCCGCCAGCCGTGCCAATCCGCCGGATCGTGCGGCCCGGCCCAGCGCGACGCGATTCCGCATGAACAGATCGAACAGCGGCACGGGATCGGGGCTGGACCAGTCGCCGGCCTCCCACCCCTCGTACCAGCCGACAGACCCCGCGGTCGCGAGGCGAACGAGCGCGCGCCACCGGTGAACGGCGACGATCGCCACCGGACCGTCAGCACGACCCCCGATCAGGAGCGCCGTGCCGTCCGGAAGCCGCGCCTCGATCGCGCCGCATTCCAGTCCGCGATCGATACGGTCGAGCAGCCGGTGAAACGGCCGCGCGATCAGGCGCGCCGTCCGGCTGTGGCGGTGAAGGTGGATGCCCCCTGCTTCCATGCGGCGCGCCTTTGCACCGGCCGACGCCCGGAGGGAAGCCCTACAGCGCCGCCGCCGCTGCCAATGCACGTTCGCGGGCTTCGCGGTGGCCGATGATCTTCGGCGGATAGCCCCTGGGCAGGCAACCGGCGGCCTCGGGATCGTGGATCGCGGTGTCTGGCACCTTGGCGAGTTCGGGCACCCAGCGGCGGATGTAATCGGCCGCATCGAACTTTTCCGACTGCGTCAGCGGGGCCATTATGCGGCTGAACATATTCGAATCAACGCCGGTGCCGGCGACCCACTGCCAGTTGACGGAATTGTTGCCGTAATCGGCATCGACCAGACAGTCCCAGAACCAGCGCTCCCCCTCCCGCCAGTCGATCAGCAAATGCTTGATGAGGAAGCTGGCTGTGATCATCCGGACGCGGTTGTGCATCCAGCCCGTCGTCCAGAGCTGACGCATGCCGGCGTCGACGATCGGATAGCCGGTATGGCCGGTCCGCCACGCCTTCAGGTCCGATGCCGCTTGCTTGCCGGTCCGCCATTGCAGCGCATCGTATTTGGGGCGGCCGTTGTCGGTGGCGTAATCGGGCAGCGCGAGGACGACGCCGTCGGTGAAATCGCGCCACGCCAGTTCCTTGCGCCAGGTCGTGCCGGACGTCGCGTGCCAGACGGTGCGCGGGGAGACTTCGCCGAAATGCAGGTGCGGCGACAGGCGGGAGCTTCCCTCCTCCGACGGCATGTTGCGGGCGGTGTCGTAGGCATCGGCCTTTTTCGCAAACGCTTTCAGGCGGTGAAGCGCCTCGTCCTCGCCGGGCACCCAATCCTCATCGAAGCCGGGAGACCAGTCGGGCTTGGTCGGCAGCAGGTCCCAGTGGGCGAGCGTCTCCGACTTCGGCCATGTCGCGGGTGCGGGGATATCGCGCGGCGCCGGATGGGGATGTTCCGGCGGGAGGTGGTTCTGGAGCGCCTTCCAGAAGGAGGAGTAGATGCGAAACTGGCCACCGGAGCCGGTGCGGACATCTTCGGGCCGCGCGAGGTGGTTGCCGTCATGAAGGCTGAGACGGTCGCCGAGCGCGGCCTCCGCCTTGCGCCACCACGGTTCGTAATGGCGGATGGCGTGGATCGTATCGGCACCCGTATCCTGCATCAACGAGGTCAGCACCTCCACGGCCTTGCCGCGGCGGAGGATCAGGCGGCTCCCCTTTTCTTCCAGCGCCTCCGCCAGCGCGGTCAGGCTGTGGTGGAGCCACCAGCGCTGCGCGCCGCCCATCCGCCATTCGCCGGGGGTGTCGTCATCTAGGATATAGACCGGGATCACCGGGCCTTCATGGGCGGCGGCGACGAGGGCGGGTTGATCGTGGAGGCGGAGGTCCTGGCGGAGCCAGAGGATCACGGGGTTCGGCATCGACGGGGGGTACGCTCCGGCGGGCCGTCGCGTTCCGTTGATGACCTAATCCTCCCCTCTTCAGGGGAGGTGGCGCGAATGCGCCGGAGGGGTAGCCTCAGGCGTCACCGCCCGTGGCTGCCCCTCCACCGGATTCGCCGCTCCGCTATCCCCCCGGGCCGGGGAGGATTCGAGCGCATCGCCCAGTGTCATGATCGCAGCGACATGGCGGCGGGCGATTTCCAGCGCGTCGTCGCCGTAGCCGCCGCCGACGGTACTCGCGAGCGGGATGCCGCGATCGGACACCAGCCGCGCCACCAGCCGCTCGCGACGTTCGAGGCCCGCCAGACTGAGCGACAGGCGACCGAGGCGGTCGTCGGCGAACGGGTCGACTCCGGCCTGATAGAGGATCAGGTCGGGCGCGAAACCATCGAGCATCGAAGTCAGCGTCGTCTCCAGCGTCGCGCAATAGTCGTCGTCGCCGATCCCGTCCGCCAACGGCACGTCGAGCGTCGATCGGGCCTTGCGAGCGGGGAAGTTCTTGTCGGCATGGATCGAATAGGTCGCGATCTGCGGATGGCCGGCGGTGAGCGCGGCGGTGCCGTCGCCCTGATGCACGTCGACATCGACGATCAGGATGCGGTCCACTGTACATTCCTCGATCAACCGCGTCGCGGCGACCGCCAGATCGTTGAACACACAATATCCGGCACCGGTATCGTGCAGCGCGTGGTGGCTGCCGCCCGCCGTATTGGCCGCGAAGCCGTGTTCCAGCGCGAGGTGCGCGGCGAGCCACGTTCCGCCCGGCACGGCGGCGGCGCGGGTGGCGACTTCGGGTGTGATCGGAAAGCCGATCCGGCGCGTCTTCAGGGGTGGCACGCGCGCCTCCAGCACCTCCGCGACGTAATCGGGATCGTGCGTCGCCTCCAGCCAGCGGACCGGCATCGGATCGGGTACATGCCACGTCAGCGCGTCGCCGCGTTCGCGCAGCAGGTCGCGGATCAGGCCGTTCTTGCCCCAGCGATAGGTGGACCGGGCGGGTGCGGGCGCGACATAGGCGGGGTGATGGACGACATGGATCACGGCCCCTAGGTAGGGTCGGCACGCCAGAAGCGCGAGGAGCAGGAATGACCGACGCCAGCCCGTATGTCCGCCCGGACGTCAGCAAGTTCCTGGAGTATCTCAACAACCTGCCCGGTCCGCGTACGTACCAGCTCGAACCGCCCGCCGCGCGTGCCGTGTATTCGGCGATGCCGGGCGTGGCGGAGCCGCCGATCGGTGAACTGGCGGTGATGCGAGACCTGACGATCCCCGGCCCCGGCGGGCCGATCAAGGCGAGGCTGTTCGACGCGCAGCAGACGCGCGTGCCGGGGCCGGCGATGGTCTTCTATCATGGCGGCGGCTTCGTGATCGGCGATCTCGAGAGCCATGCCAGCGCCTGTGCGGAAATCGCGCGCGTGCTGGATATCCCGGTGATCGCGGTCGATTACCGGCTGGCACCGGAAGCGAAATGGCCGGCCGCGCCGGACGATGCGGAGGCGGCGGCGCGGTGGGTGGCGGACAGCCCGGCGGATCTCGGGCGGAGCGTCACGGCGCTGGTGCTGTGCGGGGATAGCGCGGGGGGCAATCTGACGATCGTCACGGCGATGAGTTTGCGCGACCGGCCCGCGTCCGTGCCGGTGATCGTGCAGGCTCCGCTCTATCCGGCGGCGGACATGACCGGCGGCGACTATGCGTCGGTGCGGGCGTTCTCGAAGGGGTATCTGCTCGATCGCGAGACGCTGCTGTGGTTTCAGGACGCCTATGCCGCGGACCTGCATCACGCGCGCTCGTCGCCGCTGCATCAGCACATGGCGGGCATGCCGCCGGCCGTCGTCGTGACCGCCAGCCTCGACCCGATCCGCGATCAGGGGCGTGCCTATGTCGCGGCGCTGGCGCAGGCGGGGGTGCCGGTCGTGTACCGGGAGGCGGTGGGCAACATCCACGGCTTCCTCAACGTCCGCAAGGCGATCCCCTCGTCGCAGGCGGATGTCGCGGGCTTCCTGCTGGCAGTGAAGGCGATGATCGTCGAGATGGAAGGCGACCGTGTCACGCGGCAGGCGGCGGGATCGTGAGCGACCTGCCCTACCGCCCCTGTGCGGGCGTGATGCTGGTCAACCGTGACGGACTGGTGTTCGTCGGCCAGCGGCTCGATTCGACGCTGGAGGCTTGGCAGATGCCGCAGGGCGGGATCGATCCGGGCGAAGACGCGCTGACGGCGGCGACGCGGGAATTGCGGGAGGAGACGGGGGTCGTCGCCGACAGGGTCGAGCTGGTTGCGGAGGCCGGGCGCGACTTCACCTACGATCTGCCGACGGAGCTGATCGGCAAGGTGTGGAAGGGCAAGTGGCGAGGGCAGGTGCAACGCTGGTTCCTGTTCCGCTTTCTGGGCGAGGACCACGACGTCGATATCCGCACGCCGCATCCGGAGTTTCGTGCGTGGCGCTGGATCGAACCGGCGGAGCTGCCGCGCGTGATCGTGCCGTTCAAGCGCCAGCTGTACGAGGATGTACTGGCCGCATTTGCCGACCATCTGGACGTGCCGATCCGCTAGCCGATCTGGCGATCGGTCGCAGCCGGTTGCGAGCCGCCGACAATGTTATACTAGGACACCCGTGCTTACCCTCGTCCTTCTGATGAGCGCCCCGGTCGACGTGTCGGCCCCCGCTCCCTCCCCCCCGCAGCAGACCGCGGCTGGCGCGATGATCCCCGAGAATATCCGGGCGATGCTCGATGCGGCGCTCGATTCGGGCAACGAGGGCGAGGTTTCGACCATCGTCAAATACGCGCGCTCGGCCGATCCGCTGAGCGGCGATGCGGTGCTGGCGATCGCCGACAAATGGCGCGCGGATCGGGCCGCGGCGCGCGAGCGGGTGATCCGGCAGGCTAGCTTCCTGACGCTCTGGACGGGCAAGGCGGAGCTCGGCGGCTTCGTATCGACGGGCAATTCGGAGACGGCGGGGGGCAGCGCGGTCGTCGACCTGACGCGCGAGGGGCTGCAATGGCGGCACAAGTTCCGGGCGCAGGCAGACTATCAGGAAAGTCTGGGCATCACGACGCGCGAACATTACCTCGCCAGTTACGAACCCAATTACAAGTTTGGCGACCGCGCCTATGCGTACGGTGCGGCGCAATATGAGAGCGACAGGTTCCTCGGTTATTACGACCGTGTGGCGATATCGGGCGGTGCGGGGTACAGCGCGATCAAGGAAGCGAACATGCAGCTCGATCTGGAGCTGGGGCCGGCATACCGGCACACCGCCTTTACCGACGGCACCGTGCAGTCGAGCATCGCCGGGCGCGGAACGATCGATTTCCGCATCCGCATCCTGCCGGGGCTGGGCTTCACGCAGACCGCATCGGCCTATGTCCAGCGGTTCAATTCGACGGTGAACACCAACAGCGCGGTGCAGGCGAAGCTGATCGGGCCGCTGTCCGCGCAGCTGTCGTACAACGTCCAGTATGAGAGCATGCCGCCGGCCGGGCGCAAGACGACGGACACGATCAGCCGGGCGTCGCTGGTCTATTCCTTCTGACGCCGGTACATCCCTGCCGATGGCGGGGATGACTTCGAACGAGCAGGCCGTCGTCGCGCGGCTGGATGCGGCGGCGATGCTGGCACAGGTCGAGCACTGGGCGGCGATCAACAGCGGCACGCGCAATATCGACGGACTGGCGCGGATGGCGACGGTGCTGGCGGACGCGTTCGCCGTCCTACCGGGCGACGTGTCGCTGATCGAGCCGGCACCGGTCGAGAGCGTGGCGGCGGACGGGAATGTGTCGCCGTTGGCGCATGGCCGGCATCTGCTGGTGCGGGTGCGGCCCGATGCCGGACGGCGCGTGCTGCTGATGGGGCATATGGACACGGTCTATGGCGCGGACCACGCGTTCCAGACGCTGCACTGGCGTGAACCGGGCGTGCTGATCGGGCCGGGCGTGGCCGACATGAAGGGCGGGCTGGCGGCGATGCTGGCGGCGCTGGCGGCGATCGAGGCGGAGGGCGGTTGCGCGCTGGGGTATGACGTCCTCATCAACTCCGACGAGGAGACCGGATCGCTGTCGTCCGCCGCACTGATCGCGGAGGTGGCGGCCGGCAAGGTCGCGGCACTGGGATACGAGCCGGCGCTGGCGGACGGTACGCTGGTGGGCGCGCGCGGCGGCACGGGCAATTTTTCGATCGTGGTGCGCGGCAGGAGCGCGCATGCCGGGCGCAATCCCGAAGAGGGCCGCAACGCCATCGTCGCGGCGTCGGAGATCGCCGTGCGGCTGGCGGACGCACGCGGCGACGGGCTGTGGGTCAATCCGGCGCGGATTGAAGGCGGTGGGCCGAACAACGTCGTGCCCGAGCTGGCCGTGCTGCGCGTCAACTTCCGCCCGCGCGATGCCGGAGCAATCATGCGCGCACAGGCGGTGGTGGACCGGGTGACGGCGGACGTCGCAGGGCGGCGCAATGTGTCGGTGGCGGTGCATGGCGGGTTCAATCGCCCGCCCAAGCCGGTGGATGCGGGGGCGGAAGCATTGCAGGCGGTGATCGAGGATGCGGCGGGATCGCTGGGCATCGCGGTCGGCTGGCGCGATACCGGCGGGGTGTGCGACGGCAACAACATCGCCGCGGCGGGCGTGGCGGTGGTCGACACGATGGGCGTGCGCGGCGGCGCGATCCATTCCAGCGACGAGTTCCTGCTGGTCGACAGCCTCGTCGAACGCGCCGCGCTGACCGCCGTGACGATGCTGCGGATCGCGGCTAGGCTGCCTGTATGAGCCATCGCATCCGCGCCGCGACCGACGACGATCTTCAGCACCTTTACGAAATGGCGAAGCTGACCGGGGGCGGCTTCACGAACCTGCCGCCCGATCGCCGCGCACTGAAGGCAAAGCTGGACCGCAGTCACGAGGCGTTCGCGCGCCGGGACGAGGCGATCGAGGACGAGTTGTTCGTGCTGGTCCTGGAGGATGTCGAGAGCGGCGACGTGCGCGGCACGTGCCAGATCTTCACGCGGGTCGGGCAGCGGCACCCCTTCTACAGCTATCGGCTGGGGACGCTGACGCAGGCGAGCAAGGAGCTGGGGCGGACATTCCGCGCCGAGATGCTGACCCTGACCACCGATCTGGAGGGGGCGTCGGAGGTCGGCGGCCTGTTCCTGCATCCGGGCGAGCGGGCCGGCGGGCTCGGGCTGTTGCTGGCACGGGCGCGGTACCTGTTCATTGCGATGCACCGGAAGCGGTTCGCGGATCGGATCCTGGCGGAGTTGCGGGGGGTGATCGACGAGGCGGGCGGGTCGCCGTTCTGGGATGGGCTGGCCGGACGGTTTTTCGGCATGAATTTTCAGGACGCGGACCAGTTCAATGCGACGAACGGCCACCAGTTCATCGCCGACCTGATGCCGAAGCATCCGATCTATACGGCGATGCTGTCGGACCATGCGCGGGCGGTAATCGGCCTGCCCCACCCCAGCGGGCGCGCGGCGATGCGGATGCTGGAGAACGAAGGCTTCGCGTACGAGAATTACTGCGACATCTTCGATGGGGGACCGACGATGACGGCGCGGACCGATGCCGTGCGATCGATCCGGGAGGCGCGGGAGAGCCGTATCGTCGCGGTCGATCGCGACGGCGGCGCGGAGGCGCTGGTCGCCTGCGGCCACATGGCGGATTTCCGCTGTACTTTCGGGCTGGTGCGAGAGGCGGCGGACGGGATCGCGCTGTCCGCCGAGGCAGCGGCGACGCTGAACGTCGGCGAGGATGATCGCGTCATGCACGTCGGGCGGCTGTGATGCGCGAGATCAACTTCGACGGGATCGTCGGGCCGAGCCACAATTACGCGGGCCTGAGCCCGGGCAATCTGGCGGCGACGCGCAACGCCGGGCTGGTGTCGCGGCCGCGCGCGGCGGCGTTGCAGGGCCTCGCCAAGATGCGCGCGAACCTCGATCTCGGGCTGGTGCAGGGCATATTGCTGCCGCACCCGCGGCCCGACCGCGACTGGCTGGCGACGCTGGCGAGCGATGTAGAAGCAGCGGAGCCGCATCTGCTGGCGCAGGCGATGTCGGCGTCGGCGATGTGGGCGGCGAATGCGGCGACGGTGTCGCCCGCCGCTGACTGTGCGGACGGCCGGTGTCACCTGACCGTCGCCAATCTGGTGACGATGCCGCATCGCAGCCACGAATGGCCGGCGACGCTGGCGCAGCTGCGCGTCGCGTTCGTCGATCCGTCGTTCATGGTGCATGGCCCGGTGCCGGCCCCGTTCGGAGACGAGGGCGCGGCCAATCACATGCGGCTGTGCGAGCGGCATGGCGAGGCGGGCGTCGAGGTGTTCGTCTACGGGCGCAGTGGCGGCCCCTTCCCTGCCCGCCAGCATCGCGATGCGAGCGCCGCTGTCGCGCGGCGACACGGAGTCGGCCGCGCGCTGTTCGTGGAACAGTCGGAAGCGGCGATCGCGGCGGGCGCGTTCCACAACGATGTCGTCGCGGTGGCGAACGAGCGGGTGCTGTTCGCGCACGAGCAGGCATTCGCGGATCGTGACGGCTTCTATGCAGAATTGCGCGCGGCGCTGCCAGCGGTGGAGATCGTCGAGGTGCCGGCGGCGCGGGTTTCGCTGGCCGATGCGATTTCGAGCTATCTGTTCAACGCCCAACTGGTGACGCTGCCGGACGGGAGCATGTCGCTGATCGTGCCGGGCGAAGTGCGGGAGACGGAGCCCGTCTGGTCGTGGCTGATGGAGCATGTCGCCGGCAACGGACCGATCCGCCGCGTCGAGGTGGTGGACGTACGGGAATCGATGGCGAACGGCGGCGGACCGGCGTGTCTGCGGCTACGGGTGGTCGCCGACCCGGTAACGGTCGATCCGCGGTTTCTGGTCGACCATGCGCGGCTGGACCGGATTGCAGCAGTGATCGAGGCGCATTGGCCGGAGGAGATCGCGGCGGACGGGTTGCGCGACCCGGCACTGGTGGCGGCGGTCGAGGCGGCGCGGGCCGAACTGCTGCGAGCGCTGGACCTGAAGGCGCTCGCCTGACGCTTCAGCCGCGCCAGTTGGGGGTACGCGACAGGCGCGACAGCGCCGTGTGCGTCGGCTCTCGCGTGATTGCCACCGATAGCGCCGTCACGAGGCCGGGGATAAAGAACTGAGTGCCGCCACCCGGCAACAGACCTTCGAAAAAGCCGGCACCATGGTCCTTTTGCGCCAGCGCCTCGCCACGCCAGCCAATCAGTTGCTGGGCGGCGTCGAGTGTCAGGCAGCAGAACCAGCCCATATTGCTCCAGGATGATTTCACCGCCAGATCTGTCCGCGTGCCGGCGAGAATGTTGCGGCGGGTGAAGGCATTGCCGTCATACGTCGCCTCAAGCACGTCGTCGGCAAGGGCGGCGAGCATCTCCCCGTCGAACCACCATGCGCCCCGCTCCGGACCGGCGATGCCCGATCGCGATCCCGCGAGGCGGTAGAGTTTCAGCGGTCCGCCAAGGATGACACGGTCGGGAGTCCCGCGAAAACAACCCGCCTCCTCCGCCCCGATCATGATGCCTGCCGAACCGTTCAAAATCGTCATGAAGCCCCCACTCCTGTCGAATTAATTTACGATTTACCATGTCGGTTACGAAAACAACACGCACTTCCGCCATTGGCACCGGCCTTGCTAGGCTTCGCACATGTGGTCCCGATTCGCCCGGTTGTTCGTCATCAAGACCAAGTTCGAGGCGTTCCTCGTGATCTACGGTCTCGCCAACGGCGCGACGGAGCGGGGCGTGCATTACATGAACCAGTATCCTGGCTGGGGCGGCGTGATGCTGTTCGCGCTGTGCCCCGTCGCGGTGTTCATGGCGGGCGCGCGCATCCTCGATTCGCTGGAGCGCGAGCGGGCGGACTTTTGCGACTGACAGGATAAGTTGGTCGCATGGTGCGGCGACGTGACTATCTGAAGCGTCGATGAGTACGCTCACCCACCTTCAACGGCTCGAAGCCGACAGCATCCACATCCTGCGCGAGGTCGTCGCCGAGGCGGAGCGACCGGTGATGCTGTATTCCGTCGGCAAGGATTCGGCGGTGATGCTGCATCTGGCGAAGAAGGCGTTCGCGCCGGGGCGACCGCCCTTCTCGCTGCTGCATGTCGATACGACGTGGAAGTTCAGGGCGATGTACGACCTGCGCGACAAGGCGGCGGCGGACGCCGGCATGGAGTTGATCGTCCACAAGAACCCGGACGCGGTGGCGGCGGGGATCAACCCGTTCGATCATGGCGGGCGGCACACCGATCTGTGGAAGACGGAGGGATTGAAGCAGGCGCTGACCGCGGGCGGCTACGACGCGGCCTTTGGCGGCGCGAGGCGCGACGAGGAGAAGAGCCGCGCGAAGGAGCGCATCTTCTCGTTCCGGTCGGCCAGCCACGGCTGGGACCCGAAGGCGCAACGGCCCGAATTGTGGCGGCTGTACAATGCACGGCTGAACCGGGGCGAAAGCTTGCGCGTATTTCCGCTGTCGAACTGGACCGAGCTGGATATCTGGCAATACATCCTGGCCGAGGGGATCGAGATCGTGCCGCTCTACTTCGCGGCCCCTCGCCCTACCGTCGAGCGCGACGGTATGTTGCTGATGGTGGACGACGACCGGTTCCGCCTGCTGCCCGGTGAAGTGCCGGTGGAGCGATCGATCCGGTTTCGCACGCTCGGCTGCTACCCGCTGACCGGCGCGGTGGAGAGCCGGGCGGATACGCTGTCAGCGGTGATACAGGAAATGCTGCTGACGACGACCTCCGAGCGTCAAGGCCGCGCGATCGATCACGATCAGGCGGCGAGCATGGAGAAGAAGAAGCGGGAGGGATATTTCTGATGGGTGTGCTGATCGAAGCTCCCCTCCCTGAGAGGGAGAGGGCAGAATGACGGCCTACACCCCCGAGGCGCTGATCGGTGAGGATATCGACGCGTACCTCGCCGGCCATGCCGCGAAGACGATGCTGCGGTTCATCACCTGCGGGTCGGTGGACGACGGCAAGTCGACGCTGATCGGTCGCCTGCTGTATGATTCGAAGACCATCTTCGAGGATCAGCTCGCCGCGCTGGAGGCCGATTCTGTGCGGATGGGGACGCAGGGGGCGAATATCGACTTCGCGCTGCTGGTCGACGGGCTGGCGGCCGAGCGCGAGCAGGGCATCACGATCGACGTCGCCTACCGGTTCTTCGCGACCGAGAAACGCAAGTTCATCGTCGCCGACACGCCCGGACACGAGCAATATACGCGCAACATGGTCACGGGCGCGTCGACCGCCGATTGCGCCGTGATCCTCATCGACGCGCGCAAGGGCGTGCTGACGCAGACGCGGCGGCATAGCTGGCTGGCCCATCTGGTCGGCATTCGCGAGATCGTGCTGGCGGTGAACAAGATGGACCTGATCGGCCACGATCATGAGCGGTTCGACGCGATCGTTGCCGATTATGCCGAGTTTGCGAGGGGGATCGGCATCGAGCGCTTCACGGCGATTCCCCTGTCCGGACTGACCGGGGAGAACGTCGCAACGCCGTCACCGGCGATGGACTGGTATGACGGGCCGACGCTGCTGGCGCATCTGGAGGCGATACCGGTCGACAGCGACCGCTCGGCGGCGCGGCCGTTCCGGTTGCCGGTGCAGTGGGTGAATCGACCCGATCTCGATTTTCGCGGCTTTTCGGGGATGATCGCGAGCGGCGGCGTGGCGGTCGGCGACCGGGTGCGCGTGGTGCCGTCCGGGCGCAACACCTCGGTGGCGCGTGTCCTGACCGCCGACGGCGAGCGCGGGCATGCGACGGCGGGCGAGTCGGTGACGCTGGTGCTGGCGGACGAAGTGGATTGTTCGCGCGGGGACGTGATCGCCGCGGCGGATGCACCGCCCCAGGCTGCCGACCAGATGCTCGCGACGATCGTGTGGATGGCGGACCAGCCGCTGGTGCCCGGACGCGGATACTGGCTGAAGCTGGGCACGCAGATGGTCAATGCGACGGTGCAGCCGCCGCGCCACACCGTCGATGTTAACACGCAGGCGGAGGTCGCGGCGACGACGCTGGCGCTCAACGATATCGGCGTGGCGGAGGTCTATACCGATCGGCCGATCGTGTTCGAGCCGTATGAGGAGGGTGCCGATCTGGGCGGCTTCATCCTGATCGATCGCGCGAGCAACGCGACGGTCGCGGCGGGGATGGTGCAGCATGCGCTGGCGCGGGCCACCGACGTCCACTGGCAGTCGGTGGATGTGACGCGGGAGGCGCATGCCCGGCAGAAAGGGCAGTCGCCGCGGGTGCTGTGGTTCACCGGCCTGTCGGGATCGGGCAAGTCGACGATCGCCAATCTGGTCGAGAAGAAGCTGCACGCGTTAGGCAAGCACAGCTTCTTGCTGGACGGCGACAATATCCGGCATGGGCTGAACCGCGATCTCGACTTCTCGGATGCGGGGCGGATCGAGAACATCCGGCGGATCGGCGAGGTCGCACGGTTGATGGCGGACGCCGGGCTGATCGTGTTGACCGCGTTCATTTCGCCGTTCCGGGCGGAGCGGGCGATGGTGCGGTCGCGCCTGCCGGCGGGCGAGTTCGTGGAGATCTTCGTCGATACGCCACTGGCGACGGCGGAGGCGCGCGATCCGAAGGGCCTGTACGCCAAGGCGCGGGCGGGTGAGATCCGGGACTTCACCGGCATCTCCAGCCCCTACGAAGCGCCGGAGCGGCCAGAGATCAGGATCGACACGACGCGCGAAACTCCCGAAGCTGCGGCCGAGCGGATCGTGGAGTATGTCGTTGGCGTATGGAGCCACGAGTTGTGACGGACACCGAGCTCGCCGCCGCCATCGCCAACGAGGCTGGCGACCTGCTGCGCGCGATCCGGGCGGAGCGTGCCGAGACGGGCCGGGCGCTGGGCGATCGCGGCGACCGGGAAGCCAACACGCTGATCCTGCGCCGGCTGGCGGAAGCGCGGCCGGACGACTTCATCCTG
Source organism: Sphingomonas sp. Leaf343 (assembly GCF_001423765.1). Taxonomy (GTDB): domain Bacteria; phylum Pseudomonadota; class Alphaproteobacteria; order Sphingomonadales; family Sphingomonadaceae; genus Sphingomonas. The sequence goes on from NZ_LMPG01000014.1 coordinate 69,715, forward strand.
TCCGAAGAGAGCCTGGATGACCGCGCGCGGTGCGGGGCGCGGCGGGTGTGGATCGTCGATCCGCTGGACGGGACGCGGGACTATGCCGATGGGCTGGACGACTGGGCTGTCCATATCGGACTGGCGATCGACGGTCGGCCAGCGTTCGGGGCGGTGGCGGTGCCGCAATGGGGCCAGGTCTGGTGCACGGATCACGCGCGGGTCGCCGCCCCTCCCCCGCCCGGCAGGCCGCGGGTCGTCGTCAGCCGGACGCGCTGCCCCGACATCGCGCAGCGGGTCGCCACCGCGCTCGATGCGGAGATGCTGGGCATGGGATCGGCGGGTGCGAAGGCGATGGCGGTCGTGGACGGGCGCGCCGACATCTATCTGCATGCCGGCGGACAGTATGAATGGGACAATTGCGCGCCCGCCGCAGTGGCGCTGGCGGCGGGGCTGCACGCGTCGCGGATCGACGGCAGTCCTTTGGTCTATAACTGTGCGGACCCGTTGCTGCCCGACCTGTTGATCTGCCGGCCGGAGCTGGCGCAGCAGGTGCTGGGCGTCATCGCGCAGGCTGGTACAGCCTAGCCATCACGCGCGCGTAGAGCGTGTCGCCATCGATGGCCTGCGCGATCATCGGCTCCGTGGGATCGGGCGTGACACCGTCGCCCGGAAAGTAGCCGATGCGATCGGTGACGACGGGCGCGCCGAGCGCGGCGTAGAAGGCAACCAGTGCCTCGACGGCCCGCTTGGCGCGGGCATAGTCGCTGTCGCTGTCGATCCAGCCCGACGAGGGCACGAAGATGCCCGCATAGTCGCGCCAATCCGTCAAATGGCGGACGACGCGCTCGACGTGGCCGGCAGGATCGCCATCCGCATAGGCGCAGTCGAATAGATAAGCGGGGGCGGCGGCACGGGCGACGGTAACGGGATCGGCAGGATCGGTCAGCACCAGAAAACCGTCGTCGTGTAGCCGGCGCGCGAAGGCCGAGCCGACGCGGCCGCCGGCGCCCAGTACGATCGCACACCCCGCAGCACCCACCGTGTCGCCGCGGCGCATTGCGGCCACGGCCGCCTGCCATTCACTCATTCGATGCCCCTTTGATGAACATCGTGACATGTAGCAACAATCGACGCAACGACGCCAATTATCGAATATCCGGTATGGAAGCGTTTGCGTCCGCGACCGGGCGTGATATGCCGACCGTACAAGATACGGAGACGGATGATGGACCTCAGCTTCACGCCCGACGAGGAGGCTTTCCGCGATGAGGTACGCAGCTTCCTGAAGGAGAAGCTTCCCGCACGGCTGTCGAACAAGGTCGCGCACGGCCTGTCGCTGACCAGGGAAGACATGGTCGAATGGCACGCTGTCCTGAATGCGCGTGGCTGGCTGGCGAGCCATTGGCCGGAGCAATATGGCGGGCCGGGCTGGACGGTCGTTCAGCGGTCGATCTTCGAGGACGAAATCGCCCGCGCAAATGCGCCTCGGATCGTGCCGTTCGGGCTGAGCATGCTCGCCCCCGTGCTCATCAAATACGGCAGCGAGGAGCAGAAGCAGCACTACCTCCCGCGCATCCTGGATGGCACCGACTGGTGGTGCCAGGGCTATTCGGAGCCGGGCGCGGGATCGGATCTCGCCAGCCTGAAGACAAGCGCGGTCCGGGACGGTGACCATTATGTCGTCAACGGCCAGAAGACGTGGACGACGCTGGGCCAGTTCGCGGACTGGATTTTCTGCCTCGTCCGCACCGATCCTGCCGCGAAGGCACAGGAGGGCATCTCGTTCCTGCTGATCGACATGAAGTCGCCCGGCATCGAGGTACGGCCGATCGTGCTGCTGGATGGCGATGCAGAGGTGAACGAGGTGTTCTTCACCGACGTACGCGTGCCGGTGGAGAACCTCGTCGGGCAGGAGAACAGGGGCTGGACCTATGCCAAATACCTGCTGACCTACGAGCGGACGAATATCGCGGGGGTCGGATCGTCGGCGGCGGCGTTCGACCGGTTGCGCACCGTCGCGGGCAAGATCACGCGGGGCGGTCGCAAGCTGGTCGACGACCCGCTGTTCGCCGCGCGGATGGCACGGATCGAGATCGACCTCGCCAATATGGCGACGACCAACATGCGCGTCGTCGCGGCGGCGGCGGGGGGCGGTGCGCCGGGGGCGGAGAGCTCGATGCTGAAGATCAAGGGCACGGAAATCCGGCAGGCGATCACCGCCCTCTCCCGCCGCGCCTATGGTCCCTATGCGATCCCGTTCATCCCGGAGGCGCTGGAGGAGGGTTACAACGGCGAGCCGGTCGGGCCGGAGGACGCCGGCGCGGCCGCTCCGACCTATTTCAACATGCGCAAGCTGTCGATCTTCGGGGGATCGAACGAAGTGCAGAAGAACATCATTTCCAAGATGATCGTGGGGCTCTGATGGATTTTCAGCATAGCGAGGACCGGCAGATGCTGGCCGACACGCTACGCCGCTATCTGGCGGACGCGGCGCCGGTCGATGCGCGCAACAAGGCTGCGTATGGCGAGACGGGATATTCGCCCGAGGTTTGGGCTGGGCTGGGCGAACTCGGGATCGCGGGCGCGCTGTTCGGCGAGGATATCGGCGGGTTCGGCGGCAGCGGCTTCGACATCATGGTGGTATTCGAGGAACTGGGCAGGGCGCTGGCGGTGGAACCGTTCCTCGGCACGCTGATGGTCGGCCGCGCGCTGGCGGCGGCGGGCGAGGTGCCGGAGGGCATCGTCGCGGGCACCACGATCGCGGCGTTCGCCCATGCCGAGCCGCAAGACCGCGCGCCGGACGAGCCGCTGATGACCCGCGCGACGCGGGACGGAGATGGCTGGACGCTAACCGGCGCGAAGGCGGTCGTGGCGCAGGCGGAGGCGGCGGACGTGCTGCTGGTATCGGCCCAGACCGACGCCGGTGTCGCGCTGTTCGTCGTGCCGAAAGGGGCGGAGGGGCTGACGATCGACGGTTACAATACCGTCGACGGCGGGCGCGCGGGCGAGGTCCGGCTGGACGGCGTGCGCGTCGCGGAGGCGGTCGGCGGCGATGCCGGGGCCGCGCTCGCGGCGGCGGAGGCGGCGGGACTGCTGGCGCTGTCGGCGGAGGCGCTGGGCGCGATGGATATCGCGAAGACGGCGACGATCGAATATCTCCAGACACGCAAGCAGTTCGGCGTGCCGATCGGCAAGTTCCAGGCGCTTCAGCATCGTATCGCCACCGTGCTGCTGGAGGTGGAGCAGGCGCGCTCCGCCGTCATCAATGCGGCCGACGCGTTCGGGAAGCCGGGTGCCGACCGTGCGTTGGCGGCGGCGAAGTACACCGTCGGCGCGACGGGGCAGCTGGTCGCGGAGGAAGCCATCCAGCTTCACGGCGGCATCGGCATGACGTGGGAGTTGCCGCTGTCCCATTACGCCAAGCGGCTGACGATGATCGATCACCAGCTGGGCGATCAGGACGAGCATCTGCAGCGCTACATCGCGCTGGGCAGGGCGGAGGCGGCGTAGAAACCGGGGTGGCGTGACGAAAGGCATACGGCTGGCTGTGCCGGGCGCGTGTAACCCACGTCCTTACCGGTCGGCGAGATACTCCCGCCCCAGCCCGGCGACCGAGTGACAGCCGATCAGACCCAGCGTCAGATCGAGTTCGGCGACGACATTGTCGATGACCGCCGTGACTCCGTCCGCACCGTCGATCGCCAGTCCCCATATATAGGGTCGCCCGAGCAGCACGGCGTCCGCGCCCAGCGCCAGTGCCTTGACGACATCGGCCCCGCCACGGATGCCGCTGTCGAACAGGACGCGGGCGCGGCCGGCGACCGCGTCGACGCAGGCCGCGAGTTGCGATGCCGAGCCGACCGCGCCGTCGACCTGCCGGCCGCCGTGATTGGACACGACGATGCCGTCCCATCCCTCCTCCGCAGCGCGTTGCGCGTCGGCGGGGTGCTGGATGCCCTTGAGCACGACGGGCAGGTGCGTCCACTCGCGGATCCTGCGCAGGCGGGTCCAGTCGACGCCGGGATCGGAGTAGATTTGCGTGAACAGCTGCGCGGCGGCGAGCGGGTCCTCCTTCGGCGGCCGGGCGAGCATGCTGCGAAACACCGGGTCGGTGACATATTGCGCGATCCCCTGCCCCTTCAGGAACGGCAGGAAGCCGTGGCCGAGATCGACGGGTCGCCAGCCCAGCATCGTCGTGTCGAGCGTCACGACGATCGCATCGCATCCGCACGCCTCCGCGCGGCGCACCAGCGACTCGGCGAGCGCGTCGGAGCGCGTCCAGTAGAGCTGAAACCAGCGCGGCGCGTCGCCCATCGCGGCGGCGCAGTCCTCCATCGCGACGGACGCCTGATTGGAGAAGATCATCGGGATACCACGCACCGCCGCGCCCATCGCCGTGGCGAGATCGGCATCGGGATGCGCCAGGTCCTGAACACCAATCGGGGCGAGCAGCACGGGGGCGGGCAGACGGCGGCCGAACAGCTCCACCGACAGGTCGCGCTTGGCCACGTCCCGGAGCATCCGCGGGACGAGGCGGATCGCATCGAGCGCCGCGCGATTGGCGCGCGCCGTTGCCTCCGCGCCGGCCGAACGCAGATAGCCTGATGCTTCGGGCGTCATCGTCGCCCCGGCCTTCGCCTCCAGTTCGTCGATGCGGAACGGGACAGTTGCGCGGTGGCCCATCAGGCCAGCCGCATAGGTCTGCGCCAGCCGCAGGGGACCGGGGGCGGGATGGTCGGTCATGATCCTCTCCGTGCTTTTGCGGGAGGATAGCGGCCGATGCGCGTTTCGATAGGCCATAAACGGGAAAAGCCGAACCGTCGCCGGTCCGGCTTTTCAGGAGTTCCAAATGGTGCGCCCGGAACGATTCGAACGTCCGACCCTCAGATTCGTAGTCTGATGCTCTATCCAGCTGAGCTACGGGCGCGCAATGGAGGTGCGCTCTTAGCAGGCTCCTCCGGGGTGGCAAGTCCGTTGCGCGGAAAAAGTGGCGCTTCTAGGGGTGACAGCATGAAACAGGTCCTGCCCGCGCTGCTCGTCTCGTCGTTCGTTCTGTTGGGCGCGTGTGCGCGGGATGCCAGCGTCTATCCGTCGCTTGCCGTGCGGCCGACGGAGAAGGTCGGGTTCGCGGAGCCCGCGCCGCCGCCGCCAGAGCCGCTGAAGGTCGACGTCGCGCTGGACGCGAAGATCGCCGACCTGACGGCGCGGCTGGCGGCGGTGACAAGCGGTTTCGACCGGGATGCGGCGCGCGCGGAGACGGCGGCGCGCGCGGCGAAGGGGCGTGCGGTCGGCAGCGATGCGTGGCTGGATGCGCAGACGGCGCTGGGTTCGCTCGACGACTGGCGCGCGCAGGCGAGCGGGCTGGCGAGCGAGGCCGGCGATCTGGCGACCGCGCGGGCGGCGGCGCTGGAGCCGCCCTATCCGACGCTTGATTCGATCCAGCATCGGATCGCGGCGGAGGGCAATCGGCACACCGCAACGATCGACCGGTTGCAGGCGGCCCTGCCCGCCGCCTGATCGCCTAGAAGTGCTTCAACAGCGGCAGGATCGTCGAATAATCGTCGGTCCACGCCGCCATCCCCGGCCGCGGCCGGATATCGCGCCAGTCGGGTTCCTGCCGGCGGAGCGTGGCCAGCACGGCGAGATCGCGTGACAGCGCCACCCACAGCGACGATGAGGCATCGCGTTCCAGCGAGGACGGCCGGTAGTTCATCACCGCCGCATGCCAGCCGCCGGCCTTCGCCGCCGCGGCGACCACCGGCTCCAGATCGAGGAAGCGGTTGGAGATGTGGACCAGCACCAGACCGCGCGGCGACATGACGCGGGCATAGGTCGCGAACGCCTCCCGCGTCATCAGGTGCATCGGTACCGCGTCCGACGAGAAGGCGTCGAGCGCGAGCAGGTCGAGCGACGACGCCTGTTCGGCGGCGAGGCTGAGGCGGGCATCGCCGAGCCGGATCGTCGGGTTCGGCAGGCAGCGCGACAGGTAGGTGAACTGGCCGGTATCGCGGGCGATGCGGATGACGGCGGGATCGATCTCGTAGAAGCGCCAGCTTTGACCGGGCCGGGCATAGCAGGACAGCGTGCCGGTGCCGAGACCGACGACGCCGATGCGGGCCGCCGGACCATAGAGCGCGGGGGCAGCCCGCATCGCCTGACCGACGCCGGAGCCGGGAGCGTAATAGGTCGTCGGCGTCTTTTCCCGGGCAACGCTGCCGCGCAACTGGATGCCGTGGACGGTCGTGCCGTGATCGAGTTCGCGGACACGGTCGTCGCCACGCACGGTGTAGACGCCGAAATAGCTGCGCGTGCGAGCGCCGGGGTCGAGCGACAGCGCGATCGAGCGATAGCCGCCGAAGATCATCAGTGCGGCGGCGAGAACGCAGAGATAGGCCGGACGGAAGCCGATCGTGGCGAGGCCGATCGCCGCGACGATGATGAAGGCGAAACCGTCATGGCCTTCGCCGAACAGGGCCGCCGGACCGTTGAAGCGGAGGAGGATCAGGATGCCGATCGCCAGCCCGACCGTCAGAAAGGCGATGCGCCGGGTCGTGCCGACGAACCAGACATCGCGGATGGCGTTGGTCAGGAAGGTCTGCGGCGCGAGCGCCCCCGCCGCGAGGATCAGGATCGGATATTCGTAGGTCCAGTCGAACAGCACGGGCGCGAGCAATCCGGCGAATACGCCACCCAGCGCACCGCCCAGCGACATCGCCAGATAGAATCCGGTCAGCCGGTCGGGCGCGGGGCGCGAGCGGTACATGGCGGTATGCAGCGCGACCGACACCATGAACAGCAGCAGCAGCGATACGCCCAGGCTGAACCACGGCCCCTGATTGTAGCCGGCCATCATGACGCCGCCGAACAGCAGGATGGTGACCGGCGCGATGCGGGTGATGAGGTCGGCGGGCGCGCGATTGTCGGCAAAGGCGATCGTGAAGCTGAGCAGATACAGGCCGAGCGGCAGCACCCAGAGCAGCGGCATCGCGACGATGTCGGTGGTGATGTATGTCGAGGTCGCGAGCATCAGCCCCGACGGCACCAGCGCGAGCGCGATCCAGCGGACGACGGCGGCGCGCGCGGGCGGAGGGCTGTCGGCGCGGACATGCGCCTCGGCCGGCGTCCGTGGCAGCAGGCCGGCGCAGGCGAGGACGAACGCGATGACGAGGACATAGCCGCCGCTCCACATCAGGCTTTGCTCGTGAAGCGCCAGACCGGGTTCGACCAGCAGCGGATAGGCGATCAGCCCGGCGAAGCTGCCGAAATTGGACGCCGCGTAGAGCGCATAGGGATCGCGCCCGCCGCTCGCGAGGGAGAACCAGCGCTGGATGAGCGGCGCTTGCGCGGAGACGGCGAAGAACAGCGGGCCGATCGATCCGAGCAACAGCCACGGCACCCACACCGCCGGCTGCGCATCGGGCGGCAGATCGGCGGACATCAGCCCGATCGGCAGCCACAGCGCGGCGACCAGCAGCACGCCGATATGGATCGCAGCCTGCATCCGCGGGCGCACGCGGCCGAGCGCATGGGCATAGGCATAGCCGCCGAGCAGCAGCGCCTGATAGACCAGCATCGCCGAGTTCCACACGGCGGGCGCACCGCCCAGCCGCGGCAACGCCATCCGCGCGACCATCGGCTGGACGAGGAACAGCAGGAACGACCCGGCAAGGATCGTCGCGACGAACAGCGCGCGACCCAGAGGAGTAGTGCCGGAGATGCGGGAGGTTATCCCGTCACGATCCCCGGCCATCACGCTCCGAGCAACCGGGCAGCATGTGCTGCGTGATAGGTGAGGACGCCCGAACATCCCGCCCGCTTGAACGCCATCAGCGTCTCCAACACCAGCGCATCGCGGTCGCCGGCCCCCACCGCGGCCGACGCCTCGATCATCGCGTATTCGCCGGACACCTGATAGGCGAAGACGGGCACCTCGAACCGGGTCTTCACGGCGCGGACGATGTCGAGATAGGGCAGGCCCGGCTTGACCATGATCGTGTCCGCCCCCTCCGCAAGATCGAGCGCGACCTCGCGCAGCGCCTCTTCCGCATTAGCGGAGTCCATCTGATAGGTCTTCTTGTCCCCCTTCAGCAGGCCGCGCGAACCAACCGCGTCACGAAACGGGCCGTAGAAGGCGGACGCGTATTTGGCCGCGTAGCTCATGATCTGGACGTTGTGGTGGCCGCCCTGCTCCAGCGCCGCGCGGATCAGGCCGATGCGCCCATCCATCATATCGGACGGCGCGACGATGTCGGCTCCCGCCTCCGCCTGCACCAGCGCCTGCCCGATCAGCATGTCGGCGGTCGTGTCGTTGACGACATAGCCGGTGGCATCGACCAGCCCGTCATGGCCGTGGCTGGTATAGGGATCGAGCGCGACGTCGGTCAGCACGCCGACCTCCGGAACGGTATCCTTCAACGCGCGGATGGCGCGGCACATCAGGTTGTCGGGGTTCAGCGCCTCCCGCCCGTCGTCGCTGCGCAGGTGCGCAGGAGTGTTGGGGAACAGCGCGATGCACGGGATGCCGAGATCGCGAGCCTCCCGTCCGCGGGCGACGATACCGTCGACCGACCAGCGCGACACGCCCGGCAGGCTGGCGACCGGCTCCTCCACCCCCTGCCCTTCGGTCACGAACAGCGGCCAGATCAGGTCGGCGGGCGTGAGCACGTTTTCCGCGTGCAGGCGACGGCTCCAGCCGGAGGCGCGGGTACGGCGAAGGCGGACGGCGGGATAGGACGACATGCCGGACGCTTTGCGGGATCGAACGCGCGGTCGCAAGCGTTGGCGGCGTTGGTTGCGGGAGCGTATCGAATGCGGGAAATCAAGTCGGCGGCGATGGTCGTCAACGCCAAGTCCCGTAAAGGGCAGAAACTGTTCAAACGAGCGTGCGCGGCGATGCAGGGTCTTCCCTATGACGTCGATGCCCGCGCGGTCGACGATCCGAAGAAGCTGGAGGCGACGGTCCGCGACGTCCTGTCGGCCAAACCCGATCTGTTGATCCTGGGGGGTGGCGACGGCACGATCAGCGGGCTGGTCGACCTGATGGTCGGGCACGACGTGATCCTGGGGGTGCTGCCGCTGGGCACCGCCAACAGCTTTTCGCGAACGCTCGGCATTCCGCTGACGATCGAAGGGGCGGTGGAGGTGATCCGCGCCGGCCATATGCGGCGGATCGATCTGGGTATGATCGACGGCGACTATTTCGCCAATTGCGCGGCGATGGGGATCAGCCCGCAGATCGCGGAGACGGTGCCGCACGGGTTGAAGAAAGTGCTTGGCCGGATCGGATATCTCGGCTGGGCATCCTATCAGTTCACGCGGTTCAAGCCGTTCATGCTCCATGTCGACGACGGCAAGACCAGGCGGAAGATGCGCGTCGTGGAAGTGCGGATTTCGAACGGCCCCTATCACGGCGGTACGTGGCTGGTGGACGAGGCGTCGGTGAACTCCGGCGAGATCGTCGTCCAGGCGGTGCGCGGCCATTACAAGCGTGAACTGGTGAAGAACTGGGCGCTCAGCTTCTTCGGGCACGAAGCGCGGCACCACGACACGATCAGCTTTTCCGGGAAGGAAGTGCACATCGATACGGAACCGCGGCTGCCGATCTCGATCGACGGCGAGGTGCTGGCGAAAACGCCGGTCACCGCGCGAATCGCGGCGAGCGTGATCGAGGTGATGGCACCGCCCGCGCCATGATGTCCGGTCGCCTTGGCGGCGCGCAGCCGGATCAGCCCGCGGCGGCCAGCTCCTTCAGCGGGACGGCTGCATCCGCCAGCCGTTCGGCAGGGAGCATGGCACCCGACAGGACCAGCGCCCTGCCCTGCACATAATCCTTGATGGCGTTGACGCAGTCGAGCGCGACGACGCGTCCGGCTTTCAGATAGACGATCGAGAAGCTGCGGGTGGCGGGATCGCCGCGAAGGACCTCCCGGTCGTGACCGGTCGAGAGGCCAACGGTCTGGAGCCTGAGGTCATACTGGTTGGACCAGAACCACGGCACGGCGACATAGGGTTCGGGCGCGCCGGTCAGCGCACGGGCGACGGTGGTCGCCTGATCGTTGGCGTTCTGGACCGATTCCAGCCTGATCGGCAGACCGTCCGCGAAGATGTTCGCGTGCAGCGCGCAATCGCCGATCGCGTGGACATGCGGCAGGCTGGTCGCGCCATAAGTGTCGACCGCCACGCCGTTGCCACCCTCGGCTCCGGCGGCCAGCAAGGGCTGTACGGCGGGCACGATGCCGACGCCGACGATGACCATCTCCGCCGGCACGACGTCTCCGTCCGCCAGCCGCACGCCGGCAGCGCGCCCTGCGCTTTCCACGATGCAGTCGACCGCGGCGCCCAGACGGATGTCGACGCCGTGGGCGCGGTGTTCGGCTTCAAAGAAGCCCGAAAGCGCGGCCCCGGCGACGCGGGCGAGGACACGGTCCTGCGCCTCGAATACGATCACCTGCTTGCCCAGCTTCGACAGGATTGCGGCGGCTTCGAGGCCGATATAGCCGCCGCCAATGACAGCGACACGCGTGGTGCCGTCCAGTTCGGCGATCATGCGATCGACATCGGCGCGGCTGCGGACGGAATGGACCCCGGCGAGATCGTGGCCGGCACAGCTCAGCCGGCGGGCGTGGCCGCCCGCCGCCCAGATCAGTTCGCCATAGCCGAAGCGCGCGCCATCGTCGGTCGTGACGGTGCGGGCAGCGGGATCGACGGCGACGACGCGGCGGCCGGTCAGCATCGTCACGTCGCGCTCGACCCAGAAGGCGGCCGGCCGGATCAGCAGGCGGTCGAACGGCTTGTCGCCGGCCAGATAATCCTTCGACAGCGGCGGCCGTTCATAGGGAAGCTCGGGCTCCTCGCCGAGGATCGCGATACTGCCGACGAACTTGCGCTGCCGCAGCGCGATCGCCGCCTGCGCGCCGGCATGGCCGGCCCCGACGATGAGGATATCGTAGCTGGTCAACGCGTCTCTCCCTGCGCCCCGCGATCCGTGTTCGAAAAGGGTTCGTCAAGGTCGAGCCAGTCGGCGAGAATCGCGACTGCGTTCTCCCCGATGCGCGGCGGGCGATGGCGGAAGGTGGCGGGGGTCGCGGACAGCTTGCCGGGAAAGGCGACACTGGGGATCGTCGCGCCATCCTCCCGCTCGAACCGGTGGACGGTGCCGCGTGCGGCGATGACGGGGTCGGCGAAGATTTCGCGGATGCTGTTGACCGGGCCGGCGGGGATGCCCGCTGCGACCAGCCGCTCGACGAGCGGTTCGGCGTGCAGATCGCGGACATGGTCGCGGACGATCGCCTCGATCGCATCGCGGTTGATCTGGCGTACGCGCGCGGTGACGAAGCGCGGATCGTCGGCGAGGTCGGGCACACCCATCTCCCGACACAAAAGCCGAAATTGCCGGTCGTTGCCGACCGCGATGACGATCGTCCCGTCCGCGACATCGAACGTGGTATAGGGCACGACGGTCGGATGCCGGTTGCCGAGCCGGCCCGGATCGATGCCGCCGACCAGAAAGTTCATCGCCTGATTGGCGAGCATCGCGACCTGCGTATCGAGCAGGGCGAGATCGATCTGTTGGCCCTGTCCGGTCCGTTCCGCGTGGCGCAGCGCGGCGAGGATGCTGACGGCGGCGTACAGGCCGGTCGACAGGTCGGCCATCGCGACGCCGGCGCGTAGCGGCTGGCCACCCTCCTCCCCCGTGATGCTCATGAAGCCGCCCATGCCCTGTGCGACGAAGTCGTAACCGGGGCGGTCGCGATAGGGGCCGGTCTGGCCGAAGCCGGTGATCGAGCAATAGACGAGCTTCGGGTTCAAGTGCGACAGGCTGGCGAAGTCGAGGCCGTATTTGGCGAGGCCGCCGACCTTGAAATTCTCCACCACGACATCGGCGCGCGCGGCGAGATCGCGGACGATCGCCGCGCCCGCGGGATCGGCGAGATCGATCGCGATCGATCGCTTGTTGCGGTTGCACGACAGGTAATAGGCGCTTTCCCCCGCATCTTCCTGCCCCGCCCCGTCGATCAGGAACGGCGGCCCCCAGGCGCGGGTATCGTCGCCGCAGCCGGGTGCTTCCACCTTCACGACATCCGCGCCCAGATCGGCGAGCATCTGCGTCGCCCAAGGGCCGGCCAGGACCCGGGACAGGTCGAGGATGCGGATGCCGGACAGGGCGGCTGGCGTGGCGGGATCGGTCATCGCCCCCCTATAGAAGCAGCGCGACCCGCGTAACAATCATGCTGCGCTGCCAAAGGGTTCGGGCGTGGCAACCAGTAAAAACCCGGCGTTCTGAAAATACAGCGATAGTTTTAGTACTTGGCGACATGATGAACGGGAGGTAAAAGACCCGCAGGGGGATTCGATGGGGTGGGGACTCTATAGACGTGGAGCGCCGGTGGCGCCGAAGACGACGCGCAGCAGCGCGATATGCACGCGTCCTGTCGCGCTCGGATTTGCGCTGATTGCCAGCCCGGCGCTGATCGCGATGCCGACCATGCTGGCGGCGCAGACCACGCCGCAGCCGACGACGCCTACGGGTCTTCCGACCCGGCAGCAGGTGGAGCAGCCGGGGCCGCAAAGCGCGCCGGCCGGCACCAGCGTCAGCGTCGATGGCAGCGAGGCGTTCGGGCGCCCGCCGTGCGCGCTGGCGAGTTCGCCGCTGAAGGTCGCGATCGACCGGGTGACGTTCGTACCGGCGGGCCGCGACACGCTGCCCCCCGCCATCGCCGCGATTCTCGCGCCGATCGTCCCTATCGTGCGGGGCGAACAGCCGATCAGCAACGTCTGCGCGATCCGCGACGCCGCCAATGCCGCGCTACGGGCGTCGGGCTATGTCGCCTCGGTCCAGATCCCGCCGCAGGAGATCATGACCGGCGAACTGAAGCTGGCAGTCGTAATGGCGCGGATCACGGAAGTCCGTATCCATGGCGAGGCGGGACGGTATCGCGACGTGCTGGCGGCGCGCATCGCGCAGATCCGCGCGCTCGACCCGATCAACGAACGCGATGCGGAGCGCATCCTGCTGCTGGTCGGCGACGTCCCCGGCCTTGACGTGCGGCTGTCGCTGCGCCCGGCCGGCACCGCCCCCGGCGACGTGATCGGCGACGTGGTGGTCGCGACCCAGAACTTCGCCATCATTGGCAACATCCAGAATTACGGATCGCGCCAGATCGGGCGTGGCACGGCGTATCTGCGTGGGGAAACCTATTCGGTACTGACCGCGGGCGACATCGTCTATGTCGGTGCATCGTCGACGATCGATTTCGACGAACAACAGGTCGTGCAGGGCGGATACATCTTTCCGATCGGCAATCAGGGCCTGACGCTGGGGGTGCGGAGCACCTATGCGTGGTCGCGTCCCGATCTGGGACTGCTCGACCTGCGATCGCGGTCGTTCATCGGTGGACTGGACGTGACGCTGCCCGTCGTCCGGACGGTGCGGCGGAACCTGTCGGTGACGGGCGGCGCGGAGGTGATCGAGCAACGGACGCGCGTTTTTGGCGACGGTGCCTCGTCACCGCTCAATCGCGACCGGCTGCGTATCGGGTTCGTGCGGCTCGACGGCAATCTGCGCGGTCGGCGGCCGGACGGGCTCGACGCGTTCGCGCTGGGGGCGTCGGCGGAGGTGCGGCAGGGTTTCGGCATCCTGAACGCCACCAGATTGGGTGCCGTGTCCGCCGGCGGCTACACTCCGTCGCGGTTCGAGGGCGATCCGAAGGCGACGGTGGTGCGCGCGGATCTCGACCTGCTGCTGCGCGCCAACCGCGTCCTGAGCGTCGTGACGAACATTCGGGCGCAATACACCGATCGGCCGCTCCTGAACTTCGAGGAGTTCGCGATCGGCAACCTGACGGTCGGGCGCGGTTACGATCCGGGGGCGAATACCGGCGACCGTGCGGCGGGCATCCATACCGAGGCGCGGGCCGATCTGTTCCAGACCTCGCCGGTGCCGCTGCAATTCTACGGGTTCGCGGACACGGTGTGGTTGACGAACCTCGACAGCTTTTCGACCGAAACGGACCGCAAGCTGCGCTCGGTGGGCGGCGGACTGCGCGTGTCGTTGCCGGGCAAGATGCTGATGGACATCGGCTACGCCCATTCGCTCGACCGGGCGCTGTCGTTCGACAGGCGTCGCCCGACCGACCGGGTGCTGCTGTCGGTGACCGCGCAGCTGACCCCGCGGCCGCGATAGCCCCGACCCTCCACCATCTTCAGTACGGCGCAAGAACCAAGGATTATCCGATGACCCGCAGCCGGCCCGCCCCCACCCAGCCCCGCCACCGCCGGGGATTGCGCGGCAGGCTGGTGCTGACGACGGCACTGGGCGGATGTCTGGCGACGTTCGCCACAGGCGCCGCGCACGGGCAGGCGCTGCCGATCGTCGCTCCGGCCGGAACGCTGATCGGCGCGCCCGACGGGGTGATCCGCGGCCTCCCGACCGACAGCATCGGCGTGAAACAGACGGGCACGATCGTCGACTGGCAAAGCTTCAACATCGGTACGGGTCAGACGGTGACGATCTCGGACGCGCGGGTCGCGTCGGACGGTTCGCGGATGACGATCCTGAACCGGGTCACCGGCGGCATCCTGCCGAGGACCGCGACGGAGATCACCGGTACGCTGAACAGCGACAGCAACATCGCGGTGTATCTGGTCAATCCCAGTGGCATCGTGTTCGGCGCGGACGCGATCGTGAACGTCGGCGGCCTCGTCGCGAGCACGCTGGCGATCTCCGATGCCGACTTTACGGCGGGACTTTATAATTTCGCGCAGCCGGGCGATCCCGCCGGCATCACGGTCGCGTCGACGGCGGGGCTGACGGCGACGGGTCTGGCGGCGGATCAGCTGGGCCAGGTGGCGCTGATCGGCGCGCGCATCGACAGCGCCGGCACGATCGCGGCGACGGGCGACGTAGCACTGGTCGCCGCGAGCGATGTCACGCTGACCTACGATGCCGCGAACCCGCTGGGCTTCACCGTGCGCGAGGGTACATCGCTGGGCACGACGACGACCGACGGCGACGGACCGATGGTCGTCAGCGGGACGATCGGCGGCCGGTCGGCGCTGTTCGTGGCGGCGACGCGGCAGACGGTGAACGAGGCCGTTCTGGACATCCGGGCGGCTGTCACCGCGACGTCGGCGCTGGCGACGGATCGCGGCGTCGTCCTGATCGCGGGCAATGTTCCGGGTGCGGATGCCGGCGTGACCTTCGCCGACGACGGTCTGGGCGGACCTTCGCCGGCGAACAGCGGCGTGGTGTCGCTGGCGCTGGGGGGAGCAGCGCTCAATCAGGGGCTGACCGCGACCGGAGCGGGCGGCGCGATCCGGCTCGCCAGCAGCGGCGGTATCGGTCGGGGCAGCGCCCCCTCCCCCTTCGCGTCGATCCTGAGCGCCAGCCAGGGGATCGTGGCGAATGCGCTGAACGGTGATATCGTGCTTGGCGCGCTGTCGGGTTCGTCGGTCACCGTGAGCACCGATACGGGCAATATCGGGCTGAGCACCGCCGATGCGACGGGCGGCGCGCTGACGCTGGCCGCCACGGGTGGAAATCTGGACTTCGGCACGCTGACGGCGACGGGTGTGCTGTCGGGCACGGCCAGCGGCGACCTGACCGGAACGAGTGCGATATCGACGGCGGGGGCGCTGTCGCTGGCGGCGAATGGCGGCACACTGTCGATCGGATCGGCGACCTCGTTCGGCGCGATGACGCTGGGCGGCACGACCGCCAGCCTGATCGGATCGGCTACGACGACCGACTCCGCCAGCGACCTGACGGTGACCGGCGGGCGCATCGCCGGAACCACGCCGGGCACGCGGGCCGACCTGGCCGCCGGCCGTGCCCTGAGCGTGACCGTCGGCGGATCGGCGCTGCTGGGCACGGTGGGCGGGCGCACCGGTGCCAGCGTGAGTGCGGCCAGCATCGATGCGACGTCCGTCGCGACGACGGGTGGCCTGCTGTCCCTGACTGCGACGGCATCGGATCTGACGACCGGCAACGCAACTGGCGACACCGTGAGCCTGATCGCGACGAGCGGCCTGGTCAAGGCGACGACCGTCCGCGCGACGGGCAGCGTCACTGTGGACGGCACATCGACGGATCTGGGGACCGTCGACGCGCTCGGGTCGACCCTATCGATCCGGACGCGCGATGCGCTCGGCACGATGGGGCTGATCGATGGTTTCGCGCAGACGACCGCCACGCTGCGCGCCGCAGGTGGGACGACGATCGGGCTGCTGGAGGCGGCGACGATCGATGCCGATGCCGGCGGCCGACTGGCGGCGACGACTTTGCAGGCGGGCACGGGGCTGACCGGGATCGGCGGCAGCGTCGCGATCGGCACCGCCGTCGCGAACAGCGGCGCATTGTCGCTGACCAGCCGGGGTACCGGCGCGCTGCAGCTGGTTGGCGGGCGGGCGGGTACCACCACGTTGCTGGATGCGGGCGGCGCGCTGACGCTGACGGGGACGTATCAGGGCAATGGGCTGGTCACGGCGCGGGCGGGCGATACGGCCACGCTCGGCACGCTGGAAAGCGTCGCCGGGGCGACGGCGATCACCGTCGGCAACGCGGCCAGCGCCACACGTCTGATCGCCGCCACGGATCTGGGCCTGACGGCGTCGAGCTTCACCGTCGGCAGCATCGAGGCACGGGCGGGCACGGCCACGCTGACCGCCACCGGCACGGGGCCGGGCGTCGGCGCGGGCACGGACGGGACACTCGGCAACTCCACGGCGATCGGCACCGACCTGATCGTCGATGCCGCCAACGGTACGGCAAGCGTGACGGGCAGCATCGCCGTTGGCCGGGACTACATCGTCGGCGGTAGGCAGGTCGTGCTGGGGAACGGCACGGCCGAA
Source organism: Sphingomonas sp. Leaf343 (assembly GCF_001423765.1). GTDB lineage: Bacteria > Pseudomonadota > Alphaproteobacteria > Sphingomonadales > Sphingomonadaceae > Sphingomonas. Next base: position 86,545 of record NZ_LMPG01000014.1, read on the forward strand.
ACCCAGATCGCGGCCGGCGATGTCGCGGTCACCGCGCGGAACGGATCGATCACCGGTCAGTCGCTGCTGACGGTGACGGCGGCCGGTGGCGGCACGGGGTCGCTGATCCTCGACGCGACCGGCGGCGATATCCTGTTCGCCGGCGACAGCCGCCTCAACGGCGGTATCGGGCGGACCGCAGATGTCGGCGTGCGTCTCGGCACGGCGGGAGGAACGCTGCAACTCGGCATCGTCGACGCGCGCGCACTGCTCTCGGTCGATGCGGGCCAGACCCTGTTCTCGCCGCTGACGACCTCCGGCACGATCGATCTGCGCGGGGCGGTAACGCTGTCGGGGGAGTTCCGCGCGAACACGTCCGGCGACATCCTGACGCGTTCGATCACCGTCCTCGATCCCGGTCAGGGCGTCGCGCTGATCGCAGCGGGCGGCGTGACCGTTCGCGGACGCGCGCAGGCCGCCGGCGATGTCGCGATCACCGCCGGCAACAGCATCGCCTTCGCCGCATCGGGCGCGGCGACGACATCGGTCGGCAACGTCACGCTGGTCGCCGGAGACGCGATCACCGGAACGGGGGTGATCGCCGCGGGCGGGCGGGCGGACGTGCGCGCGGCCAATGCGCTGGCGCTGACCTCCCTGACCTCCGGAACGTCTTCCGGTGCGGTCGATCGCTCTGCCCTGGCGGCGGCAAACAGCCTGTCGATTGGCACGGCAATCGCGGGGACGGCACTCAGCCTGACTGCGCGCACGGGGACGCTGGAGCTTGGCGGCGGCAGCGCCGGTACGACGGCATCGCTGGAAAAGGCCGGCACGACGGGTGACCTGCGCGTGACCGGTACGCTGTCGACCGGCCTGAATCTGGACGTCGTCAGCAGCACGGACGCGCTGTTCGGGACGCTGACGAGCAGCGGCGGAACGATCTCCACGACGGCGGCCGGCAACACGACGGCGACGCTGTTGCGGGCGTCGGCGTTCGACACGATCGTCACGACGGGCCTGCTGGCGGACGTGACCACGTTCGAAGCCGGACGGTCGGTGACCGTGGCGGCGGGCGATCCGCTGAATGCCGCGTCCGCCGGAGCGATCCGGATCGGCCGCGCGACGGCCACGACCGGCGCGCTGGCGCTGACGGCCGCCAACGCCGCGTCGGCGAGCGTCGCGGGCATCGTGCTGGACGACGGCGTGGCCGGCGGCGCCGCCACACTGCGGACGACCGGCAGCGGCAATGTCATCGCGACCGCGCTGCGGACTATCGGCGGGGGGAACGTCACGATCGATTCCGCCGGCGATGCGCGGCTCGGCGACGTCCGGGGATCGGCGATCGGGGTCACTGCGGCGGGATCGGTGAGCGGGCTGGCGCGGGGCGGGATTGCCACGGACGGCCGGCTGCTGACCGGATTCGACGGTGCCGATCTGACCACCGGCGGCGACGTGGCGGTGATCGCGGCTCAGGACGTGCAACTGGGTAACGTCGGCGGCGACGGCGTAACGGTGGTCGCGGGTGGCGACGTGGCGATGATCGGTGGCGTGACCGCCCGCCGGCTCTACGCGGTGACCGGACGGTCCGCGACGCTGGGCCTGAACGGCGTGCCACTGAGCCAGACGGCGACCGGCGCCGTCGATATCCAGACGCAGAGCGGGGCGATCATCGGTCGCAGCAATCTGGTGCTGGCGTCCGATATCGATGGCGATGGCGGCGACCTGATCCTCCGCAGCGGCGCAGGGATCGATTTCCTGTCAGGTAGCACCGTCGCCGCCGGCGGTATCGGTCGCATCTCGACGGTCCGGCTACGCGCGAACAGCGGCGCGACGATCCGCCTCGACGTCGTCAATGCCCGGTCACTGGTGTCCTACGACCCCGGTTTCACGGCGACGACGTTCAGCCATGATGGCCCCGTGGCGCTGGGCACCGTAACGCTGACCGACACGCTCGGCATCGATACGACCGGCCCTACGCTGACGATCGGATCGGCGACCAGCGATGGTGATATCCGCCTGACGACGACAGGCGCGCTGGCGGCCACCAGCCTGACCGCGGGTGGATCGATCGTCGCCGCCGGCGCGACGGCGACGATCGGCACCGCGCTCGGCATCACCGGCGCGACGTTGCGCAGCACGGGCGGGACGCTGGACGTGACACTGGTCGGCGCGGTCGCTGGCGGCGTGGCACTGGACGCGACCGGTGATCTGCGTCTGGGTGGCGCGACTGCACGCGACACGATCGGTGCGACCGCGACGGGCGACATCACCGGGCGCGCTATCGGCAGCGGCTTCGGTGCAGCAAACCTTGCGAGCAGTGGCGCCATCGTCACCGTGGCGACGAACGAAAGCCTGTCGGGCGCGGGCCTGATCCGGCTGGGGACCGTCACGGGACGAAACGGCATCGCGGTGACGGGACGCGAGATCGTGGCCGGCACGCTGACCAGCGCGGCCAGCGGCGTCGACATCACCGCACGCCGCAATGTGGCGGGCGTGCCGGCGGTCGGCATCACCATCGGTGCGATCGACGCCGAAGGCGATGTGCTGGTGCGCAGCGGCCTGGGCGTGCCGTTCGTCGGCGGGACGGGCGCGATTTCGCTGGACACGGCGATCAGCCGGTCGGGCCGAATCCAGCTGACCAACCTGGACGGCGGCATCGGCGGGGTCACGAACGGCACGCGCGCGAACCTGACCGCGGCGACCGCGATCGGAATCGATGCGGTGGGGTCGGCGTTGCTGGGCAGCGTGGATGCCGGCACCGACCTGACGGTCACGGCGGGGTCGATCGACCTGACGGGCGGGATCGCGCGGACGGGTGCGCTGACGCTGGCCGCGACCGGCGGCGACACGCGCATCGGCACGGGAACGGCGGGATCGACCGCGTCGATCGTGGCCGCGAGCCTTGCCCGTGTCGGTTCGCTGACCAGCGGCACGACGACGACGGTCGTGGCGGCCCGGATCGATGCCGACGCGCTGATGGCCGGAACAGGGCTGACCACGAACAGCGCAGCCGCCAGCCGGTTCGGAACGGTAACGACTGGCGTGGATGCCTCGCTCCGGGCCGGGACGGCCATGGCGATCAACGAGGCGGATATCGGCCGCGACCTGCTGATCGCCGCAGGAGGGACGCTGGACGCGAACCGGCTGACGGTGGCGCGGGAGATCGGCGCGACGGCGGGCGTGATCGACATCGTCGATGCCACGGCGACGGCCGGCGCGTTGCGCCTGACCGCAACCTCCGGCGACCTGTCGCTGGATACGGGACGATCCGGCGGCGCGGCGCTCCTCACCGCCACCACCGGCCTGTCGACGATCGGTTCGCTGACGAGCGGCACCACGACCGACATCAGGACCGACCGGGCCATGATCGGGACGATCGACGCCGGGGCGAACCTGTCGATCCTGGCGAACGGCACGCTCGTCGCCACCCGCCTGACCGCCGCGACCGACATCGCCGTCACGGCGGCGAGCAACGCGATCGACGAAGCCGAAGCGACATCGGGGACGCTGGACGTGACCTCCACCGCCGGCGCCCTGAGACTGGATAGCGGCCGCTCCGGTCGGTCCACGACGCTGACGGCTTTGAAGGGACTGGCGACGATCGGAACGCTCGTAGCCGGGGATGCGGTGACGATCGCGACCGACCAAGGCGCGATCGGGACGATCGACGCGGGGAGTGATCTGGAAGTCACCACGTCGGCCGGGTTGACCGCGACGCGCCTGACCGCGGCTTCCGACATCGCCGTCACGGCGTCCGGCATGGTCGTCGATGCGGCCGAAGCCATCGCAGGAGCCCTGCGCCTGACCTCGACGGCCGGCGACCTGAGGCTGGATAGCGGCCGCTCTGGTCGGTCCACGACGCTGACGGCCACGAGCGGGCTGATCACGATCGGAACGGTCGTTGCCGGGGATGCGGTGACGATCGCGGCCGACCGGAGTGCGATCGGGACGATCGATGCCGGGAACGGTCTGGAAGTCACTACGGCTGGCGGCCTGACCGCGACGCGCCTGACCGCGGCTTCCGACATCGACGTCACGGCGTCCGGCATGACCGTCGATGCCGCCGAAGCCATCGCGGGCACCCTGCGGCTGACCTCCACGGCCGGCGACCTGAGGCTGGATAGCGGCCGCTCTGGTCGGTCCACGACGCTGACGGCTTTGAACGGACTGGCGACGATCGGAACACTCATAGCCGGGGATGCGGTGACGATCGCGGCCGACCGGAGTGCGATCGGGACGATCGATGCGGGGAGTGATCTGAAGATCGCCACGGCTGGCATGTTGACGGCGACGCGGTTGACCGCGGCGTCCAGCGTCGATGTTTCCGCAACGGGTATGACGATCGCCGCCACGGAGGCGGTGCGGGGATCCCTGCGGCTGGTGGCGACGTCTTCCGACGTGATGCTGGGCTCCGCAAAGGCGGGCACGACCGCGACGCTGATCGCGAGCAACGGGCTTGCGGGCATCGATGCACTGACCAGCGGCGGCTCCACGAGCATCGGCGCGGATCGGGTGACGATCGGCACGGCGGACGTCGGCGGCAGCCTGTCGGTCGCCGCCCTTGGGGCGTTGGCGGCGGGGCGGTTGACGGTGGGCGACACCATTGATGCGACAGCGTCCGTGATCGGCATCAATATGGTCGAGGCTCTGCGCGCGTCGAGGCTAACGGCAACGACCGGCGACCTGACGCTGGGCACCGCACGCAGCGGGAGCATCACGACGCTCGACGCCGTCAACGGACTCGCGAACATCGGCGGACTGACGAGCGGCGGCACGACGACGATCCGGGCGGACCGGGCCGCGATCGGGACGATCGATGCAGGCGGCGACCTGACGATCGGCACGCGCGGATCGGTCGTGGCGACGCGGCTGACGGCAGGCGACAGCGTCGGCATCGACGCCGGCAGCATCGCCGTCGACGCCGTCACGGCGACGCGCGGGGCGTTGTTGCTGACGGCAGCCGCCGGCGATCTGACCCTGCGCGAGACGCGCGCCGGAAGTGCCGCGACGATCGCGGCGGCAGGCGGGCTTGCGACGATCGATGCCCTGACCAGCGGCGGTGCGACCGATATCCGCGCCGATCGCGTCGTGATCGGATCGGTCGATGCCGGCGGCACGCTGACGGTGGTCAGCACGACCGGGCAACGCGTGGCGCAGGGAGGCGCCACGAACGACATCCTGCTCGCCGCCGGTGGCGCCATGACGATCGGCACGCTGGAATCGCGCGGCGGCGCGATCCGGACGACGGCCGGCAACGCCCTGACGGCAGGCGGGGTCATCGCGGCCGGCGCTCTGGCGATGACCGGCGCGACGCTGGATATCGGCAGCGCCGCGGCGCGCGGCGGATCGCTGGCCCTGACCGCGACCGGAGGCGACCTGTCGCTGGCGACCGGCAATGCCGGCGGTGCAGCGCAGATCGTCGCGGACAGTGGCAATGCCGGAATAGCCTCGCTCGCCAGCGGCGGCGCGATGACTGTGAGCGCCCGTACGCTGGCGGCGGAAACGCTGTCCTCGGGGGGCACGATGACGCTGGCCGCGTCTGAGGCGTTGACGGCGACGACGCTGGTCGCGGCGCAGGCGATCGCCGCGAAGAGCGGGTCGGACATGGCGCTGGGCACGGTCGCGGCCGGCACGTCCCTGACCGCTACGACCGGCCGGAACGTGTCCGCGACCGACCTGTTCGCGACTGCTGGCGCGGCGACGATCGAGGCGGGCGGAACTGCCGATATCATCAGGCTGCGCAGCGGCGCCGCCAGCACGATCCGCGCGGCGATGCTGACCCTTGGCGAGGTGGTCGCGGGCGGGCCGCTGGCGGTGACGACCAGCGGCGACGCCCGGCTGACGACCGCCAGCAGCGGCGGCGCTGCGACGATCACCAGCGGCGGATCGATCGGCATCGGTGCACTGGCCGCGGCGGGCGACTTGGCGTTCACCGCGGGCGGTGAGCTGGCGATCGACACTGCGGATGCGAGCGGTGCGATCCGGACGCGGTCGACCGGCGCGACGACCGCCCGATCGCTCATTGCCGGGCAGGCGCTGACCGCCGCCGGCAGTACGGTGACGATCGGCAACGCCACGGCGCGGGGCGGTGCCCTGACGCTGACGGCCAACGGCGGCGATCTCTCGCTGGCGAACGGCTCCGCCAGCGGCAACGTGGCGCTGACGGCGACCGGCCGCGCAGGCGTCGCCGGCGATCTGGCCGCGGGCGGGGATTACGCGATCGACGCCGCGACCGTGGCGATCGGCACCGCCGCGACCGCCCGTCAGGCGGCGGGCGGCGGCGTGACGATCACAGCCCGGAACGGCGCGATCAGCGGCGGCGCGGCCCTGGTGCTGACCGCAGGCACGGCCGGCGCGAAGCTGACCGCAAGTGCTGATGTCGCACTGGCCGCGGCGAGCACGATCCGCACGACCGGCGGCGACGTGACGATCGCGGCGGGCGATGCCGCTTCGCTCGGCATCGTATCGGCAGCGGGCAGGACGATCGCAGTGTCGGCGCAGGATGCGACGATCGGCGCGGCGATGACGGCGGACACGATCCGGCTGACGAACATCGGGGCGACCGGCCTGACCCGGCTCGGCGATACTTCTGCGGACAACGGGGCGGAGTTCGACCGGTCCGGACGGCGGTTCGACCTGTCCACGGCGGAGGTCGGACGGATCGCGGCGAACACCGTCGTCGTCGACTCCCGCCTGCGCGACGTGCGGGTCGGCGCGTTGGCGATCGGCACGGCGACGGGCGCCGCCCGCTTCGAACTGCGGACCGGCGGCCGGCTGGACGTGCTCGGCCGGATGACGGCGACAGGCTCCAGCGCGTCCCGCCAGATCGTGCTGGGCGGCGACGGCAGCGCTGCGGCCGACGGATCGGGCGGGCGCGCCACCACGCTGCGGATCGCAGCGACGCAGGGCGGCGGCGGACGCCTGCTGGTCGGCGATGCCACGCTCGATCTGCGGGCGGAGCGGATCGGCGTCGGGCTGGATACCGACTTCCTGTCCACGCTCGGGCTGACCGCCGGCGGCACGCCGCTGGCGACGGATCAGGTCGCCAGCCGCTATGTCGCCCAGCCAAGCAGCACGCTCTACAATCCCTCCTTTACGGGACAGCCGGGCTATACCGATCCGGTGGTGCTGACCGCGCGGTCGCTGATCGTCCGCTATGCGCAATATGCGCTGTTTCAGAATACCGGGCGCGCGGGGGATACGACGGGCGCGGTGCTGGGCACGACACCCGCCGCGCCGACCAGCGGCGCGCTGCAGCTGGTCGCGACCGGGGGCGCGACGCCGAACGCCTTCGCGCTGTTCGGCACGATCAACGGCATCGGCAGCACGGCGACGTCGTTGCTGGGCAGCGACGCGATCATCGTGGACGCGGCGGTCAGCCGGACCAACAGCCGCGCCAATGGCTGCGTGATCGGATCGGCCGGTGGCGGTTGCCTGTCCAGTTCGATCGCGCAGGCGACGCTCAACGTGTTCGACACCAGCCGGTCGGAAATATTCCGGACCGCGGACGACCTGTCGCTGCCGTTCGATCCTCTGGTCGGCACCAATAACGAGGCGCTGTTCTCCGACATCGGCGGCTATGTGCCGAGCACCGATCAGGCGTGCGGCACCGCCGATGCCCCCTGCCCGCCCGTGGGAGAAACGAAGTGAAGCGCGTCGATGTTCGTCACGGCCTCGCCACGCTGGCCGTTCTGGGCGGCGCGCTGTCACCGCCGGTGCAGGCGCGGATGACGGCTCCGCCCGAAAGCTTCGTCCTGGGGCGCGACGCCAATGGCGAACCCTGCGCGGCGACCCGCGCGTGGAACGACACGCGGCTGACCAGCCTGTTCGACCGCGCATGGGCGATCACCTGCCGCGGCGTCGCGGCCAGTCGTCCGCAAGGATCGGTGCTGGCGGTGCGGGGCGCGACCCCGCCGGCGGTGGACGCGGAACGCTGCGGCGCCCCGGTGTCCATCGCCATGGAGGGCGTCGGACAGGTCGAGGCGCGCGCCTGCATCGATGCGACGCTCGGCCTGCCGGTCACGACGATCCGGTTCGAGCGGGACGGCGTCCACTTCATCGGCGCGGCCGCCGCCACGGCGCTGGGTCCGCTGGAGGCGACGCTGCGCACCGCCGCCGGGATTGCGGCACCCCCCGCCGGTCGCGACGTCGTGATCGCGAGTTCGATCGACGTCGCCGCCATCCCGCCCGCCCCGGCAACGGCGATGCCGGCCACCGCGGCGAGCGAGATCGATCCTGCCGCTGCGTTGCAGACGGGCATCGCCCTTAATCAGCGGGGCGTCTATGTGGAGGCGTCGCGCCTGCTCAATGACGCGCTCAGCCGTCTGCCCGCCAGCACGCCGCCGCTCAACCGGGTCGAACTGGAGCTGGAGGCGGGACTGGCGGATTCGAACATCAGCCAGTTCGATGCCGCCAGCGAGCATCTGGACCGCGCGGGCACCCTGCTCGCGCAGCAGCCCAACATCGATCGCGCCGCGTTCCTTGAGTCGAAGCGCGCGACCTATCGCGGGCTCGACCTCATCAACCGGCGCGATTTCGCGAAGGCGGTCGAGGCGCTGGGCAGCGGCGACGCGGCCGGACAGCCGCTGAAGGACCCGGCGGTCCTGGCCGATCTCAACCAGCCAAGCGCGGGCACCGGTGCCACCGCATCGATCGCGAACAGCGATACGGCGCAATTGTCGCGGCTGCTGCTGGAGGCGCAACGGCAATGGGCGCGCAGCGTCGCCTTTCTCGCGACCGGCGACACCGGCCGTGCCCGCTCCGCATTGCAGCGCGCGGTGGGCAATGTCACGCAGCTCCAGCGCAGCGTCGATCCGGCGGCGATCATCCCGATCAAGGCGCGTATCCAGCGCCAGTTCGGGCGGGTCGAGGCGCGAGACGGGCGGATCGGCCCGGCGCTCGTCCACTTCGACTGCGCGCTGGCGACGCTCCAGAACGTCGCGCCCGAAGACCCACGCACCTGTCTGCTGGCACCGGTCGGCGCTCGCCGCTCGGGGTCGGGTGCGCAGGCACCGGGCAATTCCGCCGGTCCGCTGATCGCCGAAACCGGACTGGAACGCGCCAGCCTGTTCGCGCGACAGCCGGGCGCGGACCAGACCAAGGTGCTCGCCGATTTCGATGCCTCGGTCGAGGCGTTGATCGCATCGAGCGCGGCGGGCGGGATCGTGCCCCCGGCGATGGAGACCTATCTCGATCTGCTCGCGGATCGTGATGCGGCCGCGCCGATCGCGGCGGTGGAGGAGCGGTTCTTCCGCGCGATCCAAGCGGTCGGCGAACCCGCGATCGCGCGTCAGGTCGCGCAATTGCAGCGGATCGTGACAGCCAACGGCCCGCTCGGCGCGAAGGTTCGCGACCGTGCCGAACTGGAGCGTCAGGTCGTTCGCATCCGCTATCAACTGGCGACGGCATCGCCCGAAGAGGCGAAGCTGCTGGAGCAGGAACGCGGCGCGGCGGAGGTGCAACTCGCCAGCGTCAATGCGACGCTGGCCGCGGATCAACGCTATCGCTCGGTCGACGATCGGCCCGCGACGATCGCCGAGGTGCAACAGGCGCTGCGCCCCGGCGAGGCGTATCTGAAGGTCACTAGGCTGCGGAGCCGGACATACGGAATCGTGATCGATCGCGACCGCGCCTATGTCTACGCGCTGGCGGCGACCGTGCCGGAAGTGGATGGCATCGCGGCAAAGGTCCGCACCTCCATCCGCAACGACAGCGGCAGCCTGCCCTTCTTCGATGTGCCCGCCGCCTTCACGCTGTTCAAGCTGATCGCCGGCCCGGCCGAACGCGCCTTGCTGAAGGCGGATGCGATCGTCGTCGACCCCTCCGGGCCGCTGGAAAACCTGCCGGCGGGCGTTCTGGTCACCGATCTGGCCAGCGTGCGCGGTTACGTGTCGACTCGCGCGACCCAGCCCAATGATTACTCGAAGGTGGCGTTTCTCGGGTCGCAGGCGCAACTGTCCGGCGCACTGTCGGCCCGATCGTTCCTGATCTCCCGCGCACTGCCGGAATCGACTGCGGCGAACCCGTTTATCGGCTTCGGCCAGAATGCGCCGGCAGCGGCGTTGTCGGACGCGTTGACCAGCCGACGCATCAGTTTCGGTCAGGGATGCGACATCAGCTATGGCGATCTGGCGCAGATCATGAACGCCAATCGGCCGGTCAGCGCATCGGAGATCGGCATCGCCGCGACGGCACTCGGCGTCCCGAACGCCCCGGAGGTGATCGGTCAGGCGTTCAACGACGCCGCGCTGGTGACGGAGGGGCAGCGCGGCGATTTCGATCGTTACCAGGTGATCCACTTCGCGACGCACGGGCTGCCGGAGATGCGCGTCGACTGCCACCGCATCCCGCCGTCGCTCGTCACCTCACTGGAACCGCCGGCGGAGGCAGGCGGCTATCCCTCCGACGGATTGCTGACCTTCTCCGAAATCGCCGGGCTGAGACTGAACGCCAACCTCGTCGTCCTGTCGGCCTGCGACACCGCGAGCGGCGTGTCGCAGCTGGGCGGGCGGCTGTCCGGGCAGGACGAGTCGGCGGCGACGCTGGACGGGCTGGTCCGGGCGTTCATCACCGCCAACGCGCGCGCGGTGCTGGCGACATACTGGAACGTGCCCGCATCGGTGGAGACGGACGCGTTCATCCGCACATTCTATGCGACCGGGCGCACCGCCACGATCGGTGCCGCCCTGCGCGCGGCGCAACGCACGACGATCGCCAAGCCCGACTTCTCGCATCCCTATTTCTGGGGCGCCTATTTCCTCGTCGGCGATGCGAGCAAGACGATGTTGTCGAGCGGCACAGACGCGACCCGCGTGGCCGCCAGGTGAGCGCAACGATGCGCGCGGGCGCGACGTTGATCGCGGCGGTCGCCGCCGCGGGCATGCTGGTGCTGAGCGCCCAGGCCGGGTTCGGCATCGCAATGGGGTGGTCGTGGTTCGCCGGATTGGGCGACGGCGGAATGGAGTCGGTGTTCACGCTGGTGCTGTTCGGCCTGCTGGTTTCCGTCGCAATGGCAGGGCTGCGGGTCGAGCGGCGGCGGCTGACGTTCGGAAGCGACGTCATGACGGGTGTCGGACTGGCGGTCGGGATCGGCGGGCTGACCGTGGCGATGCTGCTGGCGATGATCGCCGGACTGGTGCAGCCGGGCCGGACCGCGGCGACGCATGGCATCGGCCTGCTGCTGATCGGCACGCTCACCGTCGTCATCCAGTCGACGGCGGAGGAAGTTTATTTCCGTGGCTGGCTTCAGCCGGTGCTGATCCGCGGCTGGGGCGCCGCGGCCGGAGTGGTCGTCGCGGCGCTGGCGTTTTCCGCCTTGCATGTCGCCGGGGGCGCACGCAGCCCGATGACGTTGCTCAACATCTTCCTCGCGGGGACGTTGTTCGGCATGATCGCGCTGCGCACCGGTGGCATCCTCGCCGCGGCCGCCGCGCACACCGGATGGAACTGGGCGGAGGCGATGCTGTTCGGCCTCGATCCCAATCCCGGCGTCGGCAGTTTCGGAACGATCGCCGATCTCGATCTGGTCGGCAGCGCGTGGTGGGGTGGCTCGGCCGAGGGGCTCAATGCCAGCATCGGCGTGACGCTGGTGCTGATCGCGCTGATCCTGCCTCTGATCGCGTGGCGGACGACGCCGGCGCCGGTGGTCAGCTCGCCTCCCGCGTCCGGCTGACGTCGATCCGGTCACGTTCCTTCGTAAACGCCTCCAGCGCGGGACCCGACAGCGTCTTGCCGCTCTCGGTCTTCACGCTCATCGGATCGACCGGTTCGCCGTCGATATGCAGTTCGTAGTGGAGGTGGGGTCCGGTCGAGCGGCCGGTGGTGCCGACCTCCCCGATCCGCTGACCCTGCGCGACACGCACGCCGGTGGCGATACGGTCCCCGAAGCGGTTCATGTGGAGGTACAGCGTCTCCCAGCCATTGTCGTGGCGCAGCTTCACGAAATTGCCGTTCGGCCCCTTCGGCCCGGCGAACTCCACCTGCGCATCGCCGCTGGCGAAGATCGGCGTGCCGATCGGCGCGGCGAAGTCGGTGCCCTTGTGCAGCTTAGCGAAGCCCAGGATCGGGTGGATGCGGAAGCCGAAGCTGGACGACACGCGCGCCGCCTCCACCGGCGTCCGCAGCAGCGCGCGGACGATACTGCGCCCGCTGGCGTCGAACCAGCCCGCAGCCTCTCCGGGTGGCGCGAAGCGATAGACGGCCGCCGATTTGTCCGCGGTGGTCAGCGATGCGTACAGAAGTTTCGGCGGACCCACGGGCGAGCCGTTCGGATCGGTTTCCTGCTCGAACGCCGCCTCGAACACGTCGCCCTTGTGCACCTCGCGCTGGAAGTCGAAGTCGAACGCGAGCGCTTGCGCGAAATCGGGGATCAGGCTGTCGGTGATGCCGGCGGCGACCGCGGACGAATAGAAGCTGTCGGCGTCCATCGTGCCACGCTTGACGATGACGCGGCTCGTCAGGTTCGCGGCGATTCGCGACGCCGTAAAGCCGCCCTGCCCGTCCGCACTGACGACCACGCCGGAACTGTCGGGGTTCGATGCCTCCAGTTTGGTCAGGGTCGGCCCGGCCTCACCGGGAACCAGCGTGATGACGGCGCGGATCTCCCCCGGTTTCAGCGCGCCCGCCGTCGCCGCCACGGCCGCATCGGCGACGGCGACGGTGATTCCGCTGGAGACGAGCGCAGCCTTCAGGTCGCCCGGACCCGACAGCACCAGCGTCCGCCGCATCGTGCCGGCTTGCGCCGGGGTCGGGCCGGCGGCCGGCTCGGCGGTGGCGGTCGTCGCCGTCCCGGCGACGGAAGGGTCGCGCGACAGCCACGCCGCGCCGCCGCCCACCGCGATCAGCGCCGCCGCGCCGCCGATCGCCAGCAGGGGCGGCCTGCGACGACCGGCGACGGGCGGCGGCGCGGGTTCGGGAGGTGCAGGTATCGGGCCCGCCGCTGGGCGCACCCAGCTGCGCGGGTCGAACGATTGCGTGCTGCCGTCATCTGCCATGTGAACTCCCCCGCCCCACCGATAGCGCGGTCCGGCCAAGGTATCGAGCGGATTGCGCCATGATCGGGCGCGGGCTACCGATGGCCGGGGTTTGGGGGATCAGGCATGGCCGCGCGATGACTGCGTTGCGAACCGAGTGGCAGGCCGGCAGCGATGTCGGCGCGGTGCGTCGGCTGAACGAGGATAGCTGGCATGCCGATGGCCAGGCCGGGCTATGGGCGGTCGCCGACGGCATGGGTGGTCTGTCTGCGGGCGACCGGGCCTCGCGTACGATCGCGGGCGCGCTGGCCGGCGTCGGACGGCGCGGCGATCTCGAAACGCTGCTGGACGACGCGACGCGCGCGATCCACGCCGCGAACGGTGCGATCCATTCGGAATCACTGGTCGCCGGCGCGCGGATGGGATCGACCGTCGTGGCGCTCGCAATCGTCGACCGGCGTTTCGGCGTCTTGTGGGCGGGCGACAGCCGCGCCTATCTGTTGCGGGGACGTCGGCTGCACCGGCTGACGCGCGACCATTCGCAGGTGCAGGAGATGGTCGATCGCGGCCTGCTCGCCCCGGAGGCGGCGGCCGGGCATCCGCTGGGCCATGTCCTGTCGCGGGCGATCGGCGTCGAGCCCTCGGTGGAGATCGCCAGCGTCATCGACACCGCGGCCGATGGCGACGTCTTCCTGCTGTGCAGCGACGGCCTGCACGGCCTGTTGTCGGACGACGAGATCGCGGGCGTGCTCGAACGCGCGAACGGTGATGCGCCGGCGACGCTGATCCGCCATTGTCTGGCCCGCGGCGCGCCGGACAACGTCACGATCGTCACCATCGCGCTCGACGAGACGACGGCGCTCATCTTCCAGCCTGCGGATACCGTGCAATGAACGACGACAACGGCCCGCCCGACGACGATCGCACCGTCTTCATGCCCTCTGGCGGCCCGCCGACGCCCCCGCCAACTTCGCCTGCTCCGGCGGCGACCTCGCTCAACACCTCGTTCGCGCCGATGGCCCCGCGCCTCGACGGCGATCGCATCCAGGTCGGCGATGTCCTGAACCACATCTTCGAGGTGAAGCGCTTCATCGCGCGCGGCGGCATGGGCGAGGTGTTCGAGGGCGTGAACATCACGAGCGACGAACGCGTCGCGATCAAGGTGATGCTGCCCGCATTGGCGGCCGATCCCAACATCCAGGCGATGTTCCGCAAGGAAGCCAAGACGCTGACGCGCCTGTCGCATCCGGCGCTGGTCCAGTACCGGGTGCTGGCGCAGGAGCCGCAGCTCGGCGTGCTGTATATCGTCACCGAATTCGTCGACGGTGCCAATCTGGCCGACGTGCTGGGCCGCGAGACGGCGGACCTGCCGACGCTGACCGGCATGCTCCGCTGTCTGGCGGAGGGCCTGCGCGCCGCCCATGCGCTCGGCGCGATCCACCGGGACATTTCCCCCGACAACGTGCTGCTGGAGGATGGGCGGCTCGATCGGGCGCGGATCATCGATTTCGGCATCGCCAAGGATCTCGATCCCGGATCGAAGACGATCATCGGCGACGGTTTCGCGGGCAAGCTGTCCTATGTCGCCCCCGAGCAGCTCGGCGATTTCGATCGGGAGGTCGGGCCGTGGTCCGACGTCTACAGCCTCGCGCTGGTCATCCTCGCGGTGGCACGGGGTCGCAACGTCGATCTCGGCGGCAGCTTCGTCGATGCGATCGACAAACGGCGCAAGGGGGTCGACCTGTCGGACATTGGCGAGCCGTTGCGTGGCGTGCTGGCGGTGATGCTGGCCGCAAACCCGGCGGAGCGGCTGCGGTCGATGGATGCGGTGCTGGATCGCCTGGGTGGCGGGGCCGCGACGCCGCCGCCCGTCGCGCCGGCAGCGACCGCCCGCGACGCTGCGCCGAAACCGGCCCCGGCGACGTCCTCTAGCTCCCTGAAATATTACATCGGCGGCGGTGTCGCGGCGGCGGCGCTGCTCGGCACCGTCGGCTATATCGCGTTCGGCGGCAGCGGATCGACGCCGCCCCCCGCGACGTCGACGGCCGTCGCGCCGTCCGTTTCGGCAGCGGCGAAGGCGCGCGCGGCGGTGACGGCGGTGCTGCCGAACGTGACCTGCAGCTGGCTGGACGTGACTCAGGCGCTGACGACCGCGGACGGCGTCACGCTGGCGCTGGCCGGGGTCGCAGGACAGCCGATCCAGGCGGAGGCCGCCGTGTCGCAGGCCGTGCAGAAGACGGGTGCGAGCGTCGCCAGCGTCGACTTCGCTGAAGTCGCGCCGATCGCCGCGGAGGCGTGCAGCTCGCTCGACGCGTTCCGCGCGATCCGCAGTCCCGACGCGACGACGCATCTGGCGGTGCCGCAACGGCATTTTGAGATGAGCCGGCTGGCCGATGGCGATTATGCCGGCAAGATCGCCGCGCGCACGGTCCTGAACCTGACTCTGGGCGCCGACGTGAAGGACTTCGCGCTCTACGGCCTCGATCCGAAGGGGACGATCTCTCCGCTCATCGAGAATGCGGCGGTGTTCAAGGCGATGGAGAAGCCCGGATTCCCGGTCGCGGATCTGGGTGGTGGCAAATACCGCATTCAGGCTGATGCCGATGCGGCCGGCTGGTCGGGCATCCTGCTTTTGACCGGCAATGGCGGCTTCTCGGACGATCTGGTCGCGACCGGGGCGGGCACGCGCAGCCCGGAATGGCGGAAGCGGTTTGCCGACGCCGCGGCCAGGGGTGGGTGGCGCGCGGAGATGGTGTGGTTCAAGATGGTGGACGAGCTGCCGAACTGAGCCGCTGATACGCCTCCCGAAACTCTCGGGCGAACGTGTCGACGAAATCCTCGCCGGAGGTTTGCGCGACGCCGTCGAATTCGCGTTCATAGGCCTGCCACAGCGCGGCGTCGCGCGATCCGGGCAGCACGCGCGCCATCAGCCCGCGCCGGTCGGCACGCGCCCGGATCGCCGTGGGGGAGAAGCGGTCGAGCGTCGCCGCCATGGCGCCCTGCATCGCGCGCAGCGTTGCCGCCTGATGCGCCTCCAGATCGCCGAACGAATCCGCGACCGCCGCCGGGGCGGGCATCACGCCACGCGCCGCCGGGGCGAGCAACAGCGCCAGCGCCTGTTCGCCGTCGCGCGCCAGCTTCATCGGGTTGCCACCACCGATCGCCAGCGCGGTCGCCTCCGCCCCCATCTCCGCCTTGGCGCGGGCTCGCGCCGCCAGCAGCGACACCATGCCGTCGACCAGCTTGCGCAACAGCACGCCGGCTGTGGTCAGGATCGCGGCATCGTCGCCCGCGACTTTCGCCCGAGACACCCCCGCCGCCGCCAGCAGCGCGTCGGCGGCGCCGCTCGCCTGCCCCACCCCCGCCGCGGTGACCGCCAACTCGTACGGGCCGACTCCGATCCGGTCGCCGGGCGAGAGCCGCTGCGGCCGATCGAGAACGGCGTCGTTCAGCCGGGTGCCGAAGCCGCCCAGATCCACGACCAGATACACCCCCTCCCGACACCCGATCTGGCACTGGCGCGGCGCGATCCGCCCGTGACCGTCGGGAAGCCGGACATCGGTATCGACCCCGCTGCCGATCACGACATCGCTGGCGTCGATACGGACCGGCGGCAGCGTATGGCCGGTGGCGGAGGGGTGAAGCGTGAGGATCAGCGGCATGGCACTCGTCGGATCGGCGAAAACGACACGAACCTCGTGGGTCCGCGATATTCCCATGTGTAGCCGTCGCCGCGATACAGGCAAGAATCCTTCGGCTGTCGTCATGATCTTGGTGCATGACTGGACGATTGTACGCCAACTGACGCTGCGCTAATATTTGGGTAATCCCGACTCGGTCGGCGACCAGACTTCGTTATTGTTTCAAGGGGGATTTCATCATGCGGACTTCGACGATGATCGCGGCCATGACCGCAGCGACCTTGTTGGCGGGCCATGCCGACGCGCAGCAGGCCAAGAATACTCCGGACGAAATTATCTGTGCGGTGACAAACACCTGCGACGCGCCGCCACCGCCGGTCAACGGCAAGATCAAGGTCGGCGACGAAAAGGCCTTCAGCCTCGCCAAGCCGTCGGGTGCGCGTCCTGCCGCAGCGCCTGCTCCCGCCGTCGCCGCCCGTGCCGATGCGCCGATCCGCCGCCGACCGGCGCCCGTACGTCAGGCCGCACGCCGGTCGGGATCGGGTCTGGACATGCTCGTGACGTTCAACATGGGCTCGGCGGAGATGACGCCGCAGGCCAAGGCGGAGGCGCGCGCCTTCGCCGCCGC
The DNA here is from genome assembly GCF_001423765.1 of Sphingomonas sp. Leaf343. Classification (GTDB taxonomy): domain Bacteria; phylum Pseudomonadota; class Alphaproteobacteria; order Sphingomonadales; family Sphingomonadaceae; genus Sphingomonas. The sequence continues at coordinate 103,761 of NZ_LMPG01000014.1, forward strand.
GATGAAGTCGCCGCAGCTCGCGCCGATGCGCTTCGCCATCGAGGGCCACACCGACGCGGTCGGCAGCCGCGAATCGAACCGCGATCTGTCGCAGCGCCGCGCCCAGTCGGTCGTCGACTATCTCGTGACACAGGGTGTGGATGCGCAGCGCCTGGACGCCCGCGGGTTCGGATTCGACAAGCCGAAGGCCGGCCTGACGCCGCGCGCCGCCGGCAACCGCCGTGTCGAGTTCGTTCGCCAGAGCTGATCGCCCGACCATCGCGCATGCCGCCGCCCCGCCCCGGCGCGGGCGGCGGTGCCACGTCCCGACTTGCCGGAGGCGACCCTTGAGCGCCAACGCCTATGACGTCGTCGATTATCCCACGACGATCATCCCGTCGACGCACCCCGACGTGATGGCGACGATCGCCACGCTGCACGGCCTGACCCCGCCTCCGATCGAGACGGCGCGCGTGCTGGAGCTGGGCGGCGGCGATGCGCTGAATCTGATCTCGCTCGCCGTGGCGTATCCTGAGGCGCGGTTCGTCAGCATCGATCTCGCCGCCGTGCCGGTGGGACGCGGCCGGCGGCTGGTCGAACTGCTCGGCCTCGACAATATCGAGGTCCGGGTCGGCGATATCGTCGCGGAGGCGCAGACGCTCGACGGACCGTTCGACTATATCATCGCCCACGGCGTCTATGCCTGGGTGCCGGAGATCGTGCGGTCCGCGATCATGACGCTGGCCGGGCGTGCGCTGTCCGCCGACGGCATCGTCTATATCAGCTACAATGCGTTGCCGGGTGGTCACCTGCGTCAGGCGCTGCGGGACATGATGCTTCACCATGTTGACGGCATCGGCGATCCGCAGCAGCGGGTGGAGGCGGCACAGGCGTTCCTGCTGGATTTCGGCCAGCCCCGCGATCCCGATCTGCCCGGGATCGCATCGCTGCGAGAGGAAGCCCTGAGCATCGCGCGGAAGCGGCCGGAGGTGCTGCACCATGACGAGCTGGGCGAGGTCTTCGCACCGCAGGCGCTGAAGGATGTGGTCGCTGCCGCCAACGCGCGCGGCCTGTCCTACCTGAACGAGGCGCAGGCGCCGATGATCGGCAGCGGGTTGTTGCTGGACGAAGACGATGCCCGCGGCGTCGATGCCGGCGACGGCGAGGCCGCGTTCGTCCGGCGGGCGCAGACGCTGGATTACGAACAACTGCGGTTCTTCGCGCATACGCTGCTGATCCGATCGGACAGGCGTCCCTCGCGAACACTGGACGTAACGGGAGTTCATCGGCTGTGGCTCGCGACAAAGGCGCAACCGCAGGGCGACGGGCGTTTCACGCTGCCGAACGGCAGCTTCACGGTCGGCGATCCGATCGTCGCTGCGGCGCTGACGGCGGCGGCCGGGGCTTCGCCGGCTTATGTCCGGATCGCGGATGTCATCGCAGCGGACGACGAAGAGAGGCTGGCGGCGCTGGTCGAACTTTACCGGGCGGGTGCGGTCGATCTACACAGCGCGGCATATCCCGCAGCCGTGTCGTCGGAGCGGCCTTTCGCCAGCCCGCTGGCGCGGATGACGGTGGCGAGCGGCCAGCAGGTGGTGGTGACGCTGAACCACGCGCTGTTGAATCTGGAGGACGCCGGTGCGCGCGCGTTCCTGATGTTGCTCGACGGCAGCCGCGACATGGCGATGCTGGATCGCGAATGGCAGCAGACACCCCATGCCGGCGAAATCGGAGCGGGTGAGGCATTCCGGACGCTCGCGCGGTTCGGTCTGGTGCAGCGGTAAGGAGAAGCGGCCACGGGCGATGTCGCCCGTGGCCGCTCCGTTGATCAGGCGACCGCGTCGTAGCGCTGACCGACCGTGTCCCAGTCGACCACGTCCCACCACGCCTTCAGATAGGCGGCACGGTCGTTCTTGTAGGTCAGGTAATAGGCGTGCTCCCAAACGTCGTTGCCGAGCAGCGGCGTACCCCGGTCCTGCACGACGTCCATCAGGGGATTGTCCTGATTCGGGGTCGACGTGATCTTCAGCTTGCCACTGTCGTCGGCGATCAGCCACGCCCAGCCCGAACCGAACTGGCCCACGCCCTTGGTGTTGAACTCTTCCTTCAGCTTGTCGACGCCGCCGAAATCGCGCTCGATTGCCTCGGCGAGCTTGCCGGACGGCGTGCCGCCACCCTTCTTCATCGTCTTCCAGAAGAAGTCGTGATTCCAGTAACCGCCGCCATTGTTGCGGATCAAGGGCGGCTGGCTCGACACGGTGGCGAGGATGTCCTCGATCGACTTCCCGGCGAGCGACGCGTCCTTCTCGACGCCCTCGTTGAGCTTGTCGGTATAGGCCTTGTGGTGCTTGTCGTGGTGGACCGTCATCGTCTCCTTGGAGATGGTCGGCTCCAGCGCATCATAATCGTAGGGCAGCGGGGGCAATTCGAAGGCCATGTACGTCTCCATTGAAAACATTGGAAAAGGCGGTGGAGGGTCAGACTAGGATCAGGCTCATAACGCGTGTCCACTCCACAAGTTCGCTATCCGGTCGCACCGATCAGGTCGTGCCGCCGCAAGGCGTGGCGCAACTGATCGTAGGAAAGCCCCAGGGCCTCCGCGGTCTGGCGTTGGTTGAAGCGGTTCTCCGCCAGCGCGCGGCTGAGCAGATCGCGTTCGAACAAGGCCACCCTGCTCTTGAAGTCGGATGGTCCGACATTGCAAGCCACGACTTCCTCGTCCTGCCCCTCGACGGCGGCGGGAGCAGCGGATTGCGCGGCCGGAGCCGCCGTCGGACCGGCCCGGCCCTGCGGACGATAGGGCGAGGCGAACGGATCGATATCGATGTGATCGACGGGGCCATCCGCATCCCAGCGGTACACGGCGCGCTCCACGACGTTGCGCAGTTCGCGGACATTGCCGGGCCAGCGATATTTGGTGAGCTGCTCGGTCGCGGCCTGGCCGAAGCCGACCCAACGGTCCCAGCCTAGCTCGGCGGCCATGCGCCGTGCGAAGTGGTCGGCAAGGACCATGATGTCGCTCTGGCGGCTGCGCAGCGGCGGCAGCGTCACGACCTCGAACGACAGCCGGTCGAGGAGATCGGCGCGGAACTCATGCGCGTCGACCTTGTCGGGGAGATGCTCGTTGGTGGCGGCGACGATGCGGACATCGACGCGCAGTGGACGCGAGGAGCCGATCCGCGTGATCTCGCCATATTCGACCGCGCGCAGCAGGCGTTCCTGCGCGCCCATCGACAGCGTACCCAGCTCGTCGAGGAACAGCGTGCCGCCGTCGGCCTCCTCGAACCGGCCCGTCCGCGCCTTGGTCGCGCCGGTGAAGGCGCCAGCCTCATGCCCGAACAATTCCGCTTCGATCAGCGTCTCCGGCAGCGCGGCACAATTCATGACGACGAGCGGCTGATCCCAGCGCGGACTGAGTCGGTGAAGACGCTCCGCCACGAGTTCCTTGCCCGTCCCGCGCTCGCCGATGACGAGCACCGGACGATCGAGCGCGGCGGCGCGGCTGGCGCGTTCGAGCGCGTCGAGAAAGGCCCCCGATTGGCCGATGACCTGACTGGTTCGCTCCATAGCCGATGGTTGGCGCAGAATCCCGACACTTGGCAAGTTCTGAACGCCAGATGACCGGCGATTTATTCCGTAAGCGGCGGAAATCCGCCATTTTTGAAATTGGCACGGAGGCTGCAATGACCCTGACATACCGCCGATACGGTGGCCCACAGGTTCGGAAACGGAGATCATCATGTTCCAGAAGTTTGCAGCGCTCGCCCTGACCGCCGTGATGAGCGCCACCTGCGTCCTGTCCGCGGTCGGCCCCGCCAGCGCGGCGGCGAACGGCGCGAGCAAGTCTGCGGTCGCACACACCGTCCGCTTCATGGCATAAGGGGATGAACGCCTTCCGCGTCCCTCAGGAGTATTCGATGGGCATCTTTTCCCGAACCCGCGACATCGTCGCCGCCAACTTCGCCGACCTTCTGGAGAAGGCCGAAGATCCGGCGAAGATGATCCGCATGATCATCCTCGAAATGGAGGAAACGCTGGTCGAGGTGCGCGCCTCCGCCGCCCGGACGATCGCCGATCAAAAGGAGATGCGTCGCCACATTTCGAAGCTTGACGGCCTTCAGGCCAACTGGACCGAGAAGGCCGAACTGGCGCTGAGCAAGGACCGTGAGGATCTGGCGAAGGCTGCCCTGGTCGAGCGGCAGAAGGCGGCGGACATGGCCGACCAGCTGCGCGCCGAGGTTCAGGTGCTCGACGATGCCCTGAGGGCGTCGGAAGAGGACATCGCCAAGTTGCAGGGCCGCCTGCGCGAGGCGCGCAACAAGCAGTCCAACATCCAGACGCGGCTGGAGACGGCGAACAACCGCTTCCGCCTGCGCGACATGTATGCCGGACCCAAGACGCAGGAAGCGTTCAGCCGCTTCGGCGAGCTGGAACGCCGCGCCGACGAGGCCGAGGGCCGCGCGGAGGCGATGGGTCTGGGTGTCGGCAAGACGCTGGACGAAGAGATCAACGAGTTGCGCCAGAGCGACAAGGTGGATGCCGAACTGGCCGCGCTGAAGCTGCGCCTGTCCGGCAATGCCGGCGGCAACGGCAACCGGGAGGGTTGAGATGGATATCGAAGGATTGGTCGCGATCCTGTGTGCGCTGGTCGGCCTGCCCTGGCTCATCATGCACTATGTGACCAAGTGGAAGCAGGCTCCGAAGATCACGACCGAGGACGAGCAGATGCTGGACGAGATGTACAATCTCGCTCGCCGGCTGGAGGAACGGGTGCAGACCGTCGAGCGCATCGTCGCCGCGGACCACCCGGACTGGAAGCCGGGCCTGAACGCCCCGCAGGCGACGCAGCCGCTGCCGTCGCCACGCTACACCAACGACCGCAACTCCAACCGGAGCATGTGACATGGCTGCCCGTACCCGTTTCTACCTCGACAAGCAGAATGCCAAGTACAAGGGCGTGTGCGCCGGGATCGCCGATTACACGGGGGTCGAGGTGCTCTGGGTCCGGCTGGGGCTCGCCGCGCTCACCGTCGTCGCCCAACAATGGTGGCTCATCGTGGCCTATTGGGTGATCGCGTGGGTCGCGGAAGCGAAGCCGATCGGCCTCTACGAAACCCGCGAGGACGCCAAGTTCTGGCAGGGCGTGCGCAGCAACCCCAAGCGGTCGAGCGCCGAGGTCCGCAGCAAGCTGCGCGATATCGACCGCCGGCTGGCCGACATGGAAACCCACTTCACCAGCCGCAACACCGCGCTGGCCGCCGAGATCGAGCGGCTGCGCTAGGCGCCCGCTCAACAGGGGAGAGATACGATGGACTGGGGTGGACCTTTCTTCGTCCTCGCGATCATCGCGATGTCGACCGGCGGCTGGATTGTGAACAACTGGATCCGCGCCAGACATGGCTACGAGCCGACCAACGACTGGGGCGGGTTCGGCGGACGCCGGCACAAGCGGCACGGCGGCATGAACTGGATGACGGGCCGTCACACCGATGGCGACATCGACGACGACCGCAAGATCGTGCTGCTGACCAACGAGAACGAGAAGCTGACCGGGCAGGTCAGCCGGCTGGAAGAGCGGATCGCGGTGCTGGAGCGCATCGCCACCGATCCCGCCGAGCGCACCGCCCGCGAGATCGACGCGCTGCGGGACCGCTAGGACGCGCATAAACGACAACAGGGGAAGACCAATGGGACCCGATCATGTGTTTTTCATGTTCGCCGGCGCCGTCATCACGCTGGCCATCCAATGGTATGGCCGCCGCAAGGTGAAGCAGGCGATGACCGCGCCCGATCTGGTGGCACGTCGCGGCGTCGAGTTGCTCGACAACGAGAACGAACGCCGGTCGCAGCAGATCGACCGTTTGCAGGAGCGGATCGCCATCATGGAGCAGATCGCCACCGATCCCGGTACCCGTACCGCCCGTGAGATCGAGAAATTGAGGCTGGAAGCATGACCGACTTTTTCATGGTCAACGGCTTTACCGTGTTCGCCATCGCCTTCGTCGTGGTCGGCCTGCCGGTGATCCTCGGGATCGGCCTGGAGATCTTCAAAACGTGGCTCAGGCACAAGGAGCGGCTGGCCACGACCTTGAACGAGCAGGCGGCGCTGAACGCCGCGAAGAACGACCGGCTGGAAGAGCGCATCCGCGTGCTGGAGCGGATCGTGACGGATCGGGGCACGTCCCTCGCCGACCAGATCGAGGATCTGCGCGATCCCGCGCCGGCCAAGTCGCCGCTGAACTGAGGATATACGACATGTCAGCCTATGCGATGGTCGTCCTGATCGTCCTGATCGCCACCATCGGCAAAGTCCTGTCGGGTCGCCACGCGGCGCATGCCCGGATGCCGGGTCCCGATCCGCAGAGCATCGAGGCGCTGAAGGCCGCGTCCGACGAAATTCGCCAACTGAAAGAGCGCGTATCCGTGCTGGAGCGCGTCGTCACCGACAATCATGGCAGCATCGGCCTCGATCGCGAGATCGAGCGGCTGCGCGACCGTTGAAAGGAGCGTCATCATGGTCGACCCCTTCGTCACCGTCACCCTCTCCCTGTCCGCACTGGCGGGCACGGGCATGGTCGTTCTCGGCGGCCTTGCCGGCTGGCGCGGCTGGCTGGCGCTGAAGGCGAGCGAGCTGGACCGGATGCCGGGCGATGCGCCGGTGCCGACCGCCGGCGCCCGGATCGAGATCGCCGACCTGCGCGAGCGTATCAAGAAGCTGGAGGCGATCGCCGCCGGCGTTGACCTGTAGTTGCCCGGTCCGGTTGCCCGCTCCGGCCGGGAAGGCTAGGCGGCGGAGATGACCAGCCTGAGCGATATCCGCGAAGAATACGAGTTTCTCGAACCTGACGATCGGTATCGGCTGCTGATCGATCTGGGTCGCGAACTTGAAGAGATGCCGGCGGCGCTGAAAACCGACACGACGCTGGTGAAAGGCTGCTCGGCGGCGGTCTGGGTCTATCCCGTCGCGCCGGAGACGGGGCGGCTGCACTTTCTGGCGGACTCGAACGCCGCCATCACCAAGGGAATCATCGCGCTGGTGCTGCTGGCGGTGCAGGACCGTCCCGCCGGGGTAATATTGTCGACCGATATCGAGGCCGAACTCGCGCCGTTCGACCTGAAGAACCAGCTGAGCTCGAACCGGACCCAGGGTATTCCGAACATGATCGCGCTGATTCGGGACACGGCCGCGCGGTACGCTTGAGCGCGGTACGTACCGGTCTTCATTTGCCCTTCCCCGGCGGAGGCCGAGGTCCAGCTTCAGTGAAAGGTGGCGAGGCTCACGTGAAACGCCGCACCGGGACCCCGGCCTTCGCCGGGGAGGTGCGGTAAGATGCGGGAGCTTCAACCCTTCAGCCCAGTCCCACCCTCGCCGCGAGTTCGTCGATCGGCTCGCCGGGGGCGATCACCAGCCATTCGCCCGGGCGGCGCGCATCCACGACCGTGACCGCGTTCCTGGGGCAGAGTTTCAGGCAGCGGCTCTCGACGACGCCCGCCCGCGCCTTCCGCCCCTTGCCCGCGAGCTTGCGGAGGAGCTTGACCAGCGGCGTGCGCCCCTTGGGACCGAAGCCGCCATCGACCTTGCGGCTGCATTTGCCGCAAACGAGGACGACGCCCTGCCAGTCGCTTTTCGCGACCTTCATGCCGGGCTGCGCCGTTCCTCGGCGGAGCGGAGGATTTCGTACGCCGCCTGCACCGCCTGAAACCGGACGGCGGCATCGGGATCGCCGGGGCGGACGTCCGGATGGTTCTCCTTCGCCATGCGACGCCACGCGGCGCGGATATCGTCGAAACTGGCGTCCTCTTCCAGCCCGAGTGCCGACAGCGCCCGCAGTTCATCGCGCGAACGGGTGCCGTCGCCCGGTCCGCTCCACGCATAATGACGCGAGCGTTCGTAGCCGGCTGCCCCGCGTGACTCCTCGGCCTCGCGCTCGGCGGCTTCTTCGGCGGACAGGCCCTGAAAATAGTCCCAGCCACGATTGTACTCGGCGGCGTGGTCGCGGCAGAAATACCAGCGTTCGGGATTGTTCGGCGATTTCGGCGCCGGGCAGTCGCCCGGCTCCTCGCAACCGTGACGGTCGCACAGCCGCACGGGCTTCGCCTCCCGGCCGGAGCCATAGCCGCGCCAGCGAGGGAAACCCCAGTCGTTCGATCGTGTCGGGCGGTAGGCCATTACCAACTGACATAGGCGAGCCGCAGGACGGCGCAACCGTTCGCGTCGCAACGCAGCATCCCGCCGTGGCGAAAAGGCGGTTGATCGCAAAGCGGGTGGCATTATGACATGCGCGTCATGTTAGCTTCACGTCCGCAACGGACATAGTCACGACAGCTCAGCGAACAGGAACATCGGTGCCGTCAACAGAACTCCCTACCGGTGCGCCCCCTGCCCGGCCTTCCCTGCTCGCGACCGCGCGGGCGGACATTCCGGCGTCCATCGTCGTCTTCCTCGTCGCGCTGCCGCTGTGTCTCGGCGTCGCGCTGGCGTCCGGTGCGCCGCTGTTCGCCGGGCTGATCGCGGGCATCGTCGGTGGCCTCGTCGTCGGATCGCTGTCCAAGTCGCCACTGTCGGTCAGCGGCCCCGCCGCCGGCCTGACGGTGATCGTGCTCGGTGCGATCGAAAGCCTGCCGACGTTTCAGGCGTTCACGCTGGCGGTGATGCTGGCGGGTATCCTCCAGCTCGCCTTCTCGTTCACCCGCGCGGGCATCCTCGCGGAGTTCGTGCCGTCGTCGGTCATCACCGGCATGCTGGCGGCGATCGGGCTGATCCTGATCCTGAAGCAGGTGCCGCATGCGGTCGGCTACGATGCCGAAGCGGAGGGCATCTTCGAATTCTCGACCGGTGACGGCATCAACACCTTCACGCGGATCGTCGACAGCCTGACCGGCGCGATCACGCCCGGTGCGGTGCTGATCGCGGCGGTCAGCCTCGCCTTCCTGTTCTGGTGGGATGCCGCCCGGCCCAAGGACGGCCCGCTGCGCTTCGTGCCCGGGCCGCTGGTCGTCGTGCTGATCGGCGTTCTCGGCAACATGCTGCTGGGTGCGGTGAAGCCGGACTGGCAACTGGGCCCGAAGCATCTGGTTCAGGTGCCGCAGGCGGCGAACGCGTCCGAATTCATCGCGCTGTTCAGCTTTCCCGACTTCGGCCAGATCGGCAACGGCACGGTCTGGATGGCCGCGGCAACGCTGGCGATCGTCGCCAGCCTCGAATCGCTGCTGAGCGTCAAGGCGGTCGACGAGATCGATCCTAAGCGTCGCACCACCGACAAGAACTGGGAGTTGATGGCGCAGGGCGGCGGCAACATCGTGTCCGGCCTGATCGGCGGCCTGCCCGTCACGTCGGTGATCGTCCGCTCCTCCGCCAACGTCGATTCGGGTGCGGAGAGCAAGCTGTCGACCCTGCTGCACGGTACATGGCTGTTGCTGTCGGTGGCGCTGATCCCGGCGCTGCTGAACCTGATCCCGCTGTCGGCGCTGGCGGCGGTGCTGATCGCGACGGGGTACAAGCTGGCCAAGCCCAAGCTGTTCGCCGAGCGGTGGAAACAGGGCTATACGCAATTCGTGCCGCTGGTCGTCACGGTCGTCGCGATCCTGTTCACCGACCTGCTGGAGGGGATCATGATCGGCATGGTCGTCGGCTTCGGCTTCGTCATCGCGCGCAATTTCCGTACCGCGATCACGGTGGCGCACGATGGCGACGACTGGCTGGTCCGCGCCCGGCGCAACCTGTACTTCATTCACAAATACGAGTTGCAAAAGGATCTGGCGCTGGTCCCCGACGGGGCGAACCTCCTGATCGACCTGACATCGACCAACTATGTCGACCTCGACAACATCGACATCATCAACGCCTTCATCAAGAACGCCAGTTTCCGCAACATCCAGATCATGGTCCGCGCGGACGTCGCCGGACGGACCGCGACGAAGATCAACGCCCCCGTTTCCGAGGTTGTGTTTTCATGAGGGAATCCCAGCAACTGCTGCTCGCCAACAAGGCGTGGGCGACCGAGTTGACAGACGAGAACCCGGATTTCTTCTCGCGGCAGGTGGCCGGACAGAAGCCGCAATTCCTATGGATCGGCTGTTCCGACAGCCGCGTCAGCCCCGAACAGAAGACGCAGTCGCTGCCGGGGCGGCTGTATATCCACCGCAATATCGGCAATCTCGTTCATGACGACGACCTGAACCTGCTGTCCGTGCTGCAATATGCGGTCAACGTGTTGCAGGTCCCGAACATCGTCATCTGCGGCCATCACGGCTGCACCGGCATCCACGGCGCGCTGCACGGGGGCGTCACCGGTGCGCTCGACACGTGGCTGGACAATGCCCGCGACGTGGCGCGCAATCACGCCGACGAGCTGGATGGACTCCCGGAGGCGCAGCGCGTCGACCGGCTGGCGGAGATGAACGTGCGCGACCAGTTGCTGCATCTGGCGCGGATCGACACGGTGCAGAACGCCTTCGCGGCGGGTCGCGACCTGACGCTGCACGGCTGGATCTACGACATCCGCGACGGACTGCTGAAGCCGCTGATGGAGATCGACCGGCACACCAGGCTGGACGAGGTGGGCCGGCCGGCACCGGTTTTGGTGTGAGGGGCGCCGGGCAGTCGCCCGCTATTTCGGCATCATGAACCTGATCCGGTTGGTGTTGCCGCCACAGCCGAGGCCGCCGTCCGGGCGGAAGGTCTTGGCGTACTTCACCCCGCCGATATAGTCGGTCCCGGCCTTCGAGAAGATGAAGGGCGGGTAGCTCAGCAACGTGCGGCGGGCCGCCGATGTACCGTCGGCGGCGACATCGAACTGGACCTGCGTCCAACCCTCGAAGCCCCAGCGCATCGCCTCCATCGGAAACGCGTCAGCGCCCGGGCTCGACACCGGCTTGGGTGGCGCGTCGAGGATCGCGCACTGATCGGCCGACAGTCCCGACGACGCGAAGGATGCCCGCGCGACATCGGCACGGCCGTTGCGCTGTTCGATCGAGGCGAGCCGCACGAGCGCGCCGACCCTTAGAGGATCGTTCGGCTTCAGCGCGGCATCGTCCGCCACCTGTCGGAGCAGGATGGATGTCTGTCCGTCCTCGCCCCGGTCCGCCCGCGCACGATCGGCCAGTATGAGACGGATGGCGGCGCGCGCCTGCGGATCGGAGGCATAGACCGGCTCCGACGCCATCGGCGTGACGGTCCGGCGGTAGCGGTCGTTGCGCCACGGATCGACCAGCGCCTCGATCCGCGCGGTGAGATCGAGGCCCAGCCGCGCCGATGCCGGCGCGTCGTTGGCGGTCGCTATCGCCAGGCCGCGCGCGGCGAGCCGCGCCCGCTCCTCGCGCGGTACCGTGCGGTTCTCGACCAGGCGGTGCAACGCCGCCAATGTCGCCAGCGAGTTGGGCGAGGCACCCTCCGCAGCGGCCAGCGCCGCCCGCTGCGACGGCAGTGCCTGCGCATCGCCGCCGGTCGGCGCGGGCGGGACGGCAACGTGCTTGTCCGCCAGCCATTGTTCCAGCGCCGCGTCCAGACCCTGACTGATCGACGGGCGCTCGAATGCCGTCGAGCAGCGCATCTCGACCCGGACATTGTAGCGGAAGAACGGCGGCACGTCCTTCACCGTGTCCGGCGACCACGACCAGCCCTGAACCGCCCGTGCGAACTCCAGCGCGACGCGGCCGCCCCCCGCCGCATAGACCGGAGTGACCGCGTTGACGCGACCCTGATCGTCGATGCCGAACTCGACCACGGCGACGTCGGACGGCTTCAGCCCGGCCTCTCCCCCGCAGGTCGGGGACTGCATCTCGGCGGCGGGATCGAACCGGCCCTTCGGCATGCGTCCTGCCCCCGTCATCGCCATATATTCGCGAGCGCTGTCCGGTTGTCCGCCGAGGATCAGGGCGATCGCCGCGTCGGACCGGGCCTGCACGTCGAGGCCGCTGGTCTTGGGCGTCAGTCCGCCCAGCAGCTTGACCGCGGCCATCGCGCTCGCCTTCGCGCCGGGGAGATCGCCGGTGTTGAGCAGCAGGATCGTGCGACGCCGTGCCAGCAGCGCCTTGACGTTATCGTCGAACGCCGCCGACGCCAGCACCGCGTCGGCACGCGCCAGCGCGGTCTTCGCCGCCGCGGGGTCGACGAAGGTGAGCATCTCGATGAGGCCGACCTGCGGACCCAGTTTCTCGCCGGGGGTATCGGCGAACTGCTCGGCCTTCGCATAGGCGGCGGCGGCACCCGCATAGTCGAGCGTGTTCGCGGCGATCGTGCCGAGCATGTACCATGTCCGTCGCAGATCGGTCCGCAGCGTCGCGTCGGACACCGGCAGGCCGGCCAGCCCCTCGTTGGCCGCCGCCGCCGCCTCGTCGTACCGGAACAGGCGGTAAAGCACGTCGGCCTTGCGGACCTGGACGATCGCACGGCTGCGCGATCCGGGTCTCGTCCGCGCCTCCAGCGCGGTCCACGCCACGAGCGCGCCGGTATAATTCTTCGCGGTGTCGAGCGCCTCGGCCGCGAGGAAATCCTGCTGCACCGTCGTCGCCGGCTGCTGCGCCACCGCCGCCGATCCCAGCATCGATGCCACCGCCACGCCGAAACTCGCCCGCATCCCGCTTCCCCCGATGAACTCGCCCGACGTCATGCCGTGCGGGAGCGGATCGCGCCAGAGGGTCTGTAAGCCGGGTTCTGTCCACCCGCGCGAACGCGGGATAGGCGACCATTCCTCTACGACGACGCTTGCGCGCCGCCTCCAGCAATCAACCCGGACGACGAGCCGGAACGAGGCCCATATGCCGTCCCTATTCGATCTTGCTCCCGGTGGGGTTTACCATGCCGCCTCCGTTACCGGACGCGCGGTGCGCTCTTGCCGCACCCTTTCACCCTTGCCCGCCCGAAGGCTTCGTCCCCGAAAGGATTAGGCGGTCTGCTCTCTGTGGCACTGTCCCTGGGGTCGCCCCCGCCGGGCGTTACCCGGCACCGTCGTTCCATGGAGCCCGGACTTTCCTCGCCTTCCCCCATAAAGGAGAAGCCGCGGCCGCCCGACCCTCTGGCGCTGGCGCGGCCCTACGCGTCGCCCTGCGGTTTGGGAAGCAGCAATGCGAGCAGGATCATGCGACATTCCGCATCGATCTCTCCGTCGACCAGCTCCGGGCGGAACCGGCGCTGGAACGCCATGATCGCCGCCATGCGGTCCGACACGTCATACCCGAAGCGCTCCAGCGCGAGGCAGAAGCCGGCCTCCGTCCATTGCGGGTCGAGCAGGTTCTTCGTCGGACGCGGCAGGGCGAGGCGCAGGCGGGCGAGGCTGTGCCATGGGAACAGTTCGCCCGGATCGCGCTTGCGGGCGGGAGCGATGTCGGAATGGCCGACGACGTTGCCGCGCGTGATCCCGTGGCGCCGGACGATGTCGGCGACGAGCGGGATCAGCGCATCCATCTGTTCGTCCGGGAACGGTCGATAGCCCCAGTCGTGGCCCGGATTGACGATCTCGATACCGATGCTGGCGTCGTTGCAGTCGTCCACCTCCCGCCAGTGCGAGCGGCCGGCATGCCAGGCGCGGTGCTCCTCGGCGACCATGCGCAGGATCGTCCCATCCTCCGCCACCAGGTAATGGCAGGATACCTTCGCCGCCGGATCACGAAGCCGGTCGATCGCCGCCTCCGCGGTCTGCATCCCCGTATAATGCAGCACCAGCATCGAGATCGGCGCCGTGCGGTCGTCGTAATTGGGCGACGGCGTATCGATGATGGTCAAAGGCTGCGCTCCCCGGATCGAGGACCAGCGTTGGCGCAAAGCGGGTTCGCGGGCAAGCCTTGGAGGTTGGTCAGTCCTACGCGTGCCGGTTCGTCTCGGCATGTTCGTAGAAGCCGCGGTACCGCATGCTGGGCACGAACAGCCCGGTTTGGCCGATCACCGTCTCGCCCGCGCCCAGCACCAGCAACCCGCCGGGACGGAGCGCCGCGGCGAGGCTGGCGAAGACCTTCGCCTTGGCACCGGCCGCGAGATAGAACAGGACGTTGCGGCACAGGATGACGTCGAACCGGCCGGCCGGCGGCGCATCGGTGACGAGGTTGGACTGGCGATACTGGACCAGCCGCGTCAACTCGGGCTTGGCGATCCAGTCCGCCCCGTCGCTGTCGAACCAACGCATCATCCGGCGCACGGGCAAGCCGCGCTGGATCTCGAACTGGTTGTAGCGACCGGTACGTGCGCGGGCCAACGCGGCCTCGGACACGTCGGTGGCGACCAGTTCCGGGCACGACGCGTCGCCCGCCGTCTCCGCGAACATCATCGCCAGCGACAGGGCCTCCTGCCCGGTCGCGCAGCCGGCGCTCCAGATCCGGGCACGACGATCCGGCGCGATCGCGGTCACGGCTTCGGCGATGGCGTCGAACACCGGCTGGTCGCGGAAGAACGAACTCTCGCCATTGACGAGCGCGTCGATGATGCGATCGCCCAGCGCAGGGTCGCTACCATCCAGCAACGTATCGACGAGCTGGTCGAGCGTCTCCATCTCGCGGTCGCGGAGCAGCGGCTTCAGCGCGACGTCGAGCCGCCACGCGCGGGAACTGGCGATCTGCTGGCCGGTGCGCGCCTCCAGCAGGCGCGCGAGCACCGTCAGCGTGCCGGCACTGGCCCCCGCGCCGCTGGCACCGGGATGCGCCGCCGGGTTGGCGACGGCGAGGTGGGATTCGATCATGCGCGACGCCTCGTACCGATCAGCTTGCCGATCTCGTCGGGAGGAAGGATGGCGTGGGCGATGCCCTGCGCCGCGATCGCGCCGGGCATGCCCCACACGACCGATGTGGATTGATCCTGCACCACGACGCAGCCGCCGGTATCTCGGACCCGGCGCGCGCCCTCCGCGCCGTCGCGGCCCATGCCGCTGAGCACCACCGCCAGCAGGCGCGGGCCGTAGATCTCCGCCAGCGACGCGAACATCGGATCGACGGAGGGCATGCAGTGGCTGACGGCGGGCTCCGTCGACAGGCGCACGGCGGCCTGCCCGTCGCTGAGCGCAACGCAGCGCATATGGCCATCGCCCGGGGCGACGATGATGCGGCCGGGGCGGATTCGCAGCCGCTCGACCGCCACGTCGCAGGGCCGGTCGGCGAGGACCGCCAGTTGCGCCGCGAAATACGGCATGAAGGAGGCGGGCAGATGCTGCGTCACCAGGATCGGCAACTGGAAGCCGGGCGGGATCGCCTTCAGCAGGCGGCCGAGCGCGTGGATGCCGCCGGTGGAGGCTCCGATCGCGACGATATCGAAATCGTCGCCGATCGCCGCCCGGTTCGTCAGCGGAGGCGACGACGGCGCCGGGACGGGGGGCAGGCGCGTCGCAGGAGTGTCGAACAGGCGATGCAGCCGCTCCGCCAGCGCCGCGCCGAACCCCTTCGACATGCCGCTGGTCGTGGGCTTCTCCAGCGTGTCCGCCGCACCGAGGGCGAGAGCGCGTATCGTGTTGGCGGCCCCCTGTCCGGCGGAGGACGACACGACGACGATGCGGGCGTTCTTCGATGCGGCGAGCAGATCGGGCAGTGCCGTCAGGCCGTCGACGCCGGGCATCTGGATATCGAGCAGGATCACGTCGACGGACTCGACCGCCAGAAAGGCTAGCGCCGCCGCCACCGTTCCCACCGCGCCGGCGACGACGAACCGCGGCCCCTGCGCGATCAGACCCTGTGCGATCATACCGCCGATCACGGCCCGTGCGACCACCGAATCGTCGACGATCAGGACGCGCCGGAGGCCGTCTTTCGCGACAACGGGCGCGACGCCGGGAAGCACGGTGGCCATGACGGTCGCGCCGACGGATTCAGGCGAGGCCGACGATCTGCAGCTTGCTTTCGATCGTGTCGCGATCGAACGGCTTCATGACATATTCGTCGGCGCCGGCCTCGATCGCGGCGCGGATATACGCCATGCCGTTCTCGGTCGTGCAGAACACGACCTTGGGGCGGGTCGGCACGTTCGATTCGCGCAGCGCCCGGAGGAAATCCATGCCGCTCATCACCGGCATGTTCCAGTCGAGCAGGACGACGTCGGGCGGCGATGCGGTGCACGCATCCAGCGCCTCGCGGCCATCGCACGCTTCGCTGACCTGAAAGTCGAGCGTTTCGAGGATATGGCGCGCGACCTTCCGGATCACCTTGGAATCGTCGACAACTAGACAGGTCTTCATGGGAAATGGGCCTTCCGCAAACTCGAAGATCGGTATGACAGCAAAGCGTAATCGTCGGCTTAATCGCGCGTGAGTACGCCGTTAGGAACTTTCAGGCGGCGATCGGCATCGGCACCAGCCGGATGAGGTCGATCACGAGCAGCGGCTCGCCGTCGCGTTCGATCACCCCCGCCGCGCAGCTTGCCCAGCCGCGATCGAGGGCCATGCCGGACGACAGCTGCGTCCGGTCGAACGGCGCGACATCCTCCAGCGCATCGACGAGGAAGGCGTAATGGTGGCCGTCGAAACAGGCGATCACCGCCCGGCCCGGCGTTCCCGCCGCGCCATGACCCAGGGCCGCCTGCGTATCGATGACCGTCACCACGCGGCTGCGCAGCGCAGCCAGACCGCGCACGACGCCGGACGCGCGAGGTACCGCCACGACCTGGCCGATATCGACGACGGAGGCGACCTGATCGGCATCGATGGCGATGGCGCGGCCGGCGACGTGCGCGATCAGGAACAACTCGCTCATGCCGCATTCCTCTTGCTGCCGCCGAAGCGATTCATTCGCGCTTCCAGCGCCGCGATCAGTGCGGTGCGATCATATCGATAGATGCTGTCGCTGCCCGGAGTCGCCGCGACCTGACGGCGCAACGTCAGGACGGTGTCCGCCGCGACATCGGGCGGGCCATCGTCCATCGCCAGCGTCACGGTGCCCGGCGTGGCCGGCCCGCCCGGCGACCATGGCGCGCAACGATAGCCGGATGCCTCCAGCACCGGTCGCAGGAACGTCTCCATCCAGCCGCTGCCGTCGCAGCGCAGCAGGCAGAGCGGCCGTTCGCTGCTGACCGGGGCCTCGCCTGCGAACAGCGCGTGCGGATCGATCACTTCGATCTGCTCGCCGTCGATCACGGCGACGCCGACGATTCCCGGACGGTCCCGGGCCGGCGCGATAGCGATCGGCAAGGTCACGATCTCGTGCGGTTCGGCGATGGCGTAACCGATCTCGGCGAAGCCATCGGTCAGGCGCAGCACGGCGACGCCCTCTCCGCCGGCCGGTTCGGCGACGGCGATCAGGGGGATGACCCCGCCCTCGACAGTCAGATGCCGGCGGCCGCCGGTCGTCCGGATCATCGCCGCCGGCGCGGTTTCGACGCGGTCGACCACGCCCAGCGCAATGGCCCGTCGCGCACCGTCGAGATCGTCGAACAGCAACGCGGTCACGCCGGTTTCCTCGGCGACCTGGGCCTCGTCGGCGGTATCGCCCATCGTCGGCGCGAATCGCAGTCCGGCGACGGCGGCGATGCCGCCGCTGTCGAGCAGCAGCAGCGGCAGGCCACTGTCGGGCAGGGTCTGGCCGGCATAGAGGCCGCTGGCCATCACGGCGGGCGCGGCGGGCTTCACCACCAGTTCCTCGGTGTCGAGCACCGCATCGATCGCCATCGCGAAATTGCCTTCGCGCGTGGCCATGATGACGAGGACGCGGGGGTCCTCGGTCGGGATGTCGAGCAGATCGCCCAGCGCGACGAGCGGCAGTCGCTGGCCGCGGACGGTGGCGACGCGCGAATCACCCAGCGGGTCGATGCGGACGGCACCGCCGTTCAGCGACACGATCTCCTCCACCGACTGGCGCGGCAGGGCGAACCGCTGCGCGCCGACCGCGACGATGATCGTCGGGATGATCGTCAGCGTCAGCGGCACCTGCAGCGTGATGACCAGCCCGCGCCCCGGCATGTTGCGCAGCGCGATGCGACCGCCGATCTGCTCGATATTGGCGCGCACCACGTCCATGCCGACGCCGCGACCGGATGTCGCGCTGACGGTGTCGCGGCTCGACAGGCCGGGGCAATAGATCAGCTCCAGCCGCTGCACATCATCCATCCGCGACACATCGGCTTCGGTGTGGAGGCCGCTGCGAACCGCCTTGGCGACGACGCGGTCGACATCGATGCCGCGGCCGTCGTCGGCGATCTCGATCAGGATGCGGTTGCCGGACTGGCGGGCGGACACGACCAGCCGGCCATTCTCCTTCTTGCCCGCCGCGCGCCGCTCGTTCGGCATTTCGATCCCGTGATCGACCGAGTTGCGGATGATGTGGACCAGCGGATCGCGCAGCAATTCGATCATCTCGCGATCGAGTTCGACGTCCGAACCCTCGATCGCCAGCGCCACCTGCTTGCCCAGCGGCGTGGCGGTGTCGCGAACCATGCGCGGGATCGCGGAGAACAGCGCCTCGATCCGCTGCATGCGGGTGCGCGTGATCGTGTCGCGCATTTCGGCAACGGTCAGCGACAGGCGTTCGAGCGCGCCCTCGACCCGCGGGTCGGGCGCGGCATCGCGCAGGCGGCGGGCGAGTTCGTTCCGCGCCAGCACCATTTCCGACATGCCCGCCATCATCCGGTCGAGCAATTCGACACCCAGCCGGACGCTGCGATTCGCCACCCGCGACTGCGGCGTACCGGTGGTCGTCTGTCCCTCGACAGGGGCGGGCGTGGCGGGCTTGACCGGTGCGGCATCCTCCGCCAGCGCGGCGATCAGCAGATCCTCGGTCGTGTCGTCCAGCGGTATGCCGGCGGCGATCGCCTCGGTCAGTTCGCCGATTCGATCGACGATCGCGAGGACGGCGTTGACGAGCGCGGTGTCCGGCGTGCGATGACCGTCGCGGACGGCGGCGAGCACGTCTTCCGCCGAATGGGCGAGCTTGCCGAGACGCGGCAGATCGAGGAAGCCGCAACTGCCCTTCACGGTGTGGACGAAGCGGAAGATCGCGTCCAGCCGGGCGCGGTCGGCGGGCTGCGCTTCCCACAGCACGATCTCGCCCGAGAGCGCTTCCAGCGTCTCGCGCGTCTCGGCGATGAATTCTTGCAGCAGGTCGTCCATGAGGCTCCCGGGGTTTGCTCGACCCCGGTGTGCCCGAAATGCGTTAATACGGACTTTACCCGGCGTTAGGTCGCCGTTCGGGTCCGGGCGTCAGCGCGCCCGCATCGCCGCGCCGAAGATCATGACGTTCTCCGCCGGCTCCGACACCAGCACCGCGCCGCCCGCTTCGTGCGCCAGCGTATTGACGAGGAACGCGGCGGCGGTGCGCGCCGCGACGGGTTGCTCGCCCGCCCCGTCGGTCAGCATCCGCCGCAGTTCGGGGTCGAGGATGATGCGTAGGCCCTCGATCTTCACGACGATCTCCAGCTGCCCGGCATTCTCCTCCGCCCCGACATCCAGCGTGCCGCCGCGGACCAGCGCTTCGTTGGCGATCAGCGACAGGTTGAGCAGGACCTTCACGGCCGGTTTCGGCATCGTGTCGAGATCGACCATCCAGCCGAGCGTGGTGCGCTTGGCGTCGCTCAACAGCCCCTCGATCGCGTTCTTCGCCTCGCGCGGGTCGACCGCATCGCCGAAACCGCCGGCCGCGCCGAACGCCAGCCGGAAGAACTTCAGCTTGTTCGCGGAGGTGCGCGCGCTTTCCGCCAGCAATTCCATGCAGCGTTCGCGCATCGCCGGATCGGTCTCGTCCGCGAGCAGCTCCAGCCCGTTGTTGAGCGCGCCTACCGGCGACAGCAGGTCGTGGCACAGGCGCGAACAGAGCAGGCTCGCAAAGTCGACAGGGCTGATGGTCATACTGTCTTCCCTAGTTATTACGACCCCTGATGCCGTCCCGCGACGTGACGCGCAAGGCGACAGGCGTGAAACGGTCGTGCACCGGGCCATCGGGGCCGGCCCGCCACGCCGTGACGACTCCGCCTGCGGCGATCAGCCACAGCGATCCGTCCGGCGCGGCATCGGCGGCATCCTGTCGCGACGGAGCGGCGATACCCGTGGGGTGCGAATGGTAGTGACCGACGATGGCCGCGCCGCCCGTCCGCGCGGCGCGGTGCGCGGCGAGCAGCTGGGCAGGATCGATCTCGAACCGGATCGCGGGATCGGCAGCGACGTTGCGACAGGATCGTACGCCCGCGACGCACGCCGGCTCGCCGAGCAGCAGCCCGCAGACCTCCCGATCGGGCGAGACGATCGTTTCGGCAACGATTCGATCCAGTATCTCGCTTGAAATCCGGACCTCCATCCATATCTCGCTACGACATGAACCGGGGGGTTTCCATCATCGAAGCGAGGATCGCACCGGCGGCGGATGGCTGGCGGCTGGATCGCGCGCTGGCCGACGCGGTGCCGACGCTGTCGCGGGAGCGGCTGAAGGTGCTGATCGCCGGGGGATCGGTGTCCCACGAAGGATTGCTGGCGCGCGATCCGGCGAAACGGGCGAGCGCGGGGGCGCTGTTCGCGGTGGCGGTCCCCGACCCGACGCCGGCGCATAACGAGGCCCAGGATATTCCGCTCGTCGTCGCATACGAGGACGAGCATCTGATCGTCGTCGACAAGCCCGCCGGGCTGGTCGTCCACCCCGCGGCGGGCAACCTCGACGGCACGCTAGTCAACGCGCTGCTGCATCATTGTCACGGATCGCTGTCGGGCATCGGCGGCGTGGCGCGACCGGGGATCGTCCACCGGATCGACAAGGACACGTCCGGCCTGATGATCGCCGCCAAGACCGATCGCGCGCATGAGGGGCTGGCGAAACAGTTCGCCGACCACAGCATCGACCGGCGGTATCGCGCGATCACCGGCGGCATTCCGCGCCCGGCGGCGGGGACGGTCGATGCCCCGCTCGCGCGCAGTCCGCAGAACCGCAAGAAGATCGCGATCGTCGCGGGCGGCAAGCGCGCAGTGACGCACTATACGACGATGGAGCCGCTCAACGGCGCGGCTCTGGTCGAATGCCGGCTGGAAACGGGGCGGACGCATCAGGTGCGCGTGCACATGGCGTCGATCGGCCACGCGCTGCTCGGCGACCCCGTCTACGGCAAGGGCAAGGGCACGATTCGCGCCCTGCTGGAAACGCTGGGGTTCCAGCGGCAGGCCTTGCACGCCGCGCACCTGGGGTTCATCCATCCGATCAGCCGTTCGAGACTGGCGTTCGACAGCGCCATGCCGCCCGACATGCAGGAACTGTTCACCCGGCTCCACGTATAGACCAGACGTTTCACGCTGCGGCGCGGCGGACACGTCCTTCGACGAAAGGGAATGCAATCATGGCAAAAGGCAGCAACGTCCCGGCGACGATTCCTGCTCTGGGCGGGGAGCAGAGCCTCAACCGCTATCTGTCCGAGATTCGCAAGTTTCCGCTGCTCCAGCCGGAGCAGGAATATATGCTCGCCAAACGCTTTCAGGAGCATGGCGACACGGAGGCGGCGGCGCAGCTCGTGACCAGCCATCTGCGCCTCGTGGCGAAGATCGCGATGGGCTATCGCGGTTATGGCCTGCCCACGTCGGAGCTGATCTCCGAGGGCAATATCGGCCTGATGCAGGGCGTGAAGAAGTTCGAGCCCGATCGCGGCTTCCGCCTCGCCACCTATGCGATGTGGTGGATCCGCGCGTCGATCCAGGAATATATCCTCCGGTCGTGGAGCCTCGTGAAGATGGGCACCACCGCGGCGCAGAAGAAGCTGTTCTTCAACCTGCGCCGGATGAAGTCCAAGCTCGACGCGTTCGAGGACGGCGATCTGAAGCCGGAGGACGTGACCAAGATCGCGACCGATCTGGGCGTGGCGGAAAGCGACGTGGTCAGCATGAACCGTCGCATGGCGATGGGTGGCGACACCTCGCTCAACGTGCCGATGCGCGAGGATGGCGAGGGTCAGTGGCAGGATTGGCTGCAGGACGACGCGCCGTTGCAGGACAAGGTCGTCGCCGACCAGCAGGAGGCGGATGTCCGCCACGACATGCTGGTATCGGCGATGGACGACCTGAACGATCGCGAGAAGCACATCCTGACCGAACGTCGCCTGACCGACGACCCGAAGACGCTGGAGGAACTGTCGCAGGTTTACGGCGTCAGCCGCGAGCGGGTGCGCCAGATCGAGGTGCGTGCGTTCGAAAAGCTGCAAAAGGCGATGATGCGACTGGCCGGCGAAAAGCGGCTGCTCGCGGCCTGACGTGAAGGCGTGACATGAAGACCGTCGTCGTCGGGGGCGGTGCCGCGGGCATTGCCGCGGCACGGCGGTTGCACGACGCCGGGCGGGACGTGCTGCTCGTCGAGGCACGCGGACGGATCGGCGGGCGCGCGCATAGCGTGAGCTTCGGCGACGCTACCCTCGATCTCGGATGTGGCTGGCTCCACTCGGCGGGGCGCAATCCGTGGACCGACATCGCCGGGGGGGCGGGCTTTACGATCGATCGATCGTCGCCCAACTGGGGCGTGCAATGGCGCGACCTCGGCTACCCGCTCGACGAGCAGCGGACCTTCAGCGACGCGTTTACGCGGTGGGAAGCGGCGGCGCACGCCGCGTTGGCAGGCCCGGACCGCCCATTGTCCGATTTCATCACCGACGACGATCCGGCGCGGCCGATGATCGACGCGATCTCCGGCTATGCCAACGGAGCAGCACTCGCGGACGTCTCGCTGCACGACTGGGCCGCGTATGAGGACGCCGCCACCGACGACAATTGGGCGGTGTGCGAGGGGTACGGGACGCTGATCGTCGGCCATGCCGGCGACGTGCCGGTGCGGCTGAACACGCCGGTGACGCGGATCGACCGGCGCGGCCGGATGCTGCGGCTGGAAACGCCGGGCGGCACGATCGAGGCGGATCGCGTGATCGTCTGCGTACCGACGACGGTGCTGGCGGAGGAGCGGCTGGTGTTCGACCCTCCCCTGCCCGGCAAACACGAAGCCGCCGCCGCGTTGCCGCTGGGACTGGCGGACAAGGTGATGCTGCGCGTCGATACGCCGGACTGGCCCGCCAACGCGCATCTGATCGGCAACCCGCACAGCGCCTGCACCGCCAGCCATCGTCTGTCGCCGTTCGGGTGGCCGGTGATCGAGAGCTTCTTCGGCGGGCCGTGCGCGGAGGCGCTGGAGGACGCGCGGGCGGCGACGGCGTTCGCCGTCGATGAACTGGTCGCGCTGCTCGGCGGCGAATGGCGGACCCGGCTGACGCCGCTCACTGCGACGCGGTGGCGGCACGAGGCGTGGATCGGCGGCAGCTACAGCCACGCCCGCGTCGGCCATGCGGATCGGCGCGCGGTGCTGGCCGAGCCGGTGGAAGACCGCATCTTCTTCGCTGGAGAGGCTTGCTCCCGGCATGATTTCTCGACCGCGCACGGTGCCTACGTAACCGGCATCGCGGCGGCGGACGCCATCTTGGCGGACAAGGCCCTCTGGCCGTAAGGAGCGGGAATGTTCATCGTCCTGCGCTGGCTGTTGAAGGCCGTCCTGATCTTCGTCGCCGCGTCGCTGCTCTGGGTCGGCATCTATCGCTTCGTGCCGCCGCCCTTCACCTTCACGATGATGGGCGATGTGGTCGGCGGGCGCAGCGTGACGAAGGACTGGATGTCGCTGTCCGACATGGACCCCGACATGGCCCGGGCGGCGATCGCGGGTGAGGATTCCGGCTTCTGCCAGCATCATGGCTTCGACTTCGGCGCGATCGCCAACGCGGCGTGGCGGAACGCGCATGGCGGGCGCATCCGCGGCGGTTCGACGATCAGCCAGCAGACCGCCAAGAACGCATTCCTGTTCCAGGGCGGCGGCTATATCCGAAAGGCGCTGGAGGCGTATTTCACGGTGTTGATCGAGACGCTGTGGGGCAAGCGGCGGATCATGGAAGTGTATCTGAACGTGGCCGAGACGGGTATCGGCACATATGGCGCGAATGCCGGAGCGATCCGGTATTTCGGGCATGACGCATCGAAACTGTCGCCGACCGAGGCGGCGCGGATTGCGGCGGTGTTACCGTTGCCGAAGAAACGCGCGGCGATCGATCCGCGTGGATTCGTCCGGCGGCATGGCAACACGTTGAGCCGGTATGTCGCGGTCGTCCGTCGCAACGGTATGGACGCCTGCGTGAAGTGAGGGGAGCGGCCATCGCCCCCCTCGCCTCGATCGTTACTTGTCCGAGCCGACCGCGTCGCCGACCTTGTCGGCCGCACCGCCGACGCTCTTCGCCGCGGAGGTGATCGCAGCGTCCTTGCTGTTCTGCGCTCCCTGGCGGCTGAACAGATAGAAGCCGCCGATCAGGACGGCGATCAGGAGGACGACGGCGATCATGGCGGTGCCACCGCCGCCGCGCCGCTCGATCACGGTCGTGTGGGGTGCGGTGTCGCTGGTTACAATGCGTTCGTCTGCCATGATACTCTCCCTGTTACTGGTGCGGCGTTCAACGCGGCACCGGCACAGGCTGTTCCCGTAGCGTAACGACTGCGGAACGGGATCAGAACGGCAGCTTGAAACCCGGCGGCAGCGGCAGGCCGCTGGTCATCTTCGACATCTCCGTGCCGGACACCGCATCGGCCTTCGCGCGCGCATCGTTGAACGCGGCGGCGAGCAGGTCTTCGAGCATGCCCTTTTCGGAGGGCTGCATCAGCGAATCGTCGATGGCGATGCCGATGATGCGACCCTTGGCCGACGCCTTGACCTTGACCAGACCGCCGCCCGATGCCCCCTCGACCTCGATCGTGTCGAGGTTCGCCTGCGCCTTTTCCAGTTCCTGCTGGACGTTGGCGGCCATCGCCAGGATTTCGTCGATATTCTTCATGCGGAGCTCCGTTGGTTGGGCCATTCGAGTTCGGCGTCCGGGAACGCGGCCAGCGCGGCGCGGACGAGCGGGGTGTCGAGCATCGCCTGCCGCTCCGCCGCATCGGCCGCAAGCTGGCGCTCGTTCAGCGTGGGCTCGCCGGGGACATCGTCCAGCGACAGCTTCCACACCTGTTTCGTCATACCCTTCAGCGCGGCGGCGAGTTCCGCCAGCGTGTCGGTAGCGATCGGACGCGATCCGCTGAAGACGATTTCGGGCGGCGCGTAGCGGACCAGCCGGGCGCCATGCCGCAGCCGCGCTGCCAGCGCGAGCTGGCCGCCTTCGTCCAGCGCATCGACCAACGCGGCGAAGTCGGCGGGCATGGTCGACGCGGGCGGCGGCGATGGTGCGGCGGGCGCGGGTGCCGGTGCGGCATCGGGCGCTCCAGCCAGACGGCGGGCGAGTTCACCCGGATCGGGCAGGCTGGACGCGTGGATGACCCGCAGCAGCGCCATCTCCGCCGCCTCGATCGGCAAGGCGGCGTGCGCGACCTCGTCATGGCCCTTCAGCAGCAACTGCCACAACCGGTGCAACGCCGGGAAGGACAGGCGCGCCGCCCAGTCGGTGCGCGCCGCGCGTTCCTCCACCGCCTGCGCGGGATCGTCGGTGCCGCCGACCTTCGACAGCGTGACGCCGTGCACCGTCTCCAGCAGTGCGCGCAGCACCGCGACGGGATCGACGCCGTAGTCGTACTGCCGACGCAGCGAACCGAGCGCCCCCGCCGAATCGCCCGCCAGCAGCATCGCGAACAGGTCGCGCACCGCACCCCGGTCGGACAGGCCGAGCATCTGCCGCACGGCATCGGCGGTGACGCCGCCCCCCTCCAGCCCGGCATGCGCGATCGCCTGATCGAGGATCGACAGGCCGTCGCGCGCGGAGCCCTCCGCCGCGCGCGCGATCAGCGCCAGCGCCTCCGGTTCGGCGACGACGCCTTCCTTCTCGCAGACCTCCGCGAAATGCTTCGCGAGCTTGTCGGCGGGGATGCGGCGCAGGTCGAACCGCTGGCACCGCGACAGCACGGTGATCGGAACCTTGTTCACCTCGGTCGTGGCGAACAGGAACTTCACGTGCGCGGGCGGCTCCTCCAGCGTCTTCAACAGCGCGTTGAAGGCGTTTTTCGAGAGCATGTGGACCTCGTCCACGATGTAGATCTTGAAGCGCGCGGAGACGGCGGCGTAGCGCGAGGCGTCGATGATCTCGCGCACGTCATCGACGCCGGTATGGCTGGCGGCGTCCATCTCGATGACGTCGATATGCCGGCCCTCCGCGATGGCGCGGCACGGTTCGCACACACCGCACGGGTCGATCGTCGGACCGCCCTGCCCGTCCGGCCCGATGCAGTTCAGCGCCTTGGCGATCAGCCGCGCGGTCGACGTCTTCCCGACGCCGCGCACGCCGGTCATCAGGAACGCATGCGCCAGCCGGTCGCGCGCGATCGCGTTGCCCAGCGTCGTGACCATCGCGTCCTGGCCGATCAGTTGCGCGAAGGTCTGCGGCCGGTATTTGCGGGCGAGGACGCGGTACGCCTCCGGCTTCGCAGGCTGGACGGGTTCGCCAAGGTCGAACGAATCAGCCACGGGCGGCACCGAAGTGGAGGAAGTGGAAGCGTTCCATCGGTCTCCACATAGGCGCGCGGACGGCCGCCGTCAGGGGGGTGTTTGCGGAGGGCTGCGGTGTCGCGGGCATGCGGACGCTATGCACGATGTGGGGGGCGTAGGACAGGTTCGTGGTTGGGGCGCGCCCTCCCCGGGGGAGGCGTTCTCCACGGGCGACGGGGCCAGGGAGGCAGAAGGGGCGTCGCGGCCGAGCCGCGCCGTCGGTCGGGCTTTGCCCGCCGGCCGCGCTTGCGCGCGTGCGCCGCAATTGCGGCGTCTCGCGCACTGCGCGGTGGGAGCCGGGACGACCCGTGGCGGAATCGTTGCGGCTGCTTCCTTCCGGACCTGACCGGGTTGGCGACGACCACGTCCGCCCGACTCCCGCGGCCCCTATGGCGGAGCCGGGCGGCGCGATCAAGTCGTCAGCGGTAGCGGCGCACCGTGCGGCAGACGCGGACGCGCTCGCCGTGACGCCAGCGGTTGGTGCAGACGCGGCGCGTGCGGACGCGATTGCGATAGCCGGGGCGGCCATAGCCCGGCCGGCCATAACCCGGTCCGCGACGCACGACGGTGCGTTCGTGGACGACCGTGCGCTGCGGTTCCCACGCGGCGACGGCGGCCAGCGGCGCGGGGGCCGCGACAGGGGCGGCGGCGGCCGGGCTGGCCAACGCCGGAGAGACGCCGACGACGGCGAGCGCGGCGGCGAGAACGAATTTGAACGTCATGACGTGCATCCTTTTTGGCTTCCGGTCGGGGCCGAATGTCCGGGGCGACAGGCCCGTTCCATCCGGTCCGATCCGGTCGGTGGGGGTTCAGCGATAGACCTGGAAACAGTTGCGGACGGGGCCGTGGCGCGTCCGTTCGTACCGGCACACCGTCCTGCCCCGACGATAGTCCCGGCCGCCCCAGCGCGAACCGCGATCCCAGCGCGCGTTGCCGCGGTGCCAGCGATCGCCGCGATCCCAACGGTCGCCACGGTTCCAGTGCCGGCCGCGACGATCGTCGCGATAATCCCGATCGTGACCACGATCATATCCGCCGCGCCCGTATCCGTCGCGGTCCCAGCGCTGCGCCTCGGCCGGCGTCGCGGCGGCGAGGCCGCTGGCGGCGATCAGGCCGGCACCCATCACGATCTTCATCGATGCGATGATCTTCATGGCTCCATACTCCTTTACTGACCCGCATCCCGGTGCGGGCATGAAGGGGGAATGGACCCCGGCCGATGGATTGTCGCTGAACCCGCCGTTGTTAAAACGTCAGATTTGCCGGTGGGTCGGGCGAAGTCTCACGCCGTCTGCCGCCACCTTCAGTCGGCGGGGACCCGCACCGTCAGGCCATCGAGGACGTCGGTCAGCCGGATCTGGCAGGACAGCCGGCTGGTGCGCGTCGCGGCAGGCGCGAGATCGAGCAGATCCTCCTCCGCCTCCGACGCCGACGGCAAGCGCGCGAAGTCGCCGGCGGCGACGATGACGTGGCAGGTGGCACAGGCCATGTCGCCGTCGCAGGTGCCCTCCAGCGGCATGCCGGCGGCCTGCGCCACGTCGAGCAGGCGCGCACCGTCCACGCCTGCCGCGTCGACGACGGCACCGTCTGGCGACTCGAAGCGGACGCGGATCATGCCTGCGCCTCCGCCGCGGCGGTCAGGCGGTCGAGCGCGTCGCCAAGCTCCACCTCCGTCGTATACCGCCCCCAGCCGAGCCGGATCGACGAGCGCGCCTCCGCATCCGTCAGCCCGATCGCGCGCAGGACATGGCTGGGGCGACCCGATCCGCTGGCGCAGGCCGAGCCGGCGGAAAAGGCGATATCGCGAAAGTCGCTCATCAAGCGCGCGACGTCGAGCCGCGGTCGGCGGACGTTGAGGTTGCCGCGGTAGCGCTGCTCGGTCGAACCGTTGATCGTCCACCCCTCCAGCCGATCGGTGGCGAGCGACCAGAGGCGTTCGACATGCGCGGCGTCCTGCACGGCGCGGTCGCGCATCAGGCGGGCGGCCGTGCCGAAGCCCGCGCACAGGGCGGGCGAGAGCGTGCCCGAACGGCCGCCCTCCTGATCGCCGCCGTGGAGCAGCGGTTCGAGGTGGACGCCGTCACGAATCCAAAGCGCGCCGATCCCCTTTGGCCCATGAATCTTGTGCGCGGAGACGGCGACGAGATCGACATTGCCGGGAATCGGCACGCGGCCATAGCCCTGCACCGCATCGCACAGCAGCGGTGCGCCGCGCATCTCGCCCAGCGACTGGATCGTGCCGATCTCGTTGTTGACGAGCATCGCCGCGACGAGGCCATCGTTCGCTGGCGGCGGCTGGACGCGACCGTCCCCGTCGACCGGCAGGATCGTCGCGCCGCCGACCGCCGCGACGGTATCGAGCACGGCCGCATGTTCGGTCGCAATCGTCGTGACCGGCCGGCGGCTGCCCTTGATCGCCCAGTTCAGCGCCTCGGTCGCGCCGCTGGTGAAGACGACACGTCCCCCCGGCGGCAGCAACGTGGCGATCTCCGCGCGGGCGACTTCGACGGCGGCCCTGGCGGCGCGGCCGGGGCGGTGTGCGGAATGGGGATTGGCGTGCTGGTCGCGCAGCCACGGCAGCATCGCCTCGAACGCCTCGGGCGCGAGCGGGGTCGTCGCCTGATAATCGAGGTAGATCATGCCGCGAAACTGCGCGTGGCGCGGGCGACATTGCGCCATGCGGCGATGAAGGCGTCGACCTCCGCCGCCGTCGTGGTGCGGCCGAAGCTGACGCGGATGACCTCGCGACCGGCCTCCTCGGAGTAGCCCAGCGCGGCGAGGACGTGGCTGGGCTTCATGCTGCCCGACGAACAGGCGCTGCCGGCGGACACCGCGAACCCTGCGAGATCGAGGCGGATCAGCTGCGCGGCGGAGGCCACCCCCGGCAGCCGGTACGATCCGATCGCGGGGTGGCGCGCTGCCGCGGCGGCGACGACGTCTCCGCCCGAGCGCAGGATCGCATCGTCGAGCCGGGTGCGAAGCGCGGCCATCGCGCTCACGTCCTCCGCTTCGGCCAGCGCCGCGGCCCAGCCGATCGCGGCAGGCACGTTCTCCGTTCCCGGCCGATAGCCCCGCTCCTGCCCGCCGGTCGGCATCAACCTGCCGAGATCGCGGACCAGCAGCGCGCCGATACCGGGGGGGCCGCCCCGCTTGTGGGCGGAAACGGCGATGAAATCGGCCTTCGCGATATCCGCGTCGACGCCCGCGGGCATTTGCGCGGCGTCGACCAGCAGCAGGCCGCCGGCGTCGTGAAGTGCGTCGGCGATGGCGGCGATCGGCTGGCGAACGCCGGTTTCGCTGTTCGCCCACTGCACGCAGGTCAGCGTGTCGGCCGCGACGGGGATGTCCGCAAGCTGGCCGTTCGCATCGACGCGCAGCACCTCCGCATCGGCAGCGGCGCGAAAGACGGCGTCGTGTTCGACCGCGGTGATGCGGCGATGCGCGCCCTGCGTGCGGGTCAACGCCAGCGCCAGCGCCTCGCTCGCGCCGCTGGTCAGGATCACCTCCCCCGTCCAGCCATAGGCGGCGGCGATGCGGCGGCGCGCATCCTCCAGCGCGGCACGCGCGGCGCGACCTTCCGCATGGGGCGACGACGGGTTGGCCCAGATCGCCGCCGCCTCCGCCATCGCGGCACGCGCGGCGGGGGTCATCGGCGTGGTCGCGGCATGGTCGAGATAGATGCGGGGCAAGCGGGTGGGCCGTTTCGTTTGCGAAAGAAGGGACGGTGCCTATATAGCGCGCCAGTTTCCGCGCTCCACCTCGGTCGCGCTTTCCCGGACGAGTCTCTTATGCCCGAAGTCATTTTTCCTGGTCCCGAAGGCCGTCTCGAAGGGCGCTTCGCCCCCGCACCACGTCCTCGCGCCCCGGTGGCGATGATCCTGCACCCGCATCCCAGCGCAGGCGGGACGATGAACAACCGGATCGTGCAGGAACTCTACAAGACGTTCCAGCGCCGCGGGTTTGCGACGTTGCGCTTCAACTTCCGCGGCGTCGGCAAGAGCCAGGGGACGTTCGACAACGGCATCGGCGAACTGTCCGACGCGGCGTCGGCGCTCGACTGGGTGCAGAGCTTCCACCCGGAGGCGTCGCAGACCTGGGTCGCGGGCACCGGCTTCGGGGCGTGGATCGGCATGCAGCTGCTGATGCGGAGACCTGAGATCCGCGGCTTCATCTCGATCGCGCCCCCCGCGAACATGTTCGACTTCACCTTCCTGGCTCCCTGCCCTTCGTCGGGCATCATCATCCAGGGCGAGGCGGACGAGGTGGTGACGCCCGGCGCCGTCCAGAAGCTGGTCGACAAGCTGCGCACGCAGAAGCACATCACCATCCATCACGACACGATCCCGAAGGCGAACCACTTCTTCGAGCATGAAATGCCACAGCTGATGGGCTCGGTGGACAAGTATCTGGACATGCGCCTCGACCCGAAGTCGCCGATCAAGTGAGGCGCGCCGCAGCGGCATAGCGAGCTATGCCGCGCCCCGGCGGCGCGCCCGGCCGGCGGCGCCTCGCGCCGTCCGACGACGCGGGCTTCGCCCGCGGCGGGCCTGCCTTGCAACAGCGCGGCGGCATGGCTGGCGTCGGACACAGCCGGACGGGAGCCGCCCTCACATCGTCCAGATCAGCACGTTTCCCAGTAGCACCGCCGCCATCACGAGCATCAGCGTACCCTTGAAATAGTTGCGCTGGCGGACGATCAGCACGGCTCCGCCCGCGATGCAGGCGAAGCAGCCGAGCATCGCAATGGCGGGGGCGGCGGAGGCTATCGCGGCGAGCGGGCCGGTCATGCGGCCAGCACCCCCGCATAGGCCGCGAGATCGACATTGCCACCGGACAGGATCGCCAGCGTTCCCGCGACCGGCTGCACCTCGCCGGACATCAGCGCCGCCAGCGCGACCGCGCCGCCCGGCTCCACCACCAGTCGCAGGCGCTCGGCGGCCCAGCGTTGCGCGGCGGCGATCTCCGTTTCCGATACGGTGACACCCTCCGCGCCCCGGCGCGACAGCACGTCGAAGGTCAGCGGCGAGACGCGCGGGGTCTGGAGCGAATCGCACGCGGTGGGCGGTGGGTTGGGACCGACCGGCTCGATCCACCCCGCCTCCAGACTGCGGCGCATATCGTCCCAGCCCTCCGGCTCGACCACGGTGATCCGCGCGTCCGGCAGCGCGAGGGCGATGCCCGCGGCGAGACCGCCGCCACCGCACGGGATGACGACCTGCGCCGGTTCCGGCAGGCCCCGCGCCACCATCTGCCTCGCCGCTTCCAGACCGCAGCTCCCCTGCCCTTCGATGATCCATGGGTCGTCGAAGCTGGGAACGAGCGTCGCGCCGCGCGCTTCCGCCAGTTGCGCGGCGATCTGCTCCCGGCTTTGCGTCGCACGGTCATAGTCGACCACCTCCGCGCCGAGAGCCAGCGTGCCGTCGCGCTTGGAGCGCGGCGCGTCCGCAGGCATTACGATCGTCGCGGCGATGCCCAGTTTTTTCGCCGCCCAGGCAATTCCTTGCGCGTGGTTCCCGGACGAAAAGGCGACGACTCCGCGGCGTCGCGCGGCTTCGTCCAGTGCGGTCAACCGGTGCCACGCACCGCGCAGTTTGAACGCGCCCATGGGTTGCAGCGACTCGGCCTTCAGCGCGACGGATACACCTCTGATCTCGATGATATAGATGGGTGTGGCCGGGATCACCTGAGCGACCTTCGCCGCGGCGTCGCGAACGCCGGCGCGTGTCGGTTGTCGCAAAATTGTCACCTTTTGCCGGTTCCTTTATCAAGTCGCTTTACATGGGGGCCGCGCGACCATAAATCGCGCTTCCGCTGCCCCATGGGACTTCCAACCGCAAGGCAGTGTTTTTCGAACCGTAGCCGTCAGGCACTTGGAGGTCCCTTGAATTGCACAAGCATCATAGCGCGCTGGGGCTAGCGAAAGCCCATTCGACCGTCCTCCCCGTCGTTCGTGGAGGCATCGACATCGCCAGGCGGAAACCGGTGGAGCCGGTGACGCTGACTCGTCCCCACGCCGCTGCGCGGGCCGCCCGGTTCTTCGTCGAGAAGTTCCAGGGCCGGTCCATGTATGCGGTGAAGGCGAATCCGTCGCCCGATCTGATCCGGATCCTGTGGGACAACGGCATCACCCATTACGACACGGCGTCGATCGCCGAGGTGCGTCTGGTGAAGTCGGTGGCTCCGGAGGCGACCTGCTGTTTCATGCACCCGGTCAAGCCGGAAGAGGCGATCGCCGAAGCATACTTCACACACGGCGTCCGCACCTTCTCCCTAGACAGCATGGAAGAGCTGGCGAAAATCATGCGTGCCACGCGCAACGCGTCCGATCTGACGCTGTGCGTCCGGCTGCGCGTGTCGTCCGAACATTCGAAGCTGTCGCTGGCATCGAAGTTCGGCGTCGGTCCCGGCGAGTCGAAGGAACTGTTGTTCGCGGCCCGCCAGGCGGCGGACGCGCTGGGTATCTGCTTCCATGTCGGCAGCCAGGCAATGACGCCGGAAGCCTATGCGGCGGCGATGGAGCGCGTTCGTGCGGCGATCGTGGAAGCGGCGGTGACGGTCGACGTCATCGACGTGGGTGGCGGGTTTCCGTCATCCTATCCGGGCATGGAGCCGCCGCCGCTGGAGCGTTTCTTCGAGACGATCCACCGCGCGTTCGAATCGCTGCCGATCAGCTATTCGGCGGAATTGTGGGCGGAGCCGGGCCGGGCGCTGTGTGCGGAATATTCCTCGGTCGTGGTGCGCGTCGAGCGTCGCCGCGGCAACGAGCTGTACATCAACGACGGCGCATATGGCGCGCTGTTCGATGCCGCGCATCTCGGCTGGCAATTTCCGACGATGCTGCTGCGGGAGCCGGAATCGACGGTGCGGGATCATCCCTTCTCGTTCTATGGACCGACCTGCGACGACATGGACCATATGGCGGGACCATTCCTGCTGCCGGCCGATGTCAATGCGGGCGACTATATCGAGATCGGAATGCTCGGTGCGTACGGTGCGGCAATGCGCACCGCCTTCAACGGCTTCGGCTGCGAGGAGACGGTGATCGTCGACGACGAGCCGATGGTGTCGCTCTACGTTCCCGCCGAGATCGAGATGACGTCGAACGTCGTCAAGCTGTAACGGCTTACCTATATCGCAGTGCTGCCCCCCTTCGCGCCAGCGCGCGGAGGGGGCGGCTTTGGGTTTCCGCGTCCCCATTTTCGAACGACGACGGGTTCTGGATAGCCAAGGGCGAACCATGACCGACTCCCTGACCAAGACCGCCGCGGCGAACGCGCCGATCAACGACACGCGCAAGGCCGAGCTTCTGTCGAAGCAGGTCAAGCATATCGACATCACCAGCTTCGACGCGCGCCCGATCGTCGACGCGATGGCGGACATGAGCTTCACCAGCCGCGACCTGGGTCGCGCGACGAAGATCTACAATGACATGCTGGCAGACAAGGACTGCACGGTCTGCCTCGTCATCGCAGGGTCGACCTCCGCCGGCGGATGCATGGACCTCTATGCGGAGCTGGTCCGGAACAACATGGTCGACTGCATCGTCGCCACCGGCGCGACCATCGTCGACATGGATTTCTTCGAAGGGCTTGGCCACAAGCACTATCAGGCGCTGGAAATCCCCGACGACGACACGCTGCGGTCGCTGTATATCGATCGCATCTACGACACGTATATCGACGAGGAGGCGCTCCAGAATGTCGACCACACGATCTTCGAGATCGCGGAGTCGTTGGAGCCCAAGGCGTATTCGAGCCGTGCGTTCATCCGCGAGATGGGCAAGTACCTCGTCGAGCACGGCAAGAAGGACAACAGCCTCGTCAAGCTCGCGTATGAGCATGACGTGCCGATTTTCTGCCCGGCGTTCGTGGACTCCTCGGCGGGCTTCGGCCTCGTGAAACATCAGGTCGACCGCGCCAAGGCGGGCAAGCCGTACCTGCTGCTCGATGCGATCGCAGACTTCCGCGAGCTGACGCAGATCAAGATCGAGGCCGGCACCACCGGCCTGCTGATGATCGGCGGCGGCGTGCCGAAGAACTTCATCCAGGACACGGTCGTCTGCGCCGAGATCCTGGGTCATGAGGACGTCGCGGTGCACAAATACGCGGTGCAGATCACCGTCGCCGACGTGCGCGACGGTGCCTGTTCCTCCTCGACGCTGCAGGAAGCGGCAAGCTGGGGCAAGGTGAACACGGGCATCGAGCAGATGGTCTTCGCGGAGGCCGGTTCGGTGATGCCGCTACTGGCGTCGGATGCCTATCACCGCGGGCACTGGAAGAATCGTGCCAAGCGGGGTTGGGCGAGGCTGTTCGCCTGATCTTTTAGGACCGGGTTTGAAGGAGCCTCCTCCGGGTGACCGGGGGAGGTTTTCTTGATGCGCCGAACGAACGTCTCGACTAGCCGAAGAGCCGACCCAGACTGCGTTCCAGCATCATGAACTGCCACAACGTGCGGCCATGCTCCGCTCGCCCTGCGCGGTGATCGGCGGCCATCGTCGCGAGCGTCGGCATGTCGAACCAGCCCGTCTCCGCCAACGTGCGGGAGCGGGACAGCGCCGCCGCCTCCTCGGCCAGGGTATTGCGGAACCACGTGCTGACCGGTGTGACGAATCCCATCTTGCGGCGATGGAGGAGATCGTTCGGCAAGTACGGCTTTAGGGCGTGCTTCATCAGCCACTTGCCCTCGCCGCCGCGCAACCGCAGCGACGTCGGCAGGGTGGCGCAGAATTCAACGAGACGGTGGTCGAGCAGCGGCTCGCGTGCCTCCAGTCCGACGCTCATGCTGGTGCGATCGACCTTCGTCAGGATGTCGCCGGGCAACCAGATTTTGACGTCGGCATATTGCGCCCGATCCAACGCATCGCGCGCGGGGGCGGCACGCATCGCCGCGACGTAGCGGTCCTCGGCGTGGTGACCGGAGAAGGCGGCGCGAGCGACGGGGGTGAACAGGCGAGCGCGCCATTCGGGCGTGGTGACGCCGACCGCGCGGGCATAAGCCTCATCGCCGTCGCTGGCGAGTGCGAGCAATGTCGACTTCGCGCGCAACGGGCGGGGTGCCCAGTCCGCCTTGGGATAGATGCCGCCGATCGTACCGAAGAGCGAGCGGCGCATGGCACCGGGAACCATGCTTCTCACCCGGTCCTCGGCGGCGTGGAATTTGTGGCGGCGGTAGCCGGCCAGCGCCTCGTCCGCCCCGTCGCCCGACAGCGCGACGGTGACGCTTTCGCGGGCGAGTGCGCAGACCCGCCACGTCGCGAGGGCCGACGCATCGGCGAACGGCTCGTCGAACTGGCCGGCGAGCCTATCGATCAACCCGAAGTCTTCGGCATCGACGACGCGGTCGACATGATCCGTGGCAAAGCGCTTCGCGACGGTGGCAGCGAAGCGGCGCTCGTCATGATCCGCCTCGTCGAAGCCGATCGTACACGTCCGGACGGCACGCGACGACGCCTCCGCCATCAGGGCGACGACGGCCGAGCTGTCGACGCCGCCGGACAGGAACGCGCCGAGCGGCACGTCGGCGATCATGCGGCTGCGCACGGCGGCGCGCATGCGGTCGATCAGCTCCTCCGCCAGCGCATCGGTCTTGCCGGTGGCGCGGTCGGCGAAGCTGATGTCCCACCATTGCGAGGGCGGGGGTAGTGAGTGGCCCCGGCGCAGCAGCAGCGTATGGCCGGCAGCGAGCTTGCGGACGCCGGAGACGAGGCAGGTGTCGTCGGGGACGTAGCCATAGGCGAGGTAATCCTCGACCGCCGACACATCCGGCACGCGCCGCAGCAGCGGGTGCGCGAGTAGCCCCTTGAGTTCGGAGGCGAAAGCGATGCTGCCATCGGAGAGTTCGGCGTAGTGCAGCGGCTTCACGCCGAACCGGTCGCGGGCGAGGAACAGCGTGCTCGCCTCGGCATCGTGGATCGCGAACGCAAACATCCCGTCGAGCCGGTCGAGCATCGCCGGACCCCAGTGCCGCCAGCCATGGAGCAGCACCTCGGTATCGCCGTTGGTTCGGAAACGGGCGCCCTTCTGCGTCAGTTCGGCGCGAAGGGCGGCGAAATTGTAGATCTCGCCATTGTAGGTAACGGTCAGCGCGCCGTCCGCCATCGGCTGCGGCGAACCGACGAGATCGATGATCGACAGGCGACGATGGCCGAGTGCGACGCCGGGCGCGGTCCACACCCCCTGCCCGTCCGGCCCGCGATGCGCCTGCACGTCGAGCATCCGCTGGATGCGGGTCGGGTCGACGGGCTTGGGGATGCCGGGGTGGAAGATCCCCGCGATGCCGCACATGTCAGCGGATCGCCCGATCGAGCAGTGCGGCGGGGCCGCCCGCCGCCGCGACGAACCGGGCGATCGCCGCCGGATCGTCGCCGGGTACGGCGATGTGCAAAGCAACCGCCATCTGGTCCGCGCCCGTCAGGCGGGCGCGCATCGTTTCCAGCTTCACCCGTTTCTCGTCCGCCGTGACCACAGAGCCGACGCGGTACCATGTCGCGACGGTCCGCTCCACCGGCCCCGGCGCAACGATCCGCATCGCCGATCCGCCCGCGACGGAGGACAGGTCGGCGACCCGCACCCAGCGGTCCTCCTCCGCAAGGACGCCGGTGCCGAACGCGACGAGTTCCTTGCCCTCATGCTGGGTGGCATAGATCGCGATACCGACAGCGACGCTGTGCCGGCCGTCGGTGTAGCGCCCGAACAGTTGGCGATCCGCGCCCGGATGATGCGGCTGCCACGGAACGCTCCCGTCGAGCGGGAAGCGGGTCCAGCCGGCGACCTGCGGCAGGTCGATACCCTGCGGCAGAGACGCGGCGCGGCCGGCGATGGCGGCGCTCCACGCGAGGAAGAAGGCGGCGGTCGCAAGCGTCAGCACGGCGGCGGCGACAAGCGGCGCGGCATAGCGCGGTGGTGCTTGCAGGCGTGCGGCGTCGAATGCAGGCGCGTCGGGTGCGCGGTCGAACCAACGCCAGCCGAGCGCGAGGACGCCCGCCATGACGAGGCCGAAGAACAGCCAGCCATAGACGATATGATCGAGACCGGTGGCGCGTTCGATCCCCCAAAGGTCGGCGGCGTAGATCGTGCCCCATGCGCGGACACCGTTCGCCAGCACCGGCACGACGATCGCGACGAGCATGAAGCCCCCACGACGCCGCCACGAAAGGAAGCAGGTCGAGGCGACGAGGATACCAAAGGCAAGCATCGCGATGACGAACTTTGCGCCCGAACACGCCTCCGCCACCTCGAAATGATAGCGACCCGCATGGATCAGGACGCCGTCGACCGAGGCAGTGATGCCGACGAGGTGGAGCAACGGCATGACGATCGCGACGGTCACCTCCTGAAGCGGCGGCTCCAGGAAATCGCCGAAGGGGACGAGGAACAGCGCGTAGCCGAGCGGAAAGAGCAGTCCACGCGCGACGTTCGGACCCAGCAGCGTCACCACCACGCCCTGAAGCATCAGCACGAGGCCGAGCTGGCGCGCGATCGCCAACGATCCGGCATCGCCCAGCAGCCAGCCGAACCCACCCGCCGCGACCAGCAGCAGGCCCGCCCACCATGCGACCGGGGTCAGCGCCGACAGTTCGACGCGGCGGGTCCAGACGAGCCACGCGACAACCGGGCCAATGAAGAGGCAATGACCGTAGGTGGTGCTGGTCCACCAGATGCCGGCGACTTGCGCGACGTCATGCGCGAACAGCGCGAGGATCATCGCCATGACGCCCACCAGTACCCCCGCATGGCGCGGCCAGGGTCCGGTGGTGCGGACGGGTGCAACGACGAGCGACGTCATGCGGCGAGCGACTGGCCTGTTCCGAGCAAATCGTCCAGCGGGGCAAGCCGTGCCGCCCAATCGTAGTGCGACAGAACTCGCGCGCGCGCTTGTCCGCCGAAGGATCCGGGCGCGGCGATCATTGCGGCGCAGGCGGCGGCGAAGTCGCGGGGCTCGGCGACGCGAATCGTGCCGCCGTGATCGATCCCCTCCGCCGCCTGCGGCGTTGCGACGACCGGGCAGGCCATCGCCATCGCCTCCAGCACCTTGTTCTGGACACCGCGCGCGAGCCGCAGGGGCGCGACGCAGACCGATGCCGCGGCCAGCCACGGCCGGGTGTCGGGGACTTCGCCGGTGACGACGACGTTCTCCCGCCGGCCAAGGGCGCGAACGGCGGCGGTCGGCGCGCGGCCGACGATCGCGAAGTCGGCAGCGAGACGGGGCAGGACGTGGTCAGCGAACCACATGACCGCCTCCACGTTCGGCTGATAATCCATCTGGCCGGTGAAGACGATCAGCGGGCGCTGCGTCGGCGCCGGCACGACGCCGGTCCGGTCGAAGTGGCGCGCGTCGATGCCATTGCCGATCGCGCGGATATCGCCCTGCCCTCCGGTCGCGCGGAACAGCGATGCCTCCGCCTCGCTGATGAACAGGGTGGTGCCGGCGCGGGCGGCGACGTCCCGTTCCCAGCGGGCGAGCAGGCGCGCTTCGCGGGCGAGCAGCCAGCGTAACGGGCCCCGCGCGCTATCCGCCTGTTGCCCGAACTTGGCCGAATCCATGTCGACGAAATCCATGATCGTCGTCGGGCCGACCGGAACGTGCTGCGCCATCTGGCCGGAGAAGATGTAGGTCGCATCGACCGGCGGCAGCGTCGCGAGCGCCGTCGTCATCGCCGGATCGGCAAAGGCGGTGAGCGACACCGGCCGACCGGTCGCCAGCGCCCCGGCGGTGGCGCGTGCGCGGGTCCTGGTGCGCGGGATCACCGTCCAGCTGGCGAGATCGAGCGTGGGGCGCGGCGCTGCGCCCTCGTCGAAGGCGACGACATGGACGCGCGCGCGAGCGGCAAGATGGCGCAGGACGTGGTAGCTGCGGATGCGGTCGCCGCGATCCGGCGCGGTCGGCGCACGGTGGGCGAGGAACAGCAGGTCGATCACCCGAGGCCCCGCGACAGGAGCGGCCCGGCCAGCCGCGCGATCGACAGCGGCAGGCGTTTCCAGCCGGCCACCATCAGGCGGTATTTCGCATTCTGCGGATTGACGCTGCGCGCCTCCCCCTCGTGCCGACGGGCATAGGCGAGCGGGACGGGATCGAAGCCCCAGTTCTTTTTGAATGCCGCCGGGCCGGTGCCGGCTTTGGACCGACCGAAGTCGAAGCGGGTGCAGCCGCGGTCCCGCGCGTGGCTCATTAGTGCAAGATACATGCGGTCGTTGGCACGCAGGCCGCGTGCCTCGGCGGTGCCGCCGCCCCAATAGGGGAAGACGGTGCCGTCGAAATAGAGCGACAGGACGCTGGCGACGGGCTTTCCCGCGTTGCGGACCGCCAGGATATCGGTATCGAGTTCGTCCAGCACGGCGCGGAACAAGGCGGCGGGGAAAACCGGAGTGCCGAGATTGCGGACCGACTCCGCGTAGACGCGGTGGTGGGTCGCAAGGTCGCGGCCGGTGTCGACCGTCAGATCGAGGCCGAGCGAGCGGCGCACCTCCGCGCGTTGCTTGCGCGGGATTGCGGCGAGATCGGCGGCGGCATCGGTCCCGAGCGCTCGTGCGAAGCCGACATAGGTGGTGTCGTCGATCGTCCAGCCAGCCGGCGCAGGCCCGCCACGCAGGTCGACATCGGGGCAGCCGAGCCGCGTCGCAAGATCCCATGCACCGGCGGCGAGCGCCTCCACCCCCTCTCCCAGTACGCCGCCACCGACGCCGAAGCCGGTCGACACCAGCGCCTTGCCGAACAGCCGCGAGCGCATCTCGGTCAGAGGCAGGACCCCGGCGAGCGTGCCGTTGGCGCGCTCCGCCAGCAGATAGCGGGACCGCTGACGACAGCCATTTTCCACCGCGCGGCTCCAGCCGGTCAGGTGGAACGGCGTCGCGCCCATGGTATCGCGAACGAACGCGTCGATGCGGGCGGCTTCGCGCCGGTCAGCCAGCGACGCCTCGCGGATACCGAGCGGAGCGGTGACCAGCGGCATCGTCACAGGCCGATCGCCCGGTCGACGCGGCCCCAATGATGCCGGTCGAGCAGCCCCGCGAGCTTGCCCCGCATCGCGCCGAGACGCGAATAATGGCGCAGGCGGGACCTGAGCGGCGCACCGGCGACACGGGGCTGGGCGGGATCGATCTCCCATGGATGGAAGTAGAACATCGCAGGGTGACCGGCGCGGTTCGACTGGCCGACGGCGATATCGGTGAGCTTCGCGGGGAGCAGGCGAAAGAAGCCGCCTCCGGTCGCGACGCGTTTGCCGCGCCACTCGGCGACGGTCACCGGCACCTCGACCAGCGCGCTGTCGGAGAGCGGGCGGAAACCGAAGCGGGGCGCGTCGCGCCAGCCGTAATGGTCGTGCGCGAGCGGAGCGACGCTGGAGGAATAGGCATAGCCCTCCTCCGCGAGGATCGGGTGCGCCCAGGGTGTGCGAGCATCGATCGAGAAGCTGGGCGCGCGATAGCCGGTGACGGCCCGTCCGCCCGCCTGTTCCAGCGCATCGCGTGCGCGGCGCAGGTCGGCGAC
This sequence comes from Sphingomonas sp. Leaf343, assembly GCF_001423765.1. Classification (GTDB taxonomy): domain Bacteria; phylum Pseudomonadota; class Alphaproteobacteria; order Sphingomonadales; family Sphingomonadaceae; genus Sphingomonas. The sequence continues at coordinate 144,582 of NZ_LMPG01000014.1, forward strand.
GAACTCGCCGGGCGACAGCGTGAAGACGCGCCGGTGATCCCAGCCGTGGCTGGCGACCTCGTGCCCCGCCGCGGCGATGCGGCGGATCAGCGCGGGATGGCGATCAGCGACCCAGCCGAGCGTGAAGAAGGTCGCGGCGATACCGGCTTCCGTGAACAGGTCGAGGACCGCGTCGGTATTACGTTCCACGCGGCGGTCGAGCGTGTCCCAGTCGCCCCTGTCGATAACCGTCTCGAAAGCGCCGACCTGAAACCAGTCCTCGACGTCGACGGACATACCGTTGAGGATGCACTCAGGCCGCATCGGTCCACGCCGTCGCGGACTGGATCGGGGCATAGCTTTCGGGCGACGGAGCGCGGGTCGGCTCCTCCGCCTCGATCCAGTCGACCAGCAGGGTGAGGACCCGGCGCAGGGCCGCATCCTGTTGCTCGATACGATCCTCCAGCGCGGCCATGCGCGCCTCCAGCAGCAGGTCGGAGGCGACGGGCGCGACCGGCGGTTCGGGCGAAGCTCCAAGGTCCGGACCGTCCGCCGGTTCGGTCGCGACGGCGGGCGTCGCGACCGATGAGGACGCCGGAGCGGGCAGATCGGCGGCCAGATCGGCGATCACCTGACGCACGGTCGCGCCGTCGATCATGTCGAGATCGGTCAGCGCGGCGTGGAGCATGACGCGGCCGGCGAGCAGGTTGAGCCGGCGCGGCACGCCGCCGGATCCTTCATAGAAGGCCGCGAAGGCATCGCTCGCGAAATCGGGGCGACCGGTCCAGCCGACCACCGACAGACGGTGGGCGATATAGTCGGCGACCTCATGCTCCTCCATCGGATCGAGATGGTGGATCGCGATGATCCGCTGGCGAAGCTGTTCAAGGCCGTGGAGCCGGTTCCGGAACTCGGGCTGGCCGAGCAGCAGGATCTGGAGCAGCGCATGGCCGCCCGCCTGGAAGTTCGACAGCATCCGCAATTCCTCGACCGCGGACACGGGCAGCGCCTGCGCCTCGTCGACGATCAGCAGCGTGCGGCGACCGGTGCGCGCGACGGCGTGAAGGCCGCGCTCGATCGCGACGAGCAGGTCCGCCTTGGTCAGGCCGGTCGGATCGACGTTCAGTTGCGTCGCGCAGATACGCAGCAGGTCGTCCGCCTCGATCGCGGTCGAGACCAGCTTGATCGCATTCAGCCGCTGATGATCGACCGTCTCCAGCAGATGGCCGAGCAACGTCGTCTTGCCTGCGCCGATGTCGCCGGTGATGACGATGAACCCCTCCCCCTGCGCGAGGCCGTAGCCGAGATAGGCCATCGCCTTGCGGTGGGTCGCCGTCTCGAACCAGAAGCGCGGGTCCGGCGTCAGTTGGAAGGGCCGATCGGTCAGGCCCCAGTGCGCGTCGTCCATCATCCAGTCCTCAGAAGGTGTAGCGCGCGCCGAGGAGCGCCTGCGCCGACCAGTTCGTCTCGAAATCGCCGACCTTGAAGGCATAGAGGCCGAGCGACGCGGTGGTGCTGAGCCGGCCGAAGCCGTGATAGTAGCTGGCGGTCGCGCCACCCGACCAGGTGCCGTCGCCGTCCTGAAGTTCGGTGTCAGTGTAGGTCAGGAAGACGTTGGTATCGAAGCCCGACACTCGCGACAGCGCGCGGGTAAAGAAGAGCTGGCCGAAGTAGTTCTCGTCCTCCAGCCCGGTCACGACGATGCCCGATCCGTTGGCGGGAGCATACAGGCGGCGATTGGCGTAGCCGATGCCGACGCCGTAGGTGCTGCGCCCGCGCTGCGACGACAGGACACCCTCCAAGCCGCGTGCGCGGTAGCTGGCGGTCGAGATCGACTGGAACACATCGTTCAGGCAGCCCCCGGGCGCTGACCCGGAGGTGCCAAAGGTGCAGCCGTTGAAATTCTGTCCGAATGGATCGCGGCGGACCTGAAAGCTGGTCGGCAGCGCGGTCAGGCCGGTACGAAGCTGGCGGCCGAAGGTAGTGACCGTATCGTAGACGACGATGCCGACGCCGGTCGACTGCGATGCCTGCCACGTGGCGCTGCCGGTGTAGCTGGTCGAGCCGTAGCGCCGGCCGACCGCGCCGCGCACTTCGGTGCGGTGGTTGGGGCGCCAAGCGACGCCGGCGTCGTAATAGACGCCGTCGGTGCGGTACGCGATCCGGCGCGGGCTGGCGGGATCGGTGACGAAGCGGCCATTGCCATCGACCACGGGCGCGCCGGTCGCGTCCACCTGCGGGTCGCGCTGCGACGCCTCGATCTTCTCGTAGCCGACGCCCGCGGTCAGCGCGACGGTGTAGGACACCGGCAACAGTGTGTCGGCGCGGCCGTACCAGCCCTCGTACCGTTGCTTCAGCTGCGACGCGGTTTCGCGGCTGTATGCGCCCGACAGAGTGACGCCGATCGGCAGGACGGTGCCCGGCGCGATGCCGATGCTGGCGGCGGCGAGATGACCCCAGCTATCGTCGTAATAGTCGAGGCGGCGACCGGTGCCGGTGGTGTCGAACGTCGGCGTCTCGACCTTCGTGTAGCCGAGTTGATAGGCGGCGTTCAGGCCGAACGCGCCGAGCTGCGTCGTGTAGGACGGGCCGACATAGGCACCGTAGATCTGGCTGGTATTGCCGACGTTGCCGGCGAGGATACCCGGCGCATCACCCCGAATGTCGTTGCGTGCGCGGGCGGCAATCGCGCCCCCGTCCAGCGTCAGGCCGCGGGCGAGCAGATACTGGCCCCGCGCCAGTCCGGAATGGACATCGGAATCGCCGATCCGGTCGTCCCACGCGATCCGCCGCTCGTACCGGTAGGACACCTGGCCGTTGGCGCGCCTGGTCGAGACGGACGCGTCGATGCCAGCCGCCACCGAACTGTAGGTCAGCACGTCGCCCGAATTCAGGTCGGCGGTCACGACCTGACTGAGTTCGACATAGGGCGCGACGACGACGCGCGGCGCGTCCTGCGCATCGACGGGATTCGCCAGCACCAGCGCCGGCAGGATGACGAATGCAGAGCGGATCATGCGCGATCCTCCATGCCGTAATAGCTGCCGAAGCGCGCGCCGCCGGGCACGAACGACACGGCGTTGAGCACGAGCTGAATATGCTCGCAGCCGTCGAGCAGGTCGGCGGCCTGTCCGATCTCGGTTTCGGGCGTCCGGTCGGCGCGGACGACGAGCATCACCTGCCCGACCAGCATCGCCAGCACGGCGGCCGGCGACGCGGCGAGCGCGGGCGGGGAGTCGAAGATCAGCAGGCGGCGCGGATTGGCGTCGAGCAGGCGGCGGATCACCACCTCCGTCCGCGCACTGGCGAGCAACTCGGTGTCCATCGCGGTCTTCGCACCGGCCGGCAGCACCGACAGTTGCGGCACGTCGGTTTGGAGCACCAGCGACTCGACGTCGATCGTCTGATCCGCCAACGCGTCGAGCAGGCCAGGACCATCTTGTAGTCCGAGCCGGCGCAATACGTCGGGCTTGGCGACGTCGGCGTCGACCAGCAGCACCTCGGTATCGCGCTCGGCCGCCATCGAGAGGGCAAGATTGACCGCGCAGAACGTCTTGCCGTCGCGCGGACGCGCCGAGCAGACGAGGACGCTGCGCGCCCGGTCGGCCTGATCGCTGTCGGCGACGCGGCGGCGGGTGACGAGCAACTGGCGCTTGATGAGCCGGAACTCCTCGGCCAGCGGGCCGACCGGTGCGCCGGGCACGATCATGCCGTGTTCCGCGAGCATGCCGCGGTCGATCGCGAAGACGCCGGTGGGGAGCGGCGGCGGAACGAACTCGTCGGGGTCGGCCTCCGGGTCGGCGAGGAACTCGGCCGGGATCGCGGACAGGTCGGGGGCGGCCCGGGCAGCGTGAGTCACGGGAGCAGCGGGTTGCTGGGCGGCCAGGGCTTCGATTTTGCCCGGCACGACCGGAGGGGGGGGCGCGACCTCCACCTCCCGTCCGTCCCGGCCATGGTCAAAGGACGCACCCCCGACCTTCGCACGGTAGTGTTCGCCGAAGTCGTAGACCGCGGCGGCGCGTTCGAGCAGTGATGCGGGTCTGGCGTTGGGGAGGGTCATGCGGCCATCCCGCGCTGGAGGAACTCGATGCCGAGCAGCAGGACATAGGCGAGCGCGAGGCCCGCGGTCGCGCCGCCGAAGATCTTCAGATGCTTTGCGCGCAGATCAGACTGGGTGCGCGTCACGACTTCGCCGATCGAGCCGATCACGGTCAGGCCGGTCGCGCGTTCCAGCTTGGGTGCGGTCGCGAAGGTGGCGCGAAGCTGGCCCAGCGCAAACGCGCCGCCGATCCCCGCCGCCAGCCCGGCCAGCAGCACGCCGGTCAGCAGCAGCAGGCGGTTGGGCGCGCTTGGGACGCGCGGCGTGGTCGGCGGGTCGATCACGCTGAACTTCACCTGGTCGGTCTGCGACTGCGCCTGACCGCGCAACGCGATCTGTTCGCGGTTGGCGAGAAGCTGGTCGTACTGATCCTTCAGCACCTGATAGTCGCGCTCGATCTTGCCCTGTTCGGCGGCGACCTCCGGGTCCTCGGTCAGCCTTGAATTGAGCAGATCGAGATCGCCCTGAAGCTGGTTGCGACGGATGCGCAGGGCAGCGACCTGGCTCTGCTTGTCGGCCTGCATCGACTGGAGCGACAGATAGAGCGGATTGCCGGTCCCGCCGCCGGCCACGCCGGTCGGCTCGCCGCGTGCGGCCGCCTGTGCGGAAGCGAGCTGACTTTTCAGCGCGACCACATCCGGGTGCGCGTCCGTAAAGCCGCGGGCGCGGGCGTCGGCCAACTGGCCCTGAAGTGCAGCGAGGCGCGCGCGGGCGGGGCCGCCGGTGATGCCCCCTGCCCCGGCGATCGTCTGCGGCGTGGCGGCCATCTGCCCCTGCACCGCCGACAGCGCGGATTGCGCCGCGCCGAGATCGCCGTCGACCTGCGCCATCTGCGCGCGCGCCGCGCCGATGCGGTCGGCGACCGAGCCGGTGCCCGGCAGGCTGCCGAGATAGCGGTTCTGAAAATCGGCGCGCTTCGATTCGGCGTCCTGCAACTGCTGCTGCCGCGTGGCGAGTTGCTTGTCGAGAAAAGCGAGGCTCTGCGACGTCTGCGTACGATCGCCGGCGAGGTTCTGTTCGACGAAGATGTCGATCAGCTTCTGCGTGACGGTGCGTGCCAGTTTCGGGCTGGCGGCGCTGGTCGTGATCTCGAACAGATTATCCTGCGTCGAAGTGACCTTGATGTTCTGCGCGAGCGAAGCGACGCGGTCGGCGACGTCGCGGTCGCTGGCGACCGTGTTCGCCAGATCGGTGCCGCGCACGACCTTTTCGAGATTGACGGCGGACACCAGCGTCTGGCGGATGCGATCGATGTCGGCGTTCTGGTCCTGAGGCTGACCGGTGAGGCCGGCGGGCAGCAACGTCTGCATCTGCACGAACACGCGCGCACGGCTCTCGTAGCGGCTGGGGATCTGGCTGACGACCAGCCAGCCCGCGACGCACACGCCCCACGCCGCCGCGAGCGCCAGCCAGCGCCGCGTCCAGATCGCGTGCAGCGCCAGTCGCGCCTCGTCATAGATACCGGTCACGGCCGGGCGCTCAGAACATCGACTCGGGGATGATGATGACGTCGCCCGGCTCCAGCCGGACGTTCGCCTGACTGTCGCCCTTCTTCAGCAGGTTCGAGATCTGAAGCTGATACTCCTTCTGCTTGCCGGTGCCGCGATCGTAGCGGACCAGCCGCGCCTTGTTGCCCGCGGCATACTGGTTGAGGCCGCCGACCGCGATCATCGCGTCGAGCAGTGTCATATTGGCTCGGTACGGGATCGACGCGGGCTTTTCGGTCGCGCCGACGACGCGGACCTGCTGCGAATAGGTGCCGGAGAAATTCTCGACGATGACGGAGACGATCGGCGCGTTGATGTAGGCGGTCAGCGCCTTCTTCATGTCGTCCGACAGTTGCGACGGCGTCTTGCCGACGGCGGGCATGTCGCTGACCAGGGGCGTGGTGATGCGGCCGTCTGGCCGGACCTGCACCTTCGCGGACAGTTCGGGATTACGCCACACGAAGACCGACAGCTGGTCGAGCGGGCCGATGACATATTCCTCGCTGGGTGTCTCACGACTGGCGACGTAGCCCGCGGCGGGCAGTTCCGGACGGCTGCCGCCGGCACCGGCGCAGGCCGCAAGCATCATCGTCGTCGCGAAGGCGAGAGGGGCACGGTACGAACGCATCGACATCTCCATGGGCCGATCCGGCGCGGACGCAGGACGGGCTTTCAGAGGCGGCTATGCGGGGCAGAGGTGAAGATAGCGTTAGTGACGCTTCGTTAAGACGCGACCCGTTCGAGGGCGGGCGGATGACCGAGGAACGCCGCCGGGCTGGCGGTCGCGCCATAGGCGCCGGCGAGGAAGATCGCGATCAGGTCGCCCGGCTCCGCACGGGGTAGCGCGACCCGGTCGCCCAGCCGGTCGAGCGGTGTGCAGAGCGGGCCGACGACGGAGACGGTTTCGGTGGGCTGGTCGCCCATCCGGTGCGCGATGGCGATCGGGTAGTTGCGACGGACGACGGTGCCGAAATTGCCGGATGCGGCAAGCTGGTGGTTGAGGCCGCCGTCGAGGATCAGGAACGTCTCGCCACCGCTGTCCTTCCGGTCGACGATGCGGGAAATATAGACCCCCGCTTCCGCGACCAGCCAGCGGCCCAGTTCGATCGCGAAGCGGCCGTCCGCGAGAACGGGCGCGCGGGTCGCGAGTGCTTCCCCAAGGCGCCGGCCGACATGCTCCACGTCCAGCGGGTGATCGCCGGCGAAGTACGGCACGCCGAAACCGCCGCCGAGATTGACGAGCGGCGGTACATGACCCGCGTCGTCGGCAAGGCGGCCGGCGAGTGCCAGCGTCGCTGCCTGCGTATCGGCGATGGCATCCGCATCCAGCGCCTGGCTGCCGGCATAGATGTGGAACCCGCGCCAGTTCGCACCGCTGGCGACGAGATGCCGGACCAATGCCGGCACGCGCACGGCATCGATGCCGAAGGGGGATGGACGCCCGCCCATTTTCATACCCGATCCACGGAGTTCGACGTCGGGGTTCACTCGGATTGCGAGGTTCGGGGTCAGCCCCGAACGATTCGCGATCGTCAGCGCGCGTGCCGCCTCGCCCTCCGATTCCAGATTGATCGTCGCACCCGAGACGATCGCCGCTTCGAGTTCGGGATCGCGCTTGCCGGGACCGGCGAAGCTGATCGCGACGGCGGGCTTTACGGCCAGCGCGCGGGCGAGCTCGCCGCCCGAGGCCACGTCGAGGCCGTCGACCAGCGGCGCGACCGCGGCAAGCAGGTCCGGGTGCGGGTTGGCCTTGATCGCGTAATGGAGGTCGACTGAGGGGAGTGCCGCCCGGAAGCGGTCGACGCGGGCGGCAACGATCGCCGCGTCGTAGACGAACAGCGGTGTCGCCGCCGACGCCCATGACGACGCGCTGCGACCGGCGATCGTCAGGTCACCCTGCTGAAGGACGAACTCAGGCGGAATCGGGCCGACAGGCTTCATGACGTCAGGTCCCTGCGGATGCCCGCCCGGTCGAGCTTGCCGTTGGCGTTGCGGGGGAGTTCGTCGTGCCAAACGTAGCGTAGCGGCTGCATGAAAGCCGGCAGCTCGGTCTTCAGGCGCTGACGCAAGGAAGGTTCGTCAGCGGCGTCCCCTGCGACGGCCGCGACGATCACCTGACCGAGGCGTTCGTTGTCCATACCGATCGCCACCGCCTCGCGCGCTTCGCCGCCGGACAGGATGGCGTCCTCGATTTCCTGTGGACTGATACGGTTACCGGCGGACTTTATCATCTCGTCATCACGGCCGACGAACCGGAACAGGCCGTCCGCCCCTTCGGTCACGGTGTCGCCAGACCAGACCGCCATCCCCTGCCCCATGAAGTCCGGGGCGGGGCGGAAGCGTTGCGCGGTCCGCTCCGCATTCTGCCAATAGCCCTGCGCAACAAGCGGGCCGGCGTGAACGAGTTCGCCCGGCTCGCCGGGCGCGGCGCGCGTATTGTCCGGGCGCACCGTGGCGACCTCCGCGAAGGGGATGGCGCGGCCCATCGCGTCGGGGTTCGCGTCGACCAGATCGGGCGCGAGATAGGTCGAGCGGAATGCCTCGGTCAGGCCGTACATCGGATAGAGATCGGCCTCCGGGAACCGCTCCCGCAACGCACGGACGAGGCGAGGAGTCAGCGCACCGCCGGAGTTGGTCAGGCGACGCAGGCGGGCGGCGGTTTCGCACGGCCAGTCCGCCTCCAGCAGTTGCACCCACAAAGGAGGTACGCCGGCGAGGGTCGTTGCATCGGCACGCTCCACCGCCTTCACGACATCGCGCGCGACGAGATAGTCGAGCGGTGCGACGGATGCCCCCGCGGCCCAAGTCGACAAAAGCTGGTTCTGACCATAGTCGAACGATAAAGGAAGAACTCCGAGAACTCTGTCTTCTCTTTGTATTTCAAGATAATGTGCTACGGATATCGCACCCAGCCAGAGGTTTGCATGGCTAAGCATCACGCCCTTGGGGCGGCCGGTCGATCCCGATGTGTAGAGGATCGCCGCCAGCGCCTGCGGATCGTGCGACGATGCCGGCAGCAGTTCCAGATGCGGCGCAGCGACCTCCGCTTCAGCGACGATCGTGCACCCGGCCGGCAGGTGGCCCGGCTCCAGCGTCGCGGCGCGGGCGGGTTGCGTCAGGAGCATCGCCGCGCCGCTGTCGGACAGGATGTGCGCGACCTGTGCGCGGCGGAGAGCGGGATTGATCGGGACGTGGATCAGGCCGGCACGCACGGTCGCAAGCGGCATTATGCAGGCCGTGCGCGTCTTCGGCAGCCATGTCGCGATGCGTTCGCCCGGCGTGTGGCGAGCGGCGAGCCATGACGAGAGGCCGCCGACCGCGACCTCCAGCTCGGCATAGGTCATCGCCCCCGCGCGATCGACCAGCGCCACGGCATCCGCGGCTCCGCGAGCCGGGAGGTGGTCGAGCGGACGGGGCACCGGGTCGAGCGGGATCATGCGGGAAGGATGTAGCGGCAACAGCGACGGGTTGCACGAGGCGGCGTGCGCAGGGAGGCCGGGCGCAGGACGCCGGTCGCGTGGACATTGCCGTTTCGCCCGGCGGGCGATAGGGGCGCTGCATAACAGCCGGGAAACGGGGCTTTGCTTCCAGAACGCAGCGAAACGACGGTCGAGGATGCGGTGCGCGCCGTACTGGGCGATGTGCTGGGCCTGTCGCCCGGGCGGGTCGCGGCGTTCGATGCGGAGACGCCGCTGTTCGGTGCGCTGCCCGAACTGGATTCGATGGCGGTCGCCAGCGTCCTGACCGAACTGGAGGATCGTCTCGGTATCCTGATCGAGGATGACGAGGTCGATGGCGACATGCTGGAGACCTTCGGCGCGCTGACCGATTTCGCCGCCTCCAAGGCGCGGACCTGATCGACGCCTATGACTGGGCCGGCGGCCGGGAGGCGATGCTGCGCTTCGGGCCGGATGACGGGCCGGTCGTCATCGCGTCGCTGCCGCTGTTCGAAGAGGCGAACCGGACGCGGGCCTTCGTCGTGGCGGTTCTGCGGGTGCTGGCTGTACAGGGCGTGGGTAGCATCTTGCCGCACTGGCCCGGCACCGGCGAGAGCCTGATCGAAACGCAGGATGCGCGGCTGATGGCGATGCGCGCCGCGTGCGAGGCGCTGGTCGAGCAGATCACGCGACCGGCCTATGCACTGGGCGTGCGGAGCGGGACGTTGATCGATGCGTCGGCGCCGGTGGATGGGCGTTGGCACCTCTCCCCGGTGGAGGGCGAGACGCTGCTGCGCGAGTTGGCGCGGACGAGGCCGGGTATGGACGTCGCGACCTTGCTGGAAGCGAACGAGCCGGTCGAGCTGGCGGGCAATCTGCTGTCGCCAACGATGCTGTCCGATCTGGCGAACGCGCGGGTTTATGACGGCGAGCATGTGCCGCGACGCGTGGTGCGACTCGACAGCGATCCCCGACCGGCAGACCTGAAGATGGCGGGGGCACCGCTCTGGCGGCGAGCGGAGCCGGGCAGCGATCGGGCGCTGGCGGAGCGGCTGGCGAGCGACATCGCGGCGTGGGTGCGATCATGCGAAGGGTGATCCGCTTCACCTCCGAAAGTCACGGCCTGTTCGGCACGCTCGACGAAGCGGACGGGCGCACGGGTGTGCTGATCGTATCCGGCGGCAGCGAGCCGCGCATCGGCGCGCATCGTGGGATGGCGATGCTGGCCGCTCGGCTGGCGTCGGGGGGCGTGCCGGTGTTCCGCTTCGACCGGCGCGGGGTCGGCGACTCTGAGGGTGAGGATCGGGGGTTTGAAGCGAGCGTCCCGGATGTCCTGAATGCGTCGCTGATCTTTCGCAGCCAGATGCCGCAGGTCGAGCGGCTGGTCGGCTTCGGCAATTGCGATGCGGCGAGCGCCCTGGCGCTGGGCGGTCGGACCTGCCGAGTCGACGCGGTACTGCTCGCCAATCCCTGGCTGCGCGAGGAGGCGGACGCCCTGCCCCCTGCCGCAGCGATCCGCGCGCGCTATGCGCAGCGGCTGCGTGACCCGGCGGAATGGCGTCGGCTGCTGACCGGCGGTGTCGATCTGGGCAAACTGGCCGGTGGGCTGACGAAGCTTGGCCGCCGCAGCGCGCCCGATCCGCTGGCTGATCGGGTGCTGGCGGGGATCGACGCGTGGGGCGACGCCGGGCGGATCGTGCTGGCCGAAGGCGATGCCACCGCGATCGCCTTCGCCGACGCTGCGGTGGGCCGCGACTACACGATCGAGCGAGTTGCCACCGCATCCCACAGCTTTGTCGGCCATGCCGACACGCTGCACCGCCTGCTGATCGAGGCTATTCGGCGGCTTCCCTGAATTCCTCGAACTCCGCGGCCGCGAGGAAGCGTTCGGCGTCGAGTGCAGCCATGCAGCCCGTGCCGGCCGCGGTCACTGCCTGACGATAGACCTTGTCCTGTACGTCGCCGCACGCGAACACACCGGGCACGCTGGTGCGCGTCGAGCCGACCTCGACGGTGATGTAGCCGTCGCCGTCGAGATCGAGATGGCCGCGGAACAGTTCGGTCGCCGGATGGTGCCCGATCGCGACGAAGCCGCCCTCGACATCGAGACGCGAATGTTCGCCGGTGACGGTGTCCTCCAGTTCCAGCGCGACGAGGCCGGCATTGCCGCCGCCGTCGACAAACGCGCGGACTTCCTTGTTCCACAAGACCTTGATGTTGGGATGCGCGTGCAGCCGCTCCTGCAGGATGCGCTCGGCGCGCAGGGTGTCGCGGCGGTGGATCAGCGTCACGTCATCCGAGTGGTTGGTCAGGTACAGCGCCTCCTCGACCGCGGTGTTGCCGCCGCCGATCACCGCGACCTTCTTGCCGCGGTAAAAGAAGCCGTCGCAGGTTGCGCAGGCGCTGACGCCCTTGCCCTTCATCGCGTCTTCGCTGTCGAGGCCGAGCCACTTGGCCTGCGCGCCGGTGGCGATCACCAGCACCTCGCCCTCGTACACGTCGCCCCCGTCACCGATCAGGCGGAACGGCCGCTGCGTCAGGTCGACCTCCGTGATCGTGTCCCACATCAGGCGGGTGCCGACATGCTCCGCCTGCTTCTGCATCTGTTCCATCAGCCACGGGCCCTGGATCACGTCAGCGAAGCCGGGATAATTCTCGACATCGGTGGTGGTGGTCAGCTGGCCGCCGGGCTGGATACCCTGCACGACGATCGGCTGCATCCCCGCCCGCGCGCCATAGATCGCGGCCGACAACCCCGCGGGGCCGGAGCCGAGAATGAGCATGCGAGTGGTATGCGTCGTCATCAAATGCGTCCTGTCCGAATCGAACCTCATCTAGGCGTTCCGACGGCGAATTTGAACCGGCAGTCACGGCACCGATCCGCCGCCCGCTTCGTTATGAGATTGCGGAGGAATCATGAGCGACATCGAGATCACGAAATACACCGGGGCGGCCGGCGGCTGGGGCTCGATGAAGGGCATGGCGAAGGTGCTGCCCAAGGAAGGGATCAGCCCCGATCTGCTCGATGCGTTGCGCCGCCAGAACAAGCCGGAAGGCGTGATGTGCGTCAGTTGCGCGTGGGGAAAGCCCGCCAAACCCCATATCGCGGAATTCTGCGAAAACGGGGCGAAAGCAACGGCGTGGGAGCTGACGCGCGAGCGAGTGACGCCGGAGTTCTTCCAGCAACATAGCGTCACCGAACTCGAGTCGTGGCCGGATCACGATCTGGAACAGTCGGGCCGACTGACGCATCCGATGCGCTACGACCGGACCACGGATCGCTATGTCGCGGCCAGCTGGGACGAGGCGTTCGCGGCGATCGGCGCGAAGCTGAGGACGTGCGACCCGAAGAAGGTCGTGCTGTACGCGTCGGGGCGCGCCTCGCTGGAGACGTCGTACATGTATGCGCTGTTCGCGCGGATGTGGGGCAGCCAGAACCTGCCTGATTCGTCGAACATGTGTCACGAAACGACCTCGGTCGGGCTGAAGAACGCGATCGGATCGCCGGTCGCGACGATCCAGATGGACGATTACGAGAAATGCGACGCGATCTTCGCGTTCGGGCAGAATGTCGGCACCAACAGCCCGCGGATGCTCCACACGTTGCGCGATTGCGTGAAGCGCGGCGTCGAAATCGTGAACTTCAACCCGCTGCGCGAACGCGGGTGGGAAAGGTTCACCGATCCGCAGAACCCGGTGGAGATGACGACAGGCGGTTCGACCCGCATCTCATCGCAATACCACCAGCTTCGCGCGGGTGGCGATATCGCGGCGATCCTTGGTATCTGCAAGATCGTGATCGAGGCCGACGACATCGCGCTGGCGAGCGGTGCGCCGCGCGTGGTCGACCATCATTTCGTCGAGCAACATACGGTGCGGTTCGAGGAGTTCGCCGCCTTCTGCCGCAAGGCCGACTGGCCGGATATCGTCCGAGAAAGCGGCCTGAGCCGCGAGGCGATCGAGGCGGCGGCGCGGGTTTACATGGAGGCGGAGAGGGTGATTGCCGTGTACGGCATGGGCATCACCCAGCACCGCTACGGCATCGACAGCCTGTACATGATCGTCAACCTGCTGCTGCTGCGCGGTAATATCGGTCGCGACGGTGCCGGTCCGGGGCCGGTGCGCGGCCACAGTAATGTGCAGGGCCAGCGGACCGTCGGGATCACCGAGAAGACCGAGCTCGCACCCGTCGAGCGGCTGAGGGAGCTGTTCGAGTTCGAGCCGCCGACCGAAAAGGGCTGGGACACGGTCGATGCCTGTCGCAAGATCATCGCTGGCGAGTGTCAGGGCTTCGTCCAACTCGGCGGCAATTTCCTGCGCGCGACGCCGGAGCATGGGGCGATGAAGGAAGGCTGGGCGAAGCTGCCGATCGCCGTTCACATCGCGACCAAGCTCAACAAGAGCCACCTGATCCCCGGCGAGGAAAGCTGGATCCTGCCCTGCCTCGGGCGGATGGAGCAGGACATGCAGGCTGGTGGCCGACAGGCGGTATCGATGGAGGATTCGTTCAGCCATATCTATGGATCGGTGGGCAAGGCGACACCGGCGGCGGACACTTTGCTGTCCGAACCGGCGATCGTGGCGGGCATCGCCAACGCTGTGCTGGAGCCCAACCCGAACGTGCCGTGGGACGACTGGGTCGGTGATTACGGGCTGGTCCGTACCGCGATCGAAGATACGTATCCGGACAAATTCTCGAATTTCAACGAGCGTCTGTTTACACCCGGCGGGTTCTGGAAGGGTAACCCCGCCTCGCATCGCCAGTGGGAGACGGAGAGCGGCAAGGCGGAGTTCAACGTACCCCGCGCGCTGAACGCAGCCGGATTCGCAGATGCCGACGGCCGGTTCCGGCTGGTGACGCTGCGATCGAACGACCAGTTCAACACCACCATCTACGGCTATGACGACCGGTTCCGCGGGATCAGCGGTACGCGCATGGTGGCGATGATGAACCGTGGCGATCTGGCGCGCATGGGGTTGAAGAAGGGCGATATGATCGCGCTGGAAAGCGATGCAGAAGATGCGACCGACCGTGTCGTCGAGGGGCTACGCGTGGTCGAATACGACATCCCGGCAGGCTGTATCGCGGGATATTACCCCGAACTCAATTACCTGATCCCGGTCGAGCATCACGCGCTCGACAGCCATGTCCCGGCGGCAAAGTCAATACCGGTCAGGATCAGGCGATGACCGGTATCTTGGGAGCGGTGCTGATCGGCGGGCGGTCGTCCCGGTTCGGATCGGACAAGGCGCAGGCGATGTTCGGCGGACGATCGCTGGCGGATCATGCCGCCGCTGCGCTCCGGCCGTTCGTGCAGGAGGTCGTCATGATCGGCGGCGATGCCGTGCCCGACCTTCCGCGCGCCGGACTGGGTCCGCTGGGCGGTATCGCGGCTGCGCTGGATCATGGCGCGAGCCGAGGGTTCCGCTGCGTCCTGACGATCGGATGCGACATGCCGCGCGTACCGGACGCGGTGTTCGAGACGCTGCTGCACCGCGCGCCGGCCTATTGCAGCGATGCGCCGGTCTTGGGGCTGTGGCCGTCGGCACTGGGGGCGCAACTGCTGTCGTATCTGGAGGTCGGCGACGACCGCTCCGTCCGGGGATGGGCGCGAGCGGTGGGCGCGATCCCGATCGCGTCCGGCGTGGCGATCCCCAACGTCAACACGCGTGACGACCTGATGGCACTGTGACGGCCGACGAACGGCGGATCGTCATTTTGCGGCCCGATAGTCGCGCGGTGACCGGACGGCCGATCGCCGTAGAGGCTCCGGTGGCGGTAGAGGTCGACGGGTTCGGTTACGCGGTGATGATGATGACGCCAGCGGACCTGGAGGCGTTCGCGGTGGGGTTCATGCTGACCGAACGTCTGGCGGATTCGGCGACTGACATTCTCGATGTGGAGCCGTTCGAGGCCGAGGCGGGCTGGATCCTGCGGATCGCCCTGTCGGAGCGATGTCGGGGGCGCATCCACGATCGCGTCCGCCACCGGACAAGCGACACCGGCTGCGGGTTGTGCGGGATATCCGGGCTGGAGCAGTTGCGCCGGCCCGTCGCCGCTCCCCCACCGCGCCCGGAGGTCGAGGTGGACGCGTTGTTCGCGGCATTGGCTGGATTACGCGCGCATCAGCCGCTTAACGCCAGAACCGGAGCTGTGCATGCCGCCGCGGCTTGCGATCGCGGAGGATCGATCATCGCGACGTATGAGGATGTCGGCCGGCACAATGCGCTCGACAAGCTGGTCGGTGCGATGGCGTCGACCAGGAGCGTGATCGACGGGTTCATCGTGGTGACGTCGCGGATCAGCTTCGAGATGGTGGACAAGGCGCTGGTCGCCGGTGCGCCGCTGCTGATAGGGGTGTCCGCTCCCACCACGCTGGCGATCGATCATGCTGTGACGCACGGGCTGACGATGCTCGCGCTCGCCCGCAGCGACGCGATTCTCATAGCCAACGATCCATGGAACCTCTTCACGGCTGGTAGCGAAGGAGGGACTTGAACCCCCGACCCCAGGATTATGATTCCCGTGCTCTAACCAGCTGAGCTACTTCGCCACAGCCGTGAAGAGCGGCGCTGATAGGAGGGCGGCGGAAGTCGGTCAAGCGGGTTTCCCGCTTTACGCGAACATGTGGCGCGACAACGGCTCCCATGGGCCGCCGCGATACCACCACGTCGCCAGCCCGGCGAGTTCGACATCGCGAGGCTTGAAGTCGCGGGCGAGACGATCGAGCAGAAGCTTCGCCACCGAGGGTGTGACCTTGTTCTGGATCGTCACGTGCGGACGCCAGCCGCCGGCATCCTGCGGGGTCAACAAACCGGCGAACGCCTCCGCCAACCCGCCCCGGATCGCCACCAAAGCAGGCGATTCGATCCGATAGGCGACACCGCGTCCCAGCGACATCAGCCCGCCGACGCGCGCCACCGGTGCACGGATGCCACGGGTTTCCTGAGTCAACCGGTGCTTCAGTTCCTCCGCAGCGGACGGCGGCAGATGGTGGAACAGGGTGCAGTGCGCCGCCAGCACGTTGCGCTCGGGCGGGAAGAACTCCGCGCGCTGTGCATCGAACCACCCCTGATCGTTGCGACCGAACAGCGCCGTGACGATGATCGGAGCGGGCCCCTGTCCCAGCATGCCCGGGGCCGTCAAATCTCGACCTGGCTGCCGAGTTCGACGACACGGTTGGTCGGCAGGCGAAAAAACTCCATCGCCGATTCCGCATTGCGCAGCATCCAGGCGAACAGCTTCTCGCGCCACAACGCCATTCCCGGCCGTTCTGACGCGATCAGCGTCTGGCGCGACAGGAAGAAGCTGGTTTCCATCATCCGGAATTCCGGACCGACGCTGTGGGCGTGCTTGAGCGCGGCGGGGACGTTCGCCTCCTCCATGAAGCCGAACTTCAGGATCATACGGTGGAACCCGTCGCCGAGATCGTCGTGATGCACCCGATCCGCCTCCGGCCAATAGGGCTGGCCGGCGACTGCGACGGTCAAGAGGATGATGCGCTCGTGCAGGACCTTGTTGTGCTTCAGGTTGTGGAGCAGCGCGTGCGGCACGCCGTCCGCCGTGGAGGTCATGAAGACCGCCGTCCCCGGCACGCGGCTGGCGGAGGTCGCCGCCGACGCGATGAAGACTTTGATCGGCATCGCCGCCTCGCGCAGCCGGTCGATCATCAGCTTGCGCCCCTTCGACCAGGTCGTCAGGAACGTGAAGACGACGAAGCCGACCAGCAGCGGGAACCAGCCCCCCGCCGGGATCTTGGTCAGATTCGCAGTGAGATAGGCACCGTCGACGATGAAGAAGATCGTGAGCAGCGGAACCGCCGCATAGGGCGGCCATTTCCACAGGCGGAACAGCACCACCGCGAGCAGGCAGGTGTCGATAAACATCGCGCCCGTCACCGCGATCCCGTACGCCGAGGTCAGCGCCGACGAGGTGCGGAAGCTGAGCACCAGCAGGATCACCATCACCATCAACAGCCAGTTGATGAGCGGGATGTAGATCTGGCCGACGGTCGACGCGCTGGTATGCTCGATGCGGAGGCGGGGCATGAAGCCGAGCTGGATTGCCTGCTGCGTCACCGAGAACGCGCCGGAAATGACCGCCTGACTGGCGATGATCGCCGCCGCCGTCGCGAGGATGACGAGCGGCAGCCGCAGCCCCTCCGGCGCGAGCATGTAGAACGGGCTTTCCAGCGCGGCCGCACCCTCACGGAACAGCAGCGCACCCTGCCCCATATAATTGAGCATCAGCGCGGGCAGCACGAACCACAGCCATGACAGGCCGATCGGCCGCCGGCCGAAATGGCCCATGTCGGCGTACAGCGCCTCTGCCCCGGTCACCGCAAGCACCACCGAGCCGAGCGCGAGAAACGCACGCAGCGGGTCCATCAGGAAGAACTGCACGGCATAATGCGGAGAGAAGGCCCAGAGCACGTCCGGATTCTGGAGCACGCTGAGCGTCCCCAGCACGGCGATCGTGCCGAAATAGACGAGCATGATCGGCCCGAAATACAGGCCGACGCGCGAGGTGCCGCCGCGCTGGATCGAAAACAGGAAGATCAGGATGACGACCGCGATCGGCAGCACCAGCCCCGCAAAGGCCGGCGCGGCCACCGCCACGCCCTCGACCGCGGACAGCACCGACACGGCGGGGGTAATCATGCTGTCGCCGTAGAACAGGGCGGTCGCGAACACGCCCAGCAGGACGATGCCGTTGCTCCACCGCTTGACCTTGGTCTTGCCGGAGATCAGCGCCAGCAACGCGAGGCTGCCGCCCTCCCCCCGGTTGTCGGCGCGCATAATGATGATGACGTATTTCACCGTCACCACGATCATCATCGACCAGAACATCAGGCTGAGTACGCCCATGATGTGGGCGGGATCGAGCGTCAGCGGGTGGTGGCCGGCGAACGTCTCGCGGAACGCATAGAGCGGGCTGGTGCCGATATCGCCGAAGACGATGCCGATCGCACCCAATGCGAGTTTCAGCATGCCGTCACCGTGGTGATGGCCGCTGTCCATCGGCGACGGAGCCGACTCCGTCGCCACCTGCGTCGCGGTCACGGCCGCGACGCTCCGGGTCGTGCGCTGTCAGTACGATAGGGGCTGGTCAGCCCGTCAACGCCCCTGTTCGTCATGTCGCGTCGACTACACCCCTGCCGCGACGCGTGCAACGGCGCAGGCGGGCCGCTATAGCGTGCGCAACAATCTAATAGGAGCGGCTCTGTGAAAATCGGTGTTCCCAAGGAAATCAAGAATCACGAGTATCGCGTCGGCCTGACGCCGCCGTCGGTGGCCGACCTGGTCTCTGCCGGTCACGAGGTCATGGTCGAGACGCAGGCGGGTGCCGGCATCGACTTCGAGGATGCCGATTACGAGGCTGTCGGCGCGACGATCCTGCCCGACGCGAAGTCGGTGTTCGCCGCTGCCGAGATGATCGTGAAGGTGAAGGAGCCGCAGGCGGTCGAGATCGCGATGCTGGAGCCGCGGCACCTGCTATTCACCTATCTCCACCTCGCCGCCGACAAGCCGCAGGCGGAGGGGCTGATGAAGTCCGGCGCGACGTGCATCGCGTACGAAACGGTGACGGCGCAGGGCGGCGGACTGCCGCTGCTGAAGCCGATGAGCGAGGTCGCGGGCCGCATGTCGGTGCAGGTCGGCGCGCATTACCTGGAGAAGGAACAGGGCGGTCGCGGCATCCTGCTCGGCGGCGTGCCCGGCGTCGCACCGGCGAAGGTCGCCATTCTGGGCGGCGGCGTGTCCGGCATCAATGCAGCGCAGATGGCGGTCGGGATGCGTGCCGACGTGACGATCTACGACCTGAACATGGCGCGGCTGGCCGAGCTGGACATGTTCTTCTCCAGCCAGATCAAGACCGCCTATGCCAGCAAGGCGGCGATCACGGCGGCGGTGAAGAACGCCCATCTCGTGATCGGCGCGGTGCTGGTGCCGGGTGCGGCGGCCCCGAAGCTGGTGACGCGCGAGATGCTGAAGACGATGAAGCGCGGCAGCGTGCTGGTCGACATCGCGATCGATCAGGGCGGCTGTTTCGAGACGTCGCACGCGACCACGCACGAGGACCCGGTGTTCGAGGTTGACGGGGTGATCCATTACTGCGTCGCCAACATGCCGGGTGCGGTCGCTCGGACGTCGGCGTTCGCGCTGAACAATGCGACGCTGCCGTTCGCGCTGAAGCTGGCGAATATGGGTGCGGACGCGGCGATGGCCGCGGACCCGCATCTGGCAGCCGGGCTGAACGTGTCGGGCGGCAAGATCCGGCACAAGGCCGTCGCCGATGCGCTGGACCTGACGTTCGAGCCAGCTTGAGTTTCGGCGAGACTGACTGGAACGAACACGGAACAGGGTTGTTGGTCGTCCGAAAGGAATTCCACGATGACCGACAACCCGAAATCCGACACGTTCTCCAACGCCGAGAAGGATCCCGATGACTGGACGACCGGCGACGAGGCAATGACCGGCGCGCAGGCAAGCTACCTGAAGACACTGTCCGAAGAGGCGCACGAGGAGTTCGACGACAGCCTGTCGAAGGCAGATGCGTCGAAGCGGATCGACGAGTTGCAGGCGAAGACGGGGCGCGGGAAGACGGATTGATCCACGCGTCTGCGCGACGTTGGATCAGGCCAGCGAAGACCTCTGTTCCCGGGAATCTTCGCAAGCAATTTGAACCGGTGCCGTCATTGCGAGTTTGGCGAAGCAATCCAGAGTGTTACGCAACGCTCTGGATTGTCCCCCGTGTTCGCAATGACGGAATTCATGGAAATAAGGGGGAGTTCAAGGCGGTCTGCCCGATACGCCCCATCGACGCTATTTAGCCCTGTCCGCCGCCGGGTCGACACTCAGTAGACGGTCCAGCAGCGCAAGCCGCTGCTCGATTGATACCCGATACGCCGCACCGGCCGGCGTCTTCGCCAATGCCCGTCGCCACGAGTCCCGCGCCGCCGGGAAGTCGTTGGAACGAACCTGCGCCACACCCAAAAAGAAATACGGTCCCGGATGCGCCGGCTCCAGTTGCCGCGCCCGGTCGAACGCGAAGCGCGCCGCAGGCGACAACTGCCGGTCATGCCGTGCCAGTGCGTCGCCCAGCGCGGTCCACAATTGCACGCTTCTCGGCGAGGTCCGGATTCCCCCAAGCAGCGCCTCCACCTCGTAGCGCGGATTGCCACCGCGGGAGAGCGCGTCGGCGGCGGTCAAATAGGCGCTCTCCGAACCATAGCGGCCGAACATGTCGGTGCGCAGGTTCGCCAGCGCCTCGTCGACGACCAGCGACTGGTTGTCCGGGGCTACCGGCGCGGCGGGCAGCGCCGGCCTGCCCTGCAACGCATACCCCGTCGTGCCGAGCATCAGCGCCGCGCCGACCATCGACCACAACAGACGGGGTACGCGCAACGCGACCATCGCACCGAACGCCGCCGCCGCGAGAACCGCCAGAACGATCCAGCCGATCACGTCCGCCGCCTCCGGAAGCTGCCGCGAGCGATCCACACGCCCGCCACCAGCAGCGCGACCGGCGTCAGCCAAAGCGCCGCGGTGGCCGTACCGAACGGCGGATCATAGCTGATATAGTCGCCATAGCGGTCGATCAGCCAGGCACGGATCGCCTCCGGCCGCTCACCGGCGCGGATACGCTGGCGGACCAGCGCGCGCATGTCGCTGGCCATCTGAGCGTCGCTGTCGGCGATCGACTGGCCCTGACAGACGACGCAGCGGAGCGTCTCCATCAAGCCCCGCGCCTGCGCCTCCTGCCCGGGATCGGCAAGTTGCGTGTCCGCATAGGCGGCGGGTGCGCTGGTCTGCGCCGCGACGGGGGCGGCGACCAGCGCCGCCAACAGGAGCGCGCGTCTCATCGGGCGGCGCGCCAGTCGGCGATGACCGCGTCGACCTGATCGGGCCGGATGTCGCCGACATATTGCTTTACGATCACGCCCTTGCCGTCGATCAGGAACGTCTCGGGCACGCCGGACGAGCCGAGCGACAATTGCACGGCACTCTGCCGGTCATCGCCGATCCGTGCATAGGGATCGCCATTGCGGGCAAGGAACCCCTGCACAGCGCGCGGGGTATCGCGGACGGCGATCGCGTCGATCGGCACCCCGGCGGCCTCCAGCTTCAGCAATTGCGGCGCTTCGGCGATGCACGGGATGCACCAGCTGGCGAAGACGTTGAGCAGGCGCGGCCCCTGCCCGCGCATCGAATCCGACGACAGGCCGGGCTTGGTTGGCACGGACGGGGCCAGCGTGAAGGCGGGCAGCGGCTTGCACGCCAGCGCCGACCGGACGGTGCGGTCGGCCGGCCGCATCAGGCCACTGGCGACGACGGCCACCAACAGCGCGAACGCACCGAGCGGCAGCCAGAGCAGCCAGCGTCTCATGCCCATGCCTCCACGCGCGGCCGGCGTTTGCGCAGGCGACCGACCAGCGACAGCGCGCCGCCAAGCGCGACGAGTCCGCCGCCGGCCCAGATCAACGTCACGAACGGCTTCCACCACAATCGCACCTGCCACCGACCGGTGCCGTCGGGCTGGCCAAGGACGGTGTAGAGCTGACCATCGAGCACGGTCATGATCGCCGACTCGCTGGTCGTGGTCGGTGGATCGGAGAAGGTGCGCGATTGCGGATAGAGTCGCGTCCTGTCGCCGTCGCGTTCGACGGTCAATCGCGCCTGCAATGCGGACCAGTTGTCGGCGACGACCGGGGAAATCCCATCGAGCGTCACCCGGTACGGGCCGACGCGCGTCGCATCACCGCCACGCAGCGCGATCAATCGCTCGACGGTGAAGGCCGAATCGCAGGCCATCCCGGCCAGGCTGACGGCGATGCCAAGATGCGCAACGACCATGCCCCAGGTGAAAAGCGGCGTCCGTCGCAGATCGCGACCCCATAGCGGGGCGACGCTGGCCACCGCCAGCCCGGCGGCGAGCGACAGGCCGAGCAGCGGCAGCACCCCGATCGGCATCGCGAAGACGACGAGCGCGGCGAAGGCGAACGCGGTGATCCCGATCGGCCAGACCGCGCGCACGATGAGCGCCTGCGCATCGTCGCGCCGCCAGCGGATCAGCGGACCGACCGCCATGACGACGATCAGGATCAACGCCAGCGGCCCCGCCGCCTTGTTGAAGAACGGCGGCCCGACCGACAATTGCACGCCGAACCCGGCCGCGACGATCGGATAGAGCGTGCCGATCAGGACGATACCGAGGATCACGGAGAGCAGCAGGTTGTTGGCGACGAGGCCGCCTTCGCGGCTGACGGGATCGAACGTCGTCCCCTGTCGCACCGTGCCGACCCGCGCCGCGAACAGGGCGAGCGCGCCGCCGATGTAGAGCGCGAGCAGCACGAGGATGAAGGCGCCCCGGCGTGGATCGACTGCGAAGGCGTGGACGCTGGTCAGGATACCGGAGCGAACGAGGAAGGTGCCCAGCATCGACATCGAAAAGGCGACGACCGCCAGCATCACCGTCCATGCGCGCAACCCGTCGCGGGTCGCCAGCACCGTCACCGAATGCAGGAGGGCGGTCGCCGCCAGCCACGGCATCAACGACGCATTCTCGACCGGGTCCCAGAACCACCAGCCGCCCCAGCCCAATTCGTAATAGGCCCAGTAGCTGCCGGCCGTGATCCCCAGCGTCAGGAAGATCCACGCGCCCAGCACCCATGGCCGCATCGCCCGTGCGAAGTCGCGCCCGACATCGCGGGTTACGAGCGCCCCCACCGCGAACGAGAACGCGACCGACAGCCCGACATAGCCCGCGTAGAGCGTCGGCGGGTGGAAGGCGAGGCCGGGGTCCTGCAACAGCGGGTTGAGGCCGGCGCCGTCGATGGCCGGCGGATTGAGCCGCGCGAACGGGTTGGAGGCGAACAGCAGGAAGGCGTAGAAGCCCAGCGCGATCGCTGCCTGCGCGCCGAGCGTCGCGATCAGCGTGCGCTCCGCCAGCGTCTTCTCGAACCAGGCCACGGCCCCGCCCGCGAGGCCGAGGATCGTGACCCACAGGAGCATCGACCCCTCGTGATTGCCCCATGCGCCGGCGACCTTGTAGACCCACGGCTTGGCGGAGTGGCTGTTCTCCGCAACCAGCTTCACCGACATGTCGGAGATCTGGAAGACGGCGATCAGCGCCAGCATGGCGATGCCGATCAGCGCACCCTGCACCAGCGCGACCGGCCGCACCGTGGCAAGGACGGGCGCCTCCCCCCGACGCAGACCGATCACCGCCAGCGCCAGTTGCAGCGCGGCGAGCGCAGCGGCGAGCCACAGCGCGGCAAGACCCAGTTCGGCGATCATTGTTCCAGCGTCTTCGTCTCGTGCATCTTGCCGGCCAGTTCCGGCGGCATGTATTTCTCGTCGTGCTTGGCGAGCAGGTTGCCGGCCACGAATGAGCCGTCAGGCTGGAACTGCCCCTCTGCGACGACGCCCGATCTTTCGCGGAACAGGTCGGGGACGATGCCGGCATAGGTGACGGATGTCGTCGCCTTGCCATCGGTCACGACGAACTGGACGGTCACGCCATCGGCGGCACGCATGACGGAGCCCGCCTCGACCATCCCGCCGAGCCGGACGGCGCGGCCCAGTGGCAGGCCGCTGCGGGCGACGTCGGACGGTGCGTAGAAGAATGCGGCCTGATCCTGCAGCGCCGACAAAGCCAGCACCGCCGCGACTGCGACCGCACCCAGCGCAAGCAGGACGAGCGTCATGCGTTGATGCTTCGCCTTCACGACCGCTTCTCAGCGCGCCGCATGGCGACGAACGACAGCCAGGCCAGCACCGCCGCACCGCCAAGCACCACCGCATAGGCCGCGGTCACGAAGGGCCAGGGGTTCATACCTGCCACCTCATGCCCGCGCCATCCGACGCATCCGCGCCTCCGCCTTCGCCTTCGCCAGCAGCGTTCGCATCCGCATCAGCACAATCGCGCCGAACAGGCAGGTGAAGCCCGCGAGCATGAACGGCAGCGGCCACAGGATCGATCCGGCTATGGTCGATCTGGTCAGCCCGATACTCGGCCCCTGATGCAGCGTATTCCACCAGATCACCGAATAGCGGATGATCGGCAGCAAAACCGTGCCAGCGATGCCGAACAGCGCCGGCACGCGTCCGTCGCCACCGCGATCCGCATCGGCACGGGCCAATGCGATATAGGCACAATAGACGAAGAACAGCAGCAGCATCGACGTCAGCCGCCCATCCCACTGCCAGTACGTTCCCCAGGTCGGTCGGCCCCAGATCGCACCGCTGACCAGACACAGCGCCGCGAACAGCGCCCCCGGCACGGCGATCGCCCGCGCGGCGATAGCGGCGAGCGGATGGCGCCAGACGAGGAGCGCGATCGAGGACAGCGCGATACCCGTCCATCCGCCCATGCCGAGCCACGCGGTCGGCACGTGGATGTACAGGATGCGGACACTCTCACCCTGAAGATAGTCGGGCGGCGTTTGGGTCAGGCCCGCCCAGCAGCCGATCGCGATTAGCACCACGCCCACCCAGAACAGGAGGGGCGTCAACGGGCGCGCGATCCGGATGAAGCGGGCGGGATTGGCGAGGGCGTGGAGCGTCGGCACTGAGCGATCGCTATTATGGTGAAAGTGACGCGCCGTCACGCGAGACTTGGAGAGGAGAGTGCTTCGCGTGATACCCTCAACGATCGATCAGGCGCTTCGCCAGTTGATCCGCCACGTCCGACGCCGGCTGACCGGTGCGGTCGCTTTCGTCCCAAACCTCGACCAGTCGCTCGGGGATGCGGGCGATACGGGCCATGACTTCGGACTCGTCGCCGTGGCCGAGATATTCAAGCCCGACATTGATGATCCCGCCCGCGTTGATGACATAATCGGGCGCGTAGAGGATGCCGCGATCGTGCAGCCGCTGCCCCTCGCCCCGTGTCGCGAGCTGGTTGTTGGCCCCGCCCGCGACGACCTTGGCGGTCAGTGCGGCGATGCTAGCCTCGGTCAGGATCGCGCCGAGCGCGTTGGGGCTGACGAGATCGACGTCCTGCGTCAGGATCGCTTCCGGCGATACGACGGTTGCGCCGAGTTCTCCGGCCATGCGGTTGGCACGACCCTCGTCGACATCGGCCAGCGTCAGGATCGCGCCGTCGTTGGCCAGCAACTTTGCAAGGCCGCCACCGACCGAGCCGAGGCCCTGCACGGCGACGCGGACGCCCTTCATGTCGGTCGCGCCGAGACCGCGTGCGGCAGCCGCCTTCACGCCGAGATAGACGCCATGGGCAGTGTAGGGACCGGGATCGCCACCCGCGGCGCCGCTGGCGACGGGCAGGCCGGAGACATATTTCGTCTGTCCGGCGATGATCTTCATCCGCTCTTCGGACATACCGACGTCTTCGGCGGTCACGTAACGGCCGCCGAGCGATTCGACCGATCGGCCGAATGCTTCGAGTTGCGCGCTGGTGATAACGTCGCCGGGCTTGGCCGCAAGCACGACGCCCTTGCCGCCACCCAGTTCCAGGCCGGCCATGGCGTTCTTGTAGCTCATGCCGCGCGACAGGCGCAGCGCATCGGTGATCGCGGCGTCGGTGGTCGCATAATGCCAGAAGCGGGCACCGCCGGCGGCCGGCCCAAGCGACGTCGAGTGGATCGCGATGACGGCCTGAAGACCCGACGCGGGGTCGGTGAACAGGTGGACGCCCTCATGGTCGTCGAAATCGGGAAAGCCCCAATCGGTCATCGCGGGTTCTCGGCTGTGAAGAAGTGGGGCGACCGACGGGACTTGAACCCGCAACTTCCGGCATCACAAGCCGACGCTCTAACCAATTGAACTACGGTCGCCGCGAAGAGCAGCGCCCCTAGCGTCCCTGACGGTCCGCCGTCAAGACCATCAGAAGCGACCTTCGACCGAAAGCCGATATCCGTCCGGTCCGGCGGTGAAGCCGCTGGCGGCCAGACGCTCGCCGGCAGCCGGATCGCTGGGGCGCAGCGACAGGTCGGCGCGGTAGCGACCGCCGCCCGATATCCGCAGGGCGATCGCCTCCCCGCCCCCGGCACTGGCGAGCGGCAGCAGGAGCGCGCCGGCATCGCACCGGGCGTTGCCGCTGACCGAAGAGGGCAGCGCGATGCCGGACGCCTCCCCCGCCAGCGTCGCGACGACACGGCCCTGCGCCGCGACGCACTGCCCATCCTGGAAACGCACCGTCAGCGCGTCGAGGTCGATCGCCGACACGGGTAGTGGCTGGAACGTCGACCCCGTCGCCAGACGCGCGGTAAAGCCGTCGATGCCCATGCCGCTGCGGCTGACGAACGCCTTGCCGGACAGCGGCGGCGCGCCGATCCCGCCGGGACCGGCGACGACGATCGTCGCGCGCCCCGTCAGCAGCGGCCACGGCGACAGGCGCGCGCGGAGGTCCCCCAGCGCGAGATCGCCGAACTTCACCTCCGACAGCGTCGCGCCCCAGATCGTGCCGCTGACAGCACGCGCCACGACGCCCTGATCGCCGACGCCGGCCCAACCGAGCACCAGCCGCATCGGCAGAAACACGACCAGCCCCAGCACCAGCATCGCGCCGAACAGCGCGGTGGGGCCGGTCGTCAGGCGGATGCGCTTCATTGCCCGCGGCTCCGCAGCACCAGCCGCGCGGCGACGGTGCGGTCGCCATTGTCCGTCAGCGCCGCGCTTTCGACGACCACGCCGCTGCGTTCCAGCCGGGCCAGCCAAGTCGACAGCGCCGCACCCCGCGCGGACGTGATCGCGACGCGAACGCCGTCGCCGCCGCCGTCGGGATCGATACTGGCGAGCGGAAAGCCGGCCTCTTCGGCGCGGGTACGGACGATCTCCGTCAGCGTGCCGACGATCGGCGGCGCACGTCGGGCCTGCCGCAGCGAGTCGACCAGATTGTGCGTCTCGCCCAGCCGGATCACCGCGGCCGCATGCCGTTCCCGCGCGCTCGACAGCGCATCGGCGGCGGGGCGGATGACGAGGCCCCAGACGATCGTCACGACGGCGAGCGCGGCCATCACCAGCAACAATCTCTGCTCGCGCTTCGACCGCTGCCCGAACCATGTCTTCAGCGCGATCATGGCGCGGTCACGGTCAGTTCGCCGCTGACGCGAGTGCCGTTTGCGACGAACGTGCTGGCGCGGACGGTGAAGCCCGCGCGTTCCAGCGCCCGTTTCAGGTCGGTCGCCGCCGATTCGCGTTCGGTCGCCACCGACAGCCGCAGCGCGCCGTCGTTGGTGAAGTCCAGCCCGGTCAGCTCGGTCTGCGGCACCGCGCGCACCGCGGCGAAGGCAGCGGCGGCAGTGGTGGAGAAGCCCGCGCCGGGGCCGAACGTCCGCCGCTGACGCTCGGTCAGTTGCCGAGAGGGATCGGTCACCGTCTCGCCGCGCGGCAGCGCCGTGGCGGCGAGCGCGTCGGCCTTCGCCTCGAGCCGGTCGGCGGCGAAGCTGTATTTGGCGAGCCGCACCAGCGAAATGGCCAGCGTCACCGCCAGCAGGGCCAGCGCCATCACCGCGAGCCGGCGAACCAGCCGCCAGTCGATCGCGAAACCGCGCCGCCGCGCGAATACTCCCTGCCGCAGGTCCAGCGCCGGCTCCGCCGCCGCCCGGAACAGCGCTGCATCCAGTGCCGCGCGGTCCAGCGGTTGCGGCGGCGTGTCACCGGTGACGAGGTCGGTCAGCCGCGCCTCGTCCGCGAAGCCGGCAGTGCGGCCGCGCACCACGCCCTGTCCGCCGATATCGGCACGGATATATCCGTCGTCGGGGCGCGGCAGCAGCATCGGTGCGGGGATCATCGCCACCGGATCGACGCCCGCGCCGGCGAGCTGCGCCAGCCACGCCTGCATCGTGCCCGCGCCGACGACGCCGATCGGGCGCTCGGCCCCTTCGCCCTCGCTACCGACCGCGACGTGAAGTTCCCCGACGGGCGCGGCGCTCGCCTCCGCCGCCAGCAGGCGTGCCGCGGCGATCCCCTGTGCCGCAGAGCGGGTCGGCAGGTCCGCCCAGTGCAATGTCACGGCGTCGGCGGGTGTGACCGCGACGATCGGATCGTCGCCCTGCGGCACGCCGTCACCGCGCGCCATCGTGCCGCCGTCGCCGACGCGCAGCCAGCGGAATCCGGTATCGCCGGTGGGGAGGAACAACAGCGTGGTCATGTATCCTCGCCCCATTGCCGCGAGACGAGCCGGACGGGAAGCCTCGTCGCGTCGATCAATGCTCTTTCCTCCAGCGCAGCTCCCGGCACCGTCACGTCGATCCGGAGCCGGAACCAAGTGGAGGTGAACGCGATCTGCTGGCTGCCGGCATTGGCGAGGCCGCCGAAGACCGCGTTTGCATCACCATATCCCTGCGGGGGGCGCCGCATCAGCAGCGCGCGCGCCGCGTCGACCGACAGCGTGTCCGGGCCGACCATCGCCAGCAACGGAGCCTGTTCGGGCAGCAGCGTGTTGACGTTGATCGTCGACGGCTCGGTCGTCGGCAGCGCGCAGATCCACGGGCGAAGCGCCTCGTATATTTCCGGGGTCACGCCCGACACCGCGCGCAGCTCGCTGGGGTCGGCCATCAGCGTGCCCGACGTCCGGTAACCGCTGTACCGCGCATCCTCGGCCCCGGCCGCCTGCTGGTCCTGATCGGTGTCGATCCAGTCCGCGGCCCCGCCGGACACCTGTTGCGCCACCTGTTGCGGAATGCCGAGCAACCCCATCAGCCGGGTGAACCGCACCCGTTGCGTGATGTCGCCGGACGAATAGATGCCGGGCGCGACCTGCGTCACGAGGCCGTTGAGGTTGAAGCAATTGCCGCCGTCGGTCACGCGCGCGGTCGCCAACCCGCCGCCCGGTAGCGGCAGGCCAAAGGGCTGGTCGCTCCACCCCCCCGCCAGCGTGATCCGCTTCGGGCTGCGTTCGAGCAGCGTGCCGACCCGGACGGCCGCCATTGCCTCCGCCGCGACGGCATACGCGCGCGCCTGCTCCCCCGCGGCGGCGTTGGCCGCCAAGCGGGTGGACAGGCGCAGCTTCTCCAGCGCGCCGCCCGCCATGACCGCGATCACGGCGACCAGCATCAGCACGGTCAACAGCGCCGCGCCCTTTTCGCGGGGATCAACTTTCATCGTCGGGCCGTGCGGGAGGTGGCGGCGCATAGCCGGTGCCGATCAGGAACATCGCGCGATACGCGGTGCCGTCGCGGCGCGTCATTCGCATCTCCATCGCCTGCGGCAGCGGGATGCCGCCCGCGCCATCCCATCGATCGCTCCACGCCCCGTTGAAGCGATAGCGGAGCGTCAGGTCGCGGACGCCAGTCAGCATCGGCGTGGCGGATAGCGGCGCGGCACCGTCGATCTGCGGATAGCCGATCCGCTGGAGCGTCCCGTCGACGATCTGCCACACCAGCTTCTGCGCGCCCGGTCGCGCAGCGGCATCGATATTGGTCCAGCCGCCGCGCACCATCGCCACGCTCCCGTTCTCGCCGACAAACGCCGGACGCAACGTGCCCGATTCGTCGCGTGCCGCCCTTGGCAGCGCCTGCGCCAGATCGGCCGAGAGGGCGGTAATCGTTCGCACCAGCGCCGCGCCGTCGTCCAGCCGCTTCGTCGTCGCCGCCTGCGCCCGAATGCTGAACGACAGGATCGCTACGCCCGCCGCCGCGATCATCCCGAAGATCATCAGCGAGACCATGACCTCGACCAGCGTGAAGCCGTGTTCGGCGGAGTGCCTCATCGGTGCGAAGCCATATTCGGCAGAGCGCCCCATCGGTGCGAAGCCGTGTCGGGCGGAATATCGCTTGGATACAGCGTGGGTCATGTGGTCAGCACCGGAATGCTCGGGGGCCGGACCATCGTGAAGCGGCCGACGACCTGCCCGCGACGATTGGCGACCGCGACGTCGATGCGAACCACGCGTGCGTCGCCGACCGACGACACCTGCCGCGTCCACCGCCACGCGCGACCACCATTCGTCTCCGCGCCGGACGTGCGGCCCGGCATCGGAGCCTCCGCCTCCGTCAGCGCGTCCAGCGCGACGTTGCGAGCGACGAGTTCGGCGGCGACATCCTCGTCGATGATGCTCGCGCCGCGCACGGTCGCACTTTCGAGGCGGACCAGTGCCAGTGCGGCGAGGCTGAAGACCGCCAGCGCGACCATGATTTCGATGAGCGTGAAGCCCTGTTCCCGGAGCTTACTGCGCATCGGCGCGAACCTCTCCGTCGGCGCCGATGCTGACCAGAGCGTCGGCGGTACCCCGCGCCAGCCGGATGTCCGCGCCGCGATCGGCGGTGCCGGTCGGGTCGAACGTCACGCGCACCCGGCCGCTGGCGTCGGGAATGCTGGCGCGCGTCCCTTCCGACCAGCGTTCGACCCGCAGCGGCTTTTCCGACAGCGGGACCCACGCTCCGTCGCTGTGCCGGTCGAAGCCATAGCCGCCGCTGGTGATCCACAGGCTGACCGGCGTGCCACCGACGATCGCGACATCGCGTGCCGCCTTGATCCGCGCGGCGAAGCGCAGCCCCTCGTCCAGCACGCGACCCCGGGGATCGGGCATGACGAACGCGACGACGGCCGCCGACAGGCCGATGATCGTGACGACGATCATCAGCTCGATCAGCGTGAAGCCGCGTTCGCCGGAGCGGTCGCGGTGGCGCCTACTGCCAGCTGCCGATATCGGCATTGATCCCCTCGCCGCCTTCCTTGCCGTCCGCGCCATAGGTCCAGACATCGGCCTCGCCATGCTGACCGGGCGATGCGTAGAGATACGGCTTGCCCCACGGATCGTCGGGCAGCCGCTTGATATAGCCGCCCTGCTGATAGCGGGAGGCATCGACGCCGGCCGGCGCACTGACCAGCGCGTTCAGGCCCTGTGCGGTGGTCGGAAAGACGCTCATCTGAAGGCGATAAAGTTCCAGCCCGCCCTCGATCTGCGCGATGTCGGCCTTCGCCTTCTGTATGCGCGCGGTGTCGCCCGATGGCAGCACGTTGAGCGCCACGATCGTCGCGAGCAGGCCGATGATGACGATCACGACCATCAGTTCGACGAGCGTGAAGCCGTTACGCTTCGGCGGCTTCTTGTCCTTGATACGCATGTGACCTCTCATTGTCCCGCCGCTACCCGCCGGCAAGCGTGTTCAGTTGCAGGATCGGCAGCAGGATGGACAGCACGATCGTCGCGACGATGCCGCCCATGATGACGATGATCGCCGGCTCCAGCAGCGACAGGGCGGTTGCGGTGAACCGATCGAACTCGCGCTCCAGATAGTCGGCGGCGCGTTCCAGCATCTCGTCCAGCCGCCCCGCCGCCTCTCCCGATGCCGCCAGATACGTCAGCAGCGGCGGAAAGACGCCCGCACGCCGCATCGCCGCCGACAGGCTGCCGCCGCCGCGGATCGCCTCGACGATGTCGTCGGACGCGACGCGAAGCCGGCGATTGTGGATCGTGCCCGCGGTCAGCATCAGTCCGTCGAGCAGCGGCAGGCGACTGGCGACCATCGTCCCCAGCGTCCGTGCCATCCGCGCCGCGTGCAGATCGCGCAGCAGCCGCCCGATCAGTGGAATGCGCAATAGCCAGCTGTCGAAAGCGAGCCGGATCGGCGGCTGTTTCAGCGCCTGCCACAGCACCACGCCCGCCAGCGCCACCACCAGCAGCATCGCCCACCACCACCCGACCAGCAGGTCGGAAAAGGCGATGACCATGCGCGTCAGGAACGGAAGCTCCTGCCCGACCGTGTCGAACTGCTCCACCACCTGCGGCACGACGAACATCATCAGCGCCGTGACGACGCCGAGCGCGACGATCGCGAGGATCGCGGGATACGCGAGCGCGGTGATGAGCTTGCCGCGGATTTCCGCCTGCCGTTCCAGCAACGCCGCCAGCCGGTCGAGGATCGTCGGCAACGTGCCCGAACTCTCGCCCGCGGCGACCATCGCGCGGTAGAGCGGGGGGAAGCTCTTCGGCTCGCGCGCCATCGAATCGGCGAGACGGCGACCCTCGACGACGCCGACATGCACCTCCGCGACGATCGCGCGGACGCTGTCCTGCTCGGTCTGGCGGGTGATCGTGCGGAGCGATTCCTCCAGCGGGGATACGCGGTTGAGCGTCGCGAGCTGGCGCGTGAATAGCGTCAATTGCTTGCCGCTCATCTTCGCGCGACCCAGCTTGAGCCCGAACAGCGGCCGCGCCGTCGCGACCGGCGGCGAACCGGGTTCGAGACGCACGACGTACAGCCGCTGCCGGTCGAGCGCCGTCCGGGCGGCGTCGATCGACGCGGCGGCGACATGCCCGCGCTTTTCCGCACCGCGCGTGTCGATTGCGATATAGTCGAAGTCAGCCACTGGCTGAGCCCCTCCACTTCAGGAGAGGGGCCACGGAAGGATAGCCGCCCCTACGCATCCACCACGTCCACGACATCCGTGACATCGCGACGCGATACGCGGACGGCTTCCTCCGGTGTCGTCTCGCCCGCGAGCACCAACTCGCGCGCGGCAGTGGCGAGGTTCGTGGTGCGGGCGAAGGCGTGGTCGGAGATGGCCTGCTCGTCGCCGCCCTCGTTGATGAGGCGGCGGATCGTCTCGTCAACGCGCACCGCCTCGAACACGCCGATGCGGCCCTTGTAGCCGGAATGGCCGCATTTTTCGCAGCCCACCGCGCGGCGCACTGTCGCCTCAGGATCCATGCCGAGCAGCGGCGCGACCGTCTCGCGCGCGGCCACCGGCTCGCGACAATTCGGGCAGAGCCGCCGCACCAGCCGCTGGGCGATGACCGCGCGGAGCGTAGAGGCGAGCAGGAACGGCTCGACCTTCATGTCGCGCATCCGCGTGATCGCGCCGACGGCGTCGTTGGTGTGAACCGTCGACAGCACGAGGTGGCCGGTCAGCGACGCCTGCACCGCGATCTCCGCCGTCTCGCGATCGCGGATTTCGCCGACCATCACCACGTCCGGGTCCTGACGCAGGATCGCGCGCAGGCCGGCGGCGAAGGTCAGCCCGACCTTGGCATTGACCTGGGTCTGGCCGACACCGTCGACGGCGTATTCGACCGGGTCCTCGACGGTCAGGATGTTGCGGCTGCCGTCGTTCAGCAGGCGCAGTGCAGCATACAGGCTGGTGGTCTTGCCCGAACCGGTCGGCCCGGTGACGAGGATGATGCCGTTCGGCTCCGCCAGCGCGCCGCGCAGAAGGGCGAACATCGACGGCGTCATGCCCAGCGCGTCGAGGTCGATCCCCGCATTCTCCTTGTCGAGGATACGCAGCACGACCCGCTCGCCCGCCCGGCTCGGCAAGGTCGAGACGCGCACGTCGAGCAACTTGCCCCCCAGCGTCAGCCCCATGCGGCCGTCCTGCGGTATGCGCCGCTCGGCGATGTCGAGGCGCGCCATGACCTTGATACGGCTGACCACGACGGGGGCGACATGCGGCGGCATTCGCAAGGTTTCACGGAGCACGCCGTCGATCCGCATCCGCACGACGAGGCCGGTTTCGTACGGCTCGATATGGATATCGGACACGCCGTGGCGCGCGGCGTCGGCGATGATCCCGTTGATGAGGCGGATCGCGGGTGCGTCGTCCGCCGTATCGAGCAGGTCCTCCGCCGTCGGCAAGCCATCCGCCAAAAGGTCGAGTTCGTCGCCCATCCCGACCGCCGCCAGCGCATTCGCCTGACCGTCCATCGCATAGGCATCCGACAGCAGCCGGTCGAAAGCCTGCTGCGGCACGATCGCGACGTCGAACGGGCGACCGAGATGCCGGCGTACCTCGATGAGCGCCTTGGGATCGGCCCCTTCGCGCAGGCCGATCGTCAGATGTCCCTCGGTATCGGTCGCCTGCATCACGACGCCGAACCGGCGCGCGAAGAGATAGGGGATCGTCACCTGCGGCAGGTCTGCGACGTTGCCGTTCGGCGGCGGCGGCAGGATGGCGGCCTGCACCGCCTGCTCCTCCGCCAGCGCCAGTTCCTCGCCCGTGCGGATCGTCATTTCCGCTCCGGCCGGATCGTCTTCGCGCCCTGTAGCGGCGCCGCGATGTTGGGGTCCTCGATATTGCCCGGCAGCGGCGCGCGGGGAATCGGCGGCGCGGCGTTGAGATAGTCGCGCACAAGCTGGTCGATCGATGGCTCCGCACCCGGCTCGGCATAACCCTGCGACGCGCGGAGATAGCCATAGCGCTGTTCGGTGACGCGGCGGCTATCCTCGGCGTTGCGGAGGATGGTGGGGCGGATGAAGACCATCAGGTTCGTCTTCGTACGCGATTTCGCCTTCGATCTGAACAGATTACCGACGACCGGGATATCGCCGAGCAGCGGGATCTTCTCGATCGTCCGCCGCTCGTTGTCGTCCAGCAGCCCGCCGATGACGGTGATCGCGCCATCATCGACGGTGAAGGTATTCTCGAACGCGCGCTTGTTGAAGATCAGTTCCGAATTGTCGCTCGACACCGGCCCCGCGACCGAACTGACCTCCAGCCGGAGATACATCTTCAACGAGCCGCCGGTATTCACCTGCGGCTTCACGTCGAGCTGGATACCGACATTCTGCCGCTGCACGGTGCGGAACGCGTTATCGAAATTGCCGGGCGACAGCGCCTGTCCGGTCGTCACCGGCACCTCCTGCCCGACAAGGCTGTGCGCCTGCTGATTGTCGAGCGTGATGATGTGCGGCACCTGAAGCAGGTTCGACGTATTGTCGCTCTTCACCGCATTGATGATCGCGCCAAAGATCGTGTCGCCGATCTTGCCGCCCCAACCGGCGAAGCCACCGGTGGTGCCGAGGATCGAGCTGACCGCGGATTGCGCCAGCGTATCCGACACGGTGTTGTTGGTCGTCGTCGTGGTCGTGTTGCCGTTGATCGTCGTCGTCGTCGTCGCCAGCTCGCGCGCGCCGACCGCGCCGGCGATCGTCAGCAGGCTGGGCGCGGTGTTGGTGTAGGTCGACGCCGCAAACGCCCCGCCCGACAGGTTGCCGAGCAGAAACTGCGCGCCGAGCCGGCTGACCGTCTGGTCGGACACCTCCGCGACGATCGCCTCGATCAGCACCTGTTCGCGCCGCGTGTCGAGCTGGCGGATCACCTCCGTCAGCTGGCGCTGGATGTCGGCGGGCGCGGCGATGACGATCGCGTTCGCCCCCTGGAAGCGGGTGACGACCGCGGCGGTACGCCCGCCCTGCGTCGTGACGGCGGCGTTCTGCGCATTCGGCTGCCCGCCGCTGCCGGAGGATTGCGGTGCCGCTTGCTGCACGGGCTGCACGGTGCGCGATCCTGTGCCGCCGCCGGTGCCGCTGGCCGAATTGCTGGTCTGGAACGACCCGCGCGACAGCGTCGTCTCCTGCACCGGATCAGGGGTCTGCCCGACGAGTTGCTGAAGAACCGGCAGCAATTGTTCGGCATCGGCATTTTCGAGAAACACGACCCGGATCTCGGTACCGCTACGCGCCTTGCGATCGAGGTCAGCGGCTATCTGCGCCAGCCGCGACACCGTCGCCGGATCGCCGCGCAGGACCACGGAATTGGAGCTGTCGATCGATACGATCGAGATGCCGCCACCGCTGCTGCCGCCCGCAGAGGGAGCGCCGCCCTGCCCCTGCGTCTGCCCGGCCGCCGCCGATCCACCCGATGCCAGCGCCTGAAGCGCAGTCGCGATCTCGCGCGCGCCGGCATTCTGCAGCGTGACCACACGGGTCGATGCGTTGTCGGTGTCGATCCGGCGCAGCACTTCGCGGATGCGCCGGATATTGTCGGCGAAATCGACCACGACGAGGCTGTTGCCGCCGCGGTTGGCCGTCACCGCGCCCTGCGCCGAGACGAGCGGCCGGACCGTCTCCACCGCGCTCGTGGCGTCGACCGAGCGGAGGCGGACGATCTCCGTCACGAAGCTGTTGCGCGCCGCGCCGCCCGCTCCGATCCGCGTCGGCTGGCTGGCGGCGTTGTCGATCGGCTGGATCCGCAACGCGCCGTTACCGGTCGGCACCGCGACGAGGCCGTTGGCCCTGAGCGTCGACAGGAACACCTCGAAATATTCGGAGCGCGACAGCGGCCGGTCGGTGACGACGGTCACTTTCCCCTGCACGCGGTTGTCGATGATGAACGTGCGCTGCGTGACCCGCGCGGCATCGGCGATGAACGCGCGGATATCGGCATCGCGCACGTTGAGCGTCGTCTGGGCGAATGCGGGTGCCGCGACGATGGCGGCGGGGATCAGAAGATGGGAAAGCTTCACGGACGTGGGCCTGCAACGGAAATGGAGAGCGACAGCGTCTGCTGGCCGCGCTCGACGGTGATGGGGACGTTGCCGCCGCCCGCGAAATCGGTCGTGACCCGGTCGAGGTCGCCGGGGCCGCTGACGGGACGGCCGCCGATCGAGGTGACGACGTCGCCCTCGCGCAGGCCGGCCCTTCGGAACGCGGTGCCGCTGCCCTGCGGCCGGACGATCAGGCCGCTGATCCGGCCGCCGTCAAGCCGCGGGATGAAGCCGATCTCCTGCCGGATGCGGTTGGCGGGTACGGCATCGGACGGTGGCGACGGCGCAACACCCGGCGCGACGGGTGCGACGGGCGCGATCGGCACCGCACCCCCGACCGCCGGAGCCGGCGGCGTTGCGCCGGACTGATCGAGGAACAGGTCCTCGGTCGCGCCACCCCGATCCAGCGTGACGTGGTCGAATGCCACCGCCTTCAACCGGACGCCGGGCTGGACCTCCTCGCCGACCGCGACGCTGAGCTGGACGCCGTCCGGCCCCGCCACGATCGCGGAGCCGCGCCCCGTCGCCTCGTCCAGCCGGATGCCGAAGAGCGTCAGTTGCAGGCTGGTGACCGCTGCGGGCGCATCGGCGGGCGCACCCAGTCGAAAGAAAGGATCGAAGCCTGAGAGGATCGACAAGGGGCTTCCCGGCAAGGCGATCCCCGCCGGCCGCCAGTCGCCGAGCGGCGTCACCGGCGTGGCGATCACCCACAGCAGCCGTGCGGCCTGCGTCGCGAGACCGGCCATGAGCGCCAGTTCGGCCACCGAATAGACGTTGACGCGCGGGAGCCGCCGCAACCAGCGGCGGGCACGCGCGTCGAGCTTCAACTGCATTGCAACCCCATCCCGCCCGATCGCCTCGTTCGACCCGTGTTACGCGATTGCGGCGACGGACTGAAACAAAAAGGCACTGGCGAAGATCGCCGTCCTGCTGCCAGGGTAGCGCCATGACGACATCCGGTTCCGGCATCGACGAAGCGCCTGTGGTGGCGACCATTCTGGGCCATGCTGGTGTGCAGCGTATCCCCAGCCCGAAGCTGACGCTGTTCGTACGCCGCGGCTTTCTGACGGCCCGGCTTTGCGAGGCACTGATCGAACGGATCGATGCTGTACGCCGCCCCTCGACGATTGCCGACGCGACCGGCGACGCAGGGTTCCGGACGAGCGAAACGGGAGACCTCTCGGCGGGCGATCCCGCGGTGATGGCAGCGGAGGCGACGATCACCGCCTTGACCGGACTGGACCCGATCTACGGCGAGCCATTGCAGGGCCAGCGTTATGCCGTCGGACAGGAGTTCAAGGGGCATACGGATTATTTCGAGCCGAACGGCGTCGATTTCGAGCGATATTGCTCGGTTGCGGGAAACCGGACGTGGACGGTGATGATTTACCTCAACGAACCCGAAGCCGGCGGCGCAACGCGGTTCACGGCGGTCGACAAGATCATCCAGCCGGAAACCGGCAAGCTGGTCTGCTGGAACAATCGCCGTGCCGACCGTACCCTGAACCCGGCGACGATCCATCAGGGCATGAAGGTGCGCGCCGGCACGAAATATGTCGTGACCAAGTGGTTCCGGGAGCGGCCCTGGGGCTGGTGAGCAGGGCCGCCGGTTCGGCTTGCGCATCGGTGACACCTGCCGCCCGGCCGACATCCTCACTGCAGGCGCGACGAGGCCATCCGGTATGCCGCCAGTGGCTCTGGATGGCCTCGTCGCTGATCGCAATGACGGGCTGCTGCCCCCTTGGACGGGGCGAAGTCTCACCTCAGAATTGCACACTCGCGCCGAGCGTGAAGGTACGGCCCAGCTTATAGCGGTTGATGTCGACCGTGGTCCCGTCAAACGCCTGGAACTCGCGATAGCCGGTGCCCGTCAGGTTGCGCGCCTCCGCCTTGATCTCGAACTGCGATCCGAGCACCTTGATGCCCTGACGCGCCACGAGGTCGAGGCGGATGCCCGGCTTCTCGATCAGGTCGGGCAGCCGCGTGCCGCCGCCGCCACCGATCGGCCCGCGATTGGTGACGCGGTTCGACGCATAGTTGAACAACACCGTGAACTGGCTGAGCGACGCCTTGTCCTCGATCCCGAGTTGCAGGTTCACGAGGTGGTCCGACTGACCCACCAGCGCCGCGCCGTCCTGAAACAGGATGTTGGCCGGCGTCAGCACGGGGCTGGAAGCACTGGACAGCGGACTGGCGATCAGCTGGTTGCCCGCGTCGATGCTGGACTTCGTATAGGTGTAGTTGACGATCGCCACGAGGCGGCGCGTCGCGAGGAAGTCCGAGCCGAGTGCATCGAGAGGAACGTACTTCTGCAACTCGACCTCGCCGCCGTACAGTTTGGCACGGGGGGCGTTGGCGAAGCTGGTCTGCAACGCGCTCGCACCGGCGGCGAAGAACGCCACCGCCTCGATCGGGTTGTCGATCCGCTTGTAGAAGCCGGCGAGGCTCACGCGCTGATCCTTGGCGAAATAATATTCGTATCGCAGCTCGCCGTTATACAGCTGCGAATCCTTCAGGAACGTGTTGCCGAAGAACAGGCGGTCGCTCTCGAAATCCTGATATAGCTGCTGTGCGAGTTCGCGGAATTGCGGACGGGCCAGCGTCTTCGACATGTGAGCACGAAGCTGCATGTCGGGCGCGAAATTCCACGTCACCGTGACAGCCGGTAGCCAATAGTCGTTCTTCAGGCTCGTGCCTGTCGCGCCACCCGAGGGGTTGACCCGCTCGGTCGCGGTTTCGTAGCGAACGCCGGTGGTCGCCCGCAGCCCGTCGGTGATCTCGCCCTCGACCTGAGCATAGGCACCGTGGACCCTGAGCAGCGCCGAATAGGCCGCCGCGCCCTGCCCCGTCGACGTGTTCCGCAGGCCGATCCCGTACGCCTGGATGATATAGTCGGAGAGCAGATAGTCCGGGCGAAGCTGCGGCGCCGCACCCAGCACCGGGCCGTTGTTCGGACCCGTGTACTGGAAGGTATAGCGCGTGGAATCGCGTGACGTATCAGTATAGGCGTAGCCGACAGAGAGTGCGAAGGGGCGGTCGAACGGCACGTTCCACGTCAGGTTGCCCTGACCCGAATATTGCGTTTCATCCAGTTCGGAGAAGGCGATCGACGCCGACTGCAATCCCGACAGGTTGTTCTGATAGTCGCCGATCGCCGCATTATATTGGTAGGTGAAGGCGCGCTCGTACGGGCTGTTCCGGCTCGTCTTCGCATAGGCACCGCGCGCATCGAGGCTGAACTGGTCGGACAGCTTGAACTCGCCGACGAGCTGGGTGTCGAACAGCTCGCGCTCGAACCAGTTGGTGTTCTGGACGAGGAAGGGCTGGATACCGTCCGCACCGACGCCGACATTGGCGGTGCTGCCGCGCGACAGGCGACCCTGCTTGACGGTGTCGTGCAGGTACAGGTTGGTCCAGCGAATCTTGTTTTCGCCGAATTCCGCACCGAAGCCGAGCAGACCGTTCACGACAGCGCGATTGTCGGTCAGGACGGTCCGGAAGTCCTGCAACAGAATGCCGGTGGGATCGTCGGTCGACTGCTGCGTGATGTCACGCGTGCGCCATGTGTTGCTGATGCCTGCTGCGGCGATCGCGCCGACACGGACGGTACCGATGTCGATCGAGCTGCCAAGACTGAGTTCGCCCGACAGGTTGGCCGGCAACTGATTGTTGCGCTGAAGCAGCGTCGTCTGCGCGTTGTTCAGCCCGGTGATCTGGCTCGACGTCAGCGAGGTGCCGTTCTGACCCGCCGCGGTAATGAAACCGGGTGTCTTGCGCACGCCGGAGTCGTATCCCGTCCAATCGCGGCTGCCACCATCATAGACATAGCCGAGTTCGGACGTGGTCACCGTGTCCGCCCCGACCGATCCACCCATCTGGAAGAAGGTTTCGTCGGGTACAGCCTTGGTCGTCAGGTTGATGACGCCGCCGCCAAATTCAGCGGGGTAATTCACGGAATAGCTCTTCTGCACCAGCGCCGACGCGATGACGTTGGTCGGGAAGATGTCGAGCGGAACGACGCGGCGCAGCGGCTCGGGCGACGGCAGTGGCGACCCGTTCAGCAGCGACGACGAATAGCGGTCGCCAAGGCCGCGGACGTAGACGAAACCGTTGCCCACGACCGACAGGCCGGTGACGCGGCTGAGCGCGCCGGCGATGTCGCCTTCGCCCGTCCGCGCGATGTCGGCGGTCGAAAGGACGTTGATGACCTCCGGCGTGGCGCGGACGACGTTAGGGATGTTGCGGCCGACGACGACGATATCGTCGGTGTTCGCGCCACCCGGCGTGGAAACCTCGACCTGATCCTGCTGCCCCTCCGCAGCGGCGGCGGGATCGGCCGCGTCGATCGCCGGCTGACCGGCCTGCGGCGAGACGACGCTGCCTGCGGGCGCGCCGGACTGACCGCCCGCCGGCGCGGCGGGCGCGGCCCGTGCGAATGCGGCAGTGGGCGCGAGCATCGTCGTCGCGAGTAGGAAGGCGTGGATCGGATGCTTCATGGCGGCCCCGGCTCTCAATTAGATGGATGGCGGGCGACCTCCCCCGGCCCCCGCGTCATTGCGTGATGGGGCGGCGAACCGGTCGCCGCCCCACCGCTCGATCAGTTCGGCAGGCCGGTGCAGCTGCCGCTGGTCGAGCCGAAGCTCGCGCGGTTGGAATTGCAGGTCCAGCCGGCGAAGCTAGTATCGTTCGGCCCGCTGACCGCACCGACAAAGCTCGTCTGCACGAAGAACGAGGTGTTGGCCGGGTTCAGCGTGGCGGCGTTGAACGGCGTCGCGGTCGTAGCGACGCCGGCGGGAAGGAAGCTGTTGGTTCCCAGGAGGCCTGTGCCGTTCTCGACGTTGTTGGTGCCGGCGGTGAACACCGTGCGCTGCTCCGCGAGCGTCACCGTTACGCCGTTGACCGGTGTCTCGGCATAGGGCGATGCGCCGCCGCAGCTGAACAGCACCGAGTCGAACAACGGCGGGCCGTTGTCTTCCAGCCCGGCATTGGCCGGCCGGATCGTCGACTTGCCGCTGGCGTCGATACCGGCGATGATGTTGAGGCAGGCCGACGGGCTGACGACGATGCCGTTGACGAAGCGCGCATCGGCACCGCCGCGCAAGCGGATCGCAGCGTTGGTGTTGCTGGAGGTCTGGACGAAGGTGAAGTTCGCCAGATTGTACCGCTGACGCGGCAGGGCGTCTTCATTGCCGTTCGAGTCGATCTCGGTCGAGTAATTATCCGACTGCGGGTTGTTCGGCTTCTGCACAGTGAGCAGGAACTGGACCTGACCCTGCCAGCCCACATCGGTGTCCAGGCCGTCGTCGTCGGCGCCCGTGATCGCGAGGTAGCGCATGTTGGTGCGGCCGCCGAAAACCTCGATGCCGTCATCCGACGAATTGTGGATCTGGACGTGGTCGATCGTCGTACCCGAACCCGTTCCGCCCAGCGTCAGGCCCTGAAGCTCGTTGTTCGGGCTGATGATGGTGCCGGAGTAGCGGATCTGGACGTAGCGGAATGTGCCCGAACTGTCGGCGGGCACGTTGCCGCCATACAGGGCCTGCGGCGACGTACCCTCGACCGCGTTCTCGCAGTTCACTGCACCTCCAGCGACGCCTGTGTTGCAGTTCGAAATCGGTGCGCGGCCGGCAAGGATCACGCCGCCCCACAGGCCCTGGCTCTCGTCGGTGACGCCGCCGGTCAGGTTCTGCTGCGCGGTGAAGATGATCGGCTGCGTCGGGCTGCCTTCGGCGAAGATGCGCGAGCCGCGGTTGACGATCAGATAGTCGTTATCGGCATTGGTCGTGTTGGCGTAGAGGAGCACGCCAGGATCGATCGTCAGCACGGCCGACCGGCCAGTGGGCAGATTGCCGCCGCCGCCGAGATCGACGCCGACGTTGGTCGGTCCACTGATTTCGTAGGCGACGCCGGCGAGCTTCTGGAGACGCAGGTCGCTGGTGATGCTGGAGGGCAGGCGACAGCCGCGATAATTGCCGACGACCCCTGCATCTGCGAGGCCGGTCGGGCAGGACGCGGCCGGCGTGCCCGGCGCGGGCGTCGGCGTAGCGGACGGCGCAGGGGTGGGCGCCGGCGTGCTGGGCACGACGATCACGCCTTCACCGGGCGATGCGACGCTGTCCGCGCCGTCGCAGGAAGCGAGCAGCATGCAGGCGGTGCCCGCCATGAGGATGCGGGTCGTGCGCGCGAAATGGGCCATTGGTCTGATTGCTCCCGGTCGATGTCTGGCAGGCGTGTTCGCCTTCGGATCGGCCAAGGTCCCCCCTGTCGATCTCATCGCTGCGGTTAGGGGAGTTCGATGACGGGAAAATGCCGTTTCAGCGACGTTTGCGTGACTCCCGCATTGCGGTTTTATGACGTCGAGATCGGCGCGACGGGGTGCCCGCTGCCGCGCGGGCGCAACTGCGGAGACGCTTTAATTCAGCAACGAGAGCAGGTTAAGGCGCAACGTATTGAGCCATACGTGGTGCCGGGGCAGGACATTGGCGAGCAGATTCGGCATTTTAGCCGCTGTCACGGAGACAGGTCAGGATTGCGCCGGCTGCCATCGATCGGAAGGCTCCGCCCCGCAGGCGACCCGACCCGTTGCCATTCTTCGTAGCCGTGGGGCGACACGCCAAGAACCAAAAAGCCCGCCGCTTCCTGACAGAAACGACGGGCCGAATTGGTGGGCGCGACAGGGATTGAACCTGTGACCCCACCCGTGTGAAGGGTGTGCTCTACCGCTGAGCTACGCGCCCGATCCCGTAGTCCATCGAACCTCGGGAAAAACCGGAGCCGCGCGTCTATCCATCGAGGCGCGGCCTGTCCAGTGTCAGTTGACCGAATCCTTCAGGATCTTGCCGGCCTTGAACTTGGGCTGGGTGGACGCCTTGATCGTCATCGGCTCGCCGGTGCGCGGATTGCGACCCGTCGACGCCTTGCGCTTGGAAACCGAAAAGGTGCCGAAGCCGACCAGCCGGACCTCGTCGCCCTTCTTCAGGCTGGCCGAGATCGCGTCGAACACGGCTTCGACCGCCCGCACCGCGTCCGCGCGATTCAGCCCCGATGTGTCGGCGACCGTCGCGATCAGCTCCTGCTTGTTCATCCTTTGAAATCCCCCGATTCGACTCGATACTTGGCACGCCGGTGGATCACCGGCGCGGAGGTGCCACTAAGGCGGGGGGACCCGGCGGTGTCAACCACCGCAGCGGCTAAGCTGCGGTGGTTGGACGTTTAACGGCGCTCCGCTCCGGCGCTGCTACCGCTGCTGTCAGTGATGCCGTTCGGCCCCGGCGGGCGCGATCGCCGGCGGGGGCAATGCGGCCAACTCGTCCGCGTCCGTCCAGTCGATCGCCTCCAGCGGTTCGGTCAGCGCGAGTTTCAGCACCTCGTCGACATGACTGACGGGAATGATCGTCAGCCCCGCCTTCACGTTCGCCGGGATGTCCGCCAGATCCTTTTCGTTTTCCTGCGGGATCAGCACCGTGGTGATGCCGCCACGCAGCGCCGCCAGCAACTTCTCCTTCAATCCGCCGATCGGCAGCACGCGACCGCGCAGCGTGACCTCGCCGGTCATCGCCACCTCGCGCCGCACCGGCACGCCGGTCAGCGTCGAAACGAGCGACGTGACGAGGCCGATGCCTGCGGACGGACCGTCCTTCGGCACCGCGCCTTCGGGCAAGTGGACGTGAACGTCCTTGCGGTGGAACACCGACGGCTTGATACCATAGCTGGGCGCGCGCGCCTTGACGAAGCTCCACGCCGCCTCGACCGACTCCTTCATGACGTCGCCGAGCTTGCCGGTCGTCTTGACGGCGCCCTTGCCACCGACCGTCACGCTTTCGATCGTCAGCAACTCGCCGCCGACTTCCGTCCACGCCAGTCCGGTGACCGCACCGATCTGATGCTCCGTCTCCGACAGGCCGTAGCGGTACTTCAGCGTGCCCGCGAACTCGTGCAGATTGTCGCGGTCGACCGTGACGCTCGTCGCCTTGCCTTCGAGGATGCGGCGCAGTGCCTTGCGGCACAGCTTGGCGATCTCGCGTTCCAGTGTGCGGACACCGGCTTCCCGCGTGTAATGCTGGATCAACGCGCGCAGGCCGTCCTGCGTCAGCGTGAACTCGCCCGGCTTCAGCCCGTGCGCCTCCACCTGCTTGGCGACCAGATGCCGCTCGGCGATCTCGACCTTCTCATCCTCGGTATAGCCCTCCAGCCGGATGATCTCCATCCGGTCGAGCAGCGGCTGCGGCAGGTTCAGCGTGTTGGCGGTGCAGACGAACATCACGTCCGACAGATCGATGTCGATCTCCAGATAGTGATCCTGGAACTTGCCGTTCTGCTCCGGGTCGAGCACCTCCAGCAGCGCCGACGCGGGATCGCCGCGGAAATCCTGACCCAGCTTGTCGATCTCGTCGAGCAGGAACAGCGGGTTCGCCGCACCCGCCTTTTTCAGGTTGGTGACGATCTTGCCCGGCAGCGAGCCGATATAGGTGCGGCGATGGCCACGGATTTCGGCCTCGTCGCGCACGCCGCCCAGCGACTGGCGGATGAATTCGCGGCCTGTCGCCTTCGCGATCGACTTGCCCAGCGAGGTCTTGCCGACGCCAGGCGGGCCAACGAGGCACAGGATCGGCCCCTTCAGCTTGTTGGTGCGCGCCTGCACGCCGAGATACTCGACGATCCGGTCCTTCACCTTCTCCAGCGCATAATGATC
The DNA here is from genome assembly GCF_001423765.1 of Sphingomonas sp. Leaf343. GTDB lineage: Bacteria > Pseudomonadota > Alphaproteobacteria > Sphingomonadales > Sphingomonadaceae > Sphingomonas. Next base: position 189,448 of record NZ_LMPG01000014.1, read on the forward strand.
CTCGTCAAGGACCGCCTGCGCCGCCGCGATGTCGCGCTTGATCTTCGACTTCTTTCCCCACGGCAGGCCGAGCAGCACGTCGAGATAGTTGCGCACCACCGTCGCCTCGGCGCTCATCGGTGCCATCGTCTTCAGCTTCTTCAGCTCGGCGGTCGCCTTGGTGCGCGCCTCCTTCGACAGCTTCAGCGTCGCGATCTTCTGAGTCAGCTCGGCGATCTCGTCGCCGTCGCTCTCCTCGTCGCTATTGCCGAGTTCGCGCTGGATCGCCTTCAATTGCTCGTTGAGATAATATTCGCGCTGCGACTTCTCCATCTGGCGCTTCACGCGGCTCTTGATCTTCTTCTCGACCTGAAGAACCCCGAGTTCGCCCTCCATCAGCGCGAACGCCATCTCCAGCCGCTTGGCCGGATCGATCTCGACCAGCAGCGCCTGCTTGTCCGCAACCTTGACCGCGATGTTCGCGGCGACGGCATCGGCGAGACGCGCCGCCTCATCGATCTCCGCCAGTTGCACCGCCGTTTCAGCCGGCAGCTTCTTGTTGAGCTTCGCGTAGTTCTCGAACTGGTCGACGACCGACCGCATCAATGCCGACACCTCGGTGCCTTCGACGCCGACATCCTCGATCATCCCCACGCTGGCCACAAGATAGCCATCGGCCTCCGACAACTCGTCCAGCCGGGCGCGCTGCTTGCCCTCGACCAGCACGCGGACAGTGCCGTCGGGCAGCTTCAGCAGCTGGAGGACGGTGGCGGTGACGCCCATTTCGTACAGACTGTCGCGCTGCGGATCATCCTCGGCCGGGTCGAGCTGCGCGACGAGGAATATCTCCTTGTCGGCAGCCATCGCCGCCTCCAGCGCCGCAACCGATTTGTCGCGACCGACGAACAGGGGGACGATCATGTGCGGGAAGACGACGATATCGCGCAGCGGCAGCACGGGAAAAGTCTGGGTCATGCAAGCTCCGGTCGGGCACCGTACGTGGTGCCCCGTTTCACCGACTATATGGTGATCGTTCCGATTCCATCAATCGGCCCTCTTGCGTCACGACACGATCGCGGCGACCATCGTATACCATGATGATCTCACTCCTCGCGCTCGCCGCCGCGCTCCAGTCGGCCGCCACCACCCCGCCCGCCAAGGGCACACCGCCGATCACCGCGCAGACGGAGAAGTCCGGCGGCGTTCGCCCGGCCGAGCAGCTGGCCGTGACGTTCGATTCGGCCGACCTCCAGTTCGAGGTACTGCCCGAAACGTACAGCCTGAACGGTATCGCGACGCTGGGCTTTACCGCCAGATCGCCTGTGTCGCGCCTGTTGATCGATCTCGACAAGAACCTGCCGGTCACCGCCGTGTCGATCGACGGCGTGGCGTTGAAGCCGGGAGCGTGGTCGAACCCCGACGGCCAGCTCGCCGTCCGCCTGCCGCGCCCGTTGACCAGGGGTCAGCGCGTGTCGGCGAAGATCACTTATGGCGGCGTGCCGCACGTCGCGGTCAACGCACCTTGGGATGACGGCGTGGTCTGGTCGAAGACGCCGGAGGGCAAGACGTGGTTCGCGACCACGGCGGAGGGCTATGGCTGCGACCTGTTCTGGCCGTGCATGGATTTTCCGGAGGGGGAGCCGACCGTCGTCACGCTGCACATCACTGTGCCCAAGGGGTTGAAGGCGCCCTCGAACGGCAAGCTGATCGGCATCGACACGCTACCCGACGGCCGCACCCGCTGGAACTGGCGGGCGAAGCGCACCAACACCTACGCGATCGCGCTGAACGTCGGCCCGTATGAGGAGATCAGCGGATCGTACAAGAGCCGCTTCGGCAACACGATCCCGATGTATTACTGGTATCTGCCGGGCGAGAAGGCGCAGGCGGAGAAGCTGTTCGCGGAATTCGCGCCGACGCTCGATTTCTTCGAGGCGCTGGTCGGCCCCTACCCCTTCGGCGACGAGAAGGTCGGCGTGGTGGAGACGCCGCACAAGGGCATGGAGCACCAGACGATCAACGCCTATGGCAATGGCTATGCCAAGGCGATCGAGGGGTTCGACTGGCTGTTCCAGCACGAATTCACCCATGAATGGTTCGCCAACCAGCTGACGGCGGCCAATTGGGACGATTACTGGCTGCACGAGGGTTATGGTGCCTATATGCAGCCTGCCTATGGCCGCTGGCGCGAGGGCGAGGCGCGTTATGCGGCGATGATGATGTCTCAGCGCGGCGGCATCATGAACAAGGTCCCGATCGTCCGCGGCAAGATCATCTCCGAGGAGGAGGTGTATGAAGCATCGAAAGGCGGTCCCGGCCAGGACATCTACGTCAAGGGATCGTGGATGCTGCACACGCTGCGCAACCTGATCGGCGACAAGGACTTCTGGGACGTCACGCGACTCGCGGTCTATGGCCGGCCCGATCCGAGACCCGGCAATTTCGAACCCCGCTTCGGCTCCACCGGGGAGTATGAGGGCTTCGTCCGTCAGGTAACGGGCAAGGATTATGGCTGGTTCTTCGACGTGTACCTGCGTCAGGCTGCACTGCCGGAGCTGGTCGAGACCCGCACCGGCGACACGCTGTCGCTGTCGTGGAAGGTGCCGGGCGGTGGACCGTTCCCCATGCCAGTCGAGGTTCAGATCGGCGACCGCATCGAAAAGCTGCCGATGACGGGCGGTCGCGGCACGATTTCGGTGCCGGCGGACGCCCATGTGGTGATCGATCCCTGGTCTCGCGTGTTGAAGCGTTCGATCGCGGTCGAGGAGCTACAGGCATGGAACGCCAGCCGGAAGAAATGACGAACACGCAACTCGGCATCCGGCGCGCAGCCGAGATGGCGGCGGTGTTCATGATCGGCGACGGGTTGCTCGGGATGCTCCAGCCCCGGCGGCACGTCGATCTCTGGCGATCGGATGTGGCGGCCGTCGATGTTCTGGTGAAGCCCTTCGATGGCAAGGCGGAGCGGCGGCGGGTCTATGGTTTGCTGCAACTCGGGGCGGGCATCGCCCTCGCCTCCCGCCTCAAACGCTGAGCAAAAAAAGAGGCCGCCTCGCTGATGCGGGACGGCCTCCAGGATGCTGCGGATGCTTGGCTCAGGGACAGGTCACGCAGGCGCCGATCACGGCAGCCAGCGGGATGAGAGCGAAGACGAGGGGAAAAAGCTGCTTCATGACGCACCTGATGGCGAGAGGTCTTGCCCGTCATAATGCCGCCGCCGCCCGAAAGGTTGCGGTGGCGTGAACGACAATCATGATCTGGATGTAGCGAAGCGGGACGACGATCAGACCTGCACCGCGACATCAGCCCGGCCATCGTCGCCGAATATCCGCAGATAGCGGGCGATCTCGTCGGGTAAGCCGCTGGCCTTGGCGGGATTGTCCGACAGCTTCACGACCGGGCATCCGTTCGCCGCCACGACCTTCGCCACCAGCGAAATCGGCGCGAGCGCGTCGCCACCGCCGCTGTCGCAGCCGCGGAAATCGTTCGTCAGGTTGGTGCCCCAGCCGAAACTGGTCCGCACCCGCCCATCGAAGTGGTTGTAGGCCCGCTCTATCGACTCCACGTCCATCCCGTCGGAGAAGATCAGCAGTTTCTCGCGCGGATCGCGGCCATGCGCAGTCCACCAATCGATGATCGCCTCCCCCGCCGTGATCGGCGGTGCGCTGTCCGGACGAAAGCCCGTCCAGTCCGCCACCCAGTCGGGCGCACCGCGCAGGAATGCGGCGGTCCCGAACGCGTCGGGCAGAACGACGAGCAGATTGCCGCGATAATGCCGCTGCCATTCCTCCAGCACGCGGTACGGCGCGGCCGCGATCCCGGCGTCGTTATCGGCCAGCGCGGCGAGCACCATCGGCAGTTCGTGCGCGTTGGTGCCGATCGCCTCCAGCCCGGCGTCCATCGCCAGCAGGACGTTGGACGTCCCGATGAAGCGATCACCAAGCCCTTCCTGCAACGCCTCCACGCACCAGCGTTGCCACAGGAAGCCATGCCGTCGTCGAGTCCCGAAGTCCGACAGGACGAGGTCGGGCAGCGCCGCCAGCCGCTCCACCTTGTCCCACAACCGCGCCTTGGCCCGCGCATAGATCACGTCGAGTTCGAACCGCCCCCGGCCCTTCAGCGCGGCACGCGACCGCAGTTCGTTGACAATCGCCAGCGCGGGCACCTCCCACATCGTCGTGTGCGTCCACGGACCGGCGAAGCGGAGCTCGAACTGTCCGTCGACCGTCCTCAATTCATATTCGGGCAGGCGAAAATCGGCGAGCCACGCGATGAAGTCGGGCGCGAACATGCGAGCCTCGCCGTAGAAGCTGTTTCCCGCCAGCCAGATCAGCTCGCGCTTGTCGAACCGCAGCGTCCGCGCGTGATCGAGTTGGGCGCGCAACTCGCCCTCGTCGATGATGTCGGCCAACCGCACCGACCGGGTCCGATTGATGAGCGTGAAGGTGGCGTCGACCGTCGGATGCACGTTGCGGATCATCTGCAGCATCAGCAGCTTGTAGAAATCGGTGTCGAGCAGGCTGCGGACGATCGGGTCCAGCCGCCAGCCGTGGTTCCATACGCGCGTGGCGATATCGGTCACCGGCATCGCATCGACCGTTCACCCGTCATAACCCCGTCCCCTGCATCGACACGCTACGATCGGAAGCGGCGGCCGTTCCGGCAACAAACACCGCGCCATCAAACCACCGGAAAACATCATAAACTATGTTGGATACGGAGGCGCGGGAGGGAAATCATGAGGAATGATCGCGTTCGATGGCCGCCTGCCACCAACCTGAAAGGTTTCCGATGAGCCAGCCCTCCCCGCCCGATCGCCGGTATCTGCGCATGGTCCTCGGCGGCATCATCGCCCTCGTCGCGCTCATCATCGTCATCGGCACGGCACAATATTGGGCGACCTTCAACTGAGCGGCGACTCCGTCGCCATCCGCGCCCGGAACAGCTGACCGCGCTCGATCAACAGCACAACGACGAGCACCGCGACACCGATGCCCAGATACCCGATCGCCAGGGGCAGCGTCGTCCCGTCATACGCCTGACCGATGATCGATCCGACGATCACCGCGCCGATGCTGGTGATGAAGCCCTGCACCGACGACGCGCTGCCGGCGATGTGCCCGACCGGCTCCATCGCCATCGCACCGAAGTTCGAACCGCACAGGCCGATGCAGGTCATGCTGAGCGCCTGAAACAGGATGTAGCTGACGAGCGACTCGTGCCCGCTGGCGATCACCGCGATATGGACGATCGACAGCCCGATCAGCGCGAACACCCCCGCTTGCGAGATCAGTCGGGTGCCCAGCCGTTCAACCAGCCGACTGTTGGCGAAGCTGGCGCAGGCCATCGCGAAGGCACAGAGCGCGAACAGCAAGGTGAATCGCTCGCCCGCGCCGAACTCGTCGACGAAGATCTGCTGCGCCGACGACACGAAGGCGATGATCCCCCCGAACGTCAGCGATGCGGCGAAGGCATAGCCCACCGAGTAGCGATCGGTCAGCGTGGTGCGATACGCGTTGCCGAGCGAGGCGAGCGAAATAGCCCGCCGCCGCGCGATCGGCAGCGTTTCCGGCAGCCGGATTGCGCTCCATGCCAGCACGAACGCCGCGAACGCCCCGAGCGCATAGAAGATGAAGCGCCACGGCCCGAACGCCAACAGCCCCTGCCCCAGTGTCGGCGCGAGGATCGGCACGAGGAAGAAGATCATCTGCGCCAACGACAGCGTCCGCGCCATCTGCCGCCCGGAGAACCTGTCGCGGACGATCGCCACCGCCAGCACACGGGTGGAGGCGGACATCAACCCCTGCAACATGCGTGCACCCAGCAGCGCCGCGAACGTCGCCGATCCCGCCGCGAAGACACTCGCCGCGACAAAGCCTGCCAGCGTGACGAGCAGGATCGGCTTGCGCCCGAACCGGTCGGCCAGCGGGCCATAGATCAGCTGCCCGGTACCGAAGCCGAGCATATAGGCGGTGACGATCCACTGCCGGTGATTGGCGGTCGCGATCGCGAGGTCGTGGCCGATCTGCGACATCGCGGGCAGCATCAGGTCGACGCCCAGCGCGTTCACCGCCATCACCGCCGCGACGAAGGCGACGAACTCGTTGGGGTGCATGTCGGCCGCGGGCGTGTCGGCATCCGGCGTTCGTTCAGTCATCCCGGCCGCTTAGCGCGGGATCGACAGAGAGGCCATGACGTCGTCGGGTCGAAGGGCGGATCGACTCCGCCCCAATGTCGACGGTGGACAGCGCCCTCGCGGCAGTGATATCATCGCAGTATCCGAAGACCTTGGGGAAGGTCTGGAGTTTCCGGGGGGAAACATGCCGTATCGCAAAGCATGGCTGTTCATCGTCGCCTTGATCGCGGCGACGATCTTCGCGTTCTGGCGAAGCTATTTCGGCAGATTGTCTTCGTCATCAGCGGGTTTTCATATCCACGGCATGACGGCGGGCCTGTGGATGCTGCTGCTGCTCGCCCAAAGCTGGACGCCGCATCGCGGTGGTATCGCGGTCCACCGCGGTCTCGGGAAAACGACGTTCGTCGCCATGCCTCTCTTCGCAGCCGGATCGATGGGCGTGATCCACTCGATGGCGACGGGGACGGCCGGCGGCCATCCCTTCTACGCGATCTGGGGTGCCCGGCTTGCATTCATCGACATCCTCGCCTTCGGTGCGGTGCTTTATGCCGTCGGCATGGCGTTCCGGCATCGGCGCAACGTGCGCCTTCACGCCGGTTACATGCTTTCGACCGCGCTGCCGCTGGTCAGCCCCGTCCTCGGCCGCGTGTTCAACCAGACCGTACCCGGCATCATCATCCGCGGTCCGCAGGATTTTCACCTGTTCGGATGGGGCGTGCAACTCGCCAACCTCGTCGCGGGCATCGTCGCACTCTGGCTATGGCGACGTGATACCCGGAACGGCAAACCCTGGGCGGTCGCGCTTGGCGTCGTCGTCGTGCAGGCCGTCGGGTTCGAAACCGTCGCTGTCGGCGAAACCTGGCGCAAGCTGTTCACCGTCATCGGAACCTCGCCGCTGGCGGCGCTGATGGCCTTCGGGCTGGTGGCGGGCCTCGTCGCCGTCATTCTGGGCTGGACCGCAGCCGCCGGTCGCAAAACCGGCCGAACGGTGTTCGTGTAGCTTCCTTTCACTTCCGGCCGAACAGCTTCTCCACGTCGTGCATCTTTAATTTCACCCAGGTCGGTCGGCCATGGTTGCACTGGCCGGAATGCGGAGTCGCTTCCATCTCGCGGAGCAGCGCGTTCATTTCCATGACCGACAGCACACGCCCCGCCCGGACCGAGCCGTGGCACGCCATCGTTCCCGCCACCGCGTCGAGCCGTTCGCGCAGCGACAGCGCCTGATCGAACGCCGCAAGTTCGTCGGCCAGATCGGTGACCAGCCCGCGGGGATCGGATTGCCCGAGCAGGGCCGGCGTCGCGCGCACCAGCATCGCCCGCGCCCCGAACCGTTCCAGCTCCAGCCCGAATTCCGCCAGCTCGTCCGCCCGCGCCTCCAGCCGGTCGCAGGCCGGTTCGTCCAGCTCCACGACCTCCGGCAGCAACAACGCCTGAGCCGCCACCCGTCCGCCCGCCAGCGCCGCACGCATCCGTTCCAGCACCAGCCGCTCGTGCGCGGCATGCTGGTCGACGATGACCAGCCCGTCCTCCGCCTCCGCCACGACGTAGGTCCGCGCGACCTGCCCCCGTGCAACGCCGAGCGGGTGCGCGATCGTGGCAGGCGGGACCGCATGCGCGGCTTCAGCGCGAGCCTGGGGCGGAGGGGCACTGAAGAACCCGGGCCGCCGGTCGAAAAGGGTCGTCGCAGCCGGCGCGGGCTCCGGCCAGCCCGGCATCGCCGCGACCGGCTCCGGTTGCCAGCGGGCGAGCGCGTCCTCGCCCGGGCGTTGCACGCTGCGATGGCCGGCATCGTCCAGCGCACGGCGCAAACCCGATACGATCAGCCCGCGCACCAGCGCCGGGTCGCGGAACCGGACCTCCGTCTTTGCCGGGTGCACGTTCACGTCGACCTGCTCGCCCGGCAGGTCGATGAACAGCGCGACGACGGCGTGGCGGTCGCGCGGCATCATCTCCGCATAGGCACCGCGGATCGCGCCGATCAGCAGCCGGTCCTTTACCGGGCGACCGTTGACGAACAGATACTGGTGGTCGGCGACACCGCGGTGGAAGGTCGGCAGACCGGCGACACCGCCCAGCACCACCTCCTCGCGCACCCAGTCGATCGCGACCGCGTTCTCGGCGAGCGCGCGATCGGTCAGCGCGGCAACGCGGGCGGGCCGGTCCTGCCCTGGCGGCACCGACAGCACGCGCCGCCCGTCATGCTCCACCGTCACTCCGACATCGGGCCGCGCCATCGCCAGCCGCCGGACCGCATCAAGACAGGCGGCATATTCGCTGCGCGGACTGCGCAAGAACTTGCGCCGGGCGGGAACGCGCGCGAACAGGTCCTCGACCAGAATGCGCGTTCCGGGCGGCACCGCCGCGGGTCCCTCCGTCACCACCTTCCCGTTGTCGACCACACGCCGCCAGCCGTCCGCGCCCGCCGGCCGGCTCTCCAGCGTCAGCCGCGCGACGCTGGCGATCGAGGGCAACGCCTCGCCGCGGAAGCCCAGCGTTGATACCGCCTCGATCGCCTCGTCCGGCAGTTTCGACGTACAATGCCTCTCCAGCGCCAGCGCCATGTCGTCCGGCGTCATCCCGCAACCGTCGTCGGCGACTTCGATCCGCGTCAGGCCGCCCTCTGCCAGCGTCACGGCGACGCGAGTCGCGCCCGCGTCGATCGCGTTCTCGACCAGTTCCTTCAACGCGCTGGCGGGCCTTTCCACCACTTCACCGGCAGCGATACGATTGACCAGATGCGCAGGGAGACGCCGTATTGACATGGGGCCGGCACTTAGACCAAGCGCAGGCATCCCGCGACCCCGCACGATGTGACAAACCGCCGCTTACTTATGTCGGGGCGGGTTTCGGGGGATGCCGATGCGATTGCCCCACGACCCGAAACTTTGCCGGCTCCCTACGGCCGGCGTGACACGGAACTCCGCTCCATGAATCCCTTCCGCTTCTTCAAGTTCATGTCGCAGGATATGGCCATCGACCTCGGCACCGCGAATACGGTGGTGTACGTCCGGGGCCGCGGCATCGTGCTGAACGAGCCGTCGGTGGTCGCGGTGGAGACGCTGAACGGCGTCCGGCGGGTCAAGGCGGTCGGCGACGACGCCAAGCTGATGATGGGCAAGACGCCGGGCACGATCGAGGCGATCCGGCCGCTGCGCGACGGCGTCATCGCCGACATCGACGTCGCCGAGGAGATGATCAAGCACTTCATCCGCAAGGTGCACGGCCCCCGCAAGTTCGCCCGCTGGCCCGAGATCGTGATTTGCGTGCCGTCGGGCTCGACCAAGGTCGAGCGCCGCGCGATCCGCGACGCCGCGTCGAATGCCGGCGCCAGCCAGGTGTTCCTGATCGAGGAGCCGATGGCCGCCGCGATCGGGGCGGACATGCCCGTGACGGAGCCGATCGGGTCGATGGTCGTCGATATCGGCGGCGGCACGACCGAAGTCGCGGTGCTGTCGCTGCGCGGCCTCGCCTACACTACCTCCGTCCGCGTCGGCGGCGACAAGATGGACGAGGCGATCGTCAGCTATGTCCGCCGCAACCACAATCTGCTGATCGGCGAGGCCACGGCCGAGCGGATCAAGCAGGAGGTCGGCTGCGCGAAGCCGCCCGCCGACGGTATCGGCGCGGTCATCTACATCAAGGGCCGCGATCTGGTGAACGGCGTGCCCAAGGAGATCCAGATCAATCAGGGGCAGATCGCCGAGGCGCTGTCCGAACCGGTGGCGACGATCGTCGAGGGCGTTCGCGTCGCGCTGGAGAATACCGCGCCCGAACTCGCCGCCGACATCGTCGATCAGGGCATCGTCCTGACCGGCGGCGGCGCGCTGTTGCAGGGGCTGGACGAGGTGCTGCGCGACGAGACCGGCCTGCCGGTCATGGTCGCAGAGGACCCGCTGACCTGCGTTGCGCTCGGCACCGGTCGCGCGCTGGAGGATCCGATGTTCCGCGGCGTCCTTCAGAACGGCTGACCTCCAGGGAAGGAGGCCGGCGCATGGCGCCCGTCCACGACCGCAGGACCGGATTTTCGCGGCGGCGGCAATATAGCATGTTCATCGGCTACGTCCTCGCCGTGGCCGGCGCGGTCGTGGGCGGCGTCCTGCTCGTCGCCAGCCGGTTCGACCCCCCTCTGTTCGCCGGCATGCGGATGGCTGTAGCGGGCGTGACGGTGCCGGTGTCGTCCGGGCTGTCGGCGATGGGTCGCGGGCTGGCCGTGGTGCCGGACGCGATCAACGGCTGGGTATTCGCGCATCAGGAGAATGCGGCGATGAAACGCGAACTGGCGGTCACCCGTCCATTGCTGTCACGCGCCCGCGTCATCGCCTATGACAATCGCCGGTTGCGCACCTTGCTCGTCCTGAGGGAACGCGACGAGCAGGTGGTCGTCACCGCCCGTCTCGTCAGTTCGTCCGCCACCAGCGGCCGCCGCTTCGCCCTGTTGAATGCCGGGCGGCTGAACGGCGTGCGGCCGGGCATGCCGGTGCGCGGTCCGGAGGGGCTGATCGGCCGCGTGACGGAAACCGGCCTCAATGCCGCACGCGTGCTGTTGCTGTCCGATCCCGACAGCATCGTCCCCGTCCGCCGCACGCGCGATGGCCTTCCGGCGATCGTCGCCGGGCGCGGCGACGGTGCGGTCGATCTGCGGTCCGTCAACGCGACCAACGTCCGCTTCTCGCCCGGCGACCTGTTCGTGACGAGCGGCACCGGCGGCCTCTATGCGCCCGGCATCCCGGTGGCGCGGGTCGTGACCGGCGGTTCCGACACGGTCATCGCCCGCACCTTCGCCCAGCCCGATACGTTCGACTTCGCGATCGTCAGTCGCGTGTTCGTGCCGCTGCCACCCGCCGCGCCCGCCCCGGCCACAGCGCCTTGAGCGGGATCGAATACAACCCCTTCGCGCCGCCCCTGCCGCCGGGTCGTGCCCGCGCGCTGCCGTGGATGACGGTGATGCTGGGATCGCTGACCACGACGATCCCGATCGTCGCCACGGTTCCGATCCTGCCGCCGCTCGGGCTGCTGGTGCTGGTGACGTGGCGTCTGCTCGCGCGGTTCGCGCTGCGGCCCTGGGCCGCCGCTCCCCTCGGCGCCTTCGACGATCTGCTCAGCGGCCAGCCGCTGGGCTCCTCGGTGCTGCTCTGGTCGCTCGTTTTTCTGGGCATCGATCTGATCGAGCGGCGTCTGGTCTATCGTGATTTCTGGCAGGACTGGCTGATCGCGTCGGCGGCGATCGTCTTCTGTCTGGCGGGCGGCCACATCGTCGCCATGCCGGTGGGTGCGCCGATCGACGCCGCGATGGCAGCGCAGGCGATCGCGACGATCCTGTTGTTTCCCGTCGCCGCGCGGATGGTGGCGTGGATCGATCGCAAGCGGGGCATGAACTCCGGCCTGCCCACCGGGGACACGGCATGAGGCGCAGCCCAAGGATCGTCACGGAGGCGATGCAATCGTACAGCTTCTCCCGCCGGGCATGGCTGCTCGGCGCGGCGCAGGCCGGCGTGGGAGTGATGCTGGCCGGACGCATGGCGTGGCTCTCGATCGCCCAGAACGAGCATTACAGCATCCTGTCCGAAAAGAACCGCGTCGACTCGACGGTGATCCCGCCCCGGCGCGGCTGGATCGTCGATCGCAACGGCGTTCCGATCGCCAACAACCGCACCGATTTCCGGGTCGATATCATCCCGGACCGGCTGCGCGACAAGGATCGCGTGCTGGAGGTACTTCGGCAGCTTCTCAGCCTGACGCCGGAAGACATGGCGCGCGTGAAGATCGATCTCGACCGCGCCGCGGGGTTCCAGCCCGTGCAGGTGGCCGAGCGACTCGACTGGGAGCGGTTCGCCGCCGTCAGCGTGCGCCTGCCCGAACTGCCCGGCGTCCAGCCCAGCCGCGCCTTCGCCCGCCACTATCCGGCGGGTGCCGCGGTGGCTCATCTGACCGGCTATGTCGGCGCACCCAGCGCTGAGCAGTTCAAGGCCACGCGCGACGGCCTGCTCGTGACACCGGGCTTCAAGCTCGGTAAGGATGGTCTTGAAAAGGCTTTGGAAAACCGGCTGCGCGGCCAGCCGGGGGCAAAGCGCGTGGAAGTCACCGCGCGTGGCAAGCTGGTTGCCGAGTTGGCCACGCGTCCCGACGTGCCGGGGAAAACAGCCAAGCTGACGATCGATGCCGGGCTTCAGGAATATGCCGCACGCCGGCTCGGCACCAACTCGGGTTCGGCGGTCGTGATCGACTGCCGCACCGGCGAGATGCTGTGCATGGTCTCGGTGCCCGCTTACGATCCCAACAGCTTCTCTGACGGGATCAGCCACCTCGAATGGCAGATGCTGTCGGACGACGACCACGTCCCCTTGATGAACAAGGTCACGCAGGGGCTTTATCCGCCGGGGTCCACGGTCAAACCGATGAACGCGCTGGCGCTGCTCGATGCTGGTGTCTCGCCCGACCAGCGCATCAACTGCACCGGCGCGATGCGCGTCGGCACCGGCGTCTTCCACTGCCACAAGCGCGGCGGCCACGGCCCGCTCGACATGAAAGGCGCGGTCGCGCAGTCATGCGACATCTATTTCTACGAGATGATCCGCCGGCTCGGCTACGACCGGGTCGCGCCGGTGGCGCGCACGGTCGGGCTGGGGCAGAAATTCGACCTGCCGTTCACCACGCAACGCTACGGCACCGTCCCGGATTCTGCGTGGAAGTTACGCAAACACAAAACAAATTGGCGCGTTTCCGACGCGTTGAACGCTTCGATCGGGCAAGGTGATGTTCTCGCCAATCCGCTGCAACTCGCGGTCATGGCAGCACGCCTCGCCTCCGGTCGCGCATTGCAACCGAGCATTCTGGCCGATCAGGTTCACCGTGACGCGCCGGTGCTGCCCTATCAATCCGAACACCTGCAACTGGTGCGGGAGGCAATGTGGGCCGTCGTCAATGGCGGCGGCACCGGCGGGGCGGCACGGCTGCTGATCCCGAACGTACAGATTGCGGCGAAGACCGGCACTGCCCAGGTCCGCCGCATCACCATGGCAGAGCGTCGCTCCGGCGTGCTGAAGAACGGGCAGTTGCCGTTCAAGCTGCGCGACCACGCCCTGTTCGTCTGCTTCGCGCCCGCCGACAATCCTCGCTATGCCGCGAGCATCGTGCTCGAACATAACGGCCATACCGTCCGCAATCTGGACACGCCGCTGATCGGGCGCGACATCATGACGTATATGCTCGATCGCGACCGGGCGCTGGCATCGCTGGCGGAGGTGGAACCCACCTGGGGCGGCGACATCGCGACGCGCATGGCGGCGACGGAGGCGGCGTATCGCGCCGCCCGCAACCCGCCCCCGGCCGCCGCCGCGACCAAGACCGACTCGGTCGTCCCCAGCGACGCGCCCGCCGTCGAACGCGCGACCGACCTCGCCAACCAGACGCAGGCGGCCCTTGCGACGAACACCGTCGCCGAGGAAGGCTCCACCGAAAGCATGGAGCGCGGCGAATGAGCGGGCGGACCGTACCGGAGGGTTTGGCCCGTCTCCCGTGGAAGGTCATCCTGCTGGTGATCGCGATTGGCGTGTTCGGTCAGATCGTGCTCTATTCGGCCGCGGGTGGTTCGTTCAGTCCGTGGGCGAAATCCCAGGGGCTGCGCTTCTTCATCCTGCTGGGTGGCGCCATCGCCATCTCGCGCGTGCCGGAGCGCATCTGGAAGGCAGGTGCGTTGCCCGTGTACGCGGCGATCCTCGTCGCGCTGGTGCTGGTGGAATTGCTCGGCGCGATCAAGGGCGGCAGCCAGCGCTGGCTCGATCTCGGCTTCATCCGGTTGCAGCCATCGGAGTTCATGAAGCCGGCGATCGTCCTCGCCTGCGCCAAATTCTACGACCTGCTGCCTGCCGGAGAGACCCGCCGGTTTTCGGCGGTGTGGCCGGCGGCTCTGCTGATCGGCCTCCCCGCAGCGTTCGTGATGAAACAACCCGATCTCGGCACCGCGCTGATGATCTGCGCGGGCGGCGCGACGGTTATGTTCCTAGCCGGCATCCCGCTCCGCCTGTTCGTCGGCGGTGCGCTCGCGGTGGCGGTGGCGATCCCGCTCGCGGTCGTCTTCGCGCTCCACGACTACCAGCGCAACCGGATCATGATCTTCCTTGATCCCGAAAGCGACCCCCTCGGGACCGGCTATCACATCAGCCAGTCGAAGATCGCGATCGGGTCGGGCGGTCTCTGGGGCAAGGGATTCCTCAACGGCACCCAGAGCCATCTCGACTATCTACCTGAGGGACATACCGATTTCGTCTTCGCAACCATGGCGGAGGAATGGGGTCTGGTCGGCGGGTGCCTGCTGATCCTGGCCTTTCTCCTCGTTATCCGCTGGGGCATCGACGTCGCGCAGGCGGCGGAGGGGCGGTTCGCCCGACTGACCGCGGCGGGGCTGGCGACGACGATCTTCTTCTACGTCGCGATCAACCTGATGATGGTGATGGGTCTTGCCCCCGTGGTCGGCATCCCGTTGCCGCTGGTCAGCTTTGGCAGTTCGGCCCAGCTGACCGTGCTGCTCAGCCTCGGCATCCTGATGTCGATCGACCGCCAGAATCGCCGTCGCCCGGGCTGGTGAACGTAAAAAAGGGGTTGCGCGGCCCGCCCACGCTGCTAACAGCGCGCTTCCCGACGAGGGGCGGTGCCAAGCGCCACCCGATGAACGGTACGGACGCATAGCTCAGTTGGTAGAGCAGCTGACTCTTAATCAGCGGGTCCTTGGTTCGAGCCCAAGTGCGTCCACCAGATTTTCCAGGGGCTTCGCGGTGACGCGAAGCCCTTTTGGTTTGTGGCTTCCCCGACTATCCTCATCCTGGGCGATCACGCCCGTAACAGCGGAACCCTACATGGCAGGCTTCAAGGCCCCCGATTTCAACGAGCGTAACGCTGCCGCGCGCGACGCCAGACAGCGCGCGCTGGAGCAGCTTCGCGCCAAGCCGGCCCTCGATCCGGAGGTCGTCGCCGAGCGCGCCGCCAAGCTGGCCGCCAAGGAAGCGGCGGAGGCCGAGAAGCGCGCCGCCAAGGCCGCGGCGATCGCGGAAGCCAAGGCGGAGCGCGAAGCCGCTGCCGCCGCCAAGGCCGCCGCGGAAGCGGAAGCGCTCGCCGCGAAGAACCCCGCGCGCCTGCTGCCGACCGAAGCCGAGCTGAAGGCGGCTCGCGACGCGCGCTATGCCGCGCGGAAAGCTCGCAAGCGTTGACCCCACGCGAGTTGCTGGGCGTGGCGGAGGTGCCGGGCGGTCCGCCGCTCCGACTGTTCCGCCGCGGTGGCGACTTCATGATCGTGCTCGAACGCAACGAGTTGATGAGCACGCGGATGAACGGGTCCGAGATCGCGCTAGGCACGATGACGTGCGGGCGGCTGGCGGGGCGCGCCGCGCCCCGGCTGCTGATCGGCGGGTACGGCATGGGCTTTACCTTGCGCGCGGTTCTCGGCCTGCTCGATGCCAAGGCGCGGGTAGTGGTGGCGGAGCTGGTTCCCGGCATCGTCGACTGGGCGCGCGGGCCGATGGCGGACCTGACGGGCGGTTGTCTGGACGATCCCCGCGTCGATCTGCGCCTCACCGATGTCGGCGCGGTGCTGGATGCGCCGGAGGACGGATATGACGCGATCCTGCTCGACGTCGACAATGGCCCTGACGGGCTGACCCGTCCGGCGAACGACGGCCTCTACACGTCGCGTGGCCTGTCCCGTGCGCGCATGGCCCTGCGACCCGGCGGCATCCTCGCGATCTGGTCGGCCGCCCCCGATGCGGCGTTCGCCCGCCGTCTGGCGCATGCCGGCTTCATCGTCGACGAAGTCCGCACCAAGGCGCGCGACAATGGCAAAGGGCCGACCCACGTGATCTGGTTCGCTACCCGCCGATAGCATGAATCGCATGCTTATCGGTTGAACCGGACACCGTGTCCGTTTATGGCCCGCGCCGACATCAGGCAGTCGAGCGCATCATGAACCAGGACGACACCGCCCCAGCCCCGCGGGACGAGGCCGACGCTACACCGCCGAAGCGCAAGCTGAGCGGCAGGGCGAAGGCGATCCTGCTGATCGTCGTGCTCGGGCTGATCGTCGCGGTTGTGATCTGGTTCGTCGACTATCGCACGCACGGCCGGTTCCGGCAGGAGACCAACGACGCCACGATTCGCGCCGACGCGGTCACCGTCGCGCCGAAGACCGCGGGCTATGTCGCGGAGGTGCTGGTCGCGGACAACCAGGACGTCGCCGCCGGACAGCCCCTAGTCCGCATCGACCCGCGCGATTATCGCGCCCAGATGGCGCAGGCCGACGCGCAGGTCGCCGTCGCGCAGGCGCAGGCGGACAGCGCCCGCGCGCAGATCCGTGAACAATATGCCACCATTGAGCAAGCCCGCGCGCAACTCGCCGCCGCGCGGGCACAGGCGGCATTCGATGCCTCCGAGGTGGCGCGTTACACCCCCCTCGCCGCCTCCGGTGCCGAGACGCGGGAGAAGCTGGCGCAGCTTCGCGCCACCGCGACGCGATCGGCGGAGGAAGCCCGTGTCCAGGCAGCGGCGCTCCTCACGCAGCAACGCCGTATCGCCAGCTTCACGTCGCAGGTCCGTCAGGGCGAGGCGCAGGGCCGCGCCGCACAGGCGCAGCGAGAGGCGGCGAACGTCGACGTGCAGGCGACATTGCTGCGCGCACCGATCGCCGGCCGCATCGGCGACAGGACCGTGACGGTCGGCCAGTACGCACAGGCCGGCACCCGGCTGATGTCGATCGTGCCGCTCGACAAGCTCTACATCGTCGCGAATTTCAAGGAGACGCAGTTGGCGCTGATGCGCGTCGGCCAGCCCGCCACGATCAAGGTCGATGCGCTGGACGGTGTCGAACTCCACGGCCGCGTCGTCAGTCAGTCGCCCGGCACCGGTGCTCAATTCTCGCTGCTGCCGCCCGAAAACGCGACGGGCAATTTCACCAAGATCACCCAGCGTGTGCCGGTGCGGATCGCGCTAGAAGCTACGCCGGATGCGCGTCGGCTGCTGGTGCCGGGCCTGTCGGTGACGGTCACCGTCGATACGATCTCTGCCAAAGGCGATCTCGATCGCCTCCGCGACCAGCAGAAGCAATTGCAGGACCGGCAGGCCCACTGACGATGGCCAGTGCCGCCCTCGATCGACCCACCGCGCGCAGCCTGCCGGAAAAGGCCGATGCCGCGGCGTGGCTGGCGGTAGCGGCGGGCACGATCGGCGCGTTGATGGCAACGCTCGACATCTCGATCGTCAATTCGTCGCTGCCGACAATCCAGGGCGAAATCGGCGCGAGCGGAACCGAGGGGACGTGGATCGCCACTGCCTATCTGGTCGCGGAGATCGTCGTCATCCCGATGTCGGCTTGGCTGACCCGGCTGCTCGGCCTGCGCACCTTCCTGCTGATCGCGGCGGGACTGTTCACCGCCTTTTCGGTGTTGTGCGGCATTTCCACGTCGCTGCCGATGATGATTATCGGCCGGGTCGGACAGGGCTTCACCGGCGGCGCGATGATCCCGACCGCGCAGACGATCATCGCGCAACGCCTGCCCCGCTCTCAA
Organism: Sphingomonas sp. Leaf343; assembly: GCF_001423765.1. Taxonomy (GTDB): domain Bacteria; phylum Pseudomonadota; class Alphaproteobacteria; order Sphingomonadales; family Sphingomonadaceae; genus Sphingomonas. The sequence goes on from NZ_LMPG01000014.1 coordinate 207,112, forward strand.
CAGCCGATCGGCATCGCGCTGTTCGGCGTGACCGCGATCATGGGGCCGGTTCTCGGGCCATTGATCGGCGGCTGGCTGACGGAAAATGTCAGCTGGCACTACGCATTCTTCCTCAACGTACCGATCTGCGCGATCCTCGTGGTGCTGCTGCTCGTCGGACTGCCCCACGACAAATTGCGCCTCGACCTGATCGGCGAGGCGGACTGGTTCGGCATCGCCGGCCTCGCGCTCGGTCTCGGCGGGCTGACGGTGTTCCTGGAGGACGGCCAGCGTGAACAATGGTTCTCGTCCGAACTGATCCGCTGGATGGCGTTCGTCTCCGTCACCGGTTTTGCCCTGTTGTTCTGGGGGCAGGCGACCGCGCGACGACCGATCATCAAGCTCAAGCTGCTGCTCGATCGGCAGTTCGGCTCGGTCGCGCTGATGGGCATCGTGCTGGGGATGGTTCTCTACGGCACCTCCTACGCGATCCCGCAGTTCCTGTCGGCGATCGCCAATTACAACGCGCTGCAATCGGGCAAGGTCGTGCTGCTGTCCGGTCTTCCCAGTCTGGTGATGATGGCGATCGTCCCGATCCTGCTGAAGCGCGTCGACATCCGGCTGGCGGTCGCGGCGGGGCTGTTCATCATGGGCGGGTCGGCCTTGCTCGACGCCAACCTGTCGCTGACGTCGTCCGGCCCCGATTTCACCGAATCGCAGCTTCTGCGCGGCGTCGGCCAAATTCTTGGCATGCTGTTCCTCAGTCAAGCGGTGGTGCGATCCGTCCCGCCGGAGGATGCGGGCGATGCCTCCGGTCTCTTCAACGCCGTCCGTAATCTCGGCGGCAGCTTCGCGTTGGCGGGGATTTCGATCCTGCAAGATCAGCGGATGTGGTTCCATTCGCGCCGGCTGGAGGAGACGCTGAACGCGAACTCGCCGGCGGTGCAGGATTATGTCGGCGGGCTGTCGCAGCAAGTCGGCGGCACGCCGACTGCGATGCGGCTGATCGGGCAGCAGATACAGGGGCAGGCACTGGTCATGACCTATAACGACATCTTCTGGATCATGGGCATGGGGACGCTCATCGTCCTGCCGCTCGTCCTGTTCCTCCGCCCGCTCCCGAAGGACGCCGCACCCGCGGCGATGCACTGATGACGATACGCGCCGCCCCGATCATCGCGCTCGCCCTGCTGTCCGCTTGCACGGTCGGGCCGGACTATGCCGGCCCGCCAAGGGTCGCCTCCGACGCCGCCGCTCGCGGCACGTTCGTGCGGGCGGGCGATGCCGCCCTGACCCGCGCCCCCGGCTTAGCCCGCTGGTGGGAGACGCTGAACGACTCGACGCTGACCGCCCTCGTCGACGACGCGCTGGCGCACAGTCCAACGATCGATGAGGCGCAGGCCCGCATCCGGGAGGCCCGTGCGCAACTGACGCAGCAGCGTAGCGCTCGATTGCCCGGCGTCAGCGCCAACGGCACCTATCTGCGCGCGGAGGTGCCCGGTATCGATCTGGGCGGAAGCGAAGGCGGCGGTGGCGAGACTAGCGGCGGCTCCACCAGTCTCTCCTTCTACAATGCCGGTCTCAACGCGTCGTGGGAGGTCGACCTGTTCGGCGGGGCTCGCCGCGGCGTCGAACAGTCGCAGCGGACGATCGAGGCACGCTTCGCCGAGCTCGCGGACGCGCAGGTCAGCCTCGTAGCGCAGGTCGCGCAGGGTTATGTCTCGCTCCGCGACGTGCAGGCGCGCATCCGCCTCAACGGCCGCTCTGCGGAATTGCAGGAGCAGCAGGTCGCCCTCACCCGCCAGCGCTACGCCGCCGGCACCGCCTCCGCGCTCGACGTGGAGCGACTCCAGACAGCACTGTCCAACACGCAGGCGCAGGCGGTGCCGCTGGGCGCACAGCGTGACGAGTATCTCAACCAGCTCGCCGTCCTGACCGGTCGCGCGCCCGGCGCGCTCGACGCGACGCTGGACACGGTCGTACCCGTCCCGCTGCCGCCTGCGAACGTGCCGATCGGCAACCCCGGCAGCCTGATCGCCAACCGCCCCGACGTCCGCGCCGCCGAGCGACAGCTTGCCGGCAGCACTGCCGCGATCGGCGTCAACCGCGCCAGGCAACTGCCCGGCATCCGCTTTCTCGGTCTGCTCGGGCTCGGCGGCACCAGCCCGGGCGATATCTTCGATCTCGGGAACCTGACCGCCCTCGCCGCCCCCTCGCTCAGTTGGTCGTTCCTCGACTTCGGGCGCGCCGCCGCCGCGACCCGCGTTTCGGAGGCGCAGCGCGATCAGGCGGAGGCGAAGTACCGGCAGGCGGTGTTGACGGCTTTGCAGGATGCGGAGACGTCGCTGTCGCGCTTCGGCCATCTTCGCCGGCAACTCGCCGCCCTGATCGGTGCGCAGCGATCCGCCGCGCGCGCCGTCGCGCTCAACGACCAGCGGATGCGCGCGGGGACCAGCGCCACGATCGACCAGCTCGATGTCGAGCGGCAGCGGCTATCCGCCGAGATTGCGGTGGCGCAGGCGACCGCGCAACTGACGAACAGCTATGTCGCGGTTCAGAACGCGCTGGGGCTGGGCTGGACGGGGCCGGGCTCGATCGGGCCGGGTTCGACGGGGCTGGGCTCGACGACACCGCCCGCGCCCTGACCGGTCCGGGGGCGAAGGCCGTGGAGCAGCACGGGCATCGCTTCCGCCAGCATCGCCTCCGCATCATCGCGCGATTGTTGCGGCAACAGCAACCCGCCGAGCATCCTCAGCGCCAACACCGCCTGACGGGGAGTGACATGCCGGTCGAGAGTCCCATCGGCGTGCGCGCGATCCACGAACGGTGCGAGTATCCGCTCCAGTCGCCGCGCCAGTTCCTCCAGCGCGGAGCGCGTCTCGCCCTCCATCGGCAGGTCGGCGGCCATGCGGTCGAACAGCGTGCTCGCCTGCACCCCGGCCAGCGCCATCGCCGCGATCGTCCGGTCCAGCGGCATCGCCGGGTCCAGCCCGGCCTCGATCCGGTCCAGTTCGACGTCGAACACCGCGATCAGCAGCGCCACGCGATCCTTGAAGTTGCGATAGAGCGTGCCGCGCCCAACGCCCGCCTGCGCCGCGACCTCCTCCAGCGGGACGAGATAGCCCTTCGCCCGGAAACATTCGGATGCCGCCGCAATCAGGGCATCGCGCCGCGCCTGCGCGTCACGCCGCATCGTGGCAGGATCGGAACGGCCGGACCATCATCCCGCCCTGATGCCGCCCCGCTCCTGCCGGCGCAACCCGATCAGTCCTTCCTGCCCTTCAACAGATCGTTGAGCTTGCCCGCAATGACGCCGAGCGGATCGAGCAGGCCGGGCGTCGAACCGCGATTAGCGGCCTTGGCGGCATCGTCGGCCGCTTTGGCCGCGTCCTTGGCGGCTTTTTCCTGCGCTTTCACGGCGTCCTCCGCAGCCTTTTCAGCAGCACGCTGGGCGTCCTTGGCCGCTTTTTCGGCATCCTTTGCGGCTTTGTCCGATGCGGCATCGGCGGCTCTTTCAGCTTCCTTCGCCGCCTTCTCCGCAGCTTTGGTGGCCGCGTCCTTCGCGGCATCGCGCGCGGCCTTGTCGGCGTCGGCCCTCGCCGCATCCTCGGATGCCTTTGCGGCATCCTTTGCGGCCTTCTCGGCGGCCTTGGCGGCCTGATCGGCCAGTCTGGCAGCATCGCGAGCGGCAGTTTCGGCTGCCGCGCGTGCGGCGCGCTCCGCTTCCCTGCCGATCTGCGCAGCAAGATCCGCCGCCGCTTTCGCCGCATCCTTCGCGGACTTGTCGGCAGCCGCAGCCACCGCCGCAGCGGCGGCCCGGCCGGCCGCTTCGGCCGCTTGCGTCGCATTGGCGGCCGCCAGCGCCGCCGCCGCCTGCGCGGCCGAATCGCCGGCTGCGGCGGCAGCGGCCTGTGCCGCCAGCGCCGCATCCTGCGCCGCCTGATCGGCCACCGCCTGCGCCGCGGCCTGAGCCGCCTTCACCGCAACCCGCTGCACCTCCGCAGCGGCGGCGGCATCGGCGGCCTGTTGCGCCGCGATCGCCGTCTGTGCCGACGCCACCGCCGCCGCGCTGGCGGCATCCTGCATCGCGGTGTCGGTCATCATCTGCGCCGCCTGTTCGGCTGCGCGAGCCGCCGCTGCCGCTGCCGCCTGCGCCTCCACCTGCGCCGTCGCCTTGGCGAGACGGTCCGCGTCGGCTGCGCTGGCTTCCGACGCCGCCACGGCGGCAGTCTTCGCCGCATCGTCCGCCGCGATCCGGGCGGCCTGATCCGCCTGGGTGCGGGCGGCGGCGGCAGCGGCCGCATCCCGCGCGATCCGCTCGGCATCCGCCTTCGCCTGCGTGGCGGCGGCGGTCGCCGCATCGGACTGACCGGCGGTGGTGACGGCCTGGTCCTGCGAAGCCTTCGCCGTCATCACGACCGTGGCCATCTCAACGGTCTTCACCGCATAGGTCGATGCCTCGGTCGCGACCCGGGTCGCGGTGGCGACATCGGCGACCGCTGCGGCGATGCCGCCGCCGATCGTGCCGTTGACGAGGCCGCCGGTCGTATCCGCGACCGATACCGGTGCCTCATAGACGGTGGCGGTCACCGCGACGGGTTCGCCGGCCTCGGCCGGAATCGCGGCTGCCGCCGCCGGAGGAAGCGCCGGGGGAGCAGCCGGTGTCGGCGTCGGGGAGCCAGCCGCGCCAGGAGCCTCGACCACACGGGTCACGCCGTTGCTTTCGACCTGCATCCGCGTGCGATCGCCCGCCCCGACCAGCGCGACGGCGCCCGGAAGGATCAGGTCGTGCGCGCCGCCATCGACGGCGGCGACGTCGACCGCGCCCTCCAGCACCTGAACCGACGCCCCCGTGTCGGTCACGCCGACGGAAAAGGTCGTCCCCTTCACGACGGCGGCCAGATAGGGCGTCTTCACCTCGAAATGCGGCGTCATCTTCTTCTTTATCATGAAGACGATATTGCCGAAATCCTCCCACACCCGCGTCACGCCGGTGGCGGGTTCCGTCTCGGGCAGGCGCAGCTGCGACGACGGCGAAACCATCATATATTCGGTGCCACGCACCAGCACGACGCGACCGCCGCGTCCGGTCGTCACCGTATCGCCAGCCGACACCGCCAGGCCGCGCGTCGCGATCTTGCCGATCCCTGCGCGCGACACCTGCACCGGCCCCGACATCTCGCTGATCGTCCAGCCACCCGGCCCCGCCAGCGCGGCGGACGAACAGGTGACGGCCAATAGGGACAGAAGGCGCTTGCGCATGAGGATCTCCTGGTGGCCCCCATCGGCGGGACCACCCGCCATCCCTGTCGCGCCATTCCGGTGTCGGTCGTCTTGCCCGATGCGGTTAACCGCGCATTAGGGCCGAATTCCACGGCTAACCTTTTGCAAAGGCTTCGCCGTCTAGATCGGACATCACCCCAGATGGACGACGCGATGCCCTGTTTCTCCCAATTCCTTGCTGCCGTCCTGACCGCCACCCTGGGCATTTCGTGCACCGTGCCAGCACTCGCGCAGGTTCGCCTCGATCGTGCCGACCCGAGCATCACGGAACAGGCGTTGCCCCGCGCCGTCCACCCCGGCGAGGCGACGGCGGCGATACCGACCGTCGAAACGCCGACGCCCCGGATCGGCGCGGCGGACGGCCCCACCGGCGTCGTCGCGGCGATCACCGTCGGCGGGCGGACGCAGCTCCCCTCCTCCGCCTTCGCCGCAGCCCTTACCGACTATGTCGGCCGGCAACTGGGCCGTGACGATCTCGCCCGGCTGGCCGGCGCGGTGGCGGGCGTGGCCCGCGGCAACGGCTATCCCTTTGCCAGCGCCTCGATCGAGGCGCAGCCGATGCGCAACGGCGTGCTGCGCGTCACGCTGGACGATGGCCGCGTCGATGCGGTGCGCGTGATCGGCGCGACCAATCCCGCTGCCGACCGCCTGTTGACACGCGCGCTGGTAACCGGCCGGGGCGTGCGCCGCGCAGAACTGGAACGTGCCATCCTGCTGGTCGGCGACATCGCCGGCGTGCGCGTGAAGGACAGCCGCTACACCCGTCAGGACGGATTCGGCATCCTCCTCGTCACGATCGTTCAGGACCGCGGGAGCGCCTACGTCCAGCTCGACAATCGCGGCAGCCGGGAGGTGGGGCCGGTCCGCTCCACGATGCTCGCCAGCCTGCGCGGCCTCGCCGGGTCGGGCGACGAACTGTCGTTGATTGCCGCGCAAACTCCGTTCGACCCGTCGGAATTCGCGTTCGTCCGCGGCCGCTATGCCGCGCCGGTCGGGGCGGACGGCGCGGTCCTGTCGGCATCGGCGTCCTATGGACGCTCCCACCCCGGCGCCTCCCTAGCCGTGCTGGACGTGATCGGCAAAAGCGTTGATCTCGCCGCCGCCTATGCCCGGCCGCTGGTCCGCTCCCGCGCGCGCAGTTTGTGGGGAACGCTGGAGTTCCGCGCGATCCAGATCCGGCAGACCCTGTCGGGCCTGCTCCTGCGCGACGATCGCCTCGCGACGCTGACGGGATCGCTGAACGGTGCTACGGCGCTGGGCGGCGGCATCCTCCGCGGCGAGACGTCGATAACGGGCGGCCTGCCCCTGTCGGGTGTCAGCCACGAGGGCGATGCCCGCATCTCCCGCCGCGATGGCGATGCGCGGTTCGCGACGATCGGCTATACCGTCGAATGGGTCCTTACGCTCGCCCGACCGATCACTCTTGTGCTCGGCTCCTCCGGCCAGCTTGCCTCGCGCCCCGTGCTCGCCACGGCCGAGATCGGCGCGGGCGGACCGGCATTCGGTCGTGGCTATGACTATGCCGAGCGGACGGGCGACAACGGCATCCTCGGCTCGGTCGAGCTGCGCGGCGATCTGGGCCGCGTCGCGCCGGGCGCGATCGAGCGGGCGCAGGTCTATGCGTTCGTCGACGGTGGCCATGTCAGCAATTGGCGGCACGGCATCGGCGGCGGCTCGCTGCTGTCGAGCGGAGCCGGCGTCCGCGCCGGACTGTTCGCGCGCCTCGACGGAATGATCGAAATCGCCCTGCCGCTGAACGCCGACCGGTTCGACACGCGTAACCGCCGCCCGCGCCTGTCCGTCCGCCTGTCGCGTAGCTTCTGAGCGCTAACGCCGTGATCCGCTGGTTCCGCACCTCGTCCTCCGCCATCTTCGGCATCGCGCTCATGGTCGGTACCGTCGTCGCCTCGACCGGGATCGGCGAGGCCGCCGACCGCATGCTCGACACAGCCCGGTTCGACGTCGCGACGCGGCCCGCCAGCGGCCACGTCGCGATCGTCGAGATGGACGCCGCCAGCGTCGCCGCGATCCGGCGATGGCCGTGGTCGCGGTCGCATTACGCACAGGTCGTCGATGCCTTGCGTCGGGCGGGCGCGGCGTCGATCGTCTTCGACGTCGACTTCTCGACGGGCTCCGACGCGACCGGCGATGCCGCTTTTGCCGCGGCGCTCCGGCGCGCAGACGGCATCGTGACGCTGCCGACCTTCGGACAGCAGGCGGGCACCGGCAGTTTGCGGACGATCGACGCTCTGCCGATCCCGATGTTGCGGGGCACGACCTCGCTCGCCTCCGTCAGCATCGCGCCAGACAGCGACGGCGTGGTTCGCGCGATGCCGCTGGCGACCATGACGGCGGGCGTGCCGCGCCCGACCTTGTCCGCCTATATCGCCGGACGCTCCGGAGCCGCCGACCGGACCTTCCCGATCGACATGGCAATCGATCCGGCGACGATCCCGCGGCTCAGCTTCGTCGCGGTCGAACGCGGCGGCTTCGACGCGGCAGCCGTGCGCGGGCGCAATATCCTGATCGGCGCGACTGCGATCGAGATGGGCGACCGCTATGCCGTGCCGGTATGGGGCGTGCTGCCCGGTGTCGTCGTGCAGGCGCTGGCCGCGGAGACGCTGCTGCGAGGCGTACCCCTCGCCGGCGATGGGGCGTGGCCGATGCTGCTCGCCGCCCTGTTCGTGATCGCCATGCTTACGCGCCGGTCGTTGCGCGCCGTGCTCGGGACCGGATTTGCGGGCATGGTCGTGATCGGCGTTGCGGTGCTGATCGCACAACACCGGTTCGGCCACCTCTATCCGCTTGCGGGATCGCTCGCGTTGCTGGGGACGGCGATGGCCGGGGCAGCCGCCCGCCATGTCGCCGCCCGGTTCCAGTCGCAGCGCACCACCGACGAGGCCACCGGCCTGCCCAACCGCCACGCGCTTCCCGCTGCGACGCAAGGGTCGCTCATCGTCGCGCGGCTGGTGAATATCGACGGGCTGGCCGCGGTGCTGGATCGCCAGTCGCTGACCGATGCGGTCGTGCGGACCGCGGAGCGGCTGCGGCTGATGAGCGCCGACGCCATCGTGTACCGACTCGACCGGCATCATCTCGGCTTCGTCATGAAGGACGGATCGGATCCGGAGGCGCAGCTTCAGGGGCTGCGCGCGATCCTGCTCCAGCCGGTGGAGGTCGGTGGCCGGCGCATCGACGTTGCCGTCGCGGTCGGGCTGGCGGAGGAGGGCGATACCGAACGGCAGGTGGCCGATGCCATGCTTGCCGCCGATGCCGCCCAGCGTGACGGCGTGTTCTGGCGCCGCGCCGCGACCGATCTCGACCAGTTGGAGCGGCAGGCGTCGCTGATGGGCGAGCTGGACGATGCCCTCGCCGCCGGGCAGATCGACGTTTTCTACCAGCCCAAACTGTCGCTGGCGAAGGGCCGCCCGACCAGTGTCGAGGCGCTGGTCCGCTGGCGTCATTCCACGCGCGGCTTCGTCGGTCCCGACCTGTTCATCCCACTGGCGGAACAGACCGATCGCATCGCGCCGCTGACGCTGTATGTCGTAGAGCGCGTGCTGACGGATATCGCAACGTGGCGCGTGCTGGGCCATGATCTGGCCGCGGCGATCAACATTTCCGCCAAGCTGCTCTCCTCGGCGGCGTTCAACGCGGCGATCGAGCATCTGCTGGAGCGGTCCGGGGTCCCGACATCGCTGCTGATCTTCGAGGTCACCGAATCGGCGGCGATGTCGAACCCGGATCAGGCGGTGGCGGCGCTGCGCCGATACCGTGAACTGGGCATCGCCGTATCGATGGACGATTACGGCACCGGCCAGTCGACGCTTACCTATCTGCGCCAGTTGCCGCTCAACGAGCTGAAGATCGACCGCAGCTTCGTGCAGTTCGCGCATCGGAACCGCAACGACGCGGTCCTGGTCCGCTCGACGATCGACCTCGCGCACGACCTCGGCCTGACCGTCGTCGCCGAAGGGGTCGAGGACGCGGAATGTCTGGAATTCCTGCGCGCCGCGGGATGCGACCTGATCCAGGGCTATTTCATCAGCCGCCCGGTATCGCTCGACGGGCTGCTGACCTTCATGGACGCCCGCGACGCGCAGGCGGCCTGACGACGATGGGGAACGCCAGGATGCCGGCGCTCCCCCCTCATTCCTACATTCCCAGCCACGCCTGCGTGCCGGGCCGCAGCTTCTCGGCCGCCGCCTTGCGCACGCCGATCAGCTGGATCGTTTGCTGCGCGGGCTTGCGTGCCGGCTCGGGCAGGTACTTGTCGGCATAAGCCTGGATCTTGCCCGGCATCGCCGGATCGTTCGATCCGCCGCCCAGACCGGCGACATAGCCGCCGCGCTGGCTCTGCTCGACGAAGCTCTCGACCAGCTCGCGGTTGGCGATAGCCCAGTCGAACGCCATATCCGGATGCCGCCCCGCGACCGATCGCAACAGGCTGGCCTTCTGCGGCGGCGTCAGCGCGTCGGTCTTGATGAGGTCCAGCGCGCGCTGACCGATGGCCGGATCGCGCGCCGCACCTAGCAGCGAGACGTAGCGGTTCTTCACCACCGGCGACCGCTCCGCCTGCATCAGCTTCAGCAACTGGTCCCACTCCGCCGACGTGGCGTTGATGGCATAGGTCGACAGGATCGGCTGGCGGATCGACGCCGGGATCGCGGTGGGATTGGTCGCCAGCTGCCCGACATAGCTGCGCGCCCGCGCCACGACCATCGGATCGCCATTCGATCCCAGCCGCCCGACCAGCGTCTCGCGCAGGTTATTCGCCAGCGGCTCCTCGCCCGGGCGCGCCTCGAACCCGATTCGCGCCAGCACCGGCGACAGCATCGCGTTGGTTCTGGTACGCAGCGGCTGCTCCAGCGGAGTCTGGTCGAACAGCCCGGTCAGGGTGCCCAGCTTCGACGCGACGACCGACCATTCCAGCGGATCGGAGCCGGCATTCACCCGGTCCTGCACCGCGAAATAGCGCGTCAGGTTCTGATATCCTCCGAGCGCCAGCCCGAAGTCGTCGCCCAGAGTACCGACCCGGTCCTCAAGCGTCAGCTTCGCATAGTCGCGCACGATCGCGGCGTGCCCGGCATCGTCGTACAGGACGCGCGTGTAGCTGCCCTTGCCGCGGTTGAGGACGATCGTGCCGCAACCCTTGATCTTCACCGGCGTCACCTGCGCGCCCGAAACGACGGCGCTGGTGCTACCGCCGCCGACGGTCGCAACGACCAGCGGCACGTGCCAAGTCTGCGCGGTTTTGGAGGGCGCATCCAGGCCATAGCGGCCCTGCGACAACGATACCGTCGTCACGCCTCCGGCGCAGCGGGCACCTGTCATCGTCACCAGCGGCACACCACCCTGCAACGTGAAATCGTGCGCGATCTTCGTCACGTCCCGACCCGCCGCGGCCGACAACTCGGTCCAGAGCTGGTCGGTGACGGTGTTGCCGTATTTGTACTTTGCCATGTAGGTGCGGATGCCGGCACGGAACTTCACCTCGCCGAGCGTCGATTCCATCATGCCGATGACGGCCTGGCCCTTGGAGTAGGTGATGCCGTCGAATGCCTGGCCGATCTCGTCGACGGTCTGGACGTGGCGGATGATCGGGTGCGTCGCCGCCGTCGCGTCGAGCTGCATCGCACCCTCGCGCTCATAGGCGACGGCGACCGCATCGGCCTTCCACGTCGGGTTCAGTACGCTGGTGGCCTTCCCCTCCATCCAGCTCGCGAAGCCCTCGTTCAGCCACAGGTCGTCCCACCACTCCATCGTGACCAGATCGCCGAACCACTGGTGCGCCATCTCGTGCGCGACGACGCTGTGCACCTGCTGACGACCGCTTTCGGCGGTTCGCGCCGCATCGAACAACAGGGTCGGCTCGAAATAGAAGATCGCACCCCAATTCTCCATCGCACCGAAGAACTGGCTGGAGCCGGGGCCGGCGATCATGTCCATCTTGGGCAGCGGATAGGGCTGACCGAAATAATCGTTGTAATAGGCCAGCAGCCGCTTCGCCGCGCCCAGGGCGTAATCGCCCTGATCGACCACGCCCTTGCGCGTGATGACGCCGATCTCGACCGGCCCCGCCTTCACCGCCTTGCGGTCGACCTCGCCCATGCCCAGAAACAGCAGATAGCTCGACATCAGCGGCGTCTCGCCGAACTTGTAGAGCTGCGATCCGTCCGCCTGCTTCGTCACGGTCGTGACGGGCGTGTTGGAATAGGCGAGCTGGCCCGCCGGCGCAGTGGTCGTGACGCGAAAGCGCGCCTTGAACGACGGCTCGTCCCACATCGGCGCGAACTTGCGCGCATCGGGAGCCTCGAACTGGGTCGCCAGCATCCGCGCCGGCGTGCCGTCCGCATTGCTGTAGTCGATCGCGAAGAAACCGGATGCCGACTGGCTGATCTTGCCCGTCCACTGGAACGCCACGGCATGGCGACCCACCGTCGCCGGTGCCGACAGCGTCAGGGTCAGCGTTTGCGCATCCTTGTCGAGGGCGATCTTCGCGGGCTTGCCGTCGAAGGTCGCGCTGGTCACGTCGAGATCGGCGGCGTTCAGCACGATCGTGCGGGTCGCTTCCCGCACGTCGACGGTGACCGTCTCCGCCCCCGAGAAGGTCAGCGTCTTCGCGTCCGGCCGCACGCTGATGTCGTAAAGAACGGGCACCACGTTGCGCGGCAATTGCCCTGATGACGTAGCGGCGGCGAGTGCCGGCACGGAAACGGTAAGTGACAGCAGGGCTGCGGCGGCGAGCTTCATGGAAGAGAATCCCCTGTTCAGTGTATGGTGCACGTCATACGCCATCCCCGAACGGTTTCAACGTGCGGTCGCTGGACAGCGTCGTTTCGTCCCGCCAAGGTTTACGGCATGACGCTTCCAGCCCTGTTCGATCGCCTCCGCCTGCCCGTCATCGGCTCGCCGTTGTTCATCATCTCCGGCCCGGAACTGGTGATCGCCCAGTGCAAGGCGGGGATCGTCGGCTCGTTTCCGGCACTCAACGCCCGCCCCTCCGCGATGCTCGACGAATGGCTGCACCGGATCACCGAGGAATTGGCCGCGTACAATCGCGCCAATCCCGATGCCCCGGCCGCGCCGTTCGCGGTGAACCAGATCGTCCACCGTTCCAACGACCGGCTGGAGGCCGATCTCGTCACCTGCGCCAAGTGGCAGGTGCCGATCGTCATCACCTCGCTGGGCGCACGGGAGGACCTGAACGCCGCCGTCCACGGCTGGGGCGGCATCACGCTGCACGACGTCATCGACGACACCTTCGCGCGCAAGGCAGTCGACAAGGGTGCCGACGGCCTGATCGCGGTGGCGGCGGGCGCGGGCGGCCATGCCGGGCGGCAGTCGCCCTTCGCGCTGATCCAGGAAATCCGCCAATGGTTCGACGGACCGCTCGCGCTGTCCGGGTCGATCGCGAACGGTGGTGCCATTCTGGCGGCGCAGGCGCTGGGCGCGGACCTCGCCTATATCGGATCCGCCTTCATCGCGACCGACGAGGCGAATGCCGACGCCGCCTACAAGCAGGGCGTGGTCGACGGCCGGGCCAAGGACATCGTCTATTCCAGCCTGTTCACCGGCGTGCATGGCAATTACCTGCGCGGTTCGATCGTCGCCGCAGGGCTGGACCCCGATGCCTTGCCGGAGGGCGACTACAGGACGATGAACTTCGGCCAGACCAATGGCGGCGAAGGCAGCAAGGCCAAGGCGTGGCGCGACATCTGGGGATCGGGACAGGGTATCGGCGTCATCGATTCCGTCGAGCCGGTCGCGGCCCGGGTCGCGCGGATGCAGGCGGAGTATCAGGCGGCAAGGGCGCGACTGGCCTTGTAGGCGCGGACCGTCGCAGCCCCCCGTCCTAGAACGACGCAGCCAGTCGTCGCTGCAACGAATGGACGCCGCAGGAAACGGCAGGCGGGTCCGGTGACAGCGTCCGGTCCATCGCCGCCGCCCGCCGGTGCAGCGCGGCACTCGACGCGATCAACCGCCCGGCACGCGGCGGCAGCGTGGCGGCGACATCGGCGTCATAGGCCGGAGCCTCACCCAGCCGGCGCGACGGGTCGGAGGCGGCGCGCCGGCTGATCTCGCCCGCGTCCACCGCGCGCTGCGTCATCAGCCACGCGATGACGTGCATCAGCCGGGTCGTCACCTTCAGCGACTCGCAGGAGAAGGTCACGCGGGCGAACGGATCGAGCGCCTCCCGTTCGGCGCGGCCGGCCTCATCGAAATAGGCGCGTGCCTCGTCCGCCAGCAGCATAGCATCGGTATAGAGCGCATCGACGAAACGACGGTCGAGGCGCGAATCGGTCACGGTCCGGGTCATGATGGCCACGTTACACGGCGGAAAGATTCCGGCCACCGGCTACGGACGACACGGCTGTCCCAATGTCGTTCGTTAAGCAATTATGTCGGGGACGAGCTGATCTTCCAGCATCGCGATCTCGTCCCGCAGGCGTAGCTTGCGCTTCTTGAAGCGGGCCAGTTGCAGCTGATCGGGCACGGCCACCGTTCCCAGTGCGGCGATCGCGGCATCCAGATCGCGATGCTCCTGTCGCAGCACGTCCCGTCTGGCGATCAGTTGCGTATCGTCCATATGCGTCCCCAACCCCGGTCACTCCCGCCCCCCTGTAGCGGAAAAGCAGAGCGTGCAAACGGTCGACGGATGATCGCGCACGGAACATCGCAAACGGTTTCGATCGCATGGCGACAAAACCATCTTCGCATGGTTTACTCCGTCCCCCGTTAGCAAAGGAGACCCTGCCCATGCAGTCGACCGCGCATCAGACAGCCCTTGAGGGCAAGCACGCCACGCTCGACCGGCGCATCGCCGAGGAAGAGCATCGGCCGCTTCCCGATGCTGTGACGCTGGCCGCGCTCAAGAAGCAGAAGTTGAAGCTGAAGGAAGAGATCGCCGGCCTGTAGGGTCCGGGCCGATGGACCGCTGCGCCGCCCTCAGCGGCGGGGCAGCGGTTTGGCGAAGAGCGGCACCGGGGCCGACCCGCCCACGGGCTTGCGGGCAAGCTGCGGATCGATGGTCTGGTCGAGCGCAATGCCCAGACGACCCTCGGCACACCACGCAACCTTGCCAGTCACTTCGCCGATCCCGCGCATTTCCAGCCATACCACCGTCCCGGTCGCGACCCGCGTCGGATGTTCGGCCATCAGGCCACCCGCCGACAGGTTGCGGATGCGGACCTCGGATACCGCGGCATCGTCACCGACCCGCATATGTGCGCTCAGCAACAGGCTGTCGCGCTGCCGTTGCCGCGCATCCGTGTCGCCACTCAACGGCGCGTCCGGCTCCGCCTCGTTCCAGCCGCGTGAGATGCCGTCCATAGCGTTAAGCGCCCGTATAACCTGTCCGGGTGCCCGCGTAGCGCGACGAAAGTCGCCAAATCCTTAAAATCGCCGGGCACCGGACAGCCAAACGTCCCGATCCGGGACGCCGCCTCAATCCTCGCGCGACACCTTTTCGTTGCGCTCGTGGCGCTCCTGCGCCTCGACGGTCATCGTCGCGATCGGCCGCGCCTCCAGCCTGCCCAGGCTGATCGGCTCGCCGGTGACTTCGCAATAACCGTACTCGCCCTCGTCGATCCGGCGAATCGCCGCGTCGATCTTGCTGATGAGCTTGCGCTGCCGATCCCGCGTCCGCAATTCGATCGACCAGTCGGTTTCGCTCGACGCGCGGTCCGTCAGGTCCGCCTCCCGCAGCGAGTCGACCTGAAGCTGCGACAGCGTCCCTTGCGCCTCGAGCAGGATCGCCTCTTTCCAGCGCAGCAATTTGTCACGGAAATAGGCCTGCTGACGCAGGCTCATGAACGGCTCGTCGGCCGTGGGTCTGTAGCCGTCGGCATCGTTCGCCGCGCCCAGACCGGAGGGAAGCTCATCCACGCGATTCAACACGGTCGCCATGCCCCACTCTCCATCGATCCCGTCTCCGCGGCATCTTTGCTCGCGGCGATCGGGTCGCCCCCAAATCGTTGAGCGCCTATAGTAGCGGATCGGGCGGCTCACAAGCGAACGATGCGCGATCCAAGTTCGTGTTTTTTAACGCATGTGATGGGAAAACGACCGTCGTCCGGGCACGCATCGGGCCGACACCGGTCCCAGCCGACCTGTATCCCCGACCTGTATCCCCGACTTGTATCAATGTGGCACGTTAACGCTGCCCGGCATTCCGCGCGGTCGTTCCCCGGCGCAAAGAGCCGATGAATCGTGGTTAACGCGGTTGCACTTAACATTTTGTTGGCCCCCTAAAGCCCACAGCGGATTGGTGCGCTGCGTCCCGGGGAGTCGGGGCGTGGAGGCGACGCAAACGGGAAAGCGACCGAACTATGTCTGTGCGGATGGCTCTGGCAAAACTGTGCGCCTGCGCATGCGGCGGGGCCGTGATCGGCGGCGGCGCGGTGCATGTCGCCGAGCGTCCGCAACGGGTCGCCTATTCCAAGCAGAAGATGGCCAAGCGCGTCGTCCACCGCCAGATCGCGAGCAAGCCGCGCGTCCGCCGCGTCGTGACCCGCACCACGACGACCTGCGCGCCCGCGATCGTCACCGTCTCCACCCAGTCGCCCCCGGTTCCGATCTCCGATCCGGGCGGCAGCCCCTTCATCGGCGGCGGCGGCGGATTCGTGCCGGCGGTGATCGGCGGCGGCTTCGGCGGTGGTCCCGGGTTTGGCGGCGGATTCGGTGGCGGCTTCGGGTTCGGTGGTGGCGGCGGCGGCGGATCGGTCGTGATCTCGTCGACCAGTTCCGGCGGCAACATCGTCTCCAGCTCGAGCTCGGGCAATGTCTCCAGTTCGACCGGGGGCGTGTCGAGTTCGTCCGGTAACGTCTCGACATCGTCGGGCAGCGTGTCGAGCTCGGGCGACGTATCGACGTCGTCGGGCAACGTCTCGACGTCTTCGGGGGTCTCGACGTCCTCCGGGGTTTCGACATCGTCCGGCAACGTGTCGACGTCCTCGGGGGTGTCGACGTCTTCAGGCGTCTCGACGTCCTCAGGCGTATCGACGTCCTCGGGCGTATCGACGTCCTCGGGCGTATCGACCTCTTCCGGCGTATCAAGCGCCAGCTCGGCCTCCAGCGCGTCGTCCGCCTCCAGCGCCAGTTCCGCCTCCAGCAGCGGCAGCAGCAGTGGCAAGCCGGGCCACGGTTCGTCCAGCGGTGGCTGGTCGTCGAGCGGCGGCTGGAGTTCCAGCGGCGGCTGGTCGTCCAATGGCTCGTCCGCCAGCAGCGCCTCGTCCGCGTCCAGCGCGTCCTCGGCATCGAGCGCGAGCAGCGCATCCTCGGCCTCAAGCGCATCGTCGGCGAGCAGCGCATCCGGCAGCACCGGTTCCAGCGGCGGTCCGCCCACCCCGGTTCCTGCGCCGCCGATGGTCCTGCTGTTCGGCGCGGCGGCCGCGGCGCTGGTAGTCCGTCAACGCCGCGCGAAGGCGATCGCAGCCTGAGACGGGCGGGCGGGACCGGATATCGTGACGACGTCCGGAGACGCCGCCACGATGTTCGTCGTCACGCCGCCTGCAACGCCTTTTCGATGTCCGGCACGGGATGGCCGGTCAGGTCCTTGGCCAGTTCGCCGGCCAGCCGATCACTCACCGCCTTGTGATAATGTTTCCGAAGCTCGCCCAACGTCTTCGGCGGGGCGACGATGACGAGCGATTCGAACTCGTTCGCCAGCGCGCGACGCTTCAGCATGTCGGCGGTTTCCGCAGCGAAGCGATCCTCCTCCTGCTGGTGATAGTCGGTCTCGTCCATCGAACCGCGGGACGGCGCGAATTGTGCGCCGCCGCCCGATGCGTGATTGCTGCCGCCCTGCGCGACGGCAGGCGCACCGGCACCCGACTGCGTGGAGCTGGAGCCGCCCGCGGCGTCCGTCTTCTGGTCGCGATCGGCCGGGTTCACATGCTCCTGCGCATGTTCGACCTTCAGGTTCGGGAACTCGGCGTCGCCTTCATTGCGAAAGAACAACGCCTTGCGACCATCGGCCACCAGCACGAACGCGTTATGGGGCACCTGCATCGTCACATCTCCTGATCGTTGTGGTCTGAGGCACTAACGCGGCGCACGGCGGGAGGGTTGCCCCGCCTCGCCTTGCATGGCCTCCCCGCGCCCGGCATAGCCGCCGCCATGCACGACATTCGCGCCATCCGGGACGATCCCGCCGCTTTCGACGCCGCCCTCGCCCGCCGCGCCCTGCCCGCACAGGCGGAGTGGCTGGTCGCGCTCGACGAACGCCGCCGCCGCACCACCGCCGCCGCGCAGGACGCGCAGACCCGCCGCAACGACCTGTCGAAGCAGATCGGTCAGGCGAAGGCGCAGAAGGACGAGGCGCGGGCCACCGCGCTGATGGCGGAGGTCGCCGACCTGAAGGCACGCCTGCCGCAGCTGGAAGAGGAAGAACGCGCGATCGGCGCGGAGCTGGACGCCGCCCTAGCCGCCATCCCCAATCGCGCCGCGCCCGACGTACCGGAAGGCAAGGACGAGGACGACAACCGGCTGGTGTCCGAATGGGGCAGCCCGCGCGCGTTCGACTTCGACGTTCGCGAGCATGACGCGATCGGCCCCGCGCTGGGCATGGATTTCGATGCGGGGATCGCGATCGCCGGGGCGCGCTTCACCCTGCTGCGGGGCGGCATCGCCCGCCTGAACCGCGCGCTCGGCCAGTTCATGCTCGACCGCCTCGTCGCGGAGCACGGCTACGAAGAGGTCGCGCCGCCGGTGCTGGTGCGCAGCGAGGCGCTGTTCGGCACCGGCCAGTTGCCGAAGTTCGCCGACGACCTGTTCCGGACGACGGACGATCGCTGGCTGATCCCGACCGCGGAGGTGTCGCTGACCAACCTCGTGCGCGAGCGCGTGCTGGCGGACGGGGAATTGCCGCTGCGCCTCGCCGCGCTGACGCCATGCTTCCGTTCGGAGGCGGGCGCGGCGGGGCGCGATACGCGCGGGCTGATCCGCCAGCACCAGTTCGACAAGGTCGAGATGGTGTCGATCGTGACGCCCGATGCGTCCGATGCCGAGCACGAGCGCATGACCCGCGCCGCCGAGGGTGCGCTGGAAGCGCTGGATCTGCCGTATCGCCGGATGCTGTTGTGCAGCGGCGACATGGGCTTCTCCGCTGCCCGCACCTATGATCTGGAGGTCTGGCTGCCCGGTCAGGCGCGGTATCGCGAGATTTCGAGCTGTTCGACCTGCACCGACTTTCAGGCGCGCCGGATGAACGCGCGCTATCGCCCGGAAGGCGGCAAGCCGCAGTTCGTGCACACGCTGAACGGGTCCGGCCTCGCGGTCGGACGCACGCTGGTCGCCGTCATCGAGAATTATCAGCAGGCGGACGGTTCGGTTGCAATTCCCGCGGTGTTGCAGCCATATCTGGGTGGCATGACCGTGCTGGAGCCGGCGCGCTGATGCGAATCCTGCTGACCAACGACGACGGGTATCATGCCCCCGGCCTGAAGGTGCTGGAGCGGATCGCCGCCGCCTTTTCCGACGATGTCTGGATCGTCGCGCCCGCCGACGAACAGTCGGGCGCGGGCCACTCGCTGACGCTGACCCGGCCCCTTCGCGTGCGCCGCCACGCCGACAAACGCTTCGCGGTCGCGGGAACGCCGACCGACGCGGTGATGATGGCGGTGGCGAAGATCATGGCCGATACGCCGCCCGACCTGATCCTGTCGGGCGTCAACCGCGGCGCCAATCTGGGCGAGGACGTGACCTATTCGGGCACCGTCTCCGCCGCGATGGAGGGCGCGCTGGCCGGCATCCGTTCGATCGCATTGAGCCAGGTGTACAGCCGCGACGGGCTCGGCGATGCGGTTCCGTTCGGGGTGGCGGAGGCGTGGGGCGAGCGGGTGCTACGGCCCCTGATCGACGCGCCGATGACACCGCGCACGCTGGTCAACGTCAACTTCCCCGCCGTTGCGGTCGACGCGGTGAAGGGCATCCGCGTCGCACCGCAGGGCCTGCGCGATTACGGCCGGCTGAAGATCGTCACCAACACCGATCCGCGCGGCTACGACTATCACTGGTTCGCCCTCGGCGTGACGGAGCATCGCCCCGGCAGCGACGACGATCTGGCGGCGGTGGCGGACGGCCATATCTCCGTCACCCCGCTGCATCTGGACATGACGCACGCTGCGTCGCTCGCGATGCTCGAACGGGCGTATCGCTGAGCGATGCGGACGCGGGCGCTCCTGCTGATCGCGGTCGGTCTCGCCGGCTGCATCCCGCAGGTCGAGCCGCCTGCCTCCTACAGGACCCCGCCATTCGGAGGGCCAGTCGGAGGGCCAGTCGGAGAGCCTGCCGAAGGACCTGCGGAACCGGTCGCAGACCCCGTGCCCGACGAACCGCCGCAAGATACATTGGGCGCGGCGGAGGAGCCGGATCGCCGCGTCGGCACCGTCGCGCTGCCAGCCGCCAGTTCGAAGCCGGCCTGGGAAGCGCGCCCTGTCGCAGCGGATGCAGTGGAGGTCGAGGCATCGACCTACACCGTGCGGTCCGGCGACACGCTGCGCCGGATCGCCGACCGCACCGGCGCGGGGCTGGATGCGATCGCGCGCGCGAACGGCATCGCCTCGCCCTACACCGTGCGGATCGGACAACGGCTCGATATCCCGGCGGGGCGCTATCACCTCGTCCGGTCGGGAGAAACGGGCATCGCGATCGCCCGCGCCTACGGTGTGGAATGGTCGCGGATCGTGTCCGCCAACGTGTTGGCGGAGCCGTACACGCTGAGTGCCGGGCGGCGAATCGTGATCCCCGGCACCGCCGCCGGCCAATCGCGCGCATCTGAACGCGCCGCGGCCTTCCGCCTCGACGTCGACGACATCCTGACCGGCGGCGAGCCGGCGCTCGCCCAGAACCAGGCACCCGCGCGGCCGGTGTCGCGACCGACCCGCAAGCTGCCGCCCACCACCCCGGTCGCGCCGCCGGTTCGGCTGGCGGGGGGCGGCTTCGGCTGGCCGGTCGACGGCCGCGTCGTCAAGCGGTTCGGCCCCGGTGCGAGCGGCGAACGCAGCGACGGGATCAAGATCGCGGTGCCGCTGTCGACGCCCATCCGTGCGACCGCCGACGGCGTCGTCGCCTATGCCGGCGACGGCATCAAGGCGCTGGGCGGCCTCGTCATCATCAAGCATGGCGGCGGCTGGACCAGCGTCTACGGCCATGCCGCCAAGTTGCTCGTGAGCCGCGGCCAGAGCGTCAAGCGCGGCCAGACGATCGCGTTGTCGGGCGATACGGGCTTCGCGGCCGACCGGCCGGAGGTGCATTTCGAACTGCGCAAGGGCCGCACGCCCGTCGATCCGCAAGGGCAATTGCCGCAGACGTGACGCAATCCGCGGGACGTGACGCCGCGCCCGCGAGTTGCTAACCGCCGGCCATGTCCTACCAGTCCGACCTGCTCACCGTCCTCGGCAACCGCGGCTACATCCACCAGCAGACCGATGCGGCGGCGTTCGACGCGCTGGCGGCCAAGCAGGTCGTGCCCGGCTATATCGGCTTCGACCCCACCGCACCGTCGCTGCACGTCGGCAGCCTGGTGCAGATCATGCTGCTCCGTCGTCTTCAGCAGACCGGGCACAAGCCGATCGTGCTGATGGGCGGCGGCACCGGCAAGATCGGCGATCCCAGCTTCAAGGACGAAGCGCGCAAGCTGCTGGGCGAGGACGGGATCGCGGCCAATGTCGCGTCGATCCGGCGTATCTTCGAACGCTTCCTGACGTTCGGCGACGGGCCGACCGATGCGGTGATGCTCGACAATGCCGAATGGCTCGACGCGCTGGAATATATCCCCTTCCTGCGCGATGTCGGCCAGCATTTCTCCGTCAACCGGATGCTGTCGTTCGATTCCGTGAAGCTGCGGCTGGATCGCGAGCAGTCGCTCAGCTTCCTCGAATTCAACTACATGATCCTCCAGGCCTACGACTTTCTGGAACTGTCGCGCCGCGCCGGCTGCCGGTTGCAGATGGGCGGCAGCGATCAGTGGGGGAACATCGTCAACGGCATCGAACTGGCGCGCCGGATGGACGGCACCGAGGTGTTCGGCCTGACGACGCCGCTCATCACGACCGCGGATGGCGGCAAGATGGGCAAGACGATGGCCGGCGCGGTGTGGCTCCACGAGGACCAGCTGCCGCATTTCGATTACTGGCAGTTCTGGCGCAACACCGACGACCGCGACGTCGGCCGCTTCCTCCGCCTGTTCACCGACCTGCCGCTCGACGAGATCCGCCGGCTGGAAGCGCTGCCGGGCGCGGAGATCAATGAGGCGAAGAAGATCCTCGCCAACGAGGCGACCGCGATGTGCCGCGGCCGCGCTGCCGCCGCGGAAGCCGCGGAGACGGCCCGGCGGACCTTCGAGGAAGGGGCCGGCGGCGCGGCGCTGCCGACGCTGGCGATCGACGGATCGATCGGCGTGATCGACGCGCTGATCGGTCTCGGCCTCGTCAAGTCGAAGGGCGAGGCGAAGCGGCTGATCGCCGGCGGTGGCGCGCGCATCGACGGCGAAGCGATCGGCGACGAGAGCGCGGTCATCGTAATCGATGCGCCAAAACGCCTGTCCGCCGGTAAAAAGCATCACGGGATGCTCGTTCCCGGTAACCGAGATTAACGTCCGGTAAGGATTCGCGGCGGTATACGGATTCGTCCGTCGCCCCCGTCGATGCCAAAAGGATTCGCCATGAACACCGCCGGTCTGCGCACCAGCATCGACGATCGCAGCGAACCGCGCATCGACGTTATCCACCGCACCCGCCTGACCGGGGCGGACGGCGTCGACCGGTTGGTGACGGTGGTGAACGTGTCCGCCCGCGGCCTGATGGTGCGGGTCGAGGGCGACCATGCGGAGGGGGATTGCGTCCAGATCATCTTGCCGCGCGTCGGGAAGGTCGCGGCGCAGGTGCGCTGGTCGCTGGGGGGCCGGATCGGCTGCCGTCTGGACCGGATGATCGGGATGTCCGACTATCACGCCATCCTGCAGGCGATGCGCCGGGCCTGAGCCATCCGGAAACAAGCCGCCGACCTTTCGGTCGACGGCTTCCCCCGACGGACATCGGGATCCGGGAAAATCGGGTTCGGCAGCATGCGCCTCGCTACGCAGGGATGATGCACGGCGGGCGCCCGGTCAAGCGCTTCCCGTAACGGATCTGTCACGAAACGGGATCATCGTCGGCCTCAGCCGCGCCGGACCAGCAGCACCCCCGCCAGCACCAGCACGACACCGCCGATCCGCGCCGGACTGACGGGTTCGATCTTCAACCCCAGCAGCCCGAAATGATCGAGCAGGATCGCGGTGCCGAGTTGACCCGCGACGGTGATCGTCAGCGTCGACGCCAGCCCGAGTCTGGGCGCGGCATAGGCGAGCGCGGCGACGAAGCACGCGCCGTACAGCCCGCCTGCCCACGCCCAGCCCGGTGCCCCCTTCAGCGCGGCCATCGGTGTCCGGTCCAGCGCCGCCCAGCCCGCCGCCAGCACGATCGTTCCGACCGCGAACGACACCAGCGACGCCAGCCACAGCGAGCCGGACGCCTTGGCGAGCGCAGCATTGGTCGGTGGCTGGATCGCGACGCCGACACCGGCAAGCAGGACGATCAGGATGGGGATCAGGGCAGGCATGGTCGCGATCGTTGGCCGCAAGGACCGGACCCGTCAACGCTTCCGACCCGAGCCCTTCCAACCCGTGCGCTGCTGACCCGAGCCCTTCTAACCCGGGCGCTGCTAACCCGGGCGCATCTAACCCGAGCGAAGCCGCGCCACCCCCGCATCGCGTTCGAACAGGTAGAGCGCGATGCGGGCCGCCTGCCCCCGCTCCCCCTCGAGCCCGCCGTCGCGGTCGACCAGCAAGCGCGCATCGTCCTGCGCACATTGCAGCAGGTCCGGCAGCAGATCGGGTGGTGCGAGGCGGAACCCCTGCTCCCCCGACTGGCGCGTACCCAGCATCTCGCCACCGCCACGCAGGCGCAGATCCTCCTCGGCGATACGGAAGCCGTCGTTCGTCTCGCGCATCAGCGCCAGCCGCGCCCGCGACGTTTCCGACAGCGACGATCCCCGCAGCAGCAGGCAGCGCGACAATCCCCCGCCCCGCCCGACCCGCCCGCGCAACTGATGGAGCTGCGCCAGCCCGAAACGGTCGGCATGTTCGATCACGATCAGGGTGGCGTTCGGCACATCCACGCCGACCTCGATCACCGTCGTCGCGACCAGCACGCCGATCGATCCGGCGGAGAACGCCGCCATGACGTCGTCCTTCTCCGCCGGCTTCATCCGCCCGTGAACGACACCGACCTTGCCCGGAAAGCGCCGCCCGAGCTCCTCCGCGCGCGCCTCCGCCGCCGCGAGGTCGGACTTCTCGCTCTCCTCGACCAGCGGGCACACCCAATACGCCTGTCCGCCCTCCGACAGATGCCGGCCGAGCGCATTCACCACCTCGTCCAGCCGGTCCTCGGACACCACGCGCGTCTCGATCGGCTGGCGGCCGGGCGGCATCTCGTCGAGCCGGCTGACATCCATCTCGCCATATTGCGCGAGCGTCAGCGTGCGCGGGATCGGCGTCGCCGTCATCGCCAGCAGGTGCGGCGGGCGCGCACCCTTGGCCTGCAACATCAGCCGCTCGGCGACACCGAACCGGTGCTGCTCGTCCACCACCACCAGCGCCAGATCGCGGTAGCCCACAGCATCCTGAAAGATCGCGTGCGTACCGACGAGGATATCGATCGATCCGTCGGCGAGGCCCATCAGCGTCGCCTCCCGCACCCGCCCCTTGTCGCGCCCGGTCAGCACCGCGACCTCCAGCGGCAGGCCGGACAGCGTCCGCCGCAGCGTCTCGTAATGCTGACGCGCGAGGATCTCGGTCGGCGCGAGCATCGCCGCCTGCGCCCCCGCCTCCACCGCGACCAGCATCGCCATCGCCGCGACCAGCGTCTTGCCGGACCCGACATCCCCTTGCAGAAGGCGGAGCATCGGCGCTTCCTGCGCCAGATCGCCCTCGACCTCCCGCACCGTCCGCGCCTGCGCCCCGGTCAGGCTGTACGGCAGCGTCAACAGGTCACGCAGCCGCCCGTCCCCGGCCAGCGCCCGCCCCCGCCGCTTGCGCGTGTCGGCCCGCACCAGCGTCATCGCCAGCTGGTTGGCGAACACCTCGTCATAGGCCAGCCGCGCCCGGGCCGCCGCATCCGCGGGATCGGCGTGGATCCGGACCAGCGCCTCGCGCCAGTCGGGCCAGTCGCGCTTGGCCTTCAGCCCCGGCTCGATCCATTCGGGCAACACCGGCGCGCGCTCGATCGCCTGATCGACGAAGCCCGACAGACGTCGCGACGTCACCCCTTCGGACAATGGATAGATCGGCTCGCGCGCGCGCATCGGCTCGCCGGGATCGGCCAGTTCGGGGTGCACGATCTGAAGGTCCTGACCATATTGGTCGAGCCGTCCCGACACGAGCTTCGGCTCGCCCAACGGCAGCAGCTTCTTCGCCCAGCCGGGATGCCCGCCGAAATAGGTCAGGCTGACGGCGTTTCCCGCCGCGTCGAACGCGTTCACCCGCGTCGGGCCGCGCCCGTTCGATTCGCGATAGCTGCGCGGCGTCAACACGATGGCGATGATCCGCCCGGCGTCGGCGGCATCCAGTTCGTCGCGTGCGACGCGATCGACCCAGCCGGTCGGCAGATGGAACGCGACATCGACGACACGCGCCAGCCCGAGCCGGTCGAGCGGCCTGGCGAGCGCCGGCCCGACGCCCTTCAGCGACGTGACCTCTGCGAACAGCGGATTGAGGATAGCGGGGCGCATGACTAGATACGCCCCCTATACTCCAGCCGACGTGCGCCGCCAGCGCCCGCCGGCTCATCGCCGTTGGGAGCCTTATGGATCACGAAATCCGCATCAAGCGTCTGCGATTCCGCAGTTGGCACCGCGGCACGAAGGAGGCCGACCTGATGATCGGCGGCTTTTTCGACGCGCATCACGCCGGCTGGACCGCCGACGAACTCGACTGGTTCGAGACGCTGCTGGAGGAACAGGATGTCGACATCATGGCGTGGGCGATCGGCTCGCTGCCCTGCCCGCCGCAATGGGACGGCCCGATGATGCACGCGATGCGCCAGCTCGGCTACGTCCCCATCGCCAAATGATTTAGCCCCTCCCCTGACCGGGAGGGGGGAGATACCATGCCCGACCTGAAGACGATCCTGACGGCGAAGACGCCGCTGACCCTGTCCGGCGTACCGGACGGCTTTCGCCCATTCCTGCTCGCCGATCTTGCCCGCGCCGCGACGTCGCGCGTGGTGTTCATCGCCGCCGACGATCAGGCGATGCGCGCGATCGCCGCCACCGCGCCGTATTTCGCGCCCGATCTGGAGGTGGTGCAATTCCCGGCCTGGGACTGCCTGCCCTATGACCGGGCGTCGCCGACGCTCCGCATCATGGCCGAACGGATCGCCGCGCTGCACCGGATGCAGGTCAAGCCGAAGACGCCGCAGCTGATCCTGACGACGGTCAACGCCGCCACGCAACGCGCGCTGACGCCGTTCCGCATCCGGCAACTGGTCGCGACACTCGCACCGGGTGAGCGGATCGGCCGCGACGACCTCGCCACCCTCCTGCAAGCCAATGGCTATGTCCGAACAGAAACCGTTCACGATCAAGGCGATTATGCCGTCCGTGGCGGGCTGGTCGACCTGTTTCCGAGTGGCGAGGAACAGGCGCTACGCCTCGACTTTTTCGGCGACGAGATCGAGAGCGTCCGCACCTTCGACCCCGCCGACCAGCGGACGACGGGCCGTGTCGACGGCTTCACGCTGCTGCCCGCATCGGAGACGCTGCTCGACGAGGAGTCGATCAAGCGGTTCCGCACGCGGTATCGCGAGAAGTTCGGCGCGACCGCGACCGGCGACCCGCTGTATCAGGCGGTGTCGGAGGGGCGGCGTCTGGCCGGCATGGAGCATTGGCTGCCCCTGTTCGAAGACAAGCTGGCGACCATGTTCGAGCATCTGGACGGCGACGCGGTCGTCGTCCGCGACGGCGTTACCGGCTCCGCGGGCGAGAGCCGGTTCGAGGCGATCGCCGATTACTTCGAGAACCGCCGCCGCGCCGAGGCCGCCCAGCCCGGCAGCTACCGCCCGCTCGCCGCCAAGTCGCTCTATCTCGACGCGGGCGAGTGGCGCGGTGCGCTCGACGCAGCGACGGCGCACGTCACGACGCAGTATCACGAGCCGGAATCGAAAATCGTGCTCGACTTCGAGGTCGACGGCCCGCGCGACTTCGCGCCGGAGCGCGCCGCGCAGACCAACGTCTACGAGGCGGTGGTCGAGCATCTGGAGAAACTGCGCAAGGAGGGCCGCAAGCCGATCCTCGCCAGCTATTCCAACGGTGCGCGAGAACGTCTCGGCAACCTGTTGAAAGATCATGGGTTGAAGGGCGGTAAGGCGGCCGAAACCTGGCAGGACGCGCTGGGCGTTGCCGACACCGGCAAGAGCTTCGGCGTCGCGCTGGTCGTGCTGCCCCTCGACCATGGCTTCACCGCGCCCGGCGTCGCCGTGCTGACCGAGCAGGACATGCTCGGCGACCGGCTGGTGCGACGCACCAAGCGCAAGAAGTCCGCCGACGCGTTCCTCGCCGAACTCGCGACGCTGTCGCCCGGCGATCTCGTCGTCCATGCCGATCACGGCATCGGCCGGTATAACGGCCTGACGTCGGTCCCGGTCGGAAAAAGCCCGCACGATTGCGTCGCGCTGGAATATGCCGGCGGCGACAAACTGTATGTTCCCGTCGAGAATCTCGAGGTCCTGACCCGCTACGGATCGGGCGAGGAGAATGCGAGCCTCGACCGGCTGGGTGGCGAGGCGTGGCAGCGGCGCAAGTCGAAGATGAAGGAGCGCATCCGCGAGATCGCGGGCGACCTGATCCGGACTGCGGCGGAACGCGCCCTGCACCACGGCGACGTCATGGAACCCGACGCCGCCGGCTATCCGAGCTTCGTCGACCGCTTCCCCTATTCCGAGACCGACGACCAGGATCGCGCGATCGACGACGTGCTGAACGATCTGGCCGCGGGCAAGCCGATGGACCGGCTGATCGTCGGCGACGTCGGCTTCGGCAAGACCGAGGTCGCGTTGCGTGCGGCGTTCGTCGCGGCGATGGCGGGCAAGCAGGTCGCGGTCGTCTGCCCGACGACGCTGCTCGCGCGCCAGCATTTCAACAACTTCAGCGCCCGGTTCGAGGGCTTTCCGATGAAGATGGGGCGCCTGTCGCGGCTCGTGACCGCAAGCGAGGCGAAGGCCACGCGCGAGGGGCTGGAGGCCGGTACGATCGACGTCGTGATCGGCACGCACGCGCTGCTGGCGAAGAACATCGATTTCAAACGGCTCGGGCTGGTGATCGTCGACGAGGAACAAAGGTTCGGCGTCACGCACAAGGAGAAGCTGAAGGCGCTGCGGGCGGACGTTCACATGCTGACGCTGACCGCGACGCCGATCCCGCGCACGTTGCAGATGGCGATGTCCGGCCTGCGCGAATTGTCGGTGATCCAGACGCCGCCGGTCGATCGTCTGGCCGTTCGCACCTACGTCATGCCGTGGGACCCGGTCGTCCTGCGAGAGGCGTTGCTGCGCGAACATTATCGCGGCGGCCAGACATTTATCGTGACGCCGCGCCTTGCCGACCTGCCCGACCTCGAAGATTACATGAGGAAGGAAGTGCCCGAAGTGCGCTATGTCGTGGCACACGGGCAGATGAGCGCGACCGAGGTCGAGGAGCGGATGAGCGCCTTCTACGACAAGAAGTTCGAGGTGCTTGTGTCGACCACGATCATCGAAAGCGGCATCGACATCGCCTCCGCCAACACGCTGATCGTCAACCGTGCCGACCGCTTCGGCCTCGCCCAGCTCTATCAGCTTCGCGGGCGCGTCGGCCGGGCCAAGACGCGCGCTTATGCCTATCTGGTCACCCCGCCGGAGCGGCAGATGACCGACGCCGCGGAGAAGCGGCTGAAGGTCCTGTCCGATCTCGACTCGCTCGGCGCAGGGTTCCAGCTCGCCAGTCACGATCTCGACATCCGCGGCGCCGGCAATCTGCTCGGTGACGAACAATCCGGACATATCAAGGAGGTTGGCTACGAACTCTACCAGTCCATGCTAGAAGAAGCGATTATGGATGCGAAGGCCGGTGGGCTGCGCGATCGGCCGCGCGACTTCAGTCCGCAGATCACGGTCGACGCGCCGATCCTGATCCCGGAGGATTACGTGCCCGATCTCGACCTGCGAATGGGTCTGTACCGTCGGCTGAACGAACTGGAGGCGGCGCGGGAGATCGAGGCGTTCGCGGCGGAGATGATCGACCGCTTCGGGCCGCTGCCGGACGCGACCGACAATCTGATCCGCGTCATCGAGATCAAGCTGAACGCGCGCAAGGCGTGCATCGCCAAGATGGACGTCGGCGCGAAGGGCGTACTCGTCAGCTTCCATGACAACCGGCCGGGCAATGTCGACGGGCTGCTCGCCTATGTCGAGCGACTGAAGGATGTCGCGAAGCTGCGACCGGACGGCAAGCTGGTGCTCAACCGCGCCTGGCCGGATGCCAAGGCGCGGCTGCACGGTGCACTGCAATTGTCGAAGGGACTGGCAAAGGCCGCGGGGTGATACGCGGCGTCAGAAGCAGCGGCGCGGTCAGCTACTATGATCGCTCAGGATCAGCCACTTGCCGCCGCGCCTTTCGAACACCAGCGTCGTCATGCCGGTCTCGACCTTGTCGCCCGTCAGGGTCCAGCGCGCGATGAACAGGCGGTGGGTCGGGTCGAGCGCACGCTCCACCAGCGGCTTGAAGCTGAGCTTGCCGCGCAGCGTGCCGGTCGCGCCGTAATTCTTGCGGTACATCGCCGCGATCTCGGCCCGGCCGCGCGCCAGTCCGTCGCCGGTCCCGGTGACGAACACCGCATCGTCGGCGTAAACGGCGAGGAAACGGTCGAGATCGTTGGCGTTCCAGCCCGCCGCGCTCTCCGCCATCGCCTTGGCGACGCCGGTATCCGCCGGCGCCGCCGCCACGATCGCGACCGGAGCCGCCGCCGTCATCAGAATCGACGCGATCATTGTCCCTCCACCATCCGCACCAGCGCGGCCTCGTCTAGCGGACCGGCCCGCAGGAAGCCCTGATACCAGCCGCATCCCTCCGCCGCCAGCAAGGCGAGCTGCTGCGGCGTCTCGACGCCCTCGGCGATCACCGCGAGGCCGAGCGCGCGTGCGATCTCGATCACCCCGCGCACCACCACGCGGTCGCGCGGATTGCCGGTGATGTCCCGCGCCAACGCCTTGTCGATCTTCAGGTAATCGAGCGGCAGCGCCTTCAGATAGGCGAGACTGGAATAGCCCGTCCCGAAATCGTCGATCGCCACCCGGCATCCCGCGCCGCGCAGTTCGGCAAGCAGCGCGGCGGCGGCATCGAGTTCGCGGATCATCCCGGTTTCCGTCACCTCGACGGTCAGTCGCCCGCGCGGAAATCCGCTCGCGTCGACCCGGTCGAGGAACAGCCGCGCGAACCCTGCCCGGGTCACATCCGCCGCCGTCAGGTTGACCGACAGCCGCAGTGCACCCAGCGAACGTGGCCATGCCGCCGCCCGACGCAACGCGAGTTCCTGGATATGATCGGACAGCGCGATCCCCAGATCGGCGCGATCGGCGGCGGCGAACAACTCCTCCGCACCCAGCGACCCGAGCCGCGGATGCGACCAGCGCGCCAGCGCCTCGACCCCGACGATATGCCCCGTCGCGATCTCGACCTGCGGCTGGAAGACGACCGCGATCTCCCCCGCCGACACGGCATGATGCAGATCGATCGCCAGTTCGTCGGGCGGTGCCGCGCCCTCGCGGGCCGCGACCCGCATCGTCGCGCCGTCACTGGCCTGCGCCCGGTCGAGCGCGTCGAGCGCGCGGCGGACGAGGGTGGCGGCATCGTCCCCCGGCTGCGGCTGCGCCAGTCCCAGTCGTGCGCCCGCCATCACGGGCACGTCACCGATCGCATAGGGTTTCGCCAGATCCTGCGCGATCGTCGCGGCGATCCGGGCCGCCCGGCCATCGTCGACCGCGACCAGAAAGCGCGCGGCGGGCAAGGCCGTGGCCGGCGATCCGGCCGCCGCGCCGATCCGCCCGGCCGCCTGGACCAGTGCGGCGTCGCCGGCGTCGCGACCGTGCGCGGCGTTGAGCAGGTCCAGCCGCGACAACGCCACCGCGATCACCGCCATGCCGGATGGATCGGGCATCGACGGCAGCAGGTCGACCGATTCGCCTCCCTCTCCCGCGCCTGCGCGCCGGTCGTGGAGACGCGCGGCGGCGGCGAAGCGACGGGCGTCCGCTATCGCACCGTCACCCGCCGGGTCAGCGAGAAAATGGCTCGCTCCGGCAGCGGCATAGCATTGCGGATCGTCATCGCCCGCGAGCAGGACGAGCAACGGTCCACCGTCCGCCGTCCGGGCGGCGATCTCCGCCAGCGCCTCCGGGCTACGGCCACGCGCATCCACCAGGGGTGCCAGTTGCCCCTCCTCTTCGCCCCCGTTCATCCTTCGACTCTAGGGCAAATCCGCGTTCCGTGAAACGCGCGCGTTTCGCCGATCGCCGATTGGTTGCGTCCAATCCTGAAAAAGTCGGGCTTGCCGCCGCCCCTCGCGCATCCTAGCTCCCGTCATGATGGCCTGCGCGACGAACAGCCCGATGATCGACCCCTTCGGGCGAACGATCCGCTATCTGCGCATTTCCGTCACCGATCGCTGCGACCTGCGCTGCCGATATTGCATGTCGGAAAAGATGACTTTCCTGCCCCGCTCTGCCTTGCTGAGCTTGGAGGAGATCGCGATCATCGCCGAACGGTTCGTCGCGCGCGGCGTCACCAAGATCCGGCTGTCGGGCGGCGAGCCGCTGGTGCGGCGCGACGTCGGCGAACTGGTGCGTCGGCTCGGCCGGATGGTCGGCTCCGGCCTGGACGAACTGACGATGACCACCAACGGCACGCGGCTGGCCGAACATGCGGCGGCGATGGTCGATGCCGGCATCCGGCGCGTCAACGTCAGCCTCGACACGATCGACCCCGACACGTTCCGCTACATCACGCGACACGGCGACGTGGCGCAGGTGATCGCCGGCATCCGGGCCGCCCGAGATGCAGGATTACGCATCAAGATCAACGCGGTGGCCCTCAAAGGTCTGAACGAGCATCAGCTTGCGCCGATGCTGCGCTGGTGCATCGACGAAGGGCTGGACCTGTCGCTGATCGAAACGATGCCGCTCGGCGCGATCGACGAGGACAGGACCGACCGGTTCCTGCCGCTGACCGCGGTCTTCGACTCGCTCTCCGTCGATTTCCCGCTGGTGCGCGACACCCACCGGACGGGGGGGCCAGCGCGGTATTGGCGGGTCGAGGGCACCGACACGCGCCTCGGATTGATCTCCCCGCTGACCGCGAACTTCTGCGATGGCTGCAACCGCGTTCGTCTGACGACCGAGGGCAAGCTGTACCTCTGTCTCGGCCATGACGATCAGGTCGATCTGAAGGCGGCGCTCCGCGATGGGGGGCTGTCGGCACTGGACGACGCGATCGACCTCGGCCTCGGGCGGAAGCCGGCGCGGCACGATTTCCGGATCGAGGCCGGAGCCGCGCCCGCCGTAGCACGGCACATGAGCGTCACCGGCGGATGAGCCAGCCGCCGCGGCGGGCGCTGGTCGCCTCCCCCACCGCTCCGGCGCAGGTCGCGGCGGCGGAACTCGCCGATGCGCAGGACTGGGTCGATATCGAAGAGGCGGATCTGATCGTCGCGCTGGGCGGCGACGGCTTCATGCTCCAGACGCTGCACAGGATGCTGGAGCGTCGCAAGGCGCCGGTGCCTGTCTTCGGCATGAATCTCGGCACGGTCGGCTTCCTGATGAACGAGTGGCGACGGCATGGCCTCGAGGGACGGCTGGAGCAGGCCCGTCCGTTCAAGGTGACGCCGCTGCAATGCACCGTCACCGGCGCGGACGGGCGCATCCACACGATGCCCGCGATCAACGAAGTGTCGCTGCTGCGTGAAACGCGCCAGACCGCGAAGCTGGAGGTGATGGTCAACGACCGCATCGTCCTGCCCGAACTGGCATGCGACGGCATCCTCGTCGCGACGCCCGCGGGGTCGACAGCCTATAATTTCTCGGCGCAGGGCCCGATCCTGCCGCTGGGCTCCAACCTGCTCGCGTTGACGCCGATCAGCCCGTTCCGCCCCCGGCGCTGGCGCGGTGCGATCCTGCCGGACAAGGCGCGGATCGCGATCCGGGTGCTGGACGCCGGCAAACGCCCCGTCTCCGCCGTGGCCGACCAGCGCGAGGTCCGCGACGTGGCGGAGGTGACGATCTGCGTCGACCGTGCCCGCGAACTGACGCTGATGTTCGATCCGGAACACGCGTTGGACGACCGCATCACGATGGAGCAGTTCATCGCCTGACGACATCCGTTTGCGGGTCGCGGACGGATTGTCGCAATATGGTCACGCAAGGGGTTGCGCCGCCGTTTCGACCGGTTATAGGACCGCGGCACGGCATTCCCTGATAGCTCAGCGGTAGAGCTCTCGACTGTTAATCGAGCGGCCGTAGGTTCGAATCCTACTCAGGGAGCCAGTTTTCCGGATGCCGCGCGCGTTCGGATTTCGGCTCGTGAAATGCCTCGATCGTCACGGTCTTCCCGTCGACAGATCGCGAACCGGTTTATCATCATATTCGTAAATATGGGCGCACAGCCTGTGTCACGGCGGCAGGCCCTGTCTGGTTCGATCAGGGGCGGTCGATATCAGCCTTGGCCGTAGCTGGCTTCGCGTTGGCGATCACCGTGGCCGCCGCGAAGACGAGGGCATCTTCCGCAAAGCCGGTCGCGGTCTGCCCCCAGCGTCGCATCGCTCGCTTCCGCAGCGCGAGGCCGCCATAGGACGACGCAACGGCAGCCGCGACGCCCAGTGCCGCCCCAGCCCATTGCCGTCTTGGCGGGGCCAGCGTCGCTCCTGCGAAACCACTCGTGATCGTCCGGGCGAGCAGTCCGAGAAACACCGTACGGTCGGGCGCGCTCTTCATCTTGTCGCCCGCCATCTCTGCCGCGGCCATCACGACACCACCGGTCGCCGGCAAGGCCCGTGCCATGAGGCGTGCCGGGGCATTGTCGTGCGGCAAATTACCGAGCCTTGCGGCCCCGGCCAGCGCCGACAGCGGCGTCATCGCGCGCTGGCCGGCGACCAGCCCCATCAGGATCGAGCGTAGCATGATGTTCCTTCCGTATCCGTCCGACGAACGGATGACGGTCGGAAGCGATCCTGCGACGGCCTACCGCGCGCTGCCCGTTCCGGCGAAATACGCCTCCAGTCGTGCGGCTTCCGCGACGGTGATCGGCATCACCGCACCATGTTTGGGCGACGCGAAGTTGGTCGCCCTCATCCGCGATCCGGGATCGTTGAAGCGGCCGATATCGGTGAACGTCCGGAAATCCTTCGTCTCGGCGAACCCCATATTGTTGGGCTTGGCCCCGAACACGTCGTACATCAGCACATAGGTATCGGTACCGTGACGACGCCACAGCGTCGGGGCCTCCGCCGCGACTTTCTCCGGATCGACCTTTTGCGGGTCGTAGGCATAAGGGCCGGTCAGCCTGTCCGACACCGCCTGACGGATGTTGCCGGGCTTTTCATGCGCGACGTAGAACATGTGATACCGGTCGCCGACCTTCGTAATGTCGGCGTCGATCACATTCACGTCGGGCCGGGGATAATCGAGGATCTTCTCCGGCACCGTCGTCAACGTCGTGAACGCCGGATCGGCATAGGAATAGACCATGAAGTTCGGGCCGTTGCCGTAGCGCGTCGTGAAATACACCATCATCCGCCGTTTCGCCGGATCCCAGATCGTCTCCGGCGCCCAGGCATTGCCCGCATTCGCAAAGGCGGGAAACAGGCGCGACACGTCGACCTTTGCCAGCGTCCAGTGGATCAGGTCGCGGCTCTTCATGAACAGCAGGTTGCGGTTGTTGCCCCAGCCGAAATCCTTGTCCGGCCGCTCCCATTCCGTCGTGCGCAGCCCCTCGCGCCGGGCGAAGATGTGGAGATCGGTCATCGACATGTAGAAGGAGTCGTCCGGCCCGCGCATGATGTGCGGATCGCGCACGCCCTTCTGGTCGGCGATGTCGCGTCCGGACAGCACCGGGCGGCCATTATTGACATCGGTGAAGCTGTACCCGTCGCGCGAGACGGCGAAATAGAGCGAGTGCGTCTCGTCCTTGAAATAGGTCATCAGATAGGCCGTTTGCGGCAACCTGGCCGCGCGGGGCGCCGGATATCGACCGAGGTCCCTGACGACCTTCAACTGGCGATCCGTCGCGGCCGCGGTGACCGAGACCTTGGGGCTGGTCGCCCACGCGCCTGCGCAGCAGGCCAGCGCCGCCGCACCCGAAATCCAAAATGCCTTCATCCCGTCCCTCATGGCTGTAGCCGCCGATCGACGACTTAGACCATGAGGGCAGCGGCAGGTCAATTACTCCTACTAGATGCCCGTCGGGATCAGCCGCTGCGTGGCACGCCCTGCGCAGTGGGCAGATCGACGATGTCGGAGGATCCCGCCCACAGGTTGATCCCGCCATCCTGCGCGGCGGCGTCGATCGCCTCCAGCTCGTCGGCGGAAAAATCGAGCCCCTTCACCGCATCGAGCGAGTCGTCGAGCTGCTTCACCGATCGCGCGCCGATCAACGCCGACGTCACGCGAGGGTCGCGGAGCACCCAGGCGATCGCCATTTGCGCCAGCGTCTGGCCGCGCCGGCCGGCGATCGCGTCGAGCGCTCGGATCGCGGCCAGATTCCGGTCGGTCAGCAGCGCCTGCGACAGCGATCCTCCCCGGCTGGCCCGCGCATCCTGGGGAACGCCGTCCAGATATTTGGTCGTCAGCATCCCCTGCGCCAGCGGCGAGAACGCGATGCAGCCCGTGCCCAGATCGTCGAGCGTCGCGAGCAGTTCCGCTTCGATCCAGCGATTGAGGATGGAGTAGCTGGGCTGGTGGATGAACAGCGGCACCTTCTCCTCCGCAAGGATCGCCGCCGCCCGCCGGGTCAGACCGGGTTCGTAGGACGAGATACCGACATACAGCGCCTTCCCCTGCCGATGCAGCTGGACGAGCGCGCCCATCGTCTCCTCCAGCGGCGTGTCGGGATCGACGCGGTGAGAATAGAAGATGTCGACATAGTCGAGGCCCATCCGCTTCAGGCTCTGCTCGCAACTGGCGATCAGGTATTTGCGGGACGAGCCGATGTCGCCGTAGGGGCCGGGCCACATGTCCCACCCCGCCTTCGTCGAGACGATGAGTTCGTCGCGGTGCGCGGCAAAGTCGGAGGCGAGCACGCGCCCGAAATTCTCCTCCGCCGATCCGTAGGGCGGCCCGTAATTGTTCGCGAGATCGAAATGCGTGACGCCGCGATCGAACGCCCGCCGCAGCACCGCGCGGCCGGTATCGAACACATCGGTGCCGCCGAAATTCTGCCACAGGCCCAGACTGATCGCGGAAAGCTTCAATCCGCTCCGGCCGGTGCGGCGATACGGCATGCTGCCGTCGTAGCGGGCGGGAGCGGGCGTATACGGAGCGGGATAGGGCATGCAACCTCCTGAACGGGAATGCCTTGTAAAGGATGCCGATCCCGGGCCAGGTATCCCGTCATACGTGGTGAACGCAACGGGCAGGCAACGAAGGCCAGCCAGTCGCCCCCGCGACGGCGGCAGAACCCTGAACGTGATGATGTGCTGGCCGGCGCGGCAAAGCTCGGATGATGACCGCATGGCATGACATTCCGACACCACCGCATGCTCATGCGGTCTGCCCCGACGACGGCACACGCCCGCCGCTTTCTCACCCTCGACGTCGCCCGGAACCTGGACGATGTCTGATGAACGACGGAACTTCGTGCCATGCCGTCGGCATAGTAGATGCAGCTCGTTACATAAAAGCAACACAGACGGGTGTTAGCCGTCCGCGATCCGTGAAGCCGTTTTCCAAGGATACATGATTTGTACCCGCCCCGACGATCGCGGCCATGGCGGACGGGCACGATCCCTGTCTATCTGGTTGCGCATCATGCGAAGAGCCAGCTCTGGCACGCGAGCACCCTGCTGTTCGGTTTCTTCCTGACGGAAGCTTGCGGCATCGATGCGCGGTCGATGGGCTGGATCATGGCGGCGTCGCTGCTGCTCAACGGCGTGATCGACTGGTGCGTGGGGCGATGGCTGCGTGACAGCGTGACGCAGGAGATGATTGCCCGTCGCCTGCAGGCACGGGGGACGGCGCTGACTTGCGGCTTCTTCCTGCTGTTTTGTGCGACACCGCTCGTACCCACGGATGCGCGGTCGGCATGGGCACTGGCCACGCTGCTCGGCTTCCGCGCGACCTATCCGCTGCTCGACGTGCCGCAAAACGCCTTCGCGGCACTGCTCCCGCTGGGCAGGCATGCGCGGTGCACGCTGCTGGCCGGGCGCAACATCGCGTCGGGTCTCGCGGCCGTCGCGGTGAGCTTGGTCGCGGCACCGATGCTGATCGGTCACACCGGCATCGTCGGCTGGATGATCTGGGCGGGCGGCCTTTCGGCGTTCGTCTGTGGCACCGCGTGGTGGCTGGCACGCATGCCAGCGATCGAAAACATGCCCCGGCCCGAAGCGGACGCGCCCACCCCGCCCGGTCTGCCCTTCTCAACGATCCTTTGCGCACTGGCGGTAATGATCGCGGCCAGCGCCATGTTTCGCGTGATCGAGCCCTATTACGCCGCCTTTGCCGCCGATGGGGCGGGCCTGCTGCTATGGGCGTCTGTCGGCGGAACCCTGAGCCAGCCCGCCTGGGCCTGGTGCCGCCGACGGTGGGCGGAAAGCGGCGTGCTCATCGGCGCTGCGATCCTGCTGCTGGGGGCTGCTGCGACGCTGTCGAGCGCGCAGCGGTGCTCGCCAATCGGTATCGTCCTCATCGGATCGGCATTCGGCGTGGGTTCGGGCGGACTGTGGCTGATGTTGTGGGCGGATATGATGGACCGGGCGGCGCGGGGCAACGCCACCCGCTATGTCGG
Source organism: Sphingomonas sp. Leaf343 (assembly GCF_001423765.1). Lineage (GTDB taxonomy): Bacteria > Pseudomonadota > Alphaproteobacteria > Sphingomonadales > Sphingomonadaceae > Sphingomonas. Next base: position 244,432 of record NZ_LMPG01000014.1, read on the forward strand.
CACGTTCACCTGCGTTTCGAAAGCGGCGCAGGCGGCCGCCATCCTGCTGACCGGCCATGTATTGGCGGCAACGCCCTATCGCTTTGCGATGCGGGACCCGTTGTCGTGGCCGTCGCTGTCGATGGTGGGCGCGCTCGTCGCTATCGCCGGGGTATGCCTTGCGCTGGCACTGGCGATTACCGTCAGTCGAATACCGTCCGATGGAACACCAGCGAGGCCGCACCGAGCGGGCCGGAAAGGTCGGGCTCCAGACTTGCAACCTCCAGCGCGGTCGATGGCGCACGGCGTCCGCGGCGCATCGGCAAGCGACTTTCCGGCCATTCGATAGCATCCACGATCCGCTGCGCCAGTGCGCGCGGCAGCCGCCCGCCGAGGATCAGCGCCTCGCAATCCAGCGTCATGCGCAACGTACCGAACAGCCAGGAGAAGGACGGCTGATGCTCCGCCAGCCATTCCTCCACACCCGGCCATTCGGGGTCGAAGCGGGCGATCATGTCGGAAATGCCCGAACAGCCGACGCCATACTCGGCCAGACGGTCGCGTAGCGTCGTCAGATTGGGCGTCACACGCCCGCTGCCGGGAAACAGGCCCGCGATCTCGCCGGCATTGCCGTGCCGCCCGCGCATCAGCGTGCCATCCGCAACGATTCCTGCGCCGAAGCCCGCAGCGACGTTGATGTAGCAAAAGCTGTCGTAGCGCGAACCGACACCTAGAATCCGCTCGCCCAATGCAGCCGCGCTGGCGATATTCTCGACCACTACCGGCATCGCCAATTGTCGCCCGATCGTCTCGTGCAGGTCGACAAGCGCCCAATCGTCGAGCTCGGGCCCCGGATTCACCGCAGAAGACGCGACGAAATAGCCCGCGACCGCCACGCCCAATCCCCGCAACCGTCGCCGGTCCACCCCCGCAGTGGCCATCCGCTCCAGTCCGAACGCCATCGCAGCATCGAGCATCTGCGCCCGCGGCATCCCCGGCTGGGTGATCTCCTGCCGCGCCCGTACCGCCCCCGCCAGATCGATCAGCACGACGTCGGCGCGATCCGTCATCACCGACACGCCGAGGCTGAAGGCCGCGTCGGGCTGGATATGGATCAACGCACTGGGCTGTCCCCGGCCGGCCGCCACCGCCTCGCCGCTGCGGACCAGCCCGGCCGCCTCCAGTTCCTCGGTCGCCCGGAACACCGCGGTTCCCGAAAGGCCGGATTCGCGAATCAGTTCGGATCGCGACACGCTGCCGTGGCGCCGGATCGCCGCCAGCATCGCTCTGCTGCGTGCCGAGATCCTGTCCGAGCCCATTTTATTTCTCCCTTCCACCAGAACGACTTGCAGCAGCTCACGCTCATGATTGCCGTAAATCCCATTGACCGTCAAATAAGTTTCATACTGTAACGTATATATTGCGGCTCCAAGGGGAAATCGTAGATGACATCTTTGTACCGCATGCGCCCGACCGTCTGGCTGCTGATTGGAACATCACTGCCGTGCGGCGTGCCGGCCGCCGCCCAATCCGTGACGACGCCTGTCACCCCGACATCGCGCGACCTGGCGAACGTCGATCGGCCGGCCGTGCCGGACGAGGACGGGGGTGAGGACATCGTCGTTACCGGCTTCCGGTCGTCACAGCGTTCGGCGACCAAGGCGAAGCGGGAGTCGGCGGTTATCCTCGACGCCGTGTCGCAGGACGATGTCGGCCGCCTGCCCGACCTCAACATCGTGGAGGCGAGCCGTCGGATCACCGGCGTGTCGGTAGTGGGCGGTGCCGATCCGACCAAGAATCGCGACATCTACCAGCGCGCGACGATCCGCGGCCTCGATCCGAAATACAATCTGGTGACGATCGACGGCATTCCGCTGGCCTCGCCCGACTGGGTTTTCCGCGGCGCGCGGCTTGATATGCTGCCCTCGTCGCTGGTGTCGCGGATCGAGGCGATCAAGAGCGTCGCCGCGCAATATGATCCGCACGCATTGGGCGGCCAGATCAACATCGTGTCGAAGAGCGCGTTCGACGGACGCGGCGACCGGTTCTTCGTCGTCAACGCCAATGGCGGCTACAACGACACCGCTGGCAAGTTGATCCGCGGCGGCGGCCCGGCGGTCCGGACCGACGCAACGGCTGCGACGCGCTTCGGCGCGAACCGGGATTTCGGCATCGTCGCGTCGGTAGAATACCAGCGCCTGCCCTCCACCGCACGGGCCGAGTTGCCCGGTGACAGCAACGGCGCGGGCTGGTCGTACTTCACCGCAGCGGGCGCGCGGAGCCCATTCCCGAACCGGTCGACCGGACTGCTGGTGCCGGTTCGCAATCAGGATTATTTCTTCGAGAACATGCGTACCCGGCTCAGCGTCAACCTGAAGCTGGAATGGCGGCCGGACGATGCGACCGAACTGTCGTTGTTCGGCGGGTACTACCACGACAAGGATACCGAGACCCGGTACGAGATACTGACGCTGCCGACCGGCGCGCCCACCGCCGTCACCGCGACGAGCGGCGCATTCGCGCAGGGCGATTTGCAACAAGGGCTGACCTATCAGCCGGTGACGCGCGACACGTGGCTGATCGACGCCAGGGGGCGCCACGATTTCGGTGGCGGCGTGGTGCTCGACACGACGCTGGCGCGCTCGAAGGCGGAATATCGCGAACTGCGCCAGATGATAAAATACGACACCAACCCGCGGGCGGGCACGTCGGCGGCCGGATTTCTGCCAGCGTTCGGCTATGGCTATACGATCGCCGACGGTCGCCCGCGGCTGACGATCAACGACACCGCGGCCGCCAACAATCCCGACAGCTACCGCGCACTCTATTATCGCAGCATCAACCGCGATCTCGATTCCACCGTCGATTTCGGCAGGGTCAATCTCGGCTTCAACGCGACGGCGGACGATCGCGGCTTCGGCGGCAATGTCGGTGCCGCGGTCACCCGGACCGACCTGTCCTATGACCAGCGCTACACCGAATATGTCTCCGCCAATGCCGCCGGCCTCGCGACGATCGGGACGATGCGCGGCATCCTCCACGACAAGCGGCCGACCGCATATCTGACGCCGGCGGTGCCGTATTTGCTGATCGACCGGCCGGCGGCGTGGCAGCGGTTCGAAGCCAATCGCGGGGCGTTCACCACCACCGACCAGCGCGCCAACAATGCGGCCGACGACTTCCGCGATCTGGAAACGACGAAGGCCGGATATGCCCAGGCGCTGTTCCGCGCCGACCGTTTCGATGTGCAGGCGGGGATACGCTACGATGCGACGAAGCTGGTCATCGATACCAATCAGGCGCCCACCGCGCGCGGGGCGACGGCGTATGAAGCAGTGCGGCGGAACACGGACTATGCGTTCTGGCTGCCCTCCGCGCTTGCGACATACCAGCTGGGAGACGGCATGCGGATACGGGCGGGCGTGTCGAAGACGATCGGCCGGCCCGACTACAGCCAATATGCGGCGCGCACGTCGTTCGGGATCGGCACCGACGGGACATTGACGGTCAGCACCGGCAACCCGGACCTGAAACCGCGCGAGGCGTGGAACTACGACCTGTCCTACGAATGGTACATGCCCGCCGGCATGATCTCGGTCGCGGCGTTCGCGAAGGACATCCGGAACGAGATCTTCACGAGCAGCCAGCAGGGCCCGGCGACCATTTTCCAGGGCGTTACCTACCAGACCGTATTCGTCAGCACACCGCGCAACGCCACCGGCGCGACGGTGAAGGGGCTGGAGGTCGGTTACACCATGGACCGGATCGCGACGCTGCCGGGGCTGGGCTTCAACGCCAATTTCACCCTGCTCGACGGATCGTATCGCCAGCCGGTCAGCACGGCCGGCATCGCATCGGGGCTGCCGGCGGCGCGCAAGACCAGCGGGCTGATCCAGCAGCCGGATTATATCGCCAATCTGACGGTTTTCTACGCCACGGGGCCGGTCGAATTGCGTGCCTCGTACAATCGCATCGGTCGCGCGCTGCAATCGGCGGATGGCGATACACCGACGCGCGACCTGTACCAGGAACCGCGCCAGCAGGTCGACGTGCAGGCCCGGTACGCGGTGCGCGAAGGGGTGGAACTGGTCGGGCAGGTGCAGAACCTGACGAAGGAGGCGTTCGTCGTCCGGCAGGGGGTCGGTCGCGACTATCTGAACTATTTCTTCCCGGTCGGGCGGACGTTCTGGCTGGGCCTGTCGTGGAAGCCGAACTGGTGAACCGCGGCATCGCGGCTGCCATCGCGCTAACGTGCCTCCCCGTCATCGCGACCGCGGCGCCGGCGGAGGACGCGGTGCGCGTCGTCCTGAAGTTCGTGAAGCGCGATGGCGCCGGTGGCTCGGCGATCCGGTTCGATCCTGCCTCCTGTCCCGCCTGTCGCCTGATCGACGAACCGCTGTTCAATGCCGACAATCCGCGCGAGACGGTGATCGCGCTCAGCGTGCCGCGCCGGCGTACGATCGAGCTGGCGTTCGACGGGCGGCCCGGCATGGTTCGCCAGGTGCTGCTGGAAGCCGGCGACCTCGCCTTCCGCAACGATGGCAGCCGGATCGTCGTCGACTTGCCACCGCTGGCGCAGGACGCGATCACCGCCGCGGAGGTAGCGACTCACATCGTCGAGCCGGGCATGGTCCTGCGGTTCGAGCACGCCGATCCCGCCCGCCGCGCTGGTGCCTATGCAAGCGGAGCCTTCCCCGAACGCGAACGGCGAGCGGCGGACGTGCTGGAATTCGCACAGCGGCAGGTCGTCCGGTCACTGGGACTCGGCGAGCGGGCGGCGCAGCGCGGATGGGGCGCCATCCAGATCATGGGGTTCGACATGAATGCGCCGCACGGCCACGTCGATGCGCCGCCGCACGTTCACATGCACCTGCGCTGGCCCGGCGATACCGGCACGCAGATCGGGCATTACTATATCGATCGGGCCGGCTCGCTGTCGCACAATCTGGTCGGCGTGAAGGGGCTCGGCACGCCGGACCGGCGATATGAGCGCGGCGAGACGTTCGCGACGATCGCACCGGACGGAACGACCGCCTATACCCATCGGATCACCGAACGCGGCTGGCTCGACATCGCCGACGGCGATGGGCGGACCTGCCAAATCCGCCCCCTGTCGGATACCGGTTTCGCGGACGGTGCCACGGTCACGTGCCCGGACGGTCGCCAGCAACGTATCACCGTGCGCGACGACCTCGAGGACGGCGTTCTGAAAGTCACGACCGACACGATCGTCGAGACCTTCCGCTATGCACCGGCGACCGGACTCCTGCTGTCACCCATGGCGCCACCGCCCGGTGCGCCGTCCGTACCGCAATCCCGAACCGCTGCCGGGTCAGGCCGGTGAAGGACGCCTTTACACCACGGAGCCGACCCGAATGGCGGTCGGCATGATCCGCAGGAGGCGCCTCTACATCGCCGGCATCGCGCTTGTGATCCTGTCGGCGACAGGCACGATGATCTTCTGGCAGGACGGCTCCGGCCGCGACGCAAACGCGGCGTCGGTCCGCGTCGTCGCCGGCCCGGCCACCGGTCTGCGTAGCACGGCAGCCCCGGCTACCGCCGCCGCGGCCCCGACCGGGAACGCCGCTCCACCCATGGCCGACTTGACGGTCAACGAACGATCGGAGGCGCTCGAACGCCGGCCGCGCGACGCGATATGGGCAACGCAGACTGAGGCGTCGCTGCGCGCGCAGTTGCGCGGCAACGATGTCGTGCCGGGCGCGATCCGCTGCACCGACACCCTGTGCTCCGTGCAGGGAACGATCGCTTCCTCGTCACCGTCCGACCGCCAGCGGATTGTCGATGGACTGGTGCGGGGACGCCTGCATGCCACTTACGATCGTGCCGGCCTCCAGCCGATGCAGGCGCTCAGCATCGACGCCGACGACGCCGGCACCCTCCACTTCACCGAATACCTGCAGCGAAAATGATCCGCACTGCTGGTGATTACCCCGGAACAGTTTACTAAAGGAAACCGACACGATGAACGTGCGTAATCTGTGCATCGCATTTGCGATCGTCACGCTGGCGGCGCCGGCCGTCGCGGAGAATTATTCACCGGCCAAGGTGATCCAGGCGATGAAGGTGGATAATTCCCGCCTGCGCATCGTCGTGGAACATCGCGGCCACTTCTCGGGCGGCTGTCCGGAGAATTCGGCCTGCGCGATGGCCGCCACCGCCGATGGTGGCATAGAAGCCGCCGAGATCGATATCCGCGAGTCGGCAGACGGCACGCTCTGGCCGATCCACGACACGAAAATCGGGCGCCTGACGAACTACAGCGCCAACGGACACCTCTTCAATCCCTTCTACCATTCGGCGCAGAACGACGTGAACAACCCGGCGATCGAGGCCATGCGGGATGCAACCCTTCGGACACTCAAGTTGCGCGATCCCTCAGGTGTCGTGACCAGCAGCCCGTTCCAGCCGCTGGAGGCGATGATGCACCAGGTCGACGTGCGAAATCGCAACCTGGTCTATGTTTTCGACATCAAGACGAAGGCGGCGATCGGAAAAGTCGCCGCCATGATCAAGCGGCTCGGGCTGGACGATCGCTCCGTCCTCAAATTCAACAGCACCTTGACGTCGGTATCCGAAGTTTCGGCGGAAACGCAGGGCCTGCATTTCGTGCCCGTCCTCGGGACTGGAAGCCTGGACCAGATCGCCGATCACCACCATCTCGAAAAAAGCCAGCCGTCCGAGCGGATCGCCGCGTACGTCAGCGACTGGGCGCATACCGGCGGGTTCGTCTATTTCGAGGTCCGGAACAAGATGTTCTCCGGGCCGTCCAGCGGCAACACCTTCGATGCCAAGGTAGAGGGACCGCTGAGCGAGCTCGATTTCTATATGGCCTTGTCCAGGATTGCGATCGGTGGCTACGCTCCGCATACCGAGCATTACTCGACGGCAGACCAGCCCGGAACCGGCTATTATTTCGTTGACGGCCAATGCTGCCAGCAGCTCGGGGGGACCCTTGATCGGTCCCGGGCCTTCGGCCCGGATCTGCGGGACGACCGCGAGAACCTGCACTATATGATAAGCTATAATGCGGTCACGATCAGTGACCAGGCCGCATCCGCCCTGAACGTCGCACGTGCGATGGGCGGTCGGGCCGATCAGTACAAGCTGTACTATTGACGTGATGGCGGGGTGTCGCCGTCGTCGGCGACACGCGGAACATGAGGTAATCGCCGGCTTGTCGCCACCATCCGCGGATCGAGCCACGTCACCGGCTCCCACGACCGGCAGGCGGGTGGCGGCGGCTGAACCGGCCCGAGCGACCAGCGCGCGGCGACTGGTGCCATTACGGCCGTGGAAACCCGTCACTCGCCCGTCGCGCCGGTTCCCTGCTGCAGCCGATCGGCCTCGCTGCGCGGCGTTAACATGGTGTGCTCCGTGTCACGCCTCTCATCGCTGTGACTTTGCTTCGGCGCACACCGGACGAGAGCGGATGTCTCAGGATCGAGGTGGGGCCGACGCAGGGACGGGTCACCTCCAGCGGATGTACGGCTCGTCGCATGTTCCGCAGTGCCCCGTGCAATCATGGCTTTTCGACTTCCGCCGCCTGGGCATAGCCGCAATGGCCATGGGTGCTCAGCCTTGTGAAGGTAACAAACGCTTCTCACCGGTTGCTGATCTCCGCGCGGTCGTCACATCCGTTGGAACAGGTTTCAACGCGGTCGTGCCAGCGGAAGCGAGACAGTAACGCGCAACCCCGCATCGCTTCGGTTGCGCAATGTCACCGTTCCACCGCACGCTTCGATCGCACGCCGGGCGATTTCCAGACCGAGTCCGAATCCGGTTCGCGACTGACCAGCACCTTGTACGAAGGGTTCGAACAGCGATTTGGCCACCGCCTCGTCGATGCCGGGTCCTTCGTCATCGATCTCCACGACGGCGGCTCCGTCGCTCCGACGCAAGGTTGTGCGTATCGACTGGCCCCGGCCTGAAAACCGCAGCGCGTTGCGGAAGATGTTCTCTATGCCACGATGGGCGAGCAAGCCACTTCCGGCGACCAGCCAGTCCGCGCCATCGCGGTCGACAGACAGTCCGTTCGTGACGAGGGTTACACCCTGCAGTTGCGCTTCGAACGCAGCGTCGACGGTAATGACCCGCAACACTTCGAGCGCGTCGAAATAATCGTCTCCGTTGCCGGCGCCGCTTTCGATCCTGCTCAAGGTCAGCAGCTCTCCCACCAGAGCGTCGAGACTGATCGTTTCACGATCGATCCGGTCGAGTGCTCCCGCGAGCTTGGCGGGATTGTCCCGCGCGATCCCGCTCGCCAGCCGCAGCCGGGCAAGGGGCGACCGAAGTTCATGCGATACGTCGTGCAGCAAGCGGTCGCGCGCCTGCACCAGTTGCTCCAGCCGGTCCGCCATACGGTCGAAATCCTTGGCCAGATCGGCCACCTCGTCGCGGCGGCGCCCCATCGAATGCGCCAGCCGCAAATCCAGTTCGCCGTCCGCGAGCCGTTCGAACCCCCGGCGCAGGCTATGGATCGGCCGTGCGACGTACCAGGCCAATCCCGCGCTGAACACCATACCGGCGAGATTCAGCATCAGGAACGCATCGAGCGGGATGAGCCATGCGGACCAGTCGTCGGTCACTTCGGGTAACGGTCCCGGCGTATAGCGCAGGCACCAGTCCGGCTCGATCCGTCGGGCGATCTGCCGGGGATCGCTGGCCGGCGCGCAACGATCCGTGGCAAGCGGCACCACACGAAGCCGCCGCCTCACGTCGATGGGCCACGCAGCCGACTGCCGCGCGAGACTATCGGCGCCGTCCCGCTGCAAGACGGATCCCGCCATCTCGACGACCGTACGGCCGACGGTACGGGGCGCGTCCCAGGCCGGATCGACCGGCCCGGCGCTACGCTCAAAATACAATATCGCAGTGCAGGCATACATGAACAGGTACGCCAGCCAGAAGCCAAGCCAGATCTTCCAGAACAGCCGGCCCTTCATTCGCGTACGGTCAGTCGATAACCAAACCCGCGAAACGTCTCGATCTCGATCGCTCCCGCGCTGACGCCGGCAAGTTTCAGGCGCAGATTGCTGACGTGCACATCGATGCTCCGGTCGTAGCGCTGGCGTTCGCGCCCAAGCGCCACCAGCGACAGATGGTCCTTGGTGGCGACCGTATCGCCACCACGCATCAACGCTTCCAGCAATTTGAACTCCGTGACCGTCAGCTGGAACGGGGTGCCGGCCCAAGACAGGCCGCGGGTCGCCGGCGTCAGCATGAGCTTTCCGCGTATCAGCGGCCCGGGATGCCGGACGTCGGTGGAGCGCCGCAGGACAGCACGCAGCCGGGCGACCAGTTCGCGCGGCGAATACGGCTTGGCCATATAGTCGTCGGCGCCCAGTTCGAGCCCCATGATACGGTCGATGTCGTCACCGCGCGCGGTCAACATGATGACAGGAATGGCGCTCTCTTCCCGGATGCGACGCAATGCCTCGATCCCGGTGATCCGCGGCAGCATGATATCGAGAATGACGGCGGCAAAACCGCCGCCGAGCGCCAGCGGGACACCATCTTCTCCTGTCGTCGCCGCCGTCACTGCGAAGCCTTCGTCGGCAAGATAGGTGCCAAGCATCCGGCTAAGCTCGGCGTCGTCATCGATCAGCAGGACCGCGGTCATCATCTCTTTCGTTCCTGCACGGGCGGTACGGATGGACGAGCACGAGCCGATTGTCATCGATCCTTACGCGATCTTTACGCTTCGCTGACGAAAACCTTACCCGCGCGCGCGTGTCGGTGCGGCATGAGGACGGCGATGCACTCCGCCGCGCCATCAATCCCATCCATCGCTGCGGCCCCGCGATCGCGCATGACATTTCGCTCCGTAGACAGACGTCTGTCGGGCCGGTCGTACGCGCCGCCCTCTCCTCAATCCAACAGCAGGATAGCCCCATGCTCGAGCTGGTGAACGTCAGCCATGTCTACGCCAATGGCACCCGGGCACTCGACGACGTGACGCTGTCCATCCCCAAGGGCATGTTCGGCCTGCTGGGTCCCAACGGCGCGGGCAAGTCCACGCTGATGCGGACGCTCGCCACGTTGCAGACGCCGCGGTCGGGCAGCATCCGGTTCGGCGATATCGACATTCTGGCGGAGCCGGAACGACTGCGCGCGACGCTGGGCTATCTGCCGCAGGATTTCGGCGTCTATCCGCGCGTTTCCGCCTATCACATGCTCGACCACATGGCGGTCCTGAAGGGTATCGCATTGAAAGGCGAGCGCCGGGAGACGGTCGAGACGCTGCTGAACCAGGTCAACCTGTGGACCGTCAGGGGCAAGGCGATCGCCGGCTTCTCGGGCGGGATGCGGCAGCGGTTCGGGATTGCCCAGGCGCTGATCGGCAATCCCGGACTGATCATCGTCGATGAACCGACTGCCGGCCTCGACCCGGAGGAACGCAACCGCTTCCACAATCTGCTGGCGGAGATCGGTGAGTCCGTGGTCGTAATTCTGTCCACCCACATCGTCGAGGACGTGGCGGACCTTTGTCCGCGCATGGCAGTGCTCGCGGCCGGGCGCATCCAGCTGGAAGGAGCACCGCTGGACCTGATCGAGCGGGCACGCGGAACGGTGTGGGCGAAGACGATCGAGCGGGCGGACCTCGACGACTATTCCCGCCGGTTCGAGGTCATCGCGACGCGCCTGTATGCTGGTCGCACGATGATCCATGTCCTGTCGGAGAACGATCCGGGTGATGGGTTCGCGGTCGCATCGGGTGGTCTGGAGGACGTCTATTTCTCCACCCTCGCCCGGACGCGCCGCGCCGCGACAGTCGCTCCCGCGGCCTGAGGGGCGATGTCCATGTTCAACAAGATCGCGCGCTTCGAACTGCGCTACCAACTCACCGGTCCGGTCTTCCTGAGCATGACCGCGCTGTTCTTCGCCCTGTCGTTCGGCTCGGTGGCGATCGACCAGTTGCAACTCGCCGGCGGGGGCCAGGTCCATCGCAATGCCGGCCCCTCCATCGCCCGCAGCTACGCAATCCTGACGCTGTTCCTGATGTTCGTAACGACGGCGTTCGTCGCCAATGTCGTCATCCGCGATGACGAGACCGGTTTCTGGCCGATCGTGCGGTCGACGCGGATCCGCAAGTTCGACTACGTCATCGGGCGGTTCACGGGTGCCTTCGCGGCAGCCATGATCGCCAGCTTGATGATACCGCTGGGCGGCTGGCTGGGATCGCAGATGCCGTGGGTCGACCCCGACGTCATCGGACCGACGATCCCGTTGCACTATATCGGTGGCTATTGCGTCGTGATGCTGCCGAGCCTGTTCGCAACCGCTGCGGTGTTCTTCGCCGTGGCAACGACGACGCGATCGATGCTGTACAGTTATCTTGGCGTCATCGTATTCCTCGTGGCGTATTTCGCGCTGCTGGGCCTGGTCGCCAATCGCCCCCCGCTCGCCGCCGCCCTGTCCTATGTCGAACCGTTCGGGATGGTCGCGGTCGACCGGACGACCCGTTTCTGGACCGCCGCACAGTCCAATATCCGGACGCCGGTGTTCGCCGAGGCCCTGCTCGTCAACCGGGCGATCTGGACCGGTATCGGCGTGCTCGCCCTGTCGTTCGCCTATCTCCGCTTCGATTTCGCCCGCAACGGACCGTCGGAACGTCGCGCGCCGCGTCGGACGGGGAAGGCGGCAACGAGTGCGAAGCTGCCGCTGATCGTGAAGCGCCTGCCGCCTGCGCGGCCCGACGTAGCCGGCTGGTCGCGCCTGTTCGAACGATCGCGGTTCGAGATGCTGATGGTGCTGCGCAGCCCGGCGTTCCTCATCCTCGTCCTGCTGGGCGTTCTCAACGCCGGCGCCGCCGCGCTGACCGCCGGCGAGATGCACGGGATGCCCCCTCGCCCGCTGACGTTCAACATGATCGGCGTGCTGCGCAACACCTTCGGAATCATCCCGCTCATCATTGCGATCTATTATGCGGGCGAACTGGTCTGGCGCGATCGCCAGAACCGCATCGACGAAATCATCGACGCGACATCCCTGCCCAACTGGGCGTATATGGTACCGAAGACGCTCGCCGTGACGACGGTGCTGCTCGCCTCGCTGCTCGCGTCGATCGTGCCCGTCGCGCTGATCCAGCTGATCCGCGGCGGTGGCGATTTCGTCGTGGGCGAATATGTCGCCTGGTATCTCCTGCCGAAGACCGTGGACATGGTCATCCTCGCCATCCTCGCCGTCTTCGTTCAGGCGCTCAGTCCCGGCAAATATGTCGGATGGGCGATCATGGTCGGCTATCTAGTGCTGAACTTCGCGCTCGAGGGCCTGGGGCTGACCTATCCCCTCTATCGCTACGGCGCGACCCTGCCCCTCCAGCTGTCCGACATGAACGGCGACCAGATCGGCGGTCCGGGTAGCTGGTGGCTGCGGCTTTACTGGGGTGCGTTCGCGGGCGCCTTGGCGGTGCTCGCCCATCTCCTGTGGCGTCGCGGCACCGATGTCCGGCTGGCCTCCCGACTGCGACGGGTGCCCGCCCGATTGCGCGGCATACCCGGAATGATCCTGGTCGCCTGCGGCATCGTCGCCGGCGCCAGCGGCGCGTGGATCCATCGCAATATCGACGTGCTGAACCGCCAGCCACCCCAGGCCGAGGTCGAGCGCGACATGGCCGATTTCGAGCGCCGGTACGGGCGCTATCACGCGGTGGCGCAGCCCTCGCTGACGACCGTGCGCCTCGCGATCGACTTGCACCCGCGCGAACGCCGGATGGTGACGCGGGGGCGATATGGCTTCGTCAACGATACCGGTGCGCCGGTGGCGTCGCTCTATCTGACCGGGCTTACGGCGGACTATGACATCGCACAGGCAAGCGTTCCCGGTGCGACGCTGGTTCTGAACGATCCCCGCCTGCACATGAAGATATTCCGGTTCGCCACGCCGCTGGCACCCGGCGCGACGGGCGAACTGCGCTTCGTCACGGTCCGCGCGCAACGCGGGTTCCGCGCCAACGGGGAGGATATTTCGCTGGTCCGCAACGGCACGTCGGTGCTGAGCCATGCCTTCCTCCCGCAATTCGGCATCAATCCGATCCGGTATGTGGAGGACTGGAAGGCCCGCAAGCGGCTGGGGCTGCCCCCGCTGCCGCCGATGGCCCCGCTGGGCGATCGCCCGTCGATGGGACGCAACTCGTTCGGCGGCGCCGTATGGGTCATGTCCGACATCACCATCACGACCGACGCCACGCAGGTCGCCGTCGCACCGGGCCGCCGTATCGCCGAACGCGTCGCCAACGGTCGTCGCACGACCCGCTATGCATCCACCGCTCCGATCCTGTCATTCTTCTCGGTGCAGTCCGCCGATTACGCCGTCGCCCGCCGGCAATCCGGTTCGATCGCGCTGGAAGTGTATCATCATCCGAAACACCGCTACAATGTCGAGCTGATGCTGCGCGCGATGCAGGCCACGCTCGCCTATGGCCAACGCGCCTTCGGACCCTATCAGTTCGACCACGCGCGGGTCGTCGAATTTCCGGGCTATACGCCGGGCGCGGTGGCGTTCGCCGGCACGGTGCCCGTATCCGAAGCGATGGGCTTTATCGCGGATACCCGCGACCGTCGCCGCGTCGACTTCGTGACGTACGTGATGGCGCACGAGATGGCGCACCAATATTGGGGACACCAGCTCGCCGCTGCGGACCAGAAAGGCGCGTCGATGCTGATCGAGACCATGGCGCAATATACCGCGCTGATGGTGATGAAGCAGCTTCACGGCGAAGGCGAGGTGCGCCGGTTCCTGAAGTACGAGATGGACGAGTATCTGGTCGGCCGGGCGCGCGATACCGGTATCGAGCCGCCGCTCGACCGGGTGGAGCGGCAGAGCCATATCTATTACAACAAGGGTGCCGTGGCGATGTACCTGCTGCAAGACCGGCTGGGCGAGGATCGCGTCAATGCGATGCTGAGAGGGATCGTCGCGTCTCGCCGCTTCAAGGGCGCCCCCTACCCCAATTCGCTGCTATTGGCGAACGGACTGCGCCGTCTGGCACGTACGCGTGCGGAACGGGAGCTGGTCGACGACCTGACGGATCGGGTGACGCTGTGGGATCTGCGCACGACGTTGGCGAAGACGCGTCCGGTCGGCAACGGGCGTTGGGAAACGGTCCTGACGATCGCGGCATCGAAGTCGCATCTCGATCCGAAGGGCGTCGAACGACCGGCCGCGCTTGCCGACACGATCGAGGTGGGGCTGTTTACCGCACCGCCCGATGCCGCTGGCTTCAGCGCCCGAAACATCCTCGTCATCAGGCGCATTCCGGTCCACACGGGCCTGCAGCAAGTCACCTTCGTCACGACAGGAATGCCGACGTTTGGCGGCGTCGATCCCTACACGAAATATATCGACCGCGATGGCGCCGACAACGCCGTCGAGGTCAGACAATAGGCTGTAGGTTCGACTAACCGTCCGAAAATCAGGGTCGTGACCCATGGATCTGAAAGTCACGATCTGGTTCTGGCTCCACGAGGAGACGGTGGATGTCGACCGACGACCCGACGCCGTTGGCCAGGTCGATGTTGATGCGGCACGGATGTGTCCGTGGATGCCGACCGCCGGCGTCTTCCGCCGGTGCGGCAGGTGGCGACAGGCTGGTGCGGGCGTTGCCGGCGTCAGTGCCGCGCCCGGCTCGGCGGGCACGGCGTCCGTCTCCGCGCCCCACGGGATGAACTGCCACCGCTTGCTGGCGATGCTCTCGGCCTTCTGCTGCACCGACCGCCAGTTACAGACAAGACTTGAGACAATGCCTGGCCGCCGCGACATCTCGCGCACCGTGATGCCCGACACCGACGCTCCGGCGACCACCGCCGCCTTCTCCTGAACGGCACGTGCAAATAGTGTGAAGAGTTCGGGCCTCCCTGCATTGCCGGGATCCGATTGCTAGCTGCCGTGGCGATCCGCAGCCGTTCGGACCCGGACCCGTACATTCAGAAGCGCTTCCGGGCTTTCCGACGAGAGACAACCCTTCAGCTAGCGGGTTCGTGTTCGGACCGACCCTGCCACCCGCCGAAGCGGGCGTAGAGCGTCGGCAGGACGAACAGCGTCAGCAGCGTCGCCGAGATCAGGCCGCCGATGACGACGGTGGCGAGCGGCTTCTGCACCTCCGCGCCCGCACCGTGGCCCAGCGCCATCGGCACGAAGCCGAGGCTGGCGACAAGCGCGGTCATCGCGACCGGCCGCAGACGCGCGAGCGCGCCGTCATGGGCGGCCTGCACCCGGTCCATGCCACGCGCCATCAGGTCGTGGATCGAGGACACCATCACGAGTCCGTTGAGCACCGCGATCCCCGACAGCGCAATGAACCCGACAGCCGCCGAGACCGAGAACGGCATGCCGCGCAGCGTCAGCGCCAGCACGCCCCCGACCAGCGCCAGCGGGACGCCCGTGAAGACGATCACCGCATCGCGCACCGATCCAAGCGCACCGTAGAGCAGCAGCATGATGACCGCGAAGCAGACCGGCACCACAAGCAGCAGCCGGTCGCGCGCCGAGGCGAGGTTCTCGAACTGCCCGCCCCATTCGACGTACGTTCCCGGCGGCAACTTCACCTGCGCGTCGATTGCGGCACGCGCATCCGCCACCACGCCCGCCACGTCGCGGTCGCGCACATTCGCCTGCACAACGACGCGGCGCTTGCCGTTCTCGCGGCTGATCTGGTTCGGCCCGTCGACGACAGCGATGTCGGCCACCGTCGACAGTGGCACGAAACCGCCGGCCGAGGTCGGCACCGGCACCTGCGCCACCTCGGTCAGGTCCGATCGCGATGCTTCGGACAGGCGGATCACCACCGGAAAGCGGCGGTCGCCCTCGAAGATCACGCCCGCCTCGCGACCACCGATCGCGGCGGCGACGGTGTCTTGCACATCGCCGGCCGTGACCCCGATCCGCGACATCGCCATGCGGTTGGGGCGGATATCGAGCATCGGCAGTCCCTCGGTCTGTTCGACCCGCACATCGACGGCACCGCGTGTCCTGCGCAGGATGTCGGCGATGCGGTCGGCCGCATCCTTCATGCCGCCAAAGTCGTCACCAAAGACCTTCACCGCGATGTCGCCGCGAACGCCGGCAATTAGCTCGTTGAAGCGCATCTGGATCGGCTGGGTGATCTCGTAGGCGTTACCCGGCAGCGTCGAAAGCCTCTTCTCCATCCGCTCCACCAGCTCCTCCTTGCCGAGGCCAGGGTCGGGCCACTCCGCACGCGGCTTCAGGATGACGAAGGTATCGGTGGCGTTGGGCGGCATCGGGTCGGACGCGATCTCCGACGTCCCCGTGCGCGAGAAGGCGAAGCGCACCTCGGGCTGGCGCGCCAGCATCTTCTCGACCTGGAACTGCATCGCCTGGCTCTGGTCGACGGAGGTGCCGGGAATGCGGACCGCCTGAACGAGGATGTTGCCCTCGTCGAGCTGCGGCAGAAATTCCTGCCCCAAGGTGGTGAACGCGACACCGGCGAGTGCGAGCGCGCCCACCGCGATGCCGAGCGTGACGCTCGGCCGCCCCATCGCTTTGCCGAGACCCGGCTCGTAGCGGCGACGGAGCCAGCCGATGATCCGGCTCTCCTTCTCGTCGACGGGTCGGCTGAGCCAGATGGCGATGGCGGCCGGCACGAAGGTCATCGAAAGAATGAAGGCGAAGACGAGCGCGATAATGACGGTGAGCGCCATCGGCTCGAACATCTTGCCCTCGACGCCGGTGAAGGTGAGCAGCGGCGCGTATACGAGGATGATGATCGCCTGACCGTAGACGGACGGACGGATCATCTCGCGCGCCGATGCTGAGACCAGATCGAGGCGTCGCCGGAGCGGCAGCGCGTCGCTACGCCCGTGCTGCGCGTCGCCGAGCCGCCGCAGCGCATTCTCGACGATGATGACTGCGCCATCGACGATCAGGCCGAAGTCGAGCGCGCCGAGGCTCATCAGATTGGCCGAGACGCCCGCGCGCAGCATGCCGACGCTGGTCAGCAGCATGGTGATCGGAATGACGAGCGCCGCGATCAGCGCCGCGCGGACGTTGCCGAGCAGCGCGAACAGCACGACGATGACGAGCAGCGCTCCCTCCGCGAGGTTGCGGGCGACGGTGGCGATGGTCGAGTTGACCAGCTCGGTGCGGTTGAGCACCGGCTTGACGACGACATCAACGGGCAGCGCGCGACCGATTGCCTTCAGCCGTTCACCGACGCCGGTGGACACGGTGCGGCTGTTCTCGCCGATCCGCATGACAGCGGTGCCGACGACCACCTCATGGCCGTTCTCGGATGCCGAGCCCATGCGTAGCGCCTGTCCGGTGCGGACGGTGGCAATCTGGCTGAGCAGGATCGGCACGCTCTCGCGCGTGGCGATCACTGTCCGCGCCAGGTCGTCGGCGTTGCGCACGCGACCATCCGCACGGACGGCCAGCCCTTCCCCATTGCGGTTGACGACGCCGGCACCGGCGCTGGTGTTGTTACGTTCCAGCGCGGTGGCGAGATCCTGCAGCGTGATCTTCATCGCCGCCATGCGCTGGATGTCGGGGACGACCAGATACTGCTTGGTGTAGCCGCCAAGGCTGTCGACC
Organism: Sphingomonas sp. Leaf343; assembly: GCF_001423765.1. Lineage (GTDB taxonomy): Bacteria > Pseudomonadota > Alphaproteobacteria > Sphingomonadales > Sphingomonadaceae > Sphingomonas. The sequence goes on from NZ_LMPG01000014.1 coordinate 261,979, forward strand.
CCGGCCAGCCCAGCGCTGCTCTTCAGCTGCGGCGTAACGATCCAGTCCTGCACCGTGCGAAGGTAGGTCGCCTTGTCGGCGGCATCGACGAGATGGTCACCCTCCGGGGTGATGTAGCTGCCATCCTTCTGCAGGCCGGGTTCGCCGTTGCGGTGGTTGACCTGATCGAGCTCGCGATATTCCACCGTCCACATGAAGATGTCGCCGAGCCCGGTAGCGATCGGTCCCATCTCCGGGTTCACGCCCTCGGGCAGGCTCTCCTCCGCCGTGCGCAGCCGTTCAGAGACTTGTTGGCGTGCGAAGTAGATGTCCGTCTTCTCGTCGAACACCGCGGTGACCTGAGCGAAGCCGTTGCGGCTGAGAGAGCGGGTGTATTCGAGGCCGGGAGTGCCGGCGAGCGCGGTCTCGATGGTGAAGGCGACCTGCTTTTCGATTTGGTCCGGCGAGAGTGCTGGCGCAACGACGTTGATCTGCACCTGATTGTTGGTGATGTCGGGGACGGCGTCGATCGGCAGCCGCTGGATGGCGAACACCCCGGCAAGTGCCGCGGCGAGCGTCAGCAGCAGGACAAGCCAGCGCTTCTCGACGGCGAAGGTCACGATACGGGCGAGCATGGCCTAGTCCTCGTCCTTCGCTTCGCCCTTGCCGAGTTCGGCCTTGAGCGTGAACGAGTTGGTGGAGGCGATGCGCTCCTCGCCGGTCAGGCCGGCCATGACGGTGACCGAGCCGCCGTTGGTGCGGCCGAGCGTCACCGGGGTCGCCTCGAAGCCCGACGGCGTGCGGACGAAGACATGCGGCTTGTCGCCGATCATCTGCACGGCGGCGGAGGGCACGGCGACGCTGCGATCGCCGGTCGCGGGCAGCAGCACCGAGACGCTGACGTTCTCGCCGACGCGCCATGTGCCGCCAGCGTTGTCGATGGTCGCGATCACCGGCACCAGCCGGGTGGTCTCGTCGAGGATCGGCGAGACGAAGGTCACGCGGCCTTCCTGACGTCGTCCTGCCGACGTCACCTCGACGCGCGCGCCCGGCGCGACGCGTCCGGCATCGGCGGGCACCAGCGACATCGTCACGGATACCCTGGCGAGGTTCGCGACGCGGAAGATCTCGGCGTCGGCGGCGATCTGCTGGCCGAGCGTGGCTGAGCGAGCGATCACCTGACCGGAGATGGGCGAACGGACGGTAATGCGGTTGAGCGCCCCACCGCCACCCCCGGTGGCCGACAGCTGCTGGCGGGCGAGACGCAGCGCGATGTTCGCCTCGGTCGCGGCGGTGCGGGCGGCGACGAGGTCCTGTTCGGGTGACACGCGCTCGGCGAACAGGCGCTGCTCGCGACGCAGGTTCGACTGGGCCAGCGTGGAGCGGGCGCGGGCGGCTTCCACCTCGGCATTGAGGCTCGCGGCTTCGCGGCTCTCAATGATGGCCAACGTCTCGCCGCGCCGGACCGGCTGGCCAAGGTTGCGGGTGAGCGAGACGAGGCGGCCCGCGATCGCAGCTGAAACAACCTGAACTCCCTCAGGATCGCCCTCGATGGTCGCAGGAAGCTCGATCGCGCCTGCGACGCCGCCAACGGTCGGGCGGGTGACCTCGATGCCTGCGTCGGCGATCTGCTGCGCGGAGAGCGTGGCGGTCATCGGATCGCCGGTAGCGGCTTCCTTGGTTTCCCCGGCCTCGCCCCTGTTTTCCGTGGGCTCCGCCGACCGGCCACAGCCGGAGACGGCGAGGGCCAGAACGGCCGGCATCGCGGCTTTCATGATGCGGTTCATCGTTGATCGTCCTTGGGGAGCGGCGCGGCGACGGTCAGCCGTTCCAGCCGCGCCTGTGCGTCGTGATAGGCCGCCAGCGCGTCGATCGCGGCCGTGCGGGTGTCGAGCAGCGTGCGTTCGGCATCGAGCAGATCGAGCTGCCCGAACTTGCCTTCGCGGTAGCCGATGCGGGCGATGCGGACGGCCTCGGTCGCCGCGACGAGCGCCGGTCCAGCGGCGTTGCGCGCCGTGGTCGCGGCGTTCCCGGCATCGGCCTGCGTCGTCGCCACGTCCTGCTCGGCATCGAGCAGCGCGACGCGCTGCTGCGCATCAGACTGCTCGCGCTGGGCTTCGGCCACCGCAATGCTGGCGCGCCCGTTGTTGAAGACGTTGAGCGGGATGGAGATGCCGAACACCGCGGCGACGTCGTTGGTCTGTTCCAGTCGCCGCGCGCTGGCGCTGACCGTGAGGTCGGGCACCCGCTGGCTGCGTGCCAGAAGCACCTGCGCGCTCGCCGTGTCGAGGTCGGCGCGCGCCGCGGCGACCGTCAGGGTCCCGGAAGTCGCCATCGGTCGCGTCGTGATGGTCGAAGGCACCGCGTCGAACCAGCTGCGATCGAGCTGTCCCACCGGCATGCCCAGCAGCCGCGCGAGATTGCCGGACGCAGCCTCGGCCGACCGACGTGCCCGTTCCAGCGCCCCTTCGGCGGAAATGCGGGCGACGTCCGCGCGCTGCTCCTCGAGCGGAGACGCGCGGCCTGCCTGCACCCGCACGCGGGCGGCACGCAGCACTTCGGCCGCGATGCCGACCTGATCCTCCGCAATGATGACCCGACGCTGGGCGGCGGCGGCGGCGTTGTAGGTCTGCGTGACCCTCAGCCGCAGGTCGGCGCGCGCGATATCGGCCTGCAAACCGGCACGTCCGATCTGCGCCTTGGCGACGGCGATGCGGGCGCCGCGCTTGCCGCCGAGTTCGAGCGGCAAGGCGAGGCCGATCGTCGTCTCCGACGATCGCAGCCCCTGATAGATGCCGGTCCCCGCGACGTTCTCCGCCTCGCCGACGATCGACGGGTTGGGACGAAGCCCGGCGACGCGACGCTGCGCCTCGGCGGCACGGATGCCCGCCGCTGCTACGCCCTGGAATGGCGAAGACGCGCCCGCCCTGTCGAGCGCCTCGGCAAGCGTGAGGACCGGTGGCGGAGCGACGGTCCGGTCGGTCTGGGCCTGCAGCGACGATGCGCAGGCGCCGGCGGCCAGGACGGCCGCGATGATGCGATGCATGATATGCTCCTGACGGTAGTATCCCGGACGCGCATCCGCGCGCGCCCGATCGACGCGTCAGGCCTGCGGTGGTCGGAGAGCTGCTTCCGAATCGTGCCCGGTCAGCGCGCGGCTGAACACGGCCGGTGGCATCGTCGGTGCTCCGATGGTTGCGTCGATCGCCGCCCCGACGGTCGGCGTGTTAACCTGATGCTCGTGGCAGCTCGCATGGTGATGCGGATAGCCCTTATCGGCATCGGCAGGGACCTCGTCGCCGTCGCCCGGCGCATGGGCGGACATCTCGGTCGTGCTCATCTCGACGCCGCCTGCTTCCGCGGCATGTGCCATACCGGCCCACGTCGTGAGGACCAGCATCATGCACGCCAGCAAGGGCAACAGCTTGCGCATTTCTCCCCTTATCACTCAGTCGGCGCGGCGTAACCCGGGTTGCTTGCCCGCACGGACGCGGTGGAGAGGACCCAATCCAGACGTTCAACACCGTCAACGCCCGCTTGGTCTATGTCGCGATCAGTCGCGCCAAACTCACCGAGGCGCTGGGTCTACGCGACGGGACACAGGCCGGCGCGATCGACGAGACGATGAAGGTGTCAGAGATTGCCACGATGCTAGCTGAAACAGCTATCGGCTAGGGTCAGGACTCGTTGATCAAGCCAGAAGATGACGGTGGCAGCGAGGGCGATGGCGGACAAGAAGACCGTCGGCCACCTATCGTAGCGGGTCGCAACGCGGCGCCAGTGCTTGAGCCGTCCGAACATGATTTCGATACGGCTACGGCGCCTGTAGCGGCGTTTGTCGTATTTGATGGGCTCGAGCCGGGACGTCCGACCTGGGATGCATGGCTGGATACCCTTGGCCTGCAAGGCATCCCTGAACCAGTCAGCGTCGTAGCCGTGGTCGCCGAGCAGCCATTGCGCCTTGGGCAGATCGTCGAGCAACGCGGCCGCACCGGTATAGTCGCTGACCTGTCCGGCGGTCATGAGGAAGCTGAGCGGACGGCCGTTTGCGTCGGTCACGGCATGGAGCTTCGTGTCCATGCCACCTTTGGTGCGACCAATCAGGCGCCCGAGATCCCGTTTTTAACCCGCAGGCTCAATGCCGTGCGGTGCGCCTTCAAATACGTCGCGTCGATCATAACGGTCTTTGGGTCGGCATCAGCGGCAGCCAAGCCCTCCATCATGCGGAGGAACACACCCATCTCACCCCATCGTTTCCAGCGATCGTAGAGCGTCTTGTGCGGGCCGTAGTCCCGGGGCGCATCACGCCAGCGCAGCCCATTGCGGTTCACGAAAACGATGCCGCTCAACACCCGCCGGTCGTCAACTCGCGGCTTGCCATGGCTCTTTGGGAAATATGGCCGCAGGCGCGCCATCTGCTCCTCCGTCAGCCAGTATAGGCGCTCATCCTCAGTCTCCTCAGGGAGCCTGAATCAGATCGCGCCTCTCACATCAATGGGTCCTGACCCCAGCAGCCTGAGCCGGTCTCGGAAGCCGCAAAACGCGCGCCAATGCGGGTGCATTCGCTGCCGGATCGGCCTACCAAGCGATATGGAGCAGCAGGCACGGATACGGCGCGTCGTAATCCTCGGGGGCGGGACCGCCGGCTGGATGACGGCTGCTGCACTATCGCGCAGCTTCGGCCGCTCAATTTCGATAACGCTATTGGAGTCGGAAGAGATCGGCACCGTCGGGGTCGGCGAAGCCACGATCCCGACGATCCACTGGTTCAACGACCTGATCGGGCTGGACGAGGCGGAGTTCCTGCGCGCGACCAAGGCGACGTTCAAGCTGGGCATCGAATTCGTCGACTGGACGGCACCGGGCAGCCGCTACTTTCACCCGTTCGGCCACTTTGGCGCGGCGCTGCCGGGCGTCGCCTTCCATCACCGCTGGCTGAAGGCGCGGGCGGAGGGGCTGGACATGCCCCTGTCCGACCTTTCGCTGGCGGGGCGGCTGGCAGCGCAGGGGCGCTTCGCAAAGCCGGGCGGCGACGGACGATCGATCCTCTCGACGCTGGGCTATGCCTATCATTTCGATGCCGGCCTCTATGCGGCCTATTTGCGCGGGCTGAGCGAGCGGCACGGCGTGCGGCGGGTCGAGGGCAAGATGCAGGCGGTCGAGCGACACCCGGAGACGGGCTTCGTCACGGCGCTGACGACGGAGCGTGGCGAGCGGATGGAGGGTGACCTGTTCGTCGACTGCTCGGGCTTTCGTGCGTTGCTGGTGGAAAAGGCAATGGGGGAGGCGTTCGAAGACTGGTCCCACTGGCTGCCCTGTGACCGTGCGGTGGCGGTGCCGTGCGCGCGGACCACAGCAACGCCGCCGTTCACGCGGTCCACGGCGCGTGCGGCGGGGTGGCAGTGGCGGATCTCGCTCCAGCATCGCACCGGCAACGGGTATGTCTATGCGTCGCGCTATATCTCGGACGACGAAGCGGCGGCGACCCTGCTCGCGAACCTCGACGGCGAAGCATTGGCGGAACCGCGCATGCTATGCTTCGCCGCGGGGATGCGGCGGCGCGCGTGGCGTGGCAATGTCGTGGCGATCGGACTGGCCTCAGGATTTCTGGAGCCGCTGGAATCGACCAGCATCCACCTGATCCAGAGCGGCATCACCAAATTGCTGACGCTCTTTCCCGACAGGGATTGCGACCCCGCGCTCGCCGATCGGTACAACCAGCTGCTGGGCCGCGACATGGACGGTATCAGGGACTTCCTGATCCTCCACTATCATGCGACGAGCGGACGTGACGAACCGCTGTGGCGACGCTGCCAGACGATGGCGCTGCCGGACACGCTGCTGATCCGCGAGGAGCAGTATCGCCGCTCCGGCCGGCTGATGCTCGACCCCGAGGAGCTGTTTCGCGACGCAAGCTGGCTCGCGGTTCTGAACGGGCAGGGAATCACCGCGGCGGGGTACAACCCGCTGGCAGACGCGATCGACAGCGCCACCAACCGCGCGCAGGTGCAGCAGATCGCCGACGTCATCGCGCGCGCGGCACCGACGCTGCCGCTGCACGACACGGCGCTGGCGGAGCTGATGGCGTGATCCGGCCCGACATCGCCGCACGGCGGATCGGACAGGAGGCACAGCCGATCGCGATCATCGACGGCTTCCACCCCGATCCCGATGCGCTGCGTCTTGCGGCCGCGCGCGCCGCGTTCGGGCCGGGCCGGAACCACTATCCAGGCATCCGCGCCACGCTGCCGATCAATTATTTCGACCGCGTCCGGCCCGCCCTGACGACGGCGCTGAAGGGTGTGTTCGGCCTGGCGGGCGACGTTGCGCTGATCGACGCCAGCTTCTCGATCGTCACGCACCCGCCGGAGACGCTGAGCGTGCAACAGCGACTGCCGCATATGGACGCCGTGGACCTGAACCGCATTGCGCTGGTCCAGTATCTGGACCCGGACGGTGGCGACGGCACCGCCTTCTTCCGTCACCGCGCGACCGGATACGAGACGATCGACGCAATGCGGTCCGAGCGGTACCTTGCGACGCTCAATGCGGAGTTGCAGCAGGGGGGAGCGCCGCCCGCGAGCTATGTTACGGAGTCGACGCCGCTGTTCGAGCGGATCGCGCAGGTTGACGCACGGTACAATCGTGCAGTGCTGTACCGGAGCGCGTTGCTGCACAGCGGGGCGATCGCGCCCGACGCGGCGCTGAGCGACGATCCGACACGCGGGCGGCTGACGGTGACGGCGTTCCTGTCGCTGGGCTGAGCTATTTCGGCGGCTGCACGGCGAGGTACACGGTGCTCCACAATTGCGCCGCGTTGGACTCGTCCACGTCCTGCTTGCCGGCTCCGAATGCCACGACCTTGTAGCGCCCGTTGGCGAACGCCCACGACCAAAGCTCCGAACTCTGCGTCGCCCGCGTTGCGGAGATTGCGCGCCACAGCGTCGACTGCGCGCGCGCCAGCACCGATCGGGTTGACGTTGGCAGGTCGGGCCGGGCGAGTTGCCGCTCCAGACCGGCGGCGAACAGTGCCTGCTGCCACGACCACACGACCGCGCCGTGATAGGCGGCGGGGGTAAAGCGATCTTGCGTCGCCGCATCCGTCTGCGCGGCGTTCGCGACGAGCAGGCCGATGTCGGTCATCAGCCCGGCGGGAAAGGGGCGCATGGCCGTGCTGACGTAGGTTTCCAGATCGGCCGCCGATGGTTGCGCGAACAGCAGTGCGAAGCCTTCGTCGGAGTTGACGATCTTCACCGGCCGCCCTTCCTGATCGAGCGAGAGCGCGTGGAAGACGAGCGGCGAAGTGCCCAGCGCGGCGACCGCCGGCTCGGCGGGAATGGCGAGGTTTTTCGCGTAACGGCGAACCGCCGGCACGGCGTCGGCGTTCGGAATTGTCACGCTGAACAGGGCCGGCGCATGCTCGCGCCAGACGCTTGCCATGCGCTCGGCGTCGGCCAGCAGCGCGCGGTCGGCAGGCGTCAGGTAAGAATCCAACAGTCCCGCCTTCATCATTCGCGCGGCGGCATCCAATGCGGCGGGGACGAACACCGCGTTGACGTCATAGGCGTAACGGCCACGGCCAAGTCCCTCGTCGCTGTCGCGCCACTGGCCCGTCAGGCGGCCCGGCTTCAGCGGGATCAGGTGCTCGACAGTGGGTGCGTCGGTGAAGGCGCGGGCATGCCGGATGATAAAGCATAGATTGCGGACCAGTGCCGCCCCCGTCGGCTCGGTCTTGCCCGGCACGCCTTCGCTGACCAGCGGCGCATCAAGGAAGCGGCGTGCGGCGGCCCGGTCGGCATGATCGAGTAGGTAGCTGCCTGCAACCGGCGCGAGCATGTAGTCGTCGTCGATCATCGCATAATCGAGCACGGCGGCGTCGCCGCTGCCTTCGTGCTGGCGACGGTCGACGACCGCGAACTCGCCGATTCCCTCTTCGTGCGCGACATCGCCGCTCGCGTCGAGGCGCGCGAGCACGGAGCCCAGCCCCGCCTCGATCGCGCGCGCCTGCAGGACGGGCATCAACAGTCGCAGCGACATCAGCGTGTCGCGCCCGAAATAGGTCTGGAACCGCCACGAACCGGCGAGGAACTTCTCCCGGTAGCTCAGGAAGCGCAACGCGTTGCGGGCGGTACTGTCGTTCGCGGCACGGGCGTTGAGCAAGTCGGCCTGCGCGAGGCCGGTCAGCGGTGTCTCGCCGCTTGATGCTGTGATCTCCAGCCGGATCGGTGCGCCGCCGTTCGCGACGACGCGCGATCCCTGCACGCGGCCGGCGAGCACGCGCAGCTGCAGCATATAGCCCGGCTTGCCGTCCAGCCGTGGCCGGCTCCACCGGATCGTGTCGCCCGCGAAAACCGGGGCGACCGCGACGTCCGGCGGGAAGCGTCCGATCGCCTGATAGTCGCGCAGAAAGCGGACGCTGGACAGCACCGCCTGCTTGATGCGCAGTTCTGGCGCGGCGAGGCTCGCGATGGTGACGATCGCCGGCTGCGGTCCCGCGATGCCAGGCGCTGTGGTCGGGCGGGGCGGTTTCTCCAGCCGCCATGTCGCGGGCTTTGACAGCGGTTCGAACCACAGGCCGACGCCGCTGTTCCCCGCGGGAAACGCCACGAGAATGCGCGGGTCCGTGCCGTTGCGCAGCAACAGGTGCGCTGCGACGCGACCGTCGCGAACGAAGGCGTTGAGATTCTGGCCCTCCGTCACCTGATAGGCGAGTTCGGGTTTCGCCTGAGCAATCACGGGCCACGGTGCAACGAGCGCCGTGCCGGCCGCCAGCATAATTGCGCTGCGTATCGTCTTCATCGCCTGCGCCTCATCAGAAGCGGAACGTCACCGATCCGCCGTAGGTCGGCCCGACGATTCCGCGGGCATAGAAATAGCCGTCGGTGATCGCCTGAGTCTGGCCTTGTCGCGGATTGCCCTCCGTCAGGCCGACGACGTCAAAGATGTTCTCCGCGTTGAAGCTGACCTGCAATTGCTGCGTGACGTTCAGGTTCACGCCGACACTGGTCACGCCGTAGCTGGGCAGCGCGACGCCGTTGCCCGCATCCGCGAAGATCTTGCCGACATATTTGTAGCGGCCATAGATGTCGCCGAGGCCGTTCGGCAGCTGGATCGCAGGCGTCACCGTCCACAGGCGCGCCGGCGTGCGTTCCGGTCGATTGCCTTCGAACCCGGATTGCGTCGCGCCGTCGATCTGAAGGTTCTCCAGCTTCGGATCCTGGAACACGCCCTGGAAATCGACCGAGAACCAGCGCACCGGTCGAACTACGACGTCGACCTCGACACCCTTGGTGCGCAGATCGGCGTTGATGTTCTGCTGCTGCGTCGGATTTGCGGGATTGGCGAAGTTGTAGCTCTGGTTGTTGAAGTTGGTGCGGAACACCGTCACCGATCCGCTGAACAGGCGGCCATATTGGTAACGGACGCCGGCCTCGTAGAGTTCGATCGTCGTGATCGGGTCGATGTTGTTGGTCTGGAACCCGTCGGCATAGCGCGCATAGACCGCGAAGCTGGGCGTAATCAGATAGTTGGCGCCGACCGTCCAGGAGATCTTGTCCTGCGTCAGCTTGCCGTCCGCGCCGGTACGCCCGGCATTGGTGGGCGAGAAGGTGCCGTTGAAGGTCGAGCCGACGTTGCGCACGACGCCGCCGACGCTTGGCTGCACCGCCTGATTGACCGTTGCGCTGTTGCCGTCGAACGCGGTCGCCGTATCGCTCTCCCAGCGAATGCCGCCGTCGATGCGCAGGTCGCCGAACGCGATTTCGTCGTTAGCGTAGAGCGAGTAGCTCTCGTCCTTGCGTTGGCGAATGCCGTTTCCCCAGTCGCCATAGGAAACGAGGCCGCTATCGGTCAGCGACCCGACGACTCCATTGCCCGCGTCGAGCGCGACGATGTCGTAGATGTCGCTGTTGTTCCTCACGTCGTTGACGACGCTGGCGGTGGCCGACTGGTCCTGGTTGCGGCGCACGTTGTAGTACATGCCGCCGACGGTCAGCGAGTTCTTGATCGACCCGGTGCCAATCTCCCACCGCGTGCCGACGTTGATGCCGAGATCGCGGCCGTCGACATAATCGTGGTTGAGCGTCGTCCGTTGCAGGAATCCGTTGCCGTTCAGCGCGTTCAGCGCTGCGGTCTGGTTCGATCCGATGACCTGGCCGGTGCGGATGTTGCGAATGCCGAACCGCTGGGCGGTCGGATAGGCGGCGAAGCCGGCGCGGAGCAGGTCGATGATGGGTGATACCGCCGGGTCCGGCGTCAGGTAGTTGACCGCGCTCGCCAGACCCGCATTGCCGGTGCCCGAGCCGGGGAACAGGCCGTTGAAGTCGTAGCTGTAGTCCATGTAGCGGCCACGTCCGAAGACGCTGAGCGTGTCCGACAGCGGGACGTCGATGTCCAGTCGGGCCTGATTGGAGAGCGAACGGATGCCGTCCTTGTAGCGGAACTGGCGGAACCCGTCGGGGTCGACCGCGGTCGATACCGGCACCTGTATCGACCGGAAGGCATCGCCGCCGATATTGTCGCGCTGGATGTTGAAGCCGGGGATGCTCGCGGGATCGCCATCATCGAAGCGGTATGGAGCGGAGGCGTAATAGGCGGTCTCCATGTCGCCGCGCCGTCCCGACAGGCGAACCGAACCGCCGCTCGACAGGCGATATTCCAGCGATCCCTTGATCCGGTAGCCGGCATAGTCGAACGGGTTCTTGCGGACGCCGGGGCTGCTCTGGACATAGCCGCCGAAGTTGAAGGCGAGATTCTCCGCCAGCGGCGCGGAATAGTAGAAGTCCGCGCGCTTCAGACCGTAGCTGTAGCCGGTCAGCCGCATCGCACCCTCGAACTCCTTGAAGTTCGGACGCTTGGAGATGAAGTTGATGGTCGCGCCGGCACCGTTGACGGTCAGCACGCCGGACGAGCCGCCCTTCACCGCCTCCAGACGGTCGATCGTCAGATCCTGCTGGAAGAAGAAGTCGGCACCGCCGCCGCCGTAGAGGATCGGCATGCCGTCCTCTTCGAGCTGGACGAAGCGCTGGCCACCGCCCTGAAGGCCGCGGACCGAATAGTTGTTCGACGCCTCGCCCGCCGTCGCCTCGACGAAAATGCCGGGAACGAGTTCGAGCATGTCGGCGGTCGAGCGGGGTGCTCGGCGATCGATATCCTCGCGCGTCGCATAGGTGATGTCGGCGGAGGCGGAGATCAGCGGCCGATCGCGCGAGGTCTGGCCGGTGACGACGATGTCCTGAAGGTCGTCGTTGCTTTCACCCGACGGTGCGGCGTCGGGCGTGGTCGCCTGCGTCGTGGGCTGGTCGCCGGGCACGGTCTGCGCGAAAAGGCTGGTGGGGAGCATGGTGGCCCCCGCCAGCAACAGGGCGCGCGGACCGAAGCGGTTGAAGGCGGACATGCTGCTCTCCCGTGGTGGTTCCGGTGCCACTCTGCGGCGGCTGCCACCGGGCTAGACCTGCGTCCTCTCCCCCGCAATGCGTTGATTTGCACCCATTAGAGAATAAGCTTTTGCTGTGGCGAGCGAGCCACAGCATGGTTAACCGGCCTTGCGGAGCGAAGACGGGTCTAGCCAAGACTCAGTAGTTCCGCACCGTGCGCGGGGATTGTGGTGACGATTCGGCTGGTCGCGCGCCTCCGTCGCGTCCGGTCCGGAGGTCGCGTACCGATACCGGTCGCGACAGGCCGAGCCAGCGCAGGTCGATGCCGACTTCCTTCGGTTTGTCGCCGGTATTGGACAGCGCGAGGTGAGCTGCTGCCGGTTTCGTGGACACCGAGATAAGGAGTTTTGAGACCGGAGGCTGTGAATGCAACGACGGAAGTTCAGCCGCGAGTTCAAGCTTGAGGCGGTAAAGCTCGTTCATCGCTGCACGGTAGGAGCGCAGCCCGTCGGTGGTAATCGCCTCGGGTGAGCCGTGGCGTTTCAGCGCCTTCTTCATGAAGGTGAGCGCTGCCGCCTTATCGCCGCTTTTCGTGACTAGCTCTCCAGCACCTCGCCCTCGTGATCTACTGCTCGCCAGAGGTAAAGCCGTCTCGCCATCCAGCTTCACGTACATCTCGTCCGGGTGCCAGCGCCAGTGGCGGATGCCACGCATGTGGTTGACGCGCTTCCTGCGCACCTCACCGGCGGACAACGTAAGCGACATCCTGCGCGCCGAGGTTGTAATGGTTGTCAGCGCCTTGGATCGTTATGTCCATACACTAGCACGCCTTGGCGTGCTGGAAAGCTACGCCGGAGCGCGCCCGAAAACTGATGCCTTCAACCGCTTTCCTGTTCCGCTCTCCGTAACACCGCTGTTGCGGCTTTCTGCAACGGCGGCATCAACCCTCGATGCCGAGATACGGACGAAGCACAGCCACTTGTCCTTCCAGCATCCCGACAAGATTGCGGAAGCCGTTCGGCTCTTCTCTGCCGTTAGCCTGTGGGAAGCGGTGGGAGCAGAAATGGACATGACTGCGGCTGATGTGAAAGCGATCCTTGGCTTGATCGTTGATCGACGGAACAAGATTGCGCACGAAGCAGACGTGGATCCCTCCTTTCCAAGACAACTTTGGCCCATCAACCGTGAGATGGTCGAGGGGATGATCGACATAGTCGAACCGGTAGGCCACGGGATCCACGCGGCTTGCGTTTAATCGCAGCCTCACAACCCTGTCCCACGATCCTGCCCCACAGAAAGCAAAAAGAAGGCGCTAAGTCATTCTAAAGGCAGTATTTTACGGATTTGGCTGGGGCGGCAGGATTCGAACCTGCGCATGGCGGCACCAAAAGCCGCTGCCTTACCGCTTGGCGACGCCCCAGTGGAGCGCGGCCTTATAGCGACGCTCGCGAGAGAAGGAAGCCCGTTCAGTTCAGGCGGTGCAGCCAGTTGTGCAGATCGGGCGCGGTGCCGCGCTGGATGGCGTTGAGCGCCTGATGCAGGCGCCGGGTGATCTGGCCGGTGCCGCCGCCGCCGATCGCGAAATCGCCTTCCAAATCCCTGACCTTGCCGACTGGCGTCACGACCGCGGCGGTGCCGCAGGCGAACGCCTCGACCAGACGGCCGCTTTCGGCATCGGCGCGCCACTGGTCGATCGCATAGGGCTCCTCGCGCACGGTCAGCCCATCGGCACGGGCGAGCGTAATCAGCGAGTCTCGGGTGATACCGGGCAGGATCGTGCCGGTCAGCGGCGGCGTCACCAGCGTTCCGTCGTCCAGTACGAAGAACAGGTTCATGCCGCCCAGTTCCTCAACCCAGCGGCGCTCGACCGCGTCGAGGAACACGACCTGATCGCACCCCTGCGTGATCGCGGCCTTTTGCGCGATCAGACTGGCGGCGTAGTTGCCGCCGCACTTGGCCGCACCGGTACCGCCGGCGGCGGCGCGGGTATGCTCGCGGCTGACCCAGACGGTGATCGGACGCATCCCGCCCTTCCAATAGGCCCCGACCGACGAGGCGATGACCATGTAGAGATACTCGCTCGCCGGCTTGACGCCCAGGAACACCTCCGACGCGAACATGAAGGGGCGCAGGTACAAGGCCCCCTCGCCGCCCGGTATCCAGTCGCGGTCGGCATCGACCAGACGCTCGATCGATTCAATGAACAGGCTTTCCGGCAATTCGGGCATGGCGAGCCGGCGCGCGCTGTCCTGAAACCGGCGGGCGTTGGCATCGGGCCGGAACAACGCGGTGCCGCCGTCGGCGAGACGATAGGCCTTCATCCCCTCGAAAATCTCCTGCGCGTAATGCAGCACGGACGACGCGGGATCGATCTGGAGCGGCGCGCGCGCGGTGACGTGCGGATCGTGCCAGCCCTCCGCGTCGGAGAAGTGGATGACCGTCATGTGATCAGTGAAGACGCGGCCGAAACCAGGGTCGATCAGTCGCTCCGCCCGCTCGGTGCTGGCGACCGGTGCCGCGTTGGGATCGAACCGGAAGGAACTGGACATCGGCGTCTTTCTGGCGTTTTGGGTGTTGCAGTCGCCTAAGACGGATGTCTAAACGGGTCAACATGGCTGCCGCTGCTCCCTCTGCCCCCGCCCTGTTCCTCCGCGAGCCCGAGCTTCGCAGGGGTATGGAATTGCTGTATTTCGGTCATGCTCACCTGACCAAATCGGCCGATCGCGTTCTGGCGGCGGAGGGTCTGGGACGGGCGCATCACCGCGCATTGTACTTCATCGCCCGCAAGCCGGACCTGACGGTGAGCGAGCTGCTATCGTTGCTGGCGATCACCAAGCAATCGCTGGGACGGGTGCTGACGGAACTGGCCGAGCGCGGTCTGGTCGAGACGCGATCGGGCGATCGCGACCGGCGGCAACGACTGCTGCGTCTGACGCCCGCCGGCGTGACGATGGAGAGCGACCTGTTCGAAGGGGTGCGGCAGTTGATGTCGGCCGCCTATGCCAGCGCCGGTCAAGCCGCCGTGGCAGGCTATTGGGCGGTGCTGGAGGGCCTGATCCCCGAAGACGAGCGCGGGCAGGTCCAGGGCCTGCGCGAGTGACCTAGCGCGCCGCGGCGGCCATCGCGGCGTTGCGCTCGGCCGAGGCGGCCAGCGTCGCCTTCATCAGCCGCTTCATTACGTCGTCCCGGTCGAGGACGTTCAGTCCCTCCCGCGTCGATCCACCGGGGCTGGCAACCCGGTCGGCCAGCGTCGCAGGTGTTTCGTCGCTGGCGGCGAGCATCTCGGCGGCGCCGGCCAACGTGGCGCGGGCAAGGCGCAGCGCCTGATCGGCTGGCAGCCCCAGTGCCGCCCCGGCCTCCGCCAGCGCCTCGCCGAAACGGAACACGAAGCCGGGACCGCACCCCGCCAGCGCGGTCACCGCGTCATAGTCGCCCGCATCGGCGATCCATTCGACCAGCCCGAGCGGCGCGGCCAATGCCTCGGCGAGCATCCGGACGGCCGGATCGCTGCTGCCTGTGTGCAGCGCCGTCACGCCGCGCCCGATCGCCACCGGCAGATTGGGCATCGCACGCACGATCGCGGCAGACGGGATGCGGGCGGCCAGCGCCGCCTCCTCCACCCCGGCAAGGATCGAGATCAGCACCGCCGGCGAAAGCCCCGCCAGAGCGGGCGCGACGCTGTCGAGTTGCTGCGGCTTGACCGCGAGCACCAGCACCTCCGGCCGCTCGTCGGCGGGAACGGCGGTGAGGTGCCGAACGCCGGGGGGACCGAAGCGCTCCGTCCGGGTCACGACCGTCACCTGCCGGGGATCGAGACCGGCAGCGATCCAGCCCGACAGCATCGCACCGCCCATATTGCCGCAACCGATCATCCAGAGCGGGCCGTTCACGGCCAGAACCGCGCTCATGCCTCGCCGTGCGTTTCGACCAGCGCGGCGGCCAGCGCCTCGCGCGGGTTCTTGCCGCCCCACAAAACGAACTGGAACACCGGGTAGAAGCGCTCGCACTCCTCGATCGCGGATTCGACCAGCAATTCAGCCCCCGACAGGCTCAGCATCGGCTCCTCCTCGCCATCGACCAGCGCGGCGTGGCGGTACAGCAGGATGCCGCTGGACGACCACAGTTCGAAATGGCCGATCCAGAGCTGTTCGTTGACGAGGCCGATCGCTTCGTACAGCGCCGGCCGGCGGTCATCGGTCGCCTTGATGTCCGGAAAGGCCAGGAATTGCAGGACGCTGTCGTCCTCCCGCCACAGGGCGCGCAATTCGTAGGTCGTCCAGCTTCCCTTGATAGACGCGACGATCTCATCCTCGTGCCGCTCGAACTCCCAGTTATGGGCGGCGTAATACGCCTCCAGCATGTCGATGGGGGCGGACGGTTCGTGGTCGTCGTGGTCGGTCTGGTCGAGCATCATGCTCCTTATGGCGCATCGCGGCGGTGGATGCGAGGCACCCGTGCCACCGCTCGCGGATGTTCGGGCTGTTCAGCCCAGATCCGCGCTCAGCGGCTCGGCCGCGCTCGCGGTCTTCGCCTCCAGCGCGTCGAGCCGCGCACGCAGCGCATCCGCCTCGTCGCGCGCGGCGGCGGCCATCGCCTTCACCGCGTCGAACTCGTCGCGACTGACGAAATCGAGGCCGCCGATCCATTCCCGTGCGCGCGAACGGGCGCTCGATTCGGCTTCCCGCCCCATGCCGGCGATCGTCCCCGCCGCGCCGTTCAGCAGCTTGGCGACATCGTCGAGGAGGCGGTTCTCGGACTGCATCATGATTCCTTAGAAGACTGGATCAC
Source organism: Sphingomonas sp. Leaf343 (assembly GCF_001423765.1). Classification (GTDB taxonomy): domain Bacteria; phylum Pseudomonadota; class Alphaproteobacteria; order Sphingomonadales; family Sphingomonadaceae; genus Sphingomonas. The sequence goes on from NZ_LMPG01000014.1 coordinate 278,121, forward strand.
AGCATCTGGGATGTACGGGCGGTCGGCACAAGGGATTCCGCGTCCGGGTTCATGCGGTGGATGCTCCATGTCAGCACGCCGGCGAAGCTGATCCAGACGAGATAAGGCACCATCAGCCATGCCGCCGCGCTGCGGATGCGTCCGAACGCGACGGTGGCGGCGATCGCCGTCGCCAGCATCGCCGCGATCAGCGCGGCGGCGGCCAGCACCTGATGCGCGCCGAAGAACAGCGGCGTCCAGAACAGGGACAACCCGAACGCCAGCGCGAACAGCAGGATCGCCGTGCCCCGCCCGCGTGCACCACGCGCGTTGAGGATCATCGCCAACGCCAGACCGAGCAGAATGTAGAGCGCCGTCCAGACGATCGGGAACACGATGTCGGGCGGGTTCACCGACGGCTTGTCCAAAGCGACATACCAGGCGTTGTCGCCGCCGGCCGACACGGCCCGGCCCGACAGGAAGCCGAGCAGCAGGATCAGCGGCACGGTGAATACCGCCCAGCGCAGGAACGACGCCCTCAACTGACCTTTCGATGCGATCCCGCCCACGCGCGCTCCTGTCCGTCGTTTCGCGGGTGATGCCCGACTGGCGGGGTGGCGTAAAGCGGGCTGGATGCCGGGCACGGTCGAACGTGCGCGGTGCACCCGTATCCGGAGGAAGACGCAGCCCGGCGGGCCCTATCCCCGCACCGCGCCGATCAGGAATTCGACATTGCCCTCCGGCCCGGTGATCGGGCTGGTCGTCGTCGCCGCCACGTGCCAGCCTGATCCTTCCAGCCACGTCGCCACCTCCGCGCAGACGCGGGCGTGGATCGCCGGATCGCGGACGACGCCGCCCTTGCCGACCTCTCCCCGCCCCGCCTCGAACTGCGGCTTGATGAGCGCGAGCAGGCGCGCGCCGGGTTTGGCGAACGACAGCGGTCGCTCCAGCACCTTGGACAGGCCGATGAAGCTGGCGTCGCACACCACGACGTCGATCGCCTCCGGGATATGCGCGTCCGTCAGGATGCGCGCGCTGGTCTGCTCGTGGACAACGACGCGCGGGTCCTGCCGCAGCTTCCACGCGAGCTGATTGGTGCCGCTGTCGACCGCATAGACCCTCGCCGCGCCGCGGGTCAGCAGCACGTCGGTGAAGCCGCCGGTGGAGGAACCGACATCGATCGCCACCGCACCGGTCACGTCCCAGCCAAGCTCGTCCAAACCGTGCGCCAGCTTGATGCCGCCGCGCGACACCCACGGATGATCGCGCCCGCGCACGTCGAGCACGACGTCGTCGGAAAGCTGCTGCCCAGGCTTGTCCAGCTTACGGTCGCCGGCGAACACCAGCCCCGCCATTACGAGCGCGGCGGCCCGCGTCCTCGATTCGGCAAGCCCGCGGTCGACGAGCATCTGGTCCGCGCGCTGTTTCGGCATGGCCCCCTATCGCGCCCGCTTCGTCTCGCCGCAACCCGGCGTCGCACCGGCGCAGCGATCTCGAATCGCTATTGTCTACCGGCTTGATGGGAATAACTTCGCAGACGGGAGAGCGTGGCCTGATGGCGTGCCCTGAAGCGCCGGAAGCCCACGCCTCCTCGACTGGATAGAAGGAGAGGCGTCATGGGATCGTTCGCTCCGTTCGAGGGCGTACAGCCGACCATCCTGACCGTGCCGGGCCTTGGCGGCTCCGGCCCGTCGCACTGGCAAAGTCTGTGGGAGCGGGAGCGGCACGATACGATTCGAGCCGAACTCGGCATGTGGAACACGCCGCATCGCAACGCGTGGGTGACGAAGCTGGATCAGGCGATATCGACTGCGCAGGCCCCGGTGATCCTCGTCGCGCATTCGCTCGGCTGTATCGCGGTGGCGTGGTGGGCGTCGCTCAGCCCGCAGCCTTATGGCTGGCCGGTGGCGGTTGCGCTGCTGGTCGCCCCCGCCGATGTCGACCGCGCCGATGCGCCGCCGGAGATCGCCGGCTTCGCGCCCGCCCCGCGTGGCGCGCTGCCGTTCCCGTCGATCGTCGTGTCCTCGACCGACGACCCGTGGATCACCTCGCAGCGGGCGCACAGTCTGGCGGCGGAATGGGGCAGCCATTTCGAGGAGGTCGGCGCGCTCGGCCACATCAACGCGGCGAGCGGCGTCGGCGCGTGGCACGAGGGACAGGATTTTCTGGAACGCGTGATCGCGGCCAGCGGCGACGGCCGCGGCCACCAGCGCACGCCCGGCGATGCGCGCCGCGTATTGGCGACACGGGCGGAGGCGATGCGGCGGGGCGTGCGGAGTTGAATGGGTGAGTCGCCGCCGCTCCGATCCGTCCTCGCGGGCTTGGCCGGCAAACCTGCTTCAGCGCGTTGAGAAGCGGATAATACTCATTTTGGCGGGGGTCCCATCCCGCGCCGCGAAGCTCCGGAAGTGCCCGTAATTAATGCCGACGGCGTAGGACGTTCCCGCCTCTACTGAACAGCGCAGCGCGAAGGTCCGCCCGTCCGCGGAGACGTCCGCCTTGGGTTTGCACTCGGGCGTGGCTCCGAAGTCTGTCGACGTGAAGGAATATCCGTCACGCTGCATGGGCCGGTCGAACGTCACCGACAGGGTTATGGGACCGGCAGGCACGATAGCCCCGTCGGCGGGACTGCTGCGGCTCACAGTCGGCGCGTCCGTGTCGAGGCGGTGATGATACGCGACGAACACGCCCTTTCCGCTTGGTCCCGAGGCGACAGCGAAGCTTCCGTCGAGGCCGAAGCCCATCTCCTGCGGGCGGATCAACCCGTAATTCTGTAGCTGTTCGAGCGTTTTGCCCCCACGTTCGTCACCGATCTCGCCCGCGACCTCGCACAGGGTCGAAGCACATGTTGTGCGAAGCTTCTTCAACCCGGCGATCGAACCGTAGCGGTTGAGCAACGCCGCCTCCGTCCTGGCACCCCAACCAGCGTCTCGCGTCTCGCGGCGAAGCTTGCCGTAGAGAGCGTCGATGTCCGGGAACGATTTCATGGCAACGTCGCCAAGCAGAGGATCGGGTGCGTTCCGCGCAGTCTGCTGCGGAACGACGACATAAGCGAGCAACCCCACCGCGATCAGGATGGACATGGCGATCAACACTTTCGGCCAGCGGCCCGTCGCCCTGTGCGGCGGGTCCGTGGCGACGTGCTGGTCGGCGGACGGCGCGACGGCCATCCCGATTTCCTCGTCCCGATTTTCTTGTGAGACGCTCGCCGCCAGCCTGCGGGCGAGTTCGCGGCTGCTGCCCACGCCGGTCTTGCGACGTGCCTCGCGCAGACGCTCATTGACCGCATTCTCGGTCAGGCCGAGTTCGACCGCGGCGGTCTTGGCCGTATGCCCCTCCGCCAGCAGCGCGAGCACGCGCCGTTCGATCCCCGTCAGCGGCAGGTCCGACGCGGAGAGCTCAGCCATCGACCGATGCGCCGTCCCGCTCCTTCCGCGCGCGGGCAGTGGCGGTGGCGGCCTTCATCCTGCGCCAGAGATGGACGTTGACGCCGACCAGCATCACCACCAGCAATCCGGTGAGGACGACGACCGCCGTCCACCCCTTCACGCCCGCGCGCCCTCCGGCACGCTGGCGCTATTGTGACGCAGCGCGGTCAGCACGGTGGCGACGATACCGTCCGCATCGAGTCCGGCGGACGCGTATTGCACCTCCGGCTTGTCCTGATCCTGGAACGTGTCGGGCAGGCGCATCGTGCGCAGCTTCAGCCCGCCGTCGATCAGCCCCTCGTCGCTCGCCAGCGTCAGCACGTGCGCGCCGAAGCCGCCGACCGCGCCCTCCTCGATCGTCACCGCAACCTCGTGCGTGGTCAGCAGGCGGCGGATCAGAGCCTCGTCCAGCGGCTTGGCGAAGCGCAAATCGGCGACGGTGGTCGACAGCCCCTTCGCCTCCAGTTGTTCGGCGGCCTTTAACGCCTCCTCCAGCCTTGTGCCGAGCGACAGGATCGCGACGGTCTTGCCCTCCCGTACGACGCGCCCCTTGCCGATCTCCAGCCGCTCGGGCTGCTCGGGCAGGTTGATGCCGATACCCGCACCGCGCGGATAGCGGACCGCGATCGGGCCGCTGTCGTGCAGCGCGCAGGTGTGCGTCATGTGGACCAGCTCCGCCTCGTCCGCAGCGGCCATCACGACAAAATTGGGCAGCGTCGCCAGATAGGTGAGGTCGAAGGACCCGGCATGCGTCGCGCCGTCCGCGCCGACCAGCCCCGCCCGGTCGATCGCGAAGCGCACCGGCAGGTTCTGGATCGCGACGTCGTGCACGACCTGATCGTAGGCGCGTTGGAGGAAGGTGGAGTAGATCGCGCAGAACGGCCGCATCCCCTGAGCGGCGAGACCGGCCGCGAACGTCACCGCATGCTGTTCCGCGATGCCGACGTCGAAACAGCGGTCGGGAAACGCCTGCGCGAACTTGTCGAGCCCGGTGCCGGACGGCATCGCCGCGGTGATCGCGCAGATCGTCGGATCGCGCTCGGCTTCCTTCAGAAGCTGCTGGCCGAAGACGTTCTGGTACTGCGGCGGCCCCGGCGGAGCCTTGGCCTGCGCGCCGGTGATGACGTCGAACTTCTGGACACCGTGATACTTGTCCGCGGCGGCCTCGGCCGGGCCATAGCCCTTGCCTTTCTTGGTCACGACATGGACGAGGATCGGCCCCTCCTCGGCATCGCGGACATTCTCCAGCACCGGGATCAGGTGGTCGAGATTATGGCCGTCGATCGGCCCGACATAGTAGAAGCCCAGCTCCTCGAACAACGTGCCGCCCATCGTCATGCCGCGGGCGAACTCGTCGGTCTTGCGCGCGGCGGTGTGGAACGGGCGCGGCAGTTTGCGCGCGAACTTCTTCATCAGCTCGCGCAGGCCCAGAAATTCGCGACTCGACACGATCCGGGAGAGGTAGGCGGACAGGCCGCCGACCGGTGGCGCGATCGACATGTCGTTGTCGTTCAGGATCACGACCAGCCGGTTGCCCGCCTGTTCGGCGTTGTTCATAGCCTCATACGCCATGCCCGCCGACATCGCGCCGTCGCCGATCACGGCGATGCCCTTGCCGGGCGTCCCCGCCAGCTTGTTGGCGATCGCGAAGCCCAGCGCCGCGGAGATCGAGGTCGAGCTGTGGGCCGCTCCGAACGGATCATATTCGCTTTCCGACCGCTTCGTGAAGCCACTGAGCCCCCCACCCTGGCGCAGCGTGCGGATCCGATCGCGCCGCCCGGTCAGGATCTTGTGCGGATAGCATTGGTGGCCGACGTCCCAGACCAGCCGGTCGCGCGGCGTGTCGAAGACATAGTGGATCGCGGTCGTCAGCTCGACCACGCCCAGCCCGGAGCCGAGATGACCGCCGGTCGTCCCGACCGCGGAGATCGTCTCGATCCGCAGTTCGTCGGCAAGCTGGCGAAGCTGCTCCGGCTGGAGGGTGCGGAGGTCGGCCGGGGTCGAAACGGTATCGAGCAACGGGGTTGCGGGAAGATCAGACATTCCGTCGGCTTATCCCAGCCCGGCGGTGGTGTCGATTGCAACCGGTCATGGGCGAATTTCTGTCACGTCCTGCACGACCTGTGCACGGGACGTCGACGAACGTCCTCAGTTCACCCGACAATCCGCACAGCGGCCGCGCACTTCGATCACCGGCCTGACCGGCTGGAAACCCGCCGCGCTGGCGGCCGCGCGCACGCCGCCGGTCACCGCATCGTTGTCGAGGTGAGTCGTCTGCCCGCACTGGTCGCACACCAGAAAGATGCAGTCGTGCAGGCAATCGGGATGGGCATTGGCGACGTAGGCGTTCGCACTTTCGACCCGCCGCGCCAGATTGGCCCCGACGAACAGGTCGAGGATGCGATAGACGCTGTTGGCCGCGACGCGACGCCCTTCCCGCTTCGACACCGCATCGGCGATGTCATAGGCGGAGGCGGGTTTGGCGAAGCCGGCCAGCGCCTCGAACACGCTGGCGCGCATCGTCGTCCACTGCTCGCCGGATTTCTCCAGCGTCGCCTGCGCCGCGGTGAAGAGGGCGTCGCCCTCCGGTTCGTGATGATCGTGCGCGTGCGCCATGCCGGATGAGATAAGGTGACCGGAGCCACCGGACAAGCGCGCCGTCAGGATGTCGCCCGGCGGTTCAGGTCATGACCGAACGCCAGCAGACCGACCCCGACGATGGTCCACAGCGCTTCTCCGCCCGAACCGTCATGCGGCAGGTTCATCGCGCCGGCCATCACGCCCAGCCCGAACGCGCCCATTGCCGCCGGCATCGCATAGCCGTGCTTCATGATGCCCCGTCCCAGCGCCACCGCGCCGAGAATGATCGCCAGCGTCAGGCCGATTTCGTGGAAGATCGGGTCGAGCAGCATGCCGCCCGCGGTCGAGGCCAGCGCCAGGAGGACCGACGTCGCCAGACAATGCACCACGCACAGGCCGGACAGCCCGATCGCGAACCGATCGAGGCTCGACAGCCAATGGGGACGATGCAGGACGAAACTCACGTCCACCATGTAGCCAGAAGGCCGCAAGGTTACAACATCACATCGGCAAAAATCGCGCGTCCCGATGCTCGGAAGCTCCGCAGATGCCGCCGCTTCCTTCGCGCCACCGGCTGCGGTAAATGCCCCCATGCTTCAACCCAGTGCCGCCTTCATGTCCACTGCCCGCCCCCGCGCCGTCGCGCGCTGGCTCTATGCCGTCGCCGCATTGATCGTCGCGATGGTGATCGTCGGCGGTATCACGCGCCTGACCGAGTCGGGGCTGTCGATCACCCAGTGGAAGCCGATCAGCGGCATCGTCCCGCCGCTGAACGAGGCGCAATGGCAGGCGGAGTTCGCCAATTACCGGCGCATTCCGGAATATGCGGCCTTCAATCAGGACATGACGCTGGCCGGGTTCAAGGCGATCTTCTTCTGGGAATATCTCCACCGGCTGCTCGGCCGCGTGATCGGCATGGCGTTCGCGCTGCCGCTGATCTGGTTCGCGGTGCGGCGGCGCATCCCCGCCGGTTATGGCTGGCGGTTGACCGCGCTGCTGGCACTTGGCGGGCTTCAGGGCGCGATCGGCTGGTGGATGGTCGCGTCCGGCCTGTCGGTGCGCACCGATGTCAGCCATATCCGGCTGGCGGTGCACCTGACGACGGCGCTGGTGATCCTGGCGGGCATCGTCTGGACCGCCCGCGACCTGATGCTGCTGCACGGCAGCCGCATGGCCGCGCCGGCGCGGCTGGTCCCGGTAGCGACCGTGGCGCTGGCGGCGCTGTTCGCGCAGATCGTCTATGGCGCGTTCACCGCCGGGCTCGACGCGGGCTACGCGTTCGCAAGCTGGCCGTTGATGGGCGACGCGCTGTTTCCGGCCGGCGTGCCGATGCAGTCGCCGGGCTGGAGCAACGCGATCGACAACCCGATCGTCGTGCAGTTCATCCACCGCTGGTTCGCCTTCGCCGCCGCCGCCGCCCTGGTGGCGCTGGCCTGGCGCGCCAGCCGGGTCGGCGCACGCGGCGCGGCGGGCATGGTCGTCGTGCTGGTCGGCCTGCAGATCGCGCTCGGCATCTCGACGCTGCTCAGCGGCGTGCAGATCGGCATCGCCGTCGCGCATCAGGCGAATGCCGCGCTGCTGCTGATCGCCGCCGTCATGGCCGCGCATGCGATCGGACAACGCCGCGCCTGAGCGCGACCGGCATGGTACCAGGATACCCGCCAGCAAAGCGGCGGATTGCTTGACTTATTCCCGGTTTTCTACGAATGGCTTCCGGTCCGCGCCGCTCCTTCTGGAAGCGGCGCGCTCTCGTTTGAAAGGTCTACGCCCATGAAGGCGCTCATGAAGACCACCAAGTCGGCCAAGCCGCATGAGGTGGAGAAGAAGTGGCACATCGTCGACGCCACCGACCTGGTGGTCGGTCGCGCCGCCGTGGTGATCGCCAACGTCCTGCGCGGCAAGCACAAGACGTCGTTCACCCCGCACGTCGATTGCGGTGACAACGTCATCGTCATCAACGCCGACAAGGTCCGCTTCACCGGCAACAAGGCCGGCAAGAAGATCTATTACAAGCACACCGGCTATGCGGGCGGCATCAAGGGCGTGACCGCCGCCAAGGTGCTTGAGGGCCGCTTTCCGGAGCGCGTCCTTGAGAAGGCCGTGGAGCGCATGATCCCGCGCGGCCCGCTGGGTCGCGAGCAGATGCGCAACCTGCGCATCTTCAAGGGCGAAGCGCACCCGCACGAGGCGCAGAACCCCGAGGTCCTCGATATCGCCGGCATGAGCCGCAAGAACAAGGTGGGCGCATAATGACCGACAACCGCCAGTCCCTCGCCGATCTGGCCGCGCTGACGCAGACGCCGGCCCCCGCCCCGCAGTCGGGCGACACGTCCTCGCAGCAGGCCGACGACTATATGTCGGGTGCGGTCGAGGCGCCCCGCGCGCCGACGATGCCGCTGCGGGAGCAGATCATCGACAAGCAGGGCCGCGCCTATGCCACCGGCCGCCGCAAGGACGCGGTTGCCCGCGTCTGGGTGAAGCCGGGTTCGGGCAAGATCACGATCAACGGTCGCGATCAGGAAGTGTATTTCGCCCGTCCGACGCTGCGTCTGGTCATCAACCAGGTGTTCGGCATCACCGAGCGTGAGGGCCAGTACGACGTGGTCTGCACCGTCAAGGGTGGTGGCCTGTCGGGTCAGGCCGGCGCGGTCAAGCATGGCATCAGCCAGGCGCTGACCAAGTACGAGCCGATCCTGCGCGCGCCGGTGAAGGCCGCGGGCTTCCTGACCCGCGACAGCCGCACGGTCGAGCGCAAGAAGTACGGCAAGGCGAAGGCCCGCCGCAGCTTCCAGTTCTCGAAGCGCTGATCCTTCGCTTCCCGCGAACGACGGAGGGCGGTCCTGCGGGGCCGCCCTTTTTCGTTGCGGCTTCCGGTGTTGGGGATCGTCGGACCTGCTCCCGGCCCCCGTCATGCCGGGCCAGTCCCGGCATCCACGCTTCCGCGTAACCCACACTTGTCCGCAACCCACTGGCGATCCTGCGGCACAGTCGCTAGAGGCGCGGCCGATACCCCGGACAACGACGAGATCGCCATGACAGCGCGCTGCCTCACCACGCTGCTGCTCACCATGCTGGCCGGATGCGCCGCCGATCGCGTCGCGACCCGCCCGGCACCGATCGAGGTGGGCATCCTCGCGATCAACGACTTTCACGGCAATATCCAGCCGCCGCATCTGGCGATCACCGCGCCCGACGGTACGACGGCGGTTCCGGCCGGCGGCGCGGCCTATCTGGCGTCCGCCATCGCCACCCTGCGGCGCGCGCACCCGAACTCCATCACCGTTTCGGCCGGCGACATGACCGGAGCAAGTCCGCTGCCCTCGTCGATCTTCCTCGACGAACCGACGATCGCGGCGATGAACGCGATCGGCGTCGATCTGAACGCGGTGGGCAATCACGAATTCGACCGCGGGACGACCGAATTGCTGCGGCTCCAGAACGGCGGCTGCGATCGCAACGCGACGCCCCTGCCCTGCCAGATCGACAAGAATTTTCCCGGCGCGCGCTTCCGCTATCTCGCCGGCAACACCATCACCGCCAGTGGTGAGAGCCTGCTCCCCGGCACCGCCATCCGCCGTTTCGGCAGGGGGTCGCGGCAGGTGACGATCGGTTTCATCGGCCTGACGACGCGCACCACCGCGACGCTGGTCAGCCCCACGGGCATCCGCGGCATCCATTTCGCGGACGAGGCGGACACCGCCAACCGCCTCGTCCCCGCCCTGCGCAAGGCCGGCGCGGACACGATCGTGCTGCTGATCCACGAAGGCGCCTATCCCCGGCCCGACACCGATCCCGACGCCTGCGACGGCCTGAGCGGCCCGATCGTGGACATCGCCGGGCGGCTCGATCCCGCGATCCAGGTCATCGTGTCGGGCCACACCCATAAGGCGTATATCTGCCCCGGAATCGCCGGGCGATCGCTGCTGCTGACCAGCGCGGGCAAGTTCGGCACGCTGGTCACCGACATGACCCTGCGCTTCGATCCCCGCACGAAGCGCCTGATCGACAGCACGGCCCGCAACGTCATCGTCCAGGGCGAAGGGTTCGATGCGAATGGTTCGACCATCGCCGTCTCCGATGCCGTCCCCCGCTTCGCCGCCGACCCGGCCGTCGCGACGATCGTCGATCGCTATGTCGCCGCAGCCGAGCCGCTGGCGAAACGCATCGTAGGCCGCATGACCCGCGCTCCGGCACCGAAGGATGGGCCGCCCCGGAATCACGAGACGGAACTCGGCAACCTCGTCGCCGATGCCCAGCTTGCCGCGATGAGCCTGCCCGCGAACGGGGGCGCGCAGGTGGCGTTCATGAATCCGGGCGGCCTGCGCACCGATCTCAAGGTCGGGCAGGACGGCACGGTGACCTTCGCCGATGCATATGCGGTACAGCCGTTCGGCAACATACTCATGGTCCGCACCTTCACCGGGGCTCAGCTTCGCGCCGTCTTGGAGCAGCAATTCGAGATGGCCGGTGGCAAGCCGCTGATCCTCAGCGTCGCCGGCATGACCTACGCCTTCGACCGTTCGCGCCCTGTCGGTCACCGCGTGTCGGACATCCTCGTGCAGGGCCGACCGCTCGACGATGCCGCCCCGTACCGCGTATCGATGAGCAACTTTCTCGCGGTCGGCGGCGACGGGTTCACCGGCTTCTCGGCCGGGCAGGATATCGCCGCGGGCACCGTCGCCGATGTCGACGCACTCGCCGACTATCTCGGCCGCGCGACGGTGACGCCGCCCGCCGTCAACCGGATCGCCGATCGGACGCCTCCGGCGGGCTGACCCCAACGACGCTCTTGCCCCGCCCCGTCCTTGCCGCGATGAGCGACGGCAAAGGGAGCCCCAACGATGTCCGTCATGTCCGACCGCTGGATTCGCGAGCGCGCGCTCGCCGATGCGATGATCGAGCCGTTCGTCGAATCGCAACGCCGCGACGGCTGCGTCAGCTACGGCCTGTCCTCCTATGGCTATGACGCGCGGGTGGCGGACGAGTTCAAGATCTTCACCAATGTCGACAGCGCGATCGTCGACCCGAAGAATTTTGCCGCCAACAGCTTCGTCGACCGCAAGACCGACGTGTGCATCATCCCCCCCAACAGCTTCGCGCTGGCCCGCACGGTCGAATACTTCCGCGTCCCACGCGACGTGCTGGTGATCTGTCTCGGCAAATCCACCTATGCCCGCTGCGGCATCATCGTGAACGTGACGCCGCTGGAGCCGGGCTGGGAGGGCCATGTCACGCTGGAGTTTTCCAACACCACGCCCCTCCCCGCCAAGGTCTACGCCAACGAGGGCGCATGCCAGTTCCTGTTCCTGCAAGGCAACGAGCCGTGCGAGACGAGCTATGCCGACCGCGCCGGCAAATATATGGGCCAGCGCGGCGTCACGCTGCCGCGGCTCTGACCCCGGGTCGCTCACAGGCTGCTTGCGCCGCTGCGCCGGATCGGCGACATCGCTGTCGGCAGACGCTCGGCCGGAAAGGGTCGCCGGCCGGCCGCTGACGGCGTGGGAGACTCGATGTGAGACAGGCTGTTCGCCATCTGGTCGCAAGCGCAGCGGTCCTGCTCGGCTTCGCGGCGCCACTAATGGCTCAACAGGGCGGAACCGTCCACTTGCCGAACGCCGAAGACAGCGACGAGATCATCGTCGAGGCATTGCGGCTTCCCCGTCGGGCGTTACCGACGCAGGTTCGCTGGAGCTATGTCAGGGCGACGCACAACCGGATACAATATGAACGGGCGCGCGAATTCGCGAAATGCGCCAGGGAGACGGGCTCCGCGTGGTTACGAAAGGTTGTCGACGGCGAGCCCAATTCGGCACAGGCAACCTTCGCACAAGGCTGGATCGTCTTGAAGAACCGCGTCTGCTATCCCGGATTTCCCAGCCAATCCGCTGCCCCTGATGTCGCCGACTTTGGTCGCTCGAGCCTTGATCGCGCCGCGTTGCTGGAGGAAGTCTTCAAAACTCATGCGCCGGACGCCGCGTTGACGATCGCCGACACGCATGATCCCGAAGTCCGGGAGCGCTTCAGGAATCGTGAGATCCCGCGCAATCGCTTGCGGATCGGTGGAGATCGCGAGGCGCTCGTACTGACTTCGTGCCTCGTTCGCGAGCAGCCGGAATTGGCAACGCGGCTGATCCGCTCCGCGCCGGGGTCTGCACTTGGGCAGGGCCTGACGCAGGCGATGCTGGTCGAGGGCCGCGCCTGTCTTGGCGAAAACCGCAAGATCGTGATCGATCCCACCAACTTCCGGGCGTATGTGCTCGACGCTTTTTATCGCTGGGTCGTCGCCGCCAGGAACGTGGCGAGCTTGATCCCCGCCGCCTGACCTGATCGCACCACGCTCGCCCTACTTCGTATCGAGTGGAACGATCACCTCGTCCGGATGCGCGACGTTCAGTTCCTTGCGGACCATCTCGTCGACCATGTCCGGGTTCGCATGATCCGGGTTGAGCAGCGCGACCCGGTTGCGCAGAACCTCACGGCGCTTGTCCAGCACCGCGAAGTCCTTTTCCCGCTTGGCGAGTTGCCGCTTATAGTCGCCATACGCCAGCACGCCGTTCGGGCCCAGGATCGCATAGGCGCCAAAAAACGCGAGCACCGTCAACGCCAGCGCCGGCACGGCAGCGCGGCGCAGCGCGTTGCGGAGGGCGGATTCCCGTTTCTTCATCGCGCTCCCATCAGGATGTCACGACCGGCATAACGCGCGGCGTCGCCCAGTTCCTCTTCGATGCGGATCAACTGGTTGTACTTCGCCAACCGGTCGCTACGCGACAGGCTGCCGGTCTTGATCTGGCCGCAGTTGGTCGCGACCGCGAGATCGGCGATCGTGTAATCCTCGGTCTCGCCCGAACGGTGGCTCATCACCGCGGTATAGCGCGCACGCTGCGCCATCGACACCGCCTCCAGCGTCTCGGTCAGCGTGCCGATCTGATTCACTTTCACGAGGATCGAATTGGCGTAGCCGCCGTCGATGCCCTGCTTCAGCCGCTTGGGATTGGTCACGAACAGGTCGTCGCCGACCAGCTGCACCTTGTCGCCGACCGCCTCGGTCAGCGCCTTCCACCCCTCCCAGTCGTCCTCGCTCATGCCGTCCTCGATCGACAGGATAGGATAGCGACGGGTCAGGTCCGCCAGATACTCCGCCATCTCGTGGCTGCCGAGCACCTTGCCCTCGCCGCTGATGTCGTACCGGCCGTTCTTGTAGAACTCGGTCGCCGCGCAATCGAGCGCCAGCATCACGTCGTCACCGGGGGTATAGCCCGCCGTCTCGATCGCCCGCATGATGAAGTCCAGCGCCTCGGTCGTGCTGGCGATATTCGGCGCGAAGCCGCCCTCGTCGCCCACGCTGGTGGCCAAGCCCTTGTCGTGCAGCGCCTTCTTCAGCGCGTGGAAGATTTCGGAGCCGCAGCGGACCGCCTCCAGGATGTTCGGCGCGCCGACCGGCATCACCATGAATTCCTGGAAATCGATCGGGTTATCGGCATGCTCGCCGCCGTTGATGATGTTCATCATCGGCACCGGCAGCAGGTGCGCCGAAACGCCGCCGACATATTTGTACAGCGGCAGGCCGCGCGCCTCCGCCGCCGCCTTCGCCACTGCAAGGCTGACGCCTAGAATGGCGTTGGCGCCCAGCCGGCTCTTGTTCTCGGTGCCGTCCAGTTCGATCATCGCCCGGTCCAGATCGGCCTGATCCTCCGCATCCATACCCAGCACGGTGTCGGCGATCTCGTCGTTCACCGCCTCGATCGCCTCGTCGACCCCCTTGCCGCCCCACCGGCTCTTGTCGCCGTCGCGCCTCTCGACCGCCTCGTGCTTGCCGGTGGACGCGCCCGACGGGACTGCGGCGCGACCGAAGCTGCCATCCTCCAGCAGCACGTCGACCTCCACGGTGGGATTGCCCCGGCTGTCGAGGATCTGGCGGGCGTGGATGTCGATGATGGCGGTCACTGGGCGCTCCTGGCAGCGTATCGTTCGCGCGACGCTGTAGAGCCGTGCCGCCGTGCGGGCAATCGCCCCGCCCACCTTCGCATCCGACCTTGTTTACAGGGAACCGCCGCGGGTAGGTTTTGTTTGAAGCGTGGTAACGGAGGAACACACATGGCCGACGACGACCTCAAGCCGATCAGCGACGGCGACATCGTAACCCCGCCCGCGACAACGCAATTCCAGCCGGCGGAACCGCTGAAGACCGCGGGCGTGGAGTTCGAATCGGCCTCGACCGATACCGGTACTCTAGCGGGAGCGGGTGCCAGCAAGACCGATGCCGCAAAGCAGGCGATCCGCGACACGACCGGTAAGGTAGGCCAGCAAGCTACCGAGAAGCTGCGACTTTATGCGGATGACGGCAAGGCGCGCGCGGGGTCGGCCCTCGACCAGCTGTCGCAATTGCTGATCGATGCTGCCGGTCAGGTCGATGAGAAACTCGGCGCGCAATACGGGCAATATGCCCGCTCCGCCGCCGATCAGGTTCAGGGTTTTGCGGATACCGTGAAGAACAAGGACGTGGACGATCTGCTGGAGGACGCACGCAGCTTCGTTCGCGCCAGCCCCGGTGTGGCGATCGGTGCGGCCGCCGCGCTCGGCTTCGTCGTCGCCCGGCTGTTCCAGTCCGGCCTCGACGACCGGGCTTGAACCTTCATGTTCGGGGAACAACCGGGCGTGACGACGCTCGTCGGGCGTCTCGTCGACGAAAGCCGCACGCTCGTGTCGGCGGAAGTCGCGTTGTACAAGGCGAAGGCGACGGAGCGGCTGTCCGCATACAAGTCGGCGATCGTCCTCTTCGTGGTGGCCGGCATCTTGGCGCTGGCGGCGTTGATCGCGCTGCTGGTCGGCCTCGTCATGGCGCTGTCGACGGTATTGCATCCGATCTGGGCGACGCTGATCGTGGTCGGCGTCGTGCTGGTGCTGGCCGCGATCCTCGGTATCGTCGGCAAGGGCCGGCTCGCAGGACCGGAGCGCGACGCATGAGCAATCCGAAACTCGATCTGCTCGCCGCGGAGGCGGAAGCGGCGCTTGCCCGCGAACGCCTGTCGGGCACCGTGTCGCAACTTCAGGCGAAACTCGACCCGAAGGCACTGGCGGAGGAAGCGAAGGACGCCGGCCTCTCCGCGGCTCGCGCGGGCGCGGAGGGTGCCCGGCGCAATCCGGGACTCGTCGCCGGTGCGGCGGCGGCCACGGGCCTGCTGCTCGCCAGCGGCCCCATCGCCCGGTTCTTCCACCGCCGCAAGGTTCGCAAGCCACTTCCCGCTGAACCCGCATCCCCATCCCCTTCGACGCCCCCTTCGACGCAAGGAACAGAATGATGACTGACCAGTCGAACGACACCCACTCCAGTCTGGAAGACGCCCGCACCGCCGCCGCGCAGAAGTTGCACGACGCCCGTGACAAGGCCGCCGAGGCGCTGGCCACATCCAGGGAGACGACGAAACAGGCGGTCCATCGCGCCGCTTCGGAGATCGAAACCAACCCTCTCGCGATCCTCGCTGGCGGGTTGGCCGTCGGAGCGCTTGTCGGTGCGTTGATCCCGCGCAGTGCGAAGGAGAAGGAATTGCTCGCCCCGGTCGGGAAGCGACTGTCTGATACCGCGCGTCAGGCATTCGCCGCGGCGAAGGAAGCCGGCCGCAGCGAACTGGATCAGGCCGGGCTCACTCCGGGTGCGGCCAAGGATCGGGGCAAGGACCTGCTCGACGGCGTCAAGAAGGCGCTGGTCAGTGCGGGCAGTGCAGCAGCGCAATCCGCCAAGAAGAGCGACACGGCGCCTTCTGCCCCCGAAACCGTCTGATGCCGTACCGGCGGGGGTTCATTCCCCCGCCGTCTGCCGCTAGAGGTGCGCCCATGAGCAAGCTCCATCTCGTTTTCGGCGGCCGGGTCACGAACCCGCAGACACTCGACTTCGCCGATCCCGCCAATCTCGATGTGGTCGGCATCTTTCCGGACTATGCCAGCGCCGAGAAGGCGTGGCGCGCTGCGGCGCAGCGCACGGTCGACGACGCGGAGATGCGGTTCGTCGTGGTACATCTGCATCGGTTGCTGGAGCCTGATGCGATTACGCCGGCCGGCTAGGGCCGTCGGCCGGGATAACCGAGAGTAGCCTGTGTATTTTGGTCGCTCGCTTTCGGGGTAGCAGGCTACGACAGCGCTGCCACCCAACGCGTCAGGCGCTGCGATACCGCCACATTAACAGCGGACGGGTTAGAACCAGCCCCGCTACGAACCCGCCGATGTGCGCGCCGATCGCCACCGCGACGCCGCCCATTCCGGCAAGATCGATCAGCAGCTGGATACCGATCCACGCCGCCGCGAGCCACGCGGCATGCACGATATTGGCCGACAGCGGCCCCATTCGCCGCGCCCGGCGCTCACCGTAAAGCAGCGCATAGGCCGCGATGATGGCCGAGATCGCACCGGATGCGCCGATCATCGGCATCGTGGACGCCGGATCGAACGCCCACTGCCCCGCCGCCGCCAGATATGCGCCGACACCATAAAGTATCAGCAGCGCCGCCGGCCCTAGCGCGCGCTCGACCTGCTGTCCGCAGAATACCAGCATCACAAGGTTCAGCGCGACATGGGCCCAGCCACCGTGGATCAGCGTCGCGGTCAACGGCGTCAGCCATTCGGGCACGAGGAAGACATGATCGACTGGCACCCCGCCGATCCGGCCGGGAATGAACCCGGCCTCGATGGCCGCAGCGGGAATGTTGTCGGTCAGGATCAGAAGCACGGACGCGATCAGTGTGACCACGGTCAGTACCGCGGTAACCCGCCACTCGCGCCATTCGTTCATGATGTCAGATGAACGCAATCTTCGAGACGACATAGTAGCGGTCGCCGGCTGGCACCGACACCTCGACCTCTTCGTCCACCTTGCGCCCGATCAGCGCCCGGCCGAGCGGCGAGTTGTAGCTGATGCGGCCACGCTTGGCATCCGCCTCGGTCTGGCCGACAATCTGGTAAACGACCGGCTTGTCGTCGTCGTCCAGCAACGTCACCGTCGCTCCGAATACCACCTTGTCGCCGGACAGGTCGCGTGGATCGATGATCTGCGCACGGGACAATTTGTCCTCGATGTCGCTGATCGTCGCTTCGTTCTGACCCTGCTGCTCCTTGGCAGCGTGATATTCCGCGTTTTCCGACAAATCGCCGTGCGCGCGTGCTTCCTCGATCGCATCGACGATGGACGGGCGCTCCTCTTTCAGACGCCGCAACTCCGCGGTGAGGGTTTCATACCCCTCCTGCAGCATCGGCATCTTCTCGACGGTCGCCATGATCTCGTTCCCCAATTCCTGTTCCCGGAGCGATCCCTTGGAATCGCCCGCACACGTCACGTCGTTATGTCCGGGTCAGTCGTGCGACTGCGAATAATAGGACTGAAGGGGCCTGACTTCAAGGACACCCCCGCCCGCGTCCTTCCTTGAGGCGAGGATCGCGCGCGCCGCTTCAACGCTGGCGGGCGCTGTCGTGAAGTACGGGATGCGCCCGGCTAAGGCCGCCTGACGGATCGGCTTGGAATCCTTGAGCGATTGCCAGCCTTCGGTGGTGTTGAAGATCAGGTCGATGCCACCGTCCGCGATCCGGTCGACGATATGCGGCCGGCCCTGCGCGACCTTGTTGACGCGCTCGACCGGTACGCCCGCGCGGGTCAGGTGATCGGCGGTGCCGTCGGTCGCGACGATCGTGAAACCGGCCTCCACCAGCGCCTCCACACCGGGCAGGATGTGTGCCTTGTCGCCCGGTTTGACGCTGACGAACACCGCGCCGCTGGTCGGCAGCACGGTCCCGGCACCCAATTGCGCCTTCGCGAACGCGGTCGTGAAATCCCCTGCAATTCCCATGACCTCGCCGGTGGATCGCATCTCCGGTGAGAGCACCGGATCGACTCCGGGAAAGCGCGAGAAGGGGAACACCGCCTCCTTGACCGCGACATGCGCGATGTTGCGGTCGATCCGGGGCAGATCGCGCAGCTTCTCGCCCGCCATCACGCGTGCTGCGATCTTCGCGATCGGCGTGCCGATCGCCTTAGCGACGAACGGCACGGTCCGGGATGCGCGCGGGTTGACCTCGATCAGATAAACCTTGCCGTCCTTCACCGCGAACTGGATGTTCATCAGCCCGACGACGGACAAGGCGCGCGCCAGCGCCTCCGTCTGCCGCTCGATCTCTCCGATGATATCGGCGGATAGGCTGTACGGCGGGATCGAGCAGGCGCTGTCGCCCGAATGGACGCCCGCCTCTTCGATGTGCTGCAACACGCCCGCGACCACGACATCGTCGCCGTCGCAGATCGCGTCGACATCGACCTCGATCGCATCGCGCAGATACTGGTCGATCAGAACTGGTGCGTCGCCGGATACTTGCACCGCAGTCTGGATATAATCGTCGAGCTGCGCCGGCCCCTCGACGATCTCCATCGCCCGCCCGCCCAGCACGAAGCTGGGCCGCATCAACACGGGATAGCCGACGCGTGCGGCGACGTTGATCGCCTCATCGCGGCTGCGCGCAATGCCGTTCGACGGCTGCAAAAGCTTCAACCGGTTGACCAGGGCCGCGAACTGCTCGCGATCCTCCGCCAGATCGATCGCCGCCGGCGACGTGCCGAGGATCGGGATGCCCGCCGCCTCCAGCGCCCGCGCCAGATTGAGCGGAGTCTGTCCGCCGAACTGCACGATCACCCCGACCAACTCGCCGCGCGATTTCTCGACGTCGAGGATCGCCAGCACGTCCTCCGCCGTCAGCGGCTCGAAATACAGGCGGTCGGACGTGTCGTAGTCGGTGCTGACCGTCTCCGGGTTGCAATTGACCATGATCGTCTCGAATCCGGCATCCGCCAGCGCGAAGCAGGCGTGGCAGCAGCAGTAATCGAATTCGATCCCCTGCCCGATCCGGTTCGGTCCGCCGCCCAGGATCACGATCTTGCGCCGATCGCTCGGCTGGCTCTCGTCCTCCGGCGCCCCGAACGTCGGAGCCTCGTAGGTCGAGTACATATACGGCGTCTTCGCGTCGAACTCGGCCGCGCAGGTGTCGATGCGCTTGAACACCGGACGCACGCCCAGCTTCAACCGATGCGCCCGAACCTCGTCCTCGGTGACCCCACCGGTCATCGCCTTCACGACCTCGTGGATCAGGCCCGACCCACGCGCGATGCCCCGGTTCATGCCGCGCAAATTGGCCGATTGCAGCGCCAGCCACGCCAGCCTTTTGTCGGAAAAGCCCATCGCCTTGAGGCGGCGCATACCCGGCGCGTCGATCGGCAGGCCGTTCGCCATTACCTCGGCCTCGGCCGCGACGATCTCCGCGATCCGCTCCAAAAACCACGGGTCGTATTTGGCGATCGCGTGAACCTCGGCGACGGTGAAGCCCTCGCGTAGAGCCTGCGCCGCGACCAGCAGCCGGTCGGGAGTTGCGGTGGCGAGCGCCGCCTCGATCTCGGCACGCGGTGCGCCGACCAGATGCGCGACCTCGTTGAAGCCCGACAGACCGCTCTCCAGCCCACGCAACGCCTTCTGCATCGACTCGTGGATATTGCGGCCGATCGCCATGACTTCGCCGACGCTCTTCATCGCGGTACCGAGTAGTGGCTCGCATCCCTTGAACTTCTCGAACGCGAAGCGCGGGATCTTGGTGACGACATAGTCGATCGTCGGTTCGAAGCTGGCTGGAGTCGCACCGGTGATGTCGTTCTCGATCTCGTCGAGCGTATAGCCGACCGCAAGCTTCGCCGCGACCTTGGCGATCGGGAAGCCAGTGGCCTTCGATGCGAGCGCCGACGACCGCGACACGCGCGGGTTCATCTCGATGACGATCAGGCGGCCGTCCTTTGGATTGACCGCGAACTGTACGTTGGAACCACCTGTTTCCACACCGATCTCGCGCAACACCGCGATCGATGCATTGCGCATGATCTGGTATTCCTTGTCGGTCAGCGTCAGCGCCGGCGCGACGGTGATGGAGTCGCCCGTATGGACGCCCATCGGATCGACATTCTCGATCGAGCAGATGATGATCGCGTTGTCCTTGCGGTCGCGCACCACCTCCATTTCATATTCCTTCCAACCGAGGAGGGATTCTTCGATCAGCACCTCTGTCGTCGGCGACAGGTCGAGCCCGTTGCGAACGATCTGAATGAACTCGGCGCGGTTGTACGCGATGCCGCCACCGGAACCGCCCATCGTGAAGCTCGGCCGGATGATCGCCGGCAGCCCGACCTTCTCCAGCCCCTCCAGCGCCTCCGCCTCGGTGTGTGCGATAGCCGAACGCGCGCTTTCCAGCCCGATCCGGTCCATCGCGTCGCGGAACTTCAGCCGATCCTCGGCCATGTCGATCGCATCGGCATCCGCACCGATCATCTGCACGCCGAACTTCTCCAGCGTCCCGTCGCGGAACAGCGCCAGCGCGGTGTTGAGCGCGGTCTGCCCGCCCATCGTCGGCAGGACCGCGTCGGGCCGCTCCTTCTCGATGATCTTCGCGACCACAGCGGGCGTGATCGGCTCCACATAGGTGGCGTCGGCCAGCTCGGGGTCGGTCATGATCGTGGCGGGGTTGGAATTGACGAGAACGATGCGATAGCCTTCCTCCTTTAGCGCCTTGATCGCCTGCGTGCCCGAATAATCGAACTCGCACGCCTGCCCGATGACGATCGGCCCCGCGCCGATGACGAGAATGGAGGAGATGTCGGTGCGTTTGGGCATTATTTCTGTTCCGCCTCACAGATCGGGGGATCGAATCTGCTGGTGAGATCAAGTTTCAGGGTCTGGGCGCGGTGAATTAATCCGGCGATCACGCTGTATCTCGCCGATGGATCGATGGTAAACGACAAGCGTCGTTTACCATCATGCACCTCATTGAGAACCACGACTGCCCATTCACCTAATGCTGTTGAACGGAGCAGGTCGTCGATGACGGGGGGAGAGCCAACAACGTCCCAGATTGCGCGGCTGTTCTGCGCGGCTGGCGATGCCGGATCGACGCAATGATGGATCGCCGGAGGAAACGCCGCGATCACGTCGGCGTTACCAGCGATCGTACGAACCGCTCGAACAGATAGAAACTATCCTGCGGTCCCGGCGACGCTTCCGGGTGATACTGCACGCTGAACGCGCGCCCGCCGTCCAGCTCCAGCCCGGCGTTCGAGCCGTCGAACAGCGACACGTGTGTCTCCGTCACACCGGCAGGCAGCGAGTCCCGCTCGACCGAAAAGCCGTGGTTCATGCTGGTGATTTCGACCGCGCCGTCGCTCAGCCGTTTGACCGGGTGGTTCGCGCCGCGATGCCCCTGGAACATCTTGGTCGTGATCGCGCCGACCGCCAGCCCGAGAAGCTGGTGCCCGAGGCAGATGCCGAACAGCGGCAGCTTCGTGTCGAGCAACTGCCGGATGACCGGCACCGCGTACTCGCCGGTCGCGGCGGGGTCGCCGGGGCCGTTCGAGAGGAAGATACCCTCCGGCTTCAGCGCCATGATCTCATCGAAACTGGCGGTCGCGGGCACCACCGACACCTTCGCTCCCGCATGAACGAGGTTGCGGAAGATGTTGTGCTTGCTACCGTAATCGATCGCGACGACGTGCGGGCGCGACTCCTCGCCGACCGCCTCGCCATAGCCGAAGCCCAGCCGCCAGACGCCGCCGCCCCAGCCGCCCTGCGTCTCGCGCGATACCGCCTTGGCGAGGTCCATGCCCTCCAGCCCCGGCCAGGCGCGCGCAATGCCCAGCAGCGCTTCGAGGTCGAACTCACCCGCCGCCGAATGCGCGATCACGCCGTTGGGCGCGCCGCCGGTGCGGATGCGGCGGGTCAGCGCGCGCGTGTCGATGCCGGCAAGGCCAATCCGTGCATGCCGGGCCATCCAGCCGTCCAGCCGCTCCATGCTGCGGAAGTTCGACGGCGCGGTCGGGTCCTCACGCACGATCATGCCGAGCGCATGCGGGCCGTCCGCCTCGACGTCATCGGGATTCGCGCCGACATTGCCGATGTGCGGGAAGGTGAAGGCGATCATCTGACCCGCGAAGGACGGGTCGGTCATGATCTCCTGATAGCCGGTCATCGCGGTGTGGAAGCACACTTCGCCGACCGCATGCCCCTCCGCACCGAAGCCGCGGCCCCACAGCACGTCGCCGCTGGCGAGCACCAGACAGCCGGTGGCCCCATCGGGTTTAGCGGGCATGACGAAAGGCGTGGGCTCGACCATGATGCGGCGGGCACTCCGTTGGTTGATCTACGATGTCGCTAAGCCCCGCCCGCTAAACTCGCCCACCCCTCCCGTCAATCTGCTATGGCCCCACCACCATGATTCGAGACGACATCAAACACGCCCAGATCGCCGCCATGAAGGCCGGCGACAAGGAATCCCGCGCCGCGATCGGCCTGATCCAGGCCGCGATCAAGAACCGCGACATCGAAGCCCGCGCGCCGCAGAGCCGCGAGGGCAAGGCCCCCGACGACGACGACGCCCTCGTCGTCGAGGTGCTGCAGAAGATGGTCAAGCAACGCCGCGAATCGATCGCGATGTACGAGACCGGCAACCGCCCCGAACTCGCCGCCGCGGAAGCCGCGGAAGTCGCGGTGATCGAACGCTTCCTGCCCACGCGCATGACGGACGAAGAGACGACCGCCGCGATCGAGGCGATCAAGGCCGATCTGGGCGCGAGCGGCATGAAGGACATGGGCCGCGTGATGGCCGAACTGAAGGCGCGCCACGCGGTGAGCCTGGACATGGCTAAGGCCAGCGGGCTGGTGAAGGCGGCGTTGGCGTAGGCATTTCTATCGATCGCTCCTCCCTCATCGGGAGGAGCAATCTCTCCCCCGTTCGTTCTGAGCTTGTCGAAGGACATGCCTCGAGCGCAAACATCTCGACCGAATCACGCCTCTGTGGCAGGCGGAGCGCAATGGTCTTCCGAGCGTATCTTCTCCGCTGTGGCGATGGCAGCTTCTACGCCGGTCACACGGACAATCTGGATGCGCGGGTTTCGCAGCACATGGCAAGGCGAAGCTGCGACTACACCGCCCGACGGCAGCCGATCACCTTTGCACGGGCACAGGACTTCCCGAGCCCGCTGGAAAGCGAAAGACGCATCAAGGGCTGGAGCCGCGCGAAGAAGGAAGCGCTGATCGCGGGCGATTGGGAACGAGTCGTCCAACTCTCCCGCTCGCGGGCTGCATGCCCTTCGACAGGCTCAGGACGAACGGAAGACGTGGCGATGAGCGTCGTCGCATGAGCCTGTCGCCCGCATTCCTCGACGAACTGCGTGCGCGCACGTCGCTGTCGGCGCTGATCGGCAAGACGACCAAGCTGCAAAAGGCCGGCCGCGAGATGCGCGGTTGCTGTCCGTTCCATAACGAGAAGACGCCCAGCTTCTACGTCAACGACGACAAGGGCTTCTACCACTGCTTCGGCTGCTCCGCGCATGGCGACGCGATCCGGTGGATGACAGACCAGCGCGGCCTGCCCTTCATCGATGCGGTCAAGGAACTGGCGCAGGCGGCGGGGCTGGAGATGCCCGCGCAGGACCGTCAGTCCGCGGAAAAGGCGGAGCGCGCCAAGGGCCTGCACGAAGCGATGGCGGACGCCGCCACCTGGTTCACGGAGCAACTTAACGGCCTGTCAGGGAACGATGCGCGTGCGCTGCTCGACCGGCGCGGCATCTCGCCAGAGACCGCGCGGACGTTCGGCATGGGGTTCGCGCCCGATTCGCGCGGGCGGCTCAAGACCGCGCTCAAGGATTACGGCGGTCCGCTGCTGGTCGAGGCCGGCATGCTGATCCAGGTGGAGGGCAAGGAGCCGTACGACCGGTTCCGTGGCCGCCTGATGATCCCGATCCGCGACGCGCGCGGCCGGACGATCGCGTTCGGCGGGCGGATCCTGGATCAGGGCGAGCCGAAATACCTCAACTCGCCCGACACGCCGCTCTTCGACAAGGGCCGCACGCTCTACAATCTCGATCGCGCCGCCCCCGCCGCGCGCAAGGCCGGCCGCGTGCTGGTGGTCGAGGGGTATATGGATGTGATTGCCCTGTCTCAGGCTGGCATCCACGAGGCCGTCGCCCCGCTCGGCACCGCGCTGACCGAGGCGCAGCTGGAGCGGCTGTGGCGGATGGTGGACGTGCCGATCCTGTGCTTCGACGGCGACGCCGCTGGGCAGAAGGCCGCGCTCAGGGCCGCGCATCGCGCGCTGCCGATGCTGGCACCGGGTCGCAGCCTGTCGTTCGTGACCCTGCCAGAGGGTCAGGACCCCGATGACCTCGTCAAGCAGGGTGGCCCAGCCGCGATGGAGGCGCTGCTCGCCAAGCCGGAGCCGCTGGTCGAACGGCTGTGGCAGAGCGAGGTCGCCGCCGAACCGCTCGACACGCCGGAGCAGCGCGCCGGCCTGAAGCGCCGCCTGTCCGATCTGGCGAACTCCATCGCTGATCCGAACGTGAAATCGGAATATCTCGCCGAATTCCGTCGCCGTGCCGACGCGCAGGTCACGCCGCAGCGCAAGCCGTTCGTGCCGTTCCAGCGCGGCAAGCAGCCGTGGCGGCCCGGTCCGCTTCCCGTGACCCAGGACGCGAAGGCGGTGCGCGCCGCCGGGATCGACCGCGTACTGGCGAAGGCGGTGCTCGCCGGCCTGATCCGGCATCCCGCGGAGATCGCACGCCATATGGAGGTGCTAGGCAGCCTGAAACTGGCTGACGGCGCGCTCGGCCGGCTGTTCGAGGCGGTGGTCGACGTCGCGCTGGAGGATCGCCAGCTTGATAGCGCGCGCCTCGTCACCATATTGGCACAATCCGGTTTCGAGGGGATCGCCAGCGATCTTCTCCGCGCCGACACGATGCCCTATTCGTTCACACGCAAGACGGCGGATGCGATCCGTATTCGGGAAGATCTCGATGAGGCGATCGCCATCCTGATCGCTCGGCCGGAGGTCGATGCACTGCTGGCCGAGGCGACCTCGGCGATGCAGGCGCGCTTCACCGACGAGGCGTTCGAGCGACAAGTGGCATTGGTTAGAGAGAAACAGGCGTTGGAATTGCGGCTTGCAAACCTATGTCAGGCGCACGAAGACGCCCGGTTATCGGGACCCGAGGGTAATTAATGGCGAAGTCGAACGGCAGCGGTGGTGATGATGGCGGCGTCGAGGTGACCGACGCGCCGCTCATCGATCTCAATGACGCCAATATCAAGAAGCTGATCGCCCGCGCGAAGAAGCGCGGCTACATCACCTACGACCAGCTCAACGAAGCTCTGCCGCAGGACCAGATGTCCTCCGACCAGCTCGAGGACGTGATGTCCGCGCTCAACGAAATGGGCGTGAACATCGTCGAGAACGAGGAAGCGGGCGAGGACGGCGAAACCGAGGAACGCGCGGACGACGGCGACGAGCCGGAGGCCGCGGAGGGCGAAACCCCCGACGCCGCACTGCCCGAAAAGAAAAAGGAAACGATCGATCGTACCGACGATCCGGTCCGCATGTACCTGCGCGAGATGGGGGCCGTGGAGCTCCTGTCGCGCGAGGGCGAGATCGCGATCGCCAAGCGGATCGAGGCCGGCCGGGACACGATGATCCTGGGCCTGTGCGAATCGCCGATTACCTTCAACGCGATCATCGACTGGTCGACCGCGCTCAACGAAGGCACGATGCAGCTACGCGAGATCCTCGATCTCGACGCGATGCTGTCCAAGGGGCCGTCGGCCGAGCAGGTCGAGGGTGCCGAGGACGAAGGCGACGAAATCAGCGAGAAGACCGCCGGCGCGTCGTTCAAGGAAGAGGAGGACGTCAAGGAAGAGGCGTCCGCCGACGACGAGGACGACCTGACCGAGCGTCGCACGCCGCGTCCGTCCGACGACGAGGAGGAGGATAACACCCTCAGCCTCGCGCAGATGGAGGAGCAGCTCAAGCCGATCGCGCTGGAGCGGTTCGCCAACATCACCGCGCTCTACAAGAAGTTCTCGAAGCTGCAGCAGTCACGGCTCGACTCGATGTCGGCCGGCGGCGACATGTCGGCCGCGGACGAGCGCAAGTACCAGAAGCTGCGCGAGGAGCTGACCGCCGAGGTCGAGAGCGTCCAGTTCCACAACGCTAAGATCGAATATCTCGTCGATCAGCTCTACGCCTTCAACCGTCGCCTGACCGCGCTCGGTGGCCAGATGCTGCGTCTGGCGGAGCGCCACAAGGTGCCGCGCAAGGACTTCCTCGACCGCTATGTCGGGCACGAGCTCGACGACACGTGGCTCCAGTCGCTCGGCAAGATGGACAAGAAGTGGTCCGCGTTCGTCGCCAACGAGAGCGAGTCGGTCGACCGCATCCGCAACGAGATCGGCGAGATCGCGCAGGCGACCGGCATGGCGCTCACCGAGTTCCGCCGGATCGTCAACATGGTCCAGAAGGGCGAGCGCGAGGCGCGCATCGCCAAGAAGGAAATGGTCGAGGCGAACCTGCGCCTCGTGATCTCGATCGCGAAGAAGTACACGAACCGCGGTCTTCAGTTCCTGGATCTGATCCAGGAGGGCAATATCGGCTTGATGAAGGCGGTCGACAAGTTCGAATACCGCCGCGGTTACAAGTTCAGCACCTATGCGACGTGGTGGATTCGTCAGGCGATCACTCGATCGATCGCGGATCAGGCGCGGACGATCCGCATCCCGGTTCATATGATCGAGACGATCAACAAGCTGGTCCGCACCAGCCGTCAGTTCCTCCACGAGCAGGGCCGTGAGCCGACCCCTGAAGAGATGGCGGAGCGCCTCTCGATGCCGCTCGAGAAGGTCCGCAAGGTGATGAAGATCGCCAAGGAGCCGATCTCCCTCGAAACGCCGATCGGCGACGAGGAGGACTCGCATCTGGGCGATTTCATTGAGGACAAGAATGCGGTGATTCCGGTGGATGCGGCGATCCAGGCGAACCTCAAGGAAACGGTCACCCGCGTCCTCGCCTCGCTTACGCCGCGCGAAGAGCGCGTGCTGCGCATGCGGTTCGGTATCGGCATGAACACTGACCACACGCTGGAAGAGGTCGGGCAGCAGTTCTCGGTCACCCGCGAACGCATCCGCCAAATCGAGGCGAAGGCGCTGCGCAAGCTCAAGCATCCCAGCCGCAGCCGCAAGATGCGCAGTTTCCTCGACCAGTAGTCTCTTCTCTTCCCTCTCCCCTCGGGAGAGGGAGGGAGGAGCGCAGCGACGGAAGGGTGAGGACGAGTACCCTCACCCCCGGCAAACAGTTGTGCGGCGAGACCAGGTTATCATTCGCTCATCGCGCCGAACCGTTCTGGCTGAGCTTGTCGAAGCCCACCCGACCGCAAGCGCTAATTCCCCAGGCCCTTCGACAGGCTCAGGGCGAACGGAGGGTAATTTGCGGGGCAGCCCCAATCCCCCCGTCCCCACCTACCGGAAGGGCAACCGCCGCCCCTCTGCCAGCGACCGCCACGCCCATTCGACCGGCGCAATCCGGAAGCGCGCGACCCACCAGTTCGCCGCCACCAGAAGCACCGCGTTCACCACCAGCGCGGTCGCCATCATCGCCGCCCACCCCTGCGTCCCGTACAGCCCCAGCGCGAACGGCGGATACAGCACCCACAGGCACAGCACCGACTGCACCATATACAGCGTCAGCGCCGTCCGCCCCGCCGCCGCGAACGGCCGCAACAGCCCCACGCCGACCGCCGTACCGAGCAGCAGGTGCAGCATCCCGATATGTCCCAGCGTCGTCGCCAGTCGCGAAACCTCGTACAGCATGTCGATCCCGCGCCCGACATCGCGCCCGGCCCACTCCTGCGCCACGCTCGCGATGCGGACTGGAAAGCCGATGCCATATCCGACCACCATCAGCGCCACATAAAACCGCCGTGAGCGCCCGCCCTGCAATACGCCCCAGCGATACAGCGCAGCCCCCACCAGCATCGTTCCCGCCGCCTCCAGAACCGTTTCGATCTCGCCCGCCGCCAGGACCGTCGCGGCGATCCCCCACAGAAAACCCGCCCATGCGCCGAAGTCATGCATCCGCGCCGCATCCTCCAGCGCGATATCGCGTGCATGGTCGATGACCGTCACCGCCGCCCCCGGGTCGATCAGCGCCACGCCGTTCGCGATCAACTCCGTCACCGTCAGCCACAGTCCGATCGCCAGCATCTGCCCCGGCTCCAGCCCCCGGAACCAGACGATCATCAGCGCTGCGATGGCATAGCTGTGCAGGATGTCACCCGGCCATAGCAGCACCAGCATGTGCACGATTCCGAAACCCAGCAGCACCAGATTGCGCCCGACATAGCGCCGCACCGCCGGCGTTTCGCCGATCGACCCCGCCGCGCGGTCGGTCAGGATTACCATGCCCGCCCCGAACAGCATCTCCAGCAACGCGCGTGCCGTCCCCTCCGCCAGCACCTCGCGCACCGCCCACACGCTGCGATCCACCAACGTCCAGCCGAAATGCCGAGGCTCCACCCAGGATGCCCAGAATGAACCTCCCATCTCGTTGATGTTCATGAACAATATGCCAAGGATCGCGACCCCGCGCAGCACGTCGAGCGACAGCAGCCGCGGCGCGCCATCGGGTTCGCTCCCCGCGATCGAAGGCTCGCCCGTCATCGCACCAGCCGTCATCGCACAGTCGCTACCCCGCACGCGCCTCCGCCGCAACGCCGCGGAATGGCATTCGCCGGCCCTCCGCCAGCGACCGCCACAGCCATTCGACCGGCGCGATCGGATAGCGGCGCAGATAGACGGTCGCCGCCCACAGCAGCGCCGCGTCGATCGCCAGCGCCGTCAGCATCAATGCGGCCCATCCCTGCGTCCCGAACACGCCGAGGCCGAATGGCGGATAGAGCAACCACAGGCACACCAACGTCTGCGCGATGTACAGCGTCAGCGCCGTCCGCCCCGCCGCCGCGAACGGCCTCAACCAGCGAGCCCCCGCACCCGTCTTCAGCAGCCAGCATACCAGCCCGACATGGCCCAGTGTCACCGCGATCCGGGCATATTCCTCGAACGCCCACAACAGCGTCACGCTGTCATCCAGTCGGCTGGTCCGCCACACCGTAATCACCCGCATGCCCAGCCCGATCGCGTACCAGCCGGTCGTCATTCGGCGATAGAAGGCGATGTCGCGCGCGCCCTGCAGGATGCCGAGCCGGAACAGCGCCGCACCGATCAGCATCACACTGCCCGCTTCCCACAGGACTGTCAGAACCGTCGTCGGCCGCGACGCACGCCGGACATACTCGCCGATCATCACCCCGCGCCATTCGGTGTAGCCGCCCGTGCGCGCCCGTAGTTCGGCCGCATGATCGCTCACCGTTTTTGCGACGAAGCCGTGCCATGAGCCGAGTCCGGCAATCGCCTTCTTCTCATCCATGGTCGGTGCGATACCCTGCGCATGGTGGAGGCCGGCGGAGGCGACCAGCACGTTCTCCTGCACCGCCCGCAACATCTTGGGCAATTCGTTGGCCGTCGACCAGGTCGCGAAGCTCAGCCCCAGCACGATCAGCCACCCCACCGGCAGCCGCCGCAACGGAAAGACGATCAGCGCCGCCAGTGCATAGCTGTGCAGCACGTCGCCCGGCCACAGCAGCACGAAGACGTGCACCATCCCGAACCCGAACAGCATGACGTTGCGCCAGTAATAGCGCCCGACCATCCGCCACCGTCCAATGCGATCCGCCATGCGCGTCGTCAGGATCACCATCCCCGCGCCGAACAGCATCTCCAGCAGCGCGCGCGCCGTGCCGGCCGCGAAGACCTGCCGCGCCCACCAGAAGACCTGATCGAGCGGCGTCCACCCGATCAGATCCGGCCGGGGCCCGTGCGAAGCCGCCATCGTCCCGCCCATCGAATTTATGTTCATGAACAGGATGCCGAGGATCGCGATCCCTCGCAGGATATCCAGCGTCGCGATACGCGGCGCGCCGTCCGGCTCCTCACGCACGGCCAATACCCCGACGACCGCGTCGGTCGCCACTATCCCCGTCGTCATGCCCCCGCTCCCCCGAACGAAGGCGACATCATGCGCCGCATCGGGGCAAAAGAAAAGGCGGCGGTCCCGTCTGGAACCACCGCCCGATCTGAAAGCCGGAAAAAGCTCGCCCGGCTTACTCGGCCGCTGCGGTGCCCTTGGCCGGACGCGTGTCGCGACGCTCGGCGATACGCGCCGACTTACCGGTGCGGCCACGCAGGTAGTAGAGCTTGGCGCGACGCACCGCACCCTTGCGCACGACGTCGATCGAATCGATGTTCGGCGAATACAGCGGGAAAACGCGCTCGACGCCCTCGCCGAAGCTGATCTTGCGGACGGTGAACGACGATCCCATGCCCTTGTTCGAACGCGCGATGCACACGCCTTCGTACGCCTGGACGCGGGTACGCTCGCCCTCGACCACGCGCACGCCGACGCGCAGCGTGTCGCCGGCGCGGAATTCGGGGATTGCGCGCTTCTCGGTCAGCTTCGCGATCTGCTCGGCTTCGATCTGCTGGATGATGTTCATATTCAATCGTCCTGTCGTCGCCGCGCGCCAGAGGGCGACTGGACCCGAGCACCCTCATGGCGCTCCCAAAGGTCCGGCCGCCGTAGCCGTGTATCGGTCTCGGCCTGTGACTTGCGCCACGCCGCGATCCGCGCATGATCCCCCGATCGCAGCACTTCGGGGATCGTGCGCCCTTCCCATTCATAGGGGCGGGTATAATGCGGATATTCGAGAAGGCCGCTTTCGAAGCTTTCCTCGTCCCCGCTGGAAGCCGCGCCCATTACGCCGGGGATCAGTCGAATGCAAGCGTCCAGCAGCACCAGCGCTCCCATCTCGCCCCCCGACAACACATAGTCGCCGATCGACACTTCCTCGATCGCCCGCGCCTGGAACAGCCGTTCGTCGAATCCCTCGAACCGACCGCACAGGATCGTCGCGCCCGGCCCCGCCGCCAGCGCCCGGACCCGGTCCTGCGTCAGCGGCGCACCCCGGGGCGTCATCGCCAGCACCGGTCGGTCATCGGCGACGCTGTCCAGCGCCGCCGCCACGACATCCGCGCGCAGCACCATCCCCGCGCCGCCCCCCGCCGGCGTATCGTCAACGGAGCGATGCCGGTCGGTGGCGAAATCCCTGATCTGGACCGCCTCCAGCGACCAGCGTTCCTCGCGCAGCGCTCGCCCGGCGATACTTGCGCCGAGCGGCCCGGGGAACATCTCGGGATACAGCGTCAGCACGGTTGCCGCGAACGTCATGCGAAGCTCGCCCGGCTGTTCAGAAAACGCCTGCGGTTGAACGGCTTCGCAGGAAAGTCGTTACTCATCCGTTCCTCCATCTATAGGAGGCACTAGGGCAAGGGCGAAGAACGAGGCAAGCCGCATGGACGACTGCATCATCGTGGGTGCCGGCCCCGCCGGCCTGACCGCCGCCATCTATCTCGCGCGCTTCCACCTGGGCATCCGCCTGTTCGACTCCGGCGACAGCCGCGCCGCCTGGATTCCGCGCACGCACAATCATGCGGGGTATCCGGACGGGATCGCCGGCCGCGACCTGCTTGGGCTGATGCTGCGTCAGGCCGAACTCTACGGCGCCGTCCGCGAGGAAGCGGTCGTCACCGCGATCGAACCGGTCGATGACGGCTTCGTGGTGCGTCTGGGCGACCGCCTTGCCCGGGCGCGGACCGTCCTGCTCGCCACCGGCGTCGTCAACAATCGCCCGAAGATGGATACCGCCCTGCACGACGAAGCGCTGAGCCGCGGCCTGCTCCGCTATTGCCCGATCTGCGACGGCTACGAAGTGACCGATCGCCGCGTCGGCATCGTCGGCAAGGGCAGCCACGGCATGAAGGAGGCGCTGTTCCTGCGCGGCTACACGCGCGACGTGACGCTGGTCAGCCCCGAAGCCGATCTCGACCTCGATCCCGCCTGCGAAGCGGCCCTCGACGCCGCCGGCATTACCCGCGTGCAAGGGCCCTGCGGCGGCTTCGCAGTCGAGGGCGCCCAGTTGGCGTTCGACACCGCCAGAGGCCGCATGCGCTTCGACAGCGTCTACCCGGCGCTCGGCTCCGTGATCCGCTCTGACCTCGCCGTCGCCGCAGGGGCGGGCGCGACCGGCGAAGGCTGTCTGGAGGTCGACGACCACCAGCGCACCACGCTGCCCGGCCTCTTCGCCGCCGGCGACGTGGTGAAGGGCCTCGACCAGATCAGCCACGCCATGGGCGAAGCCGGCGTCGCCGCCACGACGATCCGCAACCTGCTGGACGAACAGCGGCCGTTGCGGCGGTGAGGGTCAATCGCCGCATGCTTCGCCCTCCTCGTCGAGCAGCTTGGCCTCGACGCGTTTCCGACAAGCATCTTGCACCATGTGTTCGATGTCGAACAATGGATCGCGTCCCCGGTTGGTCTTACCATTGTCGGCGTTCGGGTCAGCCTGGAACAACGCTTCAGCATGTTCAGCGGTATCCATCAGGATCGCGTATCGCTCCTCACCGACCTTTCTTCGAACGACGCCGAACTTTCGGCAAGCTGCGGCGACGGTGCTGTTGCTCGGCATTTTTACTGATCCGGACAGACTTTTCGCCGCGGCCTGGCACCCAGAACCGCCGCATTTGGATGCGACTTTAAATCTACGATGCTCACGTCGCCTCTTCAGTCTCTCGCGTCACGCTGCGCCTCCAACTCGGCGAGCCTGACGGGATCATCGGCTGCGAGCGCCTCTTCCAGATACAAGCTATACGGTATGTCGCGCACCAACTCCCGTGCCTCGTCGCTGTAGTCTTCGGAGATTATCGCGAAAGCATCCACCAGTTCTCTGAGGAATCCCTTTTCCATCTCCTCGAGATGGCAGGCGAGGGATTCTATCATGTTCACAGCATTATCAGGATTGAGCTCTTCCTCGTCGCTCAGTTCCAGAAATACGTAGAACTCCGCGATAATGCTTGCAACCTGCCTGGCAATCATGGCTTCATGACCTTCACATGGATATTGGTGGCGTTCATCTTTCTGAACAGCTTCAAAGCCTTAATTTTCTGGGCAGCAGTTGGAACTGCCCATAATCCGATCAAATGATGTTCTGTCAATACCCCCGATTGTCGCAGGAGCTGAGCCCGCGCGCGGGGGGGGCATCGACCACTTTCATTTTCCGGTCGATCACATAATCGCCACGGACCCCGTCGAACTTCACCGGCCGTTTCGAACCATCCGCCATCGTCCGCATCAACGTCGGCGCCAGACCGGGACGCGCGCCGGTCGCCGCGTCGTTATAGGCTTTCCAAGGTTTCTTGGACTTCGTGGTTTCCTTGACCCAGCCGATCTGCGGCGGGTCGAAAGTCCTGCGCGGCCTTGCCACGCGAAGTCGGCGCAATGCTGCAACTCTGGAGAGCGTTGCTCCCGGCGCTGCCGCCAGTGCGACATTTCCAGCGACCGATCCGGTAAAACGACCAACGTCCCGCGCCGAGGCATTGGCCACCGCGCTTGCGGCGCGCGAAACCTGGATGCGAGCAGGCGTATCCTCCGCGAAGATCGCGGCATCGATCATGCTCGCAACCCCGCCGGCCGCGTCGCGGACGGTCGTCGCCGGACTCGTCGTGAGCGCCGAGCGGATGCCTTCCACTGCTCCTTTCCCGACGTCGGAAAGTCCTTCGCCAACACCCCCGAAGAATTCGCCGACGGGATTCGGCTGATCGCCAGGTGGCGTTCTGCCAATGTCGCAAGGCTTCGTCCTCGATGCGTCATGTCTCGCCGATCTCTGCCCTCCTGCCGACGAATCGGCTCGCGGCACCTTAATCTTCGGCGGTTTCGCGTTCTGCGTGTATACAGGTGTATTCAAGTCGAGCGTGCGACCGGCCCGTCCTGATGTGCCACGTCCTGCTGCACCGGCTGCGGCATCACTGCCCCCGCCGTAGCGGCTTCCCGCGCCCGCAAAGGTGAACCGCCCGTCGGTGGGATCATGCCACGGGTTGAATTTTAATTCGAGATTGCAGGTACCGGGTATTGGAGGCAACTTGCCCGTCCGCAGCCACCACGAAAACGCGTCCGACTGCCTTCCGCCAGATATTCCTGCCATGCCACAGCCCCCGTTGCCCAATGGAACAAATAGAGAACAGATTGCTCAAAAGTCAAGTTCACGACCCGGCACCCGCACCGGACAAGCAACCAGGCGGTTCTCCCACGATATTTCTACGTGAAGATGGTGCTCCACAGGGGACAAAGCTGGGCACTCAGATCATTAGAAAATAGCGATCAGTCGCCGGTGACCTCGCCCTCATCGTCCGGCAGTTCCTCTCGGACGCGCCGGTTGCGAACGTCCTTCAGCACGTCCTTCATCTCGAACAGCAACGCACGACCCTCGTCCGTCTTCCCGTTGGTGTCGTCCTGGTCGGCCGCAAATAGCGCCTTGGCCCGCACGGCCAGGTTCATCAGCGACGCATAGCGCTCCTGACGTGTTCCCCAAAGCTCTACCAGTCATAACTGGAGTCCGGGGTTAGTATGGTGCCCCTCGGGGCGGTGTTGCACAACCCGCCTGGCAGCATCGGCGGG
>NZ_LMPG01000015.1 GCF_001423765.1 Sphingomonas sp. Leaf343
CGATGATCTGCTCCTCGCTGAACCTCGTCTTCTTCACTTCCGTCTCCTCGCGAAGGCGGACTCTAGCTCAAATTGGCAGAGTTTCTGGGGAGCACGTCAAGCGACATTTAGAAACGGCGAGCAAGCGCGGCGCAATCGGAAATCCTGGTCGGCGCACTTATCCTGTTGGCGATGACGCCTTCGCCAGCTTCAGGCGGTCCCAGTCGATGAAATCCAGCTGCAGGTTCTTCAGAAAGACATATTGGTTCCGGATCGTCACCTGACCGTATTTGTCGCCCTCGTTCTGGTTCGCATGACCCTTGATCGAATTGGCTACTCGTGTCGGCATGCCGCTGAGCTCCGCGCGGTCCGTGAACTCATGGCGGGTCGAGTGAAAGACGTAACGCGGATCCTTGGTGACGACCCGATCGAGATAGTCGTTCGATCGTCGGCTCAATCGCTTCACGAAATTGCCGTTTCTGTCGGGCTCGAGATCGAACAGCCTCGTCTTGCCGGCGCGGCGACGCTGCTCGACATAGTCGCGGAAGCCCAATTCGATCAGCCGATCATGGATGACCACATAGCGCTCCGACACGTCGGTCTTGACGTGCTGACCTTCGCCCGTGCCGGTGATGTGGATGAAAGTGCAGCGTCCCGTAAAGTCGCCGCCGAAGGTCCGATCGAGATTGACGTCCTTTACATCGCTTAGCGCGATCTGACCGATTTCGCCGAGGCGAGGGCCGCCCACCGCACCGAACAGGAAGCTCCAGTAGAGTTCGTCCTGGTAGACATGGAGGCCCGGCTTGGCACGCTGGGCATCCCCGTGACCGGCGCAGTTGGTGAACAGCGGCGAGTCGAACAGAGTCTGCATCATGTCCGGCGTGAAGGGGAGGCGGGGCGTCTTCTGTCCCTTCTTTGTCTTTGAATAGCCGGCGATCTCGATCTTTTCCGCGACATTCACCCCGCAATGGGCGTCGGCCTTGATCTTGCCGAGGATCCACCCAATCGCGCTGACGTCCTTCTTGATCGATCCCGGCGCGAGGCGATCCGGAAACGGCATCCCCCGATCATCATCATCCCAGCGCTGGCGCGCCTCTCGTGTTGTTTCCGCAAGCTGGCGGAGCGTGCGGCCCGAACCGCGGACCTTCGTCAATTCGGTCTGCGGCGGAAGGTCGGAGACGAGGTTACGATATTCGATCATGATCTCGCGCGTGATGCGGCCTATGGCGATGTCGCCGAACATGTCGATGAAGTTCAGCACCGACTTGGTGGCCGCGCTGATCGCCGATGGCCTCGGTATCCGGTGCTGCTTCCAATAGCCGAGCGCGTCGCTGAGCGGCATTGCCCAAAGCCCGGTGGTTGGGTTCGGCGTGGCTGCGTTGTCTGGCACCCCGGCCGCGCCAGTTGGAGAAGGGATCGACAGGATCGGCTCGACCGCAGCCTCGGCGCGTGCCGGCCAACTCGTGAAATGATGTCCGGCCAGCCGATCGAGATAGGCCGAAGCGACAGCCTCGTACACGTCGTCGCGGTCGAGCTTTAGCTTCGGCTCGATCGACGTCATGTAGCTGACCGCGAATCGGATCGGCTTGAAGACGCGGCGTTCGAGCAGCAGCGCGGCGAGACGGCGATACAGAATACCATCGGTTTTGCCGGTGCCTTCGAGTAGCGCCGCCCGAACCCGGAAAATCTCGCGCTCCGGCTCCGTATCGATCGAGGGAACAGGTTCGGGATCGCCGGGCGCTTCCCATACGGTCATGCCGCCCCAATCCTGAGGGTTACCAAGATGGTCGGCGGGCAACCAGGAGTCGATCACCGTTGAGGCGAGCAGGGCGAGCTGCTCCGCGATCGCTTTGTCCATCGAACCGCGGATGGTCGCGAGCCGCTCGAAGCTTCGGTCGAGCAAGCGCAGCGCGTCATTGACCGGCTTCTGAGCCAATTGCCCACGAAGCCGCAGCACCTCATTCTTGCAGAAGGCGGTAAGTTCGCCGCGCCTCGCGGCGGCTGCGACCGGGTCGGTCGTGCCGAGGCTCGCGGTCCATTCACTCTTGCCGACGAGATGCCGGATGTCACGCGGCACCGCCATGCGGAACTGCTCGTTCTTGGATTTTGCCCGCTTCACGGAATGCGACATCCGACGCCCCATTTGTAGCACTGGGCGCTTGCTGAAGCGTTGATTTTCGCGAATTCCGCCGAATTCCTCGCCTTTTTGCGAGGATGGTGACCCCTACGGGAATCGAACCCGTGCTTCAGCCGTGAAAGGGCCGCGTCCTAACCGCTAGACGAAGGGGCCAGCGGAGGTGGCTGCTAGGGCAAGAGAGCGGGCGCGTCAATCCGCCCAGGCGGCATCGTCGAGATGAAGTTCGGCGGCGGGGCGGCTGCCCCAGTCGTCGATCTTCGCACGGCCTGCCAGCCACAGGCGGCGGTGGGGAGCGCAGGCGAGCAATGTCTGGCCCAGCGGTGTGTCGGCGGCGCGGAACGCGACCGCCTTGAACCCGCGACCGTCGTCGCCGGTGGCGATCGCGCGGATGTGACCGTTGCCGACGATGTCGACCTTCACCAGCCGCACCGGGCCGGCCGCCACGCGCGGCGAGGGCCAGCCGGCCCCGTACGGACCACCCGCCTCCAGCGAGCGTACCAGATCGGGGGTGACTCCGCCGGGCGCGAGTACCGCATCGAGCAGTAGCGCCCGGTCCTCGCGTGCCCGATCGACGGCGGCGGCGAGGCGGTCGTCGAGGAAGGCGGCGAGGGCAGGGATGTCGGCCTCCGCCACCGTCAGCCCGGCGGCCATCGCGTGGCCGCCGCCTGCGGCGAGCAGGCCGTGTTCTTTTGCCGCCATCACCGCCGCGCCGAGATCGACGCCAGTGATCGAGCGGCCGGATCCCTTGCCGACGCCGGCATCGTCCAGCGCAATGACGACAACCGGCCGGCCGAGCCGCTCCTTCAGGCGCCCGGCGACGATGCCGATGACGCCGGGGTGCCAGCCGCGGCCGGATACGACGACGACCCGCGCGGATGCATCGACGAGCGTGTCGGCATGTTCCTGCACCGCCGCCTCGATCGCGCGGCGTTCCTCGTTGTAGCGATCGAGTTCGGCAGCGAGCGCCCCCGCCTCCGCCGGGTCGTCGGTGGTCAACAGGCGGACGCCGAGGTCGGCGCGACCGACGCGGCCGCCGGCGTTGATGCGCGGACCGAGCGCGAAGCCGAGATCGGTCGCGGTCGGCGCGCGGGTCAGGCGCGATGCCGAAATGAGCGCGTCGAGGCCGGGATTGGCGCGCTTCGCCATTACCTTCACGCCCTGCGCGACGAAGGCGCGGTTGAGGCCGCGCAATTGCGCGACGTCGGCGACGGTGCCGAGCGCGACGAGATCGAGCAGATCGATCAGCTTCGGCTCCGCCCGACCGGCGAACCGGCCACGGACGCGCAGTTCGCGGACGAGCGCGGCGGCGAGCAGGAAGCACATGCCGACCGCCGCCAGATGTCCGTGGGCGGCGGCATCGGCGAGTTCGTCGAGGCGGTTGGGGTTCACCAGCGCGTGAGCGTGCGGCAACGCGCTGGCGCATTTGTGGTGGTCGACGACGAGGATATCGACGCCGTGGTCGCGCGCGGCCTCCAGCGCCTCGAACGCCTGTGCACCGCAATCGACGGTGACGATCAGCGTCGCACCCTCGTTGGCGAGGCGGACGAGTGCGGCGCCGCTGGGGCCGTAACCCTCCGTCAGGCGATCGGGGATGTAGGCGACGGGATCGAGACCGAGCGACCGCAGGACGCGGATCATGACGGCGGCGGAGGTCGCGCCGTCGACGTCATAATCGCCGAAGATCGCAACGCGCTCGCCGGCCTCGACGGCGTCCGCCAGCCGTGCGGCGGCGCGGTCCATATCGCGGAAGATCGACGGATCCGGCATGAAGCCGCGGATCGACGGCGCACGATGCGCGTCCAGCGCGTCCGGCGGGCAGCCGCGCGACAGCAGCAATTGCGTGACGAGATCGGCTTCCCCCATCCCACCGTCGCGCGCGTCCGCGGCAAGCGAACGCCAACGCCAGGGCTGGCCGAGGAAGGAGGCGGCGACTCCGAGGACGCTCATCGTACTGCCTGAAAAAGAGGCGAAGTGGAGGAAGTGGAGGCGTTGGCGGGGGTAACATTCATGGGGCGAGATGGAGCGGAGGTCGCGGTAGTCGGGGCCTGGAAAGTCGTGGTCATCGCGGTCGCTTTGCCACGGGAGGTGGTGCGTAGGACAGCGTTTGTTGGTCGGGAGACGCCGCGGCCGACGTCCAGGGTACCGCGCGGGTTCCAAGGGGCAGGGCTCCTCATCCGCGGGAGCCCGGGCCTTCCCCG
Source organism: Sphingomonas sp. Leaf343 (assembly GCF_001423765.1). Lineage (GTDB taxonomy): Bacteria > Pseudomonadota > Alphaproteobacteria > Sphingomonadales > Sphingomonadaceae > Sphingomonas. Next base: position 4,315 of record NZ_LMPG01000015.1, read on the forward strand.
CCATGCCGGGCCGGTCCCGGCATCCATCACGTTGCATGTACCGAAGCGGCGGATTCAGGTGGCGGGACGCCGGACCGGGTCAAGGGTGAGATCGGGTAGACGGGGCGGCTGGCTCCTGATGTCGCATGACCGCAACCGGTCGTGCCTAGGCAGCGTAGCGGGCCTGGGCGGGGACGCGTCGCGGGGAAGCCGCGACCGTCGCGGGGGTGTCGCCATGGATGCGGAAGCGGCCGACCTGGCGCATGAGTTCGGCGGCATCGCCGGACAGCGTGCGCGCGGCGGCATTGCTCTGTTCGACCATTGCCGCATTCTGCTGGGTGACGCTTTCCATTTCGTTGACCGCGATGTTGACCTGACCCATCCCGGAAGCCTGATGCGCGGAGGACGTGGCGATCTGGCCGGCGAGCACACTGACCTCCTCGATCCGGTCGATGATGCTGCCGAGCGCCTTGCCCGTCTGCGCGACCAGCGAGACGCCGAGTTCGACCTGCGTCCGGCTGGCGACGATGCGCGACTTCACGTCGTTGGCGGCGTCGGCGGAGCGTTGGGCGAGGGCACGGACCTCCGAGGCGACCACCGCGAAGCCACGGCCAGCGTCTCCGGCACGGGCGGCCTCGACCCCCGCATTCAGCGCCAGCAGATTGGTCTGGAAGGCGATGCCGTCGATCAGCGCGATGATCTCGCCGATTTCGCCGGAGGTGCGTTCGATCCCGCCCATCGCGTCGACCGCCTGGCGGACAATGGTGCCGACCGCCTCCGCCTCCGATCGCGTGGCGTTGACGATCTCGCTCGACCTGGCGGCTCCGTTCGCGGCGTCGCGGACCGTCGCGGTGATCTCGTCCATCGCCGCCGCGGTTTCCTCCAGCGAGGCGGCCTGTCGCTCGGTCCGGGCGGCAAGATCGTCGGAGGCGCGCGCAATCTCGTTGGCGCTGACGTCGATCCCGGCAGAACGATCGCTGACCGCGACCAGCGCCGCAGACAGGTTCTGGACTGCGGCGTTGAAGTCGCGTTCGATCGTGCGATAGCCGTCGGGGAAACCGGACAGGCGCGTCGTCAGATCGGCGTCCGCGAGGCGGCTGAGCGCGGCGCCGATGCCGCTGACGGCCACGCGTTGATCCTCGTCGCTCTTCGCCTTGGCGATGGCAGCGTCGCGGAATACCAGCACGGCTTGCGACATCCGGCCGAGTTCGTCGCCGCGACCGGTGTCGGGTACGACGACGCTGTTGTCACCGGCCGCCAGCGTGGCCATTGCCGTCGTCAGGCGAACGACCGGGCGGGCGAGTTGCCGTGCCAGCAGCATCGACAGAAAGATCGCAAGTCCGAGCAGCGCGATACCCCCGGCCGCGAAAGCGATCAGGCTGGTTCGCAGCGCCCCGTCCTGCGCGGCGCGGGTGTCGACCATCACCTGACGCGCATCGGCCCGAAGGTCGCGGAGCGGAGCGAGGACGGGAACCATCGTCACCGTCTTGCTGGATGCGGACAGCCGGGCCTGCGCGCCGGCCCGATCGCCCGCATGCACCTGCGCGATCAGTGGATCGCCCCAGCGAACCCGCCATGCGTTGATCCTGGCGTTCGACCGGGCGACGCGGACGCGATCCTGCGGCAGGGTGAGCAGCCCCGAGAGGGTCGTCGCAGCGGCGGAGCCGTCGTCGCGCGCCTCGCGATACTGTTTCAGATAGGCTTCGTCGCCAGTGATGAGGAAGCCGCGGACCTGACTGTTCTGGCGCAGGATCGCGATCTCCATTTCCAGCGTGAGGCGATGGATGTTCTCGCTACGAACGCTGCGCGCGGCGGCATCCGCGATACTGGCGTTGGCGTTGTACAGCACTGCCATCATCGCCAGTACCGCCACCACGACGACGGAAAAGCACGTCGCGATCTTTCGGCCGATCGGTTGGTTTTCAAACATCGACATCCCCATCGGCTGGCGGCCCGACGCCGCACCGGTTGCCCGCACCGGATAGCGTCTTTCACTCTCGAAAGCGTTAATCCGGGGGGAGCACCGGATTGCGAAAGTAATGACGAAGGGGCCGGGGGCCTCAGCCTGCGCGATCGGCCAGCCAGCGTTCCAGATCGTCGCTCCCACCGACGCGTTGATCGCCCACAAAGATCTGCGGGGTGGTGGCGACGCCGTGTTCGGCCTTGAACGCGTCGACTTCTTCGCGGGTTCGCAGGATGCGGTCGTCCACTTGCCACCCCTCCGCTTGCAGCAGTTGCTTGGCGCGGACGCCGAAGGGGCAGATATGGTCGGGCAGGACCATGCGATACAGGATGGCGGAGCGGTCGGTCATGCGGCGAGTAACGCTTCCCGCGTCAGATTTGACGCAAGGCCCGCGCCGGCCGTGCGCTCATGATCGGCCATGCGCCGGCCAGGCCGATCGCGACGGTAATGCCGAGGCCGGCGACCAGCGTCACGGTGACCGCAACCGGGTCTGGCGACCAGACGAAGCCGAACATCTCGACCACGACATACCATGCGCCGCCGAGCCCGAGCGCCACCGCGACCGCCGCGACGACGAGGCCGAGCAAAAAATATTCGATCGCCTGTCCGGTCAGTAACTGCGCACGGGTCGCGCCGAGCGTGCGCAGGATCACCGCGTCGTAGGTGCGGGCTTCGCGTGCCGCGGCGATCGCGCCGACCAGCACGGCGATGCCGGCGGCGACCGCGACTCCGGCGGCGGCGGCGATGGCGGCTGCGACCTGACCGACGATGTCGCGGACCTGCGCCAGCACGCCGCGCACCTCGATGACGGAGACGGACGGGAACGGGGCGAGCAGGGCGCGCGTGACGGGGCCTTCGCGGCCGGTCGGAAGGTCGATCGTCGCCGCCAGGTTGTGCGGCGCGTCGGCGAGCGTGTTGGGGGAGAAGACCAGCACGAAGTTAAATCCGAGCGTGTCCCAGTCGATCCGCCTGAGCGACGCGATGCGCGCGGTGCGCTCGACGCCGAGCAGGCTGACGGACAGCGTGTCGCCGACCTTGAGCGACAGCGACTGCGCCAGCCGCTCGTCCACGGATACCAGGGGCGGGCCGCTGTAGTTGGCGGGCCACCAGCGGCCGGCGGTCAGGCGATTGCCGTCGGGGATCGTGCGGGCGTAGGTCAGGCCACGTTCGCCGCGCAGCGCCCATGCGCCCTCGGGCAGGGTCTTCAGATCGGCGACGCGGATGGTCTTGTAGGCGGTGATCGTGCCGCGGAGGATCGGCACGGTGCGGATCGCCGCGCCGGGGGCGGCGGTCAGGACGGTGCGGCGGAACTCCGCCTCGCGCGGGCGGGGCACGTCGAGCGCGAACAGGGCAGGAGCGCGGGCGGGCACGGTGGTGGCAATGTTGGCGTCGATGCTGGTGCGGATCGCCGCGAGCAGCACGAACAGCGTCAGTCCGAGGCCGAGCGCGACGACCAGCGCCTCCGTCCGCGCACCCGGCCGGTGCAGCGCGGCGAGGGCGAGCCGGATCAGGGGGCGGCGCGGGCGGGGCACACGGGCGGCGGCGATCCTGACGAGCCGGCCAAGCCCCGCCAGCAGCAGCAGCGCACCGGCGACGGCGGCGAGGAAGGTCGCGGCGATCCGGGGCTGGTCCGAGGACAGGATGGCGAGCGCGACCGCGGCGGCGCCCGCGGCGATCGCGACGGTGCGGCCCCGCCACGATGCTTTGCGCAGGGGAGCGAGTGCGCCCCTGAGCAGGCCGGCGGCCGGCGTCGCGCCCGCTGCGGCGAGGGGCGGCGCGGCGAAGGCGGTGGCGATCAGCAGGCCGTAGGCGGCGGCGCGGGCGAGCGGCCATGCCTCGATCGCGAAACCGCCCGCGATCGGCAGCGTGCCGGCGAGCGCGCGGGTCAGCAGCGGCACGGCGGCGATGCCGACCGCCAGCCCGCCGATCGTGCCGACCAGCGCCGCCGCGCCGATCTCCAGCGCATGGATGCGTGCGACATCGGCAGCGGTCGCGCCCAGCACCTTGAGCGTGGCGATGCTGCCGCGACGTGCGGTCAGGAACGAGGCGACGCCGTTGCCGACGCCGATGCCGGCGATGGCGAGCGCGGCGAGGCCGACGAGCGTCAGGAACTCGCCCATGCGGCCGACGAAGCGCGACGCGCCGGGGGACGCGCGGTCGCGGGTCTTGACTGCCCAGCCGCCCGCCGGAAAGGCGTCGCGGAAGCGGGTCGTCGCGGCATCGGGATTGCGGCCTGCGGGCAGGGCGACCCGGTAGCGGGTGTCGTAGAGGCTGCCCGGCTGCACCAGTCCGGTCGCGGCCAGCGTCGGCATGCCGACGATCGCCACGGGACCGAGCGTGAAGCCCTCGCCCAGCCGGTCGGGCTCGTCGGCGATGATGCCGCCGACGCGCAGGGACGCGGTGCCGATCCGCAGGCGGTCGCCGCGTTTCAGGGTCAGGCGCGAGGCAAGCGTGGGAGCGATCCACACTTCGCCGCCGGAGGGAGCGCGGACGCTGCGTCCATCCGCCAGCATCAGCGCACCGTAGAGCGGATAGGCGGCGTCGACCGCCTTGAGCTGGATCGGTGCGGCGTTCGTTCCGGCGACGGCGTTGGCCTGCATCCGCACGGTTTCGGACACGTGGCCCAGCCGCGTCAGGGCGGCGCGTTCCTGCGTCGTGGCGAGGCGCTGCGACGTCGCGACCTCTATATCGCCGCCGAGGATCGCGCTGCCGCGCACCGCCAGTTCGCGCGCGACGGTATCGGCGAGGCCGCCGATCGCCGCCAGCGCGCCGACGCCGAGGAACAGGCAGGCGACGAGCAGACGCAGGCCGCGGAACCGCCAGTCGAGTTCGCGCCGCGCCAGCCGCCATGCGAACGTCCAGCCGGTCAAATCACATGTCCGTCGGCGAGCGTGACGACCCGGTCGCAGCGTTCCGCGAGGCGCGCGTCGTGGGTGATGACGACCAGCGTCGCGCCGAGCGCTGCGCGGCGATCGAACAACAGGTCCATGATCGCGTCGCCGGTCGCGGTGTCGAGGTTGCCGGTCGGCTCGTCCGCGAACACCAGCGGCGGGCGGGGACCGAGCGCGCGGGCGATCGCCACGCGCTGTTGCTCGCCGCCGGACAATTGCGTGGGATAATGGTCGAGCCGGTGGCCGAGGCCGACCGCGGCGAGTTCCGCTTCCGCGCGGGGCCACGCGTCGGCCATGCCGGCAAGCTCCATCGGCACCGCGACATTCTCCCGCGCGGTCATCGTCGGCAGCAGGTGGAACGCCTGCAGCACGATGCCGATCCGACCGCGCCGCGCCTTCGCCAGTGCATCCTCGTCGAGACGGCCGAAGTCGAGCCCGTCGACCAGCACCTGCCCGCCGCTGGCGCGTTCCAGCCCGGTCAGCACGGCCATCAGCGAGGATTTGCCTGATCCGGACGCACCGAGCAGCGCGACGCTCTCACCACGCGCGACGGACAGGTCGACACCGCGCAGGATCGCGGTTTCGCCGAGCGTCAGGGTGACATTGCGGGCGTCGATCACCATAGCGGGGTCGGTCATAGTGGAAGGATAGCCTGTTGGGATCGTTGCCGCGCTATGCGACAGCCGTCGCGTTCGTCCAAGCCCTGCTGCTCGGCGGATGCGGGCAGCCTGCGTCTGAACCTGCCCCTTCGCCGACGCAAAGCGCGACCGCCGAGGCTTCGGTGCAGCGGCCGGCCGGCAAGGAGCGGCTGGTGCTGGCGTTTGGCGACAGCCTGTATGCCGGATACGGTCTCGATCGCGGGCAGAGCCTGCCCGATGCGGTGCAGGCGCGGTTGCGGCGTGCGGGGGTGAACGCGGATGTCGTCAACGCGGGCGTGTCGGGGGATACCAGCGCCGCGGGGCGGCAGCGGCTGGGCTTCGTGCTCGATAATCTCAAGCGGAAGCCCGACCTCGTGATGCTGGGGCTGGGCGGCAACGATGTACTGCGCCAGATCGCGCCGGCGGAGACGCGGGCGAACATGACGGCAATGTTGGACGAGCTGAAGCGGCGCGGGATTCCGGTGCTGTTGACGGGGATGAAGGCGCCGCCGAACCTCGGCCCGGATTACGTCGCGGCGTTCGACACGATCTGGCCCGATCTGGCCAAGCGATACGGGGGCGGGCTGTACCCGTTCATCCTCGACGGCGTGATCGGCGACCCCGCGCTGATGCAGGGCGACCGCGTGCATCCGAACGTGCGCGGCGTCGCGCGGATCGCCGACAAGGTCGCGCCGCTGGTCGCCGGGCAGTTGCAGGAAACCGGCTAACCCACATCATTGGCAGGTATTTTTCGGGGAACGCGCGGCGTGGCCGACCCATTGTCGGCCCGAGCCACAAGCCAAGGAGTTCCCGATGACCGACCGCCCCGAACCGCCCCAGACCGAGCAGCAGCAGGATATGCCCGGCAAGACCGACGCGATGACGCCGCGGCCCGATCACGGCGAGGACAGCTATGTCGGGCATGGTCGGCTCGCGGGGAAGAAGGCGATCATCACCGGCGGCGACAGCGGCATCGGACGGGCGGTGGCGCTGGCCTTTGCGCGGGAAGGCGCGGACGTGCTCGTCAGCTATCTGAGCGAGGATGAGGATGCGCAGGAGACGCAGCGCCTGATCGAGGCGGCGGGGCAGCAGGCGGTGCTGGTTGCCGGCGACATCAGCCAGCCCGATCATGCCCGCGCGGTCGTGGCAAAGGCGGTGGAGGCGTTCGGCCGCGTCGATGTGCTGGTCAACAACGCCGCGCATCAGGCCAGCTTCGAGTCCCTGGAGGATATCGCCGACGAGGAGTGGCAGAAGACGTTCGCGACCAACATCCACGCCATGTTCTATCTGGCGAAGGCGGCGGTGCCGCACATGCAGGAGGGTGCGTCGATCATCAACACGACCTCGATCAACGCCGACCAGCCGAGCGAAACATTGCTCGCCTATGCCACGACGAAGGGTGCGATCCACAATTTCACCGCCGGGCTGGCGCAGTTGCTGGCGGAGAAGAAGATCCGGGTGAACGCCGTCGCGCCGGGACCGGTCTGGACGCCGCTGATCCCGTCGACGATGCCGCCAGAGGCGGTCAAGACCTTCGGCCAGAACACGCCGCTGGGCCGGGCCGCTCAGCCGGCGGAACTTGCGCCGCCCTATGTGATGCTGGCGAGCGACGAGGCGAGTTACATCACCGGCGCGACGATCCCGGTGACGGGCGGGCGGCCGTTCCTGTAGCGCCGTACTGTAGCCGGGGCGGGGACCTGGAGCCGAGATTGGCGGGTCCCTGCACCGCGGACACGGTCAATCGAACAGCCATGCCTTCGCTGCGTCCGGATCGGTGAAGAACTCCACGTCCGGACGGTCGGTCAGCCGACGGGTCTGCATGCGAGCGAGGGAGGAGCCGGTGACGAAGGCGAGCCGGCGGGAGCGATGCCGGGGCGTGCTGACGATCTTCGCGAACATCTGCACGATATCCTGGAGCTGGATCTTCATGTCGGACACGTCGACCAGCGTGACATGCTCGTTGGGGCCGCAGGTCAGGGTCTTCACCTTGTCCCGCAACAGGGCGTCGAAGCCCGCGACATCGGCTTCGGAGAAGAACCCGCCCATCCTGATCGACATCAGGTGGAGGGCGGGATCGATCGTAATGGAGAAATGCGCGTTTGCGGTCATGGGGTCGTCTCTGACTTCGGCAGCGAGGTTATCTCGCAGGAAAGCATGAATAATCGGCAACGATTGCGTTAAGACGATGGGAACCAGCCCCCGCCGTGATGCGTCCCCGGGCGGAATAGCCGAGCATAGCCGGGGTAATGTCGCCATGACCGACATCGTTGATGCGCACACCGCCGTTACATCCCTGAAGGGCCGCCGCGCGATCGTGACCGGCGGCACGACCGGCATCGGCCGCGCGATCGCGGTGCTGCTGGCGGCGGAGGGCGCAAAGGTGTTCATCGGCGGCACCAGCCCCGAACATCTGCAGGATGCGCTGGCCCGCATTCGGGAGGTGGGCGAAGGTGACGGGATGACGCTGGATCTCGCCGTTGCGGGCCATGCACGTGCATTTCTGGAGGCGGGTGAGTCGTATCTGGGCGGCCTCGACATCGCGGTGATGAACGCCGCCGTTGCTGCCGAAGGGCTGACCGACATGAGCGAGGACGAGGTCGCGCATGTCGTGGCGCTGAACTTCACCGCCTATGTGATGGGCGCCCACGCGGCGGCGGCGCGGCTGACGAAGAGGGGCGATCTGGTGCTGATCGGATCGATGAGCGCGCATGTGCTGGGACCGGGATCGACGGTCTATGCGGGGATCAAGGCAGGCATCGCCGGATTCTCGGAGGCCTTGCGCCGCGAGCTGGGTCCGAAGGGCATCCGCGTCGCGCTGGTCGAGCCCGGTCTGACCGGATCGACGATGCAGGAGCCGGACACACCGCCCGAGGAGCAGCGCGAGAAGATCGCTGATGAGACGATGCTGCGCGCGGAGGATATCGCGGTCGGCGTCCATTATCTGCTGACGCAGCCGGGCCGCACGGTGGTACAGCAACTGACGATCGTGCCGCGCGCCCAGGGTGGCGAGTAAAGGACCAGGACGACATGCCGCTCGACCATCTGGTGTTCACCCCCGACGATGTCGATCTGTCGCGCTCGCCGCTGGCGGGGAAGATCGACGCCGAAACCTATGTACTGGGTGCGTTCAACCCCGGCATGACCCGGCTGGCGAACGGCAACCTGTTGCTGATGGTCCGGATCGCGGAGGCGCTGCGCGAACCGATCCGCGATGGCCATATCCACGCGATCCGCTGGGCGGACGGGAGCTATCATCTCGACGCGTGGCCGCTCGGGCTGGTCGATACCGCCGATCCGCGCAAGTTCCTGATGCGCGGTGGCGGGTGGAAGGTGCTGGCGCTGACCAGCCTGTCGTGGCTGCTGCCGGTCGAACTGGATGCGGAAGGACGCGAGGTCGTCGCGGTGCATTACGACCGCGCGATCGCACCGACCGCCGATTACCAATGCTATGGCGTCGAGGATGCGCGGATCAGCCGGGTCGGCGACCGGTTCCTGATGACGACCTGTTCGGTCAGTCCGGAGCGGCATTGCACGACGATGTACAGCAGCGCCGACGCGCTGGACTGGACGTTGGAGGGGATCGTCCTCGACCACCAGAACAAGGACATGCTGGTGTTCGAGGGGCTGGTCGCGGGGAAATACTGGGCGCAGACGCGACCGCTGGGCGACCTGTACTTCGCCTATCCGCCGGGCAGCGAGTGGCGGGCGGGCCCGTCGATCAACCTGTCGACGTCACCGGACGGGCTGCACTGGAAACCGCATGACAGGCCCGGCATCCGCCCGCACGCGGCGACGGTCGCGACCGCGCGGATGGGCGGGGGCACGCCGCCGATCCTGACGGACGGGGGATGGCTGACGCTGTGGCACGGTGTCGAGCCGTCCGGGGTGGTCGGCATCTATCGCACCTATTGGTCGATCCTCGACCGCGACGATCCGTGCGTCACGGTACGAACCGAGCATGCGCCGCTGCTGGAGCCGGCACCCGCGCTGACGGAGCCGCTGAAGGACAGCATGTATCTCGACAATGTCGTGTTTACGACCGGCATCGCCGACGCCGGCGACCATTATGTCGTGGCGAGCGGCGAAGCGGACCTCGCCTGCCGGATTACGCACGTCGCGAAGTCGGTATTTGCATAGGAACGTGATGCCCGCGCCGCTATCGAGGCGGGCATGAACGCGCCCCTCCATATCCTCCACCTCCATTCCTCGTTCGATCTCGGCGGCAAGGAGGCGCGGGCGGTGCGGTTGATGGGGGCGTGGGGGGATCGGGCGCGGCACACGATCGTGTCGGGCGTGCCGGGGGCCTTGGGTGCGCGCGCTGCCATCCCGAAGGGCGTGCGGTACGAGATCGCGCAGGGCGACCTGCCCTTGACGGGGCGGCCCTCGGTCAAGCGGTACGAGGCGATCGCGCAGTATATGCGGCGGTTCGACCTGGTGCTGACGTATAACTGGGGCGCGATCGACGGCGTCATGGCGCGGCGGGTGTTCGCGAAGGGTGCACCGCCGCTGGTGCACCACGAGGACGGCTTCAACGAGGACGAAGCGGGCGGGCTGAAGATCGAGCGCAGCATGTACCGGCGCGTCGCCTTGCCCGCGGCGCACGCGCTGGCGGTGCCGTCCGAGGTGCTGGCGGCGATCGCGCTGAAGGCGTGGAAGCAGCCGGCGGGCCGCGTCCACCGCATCGTCAACGGCATCGGAACCGGCCATTATTTCCGCGATCCCGATCCGAAGGCGATCCCCGGCCTCAGGCGGCGCGAGGGAGAGGTCGTCATCGGCGCGGTCGCCGGTCTGCGCGCGGTCAAGGACCTGCCGGCACTGGTACGGGCGGCGGGCGGGCTGTCGGGCAAGTTCCGCCTCGTCATCGTCGGAGAGGGCCCGGAGCGCGCGAAGATCGAGGGCGCGGCGATGGCGATGGGACTGTCGGACCGGCTGCTGATGCCGGGCTTTATCGATCGTCCCTATCGGTACATGCGCAGTTTCGACCTGCTGGCGCTATCGTCGAAAAGCGAGCAGTTCCCGATTTCCGTGGTGGAGGCGATGGCGGCGGGGCTGCCGATCGCCAGCCTGCCGGTGGGCGACGTGCGGCGGATGGTCGCGCCGGAGAACCTGCCCTTCATCGCCGAATATCCGACCGAGGTGCGGCTGCGCGACGTGATCCAGGGCCTCGTCAACGATCCCGGCCTGCGCGCGGCGGTCGGGGCGGCGAACCGGGCAAAGGCGGTGGCGCAATATGACGAAGCGACGATGATCGCGCGTTACAAGGCGTTGTACGAGGATGCGCTGGGGCGGCCCGGCGCGCTCGGCTGACGCTACGGCGGACAGCAAAGCTATGGCGCGCATGATCCATGTTTCGCTCGCACGCCTGCATCCATCCGCTATAGGAAGGCGTATTTCGTCCGAAAGGTGTCGTTTTCGTGTTCAAGGGTCTTTCCCCCATCAACTATAACGGTCGCGAAGTGTGGCCGCTGGTGGAGGGCGGCAAAGGCGTCGCCGCGACCAACCACGCATCCGCCGGGGCATGGGCCGCGGCGGGCGGCATCGGCACCGTGTCGGCGGTCAACGCCGACAGCTACGATCCCGACGGCAAGATCATCCCCCAGATCTATCGCGCGCTGACCCGCCGCGACCGGCATGAGGAACTGATCGAATACGCCATCGCCGGCGCGGTGGAGCAGGTGAAGCGCGCCTACGACATCGCCGGCGGCAAGGGTGCGATCAACATCAACGTGTTGTGGGAAATGGGTGGGGCTCCACGCATCCTGCATGGTGTGCTGGAGCGGACGCGCGGGCTGGTCGCGGGCGTGACCTGCGGCGCGGGGATGCCGTATAAACTGTCGGAGATCACCTCGTCCTACAATGTCTCCTACATGCCGATCGTGTCGTCCGGCCGGGCGTTCCGCGCGCTGTGGAAGCGCGCCTATTCGAAGGCGGCGGAGTGGCTGGCGGCGGTCGTGTACGAGGATCCGTGGCTGGCGGGCGGGCATAACGGCCTGTCCAACGCGGAGGACCCGTTGAAGCCGCAGGACCCGTATCCGCGCGTCAAGGAACTGCGCGACACGATGCGCGAGGGCGGCATTCCGGACAGCACGCCGATCGTGATGGCGGGTGGCGTCTGGTATCTGCGCGACTGGGAGAACTGGATCGACAATCCGGAACTCGGTGCGATCGCCTTCCAGTACGGTACGCGTCCGCTGCTGACGCGGGAAAGCCCGATCCCCGAGGGGTGGAAGGCGAAGCTGATGGAGATCGAGGAGGGCGACGTGCTGCTGCACCGTTTCTCCCCGACCGGTTTTTATTCATCCGCGGTGCGCAACCCGTTCCTGCGCGCTCTGGAAGCGCGGTCGGCGCGGCAGATCGCGTTCTCGCAGCAGGAGGCGGGCGATCACGTCTTTCAGCTCGACGTCGGCGTGAAGGGCAAGAATTTCTGGGTGACGCAGGGCGATCTGCTGCGCGCGCGCGAGTGGTTCGGCCATGGCTTCACCGACGCGCTGAAGACGCCGGACAATACGCTCGTCTTCGTATCGCCGACCGAGAAGGGCGAAATCCGCAAGGATCAGTCGGACTGCATGGGCTGCCTGTCGCAATGCCTGTTTTCGAGCTGGGCGGACACCGACACGAACTCGACCGGGCGGCTGGCCGATCCGCGCAGCTTCTGCATCCAGAAGACGTTGCAGGACATCGCGCATGGCGGCGACACCGAACAAAATCTGATGTTCGCCGGCCACGCGGCTTATAATTTCAAGCGCGACCCCTTCTATTCCAACGGCTTCGTGCCGACGGTGAAGCAGTTGGTGGACCGCATCCTGACCGGGGACTGACGCCGGGCATGACCATCTCCGCGGCGAAACGCGCGCTCATCATCCGGCACGTCGATTACGAGGGTGCGGCCGGTTATCGCGAGCCGATCGTTGCCGCGGGATACGTACTGGAGTGGCTGGCAGCGGACAGCGCAGATTTTTCGGGCGACGTGCTCGATACGCCCGACCTGCTGGTCGTGATGGGCGGACCGATGGGCGTGTACGATACGGACGCCCATCCGTGGATCATGCCCGAGATCGCGGCGATCGGCCGGCGGCTGGCGAAGGGCCTGCCGACGCTGGGGATCTGTCTGGGCAGCCAGATGGTCGCGGCCGCGCTCGGCGCGCGCGTCTATCCGGGACCCCGACGGGAAGTCGGGTTTTCCACCCTGACGCTCAGCGAGGCCGGCTCCGCATCGCCCGTGGCGGCAGTGGCGGACGTCCCGGTCCTGCACTGGCATGGCGACACGTTCGACCTGCCGGCCGGCGCGACGCTGCTGGCGTCGACGGAAGCGTTTTCACGACAGGCTTTTTCGGTCGGCCGGCATGTCTTGGCGCTGCAGTTTCACGCCGAAATGGGCGAGGACCCGCGCTTCGACATCTGGATCGGGGAGGGGCTGGACTATGTCATTGCCGCCGGTGTCGATGTTGATCGTCTGGTCGAGGATCACCGACGCCTGGGACCCGGCGCGGTAGCGGCGGGCCGGGTGATGATCGCGCAATGGCTGGACGCTCTGGATCCCTGACGGCGAATTACCCGGTTGCCTTACACCTGCAGCTAAACCGATGAGATTAATGCAGATTAATCACCTGTATCTATGAAATCGATTATATGCCACTTGTAGTGGGTTGATCGATCGTATCCCACGCCGGGACCGATGCGGCGGCGAGGCATCGGAGCGAATGATGACGTTCGGCGTTTGGCGGCGGGCAGTATTGCGCGCCGGAGCAGCTACTGCGATCGTGCTGCTGGCTGCATGTGGCGACGACGATGCGGCGAAGCCCCTGCCAGCGCCCACGGTCGCGCCAGCCGCCGCGCCGGCCCCGACGCCAACGCCGGCCGCTCCCATCACTGCTGTGAACAGCACCCCGGTCACATCCTTCGCCGCTCCCTGGGCGATGGTGTTCCTGCCGGACGGACGGCTGCTGGTGACGGAGAGGGATACCACGAACAACGCCGGTCGCCTGTGGCTGACAACCACGACGGGTGAGAAAACGGCGGTTACGGGTCTGCCAGCCAATATCGGGCTGCTGGACGTGGCGCTGCATCCGCAATTTGCCGGCAACGGGATCGTCTATATCAGCTACGTCGAACCGGGCGACGCGTCGACGCCGCGCGTCGGGCGGGCGGCCGATGTCACCACACTCAGCCCGGCGGGACTGGCGGTCGCCACGGGACGACTGATGGTGGACGCAACCGGCGTGTCGCTGTCCAGCGTGCGGACGATCTGGCGGCAGGCTCCGAAAATCGTGGCCTATCCCGGATCGGGCGAGTTCGGTGGCCGGATGGTGTTTTCGCCGAACGGGCAGTTCCTGTTCGTCGCGGCGGGTGATCGGCAGGAATTCGATCCCGTGCAGCAGTTCGACAATACGATCGGCAAGATCGTGCGTCTGTTGCCGGACGGCACGGTGCCGGGCGACAACCCCTTTGTCGGACGTGCCGGCGCCGCACCGGAGATCTGGACGCTTGGACATCGCAACCCGTACGGGCTGTCGTTCGATGCCGCCGGGCAACTCTGGTCGCACGAGCAGGGGCCCAAGGGCGGCGATGAATTCAACCTGATCGCGCCGGGCGGCAATTACGGATGGCCGCGCGTATCGAACGGGGACAATTACGACGACACCGTCATTCCGGATCATGCCCCGGGAGACGGGTTCGTCGCGCCCGCGAAATCATGGACACCGGTGATCGCGCCCGCCGGCATGATTTTCTACATGGGGACGATGTTTGCGGCGTGGCGCGGCGATGCGATCGTCACCGGTCTCCAATCGGGCGGGTTGGTCCGGGTCCGGGTCAGCGGTTCGTCGGCGGCCGAAGAACAACGCCTGTCGCTAGGTGCGCGGACGCGAGAGGTGGAACAGGGACCGGATGGAGCGCTGTGGGTGTTGGAAGACAAGCCGGGGCGTCTGTTACGTCTGACGCCTGCCGGCTGACGGGTGAAGGCCGGAGGGTGCAGTTTGCTCCCCCCGGCTCCGGATCAATCTGCGACCGTTCCGACGACTGCGCCGGCGGTGCCGCCGACAGCTGCGCCCTTGCCGACGTCGTTGCCGGTCGCTGCTGCGACACCGGCGCCGCCCGCGCCACCGATCGCCGCGCCGCGCAGGGTCGAGCAGGCCGACATGGATACGGCCGATGCGATGAGCACGGCGGAAAGGGCGATCTTCTTCATGGGTCGAATCCTTGTTGCGGAGGGTAGATGCCCCTCCAAAAGGATGACGATCCCGTTAGGTTCCGGCCGTTTCGGAACCGAAATGCTGCACAGCAGCAACGACCTGGATCATGGGAAGAGGTCGACGGGAGCGCCGGATTACAGCCAGCCGTCGAGCACCTGATCGGGGGGGCGGTGGCCGTCGGCCCACATGCGGATGTTCTGTATGACCTTTTCGCCGCTGGCGAGGCGGCCTTCGTAGGTGGCGGATCCCATGTGCGGGGTCATTACGACATTGTGGAGCGCCAGCAGCCGCGGGTCGATCCGCGGTTCGTGCTCCCAGACGTCCAGTCCCGCGCCGGCGAGCCGGTCGTTCTCCAGCGCGTCGATCAGCGCCTCCTCGTCGACGATGCCGCCACGGCTGGCGTTGATGAGGTAGACATGGGGACGCATCAGGCCGATCCGGCGTGCGTCGAGCAGCATCCGGCTGTCGCTGTTGAGCGGGGTGTGGATCGTGACGATATCGACCGCGGCGAGCATTGCGTCGAGATCCTCGTAGAAGGTCGCCGCCAGTTGCGCTTCCGGCACCGCAGGCAGGCGATGCCGATTGTGATAATGGATCGACAGGCCGAACGCGCGGGCGCGGGCGGCGACCGCCTGACCGATGCGGCCCATGCCGACGATGCCCAGCGTCTTGCCGCCGATGCGATGGCCGAGCATCCCGCCGGGGCTCCAGCCATGCCATTCGCCGGATCGCACCAGCTTCTCGCCCTCCGCCAGACGACGCGGGACGGACAGGATCAGCGCCATCGTCATGTCGGCGGTATCCTCCGTCAGGACACCGGGAGTGTTGGTGACGATGATGCCGCGCGCACGGGCCGCCTTCAGGTCGATATGATTCACGCCCGCGCCGAAATTGGCGATCAGCTTCAGGCGCGACCCCGCGGCGGCGATCACGTCGGCATCGATCGCGTCGGTCACGGTCGGAACCAGCACGTCGCAATCGGCGACCGCGGCGGCAAGTTCGGCGGCGGAGCGCTTCGTATCGGAAGGATTGAGATCGGTGTCGAACAGCGCCGCCATCCGCGTCGTCACCGCATCGGGCAGGTCGCGCGTGACCACAACCCTGGGATGCGGAACCCGCGGACGCGAGGGGCGCGTGTCGGACATGCGTTCGGCTTGGCGGAGGCAACGGGACACGTCAACGGTCGTTGATCGTCACGGCGCTTTCGTGGAAGAGCGACGGCGAAGGGGTTTTCGGGTCATGCGTTTCCGGGCGTTCGCGCTTATCGTCGTCATGGGACTGGGCAGCGGTGTCGTCGCGCCGTCGCCGACGGTCGCACAGGCGAAACGGCAGGTGCCGTATTGGGCGTCGATCGGCCCGGGTCAGGCGCGGATGCGGACCGGCCCGGCGCGCGCCTATCCGGCGAGCTGGCTGTATCAGCGCGCCGACCTGCCCGTGCAGGTGGTTCAGGTGTTCAAGGAATGGCGCAAGGTGCGCGATCCGGACGGCACGGAGGGCTGGATGCAGGGCACGCTGCTGCGGGAAACGCGGACCGCGATCGTCCAGGGCACGGAGCCGCTGGCGATGCGCGAACGGCCGGCCGCGGATGCACGGCTGGCGTGGCGGGCGGCACCCGGCGTGGTCGGGCGGATCAGCCAGTGTGCGAACGGCTGGTGCCGGTTCGACGTGAAGGGGCAGATCGGCTTCGTCGAAACCGGGCAGCTCTGGGGCGTCGGCCCGACCGAAGTCCTGCCCTGATCGGAAACTTTGCGGGTGCGCCGGAACCGATCCGGCGCGTCAGAGTTCAAGAAATCGTAGGGTAGGGTGCGGCACCCATCAGCGACAGGCCGACCCAGCCCATGCACAGCACGGCGAAGGTCATCGATACGCCGCAGGCGAGTTGCCCGGCGTACAGCACGGCTTGGCCGTTGGGCCGTTGTTCGCGGCGGTTGCGGCTGGCGGTCGACAAGACGAACGCCACGACGACGGCGTAGGCCATCACCAAAACATCGAACAGCATTTTTCCTCCGACTGCACGGCTGACCTCGATTGCGCGACGCGCGTGAGAGATCAATCGCCCCCGCCGCCGTCCGCCCCGTGTATGCGACGAATGGTTAACGGCACGCGAAGACCGGGGAAGCTGCTGCTCCCGTCACGCCGGATTGGCCCCCGTTTTCCACCGTTCGGCCGGCCCAATTGGCAACCAGAGAGAGCGGAGGGGTGGATGCCGGAATGAACCCGGCATGACGGGGGCGGTTGATGAAGCCAGCCAATTCGCCGTCAGATCATCTCCACCGCGACCGCAGTCGCTTCGCCGCCGCCGATGCAGAGCGAGGCGAGGCCACGCGTGCCGCCGGTGGTTTCCAGCGCAGACAGCAAGGTCGCGATCACGCGCGCGCCGCTCGCGCCGATCGGGTGGCCCAGTGCGCAGGCGCCGCCATGGACGTTGACCTTGTCGTGCGGCAAATCGAGGTCGCGCATCGCGATCATCGGGACGACGGCGAAGGCTTCGTTGATCTCGAACAGGTCGATCTCCGATGCGGTCCAGCCGGCCTTGTCCATCGCCTTGCGCATCGCGAATACGGGAGCGGTAGTGAACTGGGCGGGCGCATGCGCGTGCGCGGCGGTCGAGACGATGCGCGCGATCGGCGTGAGACCGAGGCGATCGGCGACCGACTGGCGCGTCATCACCAGCGCCGCCGCGCCATCCGAAATCGAGGAGGCGTTGGCGGCGGTGATCGTGCCGTCGCGGCTGAAGGCGGGCTTCAGCGTCGGGATCTTGGCGACATCGCCCTTCGCCGGCTGCTCGTCGAGCGTGATCGTCGCGCTGCCCTTGCGGCCCTTCACCTCGACCGGCACGATCTCGCGATCGAATGCGCCGTCTTTTTGCGCGGCCTGCGCGCGGTGCAGCGACTGGATCGCATAGTCGTCCATCTGCGCGCGGGTGAACTGATATTCGGCGGCGCTGTCCTCGGCGAAATTGCCCATCAGCTTGCCGGGTTCGTACGCGTCCTCCAGCCCGTCGAGATACATATGGTCGTACATCGTATCGTGACCGATGCGCGCGCCGGCACGGTGCTTCTTCGACAGATAGGGGGCGTTGGTCATGCTCTCCATCCCGCCCGCGACGAGCAGGTCGACGGAGCCGGCCGCCAGCGCCTCCGCGCCCATGATCGCAGCCTGCATCCCCGATCCGCACATCTTGTTGACGGTCGTCGCCTCGACATGATCGCCCAGACCCGCACCGATCGCCGCCTGTCGCGCCGGGGCCTGGCCGAGGCCGGCGGGAAGGACGCAGCCCATATAGATGCGCTCGACATCGGCGGCGGCGACGCCCGCCCGCTCGACCGCGCCCTTCACCGCCGCGGCACCCAGTTCTGTCGCGAGCGCGCCCGACAAACAGCCCTGGAACGAGCCCATCGGCGTGCGGGCGTAGGACAGGATCACGACGGGGTCGTTGACGGGGTTCGCGACGGGGTCGGGCATGACGGCTCTCCGGGAGTTTTTCTTTGCGCGCGATCTAGCGTTGAGCGGGGTCAATGGCAAAGCGGCCCGCCCCGGTTACACCGTCCGGCATGGAAACATTGACGGACGGCATCAAATGGTATGCCTCGCTTTCCGGCATCCTTGCCGCGTTCATGGTGTCGCTCGATCTGGGGCGGCGGTTGACGGGATGGGGGTTCGTGATCTTCGTGACGTCGTCGGTGGCGTGGTTCACAGGCGCATGGATGACCGAGGACTGGGCGCTGGGGACGCAGAATACGGTGTTGTTCGGGATCAACCTGCTGGGCGTGTACCGATACCTGATCCGGCGTGACGGATGAGCGAACCTGCGTTCTGGGCGCTGATCCTGGGGGGGCTGGGTACGATCGTCGGCAGTTTTTCGGCCGCGCTGGTGCTGCGCTGGCCGGAGGGGCGGTCGGTAATGACGGGCCGGTCGGCATGCGACGGATGCGGCCGGACGCTACGTGCCCATGAACTGGTGCCGCTGCTGAGCGCGGCGATCCAGCGTGGGCGATGCCGGAGTTGCGGTGCGCGGATCGATCCGTGGCACTGGCGGATCGAGGTGGCGGCGGTGCTGGTCGGAGCCGGCGCGGGGCTGATCGCACCGGGACCGGAGGCGGTGGCGGGTGCGGTGTTCGGGTGGCTGCTGCTGGTGCTGGCGGCGCTCGACTGGCGGGCGTTCTGGCTGCCGGACCGGTTGACGGCGCTGCTCGCGCTGGGCGGCATCGCGGGCGCGGCGGCGGGGCTGGGCCCGGTGCCGGAGGATCGGCTGATCGGCGGTGTGCTCGGCTTCGGGCTGCTCTGGACGATCGCGACGGGCTATCGGCTGATCCGGCGGCGCGACGGGATGGGCGGCGGCGATCCCAAGCTGTTCGGGGCGATCGGCCTGTGGCTGGGATGGCGGCCCTTGCCGGCGGTGCTGGTCGTCGCGGCGCTGATCGGGCTGGGCATCGTGCTGGTCCGGCATCTGTCGGGAAAGGCGGTTGCGCGCGACGATGCGTTGCCGCTGGGGACGCTGATGGCGCTGGCGGCTTATCCGGCGTGGCTGATGATGATAGGGATGGCGGCATGATCGCGCTGCTCCCGTTGCTTCTGCAACTCGCCCCCGTGCCGACACCGGCCCCCCTGACGGTGCCGATCCCCGGCACGCTGCCCAAACAGGCGCTGCCGGGCAAGGGGTGCGCGGTGTATCTGTGGAGCGCGGAGGACCGGCGGCTGGTGGCGATGGCGGGGGCCGAGCCGGCGGCGCTGCGGCTGGTGCTGGACGGCAAGATCGTCGACATCGCACGCGCCGAGCAGGCGGGCGGCGCGGGCTTCGGCTTTGCGGACAGCACCACCTATCGGCGCGACGACATCACCGCGACGCTGACGTTGCAGATCGCTACCCGCAGCGATCTGGTCGACGGTGCGATCGTGCCGACGGCGACGCTGAGCGTGACCAAGGGCGGCGGCGATGCGCTGGTCGTGCCGGTGGGCGGATTGATCGGATGCGCGAAAAGCCCGACGCCGTGAAACCAAGCCTAGTTTAGGGCGTTGGGCGATAAGCGAAGGTATACCGAACACGGATGCCGGCGTGAAAGGGGTTCTGTGTTCAGCCTGACCGTACGTTCTCGTCGACATTACTGGCTCGCCGTGGCGTTGGTGGCATCTGCCCCGGCGACGGCCCAACTGTCGCAGCCCGGCGTCGCGCCGGCGCGTGGCCCCGATGCCCCGAAACCTTCCACGATCCCCGCTCAGGTCGAGCCGGGGACCGTACCTTCCGCCGATCAGGGCGATCCGAACGGCAACGCCCCGATCGTGCCGGAAGCCGAGTTCGACGCCGCCCTGCCGCCATTGTCGGGCGACATCAACGCGCCGCTGGAGGCGATCGGCAGGATGACCGCGCCCGTCACGGGTGCCGCGTCCCCGCTGCCCGCGCCGACGACGAACCAGCCGGTCGCGACCGGCGACACGCTGCCCCCGGTCGGCCCGGAGGATCCGGAACTGGCCCGCCCGCTGCCGCCGATCGGCAGTTTCGACACGACGCCGCTGGAAACCGCCGTCGTCGCCAATCCGGACACGCCCGAAGTCCGGTACGAGACGACCCTGAACGGCCTCGACAAGCTGGAACTGGCGGACGAGTTCAAGTCGCTGTCGGCGCTGAACGAGGGCGACGGCAAGGCGGCTAATACTGCGCAGATCAGCGCGCGGGCGCGCGAGGACGAGGCGCTGGCGGTGCGGCTGATGCAGTCGCTGGGCTATTACGACGCGACGGCGCTGTCGACGGTGGAGTCCGTGCCGAACACGCCGGGCCGGTTCCGCGCGGTCATCACCGCATCGCCGGGACGCCTGTATACGCTATCGTCGATCAAGATCCTCGCCGATCCGGTGGTGCCGGAGGACCTGCTGACCCGCAACCTGCCGCTGAAGGTCGGCGATCCGATCGAGGCGGCGCGCATTCAGGGCGCGGAGGCCAATGTCAGCCTCGTCCTGCCGCAACAGGGCTATCCGTTCGTCAAGGTCGGCGAGCGCGACATCCTGCTGGAGGATCAGGCTCCGCAGGCGACCGGCGCGTACACGCTGCCGGTCGACACCGGCCCCCGATCGTCGTTCGGCAAGCTGACGACGACGGGCGATACAGTGTTCGGCGTCGATCACCTGAACGTGTTCCCGCGCTTCAGGGAAGGGCAGCTCTACGACAACCGCCTGACCGACGATCTGCGCGACGCACTGGTCGCGACCGGGCTGTTCAACAGCGTCGCGGTGGAGCCGCAGCGTACCGGGCGCACGGGGCCTGACGGCACCGAGGAGGTCGATCTGCTCGTCCGCCAGAGCAAGGGGCCGGCGCGCACGCTGGCCGGCACGGCGGGCTATTCCACCGGACAGGGCACGCGGCTGGAGGGAAGCTGGCAGCATCGCAACCTGTTCCCCGACGAAGGCGCGCTGATCGGCACCGTTGTCGCGGGCACGCAGGAACAGGGTGCGGGCGCGACGTTCCGCCGGTCCAACGCCGGGCGGCGCGATCGCACCTTCTCGATCATCGCCAACGCCAGCCACCAGAATTACGATGCGTACGAGGCATTTATCGGCACGCTCGCATTCCGCTGGAGCTATGACTCCACGCCGATCTGGCAGAAGAAATTCACCTATTCGTACGGCGTCGAACTGACCGGCACGAACGAGGACGTGTATGATTTCGACCTCAACCGGCGTCGGCGCGGCACCTTCGGGATCGCGGCGTTGCCGGGGCAGGTCGTGTTCGACCAGTCCGACAATCTGCTCAATCCCACGCGGGGCTATCGTCTGAAACTGAACCTCAGCCCGGAAACCTCGGTGCGCGGTGGCGTGCGGCCCTATGTCCGGACGATGGTGGAGGGGACCTATTACTATCCCGTCAGCTCCAGTCTGGTCATCGCCGGTCGCGTGCGGGCGGGGTCGATCCAGGGCATCGACCGTGACGATCTGGCACCGTCGCGGCGTTATTATGGCGGCGGCGGTGGATCGGTGCGCGGTTACGGGTTCCAGCGGCTCGGGCCGTTCGAGCCGGTCAACCCCGCCGATCCGGAGGCGCGGCGGAACCCCGTCGGCGGTCGCAGCCTGAACGAGTTCGCGGTCGAGGCGCGCTACCGTTTCGGCAATTTCGGCATCGTGCCGTTCATCGATGCGGGCAACAGCTACGAGGATTCCTTGCCGACCTTCTCCGCGTTGAAGTTCGGCGCCGGTATCGGCGGGCGCTTCTACACCAATTTCGGGCCGTTCCGCATCGACGTGGCAACGCCCCTCAATCCGCGGCCGGGCGATGGCAAGGTCGCGCTCTATATTTCGATCGGGCAGGCATTCTGATGGCCGAGGATATGCCCGTGACGCAGCCCTCCACCCCCGAGACGCGCGGCACGACCGGGATCAGGCCGCCGCTGTGGCAGCGCATCCTGAAATGGCTGGGGCTGGCGATCGTCGGCCTTATCGTGCTGGTTCTGCTGGTGCTGTTCGGGATTAATACCGATCCCGGCCGGCGGTTCGTCGCGGACCAGATCGGCGGCTATACGACGGCGTCGGGCCTGAACATCAAGGTCGGGCGGATCGACGGCTCTCTCTACGGCAGGATGACGCTGTCCGACCTGCGCGTCAGCGATACGCAGGGCGTGTTCCTCGACAGCCCGCGGCTGGCGGTCGACTGGCGGCCATTCGCGTTCGCCAGCAATCACGTCGACGTACGTTCGCTGGAGGCGGGCACCGTCACGATGCGGCGCAAGCCGGTGCTGAAGCAGACGCCGAGCGATCCGAACGCGCCTTTGTTGCCCGATCTCGACATCGACGTGAACAGTCTGAAGGTCGGGCGCTTCGTGCTGGCCGCACCGGTGACGGGGCAGGCGCATATCCTGTCGATCGACGGCGTGGTGCATATCGCCGATCGCCGCGCGCAACTGGTGGCAAAGGCCGCCGCGCTGCGGGGGCCGGGCGTCGCGGGCGGCGACCGGCTGGCATTGAAGATCGACGCGGTGCCGGACCAGAACAGGCTGGACGTGAACGTCAAGCTGCAGGCCCCCACCGGCGGTGTCGTCGCGACGATGGGCGGGCTGAAGCAGCCGCTGACGGTGTCGGTGGATGGCCGTGGCAGCTGGGCGTCGTGGCAGGGCCGGGCGCTGGCGACATTGGGCGGAGGGCCGCTGGCAAATCTGAACCTGTCGGCGAAGAGCGGCCATATCGAGGTTCGCGGCACCACGCGGCCGGGCCTTTACCTCGAAGGACCGGTCGAGCGGCTGACCGCGCCCGATCTTCAGGTGGCGATCGACACGACGCTGAACGACCGCAAGGCGGACACGCGCATGACGCTGAAGTCCGACGCGCTGGCGGTGGATGCGGGCGGTCTGCTCGATCTCGCCAACAGCCGGTTCGGCAATTTCGCGGTCAATGCGCGGTTGCGGACGCCGGGCGCGATCGCACCCAATCTGCGCGGACGCGATGTGAACGCGCGCGTGGTACTGGATGGTGCGTTCGCGACGCCGACGGTGGATTACAAGATTTCCGCGGCGGCGATCGGGTTCGGGGAGATGGGCGTCGAGAACCTTTACGCCGAAGGTCTGGCACGCGTGAACAGCGACCGCATCCTGGTGCCGGTCAATGCCCGTGCGCGCCGCGTCGTCGGTCTGAACGCAGCGGTCGGCGGGCTGGCGAACAATGTCCGCATCAACGGCGATTTCGCGATCTCGATGCCGAACATCCTGTCGGACAATCTGCGCATCCGGTCGGACAACATCGACGCCACCGCGATCGTCGTCGCGAACATGCAAACCGGTCGCTACACCGGCGCGCTGAAGGGTCGGGTCAACAACTACCGCGTCGATTCCGTCGGAATCCTTAATATCACGACCGATGCCAGGCTGGTGCCGGGTCCGAATGGAGGCTTCGGCATCACCGGGCGCGTCGCGGCGCAGACGACGCAATTGTTCAACGACGGCGCCCGCAACTTCCTTGGCGGCAATGCCGTAGTGCGTGCCGACATCGGCTACAGCCCGGAAGGCGTGGTCACGTTCCGCAACCTGCGGATGAACGCGCCGCAGTTCCGCATCACGCGCGGACAGGGGCGTTTCGACCCGAAAAACGGCGCGGTCGCGGTAGAGGCGGATGCTGTCTCCACCCAATATGGCCCGCTATTCGCGCGCGTCACCGGCTCGGCCACCGCGCCCGTGGTGGTGCTGCGCGCGCCGCGCCCCGGCGCCGGGGTCGGGCTGGTCGACCTGAACGCCCGCGTCGTCGGACGCGGGGGCGCTTACGCGGTCACCGCAAGCGGCGGCACCGACTATGGGCCGTTCACCGCCGACGTGCTGGTCCGTCCGGGCGCGCAGCTCGCTGTCGACATACGGCGCGTGGTGTTCGCTGGCATCGTCGCGAACGGTCGCGTCGTGCAGACGGCGGCGGGGCCATTCTCGGGCGCGCTGCTGTTCAACGGGCGGGGGATGAACGGCAACGTCAAGCTTGCCAATCAGGGCGGGTACCAGCGCGCCGACGTCGCCGCGCGCGCCTATAACGCGACGGTGCCGGGGCAGGTGGATTTCACCATCGGCCGCGCGATCGTCGATGCCAGCATCGTGCTGCTGCCGAACGCGCCACAGGTCGTTGCGGACGTGCAGCTGGCCGATATGCGTTATGGCCCGACGGTCATCCAGTCGGCCCGTGCGAAGGTGAACTATGTCGGCGGGCGTGGCACCGCGCAGGCCCTGCTGACCGGGTCCAACGGCGTGCCGTTCCGCGTGGCGGTGAACGCGAAGCTCAGCCCGAACGATTACCTCGTCGCGTTGCAGGGCATGGCGAACAGCATCACCTTCAGGACGGCCAACCCGGCCCGCATCCGCGCGGATCGCGGCACGTACCGGCTAGCCCCTACGCGGATCGACTTCGGTGCGGGACAGGGCGGCGGTGCGGGCGGATCGGTGCGACTGGCGGGTGCCTATGGCAGCGCGACCTCAGCGCAGGTGCGGCTCGATCGCCTCGACCTCTCCATCGCTTCCGCTTTCGTGCCCAATCTCGGCGTATCCGGCACGGCGACGGGCAGCCTCGATTATACGCAGGCATCGGGGGCGTCGTTCCCGACGGCGGATGCGCGCATCACCGTGTCGCAGTTCCGGCGCACCGGCCTTGCGGCGGTGTCGACGCCAGTCGACGTCGTGTTCGCCGGGCGGTTGCAGGGCGACGGCGGTGAAGCACGGGCGCTGGTCAAGAGTGGGCCGACCGTCGTCGGACGGATGCTTGCGACACTACGGCCGTTGCCGCCGGGTGCCGGATCGTGGACGACGCGGCTGATGTCGGCCCCGCTGGGCGGCGGCATCCGGTACAATGGTCCGTCCTCGCTGCTGTTCTCGTTCGCGGCATTGCCGAATCAGCAACTGACCGGCCCGATCGCCGTCGCCGCGGATTTCGGCGGACAGGTGTCCGCGCCCCGGCTGAATGGCCTGATACGGGCGGACAACCTGACCTACGACAACGAAGCGTTCGGTACCCGCCTGTCGCGGATGCAACTGGCGGGACGGTTCAACAACGACCGGCTGGAGATTACGACGCTGAACGCGCGGGCCGGTGACGGCACCGTGCAGGCGAAGGGTTCGATCGGGCTGGCGGCGGACAGCGGCTATCCCATCGACCTGACCGCGACGCTGGACAACGCCCGTCTCGCGAACAGCGACGCGCTGGCGGCGACCAGCAGTGGAACGGTGCGTCTGACGAACGGGCCGCAGGGCGGCCTCATCCAGGGCGAGTTGACGATCCCGAACGCACGCTACCAGATCATCCGTCAGGGGCAGGCGGAGGTTCCGGAGTTGACCGGGATCCGTCGTCGCAGCCAGATCCGCACTCCGCGCCCGACCGATCGTCCGGCCGCGAACGCCGCGCCGGTGGGGCTGTTCAAGCTCGACCTGCGCGTGCGGGCGGAGAACCAGCTGTTCGTGTCCGGCATGGGACTGGAATCCGAATGGGAGATGGACCTGCGCATCGGCGGCACGTCGGCGGCACCGGTCATCACGGGCGGACTGGATCTGGTCCGCGGCACCTATTCGTTCTCCGGCAAGCGGTTCGAGGTGAATCGCGGCACGATTCGCTTCCGCGGCGGTGCGTTGACCGATCCGGACATCAACATCCAGGCGACGACGACGACGGACGGGATCACCGCGGTCATCAACGTCACGGGTACTGGCCAGCGTCCGCAGATCAGCTTCACCTCGACCCCGAACCTGCCGCAGGACGAGGTGTTGAGCCGCCTGCTGTTCGGGACCAATCCCGAAAACCTGTCGGCGACGGAGGCGATCCAGTTGGCGTCCGCCCTGAATTCCCTGCGCGGGTCAGGCGGCGGCGGGCTGAACCCGCTGGGCAAATTGCGCTCGGCGACCGGGTTCGATCGCCTGCGCGTGCTGGGTGCCGACGAGGCGACCGGGCGCGGTACCAGCCTGGCGGCGGGCAAGTACCTGACAGACAACATCTATGTGGAGATCGTCACGGACGCCCGCGGCTTCACCGCGACGCAGTTGGAGATCGCGCTGACCAAGGCGCTGAGCCTGTTGACCTCGACCGGATCGTTCGGCGGATCGAGCGGCAGCTTGCGCTATTCGAAGGATTATTGACGATGAGCGGGTGGTGCAGATTGCATCGCCCGCTTCGCAGCACGAGTCTGCCGCGCCGACGGCGCACGGGCGATCGCCGCATCCGGCAGAAGCCGCTGCGTTGGGTAATCCGGTGATGCGATCAAATGGCCGACGTTGCGGTCCGTCCGCCTCTGGAAGCGGATATGGTTACGGTGTCGCCGCGCCGTTCGCGCCGGGCGATGGAGATTCGGCCCGGTCCCGCTTCATTAACCTGACCGGGACCAGGCCGAGCCTTTTACCAGGGACGAACGCCGTCGAGATGGACGAGCGCGAGAATGAAACGCAGCATGTATTTTCTCCCATAGGCGCCTCGTTGGACGCCTCGACAGGATTAATGCACGCTTCACCATTAGACAACCGGTTGCAGCGGGACTTGCGACGACCCGAGATGAAGCTCGGCTTAACGCAATTTTCATCTGCCGGTCGCTAGGGGATGAGGTGATGAAGCGCGCGTTCCCTCTTGCGGCGGCTGCGACCGTGACCCGGCAGTGAGCGGCCCCGTCGCTCCCACGCCGATCCGTCGTATCGATGGTGGCGGGACGGCGTCGATTACGCCGGATATGGCGACCGCCGGCTGCTGCGCACTGATCGTGCTAACGATTTCCAATTTTCCCATCCTGCGCCGCCACGTCGGGATCGCCCGTGCCAACCGGCTGGCGGAGAACGTCGCAACCCGTATCGGGGAACTGATCGACGGCGGCATGATCGTTGCCGCCGGGCGCGACCGTATCGAGGTGTCGCTAAAGACGGCTGACGCCGACGACATCGACGCCACAGTGGCGCGGCTCGATGCGGCATTCGAAGCGGCTTTCGATGTCGATGGCGAGCCTTATTCCGTAGAACTGGTGCTGGGAGCTGCGACCTTGCCCGCCGCCCTGCAGGACGACGTTCGCCTGCTGGACGAAGCCGAGCGAGCGTCCGAGGCGGCGCGTGAATCGCGTGCGCCGGTGGTACGCCATCTGGGCCGGGGCACCGCGCCGCCCGACCGCGCCAGTCTGGGTCGCGATCTGCGCGATGCGATCGGCAAGGGCGAGCTGTTCCTGCAATATCAGCCCAAGCTGCACCTCCGGCGACAGGTCGTGTCGGGCGTCGAGGCGCTGATCCGCTGGCGGCATCCGGTACGCGGACTGGTAATGCCGGGCGACTTCATCGCGCTGGCGGAAGAATCGCACGACATCGTCGACCTGACGGTGTGGACGATCCAGCAGGTCATCAAGGATCAGCGCATTCTGGCGGCCGGCGGCCACGACATACCCGTGTTCGTCAACATCTCCGGCGTGCTGCTCTCCGATGCCCGTTTCGTCCGCCGCGCCTGCGCGCTGATCGAGAGCAGCGGCGTCAAGATCGGGTTCGAAATCACCGAGACGGCCGTGATCCGCGACCCGCAAAGCGCGATCGGGCACCTGAAGACGTTCGCGGACATCGGCATCGTCATCGCGATCGACGATTACGGTGCCGGCCTGTCGTCGTTGGCTTATCTAAAGCAGTTGCCGGCCAGCGAGTTGAAGATCGACAAGCTGTTCGTCACGCAATTGACCAGTTCCAACCGTGATCCGCTGATCGTGCGATCCACGATCGATCTCGCGCACGCGATGGAGATGGAGGTCGTAGCCGAGGGTGTCGAAACGGCGGCGGCACTGGCGTTGCTGTCTGTAATGGGCTGCGACGTGGCACAGGGTTTCCTCATCAGCCGGCCGGTCGATCTGCCGGTTCTGTTCGAGTTCCTCGCCAATGACGGCGCACGTGCGTTTGCGGGGGCGCCGGCCAAATTGTTGAACCTGTCGGTCGGTCACCGACGCGCATCATGAGGGCGCGGTCGCTGCTCGCGGCGGTGCTGCTGGCCGTGACATCAATGATGGCCTGGCCTGTCGCCGCCAGCCCCGTTCCGGTGCTTCCCGCAGCCAAGGCTGCTGCTGCCGGGGTCGAGCGTGCCAAGGCGGCTATGCTGTCCGACGTGTCCTCCGCGCGAACGATCGCAAGGCTGGCGGCGGCGCAAGCGCGGTCGGTGCAGTCCGATCCTACCGCGCGCGTCACGCTGGCGACCGCTCTCTGGTTGCAGTCGGAAGCAAGCCTGCGGCTCGGCGATGAGGCGGATGCGGATAGGTTTCTGGCGGGCGCCTATGCCATTATAGCCAGATCGCGTCCGGAGTCCCAGTTGATGGGGGACATCCTGCTGACCCGGGGCGGCGTTCACGGCACGAAGAACGAGCCTGCGGGGGCTCTGAAGGATTATCAAGACGCCTATCGCATATTTCGGGCGCTCGATAACGATCGCAGCCAGGCGATCGCGCTGCTGCTGATCGCCAGCCTCTACAGCGACGCCAAGGACAGCGACGGAGCCCAGCGCTATCTGAAGCAGGCGCTCGACACCTATAGCGGCGATCCGGGGCTGATGATCGCGCTGCACAACGGGCGCGGCGCGGCGTTGCAGGAACTGCAGCGCTTCGACGAGGCGTACCAGCAGCTCCGCCTCGCGCTGAACGATGCCGCGGAGCTGAAAAGCGCGTCGATGCGGATCCGCATCCTCGTCAACCTCGTCCGCAACCGGCTGAAGGCGGGGAAGGTCGCCGAGGCCGACCGGTTGATCGTGGAGGCGATGACGGTCAGCGCGAGCGGCGATGCGGCCAGCTGGCGACCGCAGGTGCTGGCCGTCGCGGCGCAGGCCGCACTCCAGCGGGGCGACCTGTCGCGGGCGGCCAATCTGATCGATCGCAGCTTTGCGGGTGTCGACTTGCGCACGACGACGCTGAGCCTGCGCGAGCCGCACGAGACGGCGTACACCGTCTATCGCCGGATGGGCCGCACCGACCTCGCGCTGCCGCACCTGGCGGCCATGAAGCGGATCGACGACGACGCCACGCGGCTTGCGACCACGACCAGCACCGCGCTGATGGCGGCGCAGTTCGATTTCACCAATCAGGAACTGCGCATTGCGACGTTGCGCGGGCAGGAGTTGCAGCGGCGCATCGAACTGGAGCAGACCCGCGCCAGCACGCAGCGGACGATCTTCTACGGCGGTGCCGGGGCAGCGGCGATCATCGTCGGTCTGCTCGTCTTCGCACTCGTGTCGATCCGTCGCAGCCGTGACGACGTACGCGCCGCCAATGCCGAACTGGGGGAGAGCAACGCCGCGCTGTCCCGTGCGCTGGCCGCCAAAACGGAATTCCTTGCGACGACCAGCCACGAGATCCGCACGCCGCTGAATGGCATCCTCGGCATGACGGACGTGATGTTGTCGGATCCGGGCCTGGCACCGCTGATGCGGGACCGGCTGGGCGTCGTTCGCGGTGCCAGCGTGACGATGCGCGCGCTGGTCGACGATATCCTCGACGTCGCCAAGATGGAGACGGGGAACCTGACGATCGAGGATGCGACGTTCGATCTCGCCGCGACGCTGGCCGATTCAAGCCGGTTGTGGGAGGAACAGGCGCGAGCGAAGGGCGTCAGGTTTGTCGCGCAGCTCGATGCGTGTCCTAGGTGGGTGATCGGCGACGCGGCACGGGTGCGGCAGGTTGTCTTCAACCTTCTGTCGAATGCCCTGAAGTTCACCGAACGCGGCGATGTGACCCTGACCGCGAAAACGGCGGACGATACGGTGCAGATCGCCATCGCCGACACCGGCATCGGCATCCCGGCCGACCAGTTGGGCCAGATCTTCGAATCCTTCCGGCAGGCGGATGCGAGCACGACACGCCGATACGGAGGCACCGGACTGGGCCTGACGATCTGCCGCAAACTGGCGCGGGCGATGGACGGCGACGTGACGGTGAGCAGCGTGCCGGGCGAGGGTGCGACGTTTACCGTCACGCTGCCGCTCCGCACCGCGCCGGCCCCGATGATCGGCGTCCGCCCGGCCGACGTGCCCGACCTGCTGATCGTCGAGCGCAATCCCATCGCGCGCGCGATGTGGACATCGCTCTTCGCACGCCACGCCGGCCGTATCGGCTTCGCGGCCAGCGCGGATGAAGCCGTCGGTCTGCTGGCCAATGGGCCGGTCGCGCGGGTGTTGATCGACGATGCCACGGTCGCCGCCAACGCATCCGATATCGCGCGAATCGCCACCGCGGCGGGTGCGGGGGAGACGACATTGCTGTGGAAAAACGCTCATGATGTGAGCAGCGTAACCGAGCGGACCGGCGTCACGCGCGTCGTTATGCGGCCGGTGGCGGGGGCAACGCTGATCGATCGGCTATTTGTCGCACAAACTGTTGCCTCCGGTACGGATCGACTTGTGTCCGAGCCGGCTTGACGCGTATCAAAGCGTATGACCCGATCAACACAGCTTCTCCCGAACGGGTCGGCGGCATCATGAACGTCCTCTTCATCGAGGACGACCGGATGAACCGGCGCGTCGTTCGCGACATGCTCGATGTCGCCGGCGCGACGATGGCCGAAGCCGAGGATGCCGAGCAGGGTCTGGCGATGATCGACGATCGGGTGTGGGACATAGTGCTGATCGACCTGCGGATGCCGGGGATGGATGGCGTTACGGCGATCGAACATATCCGCGCACGCGGCGACGACCGCGGTCGTGTCCCGATCATCGTCGTCACGGCGGATGCGGCCCTCGATCTGCGCGAACGGTGTCTGGCGGCGGGTGCGGACGACGTGATCTTCAAACCGGTCGCGATGGACCAGTTGTTCGAGGCGATGGGCCGGGTGCTGGCCAAAGGTGCTGAGGGCGGCGGCCTGATCGCCTGACACGCGTCAGCCGGCTGATGTGGCCGTCGAAGTGGACGTCAGGCGCCAGCCTCGATCAGCCGCGCGAGTTGATCCTCGTTCAACTCCAGCGTCATCGCGGCCAGCAGGTCGGGCAACTGTTCGGGTTTCGATGCGCTGGCGATCGGCGCGGTGACGCCGTCCTGCGCGATCAACCAAGCAAGCGCGATGGTGGCGAGCGACGCGCCCGTTTCGTTCGCAATCGCATCCATCACCGTCAATACGGGTTCGCCGGCGGCAAGGCGTTCACCCATTCGGGCACCGCGAACGCTCTGCCCGAAATCCCCGGGCTTGCGATACTTCCCGGTCAGAAATCCCGCAGCGAGTCCGTAATAGGGCAGCACGCCGATATTCTCGGTGACGCAATAATCCTGCAGTTCGCCTTCGAACTTGTGGCGGCTGACCAGATTATATTCGGGCTGCAGTACGTGATAGCGGGGCAAGCCGGCGGCGGTGGCAGCATCGTTCGCAGATTTCAGGCGCATCGCGGAAAAATTGGACGCACCGAGAACACGGATTTTGCCAGCATCGATCAGGCGCGAAAACGCCTTCAGAACCGATTCCTGCGGTGTGGTTTCGTCATCCTGATGCGCATAGTAGAGATCGATCCGATCGGTGCCGAGCCGCCGGAGCGACGCGTCGCACGCCGCCGCGATGTTGGGGGGGGCGAGCTTTTCACCCCTGACCGGCAGCATCCCCACCTTGGTCGCGATCTGCACCGCGTCCCGCTTGCCGGACTGCTTCAGCCATTCGCCGATCACGGTTTCGGACTCGCCGCCCGAATGGCCATCGACCCATGCCGAATAGACGTCGGCGGTGTCGATCATCGTGCCGCCGCCCGCGACAAACGCATCCAGTACGGCAAAACTCGTGGCGCGGTCCGCAGTCCAGCCGAACACGTTGCCACCAAGCACGAGCGGTGCGATTTTCAGGTCGGTCGAGCCGAGGCGGCGGAGTTGGGTCATGGCACGTCCTGATCGTTCGTCATCGCGTTCGGGTCGACGCTGTTGGCATCGAGCATCTCCGCGGCTTCGTTCAACTGGCGCGCCTCGTCGGCGGTGACGGTGCCCGGCTGGTCCTCGCCGCCCGAACAGGCGACAAGAAGCAGGGCGACGGCGATCGAGCCGACGAGGCGCATCCTGATATTAATCCTTCAGCTTCGCGCCGGCTTTCTGAAGCGCGCTGCCGGTGGCGTCTGCGGCACGATCCGCGCCGTTGCTGATCGCGGCGCCGGTGCGATCCAGGCCGTTCTCGATGCTGTTGCCCGCACGGTCCGCACCGCGTTCGATGTTGGCGCCGGCATTATCGAGGTTCGCTTCGGCCGAGCCGAGCGCACGATCGGTCGCTGCATCGACATCGCCGACGGCATTGCTGGTGGTGGCTGCGGTGTCGGCGGCGACGGCGTTGGCGGCCTCGGACGTCTCGTTCTGGGCGTTCTGGCTGCAGGCTGCGAGCGCGATGGCCGCCAGCGTCGGCACGATAAGCTTCTTCATCAGGGTTCCTCCCATTTCATTGACGCAGGTTACAGGCGTCGAGAGGTCGGAACGCGAGCGAAAGCATTCGGGTCCACGATCATGGCCGATTGACCCCATATAAAGATATCTTTATATCTTGATGCGACATGGTGAACCCGCTCGACATCTTCAGCGCGCTCGGCGACGCGACGCGGCTGCGCATCATGGCGTTGCTGCGCCAGATGGAGCTGTCGGTCGGCGAATTGGCACAGGTGCTCGGGCAGAGCCAGCCGCGTGTGTCGCGGCACGTGAAGATATTGTGCGATGCCGGGCTTGCGGAACGCCGCAAGGAGGGGAGCTGGGTCTTCGTCGTGCTGGGCCGCGGCGACATCGTCGGTCCGGTCGCGGCGGCGCTCGATGCGTGGGGGCAGCCCGACAGTGGCACCGATGCGGCGCGGCTGGCGGCCGTGCGGGCGGATCGCGCAGCGGCGGCGGCATCCTGGTTCCAAAGCCATGCGCGCGAGTGGGATGCGATCCGGTCGCTGCATGTCGCGGAAGAACAGGTCGAGGCTGCGATGCAGACCGCGTTGGGCGAGGGCGATGTCGGCACGCTGATCGACATCGGCACCGGCACGGGCCGGATGCTGGAGCTGTTCGCGGGTCGTGCCGTCCATGCGCTGGGCATCGATCGCAGTTCGGAGATGCTGCGACTGGCACGCGCAAAGCTGGCCGGCGTCGCCAATGCGGAACTGCGACAGGCCGATCT
The DNA here is from genome assembly GCF_001423765.1 of Sphingomonas sp. Leaf343. Classification (GTDB taxonomy): domain Bacteria; phylum Pseudomonadota; class Alphaproteobacteria; order Sphingomonadales; family Sphingomonadaceae; genus Sphingomonas. Next base: position 37,510 of record NZ_LMPG01000015.1, read on the forward strand.
TTACGCGTTGCCGGTAGATGATGGCGCGGTGGATGTCGCGATCCTGCATCATGTGCTGCATTTCGCGCAGCAGCCGGGTGCGGCGATCACGGAAGCGGCGCGGGCGCTGGGTCCGGGTGGTCGCCTGCTGATCGCGGATTTCGCGAGCCATGATCGCGAGGAGTTGCGGACGCGCGACGCGCATGTCCGCCTGGGTTTTTCGGATGCCCAGATCGAGGGCTGGTTCGAGGCGGCGGGACTGACGCCGGCACGGACCGACATGCTCGACGGTGGGGAACTGACGGTGAAACTGTGGCTCGGTCGCAAGGCGGGCGTGCATCTGCGTGAGGTGAAGGCGGCATGACGATTTCGGTCAATCAGCTGGCGGAGGCGCGGTGCGCGCTGGAATCGCCGCTTTACGCGGATGTCGGCGGCGATCTCGACGTGTCGTTCGAATTCTTCCCGCCGAAGAACGAGAAGATGGAGGAGCAGCTCTGGGAATCGGTGCGGACGCTGGAGCCGCTCGGTCCGCGCTTCGTATCGGTCACCTACGGCGCGGGCGGTACGACGCGCGAGCGGACGCATGCGACGGTGGCGCGCATCCAGCGCGAGACGTCGCTGGCGGCGGCGGCCCATCTGACCTGCGTCGAGGCGACGCGCGAGGAGATCGATCAGGTCGCGGAGGAATATTGGGCGGCGGGCGTGCGCCACATCGTCGCGCTGCGCGGCGACTCGCCTACAGCGGGGACGAAGTTCGCCAGCCATCCGGGCGGATACGAGAATGCGGCGGCGCTGGTCGCCGGGCTGCGCAAGCTGCACCCGTTCGAGATCTCGGTCGCGGCCTATCCGGAGAACCACCCGGATTCGGCGGATGCCGCGGCGGACCTCGACAATCTGAAGCGCAAGCTGGACGCGGGCGCGAACCGTGCGATCACCCAGTTCTTCTTCGAGCCGGAGACGTTCTTCCGCTACCGCGACGCCGTCGCCGCGGCGGGCATATCGGCGGAGATCGTGCCGGGGATCATGCCGGTGTCGAACTTCGCCAGCGTTCAGCGGATGAGCGCGATGTGCGGCACCGACGTGCCGGCGTGGATGGGGCGGCTGTTCGAGGGACTCGACGTTCATCCGGCGGCGCGGCAGCTGGTCGCGGCGACGGTCGCGGCGGAGCTGTCGCGGCGGCTGTATGCGGGGGGATGCAAGCAGTTGCATTTCTACACGCTCAACCGCGCGGAACTGGCGTTCGCGATCTGCCATCTGCTGGGCGTGCGGGCGAAGGCCGCGGTGCAGGAGGTGGCGGCGTGAGCATCCGTCAGGCGTTCCTCGCCGAGGCGGCGAAGCGTGTCCTCATCACCGACGGCGCGTTCGGGACGGAGATACAGAACTGGAAGCTGTCGGAGGCGGATTATGCCGGCACGCTGGGGCTGAGCCACGACCAGAAGGGCAATAACGACATTCTGGCGATCACGAAGCCGGAGGTGCCGGAGACGATCACGCGCGAATATCTGGATGCGGGGTCGGACATCGTGTCGACCAACACGTTCAGCGCGAACATCATCTCGCAGGCGGATTACGGTGCCGAGCATCTGGTCCGCGACATCAACATCGAAAGCGCGAAGATCGCGCGGCGGCTGGTGGATCAATATGCCGCGCGCGACGGACGTCCACGCTTCGTGGCGGGTGCGATCGGGCCGACCAACAAGACGCTGTCGCTGTCGCCGGACGTCAACGATCCCGGCTATCGCGAGATCGATTTCGACTATCTGAAGCAGGTCTACCGCGAGCAGACCGACGCGCTGCTGGAAGGCGGCGTCGACTTCATCCTGATCGAGACGGTGTTCGATACGCTGAACGCCAAGGCGGGGATCATGGCCGCGATCGAGGCGGGCGAAGCGCTGGGCCGTGACGTACCGATCATGCTGTCGATGACGCTGACCGACCTGTCGGGGCGCAACCTGTCCGGGCACACGGTCGAGGCGTTCTGGCACGCGGTGCGCCACGCCAAGCCGGTGACGATCGGGCTGAACTGCTCGTTCGGGGCGGAGCAGTTGCGCCCGCACGTGAAGACGCTGTCGGAGATTTGCGACACGCTCATCATGATCTACCCGAATGCGGGCTTGCCCAACGAACTGGGCGCGTATGACGAGGCGCCGGCGACGACGGCGGGGCTGGTCGGCGAATGGGCGGTGGCGGGGCAGGTCAACGTGCTGGGCGGATGCTGCGGCTCGACGCCGGCGCATATCAAGGCGATGGCCGACAAGGTCCGCGGGCTGAAGCCGCGCGTGCCGGGTGCGCCGCCGGTGCGGACGAAGCTGGCGGGGCTGGAGCCGTTCACGATGGCGGCTTGAAGACGTCCTCCCCGGCACGGGGAGGCGGGAGGGGACACCCTCTCGATCGAGTGAAACCCCTCCGGCGCATCGCGCCACCTCTTCCTCGCAGGGGAGGATAGAAGAAGAAACAATGACCAACTCCGCCACCCAGTTCGTCAATATCGGCGAGCGCACCAACGTCACCGGTTCGGCTCGCTTCAAGAAGCTCATCATGGCGGGCGACTATCCGGCTGCGGTCGAGGTCGCGTTGCAGCAGGTGGAGTCGGGCGCGCAGGTCCTCGACGTCAATATGGACGAGGGGCTGCTAGACGCCGAATACGCGATGACGACGTTCCTGAAGCTGATCGCGGCGGAACCGGACATCGCGCGCATCCCGTTCATGGTCGATTCGTCCAAGTGGAGCGTGATCGAGGCGGGGCTGAAATGCGTGTCCGGCAAGCCGATCGTCAATTCGATCAGCATGAAGGAGGGCGAGGAGCCGTTCCTGGCCCAGGCGAAGAAGTGCATGGCGTACGGCGCGGCGGTCGTCGTGATGGCGTTCGACGAGGTTGGTCAGGCCGACACGCAGGCGCGCAAGGTCGAGATCTGCGAGCGTGCCTACAAGCTGCTGATGACGATCGGCTTTCCGCCGGAGGACATCATCTTCGACCCTAACGTGTTCGCGGTGGCGACGGGGATCGAGGAGCATAACAATTATGCGGTCGATTTCATCGAGGCGTGCCGCGAGATCAAGGCACGGTGTCCGCACTGCCACATCTCGGGCGGGCTCTCGAACCTCAGCTTCTCGTTCCGCGGCAATGAGCCGGTGCGGCGCGCGATGCACAGCGTGTTCCTGTACTATGCGATCCCCGCAGGCATGGACATGGGCATCGTCAATGCCGGCCAGTTGGACGTGTACGACACGATCGATCCCGAGCTGCGTCAGGCGTGCGAGGATGTCGTGCTCAACCGCGATCCGGAGGCGGGCGACCGGCTGGTCGCGCTGGCGGAGAAGTATCGCGGTACCGACGCGGCGGCAGAAAAGCAGGCGGCGGAGTGGCGCAGCCTGCCCGTCACGAAGCGGCTGGAATATGCGTTGGTCAAGGGCATCGACGCGCACGTCGTAGACGATACCGAGGAATGCCGCCAGCAATTCGCGCGGCCGATCGAGGTCATCGAAGGCCCGTTGATGGACGGGATGAACGTCGTCGGCGACCTGTTCGGATCGGGCAAGATGTTCCTGCCGCAGGTCGTGAAATCCGCGCGCGTGATGAAGAAGGCGGTCGCGCACCTGTTGCCCTTCATCGAGGCGGCGAAGGAACCCGGCGCGAAGGGCAAGGGCAAGATCGTGATGGCGACCGTCAAGGGCGACGTTCACGATATCGGCAAGAACATCGTCGGCGTGGTGCTTCAGTGCAACGGCTTCGACGTGGTCGATCTGGGCGTGATGGTGCCGTGGACGAAGATTCTGGAGGCGGCGAACGAGAACGACGCCGACATGATCGGGCTGTCGGGTCTGATTACCCCGTCGCTGGACGAGATGGTGACGGTCGCCGAGGAGATGAAGCGCGCGGGCATGACGATGCCACTGCTGATCGGCGGCGCGACGACGTCGAAGGTGCATACCGCGCTGCGCATCTCGCCGGCTTATGACGGGCCGATCGTCCATGTGCTCGACGCATCGCGCGCGGTGGGCGTGGCGACGACGCTGGTCAGCGATACGCAGCGCGATGCCTATGTGCTCGGGATCGCCGACGAATATGAGAAGGTGCGGATCGCGCGGGCGAACAAGGGGCAGAACGACCTGCTGCCGCTCGCCGAGGCGCGGGCGCGGGGCTTGAAGGTCGACATGGCGTTAAAGGCCCCGCCCGCGGCGCAGCCGGGTGTGCATTGCTTCGACGACTGGGATCTCGCCGATCTGCGTGGGTATATCGACTGGACGCCGTTCTTTCGCGCGTGGGAGCTGGCAGGAAATTTCCCCGCAATCCTGACCGACGAAGTCGTCGGCGAGAGCGCGACCGGGCTGTACGAGGACGCGCAGGCGATGCTCGACCGGATCATCGCCGAGAAATGGCTGACCGCGCGCGGGGTGGCCGGGCTGTGGGCGTGCCATCGGCATGACGACGACGTGTGGGTGTACACGCAGCACAGCGAGTCGCATCGCAGCCCGGATGGCGCGAGCATTCCCGAAGGCTTCCACATCCCCAACCTCGACCGGACGCAGGAGGCGACGGTGCGGCTGCCGTTCCTGCGCCAGCAGATCGCCAAGCGCGAGGGGCGGGCGAACATGTGCCTCGCCGATTTCATCGATCCGGCGGGTGACTGGATGGGCGGCTTCGCCGTCGGCATCCACGGGATCGAGCCGCATCTGGCGCGCTACAAGGCGGACCATGACGATTACAACGACATCCTGCTGAAGGCGCTGGCAGATCGTCTGGCGGAGGCCTTCGCGGAGCGGCTGCATGCGTATGTCCGTACCGATCTGTGGGGCTATGCGCCGGGCGAGCAGCTGACCAACGATGCTTTGGTCCGCGAGCAATATCGCGGCATCCGGCCGGCGCCGGGCTATCCGGCGTGCCCCGAGCATTCGCTGAAGCGGACGCTGTTCGATATGCTGGATGCCGAGGCGAACACCGGGCTGGAGCTGACCGAGAGTTTCGCGATGTTGCCAACCGCAGCGGTGAGCGGCTTCTATTTCGGACATGCGGAGGCCGAGTATTTCGGCGTGGCGCGGATCGGGCAGGATCAGGTTGCCGATTATGCCGTGCGGCGTGGCGTCGACGCCCGCCAGGCGGAACGCTGGCTGCGCCCGAACCTGGACTAGGAAAAAATCCCCGCCCCCCAGGAGGGGTTGGGGGGGACCTCTCCGCGAGCTTGATGCCCGCGGCCAGACCCCGTCCCAACCTCCCCGGTGGGAAGGGAGAAGGTTATGGCGAGAGCGTGACCTCTCCCGCCAAGCTGGAATTGTGAAAGCGCGGTGCGGCGCGATGCGATGCGGGCGTTACTTCGCCTTCACCGTCACGCCGTGCGCGGCCCATGCCTCCACTGTCTGGCACAGCGTCGCGGGCAGCGACTTGTCCTTGGCGACGATCGGGCTGGTCGAGCGGGGCATGCACAGCTTCGCCGCGGGATTGGCGATGACGCTGGCGGGGACGATGACGACCGGCGTCTTTGCGGCGGCGATGGCCGGCATCGACAGGCCGAGGACGAGAGCGGCGGTGGTGGCGATCGATGCGACGGGGCGGCGAGCGAACATGGTGACATTCCCTGTGATGTTGGTGCCGCCCGTTCCGGCGACACAAACACCACTGCATTAGTCGTGCCACTCACCTCGTACGAGGCGCATCAACGACTTATCGGAAAGTGCGTCGGTGTGGATTCCGTCAAGATGGCGAATATCGCCGATCACTGGCGGCGCTTCAGCAATTCCGGAAAGCGCTTCAGCCGCGGCGCGACGATGGGTGTGGTCAGCATCGTGCTGGCGAGCGCCATCAGCAGCAGCGCCGTGAACGTCTCGTTGGTGACGATGCGCTTGTCGAGGAGGATGTTGACGAAGATAATCATGATGAGCGCCTTGGTCTGCAGCAGCCAGCCGATCGTCATCGCATCGCCCTTCTTCCAGCCGAGGATGCGCCCCGCCAGCCCGACGCCGAGCAGCTTGCCACCGACCGATGCGACCAGCAGCAGCGCCGCCGCCGCGAACACGGTCGCACCTCCGACGCCCCACTCTGTCCGCAGACCGGTCGACAGGAAGAACACCGGCATGACGGTCAGCAGGATGATGTGGCGGAACCGGTCCATCGCCTCGCGATCGAACCATTCGGCGTCCAGCACCGCTCCCGCCAGGAACGCGCCGACCATGAAGTGCAGGCCCGCCCAGTCGGCGGCGAAGCCCGCCGCGGCGAGCCAGATCAGACTGACATACCACCGGTCCGCCTCCGGAATGCGCGGCAGGAGTTTGCGGACGGCGTAGGTGGCGAGCGCGAAGCCGACGAGGAAGCTGCCCTGACGCCCGACACGCTCCCAATCGAGCAGGATCAGCGCCAGCACGCCCCAGATCGCGATATCGTCCAGACTGGCATAGCGGAGTGTCCGCTGGCCCAGAGGGGTGCGCAGGATGCCCAGCTTTTCCATCAAGAGCACGAGGATCGGCAGCGCGGTGACCGCGCACGCCATGCCGATCCCGACCACCACCTGCCACGTCGCACCCTCCGGTCCGCGCCAGCCGTCGGTGCGCAGCAGCAGCACCGCCGCGATGCTGCCGGTGAGCAGCGGTACGCCGAGCGCGAGGCTGGCGGTGACGCCGGTCTCGGTCCGCCGTCGCCAAGCCTCCGCCAGATCGAGCTCGATGCCCGCGATCCACACGAACATCATCACCGCCCACCATGCGATGCCGTTCAGCGCGGTGATCGTGCCGGGCGTGAAGACGAAGGCGTAGTAATCGGGAAATGCCGCGCCCAGCACGCCCGGCCCCAGCAGGATTCCGCCGATGATCTGTACCACCACCAGCGGTGCCCAGTAATCGGTGCGCAGCAATCTCCAGACCAGATACGGCACGGTCAGGATGATGAGCATCGCGAGGAGGAAGACCTCCGTCGGCGTCATGGCGTGCATTGCTGTTCCCCTCAGCAGCGATAGTCCCGCGTGCGGTGCGTTCGTTAGCCAAGACATGGGTCAGGACGCAATGCGTCCCCGATTGGGACGGACGGGGGCGGCGGTAACGGCTCGCCGGATGGATCGTGGTCGTTAACCGCGTTTGTGGCTGGCCGATGCGGTCGGCTCCGCGCAGGGCCGGGATGAAAGGACTTTCCTCATGCGTCCCATCCTGTCCCTTGTCTTGATGCTGGCGGCTCCCGCGGCGGCGCAGGGGAATGCGCCGTTCACGATTGCGGAGACTGGGCAGGGCTTCGCGAGGCTGCAACAGGCTGTCGACCAGATTCGCGACGGTGCCGGGACGATCGTCGTAGCGCCCGGCCGCTATCGGGATTGTGCGATCCAGGCGGGCGGCGTCATCACCTTCCGCGCGGCGACGCCAGGAACCGCAGTGTTCGAGGGCGGCGCGTGCGAGGGCAAGGCGACGCTCGTGCTGCGCGGCCGCGGCTCGCGCGTGGAGGGGCTGGTGTTCCGCGGCATCCGCGTGGCGGACGGCAACGGTGCAGGCATCCGGACGGAGATCGGCGACCTGACGGTCCGCGATTCGATGTTCCTCGACAGTCAGGAGGGAATCCTCGGCGGCCACCCGAGCGGACAGAGCATCACGATCGATCACTCGACCTTCGCCGGCCTCGGTCAATGCGAGGAGACGCCGAGCTGCTCGCATGCGATCTATCTGGCCAACCAAGGCCGCGTGACGATCACCAACTCGCGGTTCGAACGCGGGACGGGCGGCCATTACGTCAAGCTGCGCGTGCCCACCGTGACGATTGCCGGCAACAGCTTCGACGATACAGCGGGGCGCAAGACCAACTATATGATCGACCTGTCCGAAGGCGCGACGGGCGTGATTGCGGGCAACACCTTCGTGCAGGGTCGCAACAAGGAGAACTGGTCCGGGCTGATCGTCGTCTCCGCGGAGGCGAAGACCTATCCGTCGAACGGATTACGCGTGGAAAATAACGACGCACGTCTGTCGCCGGGCGAAACGCGCAGCCCGGCGTTCGTGGCCAATGCGAGCGGGCAGAAGCTGGCGGTCGGCGCTAATCGGCTTGGGCCGGGATTGCGCGCCTACGAGACGCGCTGACGATCCGGTTCGCATCGGGAGAGAGGATATTCCTCCCCTTGCAGGGGAGGGTTTATCTGGCGCACGTATCCGCCGGACCGGGATCGAGATCGAGGCAGCGCCCGTCCTGTCCGCCGACTTTCAGCCCGATCGTCGCGGCAAGGGTCGGCATGATGTCGACCGTTTCGACCGACAGCGGCTGTTCGAAGCCCGTCATCCCCTTGCGCCAGAACAGGATCGGCACGCGTCGGTCGTAATCCCACGGACTGCCGTGCGTTTCGACATAGCCGGGCCCCGGCACCTCGATCGTCGTGACGCGGGGTTTCAGGAACACGAGCAGATCGCCGGACCGCTGCGCATCATAGGAGGCGCGAGCCTTTTGCGGGAGCGTCCACGTCTCCGGCGCACCGCCCGGCATCGGCGTCGCCGCGATCTCCTTCGCGTCATAGGCGCCCGCGACCTGCGGCATGGCGCGATAGCGGCGCAGCGCCTCCGCCAGCACGCGCGGACGTTCGCGCGCGGGCAGGTCGGACGACAGATACACGTCGCCCTCGCTGCCGAGCAGGACCGGCCCCGCCAGCGTCAGGTCGCGACCGATCGCCGCGCCCAGCGCCTTGGCCTGCACCTGCGGGTCGATATGCGCCTCCATCGGCATTGCGCGCTGTTGCTGCCGCTCGGTCATGTCGTGAGCGCCGTGATCGGCGGTCAGCATCACCTCGTAATCGACGCCGGTCGCGTCGAGCACGGCAAAGAATCCGGCCAGCGCCTGATCGAGCTGATCCATCTGGATGCACATCTCGGTGCCCTGCGTGCCGCGCGAATGGCCGATATAGTCGGTCGCGGACAGGCCGACGGCGATGATGTCGGCGGCAGGCCCCGCACCCAGCTTCATGTCCTGCACCAGCCCGGCGGCCATCGCCAGCACCGCCGCGTCGGAGGCGGGGGAGGCGCGGAACCCCTTCGCGTCGCCCGCCGCGCGTTCGAACCGGCCCTGCCCCAGCGTCTGATCGCCGACCGTGATCGGCTGGTCGAGCGGCTTGCACCAGCCGGGCAGCGGCAGCGCCGCCTGCGGCTGCGCGAGCAACGCCGCGACCGCGTCACGGGTGCGCTGCACGACCGGCGGCACGGCGCGACCGGCATAGGAGACATAGGTCTTGCCGTCCCACCACCAGAGTTCGTCGACCTTGTGGCCGCCCATCATCACGGCCGCACGGTCCTTGCCCGCGATCGACACCACGCGGCTGCGCGGGTCTGCCGCCTTCATACGTTCGCCCAGCGTCGGGACCTTCAGGTGGATGTCGGAGACGGTGTAGCTGTTATGATCGGACCCAGCGACGCTCTCGTCCTCCGAGCAATACACGGTCTTGTCGGGACGGCCGACGCGCTGGTCGATCCAGTTGTTGGCGATGATACCCGTGTTGGCGGGGCGATAGCCGGTCAGGATCGTCGAATGCCCGGGGCAGGTTTCGGTCGCGGCGTGGCTCTGATACCCGGACGGGAAGACGCCGCCGGTCAGCAGCCGGGCAAGGCCGCCGGTATAATGGTTGCGATACTGCGCGAACAGGTCGGCGGAAAACTGGTCGACGGAGATCGCGACGATCAGCTTCGGTGGCGTCGCGGGAAAAGGGGCGGGGGCGGGAGTCGCGGTCTGGGCTGTGGCGGGTGCGGACAGCAACAGCAGGGCGGCACACAGGGCGGCGGGCAGGGGCGCTTTCATCGGTCGGGAACGTCCTTGGTACGGGGCGACGTAAACTGTAGGGCGCTATGGATCGCCTGTTTCGGCGAGGCAATCGGCGCGAGAACGGAGTCGGCATGAACCGCGTGTTGGTCAGGATGATGACGGTCCTGATGCTGCTGATGCCGGTTTCGGTGTTGGCGCAGACGGAGAGGCATCTGCCGATGCGGCTGGTTGCGGAAAGCACGACGCCCGCCGCGGGATCGCGCGTGGCGCTGGCGATCGCGGCGACGCCGGCGAAGGGGTGGCACGGTTATTGGCAGAATCCGGGCGACGCGGGGTTCGCGACGCAGTTCGCGTGGAGCCTGCCCGCGGGCGTGAAGGCGGGCGCGGTGGCGTATCCGGTGCCGGGGCGGCTGACCGTCGCGGGGCTGATGAACTACGTCTACGAACGGCCGTTCGCGATGCTGACGACGCTCGACGTGCCAGCGGGGCTGGCGGCGGGAACGACGCTGCCGGTGCGGGTGAAGCTCGATTATCTGGTCTGCACGCTTAGTCTGTGCGTGCCGGAGCAGCAGGAACTGGCGACGACGCTGACGGTCGGTGACGGCGCGATCGAACCGGCGGCGCGGACGCAGTTCGACACATGGCGGCGGGCGCTGCCGCGACCGCTGGGATCGACGGCGATCTATCAGGTGGAGGCCGGGCGGCTGCGCCTGTCGGTGCCGTTGCCGGCGTCGGCGAGCGTCGAGGAGGCCTATTTCTATCCGGCTGCTAATGGATTTGTCGACATGGCCGCGCCGCAGGTGGCAACGCGCGACGGCGACCGGCTGGTGATCGAAACGAAGGCGGGGGCGAAGGCTCCGGTCGCAGCCATCGCGGGCGTGCTGGCAACCGGCGGCGGGCAGGGATTGCTGCTGTCGGCCAAACCGGGCGTAGTCAGCGCGGCTGCGACGGAAAGCGTCTGGATGACCGCAGCGCTGGCGTTCGCGGGCGCGGTGCTGGGCGGGCTGATCCTGAATGTCATGCCCTGCGTCTTCCCGATTCTGAGTCTGAAGGCGTTGAGCCTCGCGAAGGGCGGCGCGAGCGAGCGGCAGGCGCGGGGTGAGGCGCTGGCCTATACTGCGGGCGTCGTATTGGTGTGCCTCGCGCTGGGAGCGGGATTGCTGGCGTTGCGCGCGGCGGGGGCGCGGGTCGGCTGGGCGTTCCAGTTGCAGGACCCGCGGGTCATCGGTGTGCTGCTGCTGCTGGTGATGGGCATCGCCCTCAATCTGGCGGGGTTGTTCGAGCTGCCGACGCCGCGTTTCGCGGGCGAAAGCGGCGCGGCGGGCGCATTCGTCACGGGAGCGCTGGCGGCGTTCGTCGCGACGCCGTGCACGGGTCCATTCATGGGCGCGGCGCTCGGTGCGGCGCTGGTGCTGCCGACGATTGCCGCGCTGCTGGTGTTCGCGGGGCTGGGGCTGGGTATCGCGCTGCCGTTCCTTCTGCTCGGCATCGTGCCGGCATTGCGGCGGCGACTGCCGAAGCCGGGGATGTGGATGGAGCGGCTTCGGCGCGTGCTGTCGATCCCGATGTTCCTGACTGCGCTGGCGCTAGCGTGGATTTTGGGGCGGCAGGCAGGCGTCGATGGCATGACGATCGGGCTGGCCGCGACGCTGCTTGCAGGTGTCGGCCTGTGGTGGACGGGGCGGCGGCAGCATGCGGGGCGTGAGCGGGCATGGTGGCCGGCATGGCCTGCGCTGGTGCTGGCTATCGCGGCGGTGGTGCTGGTCCGCCCCGCGCCCGTGCAGGCGGTGGCCGCGGCCGATGCGGGAGAGCGGTTCAGCGAGGCGCGGCTGGCAACGCTCCGGGCGCAGAACAAGCCGGTCTTCGCCTATTTCACTGCCGACTGGTGCCTGACATGCAAGGTCAACGAGAAGACCGCGATCGAGACGGACGCGGTGCGCAACGCGTTCCGCAAGCGGGGCGTGACGGTGCTGGTCGGCGACTGGACGGACGGCGACCCGGCGCTCGGCCGCTTCATCGAAGCGCACAACCGCGCGGGGGTGCCGCTGTACCTGTGGTATGCGCCGGGCTCGGCTGAGCCGACCGTGATGCCGCAGGTGCTGACGACCGGTATCCTGACGGGCATGTCGGGCGGCTGACCTCATCGCTCCCGGCGAGGGCAGGGACGGCGGTCCTGACGTCTTTCTACGCGCCCCCTCTTGTGCAGTGCGGCGTTTCCCCGCAGCATGCAGGCTCAACCCGCGTCGGAGGCGTATCGGTATATGGCGAGGGCGTTCGACGAAATCCTGGGCGGCGAGGACGGACCGCCGACCCGTGACGAGCTGGCCGCGATTGCCCGCTGGATCGAGACGACCCCGCCCGAGGAACTGCGCCGTCGCCAACGCTCCGCGGAGGCGACCTTCCGGCAGCTCGGCATCACCTTCGCAGTGTACGGCGAGAGCGACGCGGCGGAGCGGATCATTCCGTTCGACATCGTGCCGCGCGTGTTCCTGCCCGACGAATGGACGCGCCTGTCCGAAGGGCTGATCCAGCGCACCGAGGCGATCAACGCGTTTCTGGACGATGTGTATGGGGAGCGCCGCATCCTGAAAGAGGGCGTGCTGCCGGAGGACCTCGTCCTCGGCAACCCGCAGTTTCGGCCGGAAATCGCGGGAATGCGCCCGCCGCACGGCATCTGGGCGCATATCTGCGGTATCGATCTCGTCCGCACCGGCCCCGACGAATTCTGGGTGCTGGAGGACAATGCCCGCACTCCGTCCGGCGTCAGCTATATGCTGGAAAACCGGGAGGCGATGCTGCGGCTGTGCCCGGAATTGTTCCGCAACTTCCGCGTCGCGGCCGTCGACAGCTATCCCGACCGGCTGCTGGAGACGATGAAGTCGGTCGCGCCGCGCGGAGTGGCCGCGCCGACCTGCGTCGTGCTGACGCCGGGTCATTATAATTCCGCCTATTACGAACACAGCTTCCTAGCGGATTCGATGGGGATCGAACTGGTCGAGGCGGCGGACCTCGTCGTCGACGACGATGTCGTGTGGATGCGGACAATCGCCGGACGTGTCCGGGTCGACGTGATCTATCGCCGGATCGACGACGATTTCCTCGACCCGCTCGTGTTTCGTCCGGACTCGGCGCTGGGCGTGCCGGGGCTGATCGCCGCCTACGCCGCGGGCAACGTCGCGATCATGAACGCGCCCGGCAACGGCATCGCCGACGACAAGGCGATCTATAGCTACATGCCCGAAATCGTCCGCTTCTATTCGGGGGCGGAGCCGAAGCTGCCGAACGTGGAGACGTGGCGCTGCCGCGAGCCGCAGGCGCTGCAATACGTTCTCGACAATCTGGAGAAGGTCGTCGTCAAGCTGGTCGACGGATCGGGCGGCTATGGCATGCTGGTCGGCCCGACCGCGTCGAAGGCGGAGGTCGAGGCGTTCCGCGCTGCGCTGATCGCGGAGCCGCATCGCTACATCGCGCAGCCGACGCTGGCGCTGTCGACGGTGCCGACGCTGGCCGACAGCGGCCTCGCGCCGCGCCATGTCGATTTCCGCCCCTTCGTGCTGACCGGCGCGAATATGGTGCAGGTGGTTCCCGGCGGCCTGACCCGCGTGGCGTTGAAGGAGGGATCGCTGGTCGTGAACTCCAGCCAGGGCGGCGGCACGAAAGACAGCTTCGTGCTGATGGACGACCCCGTGATCGCGCCGTCGCAGGACCTTGGCTTCGGCCAGACGCAGACGATGGGCGGCATGACCCAGTCCCAAGGGCCGCTCTGATGCTGAGCCGTACCGCATCGTCGCTCTATTGGCTGGGCCGCTATTTCGAGAGGACCGATTTCATCGCGCGACTGGTGGAGGCGACGGTCCGGCTCGACGTGCTGTCGCCGCGATCTGCCGGTCAGGCGGCATGGGCCTCGGCGCTGGCGGTGACCGAAACCGACGAGACGTTCGCCGAGCGCGGCGGAGAGGTTCGCCGGCGCGAGGTCGCGAAGTTCCTGACGGTCGACAACAGCCATCCCGGATCGATCGTCCGCTGCCTCGACATGGCGCGCAACAATGCGCGCGCGGTGCGGACCGCGCTGACCCGCGATGCGTGGGCGGCGATCAACCGGGCATGGCTGACGTTCGAGGCGAAGCCGGCAGCGGACGATCCCAATGCGGTCCTCGATCTGGTCGAGGCCGTGAAGAACGAGACGCGCGGGTTCGAGGGCGCGGTGCACCGGATGCTGCGCAATCAGACGACATGGTTCATCCGGCTGGGGCAGGCGGTGGAGCGCGCCGACAACACGGCGCGGCTGCTCGACGTGAAGTATCACATCCTGCTACCGGCGGGCGAGCGGATCGGCGGCGTCGTCGATCGCGACCAGTGGACGACGATCCTCCAGACCGTGTCGGCGGTGACGGCGTATCGCTGGCTCTATTCGGACGGCCTGACGCCCGGCAACGTCATCGACCTGCTGATCGCGCGTGCCGAACTGCCGCGCAGTCTGGCGGCGTCGGTGGAGGAGACGGTCGACGTGCTGGGCCTGCTGGCGCGGCGGACGGGCTTGCACGGCGAGGCGGACCGGATGGCGCGGGTGCGGGCGACGCGGATGGCGCGGACGCGGTCGGGCGAGGTGATCGCGGCGGGGCTGCACCAGTATCTTCAGGCCTTCATCCACGAGAACGCGCTGCTGCACGCCGCGATCGGGCGGCAGTTCACCTTCAGCTAGGATAGCGGGCCATGCGGCTGTCGATCGATCATCGCACGGTGTACCGGTTCACCGAACCCCAGGCGCGGCTGGTGCAGATGCTGCGCGTCAATCCGCAGAACTCGCACGACCAGACCGTCGCGAGCTGGCGGATCGACGTCGATCACGATGCGCGGATGCGGGAGGGGCATGACGGCTTCGGCAACGCGGTGACGATGCTTTATGTCGACGGCCCGGTGGAGGCGATCGAGATCGCCGTGCAGGGAGAGGTAGTGACAAGTCATTCGGACGGCGTCCTCCACGGCGTCCACGAACCGTTGCCGGCCGCGCTGTTCCGCCGCTCGACGCCCAAAACCGCCATCGACGATGCGCTGGCGGCGTTTGCACGCGACGCGGCTGCGGGCGACGATCCGCACCGCGCGCTTCACAGGCTGAACGCGGCCGTGAAGACGATGCTGGCCGTCGAGCGTGGTCGGGGCGCACCGGGCGTCACCGCCGCGGAAACGCTGGCCCGGCGCAGCGGCACCGCGCGCGATCTGGCCCATGTGTTCGTCGCGGGCGCGCGATCGCTCGGCATCCCCGCGCGCTACGTCAGCGGCTATCGCCTTGGCGGGGGGGGGCATCGGCTGGCGCCGCATGGGTGGGCGGAAGCCTGGTGTGAAGATATCGGGTGGATCGGGTTCGATCCGTGCACGGGCCTCAGCCCGGAGGATGGTTATGTCCGCGTCGCCATCGGGCTCGATTCGATCGGCGCCGCCCCGGTCGCGGGATCGCGGCTGGGCGAGGGCGAGGAGGAACTCGACGTCGACGTGACGGTGCTGCGCGAGGAGTAGCCGGCTTTCCTGCGCGTCGATCCCGAAACGCCGCATCGGACCGACTCCGGACCATCTCTCAGGCCGACGGTCGCCCCGGATGGCGTGATACACGAAGTTTTTCAGCAGGACGTCCATGTCTCCTATCTTCCGGCCGATCCTGGCCGGCGCTCAATTCCGCGACCGGCTGACCGGCTGCATCGGCGCGGGGATCGGTATTGCGTTGACGATGGTGGTCTGTGCCGGCCTGCCGCCGCTCGGGGCAGACCTGCCGATCATCGTCGCGCCGCTCGGCGCATCGGCGGTGCTGGTCTTCGCGGTGCCGAGCAGTCCGTTGGCGCAACCCTGGCCGGTGGTCGGCGGCAACATCATCTCGACCCTGATCGGCGTGGCGATGTTCCAGCTCGTGCCCGATGTCACGGCGGCAGCGGGACTGGCGGTGGGTGGCGCGATCCTCGTCATGTCGTTGCTGCGTTGCCTGCATCCGCCCGGTGGCGCGGCGGCGCTGACCGCGGTGATCGGCAGCCAGGGCATCCACGCCGCCGGCTACGGCTTCGCGTTCATGCCGGTGGGGATCAACTCGATCGCCCTGGTGTCGCTCGCGATGTTCTATCACCGGGCGACCGCGCGCTCCTATCCGCACCAGCCGGCCGCCGCGCCCGCCACGGTCGCGGCGGCGGGCTTCCGGCCGGAGGATATCGACGCGGCGCTGGCCGACATGCACGAAAGCTTCGATATCAGCCGCGACGATCTCGATGCCCTGCTGGCCAGGGCGGAGCTTCACGCGCAGGCCCGCCGGCGCTGATCGGAACGCCGGTTACGACGCCGATTCCGGTGTCGATTACGACAGGGCGTGCAACGGGTTTGGCAGTGGCGCCATCGGCATCGGTTCGTCGCCGGTCATCCGTCGCCAGCCGGCCGGGCCGAGCACCTCGATCGGACGGAAGCGGACCTTGTACGCCATGCGCGCCGAACCCTTCACCCAATAGCCGAGATAGACATAGGGCAGGCCAGCGTCGCGGGCGCGCATGATGTGGTCCATGATGATGAAATTGCCCAGCCCGGGGCGATCGTCCGCGTCGGCGGCGAAGAAGCTGTAGATCATCGACAGCCCGTCCGCCTGTCGATCGGTGAGACACGCACCGACCAGCCGTCCGCGCCGCCCGTCCTTCGCCGGCTCGCGATATTCGACGATCAGCGAATTGACCGGCGAATGTTCGATCATGTCGGCATAATCGTCCTCGTCCATGCCCGCCATGCCCCCGACCGGATGACGGGCCGACAGATAGCGGCGCAGCAGCTGGAACTGCTCGTCCGTCGCCCAGGCGCGGCAGGCGGTGACCTCCAGATCGGCATGCTGGCGCAGCAGCTTGCGCTGGCTGGCATTGGGCACGAACTCGCCCGTGACGACGCGGACGGATACGCAGGCGGTGCAGCCGGCGCAGGACGGGCGATAGGCCACCCCTTGCGACCGCCGGAAGCCGATCCGGCCCAGCGCGTCGTTCAGTTCCGCCGCATGCGGGCCGGTCAGCTCCGTGAACACCTTCCGCTCCTGCCGGCCCGGAAGATACGGGCAGGGCGACGGGCTGGTGACGAAGAAGCGCGGGAAACGGAATGGCGCGGTCACCGCCGACGGACCCCCTACATAAACTGGCTGTTGAAATCTGGCCGTGAAAATCAGGAGCGCCCTCTATGGATCGACGCCGCTCGCCTGAAAAGCGGGTTTACCATCAATGAGGGTAAACGCAGCAATGAGGGCAAACGCAGCGCCCGGTCGCCCGATGACGATCGAACGCCCGGAAAATTAATTTCACCCGTCAAGTCGTCGGCGTGATAGGCGGCAGTCTCGCACTTTTGCGTATCCCGATTTCACTGGAGAAATTTATGCGTCTTACGTCCATGTCGGCGGCTGTCGCCGCCATGTCGCTGGTTGCGGCTCCGGCTCTTGCGGCTTCGGCCAACCCGGCCGCCTCGCTGTCGGTCGCCAAGTCGGTTCGTGCGTCGTCCACGTCGGCCAAGTCGAACAAGCTGGCCGGTGGCGGTCTGATCGCTGCCGTGATCGCAGCGGGCATCGTCGCGATCGGCGTCGTCGCGATCGTCAAGGACGGTGAGGATTCGGACAGCAACTGATTGTCCGGGAAGCGGGCGGCAGCGCCGCCCGCTTCTCACCGGATGTCAGGCGAGTTCGACCTGCGCCGTCTCGTAGCCCGCGGCCTGTAGCGCCAGCACCAGACGATCGAGGTGGGCGCGATCACGCGCCTCGCACTCGATATCGGTGACGAGGCCCTTGGCCGGCAGCGTCGTGAAGACGCGTTGATGATAGACCTCGATGATGTTGATCCGCTCCTGATCGAAGATCCGGGCGACGTTGAACAGCGCGCCGGGCTGATCCTGAAGTCGGATGCGCAGGCGCGCCAGCCGGCCCGAACGGGCCAGATCGCGCAGCAACACGTTCGCGAGCAGCCGGGTATCGATATTGCCACCGCACAGGACGACGCCGACGGTCTTGCCGCGGAACCGCTCCGGATGCTCGATCAGCGCGGCAAGGCCGGCTGCACCCGCCCCTTCGACCACCGTCTTCTCGATCTGCAACAACAGGCTGACGGCCTTTTCCAGACTGCGCTCGGAAACGAGGACGATGTCGTCGACCAGTTCGCGGACCATCGCCGACGTGATGCCGCCCGGCTCCTTGACCGCGATCCCTTCCGCCAGCGTGTCACCGGCGCAGGGCATGTCGGTGCCCCGGATGCGGTTGTACATGGACGGGTACAGCTCGGCCTCGACGCCGATCACCTCGATCGTGCGCCCTGCGGCACGTGCCACGGTCGCCATACCGGAAATCAGGCCGCCGCCACCGATCGGCGTCACGAACGTATCGATCGCCGGCACGTCCTCCAGCATCTCGATCGCGACGGTGCCCTGCCCGGCAATGACGCGTGGGTCGTCGAACGGGTGGACGAAAGTGTATCCGCGCTCCGCCTCCAGCACGCGGGCATGGGCGTAGGCGGCGTCGAACGTCTCCCCCTCCAGCACGACGGTCGCGCCGTGGCCTTCGGTCTGGACGACCTTTACCGTCGGAGTCGTGGTGGGCATCACGATCGTCGCGGGAACGCCGAGACGGTTCGCATGATAGGCAAGGCCCTGCGCATGATTGCCGGCGGACGCCGCGATGACGCCCTTGTTCCGCGCCGCTTCAGACAGTTGCAGAAGCGTGTTGAGCGCGCCGCGTTCCTTGTACGCGGCGGTAAACTGGAGGTTTTCGAACTTCAGATACACCGTCGCGCCGGTCATCTCGCTCAGCGTCCGGCTAATCAGCGTCGGGGTCCGGACGATCGAGGCGCGGATGCGGTCGTGCGCCGTCCGGACGTCGTCGATGGACACGGGCAGGACGGGCTGCGGCGGGTTGATCTGCGTTGCCATTGACGGGCGTTAGACCGTCTGGCGCGGTGGGGGAACACCGCTTATGCGCGGACGCATGGCAAGACTGGCATTCATCGGCACAGGCGTCATGGGCGCGCCCATGGCAGGACATCTGGCGAAGGCCGGGCACGACGTCGTCGTCTTCAACCGGACCCGCGCCAAGGCGGAGGCGACCGGGCTTGAGGTGGCGGACACGCCCGCCGCCGCTGCCGAGGGCGCGGATGCGGTGTTCACGTGCGTGGGCAACGACGACGATCTGCACGCGGTGACGCTCGGGCCGGATGGCGCGTTCGCGGCGATGCGCGACGGCGCGCTGTTCGTGGATCACACGACCGTGTCTGCGGACATCGCCAGACGACTGGCGGCGGAGACGCGGTTGCTGGTCGTGGATGCGCCGGTGTCGGGCGGACAGGCCGGGGCGGAGAAGGGTGCACTGGCGATCATGTGCGGCGGCACCGCCGAGGCCGTCGCGGCGGCCGGACCGTTCATGCAGGCCTATGCCGCGCGCATCGTGCATGTCGGCGAGGCCGGCGCGGGTCAGCAGACCAAGATGTGCAACCAGATCGCGATCGCGGGCGTGATCCAGGGCGTGGCGGAATCGCTGCGGTTCGCGCAAGCCAGCGGGCTGGACACGGCCAAGGTGCTGGAGGCGATCTCCGGTGGCGCGGCGCAGAGCTGGCAGATGGTCAATCGCTGGCCGACGATGGCGGAGGAACGGTTCGACTTCGGCTTCGCGGTCGACTGGATGCGCAAGGATCTGGGGCTTGCGCTGGCGGAGGCGCGGAGCAATGGCGCGGTGCTGCCGGTCACGGCGCTGGTCGATCAATTCTACGCCGACGTGCAGGCGATGGGCGGCGGGCGCGACGATACGAGCTCGCTGATCCGGAGGCTGCCAAAGTGAGGCGGCTGTTCTTCGCCGCGCTGTTGATGCCGACGCCCGCTTTCGCGGATGCGCTGGTCGACAACGTCGCGGGCGTGACGCTGGACGCGGATGGCAAGGTCGTGCGCTTCACCGGGCTGTTGATGACCCGCGACGGCATCGTGACGAAGCTGTTGTCGGCGAAGGACAAGCGGCCCGACAGGCTGGACTGGCGCGCGGACATGAAGGGGCGGGTGCTGATGCCCGGCTTCATCGACGCGCATGGGCACGTCATGGAACTCGGTTTCCGCAAGATCGAGCTGGATCTGGCGGAGACGAAGACGCTGGCGGACGCGCTGGAGCGGATCAGGGCCTATGCCGCGGCCAATCCGGACCGGCGCTGGATCGTCGGGGGCGGCTGGAATCAGGAGACCTGGGGGCTGGGTCGCTTTCCGACCGCGGCGGAGCTGGATTCGGCGGTGGGCGATCGGCCGGTCGTGCTGTCACGCGGCGACGGCCATGCGATCTGGGTCAGCACCGCAGCGATGCGGGAGGCGGGGGTCACCGCCAGAACCGTCTCCCCGCCGGGCGGGCGGATCGAGAAAACGGGCGCGCAGCCCTCGGGCGTGTTCGTGGATATGGCGCAGGCACTGGTCCAGAAGGTCGTGCCCGCGCCGCTGCCCAAGGAGCGGGATTCCGCGTTCCTGAAGGCGCAGGTGGCGCTGCTGTCGCTCGGCGTCACGGCGACCGCCGACATGGGGACCAGCGTCGACGACTGGCTGACGTATCGGCGGATGGGCGATCGCGGCGGCTTGCGGGTGCGGATCGTCAGCTATGGGGCGGGGATCGACGATACGATCCGGATCGGCGGCACCGGGCCGACGCCGTGGCTGTACGGCGACCGGCTGAAGCTGGCGGGGGTGAAGCTGTATAGCGACGGCGCGCTGGGATCGCGGGGCGCGTGGCTGAAGGCGCCCTATGCGGATGCGCCGAAGGAGCGGGGGCTGGCGTTCAACACGGACACCTCGCTGCGCAACCTGATGAGCCGGGCGGCGATGGACGGGTACCAGATCGCGGTGCACGCGATCGGCGACGCCGCGAACGCGCAGGCGCTGGGCGCGATCGAGGAGCTGGCGGAGACGTACAAGGGCGACCGGCGCTGGCGGATCGAACATGCGCAGGTGGTCGACCCGGCCGACCTGCCGCGCTTCGGCCGGAACAGCATCGTCGCATCGATGCAGCCGGTCCACCAGACCGGCGACCGGACGATGGCGGAGGCGCGGCTGGGGCCGGCGCGGCTGACGGGGGCCTATGCGTGGGCGACGATGCTGAGGAACGGCGCGACGCTGGCGTTCGGATCGGACTATCCGGTCGAAAGCCCCGATCCGTTCGCGGGCTGGGCGGCGGCGTTCACGCGGACCGGGGCGGACGGGCAGCCGTTCGGAGGATGGCAGCCGCAGGAGGCGGTGACGCGCGAACAGGCATGGGCGGCGTTCACGATCGGCGCGTCGAGGGCGGGCTTCGCCGAGAAGCAGTTCGGCAGTTTGCAACCGGGCCAGCGCGCCGACTTCATCATCGTCGACCGCGATCCCATCCAGGCGGGCGCGACCGAACTGCGCCAGACCAAGGTCGAGGAGACGTGGGTCGGAGGCGAAAAGGTGTGGGAGCGGAAATAGATCTCTCTCGCATCGTCGCCGACATCGCCGAGGAGATGAAGGCGGCGCCCGACCGGGGCACGCCCGCCGCCTATATCCCGCCGCTGGCGAAGGTCGATCCGGCGAAGTTCGGGATGGCGGTGATCGAGGCGGACGGAACCTGCCATCTGACGGGCGACGCGGAGGAGACGTTCTCGATCCAGTCGATCAGCAAGGTCTTCGCATTGACGCTGGCGCTGGGGCATGTCGGCGACCAGTTGTGGACGCGCGTCGGGCGGGAGCCGTCGGGGAGCGCGTTCAATTCCATCGTGCAGCTGGAGTTCGAACACGGCATCCCGCGCAACCCGTTCATCAACGCCGGCGCGATCGTGGTCGCCGATATCCTGCTGGGCCGGAACGAGCCGCGCGAGGCGATCGGGGAGATGCTGCGCTTCGTCCGGACGCTGGCGGGGGAGGACGAGATCGTCATCGACCGCGAGGTGGCGGATGCGGAGGCGGCGAGCGGATACCGGAACGTGGCGCTGGCCAGCTATATGCGGTCGTTCGGCAACATCCATCACGATGTCGGGCGCACGCTGGGCGTTTACTTCCATGCCTGCGCGCTGGCGATGAGTTGCCGGCAACTGGCGCTGGCGGGCCGGTATCTGATGGCGGACGGGATGCTGCCGTCGACGGGGCGGCGGATCGTGTCGGCGCAGCGGGCGCGGCGGATCAACGCGCTGATGCTGACGTGCGGGCATTACGACGGATCGGGCGAGTTCGCGTTCCGGGTCGGGTTGCCGGGCAAGTCCGGGGTCGGCGGCGGCATCCTGGCGGTGGTGCCGGGGCGGGCGAGCATCGCGGTGTGGTCGCCCGGGCTGAACGAGCGGGGCAATTCGCAGCTCGGGACGCTGGCGCTGGAGCGGCTGGTGCAGCGGACCGGGTGGTCGGTGTTCGAGCCGGCGCGGGGGTAGAACGGAACTCCACCGACGCGGTCATGCCGGCCTTGTCCCGGGATGACGGGGATCGAGCCGACGACGACGACGACAAAAGGCCGTGGCGCCCCCCGGTGCCACGGCCTTCGTTTTTCCCCGAGAGAGGAAGGGTTACGCCACCTGGGCGGTTTCGCCGAGTTCGTCGGGTTCGCGCAGCACGTAGCCGCGGCCCCAGACCGTCTCGATATAATTCTCGCCGTCGCATGCGAGGCTGAGCTTCTTGCGCAGCTTGCAGATGAAGACGTCGATGATCTTGAGTTCGGGTTCGTCCATGCCGCCATAGAGATGGTTCAGGAACATCTCCTTGGTCAGCGTGGTGCCCTTGCGGAGCGACAACAGCTCCAGCATCGCATATTCCTTGCCGGTCAGGTGCACGCGGGCACCGTCGACCTCGACCGTCTTGGCGTCGAGGTTGACCGCCAGCTTGCCGGTGCGGATGACCGACTGCGAATGGCCCTTCGACCGGCGGACGACGGCGTGGATGCGCGCCACCAGTTCCTCGCGGTGGAACGGCTTGGTCACGTAGTCGTCCGCGCCGAAGCCGAAGCTGCGGACTTTCGAATCCATCTCGTTGACGCCCGACAGGATCAGCACCGGCGTCGTCACGCGCGCCACGCGCAGCTTCTTCAGCACGTCGTAACCGTGCATGTCCGGCAGATTAAGGTCGAGCAGGATGATATCGTAGTCGTAGAGTTTGCCGAGATCCAAGCCTTCCTCACCGAGATCGGTGGTGTAGACGTTGAAGCCCTCGGTCGTCAGCATGAGCTCGATCGCCTTGGCGGTCGTCGGCTCGTCCTCGATCAGCAGCACGCGCATCAGGCAGTTCCCCACTTGGCGTGGCCGCTTTTTTCCCGAAGCGACCGACCCGGATTCCATTAACCAAACAACATCTGAAGGCAAAAGGTTAATTCGAGCTTAATCGAGTGATTCCGGCGAGTCGTCCCTCGTTATGAGTGTAATGTGTGCGGTGCGCGGGATGTCTTCGCCCAGTACCTCGCGCAGATAGAGGCTGCGAATCAGGGTGAAGAACACCACCAGCAGCGCCGCCGAGAAGAACAGGCCGAAGATGCCGAAGATCACGCCGATGCCGATGATCGCGAACACGGTGATGGCGGGCGGGATCGCGATGACGCGTTGCTGGACATAGGGGGTGATGAAGTTGGTCTGGATCAGGCGCACGATCGCATAGGTGGCGAGCGTGCCGATCAGCGGGCCGGTGCCGACCGTCGCGGCGAGGCCCAGCGCGGGGATCATCGCCGCGGTCGGGCCGACATAGGGGATGAATTCCGACAGCCCCGCGAGCAGCCCCAGCGCGGCGGCGGAGGGGACGCCGGAAATCGCGAGCCCGGTGCCGACGAGGACGCCCATCGACGTCATCAGGATCAGCGACGAGCGCAGCCAGAGGCGCAGCGTTTCCCCGACGTCGAACAGCGCATCCTCGAATGCGGGACGGTGGCGCGGCGGGACCAGCAGCAGCAGGCCGCGCTCATAGACCTTCGGATCGGCGGCGAGGAACAGCGAGCCGATGAGCAGCAGCAGCGCGTTGAGGAGCAGCTCGCCCGCGCCCTGCGCCAGCCCGCCGATGTCCTGCGCGACGCGGCTGCCGGCATAGGCGGCGCGGACGGCGTCGACGATCTTCTCCCCCACCGCCGACCGGCTGGCCCAGGCGGCGAGCTGGTCGATCAGGCCGGGCAGGGCGGTGACGAGCGCGTTGACCTGTTGACGGAAGGCGACGCCGAACAGCCAGACGAGGAACGCGATGGCGGCGAGGACGCTGGCCATGCCGAGGCCGAGCGAGAGTTTGGCCGATGCGCCGGTGCGGCGGCGATACATGCGGGCGAGCGCATGGATGACGGTCGCGCCGAGGACCGAGCCGAAGGCGAGGATCAGCAGGTCGCTGGCGCGCCACAGCGCGAGCAGGACGGCGGCGATGACCACGAGGATGAGGGTGCGGCGGATGAACCGGGCATCGTCGGCGTCGGGGGCGAGGCGCGGGGTGGGTCGAAGCGGAGGCGCCGACGCGGTGTCCTCCACGTCGCGGTGTTCGGGGGTCATGCGGTGGTCCCCTGCTTGCCGGCCGAGGACGGGACGCAGGTGCCGTGCGCTGGATCGTAGAGGGTGTGGCGCGACAACCAGGGCGTCGCCACCGGACCCCGGCCTTCGCCGGGGTGGAGCAGGCATGACGGGGGAAGGTCGGCGGCCGTCCTGCATTCGCGGGGGGACTGGGAAGGCGCGGGCAGCGGGGGGATCATCCCGCCGACTCTCGCAGATCGTCGGCGTGCGGGACAGGCAGGCTGCGCAGGCGGTCGGTGAGGAAGGCGATCAGTGCCTCGACGCGGGCGGGGCGCAGCGCGCTGGGCGGCGTGAGGAGGTGGAGGGCGGTGGCGCTGGGCGACCAGTCCTTGAGGATCGGGACGAGCGCGCCGCTGGCGAGATGCGGACCGATGATGAATTCTGGCAGGCGCGAGATGCCGAGGCCGGCGAGCAGCGACGGGACGAGAGCGTCGCCGCTGTTCGCCATCAGCGGGCCGGCGGTGCGGATGCTGAGGTCGGCACCGTCGGGGCCGCGGAAACGCCACGGGCCGGGGACGTTGGCATATCCCAGCACGCGGTGGCGGCCGAGATCGGCGGGGGTCATCGGTTCGCCATAGTGCGCCAGATAGGCGGGGGCGGCGACGATGTGCGCCTGGATCGCGCAGAGGCGGCGGGCGCGGAGCGAACTGTCGGCGAGGTCGCCGATCCGGAGCGCCACGTCGAATCCCTCCGCGACGATGTCGACGCGCGAGTCGGATAGATGCAATTCGATTTCGATTGCGGGGTGCTCGGCGAGGAAATCGGCGACGATCGGCGCGATGTTGGTGATGCCGAAGCTCATCGGTGCCGCGAGTCGGATGCGACCTGCGGGCGCGGCGGCAGCGCTGCGCGCGGCTTCCTCCGCGGCGGTGGCCTCCGCGACGATGCGGCGGGCATGGTCGGCGAGGGGGCGGCCCGACTCGGTCAAGGCCAGCCGGCGCGAGGTGCGGTGGAACAGCGACTGGTCGAGATGCGCCTCCAGCCGGGCGACCGCCTTCGATACGGTCGCCTTGCTGAGGCCGATCGCCTCGGCCGCGCCGCTGAACGAGCGATGCTCCGCGACGGCGGCGAAGATCGCCCAGGCTTCGAGGTCGGGTAGTCTCATCGGTCCTGCTCCCCGTGCCTCCGCCCTCTTTCAAGGGGAGAGTTGCTTCCGCGTACCGTCTACCACACGAAACGATCGTTTTCTATCGTTTCCATTTACGCGACCTTCGCGATCCCTATCTTGGCGACAACAGAGACGCACAGGAAGGGAGTTTCCCATGCTCGATACCAGGACCCGCATCGATCGTCGCGCTTTCGAGACGCTGGGCCATGCCGATCACGGCTGGCTGGACGCGCGGCATCATTTCTCGTTCGCCAGCTATCACGATCCCGACCGGATGGGCTGGGGTGCGATCCGGGTGTGGAACGACGACGTGATCGCGCCGAACAGCGGTTTCCCGCCGCACCCGCACCGCGACATGGAGATCATCACCTATGTCCGCACCGGGGCGATCACGCACGAGGACTCGCTGGGCAACAAGGGCCGCACCGGCGCGGGCGACGTGCAGGTGATGAGCGCCGGATCGGGCGTTCGCCACGCCGAATACAATGTCGAGGCGGAGGCGACGACGCTGTTCCAGATCTGGGTCGAGCCGACGACGCGCGGCGGCGAGCCGAGCTGGGGCGCCAAGCCGTTCCCGAAGGGCGAACGCTCGGGCAAGCTGACCGTGCTGGCGAGCGGTTTCGCCGAGGACACCGATGCGCTGAAGATCCGCGCCGAAGCGCGCGTGCTGGCGGCGACGCTGGCGGCGGGCGAGAGCGTGACGCACACGGTGGGGGCGGGGCGCCATGCCTATCTGGTTCCCGCGACGGGGGCGCTGACGATCGACGGCGAGACGGTGAACGCACGCGACGGCGTGGCGCTGTCGGCGGGAACGGTGACGATCACCGCGACCGAAGATGCCGAGATCGTTCTGGTCGACGCCGCCTGACCCCTTTCGCGCCGCCCGGTCGTTAGGCCGGGCGGCGCTTTCTTTCCCGACGCTTACGGAGTTTACCCGCATGACCAAGGTCCTCGTCCTCTATTACTCGTCCTATGGCCATATCGAGCAGATGGCCGACGCCGTCGCCGAGGGCGCGCGTGCGGGCGGGGCGGAGGTGGACATCCGCCGCGTCGCCGAAACCGCGCCGAGGGAGGTCGTCGAGGCCGCGCACTTCAAGACCGACACCGCTCATCCCGAGATCGAGGGGCCGGACGCGCTGGCCGCGTACGACGCGATCATCGTCGGCGCGCCGACCCGGTACGGCCGGATGCCGAGCCAGATGGCGGCGTTCTGGGACACGACGGGTGGTTTGTGGATGAAGGGCGCGCTGGTCGGCAAGGTCGGCGGCGGATTCACCTCCACCGCCAGCCAGCATGGCGGGCAGGAGACGACCTTGTTCTCGATCATCACCAACCTGCTCCACCACGGCATGACGATCGTCGGGCTGGATTACGGATTTCAGGGCCAGATGGGTGTCGACGAGGTCAAGGGCGGCACACCGTACGGCGCATCGACGCTGGCGGACGGCGACGGATCGCGCCAGCCGAGCGCGGTGGAACTGGACGGCGCACGGTATCAGGGCAAGCGCATCGCGGAGACGGCGGCGAAGCTGTTCGGGTGATGCTGCAATCCTCTCCGGTACGGGGAGGTGGCGCGTCGCAGGGGTGACGGAGGGGCAGACGCAGGCATTGTCGCTTGTGACTGCCGCTCACCGCGTCGTGATGCCCCCGGTGCCGGGGAGGATTCAGCGTTTGCGATTCTTCTTTTTGTCGGTTTTCACCGCCGGCCGGATCGGCGCATCCGGCTGGCCGGTCAGCACGATCTTCAGCGGCTCGGCGATGCCGGGATCGGCCGGGAATGCGGCGCGCGCCTTGGCGAACAGGAAGCGGGCCTGCGCCGCGCCGGGCGTGGCGCGGGTCGCGCCGACCCAGCGCCAGTGCCACGGTTCCCACTTCACGCGCTGCGCATTGCCGGCGGGGAAGCTCATCTCGAACCCGAAGCGCGGGCCGTTGGCGACCAGCCACTTCGCGGCGGGCAGCGCGGCCATGCACGCCTCGATATCCGGGCAGTTGGGCGACGGGCGGATCGCGAAGTCGATCGCGTAACCCGTGGTGTGCTCGCTATGCCCCGGCGGCGCGACCGAGATCGAGCGGCTTTCGGCGTCGCCCTCGCCACCGGTCCGGAACACGCCGCCCTGCCGCTGGATCGAGCGGTGGCAGGACAGGCCGCGCAGGGTGCCGCCGACGCCCGGATCGCCGGCGGCGGCCATAAGCAGGCGTTGCAGGTCGGGCAGCACGTCGCGGCGGATGCGGCAGGCGTGGAGGCCGAACCCGGCGGGCGCGTCGACCAGCTCGCCGGGCGCGACGTCGCCGTAGGGGAAGTGGCCCAGCACGCGGCCGTCCGGAGTCGGAGCGGGGGCGGCGGCCTGAAGCAGGAGCATCAGCAGCATCGCGCGGTGCCTCTGGCATGCGGGGCGCGGCGGTGGCAAGGAGCGCGGCATGCATGGTGACCACGTCCTGTTCATCGACGGCGAAGCCCTCGTCATCGACAAGCCCGCCGGACTGCCGGTCGACAAGCCGCGCGATGGCTCCCTCAGCCTCGAAAACCATCTCGAGTCGCTGAAGTTCGGGTTCCGGCGCTGGCCGACCGCGGTGCACCGGCTGGACCGGGATACCAGCGGCTGCCTGTTGCTGGCGCGCAACCCCAAGGCGGGCGCGCGGTTCCAGCAGGCGTTCGAGGCGGGGACGGTGGAGAAGCGCTATATCGCGGTGCTGGAGGGGGTGGTCGAGGGAGACGGCCTGATCGACCTGCCGCTGGCGAAGGTGTCGAGCGCGGAGGCCGGCTGGCGGATGGTCGGCGATCCGGGCGGTAAGGCGTCGCGGACGAAGTGGCGCGTGCTGGCGACGCGCGACGGCCGCAGCCTGGTCGAATTCCGGCCGGAGACGGGGCGCACGCACCAGATCCGCGTGCATGCCGCGACCGGGCTGGGCGCGGCGGTGGTCGGCGACCCGGTCTATGGCCGCAGCGACCGGCTGGGCATGATGCTGCACGCCGCCGAGCTGACCGTGCAGCGGCCGGGCAAGGACCCGATCCACGCGGTCGCGCCCCTGCCGGAGCGGTTCGCGGGTTGGGAGCCGTGACCCGCTGCGCGGGGCGGGCGTCGTGACCGCGATCCCCGTCACCCGCAGCATCGCCATCGACGATGGCGAATTGCAGGAGACGGCGACGCGGGCGGGCGGACCCGGCGGCCAGCACGTCAACACCACCGACAGCGCGGTGATCCTGAAGTTCGACGTGGCGAACTCGCCGAACCTGCCCGACGTGGTGAAGATGCGGCTGGTGGAGCTGGCGGGATCGCGGATGACGCGCGAGGGCGTGCTGGTGCTGCGCGGCGAGGGGTCGCGGTCGCAGCTTCTGAACCGGCAGGAGGTGCGCGAGCGCTTGATCGCGCTGATCCGCGAGGCCACCTTCGTACCCAAGAAGCGGCGGCCGACCAAGCCGTCCAGGGCCGCCAAGGCGCGGCGCGTCGAGGGCAAGGTGAAGCGCGCGGGCGTCAAGGCGGGCCGCGGGCGGGTGAAGGTGGACTGATGTATTCGTTCGATGTTTCCGGCGGTTCCAAGGCGGAATTGTACCACGACCTGCTCGCGGCGGTGGACGCGCTGACCTCCGGAGAGCCTGACGCGATCGCGAATATGGCGAACGCGGCGGCGGTGATGTGGCAGTATCTGCCGGACCTGAACTGGGCCGGATTCTATCGCATGGTGCCCGCGGGCGACGGGGGCGAACTGGTGCTGGGACCGTTCCAGGGCAAGGCGGCGTGCATCCGCATCCCGCTGGGCAAGGGCGTGTGCGGCACCGCCGCCGCGACGCGCGAGACGCAACTGGTTAAGGACGTGCACGCGTTTCCCGGGCACATCGCCTGCGATGCCGCCAGCCGGTCGGAACTGGTCGTGCCGCTGGTGAAGGACGGCGTCGTGCTGGGCGTGCTCGATCTCGACAGTCCGGAGCCGGCGCGCTTCGACGCGGAGGATGCAAGGGGCTGCGAGGCGCTGGCGGCGTTGCTGGCGGAACGGCTTCCCGCGCCGGCGGGCTGATCCAGATCGGGACAGGGTCGCGGCCGGGCCGATGCTGGCCGGTGCGACGGGCGGATGGTAATGCGTGGACGAACGGAGTCCGCGGGGCTCCACGATTTGATCGGGGAGACGATCCATGCGCGCGATCGCTGGTGCAGGAATGATCGCGGCGATGCTGGTCGCTGCGGGCGCGGCGGACGCTCAGGGGGGCGGGGGGCAGCGCGCGGGCGCGTCCTATCCGGTGCCGGGCCGGGCGGCGGTGCCCGCTCCATCGATACGACCGACGACGGTTCCGGCCCCCGCATCGGCCACCCGGCCGATGGCGTCGTCTCCCGCCGCCCGCGCGGAGGCGGTCCGTGGGCAGCCGCAAGGAATGACGCGCGACGGTCGCTGGGCGGGCGGCACCAACGCGCCGGGTGGCTGGACCGCCTATCGCCAGCCCTATGCCGGCTGGGCCCTGCCGCGATACTGGGTACAGCCGGGGTTCGCCGTGCGCGACTGGCCCGCTTACGGGCTGGCGCAGCCGCAGCCGGGACGCCGGTGGTCGCGCTATTACGACGATGCCGTGCTGATCGACGAGCGTGGCTCCGTGTACGACACGGTCGGCGGCATCGACTGGGATCATGACGAGCGCGGCGATTCCGGTCGGATGGCCGATCGCGGCCCGCCGCCGCCCCCCCCGCCGCCGCTGCGGGGCCACGTGCCGGAGCGGCGTGATTCCGGGCTGGGCGGCGCGGCGATCGGCGCGGTCGCCGGTGGCGTTGCTGGCAATGTGATCGCCGGCCGTGGCAACCGGCTGGGCGGGACGCTGATCGGTGCGGGTGTCGGCGCGGCGGCGGGCTATGCGATCGACAAGACCGAGGATCGCGGACGCGACCGGCGCGGGCCGGGGCGCTATCGTGATCGCGGCCGTGACGGCTATCGCGACGATCCCGGTTTCGACGATCGCGGCTATGGCACGGGCTATGCGCCGCCGCCCCCCTATGTCCCCGATGGCGGCGAGCATTGGGTGTCGCAGGACGGCCATACGACGGTGACGACGTCGGGCGGGGGCGGTTATCATGGCGGCACCACCACGACGGTGACGGTGCAGAGCGCCCCCGTCGTGACGACCACGACAACCACCGAATATTACGAGGATACGGTGCGTTACTCGCCGAGGCGCACGTGGCACGCGAAGCGTCGCGTCAAGGGCAAGGCGCTCTGCTGCCGCCGCTGATCCTCCTGCCAGATGCGATCCCCTTCGCACGACGCGGCGCTGCCGATGCCGTCCCGCGACCTGAACCGGCGCGGGGCGGCATCGATGTTTTCGGTGGGGCGTTCCGGTTGTGGGCGGCCGATGTTCCGCAAAGAATTGCTCAACGGATGAAGTCTGCCGTGTAGGTGTGTGGCCATGTACCGTCCGACTGCCTTTCGCGAAGATCGTCCGGATATGCTTTACGAAGCGATACGGGCACATCCGCTCGGCACGCTCGTCACCTATGGGGTGTCGGGTTTGATAGCCAATGCCGTGCCGTTTACCCTCCGGGTCGATCCAGCGTACTCCGTACTGCGGGCACATCTTGCCAACGCGAACGATCAGCTCGTCCACCTTCGACAGGGATCGCCGGTTCTGGTGATATTCCAGGGGCCGCAGGCTTATGTCAGCCCCTCGTGGTACGCGACCAAGCGAGAGCATGGGAAAGTTGTTCCGACGTGGAATTACGTCGTCGTGCAAGTGCACGGCACGCCGATCATCATCGAGGACCGGCAGTGGCTGCGCGAGCAGATCGACGAACTGACGTCGATCCATGAGCGCGGGCGTGCCGAGCCGTGGAGCCTGGACGATGCTCCCGAAGATTTCGGCGCGGCTCTGATGAAGGGCATCACTGGCATCGAAATCCCGATCGAGCGTGTCGAAGGGAAGTGGAAGGTGAGCCAGAACCAGCCGTCGGCAAACCGGATCGGGGTCGAGTGCGGTTTACGCGCTGACGGCCACGCAGACATGGCTGATGAGGTGGCGATCAGAAAAACCGATATCTGATCCGGTCAGTTGACGTGAGACGACCAAGGAGAGCCGCCTCGCCCCGAAGAAACACTTGGATCGCATATGCCGGATAGAGTCCAAACCAATCATCCGCTGCTCTACGCTTCCAACATCCCGGCGAAGTACTCTCTCACCGCGCCGTATCCCTCCCTGCGAAGGTGACGAGGCTCCCGGCCCCGTCCGCCGCCACTGCGGAGACGCCGACGAAATGGTCGTCGACGGGGACCTGCATCAGGATCGTCTCCGTGCCGGTGACGTCGCGGCTCTGCGTCCAGTCGGCGGCGTCGTTGCGGCGCCAGCGGACGCGGTAGCGGACCGCGCCCGGCGATGCGGCCCAGCGGACGATCGTGTCGCGCGACAGGTCGCCCTTCAGGCCGGCGGTGGCGGGTGCCGGCGGGGCGGCGGCAAGGCGGGCGAGGGTGGCGATGTTGAGGTCGGTGACCTTCGCCAGATAGGCGAAGTCCATGCGGTCGACGGTGTCGCCGTACACCGTGCCGCCCTCCATGCGCAGGTCCTGATGCTGCGCGTCCCAATTCTCGTTGGCGACGGACAAGCGAACGGCGGGGTAGCCGAGCTTCAGGAACGGCTCGTGATCGCCGCCCCTGCCGAACCGGTCGGGGCGGCGGTCGAGCATGACGCCGATGCCGCCGCGATCATCCGCGGCGATGCCGGCGATCGCCTTGGCCAGCGCGCGGCTGGGGCCGTCGTCCTCGCCACCGATCGCGCGGCGGGCCTGTTGCTGGGCGAGGTCCTCGGACGAGCGGATGCCTTCGGAGAAGACGCGGACGTAGCGGTCCTCGCGCTTGCCGCCCTGACCCACGGTGTTGCCGACGATGTCGTTGTTGAGCATCGCGGTCACGTCCCAGCCGCGCGCCTTTGCGGTGTCGGCGAGCAGGGATGCGCCCCACAGGCCCTGCTCTTCGCCGGAGAAGACGGCGTAGACGATCGTCGCATCGAACTTGCGCTTCGAAAGCTGGCGCGCGGCCTCGAGCACCAGCGCCACGCCGGACGCATCGTCGTTCGCGCCGGGGGCGTCGCTGGTCGTATCCATGACGTCGGTGACGCGGCTGTCGATATGCGCGCCGACGATGATGACGCGGTTCGGGTCCCGGCCGGGCTGGATGCCGAGCACATCCTCCACCACGACGCCGGCCGGCGCGCGAGGACCGGAGACGCGGCGGGATATCCGGTCGATGGTGATGCAGCCGCCGCAGTCGCGGGCGATCGTGGCGAATCGCTTCGCCGTCCAGTCGCGGGCCGCGCCGATGCCGCGACGCGGGTCGGTGGTGGTGCTGGCGGTGTGGCGCGTGCCGAAGGCGACCAGCGCCTCGACATCGGCGCGGAGGCGGGTCCGGGGGTCGCCCGGGGCCGGGGTCGCGGCGGCGATCGCGAAGGATAACAGGATCATGGCGCGATCCTAGGCGTGGGCCGCCACGGGGTTCAAGCGGCGTTCCTTCGGCCGTGCGTTCAGCTCAACCGGTCGATCTGTTCGCTGGTCAGCGATCCCGGCACGATCATCACGGGGACGCTGAGCGCGCCGGCATCCGCGCCGGTAAAGTGCGTGACGAGGGCGCCGGGCGCACCGCTGGCGGCGGCACCCAGCACGAGTGCGGCGATGTCCGGATTGGCGGCGATCATGTCGCGAATGATCCTGGGGCCTTCGCCGCCGCGAACGGTGATGGCAGGTTTGAGGCCCGATTCCTCCACCAGTGCGCCGGCGGCCTGCTCGACCAGACCCTCCGCGTGGTGCAGCGCCTCCTCCTCGATCGTGGCCTGCACCCCGCCGAACGCGATAAACTCCTGCGGCGGCAGCAAAGTCAGGATCTCGACGCCGCCGCCGGTCTTGACCGCGCGACGCGCGGCGAAGCGCAGGGCGATCGCCGCTTCGGGCGTGTCGTCGATCACCACGAGATAAATCCGCATGAAACTGCCCCTTTTGTCGCGCAGGTGTGGCGCGGCGGCGACCGAAGCGCAAGCAGCCGCCCTTGACCCGGCCGCGTTCGGGCGCGAGAGACGGTGCCGTTACGGAGAGCCCGAGGACCTTCATGTCGATCGAGATCAAGATGCCCGCCCTGTCGCCGACGATGGAGGAGGGCACGTTGGCCAAATGGCTCGTCAAGGAAGGCGACACCGTCAAGTCCGGCGACATCATGGCCGAGATCGAGACGGACAAGGCGACGATGGAATTCGAGGCCGTGGACGAGGGCGTGATCGCGAAGATCGTCGTCGCCGAGGGCACGGACAACGTGAAGGTCGGCGCGGTGATCGCGATCCTCGCCGAAGAGGGCGAGGACGCCGCATCGGTGTCGGCACCCGCGAAGAGCGAGACGCCGGAGCCTGCGGACGCCCAGTTCAAGGGCGCGCCCAGCCCGGAAGACCCGAACAAGACCGGCAGCGAGGCGAAGCCCGCCGATCGTACGATCACGCAGGCCGAGGATCATGGTCGCCCCGCCGATGCGGGCACGGCGCAGACCGGCTCCGCGTCGTCGGGAGAGGGCGGCCGCACCAGGGCGAGCCCGCTCGCGCGCCGGATCGCGGCGGAGAAGGGCATCGACCTCGCCGCGCTGAGCGGATCCGGCCCGAACGGCCGCGTCGTGAAGGCGGATGTGGAGGGCGCGAAGCCGGGTGCCGCCGCACCTGCATCTGCCGCCGCGCCGGCTGCCGAAGCCGCCGCACCTGCCGCCGCTGCGCCGAAGCCCGCCGCCGTGCCGGATATCCCGCACGAGGCGACCAAGCTGTCGAACATGCGCAAGACGATCGCGCGCCGCCTGACCGAATCGAAGCAGACGGTGCCGCATATCTACCTGACGGTGGATATCCGCCTCGACGCGCTGCTGAAGCTGCGTGGCGAGCTGAACGCGTCGCTGGGATCGCGCGGGGTCAAGCTGTCGGTCAACGACATGCTGGTGAAGGCGCTGGGCGTCGCGCTGATCGCGGTGCCGAAGTGCAACGTGATGTTCACGCCGGACCAGCTCATCAGCTTCTCGCGCGCCGACATCTCGGTCGCGGTGTCGACCCCGTCCGGCCTCATCACGCCGATCGTCAAGGACGCGGCGGGCAAGACGCTGTCGGCGATCTCCACCGAGGTCAAGGATCTGGCCGGCCGCGCCAGAGATAACAAGCTAAAGCCGGAGGAATTCCAGGGCGGCACCGCGTCGATCAGCAACATGGGCATGTTCGGGATCAAGCAGTTCGAGGCGGTCATCAACCCGCCGCAGGGCATGATCATGGCGATCGGCGCGGGCGAGCAGCGTCCCTATGTCATCGACGGCGCACTCGGCATCGCGACGGTGATGTCGGCG
This sequence comes from Sphingomonas sp. Leaf343, assembly GCF_001423765.1. Taxonomy (GTDB): domain Bacteria; phylum Pseudomonadota; class Alphaproteobacteria; order Sphingomonadales; family Sphingomonadaceae; genus Sphingomonas. The sequence goes on from NZ_LMPG01000015.1 coordinate 72,098, forward strand.
ACCGGCAGTTTCGACCACCGCGCGATCGACGGTGCGGACGGTGCGGAGCTGATGAAGGCGTTCAAGGACCTGATCGAGACGCCGCTGGGCATGCTGGCCTGACGCGATGCGCGTGGCGGTGGAGCTGTTGCACCTTGCGATCGGCCTCGTCACCGTCATGGCGCTGACGGGGCTGGCCGCCTGGGCCTATCCGTTGGGGCGCGAGGAGATCTGGTGGTGCGGCGGCGGCGCGACGCTGGCGCTGCTCATCGACAGCATCCGGCCGCTGCGCCGCGCGCGGCGGGCGGATGTGGGACGGCAGGGAGCGACGCGATGACGGTCTTGCCGGAACAGACGCCGACGATCCGGGTCGCGGCGATGCCGGGCGACGCCAACCCGTATGGCGATATCTTCGGCGGCTGGCTGATGGGGCAGATGGATCTGGCCGCCGGCTCGATCGCATCGCGCCATTCGGGCGGCCGCGCCGTCACGATCGCGGTCGACGCGATGAAGTTCCATGCGCCCGTCCTCGTCGGCGACGAGGTGTCGGTCTACGCCACGCTCGTTGCGGTCGGGAACACGTCGATGACGATCGAGGTCGAGGCCTGGCGCCGCGCCCGCCACGTCGAGGAGGCGTGCAAGGTCACGCAGGCCCGCTTCGTGTTCGTCGCCACCGACGAGGAACGTCGCCCGCGCAAGGTGCCGGGCTTGGCGTAGGCCGGCCCGCACCGCATATTCTGTTCTGCTATTCCCCAGGAGCTATCCGTGGCTGAAACCTACGACCTCATCATTCTCGGCTCGGGGCCGGGCGGCTATGTCGCGGCGATCCGGGCGTCGCAGCTCGGGCTGACGACCGCGATCGTGGAGCGCGAGCGGCTGGGCGGTATCTGCCTGAACTGGGGCTGCATTCCGACCAAGGCGCTGCTGCGCACGTCGGAAATCTACCACTATATGCAGCATGCCGATGCCTACGGTCTCAGCGCCAGCAATGTCGGGTTCGATCTGGGCAAGATCGTCGACCGGTCGCGCAAGGTGGCGGGCCAGCTGAACGCGGGCGTCAAGGGCCTGATGAAGAAGAACAAGGTCGCGGTGCACGAGGGGGTCGGCACCTTGATCGCGCCGGGCAAGCTGTCGGTGAAGCAGGGCGACAAGACGGTCGAGCTGGAGGCGAAGAACATCATCGTCGCGACCGGCGCGCGGGCGCGCGACCTGCCGTTCGCGAAGGCGGACGGGAAGCGCGTCTGGACCTATCGCCACGCGATGGTGCCGACCGAAATGCCGACCAAGCTGCTGGTCATCGGATCGGGGGCGATCGGCGTGGAGTTCGCCAGCTTCTACAACGACATGGGTGCGGACGTGACGATCGTGGAGATGCTGCCCCGCATCCTGCCGGTCGAGGACGAGGAGGTGTCCGCGTTCATGGACAAGGCGCTGACCAAGCAGGGGATCAAGATCCTGACGGGTGCCGGCGTCGAGAAGATCGAGCCGGGCGCGGCGAACGTGAAGGCGTCGATCAAGGGTAAGGACGGCAAGGTCGAGACGACCGAGTTCAGCCATGTCATCGTCGCGATCGGCATCGTGCCGAACACGGAGAATATCGGGCTGGAGGCGCTGGGCGTCGCAACCGACCGGGGGCATATCAAGACCAACGGCTACGGCCAGACCAACGTGCCGGGCATCTGGGCGATCGGCGACGTGACCGGCGCACCGTGGCTGGCGCACAAGGCGAGCCACGAGGGCGTGATCGCGGCGGAGAAGATCGCGGGCGGTTCGCCGCACCAGATGGACAAGGGCAACATCCCCGGCTGCACCTATTCGCGTCCGCAGGTCGCCAGCGTCGGCATGACCGAGGCGAAGGCGAAGGAGGCCGGATACGAGCTGAAGGTCGGCAAGTTCCCCTTCATCGGCAACGGCAAGGCGATCGCGCTGGGCGAGGCCGAGGGGTTCGTGAAGACGGTATTCGACGCCAAGACGGGTGAGCTGCTCGGCGCGCACATGGTCGGCGCGGAAGTGACCGAGCTGATTCAGGGCTATGTCGTCGCGCGCCAGCTCGAGACGACCGAGGCGGAGCTGATGGAAACCGTCTTCGCGCATCCGACGCTGAGCGAGATGATGCACGAGAGCGTGCTGGGCGCGTACGGCCGGGCGATCCATATCTGAATCTTCTGCTCCACTCCCCTTGGGGAGGGGAGACGTTTTCGAGCGACCCGTTCCCGCCCATTCCTCCCCTTGCAGGCGCGGAATGGGTGGGAACGCGGCGTTATACCGGCGGGTTAACAGGCGGAGATCACAGGAGACACCGTCATGCCCGCACCGATCCGCTACGACCCGTCCGTCGAAACCTTGAAGCCGGACGAGGCGGAGACGATCGGGCAGCTCAACGAATCGTTCCGTCACATCCTCGACACCACGTCGAAGGATTACGGCCACGCCGTCCGCGCGGTGCATGCCAAGGCGCATGGCATCGCCAAGGGCGTGTTCCGCATCCACGACGGCCTGCCGCCGGAACTGGCGCAGGGGCTGTTCGCGACGCCGGGGGAGCATGAGGCGATCCTGCGCATCTCCACCAATCCGGGCGACCTGCTGAACGATTCGATCGGGTTGCCACGCGGGCTGGCGCTGAAGGTCCTGAACGTCGCGGGGAAACGGTTGCCGGGGTCGGAGGGTGACACGACGCAGGACTTCATCATGGTCAACGGACCGGTGTTCACCGCGCCCGACGCGGCCTCCTTTGCCAGGAACCTGAAGCTGCTGGCCGCGACGACCGACAAGGCGGAGGGCGGCAAGACACTGCTGTCCGGTATCCTGCGCGCGATCGAGGCTCCGCTGGAGGCGATCGGCCTGCCGTCTGCGACGTTGCAGCAACTGGGCGGCGCACCGAAGGTGCATCCGCTGGGCGAGACATACTGGTCGCAGACGCCGTTCCGCTACGGCGATCATATTGCCAAGTTCCAGATCGCGCCGGTCAGCCCGGCGCTGACGCAATTGACGGGTGACACGGTGTCGACGCACGGCCGGCCCGATGCGCTGCGCGAGGTGGTGAACGAGGTGCTGGTGTCGCAGGGCGGCACGTGGGAGTTCCGCGTGCAGCTCAACACCGATCTCGCGGCGATGCCGGTCGAGGACCCGACGCAGGAGTGGGACACGAAGGCGAGCCCGTTCGTCACCGTCGCCACGCTGGAGGTGCCGCCGCAGCATAGCTGGGAGCATGGCGGATCGGACGCGGTCGACGATGCGCTGTCGTACAGCATCTGGCACGGGATCGCGGCGCACCGGCCGCTCGGCAACGTCAATCGCGCGCGCAAGGACACCTACGCCTTCTCCGCCGAGTATCGCGGGCGCTTCAACGGATGTCCGATCCACCAGCCGCGCGAACTGGCCGACCTGCCTTGACGCGGGCGGCCTTGACGCAGGCCCCGGGGCCGGGGAAATGCCGGGGATGATTAGGCTCTTCCACGTCAGCGATGTCCATTTCGGCAAGGAGGACAAGGCAGCCGTCGCCTGGTTCACCGAACTGGTCGCAACCGAGAAGCCGGACGCGGTCATCATGACCGGCGACCTGACGATGCGGGCGCGCACGAAGGAGTTCGTGGAGGGCGGTGCGTGGCTGAAAGGGCTGGCTGCGCCGGTGACGCTGGAGGTCGGCAATCACGACATCCCCTATTACTGGGACCCGATCCGGCGGTTCATCGCGCCCTATACCCGCTATGCGGCGGTCGAGCGGATGATCGAGAAGCCGCTGGAGTTGCACGGCGTGACGATCGTGCCGCTGAAGACGACGGCACGTGCGCAGTGGCGGTGGAACTGGTCGAAGGGGCGCGTCAGCCAAAGCTCGCTGCGCCGCGCGCTGGCGTTGATCGAGGATGCGCCGAAGGAGAACCTGATCTTCATCGCGGCGCATCATCCGCTGATCGAGGGGCCGACCAAGGGCACTGCGAAGACCGCGCGCGGCGACGAGGCATTGACCGAACTGGCGGCGGCGGGCGCGAATGCGGTGCTGACGGGTCATGTCCATGACCCCTTCGATATCCCGGTGGAGCGGAACGGCCGCATCGTCCGGATGATCGGCGCGGGGACGCTGTCGGTCCGCACGCGCAACAGCCCGCCGGGCTTCAACGAGATCCGGATCGATGGCACGAGCTTCGAAACGCTGGCGCGAACGCACGGTCCGGAGCCGGTTCACCGCGTCGGCGACACCCTGTGATCGTGCCGATCCTGCACGCGACGGCGGATTCCACGACAGTATGACTCCCCCAATCGGGGGCTGACCTTCGCGATGAAACGCTTCGTCGGATAAGGTTCCCGGCGATATTCCAAAAATAAACCTTTGCCCGTAGCCGAGACTCACACCGATTGAGACCGGGGGGTCTAACGACCATGATGAAGGCTTTGGCAGCGCGGTTTGCGCTGGTGGTTTCGTGCGGCCTGATGATGGCCACTCCTGCTGCCGCACAATTCTGGCAGTGCGCGCCCTATGCTCGCGAGATCTCCGGCATCGATATTCACGGCAACGCGAATACGTGGTGGAATCAGGCGCAGGGCAAGTACGAGCGCGGGCATGTGCCGCAGCCGGGGGCGGTGCTGGCGTTCGAATCCACCCGCCGCATGCGCGTCGGCCATGTCGCGATGGTGTCGCGCGTAGTCAGCGAGCGCGAGGTGCTGCTGACCCACGCCAACTGGTCGCGCCGCGGCGCGATCGAGACGGACGTGCGCGCGGTCGACGTGTCGTCCGCAGGCGACTGGAGCGAGGTTCGCGTATGGTATGGTCCGCAGGGCGGGCTGGGCACGTCGAGCTACCCGGTGAAGGGGTTCATCTATTCGGGCCATGCGCCGACGACCGATGCGGAGCCGGCGGTCGAATACCCCCACGGTGCCGATCGCGAGACGCGGGTGCTGGCGTTCGTGGGGAAGATGGACTGAGTTTTCGAAGACTGCCCCACCCGTGGACGGGAGGGGAGAAGAGGGTCAGGCCGCCCGGAAGGTCATCGCCACGCCGTTCATGCAATAGCGCTTGCCGGTCGGCTTTGGCCCGTCGTCGAAGACGTGGCCTAGGTGACCGCCGCAGCGCGAGCAATGCACCTCCGTCCGCTGCATCATCATCGATCCGTCGACGCGCGTGCCGACCGCTTTCGGGAGCGGTGCCCAGAAGCTGGGCCAGCCGGTGCCGCTGTCGAACTTCGTCTTCGATGCGAACAGCGGTTGCGCGCAGCCCTTGCAGGCAAAGGTGCCGGCGCGATGTTCGTCGTTGAGGGGGCTGGTGAACGGCACTTCCGTGCCCTCCTTGCGCAACACGCGGTACGCGGCGGCGCCCAGCTTCGCCTGCCACTGCGCATCGGTCATCGTCACCGGATAGCGTTCGGCCGCCTGCGCCTGCTGCTTACAGCCGAACAGCGCGACGGCGGCGGTGCCGAGACCGGCGAGCCCGAGAAAAGTACGGCGATCGGAAGGAGTTTGCATCACCCCGATATAGGTGCTGGCCGTGAACGCCGCCAGAACGGGGTGCTGCCCGATTGCAGCACGCCACGCCGGAACAGCCGCGCGCCCGTCCAGATGAACAGCGCGACCCACAACAACTGCCAGACCAACGCCAGCGCATGCGGCCACAGCGTCGCGGAGTTCGCCGCGCGTCCGGCCATCGCGAAGGGCGACGATAACGGGAAGACCTCCGCCACGCGCGCGACCCAGCTTTCGGGCTGGCGCGCGGCGGCGGAGGCGAGCGCGAACATCGCGACCTGCACGATCGTGATCGGCAACGACAGCATCTGGATCTCCCGCTGCGACGATGCCTGCGCGCCGATGCCGAGGAACACCGAGCCGAGCAGGAGGTAGGCGAGCGAGAAATAGGCGGCGAACAGCAGCGCGAAGGTCGGCGCGCCGATCGCGGGCGCGAGGTCGCCGATCGCCTGCGCGGTCGTCGGTGGCAGCCACTGGCCGAGCGACAGCAGCACCGCGCCCCAGAAGCCGACGAACAGCACCGCGACGCCGAACATGCCGACCAGTTTGCCCGCGAACACCGCCTCCAGCGGGACGGCGGCGGCGAGGACCTCGATCACCTTGGTATTGCGTTCCTCGGCCATCGTGCCGACGACCTGCCCCGCCAGGAACAGCGTCAGGAAGAAGATGCCGAAGACGGCGATGAAACCCGACTGATGCTGGCCGCCGATCGAGGCGCGGGCGCGGGTCGCTTCGTGGCGGGTGGCGACGATGCGGGGGGCGTCGGCGGACAGCGTCGCCTGCGCCAGCGCCTCCAGATATCCGGCGGTGTAGCGATCGGTGGCGGGGATCAGCACCTGCGGGCGGGCGAGGTCGCCATAGAGGACGCCGTCGACATCGTAGCGGCGGTCGTCGATCGCTGCGCGCGCCTGCCTCGCCGGATCGGCGGAGGGTGCGGCGATGCTGAGCGTGGAGGGCCGAAAGTCGCGGGGGAACATCGCGCGCAGGCGCTTGTCCTGCGCGATCATCGCCGGCGCGATCTCCGCGGGGACGATCGCGACGATCCGCGCCTTGTCGGCCACGCCGTCGCCCATGCTCGCCGCGCCGATGCCGCCGATCGCGCTGATCGATCCGATCAGGACGGGGGCGAACAGGAACAGGAGAAAGACGGGCGTGTAGACCGTGGCGACGAAATCGCGGCGGGCGATGGTCAGCGCCTGACGCACGGCGTGGCGGAACCCGTTCATGCCGCATCCTCCGGCTGCTGGCCGACGATCCTGACGAACGCGTCGTGCAGGCCGGGGCGTTCGATCGTCAGGCCGGCGATACCGTAGCCCGCCTCGATCAGGGGCACGAGCAGCGGTTCGATGCCGCCATCGGGCAACTGGAACCGCCATGCGGAACCGTCCGCGACGGCATCGGCGGGCAGCAATCCGACGATCGCCGGGGCGGGGTGATGCGGTACGTAGCGGACGCGGCTGGGCAGGGTGGCGCGGGCGTCGTCGACGGTGCCCTCGAACCGGCGACGCCCGCCGGCGATGATCGCAAGCCGGTCGCACAGGCGCTCGGCATGCGCCATGATGTGGGTAGAGAACAGGATCGTCGCGCCGCGGTCCCGCTCCGCGAGGATCAGCGCTTCCAGCTTCTCCTGGTTGACCGGGTCGAGGCCGGAAAACGGCTCGTCCAGCACGATCAGGTCGGGGCGGTGGACGACCGAGCCGAGCAACTGCACCAGTTGCGCCATGCCCTTGGACAATTTGCGGATCTTTTCGTCGGCGGCATGGCCGAGGCCCGCCTCCTCCAGCATCGTCACCGCGCGGCGGCGACCCTCCGCCCAGTCGAGGCCACGCAGCGCGCCCATGAAGGCGATCGCCTCCTTCGCCTTCATCGCCGGGTACAGCCCGCGTTCCTCGGGCAGATAGCCGACGCGGTCGCTCGCCTCGCGCGGGTTGATGTGGCCGAGCAGCGTGCGATGGCCCTCGTCCGGCTCGATGATGCCGAGCAGCATCCGCAGCGTCGTGGTCTTGCCCGCGCCGTTCGGGCCGAGAACGCCGTAGATCGATCCGGCCGGCACCGACAGGTCGACACCGTCGACCACGCGCCGTTGCTCGTACCGCTTCACCAGATGCTCGGCGGTGACCGCCCGTTCGTCCGCCATGCTTCCTCCCGCCGGGGCGGTCGTGGTAGCGGGGAGGGGTGGCGCAAGACAAGCTGGAAGACCGGATCAAGGCGAAAGCGGCCGAACTCGGCTTTGCCGCATGCGGGATCGCGCGCGCCGACGCCGCGCCCCGTGCGGGCGAGCGGCTGCGCGCGTGGCTGGAACAGGGGCGGCACGGCGACATGATCTGGATGGAGGAGCGCGCGCACCACCGCGCCTCCCCCGCCGGTCTGTGGCCGGAGGTGCGCAGCGTGGTGTCGCTGGGCATGAGCTACGCGCCCGGCCGCGATCCGCTGGCGCTGGCCGACGCGGGGGACCGGGGTCGCGTGTCGGTCTATGCGCAGGGCGGCGATTACCACGACGTCGTAAAGAAGGCGCTGAAAGCGCTCGGTCGATGGCTGGCGCAGGCGGCGGCCATATCAGGAGAAGGGTGCGACCTGAAGGTGTTCGTCGACACCGCGCCCGTCATGGAAAAGCCGCTGGCGGAGGCGGCGGGGATCGGGTGGCAGGGGAAGCACACCAACCTCGTCAGCCGCGAGCATGGCAGCTGGCTGTTCCTCGGCGCGATCTACACGACGCTGGACCTGACGCCGGACGTGGCGGGGCGGGATCGCTGCGGATCGTGCGACGCGTGCCAGCGGGCGTGCCCGACCGATGCGTTTCCCGCGCCGTATCAACTGGATGCGCGACGCTGCATCTCGTACCTGACGATCGAGCATGCCGGGCCGATCCCGGAGGAGTTCCGGCCGGGCATCGGCAACCGTATCTATGGCTGCGACGATTGCCTGGCGGTGTGCCCGTGGAACAAGTTCGCGGATGCGGCGGCGGCGAACATGGCGTTCATCGGCCGTGCCGAACTGGCCGCGCCGGATCTGGCGGACCTGCTGACGCTGGACGATGCGGGATTCCGGCAGGTGTTTTCGGGATCGCCGATCAAGCGGATCGGGCGCGACCGGATGGTTCGCAACGCGGCGATCGCGGCGGGGAACAGCGGGGCCGGGGTGCTGCGGCCGGTGCTGGAGCGATTGCTGGAGGATGCGTCGCCGGTCGTGGTCGAGGCGGCGGAGTGGGCGTTGCGGCGGTTGCCTGCCTGAGCCCTGCTCGCGCTACCGCGCCTCTTTGCGGCGGGTCAGCGCAGCGACGCAACTGGCGCGGTCGATCGCGCTGCCGTCGGGTTCGCGCGCGTCGAGATAGGTGACCTTCGGCTCGGCGCTGCCCTTTGGATAGAGATACGCGTCGAGGATGCAGATGCTGCTGCCGAACTGCAGCTTGCGCGCGGAGCCTTCGCGCACGTCCGCGTCGGGGTCGCCGAACAATTGCGTCAGGCCGGCGGCGTTCTGGCCGAGGACGCGCTCCAGCCCGACGCTGGTGTACGGAACGGGCGCGCGGCCGGCCCCCGTGCGGGCGACGGGGGTCGGCGAGGTGGCGCAGGCGCCGAGCGCGAGGCCGAGAGCGAGGATGGCGAAGCGCGTCATGTCTTGTCCCGGTGATACATATGCGTCGCCATCGCCGCGCCCAACACCGGCGCGACGAACGCCACCAGCGGCACGAGGAACAGCGCGGCGTCCGCCAGCCCGAGCAGGAACCGCCGTCCACGCGTCCGCCGCCGCCACGCCGCGAGGCCGGTGCGATCCAGATGCCGGACCGCGACCATGTCGCCGAGGTCGCGGCCGAGCAGCCAGCCATTGACCAGCAGGAACGCCGCCGCGGTGCCGATGCCGGTGGCGAGCAGCACGAGGTAGAGTGGCGACAGCACGACATTGACGGCGATGACGCGACCGGCCGAACGCAGGCCCATCGCCGCCGACCGGGCGAACGGCACCGGCCGGGCGGTGGCGAGGGCGGCGGGGTAGTGCCGCGCCTCGACCGCCTCGACCACCTCGTCCGCGAACACGCCGATGACGGCGACCGCGATGGCGCGGAACAGCAGCCACAAAGCCAGCCCGAGGATCACGACGGTCGCGGCGGCGGCGAGCCCGCCGGCGCTTTCGGCGGACCAGCGGGCGATCAGCGCGCGGACACCCCACCATGTCGCGACGCCGAGCACTGCGAACACGGCCAGCGTCACGGCCATCGATTTGACCAGCACCCGCATGATCCGGGCGTCGCCGAGCTGGCCGAGCGACAGGAAGAATGCGGTGAACATGGTTGCGGGATGGCGGCGCAGAGCGATGGGGTCAACCGGCAGGTCGCGGATCGCGCGATCCCTGCCTCGTCTCCGCGTAGGGCGGTCGTTGTCGTGAGGGCGTTTCGCCGATAGGGCGGCGGCAGATTTTCCTGGGAGTTTTCCGTCTTGAGCCAGCCCACCTACGATGTCGTTGCGATCGGCAATGCGATCGTCGACATCCTGTCGCAGTCCGATGACGCCTTCCTGACCGAGCAGGGCATGACCAAGGGCGCGATGCAGCTGATCTTCTCCCCCGAAGATGCCGACGCGCTGTATGCGAAGATGGGTCCGGGGCGCGAAGTGTCGGGCGGGTCGGCGGCGAACACGCTGGCGGGGATCGCGGCGCTGGGCGGCAAGTGCGCCTTCATCGGGCAGGTCGCCGACGATCAGCTGGGTCAGGTCTTCGCGCACGACATCCGCGCCGCCGGCATCCGCTTCGACACGGCAGAGCGCGCCGGCGCGCCGACGACGGGACGCTGCCTGATCTTCGTGACGCCCGACGGGCAGCGGACGATGAACACGTTTCTCGGCGCGTCGCACTTCCTCCCGGAAGCGGCGATCGACCGGGCGCTGATCGCGGATGCCGCGTATCTGTACATCGAGGGCTATCTCTGGGACCCGGAGGAGCCGCGCGCGGCGATGCGGGCGGCGATCGACGTGGCGCGCGGTGCGGGGCGGAAGATCGCCTTTACGCTGTCGGCAGAGTTCGTGATCGACCGCTATCGCGCCGATTTCCACGCGCTGATCGACGCCGGCCTGATCGACGTGCTGTTCGCCAACGAGGCGGAGATCATGGCGCTGACCGAGACGACCGATGTCGATGCCGCCATCGCGGCGGTGCAGGACAAGGTGCCGACGGTGGTCGTGACCCTGGCCGAAAAGGGCGCGTGCGCGATCCGGGGCGGCGAGCGCACCACGGTGCCGGCGGTGCCGATCGCGGCGGTGGTCGACACGACGGGCGCGGGCGACCTGTTCGCGGCGGGATTCCTGCATGCGCAGGCACGTGGCGATGATCTGGAGCGCTCGCTGAAGCTGGGCGCGCTGTGTGCGGCGGAGATCATCAGCCATTTCGGCGCGCGGCCGCAGGTGGACCTGAAGGCGCTGGCGGCGGAAAAGCTGGGCTGACCGCGGGTTCCGTCGCTCCTCTCTCACAAAAGGGGGGGCGCGGAGCGGCGGAGGGTGCCCACGCTGCTGGTTTCACCCCTCCGTCAGCCCTGCGGGCTGCCACCTCCCCCTGCTGCGGAGGATCGGGCAAACAAAAAAGGCCGGGGGCGACCCCGGCCTTTTTCGTGTCCTGCGTTCAGCCGATCAGTGGGTGATGCCGTCGATGGCGTCGTCGGTGAGCACCTCGACCCGGCCTTGCCCGACATGGCTCGTCCGGTACCCGTACAGATAGTAGATCACGAGGCCGATCGCGCCCCAGATCACCAGGACCAGCATCGCCGCGGACGGCAGGTTGAAGAACAGGAAGATACAGCCGACGACCGTCGCCGGGGCGACGAACCACACCGCCGGCGTCCGGAACGAGCGGGGGCGATGCCCCTCCTTCCTGCGCAGGATCAGGACCGCGATGGCGACCATCATGAACGCATAGAGCGTGCCGGCATTGGCGATGTCCGCCAGTGCGCCGACCGGCAGGAACGCCGCCGCGAACGCGACCGCCGCCCCGGTGATGGCGGTGACGACGTGCGGCGTCTTCCACTTCGGATGGACCTTGCTCAGCGCGTTGGGGAGCAGGCCGTCACGGCTCATCACGAAGAAGATGCGCGTCTGGCCGAACAGCAGCACGAGGATGACCGACGGCAGCGCGACGAACGCCGCGATGCCGAGCATGTTGCCGATCTTGCCGAAGCCGATCGTGCGCAGGACATGGGCCAGCGCCTCGTTCGAGCAGACCAGCGCCTGCGCATGCTGAGGCATCGCGCACTGGCGCGCGAGTTCTTCCGAACCGGCGGGGAAGGGGACGCCGCCCGGACCCATGATCGGCTGGCCGCCGATCGTGCCGATCGCGCCCGCCGCGACGAGGATGTAGAAGACGGTGCAGAACAGCAGCGATCCGATCAGGCCGATCGGGACGTTGCGCTGCGGGTTCTTGGTCTCTTCGGCGGCGGTCGAGACCGCGTCGAAGCCGACATAGGCGAAGAAGATCGTCGCCGCCGCACCGACCGCGCCGACGCCAGTGCCGAAGCCGCCGAATACGCCCGCGGGCAGGAACGGGCTGAATTGCGCGGTGTCGATCTTGCCGAAGGTCAGGAAGATGAAGGCGGTCAGCGCGACGACCTTGATCCCGACGAGGACGGCGTTGACCTTGGCGCTTTCCGACGTGCCGATGATGAGCAGCCACGTCACGAGCAGCGCGATCACGACGGCCGGCAGGTTGATGAACCCGCCCGCGACGCCGCCCAGCGCCAGCGGCCCGGCGCTGAGCCAGACCGGAAGCTGGATGCCGAGGAACTGGTTCAGGATCGTGCCGGTGAAATAGCCCGACCAGCCGACCGACACCGCGGAGGCGGCGACGGCATATTCGAGGACCAGCGCCCAGCCGACCGTCCAGGCCAGCAGCTCGCCCATCGTCGAATAGGTGTAGGTGTAGGCAGAGCCGGCGACCGGAATCATCGCCGCGATCTCGGCGTAGCAGAGCGCCGCAACGATGCAGATCGCGCCGGCGATGGCAAAGGCGAGCATCAGGCCCGGACCCGCCTTTTGCGCACCGGCCGCGGTCAGGACGAAGATGCCGGTGCCGATCACCGAGCCGATACCGAACAGGGTGAGCTGGAACGCGCCGAGCGTGCGATGGAGAGACTTTCTCTCCGCCGCCGCCAGGATGGCGTCCAGTGGCTTAACGCGCCCGAAAATCATGTACTTACGTCCCCCCAGGGATAAAGGCGGGGCGTCGATCGCGCCCCATCATGTGCGAAAGGGGAGAGCCTAAAGCCAAATCGGGGACGCGCAATCCTTTAGTGCGGCGAAGCGTGGCTATGGCGTGGGGTGCGCCGGTTCAGCGTGCCAGCATCGGGCCGAGCGGCCCGCCGCCGAACAGGTGGACGTGCAGGTGCGGCACTTCCTGTCCGCCACGTGCGCCGATATTGGCGAGCAGGCGGTAGCCCGGCTCGACCAGCCCCTCCGCACGCGCGACCGCGCCGATCGCGCGGACGAAGCCGGCGATTTCCGCCTCCGATCCGCGCGTGCTGAAATCGTCCCACGACACATAGGCGCCGCGCGGGATTACGAGGATATGCGTCGGAGCCTGCGGCGCGATGTCGCGGAAGGCGATCGCCCATTCGTCCTCATAGACGCGGGTCGCGGGGATCTCGCCGCGCAGGATCTTCGCGAAGATATTCTGGTCGTCATAGGGCAGGGTGGCGTCGATCGGCATGTCAGCGGCTCGCCTTCTCGTCATGACCGGACACGCCCTCGCGCCGGGCGAGTTCGGTGCGGACATCGTCCAGCGACAGGCCGGCATCGGCGAGCAGGACGCAGAGGTGGAACATCAGGTCGGCCGCTTCGGGCACGATCGCGCGGGGATCGTCGCCCATCGCGGCGATGACCGTTTCGATCGCCTCCTCGCCGAGTTTCTGCGCGATCTTGGAGCGGCCGCGGGCGAACAGGCTGGCGGTGTAGGAACTGCCGGCATCGGCCCCGCGACGCGCGGCGATAGTGGCTTCGAGGCGGGCGAACGCGTCCATGTCCGCGCCGTGGCGGAGGACGGGTGTCGGGTCAATCCCGCGAGGTGGTCGGTCCGAAGCGGCGACGCAGCGCGCGGCGGACGAGCCACACGCCCAGAAACGCGCAGGCGAACAGCGCGATATCGGACAGCGCAGGGCCGGTGCGCGGATGCACGATGCCGGTGTGGCCGGAGGGGACCTGGGTCGAGGGCATCGCTGTAGGGTAAGGGACGGGCGTTGCGATCGGGTTAGCGGTTCGCTTGCGGAGAGGCCCCGTCCCGACGCTTCCTTGAAGGAGATCGTATAACGAGCTCAGGCGCTCGTGGGCAAGCCACCACCCCGGCGAAGGCCGGGGTCCAGTTGGATAGCGTTTTCCGTCGATTACCGTCGACATCCTAACTGGGCCCCGGCCTCCGCCGGGGTGGCAGAAGAGGTTTGCGACGATCCCTTACCAGGAGAAGGCGAGGTGCCGATCGGGCATGTGCTCCCCTCACTCGCGTGAAACGGCGCTCCATCGACGCGCGTCAGTGCGACCGGACCGGCACCCCAGCCTTCGCCAGCGCGGCGTGGGCGTCCGCGACGCTCGCCTCGCCGAAATGGAAGATCGATGCGGCCAGCACGGCGGAGGCATGGCCGTCGACGATCCCGGCGACGAGATCGTCCAGCCCGCCGACGCCGCCCGATGCGACCACCGGGACGCTCGTCCGGTCGGCGATCGCGCGGATCAGATCGAGGTCATAGCCGGAGCGGGTGCCGTCCCGGTCCATCGACGTCACGAGCAACTCGCCCGCGCCGAGGTCCGCCAGCCGCAGCGCGTGTTCGATCGCGTCGATGCCGGTCGGACGGCGGCCACCGTGCGTGAACACCTCCCACCTGCCCTCGACGCGGCGGGCGTCGATGCTGGCGACGCAGCATTGGCTGCCGAAGCGTTCGGCGATGTCGGCGACGACTTCCGGGCGGGCGACGGCGGCGGAATTGACCGCGACCTTGTCCGCGCCGGCCAGCAGCAGCGCGCGCGCGTCCTCCGCCGTCCGGACGCCGCCGCCGACGGTCAGCGGCATGAAGCAGACGGCGGCGGTGCGGCTGACCACGTCGAGGATCGTGCCGCGCGCCTCGTGACTGGCGGTGATGTCGAGGAAGCAGAGTTCGTCCGCCCCGGCGGCGTCATAGGCGCGCGCCTGCTCCACCGGATCGCCGGCGTCGCGCAACTCGACGAAGTTCACGCCCTTGACGACGCGACCCTCGGCGACATCGAGGCAGGGGATGACGCGCGCGCGGACGGTCATGCCGCGGCGGCCGCCACCGCGAGCGCCGCCGTCAGATCGAGCCGCCCGTCGTACAGCGCGCGACCGGTAATCACGCCCTCGATCCCGTCCTTCGCATGCAGCGACAGGACGTGAATGTCGGCGATGCCGGCGACGCCGCCGCTGGCGATCACCGGGATCGCGACGGCGCGGGCGAGATCTACCGTCGCCTCGATGTTGCAGCCCTTGAGCAGACCGTCGCGGCCTACGTCGGTGAACAGCAGCGCGGCGACGCCCGCATCCTCGAACCGGCGGGCGAGGTCGACGGTGCTGGTCGTCGAGACGTCGGCCCAGCCCTTGGTCGCGACCATGCCGTCGCGCGCGTCGACCGCCACGACGATGCCGCCGGGAAAGTCGCACGCCACGCCGCGGACGAAATCCGGGTCCTCCAGTGCGGCGGTGCCGATCACGACGCGCGACACGCCGAGGTCGAACCAGCGCTCCACGCTGTCGCGGTTGCGGATGCCGCCGCCGAGCTGGACGTGGCCGGGAAAGCGCTGGACGATCGTGCGGACCGCCTCGCCGTTGACGGATGCCCCCGCGAACGCGCCGTCGAGGTCGACGACGTGCAGATACTGCGCGCCCTGATCGGCGAAGATCATCGCCTGCGCGGCAGGATCGTCACCGTAGACGGTGGCGCGGTTCATATCGCCCTCCGCGAGGCGGACGACCTGACCGTTCTTCAGGTCGATGGCGGGGAAGACGATCAGGCCGTCGGGTGTCAGGGACGCCATGCGAGAAATCTCGTGAGGAGGGAGAGGCCGTAGGACTGGCTCTTCTCCGGATGGAACTGCACGCCGAGCAACGTGTCGCGACCGATCGCGGCGGTGACGGGGCCGGCGTGGTCGGTGGTGGCGATCACGTCGTCGCCCTCGAACGCGAAGCTGTGGAGGAAATACGCCTCGCCCGGCTGGACCAGCGGATGCTCCAAGAGGGGGACGACGTCGTTCCAGCCCATGTGCGGGACCTTGGCGTCCATCGTCGCGGGTTCCAGCCGGCGGACGCGACCGGGAATCCAGCCGAGGCCGGGATGCGTGCCCATCTCCTCGCCGGCATCCGCCATCAACTGCATGCCGACGCAGACGCCGAGGAAGGGCGTGGCTTCGGTGCGGGCGCGGCGGTCCATCGCCTCGACCATGCCGTCGATGCCGCGCAGTGCCGCCGAACACGCGCCGAACGCGCCGACTCCGGGCAGGACGATACGGTCGGCGCGCGCGACCACGTCCGGGTCGGCGGTGATCGTCAGGTCCTCGCACCCCGCCGCGCGCAGGGCGTTGGCGACGGAGTGGAGATTGCCCGCGCCGTAATCGATCAGCGCGAGCGTCATCCCTTCAGCGCTTCGAGTCCCGGCGCGACCACGGACGTCGCGACTTCGGTGAAGCTGTATTCGGCGAGGCCGTGGATCGCGAAGGGGTCGGTCTTCGCCCATGCCTCGACCGCGTTCCGCTCGCCGCGGCAGAGGAACATGCCGCCGGTCAATGGCACCTGACGCCCGGCCGCGAGCAGCATCCCCGCCTCCACGCCGGCGTGGAGCCAGTCGAGGTGCGCGGCGCGGTGCGCGTCGATCGCTTCGGTCGGGACGACGTAATGGAGCAGGACGAGGATCATAGCGTACCTTTCGTCGAGGGAATGGCGTCGCTCTTGCGCGGGTCGATCTCGATCGCCTTGCGCAGCGCACGGGCGAGGCCCTTGAACGCGCTTTCGGCGATGTGGTGGTTGTTCTCGCCGTGCAGCGTCTCGACGTGGAGCGTGATGCCGGCCGCCTGCGCGAAGCTGTGGAACCAGTGCTGGAACATCTCCGTGTCCATCTCGCCGAGGCGCTTCTGGCTGAACTCGGTCTTCCAGACGAGCCATGGCCGCCCGGAGATATCGAGCGCGACGCGGGTCAGCGTCTCGTCCATCGGGCTGAGCGCGTCACCGTAGCGGACGATCCCGCGCTTGTCGCCGAGCGCCTTCGCCACCGCCTCGCCGATCGCGATGCCGGTATCCTCGACCGTGTGGTGCTGGTCGATATGAAGGTCGCCCTTGGTGCGGACGTGCAGGTCGATCAGCGAATGGCGCGACAATTGTTCGAGCATGTGGTCGAAGAAGCCGACGCCGGTTTCGATGTCGTAGAGGCCGGTGCCGTCGAGATCGACGGTGACGGCGATCTTCGTCTCGCTGGTGTCGCGGGTGATCGTGGCGGTGCGCATGGCGCATCCCTTAACGAGCGCGCGAGGCGATGCAATCTTGACGGCAGGGAAGGTGGACGCCTACCCAAGCGCCATGACCGATGGCCTTCCAGACAGCCTGATCCCTTATGACGAGATCGTCCAGGAGGCGTTGCGCGCCGTGGTCGGCCGCGTGCTCGGATCGGTGCAGGAAGCCGGCGCGCTGCCCGGCGAGCATCATTTCTACATCACCTTCAAGACGCAGGGGCCGGGTGTCGACATCCCGAAGCGGCTGATCGAGCGGTTTCCCGACGAGATGACGATCGTCATCCAGAATCGCTACTGGGACCTGATCGTCGACGACGAGCGGTTCTCGGTCGGGCTGAGCTTCAACCAGGTGCCGTCGAAGCTGGTGATCCCCTATTCGGCGATCACCGGATTCCACGATCCGGCGGTGAACTTCGAGCTGCGCTTTCAGGCGCTGGAGGGGCCGGACGACGGCCCCGAAGCGCATGACGCGGCGGAGAATGACGGCCCGATCGCGACGCCGGTCGAGGACGGGTCGAACGTGGTCAGCGTGGACTTCAAGCGGAAGAAGTAAGGCGGCGGCGCTGGCGCAAAGCGCCACGCCAAGCCCGGCCGGCGGCGCCAGGCGCCGTCCGACGACGCGGCTTCGCCGCGGCGGTGTTCCCGCCCACAGGTCAGTCCACCCTTACCTGAAGACCACCGTCGCGGACCCGATCTCGCCTCCGCGGGTTCCCTCCTGCATGACCGACACCCGCACCGAAACCGACTCGATCGGCCCGATCGAGGTTCCCGCCGACGCCTATTGGGGCGCGCAGACCGAGCGATCGCTGGAGAATTTTCCGTTCGGCGCGACCGAGCGGATGCCGATCGGCATCGTCCATGCGCTCGCGCTGGTGAAGCAGGCGGCGGCACGGGTGAACCGGCGGCACGGACTTGCGGCGGAGAAGGCGGACGCGATCGAGGCGGCGGCGGCGGAGATCGCCACGGGCAAGCTGGACGACCAGTTCCCGCTCGTCATCTGGCAGACGGGCAGCGGCACGCAGTCGAACATGAACGTGAACGAGGTGATCGCCGGTCGCGCGAACGAGATGCTGACCGGGACGCGCGGCGGCAAGTCGCCGGTGCATCCGAACGACGACGTGAACCGCGCGCAATCATCGAACGACAGCTTCCCCACAGCGCTGCACGTCGCGGTGGCGCTGGCGGCGACGCAGCGGCTGTTGCCGGCGCTCGACCGGCTGGAGTCGGCGCTGTCCGCCAGGGCGGCGGCCTGGGACGATATCGTCAAGATCGGGCGGACGCATCTTCAGGACGCGACGCCGCTGACGCTCGGCCAGGAATTCTCCGGCTACGCGCATCAATTGTACCGGTCGAAGGCGCGGATCGAGCCGGGCGTGATGCACGGCATGACGGCGCTGGCGCAGGGCGGCACGGCGGTCGGCACCGGCCTGAACGCGCCCAAGGGCTTCGCAGAGGATTTTGCGTGCGAAATGGCGGACCTGACCGGCCTGCCGTTCCGCGCCGCGGACAACAGTTTCGAGGCGCTGGCGTCGAACGATCCGCTGGTCCATGTTTCGGGCACGCTCAACACGCTGGCGGTCGCGCTGACGAAGATCGCGAACGACATCCGCCTGCTGGGATCGGGGCCGCGCTCGGGTCTCGGCGAACTGGACCTGCCGGCGAACGAGCCGGGCAGCTCGATCATGCCCGGCAAGGTCAACCCGACCCAGTGCGAGATGCTGACGATGGTCGCGGCGCAGGTGATGGGCAATCACGTCGCGGTGACGATGGGCGGGATGCAGGGACATCTGGAACTCAACGTCTTCAAGCCGTTGATCGGCGCGGCGGTGCTGCGATCGATCCATCTGCTCAGCGTCGGCATGAACAGCTTTGCCGAACGCTGCGTCGAGGGGCTGGAGCCGAACCGGGACCGGATCGCCGAACTGGTCGGGCGTTCGCTGATGCTCGTCACCGCGCTCGCCCCGGAGATCGGGTATGACAATGCCGCCAAAATCGCCAAGCACGCGCATGAGCATGGCCAGACGTTGCGGGAGGCTGGGCTGGAACTCGGGCTGGTCGATGGTGACACGTTCGACCGCGTCGTGCGCGCGGAGGATATGCTCGGGCGCTGACGGAACCTTCCGTCGTTCATCGCGCTTCATCGGCGAGAAGGAGATGCTTACGTGAGTGCAACGACAATCGGCGCTTTGGTCGGCGGCGCGATCGATTCGATGAGCGGTGACGACGGCGTCGGCGACGGCGCGATCAAGGGCGCGATCACGGCCAACGTGCTGAAGGTCGTGGTGCCGCTGGCCATAACCTATGCGGTCGGCTGGGCGGTATTGCGCGGCATCGGCGAACTCAAGGACCTCGCATTCGGAGAGACGGAATGATCGGACGGATTATCGGCGCACTCGTGGGCCGCGAACTGGGTCAGCGGCAGGGCAGCGGCGGCGTCAAGGGCGCGGCACTCGGTGCGCTCGCGGTCGGCGGGCTGCGGCGGATGGGGCCGCTCGGCATGCTGCTGGGCGGCGGTTACGTCGCGAAGAAGGCGTATGATCGCCGGCGCGCCGGCCGGGTCTAGCCGCCCGCCTGCCACGCACTGATCGCCCCGACCGGGGCGATCAGTGCGATCAGGTTCAAGGTGAGATTGTCGCGGATCGCGAGCGCCAGTCCGACCTCCAGCGCAAGTACGAGCATGACGGATACCGCCGCCGGGAGGCGGGATGCCAGCCAGAACCCTGCGATCATGCAGCCGATATCGAATAGCGAGTTCAGAACGCTGTCCCCGGTATAGCCCAAGGCCAGCGTCGTTGCGCGGTAACGATCGATGACCATCGGCGTGTTCTCGGCAATTTCCCACGCGGCCTCGAGCGCGACCACCACGACGAGGCACGCCTTCACGGGCCATCGTTTTAGCGCCAGCCGCGATACGGCGTAGAAGATCAGGCCATGCACGACATGCGTGAAGCTGTACCAGTCGGTCAGTTGCTGGCTGTTCTGGTCCGACCGGACCTCGCCATGCCACAAAGCGACATGGCCGCATCGGCAGATCGCCGTTCGCCCCATCGCCAGCAATGTCGCAGCGACGCCGATCAGCATCGCGATGACCGCGATTCCGGATTTTGCCGCGATGCAGCGACCAATGCTTGACGCCTGCGCCACGGGCACGGCACTAGCGGGCATGGATCACGCCGCCAACCTCGGGCTGATGCCCGACCCGCATCACCTGAAGCGTCGTGGCGTGTTGTTCGTGCTGTCATCGCCATCGGGCGCGGGCAAGTCGACGATCGCCCGCAAGTTGCTGGCCGCGGAGCCGGAACTCGAGATGTCGGTATCGGTCACGACCCGCAAGCCGCGCGTCGGCGAGGTCGACGGCAAGGATTATCATTTCGTCGATCTGGAAGAGTTTCGCCGGATGGCGGCGGACGACGAATTTCTGGAATGGGCGCACGTCTTCGACAACCGCTACGGCACGCCGCGCGCGCAGGTCGAGGCGATGTTGACGGCGGGCAAGGACGTGCTGTTCGACATCGACTGGCAGGGCGCGCAGCAGCTGTTCCAGATCGCCGGCGGCGACGTGGTGCGCGTGTTCATCTTCCCGCCGTCGATGGCGGAACTGCGGCAGCGGCTGGAACGGCGCGCGACCGATGCCGCGCCGGTGATCGACGCCCGTATGGCCCGCGCGGCGAACGAGGTCAGCCATTGGGACGGGTATGACTATGTGCTGGTCAACGACGATGTCGAGGCGTGCTTCGCAGGCGTGAAGACGATCCTGGCGGCGGAGCGGCTGAAGCGGTCCCGTCAGACCGGGCTGATCGGCTTCATCCGAAAGCTGACGCGCTGAACCGTTCGCGGCTCGCCCGGCCGGCACGGTCCATGCGGGTCTGGCGGGGTTCGCCGCGCAACGCCGTGATGATCGCCTGTTGATCCGGAATGCGCTGTTCGATCACGCATTGTAGTCCCAGCCCGTCGAAGCCGTTGACCGGTCGAGCCGGAGCGATGACGGCCAGCCGTTCGCTCGATACGTTTGTCGGCCCGGTCGTCCCGGTCAGGCGCTGTCCGAAGCGGTAGGCGCCGGTGGTCGACATGACGGCCATGTCCCGATCGACGATCGAGACGGTGATGCCGCTGCTGGCGTGTCCGGCCGCCGCCATGACCTCTGCACTCTGCGCCTCGAAGTCGTATTCCAGATAGACGGCACCGCGGACGCGACCGGCGCGACGGACCGGCGCGACGAGGACGAGGATCTTGCGATTGCCGGCATAGGGATTTTCCCAGACCGCATCGGTGAACCAGTCCTGGTGCGGAGCCGCGGCCATCGCATGCTCATATTGCGCCATGCCGCGCAGGTTGACGGATCGCACGGCGGCATTGGCGTGCGCGCACACCACGACGTTGCCGGCATCGTCCACCACGAAAGCGTTTATGAAATAGGGCGAGAGGCGCAACAGGCCGTGGAGCCGTTCGGAGGCCGCCGCCTCGACCGCCGCATCGGTGCGGGCGTCGACCGCGCCAGCGACGATCGCCGGGTCCGTCGCCAGCATCCGGATATCGATCGAACGGTCGTAGATCGACCGCGTTACTCCCTGCATGATCGATTGCGCGAGTTCCGCCAGTCTGGCGCCCTCCACTTCGGCGACCAGTTCGTCGGCGATCGATCCACCCTGCGACAGTCGAACGAGGAAATCCTCGCGAAAGGCGGCGGCGGCGGCCGCGGCCTGCATCGCCAGCGATTTCACCTCCTGCGCCACGACGGAGAAACCGCGTCCGCTCTGCCCGGCCCGCGCCGCCTCGATCGTGGCGTTCAGCGCGAGCAGGTTGGTGCGCTCGGCGATCGCTTCGTTCCCGCTGGCATAGAGCGTCACCTCTTCCCGGAGCATCGCCAGAAGCGATCGGATGCGGCGCGGCATGACTCAGCAGCCGGGGAGAGAGTCTGAAATCATCGTTTACCGGTAAATCCCGGCTTGCTAAACAATGGTTAAGCCAAAACGGTTTTACTCCCGCAACGCCGACAGGAACCGGACGGCGGCATCATATTCCGCGCGCCGGGCCGCCGTGGCCGCAGTGGCCAGCGTGTCCTCTCCCCAGCGTTCCGTCTGCCAGTCCTCGTCGATCTGCGCCGCAGCCCAGATCGCGTCGGGCGTCATCGCCTCCTCTGCCAGCACGAGGGCGAGTATCAGCGATCCGGCGATCGTCACGACGGGCGACAGCGCCGCCAGCATCCAGGCATCGCGCGTCGCGATAGCGTCCGCCAGCCGGGCGACGGTTGCGGCGGGCTGCTCCACCGGCACGATGCCGGCGGTGACGGTGAAATGCACATCGTAGCGCATCGTCGCCCATTCGAGCGGCGGGTTCCACGCCGCCGCCTGTCGCGCGACCAGTTCCGGCGGGTCCTCCGCCCGGTAACAGAGCAGGTCGCTTTCGGCATAGCGAGCAAGACCGGCGGCGAAGGGGAGCGGATCGGGTGCGATCCGGTCGATCGCGGCATTGGCCAACCCGGTCAGCGGCATGCGGCGGGGATCGAGCGTGTCGCCCACGTCGCGCCACTCCGCCGCGACAGCCTCCGCCAGTGCATCGGTCGGCAGCAGCAACGGCACGCGGCCCGGCGTCCGCACCGGGCGGCCATCGAGCACGATGCCATGGTCGGCGACGGTCACATTCTTCCAGAACCGCTTCACCGGTCGCTCCGCCACTTGTGCGCGAGCCCGCGCGGGACGGTGGCGATCATCGCCATCGCCGACAGGACGATCGCGAAGCCGAGGATGCGGGGCGGCAGCGCATCGGACCGGCCCATCAGGATCAGGCCGAAGATCGCGCCCGCCACGCCGCAGATCTCGACGGCGCGGATGATGTAGTAGCGGCGGCGCGCCAGATGGTCGGGGTCGGTCATGCCAGCATCCCCGGCAGCTCGCTGGCGTGAGTGGCGACGACGTCCGCGCCCGCGGCGGCGAGATCCGCCACGCCGTGATAGCCCCAGGCGACGCCGATAGCCCGGCATCCCGCCGCGCGCGCCATCGCCATGTCGAAACTGGTGTCGCCGATCATCGCGCTATCCTGCGCCGGGACGCCGGCTTCGTCCATCGCGGCGATCAGCATCGACGGATCGGGCTTCGACGGGTGCCGGTCGGCGGTCTGGAGCGTGACGAAGCGGTCGGCGATGCCGTGCGAGGCGAGGACGCGCGCCAGTCCGCGGTCCGACTTGCCGGTCGCCACCCCGAGCCGCCAGCCCCGGTCGATCAGGGTCGCGAGGACATCGGCAATCCCCTCGAACAGGGGTTCGGGATCGAGGCGGTCGGTCTGGCGCAGATCGTCGAAGGCCGATTTATAGTCCTGCGCCAGCTTTCGGTGCGCAGGTTCGTCGGCGGTTGGCAGCAATACCTGCATCGCCTCGTACAGGCTCAGTCCGACGATCTGTCGCGTGGCGGCGAGGGGAGGCGGGACCAGGCCGGATGCACGGAACGCCGCATCCATCGCGCGTCCGATATTGGCCTGACTGTCGACAAGGGTTCCGTCGCAATCGAAAACGGCAAGGCGCTGTGTCATGCGCCGCGGATAGCGGGACGGGCGGGGGGCGTCATCCCATTACGCCCCCCGCCCGGCATCTTCCCAGATCGCCTGCCGGGACTAGCCGGCCTGGAACACGCCGCAGGCGATGCGGCCGCCGCTGTTGCCGGACGGGTCGGTCCGCAGATCGTCGGCGCTGGCGTGGACGACCATCGCGCTGCCGTCGGTGTCGAGCAGGCCCGCCACGGTCGCGCCCGGAATTGTGATCGCCAGCGTGCCGCGACCGTCGGTCCCGACGATCAGGTTGGGCAAGTCACCTTCGTGCGGGCCGGCCGGATTCATCGTGCCGTGCTGTTTCGACGTCGGGTTCCAGTGTCCGCCCGCCGTCGTGAAGTCCGGTGCGTCGCAGCGCCCGACCATGTGGATGTGTGCGCCGTGCGTGCCGGGCGGCAGCGCGCTGGCATCGAGCGAGACGCGCAGGCCGCCTTCGACCTCCGTCGCGGTCGCCCGGCCGGCATCGGCATTGGCGGCGGTCCGCAACATCGCGGTGGCGGTGGCGCCACCGGGGGTCATCGTTCCCGTCTCCGCCTTGTCGGTCGCACAACCGGACAGGCCGGCCAGCATCGCCGCACCCGCCGTCATCGTCACCAGCATCGTCCGCATCGTCATTCTCCCTTTCGGTTCTCGACAGGCCAACCAGCAGCCGCGTCGCCGGTTCCGAGCGGCCAGCGCGCGACGAGTTCGTAGCTGGCGCGATCGCGACCCAGATAGCTGCGATAAAGCCCCAGATGCGGCATCGCGAACGGCTCGCTCGTCAACCCGGCATGCCGCGCCAGCCACGCCGCGACGTCCGGCCCGCCGCTGGCGGAGCGGGGCAGCCGCGCGACGGTGACGTGCGGGCGATAGGCGCGGCGATCAGGGGACAGGCCGGCCATCACGCACGCCCGTTCGACCTTGGCATGCAGCGCAGCCAGAGGCGCGGCGGGGGCGATCCCGGCCCAGAGGGCATCCGGGCGATTGCCCCTGCCGAAGCTGCCGACGCCCGACAGCGCCACCTGCGGCACCGGTGCGGCGATGTGGCCGAGCGCGGCGGCGATGTCCTCCGCCTGCGGCCGTTCGACCTCCCCGACGAAGCGCAAGGTCACGTGGAGCTGCTCGTCGTCCTGCCAGCGCGCAGCCTGAACGCCGTCCATCAGATCGAACAATGCCTCCCGAATCACGAGAGGCGGGCGCAGGGCGACGAACAGGCGAATCATGGCAGGCCCTGTAGCGTGATGGACCGTTAGCGTCGCCACATGCGTTGTGGCGTAGACGATTGATTATGACATTTTCTTCATGCTTGAAGTCGGGCCGTTCAGGGCCGATATAATGCGGGTAACCGGCCCCTTGCCGGTGCGAAGGAGCGAATTTCACATGGCCAACTGGTCCGATCCCAGACCGACTGCGACCTCGTTCGGCGCAGGCGCGGCACGTCCGCGCGACGCGTCCTACGACGCGGGTCTTCGGTCGTATATGCTGTCGGTCTACAACTACATGACGTCCGGCGTCCTGCTGACGGGCATCGTCGCGCTGCTGTTCGCGATGAGCGGCTATGCGGAGGCGGTGTTCACGCAGCCCGGACCGATGAAATACGTCATCATGTTCGCGCCGCTCGCGATCGTGTTCGGCATGAGCTTCGGTCAGAACCGGATGAGCACGGGCACGCTTCAGGCGATGTTCTGGGGCTTTGCGGTCCTGATGGGCCTGTCGCTGTCGACGATCTTCCTGCAGTACAGCCCGGTTGCGATCGCACAGGCGTTCTTCGCGACCTCTGCGGGCTTCGCCGCGCTCAGCCTGTACGGCTACACGACGAAGAAGGACCTGTCGGCGCTCGGCACGTTCCTCATCATCGGTGTCGTCGGACTGATCGTTGCCAGCGTCATCAACATGTTCGTGCAGTCCGGTCCGCTGGGTCTGGTCATCAGCTTCGTCGGCGTTCTGCTGTTCGCGGGCCTGACGGCATATGACACGCAGCGCACCAAGAGCCTCTACTATCAGGTGCAGGGCACCGACATGGTGGGCAAGGTCGTGATCCTGTCGGCGCTGAGCCTGTATCTCGACTTCATCAACATGTTCCTGTTCATCCTGCGTCTGTTCGGTTCCGGCCGCGACTGATCGATCAATACATCGAATGACGGAGGCCCGGCGGTATGGATCGCCGGGCCTCTTTTTTGTGCGCGGGTTCAGGGGGATGAGATGCGGCTCGGGATTTCGGTGGAGCTGGATTACTGGTTCGACGCAGCGGCCGACGTGCTGTTGCAGGTCGAAGTCGCCAAAACGGCGGAGCAGGTGCTGCAAAAGGCGGACCTGACGGTCTGGTCCGATCATCCGATCGCCGCGGTGATCGGCGAGGATGGCATCGGCCAACGCTGCTGGGGACGAGGCGAGGGCCAGTTCCGCGCGCAGTACGAAGCGGAGGTCGATATCCAGCGGTCCGACATCGACCTGACCACGCTGGGCGCGACGCCGCCGCGCCTTTTGCCAGGTGCGCTGGTGCCGTATCTGCTGCCCAGCCGCTATTGCCAGTCGGACCGGCTGGAGGGGTTCGTCGAGAGCGAGTTCGCCGGGTTGGCGGGCGGGGCGCTGGCGCAGGCGCTGGTCGACTGGACTGCGGGCGCGTTGCGCTACCGGATCGGCGCGAGCGAGGGGACGACGACGGCGCTCGATACCTTCGCGTCGCGGATGGGCGTGTGTCGCGATTACGCGCACCTCGTCGTGGCGCTGGCGCGGGCGGCGGAAATTCCGGCACGATGCGTCGCGGCCTATGCGCCCGGCGTCGATCCGCCCGATTTCCATGCGGTGGCGGAACTGTGGCTGGACGGTGCGTGGCGGCTGGTCGATGCGACCGGAATGGGGTCGGCAGGCGAACTGGCGGTGGTGACCGCCGGGCGCGACGCAACGGATATCGCGTTCATGACGGTCTTCGGCCTGACGCGGTTGCAGCGGCAGTCGGTGCGGGTGAGGCGGCTATAGGAGGCTCGCCGACAATCCCGATCCGAGGACAGGAACGGCGACGGCGCATGATCGTTTTGCCCATAGAACGATCATAGGAGAGCCAGGATGGCCGACATCGATAACCGTGCGCTCGACAGCCTGTCCGTCGCCCCCGGCGACCCCGACGAAGACGGCGGCAGCCGGAAGCCGGGGCAGGACGCCGGCCGCGACAAGTCCATCGCAAAGCGGCTGGAGAAAAATCCCGAAAGCGTCGACGCGCGGCTGGACAATGCGCTGGATGAGTCGATGGATGGCAGCGACCCGGCATCCTCGACCCAGCCGGTACACCGCGGCAGCGAACCGGCGGTGTCGTCGGGATACGATGCCGACAAGGAGAAGCAATTGCGCGACGGCGGCTGATCCCGCGAAGCGCGGCGCACCGTTGGTTTGTTGCGCGAAAGCATCATGAATCCAGCATCGGGATGCGGCGGACCTCGGTTCGTCGCATCTCTTGTTGCGGCGCAGCGATTTTCGGCGATGTTCATGACGATCCGGAGACGGCTTCGTTAAGGGCGGTGTAACCACTCCTGGCGTAGACCAAGCCCGGTAGAAGCTCTGGGCGGGGTGACGACGATGGGTTCGAGGATGAAGCCGGCCGAAGGTGCGATGACGCTGGCCGAGATGAAGGAATTCGCGAGCTTTTCCAGCTCGACGCAGCGCTATATCCGCCGCTCGCTCGACATCGGTCTGGACCGCGACGACGCGATGGCCCGCTGGTCGCGCGACATCGTCGAGGCCGCGAGCATCCGCGCCCAGGCACGACTGTACCGCGCATTGCCGGCGATCCGCGAGATCGTTCCCGACGACAGCGGTCTGGATGCGATCGAGCCGTTCCTCGCGCCGCTGGTCACGATCGTCGCATTCGATCTGGGCCAGGGGCGGCTGCCGAGCTTTTCCGCGGTGCGCTTCCTGTACGAACGGCTGATCGGGGCGGAAGTCCGGCCATGGCTGCCGGCGGCGTTCTGCGCGGCGGCGGCGCTGCCGCATCTGCATCCCGAACTGCGGCGGACGCTGCTCCAGTCGATCAGCGAGGCGGCGGCGACCGCGGCGGGCTGGTCCAACCGCCAGCCGGCATTCTTCCCCTATTGGGTGGAGAAGGTCGAAGGCGCGCAGCCGATCGCCAACTGACGCCCCAGCGGCACGCGCGCCGGCCCCCTCAGCGGCACGCGCGCCATCCCATCGCGCCGCGGTTCGCCTGATCGAGGTGGAAATGGTCGTGATGGGCGGCGTTGTAGTCGGGTGACAGGGTCGTCGCGAACAGCTTGCACGCACCGTCGCGCACGCGCCGCAGGAAGCGCGCCTTGTCGTCATCCCCGGTCCAGTCGCGCGCGACGGTGATGCGCGTACCGTCCGCCAGCCGGAACCCGGCGATATCGACCGCGTCGGCGGTGGAATGCTCGCTCCACGTACCGGCATCGCGGCCGTAGATGCGGCGACAGCTATAGCTGCCGAAATGATCGATCGTCGCGACCCGCTGGCCGAACTCGGCTTCCGCCGCCGGCTGGACGACATTCCACTCCCACATCGCCAGACCCGCCGCGACGGGGCAGGCGACGCCGAGTGCGGCCGGACTATAGGCGATCTGGCGCGCGCCGCCGGCGGCGAAGCGGACACCGTCGCGATATCCGCACTGACCCTCGCCGGAACGCGGCGGCAGCGCGGTATAGCGGACGCCCGCGCGATCGAGCGCGGCGCGGCAGGCGGGGAAATCCTCTGCCAGGGCGGTGATCTTGCGGCCCGTGAATAGCCCAACCGGCTGACCGAGATCGAGCGGCGTCCACGGCAGATCCTGCGGCCGGCCGCGCAACGCCGCCCATGCGATGAACGCCAACGCGACGGCGATGCCGCCGAACACCAGCAGCCCGGCGGTGTGACGCAGCGCGCGCATCAGCCGCGCATCACGTTGCCGAGCGGTTCGGCCGTCGTCGGATAGCCCAGATCGTCGGGGATGCAGAGGTGATCGACCCCGTCGCGCCGCTCGACATGCGGGGAGATCAGCCGAACGGGATAGGCGCGCGCCTGTGCAACCGCCTCCGCATGATCGCCGAACAGGGCAAGGCGTTCGAGATTGCGGCGGGTGGGATAGATCAGGGTGACGCGGCCCGCGTCCGCCTCCGCCAGGATCGCGGCGGCGCCGGTCCAGAGCAGCCGCACGTTTTCGGTCTGGTCCGCCACCGGTGCAGGCGCATCGACGGGTAGCCGCGCGAGATAGAAGCGTGTGTCGAAGATGCGCGTCGTCGCGTGGCTTGGTCGCCAGCGGGCGAACGGGACCAGCGCGTCGAGGTCGAGCGTGGCATCGCCCAGCGCCGTCGCAAACGATACGCCGCGATGAAGATCGGCCCGCGTCGCGGCGATATCCGTCAGGCCGCATACGCCGATCGCCAGCCCGACCTCCTCGATCGTCTCGCGGATCGCGGCGATGCGCGCGGCGGTGTCGTCCGTGTCGTCGGCTTGCATCGTCCCGGCGAGCGCGACATCGCCCGGATCGACGCGGCCGCCGGGAAAGACCAGCGCTCCGGCCGCGAAAGCCATCGCCTTCGCCCGCTCGACCATCAGGAGCTCGGGCGGCGCGCCGGCGGAATCGCGCAGGATCACCAGCGTCGCGGCGGGTATGGCGGGACTCAGATCATCGAACATCGTGGGGGAAACGCGCGGGCGGCGGGATGATCCCGTCGTTCGGGACGATGCCGGGCCAGTGCTGCGGGCGGGGTGGTGGAGCTGAGGGGAATCGAACCCCTGACCTCTGCAGTGCGATTGCAGCGCTCTCCCATCTGAGCTACAGCCCCGCGCCCTCCGGCATAGCCGGCAGCAGCCCGGCAATAGCCGGGAGCGACGCCCTTAGCGAGCCGTCGAGAGCAATGCAACATGCCTTGCACCGGGCACCATGCCATCGGCGGGGCCGGGACGATCCCGCAGCGCGACCGGATGTGCTCCAGATCAGGAACATCGATCCCAACTGCCCGTTTTGCTTGTGGAAACCGAACACCGCGCGACGTGACGCGGCCGGCAACCACCGCAGGAGAATGGAGACCATCATGGG
The DNA here is from genome assembly GCF_001423765.1 of Sphingomonas sp. Leaf343. Classification (GTDB taxonomy): domain Bacteria; phylum Pseudomonadota; class Alphaproteobacteria; order Sphingomonadales; family Sphingomonadaceae; genus Sphingomonas. The sequence goes on from NZ_LMPG01000015.1 coordinate 101,561, forward strand.
CTACGAACGCTATCCGCGAGGTGACGACCAATCCGATCCGCAGGCTTCGCGCCGCGATTTCGGCACGGGTCGGGAATATACCTACTCCAGTGCGCGCGACTATGCCGCGGCAGGCCGTCCGGGACGCGACGATGACGACGATCATTCGCGCGATTGGTACGGCGCCCGCGATTACGGACGCCAGAGCTATGGCAGGCAGGATTACGGGCGAGCCGACTCCGGCCGCTCCGACTCTGGCCGCTCCGATTATGGGCGCTCCGATCACGACCGGGCCGATTATGGCAGAAGCGGCTATGGGCAGAACCGGCAGTCTGGCAGCGGCAGTTTCGGTAGCGGATATGGCAGCGACCGGGACTATGGAAGCCGGGACCAGTCGCGGGGTAGCTATGGCGGATCGCAGGGCTTCTACGGACGCGGACGCGATAGCCACGGGGAGCGAGGCGGCTCGGGCGAATATCACGGCTCCTATGCCAGCGATGGCCGGCGGTTCGAGGATGTCGGCCGCTATCGCCACGCCGATGACGACAATTACCGCGGGCAGCAGCAGGGTCGCGAAGCGGATCGTGGCGGTTATGGTCGGCAGCCGCAGGGGTACGACTATGAGGATCGCGGGTTCCTCGCGCGGGCCGGCGATGAGGTGCGCTCGTGGTTCGGCGATGACGATGCGGAGCGCCGTCGCGAAATGGATTCGCGATACGACGAACGCTACGACCAGTCGCAGGGCAGCGGCGGCCAGTCGCAATATGGCAATCGGTCGCGGCATCATGACGACGATTATCACAGCTGGCGCACCGGGCAGATCGCCGCGCTCGATCGCGATTACGACGAGTATCGCCGCGAGAACCGGTCGAAGTTCGAGAACGAGTTCTCCAGCTGGCGGACGACGCGTCAGGGCCAGCGCGACCAGTTGAACAGGGTCAAGGAGCATCAGGAGGTCGTCGGATCGGACGGTGCCCATGTCGGTACGGTCGACAAGGTGCGGGGCGATCGTATCCTGCTGACCAAGACCGACGCGGACGCGGGCGGCCAGCACCATTCGATCCCGTCGAGCTGGGTGCAGTCGGTCGACGACAAGGTAACGCTGGCCAAGTCCGCCGACGATGCAAAGGCCGCCTGGCGTGACGAGGACCGTAATCAGGCGATGTTCGGCTATGGCGACAATGCCCGTCAGCAACAGGGCCAGCAGCAACAGGGCCGGCAGCAGGGCGCGTCGAGCGCGTCGAGCAGCGCCAGTTCGACCGTCGGTCAGTCGGACACGGATGGCAACGACTTCAAGTCGGATGGCAATCTGAACAAGAGCTTCTCGGGCACCTACTGATCCGGAAGCCGACAGGAAGGGTCCGGGCGGCGACGCCCGGACCCTTTTCGTTTGTGCGAGCGCCACGCGTTCGCCAGACCGTATCCAACGATTTCAAGGAGAGAGATGATGCCCCGCGCCTGGACCCTGGCGTCGCGCCCGAACGGCACGCCGACGCATGACGACTTCGCCCTGACGAATATTGACAGCGCGCCGCTGAACGAGGGAGAGGTCCGCGTGGCCAATCGCTGGCTGTCGGTCGATCCGTATATGCGCGGCCGGATGAACGACGTGAAAAGCTATGTCCCGCCCTTCGCGATCGGCGCGCCGATGGACGGCGGCGCGATCGGCGAGATCGTGGAGAGCCGCACCGACGCGCTGAAGGTCGGCGACATGGTACTTCACATGCAGGGCTGGCGCGACGAGGCGACCGGGCCGGCGAGCGGCTTCACGAAGCTGCCGGCGCTGGACGCGCCGCCGCAGGCGTTTCTGGGGCGGCTCGGGATGCCCGGCATGACCGCCTGGTTCGGGCTGCTCGCCGTGGCGGAGGCGAAGGCGGGCGACACGGTGTTCGTGTCCGCGGCGGCGGGCGCGGTCGGTTCGACGGTGGTGCAGATCGCCAAGGCCAAGGGAATGACGGTGATCGGCTCGGCCGGCGGCGCGCAAAAGGGCGAATGGGTCCGATCGCTGGGGGCGGATGCAGTGATCGACTACAAGGCGGAATCGGTCGTCCACGCGCTGGGCGAGGCCGCGCCCAGGGGGATCGACGTGTATTTCGACAATGTCGGTGGCGATCACCTCGACGCGGCGTTGGCGCATGCCCGGCCGCGTGCCCGCTTCGCGATCTGTGGGATGATCGACGTCTATAACGACGCCAAGCCGACGCAGCTGAAGTATCTGGCGCGGCTGATCGGCAATCGCGTGCGGATGCAGGGGTTCATCGTCAGCGATTACATGGACCGCGCCGGCGAGTTCTATGCGGACATGGGTGCGCTGGTCGCGGACGGGAAACTGCGCGGCGAGGAGACGGTGTTCGACGGTCTGGACGGGATGCCCGACGCGTTCCTGGGCCTGTTCACCGGCGGCAATACGGGCAAGATGCTGGTCCGGGTGTAACGGCGGACGGGGCGCGCGCCATGGCATCGCCACCGGTCACGCCGGACGGCCGCTATATCGTCGTGCGCGGGCGGCTATGGCGGAGAGCGAACCCATCGCTGCCGGACGGCGAACGGCAGGCGCTGGTCGATCGGTTGATGACCGCGCGGCGGGCGGTGAAGGCCGCACTGTCCACCGACGATCAGGCCGGGCTGGCGGCGGCACGGGCGGCGGTGGATGCGGCGAAGGTCGCGCTGGGCGAGCGGGGGCCGGTGTGGTGGGTCGGCGACGATCTCAACCGGCACATGGCCGCGAATACGGACTATGCCGACTGGTATGCAGGGCTGGAGGAAGCATAGGGGCGGACGACCGGATCGTCCGCCCCATGCCCGTCAGCCCTTCTTGCGCGCGCGCTTGGGGGCGGCGGCGGCTTCGGTGTCCTCGTCCTCGTCGGGCTGGTCCTCACCCGCTTCGGTCAATGCCTCGCCGAGCGCCTTCAGCTTTTCCTGCGAAGAGCCGGCCTTGTCGGCGATCTTCGTCGTCGCGGTGCCGAGACGGTGGAGCAGCGCATGGACGCGGTCGGCGTCGGGCGTGTCCTTTTCCAGCTGCTTGCGGAGCGATCCCAGGTCGCGGAGAATGCCCTTGGCGCCGGAGACGTCGAGATCGGCGAGAGCGGCCTCCCAATCCTCGACCATGTGCGCGCCCTTGTCGGGCTTCGTCGCGTCCAGCCCGCGGTTGATTGCGTTCATCGTTCCGGCGAATTTGACAGCCATGCGGCGTATCCTCTTTCATGCGGGAGAAATCCCGGGCCGCCAACGAGACAGACGAATGTTCGGTCCGCGGATTCAGCCGGTCGAACAACATAGATTATCGGTACGCGACGTCGGTCGGCCGGTTACCCGGGCGGGCGCCTGATAATCAGCTAAATTACTCAGAACGCATGAACTTTTTCGCGTGGTCGACGCTGGTACGGGATCATCCGCGGAGAGCGTTGCCATGACCGATCCAGCCAATCGCCGGGACCTGCTGAAGGGCGCAGCCATCGCCGGCGCGGCGGCGGCCGCCGCTCCCGTGTTCGCGCAGGCGGGGGAGCGGCCGGGATCGCCGCCGGGCCTGGCCGATCCGCAGACCCGATATACCAACCAGCCCTATCCGGAGCAGCGCCAGACATGGCCCGCGCTCCAGCGGAACATGACGCCCGTACCCGATTGCGGCGAGCGCAGCTATCGCGGGTCGGGCAAGTTGCAGGGCCGCAAGGCTTTGGTGACCGGGGGTGATTCGGGCATCGGTCGTGCTGCCGTGATCGCCTTCGCCCGCGAGGGGGCGGATGTCGCGATCAACTATTTTCCGACCGAGGAGCCGGACGCGCAGGACGTCGCCAGACTGCTCCGCGCGGAGGGGCGCACGATCACGCTGATCCCCGGCGACCTGACCGACCAGCGTTTCTGCGTCGATCTCGTCGGCAAGGCGCACCGCAAGCTCGGCGGCCTCGATATCCTCGTGAACAATGCCGCCTATCAACAGTCGAAGGACTCGATCGCGGAGGTCAGCTTCGAACAGTTCGACCGGACGATGAAGACCAACCTGTACGCCATGTTCTGGATCACCAAAACCGCGATCCCGCTGATGAAGCCGGGATCGGCGATCATCAACACGGCTTCGGTCAACTCCTTCGTACCGGAAAAGGAACTGCTCGATTACGCCACGACCAAGGGCGGGATCGCGATCTTCACGAAGGCGCTGGCGAAGCAGGTCGCCGGACAGGGCATCCGCGTCAACGCCGTCGCGCCCGGACCGATCTGGACGCCGCTGCAGGTCGCGGGCGGTCAATTGCCGGGAAAGATGCACGAATTTGGGCAGGACACGCCACTGGGCCGCTCGGGTCAGCCCGTCGAACTCGCGCCGCTCTATGTGACGCTGGCGTCGGGGGAATTGAGCTACACCGATGGCAGCGTGTTCGGCGCGAACGGCGGCACCGGTACGATCTAGGCGACGGGCATCACCCGATCATCCGCGATCGCTGCGTGGCCGCAGCAGCACGCCATCGGTGTGCGGCGTCGCCTCGATCGCGTCGAGCTTTCCGATCAGGTCGGCAAAGGCATCGTCCTGTTGCACCGGGAACAGCCGGTGGAACCCGGTCCCCAGTATCTCGAGGTCGCGTGCCGTGAAGAAGCCGACGGCGACAATGGGTTCTCGTCCAGACATTTGCTCCTAAAGCGCGGCTGGGGCATTTGGTGCCATCCGTTGCGCACATGGATCGATCATGGCGCGCGGCAGGGCGGGCCGCGGCAGACGGCGGCGGGAAAGAGGACAGTGGTGCCGACGACCGAAGACGAGGCCTTTCTGGCAGGGGACGGGGAACTGGCGGCAAGGATCGCCGCGTTCGACTGGGCGACGACGCCCGTCGGGGCGATCCGCGACTGGCCGGTGGCGATGAAGGCGATGATCGCCTTCGTCCTGCGCTCTCCCGTCCCGATCGTGACGCTGTGGGGCGAGCATGGCGTGATGATCTATAACGACGCGTATCGCGGCTTTGCCGGTGCGCGGCATCCGGGGCTGCTCGGCACCAACGTGCTGGAGGGATGGCACGAGGTCGCCGACTTCAACGCCCATGTCATGCAGGCGGTATTCCGGGAGGGCGGGACGCTGTCGTACAAGGATCAGGAACTGACGCTGATCCGCGACGGATCGCCGCGGCGGTTGTGGACCGATCTGGAATATTCGCCCGCGTTGGACGAGGCGGGCCGGCCGATCGGTGTGGTCGCGGTGGTGATCGAGACGACGGAGAAGGTGCTGGCGCGCCGTCATCTCGAGGATGACCGCAACCGGTTATGGTCGCTGTCGCGCGACATGCTGCTGGTCTGCACGTTCGAGGGGCGGATCACCGCCGTCAACCCGACCGCGACGCGGCTACTGGGATGGACGGAAGACGAGATGGTCGGGCGGGCGCTCGGCGATTTCGTCCATCCCGACGATATCGACAGCACGGCGGGCGAGGTCGCGAAGCTGAGCGACGGCATCACCACGCTGGCGTTCGAGAACCGGTACCGGGCCAAGGACGGGGATTACCGTCTGTTCGCGTGGACCGCGGTGCCCGATGCGAACCGCATCCATGCGGTCGGACGCGACATCACCGACGAACGAAGGCTGGCGCGCGACCGGGAGCGGATCTGGAACCTGTCGCCGGTGCTGAAGGTGGTGGCGGACGCCGAGGGGCGCGTGATGGACGTCAATCCGTCCTGGACGCAGGCGCTGGGCTGGACGCGGAGCGAGACGCTGGGCCGGCGGACGACCGACTTCATGGTCGATGACGAGAGCCGATGGGCCGAACGCGTCGCGACGCTGCGCGGCGGCACGCCGCTCCTCGAATATCAGACGACGCTGCGCTGCAAGGACGGCGAGCAGCGGCTGGTGAAATGGTCGACCGTGCCGGAGAACGGCACCTTCTATGGCTTCGGTCGCGACGTGACCGCGGAGGTCGAGGCGGAGGCGGCGCTGGCGGAGGCGGAGGCGGCGCTTCGCCAGTCGCAGAAGATGGAGGCGGTGGGGCAGCTGACCGGTGGTATCGCCCATGATTTCAATAATTTGCTTCAGGGCATCACCGGCAGTCTGGAGATCGTGCAGCGCCGCGTCGCGCAGGGCCGCGTCGGCGAGCTCGACCGGTTCATCACCGGCGCGTCGACCGCGGCGCAGCGGGCGGCGGCGCTGACCCACCGCCTGCTCGCCTTTTCCCGCCGCCAGCCGCTCGATCCCAAGGCGGTGCGCGCCAATACGCTGATCGCGTCGATGGAGGACATGCTGCGCCGGACGATCGGCGAGCGGATCGATATGGAACTGGTGCTGGCCGGTGGCCTGTGGGTGACGCTTTGCGATCCCAACCAGCTGGAAAGCGCGATCCTGAACCTCGTCATCAATGCGCGCGACGCGATGCCGGACGGCGGCAAGCTGACGATCGAGACGTGCAACGCGCATCTCGACAGCGCCTATGCCGCGCGCGAGCGGGGGGTGAAGCCGGGTCAATATGTCTGCATCTGCGTCACCGACAGCGGGTCGGGCATGGATGCGGGCACGATCGCAAAGGCGTTCGAGCCGTTCTTCACGACCAAGCCGATCGGGCAGGGAACGGGGTTGGGCCTGTCGATGATCTACGGCTTCGCGCAGCAGTCGGAGGGTTACGCCAAGATCTATTCGGAGGTCGGACAGGGGACGACGTTCAAATTCTACCTGCCGCGCCACCGCGGGGCGGCCGACGAGGACGAGCCGCTGCCGCAACTGACCGAAGCGCACATCGCCGAGGATGGCGAGGTGGTGCTGGTCGTCGAGGACGAGGCGGTGGTGCGCGGCCTGATCGTCGAGGAGCTGAAGGAACTCGGCTATCGCGCGATCGAGGCGATCGATGGGCCGAAAGGGCTGGAGGTGCTGCAATCGCGGCGGCGGATCGACCTGCTGATTACCGATATCGGCCTGCCGGGATTGAACGGCCGGCAACTTGCGGATGCCGCGCGCGAATTGCGGCCGTCGCTGAAGGTGCTGTTCATGACCGGCTATGCGGAAAACGCGGCGATGGCGTCCGGGTTTCTGGAGCCGGGGATGGAGATGATTACCAAGCCCTTCGCGATGGAGGCGCTGGCGACGCGGATACGACAGATGCTGGGCGAGGGGGCGTAGGCTCCCTTCCGCTCCTCCCCATCCAGGGGAGGGAAAGATCACTTCACCGGTCGCTTCTCCAGTTTGCGCGCCAGCGTCCGGCGGTGCATGCCCAGCCGCCGGGCGGTTTCGGAGATGTTGAAGCCCGTTTCCGCCAGCGTCTCGTTGATATGCTCCCATTCCAGCGTCTTGATCGACGTCGCGCGTTCGCCGATCGCGACGTCGGTGTCGCCCGCCGCGCGGCTGAACGCGGCCTCCACATCGTCGGTGTTCGACGGCTTGGCGAGGTAATGGCAGGCGCCGAGCTTGATCGCCTCGACCGCGGTGGCGATGCTGGCGAAACCGGTCAGGACGACGATCAGCATCTTCGGGTCGTGCGCGTGCAGCCGCTCGACGCAGGTCAGGCCGGACGCCGTGCCCAGCTTCAGGTCGACCACGGCGTAACCGGGCGCGGCGTCGGCCAGCAGCGCGTCGAGTTCCTCCGGACTGCGCGCCACCCACACCAGATAGCCGCGCCGCTCGAACGAGCGTTGCAGCGTGCGGGCAAAGGTCGCGTCGTCCTCCACGATCATCAGGCGACGAACATCGTCGGTCATCGTCCCTCCGGCTTGGTCACTAGCGGCAGGATCAGCGACACCTGCGCGCCGCCGTCGCGTCGGTTGCCGGCCTCCAGTCGGCCGCCGGATCGGCGTGCGACGTTGCTGGCGAGGAACAGGCCCAGCCCGTGACCCGCGCCCTTGCTGGAACGGTACGCCTTGCCGATGCCGGCGAGCTGCGTCTCCGTGAAGCCGGGGCCGCGATCGGATACGGCGATCGTCAGGCCATCGGTGCCGATCGCGGCCGACAGTTCGATGCCGCCGGGCGCGGCCTCCGCCGCATTGTCGAGCAGGTTCCAGATCGCCTGCCGGAGCGATGCGTCGGCGACGAGTTGCGCGCCGTCCAGCTCGTCGCGCCGATAGGATAGCGGGACGCCGGCATGCGTCGGCTGCCACGCGGCGGCGACATCGTCGAGGAATGCGCGGGCGGGAATGCTCGCCATCGCTTCGCCACGGGGTTCGCCGGCGGAATGGAGGATGTCGCTGACGATCGCCTTGCAGCGTTCGACCTCCGCCTGCATCTCCTCCAGCTCGCTGGACAGTTCCGGGTCGCCGGCCAGCTTCGGCATTCGGCGCCAGTCGCTCAGGATCACCGACAGGGACGCGAGCGGCGTGCCGAGTTCGTGCGCCGCGCCGCTCGCGAACAGGCCCATGCGGACTATGCCGTCCTCCTCCGCCGCATATTGGCGCAAATCGGCGAGATAGTCGTCGCGGGCGCGCAGATTGCGGCTGATGCGGGTGATGAACAGCACCAGCAGTGTCGCGATCATCGCGAACGCCAGCCACGCGCCGAGCGTGTAGAGGTCGCCCTCCTCCGGCAATAGCCCGACGGGATAGACCAGCGGTACGCTGCGCATCGTCAGCCCGGCGTAGCAAAGGCTGGTCGCGGCGACGAGGACCCAGACCGACCACGTCTCCAGCAGGATCGCGCCGAGCACGACCTGAAGCAGATAGAGCGAGATGAACGGATTGGTCGCGCCGCCGCTCCAGTAGAGCTGCACGGTCAGGACACCCATGTCGAACAGCAGGGCCAGCATGATCTGGCCATTGGTGATGCGGGTGCGCGCGAGCAGGCCGATGATCGCGAGATTGACGACCGCCAGCAGCGCCACCGCGCCCAGCATCGGTGCGAGCGGCAGAGGCACGCGCAGGACGACGCCGACGAACAGGATCGTCACGAGCTGCCCCGCCCCGGCGATCCAGCGCAACTGCACGAGCTGGCGCATATTCTCCGCCGCCGTCGTTTCCGGCGACAGTCCCTCCCGCGTCGCGAGGCGGGGACGGGTCAGCGCGAGCAGGGGCCTGTCCATCACCGCGCGTCCTCCTTTCGCCACGCGAGGACCGCACCCGCGATCGATAGGGCCGCCAGCGCGAACCATGTCAGCGCATAGACCAGGTGATTGTTGCGGAAGGCGATGACGGTGAGTCCGCCGATCGGATAGCCGCCGGAATTGGGGGTGGCGTCGGCGTCGAGGAAGAAGGGTGGGGCGTCGAGGAAGAAGGGCGGGGTGTCGCGCAATCCGCGCGCGCGGGCGATCGCCGCGACGTCGCGCGAGTACCAGCGGCCGGCCGCGGGATCATTGCTGCGCAGGAACGCGCCGCCGGGTTCGGTGGTGCGTAGCAGGCCGGTGATCGTCACCGGGCCGCGTGGCTGGCCTGCCGGGCGATTCGCCGGATCGCGCCGGTCGTTCGGAATGAAGCCGCGATTGACGAGCAATGTCGTGGTGCCGGTTTCGAGCGGCGTCATCACCCACCAGCCGGGGCCATAGTCCGTCACCGCCTGCACGAGGGTTTCGCGATCGTTGAGGAGCGTGCCGGTGACCCGCACCCGGCGATAGCTCTGATCCTCCTTCCACGCAGCACGCGGAGGCAGTGGGGCGGGGGTAGCGGTGGAGCGCGCCGTCACCCGTGCGATCAGGTCCAGCTTCCACGTCCGCCGCTCGACCTGCCACACCCCCAGCGCCGCGAAGGCGAGCGCAAGGAGTACGCAGAGGCCGAGCAGCAGGCGGCGCTTCATGGCATTTCGGTCATGCCGCCGCCGGTCATCGGCATCATGTTGCCGTTCAGATGGTACATGATCCACATCGACCCGCTGATGACGATCGCCACGATGACGATCGTGAAGATCAGCGCGATCAGCGTCCAGCCCCCTTCGGAGCGGGAGTTGACGTGCAGGAAGCAGGTCGTGTGGACGACGATCTGGACGAAGGCGAGCGCGATGATCGCCAGCGCGGTCGCCTGAACGTCGACCAGCACGCCGGTCATCACCAGCCAGAACGGAACCGCGGTCAGCGCCGCCGACAGCGCGAAGCCGATCAGATAGCCGCGCCGCGACGCGTGGCTTTCGGTCCCGGCATGATGGTCGTGGCTCATCGCAGCACTCCGAGCAGGTAGACGAAGGTGAAGACGCCGATCCAGACGACGTCGAGCAGATGCCAGAACATCCCCAGGCACATCAGCCGGCGGCGATTGTCGGGGTTCAGTCCGTGCAGGCTCATCTGCACCAGCATGACGCCGATCCAGATCAGGCCGCACAGGACGTGCAGCCCGTGCGTGCCGACCAGCGCGAAGAAGCCCGACAGGAACGCGCTGCGCTGCGGTGTCGCGCCCTCCGCGATCAGGTTCGCGAACTCGTACAGCTCGATGCTGACGAACGCCGCCCCGAACAGCGCGGTGATGCCCAGCCACAGGCGCGTCGCGCCCGGTCGTTCCTCGTCCGCCGCGATCGCCGCCATCCCGAAGGTGATCGACGACAGCAGCAGCATCGCGGTGTTGACCGCCACCAGCTGCAATTCGAAGATCTGACGTGGCGCCGGGCCGCCGGCATAGCTGGTGCTGAGCACGCCGTACGTCGCGAACAGCGTCGCGAAGATCAGCGCGTCGCTCATCAGGTAGATCCAGAAGCCGAGCGACGTGCTCGCTCCCGGACCGTGATGCTCCTCCTCGTCGATGACGTAGAAGCCGGGGGCTGCGCCCTCCGCGGTCATGCTGTGCGTGGACATATCAGGCTCCCGCCACCGCGAGGCTGGCTCGCTCGGCCTCCGCGACCTCGTCGGCCGGGATGTAGTAGTCGCGGTTGTAGTTGAAGGTGTGGCCGATCGTCACCGCGATCAGCGCGACGAAGCTGACGATCGCCAGCCACCACATGTACCAGACCATCGCGAAGCCCAGCGCCATCGCCAGCGCCGACAGGATCACGCCCGTGCCGGTGTTGCGCGGCATGTGGATAGGGCGATAGCCGCGCGCCGGCCGCTCGTGACCGCGTGCCTTCATGTCGTACCACGCGTCCAGATCGTGGATGACGGGCGTGAACGCGAAGTTGTAGGCTGGCGGCGGCGAACTGGTCGACCATTCCAGCGTGCGGCCATCCCACGGATCGCCGGTGGTGTCGCGCAGCGCCTCCCGGTTCCTGATGCTGACCGCGATCTGGATCAGGAACGCCAGGATACCGATGGCGATGATCCCCACGCCGATTGCCGCGACGATGAAGAAGGGTTGCAGCGTCGGGTCCTCGAAATGGCGGACGCGGCGCGTCGTGCCCATCAGACCGACGATGTAGATCGGCGTCCACGCGACCCAGTAACCGATCACCCAGCCCCAGAAGCTGACCTTCCCCCAGAACGGGTCGAGACGGAAGCCGAACGCCTTCGGGAACCAGTAGTACATGCCCGCGAACAGCCCGAACACGACGCCGCCGATGATGACGTTGTGGAAGTGCGCGACGAGGAACAGCGAGTTGTGCAGCACGAAGTCTGCGGGTGGCACTGCCAGCAGCACGCCGGTCATGCCGCCGACCGTGAAGGTCAGCAGGAACGCGACGGTCCACATCATCGGCAGCTCGAACCGGATCTGGCCGCGGTACATCGTGAACAGCCAGTTGAAGATCTTCGCGCCCGTCGGGATCGAGATGACCATCGTCGCGATGCCGAAGAAGCTGTTGACGCTGGCCCCCGACCCCATCGTGAAGAAATGGTGGAGCCAGACGAGGAACGACAGGATCGTGATGACGACGGTGGCGTAGACCATCGACGAATAGCCGAACAGCCGCTTGCCCGAGAAGGTCGACGTGATCTCCGAGAAGATGCCGAAGACCGGCAGGACCAGCACATAGACCTCCGGATGACCCCAGATCCAGACGAGGTTCCAGTACATCATCGGGTTGCCGCCGAGATCGTTGGTGAAGAAGTTGGTGCCGACATACCGGTCCAGCATCAACAGCGCGAACGCCGCGGTCAGGATCGGGAAGATCGTCACCGCCAGCACGTTGCTGCACAGCGCGGTCCAGCAGAACACCGGCATCTTCATCATCGTCATGCCGGGCGCACGCATCTTGATGATCGTGGTGACCATGTTGATCGCCGACAGCGTGGTGCCGACGCCTGCGATCTGGAGCGCCCAGAGATAGTAGTCCGGCCCGGTGTCCGGGCTGTTCTGAAGGTTCGACACGGGGACGTAGTTGAGCCAGCCGGCACGGCTGAACTCGCCGACGAACAGCGACACCATCACCAGCAGTGCGCCCGCCACCGTCAGCCAGAAGCTGAGATTGTTGAGGAACGGGAACGCCACGTCGCGCGCGCCGATCTGGAGCGGCATGACGTAGTTGATGAGGCCGACGACCAGCGGAATCGCGACGAAGAAGATCATGATCGTCCCGTGCGCGGTGAAGACCTGATCGTAATGGTGCGCGTTCAGATATCCGTCGCTGCCGCCGAACGCGATCGCCTGTTGCAGGCGCATCATCACCGCGTCCGCGAATCCGCGCAGTAGCATGATGATGCCGAGGATCATGTACATGATCCCGATCTTCTTGTGGTCGACGGACGTGAACCATTCGCGCCACAGCCAGCCCCAGAGCCGGTATTTCGTGACGGCGAACAGCATCGCGCTGCCCATCACGACCACACCGGCGAAGGTGACGAGCAGGATCGGCTCGTGGATCGGAAAGGATTCGGGGCTCAGACGTCCGAAGATCGTCTTGAGGATGGCGGGATCGATCATGATGGCTCCGGCGGCTCAGCCGCGCGCCGTCCGGGCGGTGCCCGGTACGGTCGGCAGGAGGAAGGACATATCGCGGTTGCGCGGACTGTCGGGCTGCGTCGATCCCGGTGCGCCGGGCTTGCGCTCCTTGGTGACGTTGGCGGCAGGGGCGATCTCGTCGGTATCCTTGAACAGCGCGCCTTTGGGCTTCTCGCCGCGCGGCGGTTCCGCCGAGTCGCGACCCTGCGGCATGCCCGAACCAACGCGCATGTCATGAGGATCGCCGCCGCCCGCCCGCTGGTCGCGCATCATCACGTCGCTCATGCACGGCGTACCGGGTCGGACGCAGCGATTGTAGACCTTGTCGAACAGTCCCGGCTGGAACGCGGCGAAGCGGGTCGCCGGGACCTTCTCGCTCGGGCGTTCGAGCTGGAGATAGGCGGGCGTCGACAGCGATCGGCCGCTCGACTTCGCATCGCTGACGAAGCGGGCGAAGCCCGCCGCATCGACGCCGCGCAGCTTGAAGCGCATGTCGCTGAAGCCCGCCCCGCTGTAATTGGCGGAGAAGCCCTCATACTCGCCACGCTTGTTCAGGACCGCGTGCAACGTGCTGCGCATGCCGGGCATGGCATAGACCATGCCTGCCAGCGTCGGCGCGTAGAAGCTGTTCATCATGTTGGTCGAGGTGATGTCGAACCGCACCTGCCGATCGACAGGCAGCACCAGTTCGTTGACGGTGGCGATGCCCTGTTCCGGATAGATGAACAGCCACTTCCAGTCCATCGCGACAACCTGCACCAGCATCGGCGCCTGCTTTTTGTCGATCGGCTTGCCCGCCGCGACGCGGTCGAGCGGGCGGAACGGGTCGAGCAGGTGCGTGCTGGACCATGTCAGCGCCCCGAGCGCGATGATGATGAGCAGCGGCGCGGACCAGATCACCAGTTCCAGCGAGGTCGAATGGTCGAACTTCGGATCGTAGGTCGCGTCGCGATTGCCCTTGCGATAGCGCCACGCGAACAGCACGATCAGGATCATCACCGGCACGATGATGATGAGCATCAGCCCGGTCGACGCATAGATCAGGTTGCGCTGTTGCAGCGCCATGTCGCCCGCGGGGTTCAGCACCGCATGCTGGCAGCCGGCCAACGCCAGCAGGGGGATCAGGGCCGGACCGATCAGGTGTCGGCGGGACAACGGGTGTTCGCGCATGATGGCCCGATACGACCCCGGCGGCCGCGGCCCCATTGGACATTTTGTCCAATCCCGTCGGCGCTCGATCGCGGGCAAGGGGGGGTTATGGTAGCCCATGGGCTGCGCGAAGCAGAAGAGTGGCCCCGGTGCCGCAGGAGCATGACGGACGATGACAGCCTCCACCGCGAATGCGACCTCGACGCCGCTCGAACGCGATGCGCGCCTCGTCAATGCGCAGGATCACCGCATCGCGCCGGGTGAGATCGCGATCGGCGTGATCGTCGGGCGGACCAGCGAGTTCTTCGACTTCTTCGTCTACGCGCTCGCCTCCGTGCTGGTCTTCCCGAAGCTGATCTTTCCCTATGTCGATGCGGTCACCGGCACGCTCTATTCTTTCGCGCTGTTCGCGCTGGCGTTCGTCGCTCGGCCGTTCGGGACGCTGCTGTTCATGTGGATCGACCGGATGCACGGGCGCGGCGTCAAGCTGACGCTGGCGCTGTTCCTGCTCGGCGGATCGACGATGGCGATCTCGCTCTTGCCCAGTTACGGGCAGGTCGGCCCGGTCGCGGCGGTCCTGCTCGGGCTGTTCCGCTTCTGTCAGGGCGTGGCGCTGGGCGGGGCGTGGGACGGATTGCCGTCGCTGCTATCGCTCAACGCGCCGGAGGAGAAGCGCGGCTGGTACGCGATGATCCCGCAGCTCGGCGCGCCGCTCGGTCTGCTCGTGGCGGTGGCGCTGTTCGGCTACCTGCTCGCGATCCTGTCACCGGAGGATTTCCTGGCATGGGGCTGGCGCTACCCGTTCTTCGTGGTGCTGGCGATCAACGTCGTGGCGCTGTTCGCGCGGCTGCGGCTGGTCGCGACGCCGGAGTTCACGCGTTTGTTCGAAAGCCGCGAGTTGCAGCCGTCGCCCGCCTTCGCGACGCTGTTCAGCGAGTGGCGGACGATCGTGCTGGGTGCGTTCGCCCCGCTCGCCAGCTTCGCGCTGTTCCACCTCGTCACGGTGTTCCCGCTGTCATGGGTGACGCTCTACGCGGGCGAGACGCCGGTGCGCTTCCTGATGATCGAGGCGGCGGGTGCGGTGGTCGGCGTGCTGTCGATCCTCGCGTCCGGCCTGATCGCGGACCGGGTCGGGCGGCGCGCGGTGCTGGGTGTGTCGGCGGTGCTGATCGGGGCGTATTCGGGCTTCGCGCCGCAGTTGCTGGGTGCGGGCGGGTTCGGCGAGACGATCTATATGCTCGGCGGGTTCGTGCTGCTGGGTCTGGCGTTCGGCCAGTCCTCGGGCGCGGTCAACGACCGGTTCCCGGTGCAGCACCGCTATACCGGCGCGGCGATCGTCGCCAATTCGGCATGGCTGATCGGGGCCGGCTTCGCGCCGCTGATCGCGCTGTTCCTCGCCAGCCGGGTCGGGTTGTGGTCGGTCGGCGCGTATCTGCTGTCGGGCGCGATCTGCACGCTGGCGGCGCTGGGATGGAACAAGGACTGGGCGCGGCGGAGTGCCTGAATGAGGGGCACGCTTTAGCCCTTCCCCTTCAGGGGAGGGGTTGGGGTGGGGCCTCTCCACAGGCGACCTGCTCGCGGCACCGCCCCACCCCCGGCCCCTCCCCTGAAGCGGAGGAGAGAAGATGTAAGCCCTTCGCCTGACGACAGAGAAGCGGGCGCTATCGAAAGCTGACCGTGGCGGTGACGGGGAAGTGATCGGACGGATAGGTCGTCCCCTCGTGGAATGTGTCCGTTTCCACGGTGCCGACCTTGAACCCGCGGACGAACAGGTAGTCGATCCGGCGATCGGGGTTGCCGGTGAAATCGTGGAACGTGTTCTCCGGGCCGCGCACCTGCGCCGCCGTCGTCCGTGCGTCGGTCAGCGCCTTCGCGAACCGCTTGTACGCCGCCGTCTCGGGCCGTGCGTTCATGTCGCCCGCGAGAATCACCGGCAGCCCCGCCGCCAGCTTCGGCAAGCGCGCGAGGATCGTCGCGGCGGCGCGGTCGCGTGCGTCGTCGTCCTGATCCCGGTGCGCCAGGTGCGTGTCGACGAACACGAAGCGCTTGCGCTTGCCAGAGGTCGGCTTGTCCAGCGTCTCGAACACCGCCCAGGTCGCCATGCGCGGCAGGTCGGTGCCCCAGCTGGAGCTGCCGACGACGTCGGGCGTGTCGGATAGCCAGAAATCCCCCTGCCGCACCACGCGCAGCCGGTCGGGGCGATAGAATACGCCCATATGTTCGTCCTTGTGCTCGCCGCGCCGGTCGCGTCCGAACCAGCGATAGCCGGGCAGCGCGCGGATCAGGTCGTCGCCCTGCCGCTGCAACAATTCCTGCGTGCCGATCAGGTCGGGCTGGGCCTGTTTCAGCAACGCGATCATCACGGGTCGCCGGACGGGCCACGCCTGCGGTCCGTCGTCGGAGGCATAGCGGACGTTGAACGTCATCACCTTCAACGTCTGGCCCGGAGCGGCGGCCGGCGTCAGGGCGAGGAGGGGCAGGGCAAGTTGCAGAAACCGGTTCAACGTCGTCTTTCCTTGCTGCGACAGAGGGTTGATGGGGTTCATAACCAAGGTCGCCGGCATTAGGCCAGCCTTGCTTCCGCATCATGACACGCACGGCGCGATGGCGTTCGCCGGCGATCTGCGCTTAGATCGTCTCCGGGCAGGGGAGGACATGATGACGCGCGATCCAGATTCCGCCGATGCGGGCGCGACGTTCCGGAGCGACAAGAAGGTCATCATCGCCTCCTCGCTGGGCACCGTGTTCGAGTGGTATGATTTCTATCTGTACGGTCTGCTGGCGACGTACATCTCGGCGCAGTTCTTCTCGGGCGTCAACGAGACGACCGGATTCATCCTCGCGCTCGGCGCGTTCGCGGCGGGGTTCGCGGTGCGGCCGTTCGGGGCGCTGGTGTTCGGGCGGATCGGCGATCTGGTCGGGCGCAAGAACACGTTCCTCGTGACGATGGGGATCATGGGCCTGTCGACCTTCGCGGTCGGCCTGTTGCCGTCCTACGCCACGATCGGCGTCGCCGCGCCGTTGCTGCTGGTGCTGTTGCGACTGTTGCAGGGGCTGGCGCTGGGTGGCGAATATGGCGGGGCGGCGACCTATGTCGCGGAACATGCTCCGGCGCACCGGCGCGGCTTGTATACCAGTTTCATCCAGACGACGGCGACGCTCGGGCTGTTCGCGGCCTTGCTCGTCGTCATCGGGTTGCGGACGCTGGTCGGAGAGGTCGCGTTCGCGGCGTGGGGTTGGCGGTTGCCGTTCATCATCTCGATCGTGCTGCTCGGCGTGTCCTTGTGGATCCGGCTGCAACTGGCGGAGAGCCCGGCGTTCCAGCGGATGAAGGACGAGGGGAAGACATCGAAAGCCCCGCTGACGGAGGCGTTCGCGCGCTGGGGCAACCTGAAAATCGTGCTGATCGCGCTGTTCGGCGCGGCGATGGGGCAGGCGGTGGTGTGGTATACCGGACAGTTCTACGCACTGTTCTTCCTCGAAAAGATGCTGAAGGTCGACGGCGCGACGACCAATGTGCTGATGGCGGTGGCGCTGGCGCTGGGAACGCCGTTCTTCGTGATCTTCGGCTGGCTGTCGGACAGGATCGGGCGCAAGCCGATCATCATGACGGGCTGTGCGCTCGCAGCGCTGACGTATTTCCCGCTGTTCGGCGCGTTGACGCAGGCCGCGAACCCCGCGCTGGCGGCGGCGCAGGCACGGTCGCCCGTGACGGTCGTCAGCCACGATGCGGAGTGTTCGGTCCAGTTCGATCCGATCGGTCACAACAGGTTCGACGCGAAAAGCTGCGACATCGCCAAGTCGTGGCTGGCGAAGAACGGCATCAGCTACGCGAATGTCGAGGCTCCGGCGGGCACGATCGCCCAGGTTCGCATCGGCGACCGCAGCTTCGTCGCGCCAGATCCCGCCGCCGTGACCGGAGAGGCGCGCAAGGCCGCGATCGCCGCCTATCAGGCCGCGCTGAAGACGGCGGTCGCCGCCGCCGGCTATCCGGCGAAATACGATCCGGCGGGCATGAACACGCCGCTGGTGATCGCGATCCTGTTCTTCATGGTGCTGCTGGTGACCGCCGTCTACGGCCCGATCGCGGCGTTGCTGGTGGAGCTGTTTCCCACCAACATCCGCTATACGTCGATGTCCTTGCCCTATCATATCGGCAATGGCTGGTTCGGCGGCTTCCTGCCGACGACCGCCTTCGCGATGGTCGCGGCGACCGGGGACATCTATTACGGGCTCTGGTACCCGGTCGTGCTGGCCGCGATCACGCTGGTGTTGGGGTTGCTGTTCCTGCCGGAGACGTTCCGGCGGGATATCGAGGCGTAGCGTCTTCTCGCTCCCTCTTCCGGAAGGGAGCGAGAAGACGGCGATCAGAACACCGCCGCCACCATCTGGCGGAAGGCGTCCGCGCGGTGGCTGATCTCGTTCTTCAGCGCGTCGTCCATCTCGCCGAAGCTACGGTCGTGGCCGTCTGGCACGAACATCGGATCGTAGCCGTGTCCCTTGTCGCCGCGCACCGGCGATACGAGCGTGCCGTCGACCCGGCCCTCGAACCACTCGACGTGCCCGTCCGGCCATGCCAGCGCCAGCGCGCAGACGAAGTGCGCAGAGCGGGCGGGCGCGGTGCCCGTTTCCGCCTCGATCCGGCCGAGATGATCCTCGATCAGGCGCATCGCCATGCCGAAGTCCTTGTCCGGCCCGCCCCAGCGGGCGGAGAAGATGCCCGGATCGCCGTCCAGCGCATCGACGCACAGGCCGCTGTCGTCGGCGAGCGCAGGCAGACCCGACAAATCGGCCGCCGCGCGCGCCTTCAGCTCGGCGTTCATCACGAAGGTGGTGCCGGTCTCCTCCGGCTCGGGCAGGTCGAGCGACGCCGCGGACACGACATCGAGGCCATGCCCCTCCAGCAGAGCCGCGATCTCGCGAACCTTGCCGGGGTTGTGGCTGGCGATGACGAGCTTGCCCGGCGCGAGCTTGCGGATCGCCTGCGGCTCCTTGCCCTCGCCGCTCATTTCACGGCCTCGCCTTGCGCGCGGAAGATGTCGGCGCAGCCCATGCGGGCGAGCCGCAGCAGCCTCAGCAGCGCTTCCTCGTCATAGGTTGCGTGCTCGGCCGTCGCCTGCGCCTCGGCGATGTTGCCGTTTTCCAGCAGGACGAAATTGCCGTCCGCGTCGGCCGCCGAATCCTCGTCGTAATCGAGGTCGAGGACGGGCGTTCCCTTGTAGATGCCGCAGCTGACCGCGGCGACCTTCTGCGTGATCGGGTCGGTCGTCAGCTTGCCGGACTTCAACAGCCCGTCCACCGCCAGCCGCAGGGCGACCCACGCGCCGGAGATCGAGGCGGTGCGCGTGCCGCCGTCCGCCTGAATCACGTCGCAATCGAGCACGATCTGGCGCTCGCCGAGCAGCTTCATGTCGACGACGGAGCGCAGCGAGCGGCCGATCAGCCGCTGGATTTCCTGGGTACGGCCCGACTGCTTGCCCTTCGCCGCCTCGCGGTTGCCGCGAGTGTGGGTGGCGCGGGGCAGCATGCCATATTCGGCCGTCACCCAGCCTTCGCCCTTGCCGCGCAGGAAGGGGGGGACGCGTTCCTCGATGGAGGCGGTGACGAGAACCTTCGTATCGCCGAAGCCGATCAGCACCGATCCTTCCGCATGGCGGGTGAAGCGGGGCTCGATGGTGATGGCGCGCATCTGATCTGGCGCGCGGCCGCTGGGGCGCATTCAACTCTCCTCAAGGTCGGGTAGGCCAAGCCCTAGCGTTCGACGCCCGCCCACGCCAGTGGCCGCGCAAATGAGGAACCGAGTCATGCGCCCGAAGACCACTGCCTTTTTCGCCGCGACGATGCTGGCGGGGTGTGCGACCACGCCTCCACCGGGTGGTGCGCCGGTGCCGATCGAGCGGGAGGAGATCAGCTACGCGACCGCGCCGTGCTTCGGCACCTGCCCGGTCTACACCGTCACCGTCCACCCGGACGGCACCGGCGTATTTGAGGGTAAGGCGCACACCGCCGTCACCGGCGTGCGTACGTTCACCTTGACGCCCGACGCCTATCGCCGCTTCGCCGCCGCGCTGGCGCCATATCGTCCGGAGGCGGGCGAGCGGCTGATCCAGCCGGGCAGTCCGGATTGCGGCAACGCGCCGACCGACATGCCGGGCGTCGACGTGCACTGGACCGGGCTGGAGGGGGCGGGGCAGCATCTGTCGCTCTATTACGGATGCCGGCCCGACAGCGACGACCGCATGCGGACGGCCTTGCGCGCCGCGCCGGACCTGCTGCCGATCGGTGCGTTCATCGGCAAGCGATAACGAAATCCTCCCCTGCAAGGGGAGGTGGCCCGCAGGGCCGACGGAGGGGTGACACCATCGGCGTGGACCCCTCCGTCGCTCTGCGCCACCTCCCGTTGCAGGGGAGGATTGAAGCGGTGCTTTATCCCGGCCCCGCGACACCCTAGATCACCCCCATGGCCCCGCCCGTCACCGAACTGACCGACCGTGCCCGCGAGATCTTTCGCGCGGTGGTGGACGGCTATCTGGCGAACGGCGCACCGATGGGGTCGAAGACGATTGCGATCGCATCCGGCCTGAACCTCTCGCCCGCGTCGATCCGCAACGTCATGGGCGAACTCGAATCGCTGGGCCTGCTCGCCTCGCCGCACACCTCGGCGGGACGCGTGCCGACCGAGCGCGGCCTGCGGCTGTTCGTCGACGGCATGATGCAGGCCGCCGAACCCTCCGCCGAGGAGCGGGGCGCGATCGAGGCGCAATTGGCCGCGCGTGCGTTGCGCGCCGGACCGGTGGAGGATGCGCTGGCCGCGACGACCGCCGCGCTGTCGGGGCTGTCGGCCTGCGCCGGGCTGGTGCTGGTGCCCAAGCGCGAGGTCACGCTGCGCTCGATCGGCTTCGTGCCGCTGTCGAGGATGCAGGCTTTGGCGGTGATGGTCGGGGAGGACGGTGCGGTCGAGAACCGCGTCATCGACCTGCCCGAGGGCATGGACCCCTCCGCACTGGTGGAGGCTGGCAATTTCCTGTCGGCGACGCTGGGCGGCCTGACGCTGGCGGAGGCGAAGGCGCGGGTGGAGCGCGAGCTGGCGGACGGGCGCGCCGCGCTGGATGCGTCGGCGCGCGCGCTGGTCGAACGCGGCATCGCGATCTGGAGCGAGGACGACCGCCGCCGGCCGGTGCTGATCGTGCGCGGGCAGGGGCGGCTGATCGACGCCGCCGCCGCCGCGGACCTCGACCGCGTCCGCGACCTGCTCGACGATCTGGAGGGCAAGCAGGAGATCGCGTCCCTGCTCGACTCGGCCCGCGCCGGCGATGCGACCCGCATCTTCATCGGCGCGGAGAACAAATTGTTCGCGCTCAGTGGATCGTCCGTCATCGCGCGGCCGTTCCGGGGACCGGGCGGGCAGGTGGTCGGCGTGGTCGGCGTGATCGGCCCGACGCGGTTGAACTACGCGCGCGTCGTGCCCATGGTGGATTTCACTGCGGCGACGCTCGCTCGCCTGATGCAATAAGTACAGGGACTATGATGATCGACAACGAGACCGAAACCGCCGGAGAGGACCTGCGCGCCGAGACCGCCGAGGCGGCGCCGGAAGTCGCGGAGCATGACGCATCGCAGGGCCGTATCGCCGAACTGGAGGCGCAATTGGCGGAGGCGAAGCAGCAGGTGCTGTATGCGCAGGCGGAGGTGCAGAACGTCCGCCGCCGCGCCGAGAAGGAAGCCGTCGATGCCCGCGCCTATGCGACGACCAGCTTCGCGCGCGACATCCTGTCGGTGGCGGACAATCTCTCGCGCGGACTGGCGGCGATCCCGGCCGACTGGCGCGGCGACGAGAAGTCGAAGGGGCTGGTGACGGGTCTGGAGGCGACCGGTCGCGAACTGGAAAGCGTGTTCCAGCGCCACGGCATTAGCAAGATCGAGGCGATGGGCGCGACGCTCGACCCCAACAAGCATCAGGCGATGCTGGAAGTGCCGAGCGACGCGCCGCCGGGCACCGTCGTGCAGGAAATGCAGGCTGGGTACATGATTAAGGACCGGCTGCTGCGGCCGGCTCTGGTCGGGGTCGCCAAGGCGGGGTGATCTGACGCGGGCTATCCCTGCCATTAGTACCCGTGTCCCCGCCTTCGCGGGGACACGGGTATCGCGTTAAGCCGGCTGGCCGCCGCCGCCCGTTGCTCCAAAGATTTGCCCGGTTGAAAACGACAGCGACGGGTCCGCCGCCGCCACATAGAGGCCGGCGATCTCCGCCGGCTGACCCGGCCGGCCCAGCGGCGAGCTTTCGCCGAACGACTTCTGCTTTTCCGGGGTCGCGCCGCCGCTGACCTGAAGCGGTGTCCAGAATGGACCCGGCGCGACCGCGTTCACGCGGATGCCCTTGTCCGCAAGCTGCTTGGCCATCCCCTTGGTGAAGTTCAGCACCGCGGCGCGAGTCATCGCATAGTCGATGATGTCCTTCGACGGATCGCCGGCCTGTTCGGACGACGTGTTGACGATGACGCTGCCCGGTTCCATCCGCGCTACCGCCGCCTTGGTCAGCCAGAACGGCGCGTAGACGTTGGTCTTCATCGTCGCATCGAAATCCTCCGACGAGATATCGGCGATCGTCGGTCGGGTCTGCTGGCGCGCGGCGTTGTTGACGAGGATGTCGAGACCGCCGAGCTTTGCCGTCGCCTGCTCCACCAGACGCTGGCAGAAGCGCTCGTCGCGCAGGTCGCCGGGGATCGCGACGGCGTTGCGCCCCTCCGCCTTGATGAGCGCGATCACCTCGCGCGCATCGGGTTCTTCCGCGGGCAGATAGTTGATCGCCACGTCCGCCCCCTCGCGCGCATAGGCGATCGCGGCGGCGCGGCCGATGCCGCTGTCGCCGCCGGTGATGAGCGCCTTCTTCCCCGCGAGCCTGCCCGAACCCTTGTAGCTCGTTTCGCCGTGATCGGGCCGCGGGGTCATCTTCGATGCGAGGCCCGGCCACGGCTGACGCTGCACCGGGAAGGGCGGTTTCGGATAGGCGGCGGCCTGAGCCGTGGTGGGCGCCTTAGCCCCGCCCTGCGCGATGGCCGGGGCGGCGGCGACACCGGCGGCGAGGGCCGCGCCGGTGACGAAGGTTCGGCGGTCGGTATCGGTCATGTTGGAAACTCCCGTGATTCCCGGTGCTAACCGGCTCGGAGCGGGGCGGTTCCTTTGGTCGGGCTTCACGCTGTCGCCGGCGCGCGATAGAGGCGGCGGTCATGAACCCGAACCTGACCGCGGACCGACCGACCTTCGTCACGCATCTGGAATGCTCGATCACTGGCGAGCGGTACGAGGCGGACCGGCTGCATGGCCTGTCGCGGGCGGGACGGCCTCTACTGGTCCGCTACGACCTCGCCGCGGTCGGCGCAGCACTGTCGAAGGACGCGCTGGAGGCGCGCCCGACCGACCTGTGGCGCTGGCGCGAACTGCTGCCGGTCCGGCGGACGGAAAACGTCGTCAGCCTCGGCGAGATCGAGACGCCGCTGATCCCGATCCCGACGTCCGGCGGCGGCAACGTGCAGGTGAAGGACGAGGGGCGGTTGCCGACCGGCAGCTTCAAGGCGCGCGGCCTCGTCATGGCGGTGGCGATGGCGAAGGAACTGGGCGTGACCCGGATCGCGATGCCGACCAACGGCAATGCCGGCGCTGCACTGGCGGCCTATGCGACGCGCGTCGGGATCGAGACGATCGTGTTCTGCCCGGAGGACACGCCCGAGGTGAATGTCCGCGAGATCGCGATGCAGGGCGCTCGCGTCTGGCGGGTCAATGGCCTGATCGACGATTGCGGCGCGATCGTCGGCAAGGGCGCGGCGGAGGGCCGCTGGTTCGACTTCTCGACGCTGAAGGAGCCGTACCGGATCGAGGGCAAGAAGACGATGGGCCTCGAACTCGCGGCGCAACTCGGCTGGGAGCTGCCCGATGCGATCTTCTATCCGACGGGCGGCGGTACCGGCCTGATCGGCATGTGGAAGGCGTTCGACGAATTGGAGAAGCTCGGCTGGATCGGATCGAAGCGGCCGCGCATGTATGCGGTGCAGGCGTCGGGCTGCGCACCGATCGTCCGCGCGTTCGAGGCCGGCGAGGAACATGCCGAGCGCTGGGAGGACGCCCACACCGTCGCCGCCGGCATTCGCGTGCCCAAGGCAGTCGGCGACTTCCTGATCCTGCGCGCGGTGCGGGAGTCGGGCGGCAAGGCGCTGGGGGTGGGCGACCCCGCGATCCTGAAGGCGGTGGACGAGTGCGCGCGCAAGGACGGCCTGCTGCTGTGCCCCGAAGGCGGCGCGACGCTGGCCGCGTACCGTGAGGCGGTGAAGATCGGCGAAGTCGACGAGGATGAGCGCGTCGTGCTGTTCAACTGCGCCACCGGACTGAAATACCCGATGCCGCCAGCGCCGCAGACGCTCGACCGGCATGCGCCGATCGACTTCGATCGCCTGTGACGCACCCGTGATCCGGATCGCCGCCCTCTATCGCTTCGCGCGCTTCGACGATCCCGCGGCGGTGCGCGCGCATCTGGAGGCGGTCGCGCGCGACGCCGGTATCCGGGGCACGCTGCTGGTCGCCGCCGAGGGCGTCAACGGCACGGTTGCGGGGGACCCCGAAGCGATCGACGCGGTGCTGGCGGCGATCCGCGCGCTTCCCGGCTGCGCCGATCTGAAGCCGAAGTTCGCCGAGGCCGACGCGGTGCCGTTCCACCGGCTCAAGGTGCGGCTGAAGGCGGAGATCGTGACGATGGGCGTGCCCGACATCGATCCGCTGGACGATGTCGGCACCTATGTCGCGCCCGCCGACTGGAACGCGCTGGTCGACGATCCGGATACCGTCGTGATCGACACGCGCAACGCGTACGAGGTCGCGGTCGGCAGCTTTGCGGGCGCGGTCGATCCCGGCACCGACAGCTTCCGCGACTTTCCGGCCTGGGTCGAGGCGCACCGCGACGATCTGACGGGCAAGCGTGTCGCGATGTTCTGCACGGGCGGCATCCGCTGCGAAAAGGCGACGGCGTATCTGAAGCGGGAAGGGGTGGGGGACGTGTTCCACCTCGACGGCGGTATCCTCCGCTATCTGGAGGAGGTTCCGGCGGAGGAGAGCCGCTGGACTGGCGAGTGCTTCGTGTTCGACGAGCGGGTGGCGGTCGGCCATGGCCTGACGCCCGGTACGCACGGCCTGTGTCGCGCGTGCCGTATGCCGGTGAGCGAGGCGGATCGCGCATCGCGCCTGTACGAGGAGGGCGTGGCGTGTCCACGCTGCCATGCCGATCGCACCGACGAGCAGCGCGCCGGCTATGCGGAGCGACACCGGCAGGTGGAACTCGCGGCCGCGCGGGGCGAAGCCCATGTGGGAGCGGGCTTTCCGATCGTATCCGCTGATCCGTGATTCCCGGCGTGGACGAGGCTCAGAACGGCAACAGCCCCTCATACACCTCCACCCCCGGCGCGCCGACGACCTTGGCCCCTGCGCGCAGGAGGAAGGCGTGGCGGACGATCTCCGCCTGTTGCTCGATCCCGTAGCGGTGGAAGGGTTGGCCCGGCTTCAGCGCATAGTCGTAGCGGCAGAAGGGATGGCGCTTCAGCGGCAGGCACAGGCCGCACTGATGCTGCCACACATGCACCATCTCGTGCACGAACAGCCCCTGCAGCTGGAGGCCCGCCGCCGCGTAGTCCTCCCGCCAGTCGAGGTTGTCCGGGTGGAGGTGGATGTGTCCGCGCGGTGCCATGACCGTACCGCGCGGCTGGAAGAACGCCCATTTCCAGCGTCGTATCTCGACCCCGGCATAGTCGATCCGGTCGCCGAACACATCGCGGGCGAGCGCGATCTCTCCAGCGGTCAGGGGACGTGCGGAGCGGGCCGGCGTCACTTCGGCGCCGGATCGCCCGCCGCGATCGCCCACGCCTTGCGCTGCATCCGCGATCCGTCCGAGAAGGTGAAGGTCAGGATCGTCGCGTCGCCCGGCTTCAACGCCGGGTTCAGGCCGAACAGCATCAGGTGACGCCCGCCCGGCGCGAACACGACATCGCCGCGCGCGGGCACGGCGACGCGGGTCAGCGGCGTCATTGTCATCATGCCGCCCGGCCCCTTCATGCTCTCGTGCATTTCGGTGCGGACGGCGAGGTCGGCGGCGACGTTGATGAGGACCGCGTCCTTCGCCGCGCCGTGCATCCTGAAATAGCCCGATGCCGGGCGCCCCGGGACGGCGGGCAGGCGGATCCACGGGTCCTCCGTCTCCACCGTCTCCGCCTTCAGGCAGCCGGACAGCATCGCCGCGCTGCACATCATCGGCGCCATCATCATCAAAAGCCCGCGCATTGCCGCCTGTCCCTTCGCGATACGAACATCGCACTAGGTTCCACGACTTCTTGCGGCAAGCGGCACGCCACCTATATCGCGCCCATCAACCGGTGATTGCGCCGCCGTAACGGGGCGCGGTCCCTAGGCCTATTTTGTTTGTTGAGGGGCATCTACGACTCATGGCTAAAGTAATCGGCATCGATCTCGGCACCACCAACAGCTGCGTCGCTGTGATGGAGGGCGGCAAGCCCAAGGTCATCGAGAACGCTGAGGGCGCGCGCACGACGCCGTCGATCGTCGCCTTCGCCAAGGACGGCGAGCGGCTGGTCGGCCAGCCGGCGAAGCGTCAGGCCGTCACCAACGGCGACAACACGATCTTCGCGGTGAAGCGCCTGATCGGCCGCCGTTTCGACGATCCGATCACCAAGAAGGACACCGAACTGGTGCCCTACAAGATCGCGCGCGGTTCGAACGGCGATGCGTGGGTGTCGGCCGGCGGCAAGGATTATTCGCCGTCGCAGATCAGCGCCTTCACGCTCCAGAAGATGAAGGAAACCGCCGAGTCCTATCTGGGCGAGACGGTCACGCAGGCGGTTATCACCGTGCCGGCGTATTTCAACGACGCCCAGCGTCAGGCGACCAAGGACGCCGGCCAGATCGCCGGTCTGGAAGTGCTGCGCATCATCAACGAGCCGACCGCGGCTGCTCTCGCCTACGGGTTGGAGAAGCAGGACGGCAAGACGATCGCGGTCTACGATCTGGGCGGCGGCACGTTCGACGTCTCGATCCTCGAGATCGGCGACGGCGTGTTCGAGGTGAAGGCCACCAACGGCGACACCTTCCTGGGCGGTGAGGATTTCGACAACAAGCTGGTCGAGTTCTTGGCCGAGGGCTTCAAGAAGGACGAGGGCATCGACCTCGCCAAGGACAAGCTGGCGCTCCAGCGTCTGAAGGAAGCCGCCGAAAAGGCGAAGATCGAGCTGTCGTCGGCGGCGTCGACCGAGGTCAACCTGCCGTTCATCACGGCCGATCAGAACGGTCCGAAGCATCTCGTCAAGACGATCAACCGCGCCGATCTGGAGCGTCTGGTCGACGATCTCATCAAGCGCACGATCGATCCGATGAAGAAGGCGCTGGCCGATGCCGGCCTGAAGACCGACGACATCAGCGAAGTCGTGCTGGTCGGCGGCATGACCCGCATGCCCAAGGTGCGCGAGGCGGTGAAGGCGTTCTTCGGCAAGGACCCGCACACGGGCGTGAACCCGGACGAGGTCGTGGCGATGGGCGCCGCGATCCAGGCGGGCGTGTTGCAGGGCGACGTCAAGGACGTGCTGCTGCTCGACGTGACGCCGCTGTCGCTGGGCATCGAGACGCTGGGTGGCGTGTTCACCCGGATGATCGATCGCAACACAACGATCCCGACCAAGAAGGCGCAGACCTATTCGACCGCCGACGACAACCAGGGCGCGGTGACGATCCGCGTGTTCCAGGGCGAGCGCGAGATGGCGGCGGACAACAAGATGCTGGGCCAGTTCGATCTGGTCGGTATTCCGCCGGCGCCGCGCGGCGTGCCGCAGATCGAGGTCACGTTCGACATCGACGCCAACGGTCTGGTCAACGTGTCGGCTAAGGACAAGGGCACCGGCAAGGAGCAGCAGATCCGCATCCAGGCGTCCGGTGGTCTGTCCGACAACGACATCGAGCAGATGGTCCGCGATGCGGAGCAGTTCGCCGAGGAGGACAAGAAGCGTCGTGCCGGTGCCGAGGCGAAGAACAACGCCGAATCGCTGATCCATACGACGGAGCGCCAGCTCGCCGACAATGGCGACAAGATCGACGTGTCGTTGAAGGGTGAGATCCAGACCGCGATCGACGCCGCCAAGGCGGCGGTCGAGGGTGGCGAGCCCGACGCGATGAACGAGAAGGCGCAGGCGCTGGCGCAGGTCGCGATGAAGATGGGGCAGGCGATCTACGAGAAGCAGCAGCAGTCGGAGGCGTCCCCCGCGCCCGACACCGCCGATGCGCCGAAGGAAGACGTGGTCGACGCCGAATTCTCGGAAGTCGACGACAGCCAGAAGGCGTAAAGCGTGAAGCACCTCCCGCCGTCGCTCCACCATCGGAGTGACGGCGGATTGGTCGAGGGGCAGTGATGAGTACCCAGGTCGATTATTACGAGCTGCTCGAATGCGAGCGTACCGCCGATGCGGGAATGCTGAAGAGCGCGTATCGCAAGCTCGCGATGAAGTATCATCCCGACAAGAATGCGGGCTGCAAGGATTCGGAGGCTCGGTTCAAGGCGGTATCCGAAGCGTACGAGGTGCTGAAGGACCCGCAGAAGCGCGCGGCGTATGACCGTTTCGGTCATGCCGCGTTCCAGCAGGGCGGCGGCGGTGGCGGCGCGCAGGATTTCGGCGGTTTCTCCGACATCTTCGAAAGCGTGTTCGGCGAGTTCATGGGCGGCGGTCGCGGCGGTCGCCAGCAGGCGCGGCGCGGTGCCGATCTGCGCTACGACATGGAAGTCACGCTGGAACAGGCGTTCCACGGATATGAGACGGAGATCACCGTCGACGTTTCCGCGCCATGCGACACCTGCCACGGATCGGGCGCGAAGCCGGGGACGCACGCGGCGACATGCCGCCAGTGCAACGGCCATGGCAAGGTGCGCGCGCAACAGGGTTTCTTCGTCGTCGAGCGCGCCTGCCCGGTCTGTCAGGGATCGGGGCAGGTCATCGCCGACCCATGCGGCGACTGTCGCGGCGAGGGTCGCGTCGACAAGACCAAGACGCTGACGGTCAACGTGCCTGCAGGTGTGGATGAAGGCACGCGCATCCGCCTGACCGGCGAGGGCGAGGCCGGGGCGCGTGGCGTGCCGCCGGGCGATCTCTACATCTTCCTGCACGTCAAGCGGCACGCGCTGTTCGAGCGCGAAGGGACGACGCTGTTCGCCCGCGCACCGATCAGCTTCACCACCGCGGCTCTCGGCGGATCGCTGGCCATCCCCGGCCTCGACGGCCGCACGCATGAAGTGAAAATCCCGGCGGGCATCCAGTCCGGCAAACAGCTGCGCCAGCGTGGCGCGGGCATGCCCGTGTTGCAGGGGCGCGGCTCGGGCGATCTCGTCATCCAGATCGAGGTGGAGACGCCGACGAGGCTGTCGGTCCGGCAGCGCGAATTGCTGGAGATGTTCCGCGAAACCGAAACCGGCGACGAATGTCCGGAGAGTCAGGGCTTCTTCGCAAAGCTGAAGGGCGTGTTCGCGGCAGAGTGATCGGCGGGGCTGGATGATGTCCCGGCTGCGGTGCGAAATGCGCTTCGGCTCGCCCGGCGCGCGGCGCTGTGGTCGACGATACTATAGAGCCAGGGCCTGTCCGCCCCCTCTCCCGAGAGGGCGGTGGCCGATGGATCAGAAGGTCGAAACGACCACCCCGACCACCAGCGCCTGGACCGCGATCACCAGCAAGGAGCTGGTCACGGTTTCGAACATACGCATGGTTGGGTCTCCGATGCCGGCGACATATCCGGCAAGCGCCAGATGGCGATGATTGCGTTTGGTCGCAATATCGTAACAGGCTATCGCAATTGCAGCGGACGCAATCGCGATCCGTTTACGCAGCCAGATGGCCTACGAAGCCTTCCGCTTCTTCCTGTAACCGCGCGGCGACGCTGCTCAGGCTGCCGGCCGCCTGCGCGACGCGGTCGGCCAGCGTCTCGGTGTCGCCAGCCATCCGGACGATGCCGGCGAACTCGTCGCTGAGCGCGCCGGCTCCGCCCGCGGCGGTATCGGCGGCGCGTTCGATCAGATCGGCGGTGGTGCGCTGGCGAGCGACCTCGGCCCGGATCGTCTCCGCAACCTCCGCCACGTCGTCGATCGTGCGGGCGATCGCGCCCAGCGCGTCGCGTGCCTCGCCCGCGCCACCGGCGATCGATCCCGCCAGCGACCGGATCTGGTCGGTCGCGCCGGTCGTCTGCCCCGCGAGCAGCTTCACCTCGCCCGCGACGACCGCGAAGCCGCGGCCGATCTCACCCGCCCGCGCGGCCTCGATCGTGGCGTTCAGCGCCAGCAGGTTGGTCTGGCCGGCGATCGCGCTGATCGTGTCGGCGAAGCCACCAACGGTCGCCGTCCGCGCGACCAGCGCATCGACGGCATGGTGACCGGTGTTGCTCAGGCTCCGCGCCGCGCCGCTCAGCGTCGCCTGACGCTCGACCGAGCCGCTGATCGTCGTGATCGACCGGCTGAGATCGTGAACGCGTTCCGCCAGTCGCGCCGCGCTGCGAGACGATTCACGGACGGATGTCGCGGTTCCGGCGGCATCGCGGCTGGTCTGCTGGGCCAGCCGGTGGAGTGACTTGGCCGATTCGTCCAGTTCGGCACAGGCGGTGCCTACCGTTTCCACCACGTCCGCGATGGATCGCCTGAATCCAACCGCGAGCGATACGAGCTCGGCACGCCGCGACTCGCCGGCGGCACGCTCCGCAGCCTCTCGCCGGGCCGTTTCCGACTGGGCACGCTGGTCAGCCGCGTGCGCCGCGTCGAGCGCGCGCTGCGTCTCTGCGCGCCCGGCGATCGCCGCGTCGGCAAGGCGCCGGCTTTCGTCCTGCACCTCGCGACGGTTCTTCAGCAGGCGCCGGAGCTGCGCGGTGATGTAGCTGAGCGCCGCGAATTGCAGCAGCACCGCGACCCCGTGGAACAGCACGCGGCCGAGACCCGCCTGATCGGCGAAGACCCAGTCGGGCATCAGCCACTCACCGATCAGATGATGGACGAGGATCAGGCTGGACGCGAGCAGCAGCGCCCGCCAGTCGCACAACAGGGTCAGGGCGGCGAGCGCGACGAAGAAATACATATGCCCGTCCATCTGCCACGGATGGCCGGACAGGATCATCACCAGCAGCGCGGGGTGCGCCGCCGCCAGCGTCGCGACGGTCAGGCGCGCCGCCAGATCATGCTGTCGGCGATAGAGGATCAGGGTCGGCGCGGCGTTGATGGCGATGCCCGCGGCGGTCGCTCCCCACGTCAGACCGCTGCCGATCGCCCAGCCGACCAGCGCCAGCACCAGCGTCGCGCCCCACCCGGCCAGCACGATCATACGGATGCCGTGCAAGCGCAGCGGCGCGAGGTCGCGTTCCTCCCCGGGCGTCTCGATCCGGGTCATCGGCCGCACCAGATCGTCGGGGCGGCAAGGGTCAGGATGCCTTTCGCCATCAGCGGCGCGAACAGGTGCGCGCGTTGTCCACGGACGATCAGCGATCCGGGCAGCGGACCCAGCCCGCCGATGCGCGCGCCGTGATCGAGCGCCAGATCGATCGTCGCCGCCGTCCGCGCCGGCAGCAGCGGGACGAGCAGCATCGCGCCCTCCGCCGGCGGGACGAGGATGCTGCCGCCGAGCAATGCCGCGACCGCAGCACATTGTGCGATGGCCAGGCGGTAAGGACGGAAAACGGCTCTCCTCATGCCGGTACGATGCGACCGGACCAGTTAATGCGCGGTTAGGAATGGTGCCGCGCGCGGAAATATTCACCTGATCTGGTTGGATATATTAGCGCGAGCGTCGTCAGTCGGCCGATCCGAACACGCGCCCGAAAATCGTGTCGACATGCTTGTAGTGGTAGTCGAGGTCGAAACGCGACGCGATTTCCTCCCGCGACAGCGCCGCGGCAACCTCCGGATCGGCCTGCAGCAGTTCCATCAGCGACAATGCGCCATCCGACTCCCACACTTTCATCGCGTTGCGCTGCACCAGCCGGTACGCATCCTCGCGGCTGACGCCCGCCTGCGTCAGCGCCAGCAATACGCGCTGCGAATGGACGAGGCCGCCCATCTTGTGCAGGTTCTTCGCCATCCGCTCCGGATAGACGACCAGCTTGTCCATCACCCCGGTCAGCCTCACCAGCGCGAAGTCGAGCGTGATCGTGGCGTCGGGGCCGATATAGCGCTCGACCGAAGAATGGCTGATATCGCGTTCATGCCAGAGCGCGACGTTCTCCAGCGCGGGCGTGACATAGCCGCGGACCATGCGCGCCAGACCGGTCAGATTCTCGGTCAGCACCGGATTGCGCTTGTGCGGCATCGCCGACGACCCCTTCTGGCCGGGGGAGAAATATTCCTCCGCCTCCAGCACCTCGGTCCGCTGCAAGTGGCGGATCTCGGTCGCCAGCCGCTCGATCGATCCGGCGATCACGCCCAGCGTGGCAAAGAACATCGCGTGGCGGTCGCGCGGGATCACCTGCGTCGATACCGGCTCGACGGTCAGGCCCATCTTCCCGGCGACATAGCTTTCCACGAACGGATCGATATTCGCGAAGGTGCCGACCGCGCCCGAGATCGCGCAGGTCGCGACATCCTCGCGCGCCGCCACCAGCCGAGCGCGGTTGCGATCGAACTCGGCATAGGCCTGCGCCAGTTTCAGGCCGAACGTCACCGGTTCGGCATGGATGCCGTGGCTGCGCCCGATCGTCGGCGTCAGCTTGTGTTCGACCGCGCGGCGCTTCAGCACCAGCAGCAGCGCATCGATATCGCTGATCAGGATGTCCGCCGCCCGGGCCAGCTGCACCGCCAGACAGGTATCGAGCACGTCGGACGAGGTCATCCCCTGATGCAGGAAGCGCGCTTCCGGACCGGTCCGCTCCGACACGTGCGTCAGGAAGGCGATGACGTCGTGCTTCGTCTCCGCCTCGATCGCGTCGATCCGCTCGACGTCGAACGGGCCGGCGGCGGCGTCCGCCTCCCAGATGCGGGCCGCAGCGTCCCTCGGCACCACGCCCAGTTCCGCCAGCGCGTCCGTCGCATGCGCCTCGATCTCGAACCAGATGCGGAACCGTGCCTCCGGCGTCCAGATCGCGGTCATGGCGGCGCGGGAATAGCGTGGGATCATGGCGGGCGTTCGTCCTGACAAGGCCACGATTCGTCGTGGCGGAAGGGGGCTAACCCCGTGGATTCGCGTGCGTTAGCATCGGCGTGTCCGACCAGCAAACTTGCAGATCAGGAACCCGCTTCTTAAATAAAGGTTGTAGCAGGCAGAGATCACGACGTCGGTACACTGGTACATCCAGCGATATCGACGTAAATTCGAAGGAGAATACCAATGATCCGCACGATCTTTCTCGCAAGCGCAATGACTGTTGCGGCACCGGTGCTGGCGCAGACGGCGACGCCGCCGGCGCAGACCACCACGACGAACCCGGCAGCGCCGTCGGCTCCGGCGACGACTGTGACGGATCAGGCGACTGCCGGTCAGTCGGTGCCGGTGCAAACCGCTCCGGCGACGACCGCACAGACGCAGCCCGCACCGGCGACGCCAACCGCATCGGCGCCGACAGCAACTGCTGACGCGACCACGGCCGCTCAGCCGGCGTCGGGCGATCAGGTCGCACAGGCGGTCGACACGCAGTTCGCCACCTATGACAAAAACGCTGACGGCAAGCTCGACAAGACCGAATTTGCGTCCTGGATGGTCGCGCTGAAGACGGCGAGCGATCCGGCGACGAAGGCTGACAGCCCGGCCACCAAGAAGTGGGTTGGTGCAGCGTTCGCCCAGGCCGACACGGACAAGAATAGCAGCCTCGACAAGACCGAGGTCACCGGGTTTCTGGCCCAGGGTCAGTCGTAATCCCCCAGCCGCCCTGCGCCACGGCGCAGGTTAGCAGCCGACGCCGCCGGGTTCCCCCTCCCGGCGGCGTTTGGCGTTTGACGGGTTCGCATCCGTCGATTGTTCCCGAGGCTAGATCAGGCCCTGTGCTCGCAGCGACGCATGTCCGCTGGTCCCGATGATGATGTGGTCGTGCACCGTGATGTTCAGCCGCTTGCCCACCTCGGCGATCGCCCGGGTCACATCGATGTCCGCACGGCTGGGCGATGGATCGCCCGACGGATGATTGTGGACAAGGATCAGCGATGCCGACCCCAGATCGATCGCGCGCCGGATGACCTCGCGGACATAGACGGCGGTCTGGTCGACCGATCCTTTGCTCATGATTTCGTCCCGGATCAGGATGTTGCGCGTGTTCAGATGCAGCACCCGGAACCGCTCGACCCCGTGATGCGCCATGTCGGCACGCAGATAGTCGAGCAGCGCCTGCCAATTGCCAAGTACCGGCCGCGCCGCGACGTTCGCGGCCAGCAACCGCGTCGCCGCCGCCTGCGCGATGCGGATCGCCGCCGCGCTCGTCTCGCCCATTCCGTCGACGCGCACCAGCGCCTCGCTGTCGGCGGCGAACAGCCCGCCCAGACCACCGAA
Source organism: Sphingomonas sp. Leaf343 (assembly GCF_001423765.1). Lineage (GTDB taxonomy): Bacteria > Pseudomonadota > Alphaproteobacteria > Sphingomonadales > Sphingomonadaceae > Sphingomonas. Next base: position 135,895 of record NZ_LMPG01000015.1, read on the forward strand.
CTCGCGCAGCAGGGCCTTGGCAAGCGGTTTGGTATCCCGCCGCGGCAGCGCCAGTGCCAGCAGATACTCGACGATCTCATGATCCATCAGGCCGCCCGCATCCGCCAATAGCCGCCCGCGCAACCGCGCACGATGCCCGCTGGCGTCGGAAGGATCGGGTTCGGCCATGCGCCACTCGCTATCATCGATGAAAGCGCGGGACCAATCTGTGTCAGGAAACGGCCGCATTGTCGTTGTCCGGTCCGGCTTCACGCTTTAGGACGGCGCCCTGATTGCGGAACGGAGCGACGAACAGGTGGAGGACGACAGCGACGCCGTTCCTCGCGCCTCCACCCGCCGATATCCGGGGCGCCGTGTCTCCACCCGCCGGCGGGTGGCGCTGGCGCTCGCACTGGTCCTGATCGCCGCACTGATCCTGTTGTGGACGCAGCGTCGACCGATCGCGGGCCGCTTCGTCGACCGTGAACTCGCCACCGCGCGCGTTCCCGCCACCTATACGATCGCCGACCTCGGTCTGGGCCGGCAACGGTTGACGGACGTCGTCATCGGCGACCCCGCCGATCCCGATCTGGTCGCCGACTGGGTCGAGACGCGAACGGCGTTCGGTCTGTCCGGTCCGCGGCTGGAGGGGGTGCGCGCCGGCCACGTCCGGCTGCGCGCCCGCATCGCCGATGGCCGGGTGTCGCTGGGCGCGATCGATCGCCTGCTGCCGAAAGGACCCGAGGGACAGCCCTTCACGCTGCCCGCGCTCGACGTAACGGTGGACGATGCACGCCTGCGCCTCGAAACGCCGGCCGGACTGGTCGGGCTGAAGATCGCGGGGCGTGGCAGGCTGAACGACGGGTTTCGCGGCACCGTTGCGGCCGTGGCTCCGTCGCTCGCGACTTCAGGCTGTGCGGCGACCGGCGTCACCGCCACGATGCGCGTCGCGCTCGATCGCGGTCGTCCGCACCTGATCGGCCCGCTCCGTGCCGCTGCGATCACATGTCCGCAGGGGCGGGTTCTCGCTCCGGATGCCAGGATCGACCTGACGCTTTCCAGCGCGCTCGACCGATGGTCCGGCGATGCCCGCCTCGTCACCGGCGCCGCACGGGGACAGGGCATCAGGACCGCATCCGTCGCGGGCGATATCAGCTTCGCGGGCGACGCCGCGCTGACGCAGGGCAGGCTGGACGTGGCCGCGACGACGCTCCGCCAAGCGCGGGGCGGCGCGGATAGGGTCGCGATCACGGGCGATTATGGCATCGGCCGCCGCCTGGCGTTTCAGGGCCGGATCGCCGCAACGGACGCGGCGCTGTCGACGCCGTTGCTGGCGGATTTCAGAGACGCAGGTGCGGGCACGCCGGTCGCGCCGCTGGTCCGCGCGCTGTCCGATGCCGTCCACCGTGCCGGCAAGCGGACGGACCTGACCGTCGATCTGGCCGCCGCCACCGGGGCCGCGCGCATCAGCCGCATTGCGCTGACCGCCGCCAGTGGCGCGCGCGCGCGCTTCGACGGGGTGGTCACGGCCGACGAGCGCGGGCTGAGCGTCAACGGCGCTGTCGCTACCGACGGCGGCGGCTTGCCCGTCACCCGCATCGCACTGACGCAGCGACGCCCCGGTGCGCCGATCGGCGGCACCGCGCGCATCGATCCTTACACCGTCGCCGACGCCAGCCTGGCGCTGACGCCGGTCACCTTCTCGGTCACCGCCGGCGGCGCGACGCGGATCACGACGGTGGCGACGCTGAGCGGACCGCTGGGCGATGGCCGGGTGGAGCGACTGTCGTTGCCGCTGATCGCCGGCTGGAACGGCCGCACGCTGGTGGTAGGGCCGGGCTGTGCACCTTTGTCGTGGCAGGCGCTGCGCGTGTCCGGCATGAGTCTCGATTCGGCACGGCTGATGCTCTGCCCGACCGGCCCGGCGCTGGTGACGCTGAACGGTGGACGCCTGTCGGGTGGTGCAAGGCTGGCCGCGGGCGACCTCACCGGTCGGCTGGGCAGTACGCCGCTGCGCGTCACGACCGGCGGGGCGACGCTGGCGCTGGCCGATCGTGGCTTTGCGCTGACGCAGGTCGCCGCGTGGATCGGTGCGCCGGATCGCCAGACGCTGATCGAGGCGGCGACGCTGTCGGGCAGGGTCGCGAATGGCGGTGTCACGGGCATCTTCACGGGCGGCGGCGGGCGGATCGGTGCGGTGCCGCTGGTCCTGTCGGCGGCGGAGGGGCGCTGGAACCTGATCGGCGGCGTCCTCGATCTGGCGGGTACGCTGGCGGTATCGGACGCGCAGACCGACAATCCGCGGTTCCGGCCGATGCAGGCGCGCGACGTCGCGTTGCGGCTTGCGGGAAGCGGCATCGCCGCGTCCGGCACGTTGCACGAGCCCACGACCGGCACCCGCGTCGCCGGACTGCGGATCGATCACGCGCTGTCCACCGGTGTCGGCAGCGCCGATCTGACGGTGTCCGACCTCGCCTTTCGCGAAGGGTTCCAGCCGGAGTTGCTGACACCGTTGACCTTCGGCGTCGTCGCGGAGGTGCGCGGTACGGTTCGCGGCGGCGGGCATATCGCGTGGACCGGGCAGGGCGTCAACAGCACCGGCCGCTTCGCCACCGACGCGCTCGATCTGGCGGCGGCGTTCGGCCCCGTCACCGGCCTGTCGGGGACGATCGCGTTCGACGACCTGCTGGGGCTGCACACGCCCCCCGGTCAGGTCGCGACCGTCAAGACCGTCAACCCCGGCATCCCCGTATCGGACGGCACCGTCCGCTATCAGTTGCTCGGCGGCGTCCGTATCGGGGTGGAGGGCGCGCGCTGGCCGTTCGCGGGCGGTACGCTGACGCTCGATCCGACCGTGCTGGACTTCGATGCCGCGCACCAGCGCCGCATGACCTTTCGCGTCGATGGCGCGGGTGCCGGCATCTTCCTCCAGCAGTTCGATTTCGAGAATATCGACGCAACGGGCGTCTTCGACGGCGTGCTGCCGATGGTCTTCGACGAAACCGGCGGCCGGATCGAGAATGGCCGCCTGTCCGCGCGCCCCGGCGGCGGCAGCCTCGCCTATGTCGGCACGCTGACGCAGCAACAGCTCGGCACCTGGGGCAATCTGGCGTTCCAGGCGCTGAAATCGCTGAAGTACCGCAGCCTGTCGCTGGTGCTGAACGGTCCGCTGACCGGCGAGATGATTACCGACGTGCGCTTCGCCGGGATCAGCCAGGGGGAGGGGGCGAAGTCCAACTTCCTGATCCGTCGGCTCCAGAAGCTGCCCTTCGTCTTCAATATCAGGATCAAGGCGCCTTTCCGCGGCCTGCTCGATTCGGCGCAGTCCTTCTATGACCCGCGCCGCCTGATCCAGCGCAACCTGCCGACGCTGCTGGACGAACAGAACAAGCGGGCGACGGCCCCCGGCACGCCCGCCCCCGCGACCCCACCCGTTCAGACCCCCGAAAGCGAGACGATGCGATGAACCGTTCGAGGTTGACGACGATGCGAACGATCACGACTGTAACCCTGCTGATCGCGAGCGGTGCGACGGGCGGCTGCGTCAATGTCAGCGCGCCCGACAAGCCGATCGAGATCAACCTCAACATCAACGTGACGCAGGAAGTGGTGTATCGCCTCGACAACGAAGCGAAATCGCTGATCCAGCAGAACCCGGGGATATTCTAGGATGAACGCCAAGTTCGTAATCGTCGCCGGCCTCGCGCTCGGTCTCGCGACCGCCGCGTCGGCGCAGCGCGACCCCGCCTACGCCGCCGCGCGATCCGCCGGGCAGGTCGGCGAGCAGCCCGATGGCTATATCGGTATCGTCGGGGCGGCATCGGGCGACCTGCGCGCGCTGGTCAACAGCATCAACATCCAGCGCAAGTCCGCCTATACGCAAAAGGCGACCGCCAGCGGCGCGACGGTGGAGCAGCTCGCCTTCACCAGCGGCTGCAACCTGATCGCGCAGACCAGTGCGGGAGAAAAGTACAAGGGCCCGGACGGGGTCTGGAAGACCCGCACCGCCGCCGCGCCGGACCGTGATTCCCGCTGCGTTTGAGGAGACGGATCGGTACCGGCGTGTACCGGTCCGCCGCCAACCCGGTTGACTTGCCCGCCCCCCCTTTCTAAACGGGCCGCGCCTTGGCGGGGTCGCTCGCCGTTTGCGCGTTTTCTCCCCTGTTGAGGCCATTGGTTTCGGCCAGAATGGTTTCCGGCAGGGGATGGCGCGTGGCGGAAGACGACTCCGGACAGGACTTCGGCAAGGCGGAGGATCCGCGACTGACTTCGCTCGACGAGCGGCTGCGTCAGGCGCGTGATACCGAAGCGGCGCGGTCGGGGGTGAAGAAGCAGGATACGGACCGGGGCTATAGCCAGGGTAATCGTGTCATCTCCGCCCTGATCGGAAGTCTCGTCGGCAGCGCGCTGATCGGCTGGTTGATAGACCGCTGGTTCGGCACCGCGCCCTGGGGTCTGATCGTGATGCTGTTCCTCGGGATAGCGGTCGCGTTCAGGCAAATTATTCGGATAGGTGGCGAGCGCCCGGAATAAACCGGGCGCTTGTCGTATGTGGAGCGCGAACGTGGCGGCGGCAGAAGGCAGCAAGATCGATCCGATGCACCAGTTCCTGATCGAGCCGGTGGCCGGCTCGCATTGGGTGGTGGGCGGTTACGACCTGTCGTTCACCAATTCCGCATTGTGGATGGTGGTGACGCTGGCGTCGCTGGCCGCGTTCATGATCGGCGGCATGAAGCGCGAGCTGGTGCCCGGTCGCTGGCAGGCGGCGGTGGAGGGCTTCACCGGCTTCGTCTCGGCGATGCTGGTGTCGAACGTCGGCCCCGCGGGCAAGCGCTTCATCCCCTACGTCTTCTCTCTGTTCATGTTCATCCTGTTCGCGAACATCCTGGGCCTGCTGCCGTTCGGCGTGGTGCCCGGCGTGCATCCATTCACCGTGACCAGCCATTTGACGGTAACCGGCGTGCTGGCGATCATCAGCTTCGCGATCGTGCTGATCGTCGGCTTCGGCAAGCACGGCTTCCACTTCTTCTCGCTGTTCGTGCCGCACGGCACGCCCGTCGTGATGATCCCGCTGATCTTCGTCGTCGAGCTTATGAGCTTTCTGGTGCGCCCCTTTTCGCTGGGTCTGCGACTGTTCGTCGCGATGACCGCGGGGCACATCCTGCTCAAGGTGCTGGCGGCGTTCGTCATCAACGGCATCAACATGGGGCCGGGCTATGTCGCCCTGGTGTCGCTGCCCAGCTTCGCGCTGATGGTCGGCATCACGCTTCTCGAGCTGTTGGTCGCGGGCATTCAGGCCTATGTCTTCGCGCTCTTGACCTCCGTGTACCTCAACGATGCGGTGAATCTGCACTGATCGCCCGCGTTGAGCTGAATTTCCGACTTAACTTCCGACCTAATCTGACTGGAGTGAATATCATGGACGTTGATGCCGCAAAGATGATCGGCGCTGGCCTCGCGGCGATCGGCATGGGCCTCGCCTCGCTCGGCGTGGGCAACGTGTTCGCGAAGTTCCTGGAAGGCGCGCTGCGCAATCCGGGTGCCGCCGACAGCCAGCAGGGCCGTCTGTTCATCGGCTTCGCGGGCGCCGAGCTTCTCGGTCTGCTCGCATTCGTGACGATGATCATCCTGGTGTTCGTCGCCTAACAACACCGGATGTCGTGCCGGGCGGATCGTCCGCCCGGCCGATATCGAAGGAAGCCGATGCCACAGATTTCCCAGATCGCCGCCACCTATGCGTCGCAGATCTTCTGGCTGCTCATCACCTTCGGCCTGCTCTACTTCGTGGTGGGCAAGGGGATGGTGACGAAGATCGTCGCCACGGTCGACGCCCGCGAGGCGAAGATCGAGGGCGATCTCGCCGCTGCCGAAGCCGCCCGTCGTCAGGCGGACACGGTCGAGGACGCGTGGCGGGCGCAGATGGAAGCGGCGCGCGTCGCTGCGGCCGCTGAGACGGCGGCTGCCAAGGCGCAGGCGACCCAGTCGGCCGAGGCTCAGGTCAAGGCGGCGGACGCCAGCCTGGCCGAGCGTCTGGGCCATCATGATTTCGCGATCGCCAACGCCAAGGCGGAGGCGCTCGCCAATCTGGACACCGTGGCGGCCGAAGCGGCGCAGCAACTGGTGGCGAAGCTGTCCGGCATCGACGTCAGCGTCGATCAGGCGGCGCATGCGGTTCGCGAGGTAAGGGCACATGGCTAATCCCGGTTTCAGCGCCGACGCGGTGAACTCCACCTCCCTGACCGAACGCCCGATCAAGGACGAGGACGGTCTGGAACATGGTACCGCCGGCACTGTCGCGGGTGGTGAGGAGCATGTCGCATCGCCGACTGCGCTCGGGTTCGATTCGACGGGCTGGGTGGCGATCGCCGCGATCGTCGTGCTCATCATCATGCTGGTGAAGAAGGTGCCCGCCGCGATCGGCGGGATGCTGGACACCCGCATCGCCGCGATCCGGTCACAGCTGGACGAGGCGTCGAAGCTGCGCGCCGAAGCGGAGGCGCTGCGTGCCGAATACGAGGCGAAGGCCAGGGCCGCCGAAGCCGATGCCGAGACGATGCGCGCCCATGCGCATCAGGAAGCACACCAGATCCTCGTCAAGGCGAAGGCCGATGCCGAGGCGCTGATGGAGCGTCGGGCCAAAATGGCCGAGGACAAGATCGCCGCCGCCGAGCGCGCCGCGATCGCCGAAGTCCGTGCCCGCGCGGCGGACGCCGCCGCCAGGGCGGCGGGTCTGCTGATCGCGGAGCATCACGGCGTGGATGCCGACCGGCGCATGATCGACCGCACGATCGCCGGGCTCGGCCGCCCGAACTGATCCCAGATCGGAAGGGGCGGGCGCAGGATCGTCCTTCCCCCTTCGCTCGTGCCAGCATGGCTGTGGCACGTAATCGATTCCTGTAAGCGTTGGCCAAGGGCTAGCGGCAGGAAGGGCAGACCGCCTCTTTCGGGTTTCCGGCGGTCCTGCTTGTGTATCGAGCCCGTGGGAGGAACCCCGCGCATGTCCTGGCTCATACTCGCCGTCGCCGTCGTCACCGAAATCATCTGGGCACTCAGCCTGAAATGGGCCGCCACCGTCGCCACGTGGCAGGCGTCCAGCGTTCCGATCGTGCTCAGCTTCGTCAATATGGGCCTGCTCGCGCTCGCGATGCGGGGCCTGCCCGCCGGCACCGCCTATGCGGTCTGGACGGGACTTGGCGCAGTCGGCGTCATCATCGGTGGCGTATTCCTGTTCGGCGATCGCGTGTCGGCGGTGCAAGCCGGCTTTATGACGCTGACCGTGATCGGCGTCGTGGGCACGAAATTGTTCGCGCAGGCCTGACGACGGGCGTGGCCTGTTTCTCCGGCTCCGCATGCCAACGAGGTATATATAGGGCGGGCGACAGAACTCCGGCCGAAAGCGGTCAGCGCCATTCGCCATAATCGTCAGTGTCACCGATCGCGGAACGGTGGCGCGTGACTCCCGCAATCCCTAGATCACCGTCGATGTCGACCGACCGTTTCAACGAAGAGAAATCCACCTACGTTCTGCGCGGCTCTGACACGCCCGATCTCGATGCGGGTGTGGCGGCGATCCGCAACGTGCTGAAGACGCTGCCGCAGCGATCCGGCGTGTACCGGATGCAGGACGCGCGCGGCGACGTGCTGTACATCGGCAAGGCGCGATCGCTGAAACAGCGCGTCGCCAACTATACGCAGATCAAGGCGTTGCCGAAGCGGCTCCAGCGAATGGTGTCGCAGACGCGGTCGATGACGATCGTCACGACCAACAACGAGGCGGAGGCGCTGCTGCTGGAGGCGCAACTCATCAAGCGCTACCGCCCCGCCTACAACGTGCTGTTGCGCGACGACAAGAGCTTCCCGTTCATCCTGTTGCGCGCCGATACCGATTTTCCGCGTGTGCAGAAGCATCGTGGCGCGCGGCGGGCGGTCGGCAACTATTATGGGCCGTTCGCCAGCGCCGGTAGCGTCAACAACACGCTGAACGCATTGCAGAAACTGTTCCTGCTCCGGTCGTGCACCGACGGTTTCTTCAAGACGCGCGACCGGCCCTGTCTGTTGTATCAGATCAAGCGCTGCTCCGCGCCGTGCGTGGGCCGCATCGACAAGGCTGGCTATGCCGAACTGGTCGGCGATGCGAAGGACTTCCTAGCGGGCAAGTCGACGCAGGTGCAGGCGAAGCTCGGCGCGCAGATGCAGGCCGCGGCCGAGAACATGGACTTCGAACTGGCCGCGTTGCTGCGCGACCGTTTGAAGGCGCTGACCTTCGTGCAGGGGACGCAGGCGATCAACGCGGAGGGGGTCGGCGATGCCGACGTTTTCGCGCTGGCGTGCAAGGACGGGCTGACCGGTATCCAGGCGTTCTTCATCCGTGGCGGGCAGAATTGGGGACATCGCAGCTTCTTTCCGGCCCACACTGCCGAGGTGCCGGAGGAGGAGGTGCTGGTCAGCTTCCTGACCCAATTCTACGAGGATGTGCCGCCCGCCCGCCAGATCCTGCTCGACCGCGAGTTGGGCGAGGGCGAGTTGCTGGCGCAGGCGCTGGGCGATGCCGCCGGTTACAAGGTGACCTTGTCGGTCCCGCAGCGGGGCGATCGCCGCCGCCTGATGGAGCAGGCAAAGCGCAACGCGATCGAGGCTTTGGAACGGCGTCTGGCCGAATCGACCACGCAGGCGAAGCTGTTGCGGGAGGTCGCCGAGCTGTTCGACCTGCCCGAGCCGCCCGACCGGATCGAGGTCTACGACAACAGCCATATTCAGGGCACGAACGCGTTGGGTGCGATGGTCGTCGCGGGGCCGGAGGGGTTCCGCAAAGGCCAGTATCGCAAGTTCAACATCAAGGGGAACGAGGCGCGCACCGACGATGATTTCGGCATGATGCGGGAGGTCTTCCGCCGCCGCTTCGCCCGCCAGCTGGAGGAGGCGCCCGATCGCGACGCCGTGGGGAAAGACGGGGCGATGTGGCCCGATCTGGTGCTGATCGACGGCGGTCGGGGTCAGTTGAACGCAGCGAAGTCGGTGCTGGAGGATCTGGGTATCGAGGACGTGTGCCTCGTCGGCGTCGCCAAGGGTCCGCATCACGGCCGCGACGGACGCGAGGTGTTCCATATGATGGACGGGCGCGAGTTCCAGCTGCCGGTCAATGCGCCCGTGCTGTTCTACCTCCAGCGGCTGCGCGACGAGGTCCACCGCTTCGCGATCGGGGCGCACCGGGAAAAGCGGGCGAAGGCGATCGGTGCGTCGCCGCTGGACGAGGTGCCCGGCATCGGTCCGGCGCGCAAGAAGGCGCTGCTGATGCATTTCGGCACCGGTCGGGCGGTCCGCAACGCCAGCCTCGACGATCTCAAACGCGCGCCGGGCGTTTCGGCCGGCGTCGCGCAACAGGTGTACGACTTCTATCACGCGCGCTGACCGGACGCGCGCTTGCGGCCGGGTGGCTTCGGGCGAATGCGCGATCCGCGGCGGCATCTGCACCGGAACGACACAGGATCAGCGATTGCGATGCGCTGCCGAGCGGCTAAGCTGGCAATCGGGTTCCGGGGGTGAATATGGTTCGATATGGGTTGCTGCTGGGGGCGTGCATGGTCGCGGCCCCCGCATTCGCGAGCGAGACGCCTCTGTATCGGGCCGCGCCGGCCTGGATAAAGGCCGCCGCACCGATCGATGCGGCGAAGCTGGATGCGGCATCGCCGGTGATCGTCCTGTTCGACAATCAGCAGCGGCTGGAGGACGGACAGGTCTGGTCCTATGTCGACACCGCCACGCGCATCGCCTCGCCGGAAATGCTCACGCAGGCGGGAACGCTGACCGCGTCGTGGCAGCCGGATCAGGGCGACCTGATCGTCCACCGCGTCCAGATCCTGCGCGGTGGCGAGACGATCGACGTGCTGGCGGGTGGCAGGCGCTTCACCGTGCTGCGTCGTGAGGAGCGGCTGGAACGGCTGGAGATGAACGGCGTCCTGACCGCGACGCTGGCGGTGGAGGGGTTGCGGCTGGGTGACGTGCTGCGCCTGACGATCTCGACCACCAACAAGGACGCGGCGCTGGCCGGCAAGGTGCAGACGATCGCGCAGCTTCCGGTTACGCCGGTCCGCGCCGGTTTCGCCCGCATCCGCATGAGCTGGCCGGAAAAGGACCCGGTCCAGTGGAAGACCTACGCCGACGGGGCCAAGCCGGTCGTCACCACGGCCGACGGGTATCGCGAGCTGACGTTCGACGGCATCCTGCCCAAGCAACCCGAACTCCCGAACGACATGCCGGTGCGGTTCGTCCGGCCGCCGATCGTGGAGGCGACCAGCTTCGCCGGCTGGGCGTCCGTGTCTCAGACGATGGCCCCGCTCTACGCCACCGCCGGCCTGATCCCGGCAGGCAGCCCGCTGGCCGCCGAGGTGGCGAAGATCGCCGCCGCGACGCCCGATCCGCTGAAGCGCGCCGCCCTTGCGCTGGAACTGGTGCAGGGCAAGATCCGCTATCTGTTCAACGGCATGGCGGGTGGCAACTACACGCCGCAAAAGCCCGCCGACACCTGGTCGCTGCGCTATGGCGATTGCAAGGCCAAGACGCTGTTGCTGCTGGCGATCCTGCATGCACTGACGATCGACGCGGAGCCGGCGACCGCGCCGGCGCAGGCCGGCGACGTGTTCGACGGTCGCCTGCCCTCCGCCGCCGCGTTCGACCACGTCATCGTCAAGGCGACCGTCGGTGCGGAGACGCTGTGGCTCGACGGTACGATGACGGGCGTGACGCTGGCCGACATCCGCGACGTGCCGACCTTCCGCCACGTCCTGCCGATCCGCGCCGCCGGATCGGACCTGATCGCGGTGCCGTTCCATCCCGATGCCCGGCCGGAGGTCGAGGCCGCGGTGGAATACGACCAGCGGGCCGGCGTATCGCTGCCGACGCTGGTCACCGTGACGATGAAGGTGCGGGGACAGAGCGGGTCGATGATGAACCTCGTCGCGCAGCAGGCGACGCCGGACCAGAAGCGCGACATGGTGCAGAAGATGGTCGGCAACGTCGTGTCCGACGCCCGTCTGACCGACCAGTCGCTGACCTATGACGAGGCGACCGGCGTCGCAACGGTCACCGGCCGCGGCATCGTCGGCAGCCAGTGGGGCAAGGATCGCGGCCGCTGGCGCACGGCGATCGAGGGCACGATGTCCGACATCGCTTTCACGCCCGATCGTGGCCGGGCGGCGTGGCGCACGATCCCGGTCGCGGTCGGCCCGGCCAAGCGGATGGTGATGCACACCCGCCTCCTGTTGCCGCAGGGTGGCAAAGGCTTCACGCTGGAGGGCGACCGGACGCTGGATGATGTGATCGCCGGCCGCCACATCGTCCGCAAGACGACCCTCGCGGGCGACCTGCTGACGGTGGATGATGAGCTGACCACGGTCGCGCCGGAGATCGCACCCGCGGACATCCCCGCCACCCGAGCACGGGTCGCGCTGGCGAAGACGCGGACGTTGCAGGCGGCGGCCCCCGTCGACCTGCCGTCGCGGTTTGCGGTGGTTGCGGAGGCGCGGCGATCGGGCGCGCTGAAGCCGCTGCTCGCGGCATATGCCAAAGCGATCGCCAACGATCCGGAGGATGTGGCGGTCTACACCAATCGCGCCGCCTTCCTCGCGGGCACCTATGACCGCCCGGCCGCGATCGTGGACATGACCAGGGCGCTGTCGATCGAACCGACGATCGACACCTATCTCTGGCGCGCCTCGCTGTACGAGCAGGGCGGCGATACCGCGAAGCAGCGCGCCGATCTGGACGAGGCGTTGCAGCTCGATCCGTCCTCCTATGCCGCGATCAATGCGATGGCGCGCTATCGCCTCGATGCGGGCGACAAGGATGCCGCGATCGCGATGATTCAGGAGCGCGTCGACGCTGGCGGCAAGGACGCGGGCTATTACATGGCGGCGAAGGCCGACCTGCTCGCCCGCGCCGGCGACAGGGACGCGGCATTGGTCGCGATCGACGAGGCGGTGAAGGAAAGTCCGGGCAGCGCGCAATTCCTGAACTCGCGCTGCTGGATCAAGGGCACGCTGAACGTCCAGCTCGATACCGCGCTGAAGGATTGTACCCGCTCGATCGAACTCAGCGAAAATCGCGTGTCGGCGCTCGATAGCCGGGCGATGGTCTATTACCGGATGAACCGGTTCGACGACGCGCTGGCGGACCTGACCGCCGCACTGGATGACGCGCCGGAACTGGCCGGCAGCCTCTACATGCGCGGCATCATCCGCGGCAAACAGGGGGCTGGGCCGGAGGCGAAGGCGGATCTGGCGTCGGCCCGGCTGATCGCACCCCTGATCGACAAGGATTACCAGCGGTTCGGGATCAAGCCCTAGGCCGAATGGGGCGAGAGGTGGTGGCTCGGGGGAGCCCCTCCTTAGGGGAGGGGAGCCTGACGGGTCGGTGACTCCTGCCGCCCGTCTTCTCCGCCTTTGCGCTTTATTCACCACCCGGCGCTACGCCTGCGGCCATGACGACCCCCGTCTTCCTCACCGTCGACACCGAGTTCGCCTGGCGTCACCACAGCGCCGGCCTTGATGTCGACGGCATCTACGACCGCTCGCTGGAGCCGGCGGGCGTCGGCCTGTCCTACCAGCTCGAAAAGCTCGCCGAACATGGGCTGAAGGCGTGTTTCTTCGTCGATCCGATGCCCGCGATGACGTTCGGTCTCGCGCCCGTGCGCCGGATGGTCGACACGATCCTGGCGGCGGGGCAGGAGGTGCAGTTGCACCTGCACCCCAACTGGACGGCGGCGCGGGCGGGCGACCGGGGTGCGGCCTATGCCCGGTTCGCGCTGCACGAATACAGCCTGGCCGAGCAGCGCCACCTGATCGCCGGCGCGACCGACCTGTTGATGGCCGCCGGCGCACCCGCACCGATCGCGTTCCGTGCAGGGTCCTACGCCGCGAATGACGAAACGCTGGCGGCGCTCGGCGAACTCGGATTCGTGTACGACAGCAGCCATAACGGCGCGGAGCCGGACAGCCTGATCTCGCTGCCGCGCCGCCACATCGCCCCCGTCGCGCGGGAGGTGATCGAGATACCGGTGACGGTGATCGAGGACGCTCCCGGCAGCCTGCGCACCTTTCAGCTTTGCGCGCTGTCCTCCGGCGAAACCTATGACGCGCTGGAACATGCCGCCGTCGCCGGCCATGCGGCGGTGACGATCGTCAGCCATGGCTTCGAACTCGCCAACCGCGCGGGCACCCGGGCCAATGCCGTCCATGTCCGCCGGTTCGAGGCGATGTGCGCGATGCTGGCGGACCTGCGCGACGTGCTGCCGACGCAGCATTTCGCCGACGACACGCCGCTGAAGCTGGAGCGGGACGACCGGCCGCTCGCACCCGATGCGCTGCGGACGCGGTGGCGGCAGGCCGAACAGCTCTGGTCGAATCTGGTGGAGGAGCGCGCGGCGTGACCGGCCGATGAGCGGCCCGGCGGCGCTGCGGCTACAGGTGGGTGCCCGCACGCTCGCGACGATCCCGCGCCGGCTGGTGCGGATCGGGCTGTCGCTCGACGAGGCGCTGGCGGGGCCTGTGCCCGTGTTGCCGCCGCTCGGCGACGCCCATGGGTATCGCATCACATCGTTGCCGGGGGACGCCGACGATCCCGGCGCGCTGCCGCATGGGCTGCTGCGTCACGTCCAGCAGCGTTACGTCCGCCGCTGGACCGACCTGACGATCGGGCATGACGCATGGCTGGCGGGCCTGTCCGCCAACGCTCGGTCCGGGTTGAAGCGCAAGGGCAGGAAGCTGGCCGGCGCGGGTCGGCTCGACATCCGCCGCTATGACGATCGCGCGGGGATCGCCGCCTTCCACGCGCTCGCCCGACCATTGTCGGCGGCGACCTATCAGGAAAAGCTTCTCGATGCGGGTCTGCCGGAGGACCCGGCCACGCTGCTCGCCGCCGCCGGTCGCGATGCGGTGCGTGCGTGGCTGATGCTGCTGGATGATCGTCCGATCGCCTATCTGTGCTGCACGGCGCAGGGGAGGGCCTTGCGATACGATCATGTCGGGCACGATCCGGCATGGGGAGGCTGGTCGCCCGGCACGATCCTGCATGCCGCGGCGATGGCCGACCTGTTTACCGAACAGCGGTTCGCCCGCTTCGATTTCACGGAGGGGGATGGCCAGCACAAACGGCTGTTCGCGACCGGCGGCGTGGCGTGCGTCGACCTGCTGCTGCTGCGGCCGACCCTCGCGAACCGGAGCGCGCTGGGGGTGCTGACGGGATTCGAGGCCGGGGTCGGACTGGCGAAGCGGATGGCGACGGTGCCGGCATTGAGGCGGCTGGCCGACCACGTCCGGCGCTGAATCCTGCCCATGAACCGGGAGGATTAGCTTCAGCCGCCCGGCGCAACCCGCTACACCCGGCGGCGATGCACCTCCTGACCGATGCCATCGTCCTCGCGACGCGCGCGCATGGCGAGCATGGCCTCGTCGCCCGCGCGCTGACGCGGAACGACGGCGTCCAGCCCGGCTATGTCCGTGGCGGCCGGTCGCGGCGGCTGCGGCCGGTGCTGCAACCGGGCAATACGATCCGCGGCGAGTGGCGGGCGCGGACCGCGGAGCAGTTGCCCGCGCTGACGGTCGAGCCGCTGCACAGCCGCTCCGTCCTGCATGCCGAGCCGTTGCCCGCCGCCGGCATCATCTGGGTCACTGCCTTGACCGCCACCGCCCTGCCGGAGGCGCAGCCCTATCCACGCCTCCACGACGGGCTCGACGGCGTATTGTCGGCGATCGAGGCGGCTCCGGCGGCGCGCGGCTGGGCGGGGGCGCTGGTCCGGTACGAATTGCTGCTGCTCGCCGAACTCGGCTTCGGCCTCGACCTGTCGGGCTGCGTTGCGACCGGCGCAACCGACGATCTCGCATTCGTCAGCCCCAGGAGCGGCGGTGCGGTCAGCCGCGCAGGGGCGGCCGGCTATGAGCGTCAGCTGTTTTCGCTGCCCCGGTTCCTGATCGACGGGGGCCAGCCGGATGGCCCCGATCTGATCGCCGGCCTCGCCATCACCGGGCATTTTCTGGCGCGCGATATCCTGATCGACCGGCGGGCGGAGCCGCTCGCCGCGCGGGAGCGGCTGGTCGACCGGCTGAAGAGGGCGGTTGCGTGACCGCGCCGGGGCCGCCAAGGGCGGGCGCGAACACAGGAGACGACATGGCGCTCATCGCATTGCTGGCCGGCGACGGCATCGGTCCGGAAGTCACCGCGCAGGCGCGTCGCGTGCTGGAGGCGCTCGATCTTGGCCTGAGGTTCGAGGAGGCACCGGTCGGCGGCGCGGCGTATCGCATGGCGGGGCATCCGTTGCCGCCGGAGACGCTGGACCTCGCGCGCCGTGCCGATGCGATCCTGTTCGGCGCGGTCGGCGATCCCGCCTTCGACACGCTGGAGCGCGCGTTTCGGCCGGAACAGGCGATCCTCGGCCTGCGCAAGGAACTCGGCCTGTTCGCCAATCTGCGCCCGGCGAAGCTGTTCGCCGGGCTGGAGGATGCGTCCGCGCTGAAGCCGGAGATCGCGCGGCGCATCGACCTCGTCATCGTGCGCGAACTGACCGGCGACGTGTATTTCGGCGAGAAGGGCCGCCGCACGACGGCGGAGGGCCTGCGCGAGGGCCATGACCTGATGCGCTATGACGAAAACGAAGTGGCGCGGATCGCGCGGGCGGGGTTCGAGACGGCGCGCACCCGCCGCAGCATCCTGTTGTCGGTCGACAAGGCCAACGTCCTCGAAACCTCGCAATTGTGGCGCGACGTGGTGGTCGAGGTATCCGCCGACTATCCCGACGTCGCGCTCAGCCACATGTATGTCGACAATGCCGCGATGCAGATGGTGCGCGATCCCGGTCAGTTCGATGTCATCGTCACGGGCAACCTGTTCGGCGACATCCTGTCCGATCAGGCGTCGATGTGCGCCGGGTCGATCGGCATGCTCCCCTCCGCCTCGCTCGACAGCGCGGGCAAGGGGCTGTTCGAGCCGATCCATGGTTCCGCCCCCGACATTGCCGGACAGGGCAAGGCGAACCCGTGCGCCGCGATCCTGTCGGCGGCGATGATGCTGCGTCATTCGCTCGCGATGCCCGAGCCGGCCGACCGGATCGAGGCGGCGGTGGCGGCGGCGATCGCCGCTGGCGCGCGGACCGGCGATCTGGGCGGTACGCTGTCCACCACCGCGATGGCCGATGCGGTGCTGGCGGGATTGTGAAGGGCAGCAGCCGGTGACGGAGTTGCTCGAGCTCGCGGTGATCGTGCCGACCTTCAACGAGCGCGCCAACGTGGCGACGCTGGTGGCGCGGCTCGATCGGGCGCTGTCGGGCATCCGCTGGGAAGTGATCTTCGTCGATGACGACAGCCCGGACGGGACCGCCGACGAGGTGCGCTCGATCGGCCGCGTCGACGCCCGTGTCCGCGTCCTCCACCGCATCGGCCGGCGTGGCCTGTCATCGGCGTGTATCGAGGGCATGTGTGCGTCTGCCGCGCCGGTCGTCGCGGTGATCGACGGCGACATGCAGCATGACGAGACGTTGCTGCCGGCGATGCTGCTCCAGTTGCAGGCGGACAGCACGATCGACGTGGTGATCGGATCACGCTTCTGCGAGGGCGGCTGCACGGGCGAATGGGACCGCGACCGCGTCGCCAAGTCGGCGCTGGCGACGCGCCTGTCGGGCTATATCCTGAAGACCGGGCTGACCGATCCGATGAGCGGCTTCTTCATGATCCGCACCGGCGTGGCGCGAGCGTTGTCGCCGCGGCTGTCCGGGATCGGCTTCAAGATCCTGCTCGACCTGATGACCGCCGCGCCGGTGCCGATGCGCTTCGTCGAGCTGCCCTATGTGTTCCGGGTCCGGACCGAAGGCGAGTCGAAGCTCGATCACGTCGTGGCGATGGAGTATTTGATCGCGCTGTACGATCGCCGGTTCGGGCGGTTCGTGCCGGTGCGGTTCGCGATGTTCTCCGCGATCGGTGCGATCGGGGTGGGGATGCACATGGCCGTGCTGTCGCTGCTGTATCTGGCGATGGG
This sequence comes from Sphingomonas sp. Leaf343, assembly GCF_001423765.1. GTDB lineage: Bacteria > Pseudomonadota > Alphaproteobacteria > Sphingomonadales > Sphingomonadaceae > Sphingomonas. The sequence goes on from NZ_LMPG01000015.1 coordinate 152,893, forward strand.
CGTCAGCTTCCTGACCGCGACGATCGTCGCGACGCTGGCGGCGATGACCGGAAACTTCTTCCTGAACAACGCGCTGACCTATCGGGATCGGCGATTGAAGGGGTGGCGGCAACTGGCGGATGGCTGGGTGTCGTTCTGCGTCGTCTGCGCGGTCGGCGCGGTCGCGAATGTCGGCGTCGCGGCGTTCCTGCACGATGTCCACAACGACGCCTGGGCGCTGTCCGCGCTGGCAGGCGTGCTGGTCGGGGCGGTGTGGAACTATGCGCTGTCGTCGCGCTTCGTTTGGGGGCGGTACTGATCGTTCTGGCGAGGGGTGAGTGATTTACGGCCAACTCCTCAGCCACATCCAGCGCAGGAACGACCGTTCCCCCGCCAGCGGCGCGGCGGACAGGATCGGGTAGAAATATACGAACAGGCCGGCGACGAGCAGCAGATACGCTTCGTCCCAATGATCCACCCGAGCGCGCCAACGGTCGAACGCCACCGCGATCGGGATCGCCAGCCAGATGCCTGGTAGATAATAGTAATAGAAGAACCCCAGCGACTTGGGGATCGCAGGCCAGATCGCGAACGATGCGATCCACAGCCCCGCCGCGACACCCAGCCGCACGTCGCGCGTCCTGATCCAGCCCCAGGCGCACGCCGCGACCGCGACCAGCCCGCCCCACCACACCGCCGGGTTGCCGACCAGCAGGATGCCGCGCTGAGCCCAGTCGACACGCTCGTACAGATACCAGATCGGGCGGATGTCGAGCGGCCACGTCCACCATGACGACTGATAGGTATGCGGCGGCAGCACCTGCGTCTGTTGCTGGTACATCGTCCACTGGAACGGGATCAGCGTTCGCCAGCCAAGCGGCTGTTCCGCATAGAAGAACGCGGGCAGGAAGGTCGCGAAATACACCGCGACGCTGCCCAGCCCCAGCACCGCCAGCGCGATCTCCGCGTCCAGCCCGCGCCAGCGGTCGGGTCGTCCGCGCCGCAGCAGCAGGAAGGCGACGCCGGCGAACGCCACATAGGGCGCGGCGGTCCATTTGCAGGCGGTCGCCAGCCCTAGCATCGCCGCGCCCGCCGCCCAGCGTCGCCCGACTCGTCCCGCCGGCGCGTGCATCGCCCACAGCAGGCACACCGCGCCGCCGACCACGAACGCCGCCATGAACCCGTCCAGCATCGCGATCCGCGCCTGCACGAACACCGTGAAGTTGAGCGCGGTCAGCATCGCCGCCGTCACCGCCGGCCGCATCCGCCGCGTGCCCAGCCACAGCAGCGCGAATATTCCCGTCACGACGCCCGTCGCGGCGACGCTCGACAGCGCCCGCCAGCCGAGCGACGTATCGCCGAACAGCCAGATCCCCAGCCCGATCAGCTCCTTGGCGAGCAGGGGATGCTCGATATTCTGCGGCCGGGCGAGCGCGAGCAGCGTCCTCGCGGCGGGCACGTAATGCACTTCGTCGAACACCAATATGCTCGGCGTCGCCAGTCGCCATCCGAACAGCAGTTGCGCGGCCACTGCGATCAGCAGCGCGACGGGCCGGGGTTGATCGGCGAAACGGCGGAGGAAAGCAGGCACGTGCCCGTCATGCCGTCGTTCGGCTTTTCCTTGCAAGGGACCGCGCACCGGGGGCAAAGCGGCGGGCATGAAGCGCAAGACCGGCCAGGACCGCACGATCACCCAGAACTGGCGTCCCGCGACGCAGGCTGTCCGCGGCGGCACCGCCCGTTCCGAATATGGCGAGACGTCGGAGGCGCTGTTCCTAACCTCGGGCTACGCCTACGACTGCGCGGGCGACGCGGCGGCGCGGTTCGCGGGCGAACAGGTCGGCATGACCTATTCCCGCCTCCAGAACCCGACGGTCGAGATGCTGGAACAGCGTATCGCCCTGCTGGAGGGCGCGGAAGCGTGCCGGACGATGGCGACCGGCATGGCGGCGATGACGGCGGCGCTGCTGTGCCAGTTGCAGCAGGGCGACCATCTGGTCGGCGGACGCGCCGCGTTCGGGTCTTGCCGCTGGCTGACCGATACGCTGCTGCCGAAATTCGGCATCGCCACGACCGTGGTCGACGCCCGCGATCCGCAGGCGTTCATCGACGCGCTCCGCCCCGAAACCAAGGTGTTCTTCTTCGAAACGCCCGCGAACCCGACGATGGACGTGGTCGACCTTGCCGCCGTCTGCGCGATCGCGCGCGAGCGGGGGATCACCACCGTCGTCGACAACGCCTTCGCAACGCCCGCTCTTCAGAGGCCGATGGAGTTCGGCGCGGACGTGGTGGCCTATTCCGCGACCAAGATGATGGACGGGCAGGGCCGCGTGCTGGCCGGTGCCGTGTGCGGTACGCAGGACTGGATCGACAACACGCTGCTGCCCTTCACGCGCAACACCGGTCCGACGCTGTCCGCGTTCAACGCGTGGGTCGTGCTGAAGGGGCTGGAGACGCTCGACCTGCGCATCCGCCGCCAGTCGGACAACTCGGTCAAGGTCGGCCGCTTCCTCGAAGGGCGCGTCGCCCGCGTGATGCATCCCGGTTTGCCGAGCCATCCGCAGCACGAGCTGGCGATGGCGCAGATGAGCGCCGCCGGCCCGATCTTCGCGCTGGAGGTGCCCGGTGGCCGGACGCAGGCGCATGCCCTGCTCGACGCGCTGGAGCTGGTCGACATCAGCAACAACATCGGCGACTCGCGCTCGCTGATGACCCACCCCTCCTCGACCACGCACAGCGGCGTCGCCGAGGAGAAGCGGCTGGAAATGGGCATCGGCGAGGGCATGTTGCGCCTGAACGTCGGGCTGGAGGACGCGGACGACGTGATCGAGGATCTCGATCAGGCGCTCAGGCGTGCCGGCCTATGACGGTCGACGCGATGAAGAGCCTGTTCGGCTATGCGGCGACGACCCGCGACGTGACAGTGCGGGTCGCGGTCAGCTACCTGCCCGAACAGTCGGAGCCGGGGCGGGGCCGCTGGTTCTGGGCCTATCACATCCGCATCGAGAATGACGGCACGGCACCGGTGCAGTTGCTGACCCGCCACTGGATCATCACCGACGGTCGCGGGGCGCGGCATTCGGTGGAGGGAGAAGGGGTGGTCGGCGAACAGCCGCTGATCGAACCGGGCGCGAGCTTCGACTATGTCTCGGGCTGTCCCCTCGCGACGCCCTCCGGCGCGATGCAGGGCACGTACCGGATGGTCGCCGAGGACGGCACGCTGTTCGACGCGGACATCCCGCGCTTTGCGCTGCATGCGCCGACGGTGTCGCAGTGACGGGATTTCACGCGGCACCGCATGAGCGAACAGCGCGGGTCAGCACTCCTTTCCGGAGCGCAACGGCATGAAGCGCACGCACCTCCCGCTCAACGGCCTGCGCGTGCTCGACGCCGCGGCTCGGCACCTGTCGTTCACGCGCGCGGCGGACGAACTCGCCGTCACCCCCGCCGCCGTGGGGCAACAGATCCGCGCGCTGGAGGATACGCTGGGCGTCGTCCTGTTCCGCCGCACCACGCGCGGGCTGGAGCTGACGCCGGAGGGCGAGGCCGGCCTCGCGCCCCTGCGCGACGGTTTCCTCCAGTTCGAGGAAGCGGTGCGGGCGATGCAGGCCGGGCAATCGTCCAAGTCGCTGACCATCGCCGCCCCGCGCGACCTGACCGAGAAGTGGTTGATGCCGCGCCTCGCCGCGATCGCCGCCGCCGACCATGATCTGCGCTTCGTGCTGATCGGTGCGGACGAGACGGTCGACTTCACGCAGGCGAACCTCGACTTGGCGATCCGCTGGGGCGAGGGTCCCGGCGAGCATGAGGGCGAGGCGCTGGAATCGGACGGCATGGTCACCGTCGCCGCGCCCGCTACGGCGATCGACGCGCCGCTGATCGCGTGGCCCGGATCGCCCGACGATGCCGGCGCGCTGGTGCGGGTCGACGATGCCGGACTGGCGATCGACGCCGCCGCCGCCGGTCTGGGCCGCGCGACCGTGCCGCAACTGCTGGCCGCCGCCGATCTCGCGTCGGGCCGGGTGATCGCGATGGGCGAGCCGGTGCCGTCGCGGCTCGGCTATTGGCTGGTCGCGCCGTTGCCGCAGTGGCGGCAGGCGAAGGTCCGCGCGCTGGTCGACGCGCTGGCGCAATGAAGCTGACGTTCGACAGCGAGCGGCTGTGGATGCGCCCGCTGTCGACCGACGATGCGGAGGCGCTGCACGACGCGTATCGCGACGTCGACCTGATGCGCTGGTGGTCGAGCGCGCCGCACGCCGATCTGGCCGAAACCCGCGCCTATCTGATGCCGCGCAAGGTCCCTGATGCGTGGGTCAGCTGGGCGATCACGCTGGACGGAGCCGCGATCGGCACCGTGTCCGCGCACCGGCGTCGGCCGGGCGTGTACGAAATCGGCTATCTGCTCGTCCGCCGGTACTGGGGGCAGGGCTATGCGCGCGAGGCGGTGGCGCGGCTGATCGACCTGCTGATCGCGGAGGAGGGCGCGCGCCGCATCTTCGCCGACACCGATCCGGACAATGCCGGCTCGATCGCCCTGCTCGAACGCCTCGGCTTCCGCCGCGAGGGCCTGCTGCGCGAGGAATGGGAAACCCACATCGGCATCCGCGACACCCTGCTGCTGGGACTTCTCGCGCGCGAGTGGCGCTGTCCTACAGAGGGGTGAAGGGGTAGAGCGGTCGTGCTCTTTGACATCGATGGTAGTGCGTGCCTCGCTGGGCCGAGGCTTGCGCGCGTTTCAGTTAGTCGGCATGGCCGCTTTTGGTGGTGAGGGGTCCGGCAGCTTCTGGTAAAGCCGTGTGGATAGCGGACATGGGATCGGTTACGGTAGGCTATGTTCGCCCTCCTCCTAACAGCGGCAGCAGCATCCCTGACCCCGCCCGCCGAGCCGCTGAGGGGGCAGATACAATCCGCGATCTGGGCAGACCTTCAATTGAACGCCATGATCGGGAACGGCAATTGGCTCGCCTCAGTCTGGTATAATGCCGGAAGCGACACAGCGTCCGATCTGCACATCCGCGAGCTAATGTGCTCTAAGGCTGGTTTGGTTCAGCGATGCTCATTTGCACTCCTTCGGGACGGTGGTCCGAAAGAGGTGATGGGAGAGACAGCCCCGGAAGCTCTTACCTGCTTAGCCGATCTTGAAAAAACCGACGACGGATGGTCGATTTCTCATACGCCGCCGCACAAGGTCGGCCACAGTCAGACTTCTATGCGGTGCAAAATCGTGAAGCAGTGAACGTCCGCTATAGGAAAACACGAACACTCTGCTGACCGTCATAAATTGGGCGTAAACGGCTCGTCCGCTTTCCCGCCCCAAAGCCGCCGGTCCGGTTTCGGGCAGGCAGCGTCCGCTACGCGGGTCGCGAACGGCGAGAGTTGGTGGTTAGCTGTCGTTCGAGATCGCGTCGTCGGTAGAAACCGTCTTCTCGATCAAGCGGCCCTGCGGCACGTCACTGGCGATCAGGCCAGTTTTTGCCATCAGCCAAAGCCGCCAAAGCAGAAATGCCATCCATCCAACCGCGATCGCGACGCCCGGTATGCGCCACCAGTTTCCGAAAAGCGGAGTAGCGAAGAGCGGAAACGCGCCAGCAGCGTACAGCAGCTTGCCGGCGTAAAGGCTTCCGGACTGAACCTCGTCGATCCAGATGCGAAACCGCTGATAGATCGTCATGAGGCCTCCTGTGGGGCTAAACCTAGCACATCCGGCTATGTCAGCAATCCGGGCGTGAGCAGTCATTCCCGGTGTCGCCGCCCCGCCCCTGCACCGAAGTGGAGGACATCCGTCCGGCGCCTCCACTTCCTCCACTTCGCCGGCATTATCCTGGATATTCAGGAGCCCGGAACCGCGGGCTTCCAGCACCGAAAGCCCCAACTCCCGCCGTTGCGAAACTCCGAACCCGTTAGTTCTTCAACCGCCATCCGCGCCGCAGCAGCACGTAGCAGGCGACGCCCAGCGCCACGTCGATGCCCAGCACCACCAGCGATCCGACGAACACCGGCGAATCGGCGATGCCGAGAAAGCCGTAGCGAAAGCCGGAGATGATGTAGAAGAACGGGTTGGCGTGGCTGAACGCGCGGAAGGCGGGGGCGAGCTTGTCGACCGAGTAGAACGTGCCCGACAGCAGCGCGAGCGGGGTGACGACGAAGTTGGTCACCGCGGCGGCGTGGTCGAACTTCTCCGCCCAGATCGACGTCAGCACGCCCAGAAACGCGAGGAACAGCGATCCCAACAGGCCGAACCACAGGATCGCCAGCGGCGCGTGCGGGGTGACGTGGACGCCGGGGTAGAGCGCCATCGCCGCCCAGACGACGATGCCGACGATGATCGCCCGCGTCACCGCGCCGCCGACCAGCGCCGACAGCAATTCCATCGTCGACAAAGGCGGTTGCAAATAATCGACGATCGTCCCCTGGATCTTGCCGACCAGCAGCGAGAAGCTGGCATTGGCGAAGGCAGGACCCATCATCCCCTGGCTGATGATGAGGCCGGGGGCGATGAAATCGGCGAAGGCGACCTCCGATCCGCCGACCAGCACGGGGCGTTTCGCGCCCGTGGCGACGGTGAAGACGACGAGGAACAACAGCGTCGTGATCGCCGGTGCCCAGATCGTCTGGAGCTGCACCTTGAAGAAACGGCGCACCTCCTTGATATAGAGGGTGCGAAGGCCGCCCCAGTTGATGTTCCGGATGACGGGCACGCCGGGGGCGTTCCTCACCAGAGTTTGACCGATCGGGGGCTGGCTGCTCATGGCGGGGTCGGGTACTCCCTGCGGCTGCCGCCCGCAACGATGACGATAAGGAATACGCATGTCCTGGACCGACGAGCGGATCGATACGCTCAAGACGATGTGGGAGGCCGGCCAGACCGCCAGCCAGATCGCCGAGGCGCTGGGGCAGGGCGTCAGCCGCAATGCCGTGATCGGCAAGGCGCACCGGCTGGGGCTTCAGGCGCGCCCGTCGCCGGTCAAGTCGAACGACTCGGCGACGGTGGCCGCGGCCGCTGCGCCGGCGGTTCCGATAGCTGCCCCCGCTGCGCCGCCACCGCCGCCACCACGACCCGCCGTGGTCGCGGCCCCGCCGCCACCGCCCGCTCCGGTGGTCGCGGCACCCGCGCCTGATGTCGATGACGAGGATGCGGTCGAGGACGCGGTCGAAGAGGCTGCACCCGTCGCCGCCGTACCGCCCGCACCGCCGCAGCCGATCATGCGGTCGGTCGGCCCCGGCGGCTTCCTGCGGCAGGCCCCCGGCGAGCAGCAGCCCCCGATCGCCCCCGCGCCGCCGCGCCGACTGGTTCCGGCCAAGCCGTCGGCGGAGATCGCGGGCAAGACCAGCCTGCTCGATCTGAACGATCGCATCTGCAAATGGCCGCTCGGCCATCCGGGCGAGCCGGACTTCCACTTCTGCGGCGAGAAGGTGAACCCCGGCTTCCCGTACTGCGTCGATCATTGCGGCCACGCCTATCAGGCGCAGCTTCCCCGCCGCGATCGTCGTCCTCCGCCGCCGCTCCCGTTCGGCGGCCCGCGCGTTCGGTGACCGCCACCCCCTCCCTTCGGGGAGGGGGCGTCCCGCTTCGGCACGCACAGGATGCTTGCCAGCACTTAACCGATATGAAACCCGGTCGGTCTAGCATGGGACGAGAATGAGCGATCAGCCACCCTCCGACGACGGCAAGACCACAGAGGGCTCGACGAGTCGTCGGGCGCTCATGCTCGGGGCGGTGGGGGCGAGCGCGGTGGTGTCGATCCGTCCGGCTCTGGCGCAGACCGCCGGCTCGGTCCTGAACTGCGAGATCGCGGTGCCGGAACGGTCGCGCGCGGGCAACTGGATCACCGCGGACGGCAAGACCGTCGCCGCCGGCACCAAGGGCGCGTTTCCGCCCGCTAGCCGCGCGTACAAGGGCGAAGAAGTGAAGCGTGCGCTGAACGGCAACACGCTGCCCGGCACCGATTACGACCGCAGCCGCGCCTATGTGAACTATATCCGCCGCCTGCAACGCGGGCAGGGCGGGTTCACATGCTTCGCCTCGTTGCAGATGCCGCGTTGATTCCATGCGCCTGCGCGCCGAGCGTGCCACCGTGTCCGTACCGCTCGACGCGTTCGTGGCGGTCCTTCACCGCCCGTCCGGCGCGACCCACCTGCTGACCGAGCCCGCGCCGCAGATCCTGGCGGCGCTGGGCGACGAGGCGATGACGCTGGACGCCCTGTTGGCGCGGCTGGCCGCCGGCTTTGATCTGGGCAGCCGCGCACGGGAAGCACTGTATGCACGCGTGGCGGAGCTGGTCGATATCGGCTTGGTCGTCCCGGCATGAGACATTCGATCCGGCTCCGGATCGGCCCGGCTGGGTTCCGTATCGGCTCGGACTGGGCTGCGCCGGTCGCGGCGCTCGCCGACTTGTACCGTGACTATCCGGTCCCGGAAGTGCCGGATTTCACCGTTCGGCTGGAGGCGACACGCCCGTGGCGGCGCTGGCTGCGACCGTCGGTGCGGATCGGCGGCGACTATATGCTGCCGGAGGCCGCGCCGCTGCCGCTGGCGCACGGGCTGCTCGCCGCCGAGATGGGCATGAACCTGCAACTCGCGCTCGGCTGGCGGCGGCATCTGCTGCTGCACGCATCGGGGGTCGAGCGAAACGGCTGCGCGTTGTTGATGAGCGGCGAGTCCGGCGCGGGCAAGTCGACGCTGTCGGCGCTGCTGATGAGCCGCGGCTGGCGGTTGATGGGCGACGAGTTCGCGCTGATCGAACCCGCGACGGGCATGGCGCACGCCTTTCCGCGGCTCGTCAGCCTGAAGGGCGGCGCGATCGACGCCGTGGCGGGCGACCGCTGGGGGCCGTTGCTGCCCGGTACGCCGAAGGGTGACATCCGCCACCTCGTTCCCGACGCCCGTGCGGTGGCGGCGATGGACGAACCCGCGCGCCCGGCGCTGCTGCTGTTTCCCCGTTACGGCGAGACGCGGGCGGTGCGGGACGTGCCGGCGAGCGAGGCGTTCGTGCGGCTGACGCAAGCATCCACCAACTATACGCTGCTGGGGGAGGCGGGGTTCACGGCGCTGACCCGGCTTGTGACGGAGGTGCCCGCGCTGGCGATCGACTATCCTGACAGCGCGACGGCGCTGGCGATGGTCGAGGAGTTTTGGCCGGGGGGGCTGTAGCCATGGGAGCCGTAGGCGTGTCCGACGCAATGCTGCTGGTCCGGGCGCTGCGCGAACCCTTGTCGGTGCTGGTGCTGGACGCCGCCGGCTGGACCGCACTGCTGACGATGGCGCGGGCGGAGCAACTGGCGGGAACGCTGGCGCACCGGCTGCACGGGCTGGAGGTGCCGCCGTCGGTCGCCGCGATCCTCGCCGATGCGCGCCACATCGCGGATCATGCCCGTCGCACGGCGTTGTGGGAGGCGACGGTCGTCGCACGCGTCCTCGCGCCGCTGGACGTGCCGGTGGTGCTGTTGAAGGGCACCGCCTATGCGGCGGCCGGATTGGCGGCGGGGCAGGGCCGATCGATCGGCGATTGCGACATCCTCGTGCCCTTCGCGACGCTGGATGCGGTGGAGGCGGCGCTGATCGCGGCGGGATGGGAATGGGTGAAGCCCGATCCCTATGACGATGCCTATTATCGCCGCTGGATGCATGAGCTGCCGCCGTTGATCCACCGGGAGCGCGACCGGATGATCGACGTGCACCACACGATCCTGCCACTGACCGCGCGACCGAAGCCCGACGCGGCGGCGCTGATCGCGGATGCCGTGCCGCTCGGCAACGGACTGTCGGTGCTGTCGCCGGCGGACATGATCGTCCACGCCGCCGCGCATCTGTTCGCGGATGGCGATCTGGCGGGGGGACTCCGCAACCTTTGGGACATCCGCTGCCTGATCGGGGAGTTCGGCACGGACGGGGTGGCCGATCGCGCCGCGCATCATGGCCTGACCGTACCCGTCGCAAGAGCGATCCGGCTGGCGGAGTCGCTGTTCGGCATTGGCCCCGCGATCGACCGCCTTTATCGCCGCCGCCTGCTCGCGCGCGACGGCTGGGGGCGGGCGATCCGGCCGGCGACGCGGCTGGGCTTCTACGTCCGCTCGCACTGGCTGCGGATGCCGCCGGCGATGCTCGCGCGGCATCTCTGGATCAAATGGCGGAAAGTCGCTCCAGCGCAGGCATGAGTTCGCCATAGCCGTCGATCGTCGCATCTGCGCCGAGTTCACCGACCGGACGGTCGAGGAAGCCGAAGCTGCACGCGATGACCGGCACGTGAGCCGCCTGCGCCGCCTTCACGTCATAGATCGAATCGCCGACGAACGCCGGACGCTGGCCGCCGCAGCGCGCGATCATCTCGATGATCGGATCGGGCTTGGGCTTGCCGCGTCCCGGCCCCAGCGTGTCGCCGCCGATCAGGCAGGCGAAGCGCGCGGTCAGGCCGAGTTCGTCGAGGATGCGCCTGGCGTAATGTTCCAGCTTGTTGGTCACGACGGCCAGCGTCACGCCGCGCGCCGCGAGGGCGTCCAGCGCATCGAGCGCACCCGGGTAGGGTTGCGTCAGCACGACCATGTTCGCTTCGTAATAGTCGAGCAGGCGGCGGTGCAGCACGTCGAGCTCCGCATCGGTGCAGCCGCCGGTCGCCGCCATGCCCTGCGCCAGCATGTGCCGCGCGCCGCCGCCGATCATCGGCGTCACCCGATCGACGGTCAGCGTCGGTCGGCCGGCACTCTCCAGCGCGTGGTTCACGGCGGCGGCGAGATCGCCCGACGTGTCGAGCAACGTGCCGTCCATGTCGAAGCCGACGAGGTCGAAGAAGGATGAAGTGTTGTCCATGTTCGGCCGCAAGACGGCACTGCTATGGAATTGGCAAGATGTTCGTGGCACCGGACGCGGCATGAGCCATCCCGACAAGACTCCGCTCCCCAAGCCTTTGGCCGTCATCGTCCTCGCCGCCGGCAAGGGCACGCGGATGAAGTCCGACCTGCACAAGGTGCTGCACCCGGTCGCCGGCCGGCCGATGCTGCTGCACCTGCTCGCCAGCCTCGAAGGGGCGGGGGCCAGCCGCCGCGTCGTGGTCGTCGGTGCGTCGGGCGAGCAGGTGAAGGCGGCGGTCGCGGGCAGCGGCGTCGATATCGCGTGGCAGCACGAGCAGCTCGGCACCGCGCATGCCGCGTTGCAGGCGAAGGCGGCGCTGGCGGATTTCGACGGCATCGCGATCGTCTGCTTCGGCGATACACCGCTGCTGTCGACCGACACCGTCGCACGCCTCGCGGCGCGGCTGGAGGCGGACGATACGCCGATGGTCGCGGTGCTGGGTTTCCGTCCCGCCGATGCCGCGGCGTACGGGCGCGTGATCGCCGATGCGGACGGCACGATCCGCAAGATGGTCGAATACAAGGACGCCTCCTTCGAAGAGCGCGCGGTCGACCTGTGCAATTCGGGCGTCACCGCGGTCCGCACCGCCGATCTGTGGCGGCTGCTGGAGTCGGTCGGCAACGACAATGCGGCGGGCGAATATTACCTGCCCGACATCGTCATGCTCGCGATCGCCGAGGGTGCGCGGGCGGTGGCGATCGAGACGGGCGCGGACGAAGTGGCGGGGATCAACAGCCGCGCCGAACTGGCCGTCGTGGAGGCCGGCTGGCAGGCGCTGCGCCGCCAGCGCGCAATGGCGGAGGGGGCGTCGCTGGTCGCGCCGGAAACCGTCTGGTTCTCGCACGACACGGTCATCGGCCGCGACGTGACGATCGAGCCCAACGTCGTGTTTGGTCCCGGCGTCTCGATCGCGGACGGTGCGGTCATCCACGCGTTCAGCCATCTGGAGGGCGCGACGGTCGGCCCGAAGGCCGATGTCGGCCCCTATGCGCGCCTGCGTCCAGGGGCGGTGCTGGGCGCCAAGTCCCGGGTGGGCAATTTCGTCGAGGTGAAGAAGGCGACGCTGGGCGAGGGGGCGAAGGCTAACCACCTGACCTATCTGGGCGATGCGGACGTGGGCGCGGGCGTCAACATCGGCGCGGGCACGATCACCTGCAATTACGACGGCTTCTTCAAGTATCGCACGACGATCGGCGCGGGGGCGTTCATCGGCTCCAACTCCGCGCTGGTCGCGCCGGTCTCGATCGGTCCGGGCGCGATCGTCGCGGCGGGATCGGTGGTGACGAAGGATGTCGCCGCCGACGCGCTGGCGCTGGTTCGGCCGGCGCAGGTCGAGAAGACGGGCTGGGCGGCGCAGTTCCGGGCGCTGATGGCGGCGCGGAAGGTTGGCAAGTGATATCGCTGCGTGATATCTTGCCGGTATGAGGACCTTGGTCACCATACCCGACGAAGACATCGCTGCGCTGGATGAGCTTGCGCAGCGCAACGGACGCTCGCGCGCGGCGGAATTGCGCGTTGCCGTATCCCAGCACCTGCGTGATCGAAGCAATAACGACTGGATCTCGCGCGGAGCAGGATACTGGAAGCACCGCCAAGACGTTGGCGATGCGGTCGAGTATCAGCGCGCGATGCGCGAAGACCGCGACGGTTTCTGATCCGACGTGGAGCCGTTCTTCGATACCAATATCCTGATCGACTGGCTCGTCGATCGTCCGCCGGCAGTAGCCGAATTGCAACGCTACGGCCGGCATCGCATCAGTCGTGTCGTCTGGACGGAGATTCTGGCGGGGGAGCCGCCCCAGCAGCGACCGACCGTCGCCCGCCTGCTGTCTCCGTTCGAGGTGGTCGAGATCGATGCCCACGTAGCCGCCGCAGCGGCAGCGATTCGTCACGAAACGCGGATGAAGTTGCTGGACGCGTACATCCTGGCAACAGCACGCGTGAACGGTGCGATGCTCGTCACCCGCAACACCAAGGACTTTCCCGCGGACATGCCCGGCATCCGCATTCCCTATTTCTTCTAGACAAAGAGACATTCCATGTGCGGCATCGTCGGCATCCTGAGTAACGAAGACGTCGCGGAGCGGCTGCTCGACGGCCTGAGACGGCTGGAATATCGCGGCTACGACTCGGCGGGTATCGCAACCGATCATGACGGCCGGATCGAGCGGCGGCGGGCGTCGGGCAAGCTCATGAACCTTGCCAAGGAACTCGCGGCCGATCCGCTGCCGGGGCGGACCGGCATCGCGCATACGCGCTGGGCGACGCATGGCGGCCCGACGACGAACAACGCGCACCCGCACGCGACCGACGAGGTCGCGGTCGTTCACAACGGCATCATCGAGAACTTCAAATCCCTTCGCGACGAACTGATCGCGCGCGGCCGGGTGTTCACCAGCGAGACGGACACAGAGGTCGTCGCCCATCTGGTCAGCGAGCAGGTGGAAGCTGGTCTGGAGCCGGTCGGGGCGGTGCGTACCGTGCTGCCGCGCCTGCACGGTGCATTCGCGCTCGCGATCCTGTTCCGGCGGCATCCCGACCTGCTGATCGGCGCGCGCCTCGGGTCGCCGCTGGTCGTCGGGCACGGTGACGGCGAAACGTATCTCGGCTCGGATGCGCTGGCGCTCGCCCCGCTGACGCAGCGGATCGCGTATCTGGAGGAAGGCGACTGGGTCGTCTGCACCCGCGACGGCGCTCAGGTCTACGACCAGCAGAACAACCCGGTGGAGCGGCCGGTTACGATATCGGGCGTCACGGGCGAACTGGTGTCGAAGGGCAATCACCGGCATTACATGCTGAAGGAGATCTACGAGCAGCCGATCGTGGTCGCGCAGACGCTGCGTTCCTACCTGCAACGCCTCGACGAGAAGGTGACGCTGCCGATCCCGGAGGGCGACCTGTCGGCGATCAAGCGCGTGACGATCGTCGCGTGCGGCACCAGCTTCTATGCGGGCATGGTCGCGCGCTACTGGTTCGAGCAGTTCGCGCGCGTGCCCGTCGACCTCGATGTCGCATCCGAGTTCCGCTACCGCGCACCGGTGATGGAGCCGGGCGGGCTGGCGCTGTTCATCAGCCAGTCGGGCGAGACGGCGGATACGCTCGCCGCGCTGCGCCACGCCAAAAAGGAAGGGCAGACGATCGCTGTCGTCTGCAACGTGCCGACCAGCAGCATGGCGCGGGAGGCGGACCTGTTGCTGCCGACGCACGCCGGACCGGAGATCGGTGTCGCGTCGACCAAGGCGTTCACCTGTCAACTCGCGGTGCTGGCAGCGCTCGCCGCCAATCTGGCGCGGGCGAAGGGGCGGCTGTCGCATCTGGAAGAGCGGTCGATCGTGAAGCATCTGGCGGAGGCCCCCGCCGCGATCAACGCCGCGCTGGCCTATGACGAGGCGATCGAGGCGATGGCGGGAACGATCGCGAGCGCGCGCGACGTGCTGTATCTGGGCCGCGGCACCGATTACCCGCTGGCGCTGGAAGGTGCGTTGAAGCTGAAGGAGATCAGCTACATCCACGCCGAGGGTTACGCCGCCGGCGAGATGAAGCACGGCCCGATCGCGCTGATCGACGAGAACGTGCCGGTCATCGTCATCGCCCCCTCCGGTCCGTTGTTCGACAAGACAATCAGCAATATGCAGGAGGTGATGGCGCGTGGGGGCAAGGTCGTGCTCATCAGCGATTATGACGGTATCCAGGCGGCGGGCGAAGGCTGCGTCGCGACGATCACGATGCCCAAGGTGCACCCGCTGATCGCGCCGATCGTCTATGCCGTGCCCGTGCAGTTGCTGGCGTATCATGTCGCCGTCATCAAGGGCACGGACGTCGACCAGCCGCGCAATCTGGCGAAGTCGGTGACCGTGGAATAACCAAGCTGCTCATAACCGGGGAGGAGATCACGTCGTGATGCTGAAGGATCGGGTCGCGATCGTGACCGGGGCAGGGGCGGGTCTCGGACGTTCGCATGCGCTGCTGCTCGCGCGCTACGGGGCCAAGGTCGTGGTCAACGATCTGGGCGACGGCGCCACAGCGGTCGCGGCGGAGATCGTCGCGGCGGGCGGCGAGGCGTTGGCGGCGACCGGATCGGTGACCGACGAGGCGGCGGTGGCAGCGATGGTCGCGGCGGCGCAGGAACGCTGGGGCCGGATCGACATCCTCGTCAACAATGCCGGCATCCTGCGCGACGTGTCGTTCGGCAAGATGAGCATCGCCGATTTCCGGCTGGTCGTTGACGTCCACCTGATGGGCGCTGTGATCTGTTCGAAGGCGGTGTGGGACGTGATGAAGGCGCAGAACCACGGGCGCATCGTGATGACCACCTCCTCGTCCGGCCTGTACGGCAATTTCGGTCAGGCGAATTATGGTGCGGCGAAGATGGCGCTGGTCGGCCTGATGCAGACGCTGGCGATCGAGGGCGCGAAGAACGACATTCGCGTCAACTGCCTCGCCCCGACCGCCGCCACCGCGATGACCGAGAATCTGCTGCCCGAAACGGTCAAGGCGCTGATGCAACCCGAGATGGTCAGTCCCGCGCTGTTGAAGCTGGTCGGCGACGATGCACCGACGCGGGCGATCCTGTGCGCCGGCGCGGGTCACTTCGAGCGCGCCTATGTCACGCTGACCGCGGGCGACCATATCGGCGGCGGCGAGGATGCCGGCGAACGGCTGATCGAGCGGTGGGACGCGGTGTCCGATCGCACGCACGAAAGCGTGCCCGATGCCGGAATGGCGCAGTTGCAGCAGGAGGTCGCGGCAGCGATGGCGGCATCCGGCAATCGATAGCATGGAGGCTGGGCAAGCGTGGTCGCCTGTCACATAGGGGCCGCGCATCGACTGGTGGGAAGAGGAAGAACAATGTCGCAGGGACGTCCGCTGATCGCCGGCCTGGAACTGGGTGGCACCAAGTGCATCGCCATTTTGGCGCGCGGGCCGGACGAGATCGAGGACCGCGTGACGATCCCGACGACCCGCCCGGAGGAGACGCTGGGCGCGGTCGAGGCGGTGCTCGACAGATGGAGCGGCTTCTCCGCGCTCGGCATCGCCAGCTTTGGGCCGGTGTCGATCGACCGGCATGCCGCCGATTACGGCCATATCACCTCCACGCCCAAGCCGGGCTGGGCTAATCAGGATGTCGCGCGGAGGCTGGCGCGCCATGTCGGCGTGCCGACGGGATTCCACACCGACGTCGTCGGCGCGGCGCTGGCGGAGGCGCGGTGGGGCGCGGCGAAGGGGCTGGCCGACATCGCCTATGCCACGGTCGGCACCGGCATCGGCGTCGGCCTGATCGCGGGCGGGCTGCCGGTCGATGGGCTGACCCATTCGGAATTCGGCCATATCCGTCCGGTGCGCGCGTCCGGCGACGACTGGATCGGCGTCTGCCCCTATCACGGTGCGTGTTTGGAAGGATTGGCGGCGGGGCCGGCGATCCAGGCGCGGACGGGCATTCCGGGACCGGACCTGCCCGCCGATCATCCCGCCTGGGATCTGGTCGCCGATGCGCTGGGCCAGTTGCTGCACACGCTGGTCCTGACCGGTGTACCGCGGCGGATCGTGATGGGCGGCGGCGTGATGGTCGGCACCGACCACCTGTTCCCCAAGGTTCGCGCGGCGATGACGCGCAGCCTGGCGGGGTATGTCGCGCTGGCGGAGGTCGGCGATGCGGAAACCTTCGTGGTTCCGCCCGCGCTCGGCGGCAATGCCGGACCGCTCGGGGCGATCGTACTGGGCGCACAGGCGCTCGGCGCGGAACTGTCGACGGCGTTTACGTCCTCTTAACCGTCTCCGCTTACCCCTCGGCAACCGATATGCAAGGAGCTTGCGGGGATGGAAGGTTCGGACGGAGGCGGCAAGCGACTGCTGGTCGTCGATGACGAACCGGCCATGCACGACTGTTATCGCCGCAGCTTCGCCGTCGCCAGCGACGGCGCGGCGCTGGGCGCGATGGCGGCTGAACTGTTCGGCACCGATCAGGCCGCGCCTGCCGCCGCGCCCGCCTTCACGCTGACGCACTGTCACCAGGGTTTCGACGCCGTGGCGGAGGTCGAGCACGCGCTCGCCGCCGGCACGTCCTATCCGGTTGCGTTCATCGACGTGCGGATGCCGCCAGGGATCGACGGCCGCGAGACGGCGCGACGCATCCGCGCGCTGGACCCCGCCATCAACCTCGTCATCGTCACCGGCTTTTCGGATTTTTCACCGCTGGAGATCGGCCGCGTCGCAGGGCCGCCGGACAAGATCTTCTACGTCGCCAAGCCTTTCGAGGTCGCGGAGGTCGTCCAGACCGCGACTGCGCTCACCGCGCGCTGGCATGTCGACCGCGAGCTGGCGGCGGCGCGGGACCTGTTGACGGCGCAGGTCGCTCAGCTCGAAGAGCAGAAGCTGGAACTCGCGGCGAACGAAAGCCGTGCGATCCATACCGCCACGCACGACTCGCTGACCGATGCGCCCAACCGGCTGGCCTTCCAGCGCGCGCTGACCGATCGCGTCCGCCGGCCGGGCCGGTTCGCGACGGCGATGATCGATCTCGACCGGTTCAAGCTGGTCAACGACACGCTCGGTCATATGGCGGGCGACCGGCTGATCCAGGAAATCTGCGCGATACTGGCGGGGGCGGCACCTGAAGGTGCGCTCGTCGCGCGGCTGGGCGGCGACGAATTCGGCATCCTGTTCGACACATCCGACGACGGCGCGGCGCTGCTGGCGTGCGACCGCATCATCGCGGCGTGTTCGGTCACCATCCGCGTCTTCGGTCATTCGGTGCGCGGCGGGGCGTCGGGCGGCCTGATCGTCACGGACGGCGGAACGGATCGCGAGCCCGGCAACGTCCTGCGCCACGCCGACCTCGCCCTCAACGAAGCCAAGCGCGACGGTCGCGGCACCGTGCGGCTGTTCGACGAGAGCATGGACGAATCGATCCGCTTCCGCCGACGCGTTGAAACCGGGCTGGGCAGCGCCATCTCGCGCGGCGAACTGGCGCTGGAATATCAGCCGATCGTGTCGCGGGACCGGATCGAGGTGGTGGGATTCGAGGCGCTGCTGCGCTGGAACACCGAGCAATATGGACCGATGAGCCCCGAGACGTTCGTCCCGATCGCCGAGGAATCGAACCTGATCCACGACCTCGGCGACTGGGTGCTGGAACAGGCGCTGGCGGAGGCGCGGCGCTGGCCCGGCCAATACGCCTCGATCAACGTCTCGCCGCGCCAGTTCCGCCGTGACGACTTCGTCGGCCATATCGCGGGCAAGGTCGCAGCGGCGGGCATCGAGCCAGCGCGCATCCAGATCGAGATCACCGAAACCGCGATCTTCGACGATGCCGGTCGCGCGGCGGAGACGCTGACGCAGCTTCGGGCATTGGGATTCCGCATCGCGCTGGACGATTTCGGCACCGGCTATTCGTCGCTCTACAACATCCGCACCTTCGCGCTCGATTGCCTGAAGATCGACAGGAGTTTCATCGACGGCATGGGCCGCGAACGCGAGTCGGCGGCGATCGTGCAGTCGATCATCCATCTCGGCCGCGCGCTGGGGCTGGGCATCATCGCCGAGGGGGTCGAAACCGAAGCGCAGGCGCAGGCGCTGCGACTGGCGGGGGCGAGCCACCTGCAGGGTCACTGGCTGTCGCGGCCGGTCTCGGCGGCGCAGGCGCGCGATCTGGCCGCCGAACGCTTCATCGGCGGCAGCCTTCGCAGCGAGGTCAGCCGGACCTTCGCATGAGACCGCTGGCTCGCCTGCTGCTCCGCCGGACCTCGCTCGGCGGCAAGCTCGTGCTGATCCTGACCGCGGTCGGCGCGGGCGGGGCGCTGGCGATCACCGTGCTGCTCGCGATCGTCATCACGCCCAGCTTCGCGCATCTGGAGACGCGGGTGGCGGAGGCGTATGTGGAACGCGCGCTGGCACCGGCGCTGCCCCCCACGCTAATCGGCGCCAGGCAGGCGGCCGCTGCGGCGCGGGCGGCGGTAGCGGAGGACGTGGAGGCGCTCGGCCGGCGCATGCTGCTGCTCGCCATCGCCGGATCGACGCTGCTGCTGCTGCTGGTGCTGATGGTTCTGCGGCGGATGATCGCGCGGCTGGTGCTGGCCCCGCTCGCGCGGGTCGAGGCGCATATGCAGCGGGTCAGCGGCTCCGGCGCGCTGTCGCCGCTGGAGGATGAGGGGCGGCCCGACGAGATCGGCTCGCTCGGCCGCAGCTTCAACGCGATGCTGAGTCAACTGGCGGACCTGCGCGGGCAGATCGAGGCGCAGAGCTTCGCACTCGGCCGCTCCGAAAGCGCGGTCGCGGTGATGCATAACGTCCGCAACGCGCTGAACCCGATCAGCACGATCCTGACGCAGGGACTGGTGCAACCCGCGCCGGTCGATCGCGCGATGCTCGACCGGGCGCTGGCCGAACTGGCGCGCGGCGACGTGACGGTCGATCGGCGGGCGAAGCTGGCGGCGTTCGTGGCGGCGGCGCTGGAGGCGGAGGCGCTGGCGCGCGATCAGGTTCGCGGCGAACTGACGGTGGGCCGCGAGGCGATGGCGCATGTGCTGGAGATCATCGGCGACCAGCAGCGCCGCGCACACGAACGCCCGCCGCTGGACCCGTGCGACGTGGTCGATCTGGTCGCCCGAAACGCGGCCATCGCCCGCTATGCCGCCGATGCGACGATCGCGGTGGAGGTGCCGGCGGGCGTCGTACCGGCGATGGCGAATCGCGTGATCCTGAGCCAGGTGATCGGCAACCTGCTGGGCAATGCGGCGGAGGCGATCGTCGCGACGGGGCGGGGCAGCGGCACGATCGCGGTGTCGGTGACGCGCAGCGACGGCCGCGTCCGCCTGTCGTTACGCGACGATGGCGAGGGGTTCGACATGGCGCAGGGCATGATGGTGTTCCAGCGCGGCTTTTCGACGCGCGCGGGCAAGTCGGGCGGGCTGGGTCTGCACTGGTGCGCCAACGCGATGACCGCGATGGGCGGCCGGCTGGACCTGCGCTCGGCCGGGCGAGGGCGCGGGGCGGAGGCGGTGCTGACGCTGGATGCGGCGGGCGTGCTGGCCAAAGCGGCCTGATCGTCCGCTCCCTCTTCCCCTTGAGAAGGAGAAGTTCGGGCTACGTCCGTCCCGCCACCACCGCCGCGTCGCTCGCCAGCCTGTCGGCGCGTTCGTTGTCGGGATGGCCGGCATGGCCCTTGACCCATTTCCAGTCGATCTTGTGCGGTTTTGCCGCCGCAAGCAGCGCCTGCCACAGTTCGGCGTTCTTCACCGGCTTGCGATCGGCGGTCTTCCAGCCGTTCTTCTGCCAGCCGTGGATCCACTTGGTCAGCCCGTCCATGACGTAGCGGCTGTCGGTCGACAGGGTCACCGCGCAGGGCCGCGTCAGCGCGTTCAGCGCCTCGATCGCGGCCATCAATTCCATGCGGTTGTTGGTCGTCAGCTTTTCGCCGCCGGACAGTTCCTTCTCGGTGGTGCCGCTGCGGATCAGCGCGCCCCAGCCGCCCGGTCCGGGATTTCCCTTGCACGCGCCGTCCGTGGCGATCTCGACTTCTGTCACGCGAAAACCTCTGTTCCGTTCGCCCGGTAGAAGGCGAGCCGGCGCGTATAGGCGACCGGATCCTTGCGCGTCACCAGCGCATCGGCCGGCGTGTTCAGCCAGTCCCAGCCCCTCGTCAGCGCGAAGCGGATGCAGGCACCCATGCACAACACCGGCAACTGCGCACGCTCCGCATCGGCGAGGCCGAACGTGGCAGCATAGCCCTCCAACAGGGCATGCCCCACGTCGCCGTCATAGGCTTCGCCGCGCGCATCGAAGCTCCACGCGGTGTGCATGATTGCGAGGTCGTAGAGGCGCAGGTCCGTGCACGCGAAGTAGAAGTCGATCAGCCCCGTCACCCGGTCGCCCAGCATCAGCACATTGTCCGGAAACAGGTCGGCGTGGATGACGCGAACGTCGCCGCCCTGCGGCCATGCGGCGGTCACGGCCCGTAGGCCCGCGGCAAGATCGTCGTACAGGCCCGGCGCGATCGTATCGAGGTCGCGGCCGCACTTCGCCAGCAAGGGCTGCCACGCGTCGACACCCAGCGTGTTGGCGCGGCGGCCGGTGAAATCCTCCAGCGCGCGGTGCATCTGCCCCATCGCCGCACCCGCCGCACGTGCCTGCTCCGGTGTCGGCGCGGTGACGGAAACGCCGTTCAGGAAGCGGATCAGGCAGGCGGGGCGACCCTCCAGCTCGTGGATTGTCGTGCCGTCGCGGTCGGGGACGGCGGGCGGCACGGGGCTGCCGCGCTGCGCCAGATGCTCCAGCAGGTCGAGGAAGAAGGGAAGGTCGCCCGCTGCGACGCGCTTTTCATAGAGCGTCAGGATGAACCGCGCCTCGGTCGTGTCGACGAGATAGTTGGAGTTCTCCACCCCCTCGGCGATGCCCTTCGCCGAGACGAGTTCGCCCGCGTCGAACCGCGCGAGAAAGCGTGTCAGCGCCTCGGCGGAGACTTGCGTGTAAACGGCCATGCGCGTCTCTCCTGCGGCGGGCTCAGGCCGCCGCTTCCAGTCCGCGTGGCAGCTTGAACGCGATCGTCTCACGCGTGGTTTCTTCCTCGCGCTCGGTCACGTCGAAGCGGGTGGAGAGCCGGTCGACCAGTTCGCGGACCAGCAATTCGGGGGCGGACGCGCCTGCGGTCAGGCCGAGCGTGCCGACCCCTTCCAGAAAGTCCCAGTCGAGATCGGCGGCGCGCTGGATCAGCATCGCCGGCACGCCTTCGCGTTCCGCGACCTCGACGAGCCGCAACGAGTTGGAGGAATTGGGCGCACCGATCACCAGCATCGCGTCGCAGGCGGAGGCGATCGCCTTCACCGCCGCCTGGCGGTTCGATGTGGCGTAGCAGATATCCTCGCCCTTCGGCCCCTGGATGTCGGGAAAGCGCGCCTTCAGTGCCGCGACGACCGCCGACGTGTCGTCCACCGACAGGGTCGTCTGCGTCAGGAAGGCGAGGTTGTCCGGATTGGCCGGTCGGAACGCGTCGACATCGGCCACCGTCTCGATCAGCGTCATGTCGCCGACGGGCACCTGACCGAAGGTACCGATTACCTCCGGATGGCCGGCATGGCCGATGAAGACGATATGGCGGCCGGCGGCGACCTGACGCTCCGCCTCGCGGTGGACCTTCGACACCAGCGGGCAGGTCGCGTCGAGATAGGCGAGGCCGCGATCCTGCGCCGCGGCGGGTACCGATTTCGGCACGCCATGCGCGGAGAAGACGACCGGCGCGCCGTCCGGCACCTCGTCCAGTTCCTCCACGAAGACCGCGCCCATCGCCTTCAGGCTGTCGACCACGAACTTGTTGTGGACGATCTCGTGCCGGACATAGACGGGTGCACCGTGCTTCTCGATCGCCAGTTCGACGATACGGATGGCGCGGTCCACGCCCGCGCAGAAACCGCGCGGGGCGGCGATGAGGAGTTCCAGCGGCAGCTTCGACATGCCCGGCGCTCTACCGGATTGCTTGCGCGGCTCCAACCCGGTTCCTATGGCAGGCGCTCGGTGCCCCGGTCGGGGTCGTCAGCAAGGTGTGCCCGTGAAGATTGCAGCCATTCTCGTCCTCGGTGCGGCCGGCCTGATCGGAGGTTGTGCGGGCAAGGGCGAACTCGATTCGACCGGCGGCGTCAGCGCGGTGCGCTCGGCATGCCCGATCGTCGGCGTGCCGGCGGGAACGGGTGACGTGACGCTGTTCGACCCGCCGACCAGCCAGGCGCAGAGTGCGATCGACCTGACCGCGGCGATCACCAACGTCCGCTCCACCTGCGACGATTCGGGCGCGGACATCGCGACGAACGTGACGTTCGACGTGCAGGCGCGCCGCGTGAAGACGGATGTCGCGCGCACGGTGGCACTGCCGTATTTCATCACCGTCCTGCGCGGCGGCAGCAACGTCGTCGCCAAGCGCGTCGGCACGATCACGCTCCAGTTCGCCGCCGGTCAGGACCGCGCGCAGGTCAGCGGCACGGCGGGCGCCAGCGTCAGCCGCGCCGCCGCGACGTTGCCGCCCGCGATCCGCGAGCGCCTGACCCGCCGTCGCAAGGCCGGCGACGAGGATGCCGCGGTCGATCCGCTAACCCAGCCCGAGGTGCGGCAGGCGGTGCTGGCGGCCAGTTTCGAGGCGCTGGTCGGGTTCCAGCTCAACGACGCGCAGTTGCGATACAACGCGACACGATAAGCGGCGAACGCCGTTCGCGATGCCGGCACGAGCGCGGCATGGCGGGGGAGCATACGGCCCGCGGTGGAAACACGGATACGGCCGGCCATTCCCGATTGACTCGGGGCACCCGCCTAGCCACAGCTGCGATGTCGATGCCATGCGCGGGAGAGTGCCTCTTTCAGGGGCCGCCGAAGGAGCAACCGCCCCGGAATCTCTCAGGCACCAGGGACCGCGCGAGGCTATACGACACTCTGGAAAGCGTCCCGTAACAGGGGCCACCGAAGGGGTAAGCAGGTGCGCCTGCGAAAGCTCTCAGGTACCGTGACAGAGGGGGTTCGGATCGGCAGCGGGCGTCCCGCCGTCGATCGGCCTTGATGGAGTACGGTGCGATGAGCGATCTGCAAATCGGCGAACAGGTTGTCGCGATCGAGGACGCGCCCGAGGGCGAGGACGTCATCCAGTTGCTGCCGCTCGACGCGTGGCACCGTGCCCGCGGGGGCCGGATGGTCCCGTTCGCGGGCTATGAGATGCCCGTCCAGTACGAAGGCATCATGGCCGAGCATCTGTGGACCCGTCAGTCCGCAGGGCTGTTCGATGTCAGCCACATGGGCCAGCTCGTCTTCACCTACGGCGACGACGAGGGCGGCAACACCGATTCGGTCGCGAAGGCGCTGGAGGCGGTGCTGCCCGGCGACGTGACCGGGCTCGGGCGGGGGCGGATGCGCTATTCGCTGTTGCTGGCGGAGGATGGCGGCATCCTCGACGACCTGATGGTCACGCGCCGCACCGTCGACGGCACCGACGAGATCTACATGGTCGTCAACGGCGCGACAAAATATGACGATATCGGCTATCTGCTCGAAGTCCTGTCCGACGACGTAACGATCAATCTGCAGGACGAGCAGGCTTTGCTCGCGGTGCAGGGGCCGAAGGCGGTCGACGCCCTCCAGCGGCTGGTGCCCGGCGTGGAGGCGCTGGTGTTCATGACCGCGGGTGCGTTCGACTGGAATGGCACGCCGCTGTGGATCAGCCGGTCGGGCTATACCGGGGAGGACGGTTTCGAAATCTCGATCCCGGCAGAAGCCGCCGCGGCGTTCGCCGACGCGATCTGCGCGGAGCCGGAGGTGAAGCCGATCGGTCTGGGCGCACGCGACTCGCTGCGGCTGGAGGCCGGGTTGCCGCTCTATGGCCACGATCTCGATCCGGAGACGACGCCGGTGATGGCCGATCTCGGTTTCGCGCTGTCGAAGCGCCGCCGCGAGGCCGCCGATTTCGCGGGCGCCGAACGCATTCTGGCGGAGCGCGAAACCGGGCCGGCGACGAAGCGCGTCGGCCTGATCATCGCCGGTCGCCAGCCGGTGCGCGAGGGCGCGACGGTGGTCAATGTGGACGGCGCGACGATCGGTCGCGTCACCAGCGGCGGCTTCGCCCCGACGCTGGGCGCGCCGATCGGCATGGCGTTCGTCCCCACCGCGCTCGCGACGCCCGGCACGGCGGTGCGCCTGTCGCAGCGCGGCAAGTTCCACGAGGCCACGGTCGCGGCGATGCCGTTCGTGCCGCACAATTACGTCCGCCAATCCAAGACGACGGGAGCCTGAGATGCGTTACTTCACCGAGGATCATGAGTGGATCGAAGTCGACGGCGCGATCGGCACCGTCGGTATTTCCGAATATGCGCAGAGCCAGCTCGGCGACATCGTGTTCGTCGACGTCCCCGCCGATGGCCGGCAGTTGTCGAAGGGCGACGAGGCGGCGGTCGTCGAGTCGGTCAAGGCCGCGTCCGACGTCTATTCGCCCGTGTCGGGGAGCGTGCTGGAGGGCAATCCCGCGGTGTCCGACTCGCCCGATCTGGTGAACTCGGATGCCGAGGGCGAAGGCTGGTTCTTCCGCATCACCCTGTCGGACGAAGCGGAACTGGACGAGCTGATGGACGAAGCCGCGTACGAAGCGTTCGTCGCCAAGCTTTGATTTTCCGACCTCCCTTCCCGTGCCGGGAGGGGAGGAGGACCCTCTTTCGGGAGGGATGGAGTAAAACATGCGCTACCTGCCCCTTACCCAGTCCGATCGTGATGCCATGCTGTCGGTCATCGGCGTGTCGTCGATCGACGATCTGTTCGTCGACGTGCCGGAGGCGGCGCGGCTCGACGGGCCGGTCCACGGCCTGCCGAACCATGCGTCGGAACTGTCGGTAGAACGCCACATGACCGCGCTCGCCCGCCAGAACACGGTCGCGGGCGAAGTGCCGTTCTTTCTGGGCTGCGGCGCGTACCGGCATCATGTGCCGGCGTCGGTCGATCATCTGATCCAGCGCGGCGAGTTCCTGACCGCCTACACGCCGTATCAGCCGGAGATCGCGCAGGGCACGCTCCAGATGCTGTTCGAATTCCAGACGCAGGTCGCACGGCTGCTCGGCACCGACGTGGCGAATGCGTCGATGTACGACGGCTCGACCGCGTGCTGGGAAGCGATCGGCATGGCGCGACGCATCACCAAGCGGGGCAAGGCGATCCTGTCGTCCGGGCTGCACCCGCATTACGTGTCGGTCGCGAAGACGATGGCGAAGTATACCGGCGACGTGCTCGACACGACATCGCCGTGGCTGGTGCCGGAGATGGACATCGATCGCCTGATCGCCGCGATCGACGACGATACGTCCTGCGTCGTCGTCCAGTATCCCGACATTCTCGGCCGTATCGCCGACCTAACGCCACTGGCGGATGCCTGCCACGCGAAGAAGGCGCTGCTGATCGCGGTCGTGACGGAGCCGGTGGCGCTGGGCGCGATCCGGTCGCCGGGCGAGATGGATGCCGACATCGTCGTCGGCGAGGGGCAGTCGCTGGGGGTGGGACTTCAGTTCGGCGGGCCGTATGTCGGGCTGTTCGGGTGCAAGGACAAATATGTCCGCCAGATGCCCGGCCGCCTGTGCGGCGAGACGGTGGACGCGAACGGCAAGCGCGGCTTCGTGCTGACGCTGTCGACGCGCGAGCAGCATATCCGGCGCGAGAAGGCGACTTCGAACATCTGCACCAATTCCGGCCTTTGCGCGCTGGCGTTCTCGATCCACATGACGTTGCTGGGCGAGGCGGGCCTCCGCGCACTCGCGGCGACGAACCATGCCGGCGCGGTTGCGGCGGCGGAGCGGCTGGCCAAGGTGCCCGGCGTCGAACTGGTCAACGACAGCTTCTTCAACGAATTCACGCTGAAGCTGCCGGTCGAGGCGCGGCCCGTCGTCCGCACGCTGGCGGATCGCGGCATCCTTGCGGGCGTATCGCTCGGGCGGCTGTATCCGGCCGAAGGCGATCTGGCGAACGGCCTCGTCGTCGCGGTGACCGAAACCACGACGGCGGAGGATGTCGAAACCCTTGCCGCCGCGCTTCAGGAGATCCTGGCATGAGCATCAACCAGAGCGGCTGGCGCCCTGGGATGGTGGCCGGATCGGGCGGCGCGCCGCAGACCTCCACCGGCAATAAGGCGCTGATGCTGGAAGAGGCGCTGATCTTCGAGATCGGCTCCACCGAGACGACCGGCGTCGAGGTCGCGGCCCCGGTCACGACCGCGTCGAAGCTGGGCTCGCTCGCGCGGACCGCACCGATCGGCTTGCCGGGTCTGTCGGAACCGGAGACGGTGCGCCACTATACGCGCCTGTCGCGGCAGAATTACGCGATCGATCTCGGGCTGTTCCCGCTAGGATCGTGCACGATGAAGCACAACCCCCGCCTGAACGAGAAGATGGCGCGGCTGCCCGGCTTTGCCGACGTCCATCCCTTGCAGCCGGTCGACACGGTGCAGGGGGCGCTCGCCGTCATCAACGAACTGGCGGTGTGGCTCATCAAGCTGACGGGCATGCACGGCGTCGCGATGAGCCCGAAGGCGGGCGCGCATGGCGAGCTGTGCGGCATCCTGTGCATCAAGGCGGCGCTGGAGAAGCGCGGCGAGGGGCATCGCAAGGTCGTCCTCGTCCCCGAAAGCGCGCACGGCACCAATCCCGCGACCGCCGCCTTCGCGGGTTTCCAGGTCGAGGACATTCCCGCGACCGCCGAGGGCCGCGTCGATACCGCGGCGCTGAAGGCGCGGCTCGGGCCGGACGTGGCGGCGGTGATGATTACCAACCCCAACACCTGCGGCCTGTTCGAGCGCGACCTGAAGGAGATTTCGGACGCGGTGCACGCCGCCGGCGGCTACGTCTATTGCGACGGCGCGAACTTCAACGCCATCGTCGGTCGCGTGCGGCCGGGCGATCTGGGCGTCGACGCGATGCACATCAACCTGCACAAGACCTTCTCGACGCCGCACGGTGGCGGCGGGCCGGGGTCGGGGCCGGTGGTGCTGTCGGAAGCGCTGTCTCCATTCGGGCCGCTGCCCTTCACCGAACGCCATGGCGACGGTCACATCACGTTGGTCGAAGAGGAAAGCGTCGACGATCGGAATCCGGATTCGTTCGGCCGCATGGTTGCGTTCCATGGTCAGATGGGCATGTTCACCCGCGCGCTGACCTATATCCTCAGCCACGGCGCGGACGGCCTGCGTCAGGTCGCTGAGGATGCAGTGCTGAACGCGAACTACGTGCTGCGCTCGCTGGAGGACACGCTGGATGCGCCGTTCGGCGGATCGGGGCCGTGCATGCACGAGGCGTTGTTCAGCGACGCCAATCTGGCGGACGGTTTCTCGACGCTGGACGTGGCGAAGGGCCTGATCGACGAGGGGTACCACCCGATGACGGTGTATTTCCCGCTCGTCGTCCACGGTGCGATGCTGGTCGAGCCGACCGAAACCGAATCGAAGGCGGCGCTCGACCAGTTCATCGGCGCGCTGCGGTCGGTGGCGGAACGGGCCAAGGCGGGCGATACGGCGCTGAAGTCCGCGCCGCACTTCGCGCCGCGCGCCCGCCTCGACGAGACGCTGGCCGCGCGTAAGCCCGTGCTGACGTGGAAGAATCCCACGCCGGTCGCGGCCGCCGCGGAATGATACCGGGGCGTTAACCGGTCCTGTCGTCGCGAATGCGGCGTAACGACCCCACCGCTCGTCGCAAACCTTGTCAGCCGCGCGCTTCGTTAGCGTGGCAGCAAGGTTCGCCGTGCGAGGGAAGCGCATGCCCGATCGCTTCGAGCGTCAGCGCCTCGAGGTGCTGCGCACCCTCGACATTCTCGACCGCCCCGCGGAGGCGGAGTTCGACGCCATCGTCGAGGCGACGCGGCGCATGTTCGGGTGGAAGATCGTGCTGGTGTCGCTGGTCGATGCCGACCGCCAGTGGTTCATGGCGCGACAGGGCCTGTGCGAAACGCAGACGAACCGCGATATCGCTTTCTGTTCGCACGCGGTCGCCGCCAACGACCTCCTGATCGTTTGCGATACGATGCTCGATCCGCGCTTCGCGGCCAACCCGCTGGTACTCGGTCCGCCGTTCGTCCGGGCGTATATGGGCATGCCGGTCCGCGCCGCGAAGCGGCCGGGCGAACCGAAGCTGCCGCTGGGGACGCTGTGCGTCATCGACGACAGCCCGCGCAATCCGACGCCCGACCAGATCGCCATGCTGCGCCAGATGGCGACCTTGGTCGAGACGCTGTTCGAACTGCGCGTCGCCACGCGGGAGGCGGTGACGGCGGCCCTGGAACGGCAGGAGGCGCTGATCGGCATCGACCGGATGCAGCGCCAGTTGCAGCAGGCGGAGCGGATGGCGAACATCGGCTCGTGGCGGCTCGACCTGCGCGGAGACGCCGTCGAATGGTCGGACCAGACCTACGCGATCCACGGCCTGACGCCGGCGGATGGAGAGGCGCTGGCGACCGCGCTCGACTTTTATCCGCCGCACGATCGCGCGCTGTTGGAGGCGGCGCTGGCGAATTGTATCG
Organism: Sphingomonas sp. Leaf343; assembly: GCF_001423765.1. GTDB lineage: Bacteria > Pseudomonadota > Alphaproteobacteria > Sphingomonadales > Sphingomonadaceae > Sphingomonas. Next base: position 181,727 of record NZ_LMPG01000015.1, read on the forward strand.
CCACCGGCGAAGCCTATGATCTGGAGCTGGAATTCGTCACCGCGCGGGGCGAACAGCGCCGCGTGCGCGCGATGGGCGAGGCGGAACATGCCCCCGGCGGCGAGCGTATCGCTGTCGTCGGCGTGATCCAGGACGTCACCGAGCGATATCGCCTCGAACAGAGCCTGCTGGCAACCGCGCAGACCGACGAACTGACGCAGGTTGCCAGCCGGCGCGGCCTCAACCGGCATCTCGATGCGGCGATCGAACAGGCGCGACGCGACGATACGCCACTCGCCGTGGCGCTGCTCGATCTCGACCGGTTCAAGGACGTCAACGATCGCTTTGGCCACGCGCGTGGCGACGAGGTGCTGCGGGTTGTCGCTGGCCGACTGCGGTCGGCGACCTATCTGGAGGATTGCTTCGTCGCGCGGCTGGGTGGCGACGAGTTCGTGCTGCTGCTGCGCGGTGACGATGCCCGTGCCAATATGGTCGGGCTGCTGAGCCGGCTGTTGTTCGATCTGCGCTACGGTATCGGCCACGGCGAGGACCGGATCATGGTGTCGGCGACGATCGGCGTCTGCGGGCTGGATGCGCGGCACGTGACCCGATCCGCCCTGCTGGAGGCGGCCGATCAGGCGCTGTACCGGGCCAAGCGGATCAAGCGGGGGACGGCGGCGATCGCCGACCGGGCGGAGATGGTCGTCGCGGCGGACGCGCCGGCATCCCTGCGCCTTGCGGCGGGCGCACGATAGCCGGGATCAGAACGCGGTCGCCAGCGACAGCGCGCCCAGTACGATGCCCGGCGCGTTCGCCAGCACGATGGGCCAGTCCCGCTTCGGATGCCGCAGGAAGCCATAGGCTGCCCAGAGCGAACAGTTCACGACGGTCGCCAGCGGCTGGATCATCGACCCCTTTTCGCCCGACAGGTTCAGCCGGATCTGGTCGACATAGGACACGTACATCGTCACCGGTGCCGCGGTCGCGATCCACCCCAGCGTCATCACGGTCCGCTCCGTCAGGAACGGACGGGTGTCGGGCTGTCGCAATCCACGTCTCCATTGTTCGGCCAACGCCGCCATCCACCGCTGGACGCCGCGTCCCCGCTTGCGCATGAAGGCGCGGGCACGGGTGCCCGGGGACACTTGCATGCACGCGGACGGACAGTCGAGTCTCCTGACCTATGTCGTAACAACGATTGTTATCCTTGTCATATTCGCGGTGCGATGGCGGCGGATGAGCCGCCTGCGCCCATTGAAGATCGAGCGGCTGTGGATTTTGCCGGCGCTGTTCGCGGTCGTCGTAGGGGTTACCTTCGCCAACGCGCCGCCGGTCGGCTGGGGCTGGGCGTTTTGCGTCGCCGCGCTGCTGCTCGGCGGGGCGCTGGGCTGGACGCGGGGGAAGCTGATGCGGATCACCGTCGATCCAGATACGCACGCGCTCAGCCAGAGTTCGTCGCCCGCCGCGATGCTGTTCATCCTCGCGATCGTCGCCGTGCGACAGGGCGCGCGGGCGGGCGGCGCGGGATGGCTGCACCTCGATACGCTGGCAATGACCGACATGCTGATGTCGCTGGCGCTCGGCCTGTTCGCGGCGCAGCGGCTGGAGATGTTCCTGCGCGCGCGCCGGATGCTGACGACCGCGCGCGGGCCGGTCATTCCGCGATGACTATTCGACGCTGATCGCCGTCTCCGTCGTCTCGCGGCGGCGGACCTGCTCGCGCCAGACGATGTAGAGCCCGGATGCGACGATGATCGGCGCCCCGATCCACGTCGTATCGCCCGGCAGCGTCCCGAACAGCCACCAGCCGAGCAACGTCGCCCACAACAGCGACGAATAATCCATCGGCACGACCAGCGACACCGATCCGTAGCGCAGCGACGCCGTCATCGCGAGCTGCGCCGCGCCGCCGAACAGCCCCGTCGCCGCGAGGATCGCCCAGCCGGTCGCGTCATGCGTCTGCGCCGTCACCGCATAGACGACGCTGAGCGGGATCAGCGACAGGACGGAGAACCACCAGACGGTCGTCTGCGCCCGCTCCGTCCGGCCGATCTGGCGCAACAGGATGAACACCGTCGCCGTCGTCACCGCCGCCACCAGTCCATAGGCGATGCCGATCGGCGGCAGGTCGTGACCGCCGGGCCGCGCGACGATGACGACGCCGACGAACCCGGTCAGCACCGCCGCCCACCGCCGCCACCCGGTCGGCTCCCCCAGTACGATCGCGCCCAGGATCGTCGCGAAGATCGGTGTCGAGAAGCTGAGCGCCGTCGCCTCCGCGAGCGGCAGGGTGATGATCGCCGAGAACACGAACATCATCCCCGTCAGCCCGACGACGGCGCGCCGGATATGCGCCCCGATCCGCTGCGTCCGGATCGTCGCCAGCCCCGGCCCGGCGGCGATCACCGCCGTCACCAGCACCGCCGCGCCCGCCTGACGAAAGAACAAAAGCTCGCCCAGCGAAGCGCCGTGCACCTCGCCCAGCTTGATGCAAGCGTTCATGCCGGCGAACAGGACGACCGACAGCAGCCGGAACAGGATGGCAGGCGCGAGACGGTCGACGGATTGGGTCACGCGAGCGGCGTTAGCGGGTTTTCAGCGGCTTGGCGTGGTTTCTTGCGCGTTTCGTTGGGGGCAGCACGACCGCGAGCGGACCACCACTTCCGCTGACCCCTGCGAACCGCTAGGCGATCCCGCCATGAAGCATGCACTCCCCGTCACGCGCGAAGCCGACTTCGCCGCCTGGTACCAGTCCGTCATCACGGAGGCCGATCTCGCCGAGGAGTCCGGCGTGCGGGGCTGCATGGTCATCCGGCCGTGGGGTTACGGGATCTGGGAGCGCATCCAGCGGCTGCTCGACGATCGCATCAAGGCGACTGGACATGAGAATTGCTATTTCCCGCTCTTCATCCCGCTCTCCTATTTCGAAAAGGAAGCGGAGCATGTCGAGGGGTTCGCCAAGGAAATGGCGGTCGTCACGCACCATCGGCTGGTGTCTGACGGGAAGGGCAGGCTGACCCCCGATCCGACCGCTAAGCTGGAAGAACCGCTGGTCGTGCGGCCGACGTCGGAAACGGTGATCGGCACCGCCTTCTCGCGCTGGGTGCAGTCGTGGCGCGACCTGCCGGTGCTCATCAACCAGTGGGCCAACGTCGTCCGGTGGGAGATGCGGACGCGCATGTTCCTGCGCACCAGCGAATTCCTCTGGCAGGAGGGCCACACCGCCCACGCCACCGCCGACGAGGCGCGCGAGGAGACGCTGCGCATGCTGGAGGTGTATCGCGAGTTTTCCGAAACCTGCCTCGCGGTGCACGTTCTGACCGGCGAGAAGCCCGAGAACGAGCGGTTTCCCGGCGCGGTCGCGACCTATTCGATCGAAGCGATGATGCAGGACGGCAAGGCGCTGCAGGCGGGCACGTCGCATTTTCTGGGCACCAACTTCGCGCACGCGCAGAACATCCGGTTCCAGAATGCGGCGGGCGAGCTGGAGTTCGCCAATACGACGAGCTGGGGTGTGTCGACGCGGATGGTCGGCGCGGTCATCATGGTCCACGGCGACGACGACGGCCTGCGCGTGCCGCCCGCGATCGCGCCGTGGCAGGTGGTGATCGTGCCGATGCTGCGCGACCAGCCGGAGGATGCGGCGATCGTGGACTATTGCCGGTCGCTCCAGAAGGATCTCGCCGGCCTGTCCGCGCTGGGCGAACCGGTGCGCGCGCTGCTCGACCTGAAGCCTGCCAAGGCGGCGACGAAGCGCTGGGGCTGGGTGAAGAAGGGTGCGCCGGTCGTGATCGAGGTCGGCGGCCGCGACGTTGCGGGCGGTAACGTCTCCGTCATCCTGCGCACGGACCTGTATCAGGACGGCGGCAAGCTGAAGTCGACCGTCATGCCGCGCGGCGAACTGGTCGACACGCTGTCGCAGACGCTGGAGGATGCGCAGGCGGGCCTGCTAACCGGGTCGACCGAGGCGTTGCGCGCCCGCGTCACACCGGTCGACGACTGGGCCGGCGTCGAGGCGCATTTCGCGGACGGGGTGAAGAACCCCGGCTGGGTCGACGTCCGCTGGTCGAAGCCCACGGGTGCGGCGCTGGACAAGGTCGTGGAGCGGCTGAAGTCCCTGAAGCTGACGATCCGTAATGCTCCGATGGGGCAGGCGCACGGCGACAGCGGACCGTGCGTGTTCACGGGCGAACCGGCGGTGGAGCGAGTGCTGATCGGTCGCGCATACTGATCGTCCACTCCCCTCGGTGTCGGGGAGGGGAGTAGAAGACGTCGGGAGCGCAAAGAGGAGCACGCCCTAATCGCAGGTCGACCCCGCCGCCGCGCGCTCATACACTCTCCCGCATGACGTCGCCGCGCCGCCAGCCTCGCCACCGTGCCCAGCCGCCGGGCCGGGTGGCGGCGCGTGCCGCCGTCACCGCCGTGCGGCCCCGGTTCTTCCGGGCGGGGCGGCTCAGTCCGCTGACGACGCTCGGCATCCGGGCCGGGGCGGTGCTGATCCTCGTCGGCATCGCGCTGGGCGGGCACTGGTTCGATCGCACCGGGCTGCGCGACAACACCGACGGGGCGGTGTCCTTCCTCGATGTCGTCTACTTCACCGTCATCACCGTCACGACGGTGGGGTATGGCGACATCGTCCCCGTCTCCACCTCCGCGCGGATGTTCGATACGTTCGTCGTCACGCCGATCCGCATCTTCGTCTTCCTAATCTTCCTCGGCAGCGCGTACAGCTTCATGCTGCGACAGGGATGGGAGCGGTGGCGCATGGGCCTGATACGACGCGAACTGAAGGATCACGTCATCGTCTGCGGCTATGGCCGGGCCGGAGCGGCGGCGGTCGCGGAACTGCTGGAACGGGGTCATCCGCCCGACACGATCGTCGTCGTGGACGAGGATGCGGACGCCCTGCGTGAGGCGGAGGAGCTGGGCGTCGCGACCGTCGAGGGCGATGCGACGCATAACGCGGTGCTGTCGATCGCCCGGGTCGAGGTCGCCTCGTCCGTCATCGTCGCGCCCGGACGGGACGATACGGCGGTGCTGATCGTCCTGACCGTCCGTCGCCTCGCCCCGCAGGCGGGCGTGGCGGTGTCGATAGCGGCGATCGAGAACGAACTGCTGGCGCGGGATGCCGGCGCGACGATCATCGTCAATCCCGTCAGCTTCGGCGGCCAGTTGCTGGCGCAGTGCACCAACGGACCGCATGTCGCCGATTACGTCGCCGATCTCGTCACCCGCGGCGGCAAGGCGGAGCTTCGCGAGCGCTCGGTGCGACCGGACGAGATCGGCCAGGGTCCGCGGGATAGCGGCGATACCCGCATCCTGCGCATCTATCGCGGTGATCGGGTGATCGGATTCTGGGAAACCGAGGGTGTCCGCCTGGAGAACGGCGACACCGTGATCGAGGTGATCCAGGCCGGCAGCGGAACACATCGCTGAATCGCGTTTTGGACAGGTGCCAGATACGATGGAAGATCCGGCCCGGATGCAGCATCGCAGCGTCGAAAATTAAAATAAATTTAGGCCGAAGCGGTATCGATCCGGGGCGAAATGCGTTAACTGTTGATGAACGATATTTCATCGGCAGTCCGCTCGCGCGACGCCGCCGGAGATCGGTCTGGATGTCTGTAAAGGGGAGTGCTTCGATGAAGATGGTGATTTTGGCCGGTCTGCTGATGGCCGGTACGGCGACCACCGCCAACGCGGCGACGATCTACGGTGTGAACGAACTCAACCGACTGATCTCCTACAACACCGCGGCCCCCGGCGTGCAGACCGGATCGGTAAAGATCACCGGGATCGGCGACAGCATCAAGGCGATCGATTTCCGCCCGCTCACCGGTCAGCTCTACGCGCTGGGTTCGGACAATATCGTCTACACCGTCAATCGCAGCACCGGTGTCGCCACGGCGGCCAGCGGCGTTCTGGCGCTGACGGGCACGGAGTTCGCGTTCGACTTCAACCCGACGATCGATCGCCTGCGGATCGTCAGCAATTCCACCCAGAACTACGTCTTCAACCCGAATGACGGTTCGCTGACGATGGCGACGTCGGTGTTCTACGCCGCCGGTGACGTCAACGCGGGCAAGACGCCGGGCGTCACCGCCGGGGCCTACACGCAGTCGTTGAGCGGCCCAACGACCACGACGCAATTGTACAGCATCGACTCGACGACCGGTGTCCTCACGCGTCAGGCCAACAGCATGGGTACGCTGACGACGGTCGGCACGCTGGGCGATGAGCTCGGTTCGCGCACCAGCTTCGATATCCTGGGCACCGATGCCTTCGTGTCAAACGGCCGTCGCCTCTATACGATCGATCTGAACACCGGCGCGCTGACTCAGGTCGGGATGACGCAGGAGGCTTTGTTCGGTCTCGCCATCGCACCCGTGCCGGAGCCGGCGACGTGGGCGATGATGATCCTGGGCGTCGGCATGGCCGGTGGTGCGCTGCGCCGTCGCCGTGCGGTGAAGACGACGGTCAGCTTCGGCTGATCCGACCCAGACGATAGTGCGTTCGCGGCCGCCGGACCCCAGGGGTTCGGCGGCCGTTCGCGTTTTCAGGGCATGACGCCGGCCGCGGGAACCCCTATCTCCCGTCGATGGCAAAACCCGTTCCCGGCCTTCCCACGCGCGACCAGATCCTCGATTTCATCGCCGCGTCCGACACCCCCGCCGGCAAGCGGGAGATCGCGCGCGCCTTCGGTCTGACCGCGCAGCAGAAGATCGCGCTCAAGGCGCTGCTGAAGGACATGGCGGACGAGGGGCTGATCGACAGCGCTCCCGGCCGCGCCTTTCACAAGATGGGCGGTCTGCCCAAGGTCACCGTGCTGAAGATCGTCGACGTCGACGACGGCGGCAATGTGTGGGCGCAGCCGGAACGGTGGGAGGCGGACGGCGTGCCGATCCCGCGCATTCGCGTGCGAGAGCGCAAGCGCGGCGCGCTCGGCATCGGTCAGCGCGTCCTCGCCCGCACGGAGGAGACCGGCAACGGCTGGACCGCGCACTCGATGAAGGTGCTGGCCCCGGCCTCCGAACAGATCCTCGGCGTCCTCCGCGAAGAGGGCAGCGGGCCGCTGAAGCGATACTGGCTGACCGGCGTCGAGAAGAAGGAACGGCGCGAGTTTCCCGTGTCCGACACCGGCGACGCGCAGGCGGGCGACCTCGTCCTGTGCGAGATCGCGGGGCGACCGCCGCGCATCACGGTCCGCGTCGTCCAGCGGCTGGGCGATCCGTTCGCCCCGCGCAGCTTCTCGCTGATCGCGATCCACAAGCTCGGCATTCCGGACGTATTTTCGGAGGATACGCTGGACGAGGCGCGTCGTTCGGCGGCGCAGGCGCTGGGCGAGGACCGCGAGGATCTGCGCCACCTGCCGATCGTGGCGATCGATCCCGCCGATGCGCGCGATCACGACGACGCGGTCTGGGCCGCGCCGGACGACGATCCGGCGAACGAGGGCGGATGGCAGGCGGTGGTCGCGATCGCCGATGTCAGCTTCTATGTCCGCCCCGGCTCGGACCTCGATCGCGAGGCGCGACGGCGGGGCAATTCGGTGTATTTCCCCGACCGCGTCGTGCCGATGCTGCCGGAGATCCTCTCCGCCGACGTCTGCTCCCTGAAGGAAGGCGAGGACCGCGCCGCGCTTGCCTGCCATCTGCGGATCAGTCCGGCGGGCGTCTTGCTCTCGTGGCGGTTCTCGCGCGCGGTCGTGCGGATCGCCGCCAATCTGGCGTACGAAGACGCGCAGGCGGCGATCGACCAGAAGCAGGACCTCGGATTGGGGCACGGCCTCCAGAACCTCTGGTCGTGCTGGCGCGCGCTCGCCAAGGCGCGAGATGCGCGCGAGCCGCTCGATCTCGATCTGCCCGAACGGCGCGTCGTGCTCGACGAGAAGGGCCGAATCCTGTCGGTCGCCCCGCGCGAGCGGCTCGACGCGCATCGCCTGATCGAGGATTACATGATCGCCGCCAACGTCGCCGCGGCAAAGGCGCTGGAGGCAAAGAAGGCCCCCGTCATGTACCGCGTCCATCAGGCCCCCAGCCGCGAGAAGCTGGTTGCGCTGAAGGATTATCTCGACACGTTCGACGTGCCCTTCGCGCTCGGACAGGTCGTGAAGCCGGCGACGTTCAATCGCATCCTCGACCGGATCGGCGATGCCGATTTCCGTCCGCAGGTGATGGAGCAGGTGCTGCGCACGCAGACCCAGGCCTATTACGCGCCGGCCAATCACGGCCATTTCGGCCTGTCGCTGGGCAGCTACGCGCACTTCACGTCGCCGATCCGCCGGTATGCCGACCTCGTCGTGCACCGCGTGCTGGTCGCCGCCTATGCGCTCGGCCCCGGCGGCTTAGCGCCCGCCGACGACGAGATGGAGCGGATCGGCGAGAATATCAGCCAGCTCGAACGCCGCGCGATGGAGGCGGAGCGCGATACGATCGACCGCTATGTCGCCGCCTTCCTGTCCGAGCGCGTCGGCGACGAGGTCGAGGTGCGGATCACCGGCGTCCAGAATTACGGCTTCTTCGCGACGGTGGAGGGGATCGGTGGCGACGGCCTGATGCCGGTCCGCGATCTCGGTGGCGAATATTTCCGCTTCGACGAGGCGGGCCGGACGCTGACCGGCGAGGACAGCGGCGACCAATATGCACTCGGCCAGCGATTGCGCCTGCGGCTGGCGGAGGCGAACCCGGTATCGGGCGCATTGCGCTTCGAACCACCGGGCGGCCTCGGCGCGGCTCCATCGCCGCGCGGGCATCGTGGTGGCGGCGGCAAGAACGGTGGCCCCCGCCGCATCGTCAAGCGTGGACGCCCCGCCAATATCCGCCACGACGGCAAGAAGCGCCGGTAGGAGAAGTTGGACTGGCCCCCGCACAGTTGCAGATGATAGGCTCTCTGTTCAGCAATAGCGGCGAGTCGAAACCCGCTATTCGGTAAGCGTTTGTCTTCGACGAGACGGCCCGTGGGCCGGAACAGACGGGAACCTATCATGGCGACAAACCCCTGGAGTCTCGGCGGCTTGCAGGCCGCGCAGCAAAAGCGTGCGACGGTAGATGCGGCGTTCAAGGTCAAGTACAACGCTACGCCGCTGGAATATCTCTCGAATGCGGAGACCGGCGTGTATGGCGAGGTGGCCTCGGGCGGCGCGAAGTTCGCGACGCACCGGTCGTCGGCCGGACGCGCACACACCAATGCCCCGATCGTGCCGTCGGATAGCCCGAGCCCGCTCGTCCGTGCCTATCACGTCGCCGAGGACGCATCCCGAACCGCGGCCGGCAAGGGCGATCTCGCCACCGCGATCAAGAAGCTCGACGAAGCCGCGGAGCTTCGCGAGAAATTCAACGCGAAGATCAGCGGCGGCCCGGACACCGCTCACCGCAACGCCGTGACCTATGTCCAGCAGCGGCGCGCCAGCCTCAACGATCTCAACATCCTCCTGAAAGCGGACCCGAAGATCGCCGCCGCCAAGCTGGAGATCGATCAATTCTATCGTAACGAGGGGATCGAGCCGCCGAAACTCGCCTGATCGTCGGGCAGGGGGGAGGCGATCGTCCCCCCGTTTCGATCCCGTCTAAACCTTCATCAATGTCCGTCCGCTAAAGAGGCCGGCATGCTTCGCCGATCCGCCGCCCGCAAGACCATCGTCAGCCGCTTCGCCGCGGCCCGTGCGACCACGCCCGATACGGCGATGGCGTTCGATCCGGGCGAAGATCCGGCACTTGCCCGCATGTTCGCACAACTCGCACGCCACGGCGCGATCGTCGCCGCTGCGCCCGGCCGTTATTATCTCGACTCATCGCGGCTGGCCCGTTTCCGCACGACCGTTCGCCGCCGTGCCGCGGCGCTGGTCGCCGCCACGGGTGTCGTCGCGACCGCACTTGCTGCCGCCGCTGCCTTCTCGATCGCCGAATAGTTGCTCAACAGGCGGTAAAGGTCAGCCCCGCCTTCTCCTGCAACCGATCGCGCAACGTCGCGCCGAGCAACGCCCCCGGCGTCCACACGCCGCCCTTCGCCTCGCCGCCGACCAGGCACAGGGCCGTTTCCGCCAGCATCTTGCACGTCGACCCGTAACCCGGATCGCGGTCGCCGGTGACGACCGCGTCGGCGCGGCCGCCATCGAGGGTCAGCGCCGCGAACAGGATGTCGTAATGCCCGGCGTCGCGCTCTTCCTTCGACGGTCCCTCGCCCGGCTTTGGCCCCTTGTCGCCTGCGAACGGGTTGAGCTTGCCCAGCGCCTCCGCCGCCGCCTTGCCCAGATCGCCCAGCCCGGCGACCATCATCTCGTCATAGACGAAGTCGGTGCCGTACGGGTGGCCGAGCAGGAAATTGGTGCGGTGCACGTTCTTGGTGTTGATCGGGGCCATCACGAACGGCGCGACCCACGCGTTCAGCGTGGTGTCGAATTCCGGGAGCAGGCCGGTCGGCTGGTGCGGCCCGGTGAAGCCCGGCGTCAGCGCGAAGGGATTGGTCAGCAGCATGACCAGCGACGGATCGCGCGCCGCCGCCGCCAGCGTCGCCTTCAGGCTGGCCGCCGTGCCCCCGGAAAAGCCGCCCTGCATCCGCCGCACGCGCCCCTTCACGCGCGGCGCGACCCGGCCGAAGCGCGTGACCGCCGCTTCCTGCGCGGTCAGCACGCCGAGATCGAACGGGATCGAATCGAACCCGCACGAGAAGAGGATGCGCGCACCGGATGCCTTGGCGGCGTCCTGATGCGCGTCGATCATCTGGCGCATCCACGCCGGCTCGCCGCACAGGTCGACATAGGCAGTACCGCCCGCCGCGCACGCCGCGACCAGCGCCGATCCGTAGAGTTGATAGGGGCCGACCGTCGTCACCACGACTTCGGTTCGCGCCGCGAGAGCGGTGAGGCTGGCGGGATCGTCCGCATCGGCGACGATCAGCGGCACGTCGGCGGGGACGCCGATCAGGTCGCGTACCTCCTCCAGCTTCGACAGGCTGCGCCCGGCCATCGCCCAGCGGCCATGCCCCGGATAGGTCGCGGCCAGATATTCCGCCACCAGTCGCCCTGTGAAACCGGTCGCGCCGTACACGATCAGGTCGAAATCGCGCATCGTCATCTCTCCTCAGGATTGCGAAAATGCCGCGTTCGCCGACGCGCGGCAAGCGAAACGCATCGTCATGCCGGCTGCGATCTGCCAGACTGTATCGATGGCCTCCGATCGCAGAATTGTCGACTTCATCGTCGACCAGATCGCTGCCGCGGGCGATGTCGCGGCGAAACCGATGTTCGGCGAATACGGCCTCTATTGCGACGGCAGGATGGTCGCTTTGGTCTGCGACGACCGGCTGTTCGTCAAGCCGACCGAAGGTGGCCGCGCGGTCGCCGGCGATGTCGAGGAAGCCGCACCCTATCCGGGTGCGAAGCCGTGCCTGTCGATCGATCAGGACCGCTGGGACGATCGCGACTGGCTGACCGACCTCATCCGCGTCACCGCCGCCGAACTGCCGCTGCCCAAGCCGCGCAAACGCAAGGCTGGGTGAGGAAGCCCCACCCGACCCTCCTCTCATAGGGGACCGATGCGAGTTGGAGCAGGAGGACAAGACGTTCCACCCAACCCGTTCGCCCTGAGCGTGTCGAAGGGCACGAGTCCCACCTGTACTTCGACAGGCTCAGCACGAACGGTTCAGACCTATGTGATGACGCTCTCTCGCTCCGCTGCCTTTAACCCCGACGTCGTCACGGACGTGTTGCGGGGTCCACCTCGCGGCACGCGCATCGGCAAGCGGCTTCAGGCACTGCGCTTCCTGCACTGTGCAACCCGGAACACGTCCGGGATGACGGAGACTGGAATGTCTCGTCTCCAACAGCCCGATTGACGATCCGACCTACGCCGCCTCGTTGAACTGCAGGCTCGCCAGCCGGGCATAGAGGCCGCCACGGGCGATCAGCGCGGCGTGGTTGCCCTGCTCGACGATCCGGCCCTCATCCATCACCACGATCCGGTCGGCGGCGCGCACGGTCGCCAGCCGGTGCGCGATGACCAGCGTCGTGCGCGTCGCCATCAGCCGTTCCAGCGCCTCCTGCACCAGCCGCTCGCTTTCGGCATCGAGCGCGCTCGTCGCCTCGTCCAGCAGCAGGATCGGCGCATCGCGGAGCAGCGCGCGGGCGATCGCGATCCGCTGCCGCTGACCGCCCGACAGGCGCGCGCCGCCCTCGCCCAGAAACGTGTCCAGCCCCTCGGGCAGCCGGCGCAGGAAATCAGCCGCGTTCGCCGCCTCCGCCGCCGCCCACAGCGCGTCGTCGCCCGCCTCCCAATGGCCGTAGCGGAGGTTGTCGCGCGCCGATGCGCCGAAGATCACCGTCTCCTGCGGGACCATGGCGATGCGCGCACGCACCGCGGCGGGATCGGCATCGGGCAGCGCGACGCCGTCGATCGTGATGCGGCCGCCCTGCGGATCGTAGAAGCGCTCGGCAAGCTGGAACAGCGTCGACTTGCCCGCACCGGACGGGCCGACCACCGCGACCGTCTCGCCCGGCGCGATCGACAGCGAGAAATCGTCCAGTGCCGCGACCTCCAGCCGCGTCGGATAGCGGAACGCGACCTGCTCGAACGCCAGCGCGCCCAGCGCCGGCTGCGGCAGCGGCGTCGGTCGGGCGGGAGCCGCGATCTCCGCCGGCTCGCGCAGCAGTTGCGCCAGCCGCGACGCCGCGCCGGCACCACGGAGCAGGTCGCCGTAGACTTCGGTCAGGGCACTGGCCGCGCCCGCGACGATGCCGCCGGTCAGCACAAACGCGGCGATCGATCCTCCGCTCAGCCGACCGGCCGCAACGTCGATCGCGCCTTCCCACAGCACCAGCGTGATCGATCCGAAGACCAGCGCGATCAGCACTGCCGTCATGCCGGCGCGCAGCAGGATGCGCTGCTTCGCCGTCTCGAACGTCTCCGACACCGCCGTGCCGAACCGGCCATGCTCGCGCGCCTCCTGTCCGAACGCCTGCACGACCTTCATCGCACCCAGCGTCTCGGTCACCACCGCGCCGACCTCCGCCACCCGGTCCTGCGACGTGCGCGACAGCGTGCGAAGACGGCGGCCCAGCACCACCATCGGCCCGATCATCAGCGGGATCGCGATCATCAGCATCCCCGCCAGCTTGGGCGAGATGACGAACAGGTAGATCAGCCCGCCGATCCCGGTCAGCGTGTTGCGCAGCGCGATCGATACGGTGCTCGACACGATGAACTCGATGATCGTCGTATCCGACGTCATCCGGGACGCGATCTCGGATGGACGGTTCACTTCGTAGAAGCGGGGCGCGAGGCGGAGCAGGTTGGCGTGGACCGCGGTGCGGATGTCGGCGATCACCCGCTCGCCCAGCCACGACACGAAATAGAAGCGGATCGCGGTGCCGATCGCCAGCACGACGACGATCATCAGCAGGTAATGGAACGACGACGAGACGTTGCCGCCCCCCGCCCCGGTCGCGACGCCGCCGAAGCCGCGGTCGACCACGCGCTTGAAGCCGTACGGGATCGCGATCGTCGCCGCCGACGTGGTCAGCAGCGCCATTGCTGCGATGGCGATATGACCCGGATAGGCCGCGGCGCGGCTCCAGACCATCGACAGGTCGCTCAATTGCCCGCGAGCCGGCGCGTCGGACGGGGTAGGGGGCTGCGATCCGCGTTCGTCTCTGGCCATGCCGCGCGCCTAGCAGCGTGGCGGCGGCGGCTCAATCGCGGTGGAGGTCGAAGGGTGGCAGCTGTGCCGCGCCGAGACCGTCCGCCGACAAGATCGTTGCGGTGGCGAACGGTTGCGTTACCAGTCGCGTAACCTATGTGGGGTTAAAGGATATCCGATGCTCTACGATGCCTATGAGATGCAGCGCTCGATGCTCGCCGGCGCCAGTGCGATGGCGAATTTCGGTGCCGGGCTGCTCCAGAACCCCGCCAACCCCTTCTCCTATATGGGCGGCGGCTCCATCGTCGCCTCCGCGCTCGAAGTGTTCGCGCACGCCTCTGCCCCGCGCGGGAAGCCCGAATTCGGCCTCGACTCGACGACCGTCGACGGCCGTGAGGTCAAGGTGCACGAGGAGATCGTGCTGCGGAAGCCGTTCGGCCAGCTTAAGCGCTTCCGGCGCGAGGGCTTCGAGGGCGGCCCCAAGCTGCTGATCGTCGCGCCGATGTCCGGTCACTACGCCACGCTGCTGCGGGGCACGGTCGAGCGGCTGCTGCCGTCCGCGGACGTCCACATTACCGACTGGCGCGACGCCAAGCTGGTGCCGACCTCGGCGGGCAAGTTCGATCTGGACGATTATGTCGATTACCTGATCGAGTTTCTGGAGGCGATGGGCGAGGATGGCTCCGGCCGGGCGCATATGCTGGCGGTGTGCCAGCCCTCGGTGCCCGCCTACGCCGCGGTCGCGTTGATGAGCGCGGACAAACACCCGCTGCGTCCGCTGACGCTGACGCTGATGGGTGGCCCGGTCGACACGCGCGAGGCACCGACTTCGGTCAACACGCTCGCCACCGAGCGGCCGCATGCGTGGTTCCAGCAGAACGTGATCGTCAGCGTCCCGATGACGTATCCGGGCGCGGGTCGGCGGGTCTATCCCGGCTTCCTCCAGCTCGCGGGCTTCATGTCGATGAACCTCGGCAATCACATGACCAGCCATTTCGAGCTGTTCAAGCATCTGGTCCGCGGCGACGGCGAAAGTGCCGACGCGACCAAGGGCTTCTACGAGGAATATCGCTCGGTCTGCGACATGACGGCGGAGTTCTACCTCCAGACGATCGACGTCGTGTTCCAGACGCACGCCTTGCCGAAGGGCGAATATATCCATCGCGGTCGCCGCGTCGATCCGGCGGCGATCACCGATGTCGGACTGCTGGCGATCGAGGGTGAGCGCGACGATATTTCCGGAATCGGCCAGACCAAGGCGTCGCTGACGCTGGCGACGGCATTGCCGGAGGGGAAGAAGCGGTATCTGATGGCCGAGAGCGTCGGCCATTACGGCATCTTCAACGGCTCCAAATGGCGCACCCGCATCGCGCCGGTGGTCGAGGAGTTTTGGGCCGCCAACGCCGCCTGAACTTCGGTTCGATAGACATAAAAAAGCCCCGATCCGTGGAGGATCGGGGCTTTTTTATGTCCGGGCCGTTCGATCAGGCGATCGAGCCGACCTTCGCATGGCTGGACGACTCGCTGGGGTCGATCGTGCCGCCGAACAGCATCTTCAGCCTTCCGGAGATCGCGACGTCGGTTTCCCACAGTTCGGCTGATTCCACATCGAACCGCAACAGCGCCAGATTGGAGTCTTCCTTGCCGCCCGGGAACCATGCTTCGACGTTGTTATCCCAGAGCTTGTCGATCTGCGCGCGGTCGTTGTCCTGCGAAACCGTACCCGCGAGGCAGGCGAAGAAGTCGTGGCCCTTACCAACGAACTGCACCATCCCCTTGCCACCGCCGGCCGCGCGGTTGTCCTTGCCCGCGAACACGAACAACGTGTTGGGCTGATCGTCGTCGAGGCGGACGTACATCGGCTCCGAATGCTGACCGTTTTCCAGACCCAGCATGATGTACGGACTCGCCTTCACCTTCGCGATGAACTTCTCCGCGATCTCCTGCGGGTTGTCGTGATCGGCCATGACGCTTTCTCCTTGATGGGGTCAGGCCTGAGAACGAGGGGCGCGGGGGTTGGTTGCGCGAGGCAGGCGTGGGGCCATGACGACAAGCGGCGGCCGTTCCGCCGCCACCGCAGAAAGGTCGAGTATGCAACTCTCCGATTTGTGCCTGATCCTGGGCGTGCTTTTCGCCTTTGCGACCCTGGTCGTGAAGATCATCGAAGTGTCGCGTAACAGGTAAGGCGCCGGGAGGGGCTTGGGCTGACACTCAAGCCCCGAACGCATGGGGCCGAAATGAATTGGGCTCCGGCTGCTGACACAACCGGAGCCCATACCGAAAGGCGCGTATGCAAAACGCCGATGCCATACATACGCGTCGGACGTTACCGTTTCAACCTCACAGCACCTCGAACAGCCCTGCGCCGCCCATGCCGCCGCCGATGCACATCGTCACCACGACGTATTTCGCGCCGCGACGCTTGCCCTCGATCAGCGCATGGCCCGTCATGCGCGCGCCCGACATGCCGTAAGGATGCCCGATCGAGATCGCGCCGCCGTTGACGTTCAGCAGTTCGTTGGGGATGCCCAATGTGTCGCGGCAATACAGCACCTGCACCGCGAACGCCTCGTTCAGTTCCCACAGGCCGATATCGTCCATTTTCAGGCCGTTGCGTTCCAGCAGCTTGGGGATGGCGAAGACCGGGCCGATACCCATCTCGTCCGGTTCGGTGCCCGCCACCGCCATGCCGACGTAGCGGCCGAGCGGCTGCAACCCGCGACGCTCCGCCTCCTTCTCCTCCATCAGCACCGACGCCGATGCGCCGTCCGACAGTTGCGAGGCATTGCCGGCGGTGATCGTGTAATCCGGGCCGAGGACGGGCTTCAGCGACGACAGCCCCTCCAGCGTGGTGTCCGCGCGGTTACCCTCGTCCCTGGACAGGGTCACGTCCTTGTGGCTGACCTCTTTCGTCACCTTGTCGACGATCGCCATCGTCGCCGACACCGGCACGATCTCGTCGTCGAACCTGCCCGCGGCCTGCGCGGCGGCGGTCCGCTGCTGCGACTGGAGGCTGTATTCGTCCATCGCCTCGCGACTGATGCCATAGCGCTTCGCGACCACCTCCGCGGTCTGGAGCATCGGCATATAGATGTCCTTGTGCATCGCCACGAGCTGCGGATCGGGCGCGATATTCATCTTGGGCGTCTGGACGAGGCTGATGCTCTCGACGCCGCCACCGATCGCGACGGCGACATGGTCGACCACGATCTCCTTCGCAGCGGTCGCGATCGCCATCAGGCCCGACGCGCACTGGCGATCGAGCGACATGCCCGCGACCGTCGTCGGCAGACCGGCGCGGAGCAGCGCGTTGCGGGCGATGTTACCCGCCTGATGCCCCTGCTGGAGCGCCGCGCCCCACACCACGTCGTCGACATCGCCACCGTCGAGCTTCGCCCGCTCGACCGCCGCCTTGATCGCGTGGCTGGCGAGCGTGGGGGAGGGCAGGTTGTTGAACGCGCCGCGATAGGCGCGGCCGATCGGAGTGCGGGCAGTGGAGACGATGACGGCGGAGCGCATAGGAAGG
This sequence comes from Sphingomonas sp. Leaf343, assembly GCF_001423765.1. Lineage (GTDB taxonomy): Bacteria > Pseudomonadota > Alphaproteobacteria > Sphingomonadales > Sphingomonadaceae > Sphingomonas. Next base: position 198,864 of record NZ_LMPG01000015.1, read on the forward strand.
GTCCTCGACACAATGTTAAACGAAGATCTGGCTGATCCATTCGGCGATCAGGGCGGGCTTCTCCTGCCCCTCGATCTCGACGGTGAATTCGGTGGTCTGCTGGAAACGTCCCGGCTGCTTCTCGGCGAACGACAGGAGCTTGAAGTGGCCGCGGACGCGGCTGCCGGAGCGGACGGGGGTCAGGAAGCGGGCGCGGTCGCCGCCATAGTTCACGCCCATCCGCACGTCCGCCAGCATCGGCGCGTCCGGCACGCTGGCGGCGAGGGCGGGCATCAGCGACAATGTCAGGAAACCGTGCGCGATCGTCCCGCCGAACGGCGTCGCGGCGGCCGCGACGGGATCGACATGGATGAACTGACGATCCCCGGTGGCCTCCGCGAATGCGTCGATCATTCCTTGCGTGACGGTGATCCAGTCGCTGACGGTGGTCGTGCCCACCCGCGCCTTCATCTCCTCGACGGTGACAGTCGCCACGCGATTTCCCCTCGACATGCTTTTGACGCTAAGCGCTTGGCATCCTGTAGTCGCGGGCGCCTGCCGACTGCAAGCCTTCAAGACCGGAACCACGAATATGACGACCGCCGTAACGTCCGAAGCGCGCAAATCCATGGTCCGGCTCTACCGCGCCGCCGAACCCGATGTTCTAAAACCGCTGCTGGACCGCGCCGCGACCACCCCCGAGTCGCGTGAGCGGATCATGGGGCATGCCGCGGGGCTGCTCGCCGACCTGCGCGCGGCGCAGAGCCGGGGCTGGGTGAACCAGTTCCTGCAGGAGTACCGGCTCAATTCGTCGGAGGGCGTCGCGCTGCTGTCGCTGGCGGAGGCGTTCCTGCGCGTGCCCGATCCGGAAACGGCGGACCTGCTGATCGCCGACAAGCTGGGCGACGCCGACTGGCGCGCGCATGCCGGGCGATCGTCGTCCAAGCTGGTCAACTCGGCGACCTGGGGGCTGGTCGTCGGCCGCGCGCTGGTCGGCGAGGGGCCCGCGGGACCGCTCAAGCGTCTCATGGCCCGCGCGGGCGAGCCGTTCGTGCGGCAGGCGGTCGGCGCCGCGATGAAGATGATGGGCGAGATCTTCGTGATGGGCCGCACCATCGACGAGGCGATGCGGCGGATGCGCAAGCCCGAGAACAAGGGCTTCACCGCCAGCTTCGACATGCTGGGAGAGGCGGCGCGGACGTTCGACGACGCCGAGCGCTATTTCCAGGCCTATGTTGGCGCGATCGACGCGGTCGGCAACGACCCGAAGGCCGGTCATTCGGTGTCGGTGAAGCTGTCGGCGCTTCACCCCCGCTACGAGGTCGCGCGCTGGGACGAGTGCGTACCGGCGCTGACCGACATGGTCGAGGCGCTGGCGGTGCAGGCCGCGCGCAAGGGCATCGCACTGACCGTCGACGCCGAGGAGTCCGAGCGGCTGGAGATGAGCCTCGACATCATCGGCGCGGTCGCGGCGTTGCCCTCGTTGAAGGGCTGGGAAGGCTTCGGCATGGCGGTGCAGGCGTACGGGAAGCGTGCGCGGCCGGTGGTGGCGTGGGCGAACGGGCTCGATCGCATCATGAACGTGCGGCTGGTGAAGGGCGCGTATTGGGATAGCGAGATCAAGCGCACGCAGGTCGAGGGGCTGAACGACTATCCGCTGTTCACGCGCAAGGCGGCGACCGACGTGTCGTATCTGGCGGTGGCGAAGGACATGCTGGCGGCGGAGAATATCCGCCCGGCCTTCGCCAGCCATAATGCGCTGACCGTGGCGACGATCCTGGAATGGGCGGGCAACAGCCGCGACTTCGAATTCCAGCGGCTGCACGGGATGGGCGACGGGCTGTACGAGCGGCTGGTGCGCGAGAACGGCTATCATTGCCGCATCTACGCACCGGTCGGCGGGCACCGCGACCTGCTGGCGTATCTGGTCCGGCGATTGCTGGAGAATGGCGCGAACTCGTCGTTCGTGCACCAGTTGGCGGACGCGCGGCTGACCGAGGCGGAGATCCTCGCCGATCCGGTCGCGAAGATCGCGGCGGTGGGCGGCGCGCGGCATCCGTCGATCCCGCTGCCGAAGGACCTGTTCGCGCCCGGACATCGCAATTCCATGGGCATCGATCTCAGCGACCGGCCGACGCTGGAGGCCACGGTGGCGGCGGTGGGCAAGCCCTTGGTATCGGGTGTTCAATCCAGTCAAGGCGGGGGAGGTGCCCGGAGCGAGGGGAAGGGGCAGGTCCATGCCGCGATCACCCGCGCCCACGCCGCCTTTCCCGCATGGCAGGCCACGCCGGTGGACGACCGCGCCGCCTGCCTCGAACGGCTCGCCGACCTGCTGGAGGAGCATCGCGACGAGCTGATGGCGATTTGCGTGCAGGAGGCGTTCAAGACCATCCCCGACGCGATCGGCGAAGTCCGCGAGGCCGCCGACTTCTGCCGCTATTATGCCGGCGAGGCGCGCGCGCGGCTGCGGGCGGTAGAGTTGCCGGGGCCGACCGGCGAGCGCAATACGCTGCATATCGAGGGGCGTGGCGTGTGGGCGACGATCGCGCCGTGGAATTTCCCGCTGGCGATCTTCCTCGGCCAGACCGCGGCGGCGCTCGTCGCTGGCAATACCGTGGTCGCCAAGCCCGCACCGCAGACGCCGCTGATCGCGATGAAGGCGGTCGAACTGGCGCACCGGGCCGGCATTCCCGTCGACGCGCTGATCCTGACGCCGGGCGGGCCGGAGGTCGGCGCGGCGCTGACCGAGGATGCGCGGGTGATGGGCGTCGCCTTCACCGGATCGACCGCCACCGCCAAGCGCATCGCGCGGGCGCTGGTGCAGGACGACGACCGCCCGATCGTGCCGCTGATCGCCGAGACGGGCGGCATCAACGCGATGATCGTCGATTCGACCGCTTTGCCGGAGCAGGTGGTCGCCGACGTGGTCGCGTCCTCGTTCCGCTCGGCCGGGCAGCGATGTTCGGCGCTCCGGCTGCTGCTAGTGCAGGCGGATGTCGCCGATACCGTCATCGCAATGCTGAAGGGCGCGATGGACACGCTGCGGCTCGGCGCGCCGGGCGATCCGGCGACCGATGTCGGGCCGGTGATCGACCGGTCGGCCTATGACCGGCTGATGGGCTACCGCGACAGCGTTCGCGATCGCTGGGTGAAGACGGTGGATGCGCCCGCAGACGGTCTGTTCGTGCCGCCGACGCTGATCCGCCTCGATCGGATCGAGGACCTGACGCAGGAATGGTTCGGCCCGATCCTGCACGTCGCGACGTGGGAGGCGGGCACGCTGTCGGAGACGATCGCCCGCGTCAACGCCAAGGGCTACGGCCTGACGATGGGCCTCCACAGCCGCATCGCCCGCGCCGCCGAAGTCGCGGAGGCGGAGGCTGCGGTCGGCAACCTCTACGTCAACCGCTCGATGATCGGCGCGGTCGTCGGCTCGCAGCCGTTCGGCGGCGAGGGGCTGTCGGGCACCGGGCCGAAGGCGGGCGGTCCGCACTACCTCTACCGCTTCTGCGCGGAGCGGGCGGTGTCGGTCGACACGACCAGCGCCGGGGGGAATGCGACGCTGCTGTCGCTGGACGAAGGGGGGATATGAGGGGAGCGGCCCAGTCCGCGGCGCACCAACGTGATATTGACGGCTTGATCCAGCAAGTTCCCGCAAAATCCAACTGTTACGACGAGTGAGTCGTGCGTATCGGCGACGCAGCAGACAAGATATCTATATTCCATGGTAGGCTGAGCAGCTATGTGGTCAGAACGACGGATGTTAAATGTTATTCAAGCGTCGGCCTACGCTTGATCGCTTAACGATCTACGGTGGATCAGTAGCATTTGTATTGGTAAAAGCCGATCATGCCTCCTGATTACACGTTGCGATGTCATTACTGGAAGTGCATCACAGCCAAAGCACGGATATGAATGGGTAATGGAATATTCGATGGAGCAGTTTCTTGGTCGGCAGATCAGCAAGCCTGACTACATAAGGCATGTTTTTCTGGACTCCGCCCTTGGCCCGGACACCGGGGAAATACGGCTATGGATGCCCTATCATGAGAAGGCGGGCTATTGGTCCTGTTTGATCCAAATATCGTGGCAGAGTAACACCCATTACTCGATTGCAACGGCCGATGATCCGATAGGGGCGTTGGTCTCGGCGTGCTACATGATTCGTGCTTTGGTTGATGCCAGTAAAAGGTCAGTCTATTATAGAAAGCAAGACCATGGCGGTATGCCATTCTGGATAAACCCGATAATAAGCAATGAAGTGAATAACAGGGTGACAGGTCTGCTTAAAAAGTTCGAGACAAGCGAAATTCAGAAGATCGAACATCAGCTAGGTGTGTAACGGAAGGTAAAGCATGGCCGCAATCCTGCTGATGATGTTCCTGTCGATTGTTCCGCAGGGCCCAGTGATGGCGACTTTCGACCACCTGCCGCCGGTCGTAGCGGGCAATGATGCGCTGAAGGGACATGGTCACGCGCCCATAGCGTCTGTCGAAGTGCCGCCGCTGCAGGGGCTGGCTATCCCCGATATCGCTGAACGCGAGTTGGTGGAGGTTCCCGTCGCGGGGGCGCTCGGCTGCTCCCGCAAACGCTGGCTCGTCAAGTTTCGCCGGCAGGTCGGTGAGACAGCGCCGCTTGCTGATGGGGCTTTCGCCGTAACCGAGATCGCGCCTGTCGACGGTGGCACCTGTCCCAGCGACAGGTACGTGGCCATCCGCGGCCTGGGTATCGACCGGGCATTTGCAGCTCTTGGTTACCTGAATGATGTCCGCTCAAGGCGCGTGAAGGTGAAATTGTCGTGCCGGGATACGACGGGTTCCGGGATGTGCCGCAACAGTCGAACGATACAGGCGTCACTGGAGGAATATACGCCGTCGGCTGTGACGCAGGTAGCGGACGTCATCACGCTCTGGCTTGGCGCGCGGGACCAGCTTCGCATCGCGGTAAGCTATAGCACGAGCCGGGCAAACCGGATTTCGATCAGGCGCGACATCCCGCCGCCTGCCTGACACTGTCCGTGAGTATTCCCGGCGCTATCCGGCTGATCCCGCGCCTGTCGAACTGCGACGTTGCCGAATCGAACCGATGCCGCTTCGGTCTGAATCGTTCAACGTGCCGGCCTCGGCCGATCTGCAGCGGCGAGAGCTGGACCAGTCCAGAGTCGACCTCAGTTCGTCGGCTGCGTGCTCCGCGTCGGGTTCGCGCCCGTCGTCGTCGCCGGCGGAGCGGCGTTCGGAGCGGTGCCTGTGCCGGCGTCGCCCGGCAGCGAGCCGGGTTGCGCGCCGGGCGTGCCGACGGGGACGATCGGCTGGCCGACCGGGATCGCGGCGACCTGCTTCACCGGATTGTCCTGCATCAGCTTGAACGCGCGCTGGTACCAGTCGCTGCCCGGATAGTTGCGGCCGAGCACGGCGGCGGCCTTTTGCGCCTCTTCCGGGACGCCGAGCGCGAGATAGGCTTCGGTCAGGCGCATCAGCGCCTCGGGCGTGTGGGTCGTCTGCTGATACTGATCGACGACGGTGCGGAAACGCATCGACGCGCCAAGCCACTGGCCACGCACTTCGTAGAAGCGGCCGACCTCCATCTCCTTGCCCGCGAGATGGTCGTTGACGAGGTCGATCTTCAGCCGCGCATCCGACGCATAGCGCGTGTTCGGATAGCGGCGGACCAGTTCGCCCAGCGCATCGAGCGCCTGTCGCGTGATCTTCTGGTCGCGCGTCACGTCCTGGATCTGCTCGTAATAGCCGAGCGCGATCAGGTAATAGGCGTAGGGCGCGTCGCGGTTGCCGGGGTGGACCGACAGGAAGCGCTGCGCCGACTGGATCGACTGCGTGTAGTTCTTGTCGAGATAATAGCTGAACGCGCTCATCAACTGCGCGCGGCGGGCCCAGATCGAATAGGGGTGCTGCCGCTCGACCTCGTCGAACAGGATCGCCGCCTCCTTGTAGCGGCTCTGGTCGAGCCGGTTCCGCGCCGTCGAGTACAGCGTACCCACGTCGCGCGCGACATAGGGCACGTCCGCCTTGGCCGTGGTGCGGGCGCAACCGCCGATCGGCAGCGCGGCGGCGCAGATCAGCGCGAGGGTAAGCGGGGCGCGAGGCCCGGATACAAAGGAGGGGGTACGCATCGAAGCGCGCTGTAGCGCAGCCGCTGGCGCTGCAACAGTGTTTTTGCTTTACCGCGCATCCGGTCCCCGCGCGACACGTTCGGACCCGCGAAAGGATAGTTCATGCCCGCCACCCTGCTCCACACCCACCGCGTCGAGAAGCCCTGGGGCCGTCACACGCTGTTCCCCGGTTTCGAGGATGCCGCGCCCGGCGGCGACCCGATCGGCGAGGTCTGGTTCCAGCAGCCGGGCGACACCAGCCCGGACCTGCTCATCAAATACCTGTTCACCAGCCAGAAGCTGTCGGTGCAGGTGCATCCCGACGACGAGGAGGCGCACAAGCGCGGCCTGCCGCGTGGCAAGGACGAATGCTGGACGATCCTGAAGGCCGAACCCGATTCGACGATCGCGCTGGGGCCGAAGCAGGCGATGACCGCGGACCAGCTCCGCGCCGACGCGCAGGACGGATCGATCGAGGCCGATCTCGACTGGGTGCCGGTGAAGGCAGGCGATTTTTATTATGCGCCGTCGGGTACGATCCACGCGATCGGTGGCGGCCTGACCCTGATCGAGGTGCAGCAGAATTCGGAGACGACCTATCGCCTGTACGATTACGGCAGCGACCGGGAACTGCATCTGGACGACGGCGTCGCGGTCGCGCACCTGACGCCGTACCGGGCGATCACCTCGCCGGGGAAGGTCGCGGGCGACCGCACGCTCCTCGTCGAAGGGCCGAAGTTCGTGCTGGAACGCTGGAGCGGCGGCGAGCATGCGGTTGATCTGGGCGGCCACACCGCATGGATCGTCCCGATTGCGGGCACCGGATCGGTTGCGGGCGTCGCGTTCAAGGCGGGCGAGTGCGCGACCGTGACGGGCGCGGAGACGATCGCGCTGGCGGACGGCGCGGATGTCCTGTTCGCCTACCCGGGCACCACCCGCCTCTAGTTCAGCAGGCTGTCGATCCAGGCGGGCACGAGGAGGCTCGCCGGACCATGCCGGCTCTGCGCGAAGGACGCGGAGCCGGCGGACGGTTCCAGGTTCAACTCCAGCGTATCCGCGCCATAATGGTCGGCCAGCTGGACGAACCCCGCCGCCGGATAGACCGCACCGGACGTGCCGATCGACACGAACAGGTCGCACGCCGCCAGCGCCGCCTCGATCGCCTCCATATGATAGGGCATCTCCCCGAAGAACACGATGTCGGGCCGTAGCGCCGGCGCGCCGCAGGCGACGCAGACGCTGCCCGGCGGCAGGTCGCCGTCATGCTCGCTACGGGCCTCGCACCGGGCGCAGAGCGCCGACCGCAATTCGCCGTGGATGTGCAACAGTCGCCGCGCTCCCGCGCGTTCGTGCAGATCGTCGACATTCTGCGTGACGATCAGCAGGTCGCCCGGCCATGCCGCATCCAGCCGGGCGAGCGCGAGATGGGCGGCGTTCGGCTCCACCGTCGCCAGCGCCGCCCGACGCGCATCGTAGAAGCGGTGGACGAGTTCGGGGTCCCGCGCCAGCGCCTGTGGCGTGCAGACATCCTCGACCCGGTGCCCCTCCCACAGCCCGCCGGGACCGCGAAAGGTGGCGAGCCCGGATTCGGCGGAGATGCCGGCGCCGGTAAGGACGACGATGGCGGGTGTGGCGGTCATTCCCTTCGAATAGGCCAGCGGCGCGGCGGGCGAAAGCCGCCGCGCCGTCCGTCGTTCAGCCTACGGTGATACCGACGACGCGCCACATGCCGCCTTCGTGGACGAGGGACACGGTTTCCAGCGCGTCGGCCTTGTTGGCGAAGCTGGTGCGGAACTTCACCACTTCGTAGCCGGAGGGCGGCGCGGGCAGATTCTCTTGACTGACGAAGGTGCGCGACACCAGTGCGCCGAGCGGCACGCGGACCTTACGCGATACCGTCGCCCAAACGTCGGCGGTGTTCAGATCGCGAAACGCCGCGCCCGTGGCCTTGTAGCTCTCGTCCCATTTCCCCTGGTCGACCAGCACCAGCCAGCGCCGTGCCGAGTCCACGACCTCGGCATCGACAGCGTCGCTCGATGCGGTGGGTGTCTGCGGCGCGACGACGGCGGCATGGGGCAGGGCGGTCATGGCCAGCAGGCCGAGAAAGAGCGTCATGACAAGGACTCCGATGATGATCCGGGATCGGAGAGGTATCCGCCCCGCGCCGACGATCGGCGCGGTACTCCGATCCGCCCGATGCCGGTCCGCGTCGTCCCCGATTTCCGTGTCCGTCGATAAATCGGGCGTTGGTTGCCCCTCGATGTCCAGCAGCAGGCGCGCGGCTTCGCGGCTGCTCGATACCGACATCTTGCGCCGTGCCTCCCGCAGGCGTTCGTTGATCGTATGTACGGACAGGTCGAGGCTGCGTGCGACCGACTTGGCGTCGTGGCCGCGGACGATCAGACGAAGCGTCTGCTTTTCCTTTTCGGTCAGCGCCGCGGCACCGTCTCTCACCTTCATGTCCATATCATGCCGTCGGTATGGCGGGGCGATCGACGCAGCCACCCCCAATTATTTGTAGGTCGGGACGCGGGTCGCGTCCGGGTGTAGGCATCGTTACCGCGCGGTTCTCTCCAGCCGGCGGGGGTCGATCACGACGTGGCGGATACGGGTCCGGTTGTGGGTGTAGGTGACATGGACCAGCCCGTCGCGCGTCTGGATCACCGCCGGATAGGCATAGCCGTCCGGCAAGGGTTTGTCCTCCAGCGTCAGTACGTTGCGCCAGCGCACACCGTCGTTGGACAGGCCGATATTGAGCGGCCATCGCGGCCCGTCGCCGGGGCGGTCGGGTGCATGGGCGGCATGGTTGTAGACGATCAGGTGCCGGCCATCGCGCAGCGTAACCGCATCGGTGCCGGCATTGGGATTGGGCAGATCGATTGCGGCCAGTGGCGACCAGCTACGCCCCGCATCGCGTGACCAGCTCATCGCCAGCGCCCCCTGCCGCGTGCGGGCGACCAGTTCCAGGCGACCGTCGGGATACGACAGGATGCTCGGCTGGATCGCCTCGATGTGCATCGGCGATGCGATGGCGTCGCCCACCTGCCAGCTTCGCCCGCGATCGGTGCTGCGTTCGATGCGCAGCGACCAGCGATTGTCGGCGGCGCTGCCCTCTTCGCGGCTCGACGGCGACAGCCATCTGCCGTCCGGCAATTCGACCGGCTTGTTCTTGATCGGCCCCAGCACACCGTCGGCCAGTCGGCGTGGCCGGCTCCAGTGCCGCCCGCCGTCGACGGAGGTGATGACCATGCCCCACCAGTCGCGCGGATCGGGTCCGGCCTTGTAGAACAGGTGCAGTTCGCCGCCGGACGGCTGGAACAGCACCGGGTTCCAGGTCGGATATCGCCGCCCATCCGGCATCATCCCGTCCGCTACCGCGACGGGCCGGTCCCAGGTCCCCGCCCCCCGCCGCGCGAACCAGATGCGGACGTCCGGTCGGCTTTCCCCGGACCCGCCGAACCACGCCGCGGCCAACGCGCCATCCGGCAGTTCCACGATCGTGGAGGCGTGCGCCTGCGGATAGGGCGGCGCGGTATCGATGAACTCGGACAGCAGGATCGGCGAGCGCGTCGCCGCCCCACCGGCCGATGCCGTCACGGCGGTGGTCGCGACGACCAGTGCCCCGCAAAGCAGACCGGTCAGCCGCCGACGGCTGTCCCGCCTCAACGCACCGTCGTCCGCTCGCCGTCCAGCTCGGTCGCTTCCCGCACGACCTCGATCGAGTCGCCGGTGTCGCGCATCTCGTACAGTTTGCCGCGCGCGTTGTTGAACGGGCGGTGCAGGACCATCATCAGCGTTCCGTCGAACCGCCGGAAGAGCATCCCGTGGCCGCTGTCGGCGCGGACCAGCGGCGGCAATTGCTCCCACGGTCCCTCGATCCCGCCGGATTTCGACCGGGCGAGGCTCTGGACATAGCCGTTCTGGTCGTAGCTGGACCACAGCATCAGCAATGTGCCGGTCCGCGTCCGGAACAGCTCCGGTCCATCGGTGACGTAGTTGCTCGTGCCGTCGGGCTGTTTGTCGCCCTTCGCCCACGGCGCGTCGGAGGCGCGGAACAACAGGCGCGGCGGGCCGGCCGCGGACAGATCGTCCTTCAGCGGCATCGCCTCGATCGTGCCGTCGCCGACCTGCACCCATTCGTGCGCATAGACGAGCCACGGCTTGCCCTTCGCGTCGACGAACAGCGTGCCGTCCAGCGTCATGATCGACCGGTTGACGATCGGCTCGCCGTTTCGCACCAGCGCGAACGGGCCGCCCGGCCGATCGGCCACCGCCAGGATCGTGCTGCGCCGCACCGGCTTTCGCGCGCCCGCCACCGGTAGCGGCATGGCATCGTTGTAGAAGGTCGCGAACAGATACCAGCGACCTTGCCAGCGGTGCACCTCCGGCGCCCACGCGCCGTCGTTCGCCCAGCCGCCCGGCGGCAGCGCGAAGACCATGTGCGGCCGGCTCCAGTGCTTCAGGTCACGGCTGGTATAGGCCATGATGCCCAGCCGCGCGTCACCGGTCATGCGCCGTTCGTTGCGGGTGAACAGATGATAGGTGCCGCTGGCGCGGTCGGCGACGATCCATGGGTCGTGCAGCGGCATCGCCGGCAGGCGCAGCGGCGCTTTGACAGCCGGGGCGGGTCGCACGGACCGTGTGGCGGGCTGCGCCGCCGGCCCGTCGGTGCTGCCGAGCACCGCGGCCGCCGTGAGGACGATCGATGCCAACGCCTTCACCGCGTCAATCCCACTGTTCGTTCATCTGCGACCGGATCACCCCCTTCAGGGCAGCGGTGACGCGTTCGTGACCCGGCGGCGTCAGGGCGGCGGCGGTGCCGGCGCGTGTAACCAGCCCCTCCGCCTCCAGCGCACGCAGCCACCGCTCGACCCCCGTAAGCGGGATGGTGGTCGATGCGGCCAGGCTGCGGAAGCCGACCGGACCCGTGTCGTGCGCCACGAACAGCGCGAGCAGGATATCCAGCGTGGGTTCGTGCGTCAGATCGACCGACAGGGCCTGTTGCAAGGCGCGACGCGCGCCGATGATCCTGCGTGCGACGGCGATGAGGTCGCCACGGGCCAGTATCGCATCCGTGCTCCAGCGCGGCGGATCGAGCTCGTCCAGTTTCCCCAAGACATTTCCCCTGTTGCCGGCCGTTGGATCGGCCCTTTGTCGTCCACTTCCTACCGTGGCGGCCGTGATGGCCGCGTGGTGTACCGACGATGGGTAACCGCTGTCGCCGTAGAGGCAACCCCTGATTCCATTGGCGGATTTTCCCGGGGCTCGATACATCGGCTCTCGATTGGCCGACGGGTGACAGGCGCCGCGATCGAGGCGTGGCGGCCGGCCACGATCCGTGGCATGGCCGCGCCATGACCCCGCTCACTCCGCCGCTTCGCGTCCCGCATCGATGACCGGGGTGGGCATCTATGGCAGTTCGGGGCGAATGGGCCGGGCGATCGCGGATGCGCTGACGGAGGCGGGCGCGGTGCTGGCCGGCGGGGCGGATGCGCGGGACGATCCGGCGCCGCTGGCGCGCACGGCCGATGTGCTGGTCGACTTTTCGACCGCATCGGCGCTCGATGCGCATCTCGACGCGGCGGTGGCGGCGGGGACGCCGATCGTGATCGGCACCACCGGGCTGTCGGGCGCGCAGCACATGGCGATCGATGCGGCGGCGCAGACCATCGCCGTGCTCCAGACGGGGAATACCTCGCTCGGCGTCACGCTGCTGGCGATGCTGGTGCGGGATGCGGCGGCGCGGCTGGGTCCCGACTGGGATATCGAGATCGTCGAGATGCACCACCGTCACAAGGTCGATGCCCCATCCGGCACCGCGCTGTTGCTGGGCGAGGCGGCGGCGGCGGGGCGGGGGAGCAGCCTGTCCGAACTGCGGGTCGACGACCGCGTCGGACTGACCGGGGCGCGATCCGAAGGAACGATCGGGCTGGCGGCGCTGCGCGGCGGGTCGGTGGTCGGCGACCACAGCGTGATCCTGGCGACCGAGGGCGAGCGGGTCGAATTGTCGCATTTCGCGCAGGATCGCTCGATCTTCGCGCGCGGCGCGGTGCGGGCGGCCGTGTGGCTCGCCGGCCAGCCCGCCGGGCGGTATCGGATGGGCGACGTGCTGGGGCTGTAGCCGCGATGAAGCGCGCCGACGTCGTCGAATTCTACCGCCGGCTGGCGGAGGCCGATCCGCATCCCGAGACGGAGCTCGAATTCCGTAATCCCTTCACGCTGGTGGTCGCGGTGGCGCTGTCGGCGCAGGCGACCGATGCGTCGGTGAACAGGGCGACGCGCGCGCTGTTTGCGGAGGTCGACACGCCGGCGAAGATGCTCGCGCTCGGCGAGGAGGGGCTGAAGCGGCATATCCGCACGATCGGGCTGTTCAATACCAAGGCGAAGAACGTCATCGCGCTGTCGCGGATGTTGATCGACGATTTCGGGGGCGAGGTGCCGGCGGATCGCGACGCGCTGGAACGGCTGCCCGGCGTCGGGCGCAAGACCGCCAACGTGGTGATGAACGTCGCCTTTGGCGCGGAAACCTTCGCCGTCGACACCCATATCTTCCGGGTCAGCAACCGCACCCGCCTGGCCCCCGGCAAAACCCCCCTGGCGGTCGAGCTGAAGCTGGACAAGGCGACGCCACAGCCGTTCCGCCTGCACGCGCATCACTGGCTGATCCTGCACGGTCGCTACATCTGCAAGGCGCGCAAACCCGAATGCTGGCGCTGTCCGGTGATCGACCTGTGCCCCTTCAAACCCAAGACGCCGCCGCCGAAGACGCCGTGACATGCGCGAAGGGGCTGGCGGAGCCGAACGCGCTTTGCTAGGCGCATCGCTTCCAGGCACCCGTAGCTCAGCTGGATAGAGCGCTGCCCTCCGAAGGCAGAGGCCACTGGTTCGAATCCAGTCGGGTGCACCAGACCTTACATGGTCCGGCTTTTCAATGTTCCGATCACACCGTGCAGATGCGCACTGCCTCCCGGAGGGCGGGCAGCGGGTCGCCTGTGGGTACGAACTCGTGTGCGAAATAGCCCTGGAAGCTCAGATCGGCGATACCGCGCGCGACCCCGTGCCAGTTGACCTCCTGCGTATCGTTCAGCTCGTGCCGGCCGGGAACGCCGCCGGTATGGAAATGCCCGATCCACTTCAGGTTCTTGCGGATCGTGTCGATCAGATCGCCCTCCATGATCTGCATATGGTAGATATCGTAGAGCAGCTTCACGCGGGGTGAGTTCACCTGCTCCATCACGCGCGCGCCCCATTCGGTGTGATCGGCCATGTAGTCGGCGTGGTTGACCTTGCTGTTCAACAGTTCGACGCAGATCGTGACGTTGTTGTCTTCGGCGATGCGCTTCACCCGGTTCAGGCCGGCGACGGTATTGGCCGCACCCTCTTCGTCCGACATGCCGCGGCGATTGCCGGAAAAAGCGATGACGTTGGGCACGTCGGCTTTCGCCGCCTGGGGGATGCCGATGCGGAAGGCCGCCTCGATCGCGGCGTGATTCTCACGCCGGTTCAGGCCATCGGCGATCGTCATGTTTTCCGCCGCATAGCCCATCGTACAGCGCAGGCCGTGCTTGCGCGGCACGGCATAGTCGGCGGGTTGTAGCAGATCGATACCCTGCAGACCGATCTTGGCGGCAAAAGCGCAGAGATCGTCGAGCGGGATCTTCTCGTAGCACCAGCGGCTGACCGATTGCTTCAGCCGACCCGCAGGGGGTGCGGCGGCGCACCCCGCGGACGGAGCGACCGCGGCCGTAGCGGCGAGGGAGAGGGTGGAGCCGATGACCTGTCGCCGTGTAAACATGCAGGCACGGTACCGCAGTCGGCGGCCAGCGCAAGGCGCACCGGTGCCTTCGCCGGCTATACGCGTTATCCAGCACCGATGACGCAGCCCGAAATCCTGATGCCGGCCCTGATGCCCGGCAGTATCGTCGACGCGCTGGAGGCGCGTTTCACGCTCCATCGCCTGTGGGAGCAGCCTGATCCCGACGCCTTTCTCGCCGGAGCGGCCCCGCACATCCGGGGCGTTGCAGCGAACACGCTTGCCGGCCGGATCGACACGAATTGGTTCGACCGTCTGCCCGCGCTGGAAATCGTCGCCAGTTTCGGTGTCGGCTACGACAATGTCGATGCCAGGGCGGCGGCGGCGCGCGGTATCGTCGTCACCAACACGCCCGGCGTGCTCGACGACGAGGTCGCCGATCTGACGATCGGACTCTTGCTGGCGACGCTTCGCGGCATCCCTCAAGCGGATCGCTTCGTTCGGGAGGGACGCTGGCCGGAGGGGCCGTTCCCGCTGTCGCCGACGCTGCGCGGACGCACGGTCGGCATCATCGGTCTCGGTGCGATCGGCAAGGCAGTGGCGCGGCGGCTGGAGGGATTCGACGTGCCGGTCGCCTATCACGGTCGCAGCCGGCAGCCCGACATCCCCTATACCTATCACCCGACCCCGGTCGCGCTGGCGGCGGCGGTCGACGTGCTGATCGCGATCGTTCCGGGCGGCGACGCGACACGGCATCTGATCGACCGCGACGTGCTGGCCGCGCTGGGGCCACAAGGTGTCCTCATCAACGTCGCGCGCGGGTCCGTGGTCGATCAGCCGGCGCTGATCGCGGCGCTGAAGGAGGGGACGATCCTGGCTGCGGGACTCGATGTCTTCGCCGACGAGCCGCATGTCCCGTCCGAGCTTCGCGTGATGCCCCGGGTCGTGCTGCTGCCGCATATCGGCTCCGCATCTGAACGGACGCGCGCCGCGATGGGGGCGCTCGTCGTCGACAATCTCGTCGCATGGTTCGACACGGGTCGCCCGATCTCGCCCGTTCCGGAATGCGACCGTCTGCCCTGATCGGCGGCTCGTGGCTCCCCTCCGGTTCGACCTGACAGGGCCGCATCGGCGTGATAGCCACCGGGCATGTTCGCGCAGTTCCTCACACCGGCCTATCTGCCGTTCGCGATCGCCTTCGTCGTGATGATCGGTATCGGCCTGATCGAAGCGATCGGGCTGGGGCTGGGACACGTTGACGCCGATATCGGGGCGGATGTGCAGGGGGGCGTTCTCGACTGGCTCGGGCTCGGCGGAGAATTGCCGATCCTGATCTGGCTGACCTCACTGCTCGGCTGTTTCACGCTGGCGGGCCTCGTCATCCAGCAGGGTGCGAGCGGCGTGACCGGCGCGCCGCTGGCATGGCCGCTGGCCTGCGGTGGCGCGGCAGTGGCGGGCGTGCTGATGAACACGCTGGCCGCCAATGGACTCGCGCGGATCATGCCGGGGTTCGAGACGACGGTGATCTCGACCGACGACCTGCTGCGCCGCCGCGGTACGGTGACGGAAGGGGTCGCGCGGCGAGGCATGCCGGCGCGGGCGAAAGTGGTCGACGGGCACGGGCAGGCGCACTTCATTCTCGTCGAACCCCATGACGACGCCGACGCGATCGCGGCGGGCGAATCCATCCTGCTGGTTCGCCGCGAACGGGCGTTGTTCTTCGGCGTGCCGGATACGAAAAGCCTTCTTCGATCGATCTGACTGACATCAAACCATAGGCCCGGGGGGACCTCAACATGCCTGCATCGTTGCTCAATATCCTGATCTACGCCGGGATCATCCTGTTCGCGCTGGTCGTGATCGGCATCATCCTGACGCGCCTCTACCGCCGCGCGACCAAGGACGTCGCACTGATCCGGACCGGATTCGGTGGCGAAAAGGTGGTGCTGAACGGGGGCATCATGGTGATCCCGGTGCTGCACGAGTTGATGCAGGTCCGCCTGACGACCGTGAAGCTGGAAGTGTCGCGCCTCAACAAGGATGCGCTCATCACGCTCGACAAGCTGCGTGTCGACGTCGTCGGCCTGTTCCATATCAAGGTAAAACCCGATGCCGGGTCGATCGCCGCCGCGGCGCAGACGCTGGGCGATTCGGTGAACAGCCCCGACGCGGTGAAGTCGCTGCTGGACGGCAAGCTCGTCTCGGCGCTGCGATCGGTCGCCGCGACGATGACGATGGAGCATCTGCACGCCAACCGCGCCGACTTTATCCAGAAGGTTCAGGAAGCGCTGATGACCGATCTGGACATGAACGGCTTCCAGCTCGAATCGGTCAGCATCACCCATTTCGACCAGACCGCGTTCGAGCATTTCAACGAGAACAACGCCTTCGATGCCGAGGGGCTGACGGTGCTGACCCGCACGATCGAGGAGCGGAAGAAGATCCGTAACGACATCGTCGCCACCAATCGGGTGGAGATCGAACAGCGCAATCTGGAGGCGAACAACCAGTCGCTGGAGATCGCTCAGGCCGCCGAGCAGGCGCGGCTGACGCAGGAGCAGACGCTGTCCGCCCGCCGCGCCGAACAGGCGACCGCGATCGCGACGGCCGAGGCCGAACAGACCCGCCTCGCCGAGATCGCCCGGATCACCGCGATGCAGGCGCAGACGGTCGCGCAGACCGAGGCCGACAAGGTCATCAAGACCGCGACGATCGCCCGTGACGGCGCGATCCAGACCGCGACGATCGAGCGTGACCGGACGATCGAGATCGCCCGCATCACGACGGCGGTCCAGACCGCGCAGAAGTCTGAAGAGGAATCGACTGCCACGGCCGCCGCCAACGAAGCCCGCGCGCTGGCCGTTCGTGCGGAAGAGAGCGTCGCCACCGCCAAGGCGACGGAGATCGCCAATCGCAACAAGAACGTCGCCGTCATCGCCGCCACGCAGCGCGCGCAGGAAGAAGCGGTCGGCATCACCGTCGCCGCCTCTGCGGAGAAGGAAGCCGCGGAAGCGCGCGCAGTCGCGTTGAGGACCGAAGCGACGGCCGAAGCCGACGCGGAGAAGGCGCGCGCCGAGGGGCGCGAAGCCGCGTTCAAGGTCGATGCGGCGGGTCAGGCGTCGCTCAATGAGGCCACCAACCTGCTCAACGACGCCCAGACCGCGTTGCTGGTGCGCAAGGCGATGCTGGAGGCCCTGCCGGCGATTATCGCCGCGGCATCCAAGCCGATCGAGAATATCGACAAGATCAGTATCCTCGACGCACGGGGTCTGCACGGCGACGGGGGTCAGGATGCGGCGGCGGGTGCGGGGCAGGGCAACCTCGCCGACGCTGCCGTCGCCGCGGCGATGCGCTACCGCGTCGGAGGACCGCTCATCGATGGGTTGTTGGCCGAACTCGGCATGTCCGGTGGTTCGCTGAACGGAATGCTCTCGGGCAGCGGCGTGCAGGTCACGTCCGCCCATGCCGAGCCGAAGGGACCGGCGACGCCCGCGGCGCGTGTGCCAAACGGCAGCGCGAATGCCGGAATCCTCGATGGTCGATCGGCCTGAAGCCACCGCCGATCCGACCCGTGCTCCCTGCTATCGCGTCTACCACGACGGCAGGCGGCCCCGGGCTTCAACCCGGTGCGCGGCGGACGCATCGAGGCAGCCCGCGGGCATACGCCTGCGGACCCGCAAGCCTGACTACCCTGTCCGGATTGAAACTGTCCGGAATGAACCCGATCGTTCCGGAATGTCGTCGCATCGGGAATGGTGGAGCCGAGGGGGATCGAACCCCTGACCTCTGCAATGCCATTGCAGCGCTCTCCCAGCTGAGCTACGGCCCCATTTCCGTGCGGGAGGCAGCCCACTAGCGGGCCGCCGAAGGCTTGGCAAGCGGCGTTTCCGCCACTTGCCAAATCACCTCGAAATCAGTGCTCGTCGTCGTTCGTCGGGGCTTCGACGCCCAGATCGTCGTCGCCACCCAGATCGACTTCGTCATCGGCGGAGGGCTCTTCGTCCTCGCCGGTGATCGCCTCGATATCCTCCTCGTCGCCTTCCAGGTCCGCATCGGGCTTGGCAGCGTCGGGCTTGGCCACTTCGAATGCGAGCGGCTGCTTGGATTTCAGGATGGGTTCGGGTTCCCAGCCATACCCGCAGTTGATGCAGGTGACGGGGTCGTCCTTGGTGAGGTCGTAGAAACGCGTCGCGCATTTCGGGCACGTGCGCTTCGTGCCCCATTCCGGCTTAATCATGCCGTACCGTGCCTTTCGGATTGGGAGTTCGACAGGGTTCCCCCCGCGAAGTGGGGCGCGCCTTGCCATAGCGTGGCCCGACTGTCAAAGCGCCGCGCCTATGTCGCACTCACCATCCCAGCCGCTGACACTCGTCGCCACAGGTCCCTTGACCGGGCGCGTGACGGTGCCGGGGGACAAGTCGATCAGTCATCGGTCTCTGATGCTGTCGGCGCTGGCGGTGGGCGAAAGCCGGGTCGAGGGATTGCTGGAGGGTGAGGACGTCCTCGCCACCGCTGCTGCGATGCGGGCGATGGGTGCGGACATCGCGCGGGGCGAGGACGGCGTCTGGACGATCCACGGCGTCGGCGTCGGCGGGCTGCTGCAACCGGCGAACGTGCTCGACATGGGCAACTCGGGCACGTCGACGCGGTTGTTGATGGGACTGGTCGCGAGCCATCCGATCACCGCTACGTTCGTCGGCGACGCATCGCTGTCGAAGCGACCGATGGGGCGCGTGATCGAGCCGCTGATGAGCATGGGTGCGGCGGTGACGGCGTCGCCCGGCGGGCGGTTGCCGCTCATGCTGCGCGGGATCTGCCCGGCGGTGCCGATCACCTACACGCTGCCGGTTGCATCGGCGCAGGTGAAGTCCGCGATCCTGCTCGCCGGCCTCAACACGCCCGGCATAACGCGCGTGATCGAGCCGATCGCGACGCGCGACCATTCGGAGCGGATGCTGGCCGGGTTCGGCGCGAGGCTGACGGTCGAGCCGTCGCCGGCGGGGCGCGTCATCTCCCTCCACGGCGAGGCGGAATTGACGCCGCAGCAGATCGTCGTCCCCGGCGATCCTTCGTCGGCGGCGTTCTGGCTGGTCGCGGCGAGCATCGTGCCGGGATCGGACGTCACCGTCGCCAATGTCGGGCTGAACCCGACGCGCACCGGCCTGATCGCGGCGTTGCGGCTGATGGGCGCCGATATCGAGGAACTGGACGCGCGCACCGTCGGCGGCGAGCCGGTCGCCGACCTGCGCGTGCGCCACGCGGCCCTTTCGGCGATCGAGGTGCCGCCCGACCTCGCGCCCAGCATGATCGACGAATATCCTGCGCTGTTCGTCGCGGCGGCCTTCGCTTCCGGGCGAACGGTGGCGCGAGGCGCGCACGAGTTGCGCGTCAAGGAATCGGATCGGATCGCGGCGATGAAAGCGGCGCTGGAAGCGTGTGGCGTGGTCTGCGACGAGTTCGAGGACGGGCTGGCGGTGCAGGGTTCCGGTGGCGAACCGATCGCCGGCGATGCGACGATCGAGACCCATCTCGACCATCGCATCGCGATGAGCATGGCGGTGGCGGGACTGCATGCGCGCAAGGCGGTGACGATCGGCGACGCCAGCCCGATCGCGACCAGCTATCCCGGGTTCGTGGGCATCGCCACTGCGCTAGGGGCCGAGGTGATCGGTTGAGAGTGGATCGGCGCCAGTTCGTTGCCGGCCTTGCCGCGCTCGCCGCGGCACCGGGCCGGGCGCGGGGGCCTGCGCGCTATCCCAAGCCGGATCGCGAGGCGATGGTGGCGGTCGAGGGTGGCCGCATCTACGTCCGCGTCAACGGCGATCTTCGGGGGCCGAAGCCGCCGGTCGTCTTCCTGCACGGCGGGCCGGGGGGGACGCACGGCGCGTATCTGGATGCGCTGGCGCTGGCGGACGAGCGCGCGGTGATCCTGTACGACCAGCTCGATTCGGGCCGGTCGGACCGACCGGATGATCCAGGGAACTGGCGGGTGTCGCGGTTCGTCGATGAACTCGATACGATGGCGCGGACGCTGGGTGTTGGGCGCTGGCATGTCGTCGGACATAGCTGGGGCGGGACGGTCGCGCTGGAATATGGGGCCCGCCGTCCTGATGTGTTGTCCAGCCTGATCCTCGCCAGCCCGCTGATTTCCACGCGCAGCTGGATCGCGGATGCCGATATGTTGCGGCGCGAACTGCCTGCCGATGTCCGGGAAGAACTGATCCGGTGCGACGCGCTGCCCGCGCCGCAGCCGGTGAGTTGCGAAACGGCAACGGGGGCGTTCTACGCGGCTTATAACGGCCGCGAGCCGGCCGGCGAGGGACACAAGGCGTATCGTTCGCAGTCGGGCCGCGGCTTCAATCTGAAGCTGTACGAAGCGATGTGGGGCCGTAGCGAATTCGTTTCGACCGGCAGCCTGAAGAACTACGATGGCGAGCCGTTGCTCGCGAAGCTGGACGGCGCACGAACGCTGTTCGTCGGCGGCCAGTATGACGAGGCGCGGCCGGGCACGCTGGCGGGGTTCGCCGCGCGCGTACCGGGCGCGGAGTGGGCGGTGGTACCGGGTGCCGCCCACGGCATCTTCACCGATCGCCCGGACGAATCGGTCGCGTTGTTGCGCGGCTGGATGCAAAGGCACGACACATGATCATCGCGGTCGACGGCCCCGCCGCTTCGGGCAAGGGCACCATCGCCAGGGCATTGGCCCGGCATTACGGCCTGCCGCATCTCGACACCGGGCTGCTGTATCGCGCGGTGGCGTTCACCGTCCGCCGGCTGGAACTGGACCCGACGCGGGAGGCGGATGCGGTCGCGGCCTGCGATTTCGACGACCTGACGCTGGCCGACCCGGCGTTGCGCGACGACGATGTCGGGCAACTCGCCTCGATCGTGTCGGCGCATCCGCTGGTTCGCGCATCGTTGCTCCAGCGGCAGCGGCGCTTCGCCAATCAGGACGGCGGTGCGGTGCTGGACGGGCGCGACATCGGCACCGTGATCGCGCCGGATGCGGACGCCAAGCTGTTCGTGAAGGCGACCCCGCAAATCCGCGCGCGTCGCCGCCACACCGAACTCCAGTCGCGCGGGGATACCACCAGTTTCGACCGGGTGCTCGCCGACATCCGCGTGCGCGACGCGCGGGACAGCGGTCGCGACGCCGCGCCGCTCATCATGGCGAGCGATGCCGCGCTGCTCGACACCACCTTCCTGTCGATCGAGGAGTCGATCCGTCGCGCGACCGTGCTGGTCGATGCCGCGTTCGCCGCGAAGGCGCGCGCAACAGAGTAGCGGGCAAGGCCGCGCGACCTTGCCGGCAAGCCGTTTTTGCGCTATCCGGCCCTGTCCGGCGGGCTGTGCTCGCGGAGGTCGGCGCGGAGGCATGTCCTCCTGCGCCCTTTTCGCATAGCCGCGAATCTCCTCCGCCTGCATCGGTTCGCGCGGATGCCGTGGCGGCATGGGGTCGTCGCGGCGTTCAGGCCAAGACCAGCGGAACCAACCGCTTGGCCGGAAACAGACCGAGGAATACGCTTTTTCATGGCAACCCAGGTTCAGCCCACACGCGACGATTTCGCGGCGATGCTCGATGACATGTTCGGCGGCGCCGACAGTTTCGAGGGTCGCGTCGTCCACGGCACCGTCACCGCGATCGAAAACGACATGGCCGTCATCGACGTCGGTCTGAAGTCGGAAGGCCGCGTGCCGCTTCGCGAATTCGCGCCCGCCCCCGGCCAGAAGGCCGAGCTGAAGGTCGGTGACGAAGTCGAGGTTTACGTCGACCGCGTCGAGAACATGCACGGCGAGGCGATGCTGTCGCGCGACCGCGCCCGTCGCGAAGCCGCCTGGGACAAGCTGGAAGTCGAGTTCGCCAAGTCGGCGCGGGTCGAGGGCACGATATTCGGCCGCGTCAAGGGCGGCTTCACCGTCGACCTGTCGGGTGCCGTCGCGTTCTTGCCGGGTTCGCAGGTCGATATCCGCCCCGTTCGTGACGTCACGCCGCTGATGGACATCCCCCAGCCGTTCCAGATCCTGAAGATGGACCGCAAGCGCGGCAACATCGTCGTGTCGCGTCGCGCCGTGCTCGAAGAGACCCGCGCCGAGCAGCGTTCGGGCCTGATCCAGAGCCTGGCCGAGGGTCAGATCATCGACGGCGTCGTCAAGAACATCACCGATTACGGTGCGTTCGTCGACCTGGGCGGCATCGACGGCCTGCTGCACGTCACCGATCTCAGCTACAAGCGCGTCAATCACCCGTCCGAGATGATCAACATCGGCGACACGGTGAAGGTGCAGATCATCCGCATCAACAAGGACACGCAACGCATCTCGCTCGGGATGAAGCAGCTCGAGAGCGATCCGTGGGACGGCGCATCGGCGAAGTATCCGATCGGTGCCAAGCTGTCCGGCCGCGTCACGAACATCACCGAATATGGTGCCTTCGTCGAGCTGGAGCCTGGCATCGAGGGTCTGGTCCACGTGTCCGAAATGTCCTGGACCAAGAAGAACGTCCATCCGGGCAAGATTGTCTCGACCTCGCAGGAAGTCGAAGTCGTCGTGCTCGAGGTCGATCAGGACAAGCGCCGCATCTCGCTGGGCCTGAAGCAGGCGCAGAACAATCCGTGGGAGGCGTTCGCGTCGGCCCATCCGATCGGTTCGACCGTCGAGGGCGAAGTCAAGAACGCCACCGAGTTCGGCCTGTTCATCGGTCTGGACAACGATGTCGACGGCATGGTCCACATGTCGGATATCGCATGGGGCGTGTCGGGTGAGGATGCACTGGCGCTGCATCGCAAGGGCGAAACCGTTCAGGCGGTCGTGCTCGACATCGATCCCGAGAAGGAGCGTATCTCGCTCGGCATGAAGCAGCTGGAGCGTGGTGGCCCGGCCGCCGGCGGCACCACCGCAGCGGGCGATCGCCTGAACAAGAACGCGGTTGTCACCGTGACCGTGCTGGAGGTTCGCGATGCGGGTCTCGAAGTGCAGCAGGGCGACGACGGGGCGACCGGCTTCATCAAGCGTACCGATCTGGGACGCGACCGCGACGAGCAGCGCCCGGAGCGCTTCCAGGTCGGTCAGAAGTTCGACGCGATGGTCACCGGCTTCGATCGTTCGAAGAAGCCCACCTTCTCCGTCAAGGCGATGCAGATTGCCGAGGAAAAGCAGGCGGTTGCACAGTACGGCTCTTCGGATTCCGGCGCTTCGCTCGGCGACATTCTGGGTGCGGCCCTGAAGGCGCAGAACGAAAAGAAGTAAGCATTCCGCAATATGTAAGACAATTAGGCCGGGAGCGATCCCGGCCTTTTTTTGTGGTAAATTTTTGTAAAACGCTCTTTTCCCCGCGCAAGTTGACTTGTATCAACATCTTCAACTCAGCCGCCGGGGGGTGGAAGCACCGTGATTCGTTCCGAACTAGTTCAAAGACTTACTGACGCTCACAGGGATTTGACGCCCCGTGAGGTCGAACTCATCGTGTCGACGTTCTTCAACGAGATTACCGATCGTCTCGCCGCGGGCGGACGCGTGGAGATCCGTGGTTTCGGCGCTTTTTCAACGCGTTCGCGTGATGCCCGGACGGGGCGTAATCCCAGAACCGGTGAATCGGTGGATGTCGACGCAAAGCGCGTTCCATATTTCAAACCGGGCAAGGAAATGCGCGCACGCCTCAACGTGTGAGCGCCAGCATTTTTCTTTCGGCCGGATTGCAATCGATGTCTGCTCAGACATATTGCCGACCAAGCGACGTGCCGGTCCGGCCGTGCGTAAAACAGGAACGTGTCAGTGGCTCGCTGGATGATCGCGCCCGTTGCGCTTGACTGGCTGCCACGACTGCGCTTCGTGGCGGGTCATGCGGGCGTGGCGGAATCGGTAGACGCTGCCGACTTAAAATCGGTTTCCTGATGGAGTGCGGGTTCGATTCCCGCCGTCCGCACCATTCCGTCCGGCGACGGCGACGGGTCATGCCCGGTCCTGCCGACAGGGTGAAACGCCGTCTCGGACATTGGTCTGCTGACGCTCGCCCGGCGGTCAACGAACGGAATTTGCCGACGTCAGAGCAGCGATGGCCACTCCAGCGCGAGCAGGCGCCGTTTGACCTCTATCCCGCCAGCGAATCCGGTCAGTCCGCCATTTGCGCCAACGACCCGGTGGCATGGTATGACGATCGAGATCGGATTGCGGCCGTTCGCCGCGCCCACGGCGCGCGCGGCCATGGGGCTGCCGATCCGCCCGGCGATCTCGACATAGCTTCTCGTCTCGCCGAACGGGATGGCCAGCAATTCCTGCCAGACGCGCTGCTGGAATGTGGTTCCCGTCGGGCGCACGGGCAAATCGAAGACACGACGTCGACCGCCGAAATATTCGGTCAACTGTGCCATCGCCTGCTTCAGTACGGGATGGTCGTCCCGCGCAACCATGGGCGGCAGCCGGACGCGGGCCGGGGGGTCGTCGGGCCACGTGATCGCCCGCAGCCAATCTCCGGCCGCCACCAGCGTCAGCGTTCCGACCGGCGAGTCGAACATGGCGCAGTATGGCACGTCCCCGGGCGTCATGCGGAAACCCTAGGATCGATGACGGGGAGCAGCCAGCCGGATCTGCGTGGAGATACGGTTCGATGACGGTGATCGACGCGCATCAGCATTTCTGGTCGCTTGGCCTTCCCGATCATCACTGGCCCGGTCCCGACCTGCCGCCGATCTATCGCGACGTTCTGCCGGAGGAATTCCGGGCGATCATCGATCCGCGCGTAGCCGGGACGGTGCTGGTGCAGTCTCAGGCGAACGACGGCGATACGGACTGGTTGCTGAGCATTGCGAACGCCGAACCGATGGTGCTCGGCGTCGTCGGCTGGGTCGATCTCGCATCGGCCTCGGCGCCGGATCGCATCGCCGCACTGGCGGGTCAGCCCCGGCTTCGGGGCCTGCGCGCTATGCTGGAATGTATTCCCGAGGTCGACTGGCTGATGGAAGAGGCATTGACGCCGGCACTGCAGGCGATCGTGTCGCATGATCTCAGCCTCGACGTGCTGGTGGGGCCACGGCATCTGCCGATGCTCGCCCGCTTCGTCGACCGCTGGCCCGATTTGCGGGTGGTGATCGACCACGGTGCCAAGCCCTTCACCGCGCCCGAGCGATGGGGCGCATGGAAGGCCGATATCGCGGTGCTGGCGCGGCAGGGGGTACACTGCAAATTATCGGCGCTGCGGGTGGCGGGACAGCCGGATGCGGCGCTCCGGCCCACCGTCCTGCATCTGGTCGAACAGTTTTCCGATCGCCTCATGTGGGCCAGTGACTGGCCGGTCCTGACCCTGGTGGGGGAGGACCAGGGCGGCTGGCTGGACAGCGCGATCCGAATGTCGGGCCTATCCGGCGCTGCGCTGGACCAGCTTCTCGCCGGCTGTGCGCGGCGATTCTACGCCCTTGGCGGGTGACGATCGGGCCTGTTCAACCGTATCGCTGCAAGCGCCTCATATTCCGACAAAATCGTTTGCACGAACTTGGTCCGGGACGGTAATCGATACCGATCCATATCGGGGTTCGGGACGGCGATGATCGTTGGGCGGGGATGATTGTAAAACGGGCCCTCGGTGCCACCGGTCTATCGGTCAGCAGCATCGGACTGGGCGGTGCCGTCATGGGCAATCTGTATCGCAGCATCCCCGAGGAAATCGCCACCCGCACGCTGACGACCGCGCTGGATGCCGGTATCCGTTACATCGACACCGCACCGCATTATGGTCGCGGTCTCAGCGAGAAACGGATCGGGGATGTCGTTCGCGACCGGCCGGACGTGGTCCTGTCGACCAAGGTCGGTCGACTATTGGTGTCCGACATCGCGATCCCGCGCGAAAATGGCGGCGTGACCGATGGCTTCCATTCGCCGATGCCGTTCCGGGGTATCTATGACTACAGCCGCGACGGCGTGCTGCGATCGTGGGAGCAGAGCCTGCAACGGCTTGGCGTCGCACGGGTCGACCTCCTTTATATTCACGACATCGGCGAGCGTCAGCATGGCGACGATCACGAGCGGATCTGGCGGCAACTGACCCGCGGCGGCGGCTTGACCGCTCTGGAGGAATTGCGCGCCGCCGGCGAAATCAAGGGCTATGGCCTGGGCGTCAACGAAATCCCGTCCTGCCTGCGATTGCTGGCGGAAACACAGCTCGACGTGATCCTGCTGGCGGGCCGCTATACCCTGCTGGAACAGGACGCGCTCGACGCGCTCTTCCCGGCTTGTGGGAAGACCGGCACACCCGTCGTGATCGGCGGCCCGTACAATTCCGGGATATTGGCGCAAGGGACGTTGTCGACCGCGCCGGTGACCTATGATTATGCGCCTGCCCCGACCGCGATCGTGGAGCGCGTGGCGCGGATCGAGGCGATCGCCGGCGACCATCGGGTGCCGCTCGCCGCCGCGGCATTGCAGTTGCCGCTGGCTCATCCGCAGGTGGCGAGCGTCATCCCCGGGCTGGGCGATTGCCGGGAGGTCGCGGCGACGATGACGCTGCTCGCCGCGCCGATCCCGGCGGAGTTCTGGCAGGACCTGATCGCCGCCGGCCTGCTGCATCCCGAATGTCCGCTGCCCAAGGCGGCCTGACGTCCGGCGCGATCAGCGCACCCAGCGATGTTCCCTGAACCATTTGGTGATGATGTACTTCACGCCGGCGACGACCGGCATGCCTTCGTGGATGGTCGCCTCGTTCGGCATGCCCTCCGCGTTCATGTTGTTCCACGTCAACAACATGCCGCGTTTCGGCGCGACCTTTATCCCGGCCTGCGGAAACCACGTCGCGCCGCCATCCTCGACATCGTTGAGATAGATCATCGCCGTCCAGGTTCGCTGCCCGCCCTCACGCTGCATTCGCTCCCAATAGCTTTCGCTTTCGTGGAAATAATCATGATGCGCACGGAATTGCTGGCCGGGGGCGTAACGCTGCCCCTGCATCGTCTCGCCATGGTCTGGATCGATCCCGAGTAACGCGGCGATCGCCTCGTCGATCGGCTGCACGTCCGGTGACCAGCGGTCCATGTCACAACTGTCGGAGGTGCGGAAACCCTGATCGTTGCGATCGGACAACAGGGTGGACGGCCGGCGATTGGCATCGATCATCGCGACCATCCGCGCGCAGGTAGCCGCATCCAGGAAGTCATGATGGAAATACACCTGGGCGGCGTCGACCGGCGCGCGCACCAGCGCGGGATCGGCATCGAGGCGGCGACCGACCTGGATGCCCACCTGACGACGGCCGAGCGCGGCGGGAGAAGGCTTCGAAGCAGTCTTGCGGGCGAAGAAACTCATGCGCGCTTTTCCGCCGATCCGGCGGGCAAAGGCAAGACCCGGCGGACGTCCCGCCGGGCCTGTCGTGTCGATTACCAGAAGATGCCGTACACCGCATCGACGACCTGGCCGGAGTCGAGATCGACGAGGAGCGCATCGTCATAATATCGTACCCACCGATACTGGCCATAGGCGTCGGGCAGGCGATAGCTCCACGGATCGGCGATCCAGTAATTCTGTCCCCAAAGCTGCGGAGCGAGGCTGAGGCCAATCGACAGCCGGCGATAGCTGTTCCACCCATATGGTGCGTAATAACGGGGCAGGCGGTACGCGTTGCGGTTCACGCTGCGATAGCGGGTCCAGTCGTACCGGTTCTCCGACCGCCAACCACGATTCCAGGCCCGGCGGTCCTCGAACCGGCTGCGATCATAGGACTGGCCGCGCCAGCCATTGTTGTCGCCATAGCCGTAGCCATAGGTCCGGCGCTGCTGATCGCGCCGTCGGTCGTCGCGATCCCAGTTGCGGCGATCGTCATTGCGGCGATCATTGTCACGGGCATCATCGCGGCGTTCGTCCTCCCGCCAATCCCGCCGGGGCTGATCGGGGCGAGCCTGAGCGGCCTCCAGCCGGTCGCGGCGTGGCCGATCCGGCCCCTGCCGATCCTGCCCCTGCCGGCCCTGCCACCCATTGCGGTCGTCATCGCGACGCGGATAGCGCTGGTCCATGCCGTCGCGGTTGCCCCCGCGGTTGCCACGATCAGCGCGCCGCTCGGGGCGGGGCTGGTCGGGACCCGCCTCCCGAAGTTGCGGTGCCGGGCGCGGCTGCGGGCGCGCTTCGTCACGGGGTGCGTCCTCGCGACGCCCCCTATCCATCTGGCTCCGATCCGTCTGGTCCCGAACCATCCGGGCACCCATGTCGGCGCGTATCCGGGCGACGTCGCCGCGACTCTGGCGACCGACATTGCCGTCGAGCTGACCTTCCTGCGCGGCAGCGGCGACGGGGATCAGCGTGGTCGCCATCAGCAGTGCCGAGATCCAGTTCCTCATGTCGTTCGTCCCGAACCACCGGCGCACGAGCCGGTCCCTATGATGGACGGGATGTGCCATTCGCACGGCGAATGGAAGCTGAACCCGATCGTCAGCGATCCGACAGCTTCGGCGGCACCAGGGCTGGAACCACACGCGCGGCATCGGCGGGATCGATGCCGGGCCGCGCGCCGGCCGAGATCACTTCTTCGCCGCGAGCCGCCCTTGCCGCGCGGCCGATCGCCTCGATCAGGCGCGGATAGATACCGCAGCGGCAGAGATTGGTGATCGCGCCACGGATCGCAGCCTCGTCCGGATCGGGATTGCGCCGGAGCAATATCGATGCTGCCATGACGATGCCGGGTACGCAAAAGCCGCATTGCACAACATTGTCCGCCAGAAATGCGAGTTGCAGCGGATGGCTACGCTCTCGCGACAGCCCCTCGATCGTGGTGACGTAGGTGCCCTCCGCCTCGGCGATCGTCATGCGGCAGGAGCGCACCGCACGGCCGTCGACATCGACGGTGCAGGCTCCGCAATGGCCGCTGCCGCAGCCATATTTCGTCCCCGTCAGATTGGACGCGTCGCGCAACGCCCAGAGCAACGGCGTCGCCGGATCGAGGCGGTATTCGACGGCCTGGTTGTTGACGGTGAAGCGGGTCATCCCGCGCGATCATAGAACGTCGGTGTCCCGAGCGAAATGGTCCCCGGACATTGAGACGACGTCCGAGGCGCGTCGCACAAGCAACGGATTGTATATGTTTTGACGTGCTCCCCAGAAACTCTGCCAATTTGAGCTAGAGTCCGCCTTCGCGAGGAGACGGAAGTGAAGAAGACGAGGTTCAGCGAGGAGCAGATCA
>NZ_LMPG01000016.1 GCF_001423765.1 Sphingomonas sp. Leaf343
CCCGCCGATGCTGCCAGGCGGGTTGTGCAACACCGCCCCGAGGGGCACCATACTAACCCCGGACTCCAGTTATGACTGGTAGAGCTTTGGGGAACACGTCACCGCTCTGGCGATGCTCGGCAAACATCTGTTCGACGAGGTTCAGGTCAGCACGCGGTGGAGACGAAGCTATAAGGCTCGCCCGCAGGACTATTTGTCTGATTTCCGTGAGCGTTGATGATGGCCGAGCACGAAATCATTGTCGTTAGCCGGGATGTCGGTGGCGGGTGGACGGTGCGGGAGAGTAGCGGCGTGTTGCTCGGGCGCTTCATATCCGGTGCCGCAGCCAATCGCTTTGCCTTCGACGAGCAACACAGCCGGCTCGACAGCTCCGTCGCCCTATCAGACGGCGTTCTGACCCTGCGGATAAGCGGCCATCCTCAAAGCCCGACACGCCTCTGGCGGAGAGCGGTTCGCGTAAGACTGACAGCATCCTCTATATCCATGCGACCCCGTTCGCGACGATATGCCTACATGAACAAACGGCCGAAGTTGGGAAGGCCCAAGGAGCCCGCGAGTGTCTGCTTGGGGTCCAAACGCCTGCCAATCGCCAAGCCGAGATTCTCGGTTTAAAGCCAAGCCGCGATTACGGCAGGAAGGGCACCATTGTCATAACCGAGCACTTGGCATCCGACGCTTATGGCCTCCTCATCCTTGCCCCTGAGGTCGCGCTTGGCAGTGGCTGGCTGGGAGGCGACAGGGTCGTCGGTCGGGCAGCCATCCGTGACCTGTTGATCAAAGCCGCTCGTTTCACGAACGATGAACGGCAGAGGCTCACTATCTATTTGCCCAGCAGAGCGATCACGCTCCGGTTGGATGAGATCGAACGATACTTCCGAGCGTAACATCGCTCCGCGGCGGCTCCGAGCACTTGCCGAACGAGAGCAAAGTCCGGCCTAAGCTGAGAAGTTGGAAGCCGACCCCGGATGTCTGGGCCGAGCTCGCCGGCAACCTCAATAGCGAGCTCGACCCATTGTCGGTCATGTGGGGAAATGAATTCCACAAAGCTTGTTGCCATCGGGATCGCGGAAGTAGGCTAGTTCAATGGCCCCCATGGAGGGGCTCATTCGCGGTCCCGGTGGCGCTTCAACGGACGTGCCGCCGTTAGCGATGGCGACGTCGTGGAACTCCTTCACCTGCTCGGGCGAATTGCACGTGAATGCGACGGTGCTGCCGTTTGCCACGGTCGCCGGCTCATCGTTGATGGGCTCGGTGACTATGAAGTTGGTGCCGTTCTCGTTGCGGTAGAACAGGCGGGTATGGCCGCTGCCTGCGATATTGAGCGTGGCCTCGCTCACGCCAAGGACGCTCAGCACTTCGTCGTAGAAGCGCTTGGAGCGCTCGATATCGTTCGAACCTACCATCGTATGAAACAGCATGGTCTCTCTCCTGACAGATGGCTGCCTGGTGCAAGGCGCCTGTAGGTGTCCCATAGCCAAGACAGACGCGCAGTCACGCCTCCTTCGTCATCGACATCGCCGGAGGACGGCAAAGGTATGTGGTCGTGCGGGCGAAGCAATAGCGACCAAGCTTCGGCGTTGGCTGGAGACAAATGACGCATGACGGTGCAGGGCCTCTTGGCGCGGACATCCCGCTTAAAACAGGCACGAAACACCTTTGTGACCGTCAAAAGGGTCATCCCCCATCTGGTCAGGACATTGCACGTCGCCAGCGGCACAAATCAGGCAGTTCGTACATCAGCTTCAGGGCATCAGGCCAGCCGACGTCGGAGAATAAGCCGAGGATCGAGACCAGCTGTGCACGGCGCCCCGGATGATCCGGACGACGACGCTGTTGGCAAGGCTTTCGTGATGATAGCCCTCGCGCGCTGCCGGCCCCGGCAGCACGGCGTGCACGATGTCGAACACGGCCGCAGGGTCCGCCGGGATCAGATATTCGCAGAGCTTGATCAGATGAGGGATCGTCGCCGGATTGCTCGAATAAGCGAGCAGATCGGGAACGCCAGCAATCTGCTACCGTCACGGCGATGAATATCCGTCCATCGCCCGATAATGGACTTATTCAACAGCCTGCAAAGACTGTTGCTCATCCTGCGGCAAGCCGCGCCACTGCCGACCGGAGTTGATCGGCATCGATGCCGCCGCCCGCAAACTGCGCAGCCAGTGTGGCGATGAGCATGTTGTCGTCCACCTCGGCAGGCACCGATCGGCTCACCGGTCGCGCCGGCACATGAGAAACCGTCCATCGTCGGGGCGCAATGCGCCGTTCCTTGCCATCCAGCACGGCGGCGATCTTGGCCGCCACCGCATCGGCAGCCGAGCGCAGCAGATCGTCGATATGGATATACCCCTGCGTCACGCCACGCTTGCCGTGTCCAAGCAAGCCCGCGATCGTCAGCTCGGAATAGCCCAACTCGCCCGCGATACTGGCGAAGGTGTCCCGAAAGACGTGCGGGGTGACGCCCTCGATCTGCGCGGTCTTGCAAAGCCGTTCGACCAGATCGGGCACCTGCTTGTACCATGTCCCCGTCCAGTCCGAGGGGAAGATATAGGGATTGCCCGGCTGCTCGGCCTGCGCCTCGATCAGCTCCATCGCCACCGCGCCGACCACGCGGACCTGCGCGCCACTTTTGGTGTCGGGGAACATCACGCAGTCGGCATCGAAGTCGACCCAGCCACGCTGGAGCGCCTGCGCCTCGTTGCGGCGGAAGCCGGTCAACAGGATCAGCCGTACCGCGGCAAGGCCGACGGGATGCTCACCTTGGTCCGCCGCGGTTCGCATTGCCTTGCCTAATGTGGCCAACTCCGCGACCGACAGCCGGCGGGTCCGCTGGCCGCTTGCCAGCCGACGGACGCCCCGCGCTGGATTGTTGTCGATCTTGCCGAGCCGCAGCGCATGCTCGAACACGGCATGAAGCGTCGAGATGCTCCGCGATCCCGCACCAACGCCGCCGATCGTATCGCGCCCGCGCCCGACCCCGCGTGACCGCGACGACTTCCCCTGCGCGACATCGGCCTGGAAGGCGGCGATGTCGGGCGGCCCCAGCGACTTCACCTTGCGGGTGCCGATCAGCGGCTTGATGTGCCGCTCGATCCGGCTGCGATCCATCCGCAGCGTGGACATCTTGATCGGCAGCCGCCGCCGGCCGAGCAGCCGCCCGCTTTCGGCCTCTTCCAGATACCAGTCGCAGATGTCGGCCACGGTGGGCGCCGCGCGTGCGGCATCGCGCGTCTCGATCGGATCGTTGCCCCTCGCTACGTCACCCAGCCGCTTCTTCGCCTCGATGCGCGCCTGCTCGACCGTCAGCACCCCGCACCGGGCCAGCGTCAGCCGGCGGCTGCGGCCATCCGCATTGCGATACTGGAGGACGAAGGTCTTAAGGCCGGATGGCAGCACCCGCACGCCAAACCCTCGCAACTCCTTGTCCCAGTGCGTTTCCTGTCCGGATGCCAGGATCGGCAATGCGTCGATCCGGGTCTTGGTGAGCTTCGCCATAAGCAACCCTCCCGCGTATTTTGCTGACAATAGCGCGGGAGGTCGAAATTGTAAGCATATTGTCAGCAAGTTCGATCAAAACAGGGCGTATTCGAGAGATTTATGGCGTAGGTACAATTCTCACTAAGTGTTGAATAATAGTGGTTTGGCGTAGGATGGCGTACAACAGCGAACTATATTTCTCAAATTGGTAAGGCTGAGGTCGTGAGTTCAATCCTCACCGGCAGCACCATTTTCCGATGACTTGGCTGGCTTCCGTTCAGAGGGAGGTGCGCCAAGCGTCACGGGGGCATCATCCGGCGACGCTAAGATCTGACGCGCTGCGTCGGCAGCCGACGGCTGAAAACTTCGCACAGACGGGTCGAAACGCCTCCTCAAAGGCGGGCTGAGCAGCGCCGCGTTGCAGAGAACGGCCAACCTGACGTGGCGGAGGCGCGAAGTATGACAGGACTGTGAAGTCGACACGCCGGCCGCCCGTGCTGCGGGCATCGATACCTCGCTCAGCGCCACGCTGCGAGCCAGCCCCGCCTGGGCAATCGAAGTAGCACTGCGCGGCGACCCCGTACGACGCACGTCGCTCACGCGCTTGCCGTTCGTATGGACATCCGGCCGCGACCGGCGGGTACGAGAACGGGTATGTTGAACCAGTCTTCCACCACACGCACTCCGTCTTGCGTCGCAAGCCCGCGGATCAGGTGGCCGCGTGGGATGGGCGAGGTCTTACCCGCCGCCGTATGGATCGGGCGGCTCCTCGCTGGTCGTCGTCGGTCCGGGTCCGGACTCGCGGGCCGACGGTGATCCGCAAATGGATAAGCTGCGGAATGACACTTATCCCGCCAGCCCATCATCGGCATCAATAACTAACCTTTTCAAGATTTAACTCATAAATTCTTGAGGGATTAACCTTGCGTGATTATTGTTCTGGTACGGATTTGAAGTACAAAATCCAAAGGGTTAGAAGAAGCTATTGGAATTACAGGAGAGGGGGTATAGTTATCGCGAACAGGTACCCGCATAACACGCGCCTTGGATCGAGGGCGAGCTGTCGAACGACTGTGGATTGACATGGAGAATGCATGAAAAGGCTGATACTTATCGCGGCGGTATTGCCGGCTATCGCCTTCACGCAGTCCACTCCCGCGCCGCAGCCGGTACAGACGCGGGGCAATCCCATCCTGTCGGATGGTCGTTACTACTCAGCCGATCCGGCGCCCCTGGTCGATGGCGACACGCTTTATGTCTCGGCTGGTCGGGACGAGGCGCCTGCGGACGTCAACGATTTCATCATGAAGGAGTGGCAGCTGCTGGCGACGGCAGATCCCGGAACCGGGCGATGGCGTCATTATCCCGCCGTCATCGTACCGGAACGGGTGTTCGCCTGGGCGGAGCCGGCGCGCGCCTATGCCGGCCAGATGGTCAAGGGGCCGGACGGCCGCTTCTATTTTTACGCGCCGGTGCTGGAACGCGATAGTGCGGCGAAGGATCGCTTCGCCATCGGCGTCGCGGTGGCAAGCGCCCCGACCGGCCCATGGGCCGACGCCCATCCTACCGGCCCGATCATCTCGCAGCAGACGCCCGATACCAACGATCTCCAGAACATCGATCCGACCGTGCTGGTCGACGATGACAAGCGGGTCTTCGTCTATTGGGGTACGTTCGGCCGGATGCGCGGAATGGAACTCGCCGCCGACATGGTGACCCCGAAAAGCGCGCCGCGTCCCATGGTCGGCGTCGACGGCTTCTTCGAGGCGGCGTGGATCATGAAACGCCGGGGCGTCTATTATATGATGTATGCGGCCAACACTGCCGGCCCCGACAGCGCCTGCACGCCGGCGGTTTATCATGCCTGCCAGGCCTATGCGACCGCCACCTCGCCGTTGGGACCGTGGACGTATCGCGGCGTCCTGTTGAAGCCTGTGTCATCGACGACCTCTCATGCCGGTGCGGTCGAATTCAAGGGTCGGTGGTACCTCGTCTATCATACCGCCGACGCAAGG
Source organism: Sphingomonas sp. Leaf343 (assembly GCF_001423765.1). Lineage (GTDB taxonomy): Bacteria > Pseudomonadota > Alphaproteobacteria > Sphingomonadales > Sphingomonadaceae > Sphingomonas. The sequence continues at coordinate 5,493 of NZ_LMPG01000016.1, forward strand.
AACGGTGGCCACTTCCGCCGCTCGGTGGCGATCGATCGGCTCGACTGGGACGACAGCGTATCTCCGGCGGCGATGCGCGTCGTGCAGCCCACCCGTGCGCCGCAACCCGCTCCCGCCCCCACGCGCAACCTGGCGCGCCGGGCTACCGCCGCCGCATCGAACGAACCGCTTCCCACGCAATTCTGGATCAAGGCGCTGAACGACGGGATAGTACGCAGTGCGCCGCTGCCGCCGGACGTGTGGAGCACCGCGCTGGACCAGCGACCGGCGGACGCGCCGTGGATCGAATATCGCTGGCCGACGCCCGTGACGATCGACGGCAGCCGCATCCGCTTCTTCGCGGGTACCCTGATGGGAACGCCCGACGGCACCACGGCACCCGTATCGTGGCGGCTCGAATATTGGGACCAGGGTTGGCGGCCCGTCCGCGGCGTGATCGGCGACGTTTCCGTTTCCTCGCCGGTCTCCGAGGTGCGCTTTCCCGCGATCCGCACCCGTTGCCTGCGGGCAGTCTTCACGCCAGACACGGCGGAGGGCAGCAACCACGCCATGGCCGTGAGCGAATGGGAAGTCCTTGCGCCCGCCGCGAAGGTTTCTGCCTCCAGAACGTCGATCGCGCCGGCGTGCGGCGCATGAACGGTTTTCGGGGCGGCGACGTCTGTCGCGTGAAACGAGCGCCACGACGATAGCAAGAACCGCCTGCTCGTTCGCCGAGCGAACGATGCGGCGGCACCCCGCCACGGCGACGTGGTTCACTGCATTCGCATGGGATACTGGATGTCGGACCGCAAATCTCGCTTGCACGTGCCGGATGCCCTACGGCTGAACCGACGCGACCTGATGTCACGCGCCGCCATCGCGACGACGGCGACCGCTCTGGCGGGATGCGGCGGGAGCGATGGCGCCGGCCAGACCGGGACGCCGCCCGACCTGCCTGGCACCATCGACCGGCCCGGTACCATCGCCTTGCCGCCTGCGGAAAGCAGCTTCGTTCTGAAGAGCGAACGCGCCGCGATCACCAGCTTGCGATACCGGCAGGACCGGGTCGATACCGACTATATCAGGGCAGGCACGACGCTTGGTCCGGTATACGCCAGATGGCGGTCCGCCGGTGGGAACTGGGCGTCGCTGGACACGGCGTCGGCGCCGGGAATACAGGACACCCGGTCGATGACCGTCACGGCGAGCGATGGTACCGCGTCGCTGACCTCCTCGTTCGCGATCGACGGCAACGAATTGATCTGGCGGGTGTCGGTGCGCAATCAGGGCAGCGCGACGATAGAGGTGGGCGACCTTCTGTTGCCGATGCCCATGAACACCGATTTCTCCTCCGGAAAACCGGTGACGGCATCGGTGCTGAAGCACAGTTTCGTATCGGGTCACGGTTCGCACGTTTTCTGGATGCGGGCCAACAGCGTCGGTCCGTATCTTCTGTTGCTGCCCGACCAGACGACGCAGTTGCAATATTGGGAGGTGCGCAGCCTTGCGGCTGGTGCGCCGGGGCAATGGTGCGCCTTCATCCACGCCGACGCATCGGAAGCCGAAGCGCGGGCAGGCGGCACCCGGTGGCGCCAGCCCGTCACGTCGCTGACGCTTCGCGGTGGCGAGGAAAAGCAATACTCGCTCCGCTTCCAGTGGGTGGCGGATTACGAACAGGCGCGGGCGGCCATCGCCGACCGCGGGCTGATCGACGTCGATGTCGCGCCGGGCATGACGGTGCCGCGCGACCTGCACGTCGATATCGCGCTTCGGTCCAGCCGGCGCGTGGCGGCGATCGAAGCGGAGTTTCCCTCCACCACGACGATCACGCCGCTGCCCGACAATGCGGGCCGGCAGCTATACCGCGTCCGCTTTACCCGGCTGGGCGAGAACCGGCTGACGCTGGTGCAGGACGGCGATCGCCGCACGCATCTCGAATTCTTTGCGACCGAACCGCTCGAAACGATGATCGCCAAGCGCGCCGCGTTCATCGCCAGACGCCAGCATCGGGATCCCGAGAAATGGTATGATGGCCTGTTCGGCGAATGGAATATGGAGACGGGTACGCTGCTCGGCCCGGACAATTACGATCGGATCACCGGCTGGCGCATCTACGAGGTCACCTGCGACGATCCGGGTTTGAGCAAGCCTGCGTTCCTCGCCATCAAGAACGCCGAGCATCCGGTGCCCGCCGAGGTCGAGGCGCTGGACCGTTATATCGAGCGGTTCGTCTGGGGCGGTCTGCAACGCAAGGACACCGAGGAACACGCCTTCGGCATCTACGGCATCCCCGACTGGAAACAGAATCGCGAGAGCGCGGACGCCGGTCCGAACGGGCGTCTGCATATCTGGCGGCCCTTCGACTATCCCCACATCTTCGCGATGTATCTGTCGATGCATCGCATCGCCCGCGATCATCCTTCCGTGCCGACCTTGCTGGATGCACGTACGTATCTGATGCGCGCCTATGGCACCGCGCTGGGCATGTTCACGATCCCGATGCGGATCAGCGGGTGGTCGGCGTACCACACCGGCTTCTACAACGAATGCGTGTTGCCCGAGCTGATGGTTGCCTTGCGGCAGGCGGGCCTGAATGCAGAGGCCGCTACACTGCAGGGGCATTGGGCGACCAAGATCCAGAACTTCACCCGTTCCGACGCCGACCTGTTCGGCTCGGAATATCCCTTCGATTCGACGGGGTTCGAATCGACGCAGGCGCTGGCGCGGTCGGCGGTGGACGACCCGGCGGCGGCAGGCATATCGCGCGACGCGGCGGTGGCGTTCCGCGACCGGCAGATCGCAGCCAACCTGTTCTGCCGCGGCTGGCTTGAACCAGCCTATTATTATCTCGGCAGCGACTACCGGCAGACCGCGGGCAACGCCTATGTGCTGACCTATATGGCGCAGATGGGTGGCTGGGCGATCCTCGACTATGCCTTGAACGACGCAAGCGACCCGCACCCGTTGCTACGACTGGGCTATGCCTCACAGCTCAGTTCGTGGGCGCTCCTGAACAGCGGCGGGGCGGCGGACGGTCACGGCTACTGGTATCCGGGCGAGGCCAATGACGGCGGTGCCGGTGGCGGTTTCGAGCCGGCACCGCGCGGCAAGACATGGCTCGACCAGCCGCACCACCGCGGATCATGGTATTATTCCTGCGAGATCGACCTCGGCTTCTGCGGGGCGATACGGGCGGCGCGGACGATCGTGGCGGACGACCCCATTTTCGGCCGGGTCTGTTACGGGGGTCGGCTGGGGCCGGATGGACCGGAGATTGCCGTCGAGCCGGCAGACGGCGTCCGCCGCCGCCTGTCGGTCCGGATCGCGGCGGGAAGCTGCGACGTCACTCTCGAAAACGCACGCTTCGCGCAGGGGCAACGCATCCGGATCGCGGCGGACCTGTCCAGCATAGGTTTCGGAGTCGAGCCATACGACAACAGTGTCGATCTTCGCGTTACACTACGCCGCAACGGTGGCGCATGGCGCACAGTACGCGTTCCATCAACCAACGGCCCATCTACCAACGGCCCATCTACCAACGGCCCATCTACCAACGGCGAGCTCACACTTCCCCTGAGCTGAACCAGGCGCGGTTCGGCGTCGATGTCGCTGCCGGCAAACGCCGTGTCGGGAAGAGGCGGCGCATCACGCGCAGGCGGCCGGCCATCTTACCGGGGGTGCGAACCTCCGGCTGGGCCGCGGCGACCTTCTCCGCGACCGGCGGCTCCGGTTTCCCCGACGCCCGGGCGATCCCCGTACCGATGATCTTGTACGGCCGATCGTCGCTCGGCTACAGCGCCGCCAACGATCAGGAGACGGATATGCCCACCCCGGCCCACGACGCGCGCATCATCGTCCGCGACTGCAGCGACCGGCTGGGGGAGGGGCCGACCTGGTCCGCGCGCGAGAATGCGCTGTATTGGGTCGACATCCTCGGCCGGCGGCTGAACCGCCTCGATCTGGCGACCGATGCCGTGACGAGCTGGGACATGCCCGACACGATCGGCTGGGTGGTGGAGCGGGAGGACGCGCCGGGGTTCATCGCCGGGCTGGGCCGCCGCTTCGTGGAACTGACGCTCGACCCGGTCGTGATCCGCACCATCGCCGCGCCCGAAGACGACCGCGACGGCAATCGCTTCAACGATGCCAAGGCGGACTCGCAGGGGCGGATATGGGCCGGATCGATGCCCTTCACCTGCGACCGGCCGAGCGGCAGTTTCTACCGCCTCGATACGAACCGGACGGCGACGCGGGTGGATGACGACTACACGATCGCCAACGGCCCGGCGATCGCCGCCGACGGCTCGTTCCTGCTCCACACCGACACCGCGCTCGGCACCATTTTCCGGTATCCTCTGAACGACGACGGTTCGCTCGGCGCCCGTACGCCGTTCATCGTCTTCGAGGATGATTGGGGCAGCCCCGACGGCATGACCTTCGATGCCGATGGCGGGCTGTGGGTTGGATGCTGGGGCGGGTCGTGCGTCACGCGCTTCACGCCGGGGGGCAAGCGCGACCGCAGCATCGCGTTGCCTGCGTCGCAGATCACCAGTTGCACCTTCGCCGGGCCGGATCTCGACCGGATGTTCGTGACGTCGTCGGGGGACGGTGTCGACGAAAAGGCGGGCGGCGCGCTGTTCGAGATCGATCCGGGAGTTCGCGGACTGCCGACGCTCCGCTACCGGGGCTGATGGATCGCCGCGACGAATGCCCTGGCAGCCGCGCCGACCTTCGTCGCATCGTCGCCCGCCTTGTAGAGCGCCGAACCCAGCCCGAAGCCATTCGCCCCCGCAGCCAGCCACGGCGTCATCGTATCCGGCGCGACGCCGCCGACGACCAGCATCGGCACGTCCTTCGGCAGCACCGCGCGCTGCGCCTTCAGCACGCCGGGACTGGCGGCTTCGGCTGGAAACAGTTTCAGCGCGGTGGCACCGGCGGCGAGCGCGGCGAACCCCTCCGACGGCGTGAAGTAACCGGGCAGCGATGCCATGCCCCTTGTGGCCGTCGCGCGGATCACGTCGGGATTGGTGTTGGGCGAGATGATCATCCGCCCGCCCGCATCCTGTACGCGGCCGACATCCCCAACGGTCAGCACGGTGCCCGCGCCGATCATCGCCCGGTCGCCGTAGCGCTTCGCCAGCGTCGCGATGCTGGTGAACGGATCGGGCGAGTTGAGCGGCACCTCGATCAGCGTGAAGCCTGCTTCGACCAGTACGTCGCCGATCGCCTCGACCTCGTCGGGACGAATGCCGCGCAGGATGGCGATCAGCGGGCAGGCGGCGAAGGCGGGGGCGAAGTCCATCAGATCAGGTCCTGGATGCGGGTGATGCCGGCGACGAACGCGGCGTGGCTGTCGATCAGATGGGCACGGCCGCCGGCGATGTCGATGGCGGTCGCATAGAGGCCGCCCAGCACCGGATCGGCCAGCAAATACACGTCGCGCGGATCGCCCTTCAACCGTGCGTGACAGTCGCCACCTATCAGCAGGCCGCTGACATAGCTCGCGGCATCCTCCTTCGGACGCAGGCTGAGCAGGCCGGCGGCGCGCACGCCGAACAGTGCGGAGGGCAGGTCGCGTGTGGCCGAATCCTCCGCCCCGGCGCGGAAGGCCGCGTCGTCGGCGACGTCCCCCATCGCCATGTCCGCGCCGATCAGGCTGTGCGCCTTCAACAGCGAGAAAAGCTCGCCCGTCATCGCGGTCGTGAAGTCGGCAATCGCACCCGCCGCCATCCACGCCCATTTGCAATGCGTGCCGGGCTGGCAGAGCAACGCGTCGCCGGGCGCCAGGCCGGCGGCGACCGCGCCGAACAGCTGCACCTCTTCGCCGCGCATCACATCGCCGCGTCCCTCGCCGGTGCGGCTGACGCCCGGCACGATGCGGATGCCGTCGCCGGCGGCGACCGTCGCGCCCGCGACCGCGTCCAGCGTGGCCGGGCAGGGCACGTAGCCCGCGTCGATCCAGCCGCGGTTCGACCCGACCATGCCCGCGAGCAGCATCGGCGCGTCGGTGTCGAACCGCGCCCGGATCGCCGCCGCCGCCGCCGGGAAACCGCCGGCGGGCACCGCGAGGATCCCCTCCGCATCGCGCTCGGTCCGCAACACCGCGCCGTGCGCGTCGATCGCATAGGCGCGGCGGTTCGTGGTGCCCCAGTCGACGGCGATGAAGGCGATGTCGGTCATGCGGGTTGCCTCACCAGAAGGTCGCGTAAAGGACGATCAGGATCAGGACGACGCCGATCGCGCCGACGTTGAAGCGCGAACTGGTCGCATAGCGGACCTCGCCCGTGTCGATCGTGTCCGCTTTGCGACGCGTCGGGATGACCAGCGACGCGACCACCGCCAGCGCCAGCGCGGCGAGGAAGACCAGACCCATCCGGTCCATGAACGGCAGTGTCGGCATCGCCACCTTCAGCAGCCACGACAGCACGACCGAAGCGATCGCCGCCGCCAGCGCGCCGGCTTCGTTGGCGCGCTTCCAGAACAGGCCGAGCAGGAAGATGACGGTGATGCCGGGTGTGAAGAATCCGGTGAACTCCTGAATGAACTGGAACGCCTGATCCGATGCACCCAGCAACGGCCGCGCGGTCAGGATCGCGATCAGGATCGCGACGGCGGCGGCGATCCGGCCGACCAGCACCAGCTTGCGGTCGTCGACACCCGAACCATCCTCGGCGGCGCTTCGCCGACCCTTCATCTTGGCCCAGACATCGAGCGTGAAGATCGTCGCGATCGAATTGATCTTGGATGCCGTCGACGCGATGATGGCCGCGATCAGCGCCGCGAAGACGAGGCCGAGCAGGCCGGTGGGCAACAGCCGCATCATCGTCGGATACGCCTCGTCCGGCTTGGCGAGGTTCGGTGCCAGCACCACCGCGGCGATGCCGGGCAGGACGATGATGATCGGCATGATGAGCTTGATGAACGACGCGAAGAGGACGCCCTTCTGCGCCTCGTCCAGCGACTTGGCCGCCAATGCCCGCTGGATGATGTACTGGTTGAACCCCCAGTAGCTCAGGTTCGCGATCCACATGCCGCCGATCAGCACCGACAGGCCCGGCAGATCCATGTAATGCGGATCGCCCTTTTGCAGGATCATGTGGAAATGACCGGGCAGTTCGGTGGTCAGCCGGCTGAAGCCGCCGAGCACGCCCGCATCGCCGCCGATCTCGCCCAGCGTCAGATACGCGATGATGAGGCCGCCGAGCACCAGCAGCGTGACCTGCACGATGTCGGTCAGCGCAACCGCCTTCAGCCCGCCCTTCAGCTGATAGAGCAGCGCGAACGCGCCGAGCGCGACGAGCGCCACGTCCTGATCGACGCCCGCCACCTTGGTTACCGCGATCGAGCCGAGCCAGATGATGCTCGTCAGGTTCACGAACACGTACAGCAACAGCCAGAACACCGCCATCAGCGTGCGGATGTTGGGGCCGTACCGCCGCTCCAGGAACTGCGGCATCGTGTAGATTTCGTTCTTCAGGAAGATCGGCAGGAAGAACTTGCCGACGATCAGCAGCGTCAGCGCCGCCATCCATTCATAGGACGCGATGGCGAGGCCGATCGCATAGCCCGATCCGGACATGCCGACGATCTGTTCGGCCGAGATGTTGGCCGCGATCAGCGATGCGCCGATCGCCCACCAGGGCAGGTTCCTGGACGCAAGAAAGTAATCGGTGGAGTTCTTCGGCCCCGCCCCGGCCTTGTCGCGCGAGACCCACTGCGCCAGCGCGAAGATGCCGATCGCATAAGCGATCACGACGATGATATCGAGCGTCGCCAACTGCATCGCCGCATTCCTCCCCGGCCAGCCGGTTCCCGCCGGTCGCTGAGGTCTTTTTATATGATCGTTCGGACTTGTCGAGGGCCGAAACCTGCGCCATGCTCAGGCAAAAGACGGGAGGGTGACTTGGCCGGCGACATGGTTGGCGGGGAGGGCGGATTGCAGGTGCGGGGGCAGCTCGGCCGCAACCTGACGTTCGGCCTGCTCGAAGTTCTGGGTCGATCCATCGTGGTCGGGGAATATCGCGGCCGGCCCTTCCCGACCGAAGCGGAGCTGGTGAAGCTGCACGGTGTCAGCCGCTCCGTCACGCGGGAGGCGGTGAAGATGCTGGGTGCCAAGGGGCTGCTCGGCGCCCGTCCCAAACAGGGCACCTTCGTCCAGCCGGACGAACAGTGGAACCTGTTCGATACCGACGTGCTGCGCTGGTTGCTGGAACGGAAATCCTCGATCGTGCTGCTGCGCCGCTTCAACGAACTGCGGATCGGCGTCGAACCTCAGGCGGCCGGGCTCGCGGCGCAGCGCGCGACCGCGGACCAGCGTGCGGCGATCGCCGCCGGGCTGGTGCGGATGCACGATGCGGAGATGGGCGACGACGACACGCTGGACGCCGACATCGCCTTCCACGTCGCGATCCTGCGCGCGTCGAACAATCCGTTCTTCGTACAATTTCGCGAAGTCGTCTCGACGGCCTTGCGCACATCGATCCGATTCACCAATCGGATCAGCGGAAGAAGCGCCAGCATCGCGGATCATGCCGCGGTCGCCGACGCGATCCAGGCCGGCGATGCCGCCGCGGCACGCGCCGCGATGGCGAAGCTGATTGACGACGTCCTCCAGCTGATCGAGCGAGACGCCGACCAGCGCGAATGATTGTAACAAGGAACGTGACTTCATGACCATCCGGCTTGGGATCGTCGGCGTCGGCAAGATCGCCCGCGACCAGCATCTGCCCGCCATCGCCGCCAATCCGGCTTTCGATCTGGTCGCCGCCGCCAGCCGGCACGCCAGCATCGACGGAATCGCCAGCTTCGCCACGATCGAGGAGATGCTGGCTGCCGTTCCCGATCTCGATGCGGTGTCGATCTGCACCCCGCCGGGCGGGCGTGGCGACATCGTCCGCGCCGCCATCGCCGCGGGCAAGCACGTGATGATCGAAAAGCCCCCCGGCGCGACGGTGTCCGAAGTCGTCGCGCTGGAGCGGCTGGCGGCGGACGCGGGTGTCACGCTGTTCGCGACGTGGCACTCGCGGGAGGCGGCGGGCGTCGACGAGGCGCGCGACTGGCTGGCCGACAAGCAGGTCACGTCGGTGGCGATCTCCTGGCGCGAGGACATTCGCGTCTGGCATCCCGGACAGGACTGGATCCTGGGACCGGGCGGGTTCGGCGTGTTCGATCCCGGCATCAACGCGCTGTCGATCATCACGAAGATCCTGCCGACCGGACTGTCCGTCGAAGGCGGCGCGCTGCACGTGCCCGACGGTCGCGAATCGCCGATCGCGGCGACCGTGCAGATGCGCTGCGGCAACGGCGCGCCGGGCCGCGTGGACCTCGACTTCCTGCAGACGGGTCCGCAATCCTGGGACATCGTCGTGGAGACGACCGCCGGCACGCTGACGCTGCGCGACGGTGGCAAGACGCTGTCGATCGACGGTGAAGGCGCGGCCGAGGGCGGCGGCATCGACGAGGGCGAATATCCGCGCCTCTATGCCCGCTTCGCCGAACTGGTCCCGACGGGATCGCGCGACGTCGACCTGCGCCCGCTGCAGCTGGTGGCGGACGCCTATCTGGTCGCGCACCGCATAGTGGCCGATCCGTTCGAGTTCTGAAGTATCAGCCGAACCTTCCCTGCAGGGGGAGGTGGCGCGACGCGACGGAGGGGTGACTTGACACCCCTCCGTCAGCGCAAAGGGCCGCCGCCCCCATGCAGGGGACGAGTGCGCCGACAAAACCTGCTCTTTCCCACGTCATTGCGCAGGGTGTCCTAGCCCTGTATGACAGCGGCCGTGTCCTGGAACCCGCCGATGCGCCCCGACCCCTATGATCCCTATGCGTCGAGCGGTTCGCGACCGTGGCGGGACGGCGACGAGCCGCCCGTCTATCCGACCGGCGGCCAGTGGACACCTCCGCCAGAGCCCCCGGAATCGCGGCGCCGCGGCATCCGCTGGCGCAACATCCGGTGGGGGCGCTGGATCGTGCGGGGGCTGGCGGCGGCGCTGGTCCTGCTGGTCGTCGCGATCGCCTGGCTCGCGGTCACCGCCCCGCTGTCGCAATCGCTGAAGCCGCCGACCCCGCCCTCGATCACGCTGACGGCGGAGGACGGAACGCCGATCGCCCGGCGCGGCGCGGTGATCGGTGCGCCGGTCGACGCCGCGAAGCTGCCCGGTCATGTCCGGGAGGCGTTTCTGGCGATCGAGGACCGGCGCTTCTATTCGCACTGGGGCATCGATCCGCGCGGGATCGCCCGGGCCGCCTGGGCGAACGTCGGCTCGGGCGGCGTTCGTCAGGGCGGCAGCACGATCACGCAGCAGCTCGCGAAGAACGCCTTCCTTGATTCCGACCGCACCGCCACGCGCAAGCTGCGCGAGGCGATGATCGCGTTCTGGCTGGAGGCGTGGCTGACCAAGGACGAGATCCTCTCGCGCTATCTGTCGAACGTCTATTTCGGCGACAATGTCTATGGCATCACCGCCGCGTCTAAACACTATTTCGGCCGCACGCCGCAGGCGCTGAACATCGGCCAGGCGGCGATGCTCGCCGGCCTCGTCAAGGCACCCTCGCGACTGGCCCCGACCGTCAATCTGAAGGGCGCCCGCGCCCGTGAGATGGTCGTCGTCGGTGCGATGGAGGATGCCGGTTTCCTGACCCACGCGCAGGCGGAGGCGGTGCAGCCGCAACGCGTGCTGCCGCGTCAGGCGGGCGCGCTGCCCAGCGGCACCTATTTCGCGGACTGGGTCCTGCCGGCCGCGCGCGACAGCGCGGGCGAGGTGCAGTCGGAGACGACCGTCAAGACCACGCTGGACCGCCGGATGCAGCGGATTGCCGAACGCTCGATCCGCTCGGCGGGGTTGCGTCAGGCGCAGGCAGCCTTGGTCGCGATGCACCCGGACGGTCGCGTCGTGGCGCTGGTCGGCGGCCGCGATTACGGGAAAAGCCCCTTCAACCGCGCGACGCAGGCCCGCCGTCAGCCCGGATCGACGTTCAAGCTGTTCGTTTACCTTGCCGCGATCCGCGCCGGCATGACCACGTCGTCGACCGTCGACGACAGCCCGGTCGAGATCGCCGGCTGGAAACCGAAGAACGACGACGGCCGCTATCTGGGCGAGATCAGCCTGGCCCGTGCCTTCGCCCGCTCGTCCAACGTCGCGGCCGCGCGGCTGACGCAGGAAGTCGGCGTCAGGAACGTCATCAAGGCGGCGCGCGATCTCGGCATCTCCACCCCGATCGCGAACGAGGCGACGATCGGGCTCGGCACGTCGGAGGTGTCGCTGCTGGAACTGACCGCCGCCTATGCCGCGATCGCCAACGGCCGCTATCCGGTGTCGCCGCGCGGCGTCGATACGAAGGACGACAAGAACTGGTACGAACAATTGACCGGCGGCACGCGCGAAATTCCGGAGGCGCAGCGCGAACAGATGCTGTCGCTGCTCAATTCTTCGATTCGCGGGACCGGCAGGGAAGCCGTTCTGAGCATCAAGGCATACGGCAAGACCGGTACCTCGCAGGACAGCCGCGACGCGTGGTTCATCGGCTTCGCGGGCGATCTGGTGGTAGGCGTCTGGGTCGGCAACGACGACAATTCGCCCAATCCGGGCCTGCACGGCGGCACGGTGCCCGCGCGCATCTGGCGCAGCTTCATGCAGGACGCCCTCAACATCGCGCCGGTCGTGGTCGAAACGCCGGACGAGGTGACGATCGACGGCAACACGGTCGACGGCGTGGGCGACATGTTCGGCAACGAGATCGGCGACCTCGTTCCGCAGGCGCTCGACCGCGCGACCGAACAGCTCGACCAGATGGGTCTCGAGGTCCGCCGCGCACCCGATGGATCGATCACCGTCGGCCCTCGCGGCCCCCGCCGCGACCGCGAACCACCCGCTCGCGAGGACCGCCGCCCACCGGACGAGGAGGATGGCGGCGAGGATCAGGGCGGCTTCTAGCCTGACGAGAGCAGTTTTAGAAGCTGTCGGGCGGACGGCCGGCCCACCCTTGACGCCCGCCACCCCGCCGGTCCAACCGGCTGGCCATGCGCTTCTTTTCCGACAATGCCGCCCCCGTCCATCCGCGCGTCATGGCCGCGATGGCCGATGTCGACGTGCTCGACACCGCCTATGACGGCGATCGTTGGTCCAGATCGCTCGACGGCCGTCTGTCGGAGCTGTTCGAAACCGAGGCGCGGGCGATCTGGGTGCCGACCGGTACCGCCGCCAATTGCCTCGCGCTGGCGGCGTTCTGCCCGCCTTATGGCGGCGTCATCTGCCACCGCGACGCGCATATCCAGAACGACGAGGGCGGCGCGCCCGAATTCTACACGCACGGCGCGAAGCTGATGCTGGCCGAGGGCGTCGGCGCGAAGCTGACGCCGGCCGACATCGCCGCCGTCGCGGATGCCGTCGCCAACGACGTCCACCGCGTCCAGCCGCATGCGGTATCGATCACCAACGCCACCGAATACGGCCTCGTCTACCGCCCCGACGACGTCGCCGCGATCGGCGACCTGTGCCGCGCGCGCGGCTGGCGCTTCCACATGGACGGCGCGCGGTTCGCCAATGCCGTCGCCAGCGTCGGCTGCTCCCCCGCCGACGTGACGTGGCGCGCGGGCGTGGAGGCGCTGTCGTTCGGATTCGTCAAGAATGGCGCGATGAGCGCGGAGGCGCTGGTGTTCTTCGACCCCGCGCTGCACGACGCGACGTTGCGCCGTCGCAAGCGCGCCGGATTGCTGCTGTCGAAAGGCCGCTACCTCGCCGCGCAGATTCTCGCGATGCTCGACGGCGACCTGTGGCTGGACAATGGCCGCGCCGCCAATGCCGGTGCCGCGCGCCTCGCTGCGGCGGCGGGCGACCGGCTGGTGCACCCGGTCGAGGCGAACGAGCTGTTCCTGCGCGCCACCGCCGACGAAGCGGCCGCTCTCCGCGCCGCCGGGTTCGATTTCTACGACTGGGCACCGGGGGAGGTTCGCCTCGTCACCGCATGGGACACGAACCCGGATCATATCGCCGCCCTCGCCGCCGCGATCGCCGGGTTGTGAGCCTGTCGGGGGAGCGGCCACGTTCGACCAGAGCGAGCGTGCTCGTTCCCTTCGCGATCGTCACGCTGATCTGGGGATCGACGTGGCTCGTCATCCGCGACCAGATCGCCGTCGTCCCGGCAAGCTGGTCGGTCACGTACCGCTTCATCGTCGCCGGGCTGGCGATGGCCGGCTGGGCCGCGCTCCGGCGCGAGAGCTTTCGCATCGGCACGGGCGGGCTCGCCTTCGCCGTGGTGCTGGGCGTTCTCCAGTTCGTGCTGAACTTCAACTTCGTCTACCGGGCGGAGCATTTCATCACGTCCGGGCTGGTCGCGGTCGTGTTCGCGCTGCTGCTGGTGCCCAACGCGCTGCTGTCGCGCGTTTTTCTCGGCCAGCGGATGGGGCGACAGCTCGCGGCGGGCTCCGCCATAGCGATGGCCGGCGTTTCCCTGCTGTTCCTGCACGAGGCGCGCGCCGATCCCAACGGCACGGCGACTACCGTCGCCGGCATCGGCTGGACCTTGTGCGCGATCCTGTCGGCCTCGGCGGCGAACGTGCTGCAGGCGACGCCGACCGCCAGACGCTATCCGATGCTGCCGACGCTGGCGGCGGCGATGCTGATCGGCGCGGGGCTGGACGGCGTCTTCGCGTGGATCACCACGGGCCCGCCGGTATTCGAGGCGCGGCCGGCCTATATCGCCGGCATCCTGTATCTGGGCATCTTCGCGTCGGCGTTGGCGTTTCCGCTCTATTACGGCGTGCTGCGGACGATCGGGCCGGCCAAGGCCGCCTATTCCAGCGTTATCGTCCCGGTCATCGCCATGTTGCTGTCCACCCTCTTCGAGGGTTATCGCTGGTCGCTGCTGGCGGGCGCTGGCGCCGCGCTGGCCGGCGTCGGGCTAGTCATCGCGCTCAGCGCGCGCAGGCCGAACCGGTAATCGGGATAGGCGGGTCGCCAGCCGAGCACCCGCTTCGCCTTCAGGTTCGCCACCCGCCGGTTCTCCGCATGGAAGCCGCGCGCCATCGGCGACAGGCTGTCGACCGGCACGAACGGCGGCGGCGCGATGCCCAGCAGTTCGGCGGCGTACTCGACCACCGCATTCTGCGAGCAGGGCAGGTCGTCCGACAGATTATAGGCCCCCGCCGGCGCGTCGAATGCGGCGATCACGCACGCGACGATGTCATCGACATGCACCCGGCTGAACACGCCGCCCGTGTCGACCCGGTGCGCCGCTCCGTCCCGCACCTTGTCCAGCGGCGAGCGGCCCGGCCCATAGATGCCCGGCAGGCGGAATACGTGCGCGCCCCGCGCCAGCCACGCCGCGTCTGCCGCCGCCCGCGCCTTGCGCCGCCCGCCGCCGGTCGGCGCGCTTTCGTCCACCCATGCGCCGCCGGTGTCGCCGTACACGCCGGTCGAGGACAGATAGCCGACCCATCGCGCCCGGACGTCATACGCCGCCAGCACGGGGTCGTCCTCCCCCTCCGGCGGCACCGATGACAGGACATGCGTCGCCGCCGCCATCTCCGCCGCAACCGCATCCCGGTCGTCGAAGCGCACCGTTTCGCCGCGTCCGTCGCGGGTCGTGCCGACGACGCGCCAGCCGTCGGTCCGCAACCGGGCCGCCAGCGCGCTCGCGACATAGCCCATGCCAAAGACCAGCAGGCGGCTCATTTCGCCGCCATCGGCCCCTTGTAGAGCGTGCCGAAATAATCGCCCTTGTTCCACACCGGCCGCTGCGGCCCGTCGGCGATCTCGCGGGCGATGCGATAGTTGACGTCGACGAAACGCACCCCCTGATCCCACAGGATCGGCTGCGTCAGGTCGTCGCCGGGCTGGTGATAGCGGTGGGCCATGAAGTCGTCGATCGCGGCCTTCCCCGGCCCCTTTGCGCCCGGCCACAGGAACACCGCCGGAATGCCCTGCTGCACGAAGCGGAAATGGTCGGAGCGGACGAAGATGGCCTGTTCCGGCAGGGGATCGGGCGACAGCACCACGCCCGCCGATTCCACCGCGCGGCGCACGATCGGACCAAGCGTCGATCGTTCGGCACCGTACACGACCATATCCTCGAATGTATACAGCAGCATCGGCATGTCGAGGTTCACGTCGGCGACGATGTTCGCCTTCGGCACGGTCGGGTGGTTCGCGAAGTAATCGGAGCCGACCAGCCCCTTCTCTTCCGCCGTTACCGCCATGAACAGGATCGTGCGTCTGGGCGGCGTCCCGCTCGTCTTGAAGCGTTTGGCCTCCTCGATCAGGCTGGCGATCCCGATCGCGTCATCCAGCGCGCCGTTGTAGATCGTGTCCCCCTCGCCGGTCCGGGCCATGCCGATATGGTCGAGGTGCGACGACAGCACGACCACTTCCTTGCCGACCTGCGGATCGCTGCCGGGGATCATGCCGATGACGTTGCTGCTGGTGGCCGGCGTCATCGTCGTCTGGGTTGCGACCGTCAGCGTGCCCGGCGCGCTGGCGGCGCGGAACCTGGGCGTGGATTTCTCGAATTCCGTGGCGATGCGTGCCCAGCCCTTGCCGAACAGCCTGGCCGCGCCTTCCGGGCTCAAGATGGCCAGCAACGGTGTCCCGGCATCGTCGACGAAGCCGCTGCCATCCGGACGAGCCCATGTCATCCGCGCCCGATCATAGCCTTGGGCCATCGTCTTGACCGAGCCGCGGCGTCCGCCACCGATCATGATCGCGCCGACCGCGCCGTGAGCAGCGGCGAATTTCTGTTTGGCGGCGGGCGATCCCAGAAACGCGCGCTCTTCGCCGCCCAGCGATGCCGGTGCGCCCGGCATGAACGCCACTACCTTGCCGCGCACGTCGACACCGCGATAGTCGTTCAGCCCCAGCGTCGGCGCATCCAGCCCATATCCGACGAACACCACCGGCGCCGACACGCTGGTCTCCGCCCTGGCGGGGTTGGCGACCGGGATGTAATCCTCTCCGAACACCAGCGTACGGGGCTGGCCGCCGGCTGGCGTCCATACCGCGCTGCCCTGTCCGGCCGCCTTGTAGCTGACCAGCGGCACCTTCTGCAGGAACCCGCCCTCGTCGCCGCCCGGCTTCAGCCCCGCGGCATAGAATTGCGCGGCCACATATTCCGCGGCGATGTCGTATTCCGCGCTCCCCGCCTCGCGCCCGTGCATCGCGTCGCTCGCCAGGAACATGACGTGCGCCTTCATCGCCGCCTGATCCGCAGGCAGGGGCGCGGTGATCCGGGCGTTGATCTCGGCCGTCGTTGGTGTGGTCTTCGCGGCGGGAGCCGGGGCATCCTGTCCGGTCGCGGTGGCGGAAACGGCCAGCGCGGCCAGCGCGGCGAACGTGCGGTACATCCAGTCGAACCCCTCGAAGATAACATGGAGCGCCTACCACGGCGTCGCCGTCGCGCAAGTCGCTGGCACGCACCGTCGGCGCGACATATACCGGCGTCATGGATATCCAGCACGCCGTCGCGCAACCGCCTTTGGTGATCCGTCGCGAGGATTACCGTCCGCCCCAATGGCTTGTGCCCGACACGCGGCTGGCGTTCGATATCGATCCCGCCGCGACCCGCGTTCATGCGACCTTGTCCGTCTTGCGCAACGGTCGCCATGACGAACCATTGCGCCTCGACGGGGCTGGCCAGACGCCGCTTTTCGTCCGGGTCGACGGGGTCGCGATCGACGACTGGCGGATCGAGGACGAGCAGCTCGTCATTCCGCTCTCCGGCGACGCACACAGCATCGAGACGGAGGTGGAGATCGCCCCCGATCGCAACACGCAGTTGATGGGGCTCTACGCCAGCGGCGGCAACATCTGCACCCAGTGCGAGGCGGAGGGGTTCCGCCGCATCACCTTCTTCCCCGATCGCCCCGACGTCCTCAGCCGCTATTCGGTGCGCCTGACCGCGGACGAGGCGCGCTTCCCCGTCCTGCTCGCGAACGGCGATCCCGTCGCGCAAGGCGATGCGGGCGACGGCCGGCACTGGGCCGAATGGAACGACCCGTTCCCCAAGCCCAGCTACCTGTTCGCGCTCGTCGCCGGCGACCTCCAGGTCCATCGCGGCAGCTTCGTGACGGCATCGGGCCGCACCGTCGAACTCGGCATCTGGGTCCGCGCCGCCGACCTGCCGCGCACCGACCACGCGCTCCACGCGCTGAAACTGTCGATGGCGTGGGACGAGCGGGTCTATGGCCGCGAATACGACCTCGACGTGTTCAACATCGTCGCGGTCGACGATTTCAACTTCGGCGCGATGGAGAACAAGGGGCTGAATATCTTCAACAGCCGCTACATTCTCGCCGATCCTGATACCGCGACCGATTACGATTACGACGGCATCGCCGCCGTCGTCGCGCACGAGTATTTCCACAACTGGTCGGGCAACCGCATCACCTGCCGCGACTGGTTCCAGTTGTCGCTGAAGGAGGGTTTCACCGTCTATCGCGATCAGGGCTTCTCCGCCGATCAGGGGTCGGCCGCGGTGAAGCGGATCGAGGATGTGCGCGGCCTGCGCGCGGCGCAGTTCCCGGAGGATTCGGGGCCGCTCGCGCATTCCGTTCGCCCGGACGAATATCAGGAGATCAGCAACTTCTACACCGCGACCATCTATAACAAGGGTGCTGAGCTGATCCGGATGATGGCGACGATCGTCGGCCCCACCGCCTTCCGCGCCGCCACCGACCTGTATTTCGACCGGTTCGACGGCACCGCGGCGACCTGCGAGGATTTCGTCGCGAGCATGGAGGAGGCGTCGGGCGTCGATCTCTCGCAATTCCGCCTCTGGTACAGCCAGGCCGGCACTCCCCGCGTCTCCGCCAGTCTGGAGCATCAGCCGGGTGGTGGCCGCGCGACGCTGCGTCTCGGCCAGCGGGTGCCGCCGACGCCGGGCCAGCCGGTAAAGCAGCCGATGCTGCTGCCGCTGCAACTGCGCCTGTTCGGGGCCGAGACCGGCCGGCCGCTCACCGACGAGCGCCTCGTCCTGCTCGACAGCGCGGCGGAGACGATCGTGTTCGAGGCGGTGACCGAGCGTCCCGTGCTGTCGATCAACCGCGGCTTCTCCGCGCCCGTCGTGATCGAAAGCGACCGCAGCCCCGCCGACCTCGCCTTCCTGTCGCGCCACGACGACGACCCCTTCGCCCGGTACGAGGCGATGCAGCAGCTAATGCTCGATACGCTCGTCGCCGGTGCCGTCGAGGGGCGCGCGGATCACGAACCCGCGATCGCCGCCGTGGCGGACACGCTCGACAATCCCGACCTCGACCGCGCCTTCGTCGCGGAGGCGGTGCTGCTGCCGTCCGAGGCGTTCGTCGGCGACCAGCTCTCGCGCGTCGACCCCGAAGCGATCTTCCGCGCGCGCGAGGCGCTGCGCCGCGATCTCGGACATCGGCTGGAGGATCGCTGGCGCGCGGCCTATGCGCAGGCGCCGCAGATCCCCTACGTCTATTCCCCCGCGGAGAAAGGCAAGCGCCGGCTGCGCAACGTCGCGCTCGGCTATCTTGCGGCGGCAGGTGTGCCGGATGCGGCGACGCTGGCCTTCCGCCAGTTCGAGGCCGCGGACAATATGACCGATCGTCAGGCGGCCCTGACGACTCTGGTCAGCAGCGACGACGATCTTCGCATCGCCGCGCTCGACATCTTCTACAATCGCTATCGTGACAACCCGCTGGTGCTGGACAAGTGGTTCCAGACACAGGCGCTGTCATCGCGCGACGATGCGGCGGCGACGGTCGCGGCGCTGGCGGAGCATCCCGGCTTCACGCTCGCGAATCCCAACCGCGCCCGTTCGCTCATCGGCGCGTTCGGCGTCAACCAACGCGCCTTCAACCGCCCGGACGGGGCCGGCTACCGCTTCCTGGCCGACCAGCTGATTGCGCTCGACCGATTAAATCCGCAGACCGCCGCAAAGCTGCTTCCCCCGCTTGGCCGCTGGCGCCGCTTCGACGATGATCGCGCCGCCCTGATGCGCGAGCAGCTCCAACGCATCGTCGCGCAGCCGGGGCTGTCGAAGGATTTGTTCGAACAGGCGTCCAAAAGCCTCGAGGGTTGAACGTCTGCCTGTCGAACGCCGCCGCCCCTGCCCCGTCGGAAAGACGCGACGCTGGATGGTGATGGTCAACCCGTAAAGCCCCTGGGCGGCTCGGCGATGATGATTCTGTTGCCATCCCGGTCTGCGATCTCGGCGATCGCGCCGAAGTCGCCGCGGCTGATCTGCCCGAGATCGAGGCCCAGATCTGCGAGCCTGCTCTTTTCTCGCTCGATATCCGGCGTCACCAGGGTGATAATCGACCTGCCGGCTTTCTCGGCATCGACCATGAGCTGGATACCGGCCGTGCCGATGTTCCGCCATTGCGTCAGGACCGGCATGGGGTGGTCGTCCGCGGGGCGGGCCAACAACGCCGTATACCACTCTTCCGCGCCGGCCATATCGGTCACGCTCGCTACCGCATACACGCCCTGAATGTTCATCGCGTCTCACCGATCAGCCTGTGCGCGAAGCTAACCCGAGGTGCGTTCGCCGACAACGCCGATCCACTCCCGCACTCCGCTGGGACTGCGTCAGGAGGGGTGATATCGCGTTGCGGCGCAGATGCCGAGAAGGTGAAACAGACCTCGTGGCCCTGACCTTGAGGCCCTGTCGCTTTCCGGACGGCGCAAAGCCCGAAAAATGGTGCCCAGAAGAGGACTCGAACCTCCACGACCTTGCGATCGCCAGCACCTGAAGCTGGTGCGTCTACCAATTCCGCCATCTGGGCACGGGGTAGGCGGCGGCCTTTAGGGGGGGCGATGGAGCCTTGTCAACAGGCATCCCGAACGGCAAAGGCTTCGCGACGCCAATAGCCGGTCCTCGGGCCGGCAGCAGGGACGGTATGCGGACATGAAGAACAAGCTGGTGACGCTGATCGGAGGCGGTGGATTCGTCGGCCGCTACGCCGCGCAGGCGCTGCTCCGGGCCGGTGCCCGCGTGCGGATCGCCCAGCGCGATCCGCGCCGGGCCTGGTACCTGAAACCGCAGGGCGGCCTCGGGCAGACGCAGTTCGTCGCGGCCGACGTCAACCGCCCTGAGACCGTGCTGCGGGCGGTGCAGGGTGCGGATGCCGTCGTGAACCTCGTCGGCGTGCTGGCGGGCGATTTCGAGCGTGCCCATGTCGATGGCGCTCGGACGATCGCCGATGCCGCCGCCAAGGCGGGTGTGGAGGCGCTGGTCCATGTCTCCGCGATCGGTGCCGATCCGGACTCGGTGTCGCGCTATGGCCGGTCGAAGGGGAATGGCGAAACCGCGGTGCGCGAGGCGTTCGCGAACGCGACGATCCTGCGTCCCTCGATCGTGTTCGGGCGCGAGGACAATTTCGTGAACCGCTTCGCCGGGATGATCGCGGTCGCGCCGATCGTTCCCGTGCTGCGGACCGGTACGAAGTTCCAGCCGGTGTTCGCCGCCGATGTCGGGGAGGCGATCCGCGCCGCGCTGGCGTCACCGGGCGAGTTCGCGGGCCGCACGCTGGAGATCGGCGGGCCGGACGTCATCACGATGGGCGGCCTGATCCGCTGGATCGCCGATGCGATCGGCCGCACGCCGACGATCGTCGAGCTGCCCGACATGGTCGGCGCGGCGATCGCGCGGGCCGGCTTCCTGCCGGGCGCGCCGATCACGTGGGACCAGTGGCTGATGCTGGGGCGCGACAATGTCGTAGGCGGTGAGGACGGGCTAACGGCGCTGGGCATCGATGCCACGCCGATGGCCGCGGTCGCGCCGGAATGGCTGGTCCGGTTCCGCAAGCAGGGCCGCTTCGGACGTCGCATGGAACAGGCGCTTTGAACGACTGGCTGGTCGCGATCATCCTCGGCATCGTCGAGGGGATCACCGAATTCCTGCCGGTGTCCTCGACCGGGCATCTGGTGCTGGCGACGGAACTGCTCGGCTTCGATGCGGCGCGCTGGTCGGTATTCAACATCGCGATCCAGCCGGGTGCGATCCTGGCGATCGTGGTGCTGTACTGGCGGACGTTTCTGGCGGTGTTGCAGGGGCTGTTCCGGCGCGAACCCAACTCGGTCGCGTTCGTCCGCAACCTGCTGATCGCGTTTCTGCCGGCGGCGGTGCTGGGGTTCGCCTTCAACGATCGGATCGAGGCGCTGCTGGAGAATGCGACGGTCATCGCCTGGGCGTTGATCGTCGGCGGCGTCGCGATCCTGATCGTGGAGCGTCTGGCGAAAACCTACAAGACGGGCGGTATCGCGGGCGTCTCATGGTTCGACTCGCTCCGGATCGGCCTCGTCCAGTGCATCGCGATGATCCCGGGCGTCAGCCGGTCAGGCGCGACGATCATGGGCGCGATGACGCTGGGGATCGAGCGGCGCACCGCGGCCGAGTTCAGCTTCTTCCTCGCGCTGCCGACGCTGACCGGTGCGACGGTGTTGCAGATGGTCAAGCATCGCGACGCGATCACGGCGGACAGCCTGCAACTGATCGGCGTCGGGTTCGTGGTGTCCTTCATCGTCGCGCTGGTCGTCGTGAAGGGGTTCATGGCGCTGGTAACCAGACATGGCTTCGCGCCATTCGCCTGGTATCGAATTGTTGCGGGTGGCGTAGCATTGATCGCCCTCAATATCCATTAGGGCCGCTTATAGCCCTAATCCTAGGCAGAAATGTCGATCGGGGGTTCAAAGTAGCCAAGCATCGGGAATATAGGTCAGCGTGGCTGCCTAGTATGACTTGCACGTCTGCGATATGTCCTGTGGTGTCATAATCGAAGGTGCCCCGCATGGCTCAGGAGCAGATGCTGAAGTTCGTCGTTCGCGATCAGGCCTATCCTGACAAGCGAACGGCCGACGAACGCGCACACGACTTTCGCGAGATCGCGAATCGCTATGCCGTGCCGGCCGCCGAGGATCAGGCGAGCCGCTGCTCGCAATGCGGCGTGCCATATTGTTCGGTGCATTGCCCGCTCCACAATCACATACCGGACTGGCTGCGCCTGACCGCCGAAGGTCGCCTGCGCGAGGCGTATGAGCTGTCGAACAGCACCTCCACGATGCCGGAGATCTGCGGCCGGATCTGCCCTCAGGACCGGTTGTGCGAGGGCAATTGCGTCATCGAATTCTCCGGCCACGGCGCGGTGACGATTGGGTCGGTCGAAAAGTTCATCACCGACACCGCCTGGGCGGAGGGTTGGGTGGAGCCGGTGCAGGTCGCGCCCGCTCGCGGCCAGTCGGTCGGTGTGATCGGCGCGGGACCGGCGGGGCTGACGACGGCCGAACTGCTCCGCGCCCGCGGTTACGAGGTCCATGTCTATGATCGCCACGATCGTGCCGGCGGCCTGCTGACCTATGGCATTCCCGGCTTCAAGCTGGAGAAGCCGGTGGTCATGCGCCGGGTGGAGCGACTGGAGCAGGCAGGCATCGTCTTTCATTATGGCTTCGCGGTCGGACAGGATGCGACGCTCGACGATCTGCGCCGCCGCCATGACGCGGTGTTGATCGCGACGGGCGTGTACAAGGCGCGCCAGGTCGAAGTGCCGGGCGCGGAGACGAACGGTGTGGTCGCCGCGCTCGACTATCTGACCGCCTCCAACCGCAAGGGCTTCGGCGATGCGGTGCCCGAGTTCGACGGCGGCGCGCTGGATGCGGCCGGCAAGGACGTGGTCGTGGTCGGCGGCGGCGACACCGCGATGGACTGCGTCCGCACCGCAATCCGCCAGGGGGCGAAGTCGGTGAAGTGCCTGTATCGCCGCGACCGTGCCAACATGCCGGGATCGCAGCGCGAGGTCGCCAACGCGGAGGAGGAGGGCGCGGAGTTCGTCTGGCTCTCCGCCCCGCTCGCGTTCGACGGGGCGGAGAGCGTCGGCACGGTCCGCGCCAGCCGGATGCGTCTCGGCGCGCCCGACGCGAGCGGTCGCCGCGCACCGGAGGTCGATCCGGGCGGAGAGCTGGAACTGCGGGCCGACCTCGTCATCAAGGCGCTCGGTTTCGATGCGGAGGATCTGCCGACTCTGTGGGGTGCGCCCGAACTGGGTGTCAGCCGCTGGGGCACGGTGCTGGCCGACGGCAAGACGCTGATGACCTCTCTGGAGGGCGTGTTCGCCGCCGGCGACATCGTCCGCGGGGCGTCGCTGGTCGTCTGGGCGATCCGCGACGGCCGCGACGTGGCGTCGTCGATGCACAAATGGCTGAAGGCGAAGGCGGCGGCGGAGAAGGTCGCGGCATGAGGCTGAAGCAGAGGGACATCGACGCGATCAAGGCTGCGGCCTGCGCGGCGTTCGGCCCGTCTGCCGTCGTTCGCCTGTTCGGCAGCCGCATTCGCGATGATTTGCGCGGGGGCGATATCGACCTGTTGCTGGAGGTCGACCCGGTCGACGATGGTCGTTCGCGCACCGCGCTTTTCCGTCGCCGGCTGTTCGACCGTATCGACGAGCAGAAGGTCGATGTCGTGCTGATGATGCGCGGCCACACGCCGTCCGCATTCGCGCGGATGGTGTCCGCGGACGCGGTGCCCCTGCCGTGACCGACGTCGCGCCTTTGCTCCGCGGCGGGCTCGAACGGTGCGCCCGGATCGTCGCCGGTTGCGAGGAACTGGTTCCGTTCCTCGCCCCCGTGTTGCCCGTACAGGATGACGATCTCGCGCGCCTGCCCGTGATCGAACGCATCGCGTCCATCGCCCTGCTCAAGCGATACGAGCAGTTACAGGACATGATCGGCCGCCTGTTTCGCACCTATCTCAGTTGGGACGGCGAGGATGTGCGCGACATGTCGCGGCGCGATCAGGCGAACCGGATGGAGCGGTACCACCTGATCGGCGACGCCGACGACTGGATGGACTTTCTCGATCTGCGCAACCGGCTCGTCCACGAATATCCGGTCAACGAAATCGAGCAGGTCGACCGGGTCAACGAATGCTGGGCGGCGATCCCCCGCCTGACCGACATCTACGAGAAGCTGCGCCAGCGGCTGAGCGAACAGGGCTTTCACGCATGACCGACCAGCACGCCTATCTTGCCGAACACGGCATGTACCGCCCCGAGTTCGAGGGCGATGCCTGCGGTGTCGGCCTCGTCGCCGCCACCGACGGACAGCCGTCGCGGCGTGTGGTGCAGTCGGCGATCGACGCTTTGAAGGCGGTCTGGCACCGCGGCGCGGTCGATGCGGACGGCAAGACCGGTGACGGTGCGGGCATCCATCTCGACCTGCCGCATCGCTTCTTCGACGATTGCATCGCGGCGTCGGGGCACAAGGTGATGCCGAACCGGCTCGCGGTCGGCATGGTCTTCCTCCCGCGCACCGATCTGGGCGCGCAGGAGACGTGCCGGACGATCGTCGAAAGCGCGATCATCGAGGCGGGCTACACCATCTATGGCTGGCGTCAGGTGCCCGTCGACGTGTCCGTCATCGGCATGAAGGCACAGGCGACCCGGCCGGAGATCGAGCAGATCATGATCGCCGGGCCGCTGCCGGGCGACATGGACGAGGCGGAGTTCGAGAAGAACCTGTATCTGGTCCGCCGCCGCATCGAGAAGCGGGTGATCGCGGCGCAGATCCAGGGCTTCTACATTTGTTCGCTGTCGGCGCGCTCGATCGTCTACAAGGGGCTGTTCCTCGCCGAGAGCCTGTCGGTCTTCTATCCCGATCTGACCGATCGCCGCTTCGAAAGCCGCGTCGCGATCTTCCACCAGCGCTATTCGACCAACACTTTCCCGCAATGGTGGCTGGCGCAGCCGTTCCGCTGTCTCGCGCACAATGGCGAGGTCAACACGATCCGCGGCAACAAGAACTGGATGCTCAGCCACGAGATCCGGATGGCCTCGATCGCGTTCGGCGACAATTCGGAGGATATCAAGCCGGTGATCCCCGCCGGCGCGTCCGACACCGCGGCGCTGGATGCCGTGTTCGAGGCGATCTGCCGCTCCGGCCGCGACGCCCCGACCGCGAAGCTGATGCTGGTGCCGGAGGCGCTGGACGAGCGCGGCGACACGCCGGACAGCCACGCCGCGATGTACCGCTATCTCGCCTCCGTCATGGAGCCGTGGGACGGCCCGGCCGCGCTGGCGATGACCGACGGTCGCTGGGCGGTCGCCGGCATGGACCGCAACGCGCTGCGCCCGCTGCGCTATACGCGCACCTCGGACGGGCTGCTGATCGTCGGATCGGAAAGCGGCATGGTCGTCGTTCCCGAATCGACGATCGTCGCCAAGGGCCGGCTGGGACCTGGGCAGATGATCGCCGTCGATCTTCAGGAAGGGATCGTGCTGGAGGATCGCGCGGTCAAGGACCGGATCGCGGGCGAGCAGGACTATGCCGCGATGACCGGCGAGTTCCTGACGCTGGACGATCTTCCGCCCGCGCCCGGCGACCCCGTCGTCCGCTTCCCGCGCGCCGAGCTGACCCGCCGTCAGGTCGCGGCCGGCCAGACGCTGGAGGATATGGAGCTGATCCTGTCGCCGATGGTGGAGGGCGGCAAGGAAGCGATCGGATCGATGGGCGACGATACGCCGCTCGCCGTCATCAGCGACAAGCCACGCCTCATCAGCCAGTTCTTCCGCCAGAATTTTTCGCAGGTGACGAACCCGCCGATCGACAGTCTGCGCGAGCGGCATGTGATGTCGCTGAAGACGCGGTTCGGCAATCTCGCCAACATCCTCGACGTGCGCGACCAGCGCGAACACGTGCTGGTGCTCGACTCCCCCGTGCTGACCGGCGCGATGTGGGAGCGGTTGAAGACGCATTTCGGCCGTTCGGTGGCGGAAATCGACTGCACGTTCGAGGCGGACGGCGGACCGGAGCGGCTGCGTGCCGCGATCCAGCGCATCCGCAACCAGGCCGAACAGGCGGTGCGGGAGGGCAAGAGCGAACTGTTCCTGACCGACGAGAACGTGTCGGAGGACCGCGTCGCTATCGCCGGCGTGCTGGCTGCCGCCGCCGTCCACACGCATCTCGTCCGCCGTGGCCTGCGCAGCTACGCGTCGATCAACGTCCGCACCGCCGAATGCCTCGACACGCATTATTACGCGGTGCTGATCGGCGTCGGCGCGACGACGGTGAACGCCTATCTGGCGGAGGCGTCGATCGCCGATCGCCATGCGCGTGGCCTGTTTGGCGACCTGACGATCGAGCAATGCCTCGACCGGCATCGTGTCGCCGTCGAGGAGGGATTGCTCAAGATCATCTCCAAGATGGGCATTGCTGTCATCTCGTCCTATCGCGGCGGCTATAATTTCGAGGCGGTCGGGCTCAGCCGCGCGCTGGTGAACGACCTGTTCCCCGGCATGCCCGCGAAGATCTCGGGGGAGGGCTATGCCTCGCTCCACCTCAATGCCAAACTGCGCCACGACACGGCGTTCGACGACGACATCGTCACGCTGCCGATCGGCGGCTTCTATCGCCAGCGCGCGGATGGGGAGACGCACGCCTATTCCGCGCAGCTGATGCACCTGCTCCAGACCGCCGTCGCGACCGACAGCTATTCCAGCTATCTGCAATTCTCGCGCGGTGTCGCCGATCTGCCGCCGGTGTATCTGCGCGACCTGTTGCAGTTCAATTTTCCGTCGGAAGGCGTGCCGATCGACCAGGTCGAGGCGATCACCGAAATCCGCAAGCGCTTCGTGACGCCGGGCATGTCGCTGGGTGCGCTGTCGCCGGAAGCGCACGAGACACTGGCCATCGCGATGAACCGCATCGGTGCGAAGGCGGTGTCGGGCGAGGGGGGCGAGGACGTCGTCCGGTTCAAGCCGTACGCGAACGGCGACAACGCCAATTCGGGCGTCAAGCAGATCGCCAGCGGCCGGTTCGGCGTCACCGCCGAATATCTCGGCGCATGCGAGGAGATCGAGATCAAGGTCGCGCAGGGTGCCAAGCCTGGCGAGGGCGGCCAGCTGCCCGGATTCAAGGTTACCGAATTCATCGCGAAGTTGCGCCACGCGACTCCGGGCGTGACGCTCATCAGCCCGCCGCCGCATCACGACATCTATTCGATCGAGGACCTCGCGCAGCTCATCTACGACTGCAAGCAGATCAACCCGCGCGCCCGGGTCTGTGTGAAGCTGGTGTCGTCTGCCGGGATCGGTACCGTCGCGGCGGGCGTCGCCAAGGCGCATGCCGACGTCATCCTCGTCTCCGGCCATGTCGGCGGCACCGGCGCTTCCCCGCAGACGAGCATCAAATATGCCGGCACGCCGTGGGAAATGGGCCTGTCGGAGGTCAACCAGACGCTGACGCTCAACGGCCTGCGCGGCCGCATCCGCCTGCGTGCCGACGGCGGGCTGAAGACCGGGCGCGACATCGTCATCGCCGCGATCCTCGGTGCGGAGGAGTTCGGCATCGGCACGCTGTCGCTGGTCGCAATGGGCTGCATCATGGTGCGCCAGTGCCATTCGAACACGTGTCCGGTCGGCGTCTGCGTGCAGGACGAGCGGCTGCGCGCCAAGTTCACCGGCACGCCGGAAAAGGTCATCAACCTGATGACCTTTATCGCCGAGGAAGTCCGCGACATCCTCGCCCGGCTCGGCGTCACCTCGCTCGACGAGGTGATCGGCCGCACCGAGTTCCTCCGTCAGGTCAGCCGCGGTGCCGAGCATCTCGACGATCTCGATCTCAACCCGATTCTCGCCAAGGTCGACGCGACCGATGCCGAGCGCCGCTTCTCGCTTTCGACGTTCCGGAACGCGGTACCCGACAGCCTGGATGCGCAGATCATCAAGGACGCGGCGGCGGTGTTCAGCCGCGGCGAGAAGATGCAGCTGACCTATTCGGTGCGCAACACGCATCGCGCGGTCGGCACGCGCCTGTCGAGCGAGATCACGCGCACCTTCGGCATGTCGAAACTGGCGGACGGCCACGTTACTATTCGCCTGCGTGGATCGGCGGGCCAGTCGCTCGGCGCATTCCTGTGCAAAGGCATCACGCTAGAGGTGTTCGGCGACGCCAACGACTATGTCGGCAAGGGGCTGTCGGGCGGCATCATCGTCGTGCGACCGGCGGTATCCTCACCGCTCGCCAGCCAGGACAACACGATCATCGGCAACACCGTGCTGTACGGCGCGACCAGCGGCCGGCTGTTCGCGGCGGGGCAAGCGGGCGAGCGCTTCGCCGTGCGCAACTCCGGCGCGCAGGTCGTGGTCGAGGGCTGCGGCGCGAACGGCTGCGAGTATATGACCGGCGGCATCGCCGTCGTGCTCGGCGCGGTCGGGGCGAACTTCGGAGCCGGCATGACCGGCGGCATGGCCTTCGTCTACGATCCCGACGCGAAGTTCGACCGGCGTGCCAATGGCGAGAGCATCGTCTGGCGCCGGCTGTCGTCGGCGCATTGGGAGGGTGTTCTGCGCGACCTGATCGCTGCGCACGTCGCCGCGACCGACAGCCGCTGGTCGAAGGGCCTGCTGGAGGATTGGGAGCGGGTCGCCGGTGACTTCTGGCAGGTCGTGCCGAAAGAGATGCTTACGCGCCTGTCGCACCCGCTGGACGACATGCTGGAAGCGGTGGCGGCGGAGTAGCTACGCCGCCGCCATGTCGGTCCGCGCGAAGTCGTCGCCCTTGTAGAGCAGGGGGCACCCGGCGACCTTCGCGACCGCATACGCCATGCAGTCGCCATAGTTGAGGCGGGCCGGGTGACGCCCCTTGCCGAAGCGGTCGAACGCCTCGGTCGCGGCGGCGAGGTGGTCGGTGGTGAAGTGGATCACCTGCCAACCGTCGGCCAGCATAGCCATCGCCTTTTCGGCGGTGGTCGGACCGAAACGGCCGGCGAGCACCATTCTTGCTTCCAGCAAGGTTGGAACACCGATGATGATGGAAGGATCGGTCGAGAGGACGTGGTCGAAACGCTCCGCCTCCGGCTCGGCCAACGCGATCGCGATGATGGCCGAGGTATCGACGGCGATCACGCTGGTAGGCCATTCTCGTCATAGCCGATGATCTCGTCCGCGCTCCGGGGGTCGAGGACGGGCGCATCCCGCAACATCGCCTGCACTACGCGGGCACGCTCGGTGAACGACAGCGACGCCATCGCCACCCCCTCCCGCGCCAGTTCGTTGCGCACGGCGACGCCCACGGCATCGGCCTCGCTGATGCCCCGATGCGCGGCGAGCAGGCGGATCATGCGCTCGTGCTCGTCATGTTCGATGATGATGCCCATGCCGTCCGCCTCCCGCGCCGTTCGTCGATTCTACGCGCCTTCAGCCGGTGGAACAATGCCGACCGGGGGCGTAGAGGGGCGGCATGTGGCAACTCTATCAATTTCCCCTCTGTCCCTTCTCGCGCAAGATCCGGCTCCAGCTGGGGGAGAAGGGGGTCGGGTACGAACTCGTCCGCGAATCGCCGTGGGAGCGGCGGGACGAATTCCTCGACATGAACCCGACCGGGCAGACGCCGGTGATGGTCGATGCGCAGCGCGGGATCGTGCTGATGGATTCGATGGCGATCGCCGAATATTTCGAGGAGACGGTCGACAAGTCCGCGACGATCAACGGCACCGCGACCAATCGCGCGGAAATCCGCCGGCTGGTGACGTGGTTCGACACGCATTTCTACCGCGACGTGACCGAACGCCTGCTGCACGAACGCATGGTCAAGCGCATCGCGCAGCGGACCGCGCCCGATGCCAAGGGCCTGCGCGAAGCGATGAAGGCGGCGGTCGGGCATCTCGACTATACCGATTACTTGCTCGATCACCGGCAATGGCTGGGCGGCGCGACGATGAGCCTCGCCGATCTCGCGGCGGCGGCGCAGATCTCGATCGCCGACTATCTGGGCGGCATCGACTGGAAGGGGCATGAGCAGACCGCGCGCTGGTATCGCGGGCTGAAGAGCCGGCCCAGCTTCCGCCCCCTGCTCGCCGAGCGGATGGAGATGGTCGCGCCGCCAGCGCACTATGACAATCTGGATTTCTGATGATCGACTATGACGACTTCCTGAAGGTCGACATCCGCGTCGGCACGATCGTCGCCGCCGAGCCGTTCCCGGAGGCGCGCAAGCCGGCGATCAAGCTGGTGATCGACTTCGGTGCGGAGATCGGGCGCAGGCGATCGTCGGCGCAGATCACCGCGCACTATACGCCAGCGTCGCTGGTCGGACGGCAGGTGGCGGCGGTCGTCAACTTTCCGCCACGCCAGATCGGGCCGATGATGTCGGAAGTGCTGACCCTGGGCTTCCCGGACGAAGCGGGCGAGGTCGTACTGATCGGGCCGGAGCGCGCGGTGCCGAACGGCGGACGCCTGTTCTGACTTTCAATCCTCCCCGGCACGGGGAGGGGGACCGCGAAGCGGTGGAGGGGGAGCCACGGGCGACGTCGCTTGAGGCTGCCCCTCCGTCAGCGCTACGCCCTGCCACCTCCCCTTGCAGGGAGGAATGGAGCGGAAGGTCAGTCCGATGCGGCGTTTCGCGGCGGGGTGGCCGGGCACACGGAAGCTGGCGTGCGAAGATTACGAGACATCTTACCTCATGCCCCGGCTTGCAGGACAGAGGTTCCTTTGCCGCCCCCCGCACCCTATCTGCGGAGGCGATGACCGGAATCACCGCACGCCTCGCCGATGGGGTTCGATCGATCGCCGCCGCCGAGTGGGACGCCTGCGCCGGCAGCGGTAATCCGTTCGTCGGCCATGCCTTTTTGAGCGCGCTGGAGGACTCCGGCAGCGTCGGTGGCCGGTCCGGGTGGCAGCCGATCCCGATCGTCGTCGATGATGCCGACGGTTGCCCCGTTGCCATCGCGCCCGCCTATGCCAAGAGCCACAGCCAGGGCGAATATGTCTTCGATCACGGCTGGGCGGACGCGTGGGAGCGGGCGGGCGGCGCCTATTACCCGAAGCTTCAGGTCGCATCGCCGTTCAGCCCGGTACCCGGTCCCCGCCTGCTGCTGCGCGACGACAGCTACGCGCCTGCATTGATCGGTGGGCTGGAGGCGGTGGTCGACCAGCATGGCCTGTCGTCCGCGCATGCGACCTTCGTGACGGAGGCGCAGGTGCCGCTGTTCGAGGCGGCGGGCTGGCTGATCCGTCAGGGGGTGCAGTTCCACTGGGCGAACGACGGCTATGCGACGTTCGACGACTTCCTCGCGGCGCTGGCGAGCCGCAAGCGCAAGGCGATCCGCAAGGAGCGGGCGGCGGCGGTCGAGGGGCTGACGATCCGGCACCTGAGCGGCGCGGCGATCGAGGCGCATCACTGGGATGCGTTCTGGACCTTCTATCAGGATACCGGCAACCGCAAATGGGGCCGGCCGTACCTGACGCGGTCGTTC
The DNA here is from genome assembly GCF_001423765.1 of Sphingomonas sp. Leaf343. Taxonomy (GTDB): domain Bacteria; phylum Pseudomonadota; class Alphaproteobacteria; order Sphingomonadales; family Sphingomonadaceae; genus Sphingomonas. The sequence continues at coordinate 36,666 of NZ_LMPG01000016.1, forward strand.
TTTCCGCTGTTGGGCGAGACGCTGCGCGATCGGGTGCTGCTGATCCTGGCGGAACGGGACGGGGTGCCGATCGCCGGCGCGCTCAACCTGATCGGCGACGATGCGCTGTACGGCCGCTATTGGGGCGCGTGCGAGGAGGTGCCGTTCCTCCATTTCGAACTTTGCTATTATCAGGCGATCGACGCCGCCATCGCCCGCGGCCTCGCCCGCGTGGAGGCGGGGGCGCAGGGCGAGCACAAGCTGGCGCGCGGATATGTGCCGGTGCCGACCTGGTCGGCGCATTACATTCCCGACCCCAACTTCCGCCGCGCCATCGCCGATTTCCTGGAGCGGGAGCGCGCGGGAGTGGAGGCGGAGGCGGATTATCTGGCGGAACTTGCACCCTTCAAGAAGGGCTGAAGCGGCCGGCGGATCGGCATGTCGGCGGGCAGGGGCGGCTGCGTCCGGTCGTCGATCCGATACAGCGTGTCGTCACCGTCGTGCCAGATCGGGGTGAAGCCCGCGACCAGCGCCGGATCGAATTTCGGCGCGTTGACGATCCAGACATAATCGAACGCATCGCGCGGAATCAGCGGCAGCGACCACGCGATCGGCCGCCACCATTCGCCGCGACAGCGCCGGTCGGTGACGATCTGCGACGGATCGTGCGCGAAGCGGCCGGCGGCGCGGTAGCGCGCGGTCAGCAACTGTGCGCCGGCCATCGACCATTGGTCGTTCATATACGCCATGCGCCGGACCATCGCGATGCCGGGCACATGCTCCAGCCGCGAATAGGCCCAGTCGTCGTAGCAGCGCCGGCCGATCATCGTCACCAGCCGCGCGCGCATCGGTACCCTGTCCAGCGCAGTCAGCGTGCGGTCGAACTGTTCGGCATACTGCCAGTAGCTGATCGTTGTTCCCGCCAGCCGCGCCCCGAAGAACGCCAGCCCGATCGCCGCCAATGTCGTCGCGCCGCGCAGCGACAGGCCCCGCTTCGGTCGCAGCGCGATGACCGCGATGGCGAGCGCGAACGGCGCGAGCCGCATATCGGCATAGGCGGAGCCGAACACGATCCGCGGCAGCGCGACGTACACCGCCAGCAGGAACAGCGCCGACAGCCCCAGATTGCGCGAATATTCGATACGCGCGTCGCGGAAGCCCTTGATGAGGATCGCGAACAGCACGAACGCGGAGGCGATATCCCAGAACTGCCAGCGATCGCGCAGGATCATCAACACCCAGTTGATCTTCGCCTGCCAGTTGAACCAGTCGGCGGTCTGGCCGGTGACATGCTCGCCCGACCGCCACACGATCATCAGCACCATCGGCAGCGCCAGCGGCAGGCAACTGAGCCCGGCGCGCACCCACGCCTCCAGCCAGTGCCCGCCCCCGTCGCGGCCGTCCCGACCGCCCTTGCGCAGGTCGTGCTGGCGGATCATCTCCGCCGAGAAGGCGAGCACGCCTAGCACGCCCCAGCCGAACGTGTGGCACAGCCACAACAGGCATGAGAGCGGCACGAACAGGATCGCGCGGAACCGCAACCGGCCGAGCCGTCCCAGCCGCAGCCACAGGGCGAACAGCACGAACGACAGCGCGATCGACAGCGCGAAGTTCACGAAGCCGAACTGGAAGGGGTAGCTGTAGGCCAGCGGCAGCGCGAACAGCGCGGTCGCGGGGATGCGGCCGTGCACTTCGCGCGCGATCCACAACAGGCCGGCGACGGTCAGCACCGGGATGGCCATGACGATCAGCTTCACCGCCAGCTCCAGCCCGAAGACCGGTGTGAGCGGGATGATGAGCAGGTCGATGCCCAGATTGCCGATCAGCTGCCAGCGGAAGTCGAACCACTGATACAGCCACGGATTGTCATTGATCGCGATCTGGACGCGGTACCGGCCCATATGGCCGAGCAGATCGACCAGCGGCGGGATCTCCGGCCGCAACAACGGGATCGCGGCCGCCAGAGCCGCGACCGCAACGAACCACCGTGTCTGCCACCAGTGCAGCTTGTCCCCCTGCATGGCGCGAGCCTTAGGATGCGCGACGAACGCGCGCAATCGCTTAGCGGCGGAGTGCATGTCCCTTACCCCAAGGGGGAGCAGAGATCAGCCGTCGCGGCGACCCAGCAGGCGCAGGCGCAGCGCGTTCAGTTTGATGAAGCCTGCCGCGTCGCGCTGGTCGTAGGCGCCCTGATCGTCCTCGAACGTCACGACCTTTTCCGAGTACAGCGAGTTGGGCGACTTGCGGCCGGTCACGTAGACGCCGCCCTTGTACAGCTTCAGCCGCACCGTGCCCGACACCTTGATCTGGCTATGGTCGACCGCCGCCTGCAGCATCTCGCGCTCCGGCGAGAACCAGAAGCCGTTGTAGACCAGTTCGGCATAGCGCGGCCCGAGTTCGTCCTTCAGATGCGCGGCCCCGCGGTCCAGCGTCAGCTGCTCGATCGCGCGGTGCGCCTGATGCAGGATCGTGCCGCCCGGCGTCTCGTACATGCCGCGCGACTTCATGCCCACGAAGCGGTTCTCGACCAGATCGAGCCGGCCGATGCCGTGCGTGCGCCCATAATCGTTGAGCTTCGCGAGCAGGGACGCGGGCGACAGCCCCTCGCCGTTGATCGCGACCGGATCGCCGCGTTCGAAATCGATCGTGATCGTCTCCGCCGTATCGGGCGCGTTCTCCGGGCTGACGGTGCGCGAGAAGACATATTCCGGCACCTCGTCCCACGGGTCCTCCAGCACCTTGCCCTCGGACGAGGTGTGCAGCAGGTTCGCGTCGGTCGAGAACGGCGCTTCGCCGCGCTTGTCCTTGCTAACCGGGATCTGGTGCGACTCGGCGAATTCGATCAGGCGCGTACGGCTGGTCAGGTCCCATTCGCGCCACGGCGCGATGACCTTGATGTCGGGCGCGAGCGCGTAATAGCCGAGTTCGAAGCGGACCTGATCGTTGCCCTTGCCGGTCGCGCCGTGGGCCACCGCGTCGGCCCCGACCTGCTTGGCGATCTCGACCTGACGCTTGGCGATCAGCGGCCGGGCGATCGACGTACCGAGCAGGTACAGCCCCTCGTACAGGGCGTTCGCGCGCATCATCGGGAAGACGTAGTCGCGCACGAACTCCTCGCGCAGGTCGTCGATGAAGATATGCTCGGGCTTCACGCCCATCAGTTCCGCCTTGGCACGGGCGGGTTCCAGCTCCTCGCCCTGGCCGAGATCGGCGGTGAAGGTCACGACCTCGCAGCCATATTCCTGCTGAAGCCATTTCAGGATCACGCTGGTGTCGAGTCCGCCCGAATAGGCGAGAACCACCTTGTTGATGCCAGAAGCGGAGCGGGTGCGGCTGTCGGTCATGGCGCGCCCCTATTCGCTGCGCCGGTCGCGTGCAACCGGTGGTTCAGGGGGGCAGTGGTTCAGGGGGTAGCGGTTCATGGGCGGTGCAGCCGCGGAGGGCTATGCGCGCGGCCGACATCAATTTTCGTGGAAGCTCCCGATGCGCCTCGTCCTGCTGCCCCTCATCGCCCTGATCGCGGTCCCCGCCGTCGCGCAGGAGACGCGCGCCACCGCAGCGGCGAAGTTCGACAAGGAGTTCACGGCGTCCGATACCGACCGGGACGGCGTGCTGACCCGCGACGAGGTGCAGGCGCGGATCGCGAAGATGGCGGTCGGCAAGCGGCAACTCGACGCGACCCACGCCAAGCGCGTGACCGACCTGTGGTTCGACAACGCCGATGCGAACAAGAACGGCAAGGTCACCAAGGCCGAGGCGCAGGCGCTGCTGGCGAAGACCTTCGCCAAATACGACGCGAACGGCGACGGGCAGGTCGGCACCGACGAACGCGCCGCCGCGGTGGCCGGGATGAAGAAGGGGCGGTAATCCGCCCGATGACTTCCTCCCCGCAAGGGGAGGGAGTTTAACCGCGAAACCCCGCCTCCGCCTCGCCGATATAATCGCGCGTCAGCGGTACGGTGAGGCGGCTCTTCGACAGCTGCACCTGATAATTGCACATGCCGCCGGTGCGGAAGGCCGCCGCCGCGCCCGCGAGATAGAAGGTCCACATCCGGTAGAAGCGCTCGTCGTACAGCGCGACGATCTGGTCCTTCGCCGCCACCGTACGGTCGTACCAGTGGTCGATCGTCAGCGCATAATGGACACGCAGCACCTCGATATCGGTCGGGAACAGCTTGGTGCCCTCATACCCGCGCACGATCTCCGACAGCGCCGGGTTGTACCCGCCTGGAAAGATGTACTTGGTCGTGAAGGTGTCGGTGACGCCGGGCACGCCCATCCGCCCGATCGTGTGCAGCAGCATGACGCCGTCATCGGCCAGCAGGTCGCGGCACTTGCGGAAGAACGCCTTGTAATGCGGCGGGCCGACATGTTCGAACATGCCGACCGACACGATCCGGTCGAATTGGCCGGTGACCGCGCGGTAATCGATCAGCTCGAACTTCACCTTGTCCGCCACACCCGCGGCCTCGGCGCGAGCGCGCGCGACCTTCAGCTGTTCCTCCGACAGGGTGACGCCCAGCACCTCCGCGCCGGTCTTCGCGTGCAGGTACAGCGCCATCCCGCCCCAGCCGCAGCCGATGTCGAGCACCCGCATCCCCGGTTTCAACAGCAATTTGGCGGCGATATGCGCCTTCTTGTCCGCCTGCGCTTGCTCCAGCGTACTGTCGGGATTGGTGAAGTAGGCGCAGCTATACTGGCGGTCGGCGTCGAGGAAGAGGTCGTAGAGCCGGTCCGACAGGTCGTAATGATGTGCGACGTTGCGCTTCGACCGGCGCGCCATGTTCACGCGATCCAGCCGATGGATCATCTCGCCCGCCAGCCTGAGCGGCAGCGACGGCTTCAGCGCACCGCCCCGCTCCCACGGGGTATTGCCCTTCAGCAGGTTGACGAGGTCGCGGATGTCGCCCTGATCGATTACCAGCGTGCCGGCCATGAACGCCTCCGCCGCGCCGAGCGCGGGGTGGCGGACGATGCGACCGGGCGTGGCGCGATCGGTGAAACGGATCGCGACGTCGCGGAAGGCGGGATCGGCGGCGCCCAGTTCGGCGACCTTGCCGTCGGCATGGGTGATACGGAGGCGGCCACGCTTCACGAGGCGGCCGAGGAAACGATCGATCAGAGGCATCGCGGCGCTTTTACTTCGCTAGATGCCTGCATACCAATCATAGTCTACATTGTCCTCCCAATAGCCGCCTTGCCCCTTGCCTATCCCGTTCAGGCTGGCGACCGCGCTCACCTGCATCAGGTATTTGGCGTGTTTATAGCCGAGTTGCCGTTCCACGCGCAGGCGGAGCGGCGCGCCGTTCATCACCGGCAGGAACCGGTCGTTCAACGCCCAGGCGAGGATCGTCTGCGGGTGGAAGGCGTCGACCAGATCGATCGACTCGTAATAGGGTTCGCCCCCGTACAGGTCGGCGCAGGTGAACACGATGTAGCGCGCCGCGTCGCGGAGACCCGCGGCACGCAGCACGGTGCCGAGCTGCGGCCCCTGCCACTTGGCGATGGCACTCCACCCCTCGACACAGTCGTGGCGCGTGATCTGCGCGCGCTGCGGCATCGCGCCAAGGTCGGACAGCGACAGCGACAGCGGCCGCGTCACCAGCCCACCGACCTGCAAGCGCCAGTCGGCGAATCGGCCCGCCTGCAACGCGCGATACGCATCGGTGCCGGGATCGCGCGTGCCGTTGGGCCGGAAGAAGGGCGACCGCTGCGCCGCCGTGAATTCGGGCGCGAGTGCGTTCCGGTCCATCAGCGCGCGATGCAGGCCGCGCTGCATATCCTCGCCCGCGAACAGGATCTTGCGTGCCGCGGGAATCTGCACGACCCGATCGCAGCCGGACAGGATCAGGCCGGCCCCGCCCGCGAGGCCGCCCGTCAGGAGTTTCCGCCGCGCGATCATTCCGGCACCTTCCACTTGCCCGTCACCATAGACCGGACTTCGTTGATCGGGCCCGCGAGGATCACCAGCACCAGATGCACGACCGCGAACAGCGCGATCAGCGTCATCGCGATGAAATGCAGCGAGCGCGCCGACTGTCGCCCGCCGAACAGGTCCAGCACCCACGGCCACGCGGCGTCCATGCCCGGCGACAGCGCGATCCCGGTCAGGATGACGAGCGGCAGGGCGATGAAGATGACGCCGATATAGGACAGCTTCTGGAACACGTTATACTCGCGCGGTCGCTCCGGATCGTGAAAGCGGAAGGCGAGGTGCGCCTTGACGTCGGCCCAGATATGTCCCCGGTTCAGGTCGCGCCGCGTCAGTTTCAGGTCGCGCTGGAAATGCCGGGTGAGCAGGCTGGCGATCATATACGCCAGCAGCCCGAACCCCAGCACCAGCGCGAAGAACAGGTGCCACCGCCGCGATATGGCGAGGTTGTAGCTCGCCGGGATCGTGATCCACGCCGGAAAGCGGGGCAACTGCGCCCATGCCGCATCGAAATTCGCGCCGTATCGCCCCCAGTAGAGCCGCGGATGCGCGTTGGAGATGCCGAGGCCGGAACCGATCAGGATGAAGATCGCGACCGCATTCACCCAGTGCCAGATCCGCGTCGCGATGCCGTGGCGGCGGATCACGGTGCCGGGCGGGGCAACCTTTGGCGGGGCGGCTTCATGCTGATCGTCTGGACCCATGTCGCGCTTGATAGCATTCAGAAGCTCATGACCGAATGGCATTTCTACGAACCCGCGAACGGCCACCGCCTGCCGCACGACCCCCTCAACGCGATCGTCGCGCCGCGGCCGATCGGCTGGATCAGCACGCTGTCCAGCGAGGGCGTCCGCAATCTTGCGCCGTACAGCTTCTTCAACGTGCTGAACTACAAACCACCGCTGATCGGCTTTTCATCGATGGGGTGGAAGGATTCGGTCGCGAATGCGGAGGCGACGGGCGAGTTCGTCTGGAACCTCGCGACGCGGCCGCTGGCGGAGGCGATGAACGCCACGTCGGCGGCGATCGAGGGCGACGAGTTCGCCGCCGCCGGGATCGAGGCCGCGCCCTGCCGCATCGTCGCCCCGCCCCGCGTCGCGGCCAGCCCGGTCGCGTTCGAATGCGTGGTGACCCAGATCGTCCGCCTCGAAACGCGCAACGGCCGCTCGCTCGACCAGTGGCTGGTGATCGGCGAGGCGGTCGGCATCCACATCGACACCTCGCTGCTCGACGACGGCGTCTACCAGACCGCCCGCGCCCGCCCGATCAGCCGGGGCGGCGGCCCGGAAGATTATTTCGAGACGACGCCGGCCACGCTGTTCCGGATACGACGGCCGGGGTGAACCGGCCGTCGTATTCCAGTTCGTCAGGCGTAGCGGACCGTCGTCCGCACCGCCGTGCGACGGCGCATCGCTCCGCCGACCAGCCCGATACCTGCGATCATCAGCGCCCAGCTTGCGGGTTCCGGCACCGCGCCGGCCGCGGTCGTCGCGGTGATCGCCGTATCCGCCACATCCTCGAAACCGATGCTGTTGAGGACGTTGTCCGTGGTGTACGCGAAGCCGTAGAACGTACCGCTTCCCGTCACCGCCCGCAGACCGATGAAGTTACCGCCATTGCTGAAGCGAATGACCGTCGGACCGGCGAACGCGCCGTAATTCATCCCCGGCCCGAACGTCACCGGACCACCACGGCCATCGGTGAAGTTCGTCGTCGGCTCACCGAAGATAGTATTGACCTCGCCGCCGTTCGCCGTGCTGATGGTGATCGGTCCGGCGAACAACTGGCCGTTGAATCCGAAGGTGAAGCGGCTGCCCTGCGTGGTGAAGGTGTACGGTGATGCCGACAGATCCGCGCCGATGCTGGTGATGACCGGCGCTGCCGAGGCCGGAACCGTAAAGCCGAGCATCGAGGCGGCGGCGAGAAGTACTGCGTGCGACGTGATACGCATGGTCGAAATGTCCCCTAAGACGGGTCAGGCGCCATTCGCGCAGGACCTCAAAGGGGTTAACGCCAGATTAACCAACGAGTTTTATCGACGCCGGCAGGAATTTCGGCACCGACGTCCCGAAATGGGACCGCCGCCATAGGGCTGGTGTCGAAGCGTTCTCTAATAACAGACTGCCGCCCCACCCTTGGGTCCCGCCGATTTCGCGCACAGCAGGATCGGTTTCGTCTCGATCAGCTTCAGCGACCGGACCATCTTTTCGGTCGAGGTCTTGTACTTGACGAAATGGGGCGCCCTCAGATGCGCCTCATACGCGGCGCGGCTCGCATAGACCTCCAGCAGGCGGACATGCGTCGGCTCATCCGCGAGCGTAACGGAGTGCAGCATCAGCACGCCCGGCTCCAGCCGCACCGACGCCTCCTGCTCCTCCGCGAGGATCGCCTTGTATGCGTCGATCTGCGCCGGATCGATCTCCAGCTCGGCGATCCGCACCATTGGCGTGCTCTCCGCCGGGACCAGAGCGACGGCGGTCATCGCCAGGATCATGCTCAACATCGCGTCACCTCGAAATCGGTAACGGGCTCACCAGTAAGCCCGCCAGAAGAACACCGCCGTCGTCGCCGCGGTGACGAGGATTGTCCACCACCGCACGACTCCGTCCGGCAGACGCTTGCCGAGATGCGCGCCCAGCCAGCCGCCTGCCAGCCCGCCCGCGATCATCGGCCCGCACGCATCCCATCGCACCAGCCCTGTCGCCATGAACACCAGGGCGGCGGCAAAGTTCGCCGTCGTCAGCATCAGCGTGCGCGGTGCGAACATCGTTCGCGGCGTCTCGCCCGCCAGCAAGCCATAGGTCGCGGTCGTCATGATCCCGACGCCGCCCCCGAAATAGCCGCCATAGGTGCCGAGCAGCGCCTGCGCGACGAACAGCGTCGTGCGCCCGATCGTCACGCGCCGCCGCAACCACTCCGACAGGCGCGCGCCGAACGCGATCGCCAGGAATGCGATCAGCAGCAGCCACGGCACGATCACGTCGAACGCGGCGGCGGGCGTCGCCACCAGCAGCGCGCTGCCCGTCAGCCCGGTGGCGAAGGTGATGCCCGCCAGCATCCGCACCGACACGCCGCCGACCGGCCGCAATTCGTCGCGGAACGTCCATGCGCTCGCCGCCGCACCCGGCATCAGCGCCAGATTAGACGTGGCGTTGGCGATGTTGGCGGGCGTGCCCATGGCCAGCAGCGCCGGCATCGTCGCGAAGGTGCCACCCCCCGCCAGCGCGTTCATCGCCCCGCCGACCACGCCCGCCCCGGCGGCGAGCGCGATCGTCGTGACGTCAAGCAAGCGCGGCGGCTTCGATCGTCTCGTCCGCAGCCGCCTCTGCCGCTTCGCGGTCCAGCTGCGCGCGACTCTTCTTCTCGGCGGCGGTCTTCAACTGGCCGCAGGCGGCGTCGATGTCGCGCCCGCGCGGCGTGCGGACGGGGGCGGAGATGCCGCCGCCGAACACGATGTCGGAAAACGCACGGATGCGCTCCGGCGTGGAGCATTCATATTCCGCGCCCGGCCACGGGTTGAACGGGATCAGGTTCACCTTCGCCGGCAGGTCGTAATGGCGCAGCAGCCGGACCAGCTCGCGCGCATCCGCGTCGCTGTCGTTCTTGCCCTTCAGCATGACGTATTCGAACGTGATGCGGCGCGCATTGTTGGCGCCGGGATAATCGGAGCAGGCCTGAAGCAATTGTTCGATGCCGTATTTGCGGTTGAGCGGCACGATCTCGTCGCGCACGTCCTTCGTCACCGCGTGCAGCGACACCGCGAGGTTGACGCCGATCTCCTCGCCGGCCCGCGCCATCATCGGCACCACGCCCGACGTCGACAGCGTGATCCGCCGCTTCGACAGCGCCAGCCCGTCGCCGTCCATCACCAGCTTCAGCGCGTCGCGGACATTGTCGAAATTGTACAGCGGCTCGCCCATGCCCATCATGACGATATTGGTCAGCATCCGCCCCTCCGGCTGCGACGGCCACTCGCCCAGCGAATCGCGCGCCAGCATCACCTGACCGACGATCTCGCCCGCGGTCAGGTTGCGCACCAGCCGCATCGTGCCGGTGTGGCAGAAGGTGCAGTTGAGGGTGCAGCCGACCTGACTCGACACGCACAAGGTTCCGCGATCGGCATCGGGGATGAACACCATCTCGTAATCCTGCGCGTCCGGCGACCGCAGCAGCCATTTGCGCGTGCCGTCGGTCGACACCTGCGCCTCGACCACCTCCGGCCGGCCGACGACGAAGCGTTCGGTCAACCACGGATGCTGCGCCTTGGCGATGTCCGTCATCTGCGCGAACTCGGTCGCGCCGCGATTGTACAGCCAGTGCCAGATCTGCTTCGCGCGCAGCTTCGCCTGACGCGCGTCCATGCCGGCGGTGGCCAGCGTCTCGCGCAACTGGTCCTTGGACAGGCCGATCAGGTCGACACGCCCGTCGGGTCGCGGCGCCAGATTACGCGGAACGGGCACGGGATCGATATGCCCGGGAATGGGCATGGGGGGCGACGAAGCTGTCAGCATCGGCCGCGCCTAGCAGAAAATCGGGCCGATCGCCACTGTGGTGCATCATTGTCTGCAAATCTGCAACCGTTCGCCCTCAGCCTGTCGAGGGGCAACCCTCCCCAACCCGAGCTCTGGGGGCGAGCGGGGCTTCGACACGCTCGGCCCGAACCGTCGTGGATGGGGCGGGTCGGACGGGGGCGTTTACGGCGAAGCCGCGCTACCCCGCGCAGGCCAGCACGGCGGCGTCGATCGCGGTCGCCGCGCCGCTCAGCGCGTAGCTGTCGGCGAACGGACGGCCGCTCGCGCCGACCGCCTCCACGCTCATGCTGCGGCCCGACCGCAGCGCCGCGACGATCGCACGGTCGCTGGCGGCGTCGGCGGCCCAGGCATCGACCGCGTTGCCGACGAGTTCGAACCGGCGCTCGCCGATGGTCAGCGTCACCGGTGCGGCGCGGCTGCGTTCGCGGCTCAACCGGACATGGAGCGACGCGCGCAGCCGCTTGGCGGGCCAGTTGCCGACGCTGGCGAACGGTCGCCAGCGTGCCGCTCCACCCGCGACGACCGGCTGCGCGATGGCGTAGCAGCGGTCCGGATCGCGGAATGCCGCCCAGCCCTTGTACACACCGATCGTCTCGCGCGCCGCCGCTGGCCCGGCCGCCAGCAGCAACAGCAGTGCCAGCGCCTTCATGCCGGCGCCCGCCCGGAGCCGTGATGGATCACCGTCTCGCGTCCACCCTCGATCATCACCACCGATCCCTGCGGCAGTCCCGCCGCGATCGGTGCGCCCAGTTCCGGATCGTTCGGCAGCCCCGTCATGACGCCGCGCATCACCCGGCTGGAGATACCGTGCATCACGACCAGCCGGTCGCCGGGCGCATCGCTGTCGGACAGCCAGCCGCCGACCCGCGCCGCGATCATCGGATAGGTTTCCCCGTCCGGCGCGGCGACCAGCGCCCCGTCCGCGCGGACGATCGATCCGCCATGCTCCGCGGCGACATCGGCATAGCTGCGCCCGCCCCACGAACCGGTGCCGATCTCCACCAGCCGCGCGTCCGTCCGCACCGCGTGCCAGTCCAGCCCCAGATGTTCCGCGACGATCGCCAGCGTCTGGAGCGCACGATCGGTCGGCGACGCCCAGAGCTCCAGCCGTGGCGATACGCCCAGTTCCACCCGCAGCGCCGCCCCGATCGTATCCGCCTGCGCAAAACCGGCGCGGGTCAGCGGCGTGTGCGGCGCGTCGCCCTGCAACCGCGCGGCGGCGTTGAACACGGTCTCGCCATGGCGCGCGATGAAGTCCCGACCCTGCCGCATGCGCTCGCTTTCCGGCGGCGATGCGCGCAATGCAACGGCTTTCGGCGGTGGCGCGCTGTCCTACAGCCGGACGGATGCGGTATGACGGGCGGATGCGCCGTGCCGTCGCCCCCCTCCTGTCCCTGCGCTGGCCCCCGTGATGCCGCCGCCGATGTGGCGAATGGTCCCGGCTGCGCGCGATATCCCGTGACCTTCGGGACCTTTCGCGCGGCGCGCCGCATCGCACCGGTTCTGCCGGTCACCGCACATTAACCGTCACGCGATGACGAGTCCCACCTTGCCCAAGCCGATGTTTCGGCTAGGACTGACCGTCATTTCGGCCGGAATCGGGCCCGGGGGATCATGATGAAGGCGACGATCGAACGCGCGACGCTCCTGAAGGGGCTGAGCCATGTCCAGTCCGTGGTGGAGCGCCGCAACACCATACCCATTCTCTCCAACGTCCTGCTCGAAGCGACGGCGGAGGGCGTGCTGAAGATGATGGCGACCGACCTCGATCTTCAGATCAACGAATCGGTGCAGGCCGCCGTCGACCAGCCGGGCGCGACGACCGTGTCCGCGCACACGCTGTTCGACATCGCCCGCAAGCTGCCGGAAGGTAGCCAGGTGTCGCTGTCCGCGGCCGAGGGGCGGATGACGATCGTCGCCGGTCGCGCGCGCTTCTCGCTCGGCACGCTGCCGCGCGACGACTTCCCGGTGATTGCCGAGGGCGAGCTGCCGACGCAGTTCGAACTGCCGGCCGACACGCTGAAGCAGATCATCGACAAGACCCGCTTCGCGATCTCGACCGAAGAGACGCGCTATTACCTGAACGGCATCTTCCTGCACGTCGCGGGCGGCGACGGGTCGGACCCGGTGCTGAAGGCGGCGGCGACGGACGGCCACCGGCTGGCGCGCGTCACGCTGCCCCGGCCCGAGGGCGCGGAGAACATGCCCGACGTGATCGTGCCGCGCAAATGCGTGGCGGAGCTGCGCAAGCTGCTCGACGAGGTCGACGGTTCGGTCGGCGTGTCGCTGTCCGGCACCAAGATCCGGTTCGACCTCGGCCGCGCGCTGCTGACGTCGAAGCTGATCGACGGCACCTTCCCCGATTATTCGCGCGTCATCCCGACCGGCAACGACAAGATCCTGAAGCTCGATCCGAAGAGCTTCATGCAGGGCGTCGACCGCGTCTCCACGATCGCGACGGAAAAGACCCGCGCGGTGAAGATGGCGCTCGACCGCGACAAGATCACGCTGTCAGTCACCAGCCCCGAAAACGGCACTGCGGCGGAGGAAGTCCCCGGCGACTATATCGCCGCGCCGTTCGAGATCGGCTTCAACAGCCGCTATCTGATGGACATTCTCGGCCAGATCGACGGCGATCTGGTGGAGGTCCACCTCGCCGATGCCGCCGCTCCCACCCTGATCCGCGAGAACGACAAGAGCCCGGCGCTCTACGTGCTGATGCCGATGCGGGTGTGATTGCGATGTTGGACCTCCGCGCATAGATTGCGCGCGGAGGCGACGGATATGGATGCGTACATACTGTCCGATGCGGATCAGCGTTTGGCGGAATTCGTCGATCGCCTGAAGGAAGGCGAAGGCGCGGAGATCGTGCGTGATGGCCGTGTGGTGGCTCGATTGATCGTCGAGACATCGTCGCCTTTCAAGGCAACCCGGCATAAGGCAGCGATGGAGCGCATCCGCGCGGCAACATCGGGGATGGCCGTCGATCCGACCGACAGCGTAGCCGAAATGCGGAAACAGGCCCGCTATTAGTGATCTATTGCGATACTTCGTTGATCGTCTCCGTTCTGACGGAAGAGGCCCCGACGGAACGGATGCGTGAATGGATGGCGAACGTCGATGATCCTCTGGCGATCAGCGACTGGACCTTGACCGAAGTGGCGAGCGCTCTGGCGATGAAGCAACGCCGGGACGTGTTGACAGCCGACGAGCGCAACGTGGTCGAACACGAGTGGTCGGAGATGCAGTCGCAAATCTTCGATCGGGTGCCAATCGAAGCGAAGCATTTCCATCGCGCGGCCAAACTGGTCGACGCCGCGCCCCGTGGATTGCGACCCGGTGACGCTCTGCACCTTGCCGTCGTGCTGGATCGTAACTGCGCCTTCGCGACACTCGACCTCGGTCTGGGCGCGGCAGCCGCCGTCTTCGGCGTCATCGTTCACCCTTGATCGCCCGTCTCACCCTCACCGATTTCCGCAATCACGCCGCGCTGTCGCTGTCGCCCGGTGGCGGGTTCGTGGTGCTGACGGGGGAGAACGGCGCGGGCAAGACCAATGTGCTGGAGGCGGTGTCGCTGCTCGCCCCCGGCCGCGGGCTGCGCCGCGCCAGCCTGTCGGCGATGGCCCGGCAGGAGGGTGCGGGCGGGTTCGGCGTCGCCGCGACGGTGGCGGGCGATGTCGAGGTCGCGACCGGCACGCTCGCCTCCGCGCCCGAGCGCCGCATCGTGCGCGTGCAGGGCGCGACCGCCGCCGCGACCACGCTGCCGGAATGGTTGACGGTGCTGTGGCTCACCCCCGCCACCGACCGGCTGTTCGTGGAGCCGGCGGGGGAGCGCCGCCGTTTCCTAGACCGGCTGACGCTGGCGCTGTCGCCCGGTCACGCCGTCCACGCCACCCGCTACGAAGCGGCGATGCGGGAGCGCAACCGCCTGCTCGCCGACGATCGCCCTGCCGATCCGAGCTGGCTCGACGCGCTGGAGGCGCGGATGGTGGAGCATGGCGCGGCGTTGGACACGGCCCGCGTCGCGACCGTCACGCTGCTGGCCGAGCGGCTGGCGAACGCACCCGCCGGACCGTTCCCGCGCGCCGGGCTGGCGCTGGAGGGGGAGGCGGTGGAGCCGGACGCGTTCCAGCGCGCGCTGGCGCTCGGACGGCGGCGCGATGCGGCGGCGGGGCGGACACTCACCGGACCACACCGCGCGGACCTCGCCGTGACGCATCTCGACAAGGGCCAGGCGGCGGCACTGGCATCGACCGGGGAGCAGAAGGCGCTGCTGCTCGGTATCGTGCTGGCGCATGCCGAACTGGTGGCGGAACGGACCGGACGCGCGCCGGTGCTGCTGCTGGACGAGGTCGCCGCGCATCTCGATCCGGTGCGGCGCGCGGCGCTGTTCGATCGGCTGGCGGGGCGCGGCCAGACATGGATGACGGGTACCGAACCCGGCTTGTTCGACGCGATCGGTGCGGAGGCGACCCGCGTGGCGCTCGGCTGACGCGCAAAAGCCATTTCGCTTTCGTTACACGCCCCGAATCCCTATATGCTCGGCATGGCAACCGACCCCCAGAACGCTCCGAACACCAACGACTATGGCGCCTCCTCGATCAAGGTGCTGAAGGGCCTCGACGCCGTGCGCAAGCGGCCGGGCATGTATATCGGCGACACCGACGACGGGTCGGGCCTGCACCACATGGTCTTCGAGGTCAGCGACAACGCCATCGACGAGGCGCTGGCGGGGCATTGCGACCTTATCGACATCACGCTGAACCCCGACGGATCGGTGTCCGTCACCGACAACGGGCGCGGCATCCCGACCGGCATCCACCCGGAGGAAGGCGTATCCGCGGCCGAGGTCATCATGACCCAGCTCCACGCCGGCGGTAAGTTCGAGAACACGTCGGACGACAATGCGTACAAGGTGTCGGGCGGTCTGCACGGCGTCGGCGTCTCGGTGGTGAACGCGCTGTCCGAGTTCCTCGACCTGACGATCTGGCGTGACGGGGAGGAGCATTACATGCGCTTCGCGTTCGGCGATGCGGTCGCCCCGCTCAAGGTGGTCGGCCCGGCGGAGGGCAAGAAGGGGACGCGCGTCACGTTCCTGCCCAGCCCCGCGACGTTCAAGATCGTCGAGTTCGATTTCGAGAAGCTGGAGCACCGCTATCGCGAGCTGGCATTCCTGAACTCCGGCGTCCGCCTGTTCCTGACCGATGCCCGCCATGACGAGCCCAAGACGGTGGAGCTGTATTACGAAGGCGGCATCGCCGCGTTCGTGAAATGGCTGGACCGCGCCAAGTCGCCGCTGTTCCCGGAGCCGATCGCGATCCACGGCCAGCGGGACGAGGTCGGCATCGATGTCGCGCTGGAGTGGAACGACAGCTATTACGAGAACGTCCTCGCCTTCACCAACAACATTCCACAGCGCGACGGCGGCACCCATCTCGCGGCGTTCCGCGCCGCGCTGACGCGCACGCTCAACACCTATGCCGACAAATCGGGGTTGCTGAAGAAGGAGAAGGTGTCGCTGACCGGCGACGACATGCGCGAGGGGCTGACCGCGATCGTCTCCGTCAAGCTGCCCGATCCCAAATTCTCGTCGCAGACCAAGGACAAGCTGGTGTCGTCCGAGGTCCGCCAGCCGCTCGAATCGCTGATGGCGGACAAGCTGGCCGAATGGCTGGACGAAAATCCGGCGCACGCGCGCAGCATTGTCGGCAAGGTCATCGACGCCGCCGCCGCGCGCGAAGCCGCCAAGCGCGCGCGCGAATTGACCCGCCGCAAGGGCGCGATGGACATCGCCTCGCTGCCCGGCAAGCTGGCCGATTGTCAGGAGCGTGACCCCGCCAAGTCCGAGCTGTTCCTGGTCGAGGGCGATTCCGCCGGCGGCTCCGCGAAGCAGGGCCGCGACCGCCATTTCCAGGCGATCCTGCCGCTCAGGGGCAAGATCCTTAACACCGAACGCGCGCGGTTCGACCGCATGATTTCCTCGAAGGAGATCGGCACGCTGATCCAGGCGATGGGCACCGGCATCGGTCGCGACGAGTTCAACGCCGACAAGCTGCGCTATCACAAGATCGTCATCATGACGGACGCCGACGTCGACGGCGCGCATATCCGCACGCTGCTGCTGACGTTCTTCTATCGCCAGATGCCGGAACTCATCACCCGCGGCCATCTCTTCATCGCCCAGCCGCCGCTCTACAAGGCGACCAAGGGCCGGTCGGAAGTCTATCTGAAGGACGATGCCGCGCTCGACGACTACCTCGTCGATGCGGGCGTGCAGATGATGGTGCTGGAGACGTCGGCGGGCCCGCGCACGGGCGCCGACCTGCGGGACCTGACCGACCACGCGCGCCGGATGCGGACGCTGATGCGCTACGTCCCGCGCCGGTATGACGCAGGCATCATCGAGGTGCTGGCGCTGGCCGGCGCGCTCGACCCGACGCTGTCGCGCGACCAGCGCGCGGCGACGGTGGCGGAGGTGACGCGGCGGCTGGAGTCGGGCGATCTGGGTGAGGCGCGCTGGTCTGCGCGGCTGACCGAAGAGGGGGGCATCCATTTCGAACGGCTGTGGCGCGGCGTGACCGACCACCACATCGTCGAAGCGAGCTTCATCTCTTCGGCGGAGGCGCGCAAGCTGCACACGCTGGCGGCGGAACAGGCCGCGAGCTTTGCACAGCAGGCGAAGTTGTCGCCTCTGCGCGGCGCGGCTGCACCGGTCGTCGAGGACGCGCCGATGACGGACGACGGCGACGAGGATGGCGATGACGGCAGCGAGGGCCAGATCGGCACCGCAGAGACCCAAGTGCCGGCGGGCACGCTGGGCCGTGGCGAGAGCCGGGTCGCGCGACCGTCGCAGTTGCTCGACGCGATCCTGACCGCGGGCCGCAAGGGGCTGGCGATCCAGCGCTACAAGGGGCTGGGCGAGATGAACGCCGAACAGCTGTGGGAGACGACGCTCGACCCGTCGAACCGCACGATGCTGCGCGTGACGAGCGAGGACGTGTCGGCCGCCGACATGATCTTCACGCAGTTGATGGGCGAAGTCGTCGAACCCCGCCGCGAATTCATTCAAGACAATGCGCTGAACGTCGCCAATCTGGACGTCTGAGGGCTCTTTCGCCCTCACCCGTACGAAAGGCTGGGGCGGGGCCTTTGACACGAGCGACGCGGGCGGGGCTCCAGCACCAGTACCGCTTCAGCTACCCGGACTGGCGGCCTACCCCACCGCCGCGGTCAACGTCGCGCGCACGCCCGCATAGCCGGCGTCGTACTCGACCGCCGCCTGCAGGCTCTGCGCCATCGCGCGGATCAGCTTCGTGCCGAGCCCGGTCCCCTTCGGCGCGGCATCGGCCGGCAAGCCGCAGCCATCGTCTTCGACGGCGAGCGTAAACCGGTCCTCGCCGTCGCGGGTCAGCGCGACTCGGACTTCGCCGGCGGTGTCAGGGCCGTACGCATATTTACAGGCGTTCGTGACCAATTCCGTCACGATCACGCCCAGCGATACCGCGCGGTCGGTGGGCAGGCGGATCGGCTCGACCGCGAGGCTCAGCGCGCGGGGGGCGGAGTCGGTCGACCACGTCTCCGCCAGTTCGTCGATCAGCGCGGTCAGGTAATCCTGCATGTCCACGCCCTCGACATCGTTCGAGGTGTAGAGCCGGCGATGCACTTGCCCGATCGCGCGGATGCGGCGCTGTGTGTCCTCCAGCGCGTCGCGCGCACCCGGATCGGTCAGCGCGCCCGCCTGTAGCCCGACCATTGCCGACACGAGTTGCAGTGAGTTGGCGACACGGTGGTTCACCTCCACCAGCAAAGCCTCCAGCCGGGCGTTGCTGGCGCGCAGTTCGTCCTCGGCCGCCTTCTTGCCCCGCTCCAGCCGGTCGCGGGCCAGCACCTGTTCGAACGCGGCCGATAGCAGGTCGAAGAAATCGTCGCCGACCGTCTTCACCACGTAATCGGCCGCACCCGCCTTCAGCGCCGCGACGGCGATGCGGCCCTCTTCCGATCCGGTGACGTAGACGACGGGCGGCGAGCCCGCGATCTTGCGCAGCCGCTCCAGCGTCTCGATGCCGTCCATCCCGGGCATGTAATGGTCGACCGCGATCAGATCGAACTGGCCCTCACCCGCCAGCGCGATACCCACTTCTCCGCCATCGGCGGTCGTCACGTGATAGCCGCGCCGCTCCAGCGCGCGCGTCGCCAGCCGGCGCAATCCGGCATCGTCGTCGATGAACAGGATGCGCGGCGGCGTCACTCGACCTCGGGCACCTGGATCACCGACAGGAACAGGCCGAGCTGGCGGATCGCCTGTGCGAAGCTCTCATAGTTCACCGGCTTGGTGATGTAGACGTTGCAGCCCAGATCGTAGCAGCGCTGGATCTCGACCTTGTCGTCGGTGGTGGTCAGCACGACGACGGGTGCGCGGCGTAGCGGGCTGTCGTCCGCCTTGATGCGGGTCAGGATGTCGGTGCCGCTCATGTCCGGCAGGTTGAGGTCGAGCAGCACGAGCGCGGGGCCGTTCTTCGCCGGGCCATCATCGTCCTCGAACAGGTGGCGCAGTGCCGTGCCGCCATCGGTGAAGTGGCGGATCGGGTTGTTGATCCCGGCGCGGCGGATGTTCTTCTCGATCAGGCGGGCGTGGCCCTCGTCGTCCTCGATCATCACGATACCGACGGGGCGGTGCGGTTGGCCGTGAGCGTTCATGCGGTCTGGTCCTGGGGCAATGTGAGGTGGAACGTCGCGCCCTCGCCAAGCGCCGATTCCACGGAGATGGTGCCACCCATCCGATAGGCGAGCGCGCGGACATGGGCCAGCCCGATCCCTTCGCCCGGCTGGTCCTGCATGCCGGAGCGGCGGAAGAGGTCGAAGATGCGCTGGTGATCCCGCGGATCGATGCCGCGGCCGTTGTCCGCGACAGACATGACGATGCGACCCAGATGCTTGCGGGCGGACAGGGTCACGGTGCCGGGGCGGCCGGGGGAAAGGTATTTGGTCGCGTTCTCGACCAGATTGGACAGGATCTGCTCCACCGCGACCCGGTCGGCGATCATCGTCGGCATCGGCCGCACGACGGTGGCGGTGACGCCGCGATCGTCGATGACGTGGCGGATCGCGCCGATGACGGTATCGCACACCGCCGCGAGATCGAGCGGCTCGGGCGCGAGCGTGCGCCGGCCCTGCCGCGATAATTGCAGGATCGCATTGATGAGCCGGTCCATCTTCGCGGTCGAGGTGCGGATGAAGCCGAGCGCCTCGGGCAGATCCTCGCGCGCCGCCAGCCGCGCCTCCTCGGTCAGGATCTGCGGGGCCTCCGCTTCGGCGCGCGTGACCAGTTCCGCGAGCGGTGCGGCGGCGGATTCCAGCTCGGCGGTGAAGCCCATGACGTTGACCAGCGGCGATCGCAGGTCGTGACTGACGATATAGGCGAAGCGCTGGATCTCCTCGTTCGCCAGCGCGAGGTCGGCGGTGCGTTCGGTGACGCGGTCCTCCAGCGACCCGGCCAGCCGGCGCAGGTCGTCGCGCGACGCGGTCAGCGCGCGCGTGTTGCGGACGACGACGGTGAGCGACAGCGCCGCCACGATCACCAGCAGGACGGAGGCGACGCTGGCCATGATGTAGAACAGCCGCGCCGCATTCGCCTGTTGCTGCGTCCGCAACGCCAGCAGGGCCGCTTCCTCGCCCGCCATCGCCCGCAGGCGATAGCGGATCGCGCGCATCAGCGGCACGCTGGCGTCTCCGGCAAACTCCGCCTGCGCCGGGGCCAATTGACCGTTCCGGACCAGCGCGATCGATTTGGCGCGCAGCAGGGTCAGGCGTTGCAGCAGCGGCGTGATCCGGTCGAGCCTCCCGATCTGTGCGGCATTATCCTCGACCAGCCGCCGGATCGTGCGATAGCGCGCCGGGATCATGCCGCCCGTCGTCCGGTATGCGGTCAGGAATACCGGCTGACCGGTCAGGAGATAGCCCCGCCGGGCGGTCTCCGATTGCTCCAGGTCGACCTGGAGATCGGCGACCGCTTGCCGCACCTGCTGCGTATGGGCGACGCGCTGAGTGTGCTGGCCGGTGCGGACGGTGTTCCAGCCGACCGCGACCGCCGCGGCGATCAGCAGGCCGAAGCCGAGCGCGACGAAGGCGACCAGCGCGCGGCCGAACCGCTCTTCCGATACCGCTACCTTGTCGAAAGCCCCAGCCATCCCGACGCTTTACCGCAGGACGGCGCAAACGCCACCCTTTGGTACGCTACCGTTATGGCGAAGGGCGTTACGACGGAGCAGCGTTACAGCAGCAGGTCTTGCGGCGTCATGCGGCCGATATGGCCGCCGCCGCGTCGGCGCGCCATTTCGGTTTCCGCGGTGAAGCGGATGTCGGGATCGCGATCGGTCAGGAAGCCGATCAGGCTCTCCTCCTCGATTTCACGCCATTCCTTGCCGCGATCGGGGCCGTAACGGACGCGCGGCAGCAGGCCCGGCTCCTTCGACCACTGGATCAACTGCGCGACAGAGGCCTCGTTCAGCTGGTCGCGCAGGTGGTGGGCGGTGACATAGGCGTCGGGGAAGGCGCGGTGCACCGGCAGGCCACGTTCGTGGATCATCCCCTCCGGATTGCGCCAGTAGCGCAGCACCTGATTGGAAAAGCTCGGGCTGTCCGGCCACAGCCTGAGCGCGCATTTCCACGTACAGATCCAGTCGGCGCCGTGGGTCAGCGACGGCGTGCAGAACTGCTCCTCGAAACTGGCGCGATGCGCGGCCAGCGCGACGCGGCGCGGCCACGGATCGAGTACCGGCCGCGCGACGTCATGCCACCAGCGCGCCTCCTCGACATCCTCGTTGCGGATGTGGTGGATCGCCATCGTGATCGGCGGGATCTGGCGGCCGGGATTGACCAGGATGTTGCCACCCTCGCCGTACAACTCCCAGCGCCCGTCGGGACCCTGCGCCACATCCTGCCAGCCGACCTCGCACACCCCGTGGGCGGGCGGGGCGTTGCCGGTGGTTTCGAGATCGATGACGCGGATCAGGGTCGGTTGCGGACGGGAGGCCATGCGCGTCATGTGGGGGCAAGCAGGCCCGAAAGCGAGATGTCGATGCCGTTGTCGCCGAGCGACGCCTCGACCTCGCCGAGCAGCCGCAGCAGGGCGGGGCGGTCCGCTGCTTCCGCGCGCACGGTCAACGCCCCCTGCGTGTTGGACGCGCGCAGCAGCCACCAGCCGGTGTCGCTCGTCACCCGCACGCCGTCGGTCTCGTCCACCGCCACGCCTTGCGCGATCAACCGGTCCCGAACGTCCGCGACGATCGCGACCGTGCGCGTTTCGGCGACGGGGATGCGGAGGTCGGGCGTCCGCTCCACCGCGGGCATCGCATCGACCAGTTCGGTGAGCGAGCGGCCGGACAGATGCACCGCGCGGATCAGCCGTACCGCCGCGTAGAGCGCGTCGTCGAACCCGTAATAATCCTGCGCGAAGAACAGGTGGCCGGACATTTCGCCGGCCAGTGGCGCGCCCGTCTCCAGCATCTTCGACTTCAGCGTCGCATGACCGGTCTTCCACATCAGCGGCGTGCCGCCCAGTTCTGCGATGCGATCGAACAGCGCCTGACCCGATTTCACGTCGGCGACGATCGTCGCGCCGGGCAGTTCGCGCAGCAGCGGTTCGGCGAGGATGCCGAGGATCTGGTCGCCCCAGATCGTCCGCCCGCGCGCATCGACCGCCGCGATCCGGTCGCCGTCGCCGTCGAACGCCAACCCGAAATCGAGACCCTCGCGCGCGACCAGCGCCTTCAGGTCAGCCAGATTGGCCTCGATCGTCGGATCGGGATGGTGGTTCGGAAAATCGCCGTCGATGTCGGTGAACAGCAGGTGATGTTCGCCCGGCAACACGCGGGCCAGCGTCTCGACCGCCGGCCCGGCGGCGCCATTGCCGCAATCCCAGCCGATGCGGTACGCCCCGCCGCCATAGCCCGCCATCAGTCGCCGGACATAGTCGCCGCAAATCTCGACGTCGGTGACGGTGCCGCGCCCCTCCAGCCAGTCGCCGGACGCGGCCAGCCCGGCCAGAGTCTGGATATCCTCGCCGAAGAAAGCGCGGCGCTGGAGAACCATCTTGAAGCCGTTGTCCTGCTTCGGATTATGGCTGCCGGTGACGTGGATGCCGCCATCGACGTCCAGCACCGCCTCCGCATAATAGAGCATCGGCGAGGGGCCGATACCGATCCGCACCACGTCGACGCCGCCGGCGACCAGTCCCACGACCAGAGCCGACTCCAGCATCGGCGAACTCGTCCGCCCGTCGCGGCCCACCGCGATACGCCTGCCGCCCGCACGGCGCAGCACGGTCGCGAAACTTCGCCCGAGCGCTCGCGCGTCCGCTTCGAACAAGGTTTCGCCGACGACGCCGCGCATGTCGTATTCGCGCAGGATCGTGGGATGGAAGCGGTGACTCACCCCTTCAGCAACCGGTCCCGCGCCGCGTTGATGCGCCGCGCCAGTTCCACCGATCCGCCGCGATCGGGATGCACCCCCGACAGCAGCCGACGATGCGCCTCCCGGATCACGTCCGCGCCGTCGCGGGGGCCGACGCCCAGCACCGCGCGCGCCTCCGCCTCGTCGGCGGCCATGCGCCGCTTGCCGCTGGGCTTCAGGTACGTCCAGACCACCCAGATGACGAGGACGGCGATCAGGAATTTCACGCCGCTTCCTCGCCGATGCTCACGCCCGGCAGTTCCGGTTCGACGGGGCCGATCTCGGGCAGTTGCAGCGCCGCCATCATCTCGCGCAGTTCCTGCCGCGCGGCGACATGGGCCAGCCCCATCGCGCCGAATTCGCGGCTGTCGATCATCGTCAGCCCCTGCGGGAACAGCTCGCGATAGATCACGCGCTCACCCAGCCCCGGAATGATGCGGAAGCCGACGCGCTTGGACAGTTGCGCCAGCGCGTCCGACACGCGGCGCATGTTGCGCGCCTCGATATGCTGAAGCCGGTTGCGCAGCACGACCCAGTCGATCGTGGTGCCGTCCGCCCGCGCCCGCTGCTTGCGCGCGTCCCAGATCAGCTCCGAGTAAAAGGAGGGCCGGGTGACGTTGTAGGTATCGGGATCGACCTGCCCGATCAGGTCGAAATCGACGAAGCTGTCGTTCATCGGCGTGACCAAGGTGTTCGACAGCGTCGCGGCAGTGCGTGCGAAATGATCGTCGCGCCCCGGCGTGTCGATGACGAGGAAGTCTGACCCCTCTGCCAGCTGGTGCCAGTTATCCTCGAAGAACGCCTCGCTGGTGCCGTCGTGCGTGGCATGGCGCGGCATGGGCAGCTCCACGCTGCGACGGCGCATCGTCTCGGCGCGGTTGTCGAGATAACGGCCGACGGTACGCTGGCGATGATCGAGGTCGAAGCACGCCACGCGCGCGCCCTTCGCCGCCAGCGCGATCGCGACGTGGACAGCCGTCGTCGACTTCCCCGTGCCGCCCTTTTCGTTGGCGAAGACGATGATATGTGGGCCAGCGGTCAATGCCGGGTTCCCCCCTGTTGCGCGTTGGTGTTGATCGTTGGTCCTCTCCTCCATAGAAGCCCCCGGCCCCCGTTTCGAGAGGAAGTTTCCCGTGCGCACCGTCCGCGACCTGATCGACCTGCGTGCGGTGCTCGGCGAATGGCGGGCGGAGGGCGCGCGGATCGCGCTGGTGCCGACGATGGGCGCGCTCCACGCCGGCCATATGGCGCTGGTCGAGGCGGCGCGGCGGCCCGGCACGAAGGTGGTGGCGTCGATCTTCGTCAACCCGAAGCAGTTCGGCCCGAACGAGGATCTCGGCCGCTATCCCCGGCGCGAGGCGGCGGATACGCGCCTGCTGACGGAGGCGGGATGCGACCTGTTGTGGTTGCCGCCGGTGGAGGTCATGTACCCGGCGGGCTTCGCGACGAATATCAGCGTGGCGGGCGTCAGCGAGCATTTCGACGGTGCGGCGCGTCCCGGTCACTTCGATGGCGTCGCCACGGTGGTGACCAAGCTGTTCAACCAGACCCGCGCCGACGCCGCCTATTTCGGCGAGAAGGATTACCAGCAACTGGCGGTGATCCGTCGCTTCGTCGCCGATCTGGATATCGATATCGACATCGTCGGCGTCCCCACGCAGCGCAACGACGACGGCCTCGCCCTGTCCTCGCGCAACATCTACCTCGACGAGGGGGAGCGCGCGAAGGCGGTCGCGCTGCCGCGGGCGCTGGGCATCGCCGCCCGCGCGATCGGCAAGGGGGATGATCCCGCTGCGGCACTGGCCGATGCGACGGCGACGCTGGAAACGGCAGGCTTCGTGGTGGATTACGTTGCACTGGCGGATGCGGAGACGCTGGCACCCGATCCCGCCGCCGACCGGCCCCGCCGGCTGCTGGCGGCGGCGCGGATGGGACAGACGCGGCTGATCGACAACATCGCGATCGAACCGAATTGACGGTCAAGAATAGCTAACGTGCTGCAAATCGAACGAGGTTAAGCCGTTAACCATTTGAGAAGGCGTTGCCCCCCAAACCACTCTCATCACCTGCAACGGTTTGCAGCGAAGGGGCCAGCAATGGGCAACAGTTTCAAAAGTGCGCAATTCCTGATCGAAAGCCGGATCGCCGATGCCGCCGCCGGCGACGGCGATGCGCTGTACGATCTCGGCATCTGCTACCAGACCGGCACGTCCGGCGTCGCCGTCGACCTGATCGAGGCGCACAAATGGTTCAACCTCGCCGCCGTGTCCGGCTTCTCCGCCGCACAGGACGCGCGGGCCGAAGTGGCCGAGGACATGACGGCGCGGGAGATCGCCACCGCACAGGCGGCGGCGCGGGCGTGGCTGGGCACGACGCGGCGGCTGGCAGCCTGAACCGTCGAATTCCCGCGAAGGCGGGAATGCAGTGGTCGGGCTACCGGCGGCTGTCCAAGTACCCCTTACTCCCGCCTTCGCGGGAGCACGGGCGGCGGGCGACATCGTGCCGGGCTGTGGCGCTTGATAGCGCGAGCGCCCCCATTCTCCTCCCCGGCGAAGGCCGGGGTCCAGTCTGGCCAGCGTTCCCGAGTCTCACACGATCAGCGGCAGATGGACCCCGGCCTTCGCCAAGCGGGTGTAACGCTTCGAGGCCGCCCGGGGTAACCTACTCCGCTGCCGCCTTCTTCTTCGCCGGTGCCTTCTTCGCGGCCGATTTTTTCTCCGCCCCTGCCTTCGCGGCCGGCTTCTTCGCGGGTGCCTTCTTGGCCGCCGCCTTCTTCTTCGGCTTCGGGGCCGCCGCAGCGCGGGCGTCGATCAGCAACGCCGCCTCTTCCAGGGTCAACTGGTCCGGCGTGATCGACTTGGGCAAGGTCGCGTTGGTTTCGCCATCGGTGACGTACGCGCCGTAGCGGCCTTCCATCAGCTTCAGCTCAAGCTCGGTGCGCGGATGTTTGCCGAGTTCCTTCAACGGCGCTCGCGCGGCACCCCGCTGAGGGCGGCCACCACCCGCAGCCGCTTCCGCCAGCTTGACGACGGCGGCGTTCATGCCCGTCTCGAAGACGTCAGCAGTCGATTGCAGGCGCGCGTACTTTCCCGAATGCGCCAGATACGGACCATAGCGGCCGATCGAGGCAGTGATCGGTTCGCCCGACTCGGGATGCGTGCCGACCGTGCGGGGCAGCGACAGCAGCTTCAGCGCCCATTCCAGATCGAGGTCGACGTCCTTGGGGATCGAGGCGCGCTTCGCCTCCTTGCCCTCGCCGAGCTGGATGTACGGACCGAATCGCCCGGACTTGCGCTCCACCGGCAGGCCCGTCTCGGGATCGTTGCCCAGCGTCTCGGGTCCCGAGTCTTCATCCGCCGAGCCGCCTTGTGCGAATCGCCGCGTATATTTGCACTCGGGATAGTTGGAGCAGGCGACGAACGCACCGAATCGACCGCCGCGCAGCGCGAGTCGCCCCGCGCCGCAATTGGGGCACAGCCGCGGATCGCCCCCGTCCGCCTGTTGCGGGAAAAGATACGGCGCCAGAAACTGATCCAGTTCGGCGGTGATCGCCGACGGCTGCTGCTCCATGACCTCGCTGGTGCGCGGCTTGAAGTCGCGCCAGAATGCTTCCAGCACCGCCTGCCACTGGGCACGGCCACCGGACACGTCGTCCAGCTCCTCCTCCAGCTCGGCGGTATAGTCGAAGCCGACATATTTCTCGAAGAACCGCTCCAGGAACGCGGTCACCAGCCGGCCGGATTCCTCCGCGAAGAACCGGTTCTTCTCGATCCGCACATAGGCGCGGTCCTTCAGCGTCTTGATGATCGACGCGTAGGTGGAGGGGCGGCCGATGCCGAGTTCCTCCATGCGCTTGACCAGCGACGCCTCGGAAAAGCGCGGCGGCGGCTGGGTGAAATGCTGCTCCGCGTCGACCGCTTTCTTCGCGGGGGCATCACCGTCCTTCATGCGCGGCAGGCGGCGGGCGTCCTCGTCGGCACTGTCGTCGGTGCCCTCTTCATAGAGCGCGAGATAGCCGGGGAAGAGCACGACCTGACCGGTGGCGCGCAATATGTTGCGGCCGGTGCCGTCCGCCAGTTCGACGGTCGTGCGCTCCATTCGCGCCGACGCCATCTGACTGGCGAGCGCCCGCTTCCAGATCAGGTCGTACAGCCGCGCATGGTCGCCGCCTCCGACCTTGTCCTTGCCGAAATCGGTCGGCCGGATCGCCTCGTGCGCTTCCTGCGCATTCTTGGCCTTGGTCTGGTACTGGCGCGGCTTGTCCGGGACGTAGCTGGCGTCATAGCGGTTCGCGACCGCCAGCCGCGCCGCGGAGATGGCGCTGCCGTCCATCTGCACGCCGTCGGTCCGCATGTACGTGATCGCGCCGTCCTCGTAGAGCCCTTGCGCAATCCGCATCGTGTGGTCGGCGGAAAAGCCCAGCTTGCGCGCGGCTTCCTGTTGCAGCGTCGAGGTGGTGAACGGCGGCGGCGGATTGCGACCCGCCGGCTTCGTCTCGACGGTCTGGACGGAGAAGCGGCCGTCCTCGACTGCGGCCTTCGCCTTCAGCGCATCGCCCTCCGCACCGATCGACAGCCGGTCGAGCTTCTTGCCGTCCCACTGCACCAGACGCGCGGTAAAGGGCGTGCCGTCCTGCTCCATCTGCGCGGTGATCGACCAATATTCCTGCGACTTGAACGCCTCGATCTCGCGATCGCGCTGGACGATCAGGCGCAGCGCCACCGACTGCACGCGCCCCGCCGACTTCGCGCCGGGCAGTTTGCGCCACAACACCGGCGACAGCGTGAACCCGACCAGATAGTCGAGCGCCCGCCGTGCGCGGTACGCATCGATCAGGTCGTTATCCAGTTCGCGCGGCTGGCCCATCGCGGTCGTCACCGCCTGTTTGGTGATCGCGTTGAACGTCACCCGCTGCACGTCCTTGGGCAGCGCCTTGCGGTTTCTCAGCACCTCCTGCACGTGCCAGCTGATCGCCTCTCCCTCGCGATCGGGATCGGTCGCCAGGATCAGGCGGTCCGCGGTTTTCGCCAGATCCGCGATCGCCTTGAGCTGCTTCGCCTTGTCCGCGTAGTTTTCCCACTCCATCGCGAACCCCTCGTCGGGATTCACCGATCCGTCCTTCGGCGGCAGGTCGCGGACATGGCCGTAGGAGGCGAGGACCCGGTAGTCCGAGCCCAGATATTTCTCGATGGTCTTGGCCTTGGCGGGCGATTCGACGATGACAAGCTGCATGGGGGCTCTGTACGATCCTTACGTGTACGCGCGAGGGTGGAGAGCCTCGCCACCCCCGTCAACCTTGCGACCTGCCAACCCCGGGACCTGCCAGACCTTTGCACCTAAAGCGTCAGGCGTGCTCGCGCGACAGTTGCAGATAGCGTGGGCAGAAATCGCCCGCATCCGCCAGCGCGGTCCAGTCGGGTATCTTCACCCACCGCGCCTTCGTCTCGACCAGCCCCTCACGGCGCAGCGCCTGCAGCGTGCGGTTGACGTGGACGCTGGTCAGGCCCAGCGCGTCGGCCATGTCCGTCTGCGTCAGCGGCAAGTAGAACGAGCATGCCCCCGTGCTGATGTCCGCCCCCTGTCGCAGCGCCATTTCGCAGATCAGGTGCGCCAGTCGCGTATAGGCTCCCCGCCGTCCGACATTGGCGATCCACTCCCGGAACACCGACGACCCCGCCAGACTGTCCGTCCAGATCGCATCGGCGACGGCCGGACGCGAGTGCATCAGGTCCAGCATCGCGCGATGCGGCACCAGCGCCACCTCCACCGGCGTCAACGCCTGGACATTGTCGACCGACGGAAACAGCATCGCGTAATGAAGGTCGATCGGCTCCCCCTCCATATGCAGGCCGACGACCTGACGCGTGCCGTCGCCCATCGTCTTGTGCCGCGAAGCCACCCCTTTCAACAGGATGATGCAGTGGCCGGGCAGGTCGCCCTCGCGGATGATGTAGCGACCGGCATCGACCAGCTTCAGCGTGTGCGGCAACGCCAGTACGGCGTCCGCATCCGCCGCATCGATGACGAATCGCCGCTTCAGGGCCCGCACGAAGGGTCCCAGATTGCTGCGTTGCTCGATCATGATCGCTGCTCCTCGTCCGCAGCCCATCGGGAGGGATCGGCTACGGTTGGTAAAGTGCGACTAATTTCGCTTTAAATTCCCTTACATATGATTGTGTTAGTCGATTGGCAAAGGCCTTGTGACATCATTCCGCCTTGTTCGTGCAGGATGATACAGGCGCTACGATGATCCGCTCGATCTTCTACGTCAGTGTCAGTACGCTGGTCTTGCCGGTGGAGGAGTCGCGGGTCCACGACATCGTCGACTGGTCGCGCCGCTGGAACGCTGATGTCGGCGTCACCGGTGCGCTGATGTTCACCGAGAAGCATTTCGCGCAAGTGATCGAGGGGCCCCTGCCGGCCATCGCGGAGTTGATGGGCAAGATCCGCCGCGATCCGCGTCATACCCGGATCGACGTCATCCTCGACCGCAGCATCCGCCACCGCCAGTTCGCCGGCTGGACGATGGCGTACAGCGGCCCGGAGGATTTCATTGAAGCGCAACTCGCACCGCTCGCTCCCGACCGCCCCGCGGCAGACCGCGCCGCCGCCGCGCATGCGCTGATCGCGGTGATGCAGGATCTGTCGGGGCTGGGGACGGTGTAGATTCGCTCATCCCGGCAGGTGTCGCGCCATCCTGATTTCCAGCAGACGGATCAACGCGGGGTCCATGAACGCATAATCGTCCGGAATGTCGAGACAGACGATGCGCTTGCCGCTCAGGGCACGCTGCAATCGCTGGCGCAGTTTGGCGCGGTGCGCCTTTTCCATCACGACGATCGTGTCGGCCCATGCGACCAGTTCGGACGATAGCGGATTTTCCGCATCGTTGTTGGTTCCGGCTGACGACACGTCGATTCCGTCGCGGCCGGCAAAGATCTGCTCGGCGGTGGGACTGCGAAGCCGATTCTGGCTGCACACGAACAGGAACCGTTTCACATCAGACTCACGCGTCCGCCGGCGTGCCGCTCGATGCGGCCGGCGAGTTCCAGTTCCAGCAACACCGTCTGCACCACCGCCGGTGACAGCCCCGCCTGCCGGATCAGTTCGTCGATCGATACCGCGACGGGGCCGAGCAGGTCGGTCACGCGGCGGCGCTCCGCATCGCTCGCATCCTCCGGCGGGGGCGGCACATAGGCGCTGCCGGGAGAGCGGACGGCGCGCGGATCGATCGGGCGCAGCAGTTCCAGCACGTCGGCGGCGCTTTGAACCAGGGTCGCACCTTCGCGGATCAGGCCGTTGCAGCCCTGCGCACGCGGATCGAGCGGGCTGCCGGGCACCGCCATCACCTCGCGCCCCATTTCCGTTGCCAGTCGCGCGGTGATGAGCGAGCCGGATTTCGGCGCAGCCTCGACCACGACGGTGCCCTGGCACAGGCCGGCGATGATGCGGTTGCGGTACGGGAAATGCCGCGCCCGCGGCTCGGTGCCGGGCGGCTGTTCGGCCAGCAGCAGCCCGCGGGTCGCCACCGTCTCCTGCAATTCCGCGTTCTCCGGCGGGAAGACGATGTCGATGCCGCTGGCGATGACGCCGATCGTGCCGCCCGCCGCCAATGCGCCCTGATGCGCCGCGGTGTCGATGCCCCGCGCCAGTCCGGATACTACCGTCGCCCCCTGATCGGCCAGATCATGGCCCAGTATCCGCGCGAACCGGCACGCCACCGCCGATGCGTTGCGCGCGCCGACGATCGCCACGCAGGGCCGCACCGCCAGCGACAGGTCGCCGCGCCAGATCAGGGCAGGGGGCGCATTGTCGATCTCCGCCAGCGGCATCGGATAATCGGCATCGCCGAGAAACAGATAGCGTGCGCCGAGCCGCGCCGTCCGCTCCACTTCCGGTGCGACGTCTGCGGCGGACGGCACGCGCGGGGGCTGACCCCCGCCGCGCCGCGCCAGCATCGGCAGCGCCTCGATCGCCGCCGCCGCCGTGCCATAGCGCGCGATCAACTGGCGATAGCCGATCGGTCCGATCCCGTGCGTGCGGATCAGGCGCAGCCGCGCATGATCCGTATCCGTGAACAGGCTCACTTCGCCCGGCCGATCCTCGGTTCGGTGCCCGCCAGCAGCCGTTCGACATTGTCGCCGTGTTTCCACAGCACCAGCAGCGCCAGCGCGATCAGCAGCAGCACCAGATCGAATCGTCCGAACAGGGCGGCCGCGACCGGTGCGCTGATCGCCGCGCTCATCCCGGCGACCGCGGAAATGCGCAGCGTCGCCAGCAGTCCCAGCCACACCACCGCATACACCAGTCCGATCGGCCAATGCAGCGCCAGCACGATGCCCATCAGCGTCGCGACGCCCTTGCCGCCGCGAAAGCGCAGCCACACCGGATAGCAATGGCCGACGAACGCCGCTGCGCCCGCCAGCAGCCCCTCGCCCGGGAAGATCGCCTCCACGATCAGCACCGCCGCCAGCCCCTTGGCCATGTCGAGCAGCAGGGTCGCCGCCGCCAGCCCCTTGCGGCCGGTTCGCAGCACGTTGGTCGCACCGATATTGCCGGAGCCGATCTGGCGCAGGTCGCCCGCGCCCGCGACACGCGTCAGGATGATCCCGAACGGGATGGAACCCAGCGCATAGCCGAGCAAGAGCGCCAGTGTCGGGGCGATCCAGAGGATTTGGGTCTGCAAGCGTCCCCCTTGATGAAACGGAACATAACGCGTTCACGCACGGTGTCCATTAATCTGGATCAGCCGTGCACCGCCAGCCCCGGGACGCTAAGGGATGGCGATGAGCGATGCCGCCCCGATCCTGTTCTTCGATTCGGGTGTCGGCGGCCTGTCCGTCGTCGCGCCTACGCTGACGCTGCTGCCGAACGCGCCGGTCGTCTACGTCGCCGACTCGGCGGGCTTCCCCTACGGCATCAAGTCGGAGGCGGAGATCGCCGCGCGCGTGCCGGCGCTGCTGGGACGGCTGGTGGAGCGGTACCGGCCCCGACTGGTGGTGATCGCGTGCAACACCGCCTCCACCATTGCGCTGCCGGTGGTCCGCGCGGCGCTTGACCTGCCCGTCGTCGGCACGGTGCCCGCGATCAAGCCCGCCGCCGCGATGAGCAGGACGCGCGTGATCGGCGTGCTGGGCACGGAGGCGACGGTGCGTCAGCCCTATGTCGACGATCTCGCGGCGCGATTCGCGGGCGATTGCGTGGTGCTGCGCCACGGGTCGGCGGCTCTGGTCGAGCTGGCGGAAGGAGCGCTGGCCGGCACCGCTCCGCCCCTCGACACGATCGCCACAGAACTTGACGGGCTGTTCCGTCAACCCGGCGGCGACCGGATCGACGTGATCGTCAACGCCTGCACGCATTTCCCATTGCTGGAGGGCGATATGGTGGCGGTCGTGCCGCCCGGCGTGCGCTTCGTCGATGGCGGTCCCGGTATCGCCCGCCGCATCGCCTTCCTGACCGACGGGCAGGACTGGCCCGCGATGCCGCCGCCCGGCCGACTCGTCTTCACCCGCATCGGCGAGCGGGAGCGCGCGATCGCCGCGACGCTGGCGACACGCGGGCTGCCGATCCTCGAACAGCTCTGACACCACGCATAAACCCGATCAGTGCGTTCGTTCTTCCGCGCTGGAAAAACCTTGCGGAGGGGCGTAGACGACCGGGCCATGACCCCGGCCTCTTTCGCTCCGGCACTCACCTCCGCCCCCGGCAGCCATGGCGCGGAGGCGCGCGTCGATTACGCGCACGTCTTCACGCAGGCGATCGACCGGCTGCATGCCGAGGGGCGGTACCGGGTGTTCATCGACATCCTGCGCAACAAGGGGGCGTTCCCCAACGCGCGCTGCTTCGCCGGCCATAACGGGCCGAAGCCGATCACCGTCTGGTGCTCCAACGACTATCTCGCGATGGGCCAGCACCCCAAGGTGATCGCGGCCATGGAGGAGGCGCTGCACGACGTCGGCGCGGGTTCCGGCGGCACCCGCAACATCGGCGGCAACACCCACTATCATGTCGATCTGGAGGGCGAACTCGCCGACCTGCACGGCAAGGAAGCGGCGTTGCTGTTCACCAGCGGCTATGTCTCGAACGAGGCGACGCTGGCGACACTGGCGAAGATCCTGCCCGGCTGCGTGATCTTTTCCGACGAACTGAACCACGCGTCGATGATCGCGGGCATCCGCAATTCAGGCTGCGAGAAGCGTATCTTCCGCCACAACGATCTCGATCATCTCGAAGAGTTGCTGGCCGCCGAGGACCCGTCGGCGCCCAAGCTGATCGCGTTCGAAAGCGTGTATTCGATGGAGGCGGACATCGCCCCGATCGGCGCGATCTGCGATCTGGCGGACAAGTACAACGCGCTGACATACTGCGACGAGGTCCACGCGGTCGGCATGTACGGTGCGCGCGGCGGCGGCATTTCGGAGCGGGACGACGTCGCCGGGCGGCTGACCATCATCGAGGGGACGCTGGGCAAGGCGTTCGGCGTGATGGGCGGCTACATCGCTGCCAGCCGCACGATCATCGACGTGATTCGCAGCTACGCCCCCGGTTTCATCTTCACCACCAGCCTGTCGCCGGTACTGGTCGCTGGCGTCCTCGCCAGTGTCCGCCACCTCAAGGCTTCGACTGCGGAGCGCGAGGGGCAGCAGGCGGCGGCGACGCTGCTGAAGACGATGATGGCCGATGCCGGCCTGCCGGTGATGCTGGGCGGAACGCACATCGTACCGCTGATGGTCGGCGATCCGATCAAGGCGAAGCGGATCAGCGACATCCTGCTCGCCGAGTACGGCGCGTATGTGCAGCCAATCAACTACCCGACCGTACCGCGCGGCACCGAACGCCTGCGCTTCACCCCCGGCCCGACTCACACCCCCGCGATGATGCAGGAACTGACCGACGCGCTGGTCGAAATCTGGAGCCGGCTGGAGCTGAAGAAGGCGGCCTGAGGTCGGCGCTACCCTTCTGCTCCCCTCAGGAAGGAGAGCGAGAGGCAGCAGCCTCAGCCCCCCTCGAGCGTCCGCGCCCGCCGACGCTGTACCGAACTCCCGATCCCCATCGCCTCGCGGTACTTGGCCACCGTGCGGCGGGCGATGTCGAAGCCCTTGGCGTTGAGCAACTCGACCAGCGTGTCGTCTGACAGGATCTTCGCGCCCTCGTTCGCGATCAGGGCGCGGATCGCGCTCTTCACGGCCTCCGCCGACACCGCATCGCCGCCGTCCGCAGACTGGATCGCGCTGGTGAAGAAGTATTTCAGCTCGAACAGTCCGCGCGCGCAGGACAGGTACTTGTTGCTGGTCACACGGCTGACGGTCGATTCGTGCATCTCGATCGCCTCCGCGACCTTCGCCAGCGTCATCGGCTTCAGATGCGCGACGCCGAGGCGGAAGAACGCCTCCTGCTGCTTCACGATCTCCGTCGCGACCTTGATGATGGTCCGCTGCCGCTGGTCGAGCGCCTTCACCAGCCAGTTGGCGCTGGCGAGCATGTCGCCCAGCCACGCCTTCGACGCCTTGTCCTGCGGCCCGTGCGACAGTTGCGCATGATAGCGGCGGTTGACCAGCACGCGCGGCAGCGTCGCGCTGTTCAGTTCGATCGACCAGCCGGCCGACGTGCGCGTCACGAACAGGTCGGGCACCACCGCCTGGCTCGGCTCGCCACCATAGCGGCACCCCGGCTTCGGGTCGTAGGCGCGAAGTTCGCGGATCATGTCCGCCATGTCCTCGTCGTCGACCCCGCACATCCGCTTCAGCCGGGTCAATTCGCCGCGCGCCAGCAGGTCGAGATTGCCGATCAGCTTCGCCATGCACGGGTCGAACCGGTCGACCTCCTTCGCCTGAAGCGCGAGACATTCGGACAGGTCGCGCGCGCCGACTCCCGTCGGATCGAAGGTCTGGACGATGCCCAGCACCGCCTCCACCCGCGCCTGCGCCACGCCGAGACGGTTGGCGATCTCCAGCGTCGATGCGGTCAGGTACCCCGCCTCGTCGATCTGGTCGATCAGATGCTGCGCGAGGAACAGGTCCGGCCCCGCCACCGCCGGCCCCGCCTGCGAGAGCAGATGATCCGCGAGGCTGAGCGACGTGTCCGCGAACGAATCGAGGTCCGGCCCGTCCTCCGGCATCGCGCCGCGGCTCAGCGCGCCGTCGAAGCCTGCTCCGCCGTCCGAAATGGAATCCTGCTGGTGGCTCTCGGTCGCGTAATCGACGTCGACCGGCGCATCCGCCTGCACCGCGCCGGTGACCATCTCGTCGGCGGCGGCCGGTTCGCGCTCGACCGGTTCGGGGCGGATGACCTCGGTGGTGGTCGCGGCTTCGAGCAGGGGGTTCTTCTCGATCTCCTCCGCAAGGAAGCCTTCGATCTCCAGGTTCGACAGCGCGAGCAGCTTGATCGCCTGCTGCAACTGCGGCGTCATCACCAGCGACTGCGACTGGCGAAGGTCCAGGCGCGGCGCGAGACTCATAATTAGAGCGAAAAGCCTTCGCCGAGGTACAGGCGACGCACGTTCGCGTCCGCGACCAGTTCGGCGGGCGATCCGGTGAACAGCACGCGGCCGTCGTAGATGATGTAGGCGCGATCGACGATGTCGAGCGTCTCGCGGACATTATGATCGGTGATAAGCACGCCGATGCTGCGCCGCTTCAGATCCTTCACCAGATCGCGGATGTCGGCGATCGAGATCGGGTCGATGCCCGCGAACGGCTCGTCGAGCAGCATGATCGACGGTTCCGCCGCCAGCGCGCGTGCGATCTCCGCCCGCCGCCGCTCTCCGCCCGACAGCGCCATCGCGGGCGCCGCGCGCAGCCGCGTCAGGCCGAACTCGTCGAGCAGTCGAGCCAGTTTCGCCTGCCGCGCCGCCGGATCGGGTTCCGACAGTTCCAGCACCGTCAGGATGTTCTTCTCGATCGACAGGCCGCGAAAGATCGACGTCTCCTGAGGGAGATAACCGAGGCCTAGGATCGCACGGCGATACATGGGCAGGCCGGTGATGTCGTCGCCGTCGAGCATGATGCGGCCCGAATCAGGCTTCACCAGCCCCATCACCGAATAGAAGCACGTCGTCTTGCCCGCGCCGTTCGGTCCGAGCAGCCCGACGACCTCGCCCTTCGCGACCGACACCGATACGTCGGTCAGCACCGTGCGCTTGTCGTAGGATTTGGCGATCGACACCACCTGCAGCCCCTCGGACACGGGCGCCTCCACGATCGGCTGCGGTATTTCGGGGGCCAGGGTGGCGACGTCCATCGGCGGGTGCCTCGCAAATCTTCGTTACCGGGCCGTTAACGGATGCCGGCTTGGCAGGGTTCGTGCATGCCCGACGCGGACGCGGACGGGAACCCCCTCCGCGTCCGGCAGGGCATCAATTGCGGTTGGGAACCGAGAATGTCCCCGTCACGCGACCGCCACGCTGCTGCGTCGTGCCGCCACCCGGGGCTCCGCTGCTGCCGCCGACCGACGATCCGTCCACCACCGCGCGTCCGGTATCGAGGTTGATCGTCAGGCGGCCGCCGTTGACCGTGTTGGTCCCCTGCGTCAGCGTGACCGCGCCCAGCATCGTGATGACGCGCCGGTTGAGATCGTAGATCGCGTACTGGCTCTTCGCGGTCTGGTCTGGCCTCCGCACGGTCACGCCGCCCGCCGCGTCGAGGCGCGACACCTGCGGGTTCCCGCCGACGACCTGACCCGTATAGGTGACCGTCACCCGCGCCGCGTTCAGCGTCATCTCGGCCTGCTTCACCGACACGTTGCCGGACAGCACGGCACGATTCGCCTTGTCCTGCAATTCGATATGGTCGGCCCCGACATCGATCGGCGCATCGGTGTTATGCCGCTGCTGTGCGCCCGCCGGGGCAACGGTCAGCGACGACGACAGGATCAGGAGCGGAAGCAGGGCGCGCATCGACGCTATCTCGCCCCTCTCGGCACGATCCGCAAGCGCGCGTTGCCGTCGATCGTGACGGTCCGGTTTTCGAGGTCGGCGCGCATCGTGTCGCCGCGGAAATTCCCCTGCGGCACGGTGCCGCTGACGCCGCCCTGACTCTGCATCTGCCGGCTTTTCAGGTTCAGCGTCGCATCGTGTGTATCGAGCCTGTAACCGCCCGCCGCACGCATCGCGATCGGCCCGTCAAGCTTTACGGTTTCCGTATCCATGTCGTAGCGGCCGGTATTGGCGACGACCTGCGCCGGGCCGTCGGCCAGCTGGATGCCTGCCTTCAACTGGTTGAGGCGCACGACCGGTTCGGCGGAGCTTTTCTGGATCGCGGAGCCTGCGGTGAGCTGGAACGGCTGACCTTTGGTGTCCTGTCCGCTGTACCGCGCCGTCTGGATCTTCAACCGTTCGCGGGCGACCTCCACCTTGTTCTTGTCGAGCACGAACGACACGTCTCCGGTCGCGGTCAGCGGGGCCATCACCAGAAACGCCGCCAGCACGCCGATCGACATCGGCAGCGCGACGCGCGCGATCGCGACCAGCCTGTCGTGGCTGCTGCCCGGCGCGGCCCAGATCTCCCGCGCCGTCCGCTCGCGACGGGCCACTTCAGACATGCGCGAAGATATCCTGCTCCGGCCAGCCCGCCAGATCGAGTTCGGCGCGCATCGGCAGGAAATCGAAACACGCCTGCGCCAGCGTCATCCGCCCCTCGCGCACCAGCCGCTTCTCCAGTTCGGCGCGCAGGCGGTGGAGGTAGCGTACGTCGGACGCGGCATATTCCTTCTGGGCGTCGGACAGCTCCGGACCGCCCCAGTCGGACGATTGCTGCTGCTTCGACAATTCCTGCCCCAGCAACTCGCGCACCAGTTCCTTCAGTCCGTGGCGGTCGGTGTAGGTCCGGATCAGGCGCGACGCGATCTTGGTGTCCCATGCCGGCCCGGCGACGATGCCCAGATAATGGCTGAGCGCGGCGATATCGAACCGCCCGAAATGATAGAGCTTCACCTTGCCCGTATCGGCCAGCAGCGCCTTCAGATGAGGGGCGGCATAATCGCTGGCCGGGCCGAACCGCACCAGATGCTCATCTGGTCCTCCGTCCGACAATTGCACCACGCACAGCCGGTCGCGCGGGGTGATGAGGCCCATCGTCTCGGTATCCACGGCGATGCTGTCGGCATCCGCGAACAGGCCGGCGGGGATGTCTTCTTCGTGGAAATGGACGGTCATGCCGATGCCGTAGCGGCTGGGGAATGAACGCTCAATGGGCCGCGACGTCGGCAAGTGGGCCACAGAACGCAAGTATACGCTTTATCCGGCCCCGGATTTGACGATTTTGTTCGCAGGCGTCGCGCGAATCGGTTATGCCGCGAAGTGGGCGCAATAGGTTTCGCGCTCTAAGGCCCCTCGTTCGTCGTCCGGCGCTCGGGTTCTTGAGGATGCATACGGGCGAACCGGGAAGACGAACAGGGCTTATGGGTTTCGATAAAGGCGGCCGCGGCAATCGCGGCGGGCGTGGACGCGACAAGCGCGACGGTTTTGGTGGCGGCGGCGAAGAATTCGGCGGCGGCAGCAGCTTCGGCGGCGGCGATCGCGGCGGCTTCGGCGGTGGTGGCTTCGGCGGTGGTGGCTTTGGTGGCGGTGGCTTCGGCGGCGGCGATCGTGGCGGCTTCGGCGGTGGCGGGTTCAGCGGCGGCGGTGATCGCAGCGGCTTCGGCGGCGGTGGCGGCGGCGGCGGTTTCCGCGGCGGCGGCGGTGGCGGCTTCGGTGGTGGCGGCGGCGGCGGTGGTGGCCGCGGCATGCCCCCGCAGGTCGTCGGCGAGGGTACCGGCGTGGTCAAGTTCTTCAACGGGCAGAAGGGCTTCGGCTTTGTCGTGCGCGATGACGGCGGCGAGGACGTGTTCGTTCACATCTCCGCCGTGGAGCAGGCCGGCCTGAGTGGTCTGGCAGAGGGTCAGCCGCTCGGCTTCACGCTGGTCGATCGCGGTGGCCGCATCTCGGCGACCGAGCTGAAGATCGAAGGCGAGCCCATGCCCGTCACCGATCGCGCTCCGCCGCGCGAGCCGCGTGAAGGTGGCTTCGGCGACCGTGGCCCGCGTCCGGGTGGCGATCGTGGTGGCTTCGGCGGCGCCGGCGGCGACCGCGGTGGTGCACCGCAGCGCCAACTGACCGGCGAGAAGGCGACTGGCACCGTCAAGTTCTTCAACGCGATGAAGGGCTTCGGCTTCATTCAGCGCGACGACGGACAGCCCGATGCGTTCGTCCACATCTCGGCCGTCGAGCGTGCCGGCATGTCGAGCCTGAACGAGGGCGACCGCCTGCAGTTCGAGATCGAGGTCGATCGTCGCGGCAAGTACGCCGCCGTCAATCTCGCTCAGGGCAGCTGATCGCAATCACCTGATTGCGGCCTATCGGTCTTGACGACACGGCCCGTCCGGCATTCGCCGGGCGGGCCGTTCGTGTTTCCGGGGCGGAGGTGCAGGATTGCAGCGGCTATACGCTGCGTCGGGTATGCACTCGGCGAGCTGCACGGAATATAGCGGTTCCCGACGTCCGCCGTTTATCGTGATCGAAGTCGAGTATCGCCTACCACGAGGCAGCACAACGATGTCGTTCGGCCGTAGCCGGAACAGTCGGCGTGAGGCGAGCGCGTCACGCTTGGGACAGGAGTTCCGCACAGGTTTCTCGCTCCGCCCGGGCGTAGACCTCCGACGAACGACGGTCCGTCATGCCTGGACCAGCCCGGCATGACGAGGAGGCAAGCGGCGTCGGTATATCGAGCGTCATGCGCCCGAATGGCGCGGAACAACCCGCGCTAGGACTGGTTCTTCCGGATCCCCCGGACGCGGTGCCAGACATACAGCGCCACCAGCGCCACCAGCACCAGCCCGATCGCAAGGTCCGCCTGATGGAACGCAGCCTTCAGACGCGGGTCGCTGTTCCACTGGTCGCCCAGCTTCATGCCGATCCACGCGAGGAAGAAGCAAAACGGCCACGATCCGACGAACGTATAGATGTGGAACGGCAGCAGCTTCATGCGCGCCACGCCGGCCGGAAACGCGATGAAGGTGCGGATCACCGGCAACAGCCGCCCGATCAACACCGCGGCCGATCCCCATTTGGCGAAGAAGCGGTCGGCCGCGTCCAGTTCGTCATGCCCGATCAGGATGTACCGGCCCCAGCGTTCCGCCAGCGGCCTGCCACCGCGCTTGCCGACCTCATAGGCGACGATCGATCCGATATTGCACCCGATCGCGCCCGCGGTGGCCGCCCAGAACAGGTCGAACCGGCCGGTCGACACCAGATAGCCTGCAAACGG
This sequence comes from Sphingomonas sp. Leaf343, assembly GCF_001423765.1. Classification (GTDB taxonomy): domain Bacteria; phylum Pseudomonadota; class Alphaproteobacteria; order Sphingomonadales; family Sphingomonadaceae; genus Sphingomonas. Next base: position 76,799 of record NZ_LMPG01000016.1, read on the forward strand.
CATTACGATCTCGGACGGCAGCGGGATACACGCGCTCTCGATCGCCATCAAAGCGGCTATGCCGACATAGCCACCGCTGGAAATCACCCAGATGACGAAAGCGGCCAGCGCGCCCAGAATCTTCTCGAACATGCCCGCCGCGCTAGGATGTCCGCCCCCCGGTGGTCAATCGGAACCGGCCGCTCCGCGCAGGGGTTGAGCGCGGCATGACCAACCTGACGCTCAACGATGGCCGCTCCATGCCGCAACTCGGCATGGGAACCTGGCAAATCCCCGATCCGCAGGCCGCTTTGGTGGTGCGCAAGGGTATCGATCTCGGCTTCCGACTGGTCGACACCGCTGCAATCTACGGCAACGAACGTGGCGTCGGTGACGGGATCAAGGGCGAGACCGGCGAGGACGGCGATGTCTGGATCACCACGAAGCTGTGGAACGACCGCCACGGCGATGCGGCGGCGGCGCTGGACGAGAGCCTGTCGCTGCTGGGTGTCGACGCGGTCGATCTGTACCTGATGCACTGGCCGGTGCCGCGCGAGGATCGTTTCGTCGAGGCATGGCAGGCGATGATCGCCCTGCGCGATGCCGGCAAGGCCCGCTCGATCGGCGTATCCAACTTCCTGCCCGAGCATCTGGAACGGCTGGCGGCGGAGACGGCGGTGGTCCCCGCAGTCAACCAGATCGAGCTTCATCCGCGTTTCCAGCAGCGGGAGGCGTGCGAGTATCACGACGCACATGGCATCGTGACGCAGAGCTGGAGTCCGATCGGTCAGGGCAAGGACCTGCTGTCCGATTCCGCTATCGTGTCGATCGCCGACCGGCACGGACGATCCGCCGCGCAGGTCGTGATCGCGTGGCATCTGGCGAAGGGCTTCTCCGTCATTCCGAAGGCGTCCAGTCCGGAGCATCTGAGCGACAATGTCGCCGCTGCCGATCTGACGCTGGACGAGGACGATATCGCCGCGATCGACGCGATGGATACGGCGGATGGTCGGCTGGGACCGGACCCGCGCGAGATGTGATGCCGGATGATCCGATCGAGCGGGACAGGGGCGGGCCCCGACGGGACGTCTACCCCAACGCCGCCCCCGCCAGCTTCAGATCCTCGACGAAGCGCGCGAACTCCTCCTCGGCCTGCGCTGCGTCTGGCAGGCGCAGCAGATAGCTGGGATGCACGGTGATCCACGCCGCGCCCCCGTCCGGCAGTCGCATCTCCCGCCCCCGTTCCCGACCGATCGTCATCGTCTTGCCGAATAGCGACCGCGCCGCCGTCGCGCCCAGCGCCACCGTCACCTGTGGCTTCACCAGCATCTGTTCCTGTTCGATCCACCAGCGGCACGCGTCGATCTCGCCCGTGCCGGGCTTGGAGTGGATGCGTCGCTTGCCGCGCTGCTCGAACTTGAAGTGTTTGACGGCATTGGTGACGTAGGTGCGGCTGCGGTCGATCCCCGCCGCCGCCAGCGCCCGGTCGAACACCTGTCCCGCCGGTCCGACGAACGGCTTGCCCGCCAGATCCTCCTGATCGCCCGGCTGCTCGCCGACGAACATCAACGCCGCATCGACCGGTCCCTCGCCGAATACCGTCTGCGTCGCCGGCTTGTAGAGCGGACAACGGGTGCAGCCCGCCGCCTCCTCGCGCAACGCCTCCCATGCGGCGATGCTGTTGCCGCCGACATCCTGTCGCGCCGTCTCGATCATCCTTGCCTCCCGCGCCTGCGCGCCCGCGATCAGCTGTGGCACCAGCTGCGTTTCGGGCATGTTCTTCCAGTATTTCCGCGGCATCTCCCGCAGCATCGCGCCGACCTTCACGCGCGCGGGGTTGAAGATGCTGGCGTAATAGGTCTTCCAGACCTCCTCGGTCGGATCGCCCTCCGGCGCGTCCGCCTTGTTCGCGCCGGGTCCCTCCTGCAACGTCTCGCCGTCCCAGTGCAGCGACACCTCGGGCGTCAGGATCGACCAGCGCATGCTGGCGAAGCGATTGACGAAGAACGCCGCGTTGGCGCGGACGATGTGATGATCAGGCTCGAACCACGCGACATAGCGCGACCCCTCCGCATCCTCGACCTCCCGGAAACGCAGGAACGCTCGCATCTTGTGGATATCGCGGCGCACGTCCTTGGCGATCCGATCCAGCCGCCGAACCAGCGGGTCGGCACGGTCCTCGACCAGCTTGGGCTCCTGCCGCAATCGCGCGAGCAGCGTGTAGAGCAGCGCGAACCGCTCCGGCTCGGACGACAGCACGACACTGCGCGCGAGATCGATGAAGGTCCGCGGCACCGAGAAGCCGGTCGATGCCGGCACCGCCCGCGCCTCCGCTTCCCCGGCGAACAGGTCGGTGGCGACGTCGCCGACCTGCCAGACGACATCGTCCGGCGGGACCTCGTCGGCGGCCAGACCCCGCGCCGCATCGCGCCAGCCATCGAAATCGTCCGGCTGATCCAACGTCACCACGCGCATTCGCAGCTCCTTTAAACCCTTGGCAAGCCGCGGCCTTTACGCCGCTCCCGGATGACGCCGCGATCCGTCCGCATCCCATGGCCGATCAACGCGTCGGCGGCGCTGCTGTTGCTTGCCGCCGCTTACGGCGTGTTCTCGACGCCCGCCCTGATCGATCGCTGGGGCGCGTCGGTATGGGGTGTCGTACTGTTCGGTGGCTGGGCGGCGCTGGGCGGCGGCGTGCTGCCCCGCGCAGTCCGGGCGCCGTCGTGGCTCGGCTGGGCGATGTTCGGCGTCGCCGCGATCGGCCTGAGAACAGGCAGCGCCCTGTTGGTCGCGAACCGGACCTCTCCGGGTGATTCCCAAGTCTATATCGATCTGGCCCAGCACCTGCTCGCCGGTCGGGGGCTGACGATCCACGACCGGTGGCTTGATATCGATGTCTGCGCCTTCTATCCGCCGCTCTATCCGCTGGTGCTGGCGGGATGGGGGTGGGTCGCGGGGTTTTCCACGGCGTCGCTGACCGTCCTGTCTACCGCGATCGACCTGCTGGTCGGCGCAACGATCGTACGGCTCGGCGGGCGCATCGCCGATCGGCGCGTCGGGATCGCGGCGGCGGCTCTCTATCTGATCTGGCCGGCAACGCTGTTTTCCGCGCCACTTGCGCAGAAGGAGGGGTTGGGCGTGCTGCTCGCCGTCATGCTCGCGGTGGCGTGGTACGACGCGGGCAAGACCCCGGCGTGGCGGCGCGCGGCGGCGATCGGTATCCCGACCGGGCTGCTCGCGCTGACGCAGCCGGGCTGGGCACCGCTGGCGCTCGCGTTCGGGCTGGCGGCCGGGTTTCGGATCGGCTGGCGGCGGATGCTGACGGTGGGGATTCCGGCCGCTGCTATCGCCGCCGTGACGATGCTGCCGTGGTGGCTCCGCAATGTCGCGCTGTTCGGCGGGTTCGTTCCGCTGACCAGCGTGTCCGGCCTCAGCCTCTGGATCGGCAACAATCCGGCGGCGACAGGGCGCTGGATGCAGTATCCCGCGTCGTTGCGGGGGTTGCCGGAGCTGGAAGTGGGGCACGCCGCCGGAGCGATGGCGCGAGAGTGGATCATGACGCATCCCGCGGATTTCGTCCGACTGACCGCCGCCAAGGCGATCCGTGCTCTCGGTCTCGCGCAAAGCGGCGTGTCGCGCCTCGCCGCGATGCAGCCGCCGATCGCGCCTGTCGCCACTGCCGCGCTGCTGCCGTTCGCGCAGGCGGCGCAGACGACCGCCCTCGCCCTGACGGCGGCGGCGCTCCGGTTCGACCGCCGCGCACCGTCGGCATTTCTGGTCGCCGCGCTGGCGCACATGCTGCTGGTCGACGTCTGGTTCGAATTCGACGAGCGGCACCGCGATGTCGTGACGCCGTTCCTGCTCCTGACGCTTGCCGCCGGTGCCGCCGCGTATCTCAGGCGGCGAACAGTTCCAGCTGCTGCCGCTTCGGCGCGACCAGTGGCCTGATCTCGGCACGATCGGCCAGCACCACCGGCCGCCAGTCCTCCGCGATGATGAACGGCCGCAGCTTGGCGATCGACACCGTCAGCCGCGCGATATCGTCCAGCCGCAACCGTCGCCAGCGACGGCTGGTCAGAATACCGTTCACTGCCTTCACGCCCAGTCCCGGGACGCGCAGCAGCATCTCGCGCGGAGCACGATTGACGTCGACCGGAAACCGGTCGCGGAACTTCAGCGCCCAGGCCAGCTTGGGATCGATGTCGAGCGGCAGCATCCCCGTCGCTGCGTCCGCGGCGGACACCACCTCCGCCGGCGTGAAGTCGTAGAAGCGCATCAGCCAGTCCGACTGGTACAGCCGATGTTCGCGCATCAGGGGCGGGCGTTGCAGCGGCAGGACCGACGACGCATCGGGGATCGGGCTGAACGCCGAATAATAGACGCGGCGCAGTCCGAACCGGTCGTACAGGGTCGACGCCCGCGTCACGATGTCGCCATCGGTCGCCGAATCCGCGCCGACGATCATCTGCGTCGACTGGCCGGCGGGCGCGAAGCGGGGCGCGGACTTGTATTTCTTCCGCGCATCGTCCGAATCGGCGATCGACGCCTTCACGTCACGCATCGCGCTCTCGATCCGCACGCCGTCCTTTTCCGGAGCGAGCCGCTTCAGTCCGCCGACGGTCGGCAATTCGACGTTGATCGACACGCGATCGGCATACAGCCCCGCCTGATGCACCAGTTCGGGGTCGGCATCCGGTATCGTCTTGAGATGGATATAGCCGCGAAAGCCATGATCTTCGCGCAGCGACCGCGCGACCTCGACCATCTGTTCCATCGTATAGTTGGAGGATCGGATGATCCCCGACGACAGGAACAAGCCCTCGATATAATTGCGCCGGTAGAAGGCGAGGGTAAGATTGACGACCTCCTGCGCGGTGAATCGCGCGCGGCGGACGTTCGAACTCTTCCGGTTGATGCAGTAATGACAGTCGAAGATGCAGCTGTTGGTCAACAGGATCTTCAGCAGCGAGATGCAGCGACCGTCCGGCGCATAGGCGTGACAGATGCCATGCCCTTCCGTCGAACCGATCCCCTTGCCGTCGCGGCTGTTCCGTTTCGCCGTTCCGGACGACGCACAGGACGCATCGTACTTCGCGGCATCGGCCAGGATTTCCAGCTTCTGTCGGGTATCGAGCTGCGCCATCGCGTTCGACATACGTTCTCGCAGGGGGGCGTTCAAGCAGTGGCGAGAAGGTAAGCTGGAGGAAGTAACCCAGATTATCGAAGGGGCGGGAATGATCCCGCCCCTCCGACGGGTCAGCGCTTGCCGCGCAGCGTGTTGAGGATCGCCAGACCGACCACGCCGATCAGCGCAGCGGCAGCGTAAGGCCGCTCCTTGGCGAAGCTCTTCGCCTTCTCGACCACCGGGCCGGGATTGGCGATCGCCTCGCGTGCGGCGCCGGCCGCCTGCTTGGCCGTGCCGACGACCTGATCGGCGACACCCTCGCCGCGCAGCGAATCATTGCCTAGCGCGGCGCCCGCGACTTCCTTGACGTTGCCGGTCAGCTTCTGCGTGTCACCTTCGAATGCGGTCGCGTTCATGATCGATCCTTCTGATTGGAAATGCCGGATCGTGAACGGTCGTCGCGCCGGAAAGTGCCGCGGGCGCAACGACTGTTCGCGCGTGGCCGGAACCTACCGTCCGCCCGCGACTTGGATGAAATCGTCGGCAGGGGGATCGGATATGAAAACGAAGCGCGCTGTGCTGGCCGCAGCGATGACGGGCGGGCTCGCGATATCCGGGGAGGCCGGAGCGCAGACCTTCGTCGACGTCTTCGCCGGCCGGTCCTGGCCCGAACGGACGGCGGCGACGCTGACCGCGAACGAGGCGCGCATCAACGGACAGATCGTGCCCGCGGACCTGCGCATCGCAATCGAATCGCTGAAGCCGACCCGCTCCGACATCTACGGCGCACGCGTCGGCCACTGGTTCGGACCGTTCGGCATCGCCCTCGATGCCGCGACGCTCGATCCCGATGTGAAGCGGCAGACCCTCCGCGCCACCGCCAACCTCCGCCTCGACGAGCAATTGTTCGGCGAAGAGGTCGTGATCGACCCCGGCGAGTCGGTGGCGGTCGACATCCCGCGCCTGACCGTGCCGACGACCGCGACGTTCGCGGCGCTGGCGATGGTCCGCGTCCCGGGCGGCGGCGTCGAACCCTATGCGTTTGCCGGGCCGGCCTATCTCGTTACGGATGCCGACATCGGCGGCAATTGGGGCCTGCGCGCGGGCGGGGGCGCGAAGCTGATGCTGACGCGCTGGCTGGGGGTGTTCGCCGAGTATCGCTACACCCGCGTCGCCGCGGATGCGATCGCCGGGCGGATCGGCGGAGAGGTCGCAGGCAATACCGGGACGACCGGCGACATCCGCATCGACCTGAACATCCGCAACCACAGCGCGGTCGGCGGCCTGAGCTTCAACTTCTAGAAGAAAAGGGCAGCTTCCAGAAAAAAGGGCAGCCGCGCGATCGCGACTGCCCCGTAGTTCGGGTGCCGGGCACAGGGGGGAGGCCCGGCCCGATCCCTCTGGCCGCCGATCGTTGCGGTATTATGTCGGTATGTTGCCGCAATGCGGCACGGCCGCCTTATTCAGGCGATATCACCCGGCTGCGACCAGCGTCTCCGCCGCCTGAAGATCGACCGACACGAGCCGACTGACTCCGCGTTCGATCATCGTCACGCCGAACAGCCGGTGCATCCTGCTCATCGTCACGGCGTTGTGCGTGACGATCAGATAGCGGGTCGCCGTTTCCTGCGTCATCCGGTCGAGCAGGTCGCAGAACCGCTCGATATTCGCATCGTCCAGCGGCGCGTCGACCTCGTCCAGCACGCAGATCGGTGCCGGATTGGTCAGGAACAGCGCGAAGATCAGCGCGACCGCCGTCAACGCCTGCTCCCCGCCCGACAACAGGGTCAGCGATTGCAGACGCTTGCCGGGCGGCTGCGCCATGATCTCCAGCCCCGCCTCCAGCGGATCGTCCGAATCGATCATCTCCAGATGCGCGGTGCCCCCGTCGAACAGTGTCGCGAACAGCCGCCGGAAATGCCCGTCCACCGCCTCGAACGCGGCACGCAGCCGCTGGCGGCCTTCGCGGTTCAGCGTCTGGATCGATCCGCGCAAGCCCGTCACCGCCTCGCCCAGTTCCGCACGCTCGGCGGCGATCGTCGCGCCCGACGATTCCAGTTCCGCCAGCTCGCGCCCGGCGACGAGGTTCACCGGCCCGATCCGCTCGCGTTCCGCCGACAATTTCTCGTGCGCGCGCGATTCCTCGCCCGGCGAGCGCACGTCGGCGCCGGCGAAGGTCAGTCGCTCCGGCAGTACGGGCGCGGGACAGCCGAAGCGCTCGCCGGACAGCCGCCCCATCTCGACCCGGCGCAGTTCCTGGTTCTCGACCCGCGCTAGGGCACCGGCGCGTGCTTCCCGCGCCCGACCCAGCGTCTCGACCGCCGCCCGGTGCCGCGCCTCCGCCGCCAGCAGGGTCGCCTCCGCGTGGTGTTCCGCCGCGATCAGTGCGTCGACCGCGACGCGGGCGGCATCATGGTCCGCCGCCATGTCGGCGATCTGCGCCGCCAGCAGGGCGGGACGGGGCGCGAGGGCATCACGTTCCGCAAGGATCGTCGCCTCCCGCACCGCCATCGCCGCGATCCGCTTCGCCGCCTCGCCCGCGCGCGTCCGCCACGATTTCACCTCCGCCTGCGCCGCCGCCCGGCGCTCGCGATCCGCCAGCACCGCCCGGTCGAGCGAAGTTCGCGCAGCCCGCGCTTCGGCGACCGCCAGCCGTCGCTCGCCGGCCTCCCGCGACAGCGCCTCCGCGCGCGCAGCACTCGCCGATCCGTCCGGCAGCGCCGCGACGGCGGCCTCCGCTCGCACGCGATCCGCCTCGGCGGCGTCATGATCGCCCGCCAGCCGCGCCGCCCGCGCGTCGAGATCGGTGCGCTGCCCGGCCAGCCGCTCCACCTGCGCGGCGGCCGAGTCCTCCGCACGCTGCGCATCCCGCGCCTCGTTCTCGACCCGCGCCAGCCGCGCGCGTGCGTCCGCCGCCGCGGCGCGCGCCTCCGCCATCGCCGCATCCACCTGCGCCCGCGCCGCGTCGCTCGTCGCCACCGCCTGCACCGCGGCGGGACGCGCCGCGATCAGCATGTCCAGCCGGGTGAGCCGCTCCAGCCGTTCCGCCGTCGCGCCACCGGCCTGCGCCGCGCGGAACCCGTCCCAGCGGCGCAGCGCCCCCGCCCGCGTCACCAGCCGCTGCCCGGCCGCCAGCGTCTGTCCGTTGTCCGTCTCCACCACGAAGACCTGCGCCAGCCGCCGCGCCAGCGCTTCGGGCGCGACGACATGATCCGCAAGCACCGCCGCATCGGCGATCGGGGCGGGATCGTCGGGCTGCACCGCCGCGCCGGTCCACGCCTCCGGCCCGACCTCCAGATCGTCGCCCAGGGCCGCGGCCAGCGCACGCTCGTATCCCGCGTCCGGCTTGCACCGGTCGACCAGCCGCGCGGCCCCGGCCCGCTTCGTTGCCCGCTCCAGCACCGTCGCTTCGCTGTCGATCGCCGCCAGTTCCGCGCGCGCCGCGGCCCGCGCCGTCTCGGCGGTGTCGCGGTTCGCAAGCGCGGCCCGTTCCGCGATCTCCGCCGCCCCGATCGCATCCCGCGCCGCGTCCGCCTGCGTCAGGGAGCGGGCCCGCCGTGCCGCCGCCGCGGTTCGTTCGGCCTCCAGCGGCCCCGCCGGCGGCAGCGCGCGCAGCGCCGCCGTCACCTCCGCCACCTCGCGCGCGACCCGATCGCGCCGGGCCGCCGCCGCCGCCAGTGCGGCTGTCGCGACGCGCGCCTCCGCCGCCTCGCCCGCCCGCGCAGCCATCGCCTGCGCCAGTGCCACTTCAGCGTCGCGACCCGCGCGCTCCGCCTCCGATAACGCGGCCTCCAGCACCGGCGCCTGCTCTTCCGCCGCGCCGATCGCCGCGTCGAGGCGCCTGCCCTCCGCCGCCAGTACCTCCAGCGCCGCCGTCGCATCGGTCGCCAGCGATCCCTCGCGGGCGCGATCGTCGGCAATGCCTGCCAGCGTCGCGTCGAGCTCCGCCAGCCGACGGCTTGCGTTCGTCGCCTCGGTTCTCAGCGCCCCCAGCGCATGGCCGGCCTCGCTCGCCCGGTCGCGCGCCGTGAGCGCCGCCGCCCGTGCCGTGGAGACGCGGTCGGCCGCGTCGTGCCGGATCGCCGCCACCGTCGCCTCGTCGTTCGCCGCCTCCGTCACCGCCGCCTCGCAGGCCGCGGCCTCCGTCAGCGCCGCATCCGCCGCCTCCTTCGCGTCGCGCCAGCGGGCGTAGATCATCCGCGCTTCCGCCAGACGGATACGGTCGGACAGGTCGCGATACCGCTCGGCCGCGCGCGCCTGCCGCCTGAGCGATGCGACGCGCGCGCCCTGATCGGCCAGTATTTCGTCCAGACGCGCCAGATTGGCCTCCGTCGCGCGCAGCCGCATCTCCGCGTCGCGGCGACGGACGTGCAGCCCGGCGACGCCGGCGGCTTCCTCCAGCATCTGGCGACGGTCGGTGGGCCTGGCGGCGATCACCGCGCCGATGCGGTTCTGGCTGACGAGCGCGGGCGAGTGCGCGCCTGTCGCGGCATCCGCGAACAACAGGCCGATATCCTTCGCGCGCACGTCCCGCCCGTCGATCCGGTAGGCGGAGCCCGCGCCGCGCTCGATCCGGCGGACGACCTCCGTCTCGCTGTCGTCGGCGGTGTCGAGCAGGATCGACACCTCGGCGAAATCGCGGGGCGGGCGCGTCGCGGTGCCGGCGAAGATCACGTCGTCCATGCCCGCGCCGCGCAGCGACTTCGCGCTGCCCTCGCCCATCGCCCAGCGCAGCGCCTCCAGCAGGTTGGATTTGCCGCAGCCGTTCGGCCCGACGACCCCCGTCAGCCCTTCGCGGATGATGAGGTCGGCGGGCTCGACGAAGCTCTTGAAACCGGCCAGCCGTAGCCTCTTGATCCGCATCCGGTGGCCTTTTTCTCCTGAATCCTCCCCGTACCGTGGAGGACTTAGCTTTCTACGCCCCCGCCGCCTTCAAAGCCTTCTCCAGCGACTCCCAGGTAATTCCGTCCACCTTGTTGCCGTTGATGAGCAGGGTCGGCGTGCCAGATACGGTGCCGTCCTGCCCCTTGGTCTGGGTCTGCTTGGTCAGCGCGTCGATCCGGCCCATGTCGGTCAGGCAGGCACGCGCCTTCGCCTCGGGCAGGCCGCGCTGCTTCATGAAGTCGATGATGCCCATCTGCTCCGCGAACAGCAGGATCGCCTGCGCGGGTGGCGCAGCCTGGATCCGCTGCTGCGCGTCGGCAGGCATGCCCTGCCATTTCGCGACGAAGGCGTCCTGATTGGCGTACATCTGCTCCAGCACCGGGAAGAAGGTCGCGGTGTCGCCGCACGCGCCGAGCAGCGCCGGCGGCAGGTCGGCCGCACCGTGGATCAGGAACTCACGAAACTCGAAGCTGACCTTGCCCGACTTGACGTACGTGCCGATCAGCGGCGTGTACGCCTCGTCCGCCAGCCCCTTGCACGCCGGGCACAGCCGCGATCCGTATTCGACCAGCTTGATCGGCGCGTCGGGATTGCCGACGACGACGCCCTCCTCGGTCTTCGCCACCGTCTGCGTCCAGTCGCTGCCGTTCGGCGCGGCCTGTGCGGCGACGGGGGCGGCATTCGTGGAATTGCCGCCGCTACCCTGACCCGAGCAGGCCGCCAGTGCGAGGAGCGGAAGAAGGAACGCGAGCTTCATGGGATACTCCTATTTCGCGCCCCGGGCGCGCAGAACGGGTTCCAGCTTCGCCCAGTCCACATTGGGAACCAGCGTGCCGTCGACATAGAAAGTGGGCGTGCCCTGCACCTCGGCGGGCACCGACGCGTTGAGCTTGGCGACCGAGTCCAGTGCCGCCTGCGTCGCGAAGCAGGCCGCGACCTGCCGCTCGGTCAGCCCGTTCGCCTTGCCGATCGCGGTCAGTCCCGCGCCATCGGCGATGCGCCGGAACGCCGTCGGCTTGTCCAGCTTGTCTAGCGCCTCGCCATTCGCGCGCAGGAACGTCTCGCCGGTGGCCATCCACGTGTCCTGACCCGCGAAGATCGCCGCATGCCGCGCCGGAAAGCCCGCCGGGCCACCGCACCGCGCGATCGTCACCGCCGCCAGATCGAGCGCGTCGCGCACCAGATGCCGGATCGTCAGGCTGGTGGACCCGGACCGGACCATCTGGTTCTTCAGCACCGGCGTCGATTCGGTGGTGAAGTGGCCGCAATGCGGGCAGGTGTAGCTGACATATTCGGTCAGCTTCACACGCGCCGCCGGGTTGCCGATCGTCCACGCGCCGTCCGCGCCTGCAGTGACGTTGGTCGCCCAGTCGCGCGCCGGCACGGCGGCGGCGAGCAATACGAACGGCAGAACGGCGAACCAGCGCATCACGACACCTTGGGCAGGCCGCGGCTGGCAGCGACGCCCGCGGCGAGGGATTCGAGAACGGCGCGCAGTTCGGGATCGGCGATCGCCTTGATCCCCTCGCCCATCTCGACCGGCACCGGCCTCAGCGACGGCGGTGCGGTGCGGCGGGGGGCGGGGGCGATGACCTCGCCCTGCCGGATCTGCACGCGCGCGACGGCGGCGTGGCCGAAGAAGCGGTTCACCCGCTCGATGATCTCCGGCACGACATGCTGCAGCATCACCGCATGTGCGCCTTTCACGGTCAGTGTGAGCGTACCGTCCTGCTTCTTGCCGACCGGAAAGCGGATCGACTCGGGCGCAGAGGCGGAGGCGAGCCGTTCGCCGACGATCTCCGGCCAGCGGCTGACGATCGACGACTGGACGAAGCCGAACTTGCGGAACGCGGCACCGCCGATGTCCGGCAACAGCTCGGACACCGCACGCGACCGGTTCGACCGCACGAGTTCTGGTTTGGGGGCGCGGATGCGCTTGCTCATGTCCGCCGCCATGCCATAGCGATCCGGTGGACGCAAAGCGCAGTTCGATCTCCGAAAACCTTCTGGCGTGGTACGATGTGCACGCCCGCATCCTGCCGTGGCGCGCGCTGCCGGGCGAGGCGCCCGACCCTTACCGCGTCTGGCTTTCGGAGGTGATGCTGCAACAGACGACGGTCGCCGCGGTCCGCCCCCGATTCGCGGCGTGGGTGGCGCGCTGGCCGGACTTCGCCAGCCTCGCGGCGGCCGACGAGGCGGACGTGATGGCGGCGTGGGCCGGCCTTGGCTATTATGCCCGCGCGCGCAATCTGGTGAAGGCGGCGAAGGCCGTCGTCGCGGATCATGGCGGTGCGTTTCCGGGCACGGAGGCACAACTCCGCACGCTGCCCGGCCTCGGCGCGTACACCGCCGCCGCGGTCGCTGCGATCGCGTTCGGGGAGCGGGCGGTGGTGGTCGATGCCAATGTCGAGCGCGTCGTCGCGCGGCTGTTCGCGATCGAGACGCCGCTGCCCGCCGCCCGTCCGGCGATCCGCGCCGCCGCCGACACGATCACGCCCGACGCGCGCGCCGGCGATTTCGCGCAGGCGATGATGGATCTCGGCTCCGGCCTGTGCACCGTGCGCGCGCCGAAATGCCTGCTCTGCCCGCTCCGAGACGATTGCGCCGGCTTCGCGCAAGGGCAGCCGGAGCGCCTGCCGGTGAAAGCCGCCAGACGCGCGCGTCCCCGGAAATACGGCACGATCTTCTGGCTGGAACAGGGGGGCGACATCCGCCTCGTCCGGCGTCCGCCCAAGGGGCTGCTCGGCGGAATGCGCGCGTTGCCGACCGGGCCGTGGTCGACCGAGCGTCCGGCCCTGGCCGACCCGCCGGCGGTCACCGACTGGCGGATACTGCCGGTGACGATTAGCCACGGTTTCACGCACTTCGATCTGGAATTGGCGCTGGCAGTCGGCGTCGGGGAGGCGCAGGAAGACGGCGAGTGGTGGCCGATCGCCGATCTGTCGGCGGCGGGCCTGCCCACCCTGTTCGCCAAGGCCGCGGAGGCGGTCATCGAGTCTACGTCCGCGGAGGCGGTCATCGAATCAAAGGCCGCGGAGGCGGTCATCGGGAGAGAGATATGAAGACCTGGCTGCTGCTGCCGTTGATTGCCTTGTCCGCCCCATCCACCGCGCAGATCGCCGCACCGCAGTCGACGCCCGGTTCGTCGGCGCCTGCGCAACCGGCCGGCCGCACGCTGCTGACCGCGACGCAGGCGCTGTTCGACGGATATATCCGCGACGACAAGATGCCCGGCATCGTCGGTGCGTTCGGGGTCGGCGATCGTCCGCCCGTCTATGTGCAGGCCGGTCGCGTCGCCGACGAACCGACCGCCCATGCCGCCGATCCGCAGGCGCTCTGGCGCATCTATTCCATGACCAAGCCGGTCACCGGCATGGCGGCGATGCTGCTGATCGAGGACGGCAAGCTCAAGCTCGACGATCCCGTCTCGAAGTACATCCCCGCCTTCGCGAAGATGCGCGTCCTGACCAATCCGCAGGCCAGTCTCGACTCGAAGCCCGCGACGACGCCGATGACGATCCGCCATCTGCTGACGCACACCGCCGGCCTCAGCTATTCGATCGTCGCGAAGGGGCCGCTGCTCGCCGAATATGAGCGGCTTGGCCTGTTGCCGCTGGAGGTCAATGCGGCGGCGGAAGAGAAGATGAAGCTGGTCCGTCCGAAATCGCTGGAGGAGTTCGCGAATCGCGTGGCGACGGTGCCGCTGATCGCGGAGCCCGGCACGGTGTGGAGCTATTCGATCGGCCTCGACGTGCTCGGCCGCGTCATCGAGGTCGCCAGCGGGATGCCCTTCGACCGCTTCCTCCAGACGCGCATCTTCGCGCCGCTGAAGATGACGTCGACCGGCTTCTACGCGCCGACCCGCGACCGTGCGCGCCTCGCCACCAACTACACGATCGTCGGGCAGCAGCGCGTGCCGCTCGATCCCGGCGCGACCTCGATCTACCTGTCGCCGCCAAGCTTTCCTTACGGCGGTGCGGGCCTCGTCTCGTCGGCGCAAGACTATGATCGGTTCCTGCACATGATTGCGGCCCGCGGCACGGTCGACGGCGTGCAGGTGATGAAGCCGGAGACGGTGGCGCTCGCCACCTCCAACCTGTTGCCGGCGGGTGTCTTCTTCGAGGGCGATCAGGGTTACGGCGCGGGCGGATCGGTGCGGCTGACCGACAAGCCGGGCGGCTCGTCCAAGGGCACCTATGCCTGGGGCGGTGCGGCGGGCACGCTGGCATGGGTCGATCCGGCCCGCAATTTCCGCGCGACGGTGATGGTCAATTACTTCCCCGGCACCGCCTATCCGCTGGCGGACGATGTCGGGCGCGCGCTGTTGCAGGACATGCAGCGGCTCCACGGCGGCAATCCGCCGCGGTGAGCGATCGGGTGATGACGAAGATGATCGGCTTCACCGGCGGCCCGCTGGATCGGGGCGACGCGCTGCGCCACGATATCGATGCGCTGGCGGCGGCGAAAGCCGATCCGCGGGCGCGGCTGCTGATGCTGGAGGGATATACGCCGGCCTATGACGGCGATCGTCTCGCCTGGACAGCGCTGCCGCCGGACGGTGCGGAACTGGCGCTGCTCGGCCTCGATCGCTACGGCGTCCCGCATTTCGCGACGATCACCGGCGAACGCGCGCAGGGTCGCTCGTTCGACCTGATCGCCACGCTGCACGACCTCGTACCCGGAGAGGCGGCGACCTATGCCGGCGCACGGTCGCTGCTCGACTGGCACGCGCGGCACGGCTTCTGCGCGAATTGCGGATCGCCGACCGCCATTTTCCGCGCCGGCTGGGGCCGCGGCTGCCCGGCTTGCGGAACGGAGCATTTCCCTCGCGTCGACCCCGTCGTCATCATGATCGCGGAGCATGACGACCGCGCCTTGCTGGGGCGCCAGCCGGCGTTTCCACCCGGCCGCTACTCTGCGCTGGCGGGGTTCCTCGAACCCGGCGAATCGATCGAGGAAGCCGTCGCGCGCGAAATCGGCGAGGAAGCGGGCATCGCCGTCACCGACGTGCGGTATGTCGCCAGTCAGCCCTGGCCGTTTCCGTCATCGCTGATGATCGCCTGCACCGCCCGCGCACTGGACGACCGCATCACGCTCGACACCAACGAGCTGGAGGACGCGATCTGGGTGTCGCGAGGCGAGGTCCGTGCGGTCCTCGCCGGGGAGAAGGGGCCGTTTCTTGCACCGCCGGCCTATGCGATCGCCCATACGTTGCTGTCGGCGTGGGCAGAGGCGACACCCGCGGGGTCGTAATTCTACGATTGTTGCAAACGTAGAGGCGTAAACCGTCACTGGGCATGCGGCTCTGAACCGCCATTCGCCCATCACGCCGTGTCGTAGCGACCTTCTTTGCTCTCGATGCTGATCTGCATCTGCTCCAGCAGGGCCAGCGATCGGCGCAGCACCGTCTTCGACTCCTTGTTCTCGCTGGCGCTTTCCTCCTTCACCTCGCTCGCGCTCTCGATCGCCTCGATCGCCTGCGCCTTGGTCAGCGCGCCATTGTCGATCAGGCTGTGGATCAGGCTCTCGATCAACAGCAGCGCCGCCTGACCCTGCGCGTCGGGTCTGGGATTGGCGTCGTGCTGGAAGGAGGAATCTTCGGAGGAGTTCGGGTTCGACATGCTCGTCTCTGGTTCGGACCACATTGATAATGCGGGAAGAACACCGAAGTTGCGTGACCGTCAAGCAAGCCGGCGAGTGGGCCGTCAGCCGCGGGCGCGGGCCTGTCGATAGGTGCCCAGCACGCGCAGCCATTTGCTGTGGAAACCCAGCTCCTCGATCGCGTGATCGAAATTCGCATCGCCCGGCCGCCCGTCGACATCGGCCATGAACTCGGTCGCGGCGAAGCTGCCGCCGCGCTGATAGCTTTCCAGCTTGGTCATGTTGACGCCGTTGGTCGCGAAGCCGCCCATCGCCTTGTACAGCGCGGCGGGCACGTTCTTCACCTCGAAGATCAGCGTCGTCATCCACGGACCCTCGCCGCTCGCCGGCCGCCCGCCCCGTGCCAGCGTCACGAACCGGGTCATATTGTGGTCGGCATCGGCGATGTCGGTCGCCAGCAATCCCAGCCCGTACAGCGCGGCGGCGGCGGGCGGGGCGAGCGCGGCGACCGTAGCATCGCCCAGTTCCGCGACGCGGGCCGCCGCGCCGGCAGTGTCGGGATAGGCGATCGGTTCGATCCGCCGCGCCTTCAGCCAGTGGCGGCACTGGCCCAGCGCCTGCGGATGGCTCATCGCCTGACGAATATCGTCGATCGGCCCCAGCGCCATCAGCGCGTGGCGGATCGGCAGGAAATGCTCGCCGGTGATGACCAGCCCCGATTCGGGCAGCAGGAAGTGCATGTCGGCGACGCGGCCGTGCAGCGAATTCTCGATCGGGATGACGGCGCAGTCGGCGCGTCCCTCCTTCACCGCATCGATCGCATCGGCGAAATCGAAGCAGGGCAGCGGTAGCCCCTCCGGGAACGCCTGCACCGCGGCGACATGGCTGTTGGCACCGGGTGCGCCCTGGAAGGCGACGGCACGTTCGGGTTCGGCGGCGGCGGCGGCGGTCATCGCCGCGACCAGCGCTTCGGCGGGGGCGGCGAAACTCTGCATGGGCGCTGGCGTTAGGCTGGCAGGGGGCTTGCGATCAAGCGCCGCTTGCGGTCCGAGCTAGGCTTTCCTAAGGACGACCCAAATATTCTGGGGCAAAAGATGGACCTGAAGACCAACACGATCGCGGGATGGGCGCTGGGCGCAGGCATCGTCGCGCTCGGCTCGGCGATCGTCGGCAACATGCTGTTCGAGGGGCATCGCCCGGAAAAGATGGGCTACGCGATCGAGGGCGTCGAGGAAGCGGGCGGCGGCGAGGCCGCGGCGGTGCCGATCGCGTCGCTGCTGCCGACCGCCGATGCCGCCAAGGGCGCGGAAGTGTTCAAGAAGTGCGCCGCATGCCACACCATCAACCAGGGCGGCGCGAACGGGGTCGGCCCGAACCTGTACGCCACGATGGGCGAGGCGATCGCGCAGGGTAAGGGCGGCTTCGCCTTCTCCGACGCGCTGAAGTCGGTCGGTGGCAAATGGGATTTCGACAAGATGAACGCGTGGCTGACCAGCCCGCGCAAGTTTGCCAACGGTACCAAGATGACTTTCGCGGGTCTCGGCAACGCGCAGGACCGCGCGAACGTGATCCTGTACCTGAACCAGCAGGGATCGAACCTGCCGCTGCCCGCCGCGCCCGCGGCAGGTGCGGCTGCGCCCGGTGCCGCTCCGGCGGAAGGCGATGTCGCGCCCAAGGGTGAGAATGCCGAGGAAGTCGGCGCGCGCGGCAACACCGCAGACATCGGCAATACCGGCACGCCGGCCAGCGGTGCCCCGTCGATCGATCCGGAAGCGGCTCGCAAGGGCGCACGGACGGAATAACCGGTCGCTCCCGAACATGACGAAGGCGCGCCTACCGGTCGGTGGGCGCGCCTTCGTCATGTTCGGGGTGGCGCTGTTCTAAACGCAGCCAATGGTTTGGTGGACCGTGCTACCGCGAAGAAGGGCCGGGACCGGATCACGTCGAAACGTCGCGTCGGACCAAACCCGGCCTAAGCTTTCGCGGCGTCTTCCTGACGCGCGCGCTCCTCGTAGAAGTTGCGGACCACGTCCCACGCCTCTTCGGCGGTCTCCACATAGGTGAAGATCGACAGGTCGCGCTCCGACACGACGCCTTCCTCGACCAGCGCGTCGAAGTTCACGACCTTCTCCCAGAATGCGCGGCCGACCAGCAGCACAGGGATCGGCGCGATCTTGCCGGTCTGGATCAGCGTCAGCAGCTCGAACAGCTCGTCGAAGGTCCCGAACCCGCCCGGAAATGCCGCCAGCGCGCGGGCATGCAGCAGGAAGTGCATCTTGCGCAGGGCGAAATAGTGGAACTGGAGCGACAGGGCGGGGGTGACATAGGGGTTCGGTGCCTGCTCGTGCGGCAGGACGATATTCAGCCCGACCGACTCGGCGCCGACATCGTGGGCGCCGCGATTGGCGGCTTCCATGATCGACGGTCCGCCACCCGAGCATACGACGAAGTGCCGCCGCCCCGCCTCGTCGCGCGGCAGCCGGCTGGTGATCTGCGCCAACTCGCGCGCCATGTCGTAATAGCGACTCTTGTCGACCAGCCGCTCGGCGATCTTCCGGCTCTTGTCGTCGGTCGCCATGTCCAGCATCGCCTGCGCCTTGGCCGGCTCCGGGATGCGCGCCGATCCGTAGAAGACGAAGGTGGAGGCGATCTTTGCCTCCTCGAACAGCAATTGCGCCTTCAGCAGTTCGAGCTGAAAGCGCACCGGGCGAAGGTCCTCGCGCAACAGGAAGTCCATGTCCTGGAACGCGAGTTTATAGGCGGGGCTCTGCGTCTGCGGCGTGTGGACGACGGCTTCGGCGCTCTCCGCATCCTGCTTGGCACGGGGGAAGACGCGGGACGGTACGCGGGTATCGGTCATCGCCTGCGATTAGCGGCAGAAGCGCGCGCCGTCATCCTCCAGATGCAGATGGTTGGCATGCGCGGCGTTGTAATCGGGGGACAACACCGTGCCGAACCGCCGGCAGGCGGATGCCCGCATCTGGCGCAGATAGTTGCGCGTGACCTCGTCGGCGGAGTTCCAGTCGCGCAGCACGCTGATCCGCCGCCCGTCCTTCAGCACGAAGCTGCCGACATCCACCGCATTGGCGATGGCATGCCCGGATCGCCGGTCGCCGCCACGCGTGGAGCCGACGACGTTGCGGCAGGCATAGGTGCCCATGCCCTCGACGCGCACCAGTTCCGACCCGAGCATCTGGTATGCGCCGGGGGCGACCGCATTCCTGATCCAGCCGGCAAAGGCGCGCGCGGTGCCGCAGCGCATGGCGGTGATCCCGGTCACGGGCACGCCGATGTCGGTCAACTGCACCGCCCCGAACACCCCACATCCCTTGCCGTAATCCTTGTCCGGTAGGACACGGAAATCGACGCCCTCGCGGCGCAGATCGACGAGGCATTGCGCCGTTTCCCGTGTCGAGGGCCGCGACGGTTCGCGTGCCGGCCCCGGCCGTTCCGTCCGCCCGCATGCGGCGACCAGCAGGAGCGGGATGAGAGCGGCGATCCGGAACACGCCACCCGTGTCGCCGTCCCGGCCGCGCTTGTCACCTGCTTTGAGGTCGATGGCGGTTGCGCAGTGGTGCGACGAAGAGGCGTTCGCGCATAAATATGAAACTGCGGAGGCAAGTCGCCTCGCGCCTCCGCGCGATCAATCCTCGGCAATGTGCGCCAGCAGGTCGCCCGGTTGACAGTCCAGCGCCCTGCAGATCGCCTCCAGCGTGGAAAAGCGGATCGCCTTCGCCTTGCCCGTCTTCAGGATCGACAGGTTGGCGAGCGTCAGGTCGACCTTCCCCGCCAGTTCGGTCAGCGACATGCGGCGGTCGAGCAACAGCCGGTCGAGATGGACGACGACCGCCATCAGATCGTTCCCTCGTTTTCCTCGCGCAGCCTTGCCCCTTCGCGGAACACTTCCGCCAGAACCAGCGTCAGCAGCAGCGCGAATACCCCGCCGCCGCCGAGCGGCTCGACCATGCCGAGCGCCGATGCCGGCAGGACGAAAGGTAAAAACATCTGCGCCGCATAGGCGGTCGCGATGATGCCGGCGATGATGTGCAGTCGTCGGACATTGGCAGGCGTGAAGGGATCGCCCGCCATCGTGCTGCGCAGCATGGCGATCAGCGGCAGCAATGCGCCGGCAGCTAGCGCCAGCGCCAGAATCATGACCCCGATCAACGCCGGGGCAGCGCCCGGTTGCCGGAGGTCGATCGCCGCCGAACGGACATGGACGGTTCCGAACAGGCCGGGTGCGACCCGGTCCCCGACCACGATGACGATCGAGGCGATAATGATGACGGCGACAAAACACAGGACCGCTATCAACAGGCTATACAGCAAGCCGCTGAGACAATGGGTGAAACGGGTAGCCATCAATAATCTCCCTCTCTGCGGATAGATTGAATATCGATATAGATATATTGATTGTCAATAAGTCTAATTATTGAAGATCGATATATCTGACGGGGCGTCGTTGGAGATAGCGTTGACACCTCGCCGATCGCCGCTAGGGCCGTCGGCGGGCCACGCCGCCCCAACGCGGCGCGTGCTCTCTGTGAGGAGAGATACATTGACGGATATCGTGACCGCTCCCGACGTTCGGGGTGCGCCGAAGCCCGCTGAAAAGCCGGCTCGCCCTTTCTTCAGCTCCGGCCCTTGCGCCAAGCCTCCGGGTTGGGACGCCGCCAAGCTGGCCACCGCATCGCTGGGCCGTTCGCACCGGTCGAAGATCGGCAAGCAGCGGCTGCAATATTGCATCGACTTGATGCGCGCCGCGCTGAAGCTCCCCGACACCCACCGCATCGGCATCGTCCCCGGTTCCGACACCGGCGCGTTCGAGATGGCGATGTGGACGATGCTGGGCGCGCGCCCGGTCACGACGCTGGCATGGGAGAGCTTCGGTGAGGGCTGGGTGACGGATGCCGTCAAGCAGCTCAGGATCGACCCGACCGTCATCCGCGCCGATTACGGCCAACTGCCAGACCTGACGCAGATCGACTGGTCGACGGACGTGCTGTTCACCTGGAACGGCACCACCAGCGGCGTACGCGTCCCGAATGCGGACTTCATCCCGGACGACCGCGAGGGGCTGAGCTTCGCCGACGCGACGTCGGGCGTATTCGCTTATGACATCGACTGGGCGAAGATCGATGTCGCAACGTTCAGCTGGCAGAAGGTGCTGGGCGGCGAAGGCGCGCACGGCGTCCTGATCCTAGGGCCCCGCGCGGTCGAGCGGCTGGAGAGCTACACCCCCGCCTGGCCGCTGCCCAAGGTTTTCCGCCTCGTGTCGAAGGGCAAGCTGGCCGAGGGCGTGTTCAAGGGCGAGACGATCAACACGCCGTCGATGCTGGCGGTCGAGGACGCGATCTTCGCTCTGGAATGGGCCAAAAATCTGGGCGCGGACGGGCTGATCGCGCGGTCGGACGCGAACGCCGCCGCGCTGGATGCGATCGTCGCCGGGCGCGACTGGCTGGGCCATCTCGCCGCCGATCCGGCCAGCCGATCGAAGACCAGCGTCTGCCTGACCGTCGACGGCGCCGACGAGGCGTTCATCAAGGCGATGGCGTCGCTGCTGGAAAAGGAAGGCGCGGCCTTCGACGTCGCCGGTTACCGTGACGCGCCGCCGGGCCTGCGCATCTGGTGCGGGGCGACCGTCGACACCGCCGACATCGTCGCGCTCGGGCCGTGGCTCGACTGGGCCTACGCGACCGTCAAGGCGGGCTGATCTTCTCACATATCGTTCGTGCCGAGCGCAGTCGACGCACGTTTCCGGACCCACGCCCTTCGACTGCGCTCGGGGCGAACGGAAGGATTTCACATGCCTAAAGTACTTATCAGCGACAAGATGGACCCCAAGGCCGCGCAGATCTTTCGCGAGCGCGGCGTCGAGGTCGACGAGATCACGGGCAAGACGCCCGAAGAACTGATGGCGATCATCGGCGAGTATGACGGGCTTGCCATTCGTTCCTCGACCAAGGTGACGAAGGCGATCCTCGATCATGCAACGAACCTGAAGGTCGTCGGTCGCGCCGGCATCGGTGTCGACAATGTCGATATCCCGGCGGCGTCGGCCAAGGGCGTCGTGGTCATGAACACGCCGTTCGGCAATTCGATCACGACCGCCGAACACGCCATCGCACTGATGTTCGCGCTCGCGCGGCAGTTGCCGGAGGCGGATGCCTCGACGCAGGCCGGCAAGTGGGAGAAGAACCGCTTCATGGGCGTCGAGCTGACGTCGAAGACGCTGGGCCTGATCGGGGCCGGCAACATCGGCTCGATCGTCGCCGACCGTGCGCGTGGCCTGAAGATGAAGGTCGTCGCCTTCGACCCGTTTCTGACGCCGGAGCGCGCGGTGGAGATGGGCGTCGAAAAGGTGACGCTGGACGAGTTGCTGGCGCGCGCCGACTTCATCACGCTGCACACGCCGCTGACCGACAGCACCCGCAACATCCTGTCGGCGGAGGCAATCGCCAAGACCAAAAAGGGCGTGCGGATCATCAACTGCGCGCGCGGCGGACTGGTCGACGAGGTCGCGCTGAAGGCGGCGCTTGATTCGGGGCAGGTCGGCGGCGCGGCGCTCGACGTGTTCGTGGAGGAGCCGGCCAAGGCGTCGCCATTGTTCAACACGCCCAACTTCATCTCGACGCCGCATCTGGGCGCGTCGACCACGGAGGCGCAGGTCAACGTCGCGATTCAGGTCGCCGAGCAGATGGCCGACTTCCTCGTCTCGGGCGGCGTTACCAACGCGCTCAACATGCCGTCGCTGTCCGCGGAGGAAGCGCCCAAGCTGAAGCCGTACATGCAGCTGGCCGAAAAGCTGGGCAGCTTGGTCGGGCAGCTGACCACCGGTGCGATCCCGCGTCTGTCGATCCACAGCGAGGGTGCGGCGGCGGAGCTGAACCAGAAGCCTCTGGTCAGCGCGACGCTGGCGGGGTTCCTGCGGACGCAGACCGATACGGTGAACATGGTCAATGCGCCGCTGCTGGCGCGCGACCGCGGTATCGAGGTGCGCGAGGTCAGGACCGAGCGCGAGGGCGATTACCACACGCTGGTGCGGGTATCGGTGAAGACCGCCGACGGCGAGCGGTCGGTGGCGGGCACGCTGTTCGGCGATCAGGCCCCGCGCCTCGTCGAGCTGTTCGGCATCAAGATCGAGGCCGATCTGGCCGGGCCGATGCTGTACGTCGTCAACGAGGACGCGCCGGGCTTTATCGGGCGGCTCGGCACCGCGCTGGGTGAGGAGGGGGTCAACATCGGCACCTTCCATCTCGGCCGGCGTCAAGCGGGCGGCGAGGCGGTGTTGCTGCTGTCGGTCGACGAGCCGGTGTCGGCGGCGCTGCTCGCGAAGCTGAGGGCGCTGCCGGGCGTAAAGACCGCGATGGGCCTCGCCTTCTGAGCGACTCGCTCCACAACCGCGCGAAGGTCTGGCTGGCGAAGAGCACCGGGCTGGATCACGCGACGCTCCACGTCCATGTCGGCATGCTGATATGGGTCGTGGGCGTCGCGGTTGCGGGCGATGTCGGGGCGGTATGGCCGTTGGTCGTGGCCGTCGCCGCCGAACTGGTGAACGAGGGATTCGACCGGGTGCGGACGGGGTCGTGGCGGCTGCCGGACACGATCGCCGACATCGTCAATTCGGTGCTGTGGCCGGTTATTTTGTTCGGGCTGGCGCGGACCGGAGTCATCTGACGCGACGGGCGCAGCGCGGACGCGGTTAACCGTTTTCGAAGATCGGGCATGTAAAGGCCAGTGCGCGGCGGCGAACCATTTGGCTTTGCCGTGGTTGCCGCCTAGTGATCGCGATTGCAGTCGGTTGCGACGGAGAGTCGTGGCGCGTTCGACTGGCGCAGGGGGAATGCCG
This sequence comes from Sphingomonas sp. Leaf343, assembly GCF_001423765.1. Classification (GTDB taxonomy): domain Bacteria; phylum Pseudomonadota; class Alphaproteobacteria; order Sphingomonadales; family Sphingomonadaceae; genus Sphingomonas. The sequence continues at coordinate 100,237 of NZ_LMPG01000016.1, forward strand.
GACGTGCTGGTCGTGAACACGGCGATGTTGTTGAGCGCGATGCTGCTCCGGGATGCGCCGGAGACGCTGGTGCCGACGCCGGTGATCGCGACGGAGGTCGTCGTCATCGCGCTGCCGGGCCAGCAGACCACGCCGCAGACGGTGCCGCCCGCGCCGGCCGGCGGTGGGGCGATCCAGCAGCCGGACATCGTCGTGACGGGGCGCGGTGCGTGGGAAGCGCCCGATCCGCTGAGCAAGGTCAACGAACAGGCGTTCAAGGCGACGGAGGCGGTCGACAAGGCGGTCGTCGGGCCGGTCGCCCGTGCCTACAAGCAAAAGGTGCCGAGCCCGATCCGGCGGGGCATCCACAATTTTCTCTACAATCTGCGCGAGCCGGTGGTGTTCGTGAACTTCGTGCTGCAGCACAAGATCGGCAAGGCGCTGGAAACGGTGGGGCGGTTCGCGATCAACTCGACGGTCGGCGTGATCGGCGTGTTCGACATGGCGAAGCGCAAGCCGTTCAAGCTGCCCCGGCGCAGCAACGGTTTCGCCAACACGCTGGGCTTCTACGGTGTGCCGAACGGGCCGTTCATGTTCCTGCCGCTGGTCGGGCCGACGACGGTGCGCGACCTGTTCGGCGGGGCGATCGACCGGATCGTGCTGCCGGTCACGCTCGGGCAGGGCGTCACCGATCCGAAGTTCGCGATCCCGGCTGGCGTGCTCGGTGCGCTGGATCACCGCGCGGAGTTCGACGAGACGCTGGTGCAACTGCACGACAGGGGTGGCGACCCCTACGTCAACAGCCGCGATTTCTATCTCCAGCGGCGGCAGGCGGAGATCGACCGGCTGAAGGGGCGCAGCACGGGCAGCGTGGGCGGGATGACGGAAGCCCCGACCGCACCGATCCGCGTCCGGCCGCGATCGGATGCGGTGGACCCCCCAGCGCCGGTCGAACCGGTGCCGGTTGAGCCGGCCGTTTCACCTCCTGCGGCCGCTCCGGTCGACCCGGGGCTTGTGCCGGTCGATCGCTGAGAGCGCCGGGTGCGACGTTCCCGTTGGCGCTTCCCTCACTTTAGCTTGGCAACGTAACATCCCGCACTACGGTGCGGCGCATGACAGCCCCGCGCCTCCGCTCGCCCGCGATCGTCGCAATCATCGCCCTGTTCGTGAGTGCGGGGGCAGCGAGCGCGCAGGAGGCACCGCGCCGGACCCGTGTCGGGTTGGGGCCGCAACTGGTCCCGAGCTATCCTGGCGCGGATGGCGTCAGCCTGCGCCCGTTCGTCGATGTCGTCAGCGCGCGCGGCGCAGAGTCGTTGCCGTTCGAGGCGCCGGACGAGAGTACCGGCTTTGCGGTGCTGACGCGCGGGCGGTTCGCGATCGGGCCGGCGCTGGGGTTCGAGGGCAGCCGCACCGCACGTGACGTCGGTGTCGCTTTGCCCAGGGTGGGCTTCACCGTCGAGGCGGGCGGCTTCGTGCAATATGCCCTGACGGACCAGATCCGGCTACGCGCCGAAGTGCGTCAGGGGCTCGGCGGTCACAAGGGGCTGATCGCGAATGTCGGCGGGGACTATGTCGCGCGGCACGGCGACGATTGGCTCTTTTCCATTGGCCCGCGTGTGACGTTCGCGGACGGGCGGTACCACGACGCGTTCTTCAGCGTCGCGCCGGCGGTGGCCGCGACGACGGGGCTGCCGGCGTTCGACGCGAAGGGCGGCTTGCAGGCGGCGGGCGTCACCGCCGGGTTCGTCCGGCATCTGGGGGCGCGCTGGGGCGTATCGACCTATGCCAAATACGACCGGCTGGTCGACGATCCGGCGCGATCGCCGATCGTGCGACGGTTCGGTTCGCGCAACCAGATGTCGGGCGGGTTCGCCCTGACCTATACGTTCGGGGGATGATTCGCGGTTCACGGTGAAGTCAGGCGGGCGGGTCCAGAGGCGCCGGCATTCATCGGAGTCCCGCATCATGCGTCATGTCGTCCTTATCGCCGCCGCCGCCGCCGCCGCCGCGGCCGTTCTGCCCCTGTCCGCCGCGTCGGCGGCGATCAGCGTCGGTACCTTCCTGACGCGGGCGGACGCGTTGAAGGCGCAGGGGATCGGCGCGATGCTCTCACCCGAATTCGCCGCGTTGCGTGACGAGGCGAAGGCCGCGACGCGCCAGCTCCGCGCGGAGGACGAGGCGCGCCGGGCGGCGGGCAAGCGGCCGATCGCCTGCGTGCCCGAAGGATCGTCGGTCGGCATCATGAAGATGCTCGACGGCCTGAACGCGCTGTCGCCGGCCGAGAAGAAGCAGCCGTTGAAGGACGGCTATGCGCGGGTGCTGGCGAAGCGGTATCCGTGCGGATGAACTGACGGGAGCGTGAAAAACCAGCCGCTCGGGATCGGCTCGATTCCAGGACATCGTCACCCCGGAACAGGTTCGGGGTGACGGCGGACGGTGTTCGCACGCTTCGATGCGGGAGTGGCGTCGCCTATCGCAGCACCGCTTCCGCATCGGCCAGCTGCACCTCGTGCATCATGTTGAGATAGGCGTCGAAATAGGGTTTGTGCGACGACCCGACGATCGACAGCACGCGTGCGCCGGGATGGGCGGCGAAGGTTGCGCGGATGTTGCCGACCATGCGCAGGTTCCGCACCTCCCACCAGCCGACATACTGGCGACCCCAATTCTGCGGGCTGACGTGGCGGATCGCGCGGCCGAAATCGGCCCTTATCGCCGCTTGCTGCATCTTGGGCGTGTTGAGCGTGCGATAGCTGGCGAGCATGTCCGCGGGGCCGGCATAGGGTTGCGCCTTGCTGGCCTCTACGACCGGATTGGGGGCGGACCAGATGTCCTTGATCGCGGTGCCGAAGGCGGGGTCCTCGCTCTGCACCGCATCGGATGTGTGATCGTCGACGGCGTAGACGCGCTCCAGACCGGCGCGCACGGCGAGGGCTGCACCGAGCTGGTAATTCTCGTTCGGATTCTTCGTCAGGTCGGTCAGCCGCTTGACCAGAGCGTCATCCAGACCATCGGCGGCGCGGCGCTCGTTTTCCGGCAGGCGGAGCCACTGCACCAGCGCGGACGATGGATCGTCGGCGGCGAGGAACAGGCTGGCGAGGCGGCGGCGGGCGGCGGCGGTCGGCTGTGCAGGCCATGTCGCCAGCATCGCCTCGACGAGGCCGGACGCCTCGGGAACGTCGAGGCCGGTGGCCTTCTTCGCCGCATCGGTCGAGCGGCAATACGTATCGGCGACGCCCGGATAGAGCAGCGGATAGCGGCGCAGCAGGTCGCATTGCTGGCCGGACAGCGACTCGATCGTGACGATCGTCGGCCGCCACGCGGCGACCTTGTCGAGGACGGCGGACATCCAGCCGGGCTGGAAGTCGGTCAGGCCCGACAGGTGCATCGTGCCCAGCACCAGGATCTGCGTCTTCGGGCCGGCGACGTCCGGTTTCCACGTCCGGGGATCGAACGCGGGGGTCTGTGCGTCGGCGCTGCCGACGAGCATCGCGGTCAGGGTGATCGCCCCGGCCAGCATGCGGCGTGTCATATCGATCGTCCCCCAAGGGGCCGTTCGCGCGCCCCGGTCGAGACATGCCGTATGCCGGGTCAGCCGACCAGCCCGAGTCCCACCAGCAACGCCGCGAAGGCGATCAGCGCGAGGTTCGCACCGACGAAGAGCAGGATCATCCGGATCGCTGCTCCGAAACGGCTGCAACCGTAAGCGCCGCGCAATTGCTTGTACATGTGGATCGGCACGGCGATGCCGGCCGCCGCCCAAAGCCACGCCGCCAGGATGCCGGCCATCGCCCCGAAGCTGACGATCATGCCGATCAAACTAACGAAACACAGCGAGTAGGTGATGAAGACCGCATGGTCGTACATCGTGAAGCGGCGGCTGAACGGAAAGAGCGACCACATGAACGGCAGCGACAGCGGGATCAGCGCCCACGCGAACTTATAGGCGTTGGATTGCAGCTTGTAGAGGATCAGGTTCGGGTTCTCGATCGCCTTCGACAGCCCCTTGTCGAGCCGCTTCCAGCCGGTGTGAATATCCTCGAACGAGGAACCCCCCTCCCGCCTGATGACCGACAGGGTCGATCCGACCGCCCTTTGATCTTCCTTCAGGCCGGCGATCCGCCTGTCGAGAAACAACGATCGCGCGGGGTCGGTCGCGGTTGTCCGTTGCCGCGTCAGGGCGGCGATCGTCTCGCCCTGTTCGGCGTATTTGCTCTCGAGTCTGGTCTGGAACGCCTTGCCTTCTCCGGTCGCGAACTGGGGCGCCTCCAGATGCGCGCCGATGATGCTGAGGATCGTGAACAGGACGAAGATGATGAACAGGAACAGCGCCAGCGGCGACACGAAGCGCGCCCGTTCGCCGTGCGCGTAGCGGCGGGTGAGTTCGCCCGGCCGGAAGAACAGCATCGGCAGCGTGCGCCAGATCTTGCCCTCGAAATGGAAGACGCCGTGCGCAAGCTCGTGGCCGATCGCGCCGAAGCTGCGATGGACGTGCGACGACTGGCCGCAGGCGTGGCAGAAATCGCCCAGACGTATCGTGCCGCAATTCAGGCAGAGGCCGCCTGCGCCGCCATGACCGCCGTGGTCCGCATGCTCACCGGCATGCGGCTCCACCGCGCGCGCCCACAATGCGCCGGTCGCCACATCCCCCGCGGCTGCTGCCAGGTCCCCCATCATGGGAGCGAGCCTAGCGCGGTGCGTGCGGTGGCGCGAGGGGGTTTGGCATGGTAGCGGAACGATCATGGCCGACATCGATCCCGCCGCCCTGATCGCCGACATGGGCGCCGCTGCACGCGCCGCCGCCGGAGTGTTGGCGCGGTTGCCGAAGGAGGACCGGCGCGCAGGTCTGCGGGCGGCGGCGGCGGCGTTGCGCGATGCCGTGCCGGCGATCCTCGCGGCCAATGCGGAGGACATGGCGCGGGGGATGGCGGCGGGGCTGACCCCGGCGCTGCTCGATCGGTTGCGGCTGGATGAGCAGCGGCTGATCGGCGTGGCCGACAGCGTCGAGGCGGTGGCGGGCCTGCCCGATCCGGTGGGCGAGACGATCGACACGCGCACGCGGCCGAACGGGCTGGTGTTGTCGCGTGTACGGGTGCCGATCGGGGTGATCGGCATCATCTACGAAAGCCGGCCGAACGTGACGGTCGACGCCGCCGCCCTGTGCGTGATGAGCGGCAATGCCGTGATCCTGCGCGGCGGGTCGGAGGCGGTGGCGAGCAACCGCGCGCTGCATGCGGCCTTCGCCGACGGGCTCGCGGCGGCGGGTCTGCCGCGCGACGCGGCGCAGCTGGTGCCGACGACGGACCGGGCGGCGGTGGGCGCGATGCTGACCGCGGCGGGTTGGATCGACCTGATCGTGCCGCGCGGTGGCAAGAGCCTCGTCGCGCGCGTGCAGGCGGAGGCGCGGGTGCCGGTGCTGGCGCATCTCGACGGGATCAACCACGTCTATGTCGACGCCTCCGCCGGGTTCGACACGGCGCGCAGCATCGTGCTGGACGCCAAGATGCGGCGGACGGGGATTTGCGGCGCGATGGAGACGCTGCTGATCGACCAGCGCTGGCCGCATGCCGCGCCGCTGGTCGAGGCACTGGCGGAGCGCGGGTGCGAGGTGCGCGGCGACGCGGCGATCCGGGCGGCGCTGCCGGACGTGGCGGCGGCGAGTGCGGAGGACTGGGATACCGAATATCTCGACGCGATCGCCTCCGTTGCGGTGGTCGACGGTCTGGACGGGGCGCTGGCGCATATCGCCGCGCATGGCTCGCACCATACGGACGCGATCGTGGCGAGCGATGCAGTGGTCGCGGAGCGCTTTCTGGCGGAGGTCGATTCGGCAATCGTGCTGTGGAACGCGTCGACGCAGTTCGCCGATGGCGGCGAGTTCGGGCTGGGCGCGGAAATCGGCATCGCCACCGGGCGGCTGCACGCGCGCGGACCGGTCGCCCTGGAGGGGCTGACGACGTACAAATGGCTGGGGCGCGGCACCGGGCAGGTGCGCGGTTGATGCGGGTCCGGGATCGGCGTAGCTTCGGGTGATGGAGATGACCCGGATCACCGCCGAAGTGCCCGCCGAAACCGCGTCGCTGGTCGAGGAGCTGGCGCGCAGCCGCGGGATCACGGGCGCGGAATTCGTGGCGGATGCGGTGCGGCGTGTCGCGGAACACGAGGCCGAGTTCCGGGCCTTCGTGCAGGAAGGTGTCGACGCGGCCGATCGCGGTGATGTGGTGCCGCATGCGGATGTGATGATCGAACTCGACGAGATGATCGCCAGGCACCGCGCACGATGCGCGTGAACTGGACGACTCCGGCACTCCACGATCTGCGCGAAATCGATACCTGGCTGCTCCGTGAAGCGAGCGGCAATGTCGCCGTCGAGGTCCTGACGACGATCCGGGAACGCGCGAGCGCGTTGGCGAACTTTCCGCAGATAGGGCGGCCGCATGCCGACGGTCATAGGATATTGAAGGTCGGTCATACGCCTTACCTGATCCGCTACCGGCTGGTCCCGGAGGGCGTGGACGTGCTGCGCGTGCATCACGAGCGCCAGAACTGGTCGCAGCCTTCTCGATGATCCCCACCGGCCTGCTCGGCGGATCGTTCAACCCGGCGCACCTGGGGCATCGCGGCATCACGCTGGCGGCGATGGGCGCGCTGGCGCTGGAGGAGGCGTGGTGGCTGGTGTCGCCGGGCAATCCGCTGAAGCCCGCGAAGGGCATGGCACCGCTGGCCGCGCGACTGGCGTCGGCGCGGGCCATGGCGCGGCGGGCGCCGATCCGGGCCACCGCGATCGAGGCGCGGCTCAACACGCGGTATACCGTCGACACGATCCGCAAGCTGCAACGCCGTTATCCGAAACGACAATTCGTGTGGATCATGGGCGCGGACAATCTGGCGCAATTCCACCGCTGGCGCGACTGGCGCGGGATCGCGCGCGCGATCCCGATTGCGGTCGTGGCGCGGCCGGGATATGATGGTCGTGCCCTCGCGGGTCCCGCGATGGCCTGGCTGCGGCGATATCGGCGACCGCGGTCGGCCGCGAACCGATGGACGACGTGGAGTTTGCCGGCCCTCGTGCTGTTGCGCTTCCGCCCCGATCCGACGTCCGCCACCGGCATCCGCGCCGGCGACCCCGACTGGCACCGGCGCTTTTCCTGAGCGCCGCCCGGTCCTCACAGGAGCTCCCTTGGCCACTTCCTCTCCCGTTCCCCGTTCCGCCGATCCCGAAGAGATCGAGGCGCTGCACAAGCTGGTACTGGCCTCGCTCGACGACGATCAGGCCGTCGAGACGGTGTCGATCCCGCTCGCGGGGAAATCGAGCATCGCCGATTACATGGTCATCGCCAGCGGTCGGTCGACCCGGCAGGTGGCATCGATGGCCGCCAAATTGTCCGAGCGGATCAAGGCCGAGACGGGCCGGCTGACCCGGACCGAGGGGCTGCCGACCGCGGACTGGGTGCTGATCGACGCGGGCGACATCATCATCCACCTGTTCCGTCCGGAAGTCCGCTCCTTCTACAATCTGGAGCGGATGTGGTCGTTCGGCGATGCGCCGGACCCCAGCGGCGCGACCCCGAAGACCGATCCCGCCGCGCACTGACGGCCGCCGCGCGTGCTGCTCCACGTGGTCGCGCGCGGCCGGATCGGCCGGTCGCCCGAGGCGGAGCTGGTCGATCGCTATCTGAAGCGGATCGCGTGGCCCACCAAGGTCACGGAGTTGCCCGACACGGGCGGCAAGGAACCGGCGATGCCGCCGCACGCACGACGTGTGCTGCTGGACGAGAAGGGCGAGGTGCTGGGTTCGCTCGCGTTCGCAGAGCGGCTGGGCCGCTGGCGGGACGAAGGGGTGCGGGAAACGCGTTTCCTGCTCGGTGCGGCCGACGGGTTCGGTGATGCCGAGCGCGCGGAGGCGGACATGCTGGTCTCGTTCGGGCGGGCGACCTGGCCGCATCTGCTGGCGCGTGCGATGCTGGCGGAGCAACTGTTTCGCGCGACCAGCATCCTCGCCAACCACCCCTATCACCGCGAAGGCTGATGCGGTCCGCCGTGATCCTGCTGGCGCTGCTGGCCACCGGTGGCGTCGCGGCGGCGGGGCCGAACCTCGCGGATCGCCAGCGCAGCCTGACCGAAGCCAGGCGGGCGGGAGCGGTGGCGCAGGCGCGGGCCGATCGGCTTGCGGCTGCGGCATCGGCCGAGCGCGATGCGGCGGCGAAAGCGGCGGCGGACGAACGGGCGCTGGCGGCGCGCGTCGGCGCGGCGGAGGCGGATCTGGCGACGGCGGGCGCCCGCGCCGCGCTGGTCGACCGGCTGCTGGCGGACCAGCGCGCGCGGCTGGCGACGGCGCAGGCTCCCGTCGCGCGCCTGCTCGCGGCACTCCAGTCGCTGGCGGCGCGACCGGCGATCGTCGCGGTGGCGCAGCCGGGATCCGTCGACGACCTCGTGCATCTGCGTGCTGTATTGGGTGGCGCGCTGCCGGTGATCCGCGCGCGCACCGCAGGCGTGCGGACGGAACTGGAGCGGACGCGGGGCCTGCGCGCCGATGCGGTGCTGGCGGCGCGGGCGATCGGCGATAGCCGGGCGCGGCTGGAGCGCGAGCGTCGCGAACTGGCCGCTCTGGAGGCGTCGCACCGTGGCAGGGCGCTGGCGCTGGGGCGGGGCGCGATCACCGAGTCCGATCGGGCGCTGGCCCTGGGCGAGGAGGCGCGCGACCTGATCGACCGGATGACGGAAGACGGCGAAGGGCAGGCGGTCGTCGCCGGGCTGTCGCGGCTACCCGGCCCGGTGGCGCGGCCGATGGCGGTCGGCGTGCTCGGGCCGCCCGCGCCACGGGGTGTGCTGCGGATGCCGGTCGCGGGGCGGCTGGTCACTGGCTTCGGCGAGATATCGGAGGCAGGCGTACGGTCACGCGGGTTATCGTTCGTGACTGCGCCGGGAGCGACCGTCGTCGCACCGGCAGGCGGGCGGGTGCGCTATGCGCGGCGCTTCGGCGATTACGGGATGATCGTGGTGATCGATCATGGCGATGGGTGGACCAGTCTGTTGAGCGGGCTGTCACGGGTTGGCGTGAAGGCCGGCGCGGAGGTGGCGCAGGGGCAGACGATCGGGCGCGCGGTCGGGGGTGAGCAGCTGCCTTTGACCGTCGAGGTACGGCGGCGCGGGCGGCCGATCGATGCGGCGGCGTTGGCGGGGTAGGCGCCACCTGCCGGCGCTCCCGCGCAGGCGGGAGCCCGGTGTTCTTGAAGCAGGGCTGCTGGGCTACAGGGTCCCCGCCTCCGCAGGAACACGGGGGAGCCTTCGCCTGGGGGGCGAATGGACTCGCAGATCGCCCGAACCCGGTCAGCCCCCGTTCACCGCAACCGCGCTTTGATCGGCTGTCCGTAATCCGCTACACAGGTGGCTTGTCCTGCCGCCAGAGGGTCTTCATGCGCCGTCCGCTTCTGACTGCCACCGCGATCGTCGCTGCGATGTCGGCGATTCCGCTCGCCACCGCGGCGATGGCGGCGGTCGACAGCGATACCTACCGCGAGTTCGACCAGTTCATGGATGTGTTCAACCGCATCAAGTCCGATTACGTCGACAAGGTCGACGACAAGACCCTTATCAAGGGCGCGATCCAGGGGATGCTGACCAGCCTGGACCCGCATTCAAGCTATGTCGATGCGCTCGATTTCCAGAACCTGCGGATCATGACCGAGGGCAATTATGGCGGCCTCGGGCTGACCGTGTCGATGGAAGACGGCGCGGTGAAGGTCGTGGCGCCGCAGGAGGATACGCCGGCGGCGCGCGCGGGCGTGAAGGCCGGCGACTATATCACGCATATCGACGGCAAGCTGATCTATGGCGATACGCTGGACGAGGCGATCGGGCTGATGCGGGGGAAGCCGGGTACGAAGATCGCGCTGACGCTGGTGCGGCCCGGCACGACCAAGCCGATCGACGTGGCGATGATGCGCGAGGTCATCACGCAGAAGCCGGTGAAGTGGGAAGTTCGCGGGCAGGTCGGCTATATCAACATCAACACCTTCTCCGAGGCGACCGGCGCGGACACGCGCGCGGCGATCATGGCGATCGACAAGGCGCTGGGGCATCGGCCGCTGGGCTATGTCGTCGACCTGCGCGATAACGGCGGCGGGCTGCTGACGCAGGCGATCGCGGTCAGCGACGCGTTCCTCGACCACGGCGAGATCGTGTCGCAGCGCGGGCGCGAGAAGTCGGACATCGAGCGGTATTTCGCCAAGCCGGGCGACGACGCGCACGGCCTGCCGGTCGTGGTGCTGACCAACCCCGGCACCGCGTCGGCATCGGAGATCGTCGCGGGCGCGTTGCAGGATCACCACCGCGGGCTGGTGATGGGCGAGCGCAGCTTCGGCAAGGGATCGGTGCAGACCTTGCTGCCGCTGGGGCCGGAGACGGCGCTGCGGCTGACGACGGCGCGCTACTACACGCCGTCGGGCCGGTCGGTGCAGGAGGGCGGGATCGAGCCCGATATCGCCGTGCCGCAGATCAGCGACCCCGATTACAAGTCGCGGCCGGTGTTCCGCGAGGCGGATCTGCGCCGCCACCTCATCAACGAGGTGAAGGCCGACAACAAGGTGCTGGAGGAGGACGCGAAGACCGATCCGCGCTTCGCCGCCACGCCCGAACAGTTGAAGAAGCAGGGGATCGAGGATTTCCAGCTCTATTACGCGCTGAAGACGGTCGCGCGGCTGGGCGGGCCGGCGCAGGTGGCGGCCGCGACCAGGGTCACGGTGAAGACGCCCGCGAAATGATGAGCCGCCTGCGTACCGCCAATCTGGTCGCGCTGCTGCTGCCGCTGGCGCTGCTGGCGGGCGCGTGGGGATCGCAGCTCATCGGCGGGCTGATCCCGTGCGAGATGTGCCACTGGCAGCGATTGCCGCATTATGCCGCCGTGGTGATCGCGGTGCTCGCGCTGATGGTGCGGCGCGGCGGCGGGCGCGCGGCGCTGGTCGCGGTCGCGGCGCTCTGCATCGGCGTGTCGGGCGTGATCGGGGTGATGCATGCCGGCGTCGAATATCACTGGTGGCAGGGCTTCACCGCCTGCACGGCGACGGCGCCGCTGGGCGGTATTTCGGCGGCGGACCGGCTGGATGCGTTGCTGCATGCGCCCATCGTGCGGTGCGATCAGGCACAATGGTCGCTGTTCGGCGTTTCCATGGCAGGCTACAACGCGATCCTGTCACTCGGGGGCGCGACGCTGATCCTGTGGCTGTTGCGGAGGGTGCGATGAGCTGGAAACCCGGTGACCGGCGCGAGCGGAGCGACGCGATGATCCGCGTCGATCAGGCTGGAGAATATGGTGCGACGCGCATCTACGCGGGGCAACTGGCGGTGCTGGGCGACCGGCATCCGGCGGCGCGTGCGATCCACCACATGGCCGCGCAGGAGGAGCGTCACCGTGCATTCTTCGACCGCATGATCGTGGAGCGTGGCGTGCGACCGACATTGCTACAGCCGTTCTGGACGGTGGCGGGCTTCGCGCTGGGCGCGGCGACGGCGGCGATGGGCCCGGATGCGGCGATGGCCTGCACCGCCGCGGTCGAGACCGAGATCGACAAACATTATGCCGAGCAGCTGGAAGAGCTGGGCGATAGCGACCCGGAACTGTCGGCGGCGATCGCCGATTTCCAGGCGGAAGAGGTCGAGCATCGCGAGCATGCTCTGGCGGCGGGGGCGGAGAACACGATCGGCTATCCGATCCTGAGCGGAGCGATCCGGCTGGGATGCCGGCTGGCGATCGCGGCGGCGAAGCGGATCTGACGATGATGTTGGCGGGAGAGTGGCGCGTGAAACGATCGATGCTGGTGCTGGCGATGCTGGCCGCTCCCGTTACGGCCCCTGCGGCGGCGCAACAGGTCATGACGCCCGCACCGGCGACGGCTCCCGCCGCCGATGCCGCGCCGCCGGCCGCGCCTCAACCCGTCGCCGCGCAGCAGGTGAGCGCAAAACCCGCGCTGCCCGGGGCCGCCCGCCCGCGTCAGGGTACGCAGGCGCAGGAGGGTGTCGGCAAAGGCGCGCCGGTCAACGGCGTGCTGCTGATTTACGGCAACGAACGCTGCCCGACCAACAGCGACGGCGACGAGATCGTGGTGTGCGAGCGGCGCTCGGCCGAGGAGCAGTATCGCCTGCCCAAGGAATTGCGCAGCCTTGAGGTGACGCCCGAGAATGCGAGCTGGGCGGCGAATGCCGGTGGCGTGATGGCGACCGGCGCGAGCGGGATCGGGTCCTGCTCCGCTGCGGGCGGTGCGGGTGGCGCCGTCGGCTGCATGGGCCAGCGCGATCAGGCTTTCCGTGCCGCCAAGCGGGCGCGGCAGCGGGACGAGCGGCAGGTTCCCTGACGGCGGTCTGGCGGGGTCTCGCCCGGCTCCGTCCCGGGATCGACGCTCGCGTCGAAGGGTTCGTTGCATCCCCTTTGACCGGGTCGCGCCGCGTCGCTAGCCACGGCAGTGAGAGCTCCGGGGGATGGCAGGGTGGCGACGATCATATCATCGGTAAGGACGCGGTCGCCGATCGCGGTCGATCCGTTCGAGAAGCTGTTGTCGGTCGGCGCGGTCGTGTTGCTGGCCTGCGTCGCCGTCGCGGTGGCGCGCGGGGCGGGAGAGTGGGCGCGGGTGCCGGCGTTGATCTGGTTGCACCTCGTCACGATCGTGGTCGCCCTGACGCTGACGCCGGTGATCCTGCTGCGGCCGCGCGGCGATGCGCGGCATCGCTCGCTCGGCCGGATATGGGCAGGGGCGATGATCGCGACGGCGGCGCTGTCGCTCGGCATCCGGACGAGCGGGCATTTCGGTGTCATCCACCTGCTGTCGCTGTTCACGCTGGTGCAGGTACCGCTGATCTGGTGGTCGGCCAGGCAGCATCAGGTGGTGCGGCATCGCCGCGCGGTGCGGGGCATGGTGACGGGGGCGCTGCTGGTCGCGGGGTTCTTCACCTTTCCGTTCGACCGGCTGCTCGGCCACTGGCTGTTCGCCGGGTGGTAAGATGAAGACGATCCGCATCCTGTTGTTCGCGCTCGTCTGGCTGTCGTGCGCGTGGTTCGGGTCGTGGGAGTTCAACCCGAACAATTCGACGCGGCTGTTCGCGGCGATCAGCATGGTCGAGGATGGCGACGCGACGATCGACGAGTTCCGCGACCTGACGATCGACAAGGCGATTTTCGGCCCGCACGCCTATCTGGACAAGGCGCCGGGCATGACGCTGATGGCGTTGCCGGCGGTGGCGCTGGCCGACGTGGCGACGGGAGAGCGGGCGCGTTCGTACGTGCTGTCGCTGGGGGACCCGTCGCTGGCGCGGTTCCTGCGGTTGAGGCTCAGGCTGGCGACGGCGAGCGGGCCGGCGGTGCTGACGGCGATCGCGGCGGTGCTGCTGTTCGACATGGCGGCGGCGTTGACCGCCGGTTCGGAAGCAGGCGTGGGGGCGGGGCTGTTCGCGGCGCTGACCTATGCTCTCGGGACGCCGATCTGGGGCTGGTCGACGACGATCTTCGGCCATGCCGCAGTGGCGGCGCTGTACGTGATCGCGATCTGGTGCTTCTGGCGGGCGAGCCTGACGCAAGGGCGGTGGCCGGCGTTGATCGGTGGCGCGGCGCTCGGCTGGGCGGTCGTGGTCGAGTATCAGGCGGTTCTGGCGGGAAGTGCCATCGCGATCTGGGCGGTGTGGCGGGTGTGGCCGTCGCCGCGACGCTGGCTGCTGCTGGGGCTGGCCGCCATCGGCGGCGTCGTCGCGCTGCTGCCTTTGCCGCTCTACAACCTGTTCGCGTTCGGGACGGTGTTCAGGGTCGGTTATTCGGGTGTGGTCGGCTTCGACGGGATGCAGCAGGGGCTGTTCGGCCTGACATGGCCGCGGCCGATCCTGTTGTGGGAAATCCTGTTCGGGGAGCGGCGCGGGCTGTTCTGGGTCGCGCCGGTGTTGCTGGTCGCGCCGCTGGGGCTGGCGACGATGGCGGACGAGCGGCGGACGCGCGATATCGCCGCGATGGCGGCGGCAGTCATCCTGATCGTGCTGATGGTCAACGCCGCCTACGTCTATTGGGATGGCGGCAATTCCACCGGACCGCGCCATGCGATGCCCGCGGTCGGTCTGCTCGCGCTGTGTCTCGCGCCGTGGTGGGCGGGGTTGAAGCCGATCGGGCGATGGGCGGCCGGCGGATTGCTGGCGGTGTCGATCGCGTTGAACCTGTGCATCGCCTCGGCGGAGATCGCCGCGCCGCCCGAATTCCGCTTCCCGATCTGGAGCGCGGTGATCGAGTACCGGTTCCTGCGCGGCGACCTCCGGACATGGCCGAGCGAGTGGTTCGGCTGGTCGACCTGGGGAGGGCTATACCTGTACGGCGTCGTCGCAGTGCCGTTGCTGGCCGTGCTGATACTCCGCGCCCGCCGCTATTGCGGATTACCGGGCGCGTAGGGGAAGGTCAGCGCCTTGTACCAGCTCAGGTCGTGCGGCGGCGGCGCGACGCCGGCAGGCAGGGGCAGGCCGCTGACCGACATCCAGTAGGCGAGGCTGGCGTCGCGCCACCACTGCGCCTCGCGCTGCTGCATGGCGAGGAAGGTGGCGGTCTTCTGCCAGCGTTCGGCGTCGACCACGGGTTTCAACGTATCCCATCGGGTGCGCATGCCGGCGACATAGGCGACGCCAGAATCGTAATGCCCGACGAGGTCAGCCCAGAGCGTACGGCCGGACGGCATCCGCCGGTCCCATGCGACGTGGTGGAACCAGAGCAGCTCCCCCGGCGGCGTGGTGGCGGGATCGGCGAGCTTCGCGGCGACGGGCGGGGCATATTGCGCGACGGCGTTGCTGCCGGACTTCGTGCGGTCGAAGCCGATGCCGCGCTGATCGGCCTTGTGATAATAGACCGGGTTCCATTCGGGGCGCTTCAGGTCCGCCACCCACGGTCCCGGCCCATAATGGTGGCCCGTCGCCATGACATGCGCGAGGCCGAGCGCACCGGTGTAATCGACCACCGCTTCGCGCGATCCCATCATCATCGCCACGGCGGGCGCGACGGCGGCGGGTGCGAAGGTCTGCGCCGCCCATTCGCGGGCCACGGTTTCCGCAGGGAGCGACGGGTCCCATGCCATCCGGCCGAACGCGTACCAGTTCGCCTGGTTGAAGGTGGAGCCGGTCCAGTCGCGATCGTCGCCTATATTGGCGACGCCGGCGATCCCGGTCAGCCGATGCCCCTCCAGCGAGCCGTCGACGATCTTCGCCACGGTCGATCCCGGGCCTTTGGCGAAGGTGTCGCTGCCCAGCGTTTCGGCGAAGAGCGGGCCGAGATAGGCGAGATGGGTGGCGAACCCCAGATACTCCTTGGTGATCTGGAACTCCATCATCAGCGAAGTCTTCGGCATCGCGCCGAACAACGGATGGAAGGGTTCGCGCGGCTGGAAGTCGATCGCGCCGTTCTTGACCTGAACGATCACGTTCTTCGCGAAACGGCCGTCGAGCGGCCTGAACTCGGTATAGGCCTGTTTGGCGCGGTCGTCGGGGTCGGTGTCGGCATAGACGAAGGCGCGCCACATCACGATGCCGTCATGCGGCGCGACGGCGGCGGCGAGCATGTTCGCGCCGTCGGCATGCGTCCGGTGGTAGTCGCGCGGCCCCGGTTGACCCTCGCTGTTCGCCTTGACCAGGAAGCCGCCGAAATCGGGGATCGCGCGGTAGATCTCGTCGGCCTTGGCGCGCCACCACGCGGCGACCTGCGGGTCGAGCGGATCGGCGGTCTTCAGCCCGCCCAGTTCGATCGGCGCGGAGAAGCGCGCCGACAGGTAGACGCGGATGCCATAGGGGCGGAAGATGTCGGCCAACGCCGCCGCCTTGGCGATGTAGCGGGGCGACAGGCTTTCTGCCTTCGCGTTCACGTTGTTGAGGACGGTGCCGTTGATCCCGAGCGACGCGTTGGCGCGCGCATAGTCGACGTAGCGCGGGTCCTTATAGTCGGGGAGCGTCCACCAGTCCCACAGCGACCGGCCGGCATAGCCCCGCTCGACCACGCCATCGAGATTGTCCCAGTGGTTCAGCACGCGCAGCTTTACGCGGGGGCTGGAGGCGAGGTCGCCGGTCTGGCCGGTCGCGCGCTGCCGGATCAGCGCGAACGCGCCGTAGAGGATTCCGCGATCGGTGTTGCCGGTGACGAGCGTGACCGGATGGCCATCCATCCGGACGCGGCGGACCAGATAGCCCTCGTCGCCGAGCGTGTTCGTCGGCAGGTCGAGCGACGCGACCCGGGCGGCGGTGGCGAGGACGATGGGGCCCGTGCCGGCCGGCAGCGCGCGGCGCAGTTCGGCGGCGGCGATGCGCAACGTGGGGGTGTCGCCCCGCACCGATACGGCATCCGCGGCGATCGTCGCCTTGGGATAGCGGAGCCACAGGTCGTAGCCGTCCTCGGCCTGCGCAGGCGCGATCCCGGCCAGCGCGAGCCCGGCGATCGACGCGATGCGTATGAGAAGCTTCATCATCCTCGTCCCTTCGCGCGGACGGTGGCATTGACAATTCGGCCCGGCCTCACGCATGGTAACGCTATCACAGCGACGGCATCGGAAGCAATGCCGCGACTGCACTTCGGGAGAGAGCCTGACATGACCCGCCCCGCCGCCAACGCCACCGATTACGGTCGTCGCGACCTGCTCCGCTGGAGCGCGGGGGTTTCCCTCGCGACGCTGATGCCCGCCGCCGTACGCGCCGCCGCCGGATTGGCCGGGCCGCTGTACCGCGATGCGCGCGCGCCGGTCGACCTGCGGGTCCGCGACCTGATCGGGCGGATGACGCTGGAGGAGAAGGTCGCGCAGCTCATCACGCTGTCGACCACCAAGCGCGACGTGATGAACGCCGACCGCGGCTTCGATGCGGCGATGGCGGGCAAGGCGTATCCCGACGGCATCGGCCAGATCGCGCGGCCGTCCGACCGGGGCGGTGCGGCGACCGCGAACAATACGGGCACCGACGTGACCGGGCGGTGGCGCAAGCCCGCGGACACGATCGCGTTCGTCAACGCCGGTCAGGCCTGGGCGCGGACGACGCGGCTGGGCATCCCGATCCTGTTCCACGAGGAATCGCTGCACGGCTATATGGCGCCGGAGGCGACCAGCTTCCCGCAGGCGATCGCGCTGGCGGGCAGTTTCGACCGCGACCTGATGACGCGCGTGCAGGCGGTGATCGGGCGCGAGGTGCGCGCGCACGGCACCGTGCTGGCGCTGTCCCCGGTCGTCGACATCGCGCGCGATCCGCGCTGGGGCCGAATCGAGGAGACGTTCGGCGAGGACCCGTATCTGTGCGGCGAGATGGGCGTCGCGGCGGTGCTGGGATTGCAGGGGCCGGGCAAGACGCTGGCGCCGGACAAGGTCTTCGCGACGCTGAAGCATATGACCGGGCACGGCCAGCCGCTGGCGGGCAACAACGTCGCCCCCGCGCCCTTGGGTGAGCGGGAGCTGCGCGAGAGCTTCTTCCCACCGTTCCGCGCGGTGGTGGAGCGGACGGGGATCGGCGCGGTGATGCCGTCCTATAACGAGATCGACGGTGTGCCGAGCCACGCCAATCACTGGCTGCTGGGCGATGTCCTGCGCGGCGAATGGGGTTTCGACGGTGCGGTGGTCAGCGATTACGCGGCGATCCAGGAACTGGCGACGTTCCACCGCATCGCGCCCGGATTGGCCGGTGCGGCGGCGCTCGCGCTGAAGGCCGGCGTCGATTGCGACCTGCCGGACGGGGTCGCGTATCGCACCTTGGCCGAACAGGTGCGCAGCGGCGCGGTGCCGGTCGCGGCGGTGGATGCGGCGTGCCGGCGGATGTTGACGCTGAAGTTCCGCGCCGGCCTGTTCGAGGCGGAGCCGGTGAATGCGCGGGCTGCGGCAGTGCTGACCGCCAATGCGGAGGCGCGTGCGCTGGCGCTGGAGGCGGCGCGACGGTCGATCGCACTGCTGGTGAACGACGGCGTCCTGCCGCTGACGGCGGGCGCGCACCGGCGGGTGGCGGTGATCGGGCCGAACGCGGCGGTGACGCGGCTGGGCGGCTATTCCTCGATCCCGCGCACGGAGGTGTCGCTGCTGGACGGCGTGCGCGCGCGGCTGAAGGGCAAGGCGGAGATCGTGCATGCGCAGGGCGTCTTCATCACGCAGAGCGAGGACCGGTCCGCCAACGAGGTGCTGCTCGCCGACCCCGCGAAGAACCGCGCGCTGATCGCGGAGGCCGTCGCGGTCGCGAAGACCGCCGACGTGATCCTGCTGGCCATCGGTGACACCGAACAGACCAGCCGCGAAGGCTATGCGAAGAACCATCTCGGCGACCGTACCGGGCTGGACCTGCTCGGCGAGCAGACCGCGCTGTTCGAGGCGATGAAGGCGACCGGCAAGCCCGTCGTCGTCGTCGCGATCAACGGCCGCCCGCCGTCGTGGCCGGCGGTCGTCGCAAGGGCCAATGCGCTGCTGGAATGCTGGTATGTCGGGCAGGAGGGCGGCACCGCGATCGCGGAAGCGCTGTTCGGCGACGTCAATCCGGGCGCGAAGCTGCCGGTCACGGTGGTGCGCGACGTCGGGCAGGTGCCATATTACTACAATCACAAGCCGTCGGCGCGGCGGGGATACCTGTTCGACGACGACGCGCCGCTGTTCCCGTTCGGCTTCGGGCTGAGCTACACCCGGTTCGAGGTCGGTGCGCCGAGGCTGTCCGTGCCGAAGATCGGTGTCGGCGGGACCGTGACGGTCGAGGTCGACGTGGCGAATGTCGGCGAGCGGACGGGCGATGAGGTCGTGCAGGTCTATGTGCGCGATCAGGTGTCGTCGGTGGCGCGGCCGATCAAGGAGATGAAGGGGTTCGAGCGCGTGACTCTGAAACCCGGCGAGCGGCGGACGGTGCGCTTCGTGCTGGGACCGGAGGCGTTCCGGATGTGGAACATCGACCTGCGCGAGGTCGTCGAGCCGGGCCTGTTCGACATCATGGCCGGGCCGAACAGTCGCGACGTGAAGACGGTGACGCTGGAAATCGCCTGACCGGTGTAGTGGTCAGGGTGCGGCGTCGAAACTGGTCTGGCCATTCGCGCATCGATGCTGATACGATGACGTCCTGTTCGGGCCGGAAGGCCGTGAGGATCGCGCCATGACCTGTTCGTCCGTTGCCGATATCGCCGCCCGGTGCGCGCCGTGAGATTGTCGGCGATCAACATGCCGGCCGCTGTCGCCGGTCCCGCTTACGACCGGGATGCGGCGAAGCGCGGCGTCGTGCATCTGGGCATCGGCGCGTTTCATCGCGCGCATCAGGCGGCGGTGTTCGAGGCGGCGCTTGAAGGGGGCGACCTGCGCTGGGGCGTGGTCGGCGTGTCGTTGCGATCGGCGGCGGTGCGCGACCAGTTGGTGCCGCAGGACGGACTCTACACCTTGCTGGTGCGGGACGGCCAGGATGCGCGGGCTCAGGTGATCGGCGCAGTGCTGGACGTGCTGGTCGCGCCGGAGGACCCGGCGGCGGTGGTCCGGGCGATCGGCGCGACGGACACGCATCTCGTGACGCTGACGGTGACGGAAAAGGGCTACAAGCTGGATCGCGCGAGCGGGACGCTCGACGCGGACGACGGCGATGTCGCGCACGATCTGGCGTCGCTGGATGCGCCGCGGACGGTGCCGGGGCTGATCGCGGCCGGCCTGGCGGTGCGACGGGCGGCGGGCCGTGCCGCGATCACGATCCTGTCGTGCGACAACCTGCCGCATAATGGGGCGTTGCTGCGCGCGGGCGTACTGGAAATGGCGCGCGCGCACGACCCGGCGCTGGCCGACTGGATCGACCGGGAGGTCGCGTTCCCGGCGACGATGGTCGACCGGATCGTCCCCGCGACGACTGATGCGGATATCGCCGCGCTGGCCGGGCGGATCGGCGTCGAGGACCGGGCGATGGTGAAGACCGAGCCGTTCCTGCAATGGGTGGTGGAGGACCGTTTCACCGGCCCGCGGCCGGATTTCGCGACGCTGGGCGTGCAACTGACCGACGCGGTGGGGCCATGGGAGGATGCCAAGCTGCGCCTGCTGAATGGCGCCCATTCGGGGATCGCCTATCTCGGCGGGCTGGCGGGCGATGCGTTCGTGCACGAGTTCGTGGCGCGCGATGCCGGGCGGGCGTTCGTGGAGGCGCTGTGGGACGAAGCGGCGGTCACGCTGACGCCGCCAGCCGGACTGGATATCCCGGGCTATCGGCAACAGTTGATGGCGCGCTTCGCCAATTCCTCGCTCCAGCACCGGACGCGCCAGATCGCGATGGACGGATCGCAGAAGCTGCCCCAGCGGCTGATCGCGCCGATCCGGGAACGTCGCGCGCAGGGATTGCCGGTCGATGCGCTGGCGCTGGCGGTGGCGGCGTGGATGCGCTGGCAGGCCGGGGTGACGGATGCCGGCGAACGCTTCGCGGTCGACGATCCCATCGCCGATCGTCTGGCGGGTGCGAACGGGGTCGATGCGCTGCTCGCGGCGATCGGCGCGGACGATCTGGACGAGGATGCGCGCCGAGCGATCGCGGCGCATCTGGACGCGATCGAACGCGACGGCGCGAGGACGGTGTTCGACCGGTTGGCGGCCGGTGCGTACCCGCGGCGGCTTGATAGCATGTCGCCGGAGGAGTAGGATTGCTGATAGCGCTATCAGCGCGGGCGTGCCGACGATGAAGCGGCAGCCGGTCGGAGGAGGGGATCGCATGGCCAGTGTCGTTCCGGTGCATGTCGGGCAGCATGACCGCGCCCACGTTCCGACCCGCGCCGCATCCGCCCCGACCGCTGCTGTGACGCCGGTCCCGCGACGCCCGCGTTTTTGCGGATATCGCATGTTATATTTGCATCATCGCCGTGCTTGCCCGGCTGCGATGATTGCCGTAATTGTCTGACTATATCATTGTCCGCTTTTTCTGAACCGGAGCTCGTTACGATGTCCGATACCACCGCCCCGAAGCTCCGCAGCAGCGCGTGGTTCGATAATCCCGCCAATATCGACATGACCGCGCTGTATCTGGAGCGGTATCTGAACTTCGGCCTGTCGCTGGAGGAATTGCGTTCCGGTCGGCCGATCATCGGCATCGCGCAGTCGGGCAGCGACCTGTCGCCGTGCAACCGCCACCATCTGGTGCTGGCGGAGCGCGTGCGCGAGGGCGTGCGCGAGATGGGCGGCATCGTGCTCGAATTCCCGGTCCATCCGATCCAGGAGACGGGCAAGCGCCCGACCGCCGGGCTCGATCGCAACCTGGCGTATCTGGGTCTGGTCGAGGTGCTGTACGGCTATCCGCTCGACGCGGTCGTGCTGACGATCGGTTGCGACAAGACGACGCCGGCGATGCTGATGGCCGCCGCGACGGTGAACATCCCCGCGATCGCGCTGTCGGTCGGGCCGATGCTCAACGGCTGGCACAAGGGCGAGCGCACCGGATCGGGCACGATCGTGTGGAAGGCGCGCGAGCTGCTGGCGGCGGGCGAGATCGACGATGCGGAGTTCATCCGCCTCGTCGCGTCGTCGGCACCGTCGACGGGCTATTGCAACACGATGGGCACCGCCACGACGATGAATTCGCTGGCCGAGGCGCTCGGTATGTCGCTGCCGGGTTCGGCGGCGATCCCGGCCCCGTATCGCGACCGTCAGGAGGTGGCGTACCACACCGGCCGCCGCATCGTGGAGATGGTGCACGAGGACCTGAAGCCGTCCGACATCCTGACGAAGGAGGCGTTCCACAACGCGATCCGCGTCAACTCCGCGATCGGCGGATCGACCAACGCGCCGATCCACCTGTGCGCGATCGCGCGCCACATCGGCGTCGACCTGCCGATCACCGACTGGCAGGAGCAGGGGCTGGACGTGCCGCTGCTCGTCAACCTGCAACCGGCGGGCGAGTATCTGGGCGAGGATTACTACCGCGCCGGCGGCGTGCCCGCCGTGGTCAACCAGCTGATGGATCAGGGGCTGATCCACGAAGGCGCGATGACCGTCAACGGCAAGACGATGGGCGACAATTGCCGCGGCGTCGCGATCGAGGACGACAAGGTCATCCGCCCGTTCGACCGTCCGCTGAAGGAGGCGGCGGGGTTCGTCGTGCTGTCCGGCAACCTGTTCGACAGCGCGGTGATGAAGACCAGCGTCATCAGCCCGGAATTCCGCGAGCGCTATCTGTCGAAGCCGGGCGATCTCGACGCGTTCGAGGGGCCGGTCGTGGTGTTCGACGGGCCGGAGGATTATCACCATCGCATCGACGATCCCGCGACGGGCATCACCGCGGAAACCCTGCTCATCATGCGCGGTGCCGGCCCGGTCGGCTATCCGGGTGCGGCGGAGGTCGTGAACATGCGGCCGCCCGCGCACCTCATCATGGACGGCGTCCACGCGCTGCCGTGCATCGGCGACGGTCGCCAGTCGGGCACCTCCGGTTCGCCGTCGATCCTGAACGCCAGCCCGGAAGCGGCGGCGGGCGGTGCGCTGGGGCTGCTGCGCACGGGCGACCGGGTGCGGATCGACCTGAAGACGGGCAGCGCCGACGTGCTGCTGTCCGATGCCGAGATCGCCGAGCGTCGTGCCGCGCTGGCGGCCGAGGGCGGGTACAAATATCCGGCGTCGCAGACACCGTGGCAGGAAATCCAGCGCGCGACGGTGGGACAGCTCGGCACCGGCGCGATCCTGGAGGGCGCGGAGGCCTATCAGCGGATCGCGCAGACGATGGGGCTGCCGCGCGATAACCACTGAGGCGTATCGTCGCCACGGTCGGTCGGCCCGTGGCGAGGCCCTCCCCTCCCCCTGGGGGGAAAGGCTTCTCCGCGAGCGGGCTCCTCACCCCCGCATTAACAGCCTCGCGCTACCGATCTCCACGACCGGTATCTCCCACGGATGCGCGGCCATGATCCGCGTCAGCACGGCGTCGACCGCCTCCGCCGGCGCGTCCGCCGCGACATAGGTCGTCAGCACCACCGTCGGTGACAGCGCCACCTGGCCGGCGGTGCCGCTGGTCGGGTTCGCATCGGCGGTCGGGCGAAAGCTTTCCCATCCCGGCGCGATCTCGATCACGTTCCGGTACACGCCGAAATCACCGAATGGGCCGTCCTCGCGCAGGATCGCGAGCATCGCGCCGAGGACCGGATCGTCGTCCATCGCCGCCGCGCCTGCCGACAGCAGCATCGCCAGCGTCGCCGGCTGCACCGGGCAGAAGATGCGGATCGTCGTCACGGCGCGGGAGGCGATGGTCATCGGCGGCATCCTGTGGAAAGTCGGGATCGTACCCGTCGCGGGATCGCCGCGCCATCAGGAGAACCGCCATGCCGAACCTCATCCGCGTCGCGCTGATCGGCTATGGCTATGCCGGCCGGACGTTCCACGCGCCGATGATCGCGGCGACGCCGGGGCTGGAGCTGGTCGTGGTGGCGTCGCGCGATGCGGCGAAGGTGCACGCCGACTGGCCGGGCGTCGGGGTGGATGCCGACCCGATCGCGGTGGCGACGCGGGGCGATGTCGATCTGGTGGTGATCGCGTCCCCGAACGACAGCCACGCGCCGCTGGCGCTGGCGGCGATCGGGGCGGGGCGGCATGTCGTGGTCGACAAGCCCTTCACGCTCGATCTGGCGGAGGCGCGGGCCGTCGTCGCGGCGGCGGAGGCGGCGGACCGGCTGGTGTCGGTCTATCACAACCGGCGCTGGGACAGCGATTTCCTGACGGTGCGGCGGGCGATCGGGGACGGGCTGGCGGGCGAGGTGGCGCATGTCGAATCGCATATCGACCGGTTCCGCCCGGTGGTGCGCGACCGCTGGCGCGAGCGGGACGGACCGGGCGGGGGGCTGTGGTTCGATCTGGGGCCGCATCTGGTCGATCAGGCGCTGTGCCTGTTCGGCATGCCGGACCGGGTGCAGGCCAATCTGGGAACGCTGAGGCAGGGTGCGCAGGTCGACGACTGGGCGCATGTCGTGCTCGACTATCCGGCCAGGCGCGTCGTGCTGCACGCGGGGATGCTGGTGGCGGGCGGCACGCACCGGTTCGTGGTGCATGGCAGCGGCGGGACGCTGGTGAAGCCGTTGATCGACCGGCAGGAGGCGCAACTGCTCGAAGGGATGACGCCGGGTGCGCCGGGATGGGGCGAGGACCCGGACCCGCTGCTGGTCTATGACGGCAGCGGCGGGGTGCCGCTCACGGTGCCGGCGGTGGCGGGCGATCAGCGGCGCTTCTATGCGGGCGTGGTCGCGGCGCTGACGGCCGGCGCGCCGAACCCCGTGCCGCCGGGCGAGGCGCTGGCGGTGATGGCGGTGGTGGAGGCCGCGGCCGAGGCGGCGCGGCGCGGATGTTCGGTCGTGCCGGACCTCGCGGCGGGGTGACTAGGCCGCCGTCACCCGGCCGCTGCGGTCGAGCTTGCCCCAGCCGACGGAGGGGCCACGCATCGCCTGCACGATCGCCTTGCAGACGACATAGTACATGATCTGGCGATAGCCGATGCGCTGCGGGATCAGCAGCCAGAGCAGGCGCCATTTTTCGCGCCGTTCCAGCGCGAACGCGATGAACGCGGCGAGCAGGTCGATCGCGGTGAAGATCAGCCAGTAGCCGAGCATCGTGAACACGTCGGTCTGCGTCTGCGCCCAGCCATGCGCGGCGACGCGGGTCCAGGTGCCGACGACGCTGAGGATCAGCGCGAGGTCGATGATCGGGCTGATCGCGGCCAGCACGACCTGAAACAGGATCGCCTGCGGCAGGCCGACGCGGGCGAGCCCCTTCGGGCGGCCCTCGCGGATCACGCTGCCATGCTTCCACAGGCATTGCAGCGTACCGAACGCCCAGCGGAAGCGTTGCTTGGCGAGGCCGCGGACGGTTTCGGGAGCTTCGGTCCAGGCGACCGCGTACTGATCGTAATGCACGGCCCAGCCGGCGCGCTGGATCGCGATCGTCAGATCCTGATCCTCCGCCAGCGTGTCGGTGGGATAGCCGCCGACCTGCCGCAGGGTCTCGACCCGCCACGCACCGACCGCGCCGGGCACGACCGTCATCGCATCGAGCCGCGCCAGCGCGCGCCGTTCCAGATTCTGCGCGGTGATATATTCCAGTGCCTGCCAGCGGGTGATGAGGTTGACGCGGTTGCCGACCTTGGCGTTGCCGGCGACCGCGCCCAGCGTCGGGTCGACGAACCAGCGGGCGAGGCGGGCGATCGTCGTCTCCTCGAACTGGGTATCCGCGTCGAGCGCGATGACGATGTCGCTCGTCACCTCCATCAGCGCGGTGTTGAGCGCGCGCGCCTTGCCGCCGTTCGCCAGTGTCATCAGGCGGACGCGCGGCTCGTCGGCGAACGCCTCGGCGACGACGGCGCTGGTGCGGTCGCTGGAGCCGTCGTCGATCACGACGATCTTCACCGCCACGTCGCGGCTGTCGAGCACGCGGCGCACCGCGCGCTCGATCACGCGGTCTTCGTTGAAGGCGGGGATCAGCACGGTCACTTCGGTCGCGGCGTCGATCGCCGGGAATATGGTGCGGGATTCGCGACGCGCCTGCACCAGCGCCAGCGCCGACAGCGCGAGCGCGCGCAGGATGCCGAGCGTGATCGCCACGGCGAACAGCCACTTGATCGCCACGGTCATGCCGCCAAGCGCGAGGAACAGGCCGAGATCGGCGCGTGCCGCCCAGCGATCGCCCGACGAGACCGGCGGATTGACCATGTCGCGCGGCAGGTTGGCGAGCTCCGACACCGGCACGAACCGGTATCCCTTGGCGCGCAGCCGGTCGATCAGCACCGGCAGCGCCGCGACGGTCTGGGCGCGGTCGCCACCGGCATCGTGCAGGAGGACGATGTTGCCGCTGCGCTCCGCGTCGCCCGCCTCGACACCGGCGACGGTGCGGTCGACGATCGCCTGCGCGCCGGGGCGCATCCAGTCGTCGGGATCGACGTGCAGGCCGACCGACAGATAGCCGCGCTGCTGCGCCGCATAGGCGGGGCCGATCTCGTCGGCGGTGCTGGGTTCGGCATCCCCGAAATAAGGCGCGCGGAACAGGCGGAGCGAGCGGCCGGTGAACGCCTGGAACAGCCGCTGCGTCGCGTTCAGCTCCAGCATCGTCGCGTCGTCCGACGTGGTCGCCAGATTGGGATGGGTGTAGGTGTGGTTGCCGACCTCATGCCCCTCCGCGATCAGCCGCTGGAGCAGGCCGCGCTGCGTCAGGCCGTTGTCGCCGATGATGAAGAAGGTGGCGGGAACATGCTTCGCCTTCAGCACGTCGAGGATCTGCGGCGTCCATTTCGGGTCCGGCCCGTCATCGAACGTCAGCGCGACGAGCCCGGGGCGATAGCCGGTTCGCTGCACGGTCCAGGGTGAGGGCAGTTGCGTGAAGCGGACGTCGGCGATCTCCCCGCTGGCGTCGACGCTGACCTTGCGGTGGCCGGCGACGGGCGGATCGCCGATGCGCAGGACTTCTCCGGTACCCTCGATATCGACATCGGTGCCGGCGGGGATCTCGTCGATGACGTTGGCGGGCGGCAGCGCGCGGTGATTGCGGCCGAAGAAGCGCCACAGCGACGGGTCCTCGCTGCCCAGCCGCCACAGCGCGAGCGAGCGGATGCCGGCTTTCCGCAGCCAGTCGATCTGGTGATAGGCGGAGGCGGCATCGGCGAGCCACACCTCGTGCCGTTCGCCATCCTCGTCATAGGCGAAGGCGCTGTTGCCGCTCGCCTTGTCGTACCGGGGCACGACGTCGGATTCCTTGGCCGCCAGCCACGCCTCGTCGACGGCCAGCGCGTCGGTGCCGCCCTTGTGCCAGTCATAGGCATAGGAGGCGACGGCGACGACCAGATGGCCGACCGGCACGTCCCGCGCGGCGCGGGCGACGACATTCTCGAACCATTCCTGCGATGCGATCGGGCCGGGGGTGCCGCCGGCATAATGCTCGTCATACGCCATCAGGAACAGCTTGTCGGCGACCTTCGCATAGGCGGCGAGGTCCCAGGCGGGATCGGCGGCGGGCACCGCGATCGACACGACCCAGTTGCGCGGGGCGAAGCGGGCGCGCGCCTCCGTCAGGAAGCGCCGGTAATAGGGGTGGACGGTGTCGGGCAGGCTTTCGAAATCGAAGAATACGCCGTCGGCGTGGGTCTGCATCAGCAGCGCCTCGATCCGGTCGAGCGCCGCCTTGCGCGCGGCGGGATCGCGCATCATCGCCGCCGTGCCCGCGCCGTCCCATTCGCCGTTCAGCGCGTTCTGGACCATCGGCATGATCTTGGGCCGGCGGGCCGCGCCGGCGATGATCGCGCGCCCGCGGGCATCCGGGAACAGCGTCACCCGATGCCGGGGGCCGGTGATCGACAGCCAGCCGGGCACCAGCCAGTCGAGCTGGCTGATGTTGCGCTGGAGCGAGGCGGCGCTGGCATCGTCCCACGGTGCGTGGAAGGCGACCGCCATCGGCGGGCTGACCGCGGGACCGGTGCGGAACAGGCGCTTGCCGGCATGGACGGTATGGCGCAGCGTCTTGCCGCCCTGTGTCACCAGCCGCTCCGCTCCGCTCGGTTTGCGCAACTGCGCGCGCTCTGCATGGAACGGCAAAGCGGATTGCGGCACCACGTCCAGCACCGTCGCGGCGAACGCCGCCACCGCCAGCACCAGCAGCAGCGCGAATGCCAGCGCCGCAACGAGAAAGCGTCGCCGCCGCCGTCCGGTGGCATCGTAGAAGACCGGGTTTTCCGACATGTTCGCTCCCTGATCCCGCGCTATTGCAAGAAAAAGGATACTGCCAAGTTAACTATATTTCATGTCGCCTTCAGCTCCGGTTCCGGCCCCAGGCCCAGCCAGGCGCGCGGCCGGGCCGGCATGACGCGATCGACCAGCAGGACCAGCAGCAGCGATGCGCCGAACAGCGGCAGCAGGACCGCCAGCAGCGCGACGATCGCCGCGAAGCTCCACGCCAGCGCCGGACGGACGACGGCCCTCGGCGCGCCCAGTGATCCCGGCCGGCGGCGACGCCACCACAGCATCACGCTGCTGATCGACAGCAGTATCAGCATGATCGCGGTGACGAGATTGACCAGCAGGTTGACCCACCCGAACGCCTGCCCCTCGTGGATCGCCACGCCCCAGCCGACAAGGCGATCGACCAGCCGCCGCTGCGCGAAATCCTCGCGGGTGAGGACCTTGCCCGATGCGTCGAGCGTCAGGTCGGTGCGGAGCGGGCGGTTCACGGCATTGGACTTCGCCGTCCACGGTTGTCCCGCCCTTACGGGCGGCGCGATCAGGACGGGCGCGGCGAGATCGAGCGGGCGGACCGTGGCGACCAGCCGGTCGAGCGGCGCGATCGACACGGGTGCGCGCCGCGGCATCGTCATGCCGGTCATGCCGGTCATGCCGGTCATGCCGGTCATTCCATCGTGACCGGTGTGGCTCGACGACCAGTCCTGACTGACCGGCTGACCCTCCGCGACGGTGCGCGCCATCTTCAGATACGCGCCCCAGCTCGCCGCCCAGGGCAGGCCCGACACCAGCAGGAACAGTGTCGCGGCCGACACCCAGAAGCCGGTCACGCCGTGCAGGTCGCGCCAGAACCGCCGCCCGCCCGCTCGCAACCGCGGATAGACGACGCCGGCCAGCCCCTGTCCGCGCGGCCACCACAGGAACAGGCCCGATACCAGCATCACGATCGCCCATGATGCGGCGAGTTCGACGATGTACGATCCGACCGGTCCCGCCAGCAATTCGCCGTGCAGCCGCGACAGGATCTTCATCGGCCGGCGATCCTCCCGCCCCACGTTCAGCACGGCCAGCGTCGCCGGGTTCACGTGGACCCGCTGCGTCAGGTCGCCGTCCGTCACGAGGATCTCCACCGCCTGCGTCGGCGTCGCGGGCATTTCGTACTGCGCCAGCGTGCCGCCCGGTACCGCCCGGAGCGCGGCGGCGACTTCCCCAGCCGGGCCGGCGCGCGGCCCGGGCGGCGCGACGGCGGCATAGGGGCGGTCGAGCCACGCCTCGATCTGCGGCTTGAACAGGTACACGCCGCCGGTCAGCGACAGCCACAGCACGAACGGGATGCAGAACAGCCCGGCGTAGAAGTGCCAGCGCCACACGGTCGGATAGCGGGGCCAGGCGCGGCTCACCGGCCGCGCCCTTCGAGGCGGGCGCACGCCGGCGCGGCCGCGGCGATGCGGGAGTTCATTCGGGACATGACGATACCAGCGTTGGCCCGGCGGCGGGGCCGCGGGGCGGGAGAACGGACGGGCTCAGGCGAGCGCCGGCGGTCCCCGGAGCGGCGGGCGCAGATGCCGCCGCTCGCGCATCCGCAGCGGCATGACCCGGCGGATCGCAAGAGCCACGGCGAACGCGATCGCCGCGATCAGCAGGACCGGATCGACCGATGCGACCGCGGGCGTCGACAGGTCGGCGAAGGCGCACGGGCCGTCGGGTTTCGACGGCATCGGCGCGGCGTCCGCGGGGGTGCCGGAATGGTGGTGCATGCCCGCCATCGTCGGCGCGGCGGCTGGCCCGACGACGGTGACGGGCGCATTGCCGTCGCAGATCGCCAGCATGACGCCGTCCTGCGCGACCATCGGCATGTACCCGGCCGGCACCAGCAGCCGCAGCACGAGCGCCATCGCCAGCAGCAGGGCGGCGACGGCGCGACGGTCGCGGATCAGGTGGCGGACCGGAGACACGCCTGCCGTCTAGTATCGGAGCGGCGGGGTGTCATCCTCCACCGCCGTCTCCGTTGATCTGGAGCAGCATGATCGTGCCGCTCCGTCCTTGCTGCGCTTCGACGGATGGATTGTCAGAACCGGAACCGCACGCCCAGCGAGTAGACGCGCTCCAGATAGACGACCTGCCGCGCGAAGGCGTCGCCGTCGCCGCCGAACTCGCGGCTGCGCTTCAGCGGGTTGCCGAGCAGGTTGACGATGTCGAACGCCAGCGTGATGTTCGGGATCGGCGTGACCGTGGTCGAGAAGTCGAGCTGGCCGCGCCCCTTTTCGACGATCGCCCCCGTGCGCGGCGCGCCGTTCGCGTCGAGGTCGAGATTGACGATGCCATATTCGGTCACGAAGTCGGACCGGTAGTTGTACGCCATGCGCGCCGAGAAGAACGGCCGCTCGTACAGCGCGACGAGGTTGCCCGACCATTTCGACACGCCGGTGAAGCGCGGCCGGCGGCCCGCGACGTTGGGCGAACCGGCGAGATCGGTTGCGAGGTCGCCGCTGGAATCGACATAGGTGCCGTTCGCCTGGATGCCGAAACCCTTCGCCCAATCGGGCAGGCCGTCGATGTCGAGGAAGCTGGTGAACTGCACCTCCGCGCCCTGGAACCGGGTGTTGCCGGTGTTTTCCGGCAGGTTCAGCCGCGACGGGCCGTAGCCGATGTCGACACCCTCCCGGTTGATGCGCGAGATGAAGCCGTTGGCGTCGCGGCGAAACACCGCCGCCGTCAGCGAACCGGAGCGCGAGAAATACCATTCCAGGCTGATGTCGTAATTGTCCGACGTCAGCGGGCGCAGATCGGGGTTGCCGCCGCTGATGTTGCGCAGGTTGCTGTTGATGCACTGGGGCAGCGACGGGTTCGCCTGACATTCCGGGGAGATCGTCGGCGGCGGACCGACCGTCAGCGTCGGGTTGAGGTCGAAGAAGTTCGGCCGGGTGCGCGTCTGGTTGTAGTTCAGGCGCAACTGCAGCTCGGGCGTGAACATGATCCGCGCGCTGGCATTGGGCAGATAGTCGGTATAGTCGTTCCGCGCCGTCGTCGGTACGAAGGTCGGCGTGCCCGCACCGGTCGTCTCGTCGCGCACGAAGCCGCTGATCCGCGTCTTCGTCTTCACCGCGCGCAGGCCGACCAGGCCGTCGACCGACATCGTCGCTCCCAGATCGAAGCCGTATTTGAGCTGCGCGTAGGCGGCATACGCCTTTTCGTTGGCGACGAAATTCTCGGTCGGATTGAACGCCGGCAGGCCCTCCGGCGCCTGGAAGAAGGCGCGCAGTTCCGGCAGATTGTCGCGGATGCTGGCCGACGAGATGCCGGCGAAGGTCCGGACGCCGAACGTGTTGTCGAACGTAAAGGCCGGGCGCGTGTTCTGCACGCCCACCGGCAGCGCGGCGATCGGGATGCGCAGGTCGGGGACCAGCACGCCGTTGATCGTGTTGACATAGGGCGCACCACGGTCGCGCGTCGCATCGCGGTCGTTATAGCGCGCGCCGAACTGGATGCGCTTCAGGAAGCCGCTGTCGAATTCGTACTGGACGTCGGCGCGGCTCTGGATGTCCTTGCCGCTGACGACCAGATATTCCTGGAACAGGCCGCGCGCGATGTAATTGGCCGGGTCGGTGACGTCGAAATTCTGGAAGGCGAAGCTGGGGCCGCCGTTCGTGCCCGGCGCGTCGAACACGACGTTGCGGGTCGGCGAGCTGGCCATCGCATAGTCGATGTTGACGAGGTCGAACGTGTATTTGCTGTCCGTATAGGCGATGTCGCCCGAGATCTGGAGGTTGTCGCGCTTCCACACCGCGCCGCCGCCCGCCTGATACGTGTCGGTATGGCCGTTGGCGGAGGTGTAATAGCCGTCGGGCGCGGTCGCGCCGACCACGGTCGCGCTCTGCGCCACGGTCGGCCGACCCTCGCGCGTCGTCAGGTTGTCGAGGCGGAAGTCGGGGCCGCCGAAGATCGGCACGAACATCCACTGGTTGGTGTCCTTGCCGCGATACCCCTGGAACAGGCCGTCGACGTAGATCTCCAGCTCCGGCGTCGGCCGCCACTGGAAGGCGGCGTTGGCGGAGGGGCGGAAACGGTCGCCGTTGCTGGTGAAGCGGCCCTGCGCGTCGGGGAAGCGGATGCCTGGCGTCGCCGCATTGGCGGCGGTCGTGGTGCCGATCACCACCGACTGTTCCCGGGTGGCATCGAGATAGTTCAGCCCGACATAGGAGGCGTTCACCAGCAGGCCCATCTCGCCGATGCCGGTATCCCACCGGTTGCTGACGAGGATGTTGCCGTTCCACGTAGTCCGGCCCGAATGTTCCCAGTTGACGCCGTTGAGCGATCCCGACAGCTCGAACCCGTTGAAGTCGAACGGGCGGCGACCGCGCACGTTGACCTGTCCGCCGATGCCGCCCTCGATCAGGTTGGCGGTGCCGTTCTTGTAGACTTCCAGTGCGGCGACGGTGCCGGCGGGAAAGTCCTGGATGGCGACGAAGCGGCCCTCCGCTGTGAAGATCTCGCGGCCGTTATAGGTGGTGCTGATATCCGGCAGGCCGCGGATCTGGACGCCAGCCGCTTCGCCCGCGCCGCGCGTGACCTGCACGCCCGATATGCGCGCAAGGGCGGCGGAGGCGAAGGTGTCGGGCAGCTTGCCGATATCCTCCGCGACCACCGCATCGACGATACCGTCCGAATTGCGCTTCAGCGCCTGCGCCGATTCGAGACTGCGGCGCAGGCCGGTGACGACGATGTCGTCGCCTTCCTCCGGGGACACCTGCTCGGACGGTTGCGGCGCGGAGGTGTTGGCGCTCTGGTCGGACGGGGTGGTCGGCTTGGGCAGGTCGGCGGCGCTGCTCTGCGCGTTCGCGGGGGACATGCCGGCGATCGCGGCCATCGCCGAAACGCCCAGCCACAACATCGTCTTCGCCTTCATCGCATCATCCCCCGAGAAAACTCCGGCGGCCTTCCGCCTGGAGCGAGTGATGCAATTATATCCCCCGTGTGACCCTGTCGCAATTCATATATGTTGGAAAAATAAGACTTTTCTTGCAATCGATGTAAATTAGCCGATGAAAGTTGCTGTCAGCTTCAGCGCCACGGCCTCCGCGATCTTGATGCCGTCGACCGCGGCGGACAGGATGCCGCCGGCGTACCCCGCACCCTCGCCGGCGGGGTACAGACCGGCCGTATTGACGCTCTGGAAGTCGTCGCCCCGCGTGATGCGGACCGGGGAGGAGGTGCGCGTCTCGACCCCCGTCATCACCGCGTCGGGATGGTCGTAGCCGGGAATCTGCTGCCCGAACGCCACCAGCGCCTCTCGCATCGCGGTGACCGCGAAGTCGGGCAGGCAGTCCGCCAGATCGGTCGGCGTCACGCCGGGCTTGTAGCTGGGGATGACGCTGCCGAGCGCGGTCGACGCGCGACCGGCGACGAAGTCCCCCAGCCGCTGCGCCGGTGCCCTGTAGTCGCCGCCGCCCGCCGCGAAGGCGCGCTCCTCCCAGTGGCGTTGCAGCGCGATGCCGGCCAGCGGATCGCCCGGATAGTCGCGCGCCGGATCGATGCCGACGACGATGCCCGAATTGGCGTTCCGCTCGTTGCGCGAATACTGGCTCATGCCGTTGGTGGCGACGCGGCCGACCTCCGACGTGGCGGCGACGACGGTGCCGCCGGGACACATGCAGAAGCTGTAGACGGTGCGCCCGTTCTTGCAGTGGTGCGACAGGCTGTATGCCGCCGCGCCGAGATCGGGATGGCCCGCGCACGGGCCGAAGCGCGCCTCGTCGATCCAGCTTTGCGGATGTTCGATCCGGACGCCGATCGAGAACGGCTTGGCCTCCAGATGAACGCCGTGGCGGTGGAGCATCGCGAACGTGTCGCGCGCGCTGTGGCCGACCGCGAGGACGACCGGTCCGGCGTCGATATGCTCGCCGGTGTGGAAGGTCAGGCCGGTCAGGCGGCGCGAACCGTCCGCGTCCTCGGCGATGTCGATATCCTCGACGCGGGTGCCGAACCGGTATTCGCCGCCGAGCTTCTCCACCGTCTCGCGCATGCTCTCGACCATCGTGACGAGGCGGAACGTGCCGATATGCGGGTGCGCCTCGGTCAGGATCTCGGGCGGTGCGCCAGCCTTGACGAACTCGGTCAGCACCTTGCGGCCGAGATGGCGCGGGTCCTTGATCTGGCTCCACAATTTGCCGTCGGAAAAGGTGCCCGCGCCGCCCTCTCCGAACTGGACGTTGGATTCGGGGTTCAGCTCGCTGCGCCGCCATAGGCCCCAGGTGTCCTTGGTCCGCTCCCGCACCACCTTGCCGCGGTCGAGGATGATCGGGCGGAATCCCATCTGCGCCAGCAGCAGCCCCGCGAACAGGCCGCACGGCCCCGCGCCGACGACGATCGGACGCGGACCGTTATAGCCGGCCGGAGCCTTCGCGACGAAGCGATAGCCGGTATCGGGCGTCGGGTTGACGTGGCGGTCCCGCTTGAACCGCGCCAGCACCTGCGCCTCGTTCTTCAGCGTCACGTCGATCGAATAGACGAGCTGGATATCCATCTTGTCGCGCGCATCGTTGGCGCGGCGCGCGACCGTGTAGCGGATCAGGTCGCGCGGGGTGATCCGCAGCCGGTTGCGGATCGCGGCGGCCAGTGCCTCCTCCGGATGGTTGAGCGGCAGTTTCAGTTCGGTGATACGCAGCATGGTCGCCGCCTTAGCGCAAAGGAGCCTGCGATTGTCACGGTTGAAGGTGTATTTCGACGGCGGCCTGCGTCCCGAGGGCATGGAGACGGCGGTCGTTATCCGCGGAGAGGCGCATGTCCGCCGGGATCTGGGACCGGGGACGAGCATGGATGCGGAGTGGCTCGCATTGCTGCACGCGGTGGCGCTGACGCGGGCGATCGGCTGGGATGCCGTCGTGCTGATCGGCGACTCCGCGGCGGTGGTGGCGCAGGCGAACGGCGTCGTGCGGGCCCGGGGCGGGGATGCGCGGCATCATGCTGCGTTCGTCGAGGCGACGGCGGGGCAGGGGCCGCGGGTTCGGTACGTGAAACGCGCGCAGAATCTGGCGGGTGGCGCATTGGCGCGGTTGCACGAACGCTAATCCTCCCCTGCAAGGGGAGGTGGCGCGGAGCGGCGGAGGGGTGACGCCATCAGCGTGGACACCCCTCCGTCAGCCCTACGGACTGCCACCTCCCTTTACAGGGGAGGACTTGATCCCGGCCGCCGCCGCGAGGACGGTCTCGCGCCCAGCGCATCGAGCGCGTCGGCATTGTCGCGGCCCCAGGCGTAGAGCATCTCGACCGCCCCCACGAACCGCTGACCGAGCGGCGTGAGCCGGTATTCGACCGCGGGCGGCGTCGTCTCCCCGACATGGCGCGACACCAGACCGCTGCCCTCCATCTCGCGCAGCGACTGGGTCAGCATCTTCTTCGAAATGTCCGGCAGGCTGCGCAGCAACACGCCGCTGCGCGCCGCGCCGGCATGGCGGGCGTGCAGCGTGTGCAGGATCATGCTCGTCCATTTGGTCGCGAACAGCTCCAGCACGCGGCGCGGGGCGCAATCCTCCCGCCATTCGTCGTCCTCGCTGCCGGCCTGCATGTGGTTACCTCCTGGTGCCGTCTAGGAACGCGCGGACGCGCTGCCTAGCTAGGGTTGCAGGAAGCAAGGGACTGGAATGATGGCGAAGACGGCATTGGTGGTTGGCGCGAGCGGGATCGTCGGCAGCGCGACGGCGGCGTTGCTGGTGGAGCAGGGCTGGACCGTGCAGGGTCTGGCGCGGCGGCCGGTCGAGCAGGCGGGCGTGACGCCCGTCGTCGCCGACCTGACCGATGCGGCCGGCTCGGCGGCGGCCTTGGCCGACGTGAAACCCGACGCGGTGTTCATCACGACATGGCTGCGGCAGGACAGCGAGGCGGAGAATATCCGCGTCAATTCGGCGATGGTCCGCAACCTGCTCGACGGGCTGCGACCGGGCGGCGCTCCCCGGCACGTCGCGCTGGTCACCGGCCTGAAGCACTATCTCGGGCCGTTCGAGGCATACGGGAAGGGCACGCTGCCGCAGACGCCGTTCCGCGAGGAGCAGGGGCGGCTCGACATCGAGAACTTCTACTACGCGCAGGAGGACGAGGTGTTCGCCGCCGCCGCGCGCGACGGCTTCGGGTGGAGCGTGCACCGGCCGCATACGGTGATCGGCAAGGCGGTCGGCAACGCCATGAACATGGGCACGACGCTGGCGGTGTATGCGACGCTGTGTCGCGAAACGGGGCGGCCCTTCTATTTTCCCGGATCGGCGGCGCAGTGGAACGGGCTGACCGACATGACCGATGCCGGGCTCCTCGCAGAGCATCTGCTGTGGGCGGCGACGACGCCCGCCGCGCGCGACGAGGCGTTCAACGTCGTCAACGGCGATGTCTTCCGCTGGAGCTGGATGTGGGGCCGGATCGCCGCCGCGTTCGGGATCGAGGCGGCACCGTTCGACGGCACCGTCCGCCCGCTGGAGCAGCAGATGGCGGACGATGCCCCGGTCTGGCGCGAACTCGCGCTGCGTCACGGGCTGGCGGAACCCGATCTCGCCCGGCTGGCGTCGCCGTGGCACACCGACGCCGATCTGGGGCGGCCGATCGAGGTGGTCACGGATATGTCGAAGAGCCGGCGGCTGGGGTTCACCGGCTACCGCGCGACCGACGACGCGTTCCTGACGCTGTTCGATCGCCTGCGCGCGGACCGGCTGATCCCGTGATGACGATTGCAGGCGGAGTCTACATCCGCGCGATCTCGCGCTGCGTCAGGGTGGTGCTGGCCTTGCCGTCCTTCACCGACAGGGTGGCGGAGGGGACGGTCACGTACTTCTCGCCGACGATGACCACGACCGAGCCATCGGGCAACACGCGCTGGATGCGGGCGATCTGACGGCCATCGGTCTGGGTCAGATACTTGCCCGGTCTGGCAAGCTCGGCGGTTTGCGGGGCGGCGGCGAACAGGGCGAGGGCGGCGGCAACGATCATCACGGTGTCCTTTGCGAACGATGGGGAGGGCGTCAGCGCGGCTGTTCGAAGACCAGCAGCGTGGAACTGGCGGTGGCGCAGAGGCGGCCGTCGCCATCGTGCAGCGTCGCCTCTGCAAAGGCGACGCGGCGGCCGACGGACACCACCCGGCCGACCGCGCGAACCTCTCCGCTGCGGTCGCTGAGGCCGCGCAGGTACGAGATCTTCAGCTCCAGCGTGGTGTAGCCCTGTCCCGCCGCGAGCATCGAATGCACCGCGATGCCGCACGCGCTGTCGAGCAGCGTCGCGGCATAGCCGCCATGAACCGACCCGATCGGATTATAGACGCTGCGGCCCGGGGTTCCGGTGAACACCGCATGGCCGCGATCGACCTCGACCAGCGCGAAATCGAGAGTCCGGCCGATCGGGGGCTGACGGCTCGTCGCGATCATCGCCAGCAACTGCCCCAGCCCGTCCGGTCGTTCGGCGTCGGTGTCCGGTGTCATGCGATCGGCTGCCCCTGCAATTGCATGACGACCGTAATATGATGATCGTCATACTACAAGCGGGCAGATGAAGTGCGGCGTTGGGCGGCCTGCGTTCAATAGGGTGGGGGGCGGCGCAACCGTTGGTGGCGCACCGCCTCCGTCCACCACTCCAGATCGTCGGCGAACCGCGGGAACGCGCGCTCCAGTGCCGCGCCGCCCGATCCGGCGGGCGCGCCCTCCGCATCGAAACTTTGGCCGATCCCGCCGACCGCCAGCGTGCTGGAGATTACGACCATCCCCATTTCGGATAGCGTGCCGTGCCACGCCAGTCCCGCGCGCACGCCGGAAAATCGCCCGGCGGAATAGCTGGCGATCGCCGCGGGACGCCAGAACCACTCCTCCAGGAAATGGTCGGTCAGGTTCTTGAGACCCGGCTGCATGCCCCAGTTATATTCGCCGGTGACGAACACGAAGGCGTCGGCCGCGCGGATCTTCGCGGCGAGTTCGGCCAGCTTCGGCGGAGCCTCGCCGTCCGCATATTCCTTGTACATGCGATCGAGGATCGGCAGGTCGATCGCCTTCGCGTCGATCAGTTCGACCGTCGCACCGCGCGCGGTGAAGCGCCGGACCAGATATTCGGCCAGGCGGATGCCCTGCCGATCGGACCGGTAGGAGCCGTAGAATATCAGGATATGGTCGCTCATCGGCGTGTCCTCGACCGGGGCGACGCCGTCGCGACCGGATCAGGACGCGCGGCGGCGGCGTGGTGGTGGCGTCGCTACGGACAGGGTCGGCATGATCGGCTGGTCGGACCGGTCGTACCAGCCCAGCGCGGTCGAGATGGCGGCAGCGGTCTTGCGCAGCGCCTCCAGCGAGGCGTCCAGATCGGCCTGTCCCTCGCGGTGGATCGCCTCCAGATAGGGGACGGTCAGCGCCGCCACCACCTTGCCGTCGAAACCGTAGATCGGGCAACTGACGTCGCACACCGCCGACAGCCGCGCGCTTGCCAGCTTTTCGTAACCGCGATCCCGGATCGTCTCCAGTTCGCCTGCGAGTTCGGCCGGCGCGGACAGTGCGGTCAATAGCGCCGCGCGCTGTTCGGGCGTGGCGAAGGCGAGCAGGACATGGCCCGAGCAACTCGTCAGCAGACCGACCGTCGTTCCCAGCCGCACGGCGAACGCCGTCGGTCCGGGGCTTTCCTGTCGCAGCACGACCACGCCGTGCTGGCCGTTCAGCACGACCAGATGGCACGATTGCTGAACCGTGGAGGCCAGATCGTGCATCAGCGGCGCGGCGACGTGCGTCAACTCGCGCGCCGGGGTGGCGTGATGCGCCACCTCCAGCACCTTGTACGTCACGCGGTAGCGGTCCCCTCCGGGGATTTTCTGCAACCATCCGCGACGGTCGAGCACCACGATGATCCGGAACAATTCGCTGATCGACCGGCCCAGCCGTGCGGCCATCTCGCCGATCGACAGACCGGACGGCTCACGCGCCAGCAGCTCGACGACGTCCAACCCTTTTTCCAGCGCGGGAGCCGAATAGGTGGGCGATTTTCCCTCATTCTCGGACGTTTTCTGGCCTGTCATATGCTATTGCTAACCGTTCGTAACGGCAAAGTCACGACCGCTCTGACCGGTGCAAACAATTGTACCGGCAAGTATTTTGCGACCATGACCAACTTGGCAAGCCGAATAGGGAGCGCTAACCATCAGCGTTGCGGTGCGGGGGTCGTGAAACCGCCGATCGCCGCGATGCCGATGCGCGACCGGCCCGCAATGGCCGGCGCGTCGAACCGCAGCCGCAGGAAGCGCGCGCGCCGCGGCCCGGCGAACGGTATACGCTGGGTCGCGAGGGCGTAGGCGATGTTCGCGAACTCACCCGCTGCGCCCTGCTGCCACGCCTGTCCGTCGGGGCTGGTGTCCACGACATAGCCGCGTGGCGGCACGACGCCCTTGGGCGGCGCGCGCGACGGCGTCAGGCTGAAACCGGCAAGCGACTCCGGGCGGCCCAGATCGATCGTCACGGTCGCGGGGCTTGCGGGCATCGGCGTGTCTGCCAGCCAGAGCGTCGCGGCATCGTCGTCGAGCAGCGCGTCTGCGCCGGGAGACGAGGCGGCGACGATCGACCAGCCCTTTGGCGACAGGATCGTGCGGTCGCCGGATCGCACCGCCGCGACCGGCGCGGGTGCGACCTGCCGGAACAACGCGATCTCGCTGATCGCGGGGCAGGCGGGAGCTTCGAGGATGCGCAACCGGATGCGCCGGGCGGCGATCGGCCGGTCGAGGCGGATGATCCGCTGCGCCGAGATGCAGTCATGCTCGGCCAGCATCCGCCAGCGGCCCTCCGTCCAGGCATCCACCGCGAACCGCGTGACGCGCACCCCGAGCGGCAGGTATTCGCGAATGCGGATCAGGTCGAACGCGCGTCCCGGCGGCAGGTCGAGCGTCAGCGACGGCGTGGTGTCGCCATCCGGGCTCGACCAATAGGTGTCGCGCCGCCCGTCCAGCACCCTGGCGGCGGCGAAGGCTGCCCCGCGCGTCGCGCTGCCCGACGCGACCGCGCCGTCCGCCAGGTTGGTCGCCAGCGTCGCGCGCATCGCCGCGCCGAACGACGCCAGCGAGGCGACATCGGGATCGGCGATCCGTCCGCGCCGGTCGGGCGGCAGGTTCAGGTGCATGTTGGTGCCACGCCCCACCGACTCGTCATAATAACGGAGCAGCCGCATCGGGCTCTTCACCTTCGCGTCCTCGTCGGCGTGATAGAACCAGCCGGGCCGGATCGAGGTGTTCGTCTCCGCCGGCCACCACAGCGCACCGCCGCGCACGCCGGCATTGCCCTCCGTCTGGATATAGGAATGGTTCGGCATCGTCGGCCAGCACGGGTCGCCCGCCACCCCGTCCTCGTTCCCGACCCAGCGGATGTCGGAGCCGAGCGGATCGAAGGTGCAGGCCATTGGCTGATGCTGGTGGACGAGCGCGACGATCGACGGCCAGTCGTAATATTTCGGCGCGTCGATCGTCCGCGTCTCGCGCGCGCCGCCATAATAGCCGTCGCCGCCGTTCGCGCCGTCGAACCAGAATTCGAACAGCTCGCCATAGCGGGTGCAGAGCTCGACGATCTGCTTGCGGTAATAGTCGATGTACGCCGGACGGCCATATTCGGGGTGGTTGCGATCCCAAGGCGACAGATACAGCCCGAACATCAGGCCGGCACGGCGCGCGGCGCGCTCCATCTCGCCGACGATATCGCCCTTGCCCTGCTTGTACGGGCTGTTGCGGATGCAATGTTCGGTCAGCATCGTCGGCCACAGGCAAAAGCCGTCGTGATGCTTCGCGGTCAGGATGATGCCGCGCATGTTCGCCGACTTCGCCGCCGCGACGATCTGGTCGGGATCGAAATCGGTCGGGTCGAACAGCGACGGGCTTTCGTCGCCATATCCCCATTCCTTGTCGGTGAAGGTGTTGATCGAGAAATGTACGAAGGCGTATTGCTCGTGCCCGTGCCACGCCCATTGTCGCGGCGATGGCGTCGCGCCCCACGCTGCGGGTGCGCCGTCGGCGGCCAGGGCCGGAGCGGCACTGGCCAGTCCGGACACCAGACCGGATGCCAGCAGGGTACGGCGCGAAAACTCGGTCATGCGGCTACTCCGGTGAGGGTCATTTCGGCAGGTCGAGCGGCGATCCCGTGACGGGTATGGCGATCCAGCGGCCCGCCGCCGCATCCGGCTGGCCGCCGCCGACCCACAGGCGATAGGTGCCGGGCAGCACGCGGCGGGTGCCGTCGCGAAATACATGGCCCATCGATCGCGGATCGATCGTCAGCGTCACCGTCTTCGTCTCGCCGGGTTTCAGCGCGACGCGCGCGAAGGCGGCAAGCTGGCGCTGGAGCGCGGGATCGGTGAAGCCGGCCGGTTCCCCCGACGACGGCGGCACCAGATACGCCTGCACCACCTCGTCGCCCGCGCGCGCACCGGTATTGGCGACGCGGG
This sequence comes from Sphingomonas sp. Leaf343, assembly GCF_001423765.1. Taxonomy (GTDB): domain Bacteria; phylum Pseudomonadota; class Alphaproteobacteria; order Sphingomonadales; family Sphingomonadaceae; genus Sphingomonas. Next base: position 141,296 of record NZ_LMPG01000016.1, read on the forward strand.
CCGTGACGGTGATCGGCGTGCCGGTCGCGACGCCCGGCGCGGCGACGGCGTCATAGCCGAACCGCGTGAAGCTGAGCCCGTGGCCGAAGCCCCAGAGCGGCGTGCCGGTGAAGTAGCGATAGGTCCGCTCCTTCATCCCGTAATCGACGAAGGCGGGCAGATCGCTGGTCTTCGCGTACACGGTGACGGGCAGCCGCCCCGACGGATTGCTGACGCCGGTCAGCGTATCGGCAATGGCGGTGCCACCCGCTTCGCCCGGATACCACATCGTCAGGATCGCGTCGGCGGACGCAGGATCGACCGCCACCGCGCTGCCGCTGGCGAGCACGAGAACGATCGGCTTGCCCGTCGCCTTCAGCGCGGCGAGCAGGCGCTGCTGCGCGAACGGCAGCGCGATGTCGGTACGGTCGCCGCCGACGAAGCCGGGCACCTGCACCGGCAGCGCCTCGCCCTCCAGATCGGGCGACAGGCCGGCGAACACGACCGCGACATCGGCGGATGCGGCGGCGGCGACCGCCTGCGCCAGCAACGGCCCTTCGGGGGGGAGCCACATCAGGCGGATGCCCTCGTCGTCGCTGACGTGGTCGAGTTCCAGCCGCAACGGCACGGGCGCGCCGTCGCTGACGTAATCGACCTCGACACGACCCTTCGCGACCTCGCCCGCGGCAAGCTGGCGGTCGCCGATCCACAGCCGCACCGCGTCGTGCGACTTGCAGTATTTCCAGCAGGCGGGGACATCGACGACCAGCTTGTACGGACCCGGTCCCGGCGGCGCGAAACTTGCCGTCCAGCGCGCGTTGAACCGGTCGCCGCGGATCTGCGGCACCGGCGCGGCGCGGTTGATGTCGAGGTCGATGCGCCGCTCCGCACGCGTCGCGACGGTGCGGCCATCGACGCTGTATTCCGCTTTCAGCCCGGTCAGCGCCGTCTCCGGCACCACCACCGGCGCACCGTCCGCGAGGATCGATCCCTGCGCATAGACGACGCTGCCGAAGCGCGCGCGCAGACCCTCCAGCGGCGTGACCGGCACGATCGCGGTGCCGTGGTAATTGCCCTGCAATACGCCGAGATCGTCGGCGTTCGCGCCGATCACCGCCAGCCGCGTCGTCGTCGCCAGCGGCAGCCGGTCGCCATCGTTCCGGAGCAGCACGATCGCCTTGCGCGCCGCCTCCAGCGCCAGCGCGCGGTGGGCCGGCGTGCCGATCTGCGACGGCTTGATCCGCGACCACGGGCTCTTCGCGCCGTATACGATGCCGAGATCGCGCCGCGCCGTCAGCGCACGGGTCAGCGCGGTGTCGAGTTCGGCTTCGGTGATGAGGCCGCGCGCAACCGCGTCGGGCAGCGCGGCATAGGCGTTGCCGCAATTCAGGTCGGTCCCGCCGCGCACCGCCGCCGCCGCCGCCGCCGCGCCGTCCAGCCGGTAGTGATGGAACAGGTGGATGTTCGCCACCGCATCGCAGTCCGAGACGGTAAAGCCCCTGAACCCCCACGCCCCCCGGATGCGATCGTTCATCAACGCGCCGTCCGCGCAGGCGGGCGTGCCGTGGATCGAATTATACGCACACATCAGCGACCGCGCCTTGCCGTCGATCACCGCCATCCGGAACGCCGGCAGGTAGGTCGCTTCCAGATCGCGAGGCGACGGATCGACGTCGAACCCGTCGCGCCCCGCCTCCGGCCCGCTATGCACCGCCAGATGCTTGGGCGTGGCGATCACCTTGGGGTGGAGCGGGTCGGGACCTTGCAGGCCGGTGACGAATGCGACGCCGAGCGTACCCGTCAGATACGGGTCCTCGCCATACGTCTCCTGCCCGCGGCCCCAGCGCGGGTCGCGGAAGATGTTGATGTTGGGCGACCAGATCGTCAGCCCCTCGTAGATGCGGCGCGGTGCCGCCACGGGTTGCGCGTTGAACTTCGCGCGCGCCTCGGTCGCGACGGTGTCGCCGATGCGGCGGACCAGATCGGGGTCCCAGGTCGCCGCCATTCCGATCGCCTGCGGAAATACCGTGGCGTGGCCGTTGCGCGCAAGGCCGTGCAGCCCCTCTCCCCACCAGTCATAGGCGGGCAGGCCGGCCTCCGCGTCGGCGGGGGCGCTGCTTTGCAGCTGCGCGGCCTTTTCGGCGACCGACATCGTCGCGATCGATGCGGCCGCCGGGTCGCTCGAACCCGAGACAGCCTGCGCGAGCAACAGCCAGATCATCGTGCCAGCGTCCTCAATGTCAGGGATTTGGCCAGCGTCGCGGGGGACGCGGCGGATGCCACCGTGACGGTGATGCTCTCCCCCGGCAACAGGTCGAACCCGTCGTCGGACGGTTGCGCCGCGACATCGCCGAAATCGAGCATCACCGCGCGGGCGAGCGCCTTCGCGGTGATCGTCACCTCGCGGTCCTTCCAGCGCGCCGACAGGCCGGGCGCGGGATAGGCCATGTCCTTCGGCGGCGCGCGCTCGACGATCGCCCGGCTGACCGCCTTGTCGCCGACCAGCAACTCCGCGACCGCGTAGCTGGCGTCCGGTGCCGCCGTGCCGAACAGCGCCGCATCGTCCAGCGTCGCCACCAATGTGGCCGCCAGCGGCGCGAGCGTCGCCGCTTCGTCCCGCGTCGACAGCGTCGCCCCTGCCATGTCGCGCACCGTGATGCGCCACCGCGCGGGCGTCGGCGTCGTCAGGTCGGAGATCAGCGACACCCGCGTGACCCGGTTCACATTCTCCGCGACGATCGCCTGCGGTGCGAAGAAGCGGCGCGCGGCGTAGTTGAGCAGCTTCCACCGCCCTGAATAGTCGATGCTGGCCCACGAGATCGCCGGCCAGACATCGTTCAACTGCCAGTAGAGCGACCCCATCGTCACCGGCCGGCAGGCACGGTGGTGCAATGCCGCCAGCTCGATCGCCTGCGCCTGATTGACCTGCGTCAGATACACCATGTCGGCGAAATCCTTCGCCGGCCGCAGTCGCGCGTCGAGATAGAGTTGCAGGCGCGCATTGCCCTCGCCGGCGAGGAATTTCTGATGCGCCTTCATCACCGGGCTTTCGGCGGCCAGCGCGCCCTTCCCCGCGAAGTCGCGGATCGTGGACAGGTCGGGCATCGACTGGAACCCGTATTCCGACATGAAGCGCGGGCAACTATCCAGATAGCGCTCGATCGGCTTCGATCCCGACCACACATCCCAGAAATGCCGGTCGCCCGCCGCATCGGTGTCGGCCGGGCCGTCATAGTCGGTCGATGGCGAGTTCGCCCAATACGGCGTCTGTGGCGCTTTCGCCGTCACCGCCGCGCGCAGCACGCGGTCGAACAGGACGGCCATGTTGGCGCCGATCCGCTCCTGCTCGTCCGGGCCGACGGCTTTCTTGAATGCCTTGCGGTCGCTCCAGTTTTCCCAGCCCGACAGGATCTCGTTGCCGCCCGCCCACAGCACGATCGACGGATGCGAGGACAGGCGCGCGACCTGTTCCTCCGCCTCGATCCGGACGTTCTCGCGATAAGCGGCGTCGGGCGGCGTCACGCTGCCGCCGAACATGAAGTCCTGCCAGATCATCAGGCCCATCGCGTCGGCCATGTCGTAGAAGGCGTCGTCGAGATAATAGCCGCCGCCCCAGATGCGCAGCATGTTCATGTTGGCGTCGCGCGCGCCCTGAAGCAGGGGCCGCATCGACGCGGGCGTGACGCGGGCGGGGAAGCTGTCGAAAGGGATCAGGTTCGCGCCCTTGGCAAAGATGGGCGTGCCGTTGACCCGGAACCCGAACGCGCCGCCGTCGCGGATGATCTCGACCGTGCGCAACCCGATGCGGCGGCTGGCGCTGTCGTCCTGCCCCAGCGCCGCATCGACGCGGTACATCGGCTGCGCGCCGTACCCGACGGGCTGCCACCGCTGCGGATCGGTGACGGTCAGCGGCACGGTGACGACGTTCACGCCGGGCACCAGCGTTACGGTACGCGTCGCGGTGACGGGCGCGCCGGTCGGCCCGGTGACGGTGGCGCGCACTTCGGTCGTGGCTTGCGCGTCGGCGACGATGTCGAACGTCGCGGACAGCCGCGCCTCGGCGTCGTTCAGCGCCTGCTGATCGACGCGGAACGCCTCGATCCGGGCATCGTCCCACGCCTCCAGCCGCACCGGCCGCCACACGCCGATCGCGACGAGCCGCGGGCCCCAGTCCCAGCCGTAATGATATTTCGGTTTGCGGATATAGGGCGAAGTCTGCTTGCCCTTCGGCTCGTCGCCGAACGCGGAATCATATTCACCCGGCAGCGGGTTCTTCTCCGCCAGCACCATCGGCTGAAGCCGCTTGATCGGGGAGGCGACGCGGACCGTGACCTCGTTACGACCAGGTTTCAGCAGCGGCTTGGCGTCGCCGCGCCAGCGCCGGTGCGCGTTGTCGGCGGACAGCAGGGGCTGGCCGTTGACCGACACGGTCGCGAACGTGTCGAGCCCGTCGAACACCAGATCGAGATGGTCGCGCGCCAGCATCGCCGGCGTCACGTCCAGCACCAGCCGGTATTGCCAGTCGGTCAGCCCCGCCCACTGGATCGCGGCCTCGTTCGTACCCTTGAACGGATCGGGCGCGATGCGCGCGGCGATCAGGTCCTGCTGCACGCTGCCGGGCACCGTCGCCTTCAGCCAGCGCGCGGCCTTCGGATGCGCCCTGGCGGCGGTCGCGTCGGCGGGGTCGATCCGTACCTGCCACCCGGCGTCGAGCGGCGTGACGGTCTTCGGTCCGGCCCAGGCGGCGGTCGAGGCCAGCAGCAGCGCGGCAGCGGCGATCATCGGCGCGATCCTCATCGTCCGCCCTCCGTCAACTGCACGCGTTCGACGGTGTAATAGGGGTCGCTCAGGGGAGACGTGAACTGGAAACAGACGTCCCGATCCCCCGCCCGCGGCTTCCCGGCCTGATCGCCCGTCATCTTCGGCAGCGTACCCGTGAAGGTGAAGCGTTGCGGCGCGGTCTTCGGATCGGGAAGCGGGAACGCGCCCGCCGCGGTCGGACGCGCCGTCTTGTCGCCGCCCTTGCGCGCGGCGGCGGCGGCGATGCAGCCGACCTGCACCAGCAATTCGCCGTGATCGGACACGTTGTAATGCTCCGTCAGCATCCGCGCTTCGTGGGCGAGGCCATAATGCCGCGCGAGGCGCACGACATCCACGGTGTAACCGCGCGCCACATCGAGCGGCGCGTCCGGGTAGAGCGTGCACGTGTCGAACAGGTTGATGTTGAACGCCGGCGCGTTGGCGGTCGATTCCGATGTCAGCGGCGGTCGCAGGCCCAGCGACCCCGCCGGGCAGGCGCGCATGTCCGAACTGGACCGCGACAGCAGCGCGGCGCGCGCGGTATCGAAACTGCGCGGGCTCGCCGTCGCCGCGCCCGCGGTGTCGAAGGCGGCGGCGCGAATGACCGTTCCGGGCTTCACCGTCAGCGGTCCGGCATAGGCTTTCGAGCGCGCGGTCGGCACGCTGCCATCCGTCGTGTAGCGGATCGTGCCATAGGGTGCCTGCGTCGTCAGCATCACGGGGACGCTGTTCCTGCGCAGCGCGTCGCCGTGCGTGCCGTCGACCTTCACCTCGACCGCGAAGGCGCTGTCGGCGACCTGCATCCCCGCGCGGCTCCAGCGTTCGCCCTGACGATGGACGCGCGGCAGGAAGGCGGCGAAGTCCTTGTTGCCCCGCTGCGCCCACGTCACCTCCGCGACGGCGCCGGCACGGGGAAAGATGTGGTGCTGCAACTGTTGGGGCGTGACGATATACTCGCTCCACAGATTGCCCTGCGCGCCGAGCACGTGGCGCTCGCGATCGGGCGCGATCCCGGCGGGCATCGGATCGTAGTCATAGACTTTCGACAGCGGCAGCACGTCGAACCGGCCCGGCGGCTCGTCGGCGTGGTCGCTCTGCGTGTAGTTGAGGTACATCGGCGTGCCGGGGGTCATCACGACGTCGTGGCCCATGTTCGCGGCCTCGATCCCGCCCTTCTCGCCCCGCCACGACATGATCGATGCGGACGCGGGCAGGCCGCCCTCCAGGATCTCGTCCCAGCCGATCAGGCGGCGGCCCTTCGATTGCAGATAGGTGCCGAACTGGTCGATCATCCAGCTTTGCAGCGCGTTCTCGTCCTTCAGGCCCAGCGCCCTGATCTGCGCCTGAACCTCCGGGCTGCGTTCCCACTGGTCCTTCACCGCCTCGTCCCCGCCGAGATGGATGTAGGTGCCGGGGAACACGTCCATGACCTCGTCCAGCACCGCCTTCACGAACGCGATGCCTTTGGGGCCGGGATTGAACAGATAGGGCATGATGCCCCAGTTGTTGCTGACCTCGGGCCGGTCGCCGAGCAGGCCAAGCTCGGGATAGGCGGCGACCAGCGCCTGTGCGTGGCCGGGCAGGTCGATCTCCGGCACGATCGTGATGCCGCGGTCGCGGGCATAGACGACCAGCGCCTTCAGCTCCGCCTGCGTATAGAAACCGCCGACCTTCGCGCCGGGATCGCCGCCGGTCGACGGCGGCGTGCGGAAGCCGCCGATCTCGGCGAGCCTGGGGTAACGCTTCACCTCGAACCGCCAGCCCTGATCGTCGGTCAGATGCAGGTGCAGCGTGTTGAGCTTCACCGCCGCCATCTGGTCGACGATCGCCCGCAGGGCGGGCATCGGCAGGAAATGTCGCGCGGGATCGATCATCAGGCCGCGCCAGCCGAACCGCGGCGCATCCGCGATCGCCGTCGCCGCCACCGTCGCGGGCCTGCCGAACGCCGCGTCCGGGCTGACCAGCTGCGCCAGCGTCATCGCCCCGTAGACGAAGCCGCGGTCGGCCGATGCGGCGATGACGATGCTCGTCGGCGTCACCGTCAGGCGGTACGCTTCGTCGCCCTTGATGCCGGCATCGCGGACGAAGCGGATCGGACCGGTGGTGCCGGGCACCAGCGTCAGGCCGCGCACCGTCTTCACATGCTGCGCCAGCAACCGCGCGGCGGTCGTCGCGCCCGCGTCGTCCGCGGCGGCACCGATCCGCGTACCCTCGGCGACGGTGAAGCTGCCCGCACCCGGGGTCATCGCGGCGGGCAGGGGGAGCAGCGACTGTGCTGCGAGGGGCGTGGAGCAGAGAAGGGCTGCGATGGCCGGCGAGAGGCGAAGGGCGATCAAGGCATGCTCCTGAAGGTGACGGACGCGATCCATACCGCGCCATGCGGGCGGTGCCGACCGGACAATAAAAAAACCGCCCGCCGGCGGGAAGCCGGCGGGCGGGAGTCAGGGCGCGTGCCCGAAGGGACGGCACGCGACAGGAAGGCCGGGCGACACGGAGCGATATCATGCAGGGATCGCCCCGTGTCGGTCATCACATCTTGAAGCTGGCGCTCAGCGAGAACACGCGACCGTTCTTGTAGATCGAGGTCGGCGCGCTCTTGGTGCTGCTATACTGGTAATAGGTCTCGTCGAGCAGGTTGGACGCCTGCGCCTGCACCTGGATATTGTCGGTCAGCGCGTAGGAGATCGACGCGTCGAGCTGACGATAGGCGTCGGTATAGTCCTGCGACTGGAGGCGGCCGACGCGGTAGAAATACTTCGACCGGCGATTGTAGCTGACCCGCGCCTGCAGCGGCCCGTTCTCGTAATAGGGCACGATCGTGACGGTGTTGCGCGACAGGAACGGCAGGCCGGTCGCGATCGAGGTTTCCGCATCCGCGAAGGTGTAGTTGGCCTGGATGCCGAAGCCCCATTTCAGCGCGGTATTGCCCGACAGCGAGAAGCCGGTGACCGACGCGTTGGCGATGTTGATCGGCTGCGAGATCGAATAGCTCTGGGTGATGCCGGTGACGAAGTTGGTGAACGTCACGTCGTCGGTCACCGAATTGCCGATATAGTTGGTGATGTCGCGGTAGAAGACCTCACCCGACAGGAAGCTGCCGGGTGCGAAATACCATTCCGCCGACAGCCCGAAATTGTTCGCCGCATAGGGCTTCAGATCCGGATTGCCGCCGCTGCCCGAGCGGGAGGCGTCGTCGAGCGAGATCGAGCCGGCCAGATCGGAATAGCGCGGACGGGCGATGACCTTGGCCGCGGCACCGCGCAGCACGACGCTGTCGCTGACGTCGAAGATCAGGTTGGCGGCGGGCAGGAAGCGATTGTCGCTCTTGGTGATCTGCGTCGGGGCGAACCGCCCGTTGCTCTGGAGGAAGAAGTTCGATTCGTCGCGCGTGTTGACGAACCGGCCGCCGACGTTGCCGCGCAGCTTGCCGGACTGGAAGTTCGCCTGCAGGTAACCGGACGCGATCTTTTCCTTCACCAGCCAGTAGTCGCCCGGCGAGAAGCCACGCTCGACGTTGGTGGTGCCGAACTTGCGGAGCGCGGCGATGATGCCGTCGCGGTCCAGCGTGGCATAGGGCGTGCCGTTCCCGGACGTGCCGAGGCCGTTATACAGGTCGCCGTCGAGGACGTAGAAATCGAGGTCGCCCAGCGTGAAATTCTGGTTGGTGAAGATCGCGTTGCTGAACGTCTTGTTGCTGTTCTCGTGCGCGACGTAGCGGCCGCCGAACAACAGGCTCTTGATCGGCCCGATGTTGACCTCGCGCTTGAAATTGGCCTCCCCGAAGATCTCCTTGTCGAGCGTGAACCCGGACTGGAGCGGGATGCCGCCGATCTGGCGACCGAAGAAATTGCGGCCGCCATTGTCCTCGCGGTCGGACGCGCTCAGGTTCTCGCCGCCGAGCGCGGTGAAGTTGCTCAGCCACTTGGTCGGGTCGCTGGCGGGCGAGTTCCAGTTGACGATCGTGTTGCGGCCGTTGGCACCCGCGGTGAAGCCCTGCTTCGTGCGGAAATCGAGCAGATATTCGGGGTTCTTGCCGCCCGATGCGCGCGTGCCGCCGAAATTGCCGGTGATTTCCCACCGGTCGGGACGCCAGTCGATCAGCATCGCGACGGAGTCGTTCTTGATGCGGGTGCGGCGATAATTGGTGTCGAGCTGACCCGTCGCGCCGTTGGTCCCGTCCGGTATCCCGGTGAAGGTCGCCGACGTCACGATGCCGTTGTCGAAGGTCGCCGCGCTCATCCGCGATCCTTCGAAGCCATAGGTGTACATGGAATTCGACACGTTGTCGTAATTGCCGCGGATGAACAGGCCGGTGGCGACGACCGACAGATTGTCGGTCGGCTTCGCCTGGATCGCACCGCTGAAGCCGATCCGCTCGCGCTCCTGCTTGAAGAACTCGCGTGCCAGGAACGAGGCGTAGCGGGCGCTGCTGAACGCATCGATCGTCGCCTTGGTGGGCAGCGCGCCGTTGATCGTCGGGCCGCTCGCGACGGTGCCGCCGGCGCCGTTATAGACGATGTTGCCGTTGATATCGCGCGGATACGCCTCCAGCAGGGCGGCGCCGGTGCGATACCAGTAGGTCGCGACGCCGGCGCGGCTGAGCTGCTCCTTGTCGTAGTTGACGGCGCCCAGGAAGCCGATCGTCTCGTCCGCATTGTGCCAGCTGTACAGCGCCGAGCCACGGAAGCTGCCGCGCTTGGCGCGGTCGTTATACTCGCCGCCGGCGGTGACGGCGATCGTGTTCGCCTTCAGGTCGAGCGGCTTGCGCGTCACGATGTCGACGGTCGCGCCGATCGCGCCTTCCTGCAGGCGCGCTTCCGGAGTCTTGTAGACGACCGCCTGGCTGATGATCGTCGGCGACAGCAGCGAATAGTTGAAGCTGCGACTCGACCGGTCGGACGGGTTGCCGCCCCAGTCGGCGGAGGCGACCGAGTGACCGTCGATCGTCAGGCGGTTGAGCGCCGGCTCGACGCCCGCGATCGACAGTTGCTCGCCCTCGCCGAACTGGCGGTCGACCGTCACGCCGGGCAGGCGCGCCAGCGAATCGGCGATGTTGCTGTCGGGCAGCTTGCCGACATCCTCCGCGCTGATGACGTCGACGATGGAATCGGCGCGGCGCTTGGTCTCGATCGCATCGGCAAGGCTGCGGCGGTATCCGGTGACGAGGATCTCGTCGTCGGTGCCGACCTGCGCATCGCCGGACGCGCCGTTTTGGCCGGCATCCTGAGCGGCGGCGATGTCGGCGAAGCCGATCACGCCCGACAGCGCGGTGGTGAACAGGATCAGTTGGCGGATGGTCATGCTGCAAGTCCCTTTCGGGATGCGCCCAGCAGCGCAGCCCCCCCGAAATCACCGCGTTGCTGGCGGCGGTCACTGTTCCTGTCCGCTCCGGCGCATCAATCGGCCCGATACGATGTTCGTGACGCATCTTCATAACCAATGTAGACCAGTGACGCTACCAAAAATGACAAATCGATTTCAGATGGGGAATCGTATAATGACTACAGTGGGAAAGCGACACAACCTCTTGATGTGTGGCGGTGTAGGGGCGGCGGCATGACGGGCATCCGATCCCGGAACGGGACACCCGCGACGTTGGAAATCTGCGTCGATTCGCCGGCCGGCATCGCTGCGGCGATCGCGGGCGGCGCGGACCGGATCGAGCTGTGTTCGGCACTCGACGTGGGCGGATTGACGCCCGGCGGCGCGCTGGCGGAGATCGCCGTCGCCCGCGCCGCGGACGCGGGCATCGCCGTGCATGCGATGGTACGGTCCCGCAGCGGCGACTTCGCGTATGACGCCGACGAGATCGATCTGGCGATCCGTGAGGCCATCATGCTGGTCGACCGGGGCGTTCAGGGTCTGGTGTTCGGCGCCGTACGGCACGGCCGGATCGACGAGGATGCGACGGCCCGGTGGGTGAAGGGCGTCCGTACCGGTGTCGACCGTCCCGTCGCTCTGGTCTTTCACCGCGCGATCGATCTGGTCGACGACCCCGTCGGCGCGGTCGATCGCGTCGCCGCGCTGGGGTTCTCCCATATCCTGACATCGGGTGGCGCACCGACCGCTGGACAGGCGCACGACGTGATCGCGGCGATGATCGCTCGCGCGGCGGCCCCTGTAGCGGCGGCCCCTGTAGCGGCGGCCGGTTTAGCGGCGGCCGGTTTAGCGAAGGGGCGCGTGGAGGTGATCGCCGGGTCGGGCGTGCGGCCGGATAACGTCGCCGCGCTGGTGGCGGCAACCGGCGTCGCCGCCGTGCATGCTTCCGCAAGCCGGTCTCTGGCGGAAAGCGACGCCCGCGTGGTCGCGATGGGGTTCGCATCGGCACCGCGGCGGGTCACCGATGCCGACGTGGTGACCCGGTTGAAGATGGCATTAGACAACAAGTCCAATGTAAGACAATAAGACAGGATCATGCCCGTGTCGCGCCGCCGTGCGCACGGAACGGGCGGGCCATGACCGAGGGGGCGGCAGGGCGATGGGTGTTTCGGAGGAGTTCACGGGCAGGATCGGCCGCTTCAGGAGCGGTAACGCCTCGCCCCTGTATCTTCAGCTCCAGCAGCTGATCCGCGAGGCGATCGAGAAGGAATCGATCGCGCGCGGCGATGCGATTCCCGCCGAACGCGATCTCGCACTGGATTACGACGTATCGCGGATCACCGTCCGCAAGGCGATCGCCGGTCTGGTCGAGGAGGGGCTTCTGACGCGCCGCCGGGGTGCGGGCACCTTCGTGGCCGGGCGGGTGGAGAAGAACTTCTCCAAATTGTCGTCGTTCAGCGAGGATATGGTCGCGCGCGGCCGGGTGCCGAGCAGCGCGTGGGTATCGCGCGCGACGGGTACCGTCAGCCCGGAGGAATCGATGGCGCTGGGCCTGTCGCCGAGCGCGCCCGTCCACCGTTTCACGCGTATCCGCTGCGCCGACGAGGTGCCGATGGCGCTGGAATTCTCGACCATCGCGGGCTTCTGTCTGCCCTCGATCGAGGCGGTCGGCGATTCGCTCTACACGGCGCTCGACCAGGCCGGGCACCGTCCCGTGCGTGCGCTGCAACGGTTGCGCGCGGTGCCGTTCGGGTCCGAACATGCGCGGATGCTGGGCGTCGATACGGGGCAGCCCGGCCTGCTGATCGAACGGCGCGGGTTCCTGCGCGACGGTCGCGCGGTCGAATTCACCCGCTCCTATTATCGCGGCGACGCCTACGACTTCGTGGCCGAACTGTCCGACATCTGATCCTGATTTTAAATGAGGCTTTCGTGATAACCGACGCACCCCGATCGCCTGCCGCGACCACGCTGATGCGATCCGAAACGCTGGAAGCGCCGGCGCGCGTGGCGGAGATGATCGCGCGCAACGCCGCCGGCTATGCGGCTTTGGGGGAGCGTCTGCGGCGGGAACCGCCCGACGTCGTCATCACCTGCGCGCGCGGGTCGTCCGATCATGCCGCCACGTTCGGCAAATACCTGATCGAGACGCTGGTCGGCGTGCCCGTCGCGTCCGCCGCGCCGTCGGTCGTGTCGCTCTTCGACGCCAGCGTGACGACGCGGCGCGCGCTCTGCATCGCGATCTCGCAATCCGGCCGCAGCCCGGACCTGCTGGCGACGGTGGCCGCCTATGCCAGCGGCGGCGCGCACGTCGCCGCGTTCGTCAACGACGAGACGTCGCCGCTGGCGGAGGCGGCGGATACGCTGCTGCCGCTCTGGGCCGGGTGGGAGAAATCGGTGGCGGCGACCAAATCCTGCATTGCGGCGATGGCCGGGCTGGCGGGGCTGGTCGCTGCATGGTCGGGCGACGTGCGGCTGAAGGCGGCGCTCGACGCGCTGCCGGACGCGCTGGCGCAGGCGGTGCGTCAGGACTGGAGCGCGGGCGTCGAGCCGCTGGCGGACGTGTCGCAGATGTTCGTGCTGGGGCGTGGCTATGGCTTCGGCATCGCGCAGGAGTGCGCGCTGAAGCTGAAGGAGACGTGCGCGATCCAGGCGGAGCCGTTCAGCGCGGCGGAGGTGCGGCACGGCCCGATGGCGATCGTGCGGGACGGTTTCCCGTTGCTCGCGCTGGCGACGTCGGACGCGGCGGGTGCGGACGTGGTGAAGGCGGCGGGCGAGTTCGAGGCGCGCGGCGCGGCGGTGCTGCTGGCGCGCGCGGGTGGGCCGTCGCTGTTGCCCGCGGCGGTCGCGCATCCCGCGATCGAGCCGATCCTCTTGCTGGCGAGCTTCTATGGTCTGGCGGAGCAACTGGCGCGGCGGCGCGGCCTCGATCCGGATCAGCCGCCCTTCCTGTCGAAGGTGACGCGCACGCTATGACGACGATGCGGTTCGGAAACGGCCATGTCGTGGCCGGCGGCGACATATGGCCCGGGGCGACGATCACGCTGGCGGGCGGGCGGATCGGCCACATCGCCGCGCACGACGGTGCCGGCGACGTCGATCTGGACGGCGGCTGGCTGATGCCCGGCTTCATCGATACGCAGGTCAATGGCGGCGGCGGCGTGTTGTTCAACAACGACATCGGCGTCGATGCCATTGCGGCCATCGCCCGCGCGCATGCGGCGTACGGCACGACGGCGCTGCTGCCGACGCTCATCAGCGAAACGCCCGACCGGATCGACGCCGCGCTGACGGCGACCGATGCCGCCATCGCCGCGGGCGTGCCGGGCGTCGTCGGCGTCCATATCGAGGGGCCGTTCCTGAACGTCGCGCGCAAGGGCATCCACGATCCGGAGCGGTTCCGCCGGCTGGACGCGGAGACGGTCGCTCTGTTGACCCGTCCGCATCGTGGCAGGGTGATGCTCACGATCGCACCCGAACTGACCGATCCGGCCACGATCGCGACGCTGGTCGCGGCGGGCGTGATCGTCAGCGCCGGGCATAGCGAGGCGTCCTATGACGAGGCGAAGGCGGCGTTCGATGCCGGGCTGAGCGGCATCACGCATCTGTTCAACGCGATGCCGCCGATGTTGCAGCGGGAGCCGGGGCTGGTCGGCGCGGCGCTGGACGATGCGCGGCCGTGGTGCGGCCTGATCGTCGACCGCGTCCATGTCGCGCCGTCCGTGCTGCGCGTGGCGATGCGCGCGCGTCCGCACGACCGGATGATGCTGGTGACCGACGCGATGTCGTCGGTGGGCGCGGCCGAGAAGGATTTCGTGTTGCAGGGGCGGCGGATCCGCGTCGCGGACGGCATCTGCAGTTTCGCGGACGGTACGCTGGCCGGGTCGGATCTCGACATGGCGCAGGCGGTGGCGAATGCGGTCGCCGATCTCAACGTGCCGGTCGCGACGGTCGCGGCGATGGCCGCGACGAACCCGGCGACCTTTCTCGGTTTGCAGGGCGAGCGCGGGACGCTGGCCAGAGGGCTGCGCGCCGACTGGGTGCAGCTCGATGCGCGCTTCCGGCCGGTGGCGACGTGGATCGGCGGAAGGCCGGTCGCATGAGCCGCAACGCCGATCTGCTCGTCGCGCCGCTTTCGGGCTGGTTGATGCCGCTGGCGCAGGTGCCCGACCCGGTCTTCGCGGAGGGCATGATGGGCGTCGGCGTGGCGATCGACCCGACCGGCGATACGCTGCACGCGCCGTGCGACGCGACCGTGCTGACCGTCCACGCCGCCGGCCATGCGGTGACGCTGCGCACGCCGGCCGGGGCGGAATTGCTGATCCATCTCGGGATCGACAGCGTGGAGATGGCGGGTGCCGGGTTCGAGCGACTGGTGGAGCCGGGGCAGTCCGTCGGTGCGGGGACGCCGCTGATCCGCTTCGATCTCGACCTGATGGCGCAGCGGGCCAGCGCGCTCGCGACCCCGATCGTCCTGACCTCCACCGAGGGGTTCGTGATCGAGGATGTCGCGGACGGCGGTCTGATTGCGGTCGGCGCGCCCCTGCTGCGGCTGGTGACGATCGCGCCCGATCTCCGCCAGCGCCCGGTCGCGGGCGACGTGGCCACGGCATCGGCCACGGTCATCGTCGCGCTGCCGCACGGCATCCACGCGCGGCCGGCGGCGCGGATCGCGGCGGTCGTGCGCGCGGCGGGGGCCAGCGCCACGCTGACGCGCGACGATCGCTGCGCATCGGCGCTGAGCGTGGTCGGCATGCTCGGGCTCGATGCCGTGCGCGGCACCACGCTGACGATCGAGGCGCAGGGCGGCGATGCGGACGCGGCGGTCGCCTCGGTGATCGCGATCCTGACCGCGCAGGAGGACGCCGACACGCCCGCCCCCGCCGCCCCGCGGCCGGCTGCGCCCGTGCAGGCGGAGATGCCGGCCGGTGCGCTGGTCGGCGTACCGGCGGCTCCGGGACTGGCGATCGGCACCGCGCGATGGCTGCGCCTCGCGGCCCCGGCCGTGCCGCCCGCCGCGGATATCGCGACGGAGCGGGAGCGGCTGGCGACCGGCATCGCCCGGCTGCGCGACACGCTGGCGGCGGTCAGCGGCCACAGCGTGCTGGCGGCGCATCGCGCGATCGTGGACGACCCCGATCTCGGCGACGCACTCCGGGCGGCGGTCGAGACGGGCGAGGGCGCGGCGGCGGCGGCGCTGTCGGTGACGCGGGCGCAGGCGGCGTCGCTCGCCCGGTCCGGCGACTCCCGGATCGCCGAGCGGGGCGACGACCTGATCGATATCGGCCAGCGGCTGGCGCATGCGGTGCTGGGCACCGAGCCGGACGCGATCGTCCTGCCATCGGGCACGATCCTGCTGGCGGAGGACCTGTTGCCGTCGCAATTGACCGCGCTGGATGCGGGTGCGCTGGCCGGGATCGCGGTGGTGCGTGGTGGGCCGACATCGCACGTCGCCATCATGGCGGCGGGGATCGGCGTGCCGATGCTGGTCGCGCTGGGCGATCCCCTGACGACGGTCGCCGACGGCGCGACGCTGATCCTCGACGGCGACGCCGGCATGCTGCTGCCCGATCCGGATGCCGATGCGCTCGAACGCGCCCGCGGCCGGATCGAGGCCGCGCGGCTGGCCGAGGCGGAGGCGTTGGCGGCGGCGGCATCGGGTCGGCCGGCGGCGACGGTGGACGGCGTCGCGGTCGGCGTCCACGTCAATCTCGGCAGCGCGGCGGAAGCCGCTGCGGCGGTGGCGGCGGGGGCGGAAGGGTGCGGCCTGCTGCGGACCGAATTGCTGTTCCTGGAGCGGGCGACCGCGCCGACGCGCGACGAACAGGCGGCGGACTATCGCGCGATCGGCACGGCGCTGGGCAACCGGCCGCTGACGATCCGGCTGCTCGACATCGGCGGCGACAAGCCCGCGCCGTATCTGGCGATCGCCGCGGAGGAGAACCCCGCACTGGGCCTGCGCGGCGTCCGCGTGGTGCTGGCGCGGGAGGATGTGCTGGAGGCGCAGGTCGCGGCGATCCTCGATGCCGCCGACGGCGCACCGTGCCGGATCATGGTGCCGATGATCGCCAGCGTCGCCGAACTGGATGCGGTGCGCGTCGTCGTCGACCGGCTGCGCGGATCGCGGCCGGTGCTGCTGGGCGCGATGATCGAGACGCCCGCGGCGGCGATCGGCGCGGACCTGATCGCGCGGCGCGCGGATTTCCTGTCGATCGGCAGCAACGACCTGACGCAATATACGCTGGCGATGGATCGCGGGAACCCGGCGGTCGCGGCGGGGCTGGACGGGATGCACCCGGCGGTGCTGCGGCTGGTCGCGGCGACCTGCGAAGGCGCGGCACGGCACGGCGTGCCGGTCGGCGTGTGCGGTGGTCTCGCCGCCGATCCCCTGGCGGTGCCGATCCTGATCGGGCTGGGCGTGACGTCGCTGTCGGTGCCCGCCGGGCGCATCGCCGCGACGCGGGCCGGGGTCGCCGCCACGGAAACCGTTTCGGCGCACGTCCACGCGCTTCAGGCGCTGGCGTGCGAATCCGCCGCCGATGTCCGCGCGCTGGCGCGTCGCTTTGCCGGGGAGACGATCGCATGACATCGCCGATGGCCTTTCTCCAGCCGCTCGGCCGCGCGCTGATGCTGCCGATCGCGGTGTTGCCCGTCGCCGGGCTGATGCTGCGGCTGGGGCAGCCCGACCTGCTCGACATCGCGTTCCTGTCGGCGGCGGGCGACGCGATCTTCGCGCATCTCGGCCTGCTGTTCGCGGTCGGCGTCGCCACCGGCTTCGCCCGCGACGGCAACGGCGCGGCGGCGATGGCGGGCATCGTCTGCTACCTCGTGGCGGGCAACGGCGCGCAGGTGTTCCTGACCGTGCCGGCGGCGACGCTGGCGGGCGTGCCGGACACCGCGACCGGCCTGGTGACGAGTGCGTGGAAGGCGGCGGCGATCGACCGGCTGCAGGTGCCGATCGGCATCGTCGCCGGCCTGATCGGCGGCCATTTCTACAACCGGTTCGCGACGTTCAGGCTGCCCGATTATCTCGCCTTCTTCGGCGGGCGGCGGTTCGTGCCGATCGTCGCGGGTCTGGCGGGGCTCGTCATCGCCGGGCTGCTGGGGCTGACCTATCCCGGCGTCAGCGCGGGCGTCGATGCGCTCAGCAACGGCGTGGTCGCGGCGGGCGGCTGGGGGCTGTTCGCGTTCGGGTTGCTCAACCGGCTGCTGCTCGTCACCGGGCTGCATCACATCCTGAACAACGTCGCCTATTTCGTGGTCGGCAGCTACGACGGCAAGACGGGCGACCTGTCGCGCTTCTTCGCGGGCGATCCGACCGCGGGCGGCTTCATGAGCGGGTTCTTCCCCGTCATGATGTTCGGCCTGCCCGCCGCGTGTCTGGCGATGTACCACACCGCGCTGCCGGAGCGGCGCAAGGCGGTCGGCGGGCTGCTCTTCAGCCTCGCGCTGACGTCGTTCCTGACCGGCGTGACCGAGCCGATCGAGTTCAGCTTCATGTTCCTCGCACCGGCGCTCTACGCCGTGCATGCGGTCCTGACCGGCGCGGCGGAGGCGATCATGAACGCGCTGGGCGTGCGGCTCGGCTATGGCTTTTCGGCGGGGCTGTTCGATTACGTCCTGAACTTCGGCAAGGCGACCAAACCGCTGCTGCTGCTGCCGATCGGCGCGGCCTATGCGGCGATCTATTACGGGCTGTTCCGCTGGGCGATCGTGAAGTTCGACCTGCCGACCCCGGGGCGCGAGGCGGAGGAGGCGGCGGTCGCGCAGGCACCCGTGCCGGTGACGGAGCGTGCCGCCGCCTATGTCGCGGCGCTGGGCGGGGCGGCGAACCTGCGCGCGGTCGATGCCTGCACCACGCGCCTGCGGCTGACCGTCGCCGACGCGCAGGCGATCGACGAGCCTGCGCTCAAGCGGCTGGGCGCGCGCGGCGTCCTGCGCCCGTCGCCGACGGCGGTGCAGGTCGTGGTGGGCGGCATCGCCGACGGGCTGGCGATGGACATGCGCGCGGTGCTGGACGCCGGGCCGGCCGTGACGACTCCGGCCGTGACGACCCCGGTCGTGACGACCCCGGCCGTGACGACCCCGGTCGTCGTGGCAACGCCCGCCTGCACCCTGCCCGATGCGGTCGCGGCGGCGATCGGCCACGGCAATGTCGTGGCGGCCAGCCGCCTGCCCGGCCGCCTGCGCATCGTCGTGGTGGCGCGGGAGGCGGTCGACGAGGCGGCGCTGGCGGCGCTCGACGCGCGCGCGGTGGTCTGGCTCCGGCCGGATACGCTCCATGTGTTGATGGCGGACGCGTGACCCGCGTCGTCTCGGTCCTCGATCTGGTCGACGATGCCGCGCTGATCGCCGAATATCGTGCACGACATGCACCGGGGGCGGTGTGGCCCGACATCATCCGGTATCTGACGTCGATCGGCTGCGAGAATCTGGAGCTGTGGCAGGTCGCGGACCGTCTGGTGATGATCTTCGAGGCGGCGGAGGGCTATCCGAGGGCCACCGATCCCGCGCTCGACCCCGTGGTCGCGGCGTGGGAGGCGGAGATGAGCGTCTACCAGCGCGTGATCGATCCCGCCGGTCCCAAGTGGTTGCGGATGGAGCGGATTTTCACATATGACGGCGGCGAAGCGATGCCGGGGCGGGCGAAAGGTTAGCCGGGGTCAGTCCACTGGGGTGTTTACGCGGCACCATCCCCTCAAGCCATCCCCGCCCCTTCAAGCCATCCCCGCCTCTTCAAGCCTTGCGCGCCCCTTCAAGCCTTGCGCGCCCCTTCAAGCCTCGCGTGCGATGCGTTAGCGCGGGGCCGTGCCGACCATCCTGCCCATCCGCGACGCCGCCGACCCGCGCATCGCCGCCTACCGCGACATCCGCGAGCGTGATCTCGTCGGGCGGCAGGGTCTGTTCGTGGCGGAGGGACGGGTGGTGCTGGCGATGCTGGTCGCCGCGACGGGATACCGGGCGGAATCGGTGTTGATCGCGGCGCATCGGCTGGACTCGCTGCGCGGTCTGATCGCGCCGCTCGGCGACGACGTGCCGGTCTACGCGGCGGAGCAGCCGGTGCTGGATCAGATCGCGGGCTTCCCGATGCACCGCGGTATTCTGGCGATCGGGCGGCGCGTCGATCCCCCGTCGCCCGACGCGTTGCTGGCGAGCCTGCCCCGCGACGCCGACGTGCTCGTGCTCGGCGCGATCGCCAATCACGACAATATGGGCGGGCTGTTCCGCAACGCCGCGGCGTTCGGCGTCGGCGCGGTGCTGCTGGATGCCGACTGTTGCGATCCGCTGTATCGCAAGGCGATCCGGGTGTCGGTCGGGGGCGTGCTGACGGTGCCCTATGCGATACTCGACCGGGGCGACGATCCGGTCGAATTGCTGGAGCGGCATGGCTTCGCGCCGCTGGCGCTGACGCCGGCCGGCGCGGTGACGCTGTCCCAGGTCGTGCCCGAACGCCGCAACGCGGTGCTGCTGGGTGCCGAAGGACCCGGACTCGCGGCCGACCTGATCGCACGGGCGCGGGGCGTCAGGATCGACATGGCGGCGGGCTTCGACAGCCTGAACGTCGCGACGACCGGCGGCATCGTGCTGCATCACCTTGCCGCGGGCCGGCACCGGTCTACATCGTCGTCATGATCCAGCGGATGCGGAATTTTCTGCGCGAGGAGGATTGGGCCTTCGCCGCGCACGAGGCGCCGGTGATGCCCGGCTCCCCCGGATCGCCGCATCATCCGCATCCGCGCCGCTTCGCCTATGGATCGATCTCGGTGCTGCTCGGGCTGACGGCGGGGTTCGGCAACGCGCTGATTTCCGCCAATACCTACACTTTGCAGGGCGCGCTGGGCCTCGATCCGGCGCAGATCGCGTGGTTGCCGACGGTCTATGTGATGACCAACGTGTCGATCAACCTCATCATGATAAAGTTCCGGCAGCAGTTCGGCCTGCGCCCGTTCGCGATCATCTTCCTGACGGTCTATGCCGCGCTGACCCTCGCGCATCTGTTCGTCCACGGCTTCGCGTCGGCGATCGCGGTGCGGGCCGCCAGCGGCATGGCCGGCGCGGCGGTGTCGAGCCTCGCGCTCTATTACATGATGCAGGCGTTGCCGGCGAAATGGCGGCTGAAGGCGGTGGTGCTGGGGATCGGCGTGCCGCAATGCGCGACGCCGCTGGCGCGGCTGTTCTCGCCCGACCTGCTGGCGATGTCGCAGTGGAGGACGCTGTATCTGTTCGAGCTGGGACTGGCGCTGCTCAGCCTGGCGGCGGTGGCGTGGCTGCGCCTGCCGCCGACGACGCGGCAAAAGGCGTTCGAGCCGCTCGATTTCCTGACCTTCGTTCTGTTCGCCGGGGCGATGGCGCTGTTCTCGGCGGTGCTCGGACTCGGGCGGATCGTGTGGTGGACGAACGCGCCGTGGATCGGCTGGGCGCTGATCGCGGCGATCCCGATGCTGGCGGCGGCGCTGATGATCGAGCACAACCGCGTCAATCCGCTGCTCAACACGCGCTGGCTGGGCAGCGCCGATATCCTGCGCTTCACGATCGTGACGATCATGGCGCGTATCGTGCTGTCCGAACAGACCTACGCCGCGGTCGGGTTGCTGACCGTTCTGGGCCAGAACAACGACCAGCTCGGCACCTTCTTCCTGATCGTGTTCGCGGCGTCGGTGGTCGGCGTCGTCGCCAGCGCGGCGGTGCTGGACGTCAACCGGCTGGCGCATCCGGTAATGCTGGCGATCGGGCTGGTCGCGGTGGCGGCGTTTTTCGACGCGCAATCGACCAGCCTGACGCGCGGGCCGCAGCTCTACTGGACGCAGGCGCTGATCGCGTTCGCGGCGACGTTCTTTCTCGGGCCGTCGCTGCTGTTCGGGATGACGCGCGCGCTGCAGGCGGGGACGGGACACATCATCAGCTTCATCGCGTTGTTCGGTATCGTCAATTCGATCGGCGGACTGGCGGGAACGGCGCTGCTCGGCAGCTATCAGCAGATACGGGAGAAGGCGAACAGTGCGGCGCTGGTGCAGCAGATGCAGCCCACGGACCCGATCGTGACGCAGCGTATCCAGTCGGGCGGCGCCGCGGTGGGTCGCGTCGTCGGCGATCCCGCGCTGCGATCGGCGGAGGGTGCAGCGATCCTGTCGCAGACGACCACGCGGGAGGCGAACGTGCTGGCCTATAACGACGTATTCCGCCTGATCGGCGTGCTGGCGGCGGCGACGTCCGGCTATCTGGCGTTCCTGCTCGCGCGGCGAAGCTGGCGCGCGCGGCGGGCGGAGAGGCGGGCATGACCGACGTTCGCGACCCCGTACCGCCCGCCGCCGCCGGCCCCGTGACGATCGGTCCCGTGACCGAGGAACGCGCCGCGGAGATCGGCGCGGCCCCGGCGGCCGCCCCGGTCGGATCGGGCTGGAGGCCGCCCGCGAACAGCGGCCGCGTGCTGATCGTGCTGGCGCTGGTCGCGATCGCGGGCGTGCTCGCGGTGCTGGCGGCGTGGCGGCTGCCGCCCTTCACCAGCGACTACGAATCGACCGACAACGCCTATGTCCGCGGGCGCACGACCGTGATCGCGCCGCAGGTGTCGGGCTATGTCACGCGCGTGCTGGCGCGCGATTTCGCCGACGTGAGGCAGGGCGACGCACTGGTCGCGATCGACGACCGCATCTACCGCCAGCGGGTCGAGCAGGCGGAGGCGCAGGTCGCGGCGCAGCAGGCGACGCTGGCCAACGCGCTGCAATCCGAGCGCAGCCGCGCCGCCAGCTTCACCGCGCAGGACGCCGCCGTCGCCAATGCGGAGGCGCAGTTGATGCGCGCGCAGGCGGACATGGCGCGCGTCAACGACCTCGTCACCGACGGCTCGGTCAGCCTGCGGGAGCGCGACCAGACGCTGGCGGCGCTGCGTCAGGCGCAGGCGGGCGTGCGTCAGGCGCGTGCGGCGCGAGAGATCGCGCGACAGGATATCCGCACCGTCGAGGTCGGGCGCGGCGGCCAGCGCGCGGGCGTATCCGGCGCGCAGGCGGCCCGCGAACTGGCCCGGATCGACCTGTCCAACACGATCGTCCGCGCGCCCGAGAGCGGGCGATTGAGCGAGATCGGCGTGCGCGTCGGCCAGTATGTGACGGCGGGCACCCAGTTGATGTTCCTCGTCCCGCCCGAAACCTGGGTGATCGCGAACTTCAAGGAAGCGCAGATCGCGCGGATGGCGGTCGGTCAGCCGGCGTCCTTCACCGTCGACGCGCTCGGCGATGCGCGGCTGACCGGACGTGTCGAGCGCGTGTCGCCCGCCGCCGGATCGGAGTTCGCGGTGCTGAAGGCGGACAACGCGACGGGCAATTTCACCAAGGTGCCGCAACGGATCGCGGTTCGCATCCGCGTCGATCCGGGCCAGCCGCTGGCGCAACGGCTGCGGCCGGGCATGTCGGTGCAGGCGCGGGTCGATACGTCGGGCGGTCCGGCGATCCGATGAAGCGGAACGCGCTGCTGCTCGGGCTGGCGCTGGCCCAGACGCTGGCGGCGTGTGCCGGGCCGCGACCCGCGCCGCCGCAGGGGGCGTCGGTGGTGCCGCCGCCGGCGTGGCGGACCGTGCTGGACGGGCCGGGCGCGCCGATCCGGGCGGACTGGTGGACGGCGTTCGGCGATCCGGTGCTGGTCGATCTCGTCGCACGGGCGCTGGCGGCGAACCCCGATCTGGGCGTGGCGGCGGCGCGGGTCGAGGAGTCGCGCGCGACCGAACGGCTGGCGCGGGCGCAGCGCACGCCGACGCTGAACGCCGGCCTGCCGACGACCGAGGGGCAGACCGTCAGCCCGTTCGGCACGCCGTCGACGGCGTTCGGGGCGCAACCGTCGATCACCGCCAGCTACGACCTCGACCTGTTCGGCCGCCTGCGTCAGGCGAGCGCGGCGGCACGGGCGCAGGCGCTGGCGAGCGAGGGCGCACGCGATACGGTGCGGCTCGCGATCGTCAGCGGCGTGGCGTCGGGATATATCCAGTTGCGCGCGCTCGATCAAAGGCTGGCGGTCGCGCGGGAGACGCTGGCGGCGCGGTCCGAAGCGCTGCGCATCGCCCGGCGCCGTGCGGAGACGGGCTATACGTCCAATCTGGAACTGCGGCAGGCGGAGGGCGAGTACCGCGCGACCGAACAGCTCGTACCACAGGCTCAGTTGCTGGTGGCGCGGCAGGAAAATGCGTTGAGCCTGTTGCTGGGCACATTGCCGGGGCCGATCCCGCGCGGCCTGCCGCTCGACCGGCTGCTCGCGCCGGCGGTGCCGGATGGATTGCCCGCCGACCTGCTGCGCCGCCGCCCCGACCTGTTCCAGGCGGAACAGGCGCTGGTCGCGGCCGACCGCAGCCTCGACAGCGCACGGGCGGCGATGATGCCGAACGTGGCGCTGACCGGCAGCGCCGGCGTCGTGCTGTCGACGGCGCTGGCGAATCCGATCGGGGTGTTCTCGATCGGCGGCAGCATATTGTCGCCGTTGTTCGACGGCGGTCGCCTGCGCGCGCAGGCGGATGCGGCGGCGGCGCGGCGCGATCAGGCGGCATGGAGCTATCAGCGGGCGGCGCTGATCGCGTTCCGGGAGGTGGACGACAGTCTGGCATTGGTGCTGCGGTCCGGTCAGCAGGCGACCGCGCTGTCGGGACAGCGCACGGCGGCGGCGGGGGCGCTCAGGATCGCGTCCAACCGCTACCGGGCGGGATATTCGGCCTATATCGAGCAACTCGACGCGCAACGCGCGCTGCTGACCGCCGAGCTGGCGCTGATCCAGGCGCGCGCGGACCGGCTGGCGGCCTATGTGTCGCTGTACCAGACGTTCGGCGGGGGCTGGACGCGCGAGGATGTCGCGGCCGCGGGGCGGTAGGTCTTCCTCTTCTGCACCATTTTCGGGGCGTGTCGCCTAGGCCGCCGCCGCCCCTGTCCCGCGCAATGCCGGGTGCGGGTTTCGCCAGAGCGCGCTGTCGTGGGCGGCCCGCCACGCGATCAGATCGTCGAGCGGCATCGGCATGCCGATCTCATATCCCTGCAACAGGTCGCAGCCGAGCATCTGGAGCAGGCGCGCCTGCCAGTCGCTCTCCACGCCCTCCACCACGACGCGCATGTCGAGGCTGTGACCGAAATCGATCATCGATCGGATGATCTGGTTGGTCTTGCGGCGGTCGCCCACCGACCGGAGGAACGACTTGTCCAGCTTCAGCCCGTCGAGTTCGAAATGCTGGAGGTAGCTGAGCGAGGAATAGCCGGTGCCGAAATCGTCGAGGAAGACGCGGACGCCCATTTCCCGCAGCCGGTCGATGGAATGGCGCGCGGACTCCAGATTGTCGATCAGCACGCCCTCGGTGATCTCCACCTTGAGCAGTTCGGGGCGAACCCGGGCGGCGAGCAACTGGTCGACGACGCGCGACACGAAATCGGGGTGGCGGAAATAGACGGGCGAGATGTTGACCGCGATCGGCGCATTCTCCAGTCGCGCGGCGGCGGCGAGCGCGGTTTCGATCGTCCAGTCGGTCAGCGCGATGATCTGCCCGCTCGCCTCCGCCGTGGCGATCAGCGCGAACGGGCTGATGTCGCGCAGGGCCGGCGACTGCGACCGCAGCAACGCCTCCGCGCTGCTGAACGCGCCCGAGCGGGCATCGACCAGCGGCTGGTAATGGAGCGAGAACTGGTTCTCGATCATCGCCCGGCCCAGTTCGACGCGTACCGAGCTTTCGCGCATCTCGCGCCGGTCCATGGCATCGTCGAATACGCGGTAGCAGCCTCTGGAGGCGGCCTTGGCGGCGTACATCGCCAGATCGGCGCGGCGCAGCAATTCGGTGCCGTCCAGCCGCGTCGGATCGCCGATCGCCAGGCCGACGGAGGCGCCGACCTCGACCCGGGTGCCGCCGAGATCGAACGGTTCGCCGACGGCGGCGACGATCGATTCCGCGTGCTCCTCCGGCGATACCTCGTGCCGCCACGGCAGCACCGCCGCAAACTCGTCCCCACCCAGTCGCGCCAGCGCGATCGGGTGCCGGATCGTCCGCCGCACGCGCTCCGCGACCTTGCGCAGCAGATCGTCGCCGGCCTTGTGACCCAGCGTGTCGTTGACGTCCTTGAACCGGTCGAGGTCGAAGAACAGCACGACCAGCATGTCGTGATCGAGCAGGCCACGATCCTCCAGCGCATTGTGAAACGCGGTGCGGTTCATCAGCCCGGTCAGGTGGTCGACGTCCAGCAGCACGCGCAGCCTGGCATTGCCCGTGGCCAGCGTGCGGGCGAGCGCGCGGTGCCGCAGCGCTTCGCTGACCAGCGCGCAGAACGCCGCCGTCAGCACGACCGCCGCGCATGTGCCGGCACCGCCCGCGGCCCCCGCACCGATGCCGCCGCCCGCGTCGATACCCGCGCCAATACCACCGGCCGCCAGCGCACCCGTCAACGCCGCCCCCAGCGTCCAGCGCCACGGTGCGGACCGCAGCCGGTCATAGCTTCGGGACAGCCTCACCGCGTGAACCGGTCGCCCGACGATCGGTCGCGGCCCATGGCGGTGAACATCTGGCGCGCCTGCTCGCCCAGCCGGCGTTCGGCCTGCTGCTTCTCCGTCGTGGCGCTGGCGAGCGCGTCGCGCTGGTCGAGGTGGCTCGACATGCGCGCGCGCAGGATCGCGAGGCTGATCGGTTTCAGCATATAGTCGTTGGCCCCTTCGGACATGGCGGTCACGACCGACATCTCCTCGTCCACGGCGGTGCACATGATGACGGGAAGGAGTGTTCTGGGATGGAGTTCGCGGATCGCGCGCAGTGTCTCCAGCCCGGAAAAGCCCGGCATCATCCAGTCGAGCAGGACGATGTCGGGGCGATTGGCGGAGATGATCGACAGCGCGGCGCGACCACCATCGGCGTGCAGCGTCGCATAACCGCTGGCGCGCAGGGCGCGGTCGAGCAGGATGCGGTTATCCTCGACGTCGTCGACGATCAGCACCTGCTTCCGGGCACGGATGGAGGTCGGCAGAGGGGCGGTCATGCGACCAGTTCCTTCAGGGCTTGCGCGATTTCGCGGGGAGTGGACGCGGCTTTGGGGAAGAAGCGGTGGCCGGCGGCGGCAAGGCCGCGATGCTCGTCGAGCGTGATGTCGCAGCCCGATACGACGATCAGCGGGACGTCCCGCAGGGCGTCGTCCCTCGCCAGCCTGTCGATCACTTCGAACCCGTTCATCGCGGGCATCGCCAGATCGAGGACGATCGCGTCCGGACGGATGTCGGCGGCCATCGTCAGCCCCTGAACCCCGTTGATCGCGCGGCGGGTGGAGAATCCGACCTGCGCGACGCAGCGGGTCAGCAGGTCGGCGGCATCGTCGTCGTCGTCGATCACCAGCACCTCGCCCGATGCGCGCAGGCGATACACGTCCAGCACGTCGCGCAACTGCGTCTCCGTCACGGGCTTGCGCAGGTAATCGGTCGCGCCCGAACGAAGACCACGGGCACGGTCGTCGTCGATCGTGACGAGGATCGTGGGAATGTGGCCGATCCGCGGATCGCGGCGCAGTTCCTGCAACACGTCATACCCCGTCCGCCCCGGCAACAGCGCATCGAGCAGGATGAAATCGGGCATGTGCAGTCGTGCCAGATCCAGCGCGGCGTCGGCGCTGTTGGTCGACAGCACGCTGTATCCCATGCGCGACAGCCAGCGCTGCATCAGGTCGATCGCGGCGGGATCGTCGTCCACGACCAGCGCGGTGTGCTCCGCACAGGGCGTCTCCACGAAGCGGCTGTCCTCGGCGACCGCATCCGGCAGGTCGGGCAGATCGCGCCGCATCACCGCGTCACCCATCGGCAGCAGCAGGCGGAAGGTCGAACCCTGGCCGGCGACGCTGTCGACGGTGCAGTCGCCGCCCATGATCCGCGCCAGCCGGCGGACGATCGCGAGCCCCAGCCCGGTGCCGCCGAACTGGCGCGCCGGGCTGCCGTCGAGTTGCTGGAATGCCTCGAACAGGCGGTCGAGATGCTGGGGCGCGATGCCGATCCCGGTGTCGCGCACGGTGAAGCCGATCCACGACTGATGATCGCGCTCGACGGGGGCGACGGTCAGCTCCACCTCGCCGTCGCGGGTGAACTTGAATGCGTTGCTGATCAGGTTGGACAGGCACTGCCGCACCTTGTCGACGTCGCCGATCATGATGCCGACGCCGTCGTCGACGGTCATGCTGAAGCGGTTGCCGTTGGGCGGCGCGTCCGTGCCCGCGGTCGCGACGACGGACGCGACCAGCGCCTTGACGTCGATCACGACGCGGCTGACCGTGGTCCGCCCCGCCTCGATCTTCGACAGGTCGAGGATGTCGTTGATGAGCGCCAGCAGGGTGCGGCCGGCATGCTGGATACGGTCCAGATCGGCCATCGTCGCGGTGCTGCCCGCATCCGCGGCGTCCTCGTGCAGCAGCATCGCATAGCCCAGGATCGCATTCAGCGGCGTGCGCAGCTCGTGGCTCATCGCCGCCAGGAACTGCGATTTGGCGATGTTCTGCTGGTTGGCCTGCTCGCGCGCCTGTTCCAGTTCGCCGATCGTCTCGCGGGCGCGGCGGCCGATCTCGCGGATGCGGCGCTTCAGCAGCTTCGTGTCGGTGGCGATCTGGCTGCGCGACAGCGCCTCGCCGCTCTGCCAGTGAAAGGCGGCGAGGTCCTCCGGCTCCAGCTGGCCGATCAGCAATTCCAGCGGCGTGATCGTCGCGCGGACGATCGCCCGGGCGACGACGCGCGCGGCCACGGCCGCGGCGATCCCGCCGCAGGCCAGCGCGGTCAGCGCCGCCGCCGCCGGCCATAGCCGCGTCGCCGGCTCCGCGATCATGCCGGCGATCGTGCCCGTCAGGACCGCGACCGCGACCGCCGCGAGCAGCGCGATCGTCAGCGGCAGGTGCAACGACCGTCGCGCCGCCTGATAGAGGAGCGGCCGGTGCCCGTCCTCGTCGAAGATCGCGGGCTTCACGCCGCCACTCCGAAGGTCAGCGTCGGCGCGGAAGCGATGCTGTCCCGTACGCGCACGATGGGGATTTCGATCGTGAAGCTGGTGCCGACGCCGCGTTCGGACCGCACGTCGATCGTGCCGCCCATCATCCGGCAGAACCGCCGCGTCAGCGCGAGGCCCAGGCCGGTGCCGCCGAACTTGCTGGCGGTGTCGTTCTCCGCCTGGCTGAAATCCTCGAAGATGCGGCGCAGGCCGTCCGGACTCATGCCGATGCCGTTGTCCGTCACCTCCAGCGTCATCCATTCGCCGCGATCGGTGGTGCGCGACAGGACGGTCATCATGATCGTCCCCTTGGTGGTGAACTTGGCGGCGTTGCTCAGCAGGTTCAGGAGCGACTGGCGAACCTTGAGCGGGTCGAGCTCCATGGTGCCGAGCGGTTGCGGCATGTTGACGACCAGCCGGTTGTCGCGCTTGGCGATCAGCGGCGATGCGGTGGCGGTGACCTCCGCGATCAGCGATGCGACGTCGACCGCCTCCGTCGACAGCTCCAGCCGGTTGGATTCGATCGACGACAGGTCGAGCACGGTATTGACCAGCGCCAGCAGATGCCGGCCGGCGGCGTGGATGCGGTCCAGGTCCTGCATCTTCTGGCCGGCATCGTCGCGATC
Organism: Sphingomonas sp. Leaf343; assembly: GCF_001423765.1. Lineage (GTDB taxonomy): Bacteria > Pseudomonadota > Alphaproteobacteria > Sphingomonadales > Sphingomonadaceae > Sphingomonas. The sequence continues at coordinate 169,979 of NZ_LMPG01000016.1, forward strand.
CTCGAAATTCTCGCGCAGCATCTCCGCATAACCGATGACGGCGTTCAGCGGCGTGCGCAGCTCGTGGCTCATCTTGGCGAGGAAGATCGACTTGCGCTTGCTGGCCAGTTCGGCCGCCTCCATCGCCGCGCGCACCATGGTCAGCTTGCTGCGCTGGTCGATCGTCTCCTGCTCCAGGCTCAGGCTGATGCGCAGCACCGTCTCGTAGAACAGCGACAGGATCGTCATGTACGCCAGCGCCGCGAGGATCGAGAAGGTATTGGCGAGGTGCAGGTCGCGCGCATCGATCAGCGTCGGGAAATGGCCGTAGAACAGGCGCATCACGAAGAACGCCGACAATTGCATCGCGATGCCGGTCAGCACCGGCCGGATCGATTCCGACAGGTAGAAGAACCCCAGCACCATCGCGATCAGGAACCACGGCAGCAGCGGCGAACTGATGCCGCCGAAATAGAAGGAGCCGAACAGCGACAGGCCCACCAGCATCTGCACGCTGGTCATCGCGGGCAGGCGGATGCCGCCGCTCGCCTTCAGCAGCAGCGGAATCGCGAGGAAGCTGGCGACCATCGCCTCCGTCACCCAGAACTGCCAGCTTTCGCCCGCCGTGGTGCGCGCGAGGAAGAAGGTGACGCTGTGCCCCATCAGCGGGCCGGCCAGATGCAGCATGACGAAGGTCCGCGCCATCAGCCGGTCGGAATCGCCCTGCAGCATGGCAGCCGGGATGAACCAGTCAATGGCGCGGTAGAAACGCTTGTGCATCATGCCCCCGGGGTCGGCTCCGCTCCTACTCCGGCACCCCTAATGATTGATGAAGTCAGGACTTAATCGGGTTTTAGGGGTCTCCCGCTAGGACGAGCCGATCGCCCGCGCCTTTTCCGGAGAATGGACCCGCAATGCAGACGATGCTGGCCCCGTCCCGCAGCTTTCCGTCCCCCGATCTTTCGTCGCAGAACGTCTGGTCCCGGTTCCGGGCGTGGTTCTCGCTGGCCGCGCTGCTCGACCATTTCATCCCGGCCGAAATGCAGGTGCACGCGGAATCGCATCGCCGGGCGCGCATGTTCATGCTCAGCCACGTGTTCGGGCCGATCCTGGGCAACACCATCCCGCTCTATCTGGTGGTGACCGGTATCTGCCGCGACTATCGCGCCACCGTCTTCTTCCTGTCGATCCTCGCCTTCTGGATCTATCCGTTCGTGCTACGCGCGACGGGGCGGTACCAGCTGCTGGCGTTCCTGTCCGTCCAGAACCTGATCTTCTGCGCGCTATGGGCCTGTTACGCGTTCGGGGGTGTCAGCTCGCCGTTCCTGCCATGGCTCCTGATCTTTCCGCTGCTGGCGTTCCTGTACCTGCCGCCGGTGGGATGGGTGCGCAACGTGCTGCTGATCCAGATCTTCGGCAACGTCGCCTTCTTTCTGGCGCGCTGTTACGACGGTACGCCGCTGCCGGCCGTAGACCTGTCCGATTTTCAGGTCATCGGCATGATCTCGATGGCCAGCGTCGCGCTCTATTTCGCGATGATGTCGCTCTATTTCGCCAAGATGTTCCATGAGCAGCGCGAATTCACGCGCGAGCTGAACTCGCTCGTCTCCACCTCCGACAATCTCCGCAACCTGACTGCCGCCGCCAATCAGGCGAGCACCGCCAAGGCGGATTTCGTCGCCGGCATGAGCCACGAGCTGCGCACGCCGCTCAACGCGATCATCGGGTACAGCCAGTTGCTGCTGGAGGAGGCGGAGGACGAGGACGACGCGGACACCGTCGCCGATCTGGGCCATGTCCACCGCGCCGGGTCCGACCTGTTGCGCCTGATCGACGATATCCTCGCCTATTCGCGGATCGAGGCGGGCAAGATGCCGGTCAATCCGGCGACGGGTTCGGCGGGCGCGCGCATGTCCGTCTGGCTTCGCGATCTGGGCGACCGGATCGGCGGCTATACCGTGGAGGTGCTGCCCGGCGAGGCGCTGGCGATGGAATGGTCGCTGGACTGGACCGCGACCGGCTCCGCCATCCGCCATCTGGTGACGGGTATCGCCGTGCAGCATGGCACCGGCGCGCTGACGATCGACTGCCGCGCGCTGGCGGAGGGCGGCCTGTCCTTCACCTTCATCGACACGGGGCCGGACGGGCAGGCGCGCGCCGTGCCGATCATCCACGAGATGTTCGAACATGGCGACGATGCGTCACCGACCAAATATGGCGGCACCGGCATAGAAATCGCGCTGGCGTACAAGCTGGCGCAACTGCTGGGCGGCTCGATCGTGACCGTGCATCTGTCCGACGGACGCCCCGCGACGATGCTGTCGCTGCCCGAACTGACCTCCGCCGCGCCCGCCTTGCCCTTCGCGGCCTGACAACCGGAACCGATGCCATGACCAGAATCCTGATCGTCGAGGACAACGAGCTGAACCGCGACATGCTGCAACGCCGGCTGGAGCGGAAGGGCTATGTCGTGACGTGCGCGATCGATGGTCCTCAGGGGATCGCGATGGCGGCCGGGACGCAGCCGGACATCATCCTGATGGACGTCGCACTCGGCGATATGGACGGGTGGGAAGCGACGATGGCGATCCATGCCGATCCGCGCAGCGCCGCGATCCCGGTGATCGCGCTGACCGCGCATGCGCTGGAAAGCGACCGGCTGCGCAGCATCGACGCGGGCTGCGTCGATTTCGAAACCAAGCCGGTGTCGCTGCCCGACCTGATCGCCAAGATCGAGCAGCATGTCGTGCGTCGGGAAGCAGCATAACCGAATACGGACAGTATCTTGCCGTGAACTTAACCGTGTCCGCTCGCTGATGTTTATCGCTTGCGAAACTATGGGGATCGGACCCGACCTGATCCACAAGAGGCAGATTATGACCACCGACACGCCGCAGTTCGGCGCCCTCGCTGGCAGCATGCGCGATTTCCGTTACCTGCCCGGCGCCGACCTGCTGGCCCGCGTCGATGCCTTCTATCAGTGGCAGGAGACGCGCCGCGCGGCGGGCGTCTGGCCGCTGGGCCGGTCGACCGAGCAGGGTGCGTTCAGCCGCTGCACCGCGCGCACCGACGAGGGCGAGCTGTTCGACGGCGTGAACTTCGCCAGCCAGGATTATCTCAGCCTCAATTCGCATGCCGGCGTGCTGGAGACCGCGATCGAGACGATGCGCGCGTTCGGCGTCCACAGCGCCGGCTCGCCCGCTCTGGTCGGCAACACGTCGCTGTCGATCGCGCTGGAAAAGAAGATCGGCGACTTCCTCGGCTATGATCATGTCGCACTGTTCCCGACCGGCTGGGCGGCGGGGTTCGGCGTCATCAAGGGGCTGGTGCGGCCGAACGACCACATCGTCATGGACGCGCTGAGCCACGCCTGTCTTCAGGAAGGCGCGCAGGCGGCGACCCGCAATATCCATCTGTTCCGCCACAATCGGGTCGACGCCGTGCGCGCCAAGCTGGCGAAGATCCGCGCCACGGATACGGAAAACGGCATCCTGCTCGTCACCGAATCGCTGTTCTCGATGGATTCGGACACGCCCGATATCCGCGCGATGCAGGAACTGGCGCACGAATATGGCGCGACGCTGGTCGTCGACGTCGCGCACGATCTGGGCAATCTCGGCCCCACCGGTCGCGGCCTGATCGAGGCGCAGGGCATGCTCGGCAAGGTCGACGTGGTGATGGGCAGCTTTTCGAAGACGTTCGCGTCGAACGGCGGCTTCGTCGCCGCGCGGGGGCGGGGCGTGAAGGAGTATATGCGCTACTACAGCTCGCCCAACACCTTCTCCAACGCGATGTCGCCCGCCAACGCCGCGATCGTCGGCAAGGCGTTCGACATCGTCGCATCGGACGAGGGCGCGGCGTTGCGACGCAAGCTGATGGACAATGTCCTGATGCTGCGCAGCCTGCTCCAGGGTTGCGGGCTGGAAGTCTATGGCGACCCGTCCGCGATCGTCTGCGTCAGGATGGGCAGCGAGGCGCTGGCGCGGCTCGTCAGCCGCCGGCTGCCGTCGCTCGGCATGCTCGCCAATCTGGTCGAGTTCCCGGCGGTGCCCAAGGGGCAGGCGCGGTTCCGGTTGCAGGTGATGGCGCGGCACAGCCAGCACGACATCATCGATGCGGTCCATCGCCTGTCGACGGCGGTCGCCGACGCGACCGACGATATGAACGCGCTGGACACCGGCGCGGCGACGGTCGTGACCCTCGACCGGGATCGTCCCGTCGTCCGCCGCACCGTCGTGGAACCGGACGCGCCACCGGCTCGCACCGCGACCCGCAGTCGCCGGGGCTCACTCGCCGCCTGAAGATTTACGCCGTGTTTACCGCGTGTTGCTAAATGTCGCCCGCGAAAAGGAATCTCCCCGTCATGAAGATGAACATCACGGCCGCGTTGCTGTCGGCCAGCCTGACCGGCGTGATCGCATCGTCGCCCGTCCTCGCGCAGGACGCCGGCGATGCCTATGTCCGCGTCGCCGCCGCGCGCACCAAGCTGGTCGACAAGGGCGACGTGAAGACCGACGGCGTGCTCGATCCCGCCGCCGGCTATTCCACGCGGGAGACATTTCACGGCGTCGTCACGGGCGGTTACTACATCGCCAGTTCGATCGCGGTGGAGGCATCGATCTCGACGCCCGCGACGACCGACAATCTGCCCGCGGGATCGCTGCTGGGCACGCCCAATCTCGGCGACGACGAATTCACGATGGCGACGCTGGGCGTCAGCCTGCACCCGTTCCGTGGCCGGTTCCAGCCCTATGTCGGCGGCGGCGTCATCCGCCACTTCACCACGCAGGAACGGGACGGGCTGGGCGTCGGGCTGAACATCCCCAATGCCTATGGTGCCTATGTCCATGCCGGCGTCGATGTCGCGATGTCGCGGACATGGGGGCTGTTCGCCGATGTGCGAAAGGCGTTCTACCACACCAACGCCACCGGCCTGCTGCCGCTGGATGCGACCTATACCCGGTTCGCGAGCGTCGATGCGAAGGCGGAACTCGATCCGCTGACGATCCAGCTTGGCGTCGTCGCCCGGTTCGGCCGCGGCGGCGCATCGCCGGGCGAGACGCGGATCGATACCGACACGACCAGCTGGACGCTGCGCGGCGGCCTGACCAGCCTGACGCTGGCGGACAAGGTCGCGCTGTCGGTCGGCGGGGCGCCCTATGCCGGCGCCGGCCTGTCGACCTACGAGCATCAGACGCCGACGATCCAGATCGGTCGTTTCCTGACGCCCAATATCGCGGTCAATGCGACGCTGGGCCTGCCGCCGAGCATCGACATCCGCGGGGCGGGCAGCATCGGCGCACTGCCGAAGCTGGGTAAGGTGACGTACGGCCCGACCATGCTGACGGTGCAGTACCACCCGACGCGCAGCGGCCGCATCCGGCCCTATGTCGGGGTCGGTGCCAGCTACATGATCGTGTTCGATACCACCGACGGCGCATTCCAGAACCTGAAGGTCGACAACGATCTGGGCTGGGGGTTCGAGGCGGGCACCGACATCATGGTCAGCCAGAACTGGGGCGTCTTTGCCGACGTGAAGAAGGCGCTGCTGCGGCCCAATGCCTATGGCACCTTCGGGGGCGCGGCGGTGGTCGGCCGCACCCGGCTCGACCCCTGGGCATTCTCGGGCGGCGCGGCCTTTCATTTCTGATGCCGTGACGGGACGGGATGGATGATCGGGGTCGTCGATCCGAACCCGTCCCGTTCCAGGCAGCCGTCCCGTGTCGTATCACGGCGTTGAACGCGCGTCGCGCCACGCCTAGGATCCGGGTTCGGGCGGCGGGAGCGACGGGATGCGGCGATGGGTGATGGGTCTGGCGCTGGCCGGCATCGTGCCACCCGCGGCGGCGCAGCAGGCGAGCCCGACGGTGATGGTCGAGATGACGACCACGGCCGGCCCGATCCGCCTCGAACTCGATCGCGACCATGCGCCGGCGACGACGGCGAACTTCCTGCGCTATGTCGATGGCAAGCGCCTCGACGGCACCAGCTTCTACCGCGCGGCGCATCTGGGGGAGGGGATCGGCCTGCTTCAGGGCGGGATCAGGGACGATCCCAAACGTCGCCTGCCGCCGGTGCGGCACGAGGCGACCGACGCCACCGGGCTGGCGCATGTCGATGGCGCGATCTCGATGGCGCGGGGCCGGCCGGGCAGCGCGACCGGCGACTTCTTCGTGATCCTCGGCACCGTGGCGTATCTGGACGCCGATCCGTCGCGATCCGGTGACAAGGCCGGCTATGCCGTGTTCGGCCGCGTGGTCGGGGGCATGGACGTGGTCCGCCGCATATGGGGTGCGCCGCGCTCGGCGACGGCCGGTCCCGCGGCGACCCGGGGGGAGATGCTCGCCGCGCCGGTGCGGATTCTCAGCGCGCGGCGTCTGCCGTAACGGGTGGCGCGCGGCGCACCGGGGGCATCGCGTTGCAGATGTCCGCGCCGCCCGCGGGCACCACGAAGAACGGCGGCTGACGGTTTTCGCGCGTCTTGATCCATGCGGCGAAGCGGGGATTGTCCGTCGCGCGGTACTGGAAGCGCGGGCGCTCGGCGGCGGGCATCTGGCTCGCCAGCCGGACCGACCTGATCGCCATCGGCGTCTCCGCCGGCGCCTTGTAGAAACCCAGGTCGCCGGTGCCGCGGGGCAGGGCGGACAGCCGCTCGATCCCTTCCACCACGCGACCGACGACGGCGATGTTGCGGTCCAGCGCGCGGGGGCCGTGGCCGATCACGGCGTACAGGTCGCCGCCGCTGCCCGTGCTCGGGGCCAGATCGCGCGCGACGCCGACCATGCCGTAACAATGCGGCAGCCACTGGCTCGCGCCGCTGCCCGCCAGCGGCCAGCCGTCGCGGGTATATCCCGCCCATTCGGCATAGGGATCGCGCCGCGTCAGCTTCGCGACCGGGGCTTCGCCCTGCCACTCATATTCGGCGGGCGGGTTCGCCTCGACATCGGCGGGCAGGGGCTTCTTCTCGGTCACGTCGCCCCATTGCGCGACGTAATTGTCCTGCACCCGGTACACACTGCCGCCCGCGTCCCACCATTTCTTCACGGCCAGCTTCCGGATGTTGGCAACATGCCCCGCCGCCCGCCCAGCCGCCAGCCGGATGACGACCCGGCCGCCGTCGGCCAGCGTCATCACGACCACCTCGTCGTCCGGTATCGCGCGCCAGTCCGCCGGCAGGGCATCGGAGGAAGCGGGAACCGCAGTCTGGAGCAGGGCGAGGAGAAACGACAGCATCGCTACAGCCTGCCCCACCCCGCCCGTGCAAGCAACCGCTTGCACAACCGCCCGACGCACCCTATCGCGGACCCTCCAGGATATGCGGAGCGGTGGCCGAGTGGTCGAAGGCGCTCGCCTGGAAAGTGAGTATACGTCAAAAGCGTATCGAGGGTTCGAATCCCTCCCGCTCCGCCAGCTCGCTACTAAATTTCCCTTTTTTACAGGGATTTAAGTGGCGCGGCTTTGGTGGGCCCCATTGGCGGTCCTACCGTGCTCTGGTGCTTGCTTGTTCCGAGACTGCTCCGAGGCGCGTTCAGCAAAGGGGCGTCGGCGAGTGCGTCATCATCGCAACGTTTCTCTCGGGCTGCTCAATCTAGATCATTGGCCTTCATCACCGCGCTTCGGCTTTCACATTAGCTTCGGATCCAGATTTCGGTAAACCGTTGTGCCGCGGGTTCGGAAAACTAGTGAACCGCCACCCTATATGCCCTTAGGTCTCGGCACAGCACTGCTGTCTCGTCAAACTGGTAAGCCTCGTAGTGCGAATATGCCGCATGGTTTGGAGCATGATTGTCGGAGATCGAGCGCCCGCCGACAGCGGCATAGTTCGTTGACGTTGGTCCACCGCCAGTACGCAAATGAATGCGGAGAGCCGCGCACCCGCATTTCGGACTCCGCCAGCTTGCGCAAGCGTCGACGGCGGCCAGCTTAATCATTTCCTTCTCACGGCAGGTTCGGTCTCGTAAGCGTGTGGTTCTTGGCGCTCGAAGGCTGTGATCCACCGACAATGAAATCTCCCCGCTTTGACATACGGGCCAAGAAGCTCCGTACGATCTTTTCCCCCAGCAACATCGAGGAGGTGTGGAAATCCAAGGTGCGTGTGTCGATGCGCGACCAGTTAATGTCAGACGGCATTGAGAACTTTGACTTTCATATCGCGCGAGGCGTGGAAAGTCGAAAGTTGTCGGAGCTGATTCTGTCAGGAGATTACGTTCCACAAAGGGCTCAGAGAATCCTTGTGGAGAAAAGCAAGGGTTTGTGTCGGCAATTAGTCATACCAAGCGTCAAAGATGCGATAGTTCTTCAGTGCCTGTCTGATGCGCTCTACTTTGAAGTAAAAGGAAAGGCGCCGACGAAGAAAGCCTTCTTTGAACCGAAGGATCACAAATTCTCTATACAGCAAAGTGGATATGGCACCTTCTCGTCTTGGCTTAACTTTCAGCGAGCGCTGTTCGAATTTTCGAAAACACGAAAATTCATTGTAGTAACTGACATTTCAAATTACTACGACAGCATCTCATATGTCCATCTTCGCAATGCCATCTCGTCAATTAGTGGCGTGGACGAATGTGTCATAGATATGTTAATCTACGTTCTTAGCGATCTGCTCTGGCAACCTGATTATACTCCCCGAATAGAAGTCGGCTTGCCGCAGATGAACCTAGATGCGCCACGACTTCTCGCGCACTGCTTTCTTTACGAATTAGACGCCTATCTTGCTAGCGCTATTGGACAGGATTTTGTCCGTTTTATGGACGATATTGACATCGGCGTGGATACAGTCGTTCAGGCCAAACAGGTGTTAAGAGCTGTTGATCTTGTCCTCCAAACAAAGCAGGTTCGCCTGAATAGCGGCAAGACGGCTATCCTCACACAATCAGAGGCAATCACACATTTTCGTGTTCTTGAGAACGCCCGGCTCGACTCAGTTCAGTTAAACGTGGACAATCGACTCAAATCCGGGCTTCCCTTGGATAGACATCGAAAACTCATCACAGCCCGTATCAGTCGGGGGTCGCGAAAGAAGGCTTTCGACACGGGAAGTGGCGAGAAAATACTGAAGCGTTGGCTCGGCCTTGCTGCGAAATCAGGTGCGTGGGTAAAGCCGGAGATCCTAGAGGATATTGTAAGGCGCAGACCAGCCGTTCGGGAAAGTGCTTACTCGTACATTCGATCCAGTCCCCTACGGAGGTCCTATGCTGACGTTTTGGCTCGTGCGAGTACATCGGGGCTTCTTGTAGATGATGCTGCGATGGTCGAGATGGCTAATTTCCTTGTTGAAACCCTAGTCATGACGCGGCACAGCGACGCCGCAATCAAGCAGATAGTGGCAAGCAATGATCCGAGAAATTACTTTGGGCTGTACTCAAAACTATGGTTGTTATCTAAATACGGCGGGACCTCAGACCTTCTGTTCACACTGCAAAGCACTATCAGTCTGTGGTCGCCGCACGAGCGCCTTGGGAGGCTGGCTGCGTCTTTTACACCGCTATTCCGCGGGTCACCCGACGAGATTCCTTTCAAAAATCTCCTTGCGGGTTCCCTAAATCCCGGTGTGCGTGACACGTACAAGTTTCATGTGAAACTATCGCAAGACCCAAAGACATTTGCGCTGATGTTTGACTCTTTGAAGGCGCCAAATCCATCTCGCGGGACGGGTATCACGCATCCCAAGTTTCTTTGCCTGCTGTCGGCTTTGCTGAATACCTCGGCACCGCCAGCTAGAGTTATTGCTCTTAAAAGTAACCATGCAAAGGCCTTTACTGACAGTTACTATAAAGCAATCTCAAAAAGACTCGGCATCTAGATATAGTTTGTGATTCAAACGCGTGCTTTCATGTTCCTCAGTCAATACGAGGTGCAATCACAAATCTTGATATTGAAGCTTGGACTTGCTGCATGGGGTTCAAGAAAGCGTAATAGCATCCGAATATGACCGCGGCGAGGGGGTCCGCATCGTAAGGATTCTATCATTATATTCCACGAACTTGCGTTCTCGACCTCAATCATCTGCCTTCCCGCTGTTCCGCTATTAGCTCTCGCATCATCTCTCGAAGGCGAGCCAGATCAGCCCTGAGCGCCGATCGTCGTCCGCCCTTGTCGGCGTTGCGGCTAGCGTTTGCCTTGCCGTCGGCCGTTTGCGGTCCCGTCGACCGCTCCCAAGGCTTCCAGCGCCGGATCGCCACCGATTGCCGTGCACGCCGCTCTGGGCTCCAGCCATTTGCCATGCTCTAACTCCAATACTTCGTTCGGCGCATCTGCTAGATCTCTCGCAGGCGTGAGGCCATCGCCGTTGTTCACCTGTTGCGGTCCATTGGCGATGTTAGCCTGCCGCGCATATATTACCGGCGGGTTTTTCATCATGGCCAGAGCCTCAAGCGTTGCCCGACATTGCGACTGGGCCTTGAGCGCCAACCGCATATACGTCTCGGCAGCTTGCATATACTCGCCCATATTGGCGCCCGACCGTCGCGCCAGTTCCAAGAACATGGCGTTCAGTGCAGCAGCTTGAGCGGTGAGCATATCCTCTGCGCTCCCTAGCTTGTTGTTTCGGATCGCTGTCGCTCGTTCGTGCAGCGCCTCGTAATATGCCGTGAAATCGATATCGCCCGAGATGTGCTTGCCGAAGGATGACGCCACCACTGCGCTGCCAAACAAAGGATCGAGCGCTATGTCAGCCAGCCGGCGCTCTCTTGAGGCGCTTGGCATCTCCGCTACAGGTGGCGTCGGCTTAGGCTTTGCTCGCGCCATAATCAGTCCCCTAGTTGCCGCGTCAAGTACCTGCCACTCAGCACGGGAGCACAGGACAGCACAGATCTACCTCTCCCCCCCTCATAGGTGTGCGCGCGTTTGACATAGTAGCTAGCACCCGTGCTGAACTGTGCTCCGGTGCTGACTTTGACGTTAGTCATGGCCGAAACTTCCAAGCTCAGACCGTAGTTCGATCCCCCGATGGGCGCGAATGCCGTTGACAGAGCTGGTGCCGAGTCCCCGTTTCGCCATCTTTTTACCAAAGCCGATAGCGTTGCCCGGTGTTTCCCCGTGCTCGTCGGCATACTTCCGCCAATTTGTGTAGAGCTTAGCCGGTAGCTCGAACGCGCCGGATTGAAGAATGCAGCATTCCTCGAGCCATTGTCCCATCAGATCCTCGCCTGCAAAATACTCTGCTGTGGCGGTCTGCACCGTCGCAGGGCGTACCAGTCCACCAGCTTGCCATTCGATGCACCCGGCAATAGCCCAAGCGAGAATGCGACTATGCTCAGCCCTTAGCTTGCTCTCCAATAACAGGTCGGGAGCGGCCGGCCTTACGTTGAATCCCACGATGTTGAAGCGTCGTCGCATGGCGTCATCGGGGTTCGTCAAACGCGGAGCGTGATTTCCTACAATCGTGAGTTTAAATTGTGGTCGGTAAGTGAAATTGTCCTGTCGCATGAACCGTGCTGTGATGGCGTCGCCGCCGGTGATCTGCTTGATCCGAGCCTCAGCCCATGCTCGGCCTTCCTCCGTTTCGCTGGCGGTCACCAGCCGTGCACCCCGTAACATAGCGAGTTCAGTCGAGTGCCGGTCGAACTTGGAAGCGGTGAACGTCTCCATAGCGGCGGTGACGGCATACTCGCCAAGGACTGCGGCAACGGTGTTGAGGAACACGCTCTTGCCCGTGCCAGCCAGCCCATGAAGAAAAATCAGGGCATGCTCGCGCGTGTCGCCGGTCAGGCAATAGCCCATCCACAGACGCAGAAAACGGACTGCTTCGCGGTCACCTGATAGCGCCTCATCCAGGAAGCTCAGCCATCGCGTTGGCTCGCCATGTTCGGGCGTGCAGCCCGCCAGCTTGGTTATGTGATCGCTCGGGCGTGCTTCGAAGAAATTTCCAGACCGTAGGTCCACTGTGCCGCCTGGCGTCCCGAGCAACATGAGGTCAGCATCCCATTGGCCGGCATTGACGGCGTGCCCACGGTCTGCGCGCGCGAACCGCTCGACACCGGCCGCAAAGTTGGCCTTGCCAGCCGCCCCATGCTGACGCGCGATCTCACGAGCATAATTGAACGCGCTATGGCTGTTATTCGAGCGCCACCGTGTGCCGTCCCACTCAAACCAAAGTCCCACATCGTGATCGAACCTCAGCGTGTCGCGGTGAAGCGCCGTGAACGCTAGTGCAATCTCATCCTCAGAGGGTTCGCCGCGCCGCGGTTTTGCCCGGCCAGCGGCAAGCCCGCTAGCGAGCGTTTCCCTAGTTTCTTCTGCGTCTAGGCCGACTTCAGCCGCCGCCGCGGAAAGTGCGCGGCGAGCCTCGCCCGGCTCAGCTCCCTGCTGCCCAAGCCGAAAAGCAGACTTGTTCAACTGGTCGTTCCGCGTTCCGGCCGGGGCGCGGCGCACCTTCGCCGCCTCACTGGCAATCTGAGATGGCATACGAAGCATGCTCGCCAGCCATAAAGGTGGCGGTGCCAGACCGAACGGGCCCGGCGGATTCTCCCACTCATAGGCGCTGCCACTAGGGTGAACGGAGCCAGGACCAACCACATAGCCGCCATCGCCGCGAATATCAGCTCCGGGAAAGATGCCGGCCCGATTGCCTACCTTCCCGCCAGGATGGGCGAAATAGACGTGCCTACCCTTGCCGGTGCGGACCGTGAGCGTGTCAGGCAAGCCGCAAGACTCCGCGTGAGCTATGGCCTCGTCAGTGTCGAGGTCGAGCACCAGCAGGCCGGAAACAGCGCCTGTGGCGATGCCGATGTTGCTCTTTGTGTCGCTCCAGCCCGCCACTGTCTCAAGCGACGGATGTTTCGCCTGGTAATCCTTCCAGCTCGCCAGAGCCGGCCTCTTACCGCGATGCACTACGGGAAACACGGAAAAGCCAAGCACAATGGGCGTGCGCCAAGCGTCCGGAAGCTCCGCCGGGCACCTCATGCGTCAAGCAACTTTATCAGAGAGACGGCGGGGATCACCGTTCGCTTGCCGATCTTGCGCGTCTCCAGTCGACCCTCGGCGATCAGGGCGTATATCTTGGAACGGCCGATGCTGACGGCGGCGGCGGCTTCAGGGATGCTGTAGGCGAGCTTTGATGGTTCAGATGTAATCATTTAAGTCCGTCCTTGTCGTTATGGACGGGCTGAGCTTGTTGGCATGCCGCTTTCTAGTCAGCCATTTTCGGCCGGAAACAGTTGGCAGCTAATTTCTGGCCGCGCGAAGCCGTCGGAGGACATCGTTGACTACCGGCTGGATCGAGGCGCGAGAAGGCTCACGTGCGCCACGCTCTGCCAATCGGCTCAGGACGGCATCTATGATCGTGCCTTGTCCCTCCGTTTCACTGCCGTTCGGAAGCCCTTCTTCATGGATATAGATAGCGAGTTCGGCCGCGAAGGCGGGCCACCAGTTCGCGGCGGGTCTCCCTCGTCCGCTGGGCACCGGCAACGCCCTAGCGGGCGGGTCGCCCGATGCGGCGGCGTGAGTTGCCTGCCCCGTTAGCACGGCGGCCGAAGGTAGGCCGCGAGGGTCAAGCCAGACGTCAAAGGCGCTACCGTCCCGGCACGAATAGTCGCCATCTGTATAGGAGAAGTGAAAGTCGCCGGAGACGCGATCAAAGGAACGCCGCTCTCTTCCCGCATTCGCAAAGTGCGCCCAAAACTCCAGCGGTATGACAGCAGGAAATCCTCTGTGCCGGTGGAAGTCCCAATCTGACACGATTTCGTTAACAGTTACGCTACCGGTATCAAGCGTCGAGTCGATCGAACAATTCGTGGACCATGCCGTCGCATGCCCACTCCGTAGGCGGCTAACGAGCATGTCGATTGCGGCCTGCTTGCACACGTCGAAATTAGCAAAATCGCCCCGCTGATCGTATGCACGCGCTAGGAGGTCGAACACGTCGCTTGCCGGCACAAGGCGGTCGAGAATACCCGTGTCGTCCATCCCGCCTCCCAAACGGCTCCCAGTGTGACTGGGGAAGCACGTGAGATGCGCGCTTGTCGGCTGGCCTGCCTATCCCCGATAGCGAACATAGGCCGGAGGAGATGTATTCGATAGGGTTGAAGCGGCGCCTTGTTCCCGACGCCCAACCGGCTACGCTGTGGCCATGACGATCGAAACGACCCCATGCGCCTGAGCTGGCCTGAAATCCGCGCCAACGCTGCCCGCTTTAGCGAAGAGTGGAAAGGTAAGGGCTATGAGAAAGGCCAGACGCAGAGTTTCTATGACGAGTTCTTTGCCATCTTCGGCGTGCCCCGCAAGCAGGTGGCTGTCTACGAACAGCGAGTGAAGGCGCTCGATACCGCGCGCACTAGCGGCTTCATCGACCTGTTTTGGCCGGGCACGCTGATCGTCGAGCAAAAGAGCTCAGGCCGCGACCTTACCCGCGCCATGGCGCAGGCGCTCGACTATTATGATTGGCTGCCGGAGGTGCAGCGCCCGCGTTACATGATGGTTTGTGACTTCCAGCGTTTTGAGTTGGTGGATTTGGAGAGCCGTCGCGAGTGGAAGTTCCCCCTCGCCGACCTCAAGCGTCACGTCGAAGCGTTCGCCTTCATCGTCGGCGTTCAGCCACGGCTGTTCCGAGAACAGCCGCCAGTTAATCGCCAAGCATCGCAGCTTATGGGGCGACTCCACAATGCGCTGGAAGACGACGGATACGTTGGACATCAATTGGAACGGCTGCTTGTCCGCTTGCTGTTCATCCTTTTCGCCGACAAGACCGGTATCTTCGAGCGGAAGGGAATGTTTCTTGATCTACTAGAGCGCAGAACGCGTCCGGACGGTCGAGACCTTGGTCGTTGGCTAAGCGAGCTATTTCAAGTGCTCGACACGCCGCCAGAAAAGCGCCAGCGGGGCCTTGATATCGATTTGGGCGACTTCCCGTATATAAATGGCGACCTATTCCGCGAGCGCATTGACATGCCCGCGTTCGACAATGCGATGCGCGACATGCTGCTGGAAGCCAGCATGTTTGACTGGGGCGAGGTGTCGCCAGCCATCTTTGGTTCTTTGTTTGAGAGCGTCATTGATAAGGTGGCGCGGCGTAAGCAAGGCGCGCACTATACGCCCGAGCAGGCGATCCTGAAGGTCATAGAGCCCCTGTTTCTAGACGACTTGCGCGTTGAGTTCGCACGCATCAAAGGACGGAAAAGCGGTAGGCGGGATGCGCTGCTCGACTTCCATGAAAAGCTAGCCGGGCTTACGTTCCTAGACCCTGCTTGCGGTGCCGGTAACTTCCTTGTCGTAGCATATCGTGAAATACGAGAACTCGAGCGAGAGGTGTTGAAGGAAACATATGCCCGCGCGTCGGGAGCTGACTTCAAGTTTGATATTGATGTTCGTATTCTTTCCAAACTGAATGTCGATCAATTCTTTGGCATTGAGATCGACGAATTCCCGGCGATGATCGCACAGGTTGCCTTATGGATGACCGATCATATCGCTAACACGCGACTGGCGGAGGATTTTGGTCAGACATACGCGCGTATCCCTCTGGTGACCGCGCCGGGCGTTCGACATGCCGACGCACTTGAGCTGGACTGGAACGCGGTGGTGCCAGCAGGAAAGTGTTCTTTCGTTTTTGGCAATCCGCCATTCGTCGGTGCAAAGCAACAGAGTCTATTGCAAAGGTCGCAGGTACGGAGATTGGCTCAACTTGGTGGCAGCGGCGGTACTTTAGACTACGTCGCTGCATGGTTTCTGAAGGCCTCAATCTACGTGCAAGCGGGACATGCTAGCATCGGTTTCGTGGCGACTAATTCCATCTGCCAAGGAGAGCAGACGGCACAACTGTGGCCGAAATTATTTTCGAACAGGCTAGAGATTATCTTCGCTCATCAAACATTCCGCTGGCCTGGACGTGCCAAGGTTCATTGCGTCATCATTGGATTGACGTCGCGTGGAGCAGAGCGGAATACCAAGCGTCTATTTTCGTATGCCCATGTCGACTCTCCCGCGACCGAGTCATTGGTCACAACCATAAGTCCGTATCTGCTAGGTGTCGCAGATACGTTCCGGCATTTAACTGTAAGGGAAGAAGCTAGACCAATCAACGGCGCGCGTCGTCTCAAAACAGGCGTGCAGATGATTGACGACGGGCACTACACTTTTGAGAATACGGATAAGGTCGCCTTCCTTGCCGATGAGCCTGATGCTGCGGCACTCTTTCGTCGCTATTTGGGCGGAGACGAGTTCATAAACGGTTTCCACCGCTGGATTCTCTACCTTGTTGATGCTTCTCCATCAGACCTGCGACGGTTGCCGTTGGTACGGCAACGTGTTGCTGCTGTACGGAAGTACCGGCTGTCCAGTACGCGGCCTGCCACCGTCCAGATGGCAAATGAACCAACCCGGCTGGGTGTCGACGAACGCCTAGTAACAGACTACTTAGTCATTCCTAATACGAGCTCGGAACGGCGCCATTACATTCCGATTGGATGGATGGGTCCAGATTCTATAGCAAATCAGAAGTTGCGGATACTACCAAGCGCATCAAGATGGGAGTTCGCTATCTTGACTAGTCGTATGCATATGGCATACATGCGCGCTATTACTGGCCGGCTTGAAAGCCGGTATATGTATTCTGTTGGTGTGGTGTACAACACCTTCCCGTGGCCTGATGCTACAGCAACGAAGCGCTCGCGGATCGAGCTCCTAGCCCAAGCTGTGCTCGATGCCCGTACACTGCCAAAGAATGCCACATCTACGCTCGCCGACCTTTACGATCCCGACACGATGCCTGCCGAGCTGCGGCGTGCACATCGCGAGCTAGATGGGGCGGTGGAACGCCTCTACCGCCAAGCGCCCTTCGGCTCCGATCGCGAGCGCGTGGAACATCTGTTCACCCTCTACCAGCGGCTTGTCGATCCGCTCCAGAATGAAGGCATCCGGCAGAACCGCCGCATAGCCCGCCAGAAGCAGGCAAGCGCTGCCAACATCCCCGAAAGCGAGCACAATGGCTGAAGCGTGGGGCATCCACATTCCGGCCGCTGTCGGAAGCGATCCAGTTGAAGGAGGGTTCATCAGCCTTGGTTGGCCAGCGCTGGGGAACATCTTTGCGCTGACTCCGGATCGGCACGTGTTCAAGCGGCTGGTGGCGCAAAGCTATCCTGAAAAGAAGCCCGGGGCCATACCGGTGGACGCCGGAACGCTATTCAAGTTCGCCTTTGAGGTGAAAGCAGACGACCTGATCGTTTACCCCTCCAAGCACGATCGCATGGTGCATATCGGAAGGGCTACAGGGAAGAAGTGGCACGATGGAACAGGCGCCTCTTGGCGCGCCGACTACCCCAATCATCAAGGCGTTGAGTGGCTGGCACACGAACCGCGTGACGCCTTCAGCCAATCAGCGCTCTACGAAATAGGTTCGTTTATCACCCTGTTCCGCATTCGGGAGCATACCGCTGAATTTGCTGCCAAAGCCACGCCCGGTCTCTCATATTCCACGCCAATCGAAACCGCCGAAGCGCCACTATCAGACGACTTGACCGCGCAGCAGGCATCGCAAGTCGCGGAAGAGACAACAGCCGACTTCATCGTGCGGCGCCTACATGGCTCGCTCAGCGGATATGATTTTGAACATTTTACCGCGCACTTGCTGGAGTGCATGGGATATTCGGCACGGGTTTCTGAGAAAAGCGGTGATGGTGGCGTTGATGTAATCGCCCATACCGATCAGCTTGGATTTCAGCCGCCCATCATCAAGGTACAATGCAAGAGGCAGACGGGGCAGGTAGGTGAGCCGGAAGTCAGCCAGTTGCTGGGAACCTTGGGAGAGGGTGAATACGCGCTGTTTGTCACGCTAGGGTCCTACTCGCGACAGGCTAGGATACGGGAACGCAACAATCCTCGCCTACGGCTCCTCGATGGCGAAGATCTGGTCCAGACGATCCTTGTCCATTATGATCGACTAGCGCCGCGCTACCGCGTTATGCTGCCATTGAAACGGATATATGTTCCTGATCCGGTCAGCGGCTAGCATGATCGGTGGCACACGAGCATTAGCAGTTTCCGCAGCTTTATTGTTTCCAACAGCTAGCCAAACCTCGTTGCCCGCATTTTCGCCGCAGTAGCTCGCCCGAGGGTCCATGAGCCCGCGCCGCTTATTGAACAGGTCGCCGCGCCGATAGGCGGCCTCCGCCTTGTTCCCGATCGTAAGCCGGCACATTGAGCTAACCGTCAGACTAGCAGCGCCCCGTCGCATTATTACCCAACTGTATCCAGAGAACTGCGGCGAATATAGCAGGGCTGAAAACCTGCGCGGTATGCCAAATTGATATAACGCGGGTCCTGCGCTGGTCTCAGGAGCTGCTGAAGAAGGCCGGTCTGGTCTCGGGTACGGGTACCTACATTGTGCTTCAAGGTCACCTTACAGCACTCGCAGCATCGCACTTAGCTCTTGAAGCAGGTCGCGACGGTCAAAGATCGATGCCGCTAACATCGCGGCTTGAAGGAGGATATACGTCAGGGTCTGCTGGAGTTCCGCGCTGCCGCGTGATTGAAAGTGCCCTCCCACATGTTTTAGTCGACCATCCTCATGCGAGTTGGGTGAAGTTGACGGTTGCACATGAACATAGCGCTCGCACAGCTGGTCATACGCATGCTGATCCATAGGGATCGCGATCGAACCATTCCTATCGATCACGAGCCGGACCTTCACTGGTGAGAATCTTTTTCTACGTTCAGTGTCAGAGAGGGTGACCCATGTGCGAAATGATGGAGGGTCGAGGCGGAAAAGCGCGAGCAGATTGGTGATTTCGCCCATACCCCTGACCAGTCCGAGGGCCTCGTCATGGAAACCGGTGGCATCGAGCATGATGCTCGCGATCGCTTGATTTACAATCCTTCCGAGCAGGCTTTCCATAACGTGGTTGCCGCCGCGGCATTCACTTTTGCAGGTGGCCAGATCGAACAGAAATTCAATTGCTCGATTGAGAGGCAGATTCTTGCCGATCGCCGCGGGTACTTTGCCCTCGAGGAGACGCTCTTGTGCGAGAACTGCTGCGAAGGACTTGTGCATAAGGTAAGCTCCCGGTGACATTTGCAAGTTTAGCAGCTTTAGTAGCAGAACCGCTTGTTCAGGCGCTGGCCGCCGCCAGCCGAACCACATTGCCAGCATTCTCACCGCAGTAGCTCGCCCAAGCATCCATGAGCCCGCGCCGCTTGTTGAACAGGTCGCCGCGTCGGTATGCGGCTTCGGCCTTGTTCCCGATTGTATGCGCCAGCGCCATTTCGCACACTTCATGCGGGAAGCCGGTTGTCTCGCTTGCCCAATCGCGAAATGCCGACCGGAAGCCGTGTGCGGTCACCGCCAAGCCCATGCGGCGCAAGAGCATCGCCATCGACATGCTCGACAGCGGCTTTCCGCCTTTTGTGCTTTGGAATACCGGATCGCTCGCCTGCGCCTTCTCAGCATTGCGCATGGTGTCCAACACCCGCAGAAGCTCCAAAGCGCGTGCTGCCAGTGGTACGCGATGTTCACGCCCCGCTTTCATCCTCGCCGCTGGCACGGACCACACTGCACCTTCCAGGTCTAATTCGCCCCATGTCGCACCAAGCGCCTCGCCGGAGCGGGCGGCAGTGAGAATAGTAAATTCTAGCGCCCGTGCCGCCGTAGCCTCGCGCCTGCGTAGATCGGCGATAAAGGCTGGCACGTCCGCGTAGGGCAAAGCCGCATGGTGGCCCCGTGATAGCCGCTGCCGCTTCGGCAGGAGCTGATCTAGGTGGCCGCGCCAACGCGCCGGGTTCTCGCCGGTTCGCAGTCCCTTGGCTTTAGCGGCGTCCAATACGTTTTCAATTCGGCCGCGCAGGCGCTCTGCCGTCTCAGGCGTCCGCTGCCAAAGCGGTTGTAGCACCTCGAGAATGTCGCGAGTGCCGATCGTCTCAACCATGCGCGGGCGAATCGGCGCGGCGTACTTGGTCAGCGTCATGGCCCATTGCGCGGCATGCTTGGCGCTGCGCCACGATGGACGCATAGCCTCGACATAGGCGTCGGCAACTTCACCGAACGTTGCCCGCTCCTGCTTCTCCCGCGCGGAACGGGGATCGCCGCCGCTCGCAAGGATCGTTCGCAGCGTGCCAGCTTCCTTCCGGGCGTTCGCCAGCGTCAGGTCACGCCCGCCGCCCAAGCCAAGCTCCGTACGCTTGCCGCCTCGCGTGTACATGAATACCCAACGCCGCCGGCCGGTGGGATCAATGGACAGGTAAAGGCCCCCGCCATCCGAATGCCGCCCCGCTGTCTTAATGGTCGCCGCAGTCCGAGGGTCTAGCTTGTTGAGGGTACGTGTCGCCATGTCCGGTCCTACTTCGGCCCCACTGCCGGTCCCACTTGATATGGCGGATTGGAGCGAACGTCCATACACAACCCCGGACGCGACCGCAGCTTAATCGTCGCATTTCTGCCGTATGACAAAGCGAATATGGACTATTATGGACGTAGGCGGGTGAGGAGTTTGGCGGACTCCCGCTCCGCCACCCAGTCCCTGCTCTGAGCACGACGCGCCGTCATGAGGCCGCAAAGCCCGCAGTTCTGCGGCTTCTACAGACCTGAACCATACTGAAGAGCGCGCTCTCAAACCGCAAACCGGAACCTTCTCCGGCTGATTCTCTGCGCCCTCGGCAGGCAGTACGGTTACCCTGTTTCGCTGCTTTCCCTGCTCAACGCGTATCTCACCTTTTTGCGAACTGCTCCTGCCGCATGGTTTCGCGATAATTGGCCATTCCGTAGCGTCTGAAGCAGCGTTCCCTGTGAGATGGAGCAGGGAAACCAGCGTGTACTTGCAGGGAAAGCAAATCGCAGCATCAGCGAAGATGCTGTGTGCAGTGTACCCAGCTCTGGCAACGAAAGTAAAGTAAACCAAACCTAGTCGCTTCGGTGGAAGTAGATAATTATCGACACAACAACGTTTTGCTGTTGACGCACTGGTCACGCCTAGATAGGTAGATCTCAGAAGACGAGGCCGCAGTCGAAATCGGTTGGTCTTCTGCTTTGTCACAAGACCACCAAATGGAGGTGTGCTTGTGACGAAGACCAGACGACAGAATGCAGGATCGAACCGGGCCACAGCTGTAGGGCAGTGGGACGAGGTGGAACTCGGGGTGTTGCAGTCCGCATTGCGACGCACGCGAACTCATACCCTAAGCAAGCGACGAGCGGTTGAAGCCAGCATCCTTGAGAACGGGATGCTCAATCCGGTCGCGATCAACAGCAGCAACGTCATCGTCGATGGTCATCTTCGCGTGGAGATTGCGCACAAGCTTGGCTTGCGTACCGTGCCCGTCATCCGCATCGCGCATATGAGCGATGCAGAGCTGCGGGCGTACGCCATTGCAGCCAACAAGCTGCCGGCGGTTGCCAATTACGATATCAACGCTCTCCGAATTGAGCTCGATGAGATCCGGGCGGAGATCCCGACGATCAATCTGACGCTGACCGGCTTCACCATCGGCGAAATGGACCGGATTACTGGCAACCACCAGGCCGGCATCTACGATGATTTGGATGAGGACGAGGTACCGCCGGCGCCGGTCGAGGTCAGCGCCCGGCGCGGTGACCTCTACGCTCTTGGCAAGCACCGGCTGATCTGCGGGGACAGCCTCGATCCGATGACGCTGACGACGCTAATGGACGGTGAGCTGGCGACGTGCTGCTTCACTGATCCACCATACAACGTGAAGATCAACGGTCATGTTTCCGGCACCGGCCGCCATGCCGAGTTTGCGATGGCATCAGGCGAGATGACGCGCAGCGACTTCGAGACATTCCTGATCACGGCCTTGGAGAACATCGCAGGCGTGCTGACCAACGGGGCAATCGCCTTCGTGTGTATGGATCATGCGCATATCGGCGAGCTGCTCATGGCGGGGGATGCAGTATTCGACGAGCGCCTGAACATCTGCGTCTGGGACAAGGGCCGCGGCGGCATGGGGTCGCTGTGGCGCAGCCAGCACGAGCTGATTGCAGTCTTCAAGACGGGTGATGGTCCGCACATCAACGCAGTCGAGCTTGGCAGGCATGGTCGCAATCGTACCAACCTCTGGTCCTTTCCGGGCATGACCGGCTTTGGCCGCGGCAAGAAGAAGGCGCTGGAGCTGCACCCTACGGTGAAGCCCGTGGCCCTGGTGGCTGAGGCGCTGCTCGACGTCACTGACCAGGGACAGGTGGTACTCGATCCGTTTGGTGGATCGGGTAGCACGCTGATCGCAGCAGAGCGCATCCAGCGGCGTGCGCGGCTGGTCGAGTTTGACCCTGTGTATGTCGACCGGATCATTGCGCGCTGGGAGAAGCTCACTGGCGGCAAAGCTGAGCTGTTGTCACGCGATGATAGTGCATTGCCAGACCTCCTCGCCGGGGAGGCAGCCTGATGGGACAGTACGACAACCGCCCATATGAGGTCGGCAAGGGCAAGCCGCCCAAAGAGCACCGCTGGCCAAAGGGACAGTCCGGCAATCCGCGTGGACGCAGGCGACAGGATCAGCCTGATGCCTCTCTCTCCGAAATGATGGCGGCCATCCTGGAGGAGCGTGTCGAGGTGACGGTTGCAGGCAGGACGCGCCGGATGACATTGAAGGAAGCCGGACTGCGCCAGCTGGCCAACGATTTTGCTTACGGGCCGACATTGCAACGCCGTAAAACGCTGGAGGCCCTCTTCAGAATAGGCGCTCTGGACGCGGTGGCCGCGCCGCAGGATCATTCGATCCCGGAGGAGCGGATCGAGGCTTTCATACAGCAGCTGGCCGCAGAGGCTCTTAGCGATCAGGAAAGGGAAGAATGGATGCGCGAGAACGGTCTAGCGCGCCCGGTCGACAATCCAGTCAGTTAGGCCTGCGTTGATTGAGAGGTCAGTGACCTGCTCGCCGAGCATCAGCTCCAGCGGTCGTCCGCCTTCGCTTGCTGGTGCGGCAAGCGCTCCCACAGGCGTGTGGCAGATCAGCATGCTGCGTTCACCCGACGCGCGCAGGCTTAGTTTGGCGGCGTAGTCGTTGACTACCTGCTGGGTCGCTGAGGATTTCACCTGGATCGCCATCCGCTCGCCAGTCAGCGGCTGCTGCACGATCATGTCGATGTCCCTCGCCAGGCCACCAAGCTCAGACACGCGGATCCATCCTGATCGCGCCATGGCGAGATCAACGAGCTGTTCGAAGTCCGACCAGGTCAGTCGCCGGATCAGCGCGGTGAGGCTGTGCCGAAGCCTCGCACGGGCGGCGATGACCGCCTGCTGTTCCGCATCCTGTTCTGCGTTGATGTAGCGAAGGCAGAGCTGCTTCTGCTCGGCGGTCAGGCCGCAGATCGTCCGCCGGTAAGCCGACAGGCGGGTGAGCAGCGTGCTCAGCCGATCCATCGTCAGCGGCTCGCCCGCTGCATCGCAGTCGCGCCAGCCACCCCGTGCGGCGCGGTAGCGGGTGCCGTGCCCGGTCCCGTCGCCGCCCAGCCACACAACCTCCGGTTCGGCAAAGGCCCACCACAGCCGGCCGCGGGCAAAGGTGATCCAGAGAGCATTTGGATCACGGTCGTAGAAGGCGCGAGCTTCATTGGTGTAGCCGGTCGCGGTGCCCCTGGCCGGGTTGCTGACGGTGTACCCGGCCATCAATGCCTCCCAGTTGCCTTCGAGCGCCATATCATGCGGGTCGCTCCGCAGACCCCACTCTAGTCGGCCGGCCTCCAGCGAGCTGTTTTCCCAGCGACCGCCGCCACCGAGCTTGATGTACCGGATAGTGGCGGGGGCGATCTGGTTCATGGCGACACGGATTGCTTCCTGGCCGCGGCAAGTCCAGTCGTTTGTGACTCATCGTCCGTAGACCGAAGAACATCGCCGCGGCTCATCGGCAGCGATGGATGCGCGCCTCCGCCTTGGCATGAACCTGCGCCGTTTGCGCAAGGCGAAGGGCATGGGGCAGGAGAAGTTCGCACTCGAGTACGGCTTCGACCGTACCTACGTCAGCGGCATCGAGCGCGGTGTGCGCAACCCTACAGTGACGGTCGTGGAGCGATTGGCTGATGCGCTCGGCGTCACCATCGGGCAGCTGTTCGAGGACGCCGGCGAGAAGCCGGGATGAGCTGGTCGGCTGAAAGCTGCGGCTGGACTTCCAAGGAGACCGCCGGCTTCCTGACCGACATGGAAGGCGATGACCTCATCAACCACTTACTCGCACGCTGCGGCGCGATCATGGAAGATGCGTCGGCAGTCGCTATCCTGTCGCACAACGGGCTGAGCCTCGCGGAGCGCATAGCGGCTGTGCGGAAGGCCGCGGCTGAGGTCACCGCGCTGGTGGTCGCTGCCTCGGTTCTGCTCCCGCCGCGCAGGTGAGCGGCCAACGGGGTTTGCCGTTTCAGGGCTGCCTGAAGCAGGCGCCATCGATGCGGCAGACCACGTGCATTGTCCTTGCCTCGGCGGTGTTCGGACGACACTCGCGACGGGGCCGCCGCGGCACAGGCATGTAGCACCATCGCCATCAGGCAGCGCGCCAGCGAGGGAGCGGACTGCAGACCGGCCTCTCGACCAAAAAGGGTCATCGAGCTGGTCTGCGACTGGCCTACACTCCGATGCTGCCGACCACTTTACCAAGTCGATCAAACTGCTCCGGCAACGCCGCTGCCCCCCCCCCCCCCCCCCCCCCCCCCCCCCCCCCCCCCCCCCCCCCCCTTGCAGCGCTTCCTTCAGCGCCTCCGCGGACGGGTAGATCTCGTGAAAGGTCACCAGCGTCTCTCCATCCTAGTCGGCGAAAGTCACGGTTGTGACCGCGCCCGCCTCATCCTCTTCGTTGGTCCGGGAATCCTCAGCTCGGCTCACGCTAAGAGGGTAAGGAGCGTCTGCGCGTTAAGCGGAAGAGCGATGTTCTGGTGGATAACGGCCTGAACGCTTTTTGAGGCGGCGCTTGCGGTAACCGGCCTTTCATTCATGCGGCCGGGCGGGGGGGGGGGGTAAAGCCTATCGACGGGTGAAAAGCGGCTTGGCCGCTTTGGCACATCGATCGCGGTAAGCTGTCGTTCGTTCAGACCGTGGGGCAGGGCCTGATCGACCAAGTCTTGACTTAGTAAGTAGGCTCGGGTGCCAGCGCCGCGCCCCGCCGTCAAGCCCGTTAGTTCTGGCACGCTCGCTTAGATACCAATGCCCAGAGGAGCTCATCAGCTCGGAGAACTCCCGAGCACGCGGATGCGCCGCAGGTGCTCAACGGCTTGGCGATCAAAGCCGTTCCGCAGATACGTGCGTTCACTGGATACCGTCCCGAAGAACTTCTCGTAGCGGTTGATTGTCTCCTCGCCAGCAAATCCCTTGGTCACAACCGTTATGCGGGGCCGCTCGCCTTCACTAAGCTGGATACGCTTAAGCAGGTGCTTGAACTCGAAGTCTGCTGCGGGGAGCGAGTAGCCGACAAACACCCAGTCAGCGGCCCGCTTGAGTCGCTCCTCCGCCGTGCGCCAGCTCGCAGCGAACATCGGGAAGTCGAGCGCCTTACGGTAGCTAAAGGTCGCAAACCGGGTCCCCAGCGCGTCCGCCTCGCATGATGGACATGTCTGCGCGAGCCTTGCAGGTCCGCTCGTGCGAGAGTCTGCTCCAATGGCCTCCCAGTCGGCCTGCCGGAAGAACGTGCGGGCGACGCGCGAACCCTCGTCGGGGATCAGCCAGTAGATGTTCCGGCACGCATCGCAGTAGAGCCAGTTGACCGAGCCATGTGGCTTGAGGATCTCGACTGTAGCGGCGTTCGGCAACGGTCGTTCGGCGAGCTTACCATCTCGGAACGCCGCGCGCCGCGCACCGCAGCCATAGTCGAAGTTGGTGAGGAGGCGGCGGGAGGCAAGATCGCGCTCGATTACCGTGTCCCAGTTCATCGACAGGACTGAGACGTCATCGAGATTCAATTCAGCAATAACGCTGTCAAGCGCCTCGCGATCCGATCCGCCCGCCCTGACGCCGTCGTTGTAAGCACGGTCTAGCATCCTGATCATGCGGGCGATGATGGCGCGGCGGACAAGACGAAGCCGCGCCGCCGGGTAGGCAGGGCCGAGATGGTGGCCGGAGTTGGCCGCTAGGTCGACCAAGGTAAACAGGTCCTCGAGGTCGGGCCACTGATCCGGTGTGCGGGCCGCGCCCTCCCCGAAGCTCGTGTCGACGAACTGCCTGATGAATCGGACAAGCACGCCGTTGGGCCCGTCCAGCCGCAGCCGTCGGAGGTTGAGCAACTCCTTTGTGAAGTCGCTAACGAGCGGAAGGCCTGCGTTCTTGGAGAAGCCGGCGCCGACGATGAGCACGTTGCTTGGCTGAAATGTCGCGCTCATTGGGAGGGGATCGACTTAGGCCGTCCAGTTGCGCTTTAGCTTACGCTCAGCAGCGAGGCGCATATGCTCCATTTCATCCATGCCAACGCCCGAGATGCGAGAGCCAAGATCCATTGCCCATTGCTGAGCTTTCATCTCCTTCATATCGCCAAGCCACAGCCACCTGCGACCGTCAACGCTACTAAAGATGTAGCGCTCTTGATCCCGAGTAGCGATAACGCCCCGCCGAGCAGCATCGGGATCGAACTGCACCATTACGGTGTCCATCGGTTTTAAGCTAACCCAAGCCTCCTGAACGACACTTCCGCTATCCCTTAGAATAATATTGAAGTGGTCTCCGGAGAGGCTGACCCCCTGCATGGGGAATGGCGTTCTTTTCTTAAGTCGGACGCTGTCACATCTCGGCTGAACACATAACAGGATTTCAGCTGGGCCATGCTTCCCCTCAGCTTGTATCTCCTGCAACAAAGTTCCGAGTGTTAGCAGTGGGCTCCAGTCTTCTGGGATTCTCGTACGCCCTGGTTCACGTTGAAAGGTTGTAAGTCGAGCCAGCCGCTGGACGGCCCGTCGCGCGGCTGGTGAATCGGGGTAAAAGATACGGGAAATTTTGGAGATGGGGACACGACTGCCCTCGGCTACCAGCTGAGATGGATCGCCATGAGCGTGTTGGCGAGGCAAGGATGCCTTGAAGGCGTCTGCCCCACCGCGAACGAAGGTTTGAACATCGGACGGTGTGATCTCTGCCTGTTCCCCCCGGAACTTGTGACCCGATGCTACCTTACTCTGAACCCAAGCCTCGATAACGTCACCACCTAGTTGGCGCTCAGGAACTTCTTCAAGCTCGACAAGGTTTCGGATTTCGGTTACTAACATGTCCAAGGCAAATGCTCGGGAATCGTCCGGATGTGGGATGCCTGCGCGGTGAGCGACAAACGCTCCGTCAAGATCGCCTGTATAAAGAGCAAGAACGTGATGGGCACCCTTCCGGATCGCGGCAACTGCTGAGAGCGAGAAACTAGCCAGAAGACTTTGCGAGAGGCAGGCGAACTCGGAGATGAGGCGATCCGGTAGCGTTTCCTCGTTTACCTCTTCTAAGTCAGCTGCGGCCTGCGTATTTCGCTTATTCAGTACAATAATGCGAGTATCGCTCCCTACGAGCGCGGGCCCGTCCTGAAGAAGCATTCCACTAAGCTCAGAGTGGCCTTCGATCTCGCCGAGCAACTCACCGGCAATCGCCTCGCGTCCAGGTTGAGACGTGTAAACAGCTATGAGCCTCAACCGGCCATTGTCTGCTCTATCACTCTTGAGAAGACGAACTACGATCTCCTTCGCCGATCTGCTACTGCCAGGCTCTAGATACCAATCAACCACCACAATGTCGGCCAGCTTTGCGGCACCTGCCGTTCGATCTACCATCGCCTCGCCAGGCTCTGGCCTATACAATCCGCAGATCATGTCCCTCGCCATGAACGCGTGAGTAAGAACCTTAGCGTTCAAGCTGCCTGTTTGTTGATCGGCGGCATCCTGTTCTACTGTCACGGCCACCGCCGGCTCGCCGGGCCTATCTGGAGCGCCAAGGACACTTCCAGTTGGCGAGTGCAGGACAGGAACTACCGTCGTTATGGTCGGGCCGAAATGAGCCTGATCATCGATGACAATGGCCGTTTGCAGAAAGCGCCGCGCGCTGTCCGCATAGTGAGCCTTCAAGTTGATCATTCCTCGCCTTCCTCATCTTCTGCATCGTCTGAGGAGTCGGCTCGGGGGCCAATCCGAAAAGTAGGATGGGTATCTCTTCCACTTGTTTCGAGGGTCAAATCATAACCCTCCTTATTGAGAGCCTGCCGCGAGATATAAAGCCCCATCCCTCGACCGTTCGGTTTTGTGCTCTCACCAAATTCAAAGATTCGATCAGCTATCCTGAGCTCAATTCCAGGCCCGCCGTTCGTGATAAGGAACGCATCATCTACAGCATCAAGCTCGATCCAGTGCTCCGCTTCCCGATCAAACGCTATCCAGAACAAAGCATTATCTACAACGTTGACAAAAGCGGGCAGAAACGTTGAAATATGCCCCTGAACTCGCATGGCATCAAAACGTTTGGTCCACCTGAGGTCTACTCCATGCCTTCGGAGACGATCCCCAAAAACCTCGTCGAGGTACATCCTGATCTGCTCACCTGTAAGGTCGATGACGTCGCGGTTTAACCTCCGGCTCATAGGCGCAAATAGGCGCAAGTATCCCTCTAAATGCTCGAATCCGCCACTTACGTCGCGAACAAGTTTGGCGAGGTCGGCGTTCGCACGACTCCAAGGTTGTAAACGACCGATCGCGTCATTTATGGAATTAGCCGTACTCTGAAATTCGTGCTGAACGATACCCAGCGCCATTCCAACCTGCGCGAGCTCCGCGTAATCGTCTAATTGAGAGCGATACGCTTCTGATTGTGCTTCCAAAGCGGCGGTAGCGTCGTCCGCGAATTCGTCTCGCGCCACGGCGCCAGCAACGGATTCCAGTTGATCTCGGAGCGCCTCCAAGCGCTCCTTGGTCTCAGTAGCACTTACTTCGATGCGAGTTTCCCAAGCCTGCTGAAGTTCTCGTAAATCGCGCTCATCAATAACTTGCGTATCAGTACGACCGAGGTCAGCGAAGGTAGCAGCGATGTCTTCACCTAGGCGGGTGACGCAGTCCTTGAGCGTGCCATCGACGACGTTTGAAAGCTCCGTCACCTGTTCACCCACCTCACGACGCAGACGGGCGCTCGTTGAGGTCGCGGAACGGCGTCTTGATTCCAAACCAGCTACGATTCTCCTGCGCCGATCTACGGCTACCAAGGAGTCTTGGGCTATGTCGCTTACTGCCGCATCGATTTCCCGCGCCAAGGGCTCGAACACCTCTGTCTCTAGCTTATCGTAGTTGCGAAGATAGGCTGCCCAATCCCGCTGCTGCAGCTTGGTCATGCCAAATCCGCGGGGCCGCAGGATGGTGTAGCTAGAGCGTAGTCGAGCTACACCCTCTCCAGCATCAACCTCGACTTCCAGAAGCTGCTGGGCGGCAAGCTCCATATCGCCAAAAGCCCTGAGTGCTTCGACCCGAGCCAAGAACTCTAATCTAAGCTCTTCCGCTCTTTTTGAAGGCTCTCCGCGCTCAACCGCATCAAAGAATGAGCTTAGATCAGATGAAAGTCTGCGTCGCCGTTCACGAACCTGCTTCTCTCGCTTTTCGAGTGCCTTAGCTTCTCGCGTGAGATCCTTCTTTATAGCGTTGAACTCATCCCCAAAGGTTGACGTCGGCCTGAAGAAGTCAATCGCTAGGCGCTCGAAGAAGTTCTCTAGAATCGCCACAAACTCACGATACGCGCGATTGGCTCTAAATCCCTCACGTCCGGCTTTTTCGACGAGCGAGCTGTTGGTCGCATAGCTTATCTCGATTGCGCCGAATATACGACGATACGAGAAAAACCAATCTTGCGCGCTCTTGGTCCGTCGTCTTTCGATATTCAAAAGTCGAAATCAGAGTTACCGTATGGTAGAATACGTATACCGTCCCGATAAACGTAGAGCCCGCCAATTCGATTTAGCTTTTGACTGATATGGGAATATTCGGCTGGGGGTAGTCTGGACTCGCTCATCCGTCCTTGAAGGTACGCGAATTTGATACGGAACGGCCCACAGTCCGTCGGGCGGCCAGTTGATCCCGGCCAAGCAATCACATGATCGACAGCAGCTCGATTGTATACAGCGACCCATCCTGAGAACTGGCCGAATTCGTCGAATACCCCCTCAATATGATGATCCGCGGCGACAAACTCGGCAGGAGTGAAAAAGGCATTTCCGCCAATTAACTCTCGGGTCCGGCCATCTTCAAGGTGGTCACGAAACTCAGCTTTAATCACCGGGACCGCCCGATCGGGCATCATGGTGTTGCTGAACCCGAGCAGCATCTTCTGCAACGGAGACGCGACATCCTCACTGCCCGCGTCGATATCGTCGGGCAGGATCGCTGCACAGGGGCGAATGTAAAACTGCGTCCCGTAACGATCTTGGCCTAAGTGTGGCTCAGAGAACTGAGGTTGTACAAGGTTCGGGTCGAAACTCATCAATGCCAGATCGCTACGGATCGCATCAGCCTGGTCGACGGGCAGCTTAGCGCCGAGCGCGTCAACGTTGGCGAGCACACGTGCCACTAGATTATCGATTACTTCCTTGTTCGGTAGTCGCCCGTCAGGAAGTTTCACGACCGGGATGTCGATACTGTCCAGATCAATGCCCGGCACCTCAAATAACCGCCAGTTCACTAAGGCAGCTACCAGCGGCTGAAGGCCAGCTGGTCGAATTGCCCGCGTAAGTACCAGAACCTGTGGACCTATTGCTGCGATCGCAAGGCGGCCGATGCCCTTCTCTCCCATGATCGGCCGCGGAGGTTTACTGCTCGGGCCTGTCCAAGACTGAGCACCAGGATCATTGGCTCCAACTTTACTTTCGGTTCCAAGGGTCAACCATCGCGTCTCGAAGTCCTCCAATGTCATGCCGAGGCCATCGTCACGCACCACCAACAGGTGGTCAGCTCTAAAATAATCGACTTCGACGCTATCAGCAAAGGCGTCGTGAGCATTCTTAAACAGCTCATGGATTGCAGTCGGGATCCCAGCGATCTGCTGACGGCCAAGCATGTCGACGGCACGTGCACGAACACGAATCTTTGCCATCAGCTTGGCAAGTCCATGATTTTTTCTAGCGCGGGCAACATGGCTTCCACCATTGTGACAGGAACCGCGTTTCCGATTTGGCGCGCTACTTCTGAGGCGTTGCCATGAAACTTATACTTCTTGGGAAAGGTTTGCAGCAGTGCGGCCTCTCTTAAGCTAATAGCACGATCCTGGTCCGGATGAGCAAACCGTCCGCGGGTAACGTCGGTGCAGCCCGTCGTGAGCGTGGGGGCGACCTGGTCCCAGCACATCCTACCATAAACGTCCGAATAGGATGTAGCACGCCCCTCATGGCAGCGCAGTTGTAGGTGCTTGGGAAGGTCAGCCCGGCTCCCGCCATTATGTGGAATGTGCTCCAGTCGCTGGATGACTATCGCGCGGTGATCGCGAGCAAAATGTAGCGGATCGCGATTGCAACGCTCGCCGGAGGCCAAAGCGGGAAGGTCGGCAATCGCTTCACGCACAGTGCTGCGGGGCGCAGAAAAGTTTGCTTGTTGAAACTCGCTTAGTGCGGCCTTGGTCCGCGCAGCGATCATGACACAACGGATCCGCCTTTGCGGCACCCCTAGGTCCGCGGCATCTATCCGTCGCGGTAATCCGAGTAGATAGTCGTGAGCCTCAAGTCGTGTCCGAAGCTCGGTCAGCAGCTCGTGGCTGCCAGGGCCAGCAAGCCCGGAAACGTTCTCGAAAAGGATTAACGACGGCTTCAACTCGGCAGCAAACTTGACGGCCTCTAGGATCAAGGCTGCTCGCGGGTCGCCTCTGCGCTTCTGGTTTTGACTGCTAAACGGCTGGCAAGGTGCACAGACCACGAGCAGGTCTACCGATTGGATTGATCGCAAGCGGCGGTCTTTAGCGGGATTCAGCAGCTGTATATCTTGCTTAAGGAGGCGCGTTTTCGAATGGTTTAGCTTGTAGGTCCGGCAGGCAATCGGGTCATTATCCACTGCCGCTAGGACACGGAAACCCCTCCGGCGAAGGGCTGCGCTGACGGCGCCCGATCCGCAAAACAGGTCAACGGCTGTACGCTCTCGCCCTTCAGCCACAGTTCCTACCAACGCCCTTGCCCACCCTGCATTCGTCTCCTCGCCCGAACCCTAACGGATCCTCCCGAAATCGCCAGTCCTTGAGCTGCTGCCGGTCCCGTGGACATCAAGTTAGGGTACATGCGCTTGCCGCTCGAAGTCCATGGGGCTGAGATAGCCTAGCGTCGAGTGCCGGCGCGTCGGGTTGTAGAAGCGCTCGATATAATCGAACACGTCGGCCTTCGCGTGATTGCGCGTTCGATACTTCCGGCGGCTATGTCAGAGCAAATCCACCCATTGGTAATTCGGGGATTGTAGGGCCGCTGCATGCCCCGCCCGCGCAAGCCAGCCAGTCCGTTCCGCTACTTCAACTCCTCGCCGGAGGTGATCCGGCTGGTGGTGCTGATGTACGTCCGCTTCCCGCTCAGCCTCAGGAACGTGGAGGACCTGCTGTTCGAGCGCGGGATCGACATCTGCCACGAGACCGTGCGGCTGTGGTGGAACAGGTTCGGGCCGCTGTTCGCAGGCGAGGTACGGCGTAAGAGGGTGAGCCGCATGCATGGCTTTCGCCACTGGCGCTGGCACCTGGACGAGATGTACGTGAAGCTGAACGGCGAGATGGTCTACCTCTGGCGAGCAGTAGATCACGAGGGCGAGGTGCTCGAGAGCTACGTCACTAGGACGCGCGACAAGGCAGCCGCGCTCACCTTCATGAAGAAGGCACTGAAGCGGCACGGCTCACCAGAGGCGATCACCACCGACGGCCTGCGCTCCTACCGTGCTGCCATGAACGAGCTGGGCAACGCCGAAAAGCAGGAGGTTGGCCGCTGGGCTAATAACCGGGTTGAGAACAGCCACCTGCCGTTCCGACGACGAGAGCGGGCGATGCTGCGGTTCAGGCAGATGAAGACGCTGCAGAAGTTCGCTTCCGTGCACGCCAACGTCCACAACCACTTCAGCCTGGAGCGCCATCTCACCGACCGACAGACCTACCGGGAACGACGCTCCGCAGCGCCTGCGGAGTGGCAGATCCTCATCAGCTAGGCGACTATCCTCAAAGCCCCAGATGCAGCCGGTGGAAAGCGGTTCGCGTTAGACCGACAGCACCAAAGCGGGTTACGGACAGGCGCTCCTCGGGCGGGCGCAACAGGTAAAGACATGCGGCGCAGTGTGATGCCGGATCGCTGTCATAACGATCGGGATATTTTGTTCGGTCAAGGTGATGCTTGAACGGACCATTATTGGTCGCGATCAAATCATCGTCGGTGCGGTCCAGCCAGCCTGCCGGATCATGGCGCGCAAGTGCCATGCGCATGATGTCGAGACTTTGATCGAGCACACCGCCTTCGGGCAGCACCAGCACCGGCACCGTCGCCTTGAATGAGGCAGCGAGCAGCTCAGCGGGCTTCACAGAGAGTTTGACCTCGCGGATGATGCAAGCCGTACCGCTCGCCAGCAGGGCGAGCCGCGCGCGGATCGCATAGGGGCAGCGCCGGAACGAGTAGAGCAGGGGAAGGTCGCCCGTCATACCCATTCCGCCATCCGCCGCTCGCGCAGTTCGTCGTGGAAGAAGCCGGCAAACCCGATCACATTGGAATGGCGCACATACTCGGTGCTGCGTGACTCGCGCAGCGTCTCGGGCACCACCAGCACGATCCCGAGCGAGGCCATGTCCTCGATCGCATTGGCGGCGATGGACTCATCGACGGTGGCCAGGAACAGGTCGCCGCCTGTCATCTCGCGCTGGACCTGCTTCCAACGCTCGCGCAGCGTCGTCTTGGCGCTCAGGATAAGGCCGTTGGCGGCACCGGGGACGGGTGTGATAAAGCGCGCGAGCGAGGGCAGGATGAAGTCCGGCCGCTTCTTTGCGTCCATAACCACCTGCTTCTCGAACGGCACGGCGCCGGCGGCGAGCATCGCCTCTATCTGGTGCTCGAACGAATAGCCCGCGCGCGACTTGCGCTGCTGGCTGGCCGACAGCATCAGCCGGTCGACCTCGCCGATGTTGTCGATGAGGCTGCGGATGATGCCGGCGGCGGTGACATACGACGGAATGTCACCAAGGATCGTGCGTACCAGCATGATCGCGCGCTCACGACGCTGGAACTCGCGGAACAGTTCCCACTCGATCGTGCGGCTGATCTCGCGCACCGCGTCACCGGGACGCTCAATGGCCCACGGGTCGAGCGTGGCAAGGCCATGGTCAGCAAGATACTTTTCACGTGCCATGCGGGCGAGCACGGCCGTGGAGGGCAGGACGGCATTGTCATCGGCGAAGGCGGCGATCCCGCCGGCCAGCCACGCCTCGATCGCGCGGCCTGCAAAGTCGAGGATCGCGTCACGCTCGGCCGCGAGCGCTGCTGCAGGCTCGAAGATGCCGGCAACGAAGTCGGCGGGAAGGCTCAGCGTATCGGTGAGCAGCAGCGCGTCGGCCGACGCGGAATCGATCGTCAGGCAGCGATAGACCGGCACCCCGTCGGTGACATGGCGCCCCATGACGAGGAACGAGGCCGGCGACAGCGTGGCGAAGGCCGGCTTCGGGATGCCTGTCATGTGGGTCTCGGCGCCCTTGCTGGTGTAATGCACCAGCCGGGTCTTCTCGCGCACTATATCGACCTGTGGCCATTCAGTGCGGAAGAAGCACTCGCGGATCGCGGCGCCGCCATCGGCCCGCACCTTCCCGGACAGCGGCGGGAAGAACCCGCTCTCGCGCTGCGCCGGCGCAATATAGACCCCGGCTTGATGCTTGTTGGGAAGCTGCGCCCAGTCGCGGTCGTTGTTCGACAGCTTCTTTACCAGCACGAAGCTGGCCGAGCGCAGCAGGTCGACCAGCAGCATCGCGCCACCGTCGTCACCATCGTCAAACATGTCGATCTGCGTGGTCACCGTTCCTCCAGCGTGACATCCAGCCCACGGATATCGATGCGCATGTCCGTGCCGCGGATCCATGTCGCCAGCGTGTCGAGCATGTCGCCATGATTAAGGCGCGTTCGGCCCTTCAGCGCACATTCCCATACGACAGCGACGCGCCAGCCGGCATCGTGCAGCGCAGCCTCTGCGCGCGCATCGACCGCACGGTTGCGCGCGATCTTCGCGCGCCAGAACTCGTCCCGGGTCTTTGGCCATTTGAACAGATGGCAGTCATGGCCATGCCAGAAGCAGCCTTGCGCCTGCACCACGGCGCGCCGGCTTGCAAACACCAGATCGGGCGTGCCCGGCAGACTGCGATCGTGCAGCCGGAAGCGCAGGCCGCGGGCGTGCAGCCCGCGGCGCAGCAGGAGCTCCGGCTTGGTATTAGTGCTGCGGATGCCTGCCATCATCCGGCTGCGCACGTCAGCCGGGAAGACGTCAGCCATTGGCGGCGACAGGCTCCCGGTCGGGGCGCGTGATCGTCACCGGTGCCGCAGAGCGATCCTGCGTGTTGCCGATCGCCGCCTCCAGATGCGGGCGCATCGCATCGGCAAGGAACTCGACCACTGGAGCTACGACCGCGTTGCCGAACTGGCGATAGGCCTGTGTATCCGACACCTCGATCTTCCAGCGCCGGTCGCCGTGATCGAAGCCCATCAGCCGCGCACATTCCAGCGGGGTGAGACGGCGCGGGCGCTTGCCCGGCTGGTCGATCAGGATCTCCGAGCCATCCTTGTGATAACGGGCCGACAGCGTGCGGGTGACGTCGTCGGGGCCGAACAGGCTGTAGCCGAAGCCATTGCCCTTCAGCGCATGCTTGGCCTTGTACCCCTGCAGATACTCCCACAGCCGTTCGGTCAGCGTGTACTTCGGATCGACATCCTCATGCCGCTCGAGGATGCTGCCCAGCTTCGGACCTCCCTGCGGCAGCTGCAGCGCCGCCAGATCGAAGGTGGT
This sequence comes from Sphingomonas sp. Leaf343, assembly GCF_001423765.1. Lineage (GTDB taxonomy): Bacteria > Pseudomonadota > Alphaproteobacteria > Sphingomonadales > Sphingomonadaceae > Sphingomonas. The sequence goes on from NZ_LMPG01000016.1 coordinate 205,794, forward strand.
TGGCTCGCGGAAGCCCACGATGAAGATGCGCTCGCGACGCTGCGGCACCCAGTGCTCGGAACTGATCACCTGCGCCTGCACGTGATAGCCGAGCTCGTTGCGAAGCACGTTCATAATGGTCGCGAAGGTGCGTCCCTTGTCGTGCCGCTCGAGGTTCTTGACGTTCTCGAGCACGAACGCCGCCGGACGGTGGTGCGCGATTATCTGCGCGGTGTCGAAAAACAGCGTGCCCTGAGTGTCGCACAGAAAGCCGTGCGGGCGCCCCAGCGCATTCTTCTTGGACACGCCCGCGATCGAGAAGGGCTGGCACGGGAAGCCACCCAGCAGCAGGTCGTGCTCCGGGATCAGCGACGGATCGGCGGCATAGTCGTGGATATCGCCGGCCAGCGGATGGTTGTCGCGGAAGTTCAGCGCATACGTCTCCTGTGCATGGCGATCCCACTCCGAGGTGAACACGCAATGCCCGCCGATCCCCTGAAAGCCGATCCGCAAGCCACCGATCCCGGCGAACAGGTCGATGAACCGGAACGACACCGGGCGCGGCGGTGCCGATGCACGTCGCGCGGCGTCCTCCAGTACCCGGATGGCCAGTCGCGAGGGCTTTGCGTCACCTGACAGGTAGCGTTCGATCGTGCGCGGCGTTACCGAGATCAGCGCTGCCGCCTCGGCCCGCGTCAGCCCCGCGCGCGCGATCAGTGCGCCAACCTCGCTGTGTGCCGATCGTAGCCTGCGCATGCCTGTTCCCTGTGTCGATTTACGACACCATGGCGCGAAGGTGCCCAGCTGACAAGTTTGTTCTCACGATGTTCTTTGCTGTGCGGTCGGGAGCGTTCCGCACGGGTCGCGACCTAAGGAGCCGGCGCGGATAGCCGACATCCATCCAGAACGATAAATGAGCATCCGTGCAGGATCGTCGTCGATCCCGGACATTGAATTAATCGCTGGAACGTCGGGGGTGCGGGACATGGACGTTTTTGAAACGCCATTGCTGAAGAAGCTCAGCATGACCGACGCCGATGAGGGGAACTCTCACGTCGCCAGTGTGCTCATCGTGAAGGCGATGCGGCTCTACTCTCGCTTTTGCTGAAGACATGGCCCGGCTGGTGGGGCGCTCCAGCGCCTCCCTGTAGGCTTTTTTCTCGGCCACGCGGCCAAATCACGATATGCCGACCCGGATCGACGCCTCACGACAGGGCGCCATGCGCCACGTCTGAGGCGCCCGGGTGATCTGTCGCACGATTACGAGCTGCTGCCCGAACTCGGAAGCAGGATAAAGCACCGAAAACATGCGACTTTTCTGAAGCTGGTTGGACTGCCGGCTCAACATAATGATAATATTTGCAATATATGATTGCAAAAAATCCTAAACATGGCCATATATGATGCCAATATGGCAAACTCAGAGGAAATTTTGTGACCTCCAAGCGGGAAAAATTTGTGGAGCTTGCGGAGGCTAGAGTCAATCGAGCCATCAAGGATCTCCAACTGATCGGAAACCTGTCGAACCGGTCCGCTTATGAGTTCAGCGAGACCGACATCAAAAAAATGTTCGGAGCGGTCCAGAAAGCGCTCGACACAGCCAAGGGGCGCTTTGCGCGCGACGGCGAGGCCGCCGGCGGCGAATTCCGCCTCTGAGCGGTCAAAACAGGAGACACAGTGTGGCCGGCATCCGATTCCTGACGAACGAGGCGAACAAGGTTGAAGGCTTAGCCTATGCCGGTTTCGAGACCTTCCGTGGTTCGCCCTACACGAGCTGCGCGCGCGAGACCGGACAGAACAGCCGTGATGCTGCGCGTGGATCGAAGCCTGTAAAGGTGAGCTTTGATCTGCTGCATGTGGAGCGAGGCGACATCCCCTTTGCCGCCGAGCTGGAGCATTCAATCCGCTGCTGTCTGGAGGCGCCCCAGAATGAAAAGACGCAGGCACATCTTCAGCGCGCACTGGCTGCGATATCCGAACCGACCGTAAAAGTGCTGCGTGTTGCCGACATCAACACATCCGGGCTGACCGGGCCCGTTGACGACGCCGCATCGGTGTTCACAGCGCTGGTTAAAGGCGACGGGATCACCAACAAGCCGGACGAGACATCGGCGGGCTCATTCGGCATCGGCAAGAATGCCGCGTTCGCCGTCTCGGAGCTTCAGACGGTCATATATTCGACCTGCTATGAGGATGCGGAAAAACACCCGTGCTTCGCGGCGCAGGGTCGTCTTCGATTGATATCCCATACCGACGGCGCGCGTAAATGCTCGGCCGAGGGCTATTGGGGTGACGAGGATTTCCGGGCGATCGAGAATCCGTCCGCTGTCCCGTCCTGGCTTGCTCGCAGCGAGATCGGCACATCGATCCACGCAATCGGGTTTGATGAACGGGATCATTGGGCGTCGCGAATGACGTTGTCCCTCGTCACGAACTTCTTCGCTGCCATCGATCGGGGCCAGATCGAATTCGAGGTCGATGGCAAGCCCATCAACAGCTCGTCACTTGACTCGGTGATGACCGACGAAGCTCTCGGAACGCTGGCCGCCGAGCATGACGAACTTGCCGAATTGGAGCGGGCAAGAAGGCTCCTGCTGTGCATCCGTTCGGAGGCTGCAACGCGCCACACCATTTCGGTCGCCGGCCTAGGCGACTTCGTGCTGCATCTGCTGGTGAGTGAGAACCTGCCGCGCGAGGTGCATGTGCTGCGCAACGGCATCTACATAACCGACAACTTTGCCAAGTTGTCGCAGCCGATGAGGTTGTTTCCTGGCACCCGAGAGTTCACCGCCGTTCTTGAGCCCGCGCCCTCCGCGAGTGGTCGCGCGCCAAGTGCGCTGCTCAAAGAATTGGAGAACCCTGCACATGATGCGTTCGAGCCGGACCGGATCGTCAATTACGACGCGCAGCAGGCTGCCCGGAAGCAGATCAAGAAGCTGATCAGCGAAGTTCGCAGCATCATTCGCATGGTGGCCAAGATCGAGGACGTGGAAAGCAGCAGGCTCGACGAGCTCTCCGAAATGTTCGCCGACACCGGATCGACACGGGATCAGGGTAGGGAGGATGAGGAAAAAGACCCTGACGCGTATATTTACCAGAAGCCCCGCCGCGGCACGCGGCGACAGGCTTCCGGGTCAACCGGCAAGGGCAAGGCAAGGAAGAGTGGCGGCTCCGGCCGCAAACAGACCGGGACACGTACAGGGGAAAGTAAAAAGACCCAGCGCCGGGCCGGCACCACTGGCGCGGTCCCCCTTGATGCCATTCGGTCGGCGCTGAAGAACGGCGATCCGCTCATCCGCTCAATCTGGTTCACGCCAGCGGCCTCGGGCGAGATCGTCCTTGCGGTCGATGCGTCTGGCCTGACTGATGATGTCGGACTCGATCTTGTGGGAGCTTCCGCAGGAACGGTCAGTAAGGGCCGTCTGCGGACCAGTGTTGAGGCGGGGCAGCGCGTCCAGCTTGATGTGACGCTGTCGGAACCCTTTGCCGGGCCGATCGAGCTCAGCGCGGTCCGGTCTGTTGAGACACCTGCCGAGGAGGCAGCCTGACATGAAAATATCGGAGACGACCAGCTATCCCCACCCGGTGCTTGCACCATGGTCGAGCGATGTCGCCGGCTCGACTTTTACTGCAGAGCTCACGCTCAGAGAGGATGGCGCGGCGCAGCAGATCGACATTCACAGCCAAGTCCGGCTCGATCAGCCGGATCTTGTCACCCTGATCGAGAACGGCGATGCGGCCTTTGGCTGCTTCATCACGTGTGTATCAACCGGTTTCCGGCGCATGCAGCGTTTCGGTTATCCGTCTGGTTCACATCAGTTTGCACCGGGCGCTCTCCTTGGGCGGGTACGCCTCAGGCCGATGATATGGGCGGTTCGGCCAATCGAAGGCTGGCTGCCCACTGGCGCACACAGCGAATTTGGCCGCGGGGCCGATATCGAACCGGGCCAGATTCTCGCGCTGGACGACGAACAGCGCGTGGATGTTCTTCGCCCGCCTCTTCCGTCCATAGAATCTATCTTCGAGATTTTTTCATCGACCGAAGTCGCAGACAGTGAATTCGACATCGACATGGCCGGAGACCGGATCAACATTCTGATGAGCGAGCCAACCTATTCACTGGTACAGGGACTTCGTCAGACGACCGAAAGCACGCGTTCGGCTGTCATGAATGCGCTGTTCGTGCCGGTGGTAATGCAAGTCCTCTCGCAGATCGCGACTGGCGACGAACAGTTCAGTTCATGCCGGTGGTTTGAGCCTTTCCGGAAGCGGAGTGAACTCCTTGACGTCGACCTCAAGACGCCATCGCTTCTCACCGACGCACAGCTGTTGCTGGGCAAGCCCTTCAACGGCCTTTCGCGGCTGGTCGACGTAGAGGAGATTGACGATGAGTGAGCCACTCCGGCTTCTCGCCCAACCGGTCGTTGACCAGCTTGCGGGGCAGATTGAAGCCAATATCGACCGTTATCGCACTGGTGGTTTTGCCGACCTTGCGCAGCAGAATGGCTGGGCGATAGAATCCCGTCTTGCCAGCTGGGATCCTGCCATTGTCGGTCAGCTTGACCCGTCCGGCACCCCGGATGCCGAGGTGTGCAATTCTCTGATCATTTGGAAGGGGCTCGCAGGGATGACGCCGGCCCTCGCCAGGGAAGAGAGGCTGTGGGCCCGGCTCTGTCATGTCGAATGTCTGGCGTTTGCGCGCGCCCGCTGGCTCAACGGGTCTGACAAGGACTCGAACCTTGTGCGCATTCACTTCTTCGCGAGCGGTACGACCGGCTGTCGTGACGACAATGCGATCGGGCGGCTGTGGTGGAATGCCCATGTCGCCTCGCTTGCCTGCCCCGACGATGTCGAAGAGGGCCTCCGCCGGCTGCTCAAGCGGGCGAACTATCGCATGCAGATTATCGAACGCGCCAACACCGGTTTCCGCGAGCCGCTGGTCCGCGGAATCGTCCGAATGCTCGCGGCCGAGCCTTGGCTGGATCTCGACGATCAGGCTATTGTTGATTTCATGATCGACGTGAACAAACGCAGCGGCGGTATTGTATTCGAAGCGCTGGATGATGATGCTGTCGACAAGCATCTTGCCCGGTGCTTAGAATTTACAAAGGCGAGAAAGCCGAGACTGCAGAAGGAAGTCGCGTAATCGGCTTTGGACACCGCTGTATTGATGCCGCTAACGGTAAATGGCTGCGATAGGATGCTGTGACCTAGGGTGGTGGGACGATGCTACTGACGAGGGCTCCGTCAAACCAAATGCACCAGCTGGTAACTCGGGCGGGGTAGGGCGGGTTCATGCTCCGCCCGCGCAAGCCAGGCGCAGGCCTCACGAGGTACGTCACTGCTAGGTGCCTGTTTCAGATCGCCCCTCTCTGCTCGTGCTGCGGCGTCTCGCTCGACGAAGTTCGATCGCTGTGTCAGCATCGGATCTCGAGATGGGGAGGCGGGGTTGCACGACATGACCAATGCGCTGGCTGCTGATGCGGCCCGGCATGTAGAGAACCTTGAAGTCATCAGGGATCCGTTGACGCGAGCGGCATACGTCTGGCTTCTGCTCGAAAGCGAACGAGCAGGACTTCGCTCTTCCTGCAACTCGGGGAAGGTTCATGCCGTGAGGCTGCACGATCATGCCGATCGCTACCTGTTCTCCTGGTCTGCCAACATCGGGCATCTCCTGTTCTATTTGCGCCGGCCGGCGCTCGATGATCTGCCCGGACTTGCGGTCTCGGCGAAGGAAACGTTTGCTTCAGCAAGCGACAATCCCTGCGGCGAGATCACCATACGTCTGCACGATGTCCGCGAGGCGGCAGAGCTGGCGGCTTGGCTGTTCACCAAGCTGAGACAGGACTGACGGCGTGGACGTCGTGTTTCACGATGACGACGGGACTGTTCTCGACGCGTCAGGCGAGATCGACTCCACCGGGATCGTGCTCAACAGCCGGGGCGGCGCTCGCGGTGCAGCCAATGCCCGCAACACCGCGTACGCGACGGCGCTCCGGCTGATCCTTGGCCGGCTCGCGCGGGCGGATGTCGAGCTGACAGAAATCTTCGTCGACAGCACGCGGGTCCAGCACCTTCCCATGGACGAGCGGCGCGTGCTCACGGCATCTGAATTGCGAAGAGATCCTGCCGGTGCGTTCTCGCTGCTATCGGGGCGCATGGGGCGGGTCGGATCGCGCCGGGTCGTAGGAGGAGGAAATCGTAACAAGCGGCTACGTTTCGCGGTGTTAGGTCGGGTTGAGCCGCTTCGCATGGCCCGCGTCGTGGGTGCGACCGAGGCGGGCGCAGCACCCGCAGCTGCGCGGCGCCTTTCCGCCGATATTCTTACCAAGGTTGAGGCCGATCACATCTGGCATGCCATTCGTGATCTCACAGCCGGTATGGATCACCCTTTTGGTGAATCCTCGACGTATGACCTGATCACCGATGATGGGGTCAGGTTGCCGCCCAAGGCGGTCTTCGGCCTGGCCGCAACGCGTGCGTTGGGCTTCAAGGTGGAGCCGCATCATTTCTCCGCCGGGTGGGGCCAGCCCTGCTTCCGTATTCTGCTCGCAGCCGGCTACCGGATTGAGGCGAAGCAGGAGGACGGAAACTTCGATCCTGACCCCCGAATCTGGGTGGAGGGAGAAAGGCGGCTCGCCGTACACATGCGGCGGGAGCGCGGACGGGGTCTCGCGCAGGCAAAAAAGGTGGATTACGGGCGACGGCATGGCCGCCTCGTATGTGAGCGCTGCGGCTTCGACCCGGTGACCGTCTATGGTTCGGAGGCTGGCGAGGCCTGCATCGAGGTCCATCACGCCGCCACCGAGGTTCGCTTGATGGCGGACGGGCACGAGACCAGGCTTGAGGACCTCATTTGCCTGTGTGCCAACTGCCACCGATACGTTCATCGCTTGTCTGCATCGTCGGTGGGCTGAGGGCGGAGGGACTGCCGGGAATGGCACCGTCAAACCAAATGCACCGTCTGGTAATCGGGTGGTGGTGGGGTAGAGCGGGCCCTGCCCCGCCCGCGCAAGCCAGCCTCTCCATTCCGCTACTTCAACTCGTCACCGGAGGTGATCCGGCTGGTGGTGCTGATGTACGTGCGCTTCCCGCTGAGCCTGCGGAACGTGGAGGACCTGCTGTTCAAGCGCGGGATCGACATCTGCCACGAGACGGTGCGGCTGTGATGGAACAGGTTTGGCCCGCTGTTCGCAGGCGAGGTGCGCAGGAAGCGGGTAAGTCACATGCGCGGCTTCCGTCACTGGCGTTGGCACCTGGACGAGATGTACGTGAAGCTGAACGGCGAGCTGGTCTACCTGTGGCGCGCTGTCGATCACGAGGGTGAGGTGCTGGAAAGCTACGTCACCCGCACCCGCGACAAGGCGGCGGCGCTTGCCTTCATAAAGAAGGCGCTGAAGGGCACTGTCAAACCAAATGCACGAGCTCGCAGGGGGGTAGGAGCTAAGGGGTTGTTCAACGTTGCGAGCTACTCCGATTGGGCTGTCAGTGCTGCGGATCCTGTGGGCTTAGTTTCGGGAATGCTGCCGTTTGCCTGCCGTGCGGCTGGCAAACGGGGCGGAAACTCACCGTCAAACCAGCAGAGCAGTTGCTTTGACAGAGCCATCATGACCTATTTGCCAGTGCGCCATCATGGGATGGCAAATGGCTGACCACGCTGCTGCGTGCCGCGGGACTTCTTCGACACGCGCTCCGTTTGCGCGACACGGATGAGCATTGCGGGAGACGGCTTCAGACATCCTGCGGGCCGTCATAACGCCAGCTAAGCTCGACGCCGAGGTCCACACCATCGTTGCAGGTTCCGCCGTCGGCGACGATGTCGTTCCTGCGCACCGCGCGTTGCAAGATGCGCAAGGAGAACATGCTCGCTGGCTGCGCGTCCAGGCGGCGGCGCGCTTACGTGCCGCAGAACAGCCAAGGTAGCTGACTGTGCTGCCACCTTCCTGCTAGTTGGCGCCTATGCTGAAAATACGAAATCGGAGGCGAACAGCGAGGATTGAGCAGGCAGTTGCTCAAGTCGCTGACATCCATGCTTCTATTGCCCTGTTAAACGATGAGGATCTCCTGGATCTCGCCGATATCTTTGTGGAAGCTCCACCATCGACGCTGAAGGGCATAGCGGCGGCCGAGATGCGGAAGCGCGATATCAGGTTGTGACAGAGTGGCCCATCGACCGCATGGATGGTCGAACGCCTGTCAGGCCAACATGTGGCAACACCGCCGTTACCTGCTCAGCCCAGAGCGCCGGCACTGCGCCGGTAGCGGTCAGCGCTGCTCCATCCACACCAGCCCTGATGTTGCCGGCAAGGACCGCCTCCACGACCGCGGGTGCCAGAAACGCAAGCCGCAGCACGCGGGTGACATAGCCCGCCTGCACGTTCTCGCGAGCAGCGAGCGTCGTGACGTCAATCTCGCCGGCCTTGAGGATCCCCCACCAGCGGCGTGCCCTGAGGATGAGGCGGACGAGCGAACCGTTGGCGGTGGCGGTCACGCCGCTGCCACTGGCATGCACCAGCCGCATGACACGTCCCGAGCGGGTGAGCCGCACCTCCGAGCGGATGGTGATGGTCTCTGCTGTGGTGCCGGCGGTAAGCTCGAGCGCCGCCGCGATGGCCGCGGTCGAACAGACCAGATCGATGCGCCCATCATGGATCTGCACCGAGGTGACGATGCTGCGAACCGCATCCTTCAGGATAGCCGGCGTACCAGCAGCAATCGCGTCGGCTTTCGCTGCGGCGGCGGCAAAGCTGTCGGGCGTCAGCTCGAGCTGCGCGGCAGCAGCAAGCTCGACCGGGTCGGCAAACAGCTCGGCGATCCGCCGGGTGACGGCCGCCTCCAGCTCCGTGGCCGGAATGCGCAGCCCGATGGCGCTGGAGCCGGTCTGCAGGTCACGACTGACATAGTAGCGGTAGCGTGCCTTCCCCCTGGCGGCATGGGTGGCGACCAGCGGCTGTCCTTGCGCATCCACGACGCGGCCGGCGAGCAGGCTGGCGGCTGCCCGGCCGCCGCGGCGCTGCTCGCCCTGGCGGTTGTCGGTGAGCTTTGCCTGCACCGCGTCCCAGACCTCGCGCGCGACGATCGGCGCATGGAGGCCGGCGTGAACCCGCCCCTGATGGTGGATCTCGCCGACGTATGTCGCACAGCGCAGGATCGAGTAGAGGTTGCCACGCGAGAAGCGGACACCGCCAAACGCCTTGCCACCGAGGGTGGTGCGGACCGGCGCGCGGATGCCGCGCTGCTCCAGCTCCTCTGACAGGCTGCGCACCGAGCCGAGCGCCAGATAGCGCGTGTAGATATGCCGGATGATGGCGGCATGCTCCTCGACGATTCTGAGGGATCGTCCATCAGGCGCGTAGCCAAGCGGCGGCGTACCACCCATCCACATGCCCCGGGCCTTGGAGGCGGCGATCTTGTCGCGGATGCGCTCGGCGGTGACCTCCCGCTCGAACTGGGCAAAGGAGAGCAGCATGACCACCCATCCACATGCCCCGGGCCTTGGAGGCGGCGATCTTGTCGCGGATGCGCTCGGCGGTGACCTCCCGCTCGAACTGGGCAAAGGAGAGCAGCATGTTGAGGGTAAGCCGCCCCATGCTGGTGGTGGTGTTGAACGACTGGGTGACCGAGACAAAGCTGGTGCCGGCGGCATCGAAGGCCTCYACCAGCTTCGAGAAGTCGAGCAGCGAGCGCGTCAGCCGGTCGACCTTGTAGACGACGATGATGTCGATCTCGCCGCCTGCGACATCGGCCAGCAGCCGCTGCAGGGCAGGGCGGGCGAGCGTCCCGCCCGAGATGCCGCCATCGTCATAGCGCTCACCGCTCAGCAGCCAGCCTTCGCTGGCCTGGCTGAGGATGTAGGCGCTGCACGCCTCTCTCTGCGCATCGAGCGAGTTGAAGTCCTGCTCCAGACCCTCCTCGCTCGACTTGCGCGTGTAGATCGCACAGCGGACCGTGGNGACATCGGCCAGCAGCCGCTGCAGGGCAGGGCGGGCGAGCGTCCCGCCCGAGATGCCGCCATCGTCATAGCGCTCACCGCTCAGCAGCCAGCCTTCGCTCGCCTGGCTGAGGATGTAGGCGCTGCACGCCTCTCTCTGCGCATCGAGCGAGTTGAAGTCCTGCTCCAGACCCTCCTCGCTCGACTTGCGCGTGTAGATCGCACAGCGGACCGTGGYCGCGGCTCTGCTCAGGACAGGCTTCATGCCGCAACCTTCTTCTTCAGCCCGAAGAAGGCAGGTCCSGACCAGCGGGTGCCGGTGATCGCGCGGGCGACCTCGCTCAGCGAGCGGTATGGCCGCTCCTCCCAGCGGACGACCTGATCCTCGCCTACCGTCACCACGTGCACGCGGCCCTGCCACTCGCGCACCAGCCGCATGCCGGGGCGGGCAGGGGCGGTCAGCGTCTCGCCGCGGCCAAGCTGGTCGAGCGTGCGCGTGGTCGCCCGCGACAGGCCGCCGAAGCTGCGCGCCTGCAGCTCCCAGGCAAGCGCCAGCCGCAGCAGCTTCGGGCTGATCCGCGGCACCGGACTGCCGGTCAGCGCCGACCACCGGTCGCGCAGGATAGCCGAGGACAGGCCCTCCAGCGCGGCGATCTCCGCCTCGACAGCGCTCATGCTGCGGCCGCCGCAGCGCCGATGCGGTAGCAGGTTGCGCCATCGCGGCTGTACCGCACGANCCCTCCAGCGCGGCGATCTCCGCCTCGACAGCGCTCATGCTGCGGCCGCCGCAGCGCCGATGCGGTAGCAGGTTGCGCCATCGCGGCTGTACCGCACGATGATGTGGCCCCTCTTGCGCAGGCACGTGAGTGCAGCGCGGGTGGTGTGCGGCAGCCAGCCGGTGGCGGTGATCAGCTCCGGCAGCGTTGCGCCCGCAGGCTGCGACAGCAGTGCCACCACCGTGCTGGCTTTGGTGACGCGTGGTGCAGCAACCGCAGGCTCTGGCGAGGGCTGCGGCGCATCGCTTTGCTCACCATCGACAATGCCGATGGCGGCAAGCCCCGAAGCAGTAGCGAAAATGCCGTAGCGGACCTCAGCGTCGGTGCGGTGCACTGCACCCGGCTCTTGGGTCTCGCGCTCTTCCACGTAGCCGGCGCTAACAAGCGCGGCGATGGCCCTGGTGATGCCGCCGCCGCGGCGCAGCGTCTGCGGCAGGGGATACAGGCTGGCGGTGTCGTTCTGCGCGGCGTGGGTCAGCAGGATGGCCTGCGTGTCGCTGAGTTTTGGCATGATGGTGTCCTTCGGCTCGCAGGGGCTCCAGTGCCGCTGCCACCACCTGCAGCCCTGTCGGTCACGCCGATCAGGGCTCTGGCTCATGCGCCCTCGCTGCGCATCCGAGTCGGGCATCCTGTCGCTCTGGTGCCGGCGAAAGTCGAGCGGTTCCCTAGAAGCAGCTTCGTGTCGCCTGCACGCTCGCTATACACCTCGTGATTAATCGATACCTTATACTATCATGTCCATTAGCTTTGACGCTGAACATCAGAGGGGACCTGGCTGGCACCGTGAAGCGTCGTCGCACCTCCGTTGCTTTACCATGTCTCCGCAAGACCACTGCACATGCTATTCCGTCAAAAGGAGGCTCTCTTGTGCGACGCGGTACATCGACCTTGAAGCATTGACGCCATCCCCTTCTTGGATAGCTGTCATAACAGCTGCGTAATATTGGATCGGTGTATGATTCAAATTGAGGCGGATCCTGAGCCGGGCGGCCATAAACAAGGCGGTTTGGACCACCCCGCGAAATTGCATAAACAGCGGATTGTCGGTTGCCTCCAGAACTGCGAAATGGAAGCTCATCGAGGCGTCGAATAGATCATCTTCACCCTCGTGCGCGCGCACAACTCTGTCAAAACTCTCCCGAAGTGCGCCTAACTTTGGCAGGGAGGAGCAGCGAGCGGCCAGTCCAGCAGCCGCGGGTTCAACGACAATGCAGAGTGATGCAAAGTGCCTTAGCGAAGACTTTGAAGGAATCCTTCTACAAAGCCATCGTAGAACATCAGGGTCGAACAAGTGCCACTCTGACTCGGGTTGAACGAAAGTGCCGTGTCGTGGTCGAGCACTCAAAAGCCCCTTCGCCGCCAACATTTTAAATGATTCTCTAACTGCTGTTCTGCTAAACCTCAGTTGTAAAGCTAGTTCATCCTCCGTCGGAAAGGGGGTTGTATCGTAGTGGCCGGTGATTATCATTTCACCGATGCTGTTAACAATAAATTCAGTTATGCTACGACCAGGCGCTGGCATGGATCGCTTGGGTTCATCGGTACCGTGAGCATTTTCCACGTCTTCTGATCTCCCCACACATGCTATATTGCCCGCAGGGGCATCTGCGCCACCATACGAGATGCGAGTTCTTACTGAACAGTGACATTGATAGAACTAGCAACGCAAATATAATGCTATTAGGTGCTTCCAAGCTTGGCTGCTCAAACTCCAGGGTGATAAAGCACGAATAAAAGTTAACGTTAGTCGAGAGGGCTGCACGATCCAGCGTTTGATCACCGGCTACTAAGGCAGCCGAGTGCTGGCCGCGAATGTTCAGCAGGCGCGGCAATCAACTACAGTAGGTGCGCCACGCCAGAGGTAAATCGCGTCGTGAGGAGCTGATTGGTAATCGCGCGCGATTGCCTCTGAGTCGAAGCAAGGTATTGTCTTTGGCCTGCAACGGCAAAGCGCCGCTGGCACCGCCTGCAGCCCTGTCGAGCGTGCCAACCAGGGCCAGGCTCATGCAGCCTCGCCGCGCATGCGAGTTGAGCGTGTTTCAGCGCTGGTACGCGCTGAAGGCGAACGAAGCGGTGGGCATACCGCGCGAACCTCAGCTATGTCGTTAAGCCGCACCGCCACTGCTTAAGGCTTTTTCTCGGGTGTAAGTAGAGGCGGTCTCGCGTCCGGGTCCGGTGCGCCGCCAATTGGCCCTTCTTCGAAGTGTGGAGTCCCCTCGACCGGATGGTCGTCATGTTGCTGAGCTCGCCACACTGCCAGCCGTTTGCGTAAATCTTGCAGTGTCGCCACCTTATCGGGGTCACTCGCGAGATTGTCGGTTTCACCAGGATCGCTCAGGAGATCGTAAAGCTCCTCCTTCGGCCGGTGATAGTAGCGTTTGACGATATCTGCCGCAGACTTATCGCTCGTCGCCGCTTGGCGCCAGGATGGGAAATAGACTCCGGAATCAACGCGATTAACGAACTGATCGATGTGAGTGGTGTAGACGTACTCAGGGTGTAAATTGTTGATGTATTTCCACCTAGCGGTGCGAACGCTGCGCATGGGAAAAACGTTCACACTTCCATCGTTGTTATGCGTGGTGAAGATATCACTCCTTCCCGCAAAACGTGATTGAGGTGCCAAGGCAGCCGCGAAGGAGCGTCCGTCGATTTCAGCAGATGGCTTGCCTCCGGCCACCGCAACAAGCGTTGGCAGGATATCCACCCAACTCACCATGGCTGCTGTTCTCTGTCCCGCTTGCACATGCCCCGCCCACCGAACCACGAGGGGCACTCGCGTACCGGTGTCGTAAAGATTCCACTTGCCGAACGGCCATTGTGCGCCGTGGTCAGACGAGAACAGGACAAACGTGTTCTTGCCCAAGACATCATCGACAGTCCTGACCGTATCGCCGAGTTCCTGATCGAGGCGGGAAACGGCAGCATAGTAGCGCGCTCGAGCATTCCGGGTGATCGTTGTGTCTACGGTTTTTCTTGGGAGCGATAGTGCAGCTGGATCATAGCCCTCAGTAGTTTTCGGCCAGGGCACGTGTGGCCAATTGCTGCCGACAAAGATGGCGAGAGGTCGCTTGTCCTTGCGCGCCTTTAGCCACCGGATTGCCGACGGTACTCCCTCGGGATCGTGGAAGGTGTCGTGCTCGAAATGATCGAAGCCGTACATCCCCGTTTGCTTGTAATGCGACACCTTGCCGAAGGCGACCACTTGATAGCCGAGGTCGTGCAGGTATGAGGGGAGTTTCCGGACGGTCTCGCTTGGCGCCTGCTGGTTCGCCTCCGAGCCATTGCGCGCCGGCATCAGGCCGGTGAGCAGCGCCGCTCGGCTCGGTGCGCAGGCCGGGGATGCCACGAATGCGCGGTCGAACGCCATCCCACTCGACGCGAGCGCCTTCAGGTTGGGCGTGCGTACGTTACGATCGCCCCAGGGCGTCGTGTCCTGATAGCCGAGATCGTCGGCGAGGAAGACCAGAATGTTGGGGCGTACGTTGGGAGCTTGCGGAGGCGGAGCTGCCGGACGAGCGGAGTGTTTGGCTGGAGCGCCCGCCCACGCCGGAGCCCCCGCCAGGGCGGCCAGCGATGTTGCGGCGAGGGCTTTTAGTATCAGTCGTTTAACCATGGTGGACTGCCCTTGTTACTACCTGAACCAGGCGGACGGTTCTGCACGTTGCGCAAAGTTTGGCTGCTAAAATCTCACGCGCGCGCCGATGGTGTAGATCGTCTCGTCTCCGAACAGGTAGGTGTTGATGTAGCCGAGACCACGATAGGTCTTGGTCTGGTTGCGGAGCACGTTGGTGCCGCCGACATCGATCCGCAATGCATTGGTGACATCGTAGCCGACGCTGAAGTCGAGCCGGCCTGCTGGTCTGACATAAGTGAGAAGCGTTGGCAGGAAGACCTCCGATACACGGGCTGGGTCAATAGGGCGGAGCGCCACCGCGCCAGTGTTGTCTTCGGTGTAGTATTTAGAGCGAAAGGTGTAGACCACACGCGCGCTGAGGCCGAACTTGTCGTAGAGACCACCAACGGTATAGTTGTACTTGGACACGCCCTGAAGTGGATTGCCCGCGAGAAGGTCGTTGCCGCCGACCTCCGAGTCGGCGAACGTGAATGCGCCTAAGGCGCCGAAGCCGGAAAGAGCACCAGGCAGGAAGTCAAAGAAGTACTGGGTGCTCGCCTCTACACCCTTGAGCTTGGCCTCGCCGACGTTCCGTGGACGGGAGATGAGGAAGTTGAGGCCATTGATCGACTCCTGCGCCGATGCGGTCACCACGCGATCCTTGATCGTGCGATAGTAGCCCGTGACCGCGATGAAGCCGCTCCTGAAGTAGTACTCGGCGGTCGCATCGATGCTGTCGGATTTCTGTGGGCGAAGCCCGGGATTGCCTGCGGAGCCGCTGTTGATCAGCAGGGGATTGGACACGAACGTGAGCGACTGGGTCGGGTTCAACGACGCGAAGTCCGGCCGTCTGATCGTCTTCGAATAGTTTACGCGGAACTGCACTCCTCCAGGTACCGTCAGGCGAGCGGTCGCGGCGGGAAGCAGATCCGTGTCACTGCGGCTGTCGCTAACAGGCACTAGGCCCTGTCCCGCGACGTTGCGTATGGCGGTGATCGTGCGGTCCGTCTTGATGGCGCGGAGGCCCAAAACCCCATCGATCGCGAGATCGTCGCCGAGCGGGATCTTGTAGTCGGCCTGCACGTAGGCGGCGTACGTCTCCTCCTCGGCATCGAACTGCCGAGTAGGATCAAAGTCCGGGGCACGCTGGGGCAGGCGGAAGAGGGCGCGAAGCTCGTTGCGACCGCGCTCCGAGCGGAGATAGGCGGGACTGATGCCTGCAAAGACGCTACCTCCGTTCAGGCGAGGCGCGCGGCCGATCAGGCTGATCACCTCGGGCGATAGCCCCAGACTGGTGATCAGACGGGCGGTCGGCGTCCCGACGTCGCCGATGCCGAGTACGCTGCTGACGTTGTTATTCTGCTGCACGTCGTCGAAGCTGGCTCGCCGTTCAGCGTAGCGCAGACCGGCACTCAGGTTCTGCAGGAGCCCTCCCACCTCCTGTACGCCGTCCGCCTTGACCTGAAATAACGATCCTTCCGAATAGGTGAAGTTCTGGTTGAAGCCATTCCGCAGATAGAGAGCGCTGCTGAGTGGATATTGGCTGCCCAGGACTGTTTCCTGGCCTCCGTCGACGTCCGTGTTGATAGTCAGCGACGGTATCTTCTGGCCGCCTTCGAGATTGACGTTCTCGATGTAGTTCGTCGAGGACTGGTAGCTCGCGTCGATCGTCGCCTTCGATGCGTCCTTGTCGAAGCGGAGGCCACCTGCGATCAGCTTGTTGCGCTCAGTCTGACGCAACGACGACGAGTTCTGGTTCACAGTGATGTTGGAGAAGGTCACGCTCTTCACGTCACATAGCGTCTGGACCGTGTGGGGCTGTAGCGCCTGGACGGCGCGGAACCCGCCCGGGCTTGCTGGATCGGCGACCTGCGTAGTTACGATCGTGGGATTGGTGCCACCGGCGTTCACTCGCGTCTGGAAGCAGTCGTTGCTCGGGGTGATGCTGGAGATGCTGGTGCCAGGGGTGAACGGCTGGGGATTGAAACCGGTAAAGCCGTTGGTCGTCCGGAAGTACGTGTAAAGACCGTCGACATAGGCCTGCAGCGAGGGTGTCGCCTGCCACTGCAGCGCCGCATTGGCCTGCTTGCGGGTGACGGCACCGATGAACGGCATGTTCTGGATGACCTGTGGGATCAGATACCCCGGAGAATTGAGCGGTCCCGCACCCGAGCTGCGGCGGTCGGTCAAGTTGCTCTGCGACCGGATGTTCGGCGTGTGGGAGTAGGTGAGGTTCAGAAGTGCACCGATCTCGCCGATGCCGGTGTTCACGCTGTTGGCGGCCAGAACGCCGAACTGTCCGCCGCCCTTGCCCAGACGACTGCCATAGTTCTCGCGCACCGAGACGACGAAGGTCGGGCGGCGGAAGCTGAACGGTTTGTTGAGCTTCAGGTCGATAGTGCCCGCGACGGCACCTTCAATCAGGTTGGCGGTCTGGGACTTGTAAACGTCGACGCGCGCGAGCGCCTCCGCCGGTAGGCTGGTCAGCTCAAAGCTGCGGGACGTGGTGGAGAAGATCTCTCGGCCATCAACTGTGCTCAGCACGTCAGTGAGCCCGCGGATGCGGACGCCAGAGAGCTCGTTGTCGCGGTTCACCTCCACCTGGACACCAGGCACACGCTGCAGGGCTGCGGCGGTCGTGGGATCGGGGAGCTTGCCGATGTCCTGCGCCACGATTGAGTCAACGACCTGAACAGCCGCACGCTTGACCTCGGCAGCGCGCTCCAGTGATTGTCGAATACCTGTGACGACGATCTCCTCGGCAGCCGCATCGTCTTCGAGGGGAGCGGTGGCAGCAGGCGTGGTTGCCTGCGGCGGGACTGATTGATCTTCGACGGGTCGTGATGTCTGCTGAAACGCCGCAGGAACGAACGCGCTCGCCGCGCGGATCGTGTACGCGCCTCCAGCACCCCGGTTCACCATNTGATCTTCGACGGGTCGTGATGTCTGCTGAAACGCCGCAGGAACGAACGCGCTCGCCGCGCGGATCGTGTACGCGCCTCCAGCACCCCGGTTCACCATCAGGGGTGCACTGCCGACCAGCCGGTGCAGCGCCTGCTCCACTGTGAAGTCGCCGTTCAGGGCGGGGCTGAAGCGTCCGGCCACCGACCTGCCGTCGAACAAAATCTCCGCACCTGCGACGCGGGCGACGGTGCGCAGCGCTCCGTCGAGCGGTTGCGGGGGCAGCTTGAACCGATGTTGCTGGGCGCTCTGGACCCCGGCGGCGCGAGGTTGCGCACCCGCATGGCTGGATGCGCCCGCTGCGATTGCAATGGCGCTGACCGTTGCCGTCAGCTTTGCGGCGCTCGTGAAGACCCCCAAGATTCCCTCCCCATCATCCCGCACGTTCGGCGGGTTATGATTAAAGACGCACGGCCCAGCGGTTCACACACCACGAAGTCATATAAATCATCCATCCCAGATGATTTTTGTTTTGCCCGGCCCGGCAGGGCGTATCGAAACCGGGTACAGCCGCGCCAGGGCGTCGAGAAAAGCGGCGCTGTTGCCCGCCTTAAAGATGCCGTTGACCTTGATGGCCGCCGTGCGCGCATCGGCGATTGTGATCTCGTCCGCTGAGTAACGGTTCAGCTGCACGACCGCATCGGCCAGCGTCGTATCAGTGAATTCGAGACGGCCGGCTTCCCAGCCCAGCGATCCGGCAGCATCGCTCCGAACGGTGCCTCCCGTCCCGCCTCGCGCAACGAACTGCTGGCAAAAGAGACGGTTCTAA
>NZ_LMPG01000017.1 GCF_001423765.1 Sphingomonas sp. Leaf343
CGCTCGACCTGCGCCGCGTCAAGTCGCTGCTGACCGAGCCGGTGATCGTCGACCTGCGCAACGTCTATCCGCGCGACATGATCGAGGACGCCGGCTTCAGCTACCACGCCGTCGGCCGCTGATCGGGGTCTTGCTGATGAGGTAGCTTTAATCGTTGCCGGGAGTAGCTTTACGAGGCGAGTTTCTTGAGGCAGCCAACCTAATGTACAGGTTTCGTTTTCTGAACCGCAAAGTGCTCGCCTACCGGATGAACCAATGAGCGTTTCAAATTTGAATGACGCCGAACGGGCACAGAGCGCAGTTATGAACGAGCCGACATCTATTGAGCGACGCAAGATGAGTGTGGCTACACATATGAAGTATCGTCCCGATATTGACGGGCTTCGTACGCTTGCCGTGTTGCCTGTAGTTTTAAACCATATTGGCGTGCCTGGATTTTGGGGTGGTTTTGTCGGAGTCGACATTTTTTTTGTAATTTCTGGCTATCTGATTACGGGTATATTGATCCGGGACATTGCATTGGATCGTTATAGCTTATTTGAGTTTTACCGCAGACGGATTTTGCGTATATTTCCCGCTTTATTTGTAATGCTAACAATTGTTAGCTTACTTGCCTGTTTTTTTATGCTTCCGGGCGAGCTAGTTAGATACGCAAAATCACTTGGCGCAACCACATTATTTAGTTCTAATATTCTATTTTTTTCTGAGATAGGATATTTTGCTCCTGCAGCTAAGTTAAAGCCACTGTTACACACGTGGTCGCTTGCCGTTGAGGAACAGTTTTATATCTTTTGGCCAATCGCCCTACTTTTTACAATAAAAGGGCGTATAATTGGTATAAACAAGTTCATTGTTGCCATATCTTTTGCTTCGTTCGCTGTATCCTGCTGGTTGGTAACAAGTAATGCATCTGCGGCTTTCTACCTTTTACCCGCAAGAATTTGGGAATTAAGCCTTGGCGCTTTGATTGCAGTTATCCCTTTTCGGCCACGCAGCCGTTGGATGAATGAAGTAATTGGCTGGATTGGCTTGGCCTTAATCGGATACGCCGTCCGACGCTTTACTGAAGCAACGGTATTTCCTGGTCCATCGGCACTGCTACCTTGCGTCGGTGCCGCAATGCTGATTACTAGCGGGAGCGCTGGAACAATATTATCTCGCCTGATGTCTACAAAGGTCATGACATTCATCGGGGCGATTTCGTATTCACTCTACCTTTGGCACTGGCCTGTCATCGTTTTTGCGGAGATCGCTCTATTTTTATCTCCCAGCTGGCAGGTTATGGTATTAGAGATTTTTTTATCACTGGTGTTAGCGACACTATCTTGGCGACACGTTGAACAGCCATTTAGAATGGGCGTTTCGGAATGGAAAACTCCCAGCGTTATCTTATGCGGCTGCGCAATAATGCTTCTAACAGGTTTTTTAGCAGCTATTTTATATTTTACAAATGGTATGGCTGCTCGCTTTAGCGCTAATCAATTACGGGTTGCTGCCTATCAAGACATAGATGGTGATGCGCTCTATCGTGGGGGTACATGTTTTGCAGTTGGCAGCCAAAAATACTCCTTGAGTTGTCTCAAAGCAAGAAACGCAGAACTTCCCGTATTATTACTGGCGGGAGATAGTCATGGAGCTCATTACTGGCCAGGCCTTAAAACTCATGATAGCGAGGTTTCCATTCTCCAAGCAACGCGCACCGGTTGTAAACCAGTTATTTATCCGCGTGATAAGATTAGTGTATGTGCGAAATTCTTTCGTAACATCTTTATAGGATGGCTCCCTCACCATCATGTTGATCGTCTCGTTCTAGCTGGCCGCTGGACAGTTCAAGATGAGCCTCTCATCGAAGCTACGTTACGCAACAGCGCTGTACGCTCAGCTAGACCTTTATTGGTAGGGCCAGTTCCGCAATATACTACTTCATTACCTAGGCTGCTTGTCTTTGCAGAACTGCGGCACCAGCCGAATCTGCCGCAGACATCAATGAATAAAGATATAATTAAAATAGACCAAGTGTTGAGACGCGTCGCCAATCGAACAAATACGCAATATATCTCGATGGTAGATGCGCTTTGTAATCGCCAATCATGTAGAACTTGGGCGGCGCCTAATACTCCGATGCAATTTGATTATGGGCATTTTACGGCAGAAGGATCATTAGTCGCTGTTGATTCCGCACTGTGGCCAGCCATCGCTCTGCATAAATAGGGTGATGCGCCGCCCGCATAAGCCTGTTTAGAGCCTGTTTAGAGCCTGTCGAAGGGACGCTTCACAACTGGTGGAAAGGGTGAGGCGAAACGGGTGCCTTCCTGCGCATGTGAGTTTGAGATGATAGGCCCTACGGGGCCAGGAGGTGTATGGATGGCGAGTACGGCGAAGCCTCGATTTGCGGGCGGGTCCAAGTGCGGGGTGGTGGCGCTTTGGGAGACCAGCGGTCGGATGCAGACCGAAGTGGCTGCCGAACTGGGGATCATGCCGACGATGCTGCGTCGTTGACAGCGCAAATTAGCCTTGTATCTGCGAAATCAGCCATAGCTCAAGTAATTATAAACACGTACAATCAATTATTAAGTCTTAATGCGCCGCACTTCGACCTGTTTTTCGATAATGAGATTTGAGAATTCTCTATGTCCGGCCCCAACACCGAAAAATAGTGCCATGTCAGCCTTTCCGATCGACGTACATAGATAAATTATAAGATTCTGGGTTTGAAGTATATAGCTATTTTGGCTGGATTTTTAGTATGTTGAGTCGCTATATGATTTTGGTAGAGCACGCGTGAATATCGGGAGCCGTCCATTGACGACAAAAAAGGGTTGGCTCGTCATGAGTCTGGCTAACGAAACCATTGCCGAACGGTATAAGGGCCTTGGCACCTTTAGCCACGGCTTCGACTATCTAAGAATTATTCTAGCTGTCGCTGTTGTTCTGCAGCATAGTATTGTTAGCAGCTATGGCGGCTTGGTGGCCGGTCAAATCTGGGGGTCTTGGACCAGAATATTTCTTGCGCCAATTTTGATCATGTTTTTTGGGTTGAGCGGCTTCCTCGTAACGGGAAGCCTGAAGAAAAACCCTACGGCGACATCATTTCTAACGCTGCGAGCGGTGAGGCTTTTTCCGGCTCTTGCCGTAGAGGTGTTTTTGTCTGCCTTGATCATTGGGCCGATATTTACTCAATTTACGTTGAGCCAATATTTTCAAAGCCGTTATTTCTGGCGATATTTTACGAATATCCTGGGTCATATTCATCTTGATCTTGCCGGCGTGTTTCTGAATCTGCCGTTCCCCAATGTCGTTAATCTGAGCTTGTGGACCATACCTTACGAGCTCGAATGCTATATTGCGATCATAGCCTTGTATATCGTGGGCGTGGTGCGTCGTCGCTGGCCAATGATACCCCTTACAATAGCTTTGATCGCGCTGGGTACATTGGCGGCTTTTCAACATTGGGAGCCGTACTGGGCAACAAACCGACCGCTGCCCCGATCTTTGGTGGTTGCATTCTTGGTCGGAGTAACAATCAATCTTTATAGTGATCGCGTTAGACTGCAACGATCATATGCACTCATCGCGCTTCTGGCGATGATCGCCTGCACGTTTGATTATCGAACGGTTTATCTGGCAACTATTCCGGCTGTCTACATAGTAGTCTATCTAGGAATGATGCACCCGCCAAAGCGGGGCTTTATCTTCTCGGGAGACTACAGCTATGGTCTATACCTCTTTGCCTTCCCGATCCAGCAAACTTATACCGCCCTGTTTCCCGGCGCGCGGGTATGGTACGCCAATTCTGCTTTTACTATCGTCTTTGGAATGATTTATGCTGCATTTTCGTGGTGGTGCATCGAAAAGCCGTTACTTACGCGCAAACACCACTTTGTTCGTGTCGCGGAAGCATCCCGAGATCGGGTTTTGAAGATCCTGGGAATGGCTCAGCACGGACGTGCCCGGCCTGACGGCGACAGGATTGGATAAGGCTGTTACGAAGCTCTGGTGGACCGTGTCCGTGCGACCTTGATGTCGGCACGATGATACGCCGAGCGGCACGCGATTTTCCGGTGGCCCGGAACGGAAGATTAAGACCATCCCGATACAGCCTCGAGCGAAGTTTCGGGATTTCGCCAATGGCCTTGATCGCAACCCTTATGTCCGCCGATCTGGACGAACGCCGTAGCAGTGACCGCAGACCGGTGCTGCAGGAATCGACTTTGCGGGACGAGGCGCTCAGGCCCCATCCCGTTCTGGTCCATGACCTTTCCTGCGATGGCTGCCTGATCGAGTCTGATACGCCGATGATGCTCGGCGCGACGATCGGCATCGGCTTGCCCGGCGTCGGGCGTCGCGATGCCACCGTGGTGCGTGTCGAGGGTACGTTGCATGGGTGCAGCTTCGCCGGGCCGCTTTCGCAGTCGGCCATCGATCAGGCCTTTGCGGCGGACCCGGTGGTTCTCGGTGCCTTTTCGCGACTGTCTTCGCATCTGGACCTTTCAGGGGAACCGGCCGTGGAACGATGGCCCGCCCCCGTCCGGGCCGCGATCATCGTTGGCAGCACCGTGTTGTTATGGACGGCGATCCTCGTTCTGGTGTGAACCGCGATCACGCGGTGGCGACCCGGTCGATGTGATCTTGTCCATTCTTCAAGATCGAGCGACCCCCGCCACCGACTCATCGCGCAGTGACGGGTGAAGCACCATGTGGCGAGACGGCACGGCCGAAACGGACAATCCCCCCGTCATGCCGGCGGTCGTTCTTCCGATCCGGCGGGAACGCCATTCGGCCCCCCGGCCGGAACCGGCGTCGCGATCACGTCTCGCGCGCATGATGCTGGATGCACTGGCCGCCCTGGACGAGGCCGCGACGACGGCCGATCACGGTCGCGTGCTCCCAGATATCGCGCTTCGGTATGCCATTGCATTGCTATACGATTGCAGTGATGGCGACGCTGCCCCCTACCGTGCCTTCTGGTCGGCGGCATGCGATCCCGGCTTTCGTGGTACGGATCGTGGGCGACAGGCGCGCCAGGCATGGTGCGACATCGTGCGTGGGCTGGCAGGGGGATTGAGCATGGAGGTCGTGGTCGGCGTCGAACAGGCGAACCGGAGATTGAACCGCATGCACCCTTCGACGATGGCATCCCGGGAACGTCGACGAGCCCGCACATGACCGCATCATCCAGCAAACAGGCGGCATCGCCCGCCGTCGTCAGACATGATCGCTCGCCTGCGGCGGGGTGGCGACAGCAGGCGCGCGATATCTGGTTCGTGGCGCTGGCTGCGATCGTCTTCGCGATGCCCGGCCTCGTCATGCTGGCGCGACAGGTCTGGTCGACCGAGCAGGGCGCGCAGGGGCCGATCATCCTGACGACCGGATCGTGGTTGCTCTGGCGCGAATGGCGCAAGATGCCGAACACCTCCTCCCAAGGTCGTGGGGTATTCGTCGCAGCGG
This sequence comes from Sphingomonas sp. Leaf343, assembly GCF_001423765.1. Lineage (GTDB taxonomy): Bacteria > Pseudomonadota > Alphaproteobacteria > Sphingomonadales > Sphingomonadaceae > Sphingomonas. The sequence goes on from NZ_LMPG01000017.1 coordinate 5,449, forward strand.
GGTTGGCGGCCATGGGAGCGACATACGTATTCGCTTCGATCATCAACAAGATATGGCTGACATGGGCCAGTGCCTATGCCTGCCTCGTGCTCGTACTCTATCAGTATGTCGGCACGGCCGGTCTTCGCCGGCTATGGTTTCCGCTGTTCTATCTGCTGTTCCTCATTCCTCCGCCCGACAGCATCATCGTTCCGCTGACACGATCGCTGAAGATCGGTATTGCCCATACGGCGGTGGATATCATGGCAGGTTTCGGTTTCGCCGTGGCGAGCAACGGTGCGCAGATCTATGTCGACGGATACGAACTGGTGGTGGCCGCCGCATGTTCGGGCCTGAACTCGCTGACCAGCCTGCTCGCGATCGGACTATTCTATATCTACCTGCGTCACCGCGCCGACTGGAGATATGCGTTCATCCTGGCCGTGCTGGTGATACCGATCGCGCTGTTCGCCAATCTCGTCCGGGTGCTCATCCTGATCTCCATCACGCATTTCCTCGGAGATGCCGCGGCGCAGGGGGGACTGCACGATGCCGCCGGCATGATGTTCTTCGTTGCCCTGCTGACGCTGATGGGTGCCGACCTCGTACTCGGCCCACTGCGGGAGCGGCTCGCCCGGTCGGAAGAGCCATCGTGACCGGCCCAGACATATCCACTGCGCCGCTGGATCGGCGGCAATTCGCACTGGGAGGAGCGCTGCTGGCGCTGACCGGCGCCGCATTCGCCCTCAAGCCCAGGCGGAGCGTACCGCCGCCTCCGCCGGGATTGCTGGACAGCGCCGTGCCGCGCGTGATCGGCGATTGGCGTTACATGACCGCCAGCGGCCTCGTCCTGCCCCCGACAGACGAGCTGTCGAACAGGCTTTACGATCAGGTCCTGACGCGGATCTACGAGAACCGGAACGGCATGCAGCTGGCCCTGCTGATCGCCTATGGAAGCACCCAGAATACGTCGCTTCAGCTGCACCGGCCGGAAAACTGCTACCCTGCACAGGGCTTCGAACTGTCCGAGCCGCAATCGGTGCCGATCCGGTTGGGAGGCGTCGCCGCAGAAGCGCGGGAGGTGCGTGCCGAACGCGCCGGGATCGTCGAACACCTGCTCTACTGGGCCAGGATCGATCGTACTTTCACCGTCGACGGTTCCGAGGATCGCTCCGCCGTGATCGCGGCCAATCTGAAAGGCTACCTGCCCGATGGCGTGCTCGTACGCCTGTCCATGCCGGGGACGGATGCGATGGCGTCCGTGGCCATGCTGGAAGATTTCAACGGTCGCATGATCGACGCACTCTCCGACGCAGGTCGGCATCTGCTCCTCGGCCATATGGCCCAATGACCAACGGAATGCTGAAAATGAAGATCGCGCATATGGCGGGTGCCCTGGGGATCTCGGTGATCCTCTTATCGGGCTGCAGCGAAAAGGCCCCGTCCGGGCAGGTCATCGCGACCGTGGATGGGCAGGACATCACCAGACGCGATCTCCTGACCGAGTTCGGCGCGTCCAATGCTGCACGCGGTGTGGACATCGCAGCCGTTCAACCGGCGCTCGTCGAAGAACTGGTCAATCGCAAGCTGATGGTGGCGCAGGCCAAGCGGGAGGGCATCGACAAAACTCCCGAATATCTGGCCGCCCAGCAGCGCTCGCAGGATCTATCCCTGGTGCAGCAGCTTGTTGAAACATGGGTCGGGAAACAACCGCCAGCAGACGCGGCAGAACTGGACCGCTTCGTCGCGGCCAATCCGCAGATGTTTGCAAATCGGCGCGTGCTGGTACTCGATCAGATCGTGACCCCGGCTGCGGGCGTCGACGCCAAGGCGCTGGAGCCGCTCGACACGATGGAGGCGATCGTCGCCTATCTGCGAGAACGGAACCATGGCTTTCAGCGTGGCACCGGCCAGATCGACACGATCTCCCTGCCACGTGAAGCGGCGGACAATATTCAGGCACTGGCGCCGGGCGTGCCGTTCGTCACCAGTCGTGGCGATCAGCTGGTCATCGCCGTCGTGACCGAGAATCGCCCGCAACCGGTTCCGCCCGAAGAGCAACGCGCCCTCGCGGCAAAGGCCCTTCAGCAGCAGCAGATGCAAAAGACCGTGGCGCAGCGGCTGGAGACCCTGCGGGTGGGCACCAAGATCGAATATCAGCAGGGTTTCGCCCCCGCAGCACGGCCAGCCGGGCGTTAGGCGCCCGCCTGAGACACCCATAGGTCGATCCGGGCCGATACCGGATTGCCTGTATGCGCTTGCGGGGGGATAGACTGGTATGACCATGCCCATTGATCGAGCCCGTTTTTATCCCGCCGGGGATGCGCGCCTGGCGTTCGCCGCGTCCGTCGTCGTCGCTGGCGAGGACCATCACCGGGCCAGCGCCCGGGTGGCGAGAGTGCTTCGCGTCATCATCGGAACGGCGATGCTATCGGCGCAACCGGCAGCGGCGCAGATCTTCGGCGAGGTCGGTGCCGGCCTGCGTCTGGACGACAATCTGTTTCGGCAGGGACGGGAACTGCGCGAACGCACCGGCCTTCCCGCGGCCGACCGGGTATACACCGTAGAGGGGCTGGCCGGCGCACGGTTACGGCCCGCCGACTATGATGCCATCATATCCTTGGCGGTGGGGCAGGACCTGTACGAGCGCAACAGCCGACTGGATAATATCCGGTACACCGGGCGGTTGAACGTAACGCGCGAGAGCGGCGGGATCGTTGGTTTCCGGCTGACGGGACTGGCTACGCGATCGCTGACATCCTTCTCCGATTTACGGACGCCGATCCGCAACATTCAGAATATCTATCAGGCCGACGCCGAGGTGACCTATCCCGTCACCCCGGATATCCGGCTGGTGGCGACACCCGAGTTCTTGCAGAACAAGAACTCCGATGCCCTGGTATCGGGTAACGATTTCCGTCGATACGGGACGGGTATCGGCATCGGGTATTACAATGCCATCGGCAACTCGATCGCGCTGACGCTGAGCCGACGCCAGACCGACGGCCTGAAAGCCCGCACGCTGACGGCAGGCGACGGCAGTTCGCGACGTGCCGATATCGACCTTGCGGACACGTCCGTCGATCTTCGACTGCGTTATTCTCCCAGCCCCATCACGGCGGTCAATGGCGTGATATCCTATCTGTCCCGCAACGACCGGTCCGTCATCGGATCCGATTATAGCGGGCCGAGCGGCTACATGCGGTTCGACTATCGACCGAGAGACACGCTGACCATCATGGGTGAGGTCGGGCGCAGACTGGAATTGCAGAGTTTTCTGGTGGTGGACGCGGTGCGGGCCGATTATGGCAATACCGAGGTCAGACTGGGATATTCCGATCATCTGTTCCTGATCCTGACCGGCGAAATCTATCATAGACGCTTCCGCTTCGATCCCACGTTCACCGGTCAGGTGGCATCCCGCAACGACCGCAATTACCTGGGTGCTTTCGCAATCGAATATTCTCCGCGAGATCGCGTGATGCTACGGGCGCGCTACGCGCATGAATTTCGCAAATCGGACGCCGCCTTTGGCGGTTTCAACAGCGACACCGTTCAGCTTAGCGCTATCGTTCGTTTAGGAAACAAGGACTAGGATCGCCGAATGTGTGAGACTGATCCGACACGAAGGATGACGATGAAGTACGGGTTCTGCACCATCGTGGCTCTGGCCGGCGTGGCTCTGGCTGGCATATGCGTCCAGGCCGACGCCCAACAGCCGGGCACGGCCTTGCCGACCGGGACACCGTCGATGATCTCCCAATCCGTTCCGGCAACCGCCGGGGCGAGTGCGGATTATCGCGTCGGCCCGGGGGACCTCTTGGCGATCACCGTCTATCGGTCGCCGGACCTGCAATCCACGCTGCGCGTCGGGACGGATGGAACGATCGAGTTTCCGGCGCTTGGGAAGGTAAAGGTCGAAGGCGATACCGCGGGCGATATCGCCTCTCGCCTGGCGCGTAGCTTGCGCACCGCCGGCATCCTGGTGTCGCCGTCCGTCAACGTCCTGGTCGCGGAAGTGCGATCGAAGGTCGTGACGGTGATGGGTGCTGTGGGACGCCCGGGCGAATTTCCGCTGGACCGGCCGGATTTGTCGCTGGCCAGTGTGCTGGCGCGAGCCGGCGCGACGTTCGGTAGCGGCAGCGGGGTCGTGACGGTCATGCCGGCCGGTGCTGTCAGGGAGGGGCGTGAAGAATTCCTGATCGCCGATCTGGTTTCGGGCGCCAAGGACAGGCCGGCCCGGCCGGGTGAAATACTGGTGGTCCGTTCCGCACCGATGTTTTACGTCTCCGGCGAAGTCGGAAGGCCCGGAGCGTTCGCGCTGGAACCTGGCATGACGGTGGGACAGGCGCTGGCGGTCGGGGGAGGTATAACGCCCCGCGGCTCGGCAGGGCGAGTTCGCCTGACCCGTCGCGGCCCCGACGGGACGCAACAGGTCTTCGACAAGGTCAAGCCCGATATGGCGGTCATGCCCGACGATCTCATCTACGCGCGTCAGCGAATTTTCTGACGATGCCGAGTTTCACCGCCTGCAGCGCGCCAGTCGGAGCCGATCTATGAATCCCATGCAGTTCGTACTTGTCCTGAAAGCACGATGGCGTCTGATCGCCGCCATCATCGTCGGCGGGATAGTTCTTTCGCTGCTCTGGGTAGCGCTGGTACCACGCACCTATAGTGCGACGGCACAGGTCCTGGTGAACGTGCGCCAATCCAGCTCCGTCAGTGTCGATGGCGATCCCACCGTCACCGCCCAGCTTCAGCCGGATTATCTGTCCACGCAGGTCGACGTCATCCGATCCAACCGGGTCGGCGTTGCGGCGGTCAAGCGGCTGAAGATGCTCGATGATGCGGACAGCATGCAGGCATATCGCGAATCCGGATCGACAGCCGAACCGGAAATCTTCTTCGCGCAACAGCTCAGTGGCGGCCTGAAAGTCGTACCTTCGAGCAGTTCGCGGGTGATCTCGATCATCTACTCCTCCCGAAACCCCCAGCTGGCGGCGGCAGTCGCCAACGCCTATGCCGACGCATATCGCGACATCAGCGTCGATCTGCAGCGCGAACCCGAACGGCAGGCGACCGCCTGGTACGATCGTTCCGTGGCGGATCTCGGCAACCGGCTTACCCAGGCCCAGGCTACTCTAAGCCGGCGTCGCGCCGAGCTGGGGCTGACCGCGACCAACGAGGCGGGCGGCGATGCCGACGATGCGCGTCTGCTGGCCCTGGCACAGCAACTCGCCGGTGCACAGGGCGCACAGTCCGTCCAGAATGCAAGAGCGGCGGGCGGTGCATTGCCGGATGCGCTATCCAGTCCCGTCATCCAGTCTCTTCAGACCGACATCGCGCGAGCCGAGGCGCAGCGGCGGCAATTGTCGACCTTTGCAGGTCCCAACAACGTCGATTACCGTCAGCTCACCAACCAGTTGGCGACGCTGCGCTCGGAATTGGCGAAGCAGCGGGCGATCGTTGCGCAGGCCGCTGCGGCCAGCTCCGCGCAAAGCAACGCCGCCTCGCAACAGCTGCGGGGCGCGGTAGACGCGCAGCGTAGCCGGGTGATCGCATCACAACGGTCGCGCGGCGAGATCACCGCGCTGGAGCAGAATGTCACCAATCTGAAGACGACCTATGAACAGCTGGTGGCGAAGCAGGCGCAGAGCACGCTGCTGGGGGCGTCCAACCAGTCCAACATATTGCTCCTGTCTCCCGCAACAAAGCCCACGGCCCCCGCGGGCCTGCCTGATGCCCTCAAGATCATCGTCGTTGCGCTGCTTGCGACGATCATCGGCATCGTTGCGGCGCTGGCGCTGGAATTTCTCGACCAGCGACTGCGAACCCCGGAGGATGCGGAAATATGGCTGGGGATACCCAATCTTGGCGGAGTCCGGGGGATCGAGGCACCCAGGCAACGTCTGCTCGGCCATGTCCCGACCCACTATCTGCCCAAACCATCCCAGGAGGGCGTCGCATGAGCGAACGGCCGAACATGAGCGATCGCGATCAACCGGATCTGGGCCGTATCGGCGAAGTGCTGCGTGGAGCGGAGTTGATTACCGACGCGCAGGCACACAAGGCGCAGGTCTATGGCGCCGAGCACAATATGCGGTTCGGAGAAGCCGCCGTGGAGCTTGGCTTCATCGACGAGGCGACGCTCCAGCGCGCCCTCGCGACCCAGTTCAACATGCGGTTGTCCGAAGGTGACGGACGTGACGAGCCTATCGCCTTCACCAATCCGCACAGCCAGGCTGCAGAAGATTATCGCTCGATCCGCGCTGCACTCGCGCTCCGCTGGTTCCGCCACCCACAAGGCGCACGCACCCTGGCGGTCGTCAGTGCCCAGCGCGGCGACGGCCGCTCGCTGGTCGCCGCCAATCTCGCCATATCGTTCGCCCAGGTCGGCTTCCGGACGCTGCTGGTGGACGCCGACATGCGCAATCCGACGCAGCACCAGCTCTTCAAGCTTGACGACCGTCGAGGATTGGCCACGTTTCTCACCGGAAGGCTGGATGGACGCGCTTATCAGGAGGTCAGCGAAATCCCGGCGCTCTCGGTCATGCCGGTCGGCGGCATCCCGCCCAATCCCCAAGAACTGCTGCTCCGGAAAATGCTCGGCCGACTGGTCGAGGAAGCCAGCGCGCAGTTCGAAATGGTGATCTTCGATACGCCGGCGGCATCGATCGGCAGCGATTACCAGATCATCGCTGCCGAAGCCGTGGGCGCGCTCGTCGTCACGCGCCGCGAACAAACCCGGACGCGCGAGGCCAAGCAACTGGTCGAGGCCTGCAAGGGTTTCGGCGTTCGCGTCGTCGGCTCCACGATGACGAATGCGTGAATCAGCGATCTATGGTCAAGGTCGACATCCCCGTACTGGATGATCCATCAACTTTAGATCGTCTAAAGGTGCATCGTCGCAAGCCCAGAGTCAACGATAGCTGGAATGGGCTTTATATATTCATATTTATCCTAACGGTTATAGTATTTACCCAGACTCTTATTGAGTTTAGTCCGATACTATTTCGTTTGGGAGTAATTGCCCGTTACACCCTGTGGCTTAGCATTTTCGCGGGACTGTCGTTGCATATCGTACGCCGCGGCGTATCTAATGTTATGGACGGCTTAGCGCCGGTGCTTGCCTTTCTAACAATTGGGATGATCTCCGCTACTCTCAGTAATGAGCCGCATGAAGCAGCGCAGGTTCTTACCTTCTGGATACTGGGAGTACTCGCCGCAATTACAATTGGCGCCGAACTTCGCAGTGAAATACTTTTATCGGTGCTTTTCTGGACATTTGCGTTCCTTATTGTCAGTTCAGTTGCGGCGGCACTTATATTCCCGAGCTTTGGCACCCAAATAGATGGGCGAGCTTTAGCCGGTCATGCTTGGCGGGGCCTAGTTCCAAATAAAAACGGCTTTGGTTATTTGACAGCCTTTTCGGCAGTAGCTTTCTGCTTGATGCCGGGTCGGCACTGGGCGCTACGAAGCTTCGTTATTGTTCTTACGATTATGTGCGCCGTATTGTCGAGCTCCCAAGGCGGTTTGATAACCTTAGCAGCCGCATTCTCCTATCTTTTTATTGTTCATCTGATATATCAAATTCGATCTTCCGCTCTATCTCGGGCAACCGTACTTTTTATCATAATCTCCGTTGCGGCTCTATCAGTTAATGTCTTATCGGGATATCTCCTTGAATTAGCTGGTCGTGATGCAGGGCTGACCGGACGATCGGTAATCTGGCCTGCATATTTCAATCGCGCATTGGAACATTGGCTTATCGGCGCAGGTCCTGGAACATTTAGCCAAGCGTCTTCTATCACGGCAGATGTAGGCGCTAGTTTCTCAAAGTACGGGGAAATCCATACGCCCCACAACATGTATATCGCGGCGTTTGGAGAGGTGGGGTTATTGGGTGCGATATCTTTTTTCGGAGCACTTGCTTATTTTGTATTTTATGCTCCTTTCATAGGAAAATCTCGATTAGGATATGGTACAGGGGCCTGTGCCTTTATCTTAGTAATTGGAGGCTTGGGTGAAACGCGTGAGGTTTTCGGGACAGGAATCAGCATGTTTCTGATTCTGACCTTCTACTCATCGCTAAAAAGCAACAAACGAGCTTCGACATCGCCCATCGATTCTGATGTGCCCGTAATCAAAAAAACAGCATTGCCGGTTTTGGCATGAACGTCTTGGTTTTTAGGAATGTCCTGAAGCGCTTACGATATGATACATTAAAGCAGTATCTAAGCTCCTTAGCCCCAACAGCAGTCGCACTGGTCTTGCAGTTCGTTACCTTCGCGGTCACTGCCCGAGGACTGGGAATAGATTCATTCGGACAATATGCAGCCGTGTTGAGTGTAGCTGCCATTGCGGTGGAATTTGTCGGCTGGGGAGGAGCGGATTTGTTGGTGCGCGCTGTCGCCCGCAAGCCGGAACGTTTCCATAGCTTTTTCGGTAACATGCTGATGTTGATCGGCCTGACTATAATACCGGTCGTACTTGGCGCCCTCTGGATTGCCGCCGGACCGATGAAATCGGAAATCCCGGTAACACTGCTGTTAGCGGCCCTGACTGGCGAGATCGTGGCGGCCCGCATTGCGGCATCCGTTGAACTGATTATGGTAGCGCACGGTCATACCACCCGGGCCAGCGGAGTTCGGCTGGCAATGACCCTGACCCGGCTGATAGCAGCTCTTTTGTACTTTTCGGCTGCGAAGAGCCTCCAAGGGTGGATCTTGGTCGTATTAGGCCAGTCCATATTGTTTGGCGCCGCTCTGCTCGTGATTGCCATGCGGCTCTATGGTAGTCCGGTGTTTATGCTGCAGCGTAGCGAGCTGGCAGCCGGTGCGGCATTTTCAATCAATCAGGCGGCCCGGGCAACGCAGGGCAATGTCGATCGGGTTATCCTGGCTCGTTTTTCCGATGCCAGCGTGCTTGGTGCCTATGCGGCCGGCGCACGAATATTGGCTATCGGCCTTTTTCCTCTTCAAGTTATAACGCGACTGTTATATCCGAACTTTTTTCGGGAAGGCGAATTCGGGCTCGCCGCAACAAGGCGTTACGCTTTGAAGTGCCTGCCCGCGATGCTCGCAACAGGATTGTTCGCGTCTGCAAGTGTCGCGGCTGTTGCGCAAGTTATACCGCTGGTTTTGGGTCATGATTTCGCGGCATCTCGTGGCGCGGCAATGTTACTTGGCTTGTCACTACCGTTAATCGCCATGCAGTATCTGGCAGCGGATACTCTAACAGGCGCCGGTCTCCAGCATATACGTGCAGTGATATATGGGATTGCTGCTCTTATATTTGGCTTTTTACTAGCGATGGGGGCCTACTTTGCCGGAGTGACGGGGCTAATCGTAGCGTTCTTGAGTGCGCATGCGCTATTGATGGCCGTACTTTGGATCATTGCCTTCACGTGGAAGGACAGCGAAGCAGCTCAGCGATAGCGATAATGCCGAACGCCCAAGAGAGCGGACAAAGCGCCGGCGGAGATCAGTAACCGAAACAGACCCTCCAACGCATCTTCAGGACGTAGCCGTGCGCCACTTACCACGAGATACGCCCCTGATTTTACAAACCCCCATAGATGCCGCTGCCACGCGACTCCACGCGATTCACGCTGCAAATCAATAAGAGCCATGTAGTTACCCGTAGTATAATATCGATAGATAACGGCTCGAGCGTTTAGCCTATCTATATCGACGTCCTCATTGCAAAAGGCATCATCGCACCACGCAAATCGGGCGCCCAGACCGTCAGCTCGGCTAAAAAAGTCATAATCTTCCCCACCTGACAATCCAAATCTATTGTTAAATCGAAGATCATTATACTGAGTTAATAGCTTTCTGTTGATTAGCAAGTTCCCGGCCGCGTATATCGGACTGGTTAGACCTGTTTTACGTCGCCGGCGCTTTACAAACATGCTCTCACGAACAATGAAACTGCCTGCGGGCTCGATCATGCCATAAGGACCGCCAACTATATCGGCTTTACATGCTTCACCGGTGGCAACCATCTGCTTCATCCAGTCAGGTGACATCACCAAGTCATCATCAGCTGTTGCGAGCCACACGGGGGCGTCGGGCCGGGTTAGAAACCAATCGATCAATTTATTGCGATTGGCTGATATACCGCGTTCAGGTACGGCAATATAATGGGTATTCGGCCAGATTTCGGCAAACTGCTCGGCCACAAGTCGGGTTGCCGGATCACAGGCATTATCTGCGATCGCGATCGCAGCATCTGTGGCCTTGAGTGATGGATGTAAGGAGGCAAGCAGACGCTTGAGCTTCTCAGGACGTCGATAGGTCGGAATGCCGATGGCTACGCTTCCTTTAAGATCATCCACCGATCTTTTCCTTGTTAGTCGCCGCGGCCGGTAACGCTTCTGACCAGTCGAGCGCCATTGATCCCATAAATGATAGATGTGAGACATCTACAAACATCGGAACACCATTCCGCGCATGCTGACAGCTTTGCGCGTCGCAAAATTGGGCGGCGATATCGACAAAGCCGGTCTTCTGGCGGACGGCGAGCGCCCGGATATACGCCCTCGAAGCGTCGAAGCGGTGGTCCAGACGATCAAGTGCGATGCGGTCGCCCGAGAACGGGGCGGGGTCGACGATGTCGTACAAGAGCGACCGCGCCGGGATGGCGACGTTGAACGCGTGGCGCAACGGGTGGAAATGACCGAACGACGGTACGTCGCCGACAAGGATGACGCGCTTGCCCGCTCGTTGGAAGCGCTCGATCATCGCCGGCAGGCCGATGCGCAACGCCGTAGCGGCATCGACATGCCGGCCCACCTGATGGTTTTCCACCAGGTTGAAGCGCTGATCGTCAACGGCGGGCCAAGCCCCGGCCAGTACGACGACAGACAGTGATGGTTCCCGCAGCAGGCGCGTGGTGGCGGTATCCAGAAATTGCGTGCACTGCCGGGAGTGGAAGGGTTGCCGCTCCTGCGCCGTCGTCACGCCCAGCAAGGGGAAGCATGCGGATTTCTGCACTTCCCACAGACGATAGCCATTCCGGGCCGCCACCCCGCGCAGCCCGAAGCCGAGCGCATTGGCATGGCTGTCACCCATGACCGCGATGATCGGCGCAGGGCCCTTCTTGGGCATGCAATGCTCGTCCTCCCGCAGGGAGACGATCCCGAAACTCTGCTGGCAATCCCCCGAGGCGAGCTTGGCCATCCGGTCGGCCTGCTGCGCGGTCGGGGACAGTCGCCCGGGCACGCCCTTCGCGACGAAAAGGGCCAATGACAGCGCAGCAAACAGCGACAACCCCGCACCGAAACGGCGAAGCGTCACCGTTGACGAAACAGCGGCGTAGCGGAACCTTCGCTCTACGAAGCGCCATGACAGCCACGCCACGCCCAGGCTGAGTGCGGCGATCGTCAACATCACCCTATCGCCCGGCGCCGTATCGCTCGCGTTGCGGGCGAACGCCATCATCGGCCAGTGCCAGAGATACCAGCTGTACGATAGCAATCCGATCGCGACGAGTGGGCGGGAGGCGAACAGGACGCGGTTCACCACACCGTGACGTGCTGCGATCAACGCGACCGTGCCTCCTACGGGGAGAAGCGCGGCAAAGCCCGGAAAAGGCGTTTTCTCGTCGAATGCAAACAGCGCAATGACGATGGCTGCAAGGCCGGCCAATCCTGTCAGATCCTGAAGTCTGGGACCCGGCAACCGGTCCTCGCCCTTTTCGACCAGCCAGATTGCGAGCAGCGCGCCAGCGCCCATCTCCCATGCCCGGGTCGGCAGCAGATAGAATGCCGCCCAGGGCGCCGTGCGGGTCAGGACGATGGAGAGGATCAACGACAGCAGCGTGACCGTCGCCACGGTCAACATCTTGATCCGCGCGCTGCGTCGCCGCACCAGCAGCAACAGGCCCGGGAACAGCATGTAGAACTGCTCTTCCACGCCCAGTGACCACGTCATCAACAGCGGTACGAGCGGGGCGGCACCTGCGAAATAATCGTTGCGGAGCCAGAACTTGAAATTGGAAATGCCAAGAAGCGCCGCGGCGGCCTCGACCGACATTTCCCGTAGCTCGCGCGCTGACAGCAGCAGCAGGCCAGCGACACAGGCCGATACGATAACGACGAACAACGCCGGCAGGATGCGGCGTGCCCGGCGAGCATAGAAGCGGGCAAAACCGAAAGAGCCGTTTCCGATCTCCCGGTCGATGATACCGCCGATCAGAAAGCCCGAAATGACGAAGAAGATGTCTACGCCGACATAGCCGCCCGGCAACAGCCACCCGGCTGCGTGGAATATCACGACAGCAGCTACGGCCAGCGCGCGGAGCCCGTCGATGTCCGCGCGATAGCCCGCTTGCGCCGTCACCGGGGGGGTGGCGTGGGACCACCCCCCGTGTCCAGAAGCGCGTGACGCTGTGTTGAGCGACAAGAGGCGATGTCTCCGTTAACGTCGAGGCCAGTCCATGTCGCATGCGCCATGACAAGACAATCACGCGCTTGACGACAGGAGTGCCGTACGGCGGGCGGAGCCCCGATAGGACTATTCAGAAGCGGATACGAGCGTCTCACATGAGGATGTGGTGAACCGCCAGCTCCGCTGCGGTGATCCCCAGAAAGGTGATCGTATCGGACCCGATCGTCGCCACCGCATTGCCATTCACGTCTCGGGTCTGGATCCCACTGGCCGGCGTCAATCCCGACCACTCGATCCGGTCCCGAGCGACATCGAAATCGTTGATGACGTCTTTGCCGAACCCGGTGCCGAATACGAACGTGTCGGCACCACGGCCACCGATCAGCGTATCATTGCCGGCACCGCCGATGATACGATCATCACCGCTTCCACCCTTGATGATATCGCCCCCCAGGCCGCCCGTCAGCCAGTTGCCATTATCATTGCCGTAAAGGCGCATGCCACCGTCATGGGCGACTCCCCGTGTCGCGGCGCCGGCCAGCACCAGCTGTTCGACATTCGTGGGAGCCGTGTAATCAACACTGCTCAGAACGATATCGTGACCGCCGCCCGCCAGTTCGATCACGACATCGCCGGCGTTGTCGACGATGTAGTAATCGTCGCCGGTGCCACCGATCAGCCGGTCCGCGCCCTTGCCGCCGTCGAGCCTGTCGTTGCCCGCGCCGCCATCGAGCGTATTGTCCAGATCGTTGCCCAGCAGGGCGTTGTTCAGGTCGTTGCCGGTGCCGACCCGTGCGCCGCCAGTCAGCGTAAGGTTCTCCAAATGAGCGCCGAGCAGATAGTCGATCGACGAGGACACCGTGTCGATGCCGTCGTCGAGCAATTCGATCACCTTGTCGCCGATATCGTCGACGAGGTACGAGTCATTGCCGGCTCCACCGTACATCGTGTCGGCCCCGGCACCTCCCTTCAGCACGTCGTTCCCGCCAAAGCCATAAAGCAGATTGTCGAACGCATTGCCGACGATCACGTTTTTTCCATCGTTGCCAAAGGCTTTTATGGCAGTGCCGGTGAGGAAGAGATTTTCCAGGTTGAGGCCCAGCGTATAATCAACCGCGGAATAGACGGTATCCGTGCCACCGTCCTGTCCTTCCGAGATAAAATCATCGGCGTCCGTGACAAAGAAGGTGTCATCCCTGTCGGTTCCGAACAGCGCCTTCACCGGCTTCGGCGTGATGATTTTCATCAGCTCTGCCGCCTTCAATCCGGTGAAGGCGATGCTATTGGTGCCGAAGGTCACGGTCGCGATACCACCGATGTCGGTGATGACCGGCATCTGGCCGGCCGCCTTCAGCGCGGACCAATCGACCTTGTCCTCGCCGATCTTGAAGTCAGTAATGACGTCGCGACCGAAGTTTCCTGCAAATACGAAGACGTCGCTGCCGGACCCACCCGTCAGTTTATCGTTGCCCGCACCGCCGACGATGTAATCGTTGCCCGCCTTGCCATCGATCACATCGTTACCGGCCCCGCCGGTCAGCACGTTCGCCAGTTCGTTACCATATAGGTAATTGCCCGCATCATTGGCGGTTCCGCGAATGGCGGTGCCGCTGAGCGTGAGTTGTTCGACATTCAGGGGCACGATATAGTCGACACTCGACCAGATCATGTCGAAGCCTTCCCCGGCTTTTTCGATGATGACGTCACCGGCATTGTCGATGTAATAGCCGTCGTTGCCGGTTTCGCCGATCAGCGTGTCCGCGCCGATCCCGCCATCGAGACGATCATTGCCCGCGCCGCCCACCAGGATATTGGCTGAGGCGTTGCCCGTGAGCACGTTATCGAGTTCGTTGCCGGTACCGCGCAACGCATCGCCGGCAAGAGTGAGATTCTCGATATTCCGGCCAAGGGTGTAGTTGATATTCGCAATGACGGTGTCGGTGCCCTCGCCGACATTCTCGAAGACGATATCGCCCGCATCGTCGACGATATACGTATCGTTGCCGATACCGCCGATCAGGGTATCTGCACCAAATCCCCCATCGAGACGGTCGTTTCCCGCCTCTCCGATCAGGATATTATCCCGATCATTCCCGATGATGACGTTGTTCACATCGTTGCCGGTGCCCTTCACTGCCTGGCCGGTCAGCGTCAGGTTCTCCAGGTTCGTGCCAAGAACATAGTCGATCGCCGATTTGACGAGGTCTGTTCCTTCGCCGGATCGTTCGACGATCCTGGTCTTGGTGGTGCTGACGATATAGGTATCGTTCCCGGTCATGCCGGTCAGGGTCACGGCGCCCGCGGCATCACTCAAAACGTCCGCACGAACGCTGCCGGTGACGCTGGCACCGGCCTCCGCCGCTACTTCATCCAGCGTATAGGCGCGGATATAGTCGATCTGCAGGTCCGACCCCTGGTAATCCGCCGTCGCAGAGACATCGACGGCGAGATTGACGATGAGGTACATCGGCCCGTGCATGTCGGGTGGAGTATCGATCGTCTTCACGGCGACACCGTCGAGATACCAGGTGACCGTTTCCTTAGTCCAGAGCACACCGTAATTATGGAATTCGCTGGTCGAGGTCGGCGTGAAGATGGCGCCACTCTGGCGCTGGTGGGTGCCCGTCGCATAATCGTGCGTCGTCGCCGTCCAGGTGGAGTCCGACGCCCGCTTCTCCATCACGTCCAGTTCCGACGCGTTCGTGCCCGCAGTGTACAACCAGAATGCGGGGAAGGCAGGGGACTCGGGCGGCAGCTTCAGCCGCGCTTCGAAATAGCCATAGGTCTGGGTAAACGTGTTCCGCGTGGTCAGCCCGCCAGAGGTGAACTTGTACCCCCACATCTGGGCGCTATCGGCTTCGGCGGCCGGACGCGATCGGATCGTCAGCACGCCGTCATCCACCGAGAACGGATTCAGGCCGAGCGCAGTAGCGCCTGTGCCCTTGAAGGTCGGATCGACATTGACCTGTTTTTCGCCGGTTGCGATGAAAGTGCGGGCATCCCGGCCGTTGGTATCCCCGCCGAAGCCGTAATCGGTCCGCCAGATCGTGGCCGCGTCACCGGAACCGGCATCCAGCGTATTGAAATCATCGCTGAAGGCGAGCTTGAACTTTGAGACGTCGAGCGACAGCTGAAAATTCTCGGCGACGAACGCCTCGACTTTGGTATCCGCGAACTTGACCGCATTTTCGGCGTCGAGCTTCAGCACGACATCGTTGCCCACCTGCGTCAACGCGGCTTTCACATCGGCGAAGCTCTTGAACTGGCTGTAGCCGGTCAACCGGACGATATCCGCAGGCATCGCCACCGTATTCGTACCGGCATGGAAATCGGTGATGACATCGTAACCGGATTTCGCGCTGAATACGAAAGTGTCTCCGCCCCCCTTGCCGGTCATGACGTCGTTACCCTCACCGCCGTCGATGCTCTGCGCAGCACTGTTGCCGATGATATAGTTGGCGAGGCCGTTTCCGATCACGCCGGCTCTCGCAAAATTGACGATCATGTTTTCGACATGGTCCGGCATGACGTAGTCGCTGACGACGTACACCGTATCTACGCCTTCGCCTTCGCGCTCGATTATCCTGGTGGCACTGGTAACGCCGTAATATGTGTCGTCTCCCAGACCGCCACCGAGCGTATAGCTGCCGATGCCGGGATAGATGAAGTCATCCCCGGCGGTTCCGTTGATAACGGTATCGGGCAACATGGCAGCCATGTTCTGTAGCTTGGTTCCGGTTCTGCTGGTGAGAACGGGATTTCCAAAAAAATCAACGGGTAACATGCTGCCAACGCTCCTGCACTCTGGCGAGCGTATATGGCGCCAGTCTGTTCCGTTGACCCTTAAACTATTGGTTTTCGATGCGTTTAGCATCAATGCTCGCGGAACCGCGGCTATCTTGCAGTATCCGGAGGGTACGACGCATCACCACGTCGGTATCGGCATGGGTCTCGGCATAGCGCCGTCCATTCTCTCCCAGCACGCGCCGGCGCTCGACGTCGCCCAGCAGCGCGATGACGGCGTCGGCGAACGCCTGCGCATCATAGGGGGGCACCAGATCAAAGGCGGCGCTGTCCTCCGCCAACCGCGCGATCGAGGAATCACGCCCGGCGGTGGTCACGAAAGGCCGGCCGGCTGCCATGATCGCAAATGCTTTGCTGGGAACCGCGAAATCGCCTCCGTCGGCGATTTGGGGGACGAGGTGGACATCTCCCTCGGCAAGGGCCTCGGATATCCGCTCGACCGGTACCAGCGGCATCATGCGGACATTGTCGAGCTTCTCCTGGGCGATCCGTGCGATCATATCCGCTTTCATCGCACCTTCGCCGCGAACGACGATCACGATTTCCGGTGCGTCGCGCAGGAGGATGGCCGCCAGGTCCAGAAGCTGACCCAACCCCTGCTTGCGGCCGAGATTGCCGCTGTACATGAGCGTCGGAGGTGCGTTCAGAGGGCGGGGCAGGGGGCGGATGGCTTGGCAATCGACCTGCGGCGGCAGTATCGTCAGTGGCGTGTGGATACCGAGCGCCGTCAGAGAGTCGGCCATCGCCTGCGACAGGACGATCAGGTGATCGGCACGATTGAGCGACCATCGCTCGACCCGACGCAACACACCCAGCACCGCACGCACCGCTCTGGAGCCCAATGCCGCACCCAGCCCGGACTGGATGTCGTGCACCACCACCACGTGACGTCCGCCCCGTCGCCGAAAGGCCAAGGCCGCGACCACGGTGAGAATCGAAGGACACAGTGAAATCACCTGCGCGCTCGGCGTCAATCGACCCGTAATCCGGGCGAAGAGGAGCTGCGCCGCGAACCGAGCTTCCGGTATCACCCGTCCGAGCAGCCCGGCGCCCCGTGGCGGATTCGCGGCATAGCGCCGCACCGCGACCCCGTTCTCCACCGCCTGATCCCGCTGGCCATGTTCGTAGCCGGCAAAAATGCGCGTTTCAGGATAGCTGGGCCGGGACGTTACGACCTCGGTCGGCAGGTTCTGGGCCGCCAGCCACTCTGCCAGCTGCTGGAGCGGCGGTGCGCTTCCGGTCGGCTCGGGGGCATAATGACGGGTCAGGATCAGTATCCGTTCACCCTTCATGATGTCGCGGCCCGCACCTCGTTTTCCACGAACCATTGATAGGTGGCGGCGATGCCGTCCGCGAGCGCGATCGTCGGCTGCCAGCCCAGCGCCTTGAGCTTGGCTGCGCTCATCAGCTTGCGCAGGGTGCCGTCGGGCTTGCTCTCGTCGCGAACGATGCCGCCTTCGAAGCCGACGGCGCGCGCCACCATTTCGGTCAGCTCCAGGATCGTCACGTCGCTGCCCGATCCGACAT
The DNA here is from genome assembly GCF_001423765.1 of Sphingomonas sp. Leaf343. Classification (GTDB taxonomy): domain Bacteria; phylum Pseudomonadota; class Alphaproteobacteria; order Sphingomonadales; family Sphingomonadaceae; genus Sphingomonas. The sequence continues at coordinate 23,151 of NZ_LMPG01000017.1, forward strand.
TGACGTGTCCGTCGTCCGAATACGTCTTCATCAGGAAGACGCACGCATCCGCAAGATCGTCGACATGCAGGAATTCACGACGCGGCGTGCCCGTGCCCCAGATCTCGATCGTCTCCGCGCCATCCCGTTTCGCCTGATGCGCCTTGCGGATGATGGCCGGCAGCACATGGCTGCTTTTCAGATCGAAATTGTCGCCGGGACCGTAAAGGTTGGTCGGCATCGCAGAGATGAAGTCGCGGCCGTGCTGGCGGCGATAGGCCTGCGCCAGCTTGATACCGGCGATCTTGGCGATCGCATACCATTCGTTGGTCGGCTCCAGCGAACCCGTCAGAAGCGACGATTCCTCGATCGGCTGGTCCGCGAACTTGGGATAGATGCACGACGATCCCAGGAACATCAGCTTGCCGACATCGCTGCGATGCGCCGCCTCGATGACGTTGGCCTCGATCATGAGGTTGTCGTAAAGGAAATCGGCCGGATAGCTGTCATTGGCGAGGATGCCTCCGACCTTGGCCGCGGCCAGGAACACGGCATCCGGCCTTTCGCGTGCGAACCAGTCCCGAACGCCGCGCTGATCCATCAGGTCGAGTTCGCCGCGGGTCGCGGTGACGACGGTGCAATCCTCGGAGGCCAGCCGGCGCACGATCGCGGAGCCGACCATGCCGCGATGGCCGGCGACGAACACGCGTTTGCCGGCAAGATCATAGGATCGACCGATCATCGCCTTACACCCCCTTGGCGATCGGTGCGTCGCGCATCAGCTCGAGATCGGCCTGCACCATCTCGCGCGCCAGCTCACGCACCGGGGTCTCATGAACCCAGCCCAGCCTAGTCTTCGCCTTCGTCGCATCCCCGATCAGCAGGTCGACCTCGGTCGGACGGAAATAGCGCGGGTCGATCTCGACCAGGCACTTGCCCGTCCGGGTGCAATACCCCTTCTCGTCGACGCCTTCGCCCTCCCAGCGCAATGCGATCCCGACATCCTCGAACGCCCATTCGACGAAGGTGCGCACCGGCGTCGTCTCGCCCGTCGCCAGCACGTAATCGTCCGGCTCGTCCTGCTGCAGCATCAGCCACATGCCACGGACATATTCGCGCGCATGACCCCAGTCGCGCTTGGCATCCAGATTGCCCAGCCACAGCTTGTCCTGCCGCTCCAGCTTGATGGCGGCGGCCGCCCGCGTGATCTTGCGGGTCACGAACGTCTCGCCGCGCAGCGGGCTCTCATGGTTGAACAGGATCCCGTTCGAGGCGTGCATCCCATACGCCTCGCGGTAGTTCACGACGATCCAGTAGGCGTACATCTTGGCGGCGCCATAGGGCGAACGCGGATAGAAGGGCGTCGTCTCCTTCTGCGGCACTTCCTGCACGAGGCCGTACAGCTCCGACGTCGACGCCTGATAGAAACGCGTCACCTTCTCCCGGCCGAGAATCCGGATCGCCTCCAGCAGGCGCAACGTCCCGATGCCGTCGGCATTGGCGGTGTATTCCGGCGTCTCGAAGCTGACCGCGACATGGCTCTGCGCGGCTAGGTTGTAGATCTCGTCCGGCTGCGTCTGCTGCACCAGGCGGATCAGGTTCGTCGAATCCGTGAGATCGCCGTAATGCAGGTGAAAGCGCGCGCCCTCGACATGGGGGTCCTGGTAAATCCCCTCGATACGGCCCGTGTTGAACGACGACGAACGGCGCTTCACACCGTGAACCACATACCCCTTCGCCAGCAGCAACTCCGCCAGATATGCCCCGTCCTGACCGGTCACGCCGGTGATGAGAGCAACCTTAGCGCCTTCGGCCATGTCCGTCGTTCCTTGAATCGCCTGTGCAGGCTCAGGCTCTGGGCGTGCACCCACCTAATCAGCGCCTTCGCACCCGCAGCAGCGCCTTTCCCATCATTACCAAGAAGAAGCAAGCAGACCCCGGCCGGCCGTGACGACGATCGGTGCCCGAATGCCCCGGGATATTGCATCATCGACTTGTCGCACACCGCACGATAGTGAGGCGCCAATTCGGAGGAGCCTACATGATCGCGGTCGCGGTATGCACGTATAAACGGCCCGATGGGCTGGCACGACTGCTGAACGCCTTTGTAGATCTGCGGCTGACTGGCGAAGCCGCATTTATCGTCGTCGACAATGACGGCAACGATCCGGGCGTTCCGGCCCTGATCGACGATTTCCGCCAACGCGTCCCACACGACGTCCTTTATGTCGTCGAGAAGGAGCCGGGCATCTCGGCCGCGCGCAATGCGGCCTTTCGTACGGCCCGTGCAGCAGGCGCGACGACGCTGGCGATGCTGGATGACGACGAATGGCCCGCGCCGGACTGGGTAGAGGCGCTGCTGCGCGAACGCGACCGTACCGGAGCCAAGATCGTAGGCGGGCCGGTCACGCCCGTATTTTCCGCGGCAAATGCCTCGCTTGACCGAAATGCGCGCTTCTGGTCGGTCGAACGCGAATTTCTGAATGGCAAGCCGTTCGTATTCTGCACCTGCAATTTCCTGATCGAAATGGATGCAGTAGCTATTCTGGGTGCCGAACCCTTCGATGCGGAATTCGGCATCACGGGTGGCGGCGACACGGTGTTTTTCCGCAAGCTGTTCAATGCCGGCGTACCGATGGCATGGGCCGAGGATGCCAGGCTCCATGAAGAAATCCCGGATTCACGCGCCGGCATAAAATGGCTGCGCCAGCGTCGCTATCGTCAGGGCAATGCCGCCGTGCGGTGGGAACAGGAAGCTGCCGTCGATAACGATATAAGCCCCTGGGCACGAACATTGGCGATCGTCGCGCGCCTGCCCGTCTATCCGTTCGTCAGTCGCGAGAAGAGCGACCGGATGCTGGCGTGGCTTCTCGAATTCGACAAGCTGCGCGGCCGGATCGCCGCGCATCGTCATCGCCACTACCAGGAATATCGTCGGGACGGAGCGCCCGACAACAAGGCGTGCCGGTAGGATTCATTACTTTAGAGTCCATGCCCTCACCGAGCGGATGATATAGGATGATGGTTCGGGCTTCAGATCGGGATTACCAGCTCGCGGAGAGATATCGAGGTTGAGCACCCAGTAATGCGGGTCGGTCACGCCCGGGTTGGGTGTGCGCAGCGTTTCCCGTCGATCGATGTAGAAGCGGAATTCGTCGGGCCTCCACAGGACGCCATAGGTATGGGGCGCTTTGCAGAAGGCATCGCGCTCCGCCTCCGTCAGCTTCGGCAGCTTGTCCGCATTGGTCCAGCGCTGCTCGTTACCCGTAACGCCGGCATGGAGCGTCGCAAAAGGTTGCCCCCGGCGATTGATCTCCACAGGACGACCCTGGCTGGTGAGAGTAATGGCGCCGCCATAATGTTCGAACACGTCGATCTCTGCCAGGCGCCCGCCATTCTCAGGCGTTTTCTTGACCGGCAGAAGCCAGAAAGCCGGCCAGCGACCGGGATCACATGGAATGGTCGCATCGATTTCGAAATAGCCGAACGTCTGAGCAAAAGAGGGTTGGCTACTGACAAAAGCCGAAGCCCATTGACGACCTTGCCCGCAACTGGCCCGATCAGCGGCGGAAAAGCGGTAGGCAACGATATGCAAGGCCCCGTCCCGAACCAACGGCGTCCGCGCACCCGGACAATAGCTGTGATCGACGTACATGTCATTGATTCCCGGCCAGGTGCGGCTCGTAGCCCGCTGCTGCTGGCTCCCAAACCGGCCCGTCCGGCGCATTTCCGGCTCCGCCCCGAAATACCCCCATGTCGCCAGCCCCTTGTAGACATGGCCGAAACGGTCGGGCGAAGCGTCACGCGCGAACGTCTGCTCGTAGCTCTTCTTGCCCAGCAAGCCTGGGTCGAGGGTTTGGGGGTCCGTACCAGAACACGCCAGGGGCAGCGCGCCCGCGGCGACGAGGAGACGTAGCGGACGTTGCATGCGGGTCGACTTTCCTTAGCGATGCGCTGGCAACGATTCCGCGGCAGCGCGAACTGCATCGGCAAAGGGCGCAAGACACCGGTCCCAGTCATAACGCTCAACACAGGCTTGTTTGAACAGCCGAAAACGCTCGATAGTGGCGGCCTCGGGTTGAGCCGAGATCTCACGGATCGTCGCTATCATGTCCGCTTTGGTGGGCGTGATCCGGACAAACTCCTCCGCGTGAGGAAGTCCCGCAAACTCCAGCGCGATGTCGCTACGCGATAACAGAATACAGTTTTTTGCGACGTACTCCAACGATTTAAGCTTGAACCCACCAAGAAAGGCATCGGTAATCAGTCCATAACGCACACCCGCCGACCAGGAAAAGTCGGGCTGCGTCCGAAGATCTTCCGCCTCATCTCCCAGGATCGCCAGGGCATTGTCGTCGGATGCGAAAATCGGCACGCCAAGACCAGGCGGTTGGCAGAAATCCGTAAGATCACGACGCTTTCGCCACCATCCATAGGATCCGGTTATGACCGCCTCCCGAAGCAGCGTGGCATGGGCCGGCAGATCGACGACGGGCGGTACCCCCGGCGGTGAAATCCAGACCGGCTGGCGTCGTATTCCGGCTGCCTCCAGCCCGATACGATCCCCTTGGGAAATCAGCACCAGAGTAGCATAGGGATCGGCGTACCAGCGTCGCTCGAACGCGACGGCACAGGGTCGTAACATACGCGCCAGACGCGAGGGATCGGTCGCAGCGACGATCGAATGAACATTATGCGCTGACAGCACGACGGGTACGCCCGCACGCTTCACCGACGGCAGCATGGGAAAGGTGACCTCGTTGCACAGGATGACCACATCCACCCCGCCGGCCGCCAGCCGTTCCGCCACCAGCCGACGATTCCCCCGGCTGATATAACGTGTCGCCTCGGGCGGGTTGCCACCCAGTATCCCGGCCATGCGGCGGAGTTTGCCTACCGACCGGATATGACACGTCTCCACATCCATCGTTCGCTCGAGATACGCCAGGCTGCGGCGATAGACGATCTCGTCTCCCCCATGCGCATCCGTCGCCGGAGCGGGGAGAATGGCAAGGCAACGGAGGCGCTTCTGCTGGAAATCCGTCACCGTCACACCTCACGCATCGTTCTGGGCCCGCGTCGCGTCGCCGGACTACCGGCGTAGATCGAATAGGGCTCGACGTCATCGATTACCGTCGATCGCGCCGCGACCACCGCGCCTTGCCCGACGGTAACGCCCGGATAAACAAAACAATCCGCGGCCAGCCAAGCTTGGTCCTGGATCACGATCGGCTGCGCATAAATGTCGAACGCCGGCGAACGGTGATCGTGAGACCCGGTACAAATGTAACTCCGTTGAGAAATTACGACATCGTGACCGATGGTGATTGGCCCCAATGAATATAGTTCGACGTGATCGCCGATCTGAGCCCGTGCACCAATGGTGACTTTCCACGGATAGGTGATTCTGACCGACTGGCGGATGATGACATCCTCGCCCAGCCGGCATCCGAACAGCCGGAGCAGGAAGTTACGCCATCCATACATGAACTGTGGCGACAGGGAAAACAGGGTCGCCTGCACGAGCCACCAGAGCTGGACGAATACCGCCGACTTTCCACGGAAACCGGCTGGAACCCGGTACCGCGAGAGATCCTGTACTACGGGAGCTGTATCGTTATCGGATCGCATGGGCTAAGCAATTATCCCTGTTGATGAAATCTACCAGCCCATGTCGAGGACAAAAGGCGGCCATATGTCTCCGGATCCGGCTCACGCGCCGACCTCCCGGGACCACCCCATAGCTCAGCGCTACCGTTAATGTATCGATTCGCTACAGGTAGCGCCGATTGCCGCTAGCGCCGAAAGCGAAATCCTTTGTTTTCAAGCAGATAGCAAAACGGCTTCGGAAAGCGATGGGCTTGGGCGCTCAACGTGCATTGCACCGCACCAAGATTTTGGTAATCATTGCAATGACGAGGCGCGTATCGGTCTTTGTTCCCTGTGGTTCGTCAAGCGAGCTGCGCTGGACGTCGCAAAACATAAGGGGTCTGTATGAATAATTTTCTCAAGATTGCCACGATGACTATGACGGGTCTGGCCGCCGTGGCGCTCACGGCACCGGCTCAGGCGGCGACGCCGATCGCCGTCAACGTGGCCCAGCTGTCGCCCGGCGTCTATGGCGCCGACTTCAGCGCGCTAGTAGCCGTTGGCACCAGCTCGACAACCTTCAACCTGATCTTCCCGGTCGCCGGAACCGGCTCGGTGAGCTTCACCAGCACGTTGTCGCGTTTGTCGGGCGTGCAGATCACTGCTGCGACTTTCAATGGCATCAACGTCGATATCACGTCGTTCCCGAGCGGCAGGTTCAGCACGACCTACTCTGGCGGTGACGAAGTTTCGCTTTCGACGGGCAGGACGTTGCCGCTGGTCCTGACGACCTTCGCCCGCTCGACCGGCTACGTGAGCGGAAACATAACCTTCGCCAGCGCCGTGCCGGAACCCGCAAGCTGGGCACTGATGATCGGTGGCTTCGGCGTCATCGGTGGCACCCTTCGTCGCCGCACGGCGCAGGGAACGGCTGCCTATACCGCTGCGTAACAGGGTTGGAGCCATCTCCAGGCTTATGATGCCGAAAGATGGCTCTGCCCGGGTGAGGGTGCCAACCGGCTGGCAATCCTCCATTGAACGACAAAGAAGGGCGATATAGCGAGTCGGGGCGCACCAGCCGTTCACAAGTACGGCGGGATGCGGCATGGTTCGCAACGTCAAAATTTTGATTGGCGCAGCGCCCGGGCTGCTGGTAGCGGAAGTTTAATATGCTGTCGTTGAAGAGTGCTTCAGCGACAGCATAAACGAAGGTTCGATCATGTTCGAGGCCACGTCCATCAATCGACCTGTTCCAGCTATCCAGCCTCCTATGGCGATCCAGCAGGTTGAGTTGCGCATGATCCGCCTGCTCGACATCGTTGTGTCTGCAGCAATGCTCGTTTTTCTTTTTCCCCTGCTTCTTCTGGTTTCCGCGGCGGTCTTCATTGCCGACCCGGGACCGGTGATTTTCAAGCAACGCCGCTTGGGCTGGGGTGGCAACACCTTCTTCTGCTTGAAATTTCGGTCCATGGCTCTGGATGCCGACAAGCGTCTGGCGGCGCTACTCCTGAATAATCCAACCGCGCGCGCCGAATGGGAGCGAGATCATAAACTGAAAGACGATCCGCGAGTTACGAGCATCGGGCGGATATTACGCAAGAGCAGTATCGACGAATTGCCGCAGCTATGGAATGTTCTGCGCGGCGACATGACCTTGGTCGGACCTCGACCGATCGTCGAGGCCGAAATTGTACGTTATGGTCGTTACTTTCAAGATTATTGCCGGGTTCAGCCAGGCTTAACCGGGTTGTGGCAGATCAGCGGTCGGAGTGCGACATCCTACCGCCGCAGGGTCGCGCTCGACGTGATCTACGTTCGATCAAAATCCTTCAAGTTGAATCTGAAGATCTTGTCGATGACCATCCCCAGCGTCTTGCTTCTGAGCGGAGCATATTAGCCTGACGACTGGGAGCACACTGCCCTATAATATCAGAGTGACAAGCAGGCCCCATAAAGCGACGCTGCCTAAAACGCTCGTCATCACACCAAATGCAAGCGATCGGTTCGAACGCGTTATTTCATTATTTTGCTCGGACTGCAGGTGGACCACATGGAAACCACCGGTCGTGCGACCGCGAACGATGTCAGGCTGCAGATAGGCAATGTGTGACATTTTATCCTCTCCTGTCGTTTTTAACGACTATAGAGCCGGCATGTTCCCATAGAAGGAAGCCGTGTGCAACGCCCTTTTGCTCTCAAGATCGAGAGGCTCCGTCGCTTGTGGTAATGCGGATGTTGAAGGGGCAAATATCTAATTCGACGAAAAAAGAGCGGAATTTCGCCACCGCATCCGCAATTTATCGAGATCCCTATCACCTGATGGGTCGTCCTAGGCTCAAGACTCTTTGGTCATAACCAGAAGATGACGGTGGCCGCGAGCGCGACGGCAGAGAAGAAGACGGTTGGGCAGCGGTCGTAGCGAGTGGCGACGCGGCGCCAATCCTTCAGACGGCCGAACATGATCTCGATGCGGCTGCGGCACCGGTAGCGACGCTTGTCGTATCTGACCGGCTCGTTACGCGATTTCCGACCTGGGATGCAGGGCTGGATGCCTTTGGCTTCCAGGGCATCCCTGAACCAGTCGGCATCATAGCCACGGTCGCCGAGCAGCCACTGCGCCTTCGGAAGGTCGTCGAGGAGGGCTGCCGCGCCAGTGTAGTCGCTGACCTGCCCGGCGGTCATGAAGAAACTCAGGGGCCGCCCATCCGCATCCCTGACGGCGTGCAGTTTGGTGTTCATGCCGCCTTTGGTGCGGCCGATCAGGCGGCCGAGATCCCCTTTTTAACCCGCAGGCTCGATGCCGTGCGGTGTGCCTTCAGGTAGGTCGCGTCGATCATGACTGTCTTCGGCACGGCCTCCGCTGCCGCGAGACCCTCCATCACACGGAGGAAAACGCCCCGTTCACCCCAGCGCTTCCACCGGTTGTACAGCGTCTTGTGCGGACCATACGCGCTCGGTGCATCACACCAGCGCAGTCCGTTGCGATTGACGAAGACGATGCCACTCAGCACCCGCCGGTCATCGACCCGCGGCTTGCCATGGCTCCTGGGGAAGTACGGCCGCAGGCGCGCCATCTGCTCATCCGTCAGCCAGTACAGGTCGCTCATCCACGCTCTCCTCACGGAGCCTGAATCAGATCGCGCCTCTCACATCAATGGGTCCTGACCCTAGATACGAATCTCGTGTTTATATGTACCGCTTGTTTGTCTTCGGCAACCGCATCATTTCTATGAAGAAGATATAGAGATTATGCATGCTCCGAGCGGGTCCGCTAGAGCGGTTTTCAGGTGAACTGAATCATCAGGGATTCACGCGGCGAGGGTTTTCTGATTCATGATCCGTGCTGGCGAAGGAGGCTGGCATGAATGGGTCGAGCTTTATCGCGTGATCTGCGGGATCGTGTCGTTGCTGCTGTTGAAGGCGGGCTATCGTGCCGACAGGCGGCGGAGTGGTTCGGTGTCAGCGCGGCGAGCGTGATCCGCTGGCGGCAACTGGTGCTCGCGCATGGCACGCCAGCAGGCAAGGTCAGAGGTGGTGATCGCCGGACAGCAAAGATCGAGGATCATGCAGCCTTCATCCTGGCTGCGATCGAACGGCAGCCGGACTCGACACTGGCGGAGTTGCGGGAGATGCTGGCTGGGCGCGGCGTAAGCGTCAGCATCGCCACGCTGTGGCGTTTCTTTGCCCGGCACGGGATCACGCGCAAAAAAGACCGGCCACGCGACGGAGCAGGGCCGCCCCGACGTCCTGAAGCACCGCGAGGCGTGGTTCGAGGGTCAGCTCGATCTGGATCCCGACACGCTGATCGTCATCGACGAAACCTGGGCATCCACCAACATGGCCCGTGGCCATGGGCGATGCCGACGCGGCCAGCGAATGCGCGCCGGCATTCCCTTCGGGCACTGGAAGACCACCACCTTTACAGCCGGCCTGCGCCGCACCGGCATGGTCGCACCCTGGGTGCTCGACGGGCCGATGAACGCCGATGCGTTCCTCACCTATGTGACCCGTGTTCTCGTACCCGAACTGGAACGCGGTGACATCGTCATCATGGATAACCTGTCGAGCCATAAGACACCCGCCGTGCGCGCCGCCATCGAGAGCAGAGGCGCAACGCTCCTGTTCCTCCCGCCGTACAGCCCCGACTTCAACCCGATCGAGCAGGCATTCCCGAAGCTGAAGGCGCATCTGCGCAAAGCTGCCGAACGGACCATCCATGGCCTGTGGAACGCCATCGGCCGCATCCTCGACCTCTACTCGCCACAGGAATGCGCCAACTACTTCGCCGCCTGCGGGTATGATGCAGACTGATCGAAAACTGCTCTAACGCTGTATTTTTTTTACGGTCATACGCCTTAGCACCGTTATCATCTGGGCCGGAAGCGATCTAATTCTGTCGAATTTCTGGTATTTGTTCAGCTTCTTTTGAAAGCTTGTTATGAATTCGAGTGCTTCATTATGACTTGCAAATAGCTTTTGATCGAACCAGAATTTACTAATCAGAACATGCTGTGGCAAATCAAATCTTGCAATAGCCTTTCTATGTACAGAGAAAAATGGTTCCGCACCATCAGAAGCTACCCGAATTGCAAATTTACAATCATCCACCGAAAAAAGATGGCCCCATACAATTTGACAAAATCGTTGATGGAAATGGAAGAAGTCCTCCAGCTTAATGCCCTTTGACAAAAGCCAGCCTGAATATAAGAAGAATTCTGTGAGTTCTTGTACAACAAATTCGTCCGGAAAGCTCCTCCCTGATTTTTGCTCTATATCTATCATCATGTCGCGAACCAAATTTGTGTCAAAAATAAAGGGCGTTACCGTCGCCGTAAATTGCAATGCATGCTCTTCTGGATTTACGCCTAAGTACTTTAGCACGTAATTTAGAACATCATAAAGAGGATGATCAATGTAGCTATATACATTAACGGTTGGGCGGCCACTTTCATCTTCTAGAAATCTTATATCTAGATTATTAATAAGATGGGTTTTTGCATCAAGAACGACATAACGATCAGACTTAATATAATTTGCTACAGCAAATTTCTGAACCTGCTGACTACGCCAACCCTTGGTCAGAGGTACATTACAAATTTCTTTAGCTTGATAGAAGCGCACTAATGACTTTAGTGGACCATATTCCTCCTTGATCTTACTTATTTGGCTCTGCCCTAGTGGTCTAGAATCGTTATTTATTACTACTATTTCACTAACAATTGTTGGATTTAAATATAACGACATTGAGCGGGCTTGAAGAAGAAGTAATTCTAGTTCAGCCCCGAACACTATCGTGACAAATGCATACTGATGCATAGCAGACCCTTTAATCGCTTTATTATATTCAACCTTAATGGAATCGCACATCTACATCGAAACGCCATCATCGCCAATCAGCCAAACACGAACGTCCTTGAACAGGTATGTAATATAGTTATTACACCTGATAAAGGACATTATCAGATATAATTAGGCAAGCGCACTTTGTGGTGTTCAGAATCGACGGGTTACAGCGCGGAAATCAGCAATGCGTATAGCTGCTCGTAATTGACGGAATAGAGATCGCCCCCTCGCTCAGCGTCGCTCCGGGCCTCATCGTCGACGCCAGCATCTCCTGGCTGGGCCGGCCAAACGGTATGTCGCACGATGCTAGTCGCCAGCGCGTCCAATCCTTCAGCTTCAAAAGCGGCGATGATGTCCTGAGCGATAACGCCATAGTGGAGTACCGCCCGGTTCCCGTCGCGGTCGTATTCGGAGTTCAGGCGGAACGCGCCCAGCAACCCCTTGCAACGTCGCGCCACTGCACGTTCGCGTTCATCGATCGGCCGGATATCACGCTTGACCCGCCGGTCGGACGTCACCCGAAATGCTGTCTGGGTATAGCCGCCTGCCCAAGGCAACGCTGCGGTTCCGCACAAGGTCGCGTTGGGCGCACTGCCTTCAATCGCCTGCGCGCCCCCGCGACCGATCCGGACCACCGGGTGGTCCCCGGCAGCGACAATCCATCCACCACCAGTGTTCGCGTTATGCAGAACGTGATCGTTCGTCGATGTCTGCAGGCGGCCATTGATCCGGCCGGCTTCGTCGCAGAACTGAAGTTGGATCGTGTCGCCCTGCCACCGGGCAGCGACCCCTCGCGCTTCGCGCATCGCGGCAGCGGTGGCTGTAATCAACGGATCAACCGACGTGGGATTGGCGCCGAATGCCAGTCGCCCGTGTCGCAGTGCTGCGACATTGCCCACACCCGGACCACCAATATCCGCTTCGCAATCAATCACCGTACCCGACGCCTGCACGCCGAACACGATTCCAGCCTTGCCACCGGACGTGATCCGTGATGCGATGAAGCTGCCCCGACCGCGCTCGACATGCACCTGCTCCCTAGCACCGGCAATGACCTGACAGCCCAGCATCATTAAGCTCTTGGTCTGATCGGCGCCATTAAAGTAAAGGTTATACTGCCCGGAATTGCTTTCGAAATGCGCGCCGATATAGTTTGTTGAGCCGGCATTCTCATGTTCCACGACTTTCTTGCTATCCCTATCATGGCCGCGTTCGTTGTTTCCTTCGATCTCGCCGCCCCAAAAACTGAAGACGCCGTTCGGATTATTGCTGGTGTATATGGCAGTATCGCATTTTACGATGCGCGTAGAATACAGGTTGATACTGTTCGGCGCAAAATCGGGCGTTTCGGTAGCATATAATCCATAGCCGCTATCGCGCAGCGTCAAATTGTAGGCGTCCCATAACAAGCCACCGGTCGAGCGGACGGCATATCGAAATTGTCGGTATATCCCGTCTGCCAAGAACACGTCCGCGGTGTTTTCGATAGCAACGGCGGCGGAATCGGTGCCTTCCTTTCCCGGACCGGTGAGATTTATCCCCCTGATCCGGGCGTTCAACCGATGCTCGGGTCCAGGATCGGCCAGATCGCCCAGCTTGAAGACGGGCGCGTTACCACCGACGATCTCGCCCCCGTTGGATTGCAGCGTGACGCCGCCATGATAATCGCCGGTCAGGACTATCGGCACCCGACTTGTTATCCTGCCGGTCGGCAGTGTCACTCCACCCGCTTGGAGGCTTTTTTTTACCTCATCGACTGCGCTCTGGATCATGGCGGAACGGTCGGACCCAGGTGGACCGTCGGAAACGGAAGTGTCGGATTGAACCTGCCGGGCGGAAGGGACGCCGGCAGCCAAGCCGCCGAGCATCACGCCAAGCGTGGCGCGCCTGTCGATATTACTGTGCACGTCGTTCACTATCGGGGATGGGCGCTACTTTAACAAGCTGGCCAACCCTTTGCGACCCCGGTTGCTGCGTCGAACGGCTGCCGCGCGTCTATTCCGGTCGGATGGCGACCGACCGTATGACGGCATCCAGCATGCTGCCGCTGGATCCGCCCGACACGACGATGTCGAGATACTGGGCATCGCAACCGGCAGGCAACACGAAATCGCCTGAGATCATGCGGGCGCTTACGCGTTGCGACCACACCGGCTGATCGCCCGGCTGTGCCGGGCATCGGATCTGGGCCCCCACCGCCGCTCCATCGCCTCCCTCGAACTTCGAGAGAACGATGCCGATATGGTATCTCCCTGGCGTGAGATAGAGCAGTTTAGTAGCGATGTTGGTGGTCGTCAGGGCGTTCGCCGACAGGAGTAGTGACGGCTTGCCCGCGTCATCCAAGACTAGGCCGGACGATGCATCCGCCTGCGCCTTGGTCTGCCACCCTATCGCCCCATAGCGTGTGTCCATGTCCGCTTTGTCAAATCCCGGATCGACAAGCCGCAGAGGCGTGGCACCAGGCATCGTCAGGTATATCCGGCGAGCATCGGCGAACCGGTTTTCCGCCACCAGTCGCGCGATCAGTCCCACAGCCTGTTCGTGCGCCATTTGCCGATTTTTAAGCCCGCCCGACTCCACGGTCAGCGCTACCAGCGACCTCAGGTCCTTACTATTGGCGAGCGCATACGACGCAAATTGCGGAGCCCAGATCTCGTCGGTGCCGATATAATGGCCCAGGGCCTCACGGATGGCCGGATCGCTCAGCGTGTTGAGCAAAATCGGGAACAACACATTGTGGCTGGACGGCTTGTTACGAAGAACGATGTCGTAATGGACCAGTGCCGTGCGGATATCGCCGCGCTGGACCGCATCCTCGATCAGCCAGAATTGCGAAGGTGCGTCGCGCCGCGACTGGTGCTGTGCCTGAAGGATCAGAGCGCGGCCGGTCCGCTCGTCCCCACGCGCGGCTGCGACAAAGCCAAGGACCCGCAGCGCTGTTGGATTGAGCGCCTGCAACCGAAGCGCCGAACGGGCCAACTCACCGGTTTCAGGGGTGGGATTTAGCGGCTTCTGCATCAGCAGGCGTTCCGCCCAGCCGCCCACAGCCAGGCTGTCGATCGGCATCATGCGAGCGGCCAATTCCGGGTTTCCACGTCGCACCAGCGTCGATGCCGTCAACGCCAGCGACAGCCCCGCCGCGATCACCCCCAGCGCGGCGACCAGCAATATGCGGGGTAGCGCAAGCCGCGCCAGTGCGGCGCGATAAGGCCCGACGGGCCTCCGGTTCGACTGGCGGGCGCTCGTGGCGCTGTCTCGCCGACGGCTGCTCACGACCTGGCCTTGTCGTCAGCGTCGCCGTCGGCCCGAACGCGGCCGGGTTCAACCAGCCACAGGCAACACAACGCAAAAACGCACATCATGATCGGTGTTCGCAGGGGATAATCCGTCAGGCTGGCCATGACCATCATAGCCAACGCGATGCTGGCCATCCGCGCGATCGTGGTGGCCCGGTCGCTCGAAGACGTCCCGATCCACAGCGACACGGTACGCCACAGATATCCTAGAACACCCGCCAGGATCAGCCCGAAACCAACCACACCGAAGGTGATGCCCACTTCCAAGATGTCGTTATGTGCGTGGTTCCGGTAGGTCGGGCTGATCTGCGCACTCGGCTCGATGATCTGATAGACCTCGACGAAGGATCCCGCGCCCGCGCCGAAGGGTAGATATTTCAATAGCAATTGCTTGCTGACAGACCAGTTGTCGAGGCGCGGATCATGGATCGTGGCCTTGTCGAACAACCGCACAATCGCCTCGGCTCGCGCGAAGTAGAACGTCATGAAGCCGAGCACCAGCAAGCCGGCGATCGTCGCGCCGGCGATCAACAACGTGCGGCGGCGTGCACGCAGCAGCATTGACCCGGCGGCTACACCATAAGCGATGATCGGCACCGCGCCCGCCACGCCGACCAACGACAGCAATAACCCTGATCTGGAGCCGGTTACGAGAACAAGGGGACACAGGACCGCGGCCAACGCCAGCGCCCCCCATAGCCGCAGTTTATATTGCGCCGGATTACCGCTTCCCGTCCGGACCCAGGCCGCAAGCATCGGGAACAGGATGGCGAGCAACAAAGCGGCGTGATTGCGATTGGCGAACAAGCCACCCACTCCGCCGTCGGCGCCAACGCCATAAGGATCGAGAAGGCGGCTTTGGCTGCCGATCGCCTGCAACAGTCCGAACAGACCCGATGCGGCACCGATCACAATGACTACCGACACCAGCCTGAAAAGGTCGGTACGATCAAGTTGACTAGCCAGCAGGAGGACGGCGAGCGGGACAGCTAAACTGACCAGACTCTGCAACGCATTGATTGGTGTGAGCGTAAGCGGTCGCCACTGTCCCGCCAAGCGGCTCAGCGCGTCGCTGCGCGCGATCTCCCCGCGTCCCGGCAAGGCTTGCCACACCCCGGGCGGCAACGGGATCAGGTGCATAAGAATCAGCGCGACCATCGTCGCGAAACCAACGAAAAGCCATGTGCGGCCGATCAGCTGATCGCGACGCAGCGTAAGAAAGGCTAAGGCACATACCAGCATTGCCGCCGGCCTAAGCACCAGCAGGCCTGTCACATCGACGCGCGACGAACCACCGGTGACGGTCACCAGCGCCAGGAAAGCGACGGTGATCCAGAACAGCGGGTGGGGTTTACCAACGGATCGACGAGGGGCGGGCATCTAGCTTTTCCATCAGCGCGAACGTCACCAGGAGGCGGACAGGCCCAGGAGACGGACCGGGAATGCCGGATGTCCATCGGCAGGAACCGCCATCGCAACCGGTACGATCCAGAGGGCTAGTCTGGACGTGCTGGTTTGACAAGCGGACGCCTGTCTGCGGGAGCGGTCGCCCCGCATATCCCCTGCCTCGCCATAAGCCGTCTGGCATTGCGGCTGCAGTCTGGGCGGCTGCAGTCTGGCCGCCGGCCCAAGGGGTGGCACTGACCCGCGATTTCGGCTAGCCGTGCCCCGGCCTCCAGGTCACCGAAACGCCCGGGGCGCGTCGGTGACGCTTAGAAACCGATCAGACACTCTGCCGTGGACAAGGACGATATGCTGCAATTGACATCGCCTGGATGGGTCGACAGGCCTGTCGAGAACGGGCGGCAGCATGGCGAACCAATGGTGCTCGCGCCTCCACCATTGCTGCAATATTGGCAGATCGTCCTGCGGTGGAAGTGGATCATCCTTGGCATCATCGCGGCGGCTTTTACGGTCGGCCTGATCGTTACCTTGCTCACATCACCCCAATATTCTGCAACCTCGCGCATCGAGATCAGCCGCGAGCAGAAAAAATTCACCAACGTGGAGGGAGTAGATTCCCCCATTTCCGATCGCGATCTGGAATTCTACCAGACGCAATACTCACTGTTGCAAGCGCGATCGCTGGCGGAGCGGGTCGCACGAACACTGCGCCTGAGCACGAACGAAGAATTCTTTGCCGCACACGGTGTCGACCTGTCGGGCAGTCTGTTCACTAGCGGTGCCGCGCAAAAATCAGGTGCCGCGGAAACTGCGCGACGCGAAAAGATGGCGGTCGATCTTTTGCTCGATCACATCGCTGTATCGCCGGTTCGCGGATCCTCGCTGGTCGATATTCGCTACGTCAGCGGCTCACCGACAATCTCGGCCCAGATCGCCAATAGCTGGACGCAGCAATTCGTCGCCCAAAGTATCGACCGCCGATTCGCCTCCACAACCGATGCCCGCCAGTTTTTGGAAGGTCGCCTTGCCGATCTGCGGGTCAAGCTTGAGACGTCGGAGCGCGATCTGGTCAATTACGCCGCTCAGAAGGGCATCGTGGCGTTGGGCCGGACCAAGGATGCCGATGGCCGCACCCAGGTCGACCGCACGCTGGTTTCCAGCGATCTGGAAGCGCTGAACGCCGCACTGGCGACGGCGACGGCCGAACGGATCGCCGCGGAAAGCCGCGCGCATCAGCAAAGCGGGGGAGCCAATGCCGATGCGCTGAGCAATCCCACCATTAATGACTTGCGGCAGAAGCGCACCGAGATTGCTGCCGAATATGCCAAGTTGATGGTCAGGTTCGAACCGGATTATCCCAGCGCCAAGGAATTGGCTCAACAGCTGCGTACGGTTGATGCCGGTATCGCGCGCGAGGAAAGCCGCGTCCTGAATAGTCGTTCGTCGGACTATCAATCTGCCGTGCTTCGCGAGAACGCATTGCGGCGGCGGGTCGAACAGCTGAAATCCGGCCTCAGCCGCCAGCAGCAGGATAGCATCCAGTACAATATCTACCAGCGCGAGGCTGACACCAATCGGCAGCTCTATGACGGTCTACTCCAACGCTACAAGGAGATTGGCGTTGCCGGTGTCGGTGCGAACAATATCGCCATCGTCGACCCGGCCCGCGTCCCTGACAGCCCCTCGTCGCCTAACTTCCTCATCAATCTGGCGCTGGCACTGGTCGCCGGGCTTGGCCTTGCTGCGATCGCAACCTTCGCGCTCAACCAGATCGACGAAGGGCTGCGCGATCCAACTCAGGTCGGTCGAATTCTGCAGGTGCCGTTGCTCGGCAGCGTGCCCACCTCGGAGGGCAGCGATACGCTGACCGAGCTTCAGGATACCAAGTCAGCATTGTCCGAGGCCTATCTTAGCATCCGCTCGAATCTGGCCTTTTCGACAGATCATGGCATTCCGCGCGCGCTGATGGTCACGAGCACGCGGGCGTCCGAAGGCAAGAGTACGACCAGCTTCGCGCTGGCGATGGTCTTGGGCCGTACGGGCAAGAGAGTCCTGCTGCTAGACGCTGACATGCGCTCACCCTCGATGCATAGCTTTGCGGGATTGCCCAACGTCACCGGACTTAGCAACTATCTGGCAGGCGCCGACAATTGGCACGAGACGCTGCTCGAAACGCCAAGCCGGGGCGTGACCCTGATGCCGTCCGGACCTACACCGCCGAGCGCAGCCGAGCTGTTGAGCAGCGACCGGATCACCACTCTGATCCGCCAGGCCAGCGAGCAGTTCGATCATATCGTGATCGATTCCCCGCCGATACTGGGTCTGGCCGATGCCCCGCTTCTGACTCGCGCGGTCGAGGGCATCGTGTTTGTCGTGGAAGCAGATGGCGTGCCGATCCGCGGTATCAAAACATCGTTGGCGCGGCTTCAGGCGGTTCACGCGCACGTCTTCGGCGTCGTGCTCACCAAGCTGCAGTCGCGACTCTCCAGCTACGGCTATGGTTACGGCTACAGCTATGGTTATGGATCGAACGACCGCGACGCCTGACCACTGCGAAGTCACGCGGATACCGCGCCGGTCTCACCCCCAAACGACAAGGTTGCTTTCCTGCTATGGAGGATAATTCCAATATCCTGATCACCGGGGGTACCGGCTCCTTCGGCCACACCTTCGTGCCGATGACCTTGGCCAGGTACAAGCCGAAGCGCATTATCATCTTCTCACGCGACGAGATGAAGCAGTGGGAGATGGCCAAGGCGTACAAGGACGATGATCGCGTCCGGTTCTTCATTGGCGACGTGCGCGACAAGGAGCGCCTGTACCGCGCGCTGGACGGCGTCGACTATGTCGTCCATGCCGCCGCGACAAAGATCGTGCCGACCGCCGAATATAATCCGTTCGAGTGCATCAAGACCAACGTCAACGGGGCGATGAACCTTGTCGATGCATGCATCGACAAGGGTGTGAAGCGGGTCGTCGCATTATCGACCGACAAGGCAAGTGCGCCGGCAAATCTATACGGCGCGACCAAGTTGGTGTCGGACAAGATTTTTATTGCCGGAAATTCGTATGTTGGCGGCGACTCCACCCGGTTCGCGGTCGTGCGCTACGGTAACGTCATGGGTTCGCGCGGATCGGTAATCCCCTTCTTCGTGTCGATCCGCGATAAGGGCGTCCTACCCATTACCGATAGTCGCATGACCCGGTTCATGATCTCGCTCGAACAAGGCGTTGAGCTGGTCTGGCATGCCTTTGATGACATGGAGGGCGGCGAAATCTATGTGAAGAAGATCCCTTCCATGAAGGTGACCGACGTTGCCCGGGTAATCGCACCTAGCGCCCGTCAGGACGTGATCGGTATCCGCCCCGGCGAGAAGCTGCATGAGCAGATGATCAGCGAGGAAGATGCCGCCTTTACGTATTCCTATCCCGAGCATTTTAAGATCCTGCCAGCGATCCACAACTGGAGCGACAGCACGCTTCGTATCAAGGACGGCGTGAAGGTTGCCGAAGGGTTTAGCTACACGAGCGACAACAATCCCGAATGGATGACGCCGGACGATCTGCAGGATTGGATAGACATGAACGCTGACAAGATTGGCAAGATCTGAAGACGATGATTCCGTACGGGCGCCAAGATATAACCCAGGCTGACGTCGACGCGGTCGTCGCGGTGCTACAATCGGACTTCCTTACACAGGGGCCGGCTGTGCCGCGGTTCGAGCGGATTGTCGCCGATCACGTCGGTGCGCAGCATGCGGTTGCGATGAACAGCGCGACCTCGGCGCTGCATCTCGCCTGTCTGGCTTTGGGCCTCGGAGCCGGCGACCTGTTCTGGACTACGCCCGTCACCTTCGTTGCGTCGGCTAACTGCGCGCTTTACTGTGGAGCAACGGTCGATTTTGTCGATATCGATCCTGCGACCTACAATCTCAGCGTCCCGGCGCTTGCCGATAAGCTGGCGCAGGCCGAAGCGGCAGGCCGCCTTCCCAAGATCGTGGTGCCGGTCCATCTGTGTGGGCAATCGTGTGATATGGCGGCGATCGGCGCACTGGCTCGGCGCTACGGCTTCAAGGTGATCGAGGACGCCTCGCACGCGATCGGCGGCCGGTATCGCGGCACCTACATCGGCGATTGTAGCCATAGCGATATCACCATCTTCAGCTTCCACCCGGTCAAGATCGTCACCACCGCCGAAGGTGGTATGGCGCTGACCAACGATCCGGCACTTGCCGCACGAATGGCATTGTTGCGAAGCCATGGGATTACCCGCGACCCGGCGCAGATGGAGGGCGGCAGCGAGGGCGACTGGTATTATCAGCAGGTCGAGCTGGGCTATAACTACCGGATGACCGATCTTCAGGCTGCGCTGGGCGCCAGCCAGATGACGCGGCTTGATCCCTATGTAGCGCGTCGCCACGCCATCGCCGAACGGTATGACGCCTTGCTCGCCGATCTGCCGGTGACGACACCCGCACGCGCGGCAGACGCTTACTCCGCATTTCACCTCTACGTGATCCGCGTTTTGGAGTCCGATACCGCGCCGTCACGACAGACCGTATTTGCTCGTTTGCGTACAGCCGGGGTTGGGGTGAACGTCCACTACATCCCGGTCCACACCCAGCCATTCTACCGGGCGCTGGGATTTTCGGTCGGCGACTATCCGGAGGCCGAGCGGTATTACGCGGAAGCGATCAGCCTGCCCATGTATCCAACCCTTACCGAGCAGCAGCAAGACACGGTGATCGCCGCCCTGCAAAGAGCGCTGACCCCTTGAACATCGCCGTGATCCCCGCGCGTGGCGGCAGCAAGCGCATTGTACGGAAGAACATCAAGGATTTCTGCGGCAAGCCACTGATCGCCTGGTCGATCGCCGCAGCGCGCGAAAGCGGCTGCTTCGACCGGATCTTGGTTTCGACCGACGACGATGAAATTGCAGCGGTAGCCGAAGCATATGGTGCCCAAGCCCCCTTCCGTCGCCCCGCCGAACTGGCCGACGACTTCACTCCCACCGTACCGGTGATCGCGCACGCTGTGGAATGGGCCCAGCGGATCGCCCCGGTCGAGCGCGCCTGCTGCATCTACGCGACCGCCCCGTTGCTGCACAGCGACGATCTCGTCCGGGGCTGTGCGATGCTGGACGGAGAGCGGGACTACGCTTTTTCTGTGACGACCTTCCCGTTTCCAATCCAGCGCGCATTGCGGCTCGATGATCGAGGGCACGTTGGCATGATCGATCCGGCGCAGCGCGATACCCGTTCGCAGGATTTGGAGGAAGCGTATCACGATGCCGGTCAGTTCTACTGGGGGCGAACCGAAGCGTGGCTGGCGCACCGCCCGATTTTCGCCGCGCGGTCGGCCGCCGTCGTCCTGCCGCGCAAGCGGGTGCAGGACATCGATACGCCCGAGGACTGGGAGCGCGCCGAAACATTGTTTCGCATGCTCCGCGACAGCCGCCTCGACTAGATGGAAAGGTAGTAGGCCAAATGGGACAGAATGAGTTCGCAACCGAGCAGGAAGCGTTCTGGGCCGGTGAGTTTGGGACCGGCTACATTGCGCGCAATCAGAGTGACCAGCTACTCGCGGCCAATCTTGACTTCTTCGCCAAGGCACTGCGCCAGACCGGCGGCGTATCGAGCTGCCTTGAGTTTGGCGCTAATATCGGCATGAATCTAAAGGCACTTAATCTTCTGTTTCCGGGGATCGATGCCTCCGCGATCGAGATAAACGACGAGGCCGTGCAGCAACTGGGCAAGGTAATTCCGGAAACTAATATCCATCATCAGTCAATTCTCGACTATGTATCGAAACGGACGTTTGACCTAGCGCTCATCAAGGGCGTGCTGATCCACATGGATCCCGAGGTCCTGCCAGAGGTGTATGACACGCTGGTGAGCGCGACCGCTCGCTATCTGCTCGTCGCCGAATATTATGATCCGACACCGGTCGCGATCCCCTATCGCGGACATGAAGGACGCCTTTTCAAACGTGATTTTGCCGGAGAGATCATGGATCGCCACTCCACGATGCAGCTGTGCGACTACGGCTTCGTCTATCATCGCGACCCGCTATTCCCTCAGGATGACATCACTTGGTTTCTGATGGAAAAACGATAAGGCGCGGTCAAAGGAATGAAAGTTAGACGATGCTGACATATTGCAAGCGGTGCGTGATGCCGGATACCAAGCCGGACCTGCATTTGGATGCCGAGGGAATCTGCAACGCCTGTCGCAGCTACGAGGGCCGCAGGGAGATCGACTGGGACCAGCGTGCCATCGAACTGGAACAGGTCCTCGAAAAATATCGGCGCCGCGGCGGCGATAATTGGGATTGCATCGTTCCGGTCAGCGGCGGCAAGGACAGCACCTATCAGGTCGTACGGATGCTGCAGTTCGGGCTCAATCCGTTATGCGTTACCTCGACGACGTGCGACCTGACGACGATCGGTCGCAAGAATATCGAGAATCTGAAGCGCTTGGGCGTTGATTATATTGAGTTCTCGCCCAATCCGCTGGTGCGTGCCAAGCTCAACCGGGTCGGCCTGATGCAGGTTGGCGACATCTCGTGGGCCGAGCATGTCGGCATCTTCACCATCCCGGTGCGCGCAGCGGTGCAGTTCAATGTTCCCCTGATCGTCTGGGGCGAGAATTCCCAGAATGAGTATGGCGGCCCCGCGGCAGCGGCCGGCAATAATGTGCTCAACCGTCGCTGGCTCGAGGAGTTCGGCGGTCTGTTGGGGCTGCGCGTGACCGACATGGTCGGCCAGGAGGGGATCGAGGCCAAGCACCTCATCAGCTACACCTATCCCACCGACGAGGAACTGGCGCGGGTCGGCGTCACCGGCCTGTTCCTGGGTCACTATATTCCTTGGGATGGACTTTCCAACACGCTGATCTCGGTCGCCAACGGCTTTACGTCCTATGAAAAGGCGGCGGAAGGATCACTCGTCAATTACGAGAACCTCGACAATTATCAAACCGGGATTCACGACTATTTCAAATACATAAAATTTGGCTTTGGCCGCGCGACCGACCATGCTTGCCTGCATATCCGTCGCGGTCGGATGACGCGCCAGGATGGCCTTGACGCCGTTAAACGGCTCGACGGCCGCTTTCCTTGGGAATATCTTGGCAAATCGCTGGCAGATATACTGGAACCCCTGGAGATATCGGTCGATGAGTTCATCCGTATCTGCGACAACTTTACCAACAAGAAGATTTTCCGACGCGATGTCGCCGGCAATCTTTTGAAGGATCGCCACGGCAACCTCACCAAGCTGAATTCGGATAACGTATGAAGCTTAAGGCGGTGAAAGCCGGAATATGAAGGTCGGGATCATCGATTACGGGGTCGGCAACCTGGGGTCAGTGGCGCGCGCGCTGGAGGCGTTGCGCGCCACCCCGGTCCTGATCGAGCGACCGGTCGACATGCACCTGAACGATTGCCTGATCCTGCCCGGCGTCGGCAGCTTTACCGATTGTGCCCGCTTGCTCGATCAGGGCGGCTGGACTGACGCGATCAAGCAGGAAGTGCGCGCGTTTTCCCGACCACTGCTGGGGATTTGCGTCGGAATGCAGCTGTTGGCGGATTTTGGCACGGAGGGTGCCATCGATGGTGATCCGCGCGGCACGCCGGGCCTGGGCTTCGTCCCGGGCAGCGTCGACCATCTGAGCACACTCGGCTGCACGCTGCGGCTGCCACACGTCGGCTGGAACGAGATCACACGGGGCGAAACTCCGGACAATCTGTTCGACGGAATTTCGGACGGCACCGATTTCTATTTCACTCACAGCTACGCGTTTGCGGCGACCGATCCGTCAGACGTGATCGCCACTACCGATTACGGGGTACCGGTAACGGTCGCGGTACGGCGTGGCCATGTCTGGGGGACCCAGTTTCATCCCGAAAAGAGCTCGCGGGCCGGTTTCCGGTTGCTCGCCAATTTTCTGGCAGGACCGCAATGCTGAAGGTTAGGGTCATCCCCACCCTTTTGTGGAAAAACTTCGGGCTGGTGAAGGGCATCGGCTTTGACAGCTGGCGCCGGGTCGGTCCGGTCTTGCCGGCAATCAAGGTCTACAACCAGCGTGAGGTCGACGAGCTTGTACTGGTGGATATCACTCTGTGTGGTACGGACGAAACGCCGGATTATGAATCGATCGCCGATTTTGGTCAGGATTGCTTCGTACCGCTCGCGGTCGGTGGCGGGATCGTCAACATCGAACAGGTCCGCCGCCTGCTGCGCGCGGGCGCGGACAAGGTAACGGTCAACACCGCTGCCTATACGACGCCCAGCCTTGTTGGCGACATCGCGGCGCGGTTCGGCGTACAGTGCGTGGTGGCCAGCATCGACGTCCGTTGCGAAGGCAACGGTGTCTGGCGGACGTATAGCAACGCAGGCTCGGTACCGACGGGGCGCGAGGTCATCGAATGGGCCCGCGAGCTGGAAGACCGGGGTGCAGGTGAAATCCTGCTGACATCCATCGAACGCGATGGGACAATGGAGGGCTACGACCTACCGCTGATCGAGGCAGTGGCGGCGGCGGTAAAGATTCCGGTGATCGCATCAGGCGGTGCGGGCAATTACCGGCACATGGTCGACGCCGTCATCCAGGCTGGCGCATCAGCCGTCGCAGCGGCCAGTATCTTCCATTACACCGAACAGACGCCTGCTGGCGCGAAAGCAGCGCTGGCCGAAGCCGGTATCCCGATCCGACAGACCTTTTCCGCGCCCGCGCTGGAGATTTGACCATGCGGATCGCGGTGCGTTGCGACGCGTCGACAAGGATCGGCACCGGCCATCTGCGCCGCTGCCTTTCCTTGGCCGACGCCTTGCAGGCGCTGGGAGCGGAGCCTCGTTTCGTCATTCGCTGCCACGACGCTGTGGCGGAACGGATCATGGCGACGCGCCGCTACCCCGTGATCTGGCTTTCTCCGCCCGGCGACGTGCCCGCGCCCGTTGCGAACGCGCCAGCCCATGCGGCCTGGGCTGGAGTGACCGAAGCCGGTGATGTGATCGAAACCATCACCGCATTGCGCGAATGGGTGCCCGAGTTTGTCATCGTCGATCATTATGCGTTCGGCGCGCGCTGGCACATGACGATCCGCGACGCGCTGCACTGCACCGTCGTCGCGATCGATGACCTGGGCGACCGTGCGCTTGGCGCCGACATACTGCTCGACGCCAATGCGGCAGCCGATCATACCGCGAAATATGCAGGCCGTCTGGCGAGCGGCACGCGAACGCTCGTCGGACCGCGGTTCGCAGCGCTGGCGTCCTCCTACCGATCGGCCCCCCGCTACACCTTCGACACGGCGGTACGGAGCATCGGAATTTTCATGGGCGGCATGGACGAGCACGACGCCTCCGGCGCTGCGCTACGAACCCTGCGGAACGACGTCGGGTTCGCTGGCGCGATCGAGATCGTGACGACTGCTACGGCGCCTCATGCAGATGCGTTAGCGCAGGCGTGCGCGACCGATGGCAACGCTGCGCTATCGACTGATCTGCCCGACCTCAGTGCATTCTATGCCCGGCACGATCTGCAGATCGGCGCGGGCGGAACGTCCAGCTACGAACGTGCCTGCATCGGGGTGCCGACGATCGCAGTGGTGCTGGCGGAAAACCAGCTGACTGTCGTGCCGATCTTGACTCGACTGGGCCTTGTTCGCGGCGCAACGATCCCGGGCATAGCGGCTACGGGCCTTCTATCCGAAGCAGGCGACCTCGCCACCGTCGCCACCGATTTAATTGCTCGGCCCGATCAACGTCGTGTGCTGGCGGAACGATCACGGCAGCTGGTCGACGGGCGCGGAGCCGAGCGGGTCGCTCTGTCGCTGCTGGGAAATCGAATGACCCTGCGTCCGGCGGTTCTGGCGGATGCGTCTATGCTCCACGTCTGGCGCAACGATCGATCGACGCGTGCCGTCTCGATCAACGGCGACGCGATCGACTATTCCGATCATCTGGCCTGGCTCGCCGCAGTGCTGGCTTCGCAGACCCGTCAGTTGTTCGTTGCCGTCGTCGGCACGCTTCCAGTCGGAGCAATCCGCTTCGACCTGAATGAATATGAGGCTTGGGAAATCTCAATTTATACCGATCCGGCTTTACATGGGTTGGGACTGGGGTCCAAAATGCTCGAGGCCGGGGAAATCGCGATAATGGGCGCAGGTGACGGCGACGTCGTCTTCCACGCTAGGGTTGAACCCGGCAATCAGGCATCGTCGCGGATGTTCGAACGCGCTGGCTATCATTTTCAACAGGACCGACTGCGCAAGGTTCGGGACGGGAGAATTGAACGATGACGATAGCGCAGGCTCATACGGGCGAGCTCCTGCCCCTGAAGCGCGCGATCGCGCGACCGAGCATTCCGGTCTATCTTTTCCACCGCTTTCAAGAACGAATTCGCAGCCCGGGCATGCGCAAGCGGCTGTCGAGCGCGATCGCACTGTTTCGGGGCGGGCGGACAACGACGGCCATGTCCGACATGACGACACTCGACCGCGACGGGACGATGATGCTGCCTGGCTATCTCTCTCCCGATCGGGCCGCAGAACTACGCGCCGTTCTGGCAGCCATGCCGTGTCGGGACCCTTGGAAAGCCGACCGCGGAACATTCGTGCTTGCGGATGCGCCAGTCGACACCCACGTCGCCGACATCGTCGAGGCACCGTTGCTGAAGGCCGCGCACGACATAGCGTTCGACGAAAGACTGCTGGCGCTGGCAGCCGAGTATTTTGGCAGCACGCCCTATGTCGATAGTATTCAGGCGTGGTGGTCGCTGGCGAGCAGCGGCCAGCCCGAGGAAGCCGAGAATTTTCATCGCGACAATGACGGAATCCGGTTCCTCAAATTTTTTCTGTATCTGACCGATGTCGATGATACGCAGGGGCCGCATAAGTTCGTGCTGGGATCGCATGTCGAACCCAGATTGCTCGATCGACGTCGTCTGACCGATGCGGAGGTTGAGGAGGCCTTCGGTGCCGGGCGAATCAAGACGGTCACGGGTCGAGCCGGCGACGCCTTCATCGAGGACACTTTTGGAGTTCACAAGGGCCAGCAGCCGGCGTCGGGAACGCGGTTGCTTCTTCAGGTGCGCTACTCCATCACGCCGACAATCTTCCGATCACGGCTGATCGTTGATGCACCCGTACCCGATCGCGAGACCAGGCCGATCTCACTGATCCACGACGCCTGATCCGGCGCTGCCGCCTTCCTGTCCAATTTGCTCGTGATTGAATCCCCGCTGATGTCTTCTACCGCCCCACGCACTTTTCTCGTCATCGTGAATTCGGCGGCATACAGCCGCGAATATTTCACCCGCCTCGGTGCCTTTCTGCGGCAGCGTGGCGCGCGCGTGGCCTATGTGCTGGATTCCCATCTTTCGGACGTGATGAGCGGGGAGGATAGTCCGATAGAGAGCGCTTGGTATTTCAGTGATTATTGTCGCGACCGCCGCACCGAGCCTGTCGCATACCCTGCGGGAAATGTCCCGACATGGGACGTCTTGTTTTCCGATTTCGATCGATTTGTCACATTTGGCATGACTCCCCCGCTCGAACAGGGAGGCGGCGCACTGCGCTACGACGAGGCTGTGCTGCGGTTGCACGCCTTCTTTGCCGAGGTCTTCGACACAGTGCGTCCCGACGCGATCGTGTACGAACAGGTCAGCAACAGCTTCGCGATGGTCGCCTATCGCGAGGCGGAACGTCGCGGACTGCCGTTCTTCAGCCTCGCACCTGCCCGCATACCCGGCCATATCGAGATCAGCCCTACAGGAGCGTTGCGCGATCACGTAACCGTTGGCGCGCTGGCGGAGCGGATCTGTCGGACTGGCGGCTCGACCGAGGCGCGGCGGATCGCCGAACATTATATCGCCTCGATCGACGAACAGATGCCCGACTATATGCGTGCGGGAGGCGATGGCGCTGCGCTGATGGCGACCAGCATTACGGCGAAGTACCTCAATCGGCCGGTATTCAGTCGGTTGCGCCGTCTGTTGCGCTATCGCCGTATCCATCGTGACGACATGGCTCTGGCCTATCAGTTTGGCGATCCGTTGCTTGCATCCTGGGCGCTGTTCCGACGCGCGGTGAAGCGTCGCCTGCGGTTTCGCTCGGTCGCCCGTCTGTTTCAGCGCGACGTGCAAGCGCCCGCATATTTTCTCTATCCGCTGCATTTTCATCCAGAGGCGAGTACGTCGGTGCTCGCCCCGGATTTCATCAACGAGCTGAGCGTGATCCAGGCGATTGCGTTCCGCCTGCCGGTAAACGTGAAGCTGGCGGTGAAGGAGCATCCCTCGGCAACGGCGCTGCAGCCGCTGTCGTTCTACCGCGCGCTCGATGCCCTTCCCAACGTCGAGTTGCTCGCGCCCGACCTGAATGCAAAGGAGCTTGCGCGTCGTTCCTTGGGCGTCATCTGCGTCACCAGCACGTTGGGCTTCGAAGCTGCGGTGCTGAACAAGCCGGTCATCTGCTTCGGCGACGTCCTGTTCGGCTATTTCCCGAACGTCCGCATGGTCGAGAGCTATACCGGACTGGACGAGGCATTGGCTTGGGCGATGGGCTATCAACCGGTCGATCCTGCGGACATCGTCACGGCAATGACCGCCTATGTCGAATATGCCGACGAGGGTAGCTTCAGCTTCAAGGGCTCTCTAGCCAACGAGACCGCGATCGACCATGTCGCCGGACTGTTGATGACGAAGATGGCGCAACGCGATATCGAGCGGGCAGGTCGGGCAACGGGCTAACACGCTGAACTGGCCAGCTGACTGCCACGGGGGCATGGCTCCACAAGACGACGGAAAATGGTCTATGAACACGAAGCCGATCACCATTGATGGCCGTGAGGTCGGGCCTGACAGTCCGCCCTATGTGATCTGTGAATTGTCGGGGAACCACAACGGCTCGCTGGAGCGAGCCTTGGAGCTTATCGACGCGGCAGTCGAAACCGGCTGCGACGCGATCAAGATTCAGACCTACACCCCCGATACAATGACGATCGACAGTGATCTGCCCGATTTCCGGATCAACGGCGGGTTATGGGACGGGCGCACGCTGCACGACCTGTATCGTGAGGCGCATACCCCGTACGAATGGCATGCGCCGCTGTTCGCGCGCGCCAGGCAGCACGGCGTTACGATCCTGTCGACTCCGTTCGACGAAACCGCGGTCGACCTGCTGGCGAGCCTCGATTGCCCGGTCTACAAGATCGCATCATTTGAGATCACCGACCTGCCACTGATCGACTATGTTGCGCGTCAGCAGCGGCCGATGATTATGTCGACCGGGCTGGCAAGCCTCGGCGAGATCGAGCGTGCGGTCACGACCGCGCGGGCAAGCGGGTGCGACGACATCGTGCTGCTACATTGCATCAGTTCCTATCCGGCACCGACCGATCAGGCGAATGTCCGCACCATCCCCCACCTTGCCCAGGCGTTCGATGTCCAGGTCGGCCTGTCAGACCATACCCACGGCACGGCGACTTCGGTTGCGGCTGTCGCGCTGGGTGCAACGGTCATCGAGAAGCACTTCACGCTGGCTCGGGCTGATGGCGGGCCGGATGCAGCCTTCAGCCTGGAACCCGATGAGTTCCGCCGGCTGACCGCCGATTGTCGCGACGCCTGGCAGGCGCTCGGCGAGGTGTCGTATCGGCTGCAGCCGGCGGAGAAGCAGAATATCGTCTTCCGCCGGTCACTTTACGCGGTGCGCGACATCGCCGCCAATGAGGTGCTCGGCGCCGACAACGTCCGGTCGATTCGCCCCGGGCACGGATTGGCACCCCGCTACCTTCCGGACGTGATCGGCATGCGCGCGCGCGGTCCGATCGCACGCGGGACACCACTGGCGTGGCCGTTGCTCGAATAATGATCCGCCCTTCGTCCCCCAACCATTCGCATGGCTTCAGAAGCGAGCGCCTATGGCCATTTGGCCTCGTCTGACGCGAAACAGCGGCGCGACCTTGCGGCGATTGCTGCCGATCAAAGGGATTGGACAGACCGGGATGGTGGCGGCAGGCGCGACGTCGATCATGCTGCGTGCGCTACTGTTGCTCGGCAAGTTCGCCTTCATCGTCGCGCTGGCGCGCTACACCAATCCGGCCACGGTTGGCCTGTACGCACTGCTGGTAACGATTGTCACCATCGCGATCTACGTCATTGGTCTGGAGCTTCACACCTTCACCACACGCGAGATCGTGTCTGACGATGACGACGGGCGAGGCGCAGAGCATATCCAGAGCCACCTGCTCACCGTTGGCGGCGCGTTCTTGGTCGCGCTGCCGGTAATCTATGGTTTTGGCATCTTCCTCGGGATCACCGGCAAGTTCAATTTTGCGCTGCTGTCCGCAATCCTGCTGTGCGAGTCCGTTGGTCAGGAACTCGGCCGCTATCTGATGGTAATGATGCGACCGGTCGCATCGAACCTGCTGCAATTCATCCGTGGAGCGGCATGGATGCCGGTGCCGCTGATCGCTCTACTGACCACAGCGCCAGCGCATACGATCGACACCATCCTGTTGTCTTGGCTGGCGGGAGCCGGTGCCGCTTGCGCGTTTGGATTTTGGACAATCCGCGCATATCTAGTGCGACCGCAGCGCTACCGCTTGGCCTGGCTCGGCCAGGCGTTCTTGAGTGCGCGACATTATTTCGTTGTCGCGCTGCTAACACAGGTTCAATATTACTCGGATCGCTTCATTGTCCAGCGCTCGATGGGCGAGAGCTCTGTTGGAGTTTACTCCTTCTATCAAAGCTTCGCCAATACCATGATGACCTTTGTCCAGACCGGAGTGATTGCAGTCTTGCTACCGCGCCTGCTGCGTGCCGCGAAGCAGCAAGATCGGACTATTGAGCGTGAAACCCTCACGTCGATGCTGGTATGGTCGATGACGCTGGCGCTGGCGATCTCGGGTGTCTTGGCCGGGGGGATGCCGTTTCTGTTGGACCAGGTTCAAAAGGCGGCCTATGCTGGCGCTCTTCCAGCATTTTACGTTCTGCTGATCGGTAATCTGCTGCTGATTGCCGGCATAGTCGTGCATTTTGGCCTGTATGCCCGACGCCGGGATGCGGACCTGATGCGTGTATCGCTCGCTGTCATTCCCTTAAGTCTGCTGATAAACATCTTCGTCATTCCGCGATTTGGAATTTTGGGCGCGTCGGTCACATTCTCTACGACCGCGCTGCTGGAACTTGCGATAAAATCAATCTTGCTGTGGAAGCTGGATAGAAAGACTCCGACACAATGACGACGAAGGTTGTTAGAATGGCGACCGCATGGCCATTCCGCCAGTTTCATCGTGGCGTCGACCGAATAGAAGATAAATGGAACGCGTGGCGAACCTATTGCCGGGCACGGTCGCTTTTTCCAGCGGCGGAGGACCTGTCGATCGCACTGTCGACGCAATTTAAATATCGCGAGAATATTGTAATCGGCAGCGGTGTAATGATCGGTCCCGAGACGGTGATAGGGGCTCGCTCACCAGTGGTGCTTGAAGACCATGTCCGCATCTCCCAAGGCGTCACCATCGAAACGGCAACGCTCGACTTGTCGCAACCCACCCCCTACCCCCATATTTCGAGACCTATCACAATCGAGCATGGCGCGTGGATCGGCACGGGAGCGATGGTCTTGGGCGGGGTCACGATCGGCCGCTATGCCGTGGTCGGCGCAGGGGCGATCGTGACGAAGGACGTCGCACCGCACCAGATCGTCGTGAGCGCCCGACCCCACGTCCTGCAAGACAGGCTGGCTGGAACGCATTACCGGGACGGCGGCGAGATTGCCGGATAGGCCGGCATCTACGCATACGCGGGTTGAAGTGACGTTGTGACACAGAGTTGGCGCAAGGGTCGAACTTGCCCCGTTCCCATGCGTGACCTAGTCGCGATCAAAGGCCCGCAGCCACGCGCGCTGCCCGTCGCTGTCGAGGATTGATGCGCATGACCGAAGGATTATGGGCGCGCTACGGCTTCCTGGGCCTTTTGCGGCTGTTCGGTGACGTGTTGTACACCAGGCTGGTCCACCGCGGCGCGCGGATCGTCCGCCGGCCCGCCTATATTCGCGGTGCGCGTCATATTCGGCTGGGCGCGGGCTTCACCGCTGGCGTCGGCCTTCGGATCGACGCGTTTCCAACCACCCCCGGAACAGTGGTCGACATCGGCGCGGACGTTCAGGTCAACGATTACGTACACATCGCCGCGATCAATCACATCACCATCGGCGACGGCACGCTGATCGCGAGCAAGGTCTTCATAACGGATCACAATCACGGCAGTTATCAAGACCATGACCGGCAGTCCGCACCCGATGTGCCACCGGCCCTGCGACCGCTGGCGTCACGACCGGTGTGGATTGGGCGCAACGTCTGGATCGGCGAGCATGTCTGTATCATGCCCGGCGTCATGATCGGCGATGGCGCAATCATCGGCGCAAGCGCGGTCGTAACCAACGACATTCCCGCGAATTGTATTGCGGTCGGCGCGCCGGCGCGGGTGATCCGACGGTTCGATCCTACAACGACAGGCTGGCTACGCCCGGAATTCTTGGTGCCCAGTCCAGCCGATGCGATCGAAGCCCATGCTTGAACGTCCAGGCCAAGGCCAGCTCTATCCCATGCCAGAACCTGCGGCCGCCACGATCGACGACCGGCCCGACGGCCTGTTCTTCAAGGGTATGTTCGCGGCTGCCTATGCTCTGCTCATCATCGCCAGCATCCGCTTCGTCCGCGACGACATTGCGCTACTGGACAATATCAATATCGCCCGGATCGCGTTGGTTGCGTTGTCCAGCGCGCTATGGATCGGCCGTTCGACCATCGACCGCTCGCTACCACTGTCGGTCGTCACAATCGGCATGGTCCTGTCGCCCTATCTTTTGACTGAGGCGATTGTGTCGTATGTCGACATAATATCTCTACTGATCTTCTCCGCGGCAATCGCCAAATCTCGCGATCCGGAAAAGTTCTTCATATATACCGCATATGCTTCCTTGGCTTTAGTTGCCCTTATTGCACTCTTAGCTACCGTAGGCGTCCTTCCATCTACATCATTTGAATGGAATGGACGAGTCAAAGAATCTTTTGGCTTTACCAATCCTAATACGTTCTTTTTCTATATATTTTCTTCTGCTTTCGTATTTTTCATATACCGGCAGTCTCGCGGCCTAATAATATGTGGCATATTTATCGCTGTCATGTATTTGAGCGTCGGCAGCCGTACTTTTGCGTTGGCATATGTATTCATCGCTACAGGGTATTACTTTTCTAACCGAATAAATGGCGGGATGACACGCTTTGGTCTGTTATCTGCCATCGTTGGCGTAACGCTGACCGGGATAGTGACGATCTACTTTCCACGGGCATTTTCTGACTGGACGCTCTCAGTTATTGGAATTGATTCCGATGAACTTTTCTCGAGCCGCCTTTCACTCATGGAATTCGAACTGTCCTACTCAACACTCAACAATGCAGAGTTCTGGCTGGGCGGACTTAAAAACGTATCGGATTCAATGTACGCTTATTTTGTCAATGGATTTGGACTTTTACTGTCAGTTATATTTCTTCTGGCCATGTTTTCCCGTACGATTAACCTTTCGATGAGATATGGCTCTGCCCCGCTGGTCTTCGTGCTGACTTTTCTGATGATCGGGATCGTCGAAGTTCCATTCGACGGATCGGCACTGATGTCGCTGCTCTTCATCTATGCTCTCTTTTACGATCAAGGCGCGTTCTTCCGCTGGAGCAACGCCACCCGGTCGAACCTGCCGCCAATGGCGAACGCCCGATGAGGGAGCGGCATCTGGTCGTGTCCGCCGTCAATTTCAGCGAGGGCGGGCCGCTGACCATTCTGCGTGACAGCCTGGCGGCCGCGGCAGCGACGCTGGGCGAACAATGGCGGATCACGGCGCTGGTCCATGACCATGCTCTCGTCGATCTACCCAATGTCGAGACGTTG
Organism: Sphingomonas sp. Leaf343; assembly: GCF_001423765.1. Taxonomy (GTDB): domain Bacteria; phylum Pseudomonadota; class Alphaproteobacteria; order Sphingomonadales; family Sphingomonadaceae; genus Sphingomonas. Next base: position 56,710 of record NZ_LMPG01000017.1, read on the forward strand.
GCCTTCCCCCGGTCCAAGTCGAGCTGGTTCCACCGCATCGCTTTGGAATGGTGGACCTTCGCGCGATTATCCCGCCGCTTGAAACCTGATATGTGGCTCTCGCTCCACGATATGACGCCACGCGTCACGGCCCGCAGGCAAGCCGTCTATTGCCACAATCCGTCGCCCTTCTACGCGCCCAGCATGACCGAGGCATGGTACGATCCGGGCTTTTTCGCATTCAACAAGCTGTACCTGTGGCTCTACCGGGCCTTTATCGGGCGCAATTACGCGGTGATCGTGCAGCAGGATTGGCTTCGGCGGGAACTGCGGCGTTATCATCGCAACGTCGTCGTCGCGCATCCGAGCATGCCGGCCGCAGCGACCGTGCGCCCCTCGCCCACAACGCTGCGGCGACCGGATCGCACTGCTCCACTACGGCTGCTGTACCCGGCGCTACCGCGCGTTTTCAAGAATATCGAAACCGTGTGCGGTGCCATGGCCCGGCTACCCGAGCCACTGCACGGCCGCGTCGAACTGCGCCTGACGATGGACGGCAGCGAAGGGCGTTGGGCACGAGCTTTGTATCGGCGGTACGGCGCCGATCCCGCACTCCGCTTTATTGGACGACAGGATCGTACCGGAATGGCTGCTGAATATGCCGATTGCGACATGGTGTTGTTTCCGTCGCGACTGGAAACTTGGGGCCTGCCCATCACCGAGGCAAAGATGCTCGGCAAGCCACTGCTGGTCGCCGACCTGCCATATGCGCACGAGACAGTCGGCGAGTATGCCGACGTGTCGTTCGTCGACGCTCGCGATCCCGCCGCATGGGCGGCCGCAATCAGCGCGGTCGCGAATGGCGATTGGATACCGCAAGGCGAGCGGGGCACCGACCCCGCCGCTCCTTTCTACGCTGACTGGCCGTCATTGTGGGCCTATCTGATCAGGGATCTGTAATGCGGCTGTCGGCATCCTTGGTGCTCTACAACAACGATCCGGCGGAGTTCGGCGCAGCGATCGCAAGCTATTTGGACGGCAGCGATGGCACGCTGACGGTAATCGACAACTCGCCCGTTTCACTGACCCATCCCCTGTTCTCCAACAATCGTGTGGAATACGTCTTTGCGGGCGAGAACCTGGGCTTTGGACGTGGACATAATCGGGCGCTGGCGATGATCGGCAACCGGTCGGACGCTCACCTGCTGCTCAATCCTGACGTTGCCTTCGGCGCCGACGTATTGCCTGAACTGATCGCATTCCTTCGCGCACATCCCGGCGTTGGCGCCGTCATGCCAAACGTCCGCTACCGCGATGGATCGCTTCAGCAATTGTGCAAGCTTCTGCCGACTCCGGTCGACCTACTTCTGCGGCGATTCCTGCCGATCCCGGCACTGCGGAGGTGGATTAACCAGCGGTATGAACTGCACGGACTGTCGCAGTCGGCACCTTCCGCCATCCCGTCGCTGTCCGGCTGCTTCCTGCTGGTACGGACAGAGGCGCTCGGCGCCATTGGCGGTTTTGACGAACGCTACTTCATGTACATGGAGGACGTCGATCTGGTACGGCGGATCGGAGATCGCTGGACCACGATGTATGAACCCCGCGTATCGGTAACTCATGGCTTTGCGAAAGCATCCTACTCCGATCCCCGATTACGAGCGGCGCACATTCGTTCGGCACTGATATATTTTGCGAAATGGGGCTTCGTCCTCGATCGCACCCGTCGGGTTCGCAATCGCGCCACGCTCGATCAACTACTCCGGCAGCGATAGCGGCCTCAACCTTGCCTTTCCCCGGGCTGCGGGGTAATCCGCATATACGGACCGCATCCCTTGTGAACGGATATGGTAGTCACTGCTAGATCTGTAAGATGGTATTAGGTATGCGGATTGTCATCACGTTTCTGGTGGCTTGCTTCATGGTGGGCGGGTGCGCGACGACGCGCGTACAACCCGACGGAAGCGTGACCCAACTCGCAGCAACCGCACTCCCCGCTCCGACCCGCACCTATGCTGGTATCGACCGCCCATATTATATCGGGCCGCTCGACCAGCTTTCCATCAGTGTCGTCGGGATCCAGGAGTTGAACCAGAACGACATTCAGGTCGATACGAGCGGGCGGATTACTTTTCCGCTGATCGGCGCGGTCGAAGCGTCGGGCAAGACCCCACTCGAAGTTGCTGGCATGATCGAGCGCGGCTTGCGCTCACGCTATGTCCGCGACCCCCACGTTACCGTCAACGTCAAGAATACGGTAAGCCAGGTCGTGACCGTCGATGGCCAGGTACGCGAACCCGGCATGTATCCGGTGGTTGGTCGAATGACGCTGTTGCGCGCGATCGCGGTCGCCAAGGGAACGACTGAATTCGCCAAACTGGACGATGTCGTCGTGCTTCGCACGGTCGATGGAAGGAACTACGCCGCGCTGTATAACCTCGATGCGCTACGCAAAGGCAACTATGCCGATCCTGACATCTATACCGGCGATGTTGTCGTCGTGGGTGACTCCAAGTCACGTCGCCTGTTCAGGGACCTCCTGTCGATCGTACCCTTGCTGACGACACCGATCATCGTTGCTCTACAAAATTAATGATGGCTATGCGGTAAAGAGCTTAAACTTAGGCATAACGTGGTGTCCGATCTCGGGCTTGGGATAGGTTGGCATGGTTGCGATTGCCGCATGGCACTGCCTTCAGAGCACCTGAATTGCATGTCAGTCCTTCATCTGCCGGATGCACAAAGGAACATCATGGGCACGCCTGATCCGGCTACCTTGATCTAGCCATGAACGACGCCACCAAGCCGCTTCCGGCCCTGTTTCGGCGCCTGCGCTACCAGATCCTGCTGGGCTGGCTTATCGCCGTAGCGATGCCGATCGCACTCAGCTGGATATTGCTCGACATTCCTGTCTACATGTCGACCCAGTATATCACTGCGATCGGAGCCAGTATGTCGTTGGCCGCGGGGGTATTCGCGTTCCGGCGGCTCCACATCTTTCCTGGCATCGCTGCCGGCGGCTATGTCGTGATGGCGATATCGGCGACGTTCGGCCTCCTCGCGATCGCTCTTATCCTGCTCAGGCTGGACTATAGCCGCGTTCTCCTAACCGTCATCTATATCGCCTCGGTAATCGTTTTCACCCTCATGCATCTCCTGATCGGATCGCGTCAGCGTTACCGAATGGGGGTCGTGCCGGGTGGGCGGACAGAAGATCTACCTCTTTTGAAGAAGGTCGTATGGTGCAGGCTTGAGCGGATAGACATGACCGTCCCGGCCCTCGACGGCGTCGTCGCCGATCTGCACTTCGACCATAGCGACGCCTGGGACAAGCGCATCACCGACCTCGTCCTCGACGGCATTCCGGTTTACGACGTCAGGCAGGCGATCGAACAGCTTACCGGGCGAGTGGAAGTCGAGCGTTTGTCGGAGAACACGCTCGGGGCGCTCAATCCCAACGATATCTTCTTGCAGATCAAAGCCGGTGTCGATGTAGTCGTGGCCGCTGTCGCCCTGCTGCTGCTCGCGCCGCTTATGATCGTGATCGGATTGGCGGTCCGGTGGGAAACGCCAGGTCCGGCGCTGTTCCGGCAGTATCGAACAGGCTTTCGTGCCCGGCCTTTCATCGTCCACAAGTTTCGGACGATGCGCATCGCCGATCCTGCGACGCTTGACGCCAGTGACGATCGGACACGCGCCATGACCCAGGTCAACGATACGCGGATTACCCGGCTAGGTGCTTTCTTGCGGCGCACGCGGCTGGACGAGCTCCCGCAACTCATCAATGTCGTCCGCGGCGAGATGAGCCTGATCGGTCCACGCCCCGAAGCGGCTGAACTCACCTCATGGTACGAACAGGAAATCCCGTTCTATCACTATCGTCACATCATCAAACCCGGCATCACCGGCTGGGCACAGATCAATCAAGGTCACGTAACGGCAGTCGCCCAGATACGTGAGAAATTGCACCTCGACTTCTACTACGTGAAGAACTTTTCCTTCTGGCTTGACGTGCTGATCGTCATTCGGACGTTACAAACCATGATTTCTGGATCCGGCGCGCGCTGAAAGACTCCATTCCTGCTCGCCCCGAGCCGGACCTCACTCCCCCACCGGGCTTTCCCCGTGTTTCCGCAGCACGTCGTTGAACGCCTCCGCCATCAGCGACTGCAGGCTCCGTCCCTGACGCCGGGCCAGCGTGTGCATGGCGAAGGACATGTCGGGTGTGAAGAAACCGGCGATCTGTTTGCGACCCTCGCGGCTGCTCGTGCGGGGTTCGGGTTCCGACGCTGGTGCCGGCGTCGCGACGGGATCGGGCGTGCGGGCGCGGAGATTGGCGAAGCTGGGCTTGCGGCTCATGGGCGGGCCTTTCTGAAACGAGGTGTCGGCATGTCGAGTTGTCGACACGTCCACCGGTAGAATTCGCGGATCTCCTCGGCCGCCTTGCCGGCGGGTTCCGCCTCCATCACCGACCGGCCCTCGGCCGAGGCGTGGCGATAGGCGGCGCGGTCGGGCAGGATCACCGGACAGGGTGGCGTGCCGAACCCCTGCACCAGTTCGCCGGCCTCCTGATAGATACGCGGTGCATTCGGTGGCCCGGCGGTGAAGACGACGAAGGCGGGCTTGCGCAGGAGCTGGACGAGCTTGGCGCTGGTCTGGATCGCGGACAGGTCGAACGCGCTCGGGCGGCAGGGGATCAGCACCAGGTCGGCGATCTCGACCGCGGCGCGCGCGGCGCTGTCGGCATGGGGCGGCGTGTCGATGACGATGACCTGCGCCCCCTGCCCCTTCGCGGCCTCGATCTTGGCGGCGAGGCGGGGCGGCGGGCTGTCGATCACTTCGGGCGGGGTATCCTGTCGCCAGACGGCCCATTGGCTGGCGGTCGCCTGCGGATCGGTATCGACGATCAGCGACACCGCGCCGGCGTCTTGCGCGGCCGCGGCGAGGTGAATGGCCAGCGTGGTCTTTCCCGCGCCCCCCTTCTGGCTGATGATCGCGATGGTCTTTCCGGGCGTCTTCATGTCGCCATCTCTACATGTCGACACGACGACACTTCAACCTGTTTCGACAAGTCGACGATCCGACACCCGTCCACGCTGCCTCGGGCGCTTCAGTCATGATCGTCCGATCCGGAAACCGCTTGCTTCCCTCAGGGAGCATTGCGGCGGCGTAGCCGACGCTCCTGTCTTTTGTTCGGATTTATTGGCTTGTTGTCGGGCGATCGCCTTGCCTCTGATCGTCATGAATCTCGTCGTTGGCCGTTTAGGCCAACTCCGCTTTTCTTGAGAACAAGTGAATCCATTAGCGGTTGCGGATGATTTTGAGACTCGCAAGCGATGCGATCGAGCTTCGCGCCCAGCGAGGCGAGAACCCGGCCCAGCACCCCCCCGACCGTCGTCTGTGCGAGTTCGCGGCATGATAGCGTCGCGTGCATCGCCGCCACGTCCTCCTCGCGCGCCTGCGCATGCTGGAGCGCATCGACCGGGATCGGCGCGGGGCGTAGCCAGCGCGGCAACAGGCCGAGGATCCGCCCCGGCAGCAACGGGCGATAGACGTTGGACGTCTGGGCATAGCGCGGGGCGCGGCCCTCCGTTGGGCCGACCGCCCCCTCCCCCACGCACTCGACCCGCTTGAACCGGCGTTGCCGCGCGAGGAAACCCGCCGCCTCCAGCGCCGACAGCGCCCGCGCGACGGTGGCGCGACCCAGCGCGGTCGCTTGCGCCAGATGGTCGTAGCTGGGAAAGACGCGGCCCGCGTTTAGCCGCGCCAGCGTGCAGATCTCCTCATAGACACGCACCGCCCCCGCGGTCAGCGCCGCAAGCGCGCGCTCGGTCGCGGACAGATCGCGCGCCTCCACGCGTGCGGCGCGCTTCAGACGGCGTCCGGCGTCCAGCGCGGCGCGCGCCATGCGCAGCAGCCGGTCGGTCTCGCCTCTGGCGGGCACCGCGAAAAACAGGTCCTCGAACGTCCCCGCCTCGATGCTGCCGCGCAGCACCGGCGCACCGGTGCGATGCGGCGCGCCCGAACGCGCGGGCGGCTTCGCGGTCGTTCCGGTCGGCCGGACGCGGCCGAGCGCCAGCGCCGTCGCCTCCCCCAGAGTAAACGCCGTCATCTTCCATCCCCCTTGAGGGCTGGGACCGGGACAAAAAGAGGGCGTGGCGCGAAACGCGCATCCTTGAACTGACGTTCGTTCGGGGGTAGATGGAGGGAGTTAGATGACTCCGGTTCGACGTTTGGCGACGTCGCTCCAACGATACCCTTGGGATGCCCGGCCTTCGTGCCGGGCTTTCCTTTATGTGGTCACAGCCGCTCCGATAGCTTTGTTCGCCGGCCCCGCTGCCGACCCCCCGCTTGTTGCAGCAAAAATCCAACAGCGAAAGCGTTCCCGGTTCGTGCTTTCGAGTAGGAAATCAGAAAACTTGTCCATTTCGGTCGCAATTGAGCGTCCGAGTTCGTGCTTTCGGGTAACAATTCACGCTCGACTTCGTGCTTTCGAGTAGGAAATACCGTGAAAGTTCGTGCTTTCGGGTAGAAATTACTTGGCGTCGGCCGAATCGGCCGGGGTTGCCAGCGCGGGTGATTCGGGCTCGGTCCTTACGCGCCGGGAGATGACGACGCTGACCGGTGCGGTCTTGCGCCCCCGCCCCGTCTTGACCGCCGGCTTCTCGGGAGTTTCCGCATCCGCCGCGGTTTCGATCAGCGCGATGTCGTAATCGGGAATCGTATCGGTGCCGGCGATCTGCTTCAGCGCGGCACGGAAGTTCGACAGCGGGTTCTGGTAGCCGATCTGGAGGCGGAAGGTCGCCAGATCGATCTCCAGCCGCGCCACGCCGTCCGGCCCGTCCTCGCAAGTCGAGCGCGCGACCTCGTAGATGCGCCGCTCGATCGGGCCGAGCTGGAAATAGGCGGCGGCATAGTCGAGCACCTGGCGGTCGCGCAGGATCGCGCGGAACAGCCAGTCGCACAGCCGCACCTTCACCGCCTTCAGCCGACGCTCGCCGGTCTTGGTGCGCGAATAATGCAGCCGCGCTTCCGACAGCCACGAGAAGAAGCCCTCCTCCCCCTCCCCGCCCGCTTCGATGTTGGTCTTGATCTGCGTGCCCTGCAGCCGCTCCAGCGCCTCCGACAGCCGGCCATAGGAGCGCGCCGAGTGGTTGGCCCCGGTGACCGAGAACAGGTCGTGCGCGGTGAAGACGAAATCCTGCGCGACATCCTCCCCCGCCTCGATCTTCGCGGCCATCAGGCTGGCGATGTAGAGTACGATCTCCTTGTCGTAGATCGTCGCGACGCCGCTGGCGGACGGACGCACCTCGATCGACACGGTCGCATGATCGTAGGTCAGCGGCTTCATCCACGCATTCTTGCTGAGCGCGAAGAACGGGAACGCCATCAGCGACCGCTCGCCACGGATCTCGGCGGTCAGCGGGCTGTCGAGCTGGAACAGGTCGCGCTGCGGCGCGCGGGCGGCGGGCGTTCGGGCGGGCTTTCTGGCGTCCCGGGTGCGGGCCGGGGTGCGGGCGGGGGTGGTCGGTCGGGCCATCGTCATTTCCTACTCGAAAGCACGAACTTTTGGCATCCCCGTCCGGACGCCCCCCGGCCCCGGGCCCTGCCCCCGCTCCCGCGATCGCCCGGCCATCCCCGTGGGATGCCCCGATTTAGCCAGGTTGCATCGGGGCCGGTGGGTGCAGCGCATGGGGAATGGGGCGGGCGGGGCATGACGGGAAAGCGGCGTCGACACAGCGTAAACGGCGAAAGTTCGTGCTTTCGAGTAGGAAATCGTTCGCCGCCCCGATCCGCTCTCCGGCGGGACATCCAGCGGCCGGTCCAGCGGCCGGTCTATGGGTCCCTGGGGTGCGACGACCCGACATGTCGACAGATCGACAGTCAGGGTCGTTCAGCGGGCGAGCGCCAGTCGCACCATCATCTGCCGCACGCCCGCCGGAGAGCGCGCCAGCACCGATGCGATATCGTCGACGACGTCCCCGGCCTCCACGCGGTCGCGCAGCAGGGTGATGTCGGTTTGCGTCCAGCGCCGCTCGGGCGCGACCGGACGCTCCGGCTCAGACATTGCGGACCCAGCGCGTGCGCGTGACGGCCCCGGCGATGACCTTCTTCTTGAAGATCGTCCGCATCCGCTCGGCATCGTCGCCGTTCATGAACACGACGCGGGTGCCGCCCGACAGGATGGTCTCGATCGCGCTGATCGCAGCGCCGTTCTTCAACGCGCTGGCGCGGACTTCGGCTTCGGTGGCGGTGATGTTGATCGCTCGCGACATCGTCGTTCCATTCGTAATTCTGGCAGGGGATAAATAAGCTGACGATCGCGATCGTCGCCGCGCGAGCCTATCGTTTGATGGTCAGCATCGCGACGGGGTCGGCTTTGGTGGACACCGCCGAGGCATTGGTTTTGATCTTTTCCGCCTTGGGCTTGCGGACTTCCTTGTTCGACTTACGCTGGCTCTTTGCCATGCTCGATGTCCTTACGGGCGATACGCCCATGTGCAGGGTACGCTATTTGGCGAGAACTGACGTATGAATTCGCCCGACCGGGGCGAAAGCGGTCGGGACGGCGGGAGAGGGCAGCGGGGCAGGGCGGCCGCACGGCATCACCGTCGATCGGTCGACTTGTCGACACATCGACACTGGGAGAGGAGTGAAGACCCCTTGCGGATTCAGGCGACGCCGAGCGTCCCGCGCACGCCGTCGCGCGGTGTCGCCGCCTCTTCGGGCGTCACGAACCCCTCAAGATCGGCCACCTCGAAGAACGGCCGGATCTCCATCTCGCTGCGGCCCGGCATGACGTTGGGACAGCGTCTGGCCCAGGCGACCGCCTCGTCCATGTCCCTGACCTCCCAGATCGAAAAGCCCGCGATCAGGCCGTCGGCGGGGAAGGGGCCGTCCACGACGCTGCGCTCCTCTCCCTCGCTGATGATGCGCTTGCCCTCCGCACTGGGCTTCAGGCCCGCCGCGGCCACGAATATGCCGGCCTCGGCCAGCTCCTCCGTAAAGCGGTCCATCGCCGCAAACGCCGCGATCATTTCGGGCGTCGGGGCCAGACCCTGCTCGCTGTCCCCGGACACCTTCGCAAACACCATCACCCGCATCGCCTGCCTCCCTGTTGGCCGACCCGTCCGGAGCGTCGCGGGACGACGAGCGATGGTGGCCGACATCATCGACGATCGTCAATGGGCAGGGCAGGGTGGTCCCATCGCACGATCGACATGTCTGCTTGTCGACACGACGACAGGTCGGCCCACCTTCAACTCAGCCCGAGTACGCGATCGTGATCCTGGCCCGGACCGACGATCCGGTGAACGAACACCCGGTCGGGCAGGGCCGAGTAGAGGATGCCGTATCCTTTCCAGGACCGCCGGCGAATGCCATGCCGCTCGTAACGCGGCACGAGCGGAAAGCCGTGCGGAAGGTCCGCAAGTCGCCCCGCCACATCGCGCAGTTCGGCCACGAACGATATCGCGCGGGCTGGATTGTCCTGCGCGATGAAGCGGGCGGTCCGGCGAAGATCGGCGACGGCGCCCGACGACAGGACGGTTTTCACGACCGCGCGCGGCCGTCCATCGCCTTCAGATCGGCCAGCACCGCGTCGCAGACGACATCGAGGTCGGTGCCGCCCCCTGCGTCCATCTCGATCAGACTGGCCGCGATCGAGCCGTCCAGCTCGCGAAGCCAGCGCTGCTCGTCCTCGATCCCGCCGCGGTCACGGCGGATCAGATCGCGCACATAGTCGCTCGCGCTGGCATAATGGCCGCGATCGATCCGGTCCTGGACATAATCCCGCATCGGATCGGGCAGCGATATGTTCATGGATGCCATGACGATGTCTCCGGCTGCATCATGGCAAATATTGCCATTCGCGGCAATTCCGACGATCCGTATGTAGACGCGTATGCCTGTCGACATTCCGACAGGACGAAAAGCGGGATGGAGGCCGGCTCTAGAGCGACCAGCCCCCGTCGATCACGGTAGCCGCCCCGGTCACGAACCCGCCCAGGTCCGAACACATCCACAGCACCGCCTCGGCGATCTCCTCCGGCTTGCCGAGCCGGCCGACCGGTTCGAGGTCGATCGCCTTCTGGATGTCGCCTCCGGTGAAGCGGTCCATCATTGGCGTTTCGATATTGCCGGGCAGCACGGCGTTCACCCTGATCCCCTGCGCCGCATAGTCCAGCGCGGCCGATCGCGTCAGGCCGATGATGGCGTGCTTGGATGCGGCATAGGCCGCCCCGCCGGCCACGCCGCGGATGCCCGCGCCCGACGAGGTGTTGACCACCACGCCGCTGCCCTGACGCACCATCTGCGCCAATTCGTGCTTCATGCAGACGAAGGTTCCGCGCAGGTTGATGTTCAGGATGCGGTCCCACTCCTCCAGCGCGATCTCGGCCACGGGCGCGGCCTCGTTCTCCACCCCGGCATTGTTGAAGGCGATGTCGAGCCGGCCGAACGTCGCCACGACCCGGTCGATCGCCGCCTCGACCTGTTCGGGCCGGGCGACGTCGCAGGCCAGTGTCAGCGGCTCGCCGCCAGCGCTGCGGATGACCTGCGCGGTGTCGTGCAGCGCCGCTTCGGTCCGGTCGAGAATGGCGACGCGTGCGCCCTCGCGCGCGAAGGCGACGGCCGTCGCGCGGCCGATGCCGCTGCCTGCGCCGGTGACGAGGGCGACCTTGTCGTTGAAACGATGGAAATCGGACATGCGTTTGGGCCTCGTGAAGTCGGGTGCAGGGGCGAAGGCCGGCGATCAGCGCCGGGCGGGTCCGGCCAGATAATCCGCGTCGGTGACGTGCTCCAGCCAGGTCACCGGCGATCCGTCCTGCGATTCCTGGATGGCGATATGCGTCATCGCGCTGGTCGGCGTCGCGCCGTGCCAGTGCTTCCGGTCCGCGGGGCACCAGAGCTGGTCGCCGGCATGGAATTCGACCACGTCGCCGCCCTCGACCTGCGTCCAGCCGACGCCCTCCGTCACGATCAGCGTCTGACCCAGCGGATGCGTGTGCCACGCGGTGCGCGCGCCCGGTTCGAAATGGACGATCGCGCCCCCGACGCGCGACGGGGTGTCGCGCTGGAACTGGCCCGTGATCGTCACCGTGCCGGTGAACCATTCCGCCGGTCCGGCGATCGTCGTCCGGTCGGCCTTGCGTGTGATATCCATCGTTGCGGCTCCATGGCGTGATCCGTCGCCCGGGCGAGCCGGCCCCTGCGCCGTGGCGGAGCCGGCCCCGGCGAACAGCAGGGACGGGAGCAGGAGAGATGTGAGAACCCGTGCCACTCGCAACCTCCTCCCGATACGCGCCATCCGGCGCAGACGGGATATGGCGCGGCCGGGCGGCGGTGGTAGCCGGTCCCGGCTCCACGCCGCGATGAGGACGGCTCATCGCGGCGGTTCAGAGGCCGAGCGGACGCATCTCGCGGATGAGGTCGATCAGCAGGCGCAGGCCGGTCGGCACCTGGCGACGGCCCGGATAATAGACGTGGAAGCCCCGCCCCATCGGCGCCCAGTCGGCGAGGACGACGCGCATCGCGTCCCGCGCGACCAGCGCCGCCACGCAGGGTTCCGGCAGATAGGCGAGGCCCGCACCACCGGCGACGAGGTCCAGCGCGAACTGGGTATCGTCCAGCGTGATCGATCCGGGCACGTCGATCGCCAGCTCCTCGCCATCCTTTTCGAATTCCCAGCGATAGATGCTGTCGTCGCCCAGCCTGATCCGGAGGCAGCAATGATCGGCCAGCGCATGGGGATGACCGGGAACGCCGAACCGCGCGAGATAGCCGGGCGCGCCCACGACGACCCAGCGGATGTCGCCGGACAGCGCCTGCGCGATCATGTCCTCCGGCACCGTCCCGCCATAGCGGATGCCCGCATCCGCCCCTTGCGCGGTGACGTCGACCAGATGGTTCGCGACCGTCACCTCCACCTCGATCGCCGGATAGCGTTCGACGAAGACGGGCATCACCGGACCCAGGATGAGCGAGCTGGCATGTTCCAGCACGTTCAGCCGGATCCGGCCCGTCGGTTCCGCCCGATACCGGTTCAGCCCCTCCACCGCCGCGCCGATCGCCTCGAACGGAGAACCGATGCCGGCGAGCAGTTCCTCGCCCGCGGCCGTCAGGGTCACGCTGCGATTGGTGCGATTGAGCAGGCGGACGCCGAGCCGGCCCTCCAGCCCCTTCAGCGAATGGCTGAGCGCCGATGCGCTGACGCCCAGTTCCAGCCCCGCCCGGCGAAAGTTGCGATGCTTCGCGATGGCGAGGAAATAGCCGAAATCGGCCAGATCGGTGCGGCTGATCGGCATGCCGGCAGGGTGCAGGGGTCCGGCCCGGATGGCAATCGCGTTGAACCTCCCGGTAGCCCGCCGTATCGACATGTCGACGATCGTACAGGTCTACGGATGGCGAACTGGAGGGAAGGGCAGGCGATGCCGAACCACATCATGACATGTCGACACGTAGACCTGACGACACGATGCCGCCGCGGGAGGGATGATCGATGATCGCGCCGATCGTGGCGGCCGGGCTGGAAGCGGCGGCCCTGATCCTCGATGCGCGACCACCGGCACAGCGTTGCCCGGTCGCGATCGCAACCCCTGCAGGGGCCACGGTCGACGGGACCAAGGCCAGCGGGGAAGACATCACCGTCTGCGCGCGCAGCGAACTGCCCGGAACGCGCCTGCCGGCCACGATCGAGGGCGTGGCGGCAGTCGTTCTGATCGAACCGGGCGGACCCGACGATCTCGAGTGCAACCCGTCCTTCATCGCGCGGGCCGGCATATCCGGCCGCGAACCGATCCCCCTGGCGAGGATCGGTCCCATCCAGATCGAGGGGAGCATCGCCCCGGTCGGGGTCGTCATCGCGGGCCGATACGTACCCGGCAACGTCCGATGGTCCGACCGGACCGCGGTGGCCGATGCCGACTGCATCGTCGGGCCGGGCGGCCTGCCGCAATCGAGCGTCCGCTTCGTGCTCGGTCCACCCCGCGCGGAGGCGACCGATGTCGTGCTGCCGTTCCACCGGCCGTCCTATGGCCGCACCTATGCCAGATGGAGGGTCGGCCGCTACGATCTCGCCGTCCGGTTCGAACTCGAACACCGGCGCACCGTGCTCACCGCATCCAGCACGATCGCGGTCGCCCCGATCCTGCTGGGCAGCGTCACCGGCGATACGCTGGACGACGAGATATCCTGGACGGTGAAGCGCCCGGTCCGCCGCCTGACGCTCGGCAGGCCGTTCGTGATCGGCAACGTCACGATCCGCGAACCCTATGCGCGGGTATCGGACTATGGCCGCGCCGCGAACGTCCGGACGATCAACCCCGACGAGATCGGTGCCGACGACATTCTGGTCAGCGCGAAACGCAGCAAACCCGGACGATCCAGGCTCGTGCGGGTCAGCCATGACGATCTGGCCCGATGCGTCGCGATCACCATCGATCGCCGTCACCGGCAGATGACGCTCACCTGTTGAGTACGAAGCGCAGGGTCGACGTGTCGGGATGTCGACACGTCACGTAACGCCTATATGTAGCGGTTCGCAACGATGATCGCCCGGAACTGCGATAAAGGGGTTTCCGGCTCACATTGCGTGAGACGGATGGGTACGGCAGGCGCACGATCGTTGAGACACAGCGCACGATATTGATACGTCCGCTCGCGATACCCGAACATCGCGAGGAAACACGCTTGGCGGGGACCAAGCGCGCTAATTTCCAGTTTGAGTTTTCTGGCGTCAACACGGCGTCCGCGGAGATGGTTCGCCGATCACAAGAAACCGGCCCTTTTCCTTGCGGCAACCGTTGGCGTCGCCTACGTTACATGTAACGGATTGAATTGGAGTAGCCCCGGTGCCGGCACCAGTGACACAAAGAGTCCAGAAGCGTCGCGACGCCCTGCGCGCGGCCGGTCTGCGTCCCATCCAGATATGGGTTCCCGATACCCGACGGCCGGGGTTCGCGGAGGAATGCCGGCGACAGGCGCTCGTGGTCGCGGCGGCCGACGCGGCGGACCATGATCTGGACGCCTTCATGGATGCGGCCCTGATCGATCTCGACCCCGAGAGCGGGGCATGAACCGGGGCGACCTGGTGACGATCGCGCTGCCCGGTGATTTCGGCAAGCCGCGCCCCGCGCTCATCATCCAGTCGGACCAATTCGACCAGACCGGCACCGTCACGGTGCTGCTGGTGTCGGGTACGCTGGTGGACGCGCCCCTCATCCGCACGACGATCGACCCGACATCGGCCAACGGCTTGCGCAAGCGGTCGCAGGTCATGGTGGACAAGGCCATGTCGGTGAAGCGCGACAAGATCGGGGCGACGATCGGCCGCCTCGATGCCGAAGCCATGCTGGCGGTCACGCGGGCGCTGGCCGTCTTCTTCGCCATCGCCTGATCCGACGATGACGATGAAGGCGACTACCCGGAGAATGGCCTTTTCCCTCCCGAAGACGGGGATGGGCTTCGCGGTTCCGGTTCGGTCATGCGATCTGGCCCGATGCGTCTCGATCGCCGTCACCGGCAGATGACGCTCACCTGTTGAAGGCGATGCGTCGAGTCGACGTGTCGGGATGTCGACATTTCACGTAACGCCTACATATCCATGTCGTAATCGCAGGTGATCTCCCGTTCGAGATCCTTGCGCGCGGGTTCCGGCCGATCGCGATTGGCATCGAGAGCCGGCATCACGACCCGCTCCCGCACCGCCGCGGCGACAGGCTTCAACGCGACAGGCGACGGCTGGCGCAGATCGTCGCCGATGGCGGCCAACTCCGCGCTCATTGCGTCCAGCAGGCGCGCGTCCTTGTCCAGCGCGCTTTCGGTGCGCGGCAGTTCGCCCGTCGCCATATCGAACCGCTCCCCGCCCGACAGCGCAAGCTCGGGTGCAAGGTCGAGCGCGTGCGGCACGTCGCCGCGATGCCCCTCAATGGCGTCGATCAGGGCAGCCCGGTTGTCGACATGCAGCGTCATGTCCTCGCGCGCCCGGGTCTGGAGAACGTAATACAGGCTCTGGCTGTTGAGCAGCCGGTCGTGGCTGTCCATCACCGTGATCGCGCGGTCGACAGTGATACCCTGCGCCCGGTGCATGTTAAGCACTGCGCCATGCCCGAGCCGCTCGCGCATCGGATCGTCGGACCCGATTGCATAATCGCGCGTGTTTCCGGATAAATGCAGTGTATCGCCCGCGATGCGGTCGACCGTAACCGCAGTACCGTTGGCGATCCCGCGCGTCCGATCCGTTGCGGTGAAGATCAGTCGGTCCCCCTCACGAACCTCGATCTCGCCCGGGACCGACAAGGCCGCTCCTTGACCGGCATGATGAAGCTGCCGCGGTTCGAACCGCCGCGCCTCGCCATCGCGACTGAGCTCGACCATGCCCCGAGCCGCATCGACGGCATCCACTGCGTAGCAACCGGGCACCAGTCCTGCCTGATGCCGATAGATGTCGAGCTGCATGCCGGGTGCCCAATGCCGGATCTGCCGCAACTCCTCACGCGTCAGGTTGAGCGTGTCCCAACTGTTCAAAGAGATTGCGTCCGGCCCGAGCAGCCCCTCGGCCAGGAGGCCGTCACGAACCGCCTCCAGCACCGTCTCGCGCAGCACATGCCCCGATGTCAGCAGCGCGGTGCGCTCGCGTTGCCCGGGCGGCAGCGCGAGATACTCCGCGACCGCCGCCATGGCCGGATGCGCGCTTGCGTGCACGCGCTCGCCGAGCAGGGCGAAGGCATCGCCGACCCGGCCCTCCCGCGCCAGCATGGCTGCCTCCCGTAGCGTATCGGTCTGCTGACGGCGGTTCTCGGCGAGCCGCACCGTCGGCATGCCTGCCTCCTGAAGCAGCGCGAAGGGGCGCCCCGCGCCGGGGGACGCGATCTGCTTCATGTCGCCGACCGGCACCAATCTGGCCGCGCCGCCTGCCGCCATGATTCCTGTCAGGGCAGCGAACTGGCGCGAGGACACCATCGACGCTTCCTCGAGAACGATCAGCTTGTCCCGAACCAGCGTCGACAGCGCGTCACTCGGCCGTGTCCGGCCGGCGCGGTTGCCGTGGGCCTGCAACACTGAGGCGAGCGAGCGCATATCCAGTCCGCGGCCGCCCATCTCCTCCATCAGCTTGTTCTGCGGCACCAATACCAGCATCTCCACGCCCGCGCTTTTGCCGACGTCCGCGACGATCTCGAAAAGGAAGGACTTGCCGCTGCCGGCATCTCCCTGGATCAGCTGGATGCGGTTCTCGCCGGACAGCATCGCAAGAGCCGCCCGCCGTTGCTCGTCGGCCAGCGTCACACCGCGCGTCTCCGCAGCCTGGGTCAGTGCGACATCCGCCGTCTGTACATCGAGGATCGGCGCAGCCGTTCCCAGGCCGCTGCGGACTGCGGCGAGAATCGACTTCTCCGTCGCCAGCATGTCGCGCGTCGTCAACCGGTCGGCATGGATGCCGCCACGCGGCCCGGCGATCAGGATGCCTGCACCGTGCAGGGCATCGATCCGCGCCTCGACCCCGCGCACGGTCGCTCCCCGTTCGGCCATGTCGAGGCTGGCCTTCAGCAGGTCGTCATGCCGGAAGCTCGCCGCCCGCTCACCCAGATGGCGGACACCGGCCGCAACCGCATAGGCGCTGGCCAGATCACCACCCCGTCGCACATCGTCAAGCCCACGCAGGAGCGGTTCGGGAGCGGGACCGAACGCCTGGGTCACGCGCTCGATCAGCGCCGCACCCCAGCTTCGCACCGCATCAAGAATGGAACGCGAGGTCGGCATGTCCAGCGCAGCGTCCTTCACCGCGCGGATCGCATCGCCGTGTACCAGTCCCTTCTCCGCCCAGAGCACCCGTGCCGCCTCGGCGTCGCCGGCCTGCTTCGCATCGCGCGATCGGACCGCGATTGCCTCCATCGCGCGCGGTGACGAGAGTCCCAGTTCCTCCGCCTTGCGCAATATCTCCTCGCGTCGGCTGCTGAACGCCTCGATCGCGTCGCGCGAGATACCGACGATGTCGAACTGGCCATGCTTGCCGTTGATCTCGGTCCGGTAGCCGAGCTTCCCCAGCTCGGCGCGCAATTCGGCGTGATAGGCCGCGCCGATCAGTGCGGACTGCTTCCACAAGGCACGGTTGTACAGGGCGACCCAGTTGCCGTCATCGCGCAGGGCTGCGTTCACCACGACGGCATGGGTATGAAGATGCGGATCGAGCTTGCGGCTGAGGTCGTGCTGGAAGGTCGCGTAGACCATTCGCGCCGGCTCCATCATCACGCCGGCCTTGCCGGCGCGCGCCTGGGCGAAGCGTGCTTCCGCCCAGGCCATGGTCGCCGACACCGACCGGGCGTGCGCCGCGACGACCCGCCTGTCGTCCCCGATCAGTGCGACCAGCGACACCGATTTGGGCGCGTTGAAGGTAAGGTCGAAGCCGTTGTTGCGCGTTCCGTCACCGCCCGCCGCGATGGTGATGCCGCCCGGCAACCTGCCCTCCAGAACGGACGTGAACACCGACGCATCGACACGACCCGACAGCCCCAGTTCCTCGGCACCTTCACCACCCCAAGCCGAGGGGCCTTCCTGTTCGCCGGTATAGTAATTGTCGGCTGCGTAATACGCCGCCGGATCACCCCCGCCGGCCAAGGGCGCAGGGCGAACGGTCACCGTTCGACCGTGATGATCGGTGGCATCGTCACCCGGCACTGGAACGTCTTCTTCACCTCGCGGGCATGACCCACGCAGCGGGTATAGTCGTTACGAAAATCGGGGTCCCCGAGCAGCCCTTTGGTTTCAGCCATCAGCTTGCCCGACGCGCGTCCATCGCCGACGAGCGTAAAGGCGGCATCGACTGCCCGTACATTGCCGGTCAGCCGGACCGCGAACCAGCGTGTCGGTGCCGTATCGGCCAGCAGCAGCGCGAGCACGACGAGCAGCATCGTCATCCCCGCCGCACCCATGCCGGCGGCCCAGCGTCGCTCCTTATGCCAGCGCCGCAGAGAGACGATTTCACGCCTCAGCGTGTCGATCCCGGCACCCAGATCGGTGTGGAGACTGGCGAATGCGGCGGCCCGCTCCGTTCCGGCAGTTTTCTGCGCCGTTTGCATGGCATCGAGCCGTGCGGTCTGGGCCGTGTCCTGCTCCGTCAGCATAACCCGCAGATGACCGGTCCCGCCCGTCTTCACGATGGTGTCCTTGATCGCGTCGAAGCCTTTGGCAATCGTCGTCGGCAAGTCGTCCGCAAGCCGCACGACCAGCGTGTCGAACCGCCCGACAAGCGTCCCGATCTGCGTCATCAGGGGCGCTGCCGCAGCAGCGTCCCGACGCCCGCCCGCGAGTGGGCGCGACGCATCTGCGCGCGTGTCCCGCTCGACCATGTCCAGCACGATCCGGTCGATCAGATCCCGCACCGTCAATCCCCGTCGGCGAGCCTCGGTATCGAGCATAGCATGGGTCTCGGCGGAGACGTCGATGCGCCTGCGGGCCGGCTCGCTCATCGCCGCAGTCGTTCGCGCGCTTCGGCCTGCATCCGGGCTGCCAGGTCGCGGCCCCGTTGCCGCATGTCGGCCAACCGGCTCTTGCCCTCGGCTCCGCGTCCGGCCTGCGCCTCGATCACCGTTTCCAGACCCGCCCGCATCTTGGTCAGCTGGTCGAGCAGGATTTCGTCCAGCGGTAGCAGCTCGTCGTTCAGTGCCCGCACCAGCGTATCCGCGACCCAGGCGCTGCGCTGTTTGCCGACCTGCGCGGCACGCCGCTCGATCCCGGCCAGCTGGTCGGGTTGCAGATAGACCGTGATCGGTACGCGCGCCATCCATGCCCCCTTTGCCCCGCAAACAATGTGCAGGGGACAGGCCCGGCGCGCAAGGGTGTGGGCAGAGCAAATTGCTTGCGATGCCAGCATTTTCAAGGGAAACTGCTCTTTGCGTAATGTGGTCCATCTGGTCCATGCACAGGGTGCGGCATGGACCACCAGCCATTACCCACGGTAAATCCGGCACTTTCCGGCACCCGTCAGGGTGCATCGGGTGTGCACCTTCTCCCTACCCCTTATGATCGGATGGTCGTGTTCGATGCTGCTGGATGCAGCGGGGACCGATATCGGGCTTTCCGCAGGACCACGGCCGGCGTGACAGCCGGCCAGCAGCGATATGTCGCCTCGTTCCTGCGTCCGCTTTCGGAGCCCGACGCCCCCCTGAACGATCAGTCGAACGTGGCGGCGCGCGGATGACTGACGGGGCGATCGAGGTCGATCTCGATTTCACCGGCTCCGGGCATGTCGAGCGCGTCGAGGATATGGCGACGCGCCGGGATGTCCGGATCGATCACGCCGCGATCCTCTTCGACGCTCATCGTCCGGCGGGCAAAACAGCAATCCCGCACCACCCGAACCAGCGCCAAAAGAGCGGGTTCGACCAGCGGCTCCGGGAAAGCCAGCAGGCGCGATCTGCCCTCATAACATAGCCGTATATGCCACGTTCGTGCATCCGGCCGAACAGGGGCATCGTCCGACCCTATCCGTGTGAAAAACGATGCTTCATCCGCTGCGGCCAGCAGGGCATCGACACGGTCACGATCCAGCGTGTCGAGTGGTACGATCCGCTCTTTGCCGAAGCCCGGAAAATGCGCGATCCCGTCCGTCACCGACAGGCCGATCCCATCGCCGTAACAGGAGGCCACGACACAGGTCACGATCGCTGCGTCGCATCGCCCAGCCTCCCGAACTGCCCGGAGAACGGCTCGTCCCAAACAGGAAACGACGCGAGATGACCGTACAGTCCCATGAGGTTTCCTCCTTCTTGCGGCGACCACGAGATATACGTTTCACGCATCGTCGTCGCGCTGACCGAAGCACGGCCGGACACGAAACTGCAGCAGGTCGATCTGGCGAAACAGCTCGGCTTGGCAGCAGGACTATGTCTCACGCTAACGAGACCGGCGATCACATACTGGCCGCCGATAAATATCTCGCAGCCGCCATGATTGTCGACACCTCGACACGTCAGATCATCACGCGTTCGACCTCGTCCAGCGTCACGCCGTCGTGGCGACGGTCGTAGAGCTGCGTCGTGCGGGTGGAGGAATGGTTGGCCATCGCCGCGGCGCGTTCCAGCGTGCCGCCATTCTTCAGATAGGCGGTGATCCCCGTCGCGCGGAACGAGTGGTTGCTGATCGCCGTCCCGATCCCCGCCGCGACGCCGCGCCGGCGGACCATCTGATAGGCATTGGCCTGGGGCAGGGGGGTTCGGCTGAGCTGGCCCGTGCCGCGTGCGATCGTGCGGAACAGCGGCCCCTTGCGATCCTCCGCCAGCCCGCAGCCGTCGATATAGGCGTGGAGATATTCCTCCAGATTGTGATGGCACGGCATCTCGTGCCGCTTGCCGCCCTTTTCGTGCAGGCGCACCCACAGCCGGCGGTTCTGCGTGAAGGCGTCTTCCACCCGCATCCCCAGCGCCGCGCCGACGCGCGCGAAGCTGTAGACCATCAGCGCGATCAGCGCCCGGTCGCGCAATCCTATACATGTCGACACGTCGATACTGTCGAGCAGCGTGCGCGCCTCGTACGGGTCGAGCACCGGCGTCTTGCCGCGCCGCACGCTATAGGCGGGGCCGCGCACCGACACCGCGGGGTTGGTCGCCACCACCTGCGTCCGCACCAACCAGTCGAACAGGTGGCGCACCCCCGCCAGCCGTTGCTTGACGGTCGGCACCGACAGGTCGCGGCCCAGCTCCTCGATCCAGGCGGCGACGTGCAGCGGCTGGATCCGGGACAGGGCGGTGACGCCGCGCTCGCTGCACCAAACCAGGAAGTCGCCGCACCCGCGCGCATAGGCGCGCCGCGTGTGCACGTTGCGGATCGTCGCCGCGAAGAACTCCAGGAACCGCATCTGCGCATGCGGCTCCGCCTCCGCGATCAGCACCGGCAGAGTGAGCGCAGGAATGGGGGAGAGGGGGCTGAGCATCATCGCATGGCCACCATGAATCACGCGGATTCGGGGCGCAATGGGGAATGACAGAGCGCCGTGACGTGGCTCGGCCTCAACGGCATCGAGGTCCGCGTGGCTGGAATCGATGCTCGCAAGGTAAACGCTTCCTGTCGCCGCGATGCACCATCTCCGCCGGGCATGCCCGCCCCGACCGTGCGCCACCGGCAAGTCAGGCCGGTCGCGGCACGCCTGACGCTCGGCAAACGCCTGATCTGCCAGCCGGTGGACCGGAGCTATCGGCGCATGTCGCCCGCTGAACGCTGCCGGATGGTCGATCGCTGCCGTACGCGCTGATCGTAGCCGGGGCTCCTGTCCGGTGGGAACAGGTATCGGGTCCGGTATGAGATGGGGGCGTGTGTGAAGGGGAGCGCGTCTTTATAGCTAACGCGGACGTAACTCATGACCTGCGCTGCGCCAATCGCCAGCGGGGGTGGCACCACGAACCGGCTCATCGGTTGCGTGTCGTCGAAACAGGGGAGGACACGCATGCGCGTTTGTCACGTCGTCGCCACTTTAGGCATACTGGCAGCCAATCCGGCATTTGCTGCGGACATCGTCACCATTACTCCGAATCCTGCGCCAAGTGGTCAGGCGCAATCCCCCGCACCGTTCACATATCGTGGAACGAGCGGCAGCCGTACCCAGCAGGTCTACGCCTCCAGTTTCTTTTCCGGGCCGCAGATGCTGACGAGCCTGGCGTTCCGTTCGACACCGGGTTTTCGCAACGGCGCGAATTATGCCAGCGTCAACATAAGCCTTTCGACCACCATGTTTGGCGATGAAACCGGTGCTCCGCTGTCGGCGGATTTTTCCAGCAACATCGGCGCGGATGCGTTGCTCGTCTATCGAGGCGCGATTTCATTCGCCGCTCCCATATCGGACGGCTTTGAGTACATCGTGAACTTCGACAACGCCTTCCGGTACGATCCTTCGATGGGCAATCTGTTGCTGGACGTTACGATCCCGGTTGGATCCGGTGTAGACGGCCCGGGCTTCTTCCTGGCCTCGTATGATACAGCGAACAGCTTCAACGACGGCGTTTACAGCGTGAACTCGGTGTTCGACGGTGCCGCAACCAGCGGGATCGCGAACACTGCAGGAACCATCACGCAGTTCACCGGCACCGCACTGGCCGGCGCAGTCCCGGAACCCGCGACATGGGCGATGATGATCGGCGGCTTCGGCATGGCAGGCGGCGCGATGCGTCGTCGTCGCGCCAGCACCAAGATCAGCTTCACCTGATAATCCCGCTCCCCCGGGAGATTGCCCCCGGGAGATCGGCAGAGCCGTCAGCCGTTCGGGCTGGCGGCTTTTTTTTGGCTCACACGCTTCCGGTCAACATGAATCCGCTGCCGCTGTAACGCGCGCGTTACCGACACACATACATCAAGATTGCAGGAGGATCGGACCCAGCCGTTCCAAATTAACCACATGTCGACTGCCGATCCGCCACGCACCCTGTTCTGATTTGAAACAGATGACGATGGACTGCTTGCTCAAGGCGCGAGACTGACATCGCGGTAATTCGTACACGAGATCATGGCAATCGGGATCAACAACGCGACTCAGGCATTGTACCGCGAGATTTCAAAGCCATGAGCAACGATGTGACGGGCCACAGTGAAACGAAGCAGGCTATGTTTCTGGGGATTGCATCGCTGGACAAGACGTCCGGCGACGCTGCGGCCAGAAACGATCGTCGCCAGATGCAGTCGATGTCGGGAGGTCAGGGTCATCCACCGGAAACCTCCCGCCACCCGAAATGAGGACGCGGTCTAAAGCCCGCGTATGGCTACGATAATCAGCGCCCAGCTCACCAATGACAAGGGCGTTGCTACTATCAGACCGCGCAGCATCTGATGGGTATCATATGCCGTCGGATAGCGGTTCCCGCTGTAGCGGTGTGCCATCTCGTTGCTCCTCTCCAAAGCTGATAGTCAAACTGACATAAACCAGCTTTGTATCCAACTGAAATCAATTGCACTGGGTGATCGCTTTTACCGATCAATCAAAAGAGCGGGTGACGCAGCGCGCAAACACCCCGAGGCGGCGTGGTCCGGGGTTCTTCGACCCGATCCTGCCGCTTCCCCGCTTGCAGAAAATTCCCGAAACATGGCGCATATGTCGCGGGGACAACGCCATCCCGACGTCCTTTGGCACGGGCAGGGTTCCCACCCCGCCCGTGGTCCGGTCGATCAGAAGCGGAAGCGGGCGCCGATGCCGTAGTAGCGGCCCTCTTCGCGGATATCGCGCGGATAGGAGCGACCGTCCGCATATTGGCGATAATTGTTGAACGGCTTCGCCAGGATGTTCGCCGCGTCGAACGTCAGCGTGATCTGCTTGATCGGCGTGTAGTTGAACGAGAAGTCCAGCCGCTCGATATTCTGGGTGCCTTCGCCGTCGTAGAAATCAGCGGTCGGCAGGAACTGGTTGTTCAGGAACGCCGTCCGGTTGTTGAGCGACAGGCGCGTCGAGATGACGCCCTTTTCGTAGAACAGCGCGGTGTTGTACGTCCACTTGGACAGGCCGGGGATCGTCACGAACGGTGCCGGCGTGGTCGATCCGGTCGCGGCCTGGAAAAGGGCGGCCGGGAAGCGGTTCTCGCCCTTCAGATAGGTGACGTTGGCCTGGACGCCGAAGCCGCTGAGCAGGCCGGGCAGGAAGTCGAAGAAGCTCTGCGCGCCGACCTCGAAGCCCTTGATCCGGCCCTTGCCCGAATTCTCCGGCCGGTTGATCTCGATCAGGCCATAGACCGGGTCCACCGTGCGGGTCGTGTAATTGTTGATGAAGCCATTGAGATCGCGATAGAAAGCGGCCGCGGTGATCGATGCGGTCTGGCTGAAATAATATTCGACCGACGCGTCGTAATTCTTCGACGTCAGCGGCTGCAGATCGGGATTGCCGCCGCTGCCATAGGCGACCGGACGCCCCTGCAACGAGGCGGGGAAACGCGGATCGGGCAGGACGGGACCGGTCACCGGGGCCGTGTTCTGCTCGATGCGCAGCGCCGGGTTGAGCTGGCCGAATTCCGGCTTGGTCCGCGTCATCGTGAAGCCGAAACGCACCTGCAGCTTGTCGTCGGGACGGATGCGCAGGCTGACGTTGGGCAGCACGTCGACATAGTTCGCCCTCGTCACGCGCTGCTCGGACACCCGGACGCCGTTGAACAGGACGCTGGAGATGCCGCTATATTTGCCGACGGTGTTGACGGCGCGCGCGCCGATCAGGCCGTCGACCCGAATTGCGCCGAGATCGAACTCGTACTTGGTCTGGCCGTAAAAGGCATAGGTCTGCTCCTCGGCGAAGAACGCCGCGAACGGATCGAGCTGGATGTTCGGCGTCGCGAACCGGGCCAGCGCATCGCGATAACCCTGATCGTTCGGGTTGGCCGCGACGATCTTGACCAGCGAGTCATAGGAGAACTGGCGCAGCGCCTCGGCATTGCCCGCCACGCCGGCGCGGGACGGCATCAGCCAGCTGGTGAAGCCCTGATCGCCGCGGAACACGTTCTGCGTCAGGCCCAGCGGCTGCGCCGGGGTCTGCGCCAGCGTCAGGCCCAGCGTCTCGGTATAGGCATAGCGGTTGCCGCGCTCCAGCGACGCCTCGCGATCGGTCCAGCGTGCGCCGAACTGCAGCTTGGGGAACAGCGACAGGTTGGTGTCGAGGTCGAGGTCGCCGCGCCATTGCCAGCCCTTGCCCTCGACGCGGTAGATGCTCTCGTAATAGCCGCGCCATTTGTAGTTGGCGGGGTTCTCGGCGTCGAAGCCGGGCAGGGAGAAGGACGACCCGCCCTTCACGAAGAAATCGACGTCGACCTGCGGCGCGGCGGTCCATGCCGTGTCGAAGCTCCATTCGTCGGAACCGTATTCGCTGCGCGTATAGGCGAGGTCGGTCGACAGATGCGCCGGGCCGACATCCCATTTCGCGCCGCCCGCCGCCTGATAGGTGTTGGTGTAGCCGTGCTGCGTGCTGCGATACGCCTCCGGCCGGAAACCGCCGGTCTTGGTCAGCGTCTCGACCTGATCGGGCTTGCCGTCGACGAGGACGATGTTGCTGAGCGTCGGGTTGTTGTCGAGCAGCGGCGCGCGGAACCAGTCGTTGGCGATGTCGCCGCGGTACCCCTGGTACAGGAAGTCGTAATAGAGTTCGAGGTTCGACGCCGGCTTCCACTGGACGCTGGCGTTGACGGCCGGCCGCCAGCGCTTGCCGCTGTCGTTGTAGACGCCGACCGCGGCCGGGATCTTGAAATTGCGGCCGACCGATGACGGGACGATCGTCGTGCCGGCGCTGGGGTTGGTCACGAAGCCATCCGCCCAGCGGACCGCGTTGCGGTAGTGCGCCTGCTGGTAGGACGCGTTGACCAGCACGCCGACCTCGCCCAGCGGCGTGTCGCCGCGTGCCGACACCAGGATGTTGCCCAGCGGGTCGTACTTCTTGTTCTGGTCGTTGTACGTGCCGCGGATACCGCCGGCGATGACGAACTTCTCGGTGAAGTCGAACGGCCGGCGCGAGCGGACGTTGATGAGGCCGGCCAGACCCGGTTCGAGCAGGTCGGCCGTGCCCGACTTGTAGACCTCAAGGCCGGCGAGCGCGCCCGCGGGAAAATCCTGCAACTGCGAACGGCGCAGCTCGGCAGTGAAGATGTCGCGGCCGTTGAAGGTGGTGGCGACGTCGGGCAGGCCGCGGACCAGCACCTGGCTGACTTCGTCGCTGAAGCGGTTGACCTGCACGCCGGTGACGCGCGCCAGCGATTCCGCGGCGGTGTTATCGGGCAGCTTGCCGATGTCCTGCGCGACGATCGCGTCGAGGATCGCGTCCGAATTGCGCTTGATCGCCTGCGCGCTGCCAAGGCTGGCGCGGTAGCCGGTCACGACGATCTCTTCCGGGCTGCGGCCCTCGTCGGCGACCTGGGCATTGCTGTCGTCGCCGAGATTCTCGGTGGCCTGGGTGCCGGGGCTGCGTCCCTGTGCGGAGCGGATCGCACGTTCCTGCGCGACGGGAGCCTGCTCGTCGACGCCGGCATCGGGCTGTGCGGCCTGTTGCTGTTCCTGCGGTGTCGCGGTCTGGGCGAGTGCCGGCGTCGATGCGGATGCCGCGAACAGCGCCAACGGTGCGGCCGAAGCCAGCAGCAGAACATGCTTCATGGAAATACCCCCTCCTGTCAGGCCGCGACTTCCCCGGCGGTCCTGCTATCCGTCCGATTTGTCGGACTAGAGGATTTATTGTCAATCGATTTTGGTGACACCATCGCGACGAAGCCGGCAGATTGTCACTTTCCGGCAACATGTTGCGAATGGCGCGTCTCATCGCCGAAATGTTTTCGATTATTTCTCAATGATGTAGCAATTTCTGGCATTACACCTACCACTCAGCGTGGTTTGCAACGCGGAACCAGCAGCCATCGGGCCCGTCGATCCCTTGCCCTTTATGTCGGTCATGATTCCTGTCCGATTCGACGTCATCCGCGCATTCGAAGGGTCTGCGGATCCCTCAGCCGCCCGAACGCCCCTCGAACCGCGGTGCGCGGTCGAAATCGGCTTTGGCGAACGGGCGATCGCGGAAGAGATAGCCATAATAGAAGGTTCGCAACCGCCGGTGGAAGTCGCGGATGCGGGTCTGGTGGGCAAGCTGCGCGGAAAGGTCCGTTCGCGCGAGGCGGGTCAGCAGCGCCTGCACCCCGACAGAGGGCAGGAACCAGCCGAGAGTGCGACCGGCCGCGTCACGCGCCTCCAGTCCGGAGCGATAGGCGCGCACCCGGTCGCGCACGCTTTCGTCGCCGTTCTGATGAAAGGCGAGATACCATTTATAATGGAATTCAGGCCCCAGCGGGGCGGAGTCCGCCCATTGCGGATGGCTGGCGTAGAAGCGGCGCATCGTATCCGCGCGCGGGATATCCCATGCGTGATTGACCGCCTCCCGCTGCGCCAGCGCGATCTCCGCGCCCTGATCGACGGGGATCGCAGCGTTGATGGCGATATTGGCCAGCGTCGGCGCGATCAGCACGAGCAACAGCCACGTCGTTGCCAGCGTCGCCGCGTTCGTGACCGAATTCCAGCGGAAGCGGCCGGCCAGGGCGGTCAGCGCGACCCAGAACAGGAGGTAGGCGAGGGTTACCGCCAGCACGATCGCGACCGTGCCGGCATCGACCCCCTCCACCACCGCAGCGATGCCGAACGGCACGCCCAGCGCCGCCCAGAGCAACGCCACCCGCAGTCCCGTCCGTCGCCGGAACAGCGCCCGGCCACCGTTCGGCAGAGCGTCGAGCGTCCGCAGCCGCCCCGCCGCCCGCTCGCCCGAGACGAGGTCGTGGAACAGCGCGATCACGAACAGGGGCGCGAGGAACACCAGCACGAAGGCGAAGTCGAACCGGCCGGGAAGCGCCAGTTCGGGGTTGAAGATGTCGCCGTCATGGATCTGCGCCTCCAGCCCCAGCGCCCGCACGCGCAGGATATAGGGCGAGACATCGCGCATCCCGAGCGCGGCGAAGGCGAGCGGCGCGGGCGCGTCCCAGGTCGGATGGAAGCTGTAATAGGCGGCGCTGCCGGCATCCTTCGTGCGGTCGACATAGGCGGCGACGGCCGCGATATCCTCAGCCTGCGCGGCCGGGATCGCGGCGATGCCAGCCCGCTGGCGCGCCACCCCGGCGATGCCCGCCACCAGCGCGGCACTGGTCAGCAGCGCGAGCAAGGCCAGCGCGATCATCGCCAGCCGCTGGCGCGAGAACAGCCGCCATTCGTGCATGAACAGGGTCATCGCCGCGCCCCCAGCCGGCGTGTCGCCAGCGCGAGCAGGGCGAGGGCGACCGCCAGCCACCCGACCACGATCGCCAGCCCCGGCAATGCCGCCATGGCCAGCGCGGTCCCGGTCGGCGCGACGAAGCGGAAATCGGGCATCGCCCGCCACCGGTCGCCCGACACGCGCTTGCGGCGATCCGCCCCCGCATCGACCGCGACGTCGTCGGCATAGCGGACACCCTCCGCCTGCATCCGGTTCAGCCGCTGCACCAGGGCATAACGATACGCCTCCGCCTGTTCGAGGAAGCGGCGATGGCCGGCGAAGTCGGTGCCGGCCGCGGCCATCGACAGCGAGCGCAGCGCGATCGCCGGGCTCAGCAGGCCGATCGCCTCCACGATCCCGTTCTGCCGCGCCTGCGCGGCGAAGCTGTCGGTCGCATAACGGTCGAACAGCGACGCGGTCATCCGTTCGCCCTCCATCGCCACCACGCCCTTGTAGTTGACGGGCAGGTCCTCGATCCGGTCGACGCCGTAGCGTGCGAGCACCGATCGCTTGAAGGCGGCGAAATGCGGGTCGTCGGGATCGTGGCTGTCGCCCAGCGTCCGGAGGTCGCGCGCGATCGCGATGTCGGTCTGCAACCGGTTCGCCAGCGGCACCGCGGCGCTCGCCAGATCGGGCGCGACGCGCGGCACCAGCACCAGCGTCACCGCCCACACCGCCACCAGCGCCAGCAACGCATCGCGGCTGCGCCGGGCCAGCGCCGAAACGAGCAGGATCAGGACGGCCCACACTGCGAGATAGGTGGCGTAACCCAAGGCGATGACGAACATCGGCCCCATCAACGCACCCGGCTGGCCGGCGATCAGCAGCAGCCCGATCATCGCCGGCGCGCCCGCGATCAGCGCGACCGCACCCAGCGCCAGCAGCTTGCCGCGCACCACCTGTCGCCGGCCGACGCCCTGCAGCATCAGCAGGCGCAGCGTGCCGCGCTCGGTCTCGCGCGCCAGTGCGCCGTAACCGAGGAAGATCAGCAGCAGCGGCGCCACCGCCTGCAACACGAAGGCGGGCGTCAACTGGCCGAAGCGTACCAGCAGCGAGCTTTGTCGCACGTCGCCGAAATTGGCGGTGTTCTGGCGATGCCCCTCCAGGAACATGCTGTTGCCGGTATAGGCGTCGACCCCGGGATCGAACGCGGCGAGCGGCCCCGGCGGGCGGAAGATGAAGGTGCCGTAATGCACCATCCGGTGCGGATGCCGGTCGGGCTGCGCATCGAATGCGCGTTCGGCGACATGAGCATGACGATCGCGCAGCGCGGCGACGCCGTTTTGGTGCGCCCACGAACTCGCCACCGCCACCAGCGTCAGCAGGACCAGCATCGCAAAAGCGATCACCGCGACGCGGTTGCGTGCCATCATCCGCAATTCGTCGCGCGCGATCAGGCGAACGGCGCTCATGCCGCCAGCCGATCGCCGCCCGGCTGGAACCGGGCATGAAGCGCGCGCACGTCGAACCGTTCCGGGCCGCTCGCGGTCACTTCGTGCGCAACGCGCCCGGCCTCCAGAAACGCGATCCGGTCGGCGACATCGGCCGCGGACAACAGGTCGTGCGTCACCATCAGCACCGCCGTGCCGCGTTCCCGCACCGCCACCAGCAGCGCGTTGAAATCGGCGGTGGCGCGGGGATCGAGGCCCGATGTCGGCTCGTCGAGCAGCAGCACCGGCACCTGCCGCAGCAAGGCGACCGCAATCGCCACCTTTTGCCGCATCCCCTTGGAAAAACCACCGAGCCGCTGGTGCCATGCGCGTTCCTGCAACCCCGCCGCGGCCAGCGCATCGACGATCGCGGCGTTTTCCTGCCGTCGGCCGCCGCGCCGGCCGGCTTGCTGGCCGGCCCGCTGACCGGGCCGCTGGCCGGGCCGCTGACCTGAGAGCGCGAGCAGGTAATCGACATTCTCCACCGCCGAGAGATGGTCGTAGAGCGCGACGTTCTCCGGCAGATACGCCACGCGGCGACGCGCCTCGTCCGGTCTGGCGGCGGGATCGATCCCGCACACTGCGATCGTGCCCGATTGCGCGCGGGTGAAACCCAGCAGCGCGGACAGGGTGGTCGACTTGCCCGCGCCGTTGCCGCCCAGCAGCGCGGTGATGCTGCCCGCCGGCACCGCCAGCGACAGCCGGTTGAGTACGACATGCGCGCCGTAGGCGAGCGTCAGCGCGTCGATCAGGATCGGGGCCATGTCCGAAGCCACGTCCGGGGCGAGAGGCGAAGAAAGGGGCGGCGTCGTCATCGGGAACCTCGGCGTTGCAACCGGGGCCACATGCCGCATTGCAAAAGATGTAACAAGATATCATTGACGATGTTACATCATCTCCCTCATAGCGCGCCCGCTCCGGCCCGATGCGGCGGGGCCGATATCGTGTTGCCGAAGGGGATATTCACTTGCGCCGTTCCATGCGTACCGCCGTGCTGGCCGGTGCTCCGCTCGCCGTCGCGCTTTCCTGCCCGGCATTCGCCCGATCGGGGCCGGAGCAACCCGACGAAAGGGCCGGCCGGGAGCACGAGGAGATCACCGTCACCGGCGTCCGCCAGCCCTATCGCGGCAATTTCGCGCTGCGCGAGATCCCGCAGGCGATCGCGACGATCGACGACAGCATCATCGAGGAGAATGCGATCCTGCGGCTGACCGATGCGCTGGACCTGAACGCATCGGTGGTCCGGCAGAATACGCTGGGCGGACTGTGGGACAGTTTCGCCGTGCGCGGGTTCGTCGGCGACGAGAATTTGCCGAGCGGCTATCTGGTCAACGGCTTCAACGCCGGGCGCGGGTTCAGCGGCCAGCGCGACGTGGCGGGGATCGAGCGCGTCGAGGTGCTGAAGGGGCCGGCCGCGGCGGTGCTGGGGCGCGGCGAGCCGGGCGGATCGATCAATATCGTCACCAAACAGGCCGAACTCGGCCGCAGCTTCGGCACCGCCTCGCTCCAGTATCGCAGCTTCGACACCGTCCGGGCGGAGGGCGACGCCAATCTGGCGCTGACCGGCAACGTCACGGCGCGGCTGATCGGCTATGCCGAAAGCGGCGACACGTTCCGCGACACGGTGGAGCAGAAGCGCTGGGGATTCCTGCCGTCGATCGGCGTCGGACTGGGCGATGCCACGCGGCTGACCTATGATTTCGAATGGACGCGGGTGGAGGTGCCGTTCGACCGTGGCATCGTCGTGCTGAACGGGGATTTCGATACCGTACCGCGTTCGCGCTTCCTGGGGGAGCCGGGCGATGGCGATACCGTGGCGCGCGCGACCGGGCACCAGTTGCGCCTGCAGCATGATTTCAGCGACACGTGGAGCCTGCTGGTCGGGGCCAGCCACCGCGACACGCTGCTGACCGGCGCGTCGTCCGATGCGGAGACGGTGCGGTCGCGCCAGAAGCTGTATGTCGACGGCCGGTCGCTGTCGCGCCAGCGGCGGACGCGGCGCTACACGTCCGAACACAGCGTCCTGCGCGCGGAGATCGCGGGCGAGTTCATGACCGGGCCGCTGCGTCACCGCGTGCTGGCGGGCGGGGACTTCGACTATTTCGATACCGACCAGATGTTCACCCGCTATCGCGGCCCCGTGGTGACGGCGACCACGACGGACCGCGCGGGCTATGTGCTGGACCTGCGCAACCCGGTCTATGGCCGGTATCCGGTCCCGGTCACGACGCCGACCACCAACCGGCTCGACGTGCAGCGCACCGCCGGTGCGTATGTGCAGGACCAGATCAGCCTGACCGACCGGTTGCAGGTCCGGATCGGCGGGCGGTACGACGATTTCCTGCTGCGCGTGGACAATCGCCTGACCAGCGTACCGGGCCGGCGCAGGCGCAGCCGCTTCAGCCCGCAGGCGGGCATCGTCTACGAACTGACCGCGCCGCTGTCGCTCTATGCCGCCTACGGGGAGGGGTATCGCGCCAATATCGGGGCGGATGCGACCGGCAACGTGTTCGAACCGGAGACGAGCCGGTCGATCGAGGCGGGCGTGAAGCTGACCGCGCTGGGCGGGCGGCTGACCGGCACGCTGGCGGTCTATCAATTGCAGAAGTCGAACGTGCTGGCGACCGACACGCTCAACCCCGGCTTTTCGGTCGCGATCGGCAAGGCGCGCAGCCGCGGCGTCGAACTCGACCTCAACGGCCGCCTGCCGGACGGCGTCGACCTGTTGCTGAGCTATGCCTATACCGATGCGGAGGCGCGGTCGCGCGTGCTCGACCCGAACTTCTCGTTCCAGATCGAACCCGGCGATCCGCTCATCAACATCCCCGATCACAATCTGAACGTGCAGGCGACGAAGCGCTTCACGCTCGGCCAGCGCGACGCGATGCTGGGGGCGGGCCTCCAGTATCTGGGCCGGCGCAGCGGCGAGACGGGGACCGGCTTCACCTTACCGTCGCACACGCTGGTGCGCGTGTTCGGGCAGATCGGCGTGACCGACGATGTCGAGCTGTTCGGGTCGGTCGCCAATCTGTTCGACGAACACTGGTATGCGAACAGCTATTCGCCGGTCTGGGTGCAGCCGGGCACGCCGCGCACCGCCACGATCGGCCTGCGCGCCCGTTTCTGACCGGGTAATATGATGCGTTTCGCCCAAATCCTGTCGTCCGCCGTTGCTGTGCTGGGGCCATCGTTCGCGACAGCGCAATCGATGCCCCCTGCGCCCGCGCTGCCGCAATCCGTGCTGCCGCCCGCCCTGCCGTGGTCGGGGGCGAGCGAACGGCTGATCGTCGCGCAGGACGATCCGTGGATCACCCCCGCCGAACGCGCCGGCTTCGCGACGACGCCGCGTTATGCCGAGACGCGGGCGTGGCTGGAGCGGCTCGACGCCGCCTCGCCGTTGATCGCGATCGAGGCGTTCGGCCGCACCGCGCAGGGGCGCGAGCTGCTGATGGTGCGCGCCAGCAAGGGGAGAAAGAGGGGCGGGAGCAAGCCCGTCGTGCTGGTGCAGGCGGGCATCCATGCGGGCGAGATCGACGGCAAGGATGCCGGCCTGATGCTGCTGCGCGACATCGCATTGCGCGGCAAGGACGCGCTGCTCGATCATGTCGATCTGGTGTTCGTGCCGATCTACAATATCGACGGGCACGAACGGATGAGCCGCTGGAACTTCCCGGCGCTGCGCGGGCCGCTGGAAAAGGGCGAGGTCGCCAATGCGCGTGGCATCAACCTGAACCGCGATTACGCCAAGGCCGATGCGCCGGAGACGCGCGCGATGATCGCGCTGCTGCGCCGGCTCGATCCGATCCTCTATGTCGATTGCCACGTCAGCGACGGCTTCGACATGCAGTACGACATCACCTTCACCTATGCCGGCTGGGGTCGCTACGCCTATCACCGCGCGACCGCCGACTGGCTGATGACGCGTTTCGGCCCGCAGGCGACCGCCGCGCTGGAGCGGGCAGGGCATGTCCCGACGATCTATCCCAGCCCGGTCGACACGCGCGATCCGATGAAGGGCATCCGTCAGGCACCGGAGGGGCCGCGCTATTCGACCGGCTATGGCGACTTCATCGGCGTGCCGACGGTGCTGGTCGAGAACCACATGCTCAAACCTTACCGCCAGCGGGTGCTCGGCACCTATGT
Organism: Sphingomonas sp. Leaf343; assembly: GCF_001423765.1. Taxonomy (GTDB): domain Bacteria; phylum Pseudomonadota; class Alphaproteobacteria; order Sphingomonadales; family Sphingomonadaceae; genus Sphingomonas. The sequence continues at coordinate 89,989 of NZ_LMPG01000017.1, forward strand.
GCTGCTGGAGGCGGCGCTGACGCTGGCGGCGCAGGATCGGGACCGTATCGCCGCGGCCAAGGCGACCGATCGCGCCAGCCGCCCTGCGACGATGCTGACGCGCTGGACACCCGCCGCGCGGCCGATCGGGTGGATCGAGAAATTCAGGGGCATCGCGTTCGACACGTATCGCTCGCCGGCGACGGGCCGGATGGAACAGCGCTGGACGGGCAGGCCGGTGACGTTCCGCATGCCGGTCATCGGGCAGGACCCGGTCGACACGGTGACGCTGCCCCGCGCGTGGTGGGTCCCGCCGGAACAGGTCGAGGTGATCGACCGGCTGCGCCTGCACGGCATCCGCTTCGATGCGATCGCAAGCCCGCGCACGCTGGTGCTGGACCGGATGCGCGTGCGCGATGCGGCCGTCCAGCGCGCGCAGGACGGGCGGCTGCCGGTAAAGGCGTCCTTCGCACACGACGCGGTCACCGAAACGCTGCCCGCCGGCACGATCCGGGTATCCTCCGACCAGCCGCTGGGCCTGCTCGCCGCGGCGCTGCTGGAACCGGAAGCGCCGGATTCCTTCCTGGCATGGGGGTTCTTTCCGGAGATGCTGTCGGCCCCGCCCGCCGCGGAGGATTTCGTGCGCGCGCCGGTCGCGGAGGCGCTGCTCGCGCAGGATGACCCGGTCAGGGCGGCGTTCGAGGCGAAGCTGGCGACGGACCCGGCGTTCGCCGCGGATGCGGAGGCGCGGCTGCGCTGGTTGTGGGATCGTTTGCCGGCGGGCGGCCCGGCTCATTCGGGCTATCCGGTCAGGCGCGAACGGTAGTTTCGAGCATGACCTTTGGCGTTACCGGTGAGCTTCGATCCAGGCCCGCTGCCCGCTTTGAACAGGCGTTCTCCGGCTTCGGGAGTCCTCAGGCGGTACCGGCCCCCTGCAATTTAACCTTGCGCCGATTTTCCAGCTAGGCGAATTGCCGCGATACAAGAGGTGCGCTCTGGCTGTGATCTGCGCCTGCACAAGGGGTTTTTATGCGCATCACGATGATCGGATCTGGCTATGTCGGCCTCGTCTCCGGTGCCTGTTTTGCCGATTTCG